>NZ_JASGII010000001.1:0-3000090 GCF_047602025.1 Gordonia sp. (in: high G+C Gram-positive bacteria) | reverse complement strand
CGGCGATCTTCTCGTCGGCCAGTGCGGCGGTGCGCACGGTGTCCTCGTCGGCGTCAGCCGCGACGGTGATGCGGCTGCGCACCTTGCCCTTGACCTGGATCGGGATCTCGACGGTGTCCTGCACCAGCCACTTCTCGTCGGCGGTGGGGAACGGGCCGTGCGCCAGCGACTCCCCGTGGCCCAACCGCTCCCACAGCTCTTCGGCGATATGCGGCGCCAGCGGGGCGAGCATCAGGACCAGCGGCTCGACCACGGTGCGCGGAGCACCGTCGGGATAGGTCTTGGTCAGGTGGTTGGTCAGCTCGATGAGCTTGGCGCCGGCGGTGTTGGTCCGCAGGTTCGCCAGGTCGTCGCGCACGCCGTCGACGGTCTTGTGCAGGGCGCGCAGGTCGTCGTCGGACGCGTCGGCGTCGGTGACGCGCACCGCACCCGACTCCTCGTCGACGACCAGTCGCCACACGCGCTGCAGGAACCGCTGCGCGCCGACGACGTCCTTGGTCGCCCATGGCCGCGACTGGTCCAGCGGTCCCATCGACATCTCGTAGACCCGCAGGGTGTCGGCGCCATAGTCGCGGCAGATGTCGTCGGGGGCGACGGAGTTCTTGAGCGACTTGCCCATCTTCCCGTACTCCTGGAAGACCTCTTGATCCCCGAGGAAGAACTTCCCGTCGCGCTCCTGCACCTGCTCCGCCTCGACGTAGACGCCGCGCGAATCGGTGTAGGCGTAGGCCTGGATCATGCCCTGGTTGAACAGCTTGCGGTACGGCTCGCGGCTGGTGACGTGGCCCAGGTCGAACAGGACCTTGTGCCAGAAGCGCGAGTACAGCAGGTGCAGCACCGCGTGCTCGACGCCGCCGATGTAGAGGTCCAGCCCGCCCGGGTCGGCAGCGCCGTGCACCGACGGCCGCGGACCCATCCAGTAGGCCTCGTTCTCCTTGGCGCACAGTGCCTCGGTGTTCGTCGGGTCGATGTAGCGCAGCTGGTACCAGGAACTGCCCGCCCACTGCGGCATGACGTTCACATCGCGCGTGTAGGTCTTCGTCCCGTCGCCCAGGTCCAGTTCGACGGTGACCCAGTCGGTGGCCTTGGCCAGCGGGGGAGAGGGCTCGGAATCGGCGTCGTCGGGGTCGAAGGCGACCGGCGCGTAGTCGGCCACCTCGGGCAGCTCGACAGGCAGCATCGACTCCGGCAGCGGGTGGGCGTTGCCCTGCTCGTCGTAGACGATCGGGAAGGGCTCGCCCCAGTACCGCTGCCGCGCGAAGAGCCAGTCGCGCAGCTTGAACTGCACGGTTCCGACGCCGGTGCCGTCGGCTTCCAGCTTCTCGATCATCGCGGTCTTCGCCTCGTCGACGCTCTTGCCGTCGAGGAAGCCGGAGTCCACCAGCGGGCCGTCACCGGTCCACGCCTCGTCGGCGATGCCCTGCTCCGAGCCGATGACCTCGCGGATCGGCAGGCCGAAGGCGGTGGCGAACTCGTAGTCGCGGGTGTCGTGGCCGGGGACCGCCATGATGGCGCCGGTGCCGTACCCGATCAGGACGTAGTCGGCGATGAAGACCGGGATCTGCTCGCCGTTGACCGGGTTGGTCGCGAAGGCGCCGGTGAAGACGCCGGTCTTCTCCTTGCTCTCCTGGCGCTCCAGGTCGGACTTCGCGGCGATCGACGCGCGGTAACCCGCGATGGCCTCCGCCGGGGTCTGCGCGCCACCGGTCCAGCGGTCGTCGACGTCGGCGGGCCAGGCGTCGGCGACGATCTCGTCGACGAGGTCGTGCTCGGGGGCCAGCACCATGTACGAAGCCCCGAAGAGCGTGTCGGGCCGCGTCGTGAACACCTTGATCGTGTTGTCGCCCGGGAGGGCGAAGTCGACGTGCGCGCCCCGCGAGCGACCGATCCAGTTGCGCTGCATCGTCTTGACCTTCTCCGGCCAGTCGAGCAATTCCAGGTCGTCGAGCAGGCGGTCGGAGTAGGCGGTGATCCGCATCATCCACTGCCGCAGGTTCTTGCGGAAGACGGGGAAGTTGCCGCGCTCGCTGCGGCCCTCGGCGGTGACCTCCTCGTTGGCCAACACCGTGCCCAGCCCCGGGCACCAGTTGACCAGCGAGTTGCTCAGGTAGACCAGGCGGTGCCCGTCGACGACGGTCCGCCGCTCGGCGGCATCCAGGTCGGCCCACGAGCGACCGTCGTCGAGGGTGCGCTCGCCGGATTCGTACTCGGCGATCAGCTCGCCGATCGGCCGCGCCCGCTGCACCGTCTCGTCGAACCAGGCGTTGTAGATCTGCAGGAAGATCCACTGCGTCCAGCGGTAGAACTCGACGTCGGTCGTCGCGACGCGGCGGCGCTCGTCGTGACCGAGGCCCAGCCGCCGGATCTGGCCGAGGTACCGCTCGATGTTGGCCTCGGTGGTGGTCCGCGGGTGCGTGCCGGTCTGCACCGCGTACTGCTCGGCGGGCAGGCCGAAGGAGTCGAAGCCCATCGTGTGCAGGACGTTGCGGCCGTCCATGCGCGCGAAGCGGGCGAACACGTCGCTGGCGATGAAGCCCAGCGGGTGCCCGACGTGCAGGCCCGCGCCCGACGGGTACGGGAACATGTCCTGGATGAAGAGCTTGTCGTCGGGGGAGTAGCCGCTGACGTCGCCGGCGAGGGGTCCGACGGGGTTCGGCGCCTGGTAGACCTTGCGCTCGTTCCACTCGTTTTGCCAGCGCGCCTCGATCTGGTCCGCAAGCCGCGCGGTATAGCGGTGCGCGGCTTCGGCTTCGGGGGTTGCGGGCTTGGATCCAGTCACCCGACCAGCGTAAATGGTGGCCTACGACACGACGTAGAGTGGTGGTCGTGGCCGATGTCATCGCTCTCGTCGTCGCGGCGATCGCCGCGCTCAGCGGCATCGTCTGGATCGCGCTCGGCATCGCGGGTCAGGCAGGGATCCTGCGGCGCAACCGCTACCTCGGCATCCGCAGCCCGGAGACCATGCGCAGCGAGAATGCCTTCGCCCTCGCCAACCGCGTCGTCGCCCCCGGGCTCATCGCCACCGGCGTGCTGGCCCTCGTCGCCGCCGGCCTCGCGTTCACCCAGCGGGGTCTGGCCGGGATCATCCTGGGCGTGATCGGCACGGTCGTCGCCCTGGCCCTCGTCGGGCTGCTCTCCGGCACCGCCATCCGCGCGGCCGCGGCCCTTCCGCCCGACCCCGAGCCCGCGGGCTGCGGCGCCGAGTGCGGTTGCGGCGGGCACGAGGAAGCCGAGGCCTGCGCCGACGACGACGAGGACATCTGCGGTACCGGCACGACGTGCGGCAGCTGCGAGATGCGCGACGCCTGCTTCGACGACGACGCGACCACCCGCGCGTAGTGGCCCTCTCGCCGCGGGCACTGCTCGCGAAATCTCCGATCGACGGCTTCGTGCTGTCCATCATCGCGGCCGTCATCGTCGCCGCGCTCTTCCCCGCGACGGGCCTCTTCGCCGACGTCATGGACAAGGTCGTCATCGCCGCGATCGCCCTGCTGTTCTTCCTCTACGGGGCGCGCCTGCACCCGCGGGAGACGCTCGCCGGACTCACGCACTGGCGGCTGCACCTGCTGATCCTGGCGTTCACCTTCGTGCTGTTCCCGATCATCGGCCTCGCGATCAAACCGGTCGTCGAGCCGCTGGTGGGGGAGAACCTGTACCTGGGGCTGCTGTTCCTCTGCCTCGTCCCGTCAACGGTGCAGTCGTCGATCGCGTTCACCTCGATCGCCCGCGGCAATGTGCCGGCGGCAATCGTCAGCGCATCGCTGTCCAGCCTGATCGGCGTGTTCCTCACGCCACTGCTGGTTGTGTGGCTGATGGGTGGAACCAACTCCGGGGTGCACATCAGCAGCTCGTCGATCGTCAAGATCATGGCCCAGATCCTGCTGCCGTTCGTGCTCGGCCAGATCGCCCGCCCGTGGGTCGGCGGTTGGATAGACCGCCACCCGGCGCCGACGAAGCTCGTGGACCGCGGTTCGATCGTCCTCGTCGTCTACGTCGCCTTCTCCGAAGGCATGCGCAACCACATCTGGTCGCAGGTCGACGTGGGGCAGATCGTCACGGTGGCGCTGATCTGCCTCGCGATCATCGTGTTCTTGCTGGCGCTGACCGGATGGCTGCCACGCCGACTCGGCTTCGACCGCGCCGACACCATCGCCATCCAGTTCTGCGGCACCAAGAAGGGCATGGCGTCGGGTCTGCCGATGGCAACCGTGCTGTTCGCGGGGTCGCCGGCACTGGGCCTGATCGTGCTTCCGTTGATGATCTTCCACCAGATCCAGCTGATCCTCTGCAGCATGCTGGCCTCGCGATACGCCGCGCAGGCCGACGCCGACGCGTCCTGACTGCGAGTACCCCCCGCAATATTCGAGTAGTCCACTACTCGCGTCGCCGGCGGCCCGTCGCCCGAGACTTGGTCGCACGGCTGGAAATCCAGCAACCCGGTGTCGTCGCCCGGTACCTGCGACAGAGAAGAGGAGGGTCCCGATGCCCGCCATGAATCACAAGTCCCTGACCGCCGCACTCGGTGCCGGAGCGCTCGCCCTGTCGCTGGCCTTCGGCGGTGCCGCCGCGTTCGCCGCGAATGACGGTGCGCCCGGCGTCGCCGGCCACAGCGTCGACAAGCCCATGGGGCCGATCAAGCCGAAGCCGCTCAAGCCCAAGGGCCTGCCCACGCCGCCGAAGGGCAAGTACAACGGCCCCAAGCTGGGCACCCCGAAGACCAAGCCGCTCAAGCCCAAGGGGCTCCCCACGCCGCCGAAGGGCAAGTACAACGGCCCCAAGCTCGGCACCCCGAAGACCAAGCCGATCAAGCCCGGCAAGCCCTCCGGCCCCGACTTCGGCAGCCTGAAGTGGTGGTGATCTCGATGAGGTCCACCGGGCTGGTCGCCGTTGCCGTCGCGGTCGGCGTCGTCGGCGCTCCCGTTCTCGCCGCACCCGCGGCCGACGCGACCACGGTGTTTCCGCTGAAAGGATTCGCGCTGGTCGCCACGGACAACGGCAACGGCACCGCAACCCTCAAGGCGGTGAACACGAACGCCGTCGCCTACGGCCTCAACATCATCGTCCGGAACATGGTCGGTGCGCCCGAGAACCTGTTCATCAACGGCAGCATCGCGCCGAACACGACGCGAACCAGCACCAAACCCCTCGCACCGGGCAACTTCACCGTCAGCTGGGGCATTTGGAAGAAGGGCTATTCGAACGAGAACCGCGTCGGGCAGCCTTTCACGATGGGCAAGGCAAAGCTGAAGAATCCCAAGCTGGAGGCGCCCTACAAACCGAACAAGCCGAAGGAGAAGAAGGTCATCCCCATCGTGCCGAAGCCCAAGCCGAAGCCGGCTCCGCCCGGTCCCGACTACGGCAGCCTGAAGTTCTGGTGATCCCCTCTCACTGACTTCGGGAAAAGGTTCGGCCTCCGCGGGCACCATGCCCGCGGAGGCCGAACCATTGGCAGATCTCGGTGGCTACTTGGCCCACTCCGGCTGCGGCACGAGACCGGGGACGGTGTTCACGTTGAACTTGCCCTTGTCGTCGGTGGCCGTCGCGGTGAGCAGCTGCCAGTTGCCGTGGTGCTCGATGGCGCACTCCTGCTTCTCGCCGGCCTTGGCCTTCAGGTTGCCCTTGCACTTGACCTGGGTCAGGCCGGGCACCTGCGCGGCGATGGCGTCCTTGCTCTTGGCCTCCAGGTCGGACTTGCTCACCGACTTCTCAAAGCTGCAGCCGGCCAACGCGCCCATGCTGATGGCGAGCATCCCGATGCCCGCCGCGATCTTCGTCCGCATTCCTTGCTCCTTCGCTACTTCCGCGAGCCGGTCAGCTCGCAGCTTTCTGGGCGCGCTTGGCGTCGCGCTCGACGAGGCGGGCGCGCTGCTCTTCGAAGCGCTTGGCATCCTCGTCGGCCTTCTCGAGGTAGGCGGCCAGGCTGTCGCGGGCCTGTTCGCCGCGGGCACCGAAGTCGTCGCGCTCGAAGATGCGCAGCTTGCGCAGCACCGGCCACAGGACGTCGTCGAGGTGCTGGCGCATGTCGTAGATGCCGTACTTGGCCATCGTCAGGCTCATCTTGCGGAAGTTCGGCATGCCGATGCCCGGCATCTGGAACTGCTCGATGACCGCGCCGAGGGCCTCCATCGACTGGTCCGGCGCGAGGTCGAAGGCGTTGCTGCACATGTTGCGGTAGAAGATCATGTGCAGGTTCTCGTCGGCGGCGATGCGCTGGAGCATCTTGTCGGCGATCGGATCGTTGCAGGCCTTGCCGGTGTTGCGGTGGCTGATGCGGGTGCCGAGCTCCTGGATGGTGACGTACGCCAAGCCGGGGAGCAGGCCGCTGAGGTCGTCGGTGTAGACGCCCTTGGTCATGTTGGCCATTCGGTCGTTCTCCAGGGCGACGGGGTCGACGCCGCGGGTCACGACGAGGTAGTCGCGCATGACGATCGCGTGACGGTTCTCCTCGGCCGTCCACCGACCGACCCAGGTGCGCCAGGCGCCGTCGGCGTCGAAGTAGGCGCTGATCTCCCGGTGGTACGACGGCAGGTTGTCCTCGGTGAGGACGTTCAGCACCATCGCGGCCTTGGCGACCTCGGACAGCTGCGACTGGCCCTCTTCCCAGTCCACGCCGCCCATCGCGGCGAAGTTCCGGCCGTCGTCCCACGGGATGTAGTCGTGGGGGTGCCAGTCCCGCGCCTGGGACATGTGCCGGTTGAGCTCGTTCTCGGCCATCGGCTCGAGCTCGGTGAGCAGTTCGACTTCGGTCATTTCACGCATTGGGAATCCCTCTGGGCTGTTGACGTAAGGCACTCAGCCTAACCGCTCGCCTCGGCGAGCGTCTGGATTCCAGGGTGACCGAAACTAGCCGAACTCCTTCGACACCGGCACGTTCAGGAAGCTCGGTCGGTTCGGGTCGAGCTGGATGTGCTGCGGACGCAGCCCTGACTCGTTCAGCAGCGGGCGCAGCGGCAGACCGCGCGGCAGGTTCATCGCGAACACGTCGACGCGCAGCCGGTGACCCGGCTTGAGCAGGGCCTCCGTCGGCAGCAGGCCGAGGTCGAGCTGGACCGGGACACCCGGCTTCACGCGCTTCCGGTCGTAGAGCGACATCGTGTAGAACGGGTCGACCACGTCGCCGTTCGGCGCGTACTGGCTCTGGTTCGGGTCGATCTTGCGCAACGACGACACGATCTGGCCCGACGAGATCACCGTCGACTCGCCGTTCGGCGCGACGTCGGTCAACATCGCCGTCCAGTAGCCGTCGGTGGCGTCGGAGACCGCGTTGATCCGCAGGTTGCTGTACCCGGAGATACTCCGGTACGTGCGCACCGGCGCGGTCGTGAACGTGAGCGCGTTGTGCTCGGCGATCCGGTTGTCCCGGCCGCAGAAGCGGAAGATGGCCGTCACGCCCGCCGTCTGCTGCCCGGCGTCGCGGGAACACAGGGTCAGCACCCCGGGCCCGACGGTCAGCCGGCCGCGCGAACGCGGCTTGCCGACGCTGAGCCGGCCGTCGCGCACGGCGTGCGGGGCGGTGCCGCTCGGGCGGTCGGACAGGTACAGGCGCTGGCGGGTCATGCCCGGGCGCGGGAAGTTCGGCGCGGTGATCCAGCCGCGGCCCATCTGGTCGAGGGTGGCCGGACCGTACTGGTCGATGCCGTTGTCGATCCCCTTGAGCCACTTGTCGAACCACGCGCGTTGCAGCACGTCGATGCGCGGCGGGGTGCCCCGCTCGCCGTGGCCGGCGCCGGGCGTGATGTGGTACGCCTCGCCCATGACCAGCTGCTTCTGGCCCAGCGGCAGCGGGATCTTGTTGAACATCCGCACTTCGCTGTTGGTGAACAGGTCGAACCAGCCGCCGACGATCATCGTCGGAATCTGGATGCGGTCGGCGTGATCCATCCAGCCGCGACGTTCGGCGGTACCCGGGATCAGCAGTCGCTTCATGTCCGGCGGGATCGACCGCATGTCCGGCGTCAACAGCGCGGCGAACAGTTGCGGGAAGAAGGTCACCGGATCGGCGAGCCGGTCGGCCAGCCACTTCCAGTCGAAGCGGCCGGTGAACATCGCACCGAGGTCGGGCATCATCTTCGTCGTGTTGACGAGGGTCAACCACATCGGCAGGAAGCCGGCGCCGAGCGCACCGCCGGGCGCCACGATGTCGCGGACGAGGTCGCCGCCGGGGACCACCGGGAAGATCGCCTTGAGCGCGGCCGGGTTGCGGTTGGCCGCGTAGACCTGGTTGATCGCCGAGTACGACATGCCGGTCATGCCGATCTTGCCGTTGGAGAACCGCTGCTTGGCCGCCCAGTCGATGACCTCGACGGTGTCACGCTGCTCGCGCTCCTTGAACACGTCCCACTTGCCCTGGGAGAACCCGGTGCCGCGGACGTCGACGACGACGTAGCTGTACCCGGCTCGGACCAGGTCCTTGTCGACGGTGAAGGAGCGGAAGGTCCCACCGGTCATCGACTTGAGGAGGTCGCCGAAGCCGTCGATCGGGGTGCCGGTCAGGTTGATCATGCCGATGATCTGCTTGGCGATCGGCTCGAGGATCGGGTTCTGCATTGTCTCGGCCGCCAACGTCGAGATGAGCTTCGTGTACGGCGTCATCGTCACGATCGTCGGCGTCTTCACCGCGACCGGGCGGTCCGCGGCGTCACCGGGCCGGTAGACGTTGGCCTTGAGGACCGTGCCGTCGCTCATCCGGATCGGGACGTCCCAATCGATGTGCACGCCGGGATACCGCTGCTTCTTGTCCTTCGTGTACGCCCACCCCTTGCCGGCGGCGCCGCCACTCGGCCCGACCGGCGCGGCGCCGGCCGACGCCAGTGGCGCGAGCAGCGCCATGATCGCGAAGGCGGCAACTGCCCACAACAGTTTCCTCATTGAGCTTCCCCTGTCCCCAACTGCAGATTCAGCGTGCTTGTGCGGCGAGTGCCGCAAGGCGACCAATCGGTCGCTTGGTCAACTGACTCGTGACCCTACTCACAGGTAGTCCACAGGAACAAGGGTATGGCGGAAAGTTCCCGGATTGTCCAGTTCAGTTCGCGGTGACGTCCATCGGATAGGTCGACAGCAGCGGCAGCGGCCAGGGCTGGCGGCGCAGGACCGTCGCCCACAGATCGATGCCGGCCGGCGCCAGCACGTCGTCGGCGAGTGCCGACGCGACGAGCCAGCTGTCCTCGCCGAGCTCGTCGTCGAGCTGGCCCGGCCCCCACCCCGCGTACCCGGCCATGATCCGGACGCCGACGAGGACGCGGGCGAGTTCGTCGGGGTCGCCGTCCAGGTCGACGAGGACCACGCGGCCGCTGACCTTCATGATCCCGGTGACGCCGTGCAGATCGACGCCCCGCTCGACGACGCCCAGGCAGAGCGCCCCGTCGCGCTTGACGGGTCCGCCGACGTAGAGCGCCTTCGGGTTCGCGGCCAGCGGCGACCACTGGGGGAGCAGGTTGTGCACGGGGGAGTGCGACGGCTGGTTGATGATGACGCCGATGGTGCCGGTGTCGTCGTGCTCGATGACGTAGACGACCGTCCGCGCGAAGGCGGATTCGGTCAGTTGCGGGGAGGCGATGAGGAGGGTGCCCGGCCGGATGGGCGCCGCGCCGGAGTGACCGCCGGCATTGCCGCCGGCGGACGTCCTCGGGTCGTCGGACTCATCGCCCACGACCTCATCATGGCACGACCGCGCGGCGCCGTCGGTAGTCTTTGGGCGGTGTTGATCCGCCTCCTCGCCACGCGCCTCGCGGGGCAGGCGGCCGACGGTGTTTTCCAGGCGGCGCTGTTCGCCGCGATCGCCTTCAACCCCGAGCGCCAGGCCTCACCGCTGGTCATCGCCGGGATGCTCGCCGTCCTGGTCGGGCCGTATTCGCTGATCGGCCCGCTGATCGGCGGCTTCCTCGACCGGTGGGACCGTCGTTCGGTGCTGGTGTGGGCCAACGTGGTGCGTGGCGCGCTGATGGCCGTCGCCGCCGGGTTGCTGGCGTCGGGTCTGCACGACTTCGCCGCCCTGGGCGCCGCCCTCGGGGCAATGGGCGCGGCCCGCTTCGTCGCGGCGGGGCTCTCCGCCGCGCTGCCACACGTCACCGCGCGCGACGCGCTGGTGCGGACCAACGCGCTGTTCAACGCGCTCGGCGGCTTCGCGGCGATGACCGGCGTCGGCATCGCCGCCGGCGGGCGATTGCTGCTCGGCGCCGGCGCCGGGTCGGCCGCCGCGATCATGCTGTTGGGCACCGTTGGGGCCCTCGTCGCGGCACTGGTCGCCCGGTCCTTTCCGCGACGCTCCCTAGGTCCCGACGGAGAAGCCCGCGCCGTCACGACGAGCTGGATCCGCGGGTGGCGGGCGATCACCTCGGCGCCCACCGTCGGCGTGCTGTTGGGATCGATCGCCGCGCACCGGTGGGCGTTCGGCACCAACACCATCGTGCTCGTGCTGGCGACCAACAACGTCGGCGAGACGAGTGGACTGCGCCGATTCCTGCTGATGGTCGGGTCGGCCGCGGTCGGGGCGCTGCTCGCCGCGATCAGCACACCGATCCTCGCCCGCTGGGCGGGCCGGACGCGCACACTCGCGGCCGCCCTCCTCCTCGGCGTGTTCGGGCAGACGCTGCTGCTGACCTTCGACCTCGACATCGCGGTCGCCGCGGTCCTGCTGATCGGGTGGGTCGGCCAGACCATCAAGCTCTGCGGCGATGTCGCCATGCAGACCGAGGTCCCCGACGACAGCCGCGGCGAGGTCTTCGCCATTCAGGACGCGATCTTCAACCTGGTGTTCATCGCGGCGGCGACGACGGCCGCCCTCATCGTCCCGACCACCGGGCGCGGCCCCATCGTCCTCATCGGCGCCGGGCTCGTCTACGTGACGGCACTCATCGAAGTGCTGCGGCGAAGCCTCGCCGCGAATCAGGACGAGGTTCAGTAGCCCATCGTGCG
The DNA here is from genome assembly GCF_047602025.1 of Gordonia sp. (in: high G+C Gram-positive bacteria). GTDB lineage: Bacteria > Actinomycetota > Actinomycetes > Mycobacteriales > Mycobacteriaceae > Gordonia. The sequence goes on along the minus strand of NZ_JASGII010000001.1, from coordinate 2,989,176 downwards.
GAGCTCGCCGGCCAAGCGGTCGAGGTCCTCGCGCGTCGCATCCAGGTGGGGGCTGAGCCGCAGCACCGAGTTGTCCAGCATCAGCGGCGAGCGTTCGGCGATCGCCGGCGTCACCAGCAGCCCGGCCTCCCGCAGCCGGTGGGCAGCGGCGACGACGTCCTGCGCTTCGAACCCCGGCGGCGGAGCCAGCGTCACCAGCGCCGAGGGCTCGTCGATCGGCTCCAACACCTCCCAGCTTGCCACCCCGTCGAGGCGTTCCCGGGTGGCTCGCCCGATGGCGGCCAGTTCGTCGTAGACGGTCTGCGGGCCGATCTGGTTCAACTCGGCGACGGCGGCGCCCAGGCCCAGGCGTCCGGCGATGAATCCGGCGGTCGCGCCCGCTTCCATGTCGGCGACGTCGATCCGCAGGCGCGAATCCGGCCGCACCGCGGCGAAGCCCACGCCCCGCGGGCCGGTGAGCCACTTGCGGCTGGTGCCGTAGACGATGTCGGCGCCGGTGTCGGTCGCGACGTGGCCGACCGATTGCGCCATGTCGACCACCACGGCGACGTCGGCGGCATGGGCGATCTCGACGATCTCGGCGACCGGCTGCACGACGCCGCTGGCCGATCCGATGTGGCAGAGGTGGATGAACTCGGGCTGCTCGAACTGCAGCATGTTCTCCAGGGCGTCGGTGTCGACGCGGCCGGACACGTCGGTGGCCGGCAGGGTGTGGACCGCGAACTCGCGGCGTTCGAACTCGACGAGGTTGGGGCCGAACTCGTTCTTGGCCACCCAGACGGTGCTCGCGATGGGCAGATTGGCGACGCCCAGCAGGCCGCGGAGCGCGGCCCGGCCGGTGTCGCGCCAGACGAGTTCGTCGGCCTGGTGCCCGATCAGCGCGGCGAGCTCGCGGGCCCCGGTCGCCAGCTGCTGCGCCGCTTCTTCCATCGCGACGTACGACCCGCGCTTCGACTCTTCCCAGAGGTGGGCGCTCAGCGTCTCGATCACCGCGTTCGACGAGCGGCCCGCCGAAGCGGCGTCCCAGTGCGCCATATCGGGTTCGACGCGTGCGGCGTGCCAAGCGGGTCCGAGCTCGCTGAGGAACATGGGTCCAATCTAGCGCCCGATCGTGCGTGTGCGGGGTCACGTTCTCGGTCGCCGGGAACCGTCCGGCCGCCCGCTGCGTCCAAGGAACATGGACCCGTTTTCCATCGCCCACACCTTCGGCACCGGCGACGGCGAGACCCACACGTGGCACGCCCCCGCCGACGTCGACTTCAACGGCGACGGCCGACTCGATTCGGTGCGCCTGGATTTCGACGGCGACGGGCGGATCGACGACCTGATGATCGATTCCGACAGTGACGGCGTCGCCGACTGTGCGGCTTTGGACCTCGATGACGACGGCGTCGTCGAGTCGTTCTTCCGCGACACCGGGAACGGGGTCTGGGGAGTGCGGGCACAGCGGCCGGAGTTCTCGTCGTCGGGACCGGGTCCGCCACCAGCCCCGCCGCGACCCCCGCCGACGCCGCCACCGCCTCCTGCCGACGAGGCGCCCCGACCGGGGCGGGTGGGTCGGCCGATCGACACCAATGGCGACGGCAAGCCCGACGCGACGCTCGTCGGGTTGCCCGACGGCGGCAGCGAGTTGCGCCTGGACACCGACGGCGACGGGCGGTGGGACACCGCGCTGGTCGACGTCGACGGGGACGGGGTGGTCGATCGGATTCGACGCCGCGAGCCGTAGGGCCGATCCGTCGGCATACTGGAAGTTATGAAGACGATTCTGAACATCATCTGGTTGGTCCTGTCGGGCCTCTGGATGGCCATCGGCTACGCCATCGCCGGCGTGATCTGCTGCGTCCTGATCATCACCATCCCGTTCGGGATCGCCTCGTTCCGCATGGCGAACTACGCCCTGTGGCCCTTCGGTCGCACGATCGAGCGCAAACAGTCCGCGGGCACGATGTCGCTCATCGGCAACATCATCTGGCTGGTCGTCGCCGGCATCTGGCTCGCGCTCGGCCACATCGCCACCGGCATCGCCATGTGCCTGACGATCATCGGTATCCCGCTCGGTATCGCCAGCTTCAAGATGGTGCCCATCTCGCTGATGCCGCTCGGCGCCCAGATCGTGCCCACCGGCTCCGACCGCGAGGTCATCGTCCACAGCTGACGCAAACCCGACTCTGCGCGACAAGACCCGACACCAACAGGTGTCGGGTCTTGTCATGTTGGGTCGGGTTTAGGCCAACGACGCGGCGGCGATCTGCTCGACGGCGGCGCGCGCCTTCTCGGCGTCGGCGGGCACCAGCCCGATCCGGGTGCGACGGTCCAGGACGTCCTCGACGGTCAGCGCGCCTTCATGGGTGAAGGCGAACTCGATCTCGGCCCGCGTCACGTCGATGCCGTCGGCAATGGGAGCCAGCGGCTCGGCCACGGTGGCCTCCTCGACGACCTTCGGCGCCTCCGCACCGAAGCGCGCGACCAGCGAATCGGGCAGACCCTCCGGCAGCGCAGGGTCGACGGGGGTCGCGCCGACCAGCGGCACCGACGTCGTCACACACGCGGAGGCGTCCAGGTCGGCGGCGTGCACCGCGGCGTCGACGGCGTCCTGCGCCATCTGCCGGTACGTGGTCAGCTTGCCGCCGATCACGCTGACCATCGTCGAATCGGTGACTCGCACGTCGTGGCGGCGCGAGACGTCGGCGAGCGAACCGCCGTCACCGCCGGCCGTGTCGATCAGCGGGCGCAACCCGGAGAACGCGCCCTTGACGTCGGCGCGGGTGACCGGGATGGCCAGCGCGGTGTTGACGGTGTCGAGCAGGAAGTCGATCTCCTCGTCGTCGGGTGTCGGGACGTCCGGGATCGGCCCGGCGGCGTCGACGTCGGTGAGGCCGAGGTAGACGCGCCCCAGCTGTTCGGGCAGCACGAAGACGAACCGGCTCATCGAGCCGGGGATGGCGACGGTGAGCGCACCGGTCGGATTGCCGAAGGTCGCCGCGTCGAAGACGAGGTGGGTGCCGCGGCTCGGGCGGATGGTCAGCGTCGCATCGAGGCCGGCCGCCCAGACGCCGGTCGCGTTGACGACGGCCCGGGCCGACACGCGCAACTCGTCACCGGTGAGCTCGTCGCGCAGCACCGCGCCACCGCCGTCGACCCGCTCCGCGCGAACCCGGGTGAGGATCTGGGCGCCGTAGCCGGCGGCGGTCCGCGCGATCGCGGTGACCAGTCGGGCGTCGTCGATCAGCTGCCCGTCCGTCGTCGACGCGCCGCCGCGCAACCCGTGCCGACGGACCGTCGGGCAGGCGGCGAGGACCTCCAGGGCCGACAGCCGCTTGGGTCCCGGCAGCACATCGTCGGGGGTGTGCGCGACGCGCTTGAGCAGGTCGCCGGCGAAGAACCCGGCGCGCACCAGTAGGTCCGACGTCTTCACGCCGAAGTCCGGCACCACCTGGCGCACCGGTCGGATGAGGTGCGGGGCGATGGTCGTCATCAGGTGGTGGCGCTCGACCGCGCTCTCGTGGGCGATGCCCACATCTCCCTTCGCCAGGTAGCGCAGCCCGCCGTGGACCAGCTTGCTGCTCCACCGCGACGTGCCGAAGGCGAGATCGTTCGCCTCGACCAGCGCGACCGACAGCCCGCGGGTCACCGCGTCCAGGGCGACGCCGACACCGGTGACTCCGCCGCCGATGACGAGGACGTCGACCGGCTCGGCCCGCGTCGCGAGCGATTCCAGGTCCGCGCGACGACGGGCGGCATTCAGGACGGTCATCGTTACTCCTTGCCGGGGTGCTGCAGGTAGCTGGCCAACACGCGGTGCAGCTCGGTGGTCCAATCCTCGCCCAGGATCGGCTCGACCAGTGCCTGCGACTGTACGGCGGACTGGGTGATCAGCAGGACCATCGCGGCGAGCTTGTCCGGGTCGCCGTCGCGGACCCAGCCGTAGGCCTGGCCGGCCTCGATGCCGTCGGCGATCAGCCGCAGCAGGCTGCGCTGGCTGGATCCGAGCCGGTCGAAGACGTAGGGCTGCAGGAAGTCGGGGCGACCGCGCCACAGCTCGGCGAACAACTCGTCGTCGCGGATGGCCCCCGCCACCCGCACGATCTGATCGATGGCGGGCGCGAAGCCGGTACCGGTGCGCAGCGGCGTGGTCGCCTGCACGGCCGCGACGATCCGGGTGATCTCGCGGTGGCACAGGTCGCGCACGACGGCGTCGAGGTCGGGCCAGCGGCGGTACACCGTCGGCCGGCTCACCCCGGCGGCCCGCGCGACGTCGGCGAGGCTCACCTTGCGCCCCTGCTGGCGCAGGATCTCCTCGCGCGCCGCATCGAGGACCCGGGTGCCGAGTTCGTCGCCCACCCCCTCGGCTCGGGCGTCCACTTCTGGCGAATCAGCATTACGAATTGACATGATGTGTAACACTGTATCGCATGACTGCTGGATTTGACCCGAAACTGCACCAACTACCCGTCCCGCCCATGCGCTGGGACGCCTGGGGCGACCCCGACCTCGCCGCGCCGCTCTCCGAGGGCACCTCGACGCTGATCCGCGGGATGCTCGGCGTCTCCGGCGAACCCGCCCTCCCGACCATCGACCCGGCGACGGTGACCGTCTCCCCGTCGCGCCTGTCCGACGACGACCTGGCCGCGCTGCGCGCCATCGTCGGCGAGCAGTGGGCGTCGACCGCCGACGCCGACCGCCTGCTGCGCGGCGCCGGGAAGTCGACGCCCGATCTGCTCCGCCGACGTCTCCCGGATCAGGACGCACCCGACGGCGTCGTCGCCCCGGCGACCGACGACGAGGTCGCCGCGATCCTCGCGTGGTGCGGTGAGAACCGCGTCGCCGTCGTCCCGTTCGGCGGCGGCACCAGCGTCGTCGGCGGGCTCGACCCCGAAGCCGGTGAGCTGCGCGCCGCATTGTCGGTCGACCTGCGCCGGATGGACGCGCTGATCGACCTCGACGAGGTCTCGCAGATCGCCACCCTCGGCGCCGGTGTCACCGGGCCCGACGCCGAGAAGCTCCTCGGCGAGCGCGGCTACTCGCTCGGCCACTTCCCGCAGAGCTTCCGCTACGCCACCATCGGCGGCTTCGCCGTCACGCGCAGCTCCGGCCAGGCGTCGGCCGGCTACGGCCGTTTCGACGACATGGTCCAGGCGCTGACCCTGGTCACCCCCGCCGGCGTGCTCGAGGCCGGCCGCTCGCCGAAGAACGCCGTCGGCCCCGACCTGCGCCAACTGGTCATGGGCTCGGAGGGCGCCTTCGGCATCGTCACCAAGGTGTCGGTCCGCGTGCACAAGATCCCCGCCGCCACCGAGTACGAGGGCTGGCGCTTCGACAGCTTCGCCGACGCGGCGAAGGCCTTCCGCTCGGTCGCGCAGGAGGGCGTCATGCCGACGGTCATGCGCGTCTCCGACGAACTGGAGACCGCGCTCAACTTGGCCAGGCCGACGGAGATCGGCGAGTCCGACTCGTCAGACGACGACCTCCCCGACAAGCAGACCCCCGGCGGCTGCCTGGCGATCACCACCTTCGAGGGCTCGCCGACCGCCGTCGCCGCCCGCGCGACGGTCGTCCGCGAGATCTTCACCTCCTGCGGCGGCCAGTCGCTGGGCCCCGAGCCGGCCAAGGCGTGGGAGCACGGCCGCTTCTCCGGCCCGTACCTGCGCGACGCCCTGCTCGACATCGGCGTCGGCTGCGAAACGCTGGAGACGGTGACCACCTGGGCCAAGCTCGACGAGGTGAAGGCCGCCGTCACGCAGGCACTCGCCGCCGCCCTGCCGGAGCCGGTCGTCACCATGTGCCACATCTCGCACACCTACGCGACCGGCGCCTCGCTGTACTTCACCATCGTCTACCGCCAGGAGGGCGACGCCCTCGCGCAGTGGCTCGCGGCGAAGAAGCAGGTGACCCAGAAGATCGCCGACGTGGGCGCCTCGATCACCCACCACCACGCCGTCGGCCGCGACCACGCCCCGTTCCTCGCCGACGAGATCGGCGACCTCGGCACCGCGGCCCTTACCGCGGTCAAGGGCGTCTTCGACCCCACCGGCGTCTGCAATCCGGGCAAACTGGTCTGATGCCGCTCTCCTCGGTCACCGTCCTCGCCAACCCGCAGGCCCGCAAGGGCACCGGGCTGGCGATCGCCGACGATGTCGCCCGGCTGCTGATCGATCGCGGCATCACCGCACGGGTGGTCGCCGGCAAGGACCTCCCCGACGCCCAGCGCGTCGCCGCGGAGGCCGTGGCGGACCCGTCGGTCGACGCGATCGTCGCCGTCGGCGGCGACGGGTCGATCCGGCTCGCGCTCGAAGCGGCAGCCGGCTCGACCACGCCGGTCGGAATCATCCCAGCCGGCACCGGCAACGACCTCGCGCGGGCGCTGGGGGTGCCGCTGGGCGATCTCCCCGGCGCCGTCGACGTCATCGCGACCGGCGCGGCGAAGGCCATCGACCTGGGCCGGGTACGGCTCGACGACACCGGTGAGACCACGCTGTTCGTCACCGTCGCCGCCACCGGGTTCGACGCCGACGTCACCAAGCGCGCGGTCACCATGCGCTGGCCGCGCGGTCAGTCCCGCTACCTGGTCGCCGCACTCGCCGAGGTGGCGAGTCTGACCACCCGGCGGTTCACCGTGCGGGTCGACGGCGAGACCCTCGCCGACGGAGAGGTCCTGTTCACCGCCATCGGCAACACCCGCTCCTACGGCGGCGGCATGCTGATCACGCCGGACGCCGACGTCCACGACGGCCGCCTCGATGTCACCGTCGCGACCAAGGATCCCGGCGTGGGGCGCGCCACCCTGCTGCGCCTGCTGCCGACGGTGTTCAGCGGCAAACACGTGGAGCACGAACTGGTGCGCACCGGCCGCGGCAAGGTCGTCGAGGTCAGCTCGGATCCGGCGGCGCTGGTCTCGGTCGACGGCGACCTGATCGGGCACCTGCCCGCCACGTTCGACGTCCTCGAGTCGGCGGTGTCGGTGCTGATGCCGCGCTAGGAGTTCTGTTCCGCCCACCAGCGACGGAGTTCGGCCTCGGCCTCGTCGCGCTCGAGCGGACCGCGTTCGAGCCGCACCTCTTTGAGGTGCTTCCACGCCTTGCCGACCAACGGCCCCGGCGGGATGTCGAGCAGCTCCATGATCGCGTTGCCGTCCAGATCCGGGCGGACGCGTTGGAGATCCTCCGCGGCGGCGATCTCCTCGATGCGGCGCTCGAGGTCGTCGTAGTTCTCCTGCAGTCGGCGCGCGCGGCGCTTGTTGCGCGTCGTGCAGTCGGCGCGGACCAGTTTGTGCAGCCGGTCGAGCAGCGGGCCGGCGTCGGTGACGTAGCGGCGCACCGCCGAATCGGTCCACTTGCCGTCGCCGTAGCCGTGGAAGCGCAGGTGCAGGAAGACGAGCTGCGAGATGTCGTCGACCATCGCCTTCGGGTATTTGAGGGCGCGCAACCGCTTGCGGGTCATCTTGGCGCCGACGACCTCGTGGTGGTGGAAGCTGACGCCGCCGCCCTCCTCATGGCGCCGGGTCGCCGGCTTGCCGATGTCGTGCAGCAGCGCCGCCCACCGCAGCACCGGGTCGGGGTCGCCGGTCTCCAGGTCCATCGCCTGCTGCAGCACCGTCAACGAGTGCGCGTACACGTCCTTGTGCTGGTGGTGCTCGTCGATGGTCAGCCTCATGCCGGGGATCTCCGGGATGATCCGCTCGGCCAGCCCGGTCTCGACGAGCAGGTCGATGGCGGCCAGCGCGTGCTCGCCGCAGATCATCTTGTCCAGCTCGACGCGGACGCGCTCGACGGTGATCCGGTCGATCTGGTCGGCCATCGCCGTGATCGCGTCGAAGGTCCGCGGCGCGAGGGCGAATCCGAGCTGGGAGACGAAGCGGATGGCGCGCAGCATGCGCAACGGGTCGTCGCCGAAGGACTGCTCCGGCGCGGCGGGGGTGTCGATGACCCCGGCGAGCAGCGCGGACATGCCGTCGAGCGGATCGTGGAAGTCCGACGCCCCGTCGGCGGTGATGGCGACGGCCATGGCGTTGATCGTGAAGTCGCGGCGAACGAGGTCGCCGTCGAGGCTGTCGCCGAAGGTGACCGTCGGGTTCCGGCTCACCTGGTCGTAGACGTCGCTGCGGTAGGTGGTGATCTCGACGAGGTGATCGCCCTTGCGCGCGCTCAGGGTGCCGTAGGCGATGCCCGCCTCCCAGACGACGTCGGCCCAGCCGTCGAGGATCGGTTTGATGACGTCGGGACGGGCGTCGGTGGTGAAGTCGAGGTCGTTGCCGAGCCGGCCCAGGACGGCGTCGCGCACCGAGCCGCCCACCAGGTACAGCTCGTGTCCGGCGTCGGCGAACAACCGGCCCAGCGGATTCAGGACATCGCCGAGATCCCGCAGCGAGACTGCCGCCGCGGCCAACAGTCGCGCACGCCGCAAATCGGACTCGGTCACGGGGTGACAGCCTAGCTTCTCGTCCGAACGGATGGCATCCACGGCGTCCTAGGGAAACTTAAGGTTACGGGCGGCTAGCATCGAAGAATGTCCTCCGCCCAGCCCTCACCGACCCCCCGCGACGCCGCGGGCACCGGGGGCGGCGAGCCCGGGAACCCCCCGAGGCGACGGCGCAACCGGAGGCGGCGCGGGCGCGGTGGCGGCGGTCAGACCCAGTCACCGCAGGGCCAGCACGATCAGCCCACGAGCCCGGCGGCCGCCGACGCCGCGTCGACCCGTCCCAAGCCGGGACCCCGGCTCGTCGCCGACGCCGAGTCGGCCACGGTGCCCGCCACCGAGGCACGACCCGAGCCCAAGCCCCACCCCAAGCCGTCCGACCTGGCCGAACACGCCAAGCCCGCCACCGCCGCCAAGCCCGCGACCGGGCGGGGCCAGCGCAATCGCGCCCGTGGCGGTGCCCGCCTGCGCACCGTGCGGGAGACCTCGGCCGGCGGTCTCGTCGTCTCCGACCTGACCCGCCCGTTCGACGAGCTGTCGGCGGCGCTGATCGGACGCGTCGACCGTCGCGGCCGGATGATGTGGTCGCTGCCCAAGGGGCACATCGAAACCGGGGAGACCGCCGAGCAGACCGCGATCCGCGAAGTCGCCGAGGAGACCGGCATCAGCGGCACCGTCATCGCCCCGCTGGGCAAGATCGACTACTGGTTCGTCAGCGAGGGCCGCCGGATCCACAAGACCGTGCACCACTACCTGCTGCGCAGCACCGGCGGCGAGCTCTCCGACGCCGACTACGAGGTGGCCGAGGTCGCCTGGGTGCCGCTGGTCGAACTGCCCAAGCGGCTCACGTACTCTGACGAGCGACGATTGGCCCGGATGGCCGAGGGGGTCATCGCCGAGTTGACCGCCGATCCGGGCCGTCTCGCGCAAAGCGAGGCCGAGAGCAATCGGACCGAGCCCAACGAATATGAGAAAGCCGCAGCCGCCCGCAACCAGCGGCGCAAGGAACCGGTACCGCCTCCGTCGCAGCGTCGACGCAGGCGTCGCGGCCGTCGGCCCGCACCGCCGGGCGACTAGCGTGCGCGGCCGGCTGCTCGCCCTCCTCCTGCCACTGCTCCTGCTCGGCTACCTGGCCGGTCCGGCCCTGGTCGTCGGCGACGCCGCGGCCGACCCGCGCTCCCCCGCCTCGCCTGCTCCGTCGAGTTCGACGCCGCGCACCGACGGCGAGGAACTGGCCGAGATCTCGATCAACGGCGTCAAGCCCACCGTCGTGACCACCGCGACCGGCCCGAACGTCGTCGTCGCCGGTACCGTCCGCAATACCGGGTCGACGGTCCTCGGCTCACTCGCCATCCGCCTGCAGCGCGGCCAACCCGCGCAGCGGGCCGTCGATCTGCGCACCGAACTCGCCGGCGACCCGGCCACGTTCGACATCAACGGCGAGTTCACCGCCATCGCCGACCGACTCGCGCCGGGCGCGACCACCGGTTTCAGCCTGACGATGCCGCTGTCCGGCCCGACCGGCCTGCGCATCACCGAGCCCGGGGTCTACCCGCTGCTGGTGAACCTCAACGCGACGCCCGCCGGCGGTGAGCAGGCCCGCGTCGCCGATTCGCGCACGCTGCTGCCGGTGCTGTCGCTGCCGGCGACCGCCGACGGGGCCCGCGAGTTCGCGCAGGACCAGGCCGGGGCCGCCCAACGCGGCCTCGGGCCGGACGGCTCGGTGGCCGCGAACAACCGCAGTCCCGCCCGCTTCACGCTGCTGTGGCCGATCGCCGCCGCGCCGCAGGCGGTACCGGGCCGCGTGGGCGCCGGGGCCACCGACCCGATCGTGCTGCTGAACGAGAACCTGTCCCGCTCGCTCTCACCCGGCGGGCGGTTGCACAACCTGCTCGTCGGGCTCCGTCCGGTGGTCAGCGCCGGCGCCGACGATCCGCGGTCGGCCGTCCGCGACAGCCTGTGCCTGGCCGTCGACCCCGACCTCCTCGTCACCGTCTCCGCGATGGCGGGCGGCTACGCCGTGCTCAGCGACCCGGCCAACCGCGCCGGGCCCACCAAGCCGGGTACCGGCGCGGCCGCCGCCGCGGACTGGCTCGCCGAACTCACCACGTTGGCGAAGGGGCGCTGCGTCGTCGCACTGCCCTTCGCCGGCGCCAGCCTCGACGCGCTGCACCGCGTCGGGAACACCGCGCTCACCAAACTCGCGCTCGCCCACCCGGCCGACCTCGTCGACTCCCTGCTCGACGTCAAGAGCGTCCGCGGGATGTCGCTGCCGACCCAGGGCGCAATCACCGACGCCGGTGCGGCCGAGCTCGCCACGGCCGCCATCGGGACCGCGCTGACCGGCAGCGACACCATCGCGGCCGACCGCGCCGACCCGGCCGGCCAGTACAACTCCGGCAAGCTGGGCCTGGCGACCTTCGACCGTCCGATCAGCGCCGCCCTCGGGGCCGCCGGATCCCGACCGCGCCGACCGGTCCTGGTCCCGCCCGGCCAGCGCGTGCCGCTCGACGGCGAATCGCCCGTGAGCCGTCGGCAGGCCGCCCTCGCGGCCCTCGCCTTCCCGTCCATCGTCGTCCCCGACACCGACGCCGGCGACGAGATGCCGACCGTCGGCCGCAGCTCGCTGATCGCCCCGCCGCCGACGTGGTCGATCACGCCGGACGACGCCGCCGACCTCGTCGCGACCGCGGGCCTGCTGCTCCGCTCGGGCGCCGCGGTGCCCGCCCCGCTGACCGGAGTCATCGACGGGGCCGGCAAGAACCGGTCCGCCGCCCGCCTCACCATCCCGGCCGACACCCCGCTGGCCGGATCGGACCAGTGGTGGCTGCCGTCGCCGACCGCCGCCGACACCATCGACAAGTCGGCGGACCTCACCTGGCAGCTGCAGGCCGCCCTCGTCGCCAGTCCCGCGGACGCGACCGACGGCGACCGCGCCACCCCGGAGAAGTACATGGCGCCGCTGCGGTACGACCTGCTGCGCGCCCTGCCCGGGCCCGTCGACAACGGCGTCCAGCCCGATGCCGTGCGCGCGGCCCGCGGCGCCCGCATCGGATCGGTGGGGCGCGCGCTCAAGCAGATGCGCGAGTCGGTCTCGATCCTCGACCCCGGCGGCCGCTACACGCAGGTCTCCGAGCGCAGCCCCCTGCTGCTGGTCACCCGCAACGAGTTGGCCCTGCCCATCCGGGTCCGCATCAATACGACCGCCCCCCGCGACTTCGACATCAAAGACGTCGGCATCGTCGAGATCCCCGGCCGCGGCACCCGCCAGGTCCGCCTCCCCGCGAAATCAGAGGCGTCGGAGAAGACGTCGGTCACGTTCGCCCTCGTCTCGGCGTCGGGCGTGCAACTCGGCGGGGACCCGATCAAACTCGCCGTGAACTCCAACGCCTACGGCAAACCGCTGTTCTTCGTGACCATCGCCGCCGGCATCCTGCTCGTGCTGCTGGTGGCCCGCCGACTGTGGCACCGCTTCCGCGGCGAACCGGACAAGGCCGACGTCGACCGTCCCGAGGCGAGCCCGCAGGACCGGTTCCTCGCCGGGCGCGACTACACGTGGCGGCACAATGAGTATGAGCACGCCCACCCCCACCCGGAAAGCACCGATGACTGACCGCGACGACGAACGCGCCTTCGCGGCGGAGGAGATCACCGCCGCGGAACTGTCCGCCGAGGAGTTGACCGCTCCCCCCGGCGGCTTCCGGCCGCTGTCGGGTCCGCTCGCCGACCCCAACAGCCCGGGCGAGCCGGCCAAGCCGCGCAAGGTGCGCCGTCCCGCGCCGGAACAGCTGCCCGAACGGCCGGTCGGCGCCAACTCGGAGACCTCGGACGAGTCGGTGGTGCGCACCGGCGGGTCCATTGCCCTCGCGACGCTGATCAGCCGCATCACCGGGTTCATCCGGACGGTGCTGCTCGTCGCCCTGCTCGGCGGCGGCGTCGCCTCCGCGTTCCAGGCCGCCTACGTGCTGCCGAACATGATCGCCGAGGTCGTCCTCGGCGCGGTCCTCACCGCGATCGTCATCCCGGTCCTGGTGCGCGCCGAATCCGAGGACCCCGACGGCGGCGAGGGCTTCATCAACCGCCTCTACACGCTGACCGTCGTCCTGCTGGGCTCGGTCACCGTCCTCGCCGTCATCGCGGCGCCCATCCTGGCGGTGATGAACGTCGGCTCGAACTCCAAGGTCGACCAGCCGTTGACGACGGCCCTCGCCTACCTGCTGCTGCCGGAGATCTTGTTCTACGGGCTGTCGGCGCTGTTCATGGCGATCCTCAACGTCAAGAACGTCTTCAAGCCGGGCGCCTGGGCGCCGGTGCTCAACAACATCGTGCAGATCGCGACACTGGTCCTCTTCCGCGTGATGCCCGGCGAGCTGACGCTCAACCCGGTCAAGATGACCAACCCGCAGCTGCTCGTCCTGGGCATCGGCACCACCCTCGGCGTCGTCGTGCAGGCGGTCGTGCTGCTGCCGTACCTCCGCAGGGCGGGCGTCCGCTTCCGCCTGAAGTGGGGCCTGGACGCGCGCCTGCGCACCTTCGGCAACATGGCCGCCGCCATCGTCGTCTACGTCCTGGTCCTGCAGGTCGGCCTGGTCATCACCAACCGCATCGCGGCCGCCCACGCCGAGACCGGGATCATCGCCTACGCGACGCACTGGCAGTTGCTGCAACTCCCCTACGGCGTGCTCGGCGTGACCATCCTGACCGCCCTCATGCCGCGCCTGTCGCGCAACGCGGCCGCCGACGACACCGACGCCGTCAAGGCCGACCTGTCGCTGGCCACCCGGCTGACCATGGTGTCGCTGGTGCCCGTCGTGGCGTTCATGACCTTCTTCGGCCCGTACATCGGCCTGGCGATCTTCAGCTTCGGCAAGTTCTCGGCGAGCGACGCCAGCCAGCTGGGCTCGGTGCTGGCGTGGGGCGCCTTCACGCTCATCCCCTACGCGATGACGCTCGTGCAACTGCGCGTCTTCTACGCGCGCGAGGACGCCTGGACGCCGACGGCCATGGTCGTCGGCATCACCGTTGTGAAGGTGGCGTCGTCCTTCCTGGGACCGGTCCTGTTCGACGACCCCGACCTGATCATCCGCTGGCTCGCGCTGTCGAACGGCCTGGGCTATCTCGTCGGCGCCATCGTCGGGCACTACCTGCTGCGCTCGCGGCTGGGCAACGAGCCGGGGTCCGGCGTCGCGCGGACGACGCTCGTCACGCTGGTTGCCTCGCTGGCGGCGGTCGCGGCGACGTGGGCGCTCGCGCGCCTGGTCTTCACGCCGTACACCCCCGACGACTCCCGCGCCGCGCCGCTGGGCGAACGCATCGGCGTCGTCGTCTTCGTCGGTGTCACGGCGATCGTCGCCCTCGCCCTCGCGTACGTCCTGATGGCCGCCGCCAAGGTGCCCGACGTCGTCGCCGTCACCGATATGGCCCGCCGCGCGATCGGCCGGTTCGTCCCCGCGCTGGCACCGAAACCGGACGAGAACGCGCCCACGGCCAACGAGACCACGCTGACCGTGCAGTTCCCCAAGATTGGCGCTGATGAATCGCTGCCTTACTCTGGTCAAGTTGAAGTCGTGCGCCGCTTCGATCGGGGATCATCGACGTGGCGCTCGTACACTGTCCACAGCGGTGGAGCGACGACCGGGAGCATCCCGCGCATACCGCATCCCGACGACGATGACCCCGCGCGCACCGACATGCGCTACCGCAGGAGAGGAATGCCGATCATGAGCGACGGCACCGGCAAGGACGCCGAACCCACCTCGACCAAGGGCGCCGCCAAGAAGGATCCGGCGCCCAAGAAGGCCGCTCCCGCATCCGCCGAGAAGAAGGCGGCCCCGGCCGCCACCGCCAAGGCTCCCGCCGCCAAGGCCGCCGAGAAGGCCGCTCCCGCTGCCGCCGCACCGGTCCGCGGACCGCGCCTGGTGCCCGGCGCCGCCGTCGCCGGCGGTCGCTACCGCCTCATCGCACACTGCGGCGGGGCGCGCGGCCTGCAGTTCTGGCACGCCCGCGACATCAACCTCGACCGCGACGTCGCCCTGACCTTCGTCGACGCCGACCAGGTCGCCGAGCCGCCCAAGGCCGGCGCCGCCGACACCGAGGGCCCGCAGGCGATCCTGTCGCGCACGCTGCGCATCGGCCACCTGAACTCGGCCGGCGCCGCCCGCGTCCTCGACGTCATCCGCGGTTCCTCCGGCGGCATCGTCGTGTCCGAGTGGACCCCGGGTTCCTCGCTCGCCCAGGTCGCCGGCACCAACCCGTCGCCGCGCGGCGCGGCACGCGCGGTCCGCGCCCTGGCCGCCGCCGCCGAGGCCGCCCACCGCACCGGGGGCGCACTGTCCATCGACAGCCCGGACCGCATCCGCGTCTCCACCAACGGCGACGCCGTGCTGGCCTTCCCCGGCACGCTCGCCGGCGACGACAAGTCCTCGGACGTGCGCGGCCTGGGTGCCGTGCTCTATGCCCTGCTGCTCGACCGCTGGCCGCTCAGCGCCGACGCCTCGGCCACGAACACGGAGAAGCAGTCGACCGATCAGATCGGCGGGATGCGCCCGGCTCTGCCCGACGACGAGGGCAAGGGCCCGATCGAACCGCAGCGCGCACGGTCGCAGGTGCCCTTCGAGATCTCCGCCGTCGCCGCCCGCGCGCTCGCCGGCAACCAAGGCATCCGCACCGCCGCGACCATCCAGCACGTGCTCGACCAGGCCACCGTCGTGGACCTGCCGACCACCGCCATCGCGCCGCTCGACTCCGACGGCAAGCCGATCGTCCCCGACGGCACGCCCGCGCCCAGCGCCGAGGACGACACCGTCGTGGCGAGCGAAGCCGGCGGCCGCAACATGCCGCTGCTGATCGGCCTCGGCGTCGCCGCGCTGCTGGTCGTCATCTCGTTGGTCATCGTGCTCGCCCGCTTCGTCGGCGGTTCGGAGCCCAGCTCGGACATCGACGCGATCCTCACGTCGAGCACCGCCGAGCACAGCGACACCCCCGGTGCGGTGATCCCGCTGCAGACCGTGGCCGTCGTCGACTACTCCGATCAGCCGGCCGACCCGGACACGAACGTCCAGAACGTCATCAGCGGCAAGTCGCCGTCGTGGGCCACCGACCACTACCAGCAGTCCGCCAACTTCGGCGGGCTCAAGCCGGGCGTCGGGCTCATGTTCAACCTGGGCGGCACGCGCACCGTGCGAACCGTGACGATCAAGACGCCGAACCCGGGCTTCAAGGTCGAGCTGCGGACCGCACAGGCCGGTGCCACCAAGTTCGACCAGACCACCAAGGTCGCGGACGTCGACGTCGACAACGACACGACGACGATCAAGATCTCCAACGCCAAGGCGGCCCCCTTCATGCTGCTCTGGATCAAGCGACTCGCCCCGTCGCAGCGCAACTACGGCCAGTACGAGGCGACGATCCAGCAAGTCATCATGAAGAGCTAGTTACCCACAGGCGGGTTTTCCCGGCCCGACCGCGGCAGCGGCGGGAATCGCTGTCACACAGGGGCTTTCCGGCCGCGCCACAACGTGGTGTCCTTTGCCGTTGTTAATCGCCGTTTCGAGTTATCCGCAGGATTGCTTGAATATGAACGGAATGGTTCCCGAGCTGGTTAGGCCATGCTTATTGTCGTGCAATGAACCGGGGGGATCTGGAGCACTACAGCGACATCGAGCTGCTGAGGGCGCACGTCGCGGGCCAGCGACACGCCTTCACCGTCCTGGTGCGCCGACACCACGACCGCATGGCTGCCGTCGCGTATCGCACCATGAACGACCCCCAGGACGTGCCCGACGCGCTGCAGGAGGCCTGGGCCAAGGCACACGAGATGGCGACACAGTTCCGCGCCGATTCGGCCGTGTCGAGTTGGCTGCACCGGATCGTCATCAACGCCTGTCTCGACCGCATGCGGCGCTCCCGGGTCCGCGCCGTGAAACTGGTGTCCGAGCTCGACGAGCGCCTGCCCGATCCCGGCGACCACGCCCGCAGCGTGGACCTGTCGATCACGATCAACAACGCGCTGCGGCTGCTGCCCGAGGACCAGCGGCGGGCCATCCTGCTCGTCGACGTCGAGGGCTACACGATCGCCGAGACCGCCGAACTGCTCGGCGTCGCGACCGGCACGATCAAGAGCCGTTGTGCCCGCGGCCGCCTGCGGCTGTCGGTGATGCTCGCGGGCCTGCGCACGTCGGTCTGACGTGTACGCCCCACGGCGCTGATCAGCGCTGCGCCGCAGGTCGGGCTCCCTGACGGGTAGCTGTGAAGTGCGCCGGGGAACCACATGGCGCCGCGCTGCGTCGTAGAGTACGAACTGTTCCCCAGCCGAAAGCAGGCCGATGTCGTCCAACGTGAGCGAAGCGTCCCGGGTGTTCCCCGAGCCGCCCTTCGCACCCGAGCTGATCGCCGATCTGCATGCCGGCGTGCTCGACGACGATCTGGCGGCGCACGTGCGCAGTCGGCTGCCGGAAGACCCGCAGGCCGCCGAGACGCTGGCCGCGCTGGAGGCGACGGTGAGTGCGCTGCACGGCGCCCCGGCACCGGAGGTCGAGGTGTCCCCCGAGCTCCGCGCCGCCAGCGAGGCCACCCTCGCCTCCCTCGAGTCCGACGACGCACCCACCGCCCCGATCCCGGCGCCGTCCCGTGGCCGCCGGTTCTCCGCCGCCTGGCTGATCGCCGCGGCCGTCGCCGGCGTCCTCATCGGCGGTGCGGCCGTCGCCGCACTCATGGCCCCCGGCCGTCCCGCGTCACCCGACGCCGGGGAACCGGTCGCGACGGGCGATGCCGCAAACCTCCTCGCCGCGGCCCGCGCCCCCCAGACCGAGGCGATGGACGCCAACCGGCTGGCCCGCTGTCTCACCGCCAACGGCATGGGCGGCGCCGCGATCGTCGGAGCGGGCTACCTCGACTACCGGGGCCGGCCGGCGCAGGTCATTCTGACCCCGGCGGGCAAGGCCGGGAAATTCACCGCGCTGGTCACCACGCGCGACTGCGACGCCGGCAAACCGCACACCATCGCGCGCACCACCGTCGGCGACTGACGACCCGCCGACGCCCCTGCCCGCGCACCGGGAACAATGCGCCCTACGCTGGTGTTGTACGACTCGACCACGAGGACCAAAGGGACGCAGCAGTGAGCACCAGCACTATCCACGAACTGATCATCGTCGGCTCCGGCCCCGCCGGATACACCGCGGCGATCTACGCGGCCCGCGCCGAGCTCTCCCCCATCGTCTTCGAGGGCACCCAGTTCGGCGGTGCGCTGATGACCACCACCGAGGTGGAGAACTTCCCCGGCTTCCGCGAGGGCATCCAGGGTCCCGAGCTGATGGACGAGATGCGCGAGCAGGCCATCCGCTTCGGCGCCGACCTGCGCATGGAGGACGTCGACGCCCTGCGCCTGGACGGCGAGATCAAAGAGGTCGAGGTCGCCGGCGAGGTCCACCGCGCCAAGGCCGTCGTCCTGGCGATGGGGGCCGCCGCCCGCTACCTGGGCATCGACGACGAGCAGCGCCTCCTGGGCCGCGGCGTCTCGGCCTGTGCGACCTGTGACGGCTTCTTCTTCAAGGACCAGGACATCGCCGTCATCGGCGGTGGCGACTCCGCCATGGAGGAAGCCACGTTCCTGACCAAGTTCGCCAAGAAGGTCTACCTGATCCACCGCCGCGAGGAGTTCCGCGCGTCGAAGATCATGCTCGACCGCGCCCGTGACAACGAGAAGATCGAATTCGTCACCAACACCGCCGTCGAGGCCATCAAGGGCGACGACTCGGTCACCGGGCTCGTGCTCGTCGACACCGAGACCGGCGAGAAGCGCGATCTGGACGTCACCGGCATGTTCGTCGCCATCGGCCACGATCCGCGCAGCGAGCTGGTCAAGGACCAGGTCGACCTCGACGGCGAGGGCTACGTCGTGACGCAGGGCCGCAGCACCTACACGTCGCTCCCCGGCGTCTTCGCCTGCGGCGACCTCGTCGACCACACCTACCGACAGGCCATCACCGCCGCCGGCAGCGGCTGCAGCGCCGCCATCGACGCCGAGCGCTGGCTGGCCGACCAGGAGGCCCAGGCACCCGCCGCGGCCGCCAACGCCTGACCGACACCCCCCCCCCGGACAAAGGAGACCCCATGGGCGCCCACACCACCGACGTCACCGACGCCAGCTTCGCCGGCGATGTGCTGAGCTCGGCCAAGCCGGTCCTGGTCGACTTCTGGGCCACCTGGTGCGGCCCGTGCAAGATGGTCGCACCGGTGCTGGAGGAGATCGCCCGCGACAACAGCGACAAGCTGACCGTCGCCAAGGTCGACGTCGAGGCCAATCCGACGATCGCCCGGGACTACCAGATCGTCTCCATCCCCACCCTCAAGCTCTTCGTCGACGGGGAGGTCGTCAAGACCATCGTCGGCGCCAAGGGCAAGGCGGCACTGCTCCGGGAGCTCGACTCCGTTCTGAAGTGAACGGATCATTTGTGTTGGCCAACTCCCACCTGCCACAATTGGCGGAAGGTTTCACCACCGCCGCGCGGTAGTCGAGGAGTACATGCATGCCGAATCTCAGGCTTGGAGATCAGGGCTCAGCCATCGCTGAGATCCGCTCCATCCTGGTCGGCCAGGAACTCCTCCCCGACACGGCCGGCCCCGAGGGCCTGCTTGCCACCGAGGGCGGCTGGGCCTCCCCCGAAGCCGTCTTCGACGCGCAGCTGGACCACGCCGTGCGCGCCTTCCAGCAGCACCGCGGCCTCGTCGCCGACGGCATCGTCGGACCGGCCACCTACCGGGCCCTGCTGGAGTCGTCGTACCACCTGGGTTCGCGCGTCCTGCTCTACCGCCTCTCCGCCCCGATGACCGGCGACGATGTCGCCGCCCTGCAGTCCCGACTGCAGAACCTGGGCTACTACCCGAGCCTGGTCGACGGCGTCTTCGGCGAGACCACCCACCTGGCCCTGGGCCGCTACCAGGACGAGGTCGGCCTGACCTCCGACGGGATCTGCGGCCCGGCCACCCTCCGCTCGCTGGAGCGCCTGGGCAACCGCATCACCGGCGGTTCGCCGCACGCCATCCGCGAGGAGGAGCGGGTCCGCCGCTCGGGCCCGCAGCTCGCCGGCAAGCGCGTCCTGATCGACGCCGGCTGCGGCGGCCAGCACCCGCTGTCCACCGGGCCGGTCGCCGACCTCGAGAACCGCGTGCTGCACGATCTCGCCCAGCGCCTCGAGGGCCGCATGGGCGCGGCCGGCATGGACACCTATGTCTCGCACGCCGAGGACTCCGCCCCCAACGACGCCGAGCGTGCCCGAACGGCCAACGCCGTCGACGCCGACCTGGTGATCGCACTGCGCTGCGGACACCACCAGACGACGGCCGCCAGCGGCGTCGCCAGCTTCTACTTCGGCAACAGCCACGGGTCGTACTCGTCGATCGGCCGGAACCTCGCCAGCTTCATCCAGCGCGAAATCGTCGCTCGCACAGGGCTTTACGACTGCCGCACCCATCCGCGGACGTGGACGATCCTGCGCGAGACGCGGATGCCGACGGCTCTCATCGAGGTCGGCTACGCCACCAACCCGGTCGACGCCGCCTGGCTCGACGACCCGCACAACCGCGACGTCGTCGCCGAGGCGATCCTGATCGCCGTCAAACGCGTGTACCTCCTCGGCGAGAACGATCGGCCGACCGGCACCTACACGTTCGCCGACCTGCTGGCCGCCGAGCAGAAGATCTCCTAGGCCCGACGGCTATCGGCTCGTCGGCACCAGATCCACCCGCGCGCCACCGGTGATCTGCATCGCCGCCTCCACCACGAGCCGCTCGAGCGCGCCCTCCACGGCCGACTTCCAGCCGAGGCCCTCGTCGAGGGCGAGGCGGTACCGCGGGAACCGGTGATGCGGCGCCACGAGCTCGAAGCCGGAGTCGCTGAGGAACTGCGGGTCGATCATGCACTCGGTGCAGATCCCGTCCAACGACCCGGCCGGCGCCGACTCGGCGCGCAACCCGAACGCCTCCACGGCCCGCACGCCGCGCTGGACGAGATCGGCGACGACGGCGTCGAGGAGCATCCCGCGTGCCTCTGCGAAGCCCTCATCGGCCCGCAGAGACGTCAGCAGCACGGCGTCGGGACTCACCGGCGAGGTGGGGAAGTGGGCAGCGCGGGGGACGCGCAGCGGCGGCGCGTAGAACGCGGTGCCGATGACCGACTGCGGTCGGATGCTCGGCCCGTCGCCGGACACCGCGAGCTGTGCGCAGGTGCCCCACTCGAGGAGCAGCCCCGACGTCCACGCCTCCTTGTCGAAGGCACTCGTCTGGATGTCGGCGCTCGGGTCGACCTCCCAGAAGACACATTCGCGGATATGGGTCGGCAACGACTCAAATCCGTCGGTATCCAGGGCGCGCAGCCTGATTCCCACCGCCATTCACCCGCCCATGCTGCGGAAATGCCGAGAGTTGTTGTCGCACAAGGCTTTTCGGCTCAACTCTCGTCCTTTCCGGGCTATCCGTCACAGTGACGTTTTGAACTGGGGTGGCCAGGTGCGGGAATCACGCCCCTCGTTGCGAGATTTCGTCGACCAGACGTTCGAGATCCTCGACCGAGCCGAACTCGACGACGATCTTGCCCTTCTTCTTGCCGAGGCTCACCTGGACGCGGGTGTCGAGCCGGTCCGAGAGCTTCTCGGCGACGTCCTGCAGGCCGGGCATCACCATCTGCTTGCGCTTGGCCGCCGGCGTCGCGGGGTCCGGTCCGTCGCCGCGGTTGGCGAGGGTGACCGCCTCCTCGGTGGCGCGGACGGAGAGGCCCTCGGCGACGATACGGGCCGCCAGGGCCTCCTGGGCGTCGCTGCCGCCCTCCAGGGCGAGCAGGGCGCGGGCGTGGCCCGCGGACAGCACTCCGGCCGCCACGCGGCGCTGGACCGCGATGGGGAGCTTGAGGAGGCGGATCATGTTGGTGATGAGCGGACGGGAGCGGCCGATGCGGGTGGCCAGCTCCTCCTGCGTGACGTCGAACTCGTCGAGCAGCTGCTGGTAGGCGGCCGCCTCTTCCAACGGGTTCAACTGCGCCCGGTGGATGTTCTCCAGCAGGGCGTCGCGGAGCATGTCGCCGTCGGGGGTCTCGCGGACGATCGCGGGGATCACCTCGAGGCCGGCCTCCTGGCTCGCGCGCCAGCGGCGCTCACCCATGACGAGTTGGTACTCCACGTCGCCGACGGGGGAGGAGAGGCGGCGGACCACGATCGGCTGCATGAGGCCGAATTCGCGGATCGAGTGGACGAGCTCGGCGAGGGCCTCCTCGTCGAAGACCGTGCGCGGCTGCTGGGGGTTCGGCTGGATCTGCGTCGGGCGCAGTTCTTGGTAGACCGCGCCGACCTCGCCCACCGGAGCGGCCGGCGCCGGCGCGGGCGGGGTGCCGCCGATGACGACGTCCGCGGCCGCAGAGCCCATCGGCGGGGTGCCCATCGAGCTGCCCGGGTCCTCGGTCGGACCGGTGGGGATCAGGGATGCCAGCCCGCGGCCCAAGCCGCCCTTGCGCTGATTGTCTCGTGCCATGGTCGCCGCCCCTCCTAACGCGCCGCCGGAGCGCCGGCCATGGCCAGCTCCCGTGCCGCGTCCACGTAGCTCATAGCGCCCCGCGAACCGGGGTCGTAGTCGATGATCGTCATGCCGAAGCCGGGCGCCTCGGACACCTTGACGCTGCGCGGCACGATGGTCTTGAGGACCTTGTCGCCGAAGTGGCGGCGGACTTCCTCGGCCACCTGATCGGCGAGCTTGGTGCGGCCGTCGTACATCGTGAGGAGGACGGTCGACACCTGCAGCTCGCGGTTCAGGTGCGCCTGCACCAACTCGATGTTGCGGAGCAGCTGGCTCACGCCCTCCAGGGCGTAGTACTCGCACTGGATCGGAATGAGGACCTCGCGAGCGGCCACCATCGCGTTGACGGTCAGCAGTCCCAGCGACGGCGGGCAGTCGATGAAGACGTAGTCGAAGCCGAACTGGGCGAGGGCGTCGCGACTCAATGCGTTGCGGAGTCGGTTCTCGCGGGCCACCAAGGACACCAGCTCGATCTCCGCGCCGGCCAGATCCAACGTCGCCGGGACGCAGTAGAGGTTCTCGTGGGCCGGGCTCTGCTTGATCGCCGACGCCAGATCGGCGTCGCCCAGCAGGAGCTCGTAGACCGAGACGAGGCCCGGCTGGCGGTGGTCGATGCCCAGCGCCGTGCTCGCGTTGCCCTGCGGGTCGAGGTCGACGACGAGAACGCGGAGGCCGTGGATGGCGAGCGCCGCGGCGAGGTTCACCGCCGTCGTGGTCTTGCCGACGCCGCCCTTCTGGTTGGCCACCGTGAGGATGCGGGGCTGCGGCGGGTGGGGGAGGGGCGGCGTGCCACCCGGCGTCAGGATCTCGCTCGCGCGGGCTGCGGCAGCGGCGATGGGCGTATCGACGAACGCCCCCGGGTCGCCGGCGTGCGATGTTTCACGTGAAACATGCGGTTGATTTCTCGGCACTCTCGTCCATCCTTAATCGTTCAACACTACGTATTCTGCGCGCTCCGTCTGACACGGACAACACCGGGTTCAGCGGCCGGAGCGAGGCCGTTTGGTCTTGCCGCCCCCGGTCTTTCGTCCGGTCACGAGCGTCGTGGGTTCGGCCAGCAGCTCGCCTCCGACGACCGCCACCGCGAGGTCGACGATCCCGGCCTTCGCGCACGCCGGAGCGTGCTCGTCGATCTCCGCCTGGGCACGCGATCCCTTCATGGCGACCAGGCGGCCTCCCGGCCGGATCAGCGGTGCCGACCACCGGACCAATCGATCCAGGGGGGCCACCGCCCGCGACGTCACCGCATCGGCGCCACCGTGCTCGGTGACGATGGGCTTCTCCTCGGCCCGCCCGCGCACGACGGTGACGTTGTCCAGGCCGAGGTCGGCGACGACCTCGTCGAGGAAGGTGGTCCGCCGCAACAGCGGCTCGACCAACACGACGCGCAGATCCGGGCGGGCGATCGCGAGGGGGATGCCCGGTAGACCGGCCCCGCTCCCGATGTCGACGACGCGTTCGTCGGGCCCGAACTCCGCGCCGATCACGGCACAGTTGAGGATGTGGCGATCCCAGAGTCGGTCGGTCTCGCGCGGGCCGATCAGCCCGCGGGTGACGGCCGCGTCGGCCAGCCATTCGCGGTAGCCGACAGCCACGGGGAGCCTGGCGCCGAACACTCGGCTGGCAACCTCGGGTACCGACACGCGCTTCCTCTCGCTGGCGCGACAGCCCATGTTTCACGTGAAACATCGCTGTCTGCGCTCCGATGTTTCACGTGAAACATCGGAACTTACATCGATGTGATTCGGTCCCCCGAAAGCGAGAAAGGCCCCGGCGCGAGCCGGGACCTTCTCGATGGAACGTCGTCGCGCATTAGCTTACGCGACGCAGTGGGGGAGCTACGCCTTGATCACCACGACCCGGCGCTTGGGCTCGGCGCCCTCGCTCTCGCTGACCACGCCGTCGACGGCGGCGACCGCGTCGTGCACGATCTTCCGCTCGAACGGCGTCATCGGGTCGAGGGCCTCGCGCTCGCCCGAATCGCGGACGCGCTCGGCAACCTCCGTGCCCAGGCTCGCCAGTCGCTCGCGGCGGTCGGCACGCCAGCGGGCGATGTCGAGCATCAGCCGGCTGCGGTCGCCGGTGGCCTGCTGGACCGCCAGGCGGGTCAGCTCCTGCAGTGCGTCGAGCACCTCGCCGCGACGGCCGACGAGCTTGGCCAGGTCCTTGCCGCCGTCGATGCTGACGACCGCGCGGTCGCCGTCGACGTCGAGGTCGATGTCCCCGTCGAAGTCCAGGACGTCGAGCAGTTGCTCGAGGTAGTCGCCGGCGATCTCGCCCTCCTCGACCAATTCGTCTTCTTCGCTCAGCTCGTCATCCTCGACGGCCTCGTCGGCTGCTTCGTCGACGATCTCGACGATCTCTTCTTCGGGAACCTGCGCATCGGCAGTCATTGGGCTCTCCTCTGTCTCGTGCAAACGGTGTGGGGGTGGTCCGGGGCTGGCGCGGACTACCGCTTTTTCTTCTTGCTCTTCTGGGCGGCCTTGCGGTTCTGCCGACTGCCGGCCTGCTTGCCCTTGGCCGCCGCCGAGCCCTGTGCGGACTTCTTCTTCGCGGTAGCGGGCTTCTGTCCGGGCGCCGGCTTCGACAGCTTGGCGTCGGCCTCAGCGGCCTCTGCTTCGGCGGCGGCTTCCTCGCGCTTGGTCCGGCCCGGCTTGGCACCCGGCTTCGGGGCGAGCTCCTTGTTGGCCGCTTCCTTGGCCTCGGCGGCCGCCTTCTCTTCCTTCTCGATCCGGTTGAAGACGAGGTGCTGCTGACCGTAGGTCCAGATGTTGTTGCTGACCCAGTAGAGCAGGATCGCGAGCGGGAAGAACACGCCGGACACGAGGATGCCCAGCGGGAAGATCCACATCGACAGCCGGTTCATGATCCGGGTCTGCGCCTGCTCGGCGGCCTCGGGCGCCTGGCGGTTCACCGACGCACGGGCGTTCATGTGCGTCATGAACGAGGCGATCAGCATGATCGGCACGATGGCGGCGATGATGGCGACCTTGGTGAAGGGACTGCCGATCGCCTCGAGGTGGCCGTTCACCGGCAGATCGATGAAGGCACGCCACTGGTCGGTGTCCGGCTTCATCGTGATGAAGGAGCCGATCGGCACGCCGAACAACCGGGCCTCCAGGAACTCCTGGACCTGATGGGCGCTGAAGAAGTAGTTGCCGGTCTGGGCGTTGTCGAGCACGCCCATCGTCTCGACGCGCGGCGAGAAGGACATGCCCTTGGTGCGGTTGAACGACCGCAGCACGTGGAACAGGCCGATGAAGACGGGGATCTGCATGAACATCGGCAGGCAGCCCAGGAGGGGGTTGAAGCCGTGCTCGCGCTGCAGCTTCTGCATCTCCTCGGCCATCTTCACTTGATCCTTGCCGTACTTCTTGCGGATGGCCTGCATCTGCGGCTGGATCTCTTGCATCTTCTTCGTCGTCTGGATCTGCTTGACGAAGGGCTTGTAGAGGATCGCGCGCAGGCTGAAGACCAGCGCGACGACCGACAGCGCCCAGGCGATCCCGTGACCGCCGGCGGTGTCCGGGGTGATCTTGTCGAACACCCAGTGCCAGACCCACATGATCCCGGAGATCGGGTAGTAGATGTAGTCCAGCGAAGCGAAATTGAATTTCACGGTTGCCTCTTATCCGCTTGTGATGGCGTCCCGGTCGGGGACGGAAGTGTGGGTGTCTCGGTGAGACGGGACGGGGTCGTAGCCGGGCTTGTGCCAGGGGCCGCACTTGAGCAGGCGCACCACCGACAGCCAGCCGCCGTAGAGAAAGCCGTGCTCGCCGAGCGCCTCGACGGCGTAGGCGCTGCAGGTCGGCTCGAAGCGGCACGACGGCAGTCGGGTGGGGGAGATCCAGACTTGGTACCAGCGGATCACCGCGATCAGCATCCGGCTCACGGCGCCACCGCCTTCGACAGCTGCGCCGCCAACTCGTCGGCGGAACGACGGGCAGCCGACGGTCGGGCGCGCACGACGACATACGCCTCGGCACCGCCGGGCAGCACCGCGGCGCGGAAGGCCGCGCGGAGGCGTCGGGCGAGGCGGTGTCGGACGACCGAGTTGCCGACCTGCTTGCTCACGATCATGCCGAGCCAGGGTCCGCCGGACAGCGCGACATCCGTGCGGGAACGGTCGGGCCATGCGGTCGCCGGCGTCAAGGTGTGGACGTCGAGGTCACGCGTGCGGGTGCGCACGCCCTGCGAGAGGGTGCGTTGGAAATCGGATCGTCGACCGATCCGGTGCGGGGAGTTCATCGTCGAGCGAGCACCGGGTGTCCCCGATGCGTGGCCAAACGGAACTCAGGCGCTCAGCTTCGCGCGGCCCTTGCTGCGGCGGCCGCTGATGATGGACCGGCCGGCACGCGTGCGCATGCGGAGACGGAAGCCGTGCTTGCGCGCGCGACGACGGTTGTTCGGCTGGAAAGTCCGCTTGCCCTTGGCCATCGGATGACTCCTTCAAAGTCTGTGCCCACTGCCGTAGGCGGTACAAAAGTCTGGTTCGCCCCCGCGGTGCCGAGTTGTCTCGGATAGTCTGACCAACCACGGTCGAACCGTAAATCCGCGCGGGCGGATATGACCTGTCGAGGGTACTGACTCCGATCACCACAATCAAACCGCCGACCTCGGCTTTTGTGCACACTTGTGTATAACTGTGTGGAAAACTTGGCCGTCGTCGGGCGCCCGTGGCATGCTTGGATCCCTCGACGCCGACGGCAAGCAGGGGGAGTGATGACAGAATCGGGGGACGGCTTTCCCGACGTGTGGATGACGGTCGTCGACGAACTCCGCGACGACTCCCGCGTCAACCCTCCGCTCAGCCCGGCGCAGAAAGCGTGGATCTCGTTGGTCCAGCCGCTCACCCTCACCGAGGGATTCGCCCTCCTGTCCGTGCCCAACCGCGTCGTCCAGGAACACATCGAGCGCGATCTCCGCGACGTCATCTGCAACGCCCTCTCGCGCCAACTCGGCGAGTCCGTCGACCTCGGTGTGCGCGTCCAGCCGATCCCCGTCGGCGGCGACACCGCTGAGCCCGAGGCGGAGGAGGACGTCCCCGAGGAAGACGACGGCTGGATCTCCCGACGACGGCGCGACAACGACGACGGCTGGAAGGACTCGTTCACCGACAGCCCCGGCGGCCAGTCCGCGGCGCAGACCTCCGGCAAGCTCAACCCGCGCTACACCTTCGACACCTTCGTCATCGGTGCGTCGAACCGCTTCGCGCACGCCTCCGCGGTCGCCGTCGCCGAGGCACCCGCCCGCGCCTACAACCCGCTCTTCATCTGGGGGGAGTCCGGCCTCGGCAAGACCCACCTGCTGCACGCGGCCGGCCACTACGCGCTGCGCCTCTTCCCGGAGCTGCGAGTCAAGTACGTCTCGACCGAAGAGTTCACCAACGACTTCATCAACTCGCTCCGCGACGACCGTCGGGTGCAGTTCCAGCGGCGCTACCGCGACGAGGTCGACATCCTCCTCGTCGACGACATCCAATTCTTGATGGGCCGCGAGGGAACGCAGGAAGAGTTCTTCCACACGTTCAACACGCTGCACAACGCGGAGAAGCAGATCATCATCTCCTCGGACCGGCCGCCGCATCAGCTGGCCACCCTGGAGGACCGCCTGCGGACCCGCTTCGAGGGCGGACTCATCACCGACGTCCAACCGCCGGATCTCGAGACGCGCGTCGCCATCCTTCGCAAGAAGGCGCAGATGGACAAGATCAACGTCCCCGACGACGTCCTCGTCTTGATCGCCTCGCACATCGAACGCAACATCCGCGAGCTCGAGGGCGCCCTCATCCGCGTCACCGCTTTCGCCTCGCTGACCAACGCCGAGCTCAACCGCTCCCTGGCCGAGGTCGTGTTGCGCAACCTCCTGCCCGAGTCCGGCGCCCAGGAGGTCAGCGCGCCCCGCATCCTCGCGGTCACCGCCGACTACTTCGACGTCACCCTCGACCAACTCACCGGTGCCTCCCGCAAACAGGAGATCGTGACGCCGCGCCAGATCGCCATGTACCTCTGCCGCGAGCTGACCGACCTGTCCCTGCCGAAGATCGGCGAAGCCTTCAACCGCGATCACTCAACGGTCATGCACGCCGAGAAGAAGATCAAGGAACAGCTCGCCGAGCGCCGCGACGTCTACGACCACGTTCAGGAACTCACCGCCCTGATCCGACGTCGGCCCGGTCCGTCCTGAACCCCACCTCCCGCGAACCCTCGACTCACCACCGAGGGTTGACCGTGGACCGCACCGGCCGTCGACGAAGGCCGACTCTGCTGCTCGCGCCCTGTGGACGACCGTCGGAAAACCCCGGTCCACATGTGCACAGTCGCGGGACAACCGAAGAACAACTCGCGCCCGCTCCACACCGACTCTGAAGACCCGCAGACTTACCCACAATCCGTCCACAGGAAGACATGCTGGTAGACCTGCGCGTTTGCGACTTACCCACAGAATTCACGGTGCCTACTATTACTTCTAATCCCTATAAAGAGTTTTCTTCTAATAGTCGGCGTGTGCACAACCGCGGCCCCGCGCCGGACTCCCCGGATTCGTCGTAGATCTTTTGCGACCCGCGGCGCCCACAGCGGCCCGGACGCTTTACAGTGGCCACCATGAAGTTTCGTGTCTCACGTGACGAGTTCGCGGAGTCGGTGGCGTGGGTTGCCCGCAGCCTTCCGCCGCGGCCTCCGGTCCCCGTTCTGGGTTGTGTCGTCCTCACCGCCGGCGACAACGGTCTGACCGTCTCCGGCTTCGACTACGAGGTCTCGGCCCAGGAGTCGATCGCGGCCGAGGTCGCCGAGCCGGGCCGCGTGCTCGTCTCCGGCCGACTGCTCGCTGACATCACCAAGGCGTTGCCGGCCAAGCCGGTCGACGTCGGCCTGGACGGTTCGCGCGTCGCGATCTCCTGCGGCAGCGCCAAGTTCTCGTTGCCGACGATGCCGGTCGAGGACTACCCGGAGATGCCGGCCATCCCCGCCACGACGGGAACGATCCCGTCGTCGATCTTCGCCGAGGCCATCTCGCAGGTCGCCGTCGCCGCGGGTCGCGATGACACCCTCCCGATGCTCACCGGCGTGCGCATCGAGATCAACGGCAAGACCGTCGTGCTCGCCGCGACCGACCGCTTCCGTCTCGCGGTGCGCGAGCTCGAATGGAAGCCCGCCGATGCCTCGGCCGAGGGCGCGGTCCTCGTTCCGGCCAAGACCCTCTCCGACGCGGCGAAGACGGCCGGCGGCGAAGCCGAGACCGACATCGCCCTCGCCTTCGGCTCGGGTGATGCGATCGGCGCGGACGGGATCTTTGGCATCCTCGGCGGCGGCAAGCAGACGACGACCCGGTTGCTCGATGCCGAGTTCCCGAAGTTCCGGCAGCTGCTGCCCGCCAGCCACACCGCGGTCGCGACGATCGAAAGCGCACCGCTCCTCGACGCGATCAAGCGCGTGGCCCTCGTCGCCGATCGGGGCGCCCAGGTGCGCATGGAGTTCTCCGAGGGATCGGTGCTGCTGACCGCCGGCGGCGACGAGGCCGGCAAGGCCGAGGAAGAGCTGCCCGTCGTGTTCCACGGCGAGCCGCTCACCATCGCCTTCAACCCGGGGTACCTCCAGGACGGTCTGAACGCGATCGGCGTCCCGACCGTCGACTTCGGTTTCACGACGCCGAGTCGTCCCGCGGTCCTGCGACCGTCGACCGGCGACGAGCCGACCGCCGATGAGAGCGGGGCGTTCCTCGCACCCGACTCGGTCTTCAGCTACCTGCTGATGCCGGTCCGCCTCCCCGGCTGATCGGTGTTCGTCCGCCGGTTGCAGCTGCGGGATTTTCGGTCGTGGCACGAGTTCGACGTCGAGCTCGCCGCGGAGCCGACGATCCTCGTCGGCCGCAACGGCTTCGGTAAGACCAACGTCCTCGAGGCGCTCTACTACCTGACGAACCTGCGCTCGCACCGGGTGAGCTCTGACGCCGCGCTCGTCGCTGATGGTGCCGAGTCTGCCCTGATTGGTACGACCGTCCAGAACGACGGCCGCGAACTCGACCTCGAAATCGTCGTCCGCCCGAGCGGGGCCAACAAGATCACCCTCGGCGGCCGACCGATTCGCCGCCACCGCGAAGTCATCGGCGTCCTGCGCTCGGTGATGTTCGCTCCCGAGGACCTCCTCCTCATCCGCGGCGAGCCGGCTGAGCGCCGTCGCTTTGTGGACGAACTCGTTGTCGGACTCGGCCCCGGGGCGGTCGCGGCCAAGGCCGACTACGACCGGGTGCTGCGCCAACGCGCCGCCCTCCTCAAGACCGCGGGTTCCGCGATGCGCCGCGGCGGGGCCGATGCGGAATCGGTGATCTCGACGCTCGACGTGTGGGACGGGCAACTCGCCGCACTCGGTGCGCAGGTGACTGCGAACCGCATCAACGTCGTCAACGCCGCGTCGCCGCACTTCGCCGAGGCCTATGCCGCGATCGCGCCGCACTCGCGACCGGCGTCCATCGCGTATCGCAGTGCGGTCGGCCCGGCGGTCGTCGACGAGGACGGCGCGCCGCTGCCCGTCGACGGCATCGAGCAGGTCCTCCTGACCGCGCTCGCCGAGGCGCGCGGCAAGGAAATCGACCGGGGCGTCTGTCTCGTCGGCCCGCACCGCGACGACCTCGACATCCGGCTCGGCGACCAACTGGGCAAGGGCTACGCCAGCCACGGGGAGTCGTGGTCGTTGGCGCTCGCCCTGCGACTCGCGACGGTCGAGTTGGCGCGGGCCGACGGCGTCGAACCGGTCATCATGCTCGACGACGTCTTCGCCGAGCTCGACGCGCGCCGCCGCGAACATCTCGCGGAGTTCACCGCCGACGCCGAACAGCTCCTCATCACCGCCGCGGTTCCGGAGGACCTGCCGGCGGGCGTTCGCGGGCGGCGGTTGTCGGTGGAGATGACCGAGGAGCGCCGGTCGACTGTCAGTGACGACAGTAAAATGGAAGAACCATGACCGAGCCGAGCGGATACGAGATCGCCAAGAAGGCGCTCGAAGAGGCGCGCGCGAAAAATCGTCGTCGCCCGGCTGCGCCGGGCAAACCGCAACTCGACGACGCACCCCGGAACAAAGCGCGCCGCCGATGGTCCGGCGCCGGTCCCGATCACCGCGACCCGCAATCGCTCGGCGCACTCGTCGGCAGGCTCTCCCAGGCGCCCGGGTGGAAGGGGCGCGTCGGCGCGGCGACGGTCTTCAACACCTGGGACTCGATCGTCGGACCGGACGTGTCCGCCCACGCCCAACCCAACCGCCTCGACGACACCATCCTCTATGTGACCGCCGAGTCGACGGCGTGGGCCACGCAGCTGCGCTACGTCCAGAGTCAGATCATCGCGAAGATCGCGGCGGCCGTCGGCGACGGCGTCGTGACCCAATTGAAGATCACCGGACCACAGGCGCCGTCGTGGCGGAAGGGTCCGCGGCACGTGCCCGGGCGGGGCCCCCGCGACACCTACGGGTAGTCCGCCGAGCCAATGTCCGACCGGCCCGGCACGATAGGCCCAAGCGGCCCGAAAACGCCGCCGAACGAGGTTTTTCCACAATCGGCCCACAAGAATGTCGAAAAAATCGATCTGAGGGCCTGCTAGCGGCCTGCCATCCCCGTTCTAGTGTGGCTGAGCCAGTACGATGGTCGCAGTGCCCGAACTAGGGCTGGCGCGGGCTGAAACGCCCTCGAGACCGAATTTCAGGCGGATGCCTGTAGAAGGAGCGGACGAAGCCCGTGGCGGAGAAGAAGAAGCCGAAGAAGAACGCCGACGAATACGGTGCTGATTCGATCAGCATCCTTGAAGGTCTCGAGGCCGTCCGCAAGCGGCCCGGCATGTACATCGGCTCCACCGGCGAACGCGGTCTGCACCACCTCATCTGGGAGGTCGTGGACAACTCGGTCGACGAGGCGATGGCCGGCTACGCGACCCGCGTCGACGTCACCCTTCTCGCCGACGGCGGCGTCCAGGTCGTCGACGACGGCCGCGGCATGCCGGTCTCCATGCACGCGACCGGCGTACCCGCGGTCGAGGTCATCATGACCCAGCTGCACGCCGGCGGAAAGTTCGACTCCGACGCCTACGCGGTGTCGGGCGGTCTGCACGGCGTCGGCATCTCCGTCGTCAACGCGCTGTCCACCCGCGTCGACCTGGAGATCGAGCGCGACGGATTCGCGTGGTCGCAGGAGTACAAGAACGCCGAGCCGAGCAAGCTGAAGAAGGGCGACAAGTCCTCGAAGACCGGCACGACGGTCCGCTTCTGGCCGGACGGCGGCATCTTCGAGACCACGACGTTCAGCGCCGAGACGATCGCCCGTCGACTGCAGGAGATGGCCTTCCTCAACAAGGGCCTGACCATCACCTTCACCGACAACCGCATCTCCGACGAAGAGGCGCAGGCCGAGGCCGAGCTCGACGGCGACGGCACGGATCTGGCCGAGTCGGTCAAGTCCGACGAGGAGAAGAAGGAGCAGGCCGCCGTCGTGCGGACCCGCACCTATCACTACCCGGACGGACTGGTCGACTACATCAAGCACCTCAACCGGACCAAGACGCCGATCCACTCGTCGGTCATCGGCTTCTCCGGCAAGGGCGAGGGCCACGAGGTCGAGATCGCGATGCAGTGGAACAGCGGCTACGCCGAGTCGGTCCACACCTTCGCCAACACGATCAACACCCACGAGGGCGGCACCCACGAAGAGGGCTTCCGCGCCGCGCTCACCGCGACCGTCAACAAGTACGCCACCGAGAAGAAGCTGATCAAGGAGAAGGACGGCAAGCTCACCGGTGACGACATCCGCGAGGGCCTGGCCGCCGTCATCTCGGTGAAGGTCGCCGACCCGCAGTTCGAGGGCCAGACCAAGACGAAACTCGGAAACACCGAGGTCAAGAGCTTTGTGCAGAAGACCTGCAACGAGCACCTGGCCCACTGGTTCGAGGCGAACCCGGCCGAGGCGAAGACCATCGTCCGCAAGGCCGTCGACTCCGCCCAGGCCCGCATCGCCGCCCGCAAGGCGCGCGAGCTGGTCCGGCGCAAGACGGCCACCGACATCGGCGGCCTGCCCGGCAAGCTCGCCGACTGCCGCAGCAACGACCCGACCAAGTGCGAGGTCTACATCGTCGAGGGCGACTCGGCCGGCGGCTCGGCCAAGTCCGGCCGCGACTCGATGTACCAGGCGATCCTGCCGATCCGCGGCAAGATCATCAACGTCGAGAAGGCCCGCATCGACCGTGTGCTGAAGAACGCCGAAGTGCAGTCGATCATCACCGCATTCGGCACCGGCATCCACGACGAATTCGACATCAAGAAGCTGCGCTATCACAAGATCGTGCTGATGGCCGACGCCGACGTCGACGGCCAGCACATCGCGACGCTGCTGCTGACCCTGCTGTTTCGGTTCATGCGCCCGCTCATCGAGAACGGTCACGTGTACCTGGCGCAGCCGCCGCTCTACAAGCTCAAATGGCAGAAGGGTGCCGAGCCGGAGTACGCCTACACCGACCGCGACCGCGACCGACTGCTCGAAGAGGGTCGCGAGGCCGGCAAGAAGATCAACACCGACGACGGCATCCAGCGCTACAAGGGCCTCGGCGAGATGAACGCCAGCGAGCTGTGGGAGACGACGATGGACCCGTCGATCCGCGTGCTCAAGCAGGTCACCCTCGACGACGCGGCCGCCGCCGACGAACTGTTCTCCATCCTGATGGGCGAGGACGTCGCGGCTCGTCGCGGCTTCATCGCCCGTAACGCCAAGGACGTCCGGTTCCTCGATGTCTGATCGCCGCGGATGACTCGAATCTTCCTGTCCCACAACAACTTCGGTGACGACCGACAGTCGTCGCCAGTACTGAAGAGGTATCGATGACCGACACCACGCTGCCGCCCACCGACGACGGCGGACACGATCGCATCCTGCCGGTCGACATCCAGCAGGAGATGCAGAACAGCTACATCGACTACGCGATGAGCGTGATCGTCGGCCGTGCGCTGCCCGAGGTCCGCGACGGCCTCAAGCCGGTGCACCGCCGCCTGCTGTACGCGACCAACGACGCCGGCTACCGCCCGGACCGCCCGTACGTGAAGTCGGCCAAGCCCGTCGCCGAGACCATGGGCAACTACCACCCGCACGGCGACACCGCGATCTACGACGCGCTCGTCCGCCTCGCCCAGCCGTGGTCGATGCGCTACCCGCTGATCGACGGCCAGGGCAACTTCGGCTCGCGCGGCAACGACGGTCCGGCCGCCATGCGCTACACCGAGGCCCGGCTCACACCGCTGGCCATGGAGATGCTGCGCGACATCGACGAGGAGACCGTCGACTTCGTGCCCAACTACGACGGCAAGACCGAGGAGCCCACGGTCCTGCCTGCGCGCATCCCGAACCTGCTGATCAACGGCTCGGGCGGCATCGCGGTCGGCATGGCCACCAACATCCCGCCGCACAACCTCAACGAGGTCGCCGACGCCGTCTTCTGGGCGCTGGAGAACCCCGAGGCCGATGACGAGACGATGCTCGCCGCCTGCATGGAGGTCGTCAAGGGACCGGACTTCCCGACGGCCGGCCTGATCGTCGGCGGCCAGGGCATCCGCGACGCCTACACGACCGGCCGCGGTTCGATCCGGATGCGCGGCGTCGTCGACATCGAGGAGAACAGCAAGGGCGTCACCACCCTGGTGATCACCGAGCTGCCGTACCAGGTCAACCCGGACAACCTGATCCAGTCGATCGCCGAGCAGGTCAACGAGGGCAAGCTCAAGGGCATCAGCCGCATCGAGGACCAGTCGTCGGACCGCGTCGGCATGCGGATCGTCGTGACCCTGCGCCGCGACGGCGTCGCGAAGGTCGTGCTGAACAACCTCTACAAGCACAGCCAGCTGCAGACGAGTTTCGGCGCCAACATGCTGTCCATCGTCGACGGCGTGCCGCGCACCCTGCGCCTGGACCAGATGATCCGCTTCTACGTCGCGCACCAGATCGACGTCATCGTGCGGCGCACCCGCTACCGGCTGCGCAAGGCCGAGGAGCGCGCCCACATCCTGCGCGGCCTGGTCAAGGCGCTCGACGCGTTGGACGAGGTCATCGCCCTGATCCGCGCGTCGGCGAACA
Organism: Gordonia sp. (in: high G+C Gram-positive bacteria); assembly: GCF_047602025.1. Lineage (GTDB taxonomy): Bacteria > Actinomycetota > Actinomycetes > Mycobacteriales > Mycobacteriaceae > Gordonia. The sequence goes on along the minus strand of NZ_JASGII010000001.1, from coordinate 2,954,100 downwards.
CCGAGGCGGCGCGCACCGGCCTGATGGACCTACTCGACATCGACGAGATCCAGGCCGACGCGATCCTCGCGATGCAGCTGCGCCGGCTGTCGGCGCTCGAGCGCCAGAAGATCGTCGACGAGCTCGCCGAGATCGAGCGCGTCATCGCCGACCTGAAGGACATCCTCGACAAGCCCGAGCGCCAGCGCGCGATCGTGCGCGACGAGCTCAAGGAGATCGTCGACAAGTACGGCGACGAGCGGCGCACCAAGATCATCGCCGCCGAGGGCGACGTGGCCGACGAGGACCTGATCGCCCGCGAGGACGTCGTCGTCACGATCACCGAGACCGGGTACGCCAAGCGCACCAAGACCGATCTGTACCGCAGCCAGCGGCGCGGCGGCAAGGGCGTGCAGGGCGCCGGCCTCAAGCAGGACGACATCGTCGCGCACTTCTTCGTGTGCTCGACCCACGACTGGATCCTGTTCTTCACCACGAAGGGCCGGGTCTACCGCGCCAAGGCGTACGAGCTGCCCGAGGCGGCCCGCACCGCGCGCGGCCAACACGTCGCGAACCTGCTGGCCTTCCAGCCGGAGGAGCGGATCGCCCAGGTCATCCAGATCAAGTCGTACCAGGACGCCCCGTACCTGGTGCTGGCCACGCTCGGCGGCCTGGTCAAGAAGTCCAAGCTTGAGGACTTCGACTCCAACCGCTCCGGCGGCATCGCCGCGATCAACCTGCGCGGCGACGACGAGTTGGTCGCCGCCCGCCTGTGCAGCGCCGAGGACGACCTGCTGCTGGTGTCCGCGCACGGGCAGTCGATCCGGTTCAGCGCGACCGACGAGGCGCTGCGCCCGATGGGCCGGCAGACCTCCGGCGTGCAGGGCATGCGCTTCAACGAGAGCGACACCCTCCTATCCATGGTCGTCGTCGACGAGGCGGACTACCTGCTCTGTGCGACGTCGGGCGGTTATGCCAAGCGGACGCCGATGTCGGAGTACCCGGTGCAGGGCCGCGGCGGCAAGGGCGTGCTCACGATCCAGCACGACAAGAAGCGCGGCGAGCTGATCGGCGCGCTGCGCGTCGACGACGACAGCGAGCTGTACGCCATCACCTCGACCGGCGGCGTCATCCGCACGCGGGCCAAGCAGGTGCGACGCGCCGGGCGCCAGACGAAGGGAGTTCGTCTGATGAACCTGGGTGAAGGCACTACGCTGTTGGCCATCGCCCGAAACGCCGATGAGCCCGACGAGGACTCGACGGACTAGATAGGAAACCACACGTGAGCACTGACGATCGCGACCCGAAGTCCGACGAGGCGAACAAGAGCGCGGCGTCCGCCGGCGAGAAGGCCAAGAACGCGGCCCTCGCGGCGGCGGGTAAGGCCGCTGATGCGGCGAAGGCCGCCGAGGAGAAGGTGGTCGAGGGCGCCAAGGCCGCCGAGAAGAAGGTCGCGGACCTCGCAAAGGCCGCCGAGGACAAGGTCTCCGGCAAGGACGAGCCGAACGCCGCTGCGGCGAAGAAGGCCGCTCCCGCCAAAGCGGCCCCGGCCCCGGCGAAGCGGAAGAAGCCGCTGATCACCGGCACCGCGGCGCCGAAGCAGGACGAGCCGGCAGAGGCCGCGGCACCAGCGGCAGCGGCGCCGGCAGCAGCTGCGGCCAAGGCCGGCGGCGACCGGTTCGTCGAGTCGCCCACCCGCGACATCGGCCGTTCCGCGGTGCGGTCGAAGGACCTGCCGGACCTCGATCAGATCCACGCCACCGGAACCACCCAGCACAACGTCGCCAAGGTCGGTCAGCGGTCGGCGCCGACGCAGGTCGGCGCGGCCGGATCGGGCAGTCGTGCCCTGCGCGCGACCGTCCAGGTCCGCCGCATCGATCCCTGGTCGGTGCTGAAGGTGTCGGCCGTTCTCGCCGTCGTCGGCTTCTTCATCTGGATGATCGCCGTGGCCGTCCTCTACCTGATCCTCGAGGGCATGGGCATCTGGTCCCAGGTCAACTCGTCGGTCGGCACGCTGACCACCGACGGCGGTGGCTCGTCCGACGCGATCGGGGCCGGCACGATCTTCGGCTGGGCCTTCCTGCTGGGCGTCGTCGACGCGATCCTGCTGACCGCGCTGGCCAGCGCCGGGGCGTTCATCTACAACCTGTGCGCCGACTTCATCGGCGGCGTCGAGGTCACCCTCGCCGACTTGGATTGACGCCGACGGCCGTTTTGTTTCCCCGGCCTGTAGTGCGGTAATGTCTCCATTCGGTTCACGGGCCTATAGCTCAGGCGGTTAGAGCGCTTCGCTGATAACGAAGAGGTCGGAGGTTCAAGTCCTCCTAGGCCCACCACCCACACCTGTCAGCCCGGCGAGTCCCACTCGCGCGACTGGCGATCGGGGCCTTAGCTCAGTTGGTAGAGCACCTGCTTTGCAAGCAGGATGTCAGGAGTTCGATTCTCCTAGGCTCCACAATTTTTTTCGCGAGCATCATCCGGTGGCGCGCCGTCCATCCCGCGCCGACACCAAATCGTGACATCGATTAGTGTGAGGTTCATGTTGGCCCTTGGTCGGGGGCGTCGAGGGGCGTCACGCTGGATCGCGCTTGCGATCGCTGCCGTTGCCGTCCTCGGCACCGGCCAGATGGCCGCCCCCGCCGACGCCAAACCCGGCAAGCCGGTCGCCTCCGAATGGGAGAAGCTGGGCCGGGTGCCCGGGGCCAACTGGTACGGCGCCTACATCCCGTCGGCGGGCGGGGCCAAGCTCTACGCCGACGTCCTCCTCCCGCGCAAGCGCAGCGGCCGCGTTCCGACGATCCTCATGGCCGGTCCGTACTTCCAGCACCTGCGCCAGACCCGGGGCCTGCCGGTCCAGACACCGCCGGACCGCTACGACGACCTGGTCTACGGCGCGCGGCTCCTCGAGCGCGGATACGCCGTGGTCTTCGTCGATCTGCGCGGCTACGGCGGCAGCAGCGGCTGCCCCGACAACAGCGGTGCCGCCGACCGCGCCGACCTGCGGCAGATGGTCCGCTGGGCGGCGACGCAGCGGTGGTCGTCGGGCAAGGTCGGCATGTACGGCAAGTCCTACGACGCGGTGACCGGTCTGATGGCCGCCGGCGGACGGATCCCCGGACTGTCTGCCGTCGTCGCCGCCGAGCCGGTGTACGACTGGTACCGCTACCTCTACGGCAACGGCGTCCCCCGCACGACCCGGGTGGGCACCCCGCTGTCGCTGGTCTACACCTCGACGAACCCCCCGCCGCAGAACGTCGACAGCCGCCAATGGCGCGAGCACACCCAGCGCTCGGCAGCGAACCTGATGAACGCGGCCTGCCTGCCGTCGGCGATCGTCCGGGCGCAGAACCCGGAGCCCAACGATCCGTACTGGAAGAGCCGCCCGATCCTGCCGAAGCTGCGCGGCTCGCGGGTGCCGATTTTCCTGTCGCAGGGGTTCATCGACCAGAACACCGCCGCCGACGGCCTCGTCGAGGCACTGCAGAAACTCGGCGGACCCGTGACCGGCTGGCTCGGCATGTGGGATCACGTGCGCGGCAACGACACCGACCGCACGGTGATGATGGGCCGCGCGACCGACCGCTCCTCCACCGGCCGCACCGACTACCTCGACCAGGTGGCCGCCTTTTACGACCACTACCTCAAGGGACAGGGCACGGCACCGACCGGCTTCTACGTGCAGGACAACACCGCCGCTTGGCGCACCCAGCCGAGCTGGCCGGGGTCGACGTCGACGCGGACGGTCGACCTGAAGACCGGCACCTTCCGCTACGACGGCAAGCAGGTCGCGACCAAGATCCGGTACAAGGGGCGCTGGGTGGCGACCCAACTCGACGGCGTCGCGGCCGCGGCGGCGGCCAACCGGGCGAGCTTCGACGATCCGCGCAATGCCGTATGGACGGTCCTGCCGCCGGAGTCGACCGCGATCCGGATCAGCGGCAAGCCGAAGGTCACGGTGACCGCGCGGGTGCGCAACCCGGAACCCGCGGTCGCGTTCGTCGAGACCCCGATCGCCGTCGACCTCTACGACGTCGACCCGGCCGGCAACGCCGTCATGATCAGCCAGAACGTCTCCGTCGTCGAACGGGGCGAGACCGAGGTGCGGCTGTACGCGACCGACTGGGTGGTGCGCGCCGGACACCGACTGGCGATCCGAGTCACCGACTCCAACCGCTACCGGTGGGACTACTACGACCCGAGCGGTCGCGCACGGGTGACGATCACCTCGGGTCGGGCGCAACTGCCCCTGGCCCCGGTGAATGTGGGAAGCCCGACGACGGGCACCTCGAACACGAGCCTCGAGGGCTACCTGCGCCGGTACCGCTACCCGGTGCCGGTGAAATAGCCGCCGGTCAGCGGGCGCCGATGACGAAGATCAGGTACGTCATCAAACCCAGGCCCAGCGCGGTGAGGTAGGCCCACCCGATGATGAGCGCGGCAATCGCGTACGGCTCGCCGGTCTCGCCGGTGCGGGCGATCTCGCCGCGCGCCTTGCGCCCCAGGTAGACGCCGACGGGCGCGGTGATGCCGAAGAACGAGTAGAGCATCGCCTGCCAGGCGTGCTTGTTCACCGGTGCGTCCTCGCGCGGCGGAATCGGGTGCGGCTTGGCGCCGGCCGGCTTCTTCGACCACGGCGTCGGCACCGACTTCGCGGCGGCAACCGTGGCGCCGGCCTTGCCCTTCGCCGGCCCGGTGGGCTTCGACGAGTGGGTCGTGGGGCTCGGGACGGCGGGTTTGGCACCGGTGGGGCCCGCTGCGGCGGTGCCGGTGGGGATCGGCGCGGCGGTACCGGTGATCAGGGGCTTCTTCCGCTTCGCCGCGGCTCCGGCCTTCTTCGGCGGCGCCTTCTTCGCGGGCGGGGCGGGGGTGCCGCCGGTGACCGGGGGGATCACCTCGGTCTGGCCGGCGTCGGGGGCGCCGTGCTTGGGTCCGCCGGGGGCGGGCGGGGGCGTCGCGCCGGGCGGCGTGGTCGGCGGTCGACGGCGCGCCGGTGCCGGATCGGCGGGCGTCCAGGAGTTGCGGCGCGTCCGCGACGTCGTGGTCGGCGGCGGCGGCGGAGTCGGGCCGGCCGCGGCGGTGCCCGGGGGAATGGGCGCGGGCCGACGGGTCAACGGGCTATCGGCGGCCGCGTCGTCCCTGCGCTCGTGTGAACTCATATGGCAAAACTACCCGGTGCGCGGCACTCAGTGCGAGAAGTCGGTCACGCGCGGCGGCGCGTCGGCGACGGGGTCGACCCCGCCGGCGGACAGTCGTCGGGCCACGACGACGCCGACAGCCACGGACAGGGCGGCGACGATGGCCGCCAGGAGGGACTTCGAACGCATGCGTCCAGCCTGCCAAACGGGTCGCCCGCGCACCAAACCGCGGGCCGAGGTGGTTGGATGGTCGTGTGACGAATACAGCGATCATCCACACCAATCGCGGCGACATCGCCGTGACCCTGTTTCCCAACCACGCGCCGAAGACGGTGGCCAACTTCACCGGCCTCGCCGACGGGTCGAAGGAGTACTCGACGAAGAACGCGAAGGGCGGTGACTCGGGCCCGTTCTACGACGGCTCGGTCTTCCACCGCGTCATCGACGGCTTCATGATCCAGGGCGGCGACCCGACCGGCACCGGCCGCGGCGGCCCGGGCTACAAGTTCGAGGACGAGTTCCACCCGGAGCTCACCTTCGCCAAGCCCTACCTGCTGGCCATGGCGAACGCCGGCCCCGGCACCAACGGCTCGCAGTTCTTCATCACCGTCGGCCCGACCCCGCACCTGAACCGGATGCACACCATCTTCGGCGAGGTCGCCGACGAGGAGTCGCGCAAGGTCGTCGACGCCATTGCCACGACGCCGACCGGTCCCGGCGACCGGCCGCGCGACGAGGTCGTCATCGAGTCCATCGAGCTGAAGGACTAGCCATCACCGTCTCGACGCCCCGGCCGGGTCCCGCTGCCACACGGGCCCGGCCGTTGGCCACCTACGGCCTGATCGCGATCAACCTCGCGGTCTTCGCGGTGTGCGTCGCCCAGGCCCACACCACCGACTTCTTCGGCGCCTCCTCGTCGACGGTGTTCAACGAATCGACGTTGAGCCCGCTGGCCATCGCCGACCACGAGTACTGGCGGTTGCTGACGTCGGGCTTCCTGCACCTGTCGGTGATCCACATCGTCGTCAACATGGTCTCGCTCTACATCCTCGGCACGATGATCGAGCCGATCCTGGGCACGGCGCGGTACCTGCTGATCTATCTGATCTCGCTCTTCGGCGGCAGCGCCGCCGTGGTGCTGTTCTCCTCCCCGCACCAGGAGACCGCGGGGGCGTCGGGTGCCATCTACGGACTGATGGGCGCGATGCTCGTCATCGTCCTGAAGCTGAAGGCGCCACCCGGGCAGGTCATCGGCATCATCGTCGTCAACCTCGTCATCTCGTTCACCGTCCCCGGCATCTCCATCTGGGGGCACCTGGGCGGGTTGGCCTTCGGCATCCTCGCGACCGTCCTGGCGCTCTACGTGCCCGAGTGGGTCGTGGGCGGCAAGACGTTGACGGCGGACCTGCGCAGCAGGGCGGTGAGCTCGGCGTGGGCCGCGATGATCGTGCTGCTCGGTGTGGCGGTCCTGCTCGGCGTCGCCGCGCCGCATCTGCGCACCTAGGTCTCGGCCTGATCTCGGGTCGATCAGTTCACAGTAACCTTCCAGGTGTCCGGCAGTGATTCGGGAGATCGGTCGAGTAGGTTCTTGGTCAATCGACCAACGTCGATTCAACAAGAGAGTCGACACAGTCGACAACGAGGAAAGGGCATTCATATGCGCCACCACCACGGTCCCCACGGTTACGGCCACGGCCCCCGCGGCTACGACGACCACGGCTACGGCCGCGGCCCGTACGGCCGCCGCTACCGCCGTCGCGGCCCCTGGGGCTACCGTCGTCGCCGTCCCTACGGCTACGGCTACGGCTGGTGATTAGCCCTCGCGGCTAACAGCTTTCTCGAGAGACCCGGTTGCTTCGGCGACCGGGTTTCTCCTTTCCACCGATTCCCAGCAAGCTGACAGGTACGAGCCAGCGGTTCGTGAAGATCGTGAACTAAGTTTTGAGATATCCGGCCGTTGACTGCGCCGAGAGAGACAAGGAGATGCGCGGCATGTTTACCAATCCCGCTCGGCGCGGCCGCCGGAATGCCAGTTGTGTCTGGGGGCCGCTGGTCCCGGGCCGCAAGCCGAAGTCGAAGTCCCGCTTCTACAACGCCCAGACCAAGCGCTGGGAATGGCGGTACTGCTACTAGCGCGCCGCGCTATCGATCGCCGCGGTCGGCGTCGTCGACGGGGAAACCCGCCCGAGCCAACGTTTGTGCCACCGCGTGCGGATCCTCGCCGAGATCCCATCGGCCGAACACCACGAGTCGAGAATTGTCCGGCGGCAACCCCGCCGCCGACTCTTGCGGTGCCGCGGTCGACTCCGGCGTCGCCAGATCCAACTCCAACTGCGAGCTGCGCCGCCCGATGTGCCGCAGCGAGAGAACCCGGATCCGGTAGACCTCGTCGGGCGCATACGACTGCCGCCCGGTCAGCGTCCGCACGGTGAGCAGGTTGTCGTGGACGGCCAGCCGCGGGCGCAGGCGCAGCGCGGAGGCGCCGGCGAACACGAGACCCGCGACGGCGACGAGCACCAGGACCAGCGCGACGGCGTCGACGCCCACGGCGAGTGCGCCGCCGAGCAGTGCCAGCGCGCCGATGAGTAGCGCATAGCCGAATCCAACCGGCGTCGCCCATGAAGCCTGCACCGCGCGCCTCCTAGTTATCCACAGGGGTTACCCACAGTGTGGACTAATTACACACATGTGATTTCCACAGTGTGGATGAAACGGTGGTCGGGTCAGCGCCACCGCATGGTCATGAGCAGACCGGCGACCATGAGCGAGAAACCGATGAGGAAGTTCCACGGGCCGAGCTCATTCATCCAGTGGAGGAACTTGCCCTCGGCGCCGTAGTGCTCGTCGTCGGCGGCCAGGTAGTTCACGACCAGCCACAGCAGGCCGAGGAGCATGAGGCCGAACATGACGCTCATGTAGACCACGCCGGACGGGCCGGCCTTCACCTTGACGGGAGTCCGGTTCGCCGTGGAGATCGTGTAATCGGTCTTCTTGCGGACTTTTGACTTGGGCATGGTTCCGAGTATCCCACGAACGGGCGGTAGCCTGTCCACGTGAGTCGCGAAAGCAGCCGGATCCTCGTGATCGACAACTACGACAGCTTCGTCTACAACCTGGTCCAGTACCTGGGCCAGCTGGGCGTGGCGGTCGACGTGTGGCGCAACGACGACCCGGCCGTGGCCGGCGACGACGTCGATCTGGCCGAGCTGATCGCCGAATACGACGGGGTGCTGCTCAGCCCGGGACCGGGTACCCCGGACCGCGCCGGCGTGACCAAGGACGTAGTGGCTGCGGCACGGACCACCGGAACCCCGCTGCTCGGCGTCTGCCTCGGCCACCAGGCGATCGGCGAGGTCTTCGGCGCCACCGTCGACCGCGCGCCCGAACTGCTGCACGGCAAGACGTCGACGGTCGAGCACGACGGCCGGGGCGTGCTCGCCGGTCTGCCGAGTCCCTTCACGGCGACCCGCTACCACTCGTTGACGGTGCTCCCCGAGACGATCCCCGACGAGCTGGAGGTCACCGGGCGCACCGACTCCGGCATCGTGATGGCGATGAAGCACCGCGACCTGCCGATCCACGGGGTGCAGTTCCACCCGGAGAGCGTGCTTACCGAGGGCGGGCACCGCATGCTGGCCAATTGGCTGCAGGTGTGCGGCATCGACGTCGACGACGCCCTGGTGGACCGGCTCGAGGCCCAACTCGCCGCTGCGCTGGACTAGTCCGTCAGAACGGGCGGCTCTGCCCCACGACGATGCTGACGCCGTCGGACTTTCGGATGGCCGACCCGGCCGGCGGATCCTGCGCGACGATCCGTCCGTTGTCGCGGTGCCGCGGCGGCAGAGCGCGGGACGACTGGGTCAGCGTCGACACCCGCCAGCCGGCGCTCGCCAGTGCGGCCCGCGCCTGGCCGGGCGTCTTGCCGATCAGATCGGGCACCACGAACATGTTGCCGCGGGAGACGGTGATCGTCACCGTCTGATCCGACGCCACGGTGGCACCCGCGGCCGGGGAGGTGGTGACCACTTCGCCGCGCGGCATCTCCGAATCGCCGGGCACGACCGACATCTTGACGCCGAGCTGGTTGAGGATCGCCCGCGCGCGGTCCTCGGTCTGGCCCACCAAGTCGGGGATGGTGACCTTCTTGGGCCCCTCACCGATGTGGATGGTGACGGTCGAGTTCACCGCGACGGCGGTGTTGACCGGGGGCGTGGTGTCGACCGTCTTGTCCAACAGGTCCGGCGGCGAATCTACCTTGTCGGTCTTGATCGTCGTGAAGCCCAGCGCCTTGAGCGCCTTGATGGCGTCGGTCTTGGACTTGCCCTTGAGGTCGGGGATCTTCTGCCGCTGCGGACCCGACGAGATGTAGAGCGTGACCTCCGAGCCCTCCTCGGCGCGGACGTCCTTCCCCGGGGTCGACCGGGTCGCCAGGCCCTCCTTGACGTCGAGACTCGACTCCTTCATGGGCTTCACCTTGAAGCCGGTCTGCGTCAACAACTGCTCGGCCTGCTGTTCGGGCAGCCCCTGCACCGTCGGCACGGTCAACTGGCGCGCCGGGCCCGACCACGGCGCCCACCACAGCAGGCCGCCGATCATCGCGGCCACCACGCCGACGATGGCGACCGCGCGCAACCGGCGCTGGCGGAACATCGCCTTCTCCTCGGCGCGGGCCTTCGGGTCGTGCCGACCGCCCGGCGTCGGGCGGACCATGGCGCGCGGACCGGTGTCGATCAGGTCGGTGCGCTCGGCCTCGGTCATGATCATCGGCGCCGCCGGCCGCTGGCCGGACAGGACGCGGATCAGGTCGGCGCGGAATTCCGCGGCGCTCTGGTAGCGGTTGTCCTTGTTCTTGCTGATCGCCTTGAGGATCACCGAGTCGAGCTCGGGCGTGATGTCCGAGCGGACGTCGGACGGCAGCGGCGGATCCTCGTGCACGTGCTGGTGGGCCACCGCGACCGGTGAGTCACCGGTGAACGGCGGCTCCCCGGTGAGCAGCTCGAACAGCACGCAGCCCATCGAGTAGATGTCGCTGCGCGGATCGACCTTCAGGCCGCGGGCCTGCTCGGGCGAGAGGTACTGGGCGGTGCCCATGACCGCCGACGTCTGCGTCATGGTGGCGCCGGTGTCGTTCATGGCGCGCGCGATGCCGAAGTCCATGACCTTGACCGCGCCGGTGCGGTCGATCATCACGTTCGCCGGCTTCATGTCGCGGTGCACGATGCCCGCGCGGTGGGAGAAGTCCATCGCCGCGGCGACGTCGGCCATCCAGGTCAGCGCCTGCCGCGGCGCCAACGGACCGTCGGCGCGCAGGATGTCGCGCAGCGTCTCGCCCTCGACGTACTCCATCACGATGAACGGCAGCGGGCCGTCCTCGGTCTGCGCCTCGCCGGTGTCGAAGACCTGCACGATCGTCGGGTGGTTCAGCTTGGCCGCGTTCTGCGCCTCGCGGCGGAAGCGCAGGTAGAAACTGGGGTCGCGGGCCAGGTCGGCGCGCAGCACCTTGATGGCCACATCGCGGCTCAGGAGCAGGTCCCGCGCGAAGTGCACCTCCGACATGCCGCCGAAGCCGAGCGTCTCGCCCAGCTGATAGCGGTCCGACAGCTGATGGGGGGTCGACGTCATGGCAACCCTGGGATCCGGGGCAGCGGCGGCGGCCACTGCGCCGTCGGGGCCCCCGGGTCGGGCGGGAGGTCCTCGGGGCGCGGGCGCTGCCGGGTCGGCTGCGGGCGCACCGGCGGCGGGGCCGGCGTCTGCGTGGTGGTGGTCGGCCGCGTCGTGGTCGGCCGCGGCGCGCGACTCGTCGGCCGCGTCGTCGAGGCCGCGGGTGCCTGCGTCGTCGACGGGCGCACGACGGTCGTCGACGACGAGGTCTCCGGTCCGGACGGCGTGTCCTTGGCCATCCGGGTGAACAGCACGACGACCAGGCCCAGCGCGGTCAGCAGCAGCATCACGGCGATCGTGGCGAGCGCCTTCTGCCCGGCGGTCCAACCGCCGTCGCCGGGGGCCGGTGCGGGCTTGCGCGGCTTGGGTCGCGGGGTCGCCCCGCTGTTGCGGGTACCGGCGGCGGACGCGGCGGCGGCACCGGCGTGCTTGCCACCGCGCTTGCCGCCCGAACGCGGCGCGGGCGGCGACTGCCCGTCGCGCACGGCGGCCACGGCGTCGGCGAACTCGCCGCCGTTGGCGTAGCGCTGGCCGGGATCCTTGGTCAGCGTCGACTCGATGAGTTCGCGGACGTTGGCCGGCAGGTTCGACGGCAGCGGCGGCGGATCCTCGCGGATGTGCTTCATCGCGATGGTGATCGCCCCGTCGCCGAGGAACGGCCGACGGCCGGTCAGCGCCTCGTAGCCGACCACGCCGAGCGAGTAGACGTCCGACGACGCGGTCGCCTCGTCGCCGTTGGCCTGCTCGGGCGAGATGTACTGGGCGGTGCCCATGACCATGCCGGTCTGGGTCACCGGGGCCGAGTCGGCCGCCTTCGCGATGCCGAAGTCGGTGATCTTCACCTGACCGGTCGGCGTGATCAGGATGTTCCCCGGCTTCACGTCGCGGTGGATGAGGCCCTGCTCGTGGGCGGCCTGCAGCGCGCGGCCGGTCTGCTCGAGCATGTCGAGGGTGTTGGAGACCGGCAGTCGGCCCAGGCGGGAGATGACGGCGTTGAGCGGCTCGCCGTCGACGAGTTCCATCACCAGGTAGGCCAGGTTCTGGCCGCCGTTGCGGTCGGGGGTCTCGCCGTAGTCGAAGACGTTCGCGATGCCGGGGTTGTTCAGCCGCGCGGTGGTCTGCGCCTCGGCGCGGAACCGGTTGATGAACTCGGGGTCCGACGAATACTCGGACTTGAGCACCTTCACCGCCACGCGCCGGTTCAGGCGCGTGTCCATGGCCTCCCACACCTGGCCCATGCCGCCGGTGGCGATCAACCGCATCAGGCGGTAGCGGTCGTCGATGACCGATCCTTGCTGCAAACTCATCGTCCGGTACCTCCTCCCAATGCCGCGTCGATCACTGCTCGTCCGATGGGCGCGGCGACGGTTGCCCCCGTCGAGTCCACGCCCAATTCTCCGTTTTCCACCACCACCGCAACAGCGATCCGGGCGTTGGTCGAGGGCCCGAATGCGATGTACCACGCATACGGCACCTGACTGCCGCCCTGACCGCCGGAGTGCTCGGCGGTACCCGTCTTCGACGCCACGGTGACCGAGCCGCCGGAGTGCCGTTCCGAATCGGTCATCAGCGACGTCAGCGTTGCCGCCTGCGCCGCGGTGATCGGTTCGTTGACTTTCGTCGGCGACGTCGTGCGCAGCGTTCGAAGGTCGGGTGCTTGTAGCTTATCGACCAGGTACGGCTGCATGCGCACGCCACCGTTGGCGACGGTCGCCGCGACGATCGCGTTCTGCAGCGCCGACGTCCGGACGTCGAACTGTCCGATGGCCGCCTGGCCGAGCTGCGCGTCGTTGGTGATCTTGCCGACGGTCGAGTCCGCGCGCACCGGGATCGGCAGCGCGGGCGACGGTTCGTCGAAGCCGAAGCGCTTGGCGGTCTCGGTGATGGTCGCCGTCGACAGCTTCATCTTGTTGATCGCGAGGTCGACGAAGGCGGTGTTGCACGAGTACTGGAAGGCCTGCGCCAGCGAGACCGTGCCGCCGACCGAGCCCGGGCACGACCGGTTGCCGTAGTTGGTCAGCGAGGTCTCGGTGCCGGGCAGCTCGATCGAGCGGGCGGCGGTCAACCGGATCTCCGGGTCGATACCGTCGCGCAGGGCTGCCGCGGTGACGACGACCTTGAAGGTCGAGCCCGGCGGGTAGTTCTGGTTGATGGCCCGGTTGAGCATGGGATCGGCCGTGTTGGGCGGGTTGGACCAGCTGTTGTAGGCCTTCTCCTGCTCGCCGATGTCCGGGCTCGCGAGCTTGTTCGGGTCGAAGGACGGCGAACTGGCCAGGGCCAGGACCTTGCCGGTGCCGGGCTCGATCGCGACGACCGCGCCGCGGCACGTGCCGCTGCACCGGCCGTTCTTCAAGGCGTCGTAGGCGGCGCGCTGGACCGACGACTTGATCGTCGTGACGACGTTGCCGCCGCGGGGGTCGCGTCCGGTGAACAGCGCCATGAACCGCTGGCCGAACAGCCGGTCGTCGTTGCCGTTGAGGATGGAGTCCTCGGCCTGCTCGAGGCCGCTGCTGCGGTAGTTGAACGAGAAGAACCCGGTGACCGGGGCGAACGCCGCGGCAGCGCCCGGGTAGCTGCGCTGGAAGCGCAGGTTGCCCTCCGACGGCACCGAGTGGGCGATCACGTCGCTGCCCGCCGTGATCGACCCGCGCTGGCGCGAGTACTCGTCGTACTGCATGCGCTTGTTGGCCGGGTCGTTGCGGAGCTTGCTCGCCTCGAACACCTGGATGTAGGTGACGTTGGCGACGAGTGCGGCGACGAGCAGGCACAGCAGCAGCCCGACCTTCTGGATCGGCTTGTTCACCCCTCACCTCCCGCCGTCGTCGACGGGATCTCCAGGGCGGTCGTCGGCATCGACGTCAGCGTCGGGCCGGCCGGCTTCGCCTGCTGCGGCTCGCGGGCCGCGTTGGACACGCGCACCAGCAGCGCCAGCAGGATGAAGTTGGCGACCAGCGATGATCCGCCGTAGGAGAGGAAGGGCGTGGTGAGGCCGGTCAGCGGGATCAGTTTGGTCACGCCGCCGCCGACGATGAACAGCTGGATCACCAGGGTGGCGGCCAGACCCGCGGCCAGCAGCTTGCCGAAGCTGTCGCGGACGGTGATGCCGGTGCGCAGCCCGCGCATGCCCAGCACCAGGAACAGGCACAGCACCGCGGCCAGACCGACCAGTCCGAGTTCCTCGCCGAGCGAGGCGAGGATGAAGTCGGTGTTCGCCAGCGGGACCATGTTGGGCCGCCCCGAGCCCAGCCCGGTGCCGAAGAGGCCGCCGTTGGCCAGGCCGAACAGGCTCTGCACGATCTGCATGCCCGAGCCGGTCGGGTCGGCGAACGGGTCCTTCCAGATCTCCACGCGGTTGTGGATGTGGTGGAACTGGGGGAGGTGATAGGCGACCACGGCGCTGATCGCGAAGAGCGTCAGCCCGATGACCACCCACGTCACCCGGCCGGTGGCGATGTAGAGCATCGTCAGGATCGTCATGAAGATCAGCAGTGCCGGGCCGAGGTCGCGCTGCAGGCCGAAGATCGCAAAGGCGAGGAGCCAGGCCAGCAGCAGCGGGCCCATGTCGCGGGCGCGGGGCACGTCCAGGCGCCAGATCCGCTTGCCCGCGGTGGTGAACAAATCCCGCTTGCTGACCAGCAGCGCCGCGGTGAACACGATCAGCGCCACCTTGGCGAACTCGCTCGGCTGGATCGAGAAGAACGGCGTCCGGATCCAGAGCTTGGCGGCATCCTGCTTCAGGTCGTCCGTGGCGGGGACGGTCGAGATGCTGTCCGGCAGGAGGATCGGCAGCGCCAGGAAGAACAGACCGCCGAAGCCCAGCGTGTACGCGTAGCGCGCGAGCGTGCGGTGGTCGGGCAGGAAGTACAGGACCGCGACAAAGGCGATGACGCCGACGGCGGTCCACAGCAACTGCTGGTCGGCGTTGTTGCGGACGTCGATGGCCGACGGCAGCGTCTCGGCGGTGTTGCGCGCGCCGAGGTCGAGCCGGTGGATCAACACCAGGCCCAAGCCGTTGAGCAGGGCGACGACTGGGACGAGCAGCGGGTCGGCGTGCGGCGCGAGGAATCGGACCGCGAAGTGCACCACGAGGTAGATCGCCGCGAAGGCGGCGACGTACTTGGCGAGGTCGAGCCCGATGGGCTGGTCCTGCGCGATCTCGACGATGACCGTGGCGAAGGCGAACAGGCCCAGCGCGAGCAGCAGGAGCCAGAGCTCGGTTCGCCGCGCGCGGTCGCGCTTGGTGGGCGCGGGGGCGTGCGGCGTCACGGCCGGGGCGCTCATCGCGCCCCCCGGCACGGCCCGTCGGTCACCGCGGGCGGTCCGGGCGGGGGCGGCGGGGCTCCGGGTGCCGGCGGCGGGGGCGGCGCCGGGTTGCACATCGGGAGCAGGTTCAGTTGCCGCACCCGCTGGTGCATGTCCTCGAGGGACAGGTTGCGCACGTTCTTCTCGCGCACCGCGTTGCGGTCCAGCTCGGCCAGCGCCGCGACCGGCAGCGGATTGCACGGCGCCTTCTTGTCGGTGACGAACGTGATGGTCGGCTTGGGTGCGGCCAGGTTGTCGATGCAGACGCGTTCGATTGCCGTGCTCAGGTCGAAACTGAGCACCGGGTCGGGCGAGCCCTGGTAGACCACCAGGTTGCCGTCGTCGACCTTGAGGAAGTGGTTGGCCTTGAGCCGGTCCTGGGTGAACCACCCGGCGGCGACCAGGCCGCCGGCGAGCACGGCCAGGATCCCCACGATCGCCAGCAGGCGCTTGAGAGCGGACTTGCGGACAGGCTCCTCGGGTACGGGGACGGCCAGCGGCGTGGTCGGTTCGGCCGGCGGGCGCAGGGCCGCGGCGCGGCCGGCCGCCGACGAGGGGTCGGGGGTGTACTCGGCTTCGCCGTCACCGCCGGCGGCGCCGCCGACGATGGGCCGAGATTCACCGAATTCGGTGTCCAGCACGTCGGCGATGATCACCGTGACGTTGTCCGGGCCACCGCCGCGCAGTGCGAGTTCGATCAGCCGGTCGGCGCAGTCGGAGGCGGACTCGACCGAGCCGAGCGTGTCGGAGATCGTCTCCTCGGTCACGACGTCGGACAGCCCGTCCGAGCAGAGCAGGTAGCGGTCGCCGGCGCGCGCCTCGCGCATCGTCAGCGTCGGGTCGACCGGGGTGCCGGTCAGGGCGCGCATGATCAGCGAGCGCTGCGGGTGCGTGTGCGCCTGGTCGGGGCTGATCCGGCCCTCGTCGACGAGGGTCTGCACGAAGGTGTCGTCGCGGGTGATCTGCGAGAGCTCGCCGTCGCGATACAGATACGCGCGGGAATCGCCGACGTGGCAGAGCCCGACGCGGGTGCCGGAGAACAGCAGTGCGGTCAGGGTGGTGCCCATGCCGTCCAGGTCGGGGTTGGCCTCCACCTGCGCGGCGATGGCGTCGTTGCCGGCGTCCATCGCGCGGTGCAGCAGGTCGAGGATGTTGCCGCCGGGCTCGTCGTCGTCGAGCGGTTGCATGGCCTGGATGACCAGCTGGCTGGCGACTTCGCCGGCCGCGTGGCCGCCCATGCCGTCGGCGAGCGCGAGCAGCCGGGCGCCCGCGTACACGGAGTCCTCGTTGTTCGAGCGGACCAGCCCCCGGTCGCTGCGCGCGACGTAGTCGAGTACGAGCGTCACGGCCTCAACTCGATCACTGTCTTGCCGATGCGGATCGGGGTGCCCAGCGGGACGCGCGTCGCGGTGGTCACCTTCGCGCGGTCGAGGTAGGTGCCATTGGTCGAGCCGAGGTCTTCGAGATACCAGTCGTCGCCGCGCCGGGACAGGCGGGCGTGGCGCTCGGAGGCGTAGTCATCGGTGAGGACCAGCGTCGAGTCGTCGGCGCGGCCGAGCAGCAGTGGCTGGTCGCCGAGCGTGATGCGGGTGTTGGCCAGGGCACCGCCGGTGACGACGAGGTGGCGCGCCGAGCCGCGGGCGGCGCGGTTGCCGGCACGGGCGCGGGGGGCGCGGGTGCTCAGGCTGACCGGGCGACCGCCGGCGATGGACAGGTCGCTGCGCAGCGCGCGGATCGTCGCGTAGACGAAGAGCCAGAGCAGGACGAGGAAGCCGATGCGGGACAGCTGCAGGATCAAGCCGGACACGTCGCACCGCCTTTCGTCTTGCGTCATCGGGTCAACGCCGCAGCCGTGATCGGCTGCGGCGCACGAGTGGTCTTCTCGATCTTATGGGTCGAACCGACACCGACACCCGTTGAAAGGTGACAGTTCGGTATCGACTGTGACCGGAGCGATACTCGACTTCCGCCCGGGTAATCGCTCCCGGGCGCGGCTTTCGCTACTGGAAGCGGACCGTGATGTCGGAGTGGCCGATGCGGATCCGGTCGCCGTCGGCGAGCTCCCAGTTGGACACCTGGACGTCGTTGACCGTGGTGCCGTTGGTCGAGTTGAGGTCCGAGAGGGTCGCGGTGTTGCCGTCCCAGCGGATCTCGACGTGGCGGCGCGAAACGCCGGTGTCGGGCAGGCGGAACTGGGCGTCCTGGCCCCGGCCGATGACGTTCGAGCCCTCGCGCAGCGTGAAGGTGCGGTTGCTGCCGTCTTCGAGCAGCAGCGTGATCGCCGTCGGGGCGTAGTTCTGCGGCTGGCCGTAGCCCTGCTGGTAGCCCTGGTCGTAGCCGGGCTGCTGGTAGCCCTGGTCGTAACCCGGCTGCTGGTAGCCCTGGTCGTAGCCGGGCTGGCCGTAGCTCTGCTGGTAGCCGCCCTGGTCGTAGCCGGGCTGCTGGCCGTAGCCCTGGTCGTAACCGCCACCCTGCGGATCGGGCTGGCCGTAGCCGCCCTGCTGGTAGCCACCCTGCTGGTAGCCGCCCTGGTCGTGTCCGGGGTTCTGAGTCATCTGCGGGGCTCCTCGTCGTGCGCTTTCATTGTGGTCTGGGGGGACGGTTGCTGCGGGGCTCGGCTGGCCCCGGCTGGAATGGGGCCGGGGGGCCGCGTCGGGATCGACGGACGCCGTGACGCGCATCTGTCCGCTGTGAAGTTCTGTTGTCGGGTCGAACTCTACGACGACCGGACCATAAGTTTGCCACCCGCTATCGCGAATGAAGTCGTTCAGGTGCCGGGAAAACGTCTTGCGGTTGAGTTCGTACTCGTCGTCGAGCGCTGCGAAATCCGCTTCGGAAACGTACAGCACGTAGCTGTTCGCGGCGAGGTAGACGCCGGCATCGAGGCTGCGCAGCGAATCCTCGGCGGCGCGCGCCAGGGCCTGTTCGATCTCCGGCGGCGCGACCTTGCCGCCGAAGACGCGGGCAAAGCCGTCGTCCACGGCGCCCTCGAGGGTGCGCTCGATGCGTTGCAGAATGCCCACGTCTCATCGGCCCCCTTTCGGCGCTCAGGCGTGTCGCGCGGGTAAAACAGATCGCTCCATGATAGCGGCCCCGAACTGCGGCTCAGGACACAAGATCGTCACAGTAGTATCGCCAGCCACATGCGCACCAGGACCCGTTCGGGGGAGGCCGATCGCGCGAAATCAGATTTCATCCGGTCTTCGCCACCGTGTTATCGTTCTCGCGCACTGTTTCAGTGCCACGGGCGAGTGGCGGAATGGCAGACGCGCTGGCTTCAGGTGCCAGTGTCCTTCGGGACGTGGGGGTTCAAGTCCCCCTTCGCCCACCACCAATCAGCGACAGCGAGCCGCGAATCCTTCGGGAGTCGCGGCTCCTTCGTTTACTACCCTGTTCCCATGCCGAACTTCGCCGTCGAATACACCTACGCACCCGACCGGGCCGCCGTGCGCGACGAGCACCGGCCCGCACACCGACAGTGGCTCGGCGACGGCCACGAGCGGGGCATCGTGCGGATGGCCGGCCCCTTCGTCGACGGCAGCGGCGCGTGGATCATGGTCGCCGCCGACGATGAGCGGGGCGTGCGCGACTTCCTGGCCGGGGACCCGTTCGCCGCCGTCGACGGCATCGCCGCGGTGCGCATCCACGAGTGGCTGAATGTCTTCGGCCCGTTCGGGAGCTAGTCGCTGAACCGGTCGGACTCATACCCGCGCCGGGCCGCCGAGCCGGTGACCGCGGCGACCTGGTCGGGCACCATCCGGCGCAGCACCCCGTCGCGCAGTCGTTGCGGCAGGAGTCCGGCGGCGGCGACGAGCGGCCCGACGTACCGGGGCAGGGTCGTGACGAATTTCGGCCGGTTGATCACGCGCACGACGGCCGCCGCGACGTCGTCGGGGGTGAGCAGCTTGGCGGCACCGGTCGCGGTGCCGACGGCGAGTTCGGTGTCGACGACGCCGGGCAGGATCGCCGAGATGATCACGCCGCTGCCGCGCAGCTCCTCGCGCACCGCGGTCAGATAGCCCAGCACCCCGTGCTTGGTGGCGGCATAGGTCGCCTCACCCGGCGGCGCCACCTTCGACGCCGCGGAGGCGATGGTGATGATCTGCCCGCCGCCGCGCGCCCGCATGGCCGGTGCGGCGAGGCGCACGCCGCGGATGACGCCCAGCAGGTTGACCGAGACCATCGCCGCCGAGGCTTTCGCGGGCTCGGCGTCGAACGGGCCGACCCACATGACGCCGGCGTTGTTCACCAGGACGTCGATCGGGCCGAGTTCGCGCTCGACGATCGCGAGGAACTCGGCGAACGATCCGTCGTCGGTGACGTCGAGGTGATAGCCGCGGGACCGGCCGCCGAGCATTTCGGCCGTGCGCGCGGCCGCCCGCGCGTCGCGGTCGCCGATGGCGACGACGGCCCCCGCCGCGTGGCAGCGCTGGGCGATCGCCGCGCCGATGCCGCGGGCGCCGCCGGTGATCGCGATGACTCGCCCCGATGCCGATCCCATGGGTCAAGCTTCGCAGATGTCCGTCTGGCGGCCGCGCCGACTTGTCATACTCGGAGGCATGCGCCGCGCCCTGCTCGTCTCCGCGACGGCCATCGGCGTCCTCGCGGCCGGTCTGGTCAGCGGGTGCTCCCCCGGTCCGGCGCCGACCGCCACCATCTCGGCCGGTGAGGCCGCGACCGCCGCCGGGTTCAGCGCCGTCACCGTCCGACGTGCCGGCCAACTCGGCGACGGCACCAACTGGACCGTGATGCTGCCGCAGGTGCGCGGCGGTGACGCCGGTGTCCGGACGTCGTTCAACGGCCAACTCGACGCCTTGCTCACCACGCTCACCGGGGCGCCCAGCGGTAACGGCCAAACCATGAGCGACGGCAGTCTGGGCAGCGCCGAGCGCAGCCGCGCGGTGATCGGCGAGCGGACCCTGGCGGGCGTCGTGATCGTGCTGTCGGGCGCGAAGGGGGCCGCGCATCCCAACACCCGGGTGGAGACCGTCGTGGTGGACAACCAGACCGGCGAGGCGATCACCGAACCGTTCGACGATCCCGACGGCGCCGCGGAAGCCATCGCCGAACTCGCCGCCGCCAATGACCCCACCGGACGGTTGAAGCAGGGCGGGGTCAGCTTCGGCACCTTCCGCGCGTGGCTTCCGCTGCCGGAGGGGATGCACCTCTACGTGTCGGTCCCGCACGCCGCCGGCGACTTCGTGCCGGTTACCGTTCCGTGGCACAAGGTGTCGGGGCTGCTCAAGCCGGACGTACGAGAGGTGCTGGTGGGCTGATGGCCGGATACACCGAGCGGGTCGCCGCGGACCTGGACCGCTGGGTCGCGGCCGGACTGGTGCCCGCGGAGAGCCGGGGCGCGATCCTCGCGACGTTGCCCGCGCGCCGTCGCGTCGATGCGGTGACCGCGTTGATCTGGGTGGCCGCGGTGCTGTTGGGCCTGGCCGTGATCGCGTTTATCGCGGCGAACTGGGAGGGGATTCCCCGATTGGTCCGCTTCGGCCTGCTCCTGGCGGGGTTCGCGGCGGCCGCGGCCGGCGGCGCGGAGATGGTGCGCCGACGTCGACGCCTCGGCTCCGACGTCCTGCTGACGATCGCGTCGCTGGTCTTCGCGTCGGCGGTCGGCTTGACCGGACAGATCTTCGAAATCACCGGCAACCCGCCCGCTGTCCCCTACGGCGCCGGGGCCGCCGCGCTGGCGCTGGGTCTGGCCGGGGCCTCGCGCGGTGCCCTCGCCATCGGCGTGGTCGGCATCCTCATCGGCGACCTGATCACCCACGACGGGAGCTGGCCGGTGCCGATCAGCCTGGTCGTCGCACCGGCGGCGCTGATCATCGCGCTGCGGTGGCGGTCGGGCTTCCTGGCGCACGTGTCCTCGGTCGCCGTCCTCGGCGTCGGCCTGTGGTTCGCGATCCACTACGAGCTGGTCGGATGGCCGCTCTTCGGCATCGCGGCCGCCTTCGCCCTGCTGGCCTTCAGCCCGATGGCGCTGACCGGTCGGCGCGGCAGCGACCGCGACGTCATCGCCCCGCTGCACCTGCTGCGGATCCCGGTGACCTGGTTCGTCCTCGGCGCGCTGGGCTTCTTCATCGCGGCCGGCTACTCCGGCGCCTTTAGCGGCCACATCGCGCTCGGCCTGACGCACCGGGTGGTGTGGATCGCCGTCTCGGCGGGCCTGATCGCCTACGGGCGCTACGACCGGCAGAGCGTGTTGACCGCGATCGGCGTCGTCAGCCTGATCGTCGCCGTGTGTGCCGTCCTCAACGACCTCGGCCTCGACCTCATCGTCATCTCGCTCGTGTTCCTCGCCTGCTCGATCGTCGCACTCGTCGTCGGCCTGGCCCTGCGCCGCGACCGCGCGCCGAAACGTGCGACGCCCGCGGAATCGTCGGAACCGGAGGCCGTGGCATGAAGCCGGATCGAGACTTGGCCCGTCCCGTCGCCATCCTCCTCGTCGCGGCGGTGTCCATCGCCGCGCTCGTCGGGCTGGTGCTGCGCGAAGCGCACGCGCGCAGCCACGGCACCGAGATCACGGTGTCGATGCGCGGCGCGGACCCGCGCGACCTGGTGCGCGGCCACTACGTCGAGATCCGGTTGGCCGAGTCGACCCCGCCCGCCGCGACGTGCCGGCCGCGCCCGGGCGAGGGGTGGATCGCCCTCCGCAACAACGGGACCCGGTACGTCCCCGTCGGCAAGTACGACTCCCGCGAGGGGGCCCGGGACAACGGCGACATCGCCGTGCGCGGCTCGCTGAGCTGTACCGAGAACACCACCTGGCTCAGCTTGGGACCACAGCGGTTCTACGTGAACCAGCGCGACGCCACGACCATCGACCGGGCACTGTTGCAGGGCCGCGAGGCCGCCGCGGTGCTGTCCGTGGGATCGGACGGCCGGGCCCGGCTCGTCGGGCTCGACGTCGACGGAAAGCGCTACGACCTGACGTGGTGATCAGGCCGGCGGGCCGAACCGTGCAGCCTGCGGTGACGTCGCCTGGAAGCACAGCGCGACGACGATGAGGCTGCCGATCAGCGGGATGAAGTGCAGGAAGAAGTACCAGCCGGAGAACCCCGCGTCGTGCAGGCGGCGCACGGTGATCGCCAGCGACGGGATGATCGTCGCGATCAGGAACACGAAGAGGAGCGCGGCCAGGATGAACACCACCGGGCCGGCGCTGCCCGAGGTCGGGTCGTCGGGGTTGTTCAGCACGAGGATGAGCAGCGGAACGTAGAGGACCGCGGTGACCAGCGCGATGCCCAGCGTCCACCACCAGAACTCGCGGCGGCTCGCCCGGCCGGAGAACGTGGCGAACTTCTGGAAGCCGCGCTTGACCGCGGCGACGAGGCCGATGTCGTAGTCGGGCCAGTCGAGCGGGACGGTCACGGGTGCGGCGGTATTCGTCATGGGTTGATTATGCATGCGCGGAAGTGTCGTACGCTGGCGCGATCGAACGCGATCGCGTGGCGGAAGGACGGGCGTGCATAACCGATTGAACGTGTTGGTGGCGGTCGCCGCCGCCAGCATGGGCCTCGTCTACGGCTACGACCAGTCCAACATCGGCGCCGCCATGGAGTACGTCGGCCGCGACTTCACCCTCGACGACAACGGCAAGCAGTGGCTCTACACGGTCGCCGTCATCGGCTCGATCGTCGGAGCCCTGCTGGCCGGACCGCTGGCCAACCGGATCGGGCGCCGCGCGTCGATGATCGGCGTGGCCATCGGGTACGGCCTGTTCGCCGTGCTGTCCGGTCTGGCCGGCGACTTCGCGACGCTGCTCGTGGTCCGACTGCTGCTGGGCGTCACGGTCGGCGTCTCCCTGGTCGTCGTACCGGTCTTCGTCGCCGAGTCCGCCCCAGCGCGCAGCCGCGGCGCGATGCTCGTGGCCTACCAGCTGACCACCATCCTGGGCATCATCGGCGGCTTCGTCATCGGCTACTTCCTCGCCGGCCACGGCGCCTGGCGGTGGATGCTCGGCCTGGCCCTGGTGCCGTCGCTCGCGGTGCTGCTGATGGTGTGGCGACTGCCCGACACCCCGCGCTGGTATCTCTCAAAGGGCCGTGCCGACGAGGCGCGCGCCGCCCTGGCCGCCGTCGACCCCGACGCCGACATCGACGGTGAGCTCGCCGAGATGCGCGCGGCGCTCGCCGCGGAGACGGGCGGGCACCTGCGCGAGATGCTCCGCAAGCCGTGGGTCCGGGCGACGGCGTTCGTCCTGGGCCTGGGCTTTCTGATCCAGATCACCGGCATCAACGCGGTCGCCGTCTACGGGCCGCGGTTGTTCGAGGAGATGGGCTACACCGACGACTTCGGCAAGCTGCTGCTGCCCGCCCTCGTCCAGGGCTACGGCCTGATCGCCGTGATCCTCGCCCTGCGCTGGGTCGACCGGATCGGCCGACGACCGCTGCTGCTCGGCGGGATCTTCGCGATGATTGTCGCCACCGCGATCCTCATCGTCGTCTACGGACCGCTCGCCGACGACGTCGCCGCCCGGCAGATGTGGGGCTTCGCCGGGCTGGCGGTGTTCACCATGGGCTTCTCCTTCGGGTTCGGCGCGCTGGTCTGGGTGTACGCCGGGGAGAGTTTCCCGGCGCGACTGCGCTCCTACGGGTCGTCGGCGATGCTGACCTCCGACCTGGTGGCGAACGTGATCGTCGCCCAATTCACGCTCACCCTGATCAACAGCCGCCTCGGCGGTGCGGGCACCTTCGCGATCTTCGGGGCGCTCGCGGTTGTCGCGTTCGTGTTCGTCGCGCGGCTCGCGCCGGAGACCAAGGGCCGGACGCTCGAGGACATCCAGCAGTACTGGACCGACGGCGGGCGCTGGGCGCGGTGACCGAACGCGTCGTCGCAGCCGGGCGCCTCGTCTACGACGGGGAGGTGCTCGAGCCCGGATGGCTGCGGATCGTCGATGGGTCGGTCGTCGACGGCGGAGCCGGCAGCGCGCCGGCCGAACCCACGCATGTCGTCGACGGGACCGTCGTGCCCGGCTACGTGGACCTCCACTGCCACGGGGGCGGCGGACACGACTTCGCCGATCCCGACCTCGACCACGTGCGCGCCGCGCTCGCCTTTCATGCCGCGCGCGGCAATGCCGCGACGATGCTGAGCCTGGTGACCGCACCTGCCGATCTGCTGCTGGAGCAGGTGCGACGACTGGCGCCGCTGGTCCGTGACGGCGCGGCGCCGGGCATCCACCTGGAGGGGCCGTGGCTGTCGGTGGCGCGCTGCGGCGCGCAGAATCCGGCGGCGATGCGCGATCCGGATCCCGCCGAGATCGACGCGCTGCTCAAGGCCGGGCGCGGGACGATCGCGATGGTGACCATTGCGCCGGAGCGAACCGGCGCGCTGGCCGCGATCGAGCGGCTCGTCGCGGCGGGCGTCGTCGTGGCCGTCGGGCACACCGATGCCGACTACGACACGGTGCGGGCGGCGGTCGATCGCGGCGCCACCGTCGCCACACACCTGTTCAACGGGATGCGGCCGTTCGGTCATCGCGATCCCGGGCCGGTGCTGGCCCTGCTCGACGACCCGCGCGTGGTCGTCGAACTCATCGCCGACGGCGTGCACCTCGACGATCGGGTGGTGGCCTCCGTCGTCGCCGGTGTGGGAACCGGGCGCGTCGCGCTGGTGTCCGACGCGATGGCGGCGGCCGGGATGGCCGACGGGCCATATCGGTTGGGTGCGCTCGACGTCACGGTCTCCGGCGGCGTCGCGCGACTGACCGGGTCGGAGACGATCGCCGGGAGCACCGCGGTCGTCGCGAGCCTGGTCGAGCGGCGGTTGGGCCTGCCGCGCGCGGACGAGCCGTCGCCGACGGAACTGTTGGCGGCGGTGGCGATGAGTTCGACCACCCCGGCGCGAGTCTTGGGGCGAAGCGACCTCGGTGTCCTGCGCCCGGGATCGTCCGGCTCCTACGCCGTGCTGTAGGTACGTGATCTGCCGAACCTCGCCGAGTGGGCGGTCCAACCCCGCCGAGTGGGCGCACAGTCGACGGCGAGTGTGCGCACAGTCGCGGAGAATGACCGCCCACTCGGCGATCTGGGGGAGGCGGCGCACCCAGTAGGCTCGGCCGGGTGACCGCAGCACAGGTGCCGGACGCAGTGCCCCGACGACGGATCATCGTCGCGTCGATGGTCGGCACCACGATCGAGTTCTTCGACTTCTACATCTATGCGACCGCCGCGGTCTTCGTCTTCCCGGCGCTGTTCTTCCCGACCGGCAACAAGACGACGAGCCTCCTCGCGTCCTTCGCCGTCTTCGGCGTGGCCTTCGTCGCGCGGCCGGTCGGCTCGATGCTGTTCGGGCACTTCGGCGACCGCATCGGCCGCAAGGCGACGCTCGTCGGCTCGCTCGTGACCATGGGTGTCGCGACCTTCCTCATCGGCCTGCTGCCCACCTACGCGACCGTCGGCCTGCTGGCCCCGGTCCTGCTGACACTGCTTCGTTTCGCGCAGGGCGTGGGCCTCGGCGGCGAATGGTCGGGCGCGGCATTGCTGGCGACCGAGACGGCCGAGCAGGGCAAGCGCGGCGCGGCGGCGATCTGGCCGCAGCTCGGCGCTCCCCTCGGCTTCTTCCTCGCCAACGCGAGCTACCTGGCGCTCATGCTGCCGATGGGTTTCGACAAGAACACCTCGCCCACCGATCACCCCTTCTATGTGTGGGGCTGGCGGGTGCCCTTCCTGGCCAGCGCGCTGATCGTCATCGTCGGCCTCTACGTGCGACTGCGGTTGACCGAGACGCCGGTCTTCAGCGCGGCGGTCGACGCCGGCGAGAAGCTGCGCGCCCCGGTGGCCACGGTCTTCCGCACGTCGTGGCGCCCGCTGATCCTGGGCACGCTGGTCGTCGTCGCCGCGTACACGCTGTTCTACCTGGTCATGGTGTGGTCGAGCGCGTACGGCACCGGCGGGCTCGACGAGGCGCGGGCACCGAACCTCGACATCGGCGAGACCCGGTTCATCGTGCTGCAGCTGATCGCGGTGAGCTTCTTCGCCGCGTTCATCCCGGTCTCGGCGCTCCTCGCCGACCGCCTCGGCCGCAAACCGGTCCTCATCCCGATCACCGTCGGCATCATCGCGTTCGGCCTGGTCTTCGGCAAGATCCTCGGGCCCGACGTCGCCACCGAGGGCTCGATGCTCGGCTTCCTCGTCGTCGGCATGATTCTGATGGGCTTGATCTTCGGACCGATGAGCGCGGTCCTGCCCGAGTTGTTCCCGACCAACGTCCGCTACACCGGATCGGGCATCGCGTACAACGTCGCCTCGATCCTCGGCGCCGCGATCGCGCCCTTCATCGCGACGGCCCTCGTCGCGCGCCACGGGGTCGCGGCCGTCGGCCTCTATCTCGCTGGCGTCGGCGTGATCACCCTGATCGCCCTCGTCGTCGCGCCCGAAACCCGCGACGTCGAGCTCACCGACGTGTAGACAATGGTCGGATGAGCGGGCTTGGGTTGGCCGAAGTCGCCGCGACGTCGGCGGTCGTCGCGGCCACCCGGTCGCGCACCGAGAAGACGGCAGCCATCGCGGACCTCCTGCGCCGGTGCGACCCCGACGAGATCGGGACCGTCACCGCGTGGCTCGCCGGCCACCTGCCGCAGGGACGCATCGGCGTCGGGTGGTCGAGCCTGGGCAAGCTGAGTCGGCAGGCCCCGGCGCCCGCGCCCGTGCTGACCGTCGACGACGTCGACAGCGTGCTCACCCGCGTCGCCGGACTGTCCGGCGCCGGATCGGCGACGGCCCGCGGGTCCGCGATCGCCGAGTTGTTCGCCGCGGCCACCGTCGACGAGCAACACCTCTTGCGCGGGCTCCTCTCCGGCGAGGTGCGCCAGGGCGCCCTGGCGGGCGTGGTCACCGACGCGGTGGCCGTTGCCGCCGGCATCGACAAGGCGATCGTCCGACGGGCCGTCATGCTGTCCGGCTCGCTGCCTGAGACGGCGCGGCTCGCCCTCGTCGGCGGGGTCGATGCGCTGACCGCGCTGGGGATCGTGGTCGGTCGGCCGCTCGAGCCGATGCTCGCCACCCCGGCCGACTCCGTCGAAGCGGCGTGGGCGGAACTCGGCCCGCGGGTGATCGTCGACGCCAAGTACGACGGCGCGCGGATCCAGGTGCACCGCAACGGCGACGACATCGCGGTGTTCACCCGGTCGCTGCGCGACATCACCGGCGCGGTCCCCGAGATCGCGCGACTCGTCGCCGCACTGCCCTGCGACGCGGCGATCCTCGACGGAGAGACCCTGGCGCTCACCGACGACGGCCGACCGCGCCCGTTCCAAGAGACGATGAGCGGCTTCGGCGGCGACGGCCTGGCGCCCTTCTTCTTCGACTGCCTGCACCTCGACGGCACCGACCTCATCGACGAACCGCTCACCGGGCGCCTCGACGCGCTCGAGTCGGTGGCGCCCGGTCTGCGGATCCCCAGCGTCGAGCTCACCGGGGCCGAGGAGATCCACGCGCAGTTCGAGCGCGTCGTCGCCGACGGGCACGAGGGCGTGATGGTGAAGTCGCCGACGGGCGTCTACGCGGCGGGCCGACGGGGACGGTCGTGGCAGAAGATCAAACCGGTGCACACCTTCGACCTGGTCGTGCTCGCGGCCGAATGGGGCTCGGGCCGTCGGCGCGGGTGGCTCTCGAACATCCACCTGGGCGCCCGCGACCCCGACGGCGGGCCGCCGATCATGGTCGGGAAGACCTTCAAGGGCATGACCGACGAACTGCTCGCCTGGCAGACCGCCGAGTTCCCCAAGCACGAGACGTCGCGGGACTCCCACACCGTCTACCTGCGTCCGGAGCTGGTCGTCGAGGTCGCCGTCGACGGCGTGCAGCGCAGCTCCCGCTACCCCGGCGGCCTCGCGCTGCGCTTCGCCCGGGTGCTGCGCTACCGACCGGACAAGACGCCCGCGCAGGCCGACACCATCGCTGATCTGGCGAAACTCGGGCCCTAGGGCCTACCGGGATACGGCGAATATCCGGCTACGCTGTCCCCATGGCAGCGGAGAAGGCTAAAGAGGCGACCTGGTCGTTGCTCGCGACGGTGCTCTTGGTGGTGCGCGTGTTCGCGACCATCGCCGTGATCCTCTCGGTCATCGCCTGGATCCTCAGCGCCCGCAACCACGGCGGCCTGGGGCCGAGCAACGTGTGGTTCTGGCCGTCGATCGGCTCGTTCATCGCGCTGCTGACCAGCACCTGGTGCTACGGCTGGATCCGCGCGCGATACCCGCGAAACCCCGACTAGTCCGGCCTAGAACTGCACCTGCGGCGGAGCCTGCTGGCCCTCGGGCGCCTGGTAGAAGTCGCGGGCCTTCACGCCGGCCACGCCGCTGAAGAACATCCACGGCACGGTCTTCACCAGCTGGTTCAGCTGTGACACGGCGTCGTTGTAGTACTGCCGGGCGAAGCTGATCTTGTTCTCGGTGTCGCCCAGCTCGCTCTGCAGCTGCATGAAGTTCTGCGAGGCCTGCAGCTGCGGGTAGTTCTCGGCGACCGCGAACAGGCGGCCCAGCACACCGGTCAGGCCGGCGTCGGCGGCGGCCTTCTGCTCGACGGTGCCGCTCTGCGCGGCCTGCTGCACCGAGGCGCGGGCCTTGGTCACCTCTTCGAAGAGTTCCTTCTCGTGGGTGGCGTAGCCCTTGACGGTGTTGACCAGGTTCGGGATCAGGTCGGCGCGGCGGGTGAGCTGGACGTCGATGCCGCCGAGCGCCTCCTGCGCGGCGATGTCGGCCTTGCGCAGCTTGTTGAAGCCGGTGATGCCGAACAGCACCAGCGCGGCGATGAGCGCCACGATGACGATCAGGACGATTGCAACAGCGGACACGTCGGTCCCCTTTCGTAGGTGTTGGTCTAGAGATTACCGGGATTCGCGGTGCCGGCGGGCGCTACCAGGAGCCGCCGCCACCGCCGCCGCCACCGCCGCCGGAGAAGCCGCCCCCGGAGAAGCCGCCGCCACTGCTGCTCGAGGCGGCCTGGCTCGCGGTGTACGCGGAGATCGACGACGACAGGCTGGACTCGAAACTGCCGATGCCACCGGGGCCGCTGAGCATGATCGCCGGGACCGGGGCGCCGGTCGGGGAGACGATCCACGGCGGCGTCGGCGGCTCGGTGCCCATCGCCAGTCGGTACTTGTTCGCCCAGGCGGCGGCCGCACCGAAGGCGACGGCGTACGGGATGAACGAGGTGTAGAGGTCCTTGCGCGCGGAGAAGTCCAACCGCTCCTTGTTGGAGTCGGTCGACAGCAGGCGCTCGAAGCCGCCCGCCCGCGACCACAGGTCGCGACCGAGCAGGGTGCGCCGCGTGCCGACGCCGCTGACGAACAGGCCGGCGCCGCCGATGACGAAGGCCGCGATCGGCAGCACCGCGAGGGAGAACGGATACCACTGGAAGATGAACAGCAGCGCCGCGAGGGCGAAGGCGAGGCCGACGAGCATCCGACCGGTGGTCTCGAAGCCGCTGCGGGCGATCGCCCCGGACTGCACGCCCCAGATGCGGGCGTTGGACGCCATCGAGGACTGGGCCTGTTGCAGCTCCTCGCCCGCGGACACCGAGCCGTCGGCCTTGAAGGAGGCACCCTTGCCGCTCGCGATGCCCAGTGAACGCGCGACGCCCAGGGTGACCGGATCGGTCTGCTCCCACTGGTGCGCGTCGGCGTCGGAGACGATCGTGAAGTCGCCGTTGTCCTCGCGGACGATGTGGGCCAACTTCTGCTCCGCCATGAAGAGCAGCGTGGCGGTCAGTCCCTTGGTCGGCTGCGACTCCCGCGTGACGTAGTACGCCTGCACCGGGGAGAGAGTCTTGCCCGCCTGATCGGTCGGCGGTTCGAACATGACCGGCAGCAGCGGGATCTCCTCGCGGCTGCGCCACGTCCACCACAACCCGAGGCCGAAGGTCACCAGCGACGCCAGCAGCGTGAGCAGCACCAACAGCAGCGACCGGCCGAGCATCGGGTCGAGCTGGATCGCCCACGGCACCGTGGCGCGCTTGGGCGGCGCGAGTTCGAGGTCGGCCAGCAGCGCGACGCCGTTGTACGTGCCGAGCTGACCGGTGCTCACCACGACGGTCCGCGGGTCGGTGTTGCGGTCCTCGCAGGGGGTGTTGTTGCTCGTCGCGCAGGTGGTGGTGATGGCGTTGGCCGGCAGGTGCACGGTGACCGTCGAGGCCTGGATCGGCATCGACCAGCCGTCGGCGACGACGCGCCACCGGAACCGGGCCCGCGTCTTGTCGCCCCAACTGGAGGACACCTCGCCCTCGCCGGGGCGCGTGTTGGCCGGTTCCAGCACCCCGTCGATGGTGTAGCTGATCGTGTACACGTGCTGGCCCGGGTCCAGGTACCGGTCGGCGGACCCGACCTTGGTGACGTAGATCCGCCGGCCGCGCTCCCAGCGCGTGACGAACGGCTCCTCGTGGCCGTCGAGGGTGACCTTGATGTCCTTCGGCACGTACCGCACATGCGTGTTCGACGAGTCGGCGAGGTCGAAGTACTTGAAGATGCCGTGCCGCAGCGACGGGAAGTCGGTGGTGAGCGTTTCCGTGGCGGTCAGCTTGCCGTTCGCGTCGATCTTGTAGTCGGCCGCGAAGTTGCTGATGGTCACCGGGTCGACGGAGCCGCCGCTGCGCCCGCTGATGCTGCCCAGGGACAGCGGGAGGACCAGGCCGACGGCGGTCAGCAGGGCGGCGAGGAAGACGAGGAAGGCGCGACGCACCTTGGCAGCCTAACGCGAAACGGCCGCCGCGTCCCCCGTGGAACGCGACGGCCGTCCGTCGATCAAATGCGGGCTACTTCTTGCCGCCCAGGATGCTGCCGAGCACGTTGCCCAGCGCGCCACCGGCGCCGCCGCCCTGCTGGCCGCCGCCGAGGACGCTGCCCAGGATGTTGCCGAGGCCGCCGCCCGCGCCGCCGCCGCCGAGCGCGCCGCCCAGGATCTGGCCGAGTGCGCCACCGGCACCGCCGGCGGGGGCCGCCTGCGGCTGCTGCTGGGCCGACGGGTCACCGGCCGACGGGGGCTGCTGGCCGGGGACCGGCTGGCCGCCCGCCTGCTGCTGGCCGCCCTGGCCGCCGAGGAACTTCTGGGTGACGTAGGCGATGACGATCGGAGCCAGCATCGGCAGGACCTTCTTGATCAGGTCGGGCTGCACGTTGGCCGGGCCGTGCTTGGCCGCGGCCTCGGCGACCTTGTCGGTCTTCTTGCCGAACAGGCCGTTCACCAGGCCCTCGCCGTCACCGGCGTCGGCGGCCTTGGTCAGCTCCTCGGGAGCCGGGCCCGGGGTCTGCTCCTGCGCGTGCAGGCCGTGCAGCAGCGTGGGCACCGCCTGCTGGATGGTGGCCTCGGCGGTCGCCTCGTCGACGCCGAGCTTCGACGCGATGTCGCCGACGTTGATGGACTTCAAGAGGTCGTCAAGTTCTGCCACTGGGGCTCTCCTTCATAGTGGCGACGGGCGATTTCGGACATCCCGCGCCGGTGGGATTCATGCTACCGAACGGACGAACTTCGCGGCTTCGCTCACAGCGCGGCGGGACTCGGGGGTGAGCCCGGGGAACATCTGGAACACGTGCCCCTGGTCGGGCCACAGCTGCAGCTCCGACTCGGCCCCGGCGGCGATGAGCGCGGCATGCAGGAAGCGGGCGTCGTCGCTCATCACCTCGCGCGCGCCGACCTGGATGAGCGTGGTCGGCAGATCCCCCGACGGGCGCAGCGACACCGTCATCCGCGGGTGGTCGGCCGGCGCACCGGCGGTGTACATGTCCAGGAAGTGCTGACCGGCCTTGGCCTTGATGATGGGGTCCTTCAGTCCGCGCGCCTCGCGGGCGATGGCCAGGCCGAAGGTCGGGTCCATCAGCGGGGAGAACAGCACCATCGCGCGCGGCTGTGGTCGCGACTGCGCTTGGTTGTCGGCCAGCAGGTCCATGGCCAGGTGTCCGCCGGCGGAATCCCCGGCGACGACGATGTTCTCGGGGCGGTAGCCCTGGTCGAGCAGCCACTCGTACCCGCGGACGGTGTCGTCGCCCGCCGCGGGGAACTGGTGCTCGGGGGCGAGCCGGTAGTCGAGCGAGAAGGCGACGCGGTCGGTTTGGCGGGACAGCCGCGACACCAGGCCGCGGTGGGTGCGCGGATTGCAGATCACATAGCCCGACCCGTGCAGGTAGTAGATGACGGGGGTGTCAGCGACCCGGCGCTGCCCGACGCCCGGGCCCCATACCCATTCGCCGCGCACCTGGCCCGAAGCGGCGGTCGCCCGCACGTTCTCGGTGCGGGTGCCCGACGGCACCGGACTGGCGACGTTGATCGTTCGGTTCACGAGCGGCCGCATGGCGGACAGGATCTGCCGGTTCCCCAGCGTCGCGAGGCCGAATGCCGGCTGCACGACGCGGGTCATCGAACCGTTGAGCGCACGGGCCCGGAGGGATCCTCGTGCGCCCGGAACACCGGTGTTCACGCTCACGAATTCCGACTGTACTGCTCCGCACTCGCCGCCGCGCGCGAAACACGCAGGTCACCGACGGGAAATGTGATTGTCGTCAAACCGATTTCCCGTGGCGGACTCGCGCGTGGGAGAATGGCCGCACAGATGAATCGTCAGCAACGACGCTGACCCTCGTCGCGCAGCCCGCGACGATATTCACCCACAGTCTTAATGTTTGGGGTGCCCAGCGTCGCGCACCGTTTGAGTGCAAGGGGCGATCATGAAGCAAGCTCCGGGACCGGTCGGTCTCTACGATCCCGCCAATGAGCACGACGCGTGTGGCGTCGCGTTCGTCGTCGACATGCACGGCCGCAAGAGCCGCGACATCGTCGAGAAGGCGATCACCGCGCTGGTCAACCTCGAGCACCGCGGTGCCGCGGGCGCCGAGCCGAACACCGGTGACGGCGCGGGCATCCTGATCCAGATCCCGGACGCCTACTTCCGCGAGGTCGTCGACTTCGACCTCCCCGCGCAGGGTGCTTACGCCTCGGGCATCGCCTTCCTGCCGCAGGGCGCCCAGGACGCCAAGACCGCCGTCGAGGGCGTCGACAAGATCGTCGAGGCCGAGGGCCTGACCGTCCTCGGCTGGCGCGAGGTCCCCGTCGACGACTCGTCGATCGGCGCGCTCGCCCGCGACGCCATGCCGACGTTCCGACAGATCTTCATCGGCGGCGCCGACGGCGACGACCTGGAGCGCAAGGCGTACATCGTCCGCAAGCGCGTCGAGCACGAACTGGGCCACAAGGGCGCCGGCCAGGGCGCCGAGGCGTCGGGCACGGTGTACTTCCCCAGCCTGTCCGGCCGCACCTTCGTCTACAAGGGCATGTTGACCACCCCGCAGCTGCGCGGCTTCTACCTCGACCTGCAGGACGACCGCGTCGTCTCCGCGCTGGGCCTGGTGCACTCGCGCTTCTCGACCAACACCTTCCCGAGCTGGCCGCTGGCGCACCCGTACCGCCGCGTCGCGCACAATGGCGAGATCAACACCGTCAACGGCAACGAGAACTGGATGCGCGCCCGCGAGGCGCTCATGGACACCTCGGTCCTCGGCGAGGGCGGCGACCGCATCTTCCCGGTCTGCACCCCCGGCGCCTCGGATACCGCGCGCTTCGACGAGGCGCTCGAGCTGCTGCACCTCGGCGGCCGCAGCCTGCCGCACGCGGTCCTGATGATGATTCCCGAGGCGTGGGAGCGCCACGAGTCGATGAAGCCCGAGCACCGGGCGTTCTACGAGTACCACTCGGCGCTCATGGAGGCCTGGGACGGACCGGCGTCGGTCTGCTTCACCGACGGCTCGGTCATCGGCGCGGTCCTCGACCGCAACGGCCTGCGTCCCTCGCGCATCTGGGTCACCAAGGACGGCCTGGTCGTCCTCGGCTCCGAGGTCGGCGTCCTCGACATCGACCACGCCGACGTCGTGCAGAAGCTGCGCCTGCAGCCGGGCAAGATGTTCCTGGTCGACACCGAGCAGGGCCGCATCGTCGACGACGTCGAGATCAAGGATCAGCTGGCCGCCGAGCACCCGTACCAACAGTGGCTCGACGACAACCAGATCAAGCTGGCCGAGCTGCCCGCGCCCGAGCACATCCACATGTCGCACAAGCGCGTGGCGCACCGCCAGCAGCTGTTCGGCTACACCACCGAGGACCTGAACATCCTCCTCAAGCCGATGGCGGCGACCGGCGCCGAGGCGATCGGCTCGATGGGCACCGACACTCCGGTGGCCGTGCTGTCGGCGCGCTCGCGACTGCTGTTCGACTACTTCCAGCAGCTGTTCGCCCAGGTGACCAACCCGCCGCTGGACGCCATCCGCGAGGAGGTCGTCACCAGCATCGGCCAGCGCATCGGCGGCGAGCGCGACCTGCTCAAGCCGACGCCCGAGTCGGCCAAGCAGATCGTGCTGCCCAGCCCGATCCTCGACAACGACGACCTGCAGCGCCTGATCAAGATCGACGGCAAGGGCACCGGCTTCCCGTCGGTGCACATCCACGGCCTCTACCCGGTGGCCGAGGGCGGCGAGGGCCTGCGCAAGGCCCTCGACGAGGTCCGCGCCAAGGTGTCGGCGGCTATCGCCGACGGTGCACGGCTGATCATCCTGTCCGACCGCGAGTCGGACGAGACGCTCGCCCCGATCCCGTCGCTGCTGCTGACCTCCGCGGTCCACCACCACCTGGTCCGCGAGCAGACGCGCGGCCGCGCCAGCCTGATCGTCGAGGCCGGCGACGCCCGCGAGGTGCACCACATGGCGACGCTGATCGGCTTCGGCGCGTCGGCGATCAACCCGTACATGGCCTTCGAGTCGATCGAGGACATGCTGGAGTCGGGCGTCATCGCCGGCGCCACCGGCGACCACGCCTCCGACTTCGCCACCGCGCGCGCCAACTACATCAAGGCCGCCGGCAAGGGCGTGCTGAAGGTGATGAGCAAGATGGGCATCTCGACGGTCCCGTCGTACAACGGCGCCCAGCTGTTCCAGATCATCGGCCTGAGCCAGGACACCGTCGACGAGTTCTTCACCGGCTGCAACAGCCAGCTCGACGGCATCGGCCTCGACGAGATCGCCGCCGAGGTGGCCGCCCGCCACCACCTGGCCTTCCTCGCGAACCCGTCCGAGTGGGCGCACCGCGAGCTCGAGGTCGGCGGCGAGTACCAGTGGCGCCGCGAGGGCGAGTACCACCTGTTCAACCCGGACACGGTGTTCAAGCTCCAGCACTCCACGCGCACCGGCCAGTACTCGGTGTTCAAGGAGTACACCCAGCTCGTCGACGACCAGTCGCGCCGCCTGGGCACCCTGCGCGGCCTGTTCGACTTCAAGTTCGGCGACCGCGACCCGATCCCGATCGACAAGGTCGAACCGGCCAGCGAGATCGTCAAGCGCTTCTCCACCGGCGCGATGAGCTACGGCTCGATCTCGGCCGAGGCCCACGAAACCCTCGCCATCGCGATGAACCGCCTCGGCGGCAAGTCGAACTCCGGCGAGGGCGGCGAGGACCCGCGTCGCTTCAGCTACGACGAGAACGGCGACTGGCGCCGGTCGGCGATCAAGCAGGTGGCGTCCGGCCGCTTCGGCGTGACCAGCCACTACCTGACCAACTGCACCGACATCCAGATCAAGATGGCGCAGGGCGCCAAGCCCGGCGAGGGCGGCCAGCTGCCGCCGCACAAGGTGTACCCGTGGGTCGCCGAGGTCCGCGGCAGCACGCCCGGCGTCGGTCTCATCTCGCCGCCGCCGCACCACGACATCTACTCGATCGAGGATCTGGCGCAGCTGATCCACGACCTGAAGAACGCCAACCCGCAGGCGCGCATCCACGTGAAGCTCGTCTCCGAGATCGGCGTCGGCACGGTCGCCGCGGGCGTCTCCAAGGCGCACGCCGACGTCGTGCTCATCTCCGGCTTCGACGGCGGCACGGGTGCGAGCCCGCTGACTTCGCTCAAGCACGCCGGCGCCCCGTGGGAGATCGGCCTGGCCGAGACCCAGCAGACGCTGCTGCTCAACGGTCTGCGCGACCGCATCGTCGTGCAGGTCGACGGCCAGCTCAAGACCGGTCGCGACGTGATGATCGCCGCGCTGCTCGGCGGCGAGGAGTTCGGTTTCGCGACCGCCCCGCTCGTCGTGTCCGGCTGCGTGATGATGCGGGTCTGCCACCTCGACACCTGCCCGGTCGGCGTCGCCACGCAGAACCCGCTGCTGCGCGAGCGCTTCACCGGCAAGCCGGAGTTCGTCGAGAACTTCATGCTCTACATCGCCGAGGAGGTGCGCGAGCTGCTCGCGCGCCTGGGCTTCCGCACTCTGCAGGAGGCGGTCGGCCAGATCGAGGCGCTCGACACCTCCAAGGCGCTGGCGCACTGGCGCGACTCGAAGGCCGGCAAGCTCGACCTGAGCCCGATCCTGGCCGAGCCGGAGTCGCCGTTCATGAACCAGGACCGCTACTGCTCGGGCCGCCAGGACCACGCGCTGGACAAGGCGCTCGACCAGGAGCTCATCGCGCAGAGCCGCGCGGCCATCGACAACGCGACGCCCATCTCCATCACGATGGGCATCAGCAACGTCAACCGCACCGTCGGCACCATGCTCGGCCACGAGGTCACCAAGGTGCACGGCGCGCAGGGTCTGCCCGACGACACGATCCAGGTCGCGTTCACCGGGTCGGCCGGCAACAGCTTCGGCGCCTTCGTCCCGGCCGGCGTGACCCTGCGGCTGCAGGGCGACGCGAACGACTTCGTCGGCAAGGGCCTGTCCGGCGGCCGCATCGTCGTCCGCCCGACCGAGTCGATGCCGAAGGGCTTCGTCGCCGAGGAGAACATCATCGCCGGCAACGTGATCGGGTTCGGCGCGACCGCCGGCACGATCTACCTGCGCGGCATCGTCGGCGAGCGGTTCTGCGTCCGCAACTCGGGCGTCACGGCCGTCGTCGAGGGCGTCGGCGACCACGCCTGCGAGTACATGACCGGCGGCCGGGTGATCGTGCTCGGCGCGACCGGGCGCAACGTCGCGGCCGGCATGTCCGGCGGCATCGCCTACTTCTACGACCCGGATAACGCGCTGGTCGAGAACCTCAACCCCGAGTTGGTCGACATCGAGCAGCTCGATCCCGAGGACGTGGAGTTCCTGCAGGCGACCATCGCGGACTACCGCGACGAGACCGGTTCGCCGGTGGCCGCGAAGATCCTCAAGGACTTCAAGGCGCAGCAGGGCCATTTCCGGAAGGTGATGCCCCGGGACTACAAGCGGGTACTGCTCGCCATCGAGGCCGCCGAGCGCGACGGCCGCGATGTCAACGACGCGATCATGGAGGCGGCAAATGGCTGACCAGCGCGGATTCCTCAAGCACACCGAGCGCGAGCTCCCGACGCGGCGCCCGGTGCCGCTGCGCCTGCTCGACTGGAACGAGGTCTACACCGAGTTCGAGAAGGACACGCTGAAGACCCAGGCGAGCCGCTGCATGGACTGCGGCGTCCCGTTCTGCCACAACGGCTGCCCGCTGGGCAACCTGATCCCGGAGTGGAACGACCTGGTCTACCGGGACCGCTGGAAGGACGGCATCGAGCGCCTGCACGCGACGAACAACTTCCCGGAGTTCACCGGCCGCCTGTGCCCGGCTCCGTGTGAGGCGTCGTGCGTGCTGGGCATCAACCAGCCGGCCGTCACCATCAAGCAGGTCGAGGTCGAGCTCATCGAGAACGCGTTCGCGACCACCGGCGTCGAGCCGGTGCCGCCGACGGTCCGCACCGGCAAGAAGGTCGCCGTCGTCGGGTCGGGCCCCGCGGGCCTGGCCGCCGCCCAGCAGCTCACCCGCGCCGGCCACACGGTGACGCTCTTCGAGCGCGCCGACCGGATCGGCGGACTGCTGCGCTACGGCATCCCCGAGTTCAAGATGGAGAAGAAGTACATCGACCGTCGGCTCGAGCAGATGGAGGCCGAGGGCACCGAGTTCCGCACCGGCGTGAACGTCGGCGTCGACGTCACCGTCGAGCAGCTGCGCGGCGACTACGACGCGGTCGTGCTGGCGGTCGGTTCGACCATCGGGCGCGACCTGCCGATCCCCGGCCGCGAACTCGACGGCATCCACCAGGCGATGGAGTTCCTGCCGCAGGCCAACCGCGTGCAGCTCGGCGACGAGGTCACCGGCCAGATCACCGCCAAGGACAAGGCCGTCGTCATCATCGGCGGTGGCGACACCGGCGCCGACTGCCTGGGCACCTCGCTGCGCCAGGGCGCCAAGAGCGTCCACCAGTTCGAGATCATGCCGCGCCCGCCGGGCGAGCGCGCCGACTCGACCCCGTGGCCGACCTACCCGCTGATGTTCCGCGTGTCCTCGGCCCACGAAGAGGGCGGCGAGCGCGTCTTCAGCGTGAACACCGAGGAGTTCACCGGCAAGGGCGGCAAGGTCACCGCGCTCAAGGCGCACGAGGTGAAGATGTCCGGCGGCCGATTCGAGAAGGTCGACGGCAGCGACTTCGAGCTCGAGGCGGACCTGGTCCTGCTCGCGATGGGCTTCGTCGGCCCCGAGCGCGGCGATCTCTTGGACAAGCTCGGCGTCGAGTACGACGCGCGCGGCAACATCAAGCGCGACGACGAGTTCTCCACCCAGCCGGGCGTCTTCGTCGCCGGTGACGCCGGCCGCGGCCAGTCGCTCATCGTGTGGGCCATCGCCGAGGGCCGGTCGGCGGCCGCGGCGGCCGACCGCTACCTGATGGGGACGACGGACCTGCCGGCGCCGATCGTGCCGACGCAGGTCGCCCAGCGCTAGACCGGACGAGTCGGGTCCGGCTGCGGATCCGTGCTGACTAGAGTGAGCCGCTATGCACATCGGTAGGAACTACTCGCTGGCCGAGTTCCTGGCCTGGCGGCAGAACGGCACCCTGATCATCATGGTGCTGGTCTCCATTCCGACCGTGCTGTACGCGGTCTTCGGCTGGACGTTCCTGTCCATCCCGTGGGAGCCGGTCGCGATCTTGGGCACCGCGCTGGCGTTCATCGTCGGTTTCAAGAACAACGCCAGCTACGACCGCCTCTGGGAGGCGCGCAAGATCTACGGCTCGATCGTCAACGACAGCCGCAGCTTCGCGTACACGCTGCGCGACTCGGCCGGCGGCAAGCGCGACGACGCGGTGAAGACGATGTTCAACCGCCACTTCGCGTGGCTGACGGCCCTGCGCTTCCAACTGCGCGAGCCGCGGGAGTGGGAGAACCAGCACCTCAAGTGGTTCCGCCGCTACCGCGCCCGCACCTACGACGTCCCGGAGTGGACCACCGATCGCGACGTCGAGCTGATGCCGTACCTGTCCGAGGACGACTTCCGCTACGTCAAGCACAAGACAAACCGGGCCACCCAGCTGATCGCGATGCAGTCCCAGCAGCTCGGTGAACTGCGCGCCGCCGGGGCGATCAACGACTGGCAGTGGAAGGACCTGCAGGAGAGCCTGGCCAAGCTCACCGACGACCAGGGCATGGCCGAGCGGATCAAGAACTTCCCCTACCCGCGCAACTTCGCGTCGATCGCGATGTACCTGATGTTCGCCTTCGTCGCGCTCGCCCCGTTCGGCCTGATGGACCCCATCGCGCACATGGGCGACGGCACGGCATTCGCGGGCAAGACGATCTGGCTGAACATCCCGGTGTCGGCGATCGTCTGCGGTGTCTTCCACACGCTGGAGACGGTCGGTGAGGCGGCGGTCAACCCCTTCGAGGGCAGCGCGAACGATGTGCCGATCACGCAGATCAGCCGGTCGATCGAGATCGACATGCGGGAGATGCTCGACGAAGTCGGCATCCCCAAGCCGATCGTCCCGCCCAAACAGATCGTTATGTAGCGCCCGAGGCGGCTGTGACCGTAGTAAACCGTGAGGTTGCTGCGGTGTAGTGGTGCTTAAGTTGCGCAGATTGTCCGGTTCCCGGATAGACTCTGGATCTCGCCCGTATCACAGATCAGTAGTCAATTGGAGGAACCGCCATGCTCGGCGTGTCTCGTCGAACCGCTGTTGCCGCGGCCGCCCTCGCCGGTGCCGCCCTGACCGGGGTCAGCGGCGCCGTCGCCTCGCCGCGCGCCGTCGCCGCCCCCTGCCCGCACCTGTACGTGCTGGGCCTGGCCGGCACCTGGGCGCAGGGACCGGGCCTCCTCGGTGCGGTGACCGACGGCCTCAGCGCCAAGGTCGACTACGTGGGCTACGCGCGCAGCGCCTTCCCCTTCGTCGAGAAGCGCAACTACGGCGCGTCGAAGGCGCAGGGCGTCAACAACGCCCGCGGTCTCGCGCTGCAGATGGTCCGGCGCTGCCCGGGCACCAAGGTCGCGCTGACCGGGTACAGCCAGGGTGCCGACGCGGCCGGCGACCTCGCCTCCGAGGTCGGCACCGGCCTGTCGCCGCTGCGCCCGGAGAACATCGCCGGCGTCGTGCTGCTGGCCGATCCGCGCCGCTCGGCGCGGGACCAGCTCGTCGGCCCGCGGCTGAACGGCCAGGGCAGCGGCGGTCCCCGGTTCAACGGCTTCGGCCGGGTGAGCCACAAGGTGTACACGATCTGTGAGCCCGGCGACATGTACTGCAACGTCCCCCGCGACTACTACATCACCCGCATCGTGGGGTTCCTCGCCGAAGTCAGCAACCCCAACCCGCAGCAGATCCTCGCCTACGGCGGGGAGGCGGCTGCGATCCTGGGCGAGCTTCTGACGGTCGGCGGACCGGGTGCGATCGTGGGCGAGCTGTCCAACGCCAAGGCGCGCCAGCAGATCACGTCGTTCTGGCAGTTCCTGCGCTCGGGCGCGCACGGCCGCTACACGACCTTCCAGGTGAAGCCCGGTGTGACCGCGACCCAGTGGGCGCACAACTACCTCAACCGGCTCTGACCGACGACTCGACGGCCGCGCGCCGGTAGTGACGAAAGCCTCCTCGTCGAGGGCTGCCCGGGAACCAGAGGTTTGCTATTCTGAATTGCGTACTCATCAGTAGCTACGCATCATCGGAGCCCCGGAATGTCGCCTTCATCGCGTCGAGACAACAAGCGCCCCCGCCTGGTCAGCCTTGCCGCCGGTCAGGCCCGTCGCCCCATCGCGGCCCGCCGTCTGCCCGAGTCGGCCGAACGCCTGGTGACGCCCGCCGAGCTCAAGACGCTGGCGCTGGGCTAACCGTCGGCCCCGGCCGCCGCCACTTTCACCGAGTACTGAGCGAACTCGACGACGTCGCCGTCGACGAGTTGTCGGCCCCGTCGACGCTCGACGTCGCCATTCACCCGGACCAGGCCGTCGGCGATCACGCCTTTGGCATCTGAGCCCGAATCGATCAGGTTCGCCAGCTTCAGGAACTGGCCGAGTTTGATCTTCTCGCTGTCGATGGGTACCTCGTCCATGTCGACAGTCTAATTCTCGGCCGCAGGACTACCGTGAACGCGTGACCCCGACGCCGACCCCGCGCCCCGCCGGGCGCGCCCCGCGGTTCGGCGGCGGCGCCCCGCACATCGCCTCGCTGATCGTCGGCACCCTGGCCACCCTGTCCCTGCTCTCGTCGGTGTCCGAGCGGGTCCGCCACCTGCTGCACGTGCCGCGGCAGTTCATCGACGGCTACGTCATCACCTGGCCGGACACCAGCTTCGCGTGGGCCTTCGTCCTGGTCCTGGTGGCCATCGCCCTCGGGCACCGCAAGCGCGTGGCGTGGTGGATCGCCGTGGGCTATCTGCTGGCCTACGCGGTCGCCAACATCCTCGTCCTGACCTCTGCCGCCCCCGCGTGGCTGGCCGGGGAACTGACCCACAACGATCGCCTCGCGGCGGCAGTCGGCCTGGGCATCGATCTGGTCGCGCTCGGCTTCCTCGTGCTGACCCGACGCCAGTTCTACACGCGGGTGCGGCGCGGCGCCGTGTTCGCCG
This sequence comes from Gordonia sp. (in: high G+C Gram-positive bacteria), assembly GCF_047602025.1. Taxonomy (GTDB): domain Bacteria; phylum Actinomycetota; class Actinomycetes; order Mycobacteriales; family Mycobacteriaceae; genus Gordonia. The sequence goes on along the minus strand of NZ_JASGII010000001.1, from coordinate 2,912,221 downwards.
CGCTCGCCACCCTGCTGGTCGGCCTCGCCCTCGCGACGCTGCTCGGCTGGGGCCTGGTCGAACTCTTCCCGCGCAACCTTGCCCGGGATGAGCGGCTGGCCTACGCGGCGAACCGGGTCGTCGCCTTTGCGGCCATCGACCAGCACACCTTCGACGGACACCACGCCGCCGGACCGATCAACACCCTGCTCGGTCTGCTCGGCGCGCTGGCGATGCTCGCGGCGACGGTCGTGCTGTTCCGGTCGCAGCGATTGCGCGGGCTGATGACGCCGACCGACGAGAAGCTGATCCGGGCGCTCATCGACGTCTACGGCGAGGACGACTCGCTGGCGTACTTCTCGACCCGTCGGGACAAGGCGGCGGTGTTCTCCCCGGACGGTCGTGCCGCCATCACGTACCGCGTCGAGGTGTCCGTCGGCATGGCCGGCGGCGATCCGGTGGGCGACCCGAAGTCGTGGCCCGCTGCCGTCGCAGCCTTCCTCGACGTCTGCGAGCGCTACGGCTGGCATCCGTCCGCCGTCGGGGTCAGCGAGCGCGGGGCAGCCGTCTATCAGCGGGCCGGGCTGAGTCTGCTGGGCATCGGCGACGAGTCGATCCTGTACCCGCGATCCTTCACGCTGCGCGGCCCCGAGATGCGCAACGTCCGGCACGCAGTGGCGCGCACCCGCCGCAGCGGCATGACCGTGCGCCTGCGCCGACACCGGGACATACCGCCCGCCGATATGGCAGAGATCGAGAGGTTGGCCGCCGAGTGGCGCGACACCGACTCCGAGCGCGGCTTCGCCATGGCGCTGGGCCGCCTCGGCGACCCACTCGACGGCGACTGTCTCCTGGTGCAGGCCGAGGTCGGTGCCGACGGCCCCGATCGGCGGACCGTCGGGATGCTGTCCTTTGTGCCGTGGGGATCCACCGGCGCCTCGCTGGACGTGATGCGCCGGGACCGGACGGCGGGCAACGGCATCGTGGAGCTCATGGTCGCCGAGCTGTTGGAGTGCGCCGACGAGGTGGGCGTCACCAAGGTGTCGTTGAACTTCGCGGCGTTCCGGGAGTTCTTCGAGCGGGGCGAGCGGATCGGCGTCGGACCGGTGGTGCGGGCGACGCACGGCGTGCTGACGGTCGCCTCGCGCTCCTTCCAGATCGAATCGCTGTATCGGTCCAACGCGAAGTATCGGCCGGACTGGACGCCCCGCTTCCTGGCGTTCGAGGACGGCCGCGCGATTCTCCGAGTCGGGACGGCGGCGTTCGTCACCGAGGGTTGGCTGAAGCTGCCCCGGCTGGCGGGGCGGCCGAAGCCGGGCCCGCCGGAGGAGTCGGCCGTGCCCCCGGGCGTCGACGTCGACGCGCTGATCGCCGAACTTGCCGCGCAGGCGCAGCCGGTGACCGCGCACCGCCGACCCGAGCAGGTCCGCGTGCGGCTGGCCAAGGTCGACGAATTGCGCGCCGCCGGGATCGATCCGTATCCGGTCGGCGGCGCCGGCGAAGGGCCGTCGCACACCGTGGCCGAGGCGAACGCGGCGCCCGCCGACACCCCCGTGGTGGTGGCCGGCCGGGTGACCGGGATGCGGGACTTCGGCGGTGTCGTGTTCCTCGACCTGCACGACTGGTCGGGCCAGACCCAGGTGGTCTTCGAGCCGGGCGTTCTGCCGGACGGCGCGGCCGACCCGGCCCGCAACATCGACCTGGGCGACCTGGTCGGCGTCGTCGGTCGCACGGGGCGTTCGCACAGCGGGCAGCAGTCGGTGCTGGCGTCGTCGTGGCGGATGCTCGGCAAGTGCCTGCACCCGCTGCCGGACAAGTGGCGCGGCCTGGCCGATCCGGAGGCCCGCGTGCGCCAGCGCTACCTCGAGCTGGCCGTCGACCCGGCCGCGCGCGAGTTGCTCGTCGCGCGCTCGCGGGTCGTCGGCGCGCTGCGTGATCATCTGGCGAGCCGCGGTTACCTGGAGGTGTCGACGCCGATCCTGCAGCCGGTGCACGGCGGGGCCAACGCCGAGCCGTTCCGGACGCATATCAACGCCTATGGCATCGATCTGTACCTGCGGATCGCCCCCGAGCTCTACCTCAAGCGGTTGTGCGTCGGCGGTGTCGAGAAGGTCTTCGAGATCGGCCGGAACTTCCGCAACGAGGGCGTCGACTTCAGCCACAACCCGGAGTTCACCAGCCTCGAGGCCTACCGCGCCCACGCCGACTACCGGGACATGGCGCAGTTGGCGCGGGAACTTATCCAGGCCGCGGCGATCGCCGTGCACGGCGAACCGGTGGTGCTGCGGCCCGACGGCACGGGCGGCATGCGCCGCGTCGACATCTCCGGCGACTGGACCCACGCGTCGGTGTTCGCAGCGGTCTCCGCGGCCGTCGGCGAGACCATCACCCCGAGCACGGGCGTCGGGGAGCTGCGCGCGATCGCCGACCGGCACGGCGTCGCGGTGCGACCGGTGTGGGGTGCGGCGGAGATCGTCGACGAACTGTACGAGCGGTTCGTGGAGGCGCCGACTCAGCTGCCGTCGTTCTACTACGACTTCCCCGCGGCGACCTCCCCGCTGACGCGTCCGCACCGCGAGATCGACGGGGTCTGCGAGCGGTGGGACCTGGTCGCCTGGGGCGTCGAACTGGGCACCGCCTACTCCGAGCTCACCGATCCGGTCGCGCAGCGCGAGACCCTCACCGAGCAGTCCCGCCGGGCCGCCGGCGGCGATGCGGAGGCGATGGAGTGCGACGAGGACTTCCTGCGCGCACTGGAATACGCGATGCCGCCCACCGGCGGGCTGGGCCTGGGCGTCGACCGGATCGTCATGCTGATCACCGGCCGCTCGATCCGCGAGTCGCTGCCGTTTCCGCTGATCCGGCCGCGGTCGACGCCGGAGACCACGCGCGAGTAATCGGCGGTTAGGATTCACTCATGAGTCGAGCTCCGGAGTTCACCCCCACCGCTGACCTGGTCGACGAGATCGGCGAGGACGTGCGCAGCTGCGACACCCAGTTCCGCCGCTTCGGCAAGAAGGACACCTTCGTCGGCACCGTCACGACGGTCCGCTGCTTCCAGGACAACGCGCTGCTCAAAGAAGTCCTCGGCGAGGACAACCCGGGCGGCGTGCTGGTCGTCGACGGCGACGCCTCGGTGCACACCGCCCTCGTCGGTGACCTCATCGCCGAGCGCGCCCGCGTCCACGGCTGGGTGGGCATCGTCGTCAACGGCGCCATCCGCGACGCCGCCACCATCGACGGCATGGACATCGGCGTGAAGGCCCTGGGCACCAACCCCCGCAAGTCCAGCAAGACCGGCGCCGGCGAACGAGACGTCCCCGTGGAGTTCGGCGGCGTCACGTTCACCCCCGGCGACACCCTGTACTCCGACGCCGACGGCATCGTCCTCGTCGCCGCCGACGCCTGATCCCGCAACCGAGGAGACTCACGATGCCCGCACCGTCCGCCGCCGTCTTCGACCGGCTCAACAAGCTGATCGCCATCGACCCGAAGGCCAAGCGCAAGACGCGCCCGATCCTGGAGGCCTTCAGCGGCACCGAGCTGGCCCAGATCCCGGTCGGCACCGCCGACGACCTGAAGGCCGCCGTCGCCGCCGCCCGCGTCGCGCAGCAGGGCTGGGCGCAGCGCACGCCGAAGGAGCGCGCCAAGGTCCTCTTCGCCTTTGCCCGGTTGGTGCACCGCGACGCCGACAAGCTCATGGACATGGTCCAGGCCGAGTCGGGCAAGGCGCGGCAGTACGCGCAGGAGGAAGTCCTCGACGTCGCGCTGACCGCCCGCCACTACGCCAACAGCGGGCCGTCGACGCTGGCCGAGCACAAGGCCAAGGGCATGATCCCGGGCGCCACCGACGTGCGTGTGCGCTACCAGCCCAAGGGTGTCGTCGGGGTCATCTCGCCGTGGAACTACCCGCTGACGCTGGCCGTCTCCGACGCGCTCGCCGCCCTGCTGGCCGGCAACGCCGTCGTCATCAAGCCGGACAGCCAGACCCCGTACTGCGCGCTGTCGGCCGCCGAGCTGCTCTATGAGGCCGGCCTGCCGCGCGAACTGTTCGCCGTCGTGCCCGGCCCGGGCCGCATCGTCGGCCAGGAGATCGTCGCGCAGACCGACTACGTCATGTTCACCGGTTCGTCGCAGACCGGCTCGGAGTTGGCCGCACAGGCCGGCAAGCGGCTGATCGGCTTCTCCGCCGAGCTGGGCGGCAAGAACCCGTTGATCGTCACGAATGGCGCCAACCTGGACCAGACCGTGCCCGGCGTGGCCCGCGCGTGCTTCTCCAACTCGGGTCAGCTGTGCATCTCGATTGAGCGCATCTACGTCGAGAAGGGCATTGCCAACGAGTTCACCAAGCGCTTCGCCGCGTTCGTGAACGACATGAAGCTCGGCGCCGCCTACGACTTCTCCGTCGACATGGGCTCGCTCGCGTCGGCGGCGCAGGTCGAGACCGTGCAGGAACACCTCGACGACGCCGTCAAGAACGGTGCCAAGGTCCTGGCCGGCGGCAAGCGTCGGGAGGACCTGGGCCCGTTCTTCTTCGAGCCGACGGTCCTGGCGGACGTCACCGACAAGGCCATCTGCCACCGGCAGGAGACCTTCGGGCCGCTCGTCGCCATCTACCCGGTCGACTCGGTCGACGAGGCGATCAAGCTCGCCAACGACACCGAGTACGGGTTGAACGCCAGCGTCTTCGCCGGCAGCAGTCGCGAGGCCAACGCCATCGCCGACCAGCTGCGCGCGGGCACGGTCAACATCAACGAGGGCTACGCCGCGGCGTGGGGCTCGACCGCGGCACCGATGGGCGGCATGGGGATCTCCGGTGTCGGCCGGCGCCACGGCGAGGAGGGCTTGCTCAAGTACACCGAGCCGCAGACCGTCGCCGAGCAGCGCGTCATCGGCATCGACGGCATGCCCGGCGTGCCGCAAAGCGTCTTCCTCAAATTGACGCCAAAGGCCATGGAGGCCATGAAGTTCCTCCCGGGACGGTAGGTTTACCAACCATGACGAACCTCATGATCCGACTGGGCACCGCCGTGGCCGCGACCGCGGTCGCCGGTGCCGCCCTGGCCGCTCCCGCCGTCGCAGCCCCCGCCGTCCCGGGCGTGCCCGCTCCGCACGACGCCGCCTCGATGAAGATGGCCGACTGGTACGGCACCGCCTTCGCCGTGACGCTGCTGTCGCCGGACAACGGCTGGTACACCCTGCAGCACGACGGCGGTTCGCGCCCGGTCGTGCTGGAGCAGCGCAACGTGAAGTACCGCAAGCGCGCCAAGGACCCGGCTGCCACCCCGTGGCGCCGCCTCGCCATCGCCCACCGCGGCTCGCCGCTGCTGTGGGGCCAGTGGAGCCGACTGCCCGGGTTCACCGGCAAGCAGTTCCGCCTCTGCCGCCTCGCGGTCGACGGCAAGCAGTGCACGTCCTACAGCGGCATCCTGACGGCCTGATCGTCTCGATACACCTGCCTCGCGGGCTCGGCGGGCACTCGACCACCGCTACTCCTCGGGCAGGGCGGCGAACGCGCTCTTGGCGTCGCGGTACCAGCCCATCGACTTGCGCGGGTGGCGCCAACGGGCCTTCATCTCGTCCCGGGCCTCCTGATGGCTGGCGTCGCCGGCCTTCTCGGCCTCCTTGAGGTGGCGGTCCTGCGCCTTGATCACGTCGTCGGCGCTCTCGCCGCGGTGGGGCTGGTCGCAGGGTCCGCCGAGCTGGCGGCACGTCATCGTCTTCATGTCGATCCTCTCGTCCGAGGGCGGTCGCTCCGCCCCTACCTCTATGACGAGCGGGCGGGTCGACGTGTGACGCGGGAGAGCACGGCGGGATCGGCGCGGAACGTGATCGCCCCGACGGTGCCCCCGGTGACGTCGAAGTCGAAGACGACCATCGGTTCGCCCCGCAGGAACCAGGCGTAGACCGGGCGCCCGTCGAGGATCGCCGGCAGCGCCGCATGTGCCGAACCGTTGAAGAACCCGGCGATGGCGCGGCTCCCGTCGAGCCGCTCGGGCGTGCCCGTGGCAATCGCGGCGTCGTCGGCGCGCACCCGGGCGTCGGGGGCGAGCACGGCGATCAAGCGGTCGAACTCTCCGCCGCGGGCGGCGGCCATGAACGCGTCGACAACCTCGCGGTCGGCCATCGCGCCGACGGCATCGGCGTTGCGGACCTTGGCGCGCCCGCGCGAGGCGAGCTTGCGCGCGGTGGCCGGTGCGACGTCGAGGGCCGCGGCGATGGTGGGGAAGTCGAAGTCAAAGGAGTCGTGCATCACGAAGGCGATCCGCTCGGGCGGGGTCAGTCGGTCGAGGACCAGGCCGAGGGCGTCGCCGACCTCGTCGCCGAGGACGGCCGCGTCGGCGGGACCGGCGTCGGGGGTCGGGCCGTCGTCCGGTTCGGCCGGAACGGGAATCCGCGCTTTGAGTCGGTCCAGGCACAGGCGGCTGGTCACGGTGGTCAGCCAGGCGGGCAGGTTGTCGACTTGCGCGGGCGAACCGTCGAGCCGGAGCCAGGCCTGCTGGACGACGTCCTGCGCCTCGACGGGGTCGGCGAGGATGCGGGTCGCGAGTCGGGTCAGCCGGGGGCGCTGATCCTCGAACTCCGCGGCTCGGTCCACCTGTTCGGCGCGATCAGTGCGTCGCGACGCCCAGCCGCGCGAGGATGTCGGCGTCGATGGCCGACAGCTCGTTGCCGATCGCGCGGTGCGCGTTCTTGCGGGCGCTCGGGGTCATCGACTCGGCGGCGTCGACGGCGACGGTGAGGTTGTCGAGCCGGGCGTCCATCGCCGAGGCGAAGTCGACCGAATCGGTGCTCGTGTCCGTGATGGTGAGGCTGCGCAGCGACTGCCGCGTCGTCGCGATCCGGGCGGCCAGCGGGGCGCCCTTGCCCGTGAACTGGCGCAGCGTCTCCGGGGCGACGCCGTGCTTCGACGCCTGGTAGTCGTGCAGCTTCTCCCGTGCCACGACCCCGCCGCGGTAGACGATCGGTGCGGCGATCGGGGCGACGATCTGCGCCACCGACAGCACGCGCTTGGCGTTCTTGCGGGTCAGCTTCTTCTTGTTGGCCGCCGCCTCGATCTTGGCGGTCTGCACCTTGGCGTCGGCGACCGCGGCCTTCGACTCATGCTTGGCCTGCTGGGTCTGTGCGCGCACCTCGCGCTTGTGCTGGCGGTCGGACAGCTTCGCGCTGCGACGTTCATCGCGCTTGCCGCCGCGCTCCTGGCGCTTGCGCTCGGCGCGACGCTCCTTGGCGTCGTACTTCGCCTCGTACTTGGCCCGCTTCTTCGCCGCCTTGGTGGCCGCCTTGGCGTCGGCGCGGCGCGCCTTCTTGGCGGCCTTCCGCTCGGCCCGGGTCTGGTCGTTGCCGGAGAACAATCCCATGGGGCCAACCCTAGGGCATGACGGGCGGCGTTGTCGCCGGTCACCTGCGCATCGGAGTCAGACCCATCGGATACGTTGAACATTGTGAGAGCGAGGCAGCGGTGAGCACCGCGACGAGGAGTCCGACGGGCGTCCTGTTGACGGCCCGCGACCTCTCCGGGTGCGCCCACAAACTCGCCCTCGACAACGCCCCCGCCGCCGGTCGATTCGGTGTCGACGAGGACTCCCCGGAGGTCGCGCGCCGCAAGGAGGCCGCTGCCCTGCACCGTGAGCGGGTCCGTGACCTGCTGGCCGCGCTCCACAGCGATGAGGGCCAGACGACCTTCGTCGCCATCCCCGACGGCCCGCGCGGCGAGCGGGTGGCCCAGACCATGGTCGCCGTGGCCCGCGGGGTGCGGTGGATCTGGAACGCCACGCTGCCCGACGACGTCGCCGGCCGCCGCCGCGGGCACAGCGAACTCCTAGTACACGACGGCATCGGCTACGTCCCGGTGATCGTCGTCAACCACCGCGTCACCCGGTCGGCGGGCAAGCCCAACGGCAACGGCGCCGACGGCGACGCGGCGCCCCGCACGATCACCACCAGTCCGCTGTGGACCTGGTTCCCGCAACCTGACGCGACGCGCACCATGCGCCCCAATCGCCGGGACACCCAGCGCCTGCAACACCTCACCGAGATGTTGGCGGCGGCCGGGTTGTCGGGGGAGCGCGGCCCGGGCCAGTGGCGGGCCGGGGTGATCGGCATGGATGCCGAGTGCATCGCCGTCGTCGACGTCGGGTCGTCCCGGGCCGAGTTCGCGGCGTTGACCGACGAGCGGTTGGCGATCGTCGACCAGCGGGTGCCCACCCATCCGAGTCGGGTCGGCGAGTGCCGCGACTGCCCGTGGTGGCCGCAGTGCGAGGCCGAGCTGATCGCCCGCGACGATGTGAGCCTCGTCGTCAACGGGATGGTCGCCGACGCGCTGCGGGGCTACGGGATCTTCACGATCGCCGACCTGGCCGCGGCCGACCCGCGGGTGGAGCCGCCCGAGTGGCGCACCGGCTCCTTCGAGGAAGCCGTCGCGGCGGCGCGGTGTCACCGCACCGGGGACCTCATGGTGCGCCGCGCGGAGGCGACGCCGGTGGTGCGCGCCGATGTCGAGGTCGACGTCGACATGGAGAGCTTCGGCGAGGACGGCGCGTACCTGTGGGGGACGCTGCTCACCGACCGCACCGATCCGAATCGCCCGGTGCGCTACCGGCCGTTCGTCACGTGGCGGCCGCTCCCGACGACGGCGGAGGCCGAGTCCTTCGCCGCCTTCTGGCGTTGGCTGCACGAGGAGATGGCGGACGCACTGGCGTCGGGCAAGACGTTCGCCGCCTACTGCTATTCGGAACAGGCGGAGAACCGGTGGCTGCGTGGTTCGGCCGAGCGGTTCGCCGGCCTGCCGGGTATTCCGACCAAGGCCGAGGTCGAGGAGTTCATCGCGTCGCCGCACTGGGTCGACGTCTACGCGGCGGTGTCCTCGAACTTCTACTGCCCGAAGGGCAAGGGACTCAAGCGCGTCGCTCCGGTCGCCGGCTTCCACTGGCGCGACGACGAGGCGAACGGTGCCGCGTCGATGGACTGGTACGCCGCCGCCGTCGGCTTGGACGGAAGGGTTCCCGACGAGTCGCAGCGCGTGCGGCTGCTGCAGTACAACGAGGACGACGTGTGGGCCACGAAGGTCCTGCGCGAGTGGATGGACGGCCCGGAGGTCAAGCGCCTGCCCACCATGCGGGCACTCCTGGACTGAGTCACTACCGGTTAGCCCGGTGGGTCGGGATCAGCGCCTCGGGCGGCACGGTCCCGTGCCGCGTGGCATCTGAACGGGTCGTGCAGCGGATTGGTTCGATACTGGCCGCCACTGCCGGTTAGACGCCATCCGGTGCGTCCTGCGTCGGGTCCGTGGGTGATGGGTGTGGTTTCCCATTGGCCGGGGGTGGTGCCGACGTTGCGGTTGTCGGGTCCGCACGCGAGGGTGAGGTCGCCGATGTTGGTGTTGCCGCCGTCGGCCCAATCGGCGGTGGCGTGGTGGGCCTGGCATTGGGATGCCGGGCGCGGGCACATGGGGCGGGTGCAGCCGCGGTCGCGGCCGAACAACGCCAGCCGCTGTGACTTGGAGGCGATCCGTGCCCCGCGGTACAGGTCCAGCACCTGCCGCGTCCCGGCAGCGAATACTTCGAGCCACGGGGTCGCCTCGGCGGCCAGGTCGATCAACTCGCTCACCGGCACCGGCGTCCCGGTCGCGGTCGTTGCGACCCCGGCGCGTCGGGCCAGGTCGGCTTCGTCGATGGTGATGACCAATTCGGCCGGCAACCGGGCCGGTGGGCCCAACGCGCCGTGGCCGAGGATCCAGTGGGCGGCGGTGACAAAAGCGTCGTGGTTGCGCTGGGCGGGGGTGCGACGGTCGCGGGCCGCGGCGTTGGCGAGGGCGTCACGATCCTCGGCGCCCAGTTCGGCGGCGGAGCCGTCGATCGAGTTCTCGTCGTCGGGGTTGTTCATGCCGGGCTTGGCCCAGTTGTCGAGCCACACCTCCAGCAACGCCCGCGCGGCCGGAGTCAGATACCCCGACAGCTTGCTCATGCCTTGGGTGTCCTGACGCCCCAAAGTCAGGCCGCGTTGACGCTGCCGGTCTTCGTCGTCGGTCAGGCTGCCGTCGGGGTCGAGATGCGCCAGAATCCGCTGGCCGAGCTTGCCCATGTCCTCGGGTGGTAGTTCTATCGCCGCCGCTGACAGGGTGGCCTCGGCCTGCTCGACATCCTCGACTGCCACCGCTGCGGGAATCGCGGCCATCACTCTCTCCACCTCCCGCACATGATGACCAGAGGCCTGCCCGGCGGCTACGAGTTCGGCCAGCAGCTCGCGCCTGGGCGGCAGCTTCTCCCCGGTCATCGACGACAACCGACCGATCGCCGCCGCCACATCTTCGCGCCGACGGGCTTCGGCCGCGCCGAGCCGCAAGTGCTGGCCGTAGAAATCGCGGGGCTTCTTGTTGCCCGTCCGCAGGAACACCTGCCGATCAGAGACCTCCACGTAGAAGGCCGCATCGACGCCGTCCAGGCGTCGGCGCGTGGTCTCCAAGGACTCCACCGTTGCCTGCACCGCGGCGTCGGTCATCAATCCGAGCTTGGCGTCGGCGAGCTTGACCGTCGCGGCATCGATCAACTCGGCCAACTCGACAGGTGAATCCGGCAGACCGTCAGCCAACACGTTGTGCTCACGCGCCGCTGCTGTTGTCATCGGATTCACCCCCTGCGAACTGCCGCTATGAACGTTGATTCGAACTAATGTTCATACTACCTGGCGCCAGTGACATACGCCACTATTTAGCTGTGAAGCAGCTGTGAATAGAAGGTCGACTGTCGTTCGGGCAACAGCGCACCGACCGCAGGACGGCCTACCATCCCCGCATGGCCGTCGACATCCCGCACGACATCCGCACAGACCTGCTGCACCGCTGGAACGAGCCGCACCGCCGCCATCACAATCAGCGGCACCTCGACGAAGTGCTCGCCGCCCTCGCCGAACTGCGCGGCGCGGACCTGTCCTTCGCCGAGCGGCCCGTCGTGCTGGCGGCCTGGTTCCATGACGCCGTCTACAAGCCGCTCAGCGGGACCAACGAGGAGGACTCGGCGGCGCTCGCCCGCATCGCGTTGGCGGACGACCCCGACCGTGACGAGGTTGCGCGGCTCGTCGAACTGACGAAGACCCACGAGCCCGCGCCCGACGACGCCAACGGCGTCGCCCTGTCCGATGCCGACTTCGCCGTCCTGGGCGCCGATCCCGAGCGCTACGACGAGTACGCGGCCAACGTGCGCACCGAGTTCCGCCGCGTCCCCGGCTTCCTCTACCGCCGCAAGCGGCGCGAATTGCTCACCGAGTTCCTCGACCGCCCGCACATCTTCGCCTCGACGCCCGCCCGGGAACGGTGGGAGGCGACCGCGCGGGCCAACATCGCGCGGGAGATTCAGTCGTTGAGCTGAGCGCGGATCGCGTCGCCAAGCGCGCGCATGACGCGCAGCACCGCGTCCCGATCGGGATCGTCGGCCCCGTTCGGCGACCAGTTCGCCAGGCAGGCGTAGGCGATGGTCCCCGACGGCCCGGCGGCCAATCCCACGTCGACGCGGATCCCGTCGTCGGTGCCGGACTTGTTGACGACGCTGAGCCCGCGATCGGACCCGTCGTGCGCGAGGGGGTCCAGCCCGAACGCCGACGCGACCATGCTCAGGTCGAGCCCGCCGCGCAGCCAGCCGAGGACGCGGGCACTCACCGCCGGACCGCCTACCTCGCCCCGGTGCAACGCGCCGACGAGCGCGGCATAGCCGCGCGCCGAGCCGCTGCTCAGCGTCGGCGGTGCCCCCGGGCCGCGGTCATCGCGGACCAGGTCGTGCAGCGCCACGTCGCCGAGCGTCAGTGCGTCGACGCCGCCAATCCGATCGAGCAGCACGTTGGTGGCCAAGTTGTCGCTGGCCAGGCCGACGAGCCGTGCCACATCCTCGACCGGCAGTGCGTCGACGGACAGGTGCTGCCAGATGCCGGAGTCGGCGACCGGAGCCGCCGAATCGCGACGCAGCAGCTCATCGGCGGCAAGTTCACGGGCCTCGATCCGGCGGGCGACCGCCGTCAACAGCACGAGCTTCGCGGCGCTGGCGGAACGCAGGACGGTATCGGGGGATGCGGCGAAGAGTTCGGCGCCGGAATCGGCGTCACCGACGACGACGCCCCACTCGCCGGGCGCCTCATCGATCAGCGCGGCCAGATCGCCGAAGGCGTCGCCCATTTAGCGGCGGATCGCCCGCAGCGCGTCGAGGAAACGGCCGCTGCCCAGCACCGCGAGCGTCGACAGTCCCATCAGCACGGCCGGACCGTAGCCGTCGGCGGCCCCGCCGAAGTCGCCGCGGGGCGCGGCTTTGACGGTCGGTTTCGGGGCCGGCGTCTGGGCCGGGGTCGGCGCGGGTGCGGGCACCGGACGAGCCGGGGCCTGCGGCGCGGGACGAGTCGGTGCGGGCGCAGGAGCCGGTGCCGGTGCGGGTGCGGGTGCGGCCGGGGGCGGCGGCGCGACCGGTGCCGCGGGCGGAGCAGGGGGTGCCACCGGGGCCGGCGGCGCCTGCGGTGCTTGCGGGACCGGGTGCGGCGGGGGAACGGGTGCTGGCGGCGGCTGCCAGGTCGGCGGCGTGTTGTGGTCCAACCCCCGCGTCGGCGGGATGTGCGGGTTCCCGCCGGCACCGGGCGCCGGTGCCGCGAGACCGCTGCCGGCCGATCCGCCGCCGGAGCCGCCCGAGCCCGCCGAGCGCGGGGGGTGCGCCTGCGGGGCGGTGGCGGCACCCGGCGGGATGCCGTCCTCGTCGTCGCCGGGAGCGGCGGTGGCCGGGGCCACCGGCGTTTCGCTAGTACTGGGGCCGTCGTCGGGGTGGGCGGACGCGCCGGGCGCGCCGATGACCGTCGGGCCGGCGAAACAGATCACGCCGGCCGCCCCGCACGCCAGGGCCGCGCGCGCCGCGAGGCGGCTGCCGCGGAGTAGCCGGGTGGCGTGCATGGGTCCGTTCCTCACCTGTGGTGTCGATGGCCGCGGTGAACCTTGCGTTGACCGGCGACTCACCGAGAATACCCGGGCGCCCGGACCGCCGGGACGTCGCGATCGGCGAAGTGAGGTATCCTGAAGAATATTCACGCGATTCCGATTCTCAGTTCACAGGAACAGCAACCGGGTCAAGTGTCCAAGTCAATCGACCGAGTATGGGGTGAACGATGACGGCTAGCGATAGCAGCAACGTCGAACCGGGCCTGTTCGCACGGCGCCTGGAGGAGCTCTTCCGCACTGTTCCCGGTCCCAACGGTCGCGCTTACAGCGCCAAGGCCATCGCCGCCCGCTCCACCGAGCGCGGCTTCCGCCTCGGCGAGTCCTACCTGAGCCAGCTGCGCTCGGGGAAGGCCAAGTCGCCGTCGTTCCGCACGGTCGAGGGCATCGCCGCGGCCTTCGGCGTCGACGTCCACTACTTCCTCGAGGACGGTGCCGCCCAGCGCACCCGCGAGGAGATCGACAAGCTCCGCATGCAGGCCGACGCCGACGTCCAGCTCGCCGCCTTCCGCCTGGCCGGCCTGTCGAGCGACAAGGTTTCCGTCGTCAACGAGCTCATCAAGGTGCTCCGCGAGCAGCAGGGCCTGCCGCAGGATCCCCCGGAGATCTCCGAGTCGGACATCACCTCCGCCTAGCGCCCGCGGGGCACTAGAATCAACCGGTCAGCGGCAATACCGTCTACCGGGGGAGATTCGATGCGCAGCGAACGGGCTCTCCGTGCGCTCTGCCGCAAGGAACTCCGCGGCCTCGACCTCGACCTCCCGCTCGACGCCGAGCAACTCTGCCGGCGCTACGGCGAGCGTCGCGGTCGGCCGATCAACGTCATCTCCCACCCGCTGCCGGCGGGCATGCCCAACGGGGTCTGGCTCGCCGCGAGCGACGGCGACTACTTCTTCTGCCAGGCCAACACGACGCCCCACCACCGCAACCAGATCATCGTCCACGAGTTCGGCCACCTGATCGCCGGACACCAGATGCTCGGACAACTCGACGCAACGGCCCTGCTGGCCCCCAGCGAGGACGACGCGGACGACGCGCTGGCCCGCACCTGCTACTCCGACGAGCGCGAGTGGGAGGCGGAGATGCTCGCCTCGATCATCGTCGGGTGGGCGGCCGAGGCCGCGGGTTCGGTCGACAAGACCGCTGACGACGACGGATTGCGGCGAATCCAGCGCCTGCTGGGCGGCCATGGCGGTTGGATGTAGCCGTGCACGGAATCTTCAGCGCCGACACGGTCAACTTCCTCGCCCTGGTGATCTTCGCCGTCGCGGTGTGCTGGCGCATGGATCAAATCCGTCGCTACGGCGGCGGCCTGCAGGCCGCCGCGATGACCGTCAGCATCGTCGCCTTCACGCTCGCCTTCGTCGCCGCCAACCCCGCGGTGGCGCGTCGACTCAACTCGGGCGTCTTCGACGGATTCGCCCGCGTCCTGCTCTGGTGCATGCTGGCGCTGGGGGTGGCGGCTCTCGTCGTCGTCTTCTACTACGACCCCGCCCAGTCCCACCGCGCCCGACGGGCCGGCATTGAAGCCATTCCGCTGACGATCGCCGCCGTCGGCCTGCAGGTCGCGATGTCGATGATCCCCCACGACCTGCGCCTGGACGACCTCGACGGTTCGTCGGCCAAGGACTGGGCGTTCGCCACCTTCTTCCTCATCGGCAGCATCTACCTGACCTACGGCTTCACGGCGTGCATCAAGAGCATCCGCCAGTTCGTGCCGGCCGCGGCGGGGTACCTGCGGACGTCGCTGGTCCTGCTGATCCTGGGCCTCGTCGCGCTGGCGACCGCCTCGGCGCTGCAGATCGTGTTCATCGTGGGCGTGATGACCGGCTGGTTCGTGCTGCCCGGGCTGCTGTACGCGACCAACATCCTGGTGCTGGTCGGCATGGCCGGCTTCCTGCTCGGCATCTCCTACCCGCTGATCTACTCCCGGATCCGGTGGATCAAGGCCCGGCTCACCCTGCGCCAGCAGTACCGCGACCTCGAGCCGCTCTGGCAGGTCGTGACCGGCGCGGTCCCCGGCGTCGTGCTCCCCGGCAAGGACGGCGCCGAGTTGAACGCGTCGCCGATGGTGCTGTTCAACCGCCGGGTCGTCGAGATCCGCGACGGTCTGACGCAGCTCAGCCCGCTGTTGCCGGACGATTTCGCGCAGTGCTCGCCGGAGCGGCAGGGCAAGCTCATCACGGCTGCGGCGAAGAAGTACGCCGACAAGGGGGAGGCGCCCGGCGAGGTCCGCGACCTGCTGCCGGCCAATGCCTCCACCCTCGTCGGCGATGCCGAACCGCTGCGCGAGGTGTCGTTGACGCTTACGCGGGAAGCGCGCTGGGTGAGCTCGTAGCCCGCCGCTGCGCCTTCTTCTTGGCGCCGGGCAGCGGCGCGTTGACGGTCGTGAAGTACTCCGCGATGGCGAAGGCGGCGATCGGCGCGGCGACGAAGATCTGCCCGGCCATCACGCCGACGGGCGCCAGGAGCGCGGCACCGGCGACGCAGCCGGCGATGGCGGCGGGGAACACCGCGCCCAGGAAGCCGATGAGCGCCGCCAGCGACGCGGCGCCGAGGCCCGCACCGCCGATGGCACACCCGACGACGCCGGCGCCGATGGCACCGACCGCGGCGCCGATGAACGAACCCGCGACGACGGTCTGGTTCAGCCGGGCCAGCGCCTGCGCCTCCCGCTGCTTGGCGTCGACCTTGGGCGCACCGCCGGTCGGCTCCTTGGCGACCGGCCGGTAGACGGCATCGGCGACGGAGAACTTGGGGCTCATCGTCACGGTACGACCGCGGATCGTCGACACGATGGGGAAGACGAAGTCGTCGACGCGGAACAGCATCGGGATCGACCACAGCGGCTTGTCCCGCGGCGACCGCACGACCAGCGCGGTGCCCTCCTGAGCGAGCGAGCCCTGGTCGAACTTCAGCACCAGGTCCTTGTTCTCGGTGAACCGCGCGGTGTAGTCGATCGTCGCCGGGTCCTTGTGGGGCGCGGCAACGGCGTGACCCGACGACGACGCGGCCACCGCCAGCGACACCAGACCGACCGCCGCCAGGCTCATCGCCACCCGGGCGCCCGCGAGACGTCCATTCGGGCTCGGGGTGACCATCGGGGTCTTCGGGAGCTGGGCGGTGGCCTTCGGCTCGCGCTTGGGCTTGGTCTTGTAGTGGGTCACGTAGATGGCGAGACCGGTGAAGAGCAGGCCGCCCACCAGGTTGCCGAGCACGACGGGCAGCTCGTTCCACAGCAGGTAGTCGCCCCAGGTGAAGTCGGCGCCGAGCATGATGCCGACCGGGAAGAGGAACATGTTGACCACCGAGTGCTCGAAGCCCATCGCGAAGAACAGCAGGATGGGCAGCCACATCACCACGATCTTGCCCAGCACGTCCTTGGCGAGCAGGGCGCCGACGACGCCGGTGGAGACCATCCAGTTGCACAGCATCCCGCGCACGAACACCGCGAGCCAGCCGTTCGCCCCGTGCTCGGCGTAGCCGACGGTCCGCTCGTGGCCGATGGCGGCGAGCTTCTGCCCGTAGGCGGCGAACTGGTTGCCGGCGTCGTGGATGTTGGTGTCGAACCCGTAGGTGACGAAGATCGAGACCAGCAGCGCGACGGTGAGCGCGCCGGCGAAGTTGCCGACGAACACCAATCCCCAGTTGCGCAGGACCGACCCGACTGTGACGCCGGGCCTGCGGGCGATCCACGCCAGCGGCGCCAGCACGAACACCCCCGTGAGCAGGTCGTATCCGAGCAGGTAGAGCAGGACGAACCCGATCGGGAACAGCAGTGCGCCGATCAGCGGGGTGCCGGTGTCGACGGCCATCTTCACCGCGAAGGCGGCCGCGAGCGTGAGCATCGCGCCCGCCATGTAGGCGCGGACGAGGGTGTCGCGGGTCGACATCGCGACCTTCGACGCCCCGGCGTCGATGAGGGACACCGCCAACTCGGGCGGTTTGACGTACGTCATGGGAACTCCTGTGGCTTGCGGGTTGCTTCGGTCTGCCGAAGGTAGGAATCGCGTGTTAACCCGGGCGCGCCGGAGAAGTTCGCTGCCGTTACTTTCTTCGCACACGGTCGGCGCGGACGCTGAGAGAGTGGTGCGGAAGTGGGCCCTGACCTGCGCGCGGACTCCCTCAGCGTCAGTTAACAATCGGTCAGGCACACTGGTTGCGATGTCCACGAAACCTGCGCCGACGCCTGTGCGCGGCCCGTTGCGCCCGCACGAGGTCGCGCTGTGCGCCGTGCTGGGCGGGCTGACGGTCGCGACCATCGTCGTCGCCCAGGTGCTGCCGATCCTGACGTCGGTGGCCCTGCTCGCCCCGGTGCCGATGGCACTGGTCGGCCAGCGCACCCGTCCGCGCGCCACGGTCGCCGTCGTCGTCGCGGCGGCGGGCGTCGCGTTCGCGCTGGCCGGTCTGTCCGCGGCGGTATCGGTGGTGGGTGCCGGCGTGATCGGCGGCCTGGTCGGCGAGATGAAGCGCCGTCGACGCGGGCTGGCGTCGTTCACCGCCGCGTCGCTGATCGTCGCGCCGATCCTCGGCGGACTGTCGGTGGTCGTGCTGCTGGTGCTGGCCCCGCTGCGGCGGTTGGTGCTGGAGTCGATGAAGAACACCTTCGACGGTGCGGCCAAGGCCGTCGAGAGCATGGCCGGCTCGGTGAGCGGGATGGCACCGGAGTTCGCCGATGCGCTCAAACAGTCCGCGGCGATGACGCGTTCGCTGACAACCGCGATCGTCCACTACTGGTGGGCCTGGCTGTGGGTGTCAGGCACGCTGAGCGCGCTGCTGACCCTCTACCTCGCGTGGTGGCTCGTCGGCGGCGTCATCGAGCGCATCCGGGCCATTCCCAGCGTCGACACGCTCGACGACCCGCGTCGGGACCTGACCGCCGCCGTCGCGCCCGGCCCGCTGCCGGTGGAACTCGACCACGTCGGATTCCGGTATCCCGGTTCGTCGAAGGCACAGCCACCCGCACTCGCCGACGTCTCGCTGCGGATCGATCCGGGCGAGCTCGTCGCGATCGTCGGCGCCAACGGTTCCGGCAAGTCGACGGTCGCCAAGCTGCTCGCCGGCCGTGCGCCGACGTCGGGCGAGGTGCGCCGACCCGGCGACCCCGGGCTGGGTCAGCCGGGCGGCACCGCGATGGTGCTGCAGCGCCCGGAGACCCAGATGCTCGGTGCGCGCGTCGCCGACGACGTCGTCTGGGGGCTGCCCGCCGACGTCGAGGTGGATGTCGACGCGCTGCTCGCCGAAGTCGGGCTCGACGGCCTGCGGGACCGGGATACCGCCGACCTGTCCGGCGGTCAACAGCAGCGTCTCGCGCTCGCCGCCGCGCTCGCCCGCAACCCCGCGCTGCTGATCGCCGACGAGGTCACCTCGATGGTCGACCCGGACGGGCGGGGCGAACTGCTCGAGGTCCTCACCGAGCTGCCCGCCCGTCGGGGGCTGGCGGTCGTGCTCATCACCCACCGCGCCGACGAGGCCGCCGCCGCGGACCGGGTGATCCACCTGCGCGACGGCCGCGTCGACCCCGAGCCGCCGCTCTGGCTCGGCGCGGAGGAACCCGACGTGCCGGTCGCCGCCCCGATCCCGGTGGTCGCGCGGCCGCTGGGCGGCCCGCTCATCGAGCTCCGCGGCATCGGACACAAGTACCTGGCCGGATCGCCGTGGGAGGTCACCGCGCTGCGCGACGTGACGCTGACCGTGCGCCGCGGCGAGGGCCTGCTCATCGTCGGCGGCAACGGGTCGGGCAAGTCGACGCTCGCCTGGATCCTCGCCGGGCTGACCACCCCGACGTCGGGCACCGCGCTGTACGAGGGCACCCCGATCAACAAGCAGGTCGGCGCGGTGAAACTGACCTTCCAGCATGCGCGCCTGCAGCTGCAGCGGCCGACCCTCGGCGAGGACATCCAGGCATCGGGCGGCGCCCTCGTCGGCAGCGCCGAGGTCGCGCGACTGCTCGAGGAGGTCGGGCTCCCGCGCGAGTTCGCCGCGCGCAGCACCGATGCGCTGTCGGGCGGGCAGATGCGCCGCGGTGTGCTGGCCGGCGCGATGGCCGGTCGCCCGGACGTCATCGTCGCCGACGAGCCGCTGGCCGGCCTCGACCCACAGGCGCGCGCCGACGTCGTCGCCCTCTTCGGCCGCCTGCGCGCCGCCGGGCTCACGCTCATCGTCATCTCCCACGACCTCGACGAGATCGCCACGGTCTGCGACCGTCAGGTCGAACTGGTCGACGGCGTGCTGCTCGCCGATGCGGCCCAGCAGGGGGTGGTCTCGTGAACGCCGTCCCGCTGCGCGTCATCCCCGGCGACTCGGTCATCCACCGGCTGTGGGCCGGCACCAAGCTGATCGGGATCGGCCTCATCGGCGTGCTGCTCTGGGTGCTGCCGTCGTGGCCGGCGCTCGGCGTCGTCGCCGCGGTCGTCGTGGTGGTCGCGCTGCTCGCCGGGATCCCGCTGGGCGCCGTGCCGCGACCGCCGTGGTGGTTCTGGGCGCTGGCGCTGGCGAGCATCGCGCTCTCGACGCTCGTCGCCGGGTGGTCGGGTGGGCTGGTCACCGCGCGCGGCGTGGTGCTCGGGATCCTGGTGATCGCGATCTCGGTGCTCGTCGTCTGGACGACCCCGACGGCGGAGTTGGCGCCCGCGATCGCCAAGCTGATGACCCCGCTGCGCTGGCTGCGGCTGCCGGTCGACGAGTGGGCGGTGGTGATCGCGCTGTGCCTGCGGTCGTTGCCGCTGATGGTCGACGAGCTGATGACCCTGCGCGCCGTGCACCGGCTGCGGCCGAAGACCCCGTCGGATTCCGGCCACCCGTCGGCGCAGCTGACCCTGGTCGACATCATCGTCGCGGCGCTCTCCTCCGCCTTGCGGCGGTCGGCCGAGATGGGCGAGGCGATCACCGCGCGCGGCGGCATCGGGCGCCTGACCGCCGACGCGGCCCGACCGGGCCGGATCGACTACATCGCGCTGACGATCATGGCCGTCGTCCTGGGCGTGGCCATCGCGGGCTCGTTCCTGATCAAAGGCGCGATGTAGCGCGCGCTCCTCTCGCCGAGTGGGCGGTCGAACCCCGCCGAGTGGGCGGTCCTACCCCGTCGAGTGGGCACCAGAACCCCGTCGAGTGGGCACCAGAATTCCATCGAGTGGGCAGTCGAACCCCGGTAGAGACAACAACGGCGGCCACCCCGTCGGGGCGACCGCCGCTGTCGGTGAGCGTGGTGATCAGGCGTTGACGACGAGGCCCTTGCCCTGCTTGACCGCGCGGTCGAAGCGCTCGGCGGCGTCGGCCCAGTTCACGACGTTCCACCACGCCTTGACGTAGTCGGGCTTCACGTTCTGGTAGTCGAGGTAGAAGGCGTGCTCCCACATGTCGAGCATGACGACCGGGATCAGGGCGGCGGAGGTGTTGCCGCTCTGGTCGGTCAGCTGCTCGATGACGAGGCGCTGGCCGATGGTGTCGTAGCCCAGGATGGCCCAGCCACTGCCCTGCAGGGTGGTGGCGGCGGCGGTGAAGTGCGCCTGGAACTTGTCGAAGCCGCCGAAGTCGTTGGCGATCGCATCGGCGAGGTCACCGGTCGGCTTGTCGCCACCGTTGGGGGACAGGTTCTTCCAGAAGATCGAGTGGTTGGTGTGGCCACCGAGGTGGAAACCGAGGTTGGCCGACAGGCCGTAGACCTTCTGCGCGATGGTTCCGTCTTCGCGGGCCTCGGCGAGCTTCTCAATCGCGGTGTTGGCGCCGGCGACGTAGGTCGCGTGGTGCTTGCTGTGGTGCAACTCCATGATGCGGCCCGAGATGTGGGGCTCGAGCGCGCCGTAGTCGTAATCGAGTTCGGGCAGGACGTACTTTTCGGCCACGAGACTTCCCTTCGCAATTCTTTTGTTTTCTTGACGGTGTCCACTCCACCGTATCCCTCGGCGAGAGGCGCGTCACACCGGTGTCGTGGTTCGACGGTGCCCACTCGGCGGATTCTGCCGCCCACTCGGCGGGTTTGGACCGCCCACTCGGCGAGAATTGCCGCCCACTCGGCGGGTTTAGACCGCCAACTCGACGAGATATTGGTGCCCACTCGGCGAAAAGAGAAGAGCGCCGACCCCGTTCGGGTCGACGCTCGGAGGCGACAGTCGCCAGCGCTAGAGGGCGATCACCAGGAGCAGGATGCCCAGCGGAACGATCGACGCGAAGGTCCACAGACAGGAACCGGAGATGTTGTACACCGGTCCGGCTTCCGGAGTGAGATGCGCGGTGCGAGTCGTCGCCGCCATTCCTTGTCCCCCTGTTGGTCTGTCGTTCATCTTCGCGGTGAAGTGGGTCACACGCTGAGTGTGACCGCCATCATAAACAGATGACTCAATCGACTTCAAATCCGGGTCCGAGCGGCGCTCGACGGCCCTGTTCCGACGCGTAGGATCGATCCCATGTCCTGGGGTTTGTCGCGATCGAAGATGGTGATGATCGACGCCGCCGACGCGTTGCCGGGTCGGTCGGTCGTCGTGCCGGTGCCGGAGAAGCACCTGGTGCTGGGCACCCCGATGGTCTCCCCGAACGGAACCTGCGATTGGGGGCCGGGATACCGGGCGGTCGTCCTCGGCGGCGGCTGCTTCTGGGGCGTCGAGGAGATCTGCTGGCAGCTGCCCGGCGTCTACACGACGGCGGTGGGCTATGCGGGCGGCTTCACCCCGAACCCGACCTATGAAGAGGTGTGCACCGCGCGCACCGGCCACACCGAGGCGGTGCTGGTTGTGATCGACGAGAGCCAAACCGATCTCGAGACGATCCTGCGCACCTTCTTCGAGACCCATGACCCGACGCAGGACATGCGCCAGGGCAACGACATCGGCACGCAGTACCGATCGGCGGTGTTCACCTGCAGCGCGGCGGACGCGCAGCTGGCCCGCGACATCGCCGAGCGGTACCAGTCCGCCCTCACCGCGGCCGGCTACGGCCCGATCGCGACGGAGATCGCCGAGCTCGCCGACGTCGGCGACGGCCGCTTCTACTACGCCGAGGACTACCACCAGCAGTACCTCGCCAAGAACCCGCACGGCTACCGCTGCCACGCGTCGACCGGGGTGCACTTTCCGCAATGATCTCCGTCGAGCAGTGGAACCGCACCCTGCTGGCCCGACAGCACCTGCTCGAGCGGATCGATGAAGACGTCATCGAGGTCCTCGACCGCTGCGTCGGCCTGCAGGCCCAGGACCCGGCACCGCCGTTCTTCGCGCTGTGGTCGCGCATCGAGGGCTTCGACCCCGCCGACTACGACGAGCTGCTCACCGAGCGCGAAGTCGTCCGCTCGGTCGTCCTACGCGGCACGCTCATGGCGCTCGACGCTCACGACGCCCGCTGGATGCGCGCCCTCGTCCAACCGCGGATCGACGCCGTCACGCGCACCAACCACAAGCTCCCCGCCGACGTCGACGCCGCCGCGGTCGTCGACTTCGGCCGGGAGCAGATCGCCGGCACCGAACTCGCCGGGAGCAGTCTGCGCGACGCCCTGGCGCAGCGCTGGCCGTCGGTGCCGGCCGCCGACCTCATGGCCGTCGTGCGCGATGGGCTGCACCTGGTGCAGGTGCCGCCGCGCGGCACGTGGCGCGGGTCCGGCCAACCGACCTACGCCCTGCTCGACGACTGGATCGGACCGGGCGAGCCCGCCGTCGACGGCGACGAGGCGCGCAAGGACCTGGTCCGCATGTACCTGCGCGGCTTCGGCCCGGCGTCGGTCGCGGGCATCCAGACGTGGTCGGGGCTGACCGGGCTCGGCAAACTCGTCGAGGCGATGGAGGCCGACTGGGAGCTGGCGAAGCTCGACGGCCCGAACGGCGAGGTCCTCTACGACCTCGACGGCCTGCCCATCGTCGACGGCGACACCCCCGCGCCGGTCCGCCTCGTCGCGCCCTTCGACCACATCCTCGTCGCGCAGGCGCCGGCCGACCGGATTCGCATCGCCGACCCCGACGTCTTCGCCAAGACCGTCACCCCCAACGGCCGCAGCCCCGGGTTCGTGCTCGTCGACGGTCGGTTGGCCGGGACGTGGCGGTTGACCGACGGGCGGGTCGGCGTCGACTACCTCGTCGACGTCCCCGCGGCCCAGCGCCGCCAGGTCGACCAGGAGGCGCTGCGCCTCGAAGCGTTCGCCAGTTCGTAGGGGGTTGCAGTCCGCGTCGTCGCTCACTAACGTGAACTACGTTCAGAAATAGGTAAGCCTTACTTATAGTGATCGAGGCATGAGTCGATGACGACAACCGCTCCCGCACCCGAATCGAACGCACCGGACGACACCGCGACCGTCGACCCCAAGGTGCAGCAGAAGGCCGACGCGAAGGCGCTCAAGGAGCTGATGCGCCCGGTCCGACCGCAGCTGACGCTCGGCCGCATCCTCGCGGTCGTCTCCGGGATCCTCGCCGTCGTGCCCTACATCGCACTGGTCCACGTCGGCGACGTCCTGCTCACCGCGGCTCGCACCGGCAACCCCGTCGACGGCGGCGAGGTCGGCCGGTGGATCCGCATCCTGGTCATCACCTTCACGCTGCGCCTCGGCGTCTACTTCCTCGCGCTGAGCATCACCCACTTCGCCGACATCAAACTCGGCTACGTCATCCGCCAGCGCCTCGTCGAACGCTTCGCCAAGGTGCCGCTCAACTGGTTCACCGCGACCAACTCCGGCCGCGTCCGCAAGGCGCTGCAGGACGACATCGGCACCGTCCACCACCTGATCGCCCACCAGCCGGTCGACGGCACCCAGGCGGTGGTCATGCCCCTGGCGCTGATGGTCTACGCCTTCGTCATCGACTGGCGGCTCGGACTGCTCGCCATCGCGACCCTCCCGCTCTACGCCGCCGCGATGGCGATCGGCATGAAGGACATGGGCACGAAGACCGTCGAGATGGACAAGAAGCTCGCGGTGGTGTCCGCCCGGATGGTCGAGTTCGTCACCGGCATCACCGTCGTCAAGGCCTTCGGCCGCGTCGGCCGCGCGCACCGCGCCTACCAGGATGCGGCCGACGACTTCCAGGCCTTCTACTACGACTGGGTGAAGCCGCTGATCCGCGTGAGCTCGATCGGCATCTCGCTGCTGGCCGTGCCGTTGATCCTGCTCATCAACCTCGGCGGCGGCGCCTGGCTGGTGCACCGCGGCCATGTCACCGCCGCCGACGTCCTGGCGACGTCGCTCATCGCGCTGCTCATCCCCTACGGGCTCGAGGTCCTGATGGGTTCCATGTGGGCGGCGCAGCTGGCCGGCGCGGGTGCTCGCCGCATCACCGACCTGCTCGCCACGCCAACGCTCCTCGACGACGGTCGGCGCGCCACTCCGCGCGGCCACGACGTCGCCTTCGACGGTGTCGGCTATTCGTACAGCGGCGACGACGAGCTGGCGCTCGACGATGTGTCCTTCTCCCTCCGGGAGGGCACGATCACCGCGCTGATCGGCCCGTCCGGTTCCGGCAAGTCGACGATCGCGACGCTCCTCGCCAGGTTCGACGACCCGCAGTCCGGCGAGATCCGGCTCGGCGGGGTCCCGGTCCGCGAGGTGGACGACCTCTACCGACACGTGGGGTTCGTCCTGCAAGACCCGCAGCTGCCCTCGATCAGCATCCGCGACAACATCACCCTGGGCCGTCCCGACGCCACCGACGACCAGGTCCGCGCCGCCGCCCGCGCCGCCCGCGTGCTCGACGAGATCGAGGCGCTGCCCCACGGGTTCGACACCGTCTACGGCGCCGACACCGGACTGTCCGGCGGTCAGGCGCAACGCATCGCGATCGCGCGCGCCATCCTCGTCGACGCCCCGGTACTCATCCTCGACGAGGCGACCGCGCTGACCGATCCCGAGAGTCAGCACCAAATCCAGCAGGCGCTCAGCGACCTGGCCAAGGGCAAGACCGTGCTGCTGGTCGCACACCGGCCCGAGGTGATCAAGGGCGTCGACCAGATCGTCCTCGTCGACAACGGCCGTGTCGTGGCGACCGGGACCCACGACGAGCTCCTCGCCGAACCGGGCTACGCCCACCTGTGGGAATCGACCACGGCAACGATTCGGCCCGCTCACGATGTGCCCGGCGCCGAGGCAACCCTTGGAGGTCAGAAATGAGCACCCTTCCGATCGTCGACATCGTCCCGCGGATGAAGCGCATGGTCTCCCACCCGGAGGCCATTCGGCCCGCGATGGCCATCGCCGCGCTGTGCGGCCTCATCGAGGGCCTGGCCCTGGCCGCACTGCTGCCGGCGATCAGCGCCCTCGCCGCCGACAAGCCGTACTGGGGGATGGGCCTGACCGGCTGGCTGATCGTCTTCGCGGTGCTCGCGGTGGTCAGCTTCGGGGTGAACTACTGGCAGAGCCAGCGCGCCTACGGCGTGGCCCTCGACTTCCTGCACAGCCTGCACCGGCTCGTCGGCGACCAGGTCGCCAAGCAGCCGCTCGGCTGGTTCGCACGGCCACTGGCCGGGCGCCTCTCCCGGATGGTCTCCACCGAACTCATGCAGGCCGGCGAGATCTACGCCCACATGTTCGGCCCGCTGGTCTCCAAGATCACCTCGGCGGCCGTCATCGTCGTCGCGGCGTGGTTCTGGAACCCGACGCTGGGCCTGGTCCTCACCCTCGCCATCCCGGTGTTCGTGGTGATCACCCTCGTCTCGACCGCCCTCATGCGCCGCGGCGGACGACTCTACGAGCCCCAGGAGGTCAACCTGGCCAACCGGGTCGTCGAGTACGCGCAGTGCCAGGGCGCGCTGCGCTCCTGCGGACAGAGCGAACACTTCGCGCCGCTGGACGACGCGCTGGCGGGGACGCGGCGGGCGCGGACCAGGGCGCTCTGGATCGAAACGGCCGGCATGCTGCTCTCCGGCATGGTCACGCAGGGCGTCATCGTCGTGCTGATCACCGTCACCGGCACACTCGCGGTGTCCGGCTCCCTCGCCCCGATCCCGGCGCTGGCCTTCATCGGGCTGGCGCTGCGTTTCACCACGATCCTCTCCGGCATCACCGAGGGCGCGATGAGTCTCGAATCGCGGCGTCCGCTGCTCGACGCCCTCGACGAGGTGCTGACGGCCGAGCCGTTGACCGAGCCGGCCGCCCCGGCCGAGCTCACCGCACCGGGAACCGTCGACCTCGCCGGCGTCTCCTTCGCCTACGACGACACCGCCGAGTCCGTACTCGACGACGTGTCCTTCACCGTGCCCGCGGGCACGATGGTCGCGCTCGTCGGCCCCTCCGGCAGCGGCAAGACGACGGTCGCCCGCTTGGTCAGCCGTTTCTACGACGCCGACTCCGGCACCGTGAAGGTGGGCGGCGTCCCGGTCGCCGAGCAGACCACCGAGCAACTCATGGGCCAGCTGTCGATGGTGTTCCAGGACGTGTACCTCTTCGACGACACCCTCGAGGCCAACATTGCCGTCGGCCGGGAGGACGCGACCGACGAGGAGATCCGATCGGCGGCCGACCTCGCCGGCGTCACCGAGATCGCCGAGCGGCTGCCCGACGGTTGGGCCTCGCGCGTCGGCGAGGGCGGCAAGGCGCTGTCGGGCGGGGAGCGCCAACGCGTCGCGATCGCCCGTGCCCTGCTCAAGCAGTCGCCGATCGTCCTGCTCGACGAGGCCACCTCGGCCCTCGACGTGGAGAACGAGGCCAACATCGTCGCCGCCGTCGATCAGCTGCGCAAGCAGGCGACGATCCTGATCATCGCGCACCGGCTCGACACCATCGCCGCGGCCGATCAGATCGTCGCGCTCACCGACGACGGCCGGGTGGAGGCACAGGGCACGCACTCCGAACTCCTCGCCCAGGGTGGCACCTACGCGCGGTTCTGGGAGCGGCTGCACAGCGCCCAGGGCTGGCAGCTCGCCGACGCCTGAGCGCCGACTAATGTGAAACCGTGCATGAATCCACGTCGGCGACCCGGTCGGCCGGTGGCGTGCCCGGCAGT
This sequence comes from Gordonia sp. (in: high G+C Gram-positive bacteria), assembly GCF_047602025.1. Classification (GTDB taxonomy): domain Bacteria; phylum Actinomycetota; class Actinomycetes; order Mycobacteriales; family Mycobacteriaceae; genus Gordonia. The sequence continues at coordinate 2,885,371 of NZ_JASGII010000001.1, read as the reverse complement.
CGCAAGGTGGGCCGCAAGCCCGTCTTCACCGCCGCCGACGTCGTGGCCGCCGCCGTCGCGGAGGGCCTCGACGGGTTCACCCTCTCAGCCGTGGCGCAACGCCTCGGCGTCGTCACCGCCGCAATCTACCGACTTTTCCCCTCCCGCGACGACCTGGTGGTCGCCTGCCTCGACACCGCGGCGGCCACCCTGCGGACCCCCGCTGCCGACGCCGACTGGCGCGCGGCCCTGCGGCTGTGGGCCGACGAGTGCTGGCGGGTGTGCGAGGAGTACCCGGGGCTGAACCGCCTGGTCTACAGCTACCCGACGGCGTTCACGCGGATCGATCACGTGCTCGGCCAATATGCCGAGGTGCTGGGGCGGTCGGGGCGGACGCCGGGGCAGGCGATGTTCGCCCTCGACTTCATCGGGGACACGGTTTTCGCGTCGCACCTGGGCGTCGAGTCGATGCGGGCGTCCGACGAGTCCGGCGACTCCGGGTTGGACCGGGTTCGCGGGGCGCTCGACGACGGCGCCGCGCTGAAACCCCAGGATTCCTGGGCCGATCGCGGTTTCGTCGACAAAAAGGTCGATTTCATCATCGGCGGCCTGGAACGGGACTGGCCCGAACTCTGACCTGCGACGATGCGGCTTTCGCGGTTATCCACAAGTTATCCCCAGGCTGCTCGCCATTTGTGGGAAGTCACAAATCGTTGGGGCATATCTTCGCGATAGTGCTGGAAGATGCATGGAATTCACCTGAAGTAGTGGTGTCGTTCACAGTAGGGGCCGTTTTTCGCGCATAGCGGTTGGAATTGCGCACCAGCGGATTCGCTGTCGCGAATCGGCCCACCGATGGATTCTGCGAAGTTGCACACAGTTATGCCCGGTGCCTGTGGATATCTCATCTGCCCTGGTGACAACCTGCGCAAACGCGATCTGGGCGGTTGAAGGGCCGACGTTGGCGCCCTCGGCCCGGGGTCATATGCCACGATGGATGTATGCCCGCATTCGACCAGGTGCCGGTGACGGAATTGCCCGATGATTTCACCGCTGAGACCGACCGCATCCTGCTCGATATCCGCGAACCCGACGAGTGGGAACTCGGTCACGTCCGCGGCGCGCTGCACATCCCGCTCGGCCAGGTTCCCGAGCGCATCGAGGAGATCGATCCCGACGCCGACGTCTACGTCATCTGCCGCACGAGTGGGCGGTCGTTCCGCTTGATCGAGTACTTGGAGCACATCGGCCGCGAGGCGACCTGCGTCGAGGGCGGCATGGTGGCGTGGGAGGCCAGCGGCAAGCCGGTCGAGACGGGGGCCTGACCGATGACCGTGCCACCGCTCCGGCCGCCCGGCGGCGACCGCCTCGTCGACCTGTGCCGCACGTGCCGCATCCAGGCCCCGCACCGCGCCGGCCGCATCCACTGCCCGCGCTGCGACGGGATCCTCGTCGTCGTCGATCGTGACCGCGTCGGCGATGCGTTGGCCCAGGCGCGTCCGACGCCCCCGGCCAAGCAGGTCCCGCAGCAGCGGGTCGCCGGCGTCCGCGGCACGCTGCCCGCCAAGGTGAAGTGGGTTGCGCAGCGACCGCCGGAGGCCCGCCCGGCCCCGCGCGCCCCGCGGATCACCAAGAGCAAGGTGACGCCGCACTACACGTCCGTGCCGCAGTGGGGACTGCAGGACCTGCCCGCGAATTGGCAGGAGATCCCGGTCGAGCAGCAGGCCCGCGGGGATGCGCTGCGCTTCGTCGCCGCCGGCCGCAACGCGGCGATGGTGTTGGCCGCCAGCGCGGTCATGCACCTGTTGCGCTACCTGCTCATCATGGTCAACCGCGACCACCTGATCCCGGGGTGGCTCGACATCATCAGCTACCTCACGGTCGTACTCGCCGGCCTGGCCGCCGTCGGTGCGATGGTCTACGGCCTCTACAGCTTCGGCCGGTGGCTCATCGCGACCCGGGCGCTCGCCTACCGGCACGCGCACCGCCTGGAGCCGCGACCGACGTGGCTGCTGTGGCTGTGCGCCGTCCTCCCCGGCCTCAACATCCTCAGCGCCCCGTTCCTCATCCGCGAGGCCGCCCTCGTCGACGACCGCGTCCTCACCACGCGCAACCGCGCCGAGTTCCGCAAGATCTGGGTGGCCTGGGCCCTGGTGAACCTCGTCGCCCTCATCGCCATCTGGATGCGCTGGGCCGGCAATCGCAGCGGCAGCATCCAGACGCAGGCCGACTCACTCGGCTGGGTGATCATCTCGGCGCTCGTATCGGCCGCGTTCGCGTGGTGGATGGTGCCGCGCCTGGTCGAGATCTTCCTCCCGGCGCCGGCCGTCGAGAACACCAAGGTGCGACGCCGATGGGTGAACACGGCGTGACCGAGCCCCGTGTCTCCCGGTCCGGCAAGCCCGCCGTCGTCGCGCACCGCGGGGCGTCGGGAGACGCACCGGAGCACACGCTGGCGGCCTACGAGTTGGCCCTCACCCAGGGCGCCGACGGCCTGGAGTGCGACATCCGGCTGACCGCCGACCACGAGCTGGTCTGCATCCACGACCGCACCATCGACCGCACGTCGGACGGCTCCGGCGTCGTCAGCGAGATGTCGCTGGCGCAGCTGCGCGAGTACGACTTCGGCAGCTGGCACGGCGGGCAGAAGGCGTCGGTGCTCACCCTCGACGAGCTGATCACCCTCGCCCTCGACTGGCGCCGACCGGTCCGCCTGTTCATCGAGACCAAGCATCCGGTGCGGTTCGGCAGTCTCGTCGAGACCAAGCTCCTGGAGACGCTGCACCGCTTCGGGGTGGCCTCGCCGCCCTCGGCCGACCACAGCCGGGCCGTCGTCATCTCCTTCTCGTCGTCGGGCGTCTGGCGCATCCGCCGGCACGCCCCCTTGCTCCCGACGATCCTGCTCGGCGACACCGCCCGCGTCTTGGGCGGCAGCGCGGCGACGGCGGTCGGCGCGACGGGCATCGGTCCGTCGGTCGAGACGCTCCGGCTGCACCCGGACCTCGTCGACAAGGCCGCGGCCGCGGGGCGCGTCACCTACTGCTGGACCGTCGACGAGGAGGCCGACGTCCGGATGTGCGCCGAACAGGGCGTCCGGTGGATCGCCACGAACCACCCCCAGCGCGTGCGGGACTGGCTCGTCACGGTGTGACAGAGTTGAGCCATGGCCAAGAAGAGCAAGCGCGGCAGCGGACCGCGCCCGGGTAGCAACCGAGCCGAGCGCGTCGCCGCGCGCAAGGAACGACAGGCCGCGGCAGCCACCGGGCAGACCCGCCCCTTCGACGGACTCGCCGCCGAGTGCGACCTGGTCGCGCTGCGCACCTTCGTCGCCTCGGCGACCGCTCGACTGCCGCTGATCGAGCCCGGCCCGCCGGAGCCGGAGCTGACCTCCGTCGTCCCCGACGACGAGCTCGGCCCGAACCTGCAAAAGGACGGCGTGCGCAACCACGTCAACGCCGCGACCGTGCTGCCCGGCGTCATCGGCGCCATGGTGCGCGACGGCAAGGGCGCCCGCGAGGGCTTCGCCGCGCTGCAGCTCAACCCCGACCCCACCGACCTCGCCGCGGAGTTCGCCGCCGAGATCGAGTTCGCCGCCCACGCCAAGGTCGACGACAAGTACACCCCCGGCGCCGCGCCGAGCAAGCCGCTGACCAAGCTGCTCGACGCAGATGCGCCGCTGGACATCACCGTCTACGACGACTTCGCGTGGTGGTACGCGCCGGGCGCCAAGTTGGACGCGGGCGTCAAGCAGATGCTCGAGCAGGCGGCGGCGACGATCCAGCCGACGGCGCGCCTGAAGCCCAAGAGCGGGCTCGGCGCCCCCTGGTGGGTCGACGCCGGCGACAAGGCGCACCTGCGCTGGATCCGCCCGGAGGACGAGGACACGGTGATGACCGCCCTCGCGCGACTGCACGCCGCCGGCCACCTGACCCTGGGCGAGGGTTCCCGCTTCGCGGGCTCCTTCCGCACCCACGGCCTGCTGGTCCCGGTCTTCGACCTGGATGTGAAGAAGCACGCGGAGGACTGGTACGACGGTCTCGACCAGTTCGACGCCTGGCTCGTCGAGGCGATGGCCGACAAGTCGGAGCTGACCACCGAGGAGCGTCGCTCCCGCGCCGGCATCCGCACCCGCCAGGTCACCCTGCGCGCCTGAGCCACCGCTTTTTCGTCGAGCGTGCCCAGTTTCTCGTCGAGCGTGCCCGGAATCTCGTCGAGCGTGCCCAGAAACCACTGAGCGTGCCCTTACCATTGGTGCCATGACGGAACGGACGAAGTTTCAGCAGCTGTTGGCCGACCAGATCACCAACGAGTTCGCTGCGAGCCAGCAGTACAACGCGATCGCGGTCTTCTACGACAACGAGGACATGCCGCAGCTCGCGCAGCACTTCTACGAGCAGGCGGTCGAAGAGCGCAACCACGCGATGATGATCGTCCAGTACTTCCTGGACCGCGATCAGGCCGTCGAGATCCCCGGCGTCGAGGCTCCGGTCAACAAGTTCGGCGACTACTCCGAACCGATCAAGTTGGCGCTCAAGCAGGAGCAGCAGGTCACCGAGCAGATCGTGAACCTGGCCCGCGTCGCGCGCGACGACGGCGACTACCTCGGCGAGCAGTTCATGCAGTGGTTCCTCAAGGAGCAGGTCGAGGAGGTCGCGACGATGACGACGCTGCTGACCATCGCCGAGCGCGCCAAGGGCAACATCTTCGACCTCGAGACCTTCGTCGAGCGCGAGATCAACAGCAAGGCCGCCGACGATGCGGGCGCACCCGAAGCGGCCGGCGGAAACCTCTAGTCAGCCGATCTCTTTGCCGTCGTCGTCGTCGACGAGGCTCTTGCTGACGGCCTTGCCCTTCGCCAACCGGGAGAAGAACTCCTCGGTGTCGTCGTCGACGGCCAGCGAGTCGCCGTCGCCGGTCCACTCTGAGCCGCCGGTCGGCACGGTCACCATCAGCGGGGATCCGCGCAGCGACCAGGCGAGCCGGGCGAGGTCCCACGAGTGGTCGCCGCGGTCGACGGTGAGGGCGTCGGCGGTCCCGTTGACCAGCGATGCCGCGCGGAACGGGTTGAGGAGCACGGCGGGGCTGCTGGCGCGGTTGACGAGCGCCGAGAACACCTTGCGCTGATTGATGACGCGCTGCAGGTCCGCGCGCGGGAAGTCGCGGCTGCGGACCAGGCCGAGGGCCTGCTTGCCGTTGATCTTCTGGCAGCCCGCCTTGAGTCGCAGGCCGGCATTGCGGTCGCGCAACGACTCCTTCAGGCAGATCTTGACGCCGCCGACCGCGTCGACGATGTTGGCGAACCCGCTGAAGCCGATCTCGGCGTAGTGGTCGATGTGCACCCCGGACACCGACTCGATGGTCTGCACCAGCAGCTTGGGGCCGCCCATGCTGTAGGCGGCGTTGATCTTGTGCTGGCCGTTGCCGCCGGGCAGGTCCACGTACAGGTCGCGCGGAATGGAGATGATCGCCGTCGGCCCCTTCACCGGCTTCGAGATCAGCATGATCGTGTCGGTGCGGATACCGCCCTCGTCGGGACCGGTGGACAGCCGCTTGCGCTCCTTGGCCGACATGCCCTCGCGGGAGTCGGTGCCGACGATCAGCCAGTTGGTGCCGGGGGTGTTCGAGATGCGGCCGGAGAAGGACAGTGCGTTGATCCGGTCGAGCCGGGTGTCGACGTAGAGCAGGCCGCCGATCGCCGACGCGATGAACAGGAACACCGCCACCAGGAAGATGTTGACGATCCGTCGCGGCGTCCAGCGGCGCTTCGTGCGCGGCGTCTTCGACCTCGCGGGTCGGGCCGGCTTGGGCTTCGTCGACGGTCGGCTCGGCGGGCGACGCTTCGCCGGCGTGACGTTGGCGCCCCGCTGCGGGGGACGAGTCGGTCGCCGCTCGTCGACGGGGACGGGTTGCGGAGTCTGCGTCGGCGCGTACTTGCCCGTGACGAGCGGCTTCTTGGGCGGTGCCGGCGGTTGCTGGCCGGGCGACGGCGGCCGGCCCTGACCGGCGGCCGGGGGCTGCTGGCCCGGCGGCTGCTGGCGCGGCGGTGCGTCCGGAGTCGGCTGCTGGGTGGGCGCGTACTTGCCGGTGATCAGCGGCTTCTTGGGCCGCTGCGGTGCGGGCGGTTGCTGGGCGGGCTGCTGCGGCGCGGGAGGGGCAGCCGACCACGCCTGCGGCGGCTGATAGCGCTGCGGGGGGCCCTGCGGCGGTCCCGGCCGCGTCGGGGGCGCCGGGATCGGTCCGCGCTGCTGCGGTTGTTGGGGCCGTTGCGGATCACGCGGCGGTGAACCCGGGGGCTGACCCTGGGGCGGGCGCTGGCCGGCGGGCGGAGGCTGCGGCGGTCGTTGGCCGGCCGCCGGACCGGGTGGCCGGCCCTGCGGCCGGGGCATAGGGCGACCCTGCGGGGGCATCGGGCGACCCTGTGGCGGGGGTCCGGGTGGACGTTGACCCTGCGGGCGTTGACCCGGCGGCGGGCCTTGCGGCGGACGTCCCTGCGACGACGGCGGACCCTGCGGCGGGCGGGCAGCGCCGGGTTGCGGAGCCGGGCCGGGCGCAGGGGATCGCGGAGCTTGTCGTTGCTCGTTTTGCGGGCCCTGTTCCTGGCGTCGGCGCCGCAGATTCGGCTGCTCGCGCGGGTCGGTCACCCGACCAATCTACGCAAGACGGCTGAGGGGGTGCTGAACCAGGATTGGGTAAGTCCAATAGTGACACTCCGGAATGGCACAGTCGTCATTGACGTTCCGGTGAGTGGTCCCTACTCTGGTCGCCAACAGGAGGTTGACCCATGACTGTGGTGAACGACAATCCCAAGGCCGCGACCGGCAAGCCCGCGTACGACCACGCCGGCCGCACGGCCATCGCCAATCGACTTCTCAAAGGCTCCTCGGCCCGGTCCTACGACCCGGTCGTCGAGCTCGATTGGGACGCGCCGCTCGAGGAGGGCAAGTACTTCCTCCCGCCCAAGGTGCTGTCGCTGTACGGCACGCCGCTGTGGGACCAGATGAGCGAGGAGCAGCGCATCGAGCTGTCCCGCCAGGAGATGGCCAACGTGCTGTCGGTCGGCATCTGGTTCGAGAACCTGCTCAACCGCGCCCTGCTGATCCGGCTGATGCGCGAAGACCCGGCCGCCGCCACGTCGCACTACGAGCTCACCGAGATGGGTGACGAGTGCCGCCACATGACGATGTTCGGCAAGGTCATCGAGCGCAGCGGCGCTCGGCCCTACATGATGCGCCGGTGGGAGCGCTGGGCGATGCTGGCGATGCCCGCGTTCATGCGCGGCACCTTCATGTGGGTCGTCACGCTCGTCGGCGAAGAGCTCTTCGACGCCCTGCAGCGGGAGATGCGCACCGACCCCCAGCTGCAGCCCCTCGTCGCGCGGCTCATGCAGATCCACGTCACCGAGGAGTCCCGCCACATCGGCTTCGCGCGCGACGGCATCATGCGCCGCAAGCCGGTGCGCGGTCGATTCGAGACGCTGGTCGCCGCCAACCTGCACGGCCTCGGCGGACCGGCCTTCAAGCGCCTGTTCACCAACCCGCAGATGTACAAGCGGGCCGGGATCGCAAACCCGCGGCAGGCGGCCAAGATCGCGCGTCGGAACCCGAACTTCCACGAGGTGACCGTCAAGTCCTTCGAGCCGCTCTCGGCGTTCCTGCGCCAAGCCGGTCTGATGGGACCGGTCGGCGAATACCTGTGGCGCAAGGCGGGATTCCTGCCGTGACGACGATTGCGCTCGTCGGCTCGTCGGACGCGATCTCGTCGACGCGCCGCCACCTCGAGCTCTCGCCGCTCGACTTCGCCCTCGTCGACGATCCGGCCCGCGCCGATCTGGTGGTGACCGATGAGGCGCCGCCGTCGTCGAACTATCTGACGGTCGCCGCCGAGCAGACGCCGAACCGCTTCTACTGCCGCGACGAGTCCGTCGACTACGTCGTCGCCGCCCTCACCGAGGCACAGCTCGCCGGTGCGCACGGCGTCCGCGTCCGCCCGCCGGTGCAGCACAACCCGCTCCCGGCCAAGCGGCGACGCTGGTGGCAGCGACCGACGGATCCGCTGGCAAGTTTCAACCCGGTCGACTACGACTGGTCCACCGAGGAGACCGTCGAGGCCGAGGTCTTCGACGACGAGGTCCGCATCAACGCCGACGGCGCGGAGTTCACCGCGCGGCTGCGCGCCCGCGGCCACATCGACGGCAACGACGGCCAGTACCACTGGGCCGGCATCCTGTACGGCCGGCGGGCCCACGATCTGTTCGTGGCCGGGACCAAGCGCGTCGAGGTGTCCTTCGGCGACCACGAGCCGGTCGCCGCGAAGCTCGCCGAGATCACGCAGTGGGGCACCGTCCGGATGACCGGCGTCGGCACCCCGCCCTGGCTCGTCGACTGACCTGCCGCAGCCTAGGGTGGGCGGCGTGAACATCCAGCCCGTCACCGACCCGTCCCAGCGCCGCGCGCTGTGGATCGAGCTGGCGATCGTCGGCGTCCTGACCCTGGGGATGTCGGCGCTGTTGGCCCTGCTGGCGCTGATCGAGGCGCAGCTGACCGGCGGGATCGACCAGACCACCGTCGAACTCAACCCGTCGCAGTCGAAGGTCGGATGGATCGACGCCGCGCGACAGTCGCTCGGCGTGGTCCGGCTCCTCGGGATGGCGGCGCTGGCCTGCTATCTGTTGTGGCGCAGCGGCATCCGGCTGGCCAAGATCGGTCTCACCCGACGACCCGAGCGCGCCGACCTGCCCCTCGGCGTCGGACTCGCCGCGCTCATCGGCCTGCCCGGCCTCGCCTTCGTCTTCGTCGCCCATCACTTCGGCTGGAACGCCGCGCTGGTACCCAGCGACACCGACGGCCCGTGGTGGCAGGCGCCCGTCCTGATCGCCGTGGCGATCGGCAACGCGGTCGCCGAGGAAGTTGTCGTCGTCGCGTACCTGTTGGTGCGACTGCGCCAGCTCGGCGTGCGCGACGGTGCGGCCCTCGCCGCCAGCGCGCTGCTGCGCGGCGGCTACCACCTCTACCAGGGGATCGGCGGCGGCCTCGGGAACGTCGTCATGGGACTGGTGTTTGGCCGCTTCTATCAGCGCACCGACCGCGTCTGGCCGCTGATCATCGCGCACGCCGTGATCGACGTCGTCGCCTTCGTCGGATTCCTGTTGCTCGGCGACCGGCTGGGTCTCGCGCAAGTCCGCTAGCGCGTCGGAGAGCCGGGCTACGCTCGGGCGCATGGCTCGGCTGATCTACGCCTCGATGACGGTTTCGCTCGACGGGTTCTTTGAGGACGCCGACGGGGGCATCGGCTGGTCGACGCCCGAGGACGAGCTGCACCGCGCGTCGAACGAGCAGGTCGCCTCGCTGGCCGCCATCGTCATGGGCCGACGGCTCTACGACGTGATGGTCCCGTACTGGCACGATCTGCTGACCGACCCGGCGGCGCCCGAGGTCGAGCGGGAGTTCGCGCAGGTGTGGGACCGACTGCCGAAGTACGTGGCGTCGCGCACGCTGACCGATGTCCATCCGAGCTGTGAGCTGATCGTCGGCGACGCCATCGAATGGATCGCTCAGCGCAAGGCCGATACCGACGGCGACATCGAGGTGAGCGGCGTCGACCTCGCCGCCCAGGTCGAGGCGGCCGGCCTGATCGACGCCTACCGCTTCAACGTCGCGCCGGTGCTGCTCGGCGCCGGCAACCCGCTGTTCCGGCCCGGGACCCGGCGCGATCTGGAACTGACCGAGACGCGTCGTTTCCCGGGCGGGACCGTCGCGCTCGAGTACGCCGTGCGGCAGTAGCCGAAAAAGAATTGTCCAGCAGGGGTGTCGCGCCGATACCCTGGCCGCAACCGTGACAGGACCCGAGGAGGTGACACCCGTGAACGTTTCTACGACGTCGGTGCTCCCTCCGATCTCACGGTCGACCTAGGTGTCCACACCGGGAGTGCCGCCGAACGGCATTTCCGAAAGGCACCACCATGAACAACACCTCTCTCACCCTGCGGCGCTCCGCCGACGGCGATTGGCTCGCCGTTGACGACGAGGCGCGGACCATCGGCCGCGGAGCCCGCTCCCGACGACCCGGACCGGCGATGTTCATCAGCGTCGACGCGTGGTCGACGGCGGCGTTCGACCTGCTCGCCGATGCGATCGTCGCCGAACTGCCATCGCCGCTGCACACCCTGGCCGACGCCGACGACGTCGAACTGATCGACGCCTGGCGACGCCACGGATTCACCGAGCGCCGACGGTCGGCGTGCTACCGAATCCCCTTCGCCCCGCCGCCGGGCACACCACCACCCGGCATCCGGCGCCTGCCGGGTGCCCGGATCATCCTGCGCGGCCCCGACGCACCCTTTGTCGCGCTCGACGTCGACACCGGCGCTGCCGATCTCGTCGCCGCGGTCGAGGCGCTGGGCGGCAGCGTCGTCGAGACGACCGTCGAGCTGGTGCGGCCATGACCGGCACCGGGATCGAAGCCGAGGGCACCGTCGTCGAAGCCCTCCGCAACGCCATGTTCCGCGTCGAACTCGACAACGGCCACGTCGTCCTCGCCCACATCAGCGGCAAGATCCGGAAGAACTACATCAAGATCGTGCCGCTCGACCGCGTGCTGGTCGAGATCAGCCCGTACGACCTGACGCGGGGACGGATCGTGTTCCGGTATCGGACCTGAGCACGCTCATGCGGGCGGCACGACGAGGACCTGCAGACCCGCGTCGACGAGCTCGTCGGCCAACGGCCGCCGGGTGACCCGCGACAGCAGCCCGGCGACGCCGCGGCGGTGCTTGCCGATGACGACGATCCGGGAACCGGATTCGCGCGCCACCTGGCCGAGCACCGCGGCGGCGCTGCCGCGTGCGCTGTAGTACGTCCAGCCGGTGTCGAGACCGCGCAGCTGGCCGCGCAGCCAGTGCGCCTTCTCGTCGGCGGCGGCCTTGGTCTGCTCCTCCCACGTCGGCGAGTCCGGGTCGACGCCGAGGTCGGAGTCGTCGGCGATGTGCGCGATGTGCAGTTGCGCGCGGAGCTTGCCGGCGAGGTCGACGGCGGCCGCCAGTGCCGCCTGCGCGGCCGGGGTCCGGTCCCATCCGACGACGAGGTTCTCGCCGCCCGGGTCCCCGGTGCCGGAGAACGATCTGATGTTCATGGCCACTCCTCCTAGTTCCCGTGGATCAGCCAGGCGATCCACATGCCGGCGCCGCACGCCAGAACCGTCGCGATCCAGGTCCCGATCGCGTTGACCGCGGCCAGCCGGGTCTCCCCGCGACGGGCCAGTGCGACGGTCTCGAAGCTTGCGGTGCTGAACGTCGTGAAGCCCCCGCAGAAGCCGGTGCCCGCCACCAGTTGCAGCGTCGACGGCGATCCGGCGAACACCACGAGCCCGGTGATGAAGCCGAGCAGCGCCGAGCCCGCGATGTTGATGCCGATGGTCGCGACGGGCAGGTCGGTGGAGACCCGACGCTTGACCTCGCCGTCAACGACATAGCGCAGCAGGGAGCCGACGCCACCCGCGGCGCACGCCGCCAGGGTCCACCCGCTCATCGCCGGTCTCCCGAATCGGGATCGATGAACTCGGGGTCGGTCGCGGTGCCGCGGACCAACCGGGCGCCGATCGCGAGGCCGGCGATCGTGCCGATCGCCCCGCACAGCAGGGTGCCGAGCCCGTAGCCCAGCGCGATCGGCAGCTGGCCGTCGCGCACGAGGTTGACCTGCTCCTGCGCGAAGGAGCTGTAGGTGGTGAAGCCGCCGCACAGCCCGGTTCCGCCGAACAGTCGGATGCGGCGGCCCAGTTCTTCGTCGAGTCGCGTCGAGGCGAGGTATTCGAGCAGGGCGGCCAGGATTAGCGCGCCGACCAGGTTGATGACGAAGGTGGTCATCGGCCAGCGGCCGGATTGTGCCGGGAAGGCTTGTTCCAGATGGAGGCGGGCGGCCGTGCCGACCATGCCGCCGATCAGGACGAGAAGCAGTCCCGGGGCGTCGCGCAGGACGGGGGACAGGCGGTTCATTGCGAGTCGTTCCTCTCGGTCGCGGCGATTCCGCGCAAGCGGAATCGAGGGTGACCAGGAACTATCAGCCGTGTCGGCGGGTCGGGCGTCGAGCGCCCCGGCGAGATCCATCGCCTCGGCGGCGCGTGCGCACCACCGCGGCCAGTATACGGCTAACCTGACAGCGTGCCCGTGATCGCCTATTTCGGCCCCGCCGGAACCTTCACCGAGATGGCGATGAACCGTCTCCTCTCCGCCGGTGCCGGGCCGTTGGCGGGTGTCGACGCCGAGCGCCTGCCCGTCGCCAGCCCGACCGCTGTCATCGAAGCCGTCCGCAGCGGGAGCGCCGACTTCGGGGTGGTGCCGATCGAGAGCTCCATCGAGGGTTCGGTGCCGGCGACGATGGACGCCCTCGTCCCCGCCGCCGACGCCGATCGCGTCCAGGTCTTCGCCGAGACCGCCCTCGACATCGCCTTCACCATCGCCGCGGCCAAGGGCCTCGCGCCGGGCGACGTCCGGACGATCGCGGCCTACCCGGTGGCGCAGGCGCAGGTGCGCGAATCCGTCGCCAAGCTCTTCCCCAACGCCGAGTTCGTCCTCGCCTCGTCGAACGCCGCCGCCGCGCAGGACGTCGCCGCGGGCAAGGCCGACGCGGCCGTCACCACGCCCACCGCCGCCGAGGCCAATGGGTTGCACGCGCTGGCCGAGAACGTCGCCGACAGCGGTGATGCCGTCACCCGCTTCGTGTTGCTGGCCCGTCCGGGCGCCGTGCCGGCGGCCACCGGCAGCGACCGCACGTCGGTCATCCTCGACCTCGCCAACGAGCCCGGCAGTCTGCTGGCCGCGCTCGACGAGTTCGCCGCCCGCGGCATCGACCTCACCCGGATCGAGTCGCGACCGCGTCGCTCCGGCGGCCCCGGCCTCGAATACCGCTTCTTCATCGACGCGGTCGGCCACATCGACGACGCCGCCATCGGGGAGGCGCTGCGCGCGCTGCACCGGACCGTCGAGCAGGTCGTGTTCCTCGGGTCGTGGCCCGTCGACGGCCAGGGCGGCACCCCGCCGCCCGACCACGGCGACAGCGAGACCTGGTTCACGCGGCTGCGCGATCCCGGCGGCGCATAGTGGCCCGGCTGTACCTGGTCCGCCACGGCGAGACCACGTCCAACGTGATGAAGCGCCTGGACACCGCTATGCCGGGCGCCTCCCTCACCGACTTCGGCGTGCGGCAGGCCGCGCGCTTCGCGCTGGACCGCTCCGGCGACGTCGAGCAGCAGGCGGTGCTGATCAGTTCGCAGGCGCGGCGGGCCCAGCAGACGGCGGAGGTCATCGGCGGGTTGTGGGGCGTAGAGCCCGAAGTGACCGCCGGGCTGCACGAGGTGCAGGTCGGCGAGCTCGAGGACCGCGACGACGAAGAGGCCTACAAGACGTTCGGCTCGGTGGTCGAGCGCTGGCACCACGGCGAGACGGCGGTGGCGATGCCCGGCGGCGAGTCGCTGGACGAGGTGATCGCGCGGTACGTGCCGGTCGTCGACGGGATCGCGGAGCGGCACCTCGTCGGGCCGGATGCCAAGGATGTCTTCGTCGTCAGCCACGGTGCGGCGATCCGGCTGATCGCCGCACACCTCGCCTCGATCGACCCCCACTTCGCGGTCAAGAATTACCTGCCGAACACCGGCGTCGTCGAGCTCAGTTACGCGCCGGACGAGCCGGAGATCAACTGGTCGGCGCACCGCTGGGGTGATCGGGTCGCGCCGTTCACCAGTTCCGAAGGCTGAGCTGCTGAGATTTCTCCCCTGCTGACCAACGGACGGCAATCTTCCCTTGATGTATCGCCACGGGAGGATTTTCAGCAGCCGCTAGGCCCAACCGTGCTCGTGCAACCAGTCGTCGTCGATGCCGAAGTGGTGGGCGATCTCGTGGATGACGGTGATGCGGACCTGCTCGCGGACCTCGTCGCGGGTGCGGCAGATGCCGAGGATGGCGTCGCGGTAGATCGTGATGGTGTCCGGCAGGAAACCGCCGTACTCGCTGGTCCGCTCGGTGAGGGCGACACCCTCGTACAGCCCGAGCAGACCCGGTCCCTCGGCGCTCATCGGCTCCACCAGGATCACGACGTTCGACATCTCCCGGGTGAGTTCCTCGGGGATCTCGTCGAGCGCGTCCGACACCAACTTGTCGAACTCACGGTCGCTGAGCTGCACGATCAGCCGGCGGGGGCGGGCTCTTCGGCCGGGTTCGGCTGGTAGCCCGGGGGCAGCGGCACCGGCGTCGGCAGAGCACGACCCGGCGGAGCCGCGGGCGGCGGCGTCGGGATCTTGCCGTTGATCAACAGTCCTCGGCGGGCATCGCCGACCAGCGTCGCGAAGCCGCCCTTGAAGGGCAGGCCCATGTAGCAGACGGCCTTGCGACTGCCGGCCAGCCAGCCGATCTCCGACACCGTCGACCACTGGATGTTCAGCGTCGTCTTGTCGAAGTTGCGCTTGCCGACCATGAAGCGGTGCGCCTGCACCGGGCAGATCGGTGTCAGGAACTTGTTCTGCGCGTCGACGCCCGGCCACGGCTTGCCCGACGTCCGGTTGCCGAAGCGCGCCGACATGTCGATGATGCCGGTGGTCTGGAAGGCGTGCGGCTCGGCGCAGTTCACCGGGAAGGTGGGCTGGCGGCTGCGTACGTCGATGCCGATGCACGTCCCCGGCGGCCACTCCGGCGATTGGTCGAGGTCGGCGACCTTGCCGACGATGTCGATCTCGTGACCGCCGGTGCCCTGCTGGACCAGGCCGCAGCGCAGGTCGCGCTGGCCGTGGTCCCACTGGGCCTCCGACGGGAACATCAGGTTGGGGACGAAGCGGCCCTGCGGGTCGTAGCGGCCGTTCAGGTACGACGACACGAGGACCGGGCAGTGCTCGACGCGCAGCGCCGCGAACCGTTCCGGACCCGGCCACTTGGCGTCGGCGCTGAACTCCCCGCCGGGCAGGACCTTGCCGTCGACGGCGGCGGCGACCTCGAACTTGTGCGGTTCGCCGCAGTCGACCTTGGTGGGGGTGCCGGGCTTGCCGTCGGGCCACTCGAGGCAGTCGCCGGGGGCCGACGTCGTGAAGGCGTCCTGGGCGACGCGCTGGCCGGTGCCGATCTTGGTGTTGCCGGCGCGTCCGGCGCTGTTGCCGACGCCCATCACGAAGGCGCCGATCATGATCGCGACGGCGCCGATCACACCGGCGGACAGCACGACGCGCAGCGGGTGCGTCACCGCGGCCGTCCGCCAGCGGGCGATGCGGCCGGGCTCGGCCTTGGCGTCGGCGGTCGTCGGCTCGTCAGACACGGGGTTCTCGTCGTCGGAAGTCATCCCCTCCATAATGCCCGCTCGGTGGCGCATGGGTAGGCTCTGGTGGGTGATCGACCTCAAGACTCTTCGCGACGACCCTGATCTGGTCCGCGAATCGCAGCGCATCCGAGGCGAAGATCCCGCCCTCGTCGACCAGGCCCTCGACGCCGACGCGCGCCGGCGCACGGCCATCGCCCAGGCCGACACCCTGCGCGCCGAGCAGAAGTCGCTCGGCAAGCTCGTCGGCAAGGCGCAGGGCGACGAGAAGCAGGAGCTGCTGGCCAAGGGCAAGGAGTTGGCCGAGCAGGTCAAGGCGGCCGTCGCCGAGCAGAAGCAGGCCGACGAGGACAGCGAGAAGGCCCTGCGGTCGATCTCGAACCTCGTGCAGGGCGCGCCCGCGGGCGGCGAGGACGACTTCATCGTGCTCGAGACCGTCGGGACGCCGCGCGACATCCCCGACGCCAAGGACCACCTGGAGCTGGGCGAGTCCCTCGGCCTCATCGACATGGAGCGCGGCGCGAAGGTGTCCGGCTCGCGGTTCTACTTCCTCACCGGCAACGGCGCGCTGCTGCAGCTCGGGCTGCTCAACCTCGCCGCGCGCAAGGCGGTGGAGAACGGCTTCCAGCTGATGATCCCGCCGGTGCTGGTGCGCCCGGAGGTCATGGGCGGTACCGGCTTCCTCGGTGCGCACGCCGACGAGATCTACCACCTGCCCGACGACGACCTGTACCTCGTCGGGACGTCAGAGGTGCCGCTCGCCGGGTACCACAGCAACGAGATCCTCGACCTCTCCGACGGTCCGAAGCGCTACGCCGGATGGTCGAGCTGCTTCCGCCGAGAGGCCGGCAGCTACGGCAAGGACACCCGCGGCATCATCCGCGTGCACCAGTTCGACAAGGTCGAGGGCTTCGTCTACTGCCGACCCGAGGACGCCGACGCCGAGCACCAGAAGCTCCTCGGCTGGGAGCGTGACATGCTCGCCGCGATCGACGTGCCGTACCGCGTCATCGACATCGCCGGCGGCGACCTGGGCAGCTCGGCGGCCCGCAAGTTCGACTGCGAGGCCTGGGTGCCGACGCAGCAGACCTACCGCGAGCTGACATCGACGTCGAACTGCACGACGTACCAGGCCCGACGGCTATCGATCCGCTACCGCGACGAGAACGGCAAGCCGCAGATCGCCGCGACGCTCAACGGCACCCTCGCCACGACGCGCTGGATCGTCGCGATCCTGGAGAACCACCAGCAGGCCGACGGTTCGGTCGTGCTGCCCGACGAGCTCGCCGCCTCCGTCGGAATCAAGGTGTTGGAGCCCAGGTGACAAGGTCCGCGACGCGCAACTACGCCCTGTGGGCGGCGGTCACGGCCCTCATCGCCGGCGGGATGTCGGCGCTGCCGTGGGTGTCGATGTCGAAGCTGGGTGCGCCGGTCAGCTGGGCCGGCCTCGGCTTCTACTACGGCGAGATCTCCGAGGTGCGCGCGTCGATCGTCCCGCTCGGCTGGGTGGTCGTGTTCGTGGCCTTCGAGGCGCTGACCCTCCTCGGCGTGGAGCTGTTCGCGGCGGGGAACCCCCGGGTCGAGGCGGTCAAGAAGTGGCTGTACGTCGCCCTGTCCGGGCTGGCCGCCGCCGTCGCAGTGCTGATGATGGTCATCGTGATCGCGCCGTCGCTCCTCTACGGCAACGCCTTCGCCGAACTCGCCGCGCAGGTCGACGCCCCCGCGCCCGACGGCCTCGGCCGCAACGTCCTGGTGCTCCCCGCGATCCTCGGCGTCTTCTTCTGGCTCGCGGTCACGTCCGCGATCGCCGTCGGCGGTTTCCGCAAGGCCGGGCAGTCGGTCTAGCCCTCCCGCGAGGGCATTGTCATCGCGCGTAGACGATTGGCGCCGCGCGACGACAATCCGCTCGCGGGACTCAGTCCTTAGACCAGATCCGGGTGGTGCCGCGCGGCGACGTCGGGGTGGGCGCGCAGGCGCGCCTTGAGGATGTTGTCGCCGAAGGTGCCGGAGATCGGGTTGGCCGGATCCTCGGTGACGCCGGCGGCCTCGGCGGCCAGCGCCGGCGGGAGGTCGATCTTCGGCATCGTCGCCGACAGCGCCGGGTTGAAGAAGAACGGCACCGACAACCGTTCGGTCCCCGGCTTCGGCGACTCGACGCGGTGCATCGTCGCCTTGAGGTAGCCGTCGGTGGCGAACTCCATCGCCTCGCCGATGTTCACGACGAACGCGTCCTCGACCGGCGGCGCATCGATCCACTGATCCCCGTACCGCACCTGCAGGCCGCCCTTGCCGGGTTCGACGAGCAGCAGCGTCAGCACGCCCGGATCCTTGTGCGCACCGACGCCCTGCCGGTCGGCGGACTCCTCGCGACCCGGGTACCGGACCAGCTTGATCAGCGTCGACGGCCGCTTGGCAAACGCCGGGTCGAAGACGTCGCGGTCAGCGCCCAGACACTCGGCCCACTCGCGCATGAGCCGCAGGCCCAGCGTCGAGCAGCGCTGCTGCCAGTCGGTGACGACCTCCCGCAGCACGGGCAGCGCCGACGGCCACAGGTTCGGCCCGTCCAGCCGTAGATACGCGGGATCGTCGCCGAGCGGCTCGTACTCGGCAGCCAGGTCGATCTGCTCGCGCCAGTCGATCGCGCCCTGGGTGTATTCGCCGCCGAACCGCGTGTAGCCGCGGAACTGCGGCGACTTCAGCATCTCGACGTCGAACTTGGCGTCGTCGGGCAGGGCGAAGAACTCGCGCGCGGTGTGAAACAGCCGGTCGCGGACGTCGCGGGGGATCCCGTGCCCGACGAGGTAGAAGAACCCGACCTCGTGGGTGGCCTCGCGCAGCGCATCGCGGAACGCCGCCCGATCGGCCTCGTCGCCGTCGAGCAGCGACATGTCGACGACGGGCAGCGTGCCGAGCGTCGAGGTCACCGGCTCAGCTCTCGGTCGCGAGCTTCTCGGCGCGGATCTCGTGGCCCTTCGACGTCAGGCAGCGGCCCGACTCCAGATCCCACTGCCAGCCGTGCAGGTTGCAGGTGAGCTTGCTGCCCTCGATGACGCCGAACTTCTCCAGGTCGGCCTTGAGGTGCGGGCAGCGGCGCTGCATCTCCCAACCGTCCTTGCAGATGGTCGCGGCGTCGTCGTGCGCCTCGGAGAACCAGCCGTCGGCGTAGTGGATGCGCTCCTCGGTGAGGCACTTGAAGAACGTGTAGAGGAACTCGTTGTAGCCGCCGATGCGCCACGTGGTGAACCGCGTCGACAGGAAGATCGTGTTGACCCAGTCCGGCTCGTTGTCGCGCAGGACGGTGCGCACCAGCTCGGGGGCGATGCGGAAGCCGTAGCGGTACTTGCCGTCGCCCTCCTCGCGCATGCGGACGGTGCGGTTGGGGAAGTCGAGCACGAAGGTCTCGTCGCCGACGACCAGTCCGACGGGGTAGCCGATGCCGTCGGAGATGAGGTCGGACTCCTTCATGATCGGCTCGAAGGTCTCCTTCAGCTGCGGCAGCAGCGGCTCGCCCTCGGCCGGCGCCCAGGTGGCCTTCTGCGCGGCGATGATCGGCGCAAACTTCTTCTTCATCCGATCCAGGTACGGCTTCTTGTTCTCGCCGAACACTTCTTCCGGCGGGTACGGGTGGGTCAGTTCCACCAGCTCCGAACCCTTGAGGTCGACGGTCGAGCCGGACACCATCATCAGGCCGCGGTGCTTCTTGCCGTCGTCGGTGCCGTGCGTCTTCATCTGCTCCAGGAACTCGGCCTGGTCGGGGAAGATGCTCGCCTGGTCGGCTTCGCTGCCGGTGTTGAAGTCGTTGACGCCGTAGAGGTCGTCGTCGAGGAACATGGGCGGACCGGCCGACGGCACGACCCACGTCGCGCCGACCTGCTCGATGTACGACCGCGCCCGGTCCATGCCGCGCTGACGCTTCTGCTTGGCGAAGTTGGCCTTCGACTTCTTCGGGATGTCGTAGACCATCGGGTACCAGATGGCGCCCGAGTACTGCAGCAGGTGGATGTCGACGTGGCCGAACTCCTCGCCGACGACGTCGAGGTCGATCGGGCGGGCGTCGTTCATGTTGAAGACGGTGGTCTCGCCGTCGGAGACGATCAGGCCAGAGTCGCCGATCGGGCCGTCGGCCGGCGCGCGCAGCGCGATGATCATCACCTCGAGGTCGCCCTTGGGACCGGAGACCTTGTGCTTCTTGGAGTCCTCGGTCTCGACGAACTTGGTGAACCCGATGCGCTCGAGGTCGCGCTTGAGGTCGGGCACCGGGTAGTCCGGCAGCAGGACCGTCGCGTTCTTGTTGACGTTGGCGATCAGGTTCTCTTCGTCGTAGTGGTCCTTGTGCAGGTGCGAGACGTAGAGGTAGTCGCAGTCGCCGAGGGCTTTCCAGTCCAGCTCGGTGTTGTCCGGGAAGGGGATCCACGACGCGAAGTAGGCGGGGTTGACCCACGGATCGCACAGGATGGATCCGGCCTTGGTCTCGAGGTGGAATCCCGCGTGGCCGACGCTGGTGATCTGCAACTGCTTGCCTTCCGAAAACGTGAGCTGTGGCCGCCCCGGGAAAACCGGGTTCGGCCCATCCCTTCCAGGATAAACGTCCCCCCGCCCGGAACTCGATTCCAGGCGGGGGGACCTTTGTCTGAACTGGCGTCTAGCGGACCGTCACGGGGCGCTTGGTCACGTTGTGCGTGCGCGGCCCGTAGCTGCGGACGACGTTGTGCGTCTGCTCGGCGCCGGCCGACTTCGGGGGCACCGGGATGCCCAGGGCACCGGCGAGGCCCCGCTTGGCGTTGTCGACGGCCTTGTCGGCGGCGGGCGGCAGCGCGATCTGGTCGCGGGTCGGCGCGGTCAGCGCATCCTGCAGCTGGGCGACGGGGCTCGGCTGCGTCTTGCGGGCCGCCAGTTGACGGTTCGCGCCGGGGAGGGTGAGGACCTGGTCGGCAATGGGTGCGACGGTGGGCTTGCCGCCGTTGCGCTTGACCGCCGAGTTGTGCCAGCGGGCGTTGGCGAGGCCCTCGTTGTAGCCGCCGACCGCGCCCGCGGCCGCACCGATGCCGCCGCCGATGGCCGCTCCAATACCGGCGCCGATGACGCCGACGACGATCGCGCCGCCGATGGCGCCCAGGATGGTCCCGGCGACGGGGAAGATCGTCGTGCCGAGGGCGCCGCCGATGATGCCGCCGAGGACGGCGCCACCGATGCCGCCGATGACCGCGCCGATGGCTGCGCCGGCCTGGCCCTGCTCGGCCGCGCCCTGGCCCGCTCCGCGCCAGGCCCACTGCTGCTCGTTGACGTAGCCCTCCTTGCGGTTGGACTCGCCGAGGACGTTGCGCTTGCCGAACGGAATCGCGACGACGCCCTTCGTCGACGTCGGCTGCGCGACGAGGACGATCGGGGCCGGAGCGCCCGGGAGGGCGGCGCCGATCGGGGCACGGGTGACGATGACGACCGGACCGTAGTCCTTCGTCAGGGCGGGGGCGACGGGCGCCGCCACCGGGGCCGGTGCGGCGGCGATGTAGCCGTTCGCGGTGGCACCGGAAGCGACCGGGGCGAGCATCGCGGCGACGGCGGTCGAGCTGATCAGACCGAGGGCGACGCGGGACGAGAGCTTCTCTGTACGCATGGCAGGGAAGTTAGGGAGTGCAATCGCCCGGGAGGTGTCCCTCGTTTGAACGTGCGAGTTCAGTCAGTGAAACCTTGGATGAACACGCAGGTCACAGGCAATAAACTCGTCGTGAGAGAAAGCTGTGGCCGGGCGTGATGTCCGCCACCGCGACGCGTCGGCCGAGTCGGGATTCGGGCTTATCGGACACGCTTGCGCGTCGGCTGCGGCAGCAGGTTGGCAATCGCGCGGTGCGCATCGTCGACGACGCGTGCGGCCTCGCGCGGTATCGGCAGGGCCGCGGGCACGGTCGGCGAAATCCTGGGCACGGTCGGCGAATATGTGGGCACGCTCGGCGCGAGTGCGGGAAGGGACCGCTGGAGGCCGTTGAGGGTGAACTCCTGCTGCGCGACGGGCCACAGCACCGGTCGGCCCTTGTTGAGCTTGACCTTCTCGTTGTGCCAGCGGGCGTTCTGGATGCCCTCGTTGTAGCCGCTGATCGCGCCGTCGATCGATCCGGCGATGGCGCCGATTCCGGCACCGATGCCCGCGCCGATGGCGCCACCGATGAGGGCTCCGCCGATGACGGTGAGTGGGATGATCGGCGGGAACGACACCCCGACGACGAAGCCGATCAACCCGCCGCCCACGGCACCGATGATGCCGCCGATGACCGCGCCGTAGGCCGCACCGGTGCCCGCACCCGCCCCGGCGCCTTCACCGGCACCGCGCCAGGCCCAGTCCTGCTCGTTGACGTAGCCCTCTTTGCGGTTTGACTCGCCGAGCGCGTCATAGCGGTAGTCGGGTGCCCGACGAGTTTGCGAGCCGGGTGTATCGAGACCCCCGACGAGCACGATCGGTGCGGGCGCTGCCGGACCGACCATCCCGACGGGGGCACGGTTGATGACCACGTACGGGCGCTGCGCGGTCGCCGGGCTCACCTGCTGCGCGACCACGGTGGGCGCTGCTGCGGCGATGGCGCCGGTCGGCGTTGCTCCCGCAGCGGTCGGGGCGAGAACGGCCGCGACGCTGGCGGAGCCGATCAGGCCGACGGTGAGGCGGGTCAGGAGGGTGCGGTGCATTCCCTGAGCGTAGTCAGCGACGGCGCTTGGGTGTGGGAACGCCGAGGACGTTGTTCAGCGCGCGTTGGGCGTCGTTGATCGCTGCGGCGGCTTCCTTCGGCACCGGGATCCCGGCGACCTGGCGCGGGATCACGACGGGTGCGATCGGCTGGACCGCCGACGCGCGCCGCGCGACGGTCGTCGGCTGGGCCGCGGGGTGCTGGCCGCCGGAGCGGTAGTACTGGCGGAGCTTGCGGTTGTGGAAGCGCGCCTCGCCGAGACCGTCGTTGTAGCCGTTGATCGCGCCGGTGATGGTGCCGACGGTGCCGCCGATGACCGCGCCGATGCCGGCGCCGATGAGAGCGCCGACGACGACGCCGATGATCATGCCGGGGACGCTGAGGGAGATGACGCCGATGAGTCCGCCCGCGAGGCCGCCGATGATGCCGCCGGCGAGCGCGCCGTAGGCGACGCCCTGACCGCCGGAGAGCAGTGCGCCCTGCCAAGCGGTCTGCTCGGCGAAGGCGCGCTCGTCCCAGTACTTGTTGCCGGCAAACGCGGCGGCGGGCGAGGGCTTGACCGGGACGGACTTGGTTGCGACGACGACGATCGGCGCCGGTGCGGCCGGACCGGCGGTCCCGATCGGCGCCGTCGGGATGACGACGTAGGGCCGGGCGGTCGTCGGCAGCGAGGTGGTCGTCGCCGGTTGCACGGCGGGGCGGGCGGCGGCGACGCCCTGCGGGGTCGCGCCGGATGCTGCGGGTGCGAGGAGTGCGGCGACGGTGGCCGAGCCGATGAGGCCGGCGGTGATGGCGGTGTTACGCATAGTTGGGAATCGTAGTTCGTGCGGGTCAACGCATGAATCAGGATGCGGAAAAGAACGATCCCCGCACGCCGCGCGGGCGTACGGGGATCGTCGTCGAACTGGTTCTAGCGAACCCGGTGGGGAACCGGAAGGCCGAACTGCTTGGCCACGTTCCGGTGGACGTCGTTGAACGACTTGTTGACGTCCTGCACCGTGCGGTTGAACTGCTGGTTCACCTGGGCCGGGGTCGGCAGGACCGGAACCTGGATCGGAGCAGGAGCAACAGCCTTCTGAGGTGCCGGGATGAACGCCTGGGCCTGCTTGGTGGCGTTCTGCACGAACTGGTTCACCTGGTTCTGGCCGTTCTGGACGAACTGGTTGACCTGGTTCTGCCCGTTCTGGACGAACTGGTTCACCTGAGCCTGGCCCTGGCGGACCATCTGGTCGACCGGGTTGACCGGGCCGGTGGCCAGCGTGGCTGCGGCCTTCTTGCTGGCCTGGTTCTGAGCAAGCGCACCGCCCGCGATGCCGCCGAAGAGCCCACCCAGGATGGCGCCGACGATCGCGCTGGTGATGGCACCGGCGATCGAGACGCTCCAGAAGCCCGTCCACGCGCCAACGGCCGCACCGGCCGCACCGAAGATCAGCGCGCCGAGCGGCACGGTGATGATCATCAGCGGGAAGCCGAAGGCGAGGCCACCGAGGGCACCGCTCACGGCACCAGCGAGACCCATGCTCACCGCGCCGAACACCACGGGATACAGGAACGCGCTGAGGAGTCCGCCGAGCGCGCCGCTGAGCGCGCCGCCCGCGGCGCCACCGGCAGCCGCACCTGCGATGTCTGCGGGGCTGGCGGCCGCGTTGCGCTTACCGCTCAGGGCCGCAATCTCGCTGCGGTCCAGGGCGATGACAACCGGGGCCGACTTCGCCGGGCCGGCCACGCCGATCGGCGCGGTCTCGACCATGACGAGCTTCTTGCCCGGCACCGACGGCAGCTCCGGCTTGACCGGAGCCTTCTTCACGGCTGCGTGCTTGATGCCGGCGGCCGGACCCGACTGGGTCACGCCCGACGCGATCGGAGCGGCCACTGCGGCGATGGCCGCCGAGCCCATGAGGCCGAGGGCCAGCTTGTTCTTGAAGGTGTTACGCATGATTCGCTTTCTTATTTCTGCTTGGCCGGGATGGGGAGGCCGAACTGCTTGGCCACATTCCGGTGGAAGGTGTTGATGGTCTGGTTGACCTGCTTCGGGGTCGGGATCGCGATCTGCGGAACCTGAACCGGAGCCGGGGCGACAGCCTGGCGCGGAGCCGGGATGAAGGCCTGGGCCTGCTTGGTGGCGTTCTGGACGAACTGGTCGACCGGGTTCACCGGGGTCGAAGCGTTCACGGTGACCGGAGCGGAAACCGGGCGGCCACCATTGCGGCGCACGGCGTCGTTGTGGCGCTTGGCCTGGTTCTCGCCCTGGATGTAGCCGTTGATACCGCCACCAATCGCGCCGATGATCGCACCGGCAAGCGCACCGAAGAGAGCGCCACCAATTGCAGCGATGATCGCCGGAATCCACACGGGGGGCAGGAACAGGCCGCCGATTAGGACACCCAGCCCCGAGATAACGCCGCCAGCGATGGCGCCACCGAGAGCGCCAACAGCAGCACCCTGGCCCGCGCCCTGCAGCGCGCCCTGGTTGGCAGCGTCGCCGACGTTGACGTAGCCGCGCTTGGCGACCTGGGTACGACCCAGCGCAGCGGGGGTGACACCGGCGTCGGCAAGAGCCTTCTTGTCGACCGCAACGGTCACGAAGTTGGTGATGGCCGGGCCGTTCATGCCGACCGGGGCGACCGGCACGGTGACGAGCTGCTTGCCCGGCATCGACGGCAGAACCGGGGCGACCGGGGCCGCCTTGACGGTGTGCGCCTTCACGGCGGCGGCCGGACCGGCCTCGGTGGCGCCGGAAGCAACAGGAGCGATGATGGCTGCGGCGGCGGCCGAGCCCATCAGGCCGAGGGCAACCCGGCCGGTAAAGGTGGTACGCATGTCTCTACTTTCGTCAGGAGGGGCGTATAGATGTGCCGAGTAGATATTCGCAGGTCAAACCGCCTTCGTTACTCGATCGTGGAGCGATTCTTTGCTGTGCTGCACCCACGCAGGCCGACTACCTGCATTTTCACGGATTTCTGTGAATCGACTGCCAATCGTCGAAAGTGGGCATGCCGCACCCCTGCCGCCCGTCGTCGTCCCCGACTAGGCTTTCGAACATGGAACCGGTCTACGACTCGATCATCGCGGCCGCCCGCGGCCTCTGGGCCCTGCAGGGCATCAAGTTCAAGATCTCCGGCGTCGAAAACGTGCCGGAAACCGGGCCGGGCGTCGTCGCCATCAACCACACCGGCTACCTCGACTTCACTCTCGCCGGGGTGCCGCCGTACCTGCGGGGCAAGCGCAAGATCCGGTTCATGGCGAAGAAGGAAGTCTTCGACAACAAGATCACCGGACCGCTCATGCGCGGGTGCAAGCACATCCCCGTCGACCGCACGTCCGGCGCCGACAGCTACCTGGCCGCCGTCGACTACCTGAAGGCGGGCGAGCTCGTCGGCGTCTACCCGGAGGCGACGATCAGCCGCAGCTTCGAGATCAAGGCCTTCAAGTCCGGCGCCGCGCGCATGTCGCTGGAATCGGGCGCCCCCATCATCCCGACGATCATCTGGGGCGCCCAGCGCATCTGGACCAAGGGCCACCCGAAGAACCTCGGCCGCTCCAACATTCCGGTCTCGATCGCCGTCGCCGAGCCGCTCGAAGCGACCGGTTCGCCCGACGCGCTGACCAAGAAGCTCCACGAGGTGATGGTCGCCAAGCTCGACGAGGTTCAGCAGGAGTACGCCGCGCTCAACGGCCCGTACCCGGCCGGCGAGTTCTGGGTGCCGGCCCGCCTCGGCGGTGGCGCCCCGACGCTGGAAGAGGCCACCAAGCTCGACGAGGCCGAGCAGGCCGAGCGGATGGCCAAGAAGGCGGAGCGGGACGCCGCCCAGAAGGCCAACCCCGACGCCTGACCCCCATGACTTCCGTCGACGACGCCACCAGCCGCCGCGGGCTCGGCATCGCGGGCCTGCTCGGCGCGCTGATCCTCGTCGCCGTCGCCGTGTGGGCGGTGCTCGACACGACGCCGCCCGACCCGGTAGCCGCCGACGCGCCCGCGTCGGACTTCTCCGCGCAGCTCGCCCACCGGCAGATCCAGCAGTTCGCCACCGCGCCACACTCGGTCGGCACCGCCGAGCACGACCGCGTGCGCGACTACCTCGTCGACCACCTGCGGTCGCTCGGCCTCTCGCCGACGGTCCAGGAGGGGATCGGCGTCGTCCCCGACGGCATCGGTCAGGTGGCCGGCCTCATCCCCGTCGGCCGCGCGCAGAACATCGTCACCGTCATCAAGGGCACCGCCTCGACCGGGCGGCTGGTCCTCGCCGCGCACTACGACTCGGTCCCCTCCGGCCCGGGCGCCAACGACGACGGAGCCGGCGTCTCGACGATCCTCGAAGTCGCCCGTGCGCTGCGGGCCGGACCGCCGCCGCGCAACGACATCGTCCTGCTCATCACCGACGCCGAAGAACCCGGTCTCCTCGGCGCCGACGCCTACACGCACGGCCTGCCGGCCGGAGGCGCTGACGGCGTCGTCCTGAACCACGAGTCGCGCGGCACGTCGGGGCCGGTGCTCATGTTCCGCAGCACCCCCGGATCGGCCGCCCTCACCAAGCTCTACGGCGACGTCGCTCCCCACCCGACCGCCGACTCCACATCGTCGACGCTGTTCCGGCTGCTGCCCAACGGCACCGACTTCACCGCCTTCTCGGCGGCGGGCTTCACGGCGATGGATTCGGCCTATCTCGACGGTGGCGCGCACTACCACTCGGCGGTCGACGCGCCGCGGTACGTCGACCTGCGGTCGCTGCAGCAGATGGGCGCGAACACCCTCGCGATGACGCGCGCGCTGGCCGCCGCCGACCTGGCCGACTACACCCGTCCCGGTGGCGACGGCGTCTACTTCAACCTTCCGCCCGGACTGTTCGTCCACTTCCCCGCGGTGTGGGTGTGGCTGCTCGCCGCATTGGCGCTACTCCTCACCGCGCTGGTGGTCCTGCGGCTGCGCGCCAGCGGGGAAGTCACCGTGCGGCAGATTTTCTGGGCGATCGTGGCGCTCGGCTTCGCCGCCGGCATCGGCGCGCTCGCGGGCCTCGCCTATTGGTTCCTGCTGCGGCTGATCCGGCCCGACTTCGCCATCCTCGCGACGCCGTGGCGGCCGCTCACCATGCAGTTCGGCGGCGTTGCGGTGGCCGTCGCGGTGCTCGGCATCTGGTACTCGATCGTCCGTCGGCTGGGGACGTGGGCGCTGTGGTCGGCCGCGCTCGTCAGCCTGACGGTGCTGGGCGTGGGCGCCGTCGCGTTCTCCCCGCAACTCGCCCCGCTCTTGCTGCCCGCGCCGTTCGCCGCGCTCGGCGGATTGATCGCCCACCGGGCGTCGTCGACAACGGGCAAGGCCGTCGCGCTGACGCTGGGCCTCGTGCCGACGGCGATCCTGCTGTTGGCCGTCGGTTGGATGTACTTCAGCGTCGGTCTGCGCGACGGCATGTACCTGGCGCTGCCGCTCATGGTCCTGGCGCTGGTGCTGATGCTCCCGCTCGTGGCCGCGCCGACCGTCGAACGGAGTCGCCTGCGGCTGGTGCCGATCACCGCCGCGATCGTTGCCGTCGTGCTGGGCGTCGTCGGCGTCCGGGTGAACACGCCGAGCCCGACGCAGCCCAGTCCGGCGCGCCTGGCATACGTCCTCGACGCCGACAAGCGGCAGGCGACGTGGGCCGCACCCATCGCGCAGGGCGAGTTCGGCGCGCTCGATCCGTGGACCGAGCGGTACGTCGGGCGCGACACCGTCGCGAATCCGGCGCCCGACCCCTCCCTGCCGCGGGCGCGCACCGGCCCGGCGCCCGTCGTCGACGCCGCGCCGCCGACGCTGCAGATCCTCGACGACGCGACGGTCGGGGCCGAGCGGACCGTGCGCCTGCGCCTTGCGTCGCAGCGGCGGGCCGAGGGACTGGTTCTGGCCGTCGACGATCCCGACCGTCGGGTGACGGCGATGCGCGCCGCCGGTCGCGACCTCCCGGTCCGGCCGGAGCGCGACGTCGTCGGGATGCAGATGTACGCGATGACCGGCCCCGTCGACGTCGAGCTGCGCTTCCGCGCGGGCGCGCCGCTGTCGGTCCGCCTCGCCGACGTCGACCAGCTGGCGTCGGCGCTGACCGCCGTCCCCGGCTATACGCCGCCGCCGGAGCACCTCTTCCTGCAGTACAGCCGGTTTACGGTCACCACGGCCCGCCGCCTCTGAGTAAGGTCGGATTCGAGAGGGGGCCCGAGATGGAGCCGGTATACCGCGCGCTGGAGTTGACCGGTGTGACGCTGCACCGGGTCCAGGGCGCGACCGTCGACCTTCGCGGCACGGAGAACATCCCGACGACCGGCGGCGCTGTGCTCGCCATGAACCACACCGGCTACCTGGACTTCCTGCCCATCGCCCTCGGGGTGTACCGGCAGGGCCGACGCATCCGGTTCCTCGGCAAGGTCGAGATGCGCGACAACGCGATCCTCAACTACCTGATGAACCACACCGGGACCGTCGCCGTCGACCGCTCCGCCGGGCACGCGGCGTTCGAGGAGGCCGTCGAGGCGTTGCGCGCCGGGGAGCTCGTCGGGGTCTTCCCCGAGGCGACGCACAGCCGCAGCTTCGAGATCAAGGAGCTCAAATCCGGCGCGGTCCGGATGGCGGCGGCCGCGGGCGTGCCGGTCATCCCCGTCATCGGCTGGGGTGCGCACCGGCAGTGGGGCAAGGACGTGCCGCGGACGATGGGCCGCGCCAGGATCCCGATGATCGTCGAATACGGCACGCCGATGGACATGTCCGACGTCGACCTGGACTCCCCGGCGTCTGTCGAGGCGAAGGTCAAGGAGTTGCGCGACACGATGACCGCGATGTTGCACCCGATCCAGGAGGAGTACCCGCATCCGGCCGGGGAGCCGTGGGTGCCGGCGCGGCTCGGCGGCGGCGCGCCCACCTACGACGAGGCCAAGGTCCTCGAGGACGAGGAGGCGGCGCAGAAGGCCGCCGCCCGTGCGGCGAAGCGCGAGTCCGGGAAGTGATGGCCGACCGGGTCCCGTCGCTCATCGCGAGCGACGTCGACGGCACCTTGCTCGACGACCGCAACCGGGTGTCCCCGGCGACCGTCGACGCGGTCGTGAGTGCGGCGCGCTCCGGCGTCGACCTCGTCCTGGCCACGGGCCGCCCGCCGCGCTGGATCGCCGAGGTCACCGATCAGCTCGTCGTCCCCGACGACCTCGTCGAGGCACGGCCCGGCGGCTCACTCGTCCGGTACGCGGTGTGCGCCAACGGCGCGATCGTCTACGACGTCGAGAACGACCGCATCCTGAGCGCCGCCGAGCTGGAGGTGCCGCGACTGCGGAAGCTCATCGAGATCGTCGAGGACGTGCTGCCCGACGCGGGGTTGGCCGCCGAGCGTGCCGGGAAGTCGGCGCACGACTCGGCCACCCGGCCGTTCGTCGCCAGCGCGGGCTACGAGCACGCGTGGCTCAACCCCGACCATGAAGTCGTCGACGACGTCGATCTGGCCGACGAGCCGGCGGTCAAGCTGCTCGCGCGAGCGCCGCAGATGCGCAGCGAGGAGATGGCCGAGCTGTTGATTCCCGCCGTCGGCGACCTGGCCGCTGTCACCTTCTCGACCAGCAACGGGCTGATCGAGTTGGCGGTGCCCGACACCCACAAGGCGTCGGGCCTGCAGCGCCTGGCGCAACACGTCGACCTGCCGATGGACCGGGTCGTCGCGTTCGGCGACATGCCCAACGACGTCGAGATGCTGCGCTGGGCGTCGCACGGCGCCGCGATGGCGCACGGGCATCCCGACGCGATCGCCGCCGCCGACGAGGTCGCGCCGACGAACAACGACGACGGCGTTGCGACGGTTCTGCGGCGCTACTTCTGAGTTCTCGACACTCCCGCGCCCCGAGGCCGACGCGCGACCGTCGGTGCTTGTCGGTCCACACCCGCGGGACTAAAGTCACAACAACCTCATTAGTCACACCAGTAACAGAAGGTTGTCATGCGGCAGGTACGGAAGAAGGCGTTCTCGGTTGCCCTCGCCCCGGTCCTCCTCGTCGGCGGAGTTGCCGTCGCCGGGGTCGCTGCGACGACGGTGACCACCATCAAGCTGACCGCGGGCGAAGACATCCGCCTCGACGGTCACGGACTCGGCCACGGTCGCGGGATGGGTCAGTGGGGTGCGTTCGGCTATGCCAAGAAGGGGTGGCCGGCGGATCGGATCCTGCGTCACTACTACGGCGGCACCACCGCGGGGAAGGCGGACAAGCCCGAGGTCTCGGTGATCCTCACCAAGATCCGCGGGGTCGATGTGCGTGCGGATGCGCCGATGAAGGTCGGTGGCCAGACGGTGGCCCCGGGGCAGGCGGTTCGCCTGTCCGGGTCCACGGCCACGATCACGTCGGGCTGTGGCGGCGCCCCCGTCAAGAGCGTCCCGCTGGGCGCCAATCCTTTCGTCGACCCGGTCAATCCGGCACCGAGCCGCCCGGCAAACGAGCTGCTGCGCCTCTGCGGCAACAACGCCGCCTACCGCGGCGGGCTGGGCCTGGTCGACGGCAAGGTCGTCAACCGGCTCCACGTCGACGACTACGTCAAGGGCGTCATCCCGCGCGAGAGCCTGCCTAAGTGGGCAGACCAGGGCGGCGCCGAGGCGCTCAAGGCACAGGCGGTCGCCGCGCGGACCTATGCGCTCGCCGCGCTGGAGTCG
Organism: Gordonia sp. (in: high G+C Gram-positive bacteria); assembly: GCF_047602025.1. Classification (GTDB taxonomy): domain Bacteria; phylum Actinomycetota; class Actinomycetes; order Mycobacteriales; family Mycobacteriaceae; genus Gordonia. The sequence goes on along the minus strand of NZ_JASGII010000001.1, from coordinate 2,854,786 downwards.
GGCAAGAAGATCGACGACACGATGAACTCGCAGGTCTACGGCGGGGTGTCGGGCGAGGACCCGCGCACCAACGCCGCGGCCGACGCGACGGCCGGCCAGATCCTGCTCGCCGGCGGCAAGCCCGCCTTCACCGAGTTCTCCGCCTCGACCGGCGGCCACACCGCGGGCGGAAACTTCCCGGCGGTCCAAGACGACGGCGACGCCGTTTCCCCCGCGCATCGTTGGACCGCGACGGTGGGCGCGGCCAGTGTCGGGCGCGCGTTCGGCGTCGGGGCGTTGAAGGCGCTCGAGGTCGTCCAGGCCAACGGCCTCGGCCAGGGTCACGGCCGCGCGATCAAGGTGAAGGCCACCGGCTCCCACGGGATCAAGGAGGTCACCGGTGAGGAAGCGCGGTCGCTGCTGAAGCTCAAGTCGTCGTGGTTCACCGTCGCCGGGCAGAAGGTCAAGCCGCGGATCGTCGCGCCGCCCACCGGGCCGGGCGCGGGGGTCAGTCCGCTGGGACCGATCGAGAACTTCGACCTCGGCTCGCTGCTGCGCGGCGTCACCGACAACGCCAGCTTCGACCCCGGGACCGTCGACAAGCTCCTCGGTGCCGCCGGTACCGCGTTCGCCGCGAAGCAGGTCGCGCTCGGCGGACCGCGCTCGCCGTTGGGCAAGCCGCTCGGCGTGCCCGAGCTGACCGAGGACGGCGGCGGGGTGTTCCAGCGCTTCTCCCGCGGCGTGATGCTCTACAGCCCGCAGACCGGGCCGGCCGCGTTCTCGCACCGCGGGTTCCAGGCGTTCAACGAGCGCGGCGGCCTCGTCGCCCTCGGCTTCCCCCGCGCCGACGAGTTCTGACTTACCGGTAGCGGCAGGCGAAGAAGTAGAACGAGTCCTGGCGCTGCACGGCGAGCAGCATCGTCGACCACATGCGGCCCTGATCGTCGGGCATGGCCTCGCGGTGCGCCGCGATGTGGTTGACCAGTTCCGGCGAGAGCTGCGGCTCGTTGACCAGCGGCATGCCGGGCGGGAGTGAGCCGGTGCCGAACCAGCGCTCGAGGTCGGGCTCGTCGTGGCCGACGTTGAACAGCTGACAGGTCGTCGTCGGAGCCGACGCGTTGGAGGCGAAGGTCGCCGTGACCAACGCCAGGTCCCACCCGGGGATCGCGTCGAAGGTGCTGCACGTCTCGCTGGCGATCGCGTCCTCGCGCTTGGCGATCTCATACGGATGCGGTCCCGGGGCGGCGGCGCGGGTGCGGGTGCGCCGGATCGGTCCGCTCTTGGGCGGCTCGGGGATCACCTGCCTACCCGACGCCGTGTCGACGATGCGCGTGCCGGCCTCGTCGCGGACCAGCTGCAGGTCGGAGCCGACGGGCAGCGGCCACATCTCGATCAGCGCCGGTTCGAGCTCGCAGACGTCGTTGAAGTCGACGATCCGCCAGCAGCCGTCGCTGTTGAGGTACTCCTCGGTGTCGATGTGGCTCATGATCCGCCAACCGTTGTCGGCGGGGTCCTGCGAGTTCTCCCGAACCATCCAGCGGACCTGGCCGCGTCGCTCCAAAACGTTGGTCGTCGCGAGGCAAGCACCGGCGTTGCGGATGAACTCATTCGATGGCATTGCGCTCCTGTTCGACGGCGGCCGTGCGCGGCCTCTCAGTCGAAGGATACGACCCATGTCCAGGACCGCATCAACTAACGACCGTGGCGCGGTTCCTCCGGGCCAATGTGCCCTCTTGAGCACCTCGTGTAGCACGATATCGGTGCTACACTGAATGTATGGCCAATCTGACGATCACCGTGGATGAAGAGACGCTGAAGCGCGCCCGCATCCGCGCGATCGAGCGCGGCGAGTCCGTGAATCAGTACCTGGCGGACCGACTGCGCGAGTACGCCGACGACGATCAGGTTCGGCAGCGCAAGACTGAAGCGGCACGGCGCTTCATCGCGTTGTCTGAGGAGCTCAAGGGCAGCAGCGGCGGTCGTGGCTGGACGCGCGAAGACCTCTACGAAGAGCGCATCGGCCGGCCCGAATGACGGTCTTCCTCGACACCAACGTTCTTGCCTACCTGTACGACGAAACGGCTGAGGAGAAGCGGCGAGTCGCAGCTGAAGTGTTGGAGAATCACGCGGCCGACGCTGTCATCAGCACCCAAGTGCTCATCGAACTCCATGCGGTTCTCACGCGGATCGGTCTGTCGCGTGAACATGCGGCCCGGGTCCTGGATGCCATCGACATCGACGTGGTGACGGCCGACGAGCACCTAGTGCGGAGGGCCGCCACCACAGCAGCGGAGCATCAGCTATCGATCTTCGACGCCCTGATCTTGGAAGCAGCCGTCAGTTCGGGCTGCGAAGAGCTGTGGACCGAGGACTTGGCGGCGGGCTCGACCCTGCGCGGCGTTCGGATCGTGAATCCTTTCGCCGGCATTGCGTGACTATGGACGATCTGTCCGAACTCGACGAAGGCGTCGCCCGCGTCGTGCAGGGCACCGAGCGGTCGATCATGTGGATCTGCGTATTGGCGATGCCGTTCTTGGCGCTACTGGGCGGCACCTTCCTCGTCGTCGCGCTTCTCAGCGGCGGGTCCGATCCGGATCGCTTCGGCGTCATGTTGTTCGGCGCCGCGATGGTGGTACTCGCCGTCGGGTCGCTGCCGGCGCTCCGGCCGCGGTGGCTCCCCCGACCGTTGCGCGCCGCGTGGTACCGCCGAAGCGGCGACCACGTCGAGTTCGGATCGCACCGGTGGGCGAGTATCCCGCTCGCGGTGATGCTGCTACTGCTCGGCGCAGCCCCGCTGGTGCTGCTGGGGATGAACCCGGGCACCGACTTCTTCAGCGGCCGTGGCGGGTGGGTGCCGTGGTTGTCGCCGTTCTTCCTCGTCGTCGGGTTGGGGTTCCTGGTGACCTTCGGCGCGCGCACCCAGATCGTCGAGGATTCGGTGGTCCACGGCGGCCGTGTGTTCGGCGGTCGCAACGAGTTCGCGGTGTCGGCGATCCGCACCGTCCAGCTGGACGCTCCGAACAACAACATTCGACTGCGGTTCGACGGTGACGTCCGCGAGGTTGCGCGCCCCTGGTTCGACTGGGGGAGCTGAGTGCGCGTCGCGCGAGCGGAATGTCGTCGCGCGGGCGCAATCGTCGACGCGCGACGGTAAACCACTCGCGGGACGGACGAGAGTCGCCTCGAACCCGGCGAAATGGGGATTCTCAGGGTCGGTCCGATACCCTGAACACCCGTGGCGAGCAATAACCAGACGTACGACCTCATCGTCGTCGGATCGGGCCTGTACGGCCTGACCGTGGCCGAGCGCGCGGCTACCCAATTGGGCAAGCGCGTGCTCATCGTCGAGCGCCGCGAGCACCTCGGCGGCAACGCCTACTCGGAGGCCGAGCCGGAGACCGGCATCGAGGTCCACCGCTACGGCGCGCACCTGTTCCACACGTCCAACAAGCGGGTGTGGGACTACGTCAACCAGTTCACCACCTTCACCGACTACCAGCACCGCGTCTTCGCGATGCACGACGGCCAGGCCTACCAGTTCCCGATGGGCCTGGGCCTGGTCTGCCAGTTCTTCAACCGCTACTACAGCCCCGACGAGGCGAAGGCGCTCATCGCCGAGCAGGCCAGCGAGTTCGACACCAAGACGGCGAAGAACTTCGAGGAGAAGGCGATCAGCCTGATCGGCCGCCCGCTGTACGAGGCGTTCGTCAAGGCCTACACCGCCAAGCAGTGGCAGACCGACCCCAAGAACCTGCCCGCCGCGAACATCACCCGACTGCCGGTCCGCTACACGTTCAACAACCGCTACTTCAACGACGACTACGAGGGCCTGCCGACCGACGGCTACACCGCGTGGCTGCAGAACATGGCCGCCGACGACAAGATCGAGGTGCGCCTCGACACCGACTGGTTCGACGTCCGCGACGAGTTGCGCGCCGCCAACCCCGACGCCCCGATCGTCTACACCGGCCCGCTCGACCGCTACTTCGACTACGCCGAGGGCCAACTCGGCTGGCGCACCCTCGACTTCGAGACCGAGGTCCTGCCGACCGGCGACTTCCAGGGCACCCCGGTGATGAACTACAACGACGCCGACGTCCCGTACACGCGCATCCACGAGTTCCGCCACTTCCACCCGGAGCGGACCACCTACCCCGACGACAAGACCGTCATCATGCGCGAGTTCAGCCGCTTCGCCTCCGACGACGACGAGCCGTACTACCCGATCAACACCCCCGAGGACCGCGCGATGCTCGCCAAGTACCGCGAGCGCGCCGCCGCCGAGCTGCGTGACAACAAGGTGCTCTTCGGCGGCCGCCTCGGCACCTACCAGTACCTGGACATGCACATGGCGATCGCCAGTGCGCTCACGATGTTCGACAACACGCTGGCCCCGCACCTGAGCACGGGTGCGCCCCTGGTCGAGCAGAAGGACTAACGCGATGACCACCGCCACCAAGCCCAAGGGCGCCGCCAAGGCCAAGCCCGAGTCGAAGGCCGTCGAGCTCCTGCAGCGCGTCATCTTCCCGCGCCCGGGCGAGCCCCTCGACGTCCGCTCGCTCTACCTCGTCGAGGCCGAGGGCAACAACCGTCGCGCCCACTCGCCGTCGCGCACGTCGGTCACCATCGGCGGCGAGTCCGAGGTCAGCTTCCAGACCTACTTCAACGCCTTCGCCGCCGCCTACTGGCGACGCTGGTCGACGCTCAAGTCCGTCGTGCTGCGCGTCGAACTGACCGGCACCGCCCGCGTCGACATGTACCGCTCCAAGATCGACGGCTCCCGCATCGGCATCGGTGGCGACCTGGTCCCCGTGGATAAGGACGGAAAGGGCTTCATCGAGTTCGAGGTCGACCTCGGCCCGTTCGAGGACGGCGGTTGGATCTGGTTCGACGTCACGACCGACACCGACACCGAGATCACCGCGGCCGGTTGGTACGCCCCCGTCCCCGCGCCGACCCCGGCCGAGGGCGGCAAGGACAAGCGCGTCACCGTCGGCATCCCGACGTTCAACCGGCCCACCGACGCCGTCGCCGCACTGGCCGCACTCACCAGCGACCCGATGGTCGACGAGGTCATCGACGCGGTGATCATGCCCGACCAGGGCACCAAGAAGGTCGTCGACGAGCCCGGCTTCGACGAGGCGTCGGCCCGCCTGGGCGACCGCCTGCACATGTTCGACCAGGGCAACCTCGGCGGCTCCGGCGGCTACTCGCGCATCATGTACGAGGCGCTGCGCCTGACCGACAGCCCGTACATCCTCTACATGGACGACGACATCGCCATCGAGCCCGACTCGATCCTGCGCGCGCTCGCCCTGTCCCGTTTCGCCAAGACCCCGATGCTCGTCGGCGGCCAGATGCTCAACCTGCAGGACCGCAGCCACCTGCACTGCATGGGCGAGGTCATCAACCGCCACACGTTCATGTGGACCGCGGCGCCCTTCGTCGAATACGACCACGACTTCTCCAAGTACCCGATGAGCGACCGGGACAACTCGAAGAACCTGCACCGGCGCATCGACGTCGAGGGCAACGGCTGGTGGATGTGCATGATCCCGCGCGAGTGTGCGGAGACCATCGGCCTGCCGATGCCGCTGTTCATCAAGTGGGACGACTGGGAGTTCGCCCTGCGCGCCGCCAAGGCCGGCTACCCGACGGCGACCGTCCCCGGCATCGCGATCTGGCACATGGCGTGGAGCGACAAGGACGACGCCATCGACTGGCAGGCGTACTTCCACCTGCGCAACCGCCTCGTCGTCGCCGCCATCCACCACGACGGCCCGATCAACGGCATCCTCACCTCGATGGCGAAGGCCACCGGCAAGCACCTGCTGTGCCTGGAGTACTCGACCGTCGCCATCCAGAACGAGGCCATCCGCGACTTCCTCGCCGGCCCCGACCACATCCGCTCGCTGCTGCCGACGGCGCTGGGCAAGGTCGCCGGGATGCGCAAGGAGTTCCCCGACGCCGTCGTGCTCGAGTCGTCGACCGAGCTGCCCAAGGCCACCGGGGAGGCCACCGCCTACGGACCCAACGAGCCGAAGAACCCGGTCAAGAAGGTCCTCACCCTCGGCAAGGTGCTCGCCAACAACCTGCGCCCGGCCGACCCGCGCCACCACGAGGTGCCGCAGGCCAACTACCCGCCGGTGGAGGCCCGCTGGTTCTCGCTCGGCCGCGTCGACGGCGTCACCGTCACCACGGCCGACGGTCGCGGCGTGGTGTACCGCCAGCGCGACCGCGACAAGGCGCTGGCCCTGGGCAAGGAGTCGGCCGCCCTCGTCAAGGAGCTGCGCGAGCGCTTCCCCGAGATGAAGCAGAAGTACCGGGCCGCGCACGCCGATCTCGTCAGTAAGGAAAGCTGGGCGAATGTCTTCGGAATCGACTGACGTCGTCGCCCCCGGCGGCAAGCCGGCCGGCGAGGCCGCGATCCTGGCCGGTGTGCAGAAGGCGATCACCAACCCCACCACCGTGACGGCGGCGCGGGGCCTGTCCCACTTCGGCGAGCACTCCCTCGGCTGGCTCGCGCTCGCCGGTGCGGGCGCCCTCGTCGCGAGCCGACGCGGCAACCAGACCGCCAAGCGCCGCTACATCGAGGCCGGCATCGGTGCTTTCGGCGCCCACGCGGCGTCGGTGATCATCAAGCGCATCGTCCGCCGCCCGCGACCGAACCACCCCGACATCCAGGTCGGCGTCGGCACCCCGAGCAAGCTGAGCTTCCCGTCGTCGCACGCCACGTCGACGACGGCGGCCGCCATTCTGCTGGGCCGGGCCGCCGGACTGAATCCCGTCGTGGCGCCGGCCGTCATCGTCCCGCCGATGCTGCTGTCGCGGCTCGTGCTGGGAGTGCACTACCCGACCGACGTCCTCGCCGGGGCCGCGATTGGCGCGGCGAGTGCGGGCGCCGTCATCGCGGGTGACAAACTAGTGGGCGACAAACTATTCGCTAGCCGAAAGCCAGGAGTCTGATGAGCGAGGAGCCGATCGAAACCGGCAAGGTCGTCGGGCCGCCGAAGAACTTGGCGACCGGACTGATCAAGGCGATCCGCCCCCGCCAGTGGGTGAAGAACGTCCTGGTCCTGGCCGCGCCGCTGGCCTCCGGACAGCTGAACTTCGACAACGCCGAGATGTGGCGCAACGTCGGCATCGCCTTCGTCGCCTTCTGCCTCGCCGCGTCGGCGATCTACCTGATCAACGACGCCCTCGACGTCGAGGCCGACCGCAACCACCCGACCAAGCGCTACCGCCCGATCGCCGCCGGCGTCGTCCCAGTCAACCTGGCCTACGGACTGTTCGCGCTGTTCGCGGCCGGATCGATCGCCGTCGCGCTGCTGGCCAACTGGCAGACCGCCGTCGTCATCGGCGTCTACCTGGCCATCCAGATCGCCTACTGCGTCGGGCTCAAGCACCAGGCCGTCCTCGACATCTCGATCGTGTCGTCGGGCTTCCTGCTGCGCGCGATCGCCGGTGGCACCGCGACGTCGATCGTGCTGTCCAACTGGTTCCTCCTGGTGATGGCCTTCGGCTCGCTGTTCATGGCGTCGGGCAAGCGGTACGCCGAGCTGCACCTGGCCGAGCAGACCGGCGCGAAGATCCGCAAGTCGCTCGAGTACTACACGACCGGCTACCTGCGCTTCGTGTGGACGCTGTCCGCGACGGCCGTCGTCGTGTTCTACGGCCTGTGGGCCATCCCGTTCACGATCGGCGAGAAGGGCGGCGAGGTCGCCAACGCGCTGGAGGACGGCAACGTCTACCGGACCCTGTCGATCGTGCCCTTCACCATCGCGATCCTGCGCTACGCCGTCGACGTCGACGGTGGGGAAGCGGGCGAGCCGGAGGAGATCGCGCTGAAGGATCGCGTCCTTCAGGTCCTGGCCGTGGCGTGGATAGTATGCGTGGGTGTCGCCGTCTACGCCTACCCGCACTGGATCAAGTAGGCGCGTGAGCAGCGTGGGATCCCCCTCGCCGGGCTCGACCGCCTCATCAGTCGCTGAGGGGTCTCGGCTGCGCACCCGCGTCGCCATCGGCAGCTTCTCGATCGGCGCGATCGTCGTCGCCACACTCTTCGCCACCGGCGGTTGGCAGCGGCGCTGGAACGCCGACGACGGCCTGATAGTCCTGCGCACCGTCCGCAACCTGATGGCCGGCAACGGCCCGGTGTTCAACATGGGCGAGCGCGTCGAGGCCAACACGTCGACGCTTTGGCAGTACGTCCTCTGGTTCTTCGCCTGGCTCACCGGCGGGCAGCTCGAATGGGTCGCCATCTGGACCGCGCTGGTGCTGTCGGTGCTGGCCGTTCCGCTGGCCATGTACGGCGCGGCCAAGCTCTACTGGCCGTCGCTGTCGGCCAGCGGCCTGAGCCTGCTGCTGCCGCTCGGCGCCATCATCTACATCGCCCTGCCGCCGGCGCGCGACTTCGCCACCAGCGGTCTGGAGAACGGCCTCACCATCTTCTGGGTCGCCGCGCTCTGGGTGTTGTTCCTGTCCTGGTCGCGACGGGAGGCCGGTACCAGCCGCGACCGGCTCGACACACTGTTCCTCGCCTTCGTCGCCGGCCTCGCCCCGCTGATCCGTCCGGAGATCACCGTCCTGGGCGCACTGGTCCTCGTGGTGATCTTCCTGGCCCCGACGACGTGGAGGATGCGCCTGGGCATCGCCGCCGTCGCCGGCTTCCTGCCGGTCGCCTACCAGGTCTTCCGGATGGGCTACTACGCCGTGCTCGTGCCGAACCCGGCCATCGCGAAGGACGCGTCGGGCTCCAAGTGGGGCCAGGGCTTCAAGTACCTGTTCAACATGTTCGGGCCCTACGTGCTGGTGCTGCCGGTGATCCTGGCGCTCGTCGCGGTCGGGTGGCTGGTCTACGCGCGCCGCGCCGCGCCGGCCAACCCCGCGCTGCCCACCGAGCCCGCCTCCCGCGGCCGCCACGCCAAGCCCGAAGACGACGCCGAGACCGTCGCGCTGCGCAAGCCGTCGGCGTCTGAACCGTCGTCGACGGGGCTGCGCGGCCGCTGGAGCTCGCTGCAGCAGGGACTGCGCCGACCCCGGACCGTCGTGCTGGTCGTCGTCGCGGCCGGCCTGATCCTGAGCCTGTACTGGCTGCGCCAGGGCGGCGACTTCATGCACGCCCGCGTGCTGCTCACGCCGCTGTTCATCCTGCTGCTGCCGATCATGGTCATCCCGGTGACCGTGCCGGAGAACGTCCGCCTCGCCTGGCGGCGCAGCGCCAGCCCCGCCGACGACGTCGTGCGCCGCAAGACCCGGACCGCGCTGGGCGGCGCCGTGCTGCTCGGCGTGATCTGGATAAGCACCGTCTGGTGGGCGGTCGCCGTGCACGAGAACACCCTGCCCGGCGACGGCCTCGACATCGGCCGCGTCGGCATCGTCGACGAGCGCCGCTTCTACGCCGTCAACATGGGCAACCCGAACCCGGTCACCGCGCAGGACTACCTCAAGTTCCCGCGCATGCAGGCGATGATGGACTCGATCGAGGAGTTCCACGACAAGGGCGCGGTGCTGATCGCGTCGGCGAACTACGACGAGTGGTACTACGTCAAACTCCCCGACAAGATGCCGCCGAACACGCCCCGCCAGGTATCGGTGTTCTTCCTGAACCTGGGCATGACGAGCATGAACGCACCGCTCGACGTCCGCGTCATCGACCAGATGGGCCTGGCGTACCCGATCGCCGCGCACACCGACCGCCTGCCGGACGGGCGCATCGGCCACGACAAGATCCTGCCGCGCGAATGGGTCGTCGCCGAGTCGGGCGCCTTCGGCCGGTCGCCGCTGCTGCCGAGCTTCATGGACGAGGAAGTCGTGCAGCAGGCGCAGGTCGCGCTGACCTGCCCGGCGACCATGGACCGGATCGCGTCGTACAAGGACAAGCCGTTCACCATCAAGCGCTTCCGCAGCAGCCTGCGGCAGGCCTTCGGCTTCACCAAGTACCGCATGTCGCGGGTGCCGGAGTACGAAATCCAGCGCTGCGGCCTGCCGATGCCCCCGCGCATCAAACCGGACAAATAGCCGGTCAGGGCCATAACCGACCGGAATCCGGGGCGGGAAACCTGCAGGTTTCCTGTCAACCTGAGAAACAGCTAAACGGGGTCGGACCTGCGACGATGGTGTGCGTGAAGCTCGGGGGAGCGCCGTGTAGCCCCGTTCACAGCCGCAGCGGGTTTGTGAGTCACAAACCCGTTGCAATACGATTCCTTAGCGTTGCGGTTTGCCGGGATCTGTCGTGTTCCACGCCCGAAGCCGCTTAAATCGAACAAGTGGTTTCTGCCATGTGGCACGGAACCGCGGACAGCCGCGCCGGATGACCGCGCGCGGGACGGATATGGAGAGATCGGTCGGATGTCGAAGACTGCGTCTATGAAGACGAGGACCCGCGTTCTTGCGGCGACTGTCGCACTGTCGGCCACTGCCGGCGTCGTCGCGACGACCGGCGGCGAGGCCGCCGCCCGCATCGGTGGCACCCAGGTCGGCAAGCAGCAGTTCTGGATCAACGGCTGCGGCATGCCCAAGGTGAAGGTCCGCGCCTGGAAGCGCCCCGGCAACTACAAGACCGTCATCATGCTCGACGGCATGCGCGCCCAGTACGACTACAGCGGCTGGGAGATCAACACCAACATCCAGGAGATGGTCCGCTCCGGCGTCAACGTCGTCGAGCCCGTCGGTGGTCCCGCCAGCTTCTACACGGACTGGGTCGCCCCCTCGAACTTCAACCACCAGCGCTACCGCTACCGCTGGAACTGCGTCATCACCCGGTCGCTGATCCGCAACCTGGATGCCCGCGGCTTCCGCGTCGGCAAGCGCAAGAAGTACGCCATCATGGGCCTGTCGATGGGTGGCAACGCCGCCCTGTCGATCGCGGCGCAGAACCGTCGCAACTTCGACCGCGCCGGTTCGCTCTCGGGCTACAACTGGCTGTCGGCGCCCGGCATGCGGACGATGATCCGCCTGGCCATGCTCGACGTCGACCCGAAGCCGTGGAACGTCGACTCCATGTGGCCCTTCTTCGGCCCGCAGTGGTTCCAGAACGACCCGATGATGAACATCAACGGCCTGCGCGGCATGAAGGTGTTCGTCGGCTCGGGCAACGGCCTGTTCGGCAAGTACAACGCCCTGCCGAACGTCTTCGACGACCTCTTCAAGGGCTCGACGCTGGAGTTCCTGGCCTACACCCAGGCCAAGGCCTTCCAGGCCAACGCCGCGATCCAGGGCCTGCCGGTCATGACCTACGACGCGGTCGGCACGCACGCGTGGGGTTACTGGCAGGACATGGTCTGGAACGCCAAGGCGCGCGGCTTCTTCCGCTAGCCCCTGAAGTAACAAAAATCCCACGTGTAACAGCGTGGCAACCGTACAACTCAACGCCCTCCGTGTAGGAATTACACGGAGGGCGTTGTGCTTTCTCGCCGGGCCTGCGCGGCCTCGGTGATGAGCTCCGCCCGCCGATGTTGCGAAGGAGCGGTACTGGTGAGGACCTGGGGGCGCCGAGCGTCGTCGGCCCGGTGGGCGGGCCGTGCGGCAGCATGCGCACTGGCCGTCGGCCTGACCGTTCCCCTCGTCGCTCCCGCCGTCGCTGCTCCGCCCCCGCCGCCCGCGCCTCCCGCCGCTCCCGCGCCCCCGGCTCCGCCCGCTCCGACGCAGGTGGCCCCGCCGCCCGCGCCGAATCCGGCTCCCGCCCGTCCGGCCCCGCCCGCGCGGCCCGGTCCGCCGCCCCGTCCGGGTGCGCCCAAGCCGCCGCCCGCCGCGCCGGCTCCCGACGCCGCGCCGTCGGGTGTGCGCGTCACCCGCACGTTCTGGTACTCCGATCGTCGCGTCGCACTGTGGGTCTACTCGCCGGCGATGAACACGCCGATCCAGGTGCAGCTGCTGTTGGCGCGCGACTGGTGGTCGCGGCCGACGGCGAAGTTCCCGCAGTTGACGATGCTCGACGGCCTGCGCGCCCAGGATGACCAGAACGGCTGGGTCATCAACACGAACATCATCGACTTCTACAAGGACAAGAACCTCAACATCATCCTGCCGATCGGCGGGGAGTCGAGCTTCTACACCGACTGGCAGCAGCCCGACCGCGGCAAGAACTACAAGTGGGAGACCTTCCTCGTCCGCGAGCTCCCGCAGATCCTCGAACGTGACTGGCGCTCGACCGACGTGCGCGGCATCGAGGGGCTGTCGATGGGCGGCACCGCCGCGATGGCGTTGGCCGGTCGTAACCCCGGGTTCTACAAGTTCGCCGCGTCGTTCTCCGGCATCCTGCAGCTGACGTCGCTGGGCATGCAGCCCGCCGTCCAGTTCGCGATGCGCGACGCCGGCGGGTACGACTCGCAGAAGATGTACGGCCTGCCGAGCAATCCGGCGTGGAAGGAACACGACCCGTACCTGCTCGCCGACCGACTCGAGGGCACCAGCCTGTACGTCTCGTCGGGCAACGGCATCGTCGGCCCGCACGACAAGCCCGCCGACATCCCGCTGCTCGCGACGAACTACGCCGGCGTCGGGCTCGAGCTCCTCTCCCGCGTCACGTCGCAGCAGTTCGCGTCCGAGTTGAACCGTCGGGGCATCCCCGGCCAGGCGGTCTACCGGCCGTCGGGCACGCACACGTGGCCGTACTGGCAGTTCGAGATGACCCAGGCGTGGCCGCAGGCCGCGAGCGCGCTCGGGTTGTCGGAGGACCGTCCCGCCTGCCGCACCGGCGGCGCGATCAAGAAGGTTTACGACCAGAACAAGCGTCTGCTCGGCGAATGCTTCACGCCGGAGTACTCGGTGCCCGGTGGTCGGGCGCAGGACTTCCGCGGCGGTCGGATCATCACCGGTCCGAAGGGCCCGAAGATCGTGACCGGCGCGATCGGTGGCGCGTACGTCCAGGCCGGCGGTCCCGGCGGGCGACTCGGGCTGCCCGTCGCCGGCGAGCACCCCACGCGCGACCGCAAGGGCAAGGTCGCCGACTTCCAGCGCGGCAAGATCACCTGGACCCCGCGCCGCGGCGCTGTCGTCGGCAAATAGCGCCGACTGGGCACCCCAACGTCGCCGAGTGGGCACCCCAGCATCGCCGAGTGGGCGGTGCAGAACCACCGAGTGGGCGGTGCAGAACCGCCGAGTGGGCGGTGCAGAACCGCCGAGTGGGCGGTCGACAACCGCCGAGTGGGCGGTCGACAACCGCCGAGTGGGCGGTGCAGTCGTTGCCGATCCGAGACCGGACCGAACCATCCGCGTAGCACCCCGTCGATACTGTTACGTGTGTGACTAATGGGACTAATGTGAAGAAGCGCGTCGCTGCCGGAGCAGCGGTCGTTGCCGTGGCCGGCCTGGGTGGCGTTGCCCTGGGCACGCTGCCGACGAACTCGACGTCGGTCACCCGGACCGCCGACGAGATCACGCCGTCGGGCCTCTACAACTCCGCGCAGAAGAGTTTCGCCGCGCGCAAGGTCACCGACGGCCTCGAGAGCATCAAGCGCATGCTGGCCATCACGGCCAACGACCCCGACGCCCTGACGCTGCAGGCGGTTTGGGCCGACCAGGAGGCCGACGCCGCCACGCGCGACGCCGCGCTGCGCAAGCTGTCGACGGTTCGTCCCACCGCCGCCGGCAAGGCCCGCAACCTCGTCGAGGGCGTCACCAGTGCTGCTGCGCTGGTGCCGTCGACCAGTCCCGTAAGCGCGCCGTCGGGCTCGGCCATCGTCATCCTCGGCATGGGTCTGCGCGCCAACGGATCGATGGCGCCCGAGCTCATCAACCGACTCAAGGCCGGACTCGACCAGGCCGAGATGTCGCCGCAGACCCCGATCTTCGTGACGGGCGGTCTGCCGAAGAAGGGCATCACCGAAGCCGGGACCATGAAGAAGTGGCTCATCAGCAAGGGCGTTTCGGAGTCGCGCATCACCACTGAGGACAAGTCCACCTCGACGGTGACGAACGCTCAGAACACCACCGAGATCCTGCGCATGCGCGGGGTTTCCCAGATCGTTCTGGTGACGTCGCCCAACCACATTCGACGAGGCGCCGCGGACTTCGCCGGCGCTGGGACGAAGGTGGTGGGCGCGGTGACGACGTCGACGGACCTCAGCCGCTACAGCAAGCCGCTCACCGGCGCGAGCATCGCGGGGATCCGCTACGAGGCGACGCGCGCCGCCAACATCCCGGTGACCAAGGGTGCGTCGGACATCCTCCCCGACACCGGCCCGGGCCTGATCGGCGACATCGCCGACAAGCTGATGAACGAACTCATGCAGGGCAATGGATCGAAGGGTGGCGCCGCCAAGGGCGCTCCCGCGGCGCCGCCTGCGCGCCCGGCCGCACCGGCTCCCGCGCGACCGGCCCCCGCGGCGCCGCGTCGTGCGCCTGCGCCGCGCTGACCGCACACTCGGTGGTGTCGGACTGCCCACTCGGCGTATGTTGGCCGCCCACTCGGCGATCTGGCGCTAGGGGATCGCGCGGAAGTGCGTGATGACCCGACCGTCGTCGTCGACGAGGTGGAAGGCGACGCCGGCGGGCTGGTTCTTGTTGACGACCTCGGTGCCCTCGAAGGGCAGGTTGAGCGTCGACGCCACGCCGGGCGCCAGGCAGAGCGGTCGCCCGTGGAAGGTCGTCACCGCGGGCGTGTGCGCGTGACCGCACACCAGCGCGACGACATTCGGGTGGTCGTCGAGCACCGCGGCCAACCGATCGGGCTGCTGCATCATGATCGAATCCATCATCGGCATGCCCAGCGTCACCGGCGGGTGGTGGAACGACACCACGACTTTCCCCGGAGCCGCGGCCAGCTCGTGGTCGAGCCACAGGATCGTCTCGTCGTCGAGGAAACCGCTGCGCTCACCGGGCAGTGAGCTGTCGACGGCGAGCAGCGTGACGTCCCCGACGGTCAGCGCCACGTTCACCGGCGACGTCGGCTCGACGTCGGGCCGGAACACGGCGTTGAACGACGGTCGCGCGTCGTGGTTGCCGATGGTGACCAGCGTCGGCAGCGGGCTGTGGATCAGCTTGCGCGCCTCGGCCATCTCCTCCGGCGAAGCGTGGTCGGTGAGATCGCCGGTGACCAGCAGCGCGTCGATCCCGTCGGCCCGCGAGTTCACGTAGTCGAGCGCGGCCTCGATCCGCCCGCGGTTCCGGTGGGTCCCGTTGGCATGCAGGTCCGAGAGCTGCGCGATGACGAACACGCGGCCTCCTACAGATCCCCGGGCAGCTTGTCGTGCCTGATGCCCCGCCAACTCGGATGGCGGAGATGCCCGGTCGACGTCCAGTCTAGGAACTGCACTTCGCCGACGATTTTCGGCAACACCCAAGTGGCACTCGACGCGACCGGCGCATCGATCTCGTCGAGGAACGGGCTGCGGCTGATGGTGAGCGGCTTCAGTTCTGCCGCAAGGGTTTTCAGTGCCGCCTCGGTGAACCCGGTGCCCACCCGTCCGACGTAGCGCAGCCCGGTTTCCTCCGGCAGGCCGACGAGCAGCGACCCGATCATCCCGGACCGGTTGCCCCGCCCCGGCCGCCAACCGCCGACGACGACCTCGATGTCGGACCAGTTCTTGTGCTTGAGCCACGTCTTCGTCCGACGACCCTGCTGATACGTCGACGACCGCCTCTTCGCGACGACCCCCTCGTACCCGCGATCTCGACTGGCCGCGACCGCGGCCTTCCCCGGCCCGGGCAGCAGTGGCGGGATCTCGACGTACGGCGACCGCTTGAACAGCGGCGCCAACTCCTCGAGCAGCGCCCGCCGCTGCTCCCACGGCGTCGACAGCAACGACTTGCCGCCCAGCGCCAGGATGTCGAACAGGAACAGTTTGAGCTGGTACGGCTCGGTGGTGTTGCGCCGCGAGCTCAGCAGGGTGAAGTTGGTCCGGCCCGACGAGTCGAGCGCGACGACCTCCCCGTCGAGGACGACGTCGAGCATGCCGAGCTCGTCGGCCATGACGGTCAGTTCCGGGAAGTCGCCGGTCATGTCGATGCCCGACCGCGACGAGAGCCGCAGCTTCCCGCCGACGTACCGCGCGATCAGCCGGTACCCGTCCCACTTGCCCTCGTACGCCCAGTCGTCGTCGAGCTTGTCGATGGACTCGTCGGTCGCCAGCATCGGGCGCGGATCGGCCAGCGACTCCGGCAGCAGCGGTCGCGGCTCGTCGGCCATCAGGTGCACGAGCCAGTTCTTGTCGCCGCCCTCGCCGCGCCCGGTCTTGATCAGCGCGTACCGCCCCTGCACGCGCTCGCCGTGCAGCACGACGATGACTTCGTCATCGCGCCACTTCTCCAGTGTGTACGTGCCGCTGTCCCAGATCGACACGCTCCCGCCGCCGTACTCGCCCTTGGGGATCTCGCCCTCGAACCGCGCGTACTCGAGCGGGTGGTCCTCGGTGTGGATGGCCAGACGGTTCTGCGTCGGATCGTCGGGCAGGTTCTTGGGCACCGCCCAACTGACCAGGACGCCGTCGTGCTCGAGTCGGAAGTCGTAGTGCAGGCGGCGCGCGTGGTGCTCCTGGATGACGAAGGTCGGGCCGACGACGGCGTCTCGATACAAATCCTCGCTGCGCTCGGATTCACTCGACGACCGAGAAGCGGGCGCGACGCCGGGCTCGGGCGTCCTGCCGGGGGTGCGTTTGCGACGGTACTCACCGAGGTTCACGACCTCGGTTTCGTCGCCACTCGACGACCCTTCTGGCGAGGAGGTGTATCGAGACCCGTCGTCCAGCCCCGACAACAGGTCACCGTCGGCCTCGACGCGGTCGAGCACCTCGTCGAAGCGCAACTGCCGCAGATCGTCGTCGCCCAGCTCGTCCCACGACCGCGGGGCGGCGACCCACGGCTCCTCGCGCCCGCGCAGCGAATACGGGGCCAGCGTCGTCTTCGACCCGCTGTTCTGGCTCCAGTCGATGAAGACGCGCTCGTCGCGCACCGACTTCGTCATCGACGCGGTGATCTCGTCGGGGTGCGCGGCGGCCAAGGCCTCGGCGACCTCCTTCGCGACGGCCCGCGCCGAATCCGGTGCGACCGGCGGATCCATCCGCGCGTACAGGTGGATGCCCTTGCCGCCGCTGGTCACCGGCCAGCACGACAGCCCGACGTCGGCCAGCACGTCGCGGATCAGCAGCGCGACCCGTGCGCACTGCGACAGCGGCACCCGGGGACCGGGGTCGAGGTCGAAAACCACCCGATTCGCGAGATCGTCGGTAATCCGCCACTGCGGCACGTGCAGCTCGAGCGCCGCGAGCTGGGCCAGCCACACCAGATCCGCGCGCCCGGTGATCACCGGGTAGACGATGGCGCGCTGGCTGTGCCCGACGGTCTGCGTCGCGAGCCAGTCCGGGCTGCCGGCGGGCAGGCTCTTCTCGAAGAAGGGAGCGGCGTCGACGCCCGACGGCCAGCGCTTGCGCGTGACGATGCGGTCGCGCACGTGCGGGAGCATCGCGTCGGCGATCCGCGTGTAGTAGTCGATGACCTCGAATTTGCGCGTGCCGGTCGCCGGGTAGAGCACCTTGTCGAGGTTGGTGACGCTGATCGCGCGGCCGTCGACGTCGAGCACACCGCCGGAGGACATGTCTCCATCCTGCCAACCCGTGGCAATCCGCGCCGACAATGGCACAATTGGCCCATGCGCTCGATCTGGAATGGCGATCTGAGCTTTGGCCTGGTCAATGTCCCCGTCAAGGCCTATTCGGCGACGGAGAGTCACGACCGCAAGTCACACCAGGTCGACGCCAAGGACGGGACCCGGATCCGCTACAAGCGGGTGCGCGAGGGAACCGACACCGAAGTCGACTTCGCCAACATCGCCAACGCCTATGAGGCCGACGACGGCGAGACCGTCATCCTGACCAAGGACGACCTCGCGACGCTGCCGGTGACCCGCAGCCCGGAGATCTCGATCCTCGAGTTCGTGCCGGTCGACCAGGTAGACCCGATCTACTTCGACAAGCCGTACTACCTCGAGCCGTCGTCGAAGTCGCCGAAGGCCTACGTCCTGCTGGCCAAGGCGCTGGAGAGCACCGACCGCCTCGCCATCGCCGAGTTCACCCTGCGCAACCGGACGCGGCTGGCCGCGCTGCGCGTCATCGACGGCGTGATGACCCTGCAGACGCTGCTGTGGCCCGACGAGGTGCGCAAACCCGACTTCGACTTCCTCGACGGCGACGTCGAGGTGCGCGACCAGGAGCTCGAAGATGGCGAAGTCGCTGATCGAGACGATGGCGAACGACTTCGACCCGGGTGAGTATTCGGACACCTACACCGAGGAGCTCGGCAAGCTCATCGATTCCAAGGTCGGCGGCAAACCGGCCTTCGACGACGCCGAGCCGGAGAAGCCGGCCGAGGACGGCGAGGTCGCCGACCTGCTCGCCGCACTGCGCGCGTCGGTGAAGGACCGCGCCGACAAACCGGCCAAGAAGCCCGCCGCGAAGCCGAAGACGGCCAAGAAGGCAGCTGCGAAGAAGGCAGCCAGTTAGCCAGATGTGACAATGAACATTGTCGCGTCCGACTAGGCTGCACCACAGCAGCCAGCAAGGAGTCACCATGCCCACCAAGACCGATGCCATCGACGTCCTGATCGTCGGGGCCGGCCTGTCCGGCATCGACGCCGCGTACCGGCTGACCGAGCGCAACCCCGACTTGAAGTACACGATCGTCGAGCAGCGCGACCAGCTCGGCGGCACCTGGGACCTGTTCCGCTACCCGGGCGTGCGGTCGGACTCGGACATCTTCACGCTGAGCTTCCCCTGGTACCCGTGGAAGGGCACGCGCACCGTCGCCGAGGGCCACGAGATCCGCGAGTACCTCGAGGACACCGCGCAGCACTTCGGCATCGACAAGCACATCGACTTCGGCGTGAAGGTTCTCGCGGCCGACTTCGACACGTCGACCGACCTGTGGACCGTCGAGACCGAGGTCGGCGGCAAGAAGCGCACGTACACCTCGCGCTTCCTCTACGTCTGCGCCGGCTACTACCGCTACGACCGCGGCTACGAGCCCGACTTCCCCGGCATCGACAAGTTCGGCGGCCAGGTGGTCCACCCGCAGTTCTGGCCCGAGGACCTCGACTACACGGGCAAGAAGGTCGTCGTGATCGGCTCGGGCGCGACGGCGGTGACGCTGATCCCGTCGATGGCCGACGACGTCGAGAAGATCACCATGCTGCAGCGGTCGCCGACCTACATGCTGGCGCTGCCGTGGTCGGATCCGATGACCAAGATCGTGCAGAAGGTGTTGCCGGGCACGGCCGCCCACAGGGTGATCAGCACGCGCAACGCGCTGGCCACGTTCTCCTTCTACCAGTACTGCCGACTGTTCCCGAAGCTGTCGCGGCGCACGCTGCGCGCGATGGCGAAGGCGCAGCTGCCCAAGGGCTACCCGGTCGACGTCGACTTCAAGCCGAAGTACGAGCCGTGGGACCAGCGCCTGTGCGTGATCCCCGCCGGCGACCTGTACACGGCGATCCGCAAGGGCAAGGCCGAGGTCGTGACCGACCAGATCGACTCCTTCGACGAGACCGGCATCCTGCTGAAGTCGGGCAAGCACCTCGACGCCGACATCATCGTCACCGCGACCGGCCTCGAACTCGTCGCCATGGGCGGTGCGGAGGTGTCGATCGACGGTGCCGAGCAGAAGCCGGGCGACAAGTACGCCTACCGCGGCTACATGCTCAACGACGTGCCGAACCTCGCGTGGGCCGTCGGCTACACCAACGCGTCGTGGACGCTGCGCGTCGACCTCACGGCGCAGGCCGTCGCCAAGCTGATCGCACTCATGCGGGAGAAGGGCTACACGCACGCCTACCCGACCGCCGAGGGCGAGGTCCTCGAGGATGCCCCGCTGCTCGAGCTCGACTCGGGGTACGTCCAGCGCGCCCAGGGCAACATCCCCAAGGCCGCGCGCACCCAGCCGTGGGTGGTCCGGCACAACCTCGTGCTCGACGCCTACGACGCCCGCCGCTACGACCTCACCGAGGCGATGGTGTTCGGCACCGCCGACCAGGGCAACGGCAAGGGCAAGAAGAAGGAGGCGAAGGCCAGTGCCTGAGCAGGACGCCGCTGGCCAGATCCTGGCCCGCATCGACTCCGGCGAGAAGAACCACGCCGACGCCCTCGACGAGCTGTGGGCCCAGTTGCCCACGGTCCGCATCGACGAGATCCTCGGGTCGTGGCGCGGCGGCGAACTGCCGACCGGGCACCCGATGGACGGCCAGCTGCAGCAGGTCGGCTGGTACGGCAAGAACTTCATCTCGCCCACCGACGTGCAACCGCTGGTCTGCCGGAACGCCGACGGCGAGCTCTACTCCAACAAGGAGCTGGGCAACGGCGAGGCGAGCCTGTGGCACGTCGAGTTCCGCGGTGAGGTGACCGCGTCGATGGTCTACGACGGCCAGGCGGTGATCGACCACTTCAAGAAGGTCGACGACAACACCCTCATGGGCATCATGAACGGCAAGTCGTCGTTGGTGCGCGACAAGCACTTCTACTTCTACCTCGTGCGCGACTGAACGCTCGTCCCGTGGAGCAAGGCTGCGGCCGCGAGCGGCAGAACGTCATCTACCGGGCGGGCATCGCCGACCGGAAGCCGAAGGTGCCCACCGACTTCGCCGAGTTGGAGCGTCGTGCCCACGACGCGATGTCGGACAAGGCGTGGGCGTACATCGCCGGTGGCGCCGGCGAGGGCGAGACCATGCGTGCCAACCGTCGCGCGCTGGACCGGTGGGCGATCGTGCCGCGGGTCCTGCGCGACGTCTCGCAGCGGTCGCTGGGCATCGAGCTGTTCGGCCAGCGGCTGCCGGCGCCGCTGCTGCTGTCGCCGGTCGGGGCCGGTGGATTGGTCACCCGCGACGCCGACGTCCTGATCGGACGCGCCGCCGCCTCGCTCGGGCTGCCGTACATCTTCTCCAACCAGGGCAGCGCGTCGATGGAGGACGTGGCCGCGGCGATGGACGCGGTTGAGCCCGGGTCGCCGCGCTGGTTCCAGCTGTACTGGTCGACCGACGAGCAACTCGTCGACAGCTTCGTGCGACGGGCCGAGGCGATCGGCGCGGCGGCCATCGCCGTCACCCTCGACACGACGATGCTCGGCTGGCGCCCGCAGGACCTCAACCTCGGCTCGCTGCCGTTCGCGCGCGGCGAGGGGATCGCCCAGTACACGCGGGACCCGCGATTCCGGGCGATCGTCTACGAGAAGGTTGCGCACCCCGATCCCGACGCGGAGTCGCCGAAGCCGTCGCTCGGGGCGATCAAGACGCTGGTGTCGATCGCGCGGAACGCTCCGGGCAGCTGGTGGCGCAACCTCGTCGACAAGCACCCGCGCGCGGCGGTCGAGACCTTCCTGGCGATCTACTCCAACCCCGGGCTGTCGTGGTCGGACGTCGCCGGCCTGCGCGAGCGCACCACGTTGCCGATCGTCCTCAAGGGCGTGCTGCATCCCGATGACGCGCGGCAGGCCGTCGACACCGGCGTCGACGGGATCATCGTGTCCAACCACGGCGGACGGCAGATCGACGGCTCGATCGGCTCCATCGACGCCCTGGTCGACGTCGTCGATGCGGTCGACGGTCGCATCAAGGTCCTCGTCGACTCGGGCATCCGCACCGGCGCCGACGTCTTCAAGGCGCTCGCCCTCGGCGCCGACGCGGCGTGCATCGGCCGACCACACATGTACGGGCTGGCGATCGACGGGGAAGACGGCGTCCGCGACGTCATGGCGAACATCGCCGCCGAGCTGGATCTCACCCTCGGACTGTCGGGCCACACCGACGTCGCGGCGCTGGATCGCGACGCGCTGAAGAAGCTCGATTACTAGTTCGTTGGCATGTCTGACCCGGCGAGACGACGTCGGAACTCAGCGCCGGACGAGGCGATCGCGCAGCGGTGTGTTGCCGACCATGCGGTCGGTGCGGTACCCGTAGCGGGTGCGGTAGTAGCGGTCCGCCGGGTAGAGCGGATCGGTCGCGATCCAGCCGCCGTTTCGGGCCGGCCGGATGCGGAAGACGTTGGTCGACTTCTCCTCCGACGGCGGGTAGGCGATCGTCAGGATGTTGCCGCTCACCGTCGCCGGCCACCGCTTCTTGCGGATGTGTGGGCGGACGATCCACAGGTTGGGGGCGTCGAGGACGATGCTCTCCTTGACGAACCAGTAGTTCCCCGGGGTGATGTCGGCGCGGGAATCCGGTGCGCCGACCGTCGACCCGGCGATCGCAAGGGTCCCGGCGAGGAGTAGCGGGGCGACCCAGCGCGGCATAGCGCTGATCCTAGATCAGATCAGCGGCTGGCCGGTGCGGATGCGCCGGCGGACGTCGGCGAGCAGCACACGGAACGGCAGCTCCTGGATCGGCTTCGGAGTCAACCGGGTGGCGGTCCGAATCAGGACGTTGTGGGCGTCGAAGAAGCGCTTCTGCCCCTTGGTCGGGTGCAACTTGAGCATGTCCTGGAACTCGGTCGGCAGGTAGCCCAGGGTCAGCGCCTCGGCATACCAGCCCAGCAGGGCGGTCGGCACCTCGCCGAGGAAGGTCAGCTTCGCAAGCTTGGTGAGGTACTTGCGGACTTCCTCGTCCATCTCGATGCCGGCGACGGTCTCGTCCCAGTACTTCTGGAAGTCGGCGCGGGTCTCCGGCCACATCTCGTAGGGCATCTGCAGCGTGGTGCCCATGGTGGCGCCCATGCGGTAGTGCTCTTCGCTGAGGTTCTTCTTGTGGCCGTACAGGCGCTCGGTGTCCTCCCAGCCCTTGTAGAGGCAGGCGGCGACCCAGAGCTGCAGCTTGGGGTCCATCGCGTTGTACTTGACCGGCGATTCCTTGGTCGAGTGGACCTGGCGGTGGGCGGAGTTGACCGCTTCGCGGTACGCCTTGCGGTCCGCCGGGCTGCCGATCGCCGCGACGGCCAGGTAGCTCAGCGTCGTGCGGGTGCGCTTGATCGGGTGCTTGAGGATGTTGCCCGACTCGACCTTGCTCTCGACGACGCCGCGTCCGACCGGGGCGTTGGCCATCTGCATGATCACGTTCGCAGGTCCCGCGAGCAGGGCCGCGGAGTGCAGCGGGATCGTAGAAACGAGCGCGTCCATCTCTTCGCGCGACATGCGCTCGGGTCGCTGGTCGGCGGGGACGTACGACGGAATGGCGCTCGACGAGGTGGCTGTCATGCTCGCTCCTAGGTTGGTAGAACGATTATCCCACTCTCGCCGTTGAAAGTGTGACAACAACCGTTCTCACTTTCATTGAACGCCCCGACGAGGCCGGTGTCAACGTGACTTTGGGCCCTGGTCCACGACTGCGTGACTGGGGTTACACCAAGGGTTTGCCGATGCGCTGTCGCAGCCGCATATCGAGGATGAGCAGCCGGAACGGGAACTCCGCGATAGGACGCGGGATGAGCCTGCCGACGATGCGCCCGGCAACGTTGTACGTGTCGAAGAATGCCTTCTGCGCGCGGGTCTGCTCGACCTGCATCATCTCCCGGAACTCCGGGGGCAGGAACCCGACGGTCATCGTCTCGGAGAACCAACCGCCGAGCTTCGAGACGACCGGGCCGAAGTTCTCCACCCGAGTCAGGCTGCGCAGGTAGTCGCGCACCTCGTCGTCCATCTCGATGCTGGCGACGGTGTCGTCCCAGTACTTCTGGAACTCCTGGCGGTTGGCCGGCCACATCTCGCGCGGCATCTGCAGCGTCGTGCCCATGATCGCGCCCTGTTGGTAGGCCTCGTCGTTCAGGAGTTTGGGCGAGCCGTAGAGCTTCGCGGTGTCTTCCCAGCCGCGGTAGAGGCAGGCGGCCACCCACAGCTGCAGCTTGGGGTCCATCGCGTGGTACTTCACCGGCGATTCGGCCGTCGAGCGGACCTGCCGGTGCACCGAGTTCACCGCTTCCCGGTAGGCCTTGCGGTCCGCCGGCGTGCCGGCCACTGCGACAGCCATGTAGGTGATCGTGGTGCGCGCCCGCTTGACGGGGTGCTTCATCGCTCTGCCCGACTCGACCTTGCTCTCGACGACGCCGCGCCCGACAGGGGCGTTGGCCAGTTGCATGATTACGTTTGCGATTCCGGCGAAGGTGCCCGCCGGGAACATCCGCAGCGCGTCGGTGGGCAGGGCGTCACGCTCCTCGCGGGACATGCGGGCCGGCTCGCCCGGCGGTACCAGTCTCAGCGACTCGGTCATGAGGGCTCCTCTGGGGCGTTAGTGAGAACGCACGTTGTCACAATCGAGTGAACGCCGGTCGGTGGTGGTTGTCAACGCTGGTCGACGCGCGCCGCGTCCCCTGATACTTACCCGCCCGAGCGCGTGGCTTTGACACAATGGACAGATGTCCTCCCCGTTGTCGATGAACGAGCTGCGCACCTACGCCGGTGAGCAGGGCGACCAACGCGTCGCCCGCCGGCGCCAGCAGCTGCTCGACGCGGCGCTGGAAACGCTCGGATCCAGCGACGGCGGCAGCCTGTCGGTTCGCGGTGTGTGCCGCGAGGCGAAACTGACCGCGCGCTACTTCTACGAGAGCTTCGCCTCCGCCGACGACCTGGTGGCTGCGACCTACGACGGCGTCATCGACGAGATCATGGCGACGGCGAGCGCCGCCTTTGCCAAGCCGACCAAGATCACCGACCGGGTCCGCGCCGCGGTGGCGGCCATCGTCGACCTCATCGACGGCGACCGCCGCAAGGGCCGACTGCTGTTCTCGCAGAGCCTTGTCTCGCCGACCCTGGCGAACCGCCGGTTCGCCGCGACGCAGAAGTTGGCCGAGATCACCGCGCAGTCGGCGGCGAGCATCAAGAACTCGGCATCGCCCGCCGACGTCGCCGCGGCGTACTACCGGGTCGGCGGATTGGCCAACCTGCTGGCCGCGTGGCTCGACGACCACGTCGAGCTGTCCCGCGACGAGCTGATCGACTCCTGCACAGCACTGCTGATCGGCGACCAGGGCTCGCAGTAGTCCCGACTGTCAGGGCGCGATGACACCATCGCGCCATGCGGATCGAGCACGGCGAGCGGATGAGCGCGTCGATCCTGCACGCCGACCTCGACTCCTTCTACGCCTCCGTCGAGCAGCGCGACGACCCGGCGCTGCGCGGGCGACCGGTCCTCGTCGGCGGCGGGGTGGTGCTCGCCGCCAGCTACGAGGCCAAGGCGCTCGGGGTGAGCACCCCGATGCCCGGCGGTCAGGCCCGCGCGCTGTGCCAGGGCGCCGCGGTCGTCGTACGGCCCCGGTTCGACGCCTACGTCGAAGCCTCCCGCGCGGTGTTCGAGGTCTTCCGCGACACCACCCCCATCGTCGAGGGCATCTCCGTCGACGAGGCCTTCCTCGATGTCGGCGGGCTGCGCAAGATCGCCGGCAGCCCAGTGGCGATCGGTGCGCGGTTGCGTCACCGGATCCGCGACGAGGTGGGTCTGCCAATCACCGTCGGCGCCGCCCGCAGCAAGTTCCTCGCCAAGGTGGCCAGCGCCGTCGGCAAGCCCGACGGCCTGCTCGAAGTGCCGGTCGGCGGCGAACTCGACTTCCTGCACCCGTTGCCGGTGCGCCGACTGTGGGGCGTCGGGGCCAAGACCGAGGCGCGCCTGGCCGACGCCGGCATCGAGACCGTCGGCGACCTCGCCGCGCTTGGCGAGGAGCACCTGTCCCGACTCCTCGGCCGCGGCTCCGGTCGACACCTGTACGCCCTGTCGATGGCCCGCGATCCGCGCCGTGTCGAAACCGGCAAGCGGCGCAAGTCGATCGGCGCACAGCGCGCGCTGGGTCGGCGCATCAAGTCCGAGGACGAGATCGAGTCGACGCTGATCGCCATCGTCGACGGCCTCGGCAAGCGCTTGCGGACGGCCGACCGCCTCTGCCGCACCATCGTGCTTCGGCTGCGCTTCGACGACTTCGACCGCGTCACCCGGTCCCGCTCGGTGGGTGAGCCCACCGACTCGACCGCGGTGGTCCTCGCCGTCGCGCGCGGGCTCTTCGACGAGGCGCTCCCGCTCATCCGCGAGCGCGGCTGCACGCTGATCGGGCTGTCGTTGACGAACCTGTGCGGCCACGACGCGGTCCAGTTGGCGCTCCCCTTCACCGCCGACCACGACGCCGAACTCGACGTCGCCGTCGACCGGCTACGCACCCGCTACGGCCGCGACGCCGTCACGCGCGGGCGGCTCGTCGGGCGGCACCACGGGCCCGACGCCCCGATGCTGCCGGATTGATCGTCGCGCCGGTATCGCGTCAGGGCAGAATGCCTGACATGACCAAGGACGAAGAGGACATGATCGCGTTGGTGCGCGACTTCATCGACCAACGGGTCGTCGGCAAGGTCCGCGAGTTCGACGAGCCGGACGTCTACCCCGAGGAATTCATCGAGGAGATGAAACAGCTCGGCTTCTTCGGCCTGCTCGCCCCCGCCGAGTACGGCGGCGTCGACGTGTCGATGGCCTGCTTCGCCCGCGTCTGCGAGGAGTTGGCCCGCGGCTGGATGAGCCTCGCCGGCGCCATCGGCGGCCACTCGGTCATCACCTACCTGATCAAGACCTTCGGCACCCAGGAGCAGAAGGACAAGTACCTGCCGCAGATGGCGGAGGGCAAGATCCGCGCCACCATGGCCCTGACCGAGCCCGGCGGCGGCAGCGACCTGCAGGCCATGCGGACCTATGCGGCCCCATCCGACGACGGCTACACGATCAACGGTTCGAAGACCTGGATCTCCAACGCCGCCCACTCGGGACTGTTCGGGCTACTGTGCCTGACCGACCGCGACGCCAAGCCCGCCCACAAGGGCATGAGCGTGATCCTGGTTGAGCGCAGCGAGGGGAGTCCCGACCTCGAGCCCGGCGACGGCTTCACCATCTCCAAGAAGCTGCCCAAGCTCGGCTACCGCGGCGTCGAGGCGTGCGAGCTGGTCTTCGACGGCCTGCACGTCCCTGCCGACGCGGTACTGGGCGGCGAGCCGAACAATGGTTGGGGCCACATGATGCGCGGCCTGGAGGTCGGTCGCATCCAGGTCGCCTCGCGCGCGCTCGGCGTCGGCCAGGCCGCGCTGGAGGCGGCGACGAAGTACGCCCAGGAGCGCGAGTCCTTCGGCCAGCCCATCTGGAAGCACCAGTCGGTCGGCAACATGCTCGCCAACATGGCCACCAAGCAGCAGGCCGCGCGGCTGCTCACCGTCGACGCCGCGGACAAGCTCGACCACGGGGTGCGCGCCGACATGGAGGCCGGGATGGCGAAGCTCTTCGCGTCGGAGACGGCGATGGAGATCGCCCTCGACGCGATCCGCGTGCACGGCGGCTACGGGTACTCCAAGGAGTACGACGTCGAGCGCTACTTCCGCGACGCCCCGCTGATGATCGTCGGCGAGGGCACCAACGAGATCCAGCGCAACGTCATCGCGGCGCAGCTGATCGCCCGAAACAAGATCTGAGGACGCCATGACCGGACTGCGCCGAGCCGCGATCGTGGCGCCCCTGCGGACCCCCGTCGGCACCTTCGGCGGCGCGCTCAAAGACCTGCCCGTCGAGGACCTCGGCGCGACGGTGGTGCGTGCCGTCGTCGAGCGTTCCGGCATCGATCCGGCCCGCATCGACGACGTCGTGTTCGCGCAGTCGTATGCGAACTCCGAGGTGCCGTGCGTCGGGCGCTGGCTCGCGCTGCACGCGGGCCTGCCCATCGAGGTGCCCGGCATGCAGCTCGACCGGCGCTGCGGCGGCGGCCTCCAGGGCCTCATCACCGCGGCGATGATGGTGCAGACCGGCGGCGCCGACGTCGTGCTGGCGGGCGGCGTCGAGTCGATGAGCCGCATCGAGTACTACTCGACCGCCCAGCGGTGGGGTGCGCGCGCGGGCAACACGGTGATGTACGACCGCCTCGACCGCGGTCGTGAGCGCTCCCAGCCCGAGGACCGGTTCGGCAAGATCTCCGGGATGATCGAGACGGCGGAGAACCTGGCGACCGACTACGACATCACGCGCGAGGCGGCCGACGCGTACGCGGCCCGCAGCCACCAGCGCGCCGCCGCGGCCTGGGCCGCCGGCAAGTTCGATGCCGAAGTGGTGCCGGTCTCGGTGCCCGCCCGGCGCCGGGAGCGCCAGCGAGCGGGCCGAATCCAAGGCGGCAAAGGTGACGTCGATGTTTTCACCCGCGATGAGGGAATCCGACCCGACACCACCGCCGCGACGCTCGCCAAACTGCGGACGGTGATGCCGGGCGGCACCGTCACCGCCGGCAACGCCAGCCAGCAGAACGACGCGGCGGCCGCCTGCCTCATCGTGGCCGAGGACAAGCTCGACGAGCTCGGCCTGACGCCGATCGGCTACCTCACCGGGTGGGCAGCGGCCGGCTGCGATCCCGCCCGCATGGGCATCGGACCGGTTCCGGCGGTGGCCCGCCTCGCCGAGCGCTCCGGCACGACCGTCACCGCGCTGCTCGACGGGCTCGACCTCGTCGAACTCAACGAGGCCTTCGCGGTGCAGGTCCTCGCCGTGCTCAAGGGCTGGGGGTGGGACGAACAGGACCGGCTCAACGTCAACGGATCGGGCATCTCGCTCGGCCACCCGATCGGTGCGACCGGCGTCCGAATGGTCACGACCATGCTCCACGAACTGCAGCGCCGCGGCGGCGGCCAGGGCCTCGCCACCATGTGCGTTGGCGGCGGCCAGGGCCTGGCCGCGACTTTCGAAGCCGTCTAGGGAGTGATCACGACCAGCGTCTCGGCGACGCACGCGGGCTTCGCCGCGCCGCTGGCGGTCACGGCGTACTTGATCGTCAACGTCGCGCCGGCCGGGCCCTCGGTCAGGTCGGCGAACGTCGCCGTCGCCGTCAACGAGCTATCGACGGGTACCGGCGACGGAAAGCGCACCTTGTTGGCGCCGTAGTTGATCCGCGCGCCGCCGAAATCGAGGTGGAACAGGTCGGCGCCGAAGAGCGGCAGCAGCGACAGCGTCAGGTAGCCGTGCGCGATCGTCGTGCCGTACGGACCGTCCTTCGCCCGCTCGGGATCGACGTGGATCCACTGGTGGTCGCCCGTAGCGTCGGCAAAGGCGTCGATCCGCTGCTGGTCGATCACGACCGGTTGGCCGGGTCCGATCTGTTCGCCGAGCGCGGTGCGGACTTCGTCGAGAGAGCTGAAGATGCGGGGCATTGGGTCAATCCTTCCGTCCGGCCAGGGTCAGGCCGAGGGTGGTGCCGGGATGTTCGGCGTCGGGTCCGAAGAGTTCCACCGTCTTGCCGGTGTCGGTCGGCCGGGCGCTGATCGTCGCGGTCTGTTCGCAGAACAACGGTGCGTTCGTGCGGTGGGCGAGTGCGGTGACCGGAGAACCGTCGTCGAGGCGGTGCGCTTCGGCGAGGGCCAGGGTCTGCAGCGGGCCGTGCACGACGAGTCCCGGATAGCCCTCGACGCCGGTCGCGTACGGCCAGTCGTAGTGAATGCGGTGTGCGTTGGCCGTCGCCGCGGAGAACCGCATCAGCAGCGTCGGGTCGGTGCGGAAGCGCCAGCGTCGTCCATCGGCGGATAGCGGTGCTCCGACCGGTTCATTCGAAGGCGTCGCAGCTTGGTCGGTCGCCGGGGAGGCTTCCCGATAAATCAGGTTCTGCTTCTCGGTGAGCGAGCCGTTGGGGCCGATGAGGGTCGTCGACGTCACGACGATGACGAGCGTTCCGCTGCGGCCCGACTTCTCGGTCACGGACTCGACGATCGCTTCTCGTCGTACCTCGTCGCCCACGCGCAGGGTCCCGCTGTACTCGGCGGAACCGCCCGCGAACATGCGTCGTGGCAGCTTCACCGGCGGCAGGAAGTCGCCGCGCCGCGGATGGCCGTCGGACCCGAGCTGCGATGACGGGCACCAGCGCGGCAGCGCCACCCAATGCCAGAGCGGTGGCAGCGGGTCGCCCGGCCGCGGCGTCGGCAGGCCGTCGTCGAAGAGCGCGGCCAGTGCCGCCACCGGGCCGGGGTCGAGGACCTCATCGGTGGTGACCGTGCGCGGCTCCCAATCCATCACATGTACCGGCCGCCGGTGACCTCCAGGACCGTTCCGGTCATGTACGACGAGAGGTCGCTGGCCAGGAACAGCGCGACCTTGGCGATCTCGTCGGGCTCGCCGGCACGGCCCATCGGGATCTCGGTCATCTTCGAATCCCACGCCGCCTGTGGCATCGCCTCGGTCATCGCGGTGCGGATCAGGCCGGGCTGGATCGCGTTGATCCGCACCCCCTTGGCGGCCACCTCCTTGGCGGCGGCCTTGCTCATCGCGACGATTCCGGCCTTGGCGGCGGCATAGTTGGTCTGGCCGAAGTTGCCGACCTTGCCGGAGATCGACGACATGTTCACGATCGCACCGCTGCCCTGCTCGCGCATGATCTCGGCGGCGAGCTTCATACCCAGCCAGGTGCCCTTGAGGTGCACGTCGATGACCTGGTCGAACTGTTCCTCGGTCATCTTGCGCATGGTCGCGTCGCGGGTGATCCCGGCATTGTTGACGACGACATCGAGCGAGCCGAAGGTCTCGACGGCGGTCCGGAGCAGCGCTGCGACGTCGTCGGCCTTGGTGACGTCGGCAGCGACGCCGACCGCCTCGGCGCCGATGGACGTCGCCGCCGAGGCGACCTGTTCGGCGTTCATGTCGCCGAGGACGATGTTGGCGCCCTCGGCCGCGAAACGCTGTGCGATGGCCAGGCCGATGCCCTGGGCGCCGCCGGTGATGACAGCGGTTTTGCCGTTGAGAAGTCCGGTCACTTGCTCAGCCTTTCGTCGCTTGCTTCTTGGCCTCGCGCACGAGACCGCCGCCGATGATGAGGCGCTGGATCTCCGAGGTGCCCTCGTAGAGGCGCAGCAGCCGGACGTCGCGGTAGATGCGCTCGACGGGCATCTCGCGCATGTACCCGCTGCCGCCGTGGACCTGCACGGCCTTGTCGGCGACCTGTCCGACCATCTCCGTGCAGAACAGTTTTGCCACCGACGGCGCGATGCGCCGGTCCTCCTCTGCGACCCACTTGCGGGCGGCGTCGCGCGCCAGTGCGCGCCCCGCCATGATTCCGGTCTGCATGTCGGCGATGTGGGCCTGGACCAGCTGGAAGTCGCCGATCGGGGTGCCACCCTGGGTGGTGACAGCGACGTGCCGCAAAGACTCGTCGAGCGCCCGCTGGGCGGTACCGACCGACATTCCGGCGATGTGGACGCGACCGCGCGCCAGGGACGTCATCGCGGCGCGGTAACCGGTGTCGACATCACCGCCGACGAGGGCGGCGCCGGGCACACGGACGCCGCTGAAGGACACATTCGACGTCCACGCGCCCTGCTGGCCCATCTTCTCGTCGTGCGGGGCGACGGACAGCCCCTTGGCGTCGGCCGGGACGAGGAACACGGCGATCCCCGGCCCGTTCTCGTCGGCGGGTCGGGTGCGGGCGAAGGTGACGAACAGATCCGCGGTCTGTGCGTTGGTGATGAAGCACTTCTCGCCGTCGATGACCCACTCGTCGCCGTCGCGGACGGCCTTGGTGCGCAGCCCGGCAGGGTTGGACCCCGCGCCCGGCTCGGTGAGGGCGAACGACGCGACGACCTCGCCGGAGGCGATCTTGGGCAACCACGCCGCCTGCTGCTCGTCGGTGCCGAAGTTCACCAGCACCTGACCGGCAATCCCGTTGTTGGTGCCGAACATCGAGCGGACGGCGAGCGAGGTGTAGCCGAGCTCCATCGCCAGTTCGACGTCCTGGGCCAGATCGAGGCCCAGGCCGCCCCACTCCTGGGGAATCGCGAACCCGAACAGACCCATGTCCTTGGCCTGCTGCCGCAGGTCGTCGGGGATGGCGTCGTTGTCGGCGATCTCGGCCTCGCGGGGCACGACGCGCGTGCGGACCCACTCGCGCACCGAGTCGCGGATCGCGGCGAAGTCATCGGCATCGACTTCGGCGCCGGCGATCGCCGGGCTCGTGTCAGACATCGGCATGCACTAGAAACTAATGCATGGGCGCAGACGTGGACTGGGAACGGTCGGTGGCCGCATGAGCGGCGACCGGCCCCTCGACGGGCTGCGGGTCGTGGAGTTCGCCAGCTTCGTCGCCGGGCCGTCGGCCGGGATGACGCTGGCCCAGCTCGGCGCAGATGTCATCCGGATCGATCCGCTGGGCGGGAACGCCGACTACCGGCGGTGGCCGGTTGACGCCGGGTCGAGCGACAGCGAGGGGGATGCGGCCGGGTCGAGCGACGGCGAGGGGGATGCTACCGCGTCGGAGAACAGCCTCTATTGGACCTCGCTGAACCGCGGGAAGCGGTCGGTGGCGGTTGACGTCCGTGATCCGGCCGGGCGCGAATTGGTGGTGGCCCTGGCAACGGCCCCGGGGCGCGACGCCGGGATCTTCGTCGACAACACGGTCGGGCGGCCGTGGCTGGCGCACGACGAGTTGGCGGCCAAACGATCCGACATGATCACCGTGCACATCGAGGGCCGCGCCGACGGTTCGAGCGCCGTCGACTACACCGTGAATTCCGAAGTCGGGGTGCCCGACCTGACCGGGCCGGTCGACGGTGGTCCGGTCAACCACGTGCTGCCCG
The DNA here is from genome assembly GCF_047602025.1 of Gordonia sp. (in: high G+C Gram-positive bacteria). GTDB lineage: Bacteria > Actinomycetota > Actinomycetes > Mycobacteriales > Mycobacteriaceae > Gordonia. Next base: position 2,822,347 of record NZ_JASGII010000001.1, on the reverse strand, counting down.
CGTGGGACCTGATCGCCGGGCAATCGGCGACGACGGCCCTGCTGGCCGCGCTGCACCGGCGGGAACGAACCGGTCGGGGGGCGCGGATCGAATTGGCGCTCGCCGACGTGGCCGCCGCGGGGGTGGCCAACCTGGGCTGGGTCACCGAGGCCGCACAGCGCGGCGACCGCGAGCGGCACGGCAATCACCTGTACGGCACCTTTGGCTGCGACTTCGAGACCGCCGATGGTCGGGTCATGGTCGTAGCCCTCTCTGGCCGGCAGTGGAAGAACCTCACCGAGGCGACGGGAACGACTGCGGCACTCGCCGAGCTGGGGGAGTCCGTCGGTGCCGACTTCTTCACCGACGAGGGGCGGTATTCGCACCGTGCCGCGATCACCGACGTGCTGCGTCCCTGGTTTGCGGCGCGCACGTCGGCACAGGCCGCCGAGGCGCTGGAGGCCGGCGGTGTTCTGTGGGGTCCGTACCGGACGATGCGCGGCTTCGCCGACGAGTACCGCTCCGATCCGTCGTCGGCGCCGGTCCTCGTCGACGTCGAGCAGCCGGGCATCGGTTCGGTGATCTCGGCGAGCGCACCGTTCCGCGTCGACGAGGAGTACTCCGGCGCCGTACCGGCCCACGACCTCGGCGCGGATACCGAGCAGGTCCTGGGCGAAGTGCTCGGCCTGTCTGACGCCGAGCTCGCCAAGCTCAAAGCCGCCGGCACCATCTGACCCCCCTTTCCGCCGAGTGGGCGGTCCAACATCGCCGAGTGGGCGGTCCAACATCGTCGAGTGGGCGGTCCAACATCGCCGAGTGGGCAGTCCAACATTGCCGAGTGGGCACCCGGTGACGCCCAGCGAGCCTAGGCTCGAGTCATGAACACGCTGATCGTCGCGGGCCTGGTGGTGGCGGCGGTCATCCATCTGATGCCGCTGCCGGGGGTGCTGGGGGCGTCGTGGCTCGAGCGGCTGTACGGCACGCCGCTCGACGACCCGGACCTGCTGGTGATGATGCGCCATCGCGCCCTGCTGTTCGGCGTGCTCGCCGGGATCATGATCGCCGCGGTCTTCCATTCGGAATGGCGCGGTCTGGCAGTCGTCGTCGGGCTGGTCAGCGCCGCGGGATTCCTGGTGTTGGCGTTGCTGGTCGGCGGGTACGGGCCCAAGACGCGGCGGGTCGTGATCGCCGACGTCGTCGCGGTGGCGGCGCTGCTCGCCGCCGGTGTGGCGCTGGTGGCGGGCTGAGGTCTTTGACGGCCACGCGCACCGCGTGACACTCTGCAGCGAGACAACCAACCGAGCGCTCGCTCGGTGGAGCGGAGTGAGTGATGCCGATCGACCTGTCCTACTCGACCGAGGTGACCGACCTCGTCGCGCGCACCGACGCGTTCATCGCCGACGAGGTGATGCCGGTCGAGATGGAGTTTCACGGCGACATCGAGGCGGCCGGCGGCGACGACCTGCGCCGCGACCTCAACGCCAAGGCCAAGAAGGCCGGCATCTTCGCGCCGCACGCACCCGTCGAATACGGCGGGCTCGGCTTGAACATGGCCGACCGCTCCCCGGTCTTCACCGCCGCCGGGCACTCGGTCTTCGGCCCCGCGGCGCTGCACATCGGCGCCCCCGACGAGGGCAACATCCACATGCTCGCCCACATCGCCAGCGACGCCCAGCGCGACAAGTACCTCGGACCGCTCGCCACCGGCGAGGTGCGCAGCGCCTTCGCGATGACCGAACCCGCCCCCGACGGCGCCGGCGCCGATCCCAATCAACTGTCGACGACGGCGGTTCGAGCCGACGGCGGCTGGAAGATCAACGGCCGCAAGCGCTTCATCACCGGCGCCGACGGCGCGGGCTTCTACATCATCATGGCTCGCACGGCGGGCAAGGTCGGTGACCGCGGCGGCGCGACGATGTTCCTCGCGCCGGGCGACGCGAAGGGCATCACGATCGACCGCCACGTCGGCACCATCGACAAGGCCATGATCGGCGGCCACTGCGAGATGACCTTCGCCGACGTCTTCGTCCCCGACGAGGACGTCCTCGGCGAGGTCGACGAGGGCTACCGCTACGCGCAGGTGCGCCTGGGCCCCGCGCGGATGACCCACGTGATGCGCTGGATGGGCGTCGCGCAGCGGGCGCACCGGATCGCCGTCGACTACGTCCGTGAACGCGAGGGCTTCGGCGGCAAGCTCGCCGACCTCGGCATGATCCAGCAGATGATCGCCGACAACGAGATCGACCTCGCGGCGACCGAGGCACTGCTGATGAAGGCCTGCTACGAGCTCGATCAGGGCGAGCACGCATCGGATTCGACGTCGATCGCGAAGACCTTCGGCGCGGAGGCGTTCTCCCGCATCGTCGACCGGTCGATCCAGATGTGCGGCGGACTCGGCGTCTCCGACGACCTGCCGCTGGCCCGCCTCGCCAACGAACTGCGACCGTTCCGCATCTACGACGGCCCGTCCGAGGTGCACCGCTGGGCGATCGCCAAGCGCGCCGTCGGCCGCGCCCGCAAAGCCGCCGAGCGGAGGGGCTGACCGTGGCCGACCACCCCGGGCTCACCGCCGAATCCCTGCGCAAGCTGCTGGTGGCAAACGGCGTCGACGTTGTCGGCGACTTGAAGATCGACCTCATCAGCGGCGGCCGCTCCAACCTGACTTTCGACGTTCGCGACGACGAGCACCACTGGGTCGCCCGCCGACCGCCGATGGGCGGGCTCACCCCGTCGGCGCACGACATGGAGCGCGAGTGGGCGGTCACCTCGGCCCTTGCCGACACCGACGTCCCGGTCGCGGGCACCGTGGCTATCGACCGCGCGGGTGACATCATCGGCGCCCCGTGCGCGGTCGTCGAATTCGTCGACGGCCTGGTGATCCGCTCCACCGACGACCTGAAGGTCTGGTCCGACGACCAGGTCGGCGCCAACTTCGACGCCCTCGTGCGGACCCTCGCGAACCTGCACGCCGTCGACTACAACGCCGTCGGCCTCGGCGAGTTCGGCCGCCCGGAGGGTTTCGCCGGCCGTCAGGTCAAGCTGTGGGCGCGACAGTGGGGACTGGTCAAGACGCGCGAGCTGCCCGACGTCGACACCCTCGTCGCCAAGCTCACCGATCGGGTGCCGGCGCAGGCGCGCAGCACGATCGTGCACGGCGACTTCCGCGTCGACAACACGATCATCGACCGCGACGACCCGACGACGGTCAAGGCCGTCGTCGATTGGGAAATGGCGGCGCTGGGCGATCCGCTCACCGATGCCGCCCTCATGTGCGTCTATCACCAGCCCGTCTTCGCGAAGGTCCTCGGCTTCGAGGCCGCCTGGACCAGCGACCGCTACCCCGACGAGGACGCCATGGCGCAGGCCTACGCGGCCGCGACCGGGATGGACCTGGGCGACTGGGACTTCTACCTCGGCCTGGCGAACCTGAAGCTCGGCGTCATCGCCGAGGGCATCACCCACCGCGCGCTCGCGGGCGGGTCGTCCGGTGCCGACGGCGCCGAGCAGGCCGCCGAGGCGACGGCGTCGTTCATCGCGGCGGGCCTCAACGCGGTCTCGTAGGCGAAGCCGGCGTCGCCGCGATCAGCGGAACGTCGCGATCCCGCCGTCGCGGTCGGTGAGGTGCAGGTGTTCGTTGACCGAGAGGACCGTGACGCCCTTGCGTCCGACGATGGTCCGCGTGATGGACGCGTTCATCATCGAGGCGGCCAGTTTCGGCCAGTGCTCGGCGTCGATCCCGAGGTGCTGGGCCAGCCAGAGCGTGATGGAACCGGCCGACGACACGACGAGCACGGTCTTGCCCGACCCCGCCTCCTCGACCGCCCGCTGACCGGCCTCGGCCACCCGTCGGGCGTACACGTCGAACGACTCCGGCGCGTCGACGTCGCCGCGGATCCAGGCGCCCAGCGCCGCGTCGAGGGAGGTCTGGAAGCCGCGCCCGTCCGCGTAGTCGTCGGCTGACGTCGTGCCCAGCAGACCGGACAGGTCGTACTCGTCCCAGGCGTCGTCGACGCGGGGCGCGGGGCTCGCGTCGAACGCGCTCAGCACCCCGGTCAGGGTCTGCTTCTGGCGGATCAACGACCCGCTGACCGCCGAGGTGAACCCGGGAACGATTCCGGCGAGCGCGGTCCCGGTGACCTGCGCCTGCATCTGCCCGGTCGGGGTCAGGCTGCCCGGCACCGGTCCGCCGTCGACGCCTTCGACGCCGTAGGCCGATGCTGATGCCTGCCCGTGACGGACCAGGTAGAGGGTGCCCATGGACTCAGGCTACGACGCCGGCATGCGCACGGCGCCGCGGTCTGCGCAGCGGGGTGACCTGCACCACGATCAGACCCGGTCCCGGCGTCGCCGTATTGCGCGTGCAACCTTTTCGCTGCTAGCTTGGCCCACATGTCGTCGCAAGCGCACCGCGCCCCGGAGGTCACCTACGTGACCACCGCTCTGGGCTGCCGCCTGCCGCTGGCGCGAATGCTGTGTTGTTGCCGAATGCACTGAGCTCGTCCTCATCAGCCTGATTCCAGGCGTTTCCCGCATTCACCTCCCGACGCTCAATCGAGCGCATGCCTGCGCGCGTCGGAAATCCGAAAGACAACACCATGACCAGCATTCTCGACCGTCCCACGACCACCACTGCCCGACCGCGGATCCCGCACGCCCGGTCGCCGCGCCCCATCGGCGTTCCGGTCCCGCCGCGCCCCCAGCGCTCCGAGTTGCACATCGCGACGCCCGACCTCGCGCTGTCCGACAAGCCCGCGGCCCAGGTGCTGCGCGCCATCCGGCTCGCCGCTCCGGTGTTCCGCGATGAGATCGCCGAGTCCACCGGCCTGTCCATCTCGACGGTGAACCGTCAGGTGAGCGCCCTGCTCGCCGCCGGCCTCATCCGCGAGCGCAGTGACCTCGCACCGGCCGGTGCCGTCGGCCGCCCGCGACTGCCCGTCGAGATCGCCGTCGCCGAGCACCTGACCATCGGCGTGCACATCGGCTACAAGGTCACCTCGATCACCGCCCACGACCTGCTGCACCGCGTCGTCGGCGCCATCTCGGTGCCTACGCCCGCCGACGCCGGCGCGGAGAACGCACTCACCGCCCTCGCGCACAGCGTCGCCGGCTTCCTGCACCGCTGGCGCGGTCGGGAGATCCGCTGGGTCGGCGTCACCCTCGGTGGCCGCGTGCACGACGGCGGCGTCGTCGACCAGCCGCGGTTCGGTTGGTCGCAGGCCCCCGTCGGCCGCGTCTTCGCCGAGGTGCTGGGCTACCCGGTTTCGGTGGCCTCGCACGTGGAGGCGATGGCTGCCGCCGAGCTGGTCGCCAACCCGGCGCAGCGGTCGAGCTTCCTGTACTTCTACGCGCGCGAAATGGTCGGCGTCGCGTTCAGCGTCGACGGCTCGGTGCACACGCCCAGCGGCGGTCCGCCGGTGATCGGCCACTTCCCGATCGGCGCGACGACGCTGCTCGACCCGCACCGCACCGGGCAGTTGGAGGCCGCCACCAGCGACACCGGCATCGTCGCCGCGGCGAAGGCCGCCGGGCTCGACGTCACCGAGATCGCCGACGTCCACGCGGCCGCCGCTGACGGGAACGAACTCGCCCGCGACATCCTTGCCGAGCGCGCCGAGGTCCTCGGCCGAGCGGTGGCGCTGATCGCCGACATCTTCAACCCCGACCACGTCGTCCTCGGCGGGCAGGCGTTCACCGACGCGCCGCAGACGCTGCCGGTGGTGGCCAAGGTGATCCGCGAAACCAGCGTCACCGACAAGCGCGACGTCCGTGTCTCGCGCGCCGGGGTCACCGTCCAGCAGCAGGCCGCCGGAGCCGTGTCACTCGACGCCCTCTACAGCGACCCGCTGGGCGCGATCGCCATCACCAGCTGAAAAATCTCCCCTGGTGGTACACGGGTGGCAATCTTCCCTCGAAGGGGTCACCAGGGGAGAAACTTCAGCAGCTCAGTCCGTCGTGCGCTTGTAGTAGGCCCGCAGGGCGAACGGCGCGATGATCGCGGTGAGCGCGACCGACCAGATGATCGTCGCCAGCGCCGGGTGCTGCAGCGGCCAGGGGGCGGTCGCGGGTGCCGCCGGACCGTTGCCCCAGAGCACGCGCATGGCCTGCACGAGGGCCGAGATCGGGTTCCACTCGGCAATCGTCCGCAGCCAGGTCGGCATGCCGGCGGTCGGCACGAAGGCGTTGGAGAGGAAGGTGATCGGGAACAGCGTCGTGAACATGAAGCCGTTCACCGCCTCGACGGTCTTGAACGTCGACCCGACCCACAGGCCGAACCAGATCATGGCGAAGCCGAACAGCAGGACCAGCGCGAAGGCGAGCAGCGCCTCGGGCACCGAGGTGCGGATCCGCCAGCCGATCAGCAGGCCGGTCACCGCCATGACCACGATGCCGATGGACGAGTGCAGCAGCGCCGCGATGGCCCGCCCGACGATGACCGACGACTGCCGGATGGGCAGGGACCGGAAGCGGTCGATGATGCCCTTGTCCAGGTCCGACGTCACGCCGTTGGCGACGATGAACCCGGTGAAGGCGATGGTCTGGCCCATGATTCCGGGCAGCAGGAATTCGCGGTAGTTGCTGCCGGCCGGCATGGTCACGGCGGAGCCGAAGACAAAGGCGAACAGCAGCACGAACATGACCGGCTGGAAGGTCACGTCGGCGAGCATCTCGGGCATGCGCTTGGTGTGGATCAGGTTGCGCTTGACCATGATCCACGACTGCTGCCACAGATTGGTGGGCCGGATGGTCACGGCCGGGGCGGTGGCGGTCATGCGAGGGACTCCTGCTCGTCGTCGGATTCGGCGCGTTTGCCGGTGAGGGAGAGGAAGACGTCGTCGAGGCTCGGGCGCGCCAGGCCCAGGTCGTCGACCTCGATGCCGGATTCATCGAGCCAGCCGGCGGCGGTGGTCAGGTCTTTGAGGCCGTTGGCCGCGACGGTCACCCGGCGCGGTCCCTCCTCGATGTGGACCTCGTTGCCGGTGCGTCGCAGCAGCTCGGCGGCGGCGGCGAGGTCTTCGGTGTGCGACACGGTCAGCACCAGGGCGGCCGCACCCGCGCGCTCCTTGAGCTGGAGTGCGGTGCCCTGCTCGATGATCTTCCCGTGGTCGATGACCACGATCTCGTCGGCCAGCTGATCGGCCTCCTCCAGGTACTGCGTCGTCAGCAGCAGCGTCGTGCCCTCGTTGACCAGATCGCGCAGCACCTCCCACAGATCGGAGCGGGCGTGCGGGTCGAGGCCGGTCGTCGGCTCGTCGAGGAACAGGACCGGCGGCGCGGCCAACAGGCTGACCGCGAGGTCGAGCCGGCGCCGCATGCCGCCGGAGTAGTCCTTGACCGGCTTGTTGGCGGCCTCGGTTAGGGAGAACTGCTCGAGCAGCTGGTCGCCGCGGGCGCGCAACTCCTTGCGCCCGATGCCGTAGAGGCCGCCGATCATGTTGATGTTCTCGCGACCGGTGAGGATCTCGTCGACGCTCGCCGCCTGGCCGGTGAGGCCCATGCTGCGGCGCACCTCGTCGGGCTGGGTCCGCACGTCGTAGCCTGCGACGCGGGCGGTGCCGGCGGTCGGTTCGGACAGCGTGGTCATCATGCGGACCGTCGTCGTCTTGCCGGCGCCGTTCGGGCCGAGCAGGCCCAACACGGTGCCGCGCGGTACCGCGAAGCTGACGCCGTCCACGGCGGTGAAGTCACCGAACCGTTTCACCAGGTCGACGGCTTCAATGGCCAGGTCCGAGCTCTCGGTGGAGGTCATGGGTATCGACGGTAGGCGAGGGGTCGGACAAGTGCCACCCGATTTTCTCGGGCGACGATCTCACGTTCGGCCCGGCCCGGCCGTCTACCGTGTGATGACCATGCAGGAACCCTTCGACCGCGCCGTCCGCGCACACGGCCCGACCGTGCTGCGCGTGTGCCGCGCGGTCCTCGGGCCAGGCCCGGACGCCGACGATGCGTGGTCGGAGACGTTCCTGTCTGCGCTGCGCGCGTGGCCCGAGCTGCCGGCCGACGCGAACGTCGAGGCGTGGCTCGTGCGCATCGCCTCGCGCAAGGCCGTCGACGTGGTGCGCGCGCGGCGGGAGGTTCCCGTCGACGCGGTGCCGGAGCGGCCGGCGGCGGCGGTCGACGACGGCGGGGTGTGGCAGGCGGTCGCCGCGCTGCCCGAGCGCCAGCGCCTGGCCGTCGCGTACCACTACTTCGGCGGCCTCCCGCACACGGAGACCGCGGAGATCATCGGCGGGACCCCCGATGCGGTGCGCCGCGCCGCCGCCGACGGACTGAAGACGCTGCGCAAGACCTACCCGGACCAGATGGGGGAACGGCCATGACCGACGACCTGACGACACTGCACACCGACCTGGCCGCACGGGCCGACGCCGCCGGCCTTCTCGACGTGGCGTACCGCATCGTCGACAGCCCGATCGGTGCCCTGCTCCTGGCGGCCACCCCGACGGGCCTGGTCCGCGTCGCCTTCGAACGGGAGGGATTCGACGACGTCCTCGACGCCCTGGCCGCGAAGATCAGCCCCCGGATCCTGGCGTCGTCGGAGCGGCTCGCAATCGCGGCGACCCAACTCGACGACTACTTCGCCGGTCGACGCCGGCACTTCGACCTGCCGATCGACCACACCCTCTCGTCGGGCTTCCGGCTCGACGTCCAGCGCCACCTGCCCGACATCGACTACGGGCACACGATGTCCTACGCCCAGGTCGCCGAGCTGGTGGGCAACCCGAAGGCGGTCCGCGCGGTCGGGACGGCCTGCGCGACCAATCCGCATCCGGTCGTCGTGCCGTGCCACCGGGTGCTGCGCGCCGACGGGGGCCTGGGCGGCTACCTCGGCGGTGCCGAGGCGAAGCGGGCCCTGCTCACGCTGGAGGGCGCGGCTTAGCGCGCCTGCGTCGTGACGGCCGGGCTGGTTTGGGCTTGTCGGCCTTGGCTTGGTCGGGCGTGGCGGGCTCGGGTTTCGGCTGGTCGGGCTTGGTGCGCTCCGCCCTGACCCGCTCCGCCTTCGGCGTTGACAGCGCCCACGCGCGCAGTCGTCGATAGCCGCGGACCGACAGCGGCGGAATCGACCGGACCCGGAACCGTTCGTCGGCGGTCAGCGCCTCGGCCAGCTCGTGGTCGACCAAGATGCTGCCCGGCCGAGCCGAGCTGCACAGCCGCGAGGCGATGTTCACCGGTTCCCCGAACACGTCGCCGTGCCGGTTCAACACCTCGCCGCGGGCCATGCCGACGCACAAGTCGGGCACCGGATCGATGTCGGCGACCTTCTCCAGGATGTCGATCCCGGTCTGCGCCGCGGCGATCGGATCGTTGTTGACGAACAGAACGGCGTCCCCAAGGGTCTTGACCACTTGACCGCCGCGGCCCGTGATGACCTCGTGCGCGCGGTCCTCGAAGGCGGCCAGGAGGCGCTCGAGTTCGAGCATGTCGATCCGCCGGGACAGGCTGGTGAAACCGACGATGTCGGCGAACCCCACGACCTCGGTGGTGCGCACGCCGGCCAGGCGCTCCGATTCGGCCGCCGCCGGATCGACGGGTCCGGTGTCGCGATTGAGGTTGTTCTCCAGATGGCGTCGCCAAACCAGGTGCTGGATCGCTCCGGTCGCCTTTGCCATGTCCTCGACCGACCAGGTGATCGCCTCGTTGTGCGACAGGTCCAGCAGGGTGTCGGCCTGCCAGTCGGCCAGGCGCGCCATTGTCTGGCCGATCGCGCGGGCCATCGCGGCCTGCTCGTCGTCGGGGATGACCCCCGACGCGCTGGCGAGCAGCTTGAGCGAGTCGATGTCACGCTGGGTGAAGACCTTCTCGTCGGCCTGCCGCCGGGCGAAGCCGAACGCGTTCCAGAGGCGTTCCACCTGCTCGGGGGGTGCGTCGAGCGCGGCGATCAACTCATCTCGGTTGTACCGGGGCTCGTCCGTCATGGCTTCAATTTAGCCGCGGTCGGCGGACAACACACCCTTCATCAGGTAGGCCATCTGCGCCCCGAACTCCGGGCGCGACGTCCCGCGGCGCAGGCGCACCGCGTCGTTGACGATGGACAGCGCCGCGTGCACGCCCACAGCCGCCTCGCCGGGGCCGATTCGCCCCTCGCCCGCCGCGGCGTCGGCCTGCGGGAGCAGATCGATCCAGCGCGCCACGTACCGCCGTTGGGTTTCCAGCAGCTCGCGCGCGGCCGGGTCTTCGGCGAGCGCGGCAGCGTTGTTGAACGACACCGAGAGGTCGGGCGTGGCGGTGATGACCGTGACGTAGGAGTCGACGAGGGCGTCGAGGATCTGCGCGGGGTCGTCGGAGGCCGCATAGGCGGCCATGACGCCGGCCTCCAGGCGGGCCGCGCTGCGCTGGCCGATGCCGACGAGGATCGCCGCCTTCGACGGGAAGTGGTTGTAGACGCTCGGCCCGCTGATCCCGACTGCGGCCCCGATCTCGTCGACGCCGACGTCGGCGTAACCGCGCTCGGCGAACAGGTGCGACGCGGCGTCGAGGATCTCGTCGCGGCGGGTCGTCGACGGCAGTGCGGGGATCGCGGGCGGGCGGGGCGGCGCCAGCGACGGGCGCAGCCGCAGGAGCCGGCGCGCCCGGCCGACCAGCTCGTCGATCTCGCGGGTCGGCGACAGTCGTGCCTTGTGCACCGCGCTCGACCCCGCGACCGACAGCAGCGCCCAGGTCAGCTGCGAGCGCTCCCAGTCGGTCAGGCCGTGGTCGTCGCCGAAGAGGATGTCGGCCCAGCGGCGCAGCACCGCGCGGGTGCGCAGCGCGACCTCGCGGTTCTGCTCGTCGCTCAGATAGGCGCCGGTCCAACGCCACAGCGACGCCGAGTCCGGCCGCTTGGCGATGGCTTCGATGAGTGCGCGCAGGGTGTCGTCGGCGGTCGCCTGCGGCGCGGAAAGCGCCCGGTCGGTACAGGTTTCCAGGTCGTCGACGCCGGAGAGGACGGCCGCGCCGAGCAGGTCGCGCTTGTCGGCGAAGTGCCGGTACAACGACGGTGCGGTGACACCGGCCGCGCGCGCGATGTCCGCCATCGAGACATGCGGGTAGCCGCGCTGCACGAAGAGGTCGGCAGCGTGGTCGATGAGCTGTCGACGGCGGTCGGCCGGACGGCTCGCGCGAGCGGATTGCACGGTCATGGTGAACAGACCATAGCCCACAAATTCACGGTGGTGAACATTTTGACCAGTAGGTATAGCCAAATAAGTTATTCCACGTTAGTCTTGCTCGCGTAACCAACGATGGTTCGTGTGAAAGGAACATCCGTGCCTGAGCAAGCATTCATCTACGAGGCGGTCCGCACGCCCCGTGGCAAGCAGCGCGGCGGCGCGCTGCACAGCGTTAAGCCGGTCGACCTGGTCTCGCGCCTGATCGACGAACTCCTGGCCCGCCACGGCAGCCTCGACCCCGCCGACGTCAACGACGTCGTCCTGGGCTGCGTCGGCCCGGTCGGCGAGCAGGGCGCGGTCATCGCCCGTACGGCCGCCCTCGTCTCCGGTCTGCCGGAGTCGGTCCCGGGCACCCAGATCAACCGGTTCTGCGCCTCGGGCCTGGAGGCCGTGAACCTGGCCGCGGCCAAGGTCGCTTCCGGCTTCGACGACCTGGTCCTGGCCGGCGGCGTCGAGTCGATGTCGCGCGTGCCGATGGGCAGCGACGGTGGCGCCCTGTTCATGGACCCGACTACCGCCTACGACAACTACATCGCCCCGCAGGGCATCGGCGCCGACCTGATCGCGACGATCGAGGGCTTCTCCCGCGACGACGTCGACACCTACGCCGCCGAATCGCAGGCCCGTGCCGCCAAGGCATGGGAGTCGGGCTACTTCGCCAAGTCGGTCATCCCGTTCAAGGACATCAACGGCGTCGTCCTGCTCGACCACGACGAGCACATCCGTCCGGGCACGACCGTCGAGTCGCTCGGCAAGCTCAAGCCGGCGTTCCAGGGCCTGGCCGACATGGCCGGCTTCGACGACGTCGTCATGCAGAAGTACCCGAACGTCGAGAAGGTCAACCACGTCCACACCGGTGGTAACAGCTCCGGCATCGTCGACGGCTCCGGCCTGGTCCTGATCGGCTCCGAGGAGGCGGGCAAGCGCAACGGCCTGACCCCGCGCGGCCGCATCGTCTCCTACGCCGAGATCGGCACCGAGCCCTCGATCATGCTCACCGGTCCGACCCCGGCCACCGAGCTGGCCCTGAAGAAGGCCGGCCTGACCGTCGAGGACATCGACGTCTTCGAGCTCAACGAGGCGTTCGCGTCGGTCGTCATGAAGTGGATGAAGGACCTGAAGATCCCGCGCGACAAGGTCAACGTCAACGGCGGCGCGATCGCCATGGGCCACCCGCTCGGCGCCACCGGCGCGATGATCCTCGGCACCTGCCTCGACGAGCTGGAGCGCACCGGCGGCCGCTACGGCCTGGTGACCCTGTGCATCGGCGGCGGCATGGGCGTCGCAACCGTCATCGAGCGCGTCTAAGCGCAGACCAGCAGACCTGAAGAGAGAAGAACCATGAGCGACAACATGTTCAACTGGGAGAAGGACGGCGACGGCGTCGTCATCCTGACCATGGACGACCCGAACCAGGGCGCCAACACGATGAACGACCTGTTCGTCACCTCCATCGCGGCCACCGTGGACCGCCTCGAGGCCGAGAAGGACGACATCACCGGTGTCATCCTCACCTCGGCGAAGAAGACCTTCTTCGCCGGCGGCGACCTCAAGGACATGACGGCCGAGCGCAAGGAGAGCAAGGAAGAGATCGCCACCGCGATCACCGAGCGCGCCAACGGCATGAAGGCCGTCATGCGCCGCCTGGAGACCCTGGGCAAGCCGGTCGTCGCGGCGATCAACGGCGCCGCCCTCGGTGGCGGCCTCGAGCTCGCGCTGCACTGCCACTACCGCATTGCGGCGGACGTCAAGGGCTCCAAGATCGGCCTGCCCGAGGTCACCCTCGGCCTGCTGCCCGGTGGCGGCGGCGTGGTCCGCACCGTGCGCCTGCTCGGCATGCAGAACGCGCTGATGGGCGTCCTGCTGCAGGGCACCCAGTTCAACCCGGCGAAGGCCAAGGAGACCGGTCTGGTCGACGAGGTCGTCGGTTCCATCGAGGAGCTGGTCCCGGCCGCGAAGAAGTGGATCAAGGCCAACCCGGAGGCACAGCAGCCGTTCGACGTGAAGGGCTACAAGATCCCGGGCGGTGCCCCCACCAACCCGGCGGTCGCCGCCAACCTCCCGGCGTTCCCGGCGCTGCTGCGCAAGCAGATCAAGGGTGCCAACATGCCGGCCCCGCGCGCCATCATGGCCGCGGCGATCGAGGGTGCCTACGTCGACGTCGACACCGCCGACCTCGTCGAGACGCGCTACTTCGTCTCGCTGGTCACCGGCCAGGTCGCGCAGAACATGATCAAGGCGTTCTTCTTCGACCTGCAGCACATCAACGGTGGTGGCTCGCGGCCCAAGGGCTTCGACAAGTACACCGCCAAGAAGGTCGGCGTCATCGGCGCCGGCATGATGGGCGCGGCCATCGCGTACGTCAGCGCCAAGGCCGGCTGCGAGGTCGTCCTGAAGGACATCAACCTCGACGCCGCGAAGAAGGGCAAGGACTACTCGGTCAAGCTCGAGGAGAAGGCCCTCTCGCGCGGCAAGACCACCGAGGAGAAGTCGAAGGCGCTGCTGGATCGGATCCACCCGACCACCGACGCCAAGGACTTCAAGGGCGTCGACTTCGTCATCGAGGCCGCGTTCGAGTCCGTCGAGGTCAAGAACCAGGTGTTCCAGGAGATCGAGGACGTCGTCGAGCCCGACGCCGTGCTGGGCTCGAACACCTCGACCCTGCCGATCACCATCCTCGCCGAGGGCGTGAAGAAGCCGGAGAACTTCATCGGCATCCACTTCTTCTCCCCGGTCGACAAGATGCCGCTGGTCGAGATCATCAAGGGCGAGAAGACCTCCGACGAGGTGCTCGCCAAGGTCATCGACTACACGCTGCAGATCCGCAAGACCCCGATCGTCGTCAACGACAGCCGCGGGTTCTTCACCAGCCGCGTGATCGGCACCTTCGTCAACGAGGCCATCGCGGCCGTCGGCGAGGGCGTCGAGCCGGCGTTCATCGAGCAGGCGGGTTCGCAGGCCGGTTACCCGGCGCCGCCACTGCAGCTGATGGACGAGCTGACCCTGACCCTGCCGCAGAAGATCCGCAAGGAGTCCGAGGCGGCGGCCAAGGCCGAGGGCATCGAGTTCCCGCAGCACGGTTCCTACGCCGTCATCGACTGGATGGTCGACGAGGGTCGGACGGGCAAGAAGGACGGCAAGGGCTTCTACGACTACGAGGACGGCAAGCGCGGCCTCATCTGGCCGGGCGTGCGCGAGCACTACAAGTCCGGCAGCAAGGAGATCCCGCTCGAGGACATGAAGGAGCGCATGCTCTTCGCCGAGGCCCTCGAGACCGTCAAGTGCTTCGACGAGGGAGTCCTGACGTCGGTGGAGGATGCCAACATCGGCTCCATCTTCGGCATCGGCTTCCCGCCGTGGACCGGTGGCGTCGTGCAGTACATCAACCAGTACGAGGGTGGCGTGGCCGGCTTCGTCGAGCGTGCCAAGGACCTCGCGTCCAAGTACGGCAAGCACTTCGAGCCCCCGGCCTCGCTGGTTGAGAAGGCCAAGAAGAACGAGAAGCTCACCAACAAGAATCTCGTCAAGGCGAAGGTCAAGGCCTAAGTCTTCCGGCTCTGTGATCAGGCCCCGCACCGACTCGGTGCGGGGCCTGATTTATTCGGTTGCCCACCCGTGTCGCCGGTGGGAGAGTTCTCGCTCGGAAGCAGCGAGTGGAAGCGGCCCGGCCGGGTTACCGCAACCGGGTCCCGCACGTCGCACGAGCTGAGTCCATCCAAGTGGCAAGGCTCTCGAAAAGCCCGAAGGTTCAAGTCCTTCAACCAGGTACGCCGTCCCCGGGGCCACGGGGTTGCGACGGTCCTGCGGTGCCCGGCTCGCCGGAACACCCCACCGTCGGCCCCGCCCGGGGGCGGCGTCCGCTTGGTGGTCGAGCATCCGTATCGAGACCCACAACTGAATCAACAACTTTGCGCACTAAAGGAAAGGAGGCGCGCAATGTCCATTTTCACCCGCTGGGTCGTGAACCCCGGTGAGACTGCCCTGGAGTACCGGGACGGCCAGCTCGCGCGCGTCCTGACCCCGGGTGCGCACCGCGTCGGCCGGCGCAGCGCCGTCGTCCGCGTCGACCTGCGCGAGCGGATCGTCCGCGTCGCGCCGCAGGAGGTCGTCACCGCCGATGGCGTGCCGGTGCGCGTGTCGTTGGCGATCATCATGACCGTCGTCGACGCCGTGGCGTTCACCGAGCGGTCCGACGATCCGATCGACGCCGTGTACGTCGCCGCGCAGGTCGCCCTGCGCACCGCCTGCGCGTCGGTGACCGCCGACGAGTTGGTCGGCCGCACCGACGCCTTCGACGCGTCGGCGCTGACGGCCGCCGCGGTGGCCGCCGGTGAGCCGGTCGGCATCGCCGTGAAGGCCGTGGCGATCCGCGACGTGATCCTGCCGCACGAGATCCGCTCGGCGGCCATGGAGCTGATCACGGCCAAGGCGCGCGGTCAGGCCAAGTTGGAGGCCGCGCGGGCCGAGACGGCCGCGCTGCGGAGTTTGGCGAACGCCGGCCGCATGCTGGACGAGCACCCGGCCCTGGCGCGGATGCGCATGGTCGAGGCGGTGCCGTACGGCTCGAAGGTCGTGCTGTCCGTCGGCAACGACGAGTAGCCCGGCTACCGGGACGGGTCCGCACCTTCGGGTGCGGGCCCGTTCTCGTCAGCGACCGCGCACCAGGGCCAGACACCCGACGGTCGTCACCGTCGCCGACACCGCCGCGATCACCGCCAGGGAGGTGATCGTGTCGGCCCACAGCAGAATCGCCCCGGCTTCCAGCGCGACGGCCACCCACACGGCGATGCCGATCGCGGTGCGCGATGCGGCGATCACCGCGAGCAGCACCAACCCGAGGACCGCGAGGACCGCGCCGGTCAGTGCGAACACCCAGAGGATCCCGGTCAGCGGCTCGTAGTCGTCGCCGACGATCCGCGGGACCAAGGGAGAGGCCAGCCAGACCGACGCCACGGCTATCGCACCGATCCCCGCGACCACCCCGATAGCGACCCGCAACGAACGGCCGCGCCCCGGTGCCGCGAGCCGCGGGTACACGACCGTCCCGATCGCCTGCGGCAACCAGAACGCCGCCTTCGTCGCGACCGCGCCCAGCGCGTAAACACCCGCGTCGCCGTCGTTCACGACGACCCGGGCGAGCAGGAGGTCGATGGACACCGCCGCCAGCAGGGCCAGCTGGACCTGGGACGCACCCAGGACGCTCCTGACATTTTCTGCCGCTGTGGGGGGCACCGAGGGGATATTCCCCTCGGTGGCCGTGTGAGCCGCAGAAAATGTCAGCACGGCGGCGGCCAGCGTCCCGACTGCCCCGGCCCAGAGGGCGCCCACGGCGGAAGCGCCCAGCAACAGCGCGACGATCATCGGCCCGAACCGCAGCACCCCGACCAGCGCCAGTACCCAACCGAGACGCCGGAACCGCCGCTGCCCCTGCAGGAATCCCTGCGCCGCTGCGGTCAGCGTGATCAGCGGCGCCATCACCAGCCCTGCGGCCGCGGCCGCGACGGGGATCCGGGTCAGCGGCACGAGGATCGCACCGGCGACGACGGCCAGGGCGGCGACGAGCAACGCCGTTTGCACGGCCAGCCGCGTCAGCCCCGACCGCCCGTGCACGACTTCCCGCGCGACCACCGCCTGCACGCCCAGCGACGGTGCGGCCACGACGACCATCGCGGCCATCACGACGCCGAACACCCCGTAGTCGGCGGCACCGAGCGCGCGACCGGCCGGAATCGCCACCAGGTAGGCGGCGACATTGGCGACCATCGACCCGATGGTCACCGCACCCACCGAGCGCAACGTCGTCACCCGTTCAGTGTGCCTGGTCACGCGCTCGCGCCAGAACTTTGGCATCCCGACGCCGATAGGCGACGATAGTGGGCGTGTACGACGAGGAATTCGTGACCAATCCTGACTCCGACGACGTCGGGTCGCGCATCGATCCGGTGCTCGCGCGCAGCTGGCTGCTCGTGAACGGCGCTCAGTACGAGCGCTTCGAGCCCGCGTCGAAGTCGCGCGCCGACATCGTGATCCTCGATATCGAGGACGCGGTGGCGCCGAAGGACAAGGTCACCGCCCGCGACAACGCCGTGCGCTGGATGAACGAGGGCCACGAGGACTGGGTCCGCATCAACGGTTTCGGCACCCCCTGGTGGGCCGAGGACCTGGCCGCCCTGTCGAAGACCTCGGTCGGCGGCGTCATGCTGGCCATGGTCGAGTCGATGGACCATGTGACCGAGACCGCGAGCCGCCTGCCCGGCGTGCCGATCGTCGCGCTGGTCGAGACCGCCCGCGGCCTTGAGCGCATCGGCGAGATCGCGTCGGCGAAGGGCACGTTCCGCCTGGCCTTCGGCATCGGCGACTTCCGCCGCGACACCGGTTTCGGCGAGAACCCGCAGACCCTCGCCTACGCCCGGTCGCGGTTCACCATTGCCGCGAAGGCCGCGCACCTGCCGAGCGCCATCGACGGACCGACGGTCGGGTCGAGTGCGCTCAAGCTGTCGGAGGCGACCTCGGTCAGCGTCGAGTTCGGCATGACCGGCAAGATCTGCCTCACCCCCGAGCAGTGCGCCCCGGTCAACGAGGGCCTCTCCCCGTCGCTCGACGACATCTCCTGGGCCCGTGAGTTCTTCGCCGAGTTCGACCGCGACGGCGGCGAGATCCGCAACGGCTCCGACCTCCCCCGCATCGCGCGCGCGACGAAGATCCTCGACCTCGCCCGTGCCTACGGCATCACCTCCAGCAGCTACGCGACCGACGAGTCGGGTCACTCCGCCGCGCCGTCGGACACCTACCACCACTAGGGACCTCCCGGTGTCGCGCGCGTTGGTCGCGGTCAGTGCGACGGCCGGCGCGCTGGTGCTCGGCCTGCGCGGCGGACCGCTGCTTATGCGCGACGCGGTTTCGACGCCGCGCTCCCACCTCACCGACGCCGCACTCGGCTTGACCGAGACACCCGCGCGCGCCGTCCCGCAGGACGGGTTGCTGGCGATGGTGAGCACCGTCGTCCCCGGAACGGTGGCGGTCATCGCCATCACCTGGTTGGCCCTCGCGCTCGCCGGCATCGGGGCCGGACTCCTCGCGACGCGGGTCGTCGGCGGCGGCTGGGCGCCGCAGTGTGCCGCCGCGCTCGTCGCCGTCTGGAACCCGTTCGTCGCCGAGCGCCTCATGCAGGGACAGTGGAGTCTGCTCGCCGGGTATGCGGCGGTGCCGTGGATCGTGCTGGCGGGCGACCGGATCCGACGGTCCGAGCGCGGCGGTTGGCCGATGCTCTGGGCCGCGGTCGTCGGCGCGGGTCTGACGCCGACGGGCTCGCTGCTCGCCGCGGTCGCGGTTATGGTCGCCGTGGTGTCGGTCAGAGATCTGCGACGGTCCGCGGCCGCGCTCGCCGCGGTTGTCGTCGGCGCTCTGCCGTGGCTCGTCGCGACGGCGTTGAGCCCGTCGTCGACGCCTGCCGATCCCGCTGCCGCCGGCCTCTTCGCGCTGCGTGCCGAGCCCGGACTGGGCCGCGTCCTCACCGCCCTCGGGATGGGTGGCATCTGGAACGCCGACGCGGTCCCGGGTAGTCGAACCACCTGGTGGGCGGGGGTCGCGACGGTGCTGCTGCTGGCTGTCGTTGTCGCGGGCTGGGTCTTCGTCGTGCGGGATCTCGAGACGACGACAGTCGCGTCGCGCGCTGCGCTCCTCGCCCTCGGCTCCGCGTCTCTGGTGGTTCTCGCGTCGACCCCGCCCGGTCTGAGCGTCCTCGAGTTCCTGATCGAGCATGTGCCCGGCGCCGGCCTGCTCCGCGACACCCAGAAGTTCCTCGCCCTCCTGCTCCCCGCCGTCGCGATCGGCATCGCCGGAGCGACCCGGGCCCTCGGACGACTGCTCCCGGCGGGCTTCGCCTTCGCCGCCGTCGCGCTGCTCGTCGCCGCACCGCTGCCCGACGCCGCGCTGCGGCTGCACCCCGTCGACCTCCCCGACGACTGGCAGCGCGTCGTCGCGATCATCCCGGCCGACCGGGGAGCCGTCGCGCTCTGGCCGACCGGCATGGTTCGCGACTACTCCTTCACCACGACGCCGAGCCTCGACCCCGCCCGCCGACTCTTGCGCGCACCCGTCCTGGAGACCGGGCAGCTCGACGTCGACGGAAAGACCGTCGACGCGGCACCGGCGTCGCGGGCCGCGCGGGTCGAGGATCTGCTCACGCGGGGCGGCGGGCCGCAGGAACTCGCCCGTCACGGCGTCGGCTGGGTCCTCGTCGAAGAGCCCGAGCGCAATCGGACCCCGGCCGGGCTCACCGATCCGGTGTTCAGCGGTCGGTACCTGACGCTGTACCGCGTCGAGAATCCGGTGATCGTTCCCGGTGCCTCAGCGGCGAAACGGGCCGTCGCGGTCGGCGCCCACCTGACTTGGTTGGCGGTGCTGTTGGTCGCGCTGGCATGCGCCGTTGCGGCACTCGATCATCGAAAGGCGACTGAGGCGAAGACGCGCTCGAAGCCGTCGGCGGTCGCCGACCAGGAGTAGCCCGCGGCCGCCGCGCGGGCGGCGTCGCCGAGCTCGCGGGCGAACGCCGGGTTCTCCAGCAGCTTGCGGGTGGCGGCGACCAGTTCATCGGGTCCCTCGACGAGCAGACCGGTCTCCTCGTCGGCGATCGAGTCGGTGAGCCCGGCCGACGAGCGGTAGCCGATGGTCGGCACGCCGTGCTGGGCGGCCTCGACGACGGCGATGCCCCAGCCCTCCTTGCGCGACGGCATGAGGTGCACCCGCGCGCCGGCGAGCAGCCGGTGCTTGCGCTCCTCGGACACATGCCCGTGGAAGACGACGCGGTCGGCCACCCCGACGGACCGCGCGTGTGCCTGCAGCTCGTCGTCCCACCAACCGCCGCCGACGATGTCCATCCGCAGCCCGGGACGCTCGTCGGCCAGCGCCGCCACCGCGTCGAGCGCGTGCTCGATCTGCTTGTGCGGCACCAGGCGCGACAGCACGACGATCCGCTCGGCAAACTCGCCGACAACCTCGTCGACGGCGAGCGGCGGATCGATGCCGGCGCGCACGACGTCGATCCGGTCGGCGGCGACGCCCAGGTCGACGAGTTCGGCCCGCGACGGCTCGGAGACGGTGATGTACCGCCGACGGCGATGGGCCCACGGCGACAGGCGCGACTCGACCCACCAGCCGAGTCGGGACAGCAGCGGACCGGCGACCGGCCACTGCTCGCGGTGGCAGTGGTGCACCAGCACGACCGTCCGCTTCGAGAGCAGCGCCGCGAAGAAGGGGACGCCGTTCTGGGTGTCGACCACGACGTCGGGCACCGAGCCGCGCAGCGGACCGACGCCCAGTCGGGCACCGACCAGCGTCAGCAGGGCGCGCGGGTACACCGACAACCGCCCGCCGCGGCGCACGATCCGGACGCCGTCGACGACCGACTCGTCGTCGCAACCGGGGAAGGCGGAGGTGAGCAGGGTGACCCGCATGCCGCGGTCGACGAGCTCGGCGCCGACGCGCTGGATGTAGCGCTCGCTGCCGCCGCCCTGCGGGTGCTCGAGGTCGCGCCAGCAGAGCAGGGCGACGACGGGTGCGGCGGTGCTCATCTCGCCGACCAGGATACGCAGGCGGCGACGGTACGCTGGCATCCGTGAGCGACGAAGCTACCCCGGTTCCGGGCACCCCGCGCTGGTGGGCGCAGCGGTCCGCTCAGGGCGAGCCGACGGCGAGCCGTCGCGGCCGTCCGTCGCGCCCGCTCGACGAGATCGTCGGCGCCGCGCTGGCCCTCCTCGATCGGGGCGGCTCCGAGGCGCTGTCCATGCGCACCCTCGCCCGCGAACTCGACTCGTCGACCGCCACGCTCTACCGCCAACTGCCCGGCGGCAAGGAGGAGCTCGAGGCGCTCATCGTCGACCGGCTGATGGGCGAGATGATGGCCGAACTCACCGAAGATCTGAAAGGTGCGTCGGTCGAAGCCGGAGTCGCGCACCTGGCCGAACGAATCCGGGCAGGTGCGCGCGCCAGCTACCGGGTGTTGCGCCGACACCCAGCCGCAGCCAAGCTGTTCCTGCTACAGCGACCGGCTGGGCCCATCGCCCTCATCCGTCAGGAGCTCGGCATCCGGCAGATGGTCCGCGACGGCCTGAGCCCGTCGGAAGCGGCCGACACGTATGTGTCGCTGGGTCGGCTGGTCGTCGGATCGGCCGTGCAGGGGACGCCCGAAGACAAGGACGACGTCGACGAACTGCGCGAGTACTGGGACTCCCTCGACCCGGAGTTCTTCCCGGCGATGACGCAGGTCAGCGACTCGCCGCGCGAGATCGACGACGAGTTCGAATACACCCTGGGGCTGATTGTCGACGGCGTCCTCGCCCGGGTCGGCCGCGGTTGATGCTCGACCGGATGCGACGGCTCGCCACCTGGCGCCGCGCCTGGGGATTGCTCGGCGACTTCCGCTACGAACAGTCGGACCCGGCGCGCTTCTACGGCGCCCTCGCCGACGACACCGCCGCCATGGTCGACGCGCTCGCCCCGGTCGACGGTGCGGTAGTCCTCGACGTCGGCGGGGGGCCGGGCTACTTTGCCGACGCGTTCACCGATCGCGGCGGTCGGTACCTGGCCGTCGACCCCGACGCCGGGGAGTTGCGGGCCGCGGGCTTGGCGCACCGCACCACCGTCCGCGCGGCGGGCGAGGCGTTGCCGTTCGCCGACAACTCGGTCGACATCGCCCTCTCGTCGAACGTCGTGGAGCACACCCCCCGACCATGGGAGATGGCCGACGAGATGATCCGCGTGACGCGACCGGGCGGCGCGGTCATCATTAGCTACACGTTGTGGTGGGGCCCGTTCGGCGGGCACGAGATGGGGTTGTCGCACTACCTGGGCGGTCATCGGGCCGCGGCCAGGTACACCGCGCGGCACGGCCACCCGCCGAAGAACCTCTACGGGCAGTCGCTGTTCAAGGTCACCGCCGCCGAGGGACTCGCGTGGGCGCGCCAGGTCCGCGGCGCCCGCCTTGTCGCCGCCTTCCCGCGCTATCTGCCGAGCTGGCTGTGGTGGGTGCTGCGGGTCCCGGGGCTGCGGGAG
This sequence comes from Gordonia sp. (in: high G+C Gram-positive bacteria), assembly GCF_047602025.1. Lineage (GTDB taxonomy): Bacteria > Actinomycetota > Actinomycetes > Mycobacteriales > Mycobacteriaceae > Gordonia. Next base: position 2,800,169 of record NZ_JASGII010000001.1, on the reverse strand, counting down.
GTGGCCGCGACCAATCTGGTGATGGTGCTTGAGGTCGGCGAGTAGCGTGGCCGATGTCACAAGCGTTAGGCTGTCTCCACAGTTAGACAACGACCGTTATCAGAAAGAAAGGCTCCCATGCCCTCGCTGCGCACGACGCTAGATCAGGTGTCCGACACCTTCGGAGCACTCAAAGTCCTGCAGAACGCCGGCGCGATCGATCTGAAGAAGCCCAAGCACGTCGTCGAGTCGGTGAAGCTCGGCAAGCAGATCGGCCCGGTCGCCGCCGTCGTCGGCCAGAATGCCGCCGACTTTCCCAGCCAGCCGGCCATCGTCGACGAAGCCGGCACGCTCACCTACGCCGAGTTCGATGCGCGCGCCAACGCGATCGCCAACAAGCTGCACGCTGACGGGATCAAGCAGGGCGACGTCGTCGGGATCCTCGCCCGTGACCACCGCGGCCTGCTGACGCTGATCGCCGGAACCGGGCGCGCCGGGGTGCGCCTGGCGATGATGAACACCGGCTTCGGCAAGCCGCAGTTCGACGAGGTCGCCAAGCGCGAGGGCCTCAAGGCGATCTTCCACGACGAGGAGTTCACCGACATCGTCGACGGCTTCCCCGCCGACAAGCGCTACCTCACCTGGCGCGACAGCAAGAAGAAGCTGCCCAAGGGGGTGCAGGTCGTCGAGGAGATCGTCACCACCGGCGACACCTCGGTGCCGCCGCGGCCCGAGGAGTTCGCCGGGTTCGTCATCCTCACCTCCGGCACGACGGGCCTGCCCAAGGGCGCCAAGCGCTCCAAGATCTCCCCGTTCGCCAGCGCGCTGATCTTCGACCGCATCCCGGTTCCGCAGCGCAAGGCCGTCGTCATCGTGTCGCCGATCTTCCACGCGACCGGCTGGGCGCTGTGGAGCGTGTCGACCGCCCTCGGCAACGCCGCGGTCCTGCTGCGCCGCTTCGACCCGGAGAAGACGCTCAAGGCGATCGCCGACAACAAGGCCGAGATGCTCGTCGCCGTCCCGACGATGCTGTACCGCATCCTCGCCCTGGGCGACGACGTCATCAAGAAGTACGACACCAGCTCGCTCAAGACCGTCGTCGTGGCCGGATCCGCGCTGCCCCCAGCACTGTGCGAGCGGTGGCAGAACACCTTCGGCGACACCCTCTACAACCTGTACGGCTCCACCGAGGTCGCGGTGGCCTCCGTCGCGCAGCCGGCCGACCTGCGCAAGTCGCCCGGGTGCATCGGCAAGCCGCCCGTCTCCAGCTACCTGCGCCTCTACGACGACAACGACAAGCAGGTCCGGGCCAAGAACAAGCCGGGCCGCCTGTTCGTGCGCAACGGCGCGCCGTTCGAGGGGTACACCGACGGGCGCAACAAGCAGATCATCGACGGCTACATGTCGACCGGCGACATGGCCCTGGTCGACGACGAGGGTCTGTGGCACATCGCCGGCCGCGACGACGACATGATCATCTCCGGCGGCGAGAACGTGTACCCGCAGGAGGTCGAGAACCTCCTCGCGGCGCACGACGGCGTCGCCGACATCGCGGTGATCGGCGTCGACGACGAGGAGTTCGGCACGCGCCTGCGGGCGTTCATCGTGCCGGAGGAAGGCGCGAAGCCGACCGCCGACGAGATCAAGGCCCACGTGCGCGAGCACCTGGCGCGGTACAAGGTGCCGCGCGACGTCATCTTCGTCGACGACCTGCCGCGCAACCCGACCGGCAAACTGGTCCGTCGCGAATTGCCGACCGGACCGATCTGATCCACAGACGCAGAAGCACCCGACCGCAACGGTCGGGTGCTTCTGCGTTTGGCGGTCAGCCCCAGTTCAGGAACTGGCCGGCCGAGCGGCGGCGGCGCATGCGGTCGCGCAACCGGTCGCGACGGCGCTGCTGCTCGAGTCGGCGCTGACGCCGGCGACGCCTGCGACGACGGCGGCGGCGGCGGTCGTAATCGTCATCGAAGGGCATGGGCGGCTCCGTTCGCTCGGGGGATGGCTGTAGTGCCGAGGGTAGCAACGAAATCGGACATTCCGGTGCCGGACAGCGAGAAGCCCGACTGCCGGGGCAATCGGGCTTATCGCAACTGTGTCGTCAGACGCAGGGTCGGCTCAGAACCAGCCCCACATCCAGCGGCGGTAGCGACGGTCGTAGTAGCGACGACGGTAGCGGCGACGACGGCGGGGGCCGTAGTGACCGTGATCGTGGCCGTAGGGGCCGTTGTTGTGGGGACCGTGCCCGTGCGGGCCGTGGTGGTGACGCATGATGCGCTTCCTTTCGTTGCGGTCGGTTTCGTTCAACCACCATGAACGTATCGAGCGAAACCCAACAAGAGCTTCGGGCGAACTGGACATTCTCTGGGAGTCCGATCACGTGTTGGTCACGATGCCGTCGGGCGTCGGGCGGACCTTCGCGCCGCGGTCGGCGATGATGGAGCGATGCGATCCGCCCGCTGTGCCGTGCTCCTGGCCGTCCTCGTCGTCGCGTCGGGCTGCGCGCGGACCGTCGACGGCGATCCCCGCGCCGGGGAGGCGTCGTCTACGACGGTGAGCGTGCGCGAACTGATCGGCACGTGGCGCGGCACCTACCACTGCGCCCAGGGCGAGACGGCGGTCGACCTGGACGTGACGTCGACGTCGCAGCCCGGCAGCGACCTGCCGCGCGCGGCGGCGGTGATGACCTTCGGCCCCGTTCCGTCGAACCCGCGCGTCGAGCGCGGCAGCTACCGGATGACCGTCGTGAACGAGCACGGCAACACGTTCCGGTTCACCCAGCAGGAGTGGATCAGCCGACCGGCCGAGTACGTGATGGTCGACCTCGTCGGCGAGCTGGTCGGCAACACGCTCAGCGGCGGGGTGGCCGGGCCGGGCTGCACGACGTTCCGCGTCGTGCGCGCACGGTGAGCGCCACGTTCTAGGCTGGGTCGATGATCGAGTACCTGGTGATCGCCGGGGCGGGACTGTTGCTGATCGCCGCGGCTACGATGCTGAGCCCGCGCGTCGGCATCGCGACGCCGCTGCTGCTCGTCGGCGCCGGGGTGGCGGCGAGCTATCTCCCGATCTTCCACGACTTCCACCTCAACCCCGAGCTCATCCTGCAGGGCGTGCTGCCGCCGCTGCTCTATGCCGCCGCGGTGGCCATGCCGGCGATGAGTTTCCGACGCGAGTTCGGCGCCATCAGCGGACTGTCGGTGCTCCTGGTCGTCGCCAGCTCTTTGGTCCTCGGGTTGTTCTTCATGCTTGTGATCCCCAGCGTCGGGTTCGCCTGGGGCGTGGCGCTCGGCGCGGTGATCAGCCCGACCGACGCCGTCGCGACGTCGATCATCAAGAAGACGTCGGTGTCCAAGCGCGTGGTCGCCATCCTCGAAGGGGAGAGTCTCCTCAACGACGCCTCGGCCCTGGTCCTGCTGCGCACTGCGATCGTCGCCACGGCGGCCTCGTTCTCGTTCTGGGGTGCGGTGGGCTCCTTCTCGTACTCGGTCGTCGTGGCCCTGCTGATCGGCATCGCGGTCGGCACGGGCAACCTGTTGCTGCGCCGCCGCCTGCACGACCCGGCGGTCAACACGGTCATCTCCTTCACCGTGCCGTTCCTGGGGGCGATCCCCGCCGAGCTGCTGGAGGCGTCGGGTCTGGTCGCCGCCGTCGTGGCCGGTCTGATCACCGGCTTCCGCCAACCCCGCATGCTGCCGCCGCGCAACCGGCTGTCGGACCGGGAGAATTGGCGGACCATCGAACTCGTCCTCGAAGGCGCGATCTTCCTGACGATGGGCCTGCAGATCCGCACCATCGTCGAGGACGTCCAACGCGATCACGAGGGGGTGCTGCACGCCGTCCTGCTCGCGGCGATCGCGCTGCTGATCACCGTGGCGATCCGCGCCGCCTACGTCGCGCCGCTGCTGGCGTGGCTCGGGCGCCGCAGCAACCGCATCGCCAAGATCCAGCCGAAGGTCGCGGACCTGCAGGAGAAGATCAGCACCCCCGAGGGCAAGAGCAAGGTCGCCGACCGGATGGCCCAGCGCAGCGGCCGCGAGCCGACCGAGGCGCACCTCGAACGCTTCTCGACGCGGCTGCGGCGCAGCCTCGCGGACTTCGAGTACTTCCTGCGCGCCCCGCTGGGCTGGCGCGAGGGCGCCGTCGTGGTGTGGGCCGGCATGCGCGGCGCGGTGACCGTCGCGGCGGCGCAGACGCTGCCGTCGGATACCCCGAACCGGTCGGTGCTGATCCTGATCGCCTACACCGTCGCGCTGCTGTCCCTGGTGGTGCAGGGCGGGACGATCGGGCCGCTGCTCGGCGTGCTCAGCCGCAACCCAGACGAGGCCGAGCTGGCCGCCGAGCGGGAACTCGAAGAGGCCGACCGTCGTCGCCTGCACGAGATCATGCGGGAGGCGTACAAGTCGGTGCCGGTGGTCGAGATCCCCGAGGACACCCCGCGCGACGAGCAATTCGAGCTGCGCAAGAAGTACCGCAACGCCATCATCGACGCGCAGCGGGCGGCCCTCCTCGATGCGCGCGAGGACGGGATTTTCGACGCCGACGTCCTCAAGGACGAACTCACCGGATTGGATGCCGACCAGATCGCGCTGAGCATGCGCGGCCCGGCCAGCCACCTCTGATCCGTCCACAGGATTCCACCGTCCACAGATCACCACTTCGGGGGCGGCGCAACGTCGGTCCGGCCGTCTAACCTGGTCGCCATGCCGTCCTACTCCCCGCTCGCCGTGACCACGGGTGAGCTGTTGGACTGCTTCGACGACGGCACGATCGCGCGCGGCACCGCGTATGCCGATCAGGGCCGTGTGATGAACCGTCGCTGGCGCGACGATTTGCTGCTCGAGGGCAGGTGCGTCGGGTCGGGACACGTGTACACCGCCCGGGTGCGCTTCGAACCGGATGGCGATGGTGGCCGGGCGATCATCGACGCGACGTGCACCTGCCCGATCGGGCACTTCTGCAAGCACGCCGTCGCGCTGCTGCTGGCCGAGTCGCGCGACGCCCCGTCGGGCGGCGAACCGGGCGGCGAGCACCAGTGGCGGGCCATGCTCGGCGGCCTCACCGCGGGCGGCGCGCCGTCGACGCAGCCGGCGCTAACGGAGGACACCAAGCCGCTGGCCATCCAGTTCCACGTGCCGGCGAGTACCCGCTACGCGCAGCACCAGGCGCCGACGATCGCACTGCTGACCGTCGGCAAGAGCGGCGCGTGGGTGCGCACCGGCATCAGCTGGAACGCGACGATGAGCACCGACACACCCGGCTACGCCTACATGCCCGGCGTGCCGAGCGAGTTCGACCCTGAGGCGTTCGACGAGCGCCAGCTGGTTGCGGCGCGCGCGATCGCCCGGGCCTTCGCCGGGCACTACACGGCGCAGCACGCGGGCCAGATCTCGCTCGCGGCCGCACCCCCGGACATCTGGGAGCTGCTGGCCCACGCGCGCGACGCGGGGATCGCGCTGTTGCCCGGCAACGGGGTCGATGCCCAGTCGGTGGAGTTGGTGAAGTCCTCCGGCGTCGGGCTCGAGGTGTCGAAGGCGACGGGCGGCATCAACGTCAAGCCGTTCATCCACGTCAACCACGAGGCCTACACCGGCGGCGATGTCGGGCTGATCGGGACGCCGCGACCGCACGGCATGTACTCGGTCTCGGATGGCGTGATGCTGATCGGGTACTTCGAATCGCCCGGCGACGACACCGGTCTGGCGAAGCTGCTCGGCGCCCCGGCCATGTTCATCCCCGACGACGAGGTCGGCGAGTTCGCGACCGAGGTCGTCCCGAGCCTGCCGGCGTCGCTGCCGGTCCTCGTCGACGACGACGCGATCGTCAAGCCGGACGTCGTGGGTCCGTTCGCGCTGCTGAGCGTCGAGTTGAACGATCAGGGTGCGCGGGTGCGGTGGCGTCCCGCGTACGAGGTCAACGGGAAACTCAAGCCCGTGGACGACGGGGGTGCGGCGCTCGCCTATCGGGACGTCGGCGCCGAGGGCGCGGCGTTGGCGTCGGCGGTCGATGCGATGCAGACGGTCGCGGCGGTGTGCCAGCGCTGGCGCAACCAGGCGATCACCTACCTGCAGCACGAGCGTCGGCGGCTGCCCGTCGGGATGGGCGTCGAGCTGTCGCACCAGATCGATGCGCTGATCGAGGCGAAGACCGTTCCGGAGGCCGCGCGGCAGGCCGACGTCGAGCTGCTGCGGCGGGTCTACACGTACTCGCCGATCGACGCCGCGGTCCTGTGCCACGAGGTGCTGCCGGTGTTGCGCGAGCGCGGCGTGCGCGTCGACGTCGACGGGGACGCCGAGCGGTTCCGCGCGGCCGAGGGCGAACCCGACATCACGCTGAGCTCCGACGGCGGTGGCGGCAACGACTGGTTCAACCTGCACCTGCGGGTGGAGGTCGACGGCGTCGTCGTGCCGATCGACCGGCTGATCATCGAGTTGAACAGCAGCGCCACGCACATGCTGCTCGACGACGGCACCTACTTCCCGCTCGATCATCCCGCGCTGGCGAAGCTGGCCGAACTCCTCGACGAGGCGCGGGAGATCGGCGAGATCGAGGGGTCGAAGGTCCGTCGCGACTCCTACAACGCGACGTTGTGGGAGGAGCTGCTGTCGCTGGGCGTCGTCGACGACGATCTGGCGCGGTGGGCCGAGCGGATGCGCCGGCTGGCGTCGGCCGCGCTGCCGGAGCCGGGGGAGCCTCCGGCGACGCTGCGGGCCGAGCTGCGCGACTACCAGCTCGACGGCTACAACTGGCTCAAGTTCCTGTGGGACAACAAGATCGGCGGGGTCCTCGCCGACGACATGGGCCTGGGCAAGACCGTGCAGGCGCTGTCGATGATGGCGGCCGCGCTCGAGGAGGATCCGGACGCCCGGTTCCTGGTGATCGCCCCGACCAGCGTCGTCGGGAACTGGGTGCGCGAGGCGGAGAAGTTCCTGCCGTCGGCACCGGCGGCCGCGGTCGGGTCGGTGCGCACGGACGGGTCGATCGAGTCGCAGATCGGCGACGCGCGGATCGTCGTGACGTCGTACACGCTGTTCCGCCTCCAGTTCCAGGCCTTCAGCGGGTACGAGTGGGCCGCGGTGCTCTTCGACGAGGCGCAGTTCATCAAGAATCACAACGGCAAGACCCACCAGTGTGCGCGGCGGATCCCGGCGGGGCTGAAGATCGCGATGACGGGTACGCCGATGGAGAACAGCCTGATGGAGTTGTGGGCGCTGCTGTCGGTGGCCGCGCCGGGGCTGTTCCCGTCGCCGCGGACGTTCACCGACTACTTCCGCAAGCCGATCGAGTCGGGGACCGAGCCGGAGCGGTTGGCCGTGCTGCGCCGACGGATCAAGCCGGTCATGTTGCGGCGCACCAAGGACCAGGTGGTCAAGGATCTGCCGCCGAAGCAGGAGCAGGTGCTCGCGCTCGAGCTCGCGCCCAAGCACGAGAAGATCTACCAGACGCGGCTCAACCGCGAGCGGCAGAAGGTGCTCGGGTTGCTCGGCGACTGGGAGAAGAACCGGTTCGAGGTGTTCCGGTCGCTGACGATGCTGCGGCAGTTGGCGCTGCACGCGGGACTCGTCGACGAGGACGATCTGGGCGTGGCGTCGGCGAAGATCGACCACCTGGCCGAGCAGCTGCCCGAACTGATCGCCGAGGGGCACTCGGCGCTGGTGTTCAGTCAGTTCACCGGGTTCTTGGGGCTGGTGCGCGCGCGGCTCGACGCCGAGGGGATCGCGTACGCGTATCTGGACGGGTCGATGAGCGCGAAGGCCCGCGCGAAGGAGATCGCGGAGTTCACCTCCGGCGGCGTCCACGTGTTTCTCATCAGCCTCAAGGCCGGCGGGTTCGGCCTGAACCTGACTGAGGCCGACTACTGCTTCGTCTGCGACCCCTGGTGGAACCCGGCCGCCGAGGCGCAGGCCGTCGACCGTGCGCACCGCATCGGCCAGGAGCGTCCGGTCACGGTCTACCGGCTGGTGTCGGCGGGGACGATCGAGGAGAACGTCATCGCCCTGCAGGACCGCAAGCGCGCCTTGTTCAACGCCGTAGTCGAGGACGGCGATCTCTTCGGTGCGGGCATCAGCGAGAGCGACATCCGCGAGTTGTTGGGCGGCTGACGCTCGTAGTCACGCGAGTGGATTCGCGTCACGCGTTGACGATCGTTCACGCGCGACGACAATCGGCCCGCGGGAAGGTACCGGCGCGGTTACGGTGACGTCATGACCGTTGACCAAGACGCCCTGCAACTGATGATCGAAGAGGCGGAAGTCCGTCGACTGCTGACCCGGTACTGCACCGCGGTCGACAGTCACGACTGGGAGCTGTACCGGTCGGTCTTCACCCCCGACGCCTGGATCGACTACACGTCGGCCCCGCACGGCGAGGCGGGGACGCTCGACGAGACCGTCGACTGGCTGTCGAAGAACCTCACCCTGTTGCCGATGACGATGCACTGCGTCATGAACATCGACACCAAGTTCGACGGCGACACCGCGACGGTGCGCGCCCAGTTCTACAACCCGCTGGACATCCCCGGCGTCGACGGGACGTCGTTCTGCGGCGGGTACTACAACCACGACCTGGTCCGCACCGCGGACGGCTGGCGCAGCAAGAAGCTCGTCGAGGATAACGTCTGGTTTGAGAACAACCCGTTCGTGCAGAAGGACTGAATTGAACGTCCCCTGCGTGCCCGCCGACCTCACCCCGGACTGGCTCGGCCACGTGCTGGGCGCCGACGTCGCCGACGTCCGGGTCTCGCCCGTCGGCACCGGGCAGACCGGGGCGACCTACCGCGTCGAGTACGCGCGCGGCGACGGCGAACCGGCCGTGCCGCTGATCGCGAAACTCCCGTCGCAGGATCCGGCGGTGCGCGAACGCGTGGCGCTGAGCTATCGCGCCGAGCACTCGTTCTACGCAAACGCCGCGGACACCGTCGCGGTGCCGCTGCCCCGGGTCCACCACTGCGAGGTCTCCGAGGACTGCACCGAATTCGTATTGCTGATGGAGGATCTCGCCCCGGCGGTGCAGGGTGATCAGCTCGACGGCTGTTCGCCCGAGCGGGCCCGCCTCGCGGTGGAGGCTCTCGCCGGATTGCACGGACCGCGCTGGTGCGATCCCGCGTGGACGGAGTTCCCCGGCGTGACGATGCCCAAACCGGACGCGGACTTCGCGCGGGGGATGGGAGAGCTCGCGCGGATGGCCACCGACATCACGCTCGGCAAGATCGGTGATCGCCTCGACGACGGGCAGCGCGCGACGATCAATGCCGCGGCCGACCGCGTCGAGCGCTGGCTCGGACTCGAACCGGACCGCTTTGCGCTGCTGCACGGCGACTACCGACTCGACAACATGCTGTTCCCGCCCGACGACTCGGCGATCACCATCGTCGACTGGCAGACCCTCACCGTCGGGTTGCCCGCCCGCGACCTCGCCTACTTCGTCGGTACCAGCCTGGTGCCGGAGGTTCGTCGAGAGCACGAGCGCGATCTCGTCGACCGCTACCACGCGGCGCTGCTCGGGTATGGAGTGCGGGACTACACTGCCGACGACTGCTGGCGCGACTACCGGTTGGGCATGCTGCAGATCCCACTCATCACGACACTTGGCTACGCGTTCTCCGCCGAGACCGAACGCGGTGACGAGATGGCCGCGACGATGCTCGCCCGCGGCGCGCGGGCCATCGACGACCACGACACCGTCGCCCTCGTAGAAGAGGTTGCCTGATGGCCGCGCGGGTGCTCGACGATCTCGGCTGCTACCTGCTGGCCGGGGCGGGTGCCGACAACCCGGCGACGCTCCTCGACGAGGCGCGTCGCGCCGAGGAACTCGGCCTGGGGACTGCTTTCATCTCCGAGCGGTGGAACGTCAAGGAGGCGGCGTCGCTGACTGGGGCGGCATGCGCGGTCACCGAGCGAATCCAGATCGCGACCGCCGCCACCAACCACAACACGCGCCACCCGCTGATCACCGCGTCGTGGGCGACGACCATGCACCGGCTGTCCGGCGGGCGGTTCACCCTCGGCATCGGCCGCGGTATCGCAGCGGTGTACTCGGGCTTCGGGATCCCATCGGTCACCACCGCGCAGATGGAGGACTTCGCGGCGGTCATGCGTCGGCTGTGGAACGGCGAGGTCATCGTCGGGCATGACGGCCCCATCGGGCAGTACCAGGTGCTGTTCCTCGATCGCGACTTCCGCGAGAACATCCGCCTGGCGCTCGTCGCCTTCGGGCCGAAGACCCTCGCGCTGGGCGGTCGCGCGTTCGACGACGTCATCCTGCACACCTACTTCACCCCCGAGACCCTGCGGCGCGCGGTCACGACGGTGAAGCGGGCGGCCGAGGAGGCGGGCCGCGATCCGGAGTCGGTGCGGGTGTGGTCCTGCCTGGCAACTGTCGGCGATCACCTGCCCGAAGACGTGCGGCTCAAGAAGACCGTCGCGCGACTGGCCACGTACCTGCAGGGTTACGGCGATCTACTCGTCCGCACCAACGACTGGGACCCCGCGGTCCTCACGCGTTTCCGCGAAGATCCGGTCGTGCTGTCGGTGCCGGGCGGGATCGACCACAAGGCCACGCCCGACCAGATCGAACACATCGCGACGCTGATCCCCGACGAGTGGCTCGAGCCGGCGGCCACCGGGTCGCCGCGGCAGTGCGCGGCGCGGGTGCGCGACGAACTCGGCTATGGCGCGGACGCCGTCATCATGCACGGGTCGACGCCCGACGAATTGGCGCCGGTGGTCGACGCATACCGTCGGTAGCCGCGCATCCTCAGCGCCACCCTGATTCCAAGGGTTTCTTGCATTCGTCGACGCGCATACGGTCGCGGGACAGATCCCCGATCCGGAAGAGCCGTCATGTCTGTACTGCCCGAAGTCCTTGCCGCCAACAACGCCTACGCCGAGTCGTTCGGAGAGAAGAGCGACCTCGCTCTCCCGCCAGCGCGTGGGTTCGCCATCCTCACCTGCATGGATGCCCGCCTCGACCCGGCCAAGTACGCCGGACTGTCCGAGGGTGACGCCCACGTCATCCGCAACGCCGGTGGCCGCGCCAGCGACGATGCGATCCGCTCGCTGGTGATCTCGTACAAGCTGCTCGGCACCAAGGAGTGGTTCGTCATCCACCACAGCGACTGCGGCATGGAGTTCTTTACCGACGAGGTCATCCGCGGCCTGCTCGCCAACAGCCTCGAGACCGCCGAGCTGGGCGCCGACGGCTTCCGAGACGTTGGCAAGGGCCCCGGCTCGCGCGAGGGCGACTACATCGATTGGCTCACCATCGCCGATCAGGCGCAGTCGGTGACCGAGGACGTCCGTCGCATCAGGGAGCACCCTCTGGTGCCAGCGGGCATCCCCGTGTACGGCTACATCTACGACGTGAAGTCGGGTCGTCTACTCGAGGTGCCGACCGCGACCGACGCGGGCAAAGCCGCGTAGCGTCTGCCAGCGGTGGCGATACGCTGCCATTCATGGTCATCGAGCGACTCAGCGAGCACGTGGAGTTGCTGCGCGGAGACAATGCCGGCACATTCCCGCGGGGCAACCCGCTGCTCGTGCGCGGCGGCGATACGACGGTCCGGATCGACGCGTCGCTCGACCACCCCGCCGACGACGATGCCGACCTCATCCTGATCAGCCACTATCACGAGGACCACGTCGTCGGGCTCGGCGAGACGTCGACGCCGGTGCGCGCGCATGAGCGGGACGTGGACGCCGTCCGGTCGTGGGCCGAGTTCTGCCACCGCACCAATCTGAAGGCGGACCGGGAGGAGGAGCTGCGCCGGACGTTCAGCGTGTCCGAGCGCCCCGGCGCAACCGGCTTCGACGATGACGACGTGATCGACGTCGGGGGCGGCGTGCGCATCCACGTGGTCCCGCTGCCCGGCCACACCGCGGGGCACAGCGGATTCCTCATCGAGCCCGACGGGGTGCTGTTCATCGGCGACGTCGACCTGATGGCGTTCGGTCCGTTCTACGCCGACGTCGGCTCCGAGCTGTCCGACGTGCGCCGGACGCTGGTGCGCTGCGCGGAGGTCGAGGCCGACGTCGTCACGACCTTCCACCACAAGGGCCCGTACGCCGATCGTGACGAATACCTCGCCACTCTCGCCACGCACGCCGCCGCGCTCGATGCGCGCGACGAGCAGATCCTCGCCCTCGCGGCCGACGGTCCGATCACCGCGCGCGACGCCGTCGGCAAGGGTGTCATCTACCGACTCGAAGGACGACGGCCGTGGTACGCCGACGAGGTCGAGGAGATCATGATCGGCCAGCACCTCGAAGCGCTGGGTCTCTAGGTTTCAGGCAAGGCGTCGCCGAGCTCAGGCATCGCGGACCGGCGGCAGGTAGTCGGGCCGCTCGTCGGGGAGGTCGTACTCGGCGAGCACAACCTGGCCGTCGCGAAGCTCGGGAAATGGGTCGCCGGGGTGGCGTTGCTCGAAGCAACCGATGGCGAGGTAGGAGTCGGGGTCGCCGCCGTCGAAAGCGGCCAGGCTGACGCTCCGGAAGATGCCGTACGGGTCGTCGATCTCGCCGGCGGTGCCGCCGAAGTCGGCGTAGTACTTGCCGAGCGTCTTACCGGGCTCGTCGAAGTGCGCGCCGGGGTTGTGGTCGGTCAGTTCGCCGATCATGCGCATGCGACGCGGGGTCATTCGAAGTAGCCCGTCCGCCGGGCGAATCTCGCGATGAGTGTCTGCGGCATGGTCTGGCCTTCCGGGTCGACTGCCCAAAGGGTGTCACGCCGGTCTGACAGCGGGCTAGAGCGAGCGGACCATCGTGAGCTGGTGGACGGGCTTGCCGCGATACCGCATGCCGGGCACGCGCGGAGCAGCGCCGCGGGGCTCGAAGCCCTCCTTGGTGAAGAACTTCGTCGCGCGCTCGTTCTCGACGAGGGTCTGCAGGTAGATGCCGGGGCACTTCGCCTTGCGGGCGTGGGCGACGAAGGCGTCGACGAGCTTGCCGGCGAGACCGGTGCCGCGCGCCTCGGGTGCGACGTTGATGTGCAGGTGTGCGGGGAAGGCGGGGTCGTGGAACTCGCCGGCCGATTCGCGCCCGCGGTTGCGGAAGGTGTCCCACGCGGCCCGCGCGAAGAACCGGATCACGCTGGGGATCAGGAACAGTCGGTGCTGTTGGATGACCGCGGACATGCGGTCGTCCTCGCTGTCGACCTTGCCGTCGCCCAGGCTGCCGACGAGGTACCCGACCAGCTTGCCGTCGACCTCGGCCACGAACACCGACTCGGGCTCCTCGTCGAGGTAGGGCGTGAGGTAGATGTCGAGCTCCGACGCCGAGTGCCCCCAGAGCGACTCCGTCGGCGCACCCTCACCCGCGCGCTCGGCGAGCGTCAGGAGCTCGGCGCGGTCGGTGGCGGCGTAGGGCCGGATCGTCTGCTTACTCATCCACAGTTCAGAGTCGTCCACAGAGGGGCGGTGCGCAAGCATCGCCGCGCGGGTTCTGTGGGATCTGCGGCCTACCGTCGACGGTGAGCGGCGAGAAGTGGGTGCAATGTGCACCCATCCGGCCTTAGAATGGGGGGATGTCGAAAGTGATCCAGATTCGCGGGCTTTCCGACGAGGCGCACGCGGCGTTGGTCCGTGCCGCGCAGTCGCGTGGGGTGTCATTGACCAGCTATGTGCGCGGTGAGCTAGAGGCGATAGCCCGACGTGCAGATGTCGCGCAGCACAACGCCGAGGTCATCAGGGAAGCGCGGGCTGAGATCGGCACCCGCGTGAGCGTCGACGATATCGTCACGGCGATTCATGAGGGGCGAGGCGAATGAGGGTCATCGATGCGAGTGTCGTCGTCAACGCGCTACTCGGCAGGAATGATCGGATCATGATCGATGCAGACGACTTGGCCGCGCCTCACTTGGTCGACAGCGAGGTTGTGAACGGACTTCGCCAGATGGTCCGTCGCGGAGACTTGCCGTCGGGTGAAGGCGACCGTGCCTTCGAAGCGTTCACCCGGCTCGCGCTGACCCGTTATCCGGTCACCGGAGTGCTGGGCAGGGTGTGGGAACTGCGCCACAACCTCTCGGGCTACGACGCGAGCTTTGTTGCGTTGGCTGAAGCGCTCGACGCGACGCTTCTGACGGGCGACGCGAAGCTCGCCGCGGCTCCGGGGATCCGCTGCCCGGTCGAACTGGTCGCTTAGATCTACGACTGCGACGAACCTGACGAGCCGGCCGGTGGCGGTGGCTTCTGCTTGCCGCGCGGCACCGCCCAGGTGGCGAGGGTCTTGCCGCAGTCGCACTTGTAGATGATCAGCGTCGGGCGCGGGCCGTTGTTGACCTGGAACGAGAGGCTGCCGCCGACGCTCTGCCCGGGCGAGAGCTTGCGGGTGGGCAGGTTGCTGGTCGGGAACTTGTAGGTCGTGCCGCGGGCCAGCGCCGAGAAGTTGAGACGGTTGACCGGAACCTCGCCGCGCGTCGACGTGAAGCGGACGTTGAACCGCAGCGTGCGGCCCACCATGCGGATATTGGTGACGTCGACATAGCCCGAATACTTCGGGTGGTTGATCTGCTTGCCGGGGATCTTGGGGGCGATCGGCGACGGAGCGGGCGGTGCCGAGTGCGCACCCGGCGGCGCGACGAGCGCGGTGAGGCCGAGTGCCAGGGCACCGGTCGCGGTGGCGATGCGCGTCGTGGTTTTCATGGCTTCGACGGTACTCCTTTCCACAATTCTGCTGGGTCCACAACGGAGAGTCCTTCGGCCCTGCGTGCACGCGTTCTTGCCGGTCAGGGGACATAGATTCCGTCGGTGGTCGAGTGAATCCGAGCGCAGCGAGGATTCGTATCGAGACCTGCGGGGGAGGCATACGAGATCACGCTGGTCCCGTCGGGCCTAGTGGACTGACTCGCCGAGGTGGGCTCGGCAGCCGAGCCGAAACTCCACAATTCGGCGAGTTATCGGGTTGCGCTTGCAGCCGCAGGCCAACTGCGAGTAGCGGCGGAAACCCCACCAAGTGTGCGGCCGCGGACCCCAGATCGACCAGCGCTCGAGAGGCGTGAGGTGGAAACACTCGATCGAGCCATCTTCTTCAACCCACGTGATGTTCCCGTTGAGTAGCCGCTGTGCACGATCGCGAGCGCGGGTAGTCCAATTGCGCATGCTTGACGGTAAGTCGCAGGCCTGACAGTAGGCGAACGAGTTTCTTGGCGTAGCTCGACATCTCGTTCCGCAAATCGCTCCCCGATCTAAGCTGACCGGATGTCGTATCCGGTGATGCCGCGCAAGTTGCGCGACGTGGGTGCCCCGCTCGGCGCGATCATCGCGCTCGGCACGATCGCCGCGCTGATCCTGGTCCTCGTCTTCGTGACGAACCCCGTCGGCGGGGGTATCGCCTTCGTGTTGACGAGCATTGCGATGACCGTCGTCGTCGGGTCCTATCTGTGGCTCGACCGCTGGGAGCCGGAGCCGCCGCGCCTGCTGGTGATGGCGTTCCTGTGGGGTGCGTCGGTGGCGCTAATCGTCGCGTTGGTTGTGAGCCTGGTTTTCTTCGACACCGGCAACCAGTGGATCTCCGGTGTCGTCGGCGCCCCGTTCGCCGAGGAGGCAGCCAAGGGTCTGTTCCTGCTCATCATGATGACCGGGGTGCGCCGCAACGAGCTCAACTCGCTCACCGATTGCCTGGTGTTCGCCGGGCTGGTCGGCGCGGGGTTCGGCTGGATCGAGGACATCTTCTATATCGCCGGCGGCGGTGCCGATGCGACGTTGGCGATCGCAATCCTGCGGCTGGCGATGGGCCCGTTCGCGCACTCGCTGTTCTGCAGCTTTCTGGGCATCGGGGTGTATTTCGCGCTGAACCAGCGGACCACTGCCGCGAAGGTCGGCTGCATCCTGCTCGGCTACCTCGGTGCGGTCGGCATGCACGCGCTGTGGAACACGTCCGCGCAGCTCGGCACCGACTGGTACTTCGGCATCTACGTGGTCTGGATGATGCCGGTCTTCGCGACCATGATCGTCGTGGCCGTCCTGAGTCGACGACGGGAGCAGCGCACGGTCGCGGCCAAACTGCCGGGGATGGTCGAGGCGGGGCTGATCTCGCCGAGTGAGGCCGGCTGGCTCGGGTCGATGAAGACGCGCAACCGGGCGACCGCGATCGCCAAGCGCTTCGGCGAACCGGCGCACGGCGCGGTGCGCGAGTTCTCGCGGCAGGTCGTCTCGCTGGCATTCGTGCGCGACCGGATCGACCGCGGCTTCGGCGATCCCCGGACCACGGCCCTGTTCAACGAGGAGACGCAGTGGTTGCGTCAGGCGCGGGTCGACGCTGGCCCGGCGCTTGCCGCGTTGGCCAATATCCCGCCGGCGCCGGGTGGCTACGTCCCGCCGCCCCGGGTTTAGGGCCCGTACATCCAGACGCCCGAGACACACATGATTGCCTTGCCGGCTCGGTTGCGGGCCACGGGGTAGGTGCCACTGCACGCGGTGCCACCCTCGCGGACGATCGGGTCGACCTTGGCGGTCTGGGTCCAGCGGGGTGTCGGGCGACCGGCGGTGATGCATGCGACGGGCTTGCCTGCCGACGTGTAGCGCAGGTCGCCGAGCTCACTCTTGCTGCAGGCGGCGCCTTCGACGGGCGCGGCATGGGCAGCCGGGGCGGCAAGGCTCAGGCCGGCAATCGCGAGGCCGGCGAGGATGGCTGCTTTGGTCTTCATGGGAGGAACGTACCCCGACCCTCGGACATCGGCACCGGGTTCACCGTCGTCGCCATAAGCTGAGCGCGTGGCGACGAAAGTGATGCTCACCGTGTTCGGCGACGACCTTGGGCCGGTCCTCCTCGGGCCGCAGTTGCGGGAGGCGCTGGCGAAGGCGGGAGCGACCGCGCTCCAAGTGAACATCGACGACGAGAGCGTCGCCCCCGCGATGCGCATCCCCGCCGCCGAGCCCGTGACGGCGGTGCTCTCGGTGTGGACCGATGGAGAGCCGCAGGGGATCGTCGACGCGGTGGCCGAGGCGACCGGTGAGCGGCCGAACGCGTACCGGGTGACGGAGAAGGTTCGTCTCGATCCGCGACCGGTCGCCGACGGTGAGCGGGCCGACGTGTTGGCGAACGTCGCGCTGCTGCGACGGCCGTCGGACATGTCGCGGGCGGACTACCTCGACTACTGGATGCAACACCACACGGCGGTGGCGATCCGGACGCAGAACACGTCGGCGTACGTGCAGAACATCGTCGAGGAAGTGCTCACGGATGGGTCGCCGGAGGTCGCGGGCATCGTCGAGGAGCACTTCCCGATGGCCGGCATGACCGACCTGCACGAGTTCTACGGGAGTCGCGGTGACGACGCCGAACTCAAGCGGCGGATCGAGGAGCTGATGGACAGCGTCGGCAAGTTCGGCGCCGGGGACGGGTTGGACCTCGTCCCGAGCAGTCGGTACTTCTGGAACTTGAAGGCGAGCTAGGACGCCCGGCGCGGGTTCCGCGCTACCGTGAGGAGGAATGGTTCGTGCGAAAAGAGTCAGCGAAACCGACTGGTCAAACGCCACTATCGAAGGAGGCGCGTGCGGATGCTTCGGTGGCCAAGGATGCCAGGGACAGGAGCCGCCAGCGGTTTCAGAGCCGTTTACTGGGCCAGCTGATTGCCATCAGCTACACCTTGTTCTTCTCTGCTGCGCTAGTTCCCCTGGTGAAGGAGCCTGGCAGTCAACCGATCGCGCTCTACCTGCCACATAAGTGGTTTCCGAAGACGCACGACGCCCTCGTCGGCGCGGTTCCGCCAGCAGTAGCTGCAACCGTCGTAGCGTCTCTGGTCGCACTTGTGGCCACTTTGTCGGTGGCATTGTCGGTAAGTTCGAGACCCGAGTCGATTGAAGAGCAGGCCTCAACCGACTTCTGGATTCAGTGTGTGGAAGCGGTCCTTTTTATGGCCACAATCGTTTCGGCGGTAGTAGTCGGAACCGGCTGGTTCAGCGTCGACGGACCGACGGACGCTGGCTTGGTCACTATCGCAACTGTCGCCCTTGTCATCACAGTCGTGCTAGTCAGCGCTATCAAGGGGAACAGCTGGCCGGTGAAGGGGCTCGTACGTTTGAATTCAAGCGAGCAGAGGGTGGAGAAGCTGACTGAGTGGGGGCGAACGCTTAGCACTTGGAACATTGGAATCAACCAGGCGACTGATGTAATGCCTTCCGTTTGGCGCGGTGCTGGTTTGCGACTACTGGTCACCGCCGGGGTGTTGGCCCTTTACTACTTGGGAATATCCTGGTGGGACGGGGCAACCTTCACTTTGAAGTTTGCTGTCGGCCTTCTGGGACTCATGGTGTTAACCACTAGTGAGATCGCCCTCTTTGGCTACTTCGCGGTGCAACGTCGGTCTGCCTATCGAACTCGAATGCCACGGTGGCGCCTCCTGGGACGTCCCGCACTTGAGGTTGTAGGAGTCCTAATGCTGCCGATGCTCGTTCTAGTGGCTGAGTGGGGGACGCACAGAAGAGCCGTGATTCTGGCGGTCGGAGTGCCGCTGATCGTTCTGCCGCTGGTGTTTCTTGTAGTACTTCGGTTTGCTCGTCAGTCCAGGCAGAGTGTCGCAGGCAAGCTAACCTTGCCGATATGGGCCAAAGCCGCCAACAACATCGAACGAGAAACTCGCCTGGCGGCTGCTGACCTTATCGAAGCCGAAAATGAGGTAGCCGAGGCGTACCGACAACGGACTCAACGTTAGTTGGCCTGGTTGTTCGCGACTTCGGAGGGGACTATGCCCTTAGGCTGTTTCCCTCGGCACGGCGGAGTCTGTGATGCTCCGCAATGTCCTGACGATCGCGTTGACGTCGGCCTCGGGGAAGACATAGTCAGGCCCCGTCGGTGCGCGATCAGTGTACGGCGATTCGTACAGGCGGCGCGGATCCATCACACCGTTCCTCGTCAGCTCGTCGACGATATGGCTGACGAAACGAATCTGATCGACCGAGAACGTGGTGTTATCTAGGTACTTCTCGAACGCTTCGGTGACTGCTGACCGGTCGAGGCCGACAAGGCCACGAACGAATAGGCCCAGCCCGCCGGCCTTCTCGCGAGCAGCCGCAATGTCGCCTTCTTTTGCTCCCGCGGCGACCAGCAACTCCTCGAGCTCCACAACGTCGGCAGGCGTCAACTGGCGGTTGCGTCGCAGCCGCTGAAGGGCGATGTTGTCCAGATGCTCCTGCAGGTATGCCTCGGCCTTCGAGCGGAACCTTTCGAAATTGGTCCCTGGAGTGGTGCCGGGCAGGTTTACCTCGACAGCCTCGCTGAAGGTGTCCTCGATGTCGGTGTACACAGGGTTCTGCCTGGCCTTCTTGATCAGTCGGACAAGCGAGCGCATTCGCAGCCGTGCCAGCTCAAGCATCGGCAGCGTGACGTCCACCCACCATTCATCGCCAGCCACGGATTCAAGGAGCTCAGATTGCTCAGCGACCATCGGGACCGTGGTTTGTCCGAGCAGCGCGACGGCGGTTTCCTGCACGATCTCACGAAGACGCTCGGCGGCGACGGCATCACCGTGAAGCTGGGCGAGCTGACGACGCAGCATGATCAGATCGAACCGTTTGGCGGCCTCGTCGTCGTCGCGAACCGAGGACGGGAGCCCCGCCAGCTCGAGCGCGGCTGCAGCGTCGTCTTTGGAGAGGTTCTTCCACGCGTCGGCAGAGGCGAACCACTCCACGGCCTTGCGGTGCTTGCGGACGAGGAAGTTGTCGAGGTTCATGCCATCGACCACTTCATGGAGAGACCCAGCGGTCGATCGACGCAGTTCCGGTTCGCTGTCTCCAACAGTGGTCACCAGGTCGAGCCGAGCCTCGAAAAGTCGCTGCGCGAGTGACTTTTGAATCTGCCCCTGCGATCCGGGAAGGTCCTGGCTGAAGTACTCGAGGTTGCCGCAGAAGTCGAAGACCAGGAAGTCCTGTTTGTCTTTACCGGGGCTGAACAGGTCCGGGCACAATCGTGTGCCGCGTCCGATCATCTGCCAGAACTTCGACTTCGACCGCACCTGCTTGAAGAACACGAGGTTGACCACTTCTGGCACGTCGATACCGGTGTCGAGCATGTCGACGCTGATAGCGATGTGAGGTGCCTTGCCGGGTATGGAGAAGTCGTCGATCAATGACTGTGCGTACGGATTTCCGTGCGTGATGACGCGAGCGAAGTCGCCGCGATACTCAGGGTAGGCGAGGTTGAATCGCTGCTCGATGAAGTCGGCATGCCTCTGGCTCTTGGCGAAGATGATCGTCTTGCCGAGGCGGTCGCCGCCGGCAACCTTGTAGCCCTGCTCCATGAGGGTGGCGAGGACTCTGTCGACGGTGTCTTCGTTGAAGAGGACCCGATTGACTTCCTCGGCACCGACTTCATCTGGTGGGTCATCGTCGCCCCAGTCTAGTGTGTCCCAGTCGTCTCGCTGTTCGGGCGTTAGGTCGCGGTACTTGATACCGGACCTCAGAATGGCGGACCCGATGCTGATGCCCTTCGGCCGAACCAGGTAGTCGTCTTCGATCGCTTCCTCAAGGCTATAGGCGTCGGTGGGCACACCGTCCTCGAGATGGAACAGCCGGTAGGTGTTGTGGTCGACCTCGTCCTTGGGTGTCGCGGTGAGCCCGACGAGGATCGAATCGAAGTAGTCGAAGATGGCGCCGTACTTGGCATAGACGGACCGGTGCGCCTCGTCGATGACAATCAGATCGAAATAACCCGGACCGAAGCGACGCAGGTTGCCGTCGGTCTCGTTTATCAGGTTCATCATCGTGGGGTACGTCGAGACGTACACGCGGCCGTCGACGTCTTTCTCCGTCACCAGATTGACGGTGGTGGAGCTCGGTAGGTGTGCTTTGAAGGCATTCGCCGCCTGGTTGACCAGCGCTATGCGGTCGGCCAGGAAAAGAACCCGTTTGGCCCAGTTCGTCTTCTGCAATAGGTCGACGAGGGCGATCGTGGTGCGTGTTTTGCCTGCACCGGTCGCCATCACCAACAGGGCTTCGCGCTGCTTGCGGTCGAAGGCGTCGGCGACGGCCTTCACGGCGCGGACCTGGTAGCTGCGGCCGGCGATGTCGGTGTTCACCTCGGCAGTCGCTAGCGGCGCCTTCGTGCGACGGCGTTGGATCAGCAGCTCGAGCTCGTCCTTTGTGTAGAACCCTTGGACCTCACGCGGTGGATAGCCGCCGGCGTCGTCCCAGATCCGATGCTCGTAGCCGTTGCTGTAGAAGATGACTGGTCGGCGTCCGAACTGCTTCTCCAAGCAGTCGGCATACAGCTTCGCCTGCTGTTGGCCTACCTCCGGGGACTTCGACGTGCGCTTGGCCTCGACCACCGCCAGCGGCAATCCGTCGTCGCCCCACAGGATGTAGTCGACGAATCCCTTGCCGTCGGCGTTCGGCATTCCGCTGACCTCGTACTCGCGGTCGCGGGCCTGGTCGAGCGGCCAGCCGGCCTCGTTGAGGAGGACATCGATGAAGAGGTCCCGGGACTCGGCCTCGGAGTAGTCGCGGTCGTCGGGTTTCGCCTCCGCCTGGGCGGCAGCGATCTGAGCTTTGAGCTCAGCGATCTCGGCGGCGTGGGCAGCTTCGCGTTCCTCAAAGGCCTTGGCGTGCGCTCGATCCTGCTCCTGGAACTTTGCGAAGAGCTGCGCGGCCTCACTTCTAGTGAGTGGTGCTGACTGCGCCGCGAGTTTCGGGTCGAACCGTGCTTGAAGGGGAACCACATCCGGTTTCGCGGAGTGGTGGTACGACGTCCACACGGCGACGTTGAAGAGCTCGCGCAGTACCTGAAGGGAGATGTCGGGGCGAATCTGGCGGTTGTCGTGGACTGCGGTGTTGGCGATGCGCCGGATCGCGGTCATCTTTTGGGTGATGCCGAGGGGGACCTGGCGTTTGAAGGCTGTGTCGTCGATCTTGGCGGCGAGGTCGTTGCGATAGGGCTCGCGGAGGGAGAGGACGTCGTAGAGGTAGTCAACGATCTCTTCGACCACGCGACGCGAGTAGAAGCAGGCTGTTCGCGGGTCAGAGCTGAGGTACGACTCGGCGCGGGAGCAGTCCTCGTAGACAGACGGCAGGGTTTGCCGCACGAAGGCAAAGTTGCTCATTGGCACTAGTCTCGTTCCTGCTCATTGCCAAGCATGTCGTGATTAGCGACGCAGCTGACGATATCGCTCTTCACTCCAGCTCGTGCCCATCTCAGACTCGCGCCATCCTGACGATGCGTTCTGAACCGGCGTCATTCGAAGAAGTCCTCGTCGACTTCAACGATCTGCACGTGGTGCTTTACCTGCACCCCAACTCCGTAACGGATCATCAGCTGGGTGAGGCGATCTCCGTCGATGAGGATCACGCGGGTAGGTATCGAGTCGGCGTATTCGTAGGCGCCTTTCGAGAATCGACTCGATGTGATGAATACGCCTTGATTTGCCTGGCGGCCTGCGAGGGCGCCGACGAAAGCCTGGATGGCCTCCCTGCCAACCGTGTTCTCGGCGGCGTACCGCTTAGCTTGAACGTAGATGCGAGAGAGTCCGAGGGCGTCCTGGTCGATGACGCCGTCGATACCTCCGTCGTTGGACAGCTGGGTGCGTGTGGCCCGGCCATCCGCCCCGCCGTAACCCATCGCCATCATGAGGTCGAGGACCGCCTGTTCGAAGAAGACTGGTTCGCTCGCCCAAATCCGTTGGAGGAGCTGCTTTGAAACGTCCTCGTCGATGCTCGCTTTGCCTTGGGCGATCATCTCCTGGGGGTCGAGGATCGTCGCATCATCGGACACCGGAGGAGGTATCGACGACGACTTGGTTCGCGCGGACGTGTAGGGGCTTTCGTAGCCCGCGAGATCACGCAGGTCACGCTCGGTGATTCCCTCGGGGTTGTCGGCGAGTAGTTTCCTACCAACGTCGGTGATCCGGTAGTACCCGCGCGAGGTCCGTTCGACTGCGTTGGCTCGGGCAAGATAGGAAAGCGCCCAATTGCCTCGATTATGAAACTGTACTTGGCCGGAGGGGATCAGAATCGCGCGCTCGTCATCGGTTACACCCAGGAAGTCAGCGGCCGCGAAGACGATCGAACGCGCCCGATGAATCTCGCCATCCGACAGGACTTGCAGCGATGGAGCCATGTATCGATCCCACGTAGGTGCGGACATCAGAGCTCTCCTCGGAAGGCGCGCGCCTGCAAGGAGGCAAACAGCTGGTTGTCTGTGTCGAGTGCGCGCTTGACGTCGGATCGAAAAGCGTCTACTGCGGATGCGCGGATCTCGAACTCATCCTGCAGATTCCTTGGTGGATACGGGATCTCAAGCGAACGGATGTCATCGAAGTTCAGACCGGCTTTCACTGCTTCGCGATTTCTGCCAGCGATACGACGCTGTCCTTCGGGTGACGAAATGAAAGCCGACAGGTACCTCGGATTGAGGGACGGCGCTCGGAGGATCGCGAGGTGCTGGTTTATGAAGGTAGTTCCGAGGCCGTTGGGTACGACAGCTGCGCGTCCAAGGTCTGCGGTGATGCTTAGCAGAACATCTCTGGGCTGGACGGCAGTTCGACGGGCCTCTGCGCTATCTGGTGCCGACACAAGGGCCATGTCGTCGAGAATTAGCTCGTCGCGTCCCACATTCTGAATCCGCAGAAAATTGTCGCCAATAGGGCTGTAGTACTTAGCCCAACCCCGCGACCCGCTCGTTAGGAATACGAGCTCGTCGCCGAGGGTGGTTACTCGGTTCGACTCGCCGAACATCAGATCGAATATTGACTGAGTCAGCGAATTCAGGTGGGCCACGACCTGGCGGCGCTTGGCGCGGAGTGTGTCGGCGTGGTCCAGGATCGCAGCGATACGTCGCTGTTCAGGGAGTGGGGGCAGCGGGATTTGCGAGCATTTGACGATTCGCTCGGTGACAGCGGGGTAACTGGCACCCGTTGCCTTGCGAACCATGTCGGCAATGAACTGCCCTGAACGTACCCAGTGGTACAGATACTTCCGGTCTAGCCCGTCGGAGGCGCGAAGGACGGCAAACCCGGTAGATGCGGTAGCTCCGTCCAGTTCTTCAGGGACCATTGCGACGGCATTCAGGTTTGGGCGGACAGTCGACACGAGCACGTCACCGGCTGCGACGATCCGGCGAGCACGGCTAGGTGCCGTCCTGCCGACGTGGGATACGGCACCGTCGATCACCTTCGCGGTGTTGTCGACTGCACTGAGATCGATGTATACGAACTCGGTGTCTGGCGCGTTGGACGGGTTCCAGTTGTTGACCGCGTCGACTAAGTCGCCGATTGAGGAGCTTTTCATCTCAGTAGTGCCTTCAACCTGCCGAGGGTTGTTGATATATCGCCATTCAGCAGCTCGATGTCGGCGATGATCTCCAGCGGCGGCCGATGTTCGACTTCGTTGTACTCGATCTCCCTGTAGCGGCTCAGGGAGAGGTCGTAGTCCTGAGCGGCGATGTCTGCCTTGGGTACGAGGAACGACTTGTCGGTTCGTGCACGGCTCGCCTCGACAGGCTCGCCGGCGGATAGAGACTGCCAGCGGGCGAGGACATCTGGGAGGTCGTTGGCGTCGACCGGCTTGCGCTTGTCATCCAGGGAGAAACCGTCGGCTTGAACGTCGTAGAACCAAACGTTGTCCGTGCCGCCGGAGTTGGTCTTGGTGAACACGAGGATCGCGGTCGAGACGCCGGCGTACGGCTTGAACACACCGCTTGGCAACTTCACCACGGCGTCGAGCTTCTGGTCCTCAACGAGGATCCTGCGCAGCTCCATGTGAGCTTTCGATGATCCAAAGAGGACTCCATCGGGCACGATCACAGCGGCCCTGCCACCGGTTTTGAGCAACTTCAGGAAAAGAGCTAAGAAGAGCAGTTCGGTCTTCTTGGTCTTGACTACTCGCTGGAGGTCTTTGCTAGTGGACTCGTAGTCGAGTGAGCCGGCGAACGGTGGGTTGGCGAGGACCAGCGTGTACTTCTCGGAGTCCTCGCTCGCTCCTTCTGAGAGGGAGTCGCGGTAGCGGATGTCCGGGGCCTCCACGCCGTGCAAGAGCATGTTCATTGAACCGATGCGGAGCATCGTCGAGTCGAAGTCGTATCCGTGAAACATCGACCGGTGGAAGTGGTCGCGCTGCTTCGCGTCGAGCAGGGCGTCGGGATGGGTCTCACGGATGTACTCGCTGGCAGCGACGAGGAAGCCTGCGGTGCCTGCGGCGGGGTCGCAGATCTCGTCGTCGGGCTTTGGGGCGGTCATCTTGACCATTAGGTCGATGATGTGGCGAGGTGTCCGGAATTGGCCGTTCTTTCCAGCAGAGGCGATTTGGGCGAGCAAGTACTCGTAGAGGTCGCCGTTGGTGTCGCGGTCGGCCATCGGGATGTCGTCGAGCATGTCGACGACCTTGCTCAGGAGCGCTGGAGTCGGGATGGTGAAGCGGGCGTCCTTCATGTGCTCGCTGTAGGTGGTCCCATCGCCGAGCGACCGCAGGAACGGGAACACCTCATCACCGACGGTCTTGAACATCACATCGGGGGCGTCATTCTTGAACTCGCTCCACCGAAGATGCTCCTGGTCCGGAGAGAACACGGGGTTCTCGACCTCCTGGCCGGTGGTGCGTGCCTTCTTCTCGGCGAGGGTCTGGATGTCGTCGAGGCGGCGGATGAAGAGCAGGAAGGTGATCTGCTCGATCACCTCCAGCGGGTTGCTTATGCCGCCTGACCAGAAGGCGTCCCAGACTCGGCCGATCTTGCTCTTCAGTTCACCGGTGATCACGAGCTTCACTCTAGTGAGGGTCGTACCACGACGAACGGCATTGACACCCCAGGCTTCGGCTGATCCACGCGGTGTCAGGGTGGGTCCGTAACCTGTAGTGAGTCACCTCACAGCCTGGTGTAAGGAGAACGATGGAAGTCGGGTATCGCGCGGTGCTGCGCCTTGATGACGCGGACAATGCAGTCGCTGTGGCTGAGTCCCAGCTGAGTTCGTGGCTGCGCGGTAAACGACGAAAGGGCGTTGAAAGAACGGACTGGGCCGGGCCAGGTGAGCACCAACTAGGACCTGACGCGTCGCTCACTGTTGTTCATGGTGAGGTGGGGAAGGACCGGAGCCGGCGCCGCTTGTACCGATTTCGTGAGGTCAATTCGAGCGGCACTTTCGTGGTCTCGGTCTTCGCGTTCGATGTTCCAGATGCGCGGCACGCAGCTCAGACTCTAGTCGTTGATGTTTCAACCGACGCGCCGGACGCGAGGAAAGCTGTTAGCAAGGTTGCGCCACCGGCTCTTGCTCGTCAGATTCTTGAGACCTACCAGGCTCATGATGGTGCCACCACTCTGACCGGATCGCCGCAGGTCGTTCGAGGGTCAGACGTGTCGGAAGTGATTGCCGCGATTTGTGATTCCGAACGGACCGCTTCGGTCATTATCGCTCCGAGTCCGGGTGGAAACGAGCTCGAATCACAGTGGCGAGATGTGGTTCGAAGCCTGACCCGGGAAAGTGTCGGAGTGGCCGCCGTGTACCTCTTGGACGCCACTGCCACGGACGCATTGGTGCGAGCCCTTCCTTCGTCGCACACGGTCTCCGCTGGCGTCATCCGGACCTTCTCGCCGCGAGTCGAGCTCGACATCCCGGAAGACCGACTCAGGCACCGGATGTTATTCCCGGACACGCTGGCGAGGGCCTTGTCGCCCTCGAACAAGGTCGCGCCTGGCCTTGCTCGACGCCATGCGGAGTCGACACGGTTGCGGTTCATAGAGCGTGAACTCCCACGTGACGTCCGTCGTGGAATCGACCTCCTCCGGAAGGCGGAAGCCGCCCAGCAACGCTCGCAGGCTGTCAGCCAGCGAGTTGGGGCAAAGCCGTCAACGCCAGAGGAATTGCCAGGCGGTGCCCGCGGTGTCGTACGGCTGCAGGCCCGATTGGCCGCGCTGGTCAAGCGATGGGTTGCGTCTGATGCACCGCTCGACGAGAAGGCGATCATCGACCTCGGAACCACGCTTGAGGTTAAGGCGACGGAGGTGGCGCTTCTTGAGGAGCAGCTCGATAGCGTCGCTGATGAGAACTCCCAGCTCAGGGAGGAGCTCGAAGCCGCTCGATCCCAATTCGAGGAGCTACTCCTTGCGGCGACGATTGCAGAAGACGAACAGCGGAAGGCTGAGCGCCACTCAACCCGATTGACCCAACAACTAGCGGAGATCGGTAGGCTCGACCAGCTCTACGTCGAGCCTGATGGCGAGGTCTGGGAGCCACCAGACGGAATCTACGAGCTTCTCGACCGGATTACTCCTGGCTCGAAGACCCACCGGGCTTTCGACCGCGTGGTTTTTACCGGCGACGAAGATCTAGCGCTCGAAATTGAGAAGCGTGGCCAAGGAATGCGCTACGCACACGCGTTCTGGGACTACGTCCATGTTCTTTATGACTACGCGGAGGGAAAGTCGGACGGTGTGGTTAAGTGTGGCGTCCATTCTTACCTAACTTCGGATCACCTACCCGGCCACAAGTGTTCTCCTGAGCGTCACGCATCGACCGAGAGTGAAACTACGCTCAACAGGTGGGGGAAGGAGCGCGTTTTCACTGTGCCGAAGACTGTGGACAAGTCTGGGAAGATTTTGATGGATGCGCACTTTCGTCCGACCCACATGGACACATTCGCGCCTCGCATGCACTATCACGACGACGTGCATGGGACTGGCAAGATCTACATCGGCTATATCGGGCGCCACCTGCGGAATACGAAGTCTTAAGTTCAGTCACAACTTCAACTGTGCCCACTTGTGGATGGGTAGAGGCCGTCCAGAGCGTGCGGATTCCAACTGGGTTCGCGTGCGAGCGTCACCGCCGAGCTTCAGGAAGGTTGGGCATCGCGGGGAAGCTCGCACCACCGCCAGCTCTCGTCGCGATTCCAGGCAAGAACAACCCAACCACCGCCGTTTAGCCATATGTGCGTCGCGCAGAAGTCGGCAGGCGGGGTGTAAGTCGGAAGTAGGTCACGTCCACGCAGTAACGCATCTACGAGTCCAAACTCAGTGCCGTACAAGTCGACTCCGACAGCAATGTGTCGTTCCGACACGTCTGGGTGGAGTCGGAGCTTCGCCAACTTCCCTTCGAGCCGGGGGTCGTTGAGCAGTGCTGCGACCTGATCGTCCAGAACATCTTGGTTAACGGTGACCATTCCACTGACCCCAGGCAAGCGGATAAAAACCTGTCCTTGACCAACCCACTCGGCGGTGCGAAGGTGCTTCGTGTTGGAGGCCACCCACTGGACGTCATCGGTCCACTCGGATGGCGTCAGCGCACCGAGGCGGTCCACCCCGACCTGATCGCAAAGGCGAATCACGCCTGGAAGATATTCGAGTAGATCGCTGCGCCGGGTATGGAGCCCGACCTCCAGGGACCAACCCCGGGGCGATGGCACTGCGATCCGGTGAGATTCTCCGAGGACCGAATACCATGCGGCCGCATCGCTGTTCCGTATTGAGGTGACCTCGACTGCGCCGTTGCCGTTGGGGGAGGTGAATACGTAGTCGACCGCGTTCTGTCGTCCATTGGTGTCCCACAGCTCAAGTTCGACTTCGTGAACGCATTCGATCGCAAATCGCATGAAGCGTTCAGTCGAGTTCTCCGCAGGTGCCACGATCCTAAGGGCACTGCTCACTCAGCTTCACGGCCCCAAAACTGATGGTGGGGCCCATGACGCGGACCTGGGTGCCGGGCGGCACGGATTGCGTGCACACCTTCCAGTTCCGGTCCATGACCTGCTGCCGGCCGGCGCCCGTCGCATCCGTCGAAGAGGTGAAGTAGCCCGGGTTGCCGGTGATCCGCTGCATCTCGTCCTGCGCGGCCTGCAGTCCCATGCCGACCACGTTCGGCATGACGAAGAAGCCCTCCTGCGCCTGACCCGGCTTCGGAACGCTCGACTCCGCCGGCGTCGGACGCGGCGTTGCGGTCGGCTTAGGAGTCTCCGTCGGAGCAGCCTGCTCCACCGTCTCGGTGCTGACGACGGTCACCGTCGCCGGCGCGTCGTTCTTCGCGCCGCCGCACCCGGTCAGGGTCAGCAGGCCGATGCCGACAGCAGCGATGGCCGCGCAGGCCTTGGTCGTGGTGTTGATCCGCATTGGTGGATCGTAGCCCGACGCTACCCTCGGTGTTATGACTTGGACTCCCACCGAACCCGGTGCCCCCAGCCCGCTGCCCACGCTGCCAAACCTCCGCGACCTCGGCGGCTGGACAGGCGACGGCGGCCGGCCCGTCCAGTACGGCCGGGTGTTCCGCTCCACCGATTTCCGCGCGGTCAAAGACCCGTCGACCGTGCTCGCCGAGGTGCCGCTCAAGATGGTCTACGACCTGCGCACCACCAACGAGATCACGCAGACGCCGGACCCGAAGATGACCGGCGTCGACGACCTGCACCTCGACGTGCTCGCCGACCTGATGGGCTCCAGCGGCGACGCGACCGCGTCGGCGATGCCGGCGGAGATGAACGCCGCGCTTGCCGACCCCGAGAAATTGCACGAGCTGCGCGACCAGATGAAGAGCATCGACGTCGTCGGCAAGATGTCCGAGAGCTATCGGTCGATGGTGTCGTCGGGCAGCGGCAAGAAGGCCTACCGCCGCTTCTACGAGGGCCTACTCCACCAGGACCAGCAGCCCGCCCTGTTCCACTGCACCACCGGCAAGGACCGCACCGGCTGGGCGGCCGCGTCGTTCTTGTCGCTCATGGGCGTCGACCGCGACGACGTCTACAAGGACTACCTGCTCACCAACGACCGGCTGCTGCCCGCGCTCAAGGGCGTCACCGACAAGTGGGTGGCGGCCGGCGGAACCCCCGACGAGGTCGTGCCGTTCTTGGGCGTCGAGAAGGCCTACCTCGACGCTGCCTTCGACGAGCTGGAGAAGAACTTCGGCGACGTCGCCGGGTACTTCACGAGCGGTCTTGGCCTGAGTGTCGACCAGCAGGGCGCCCTGCGGGACAAGTTCCTCGCCGGCTGAACTGACGCCGACGCCAGGCACTGAGCGCGTAGCATCAGGACACCTGGCGAACCCTGACCCAAGGAGTCGATATGCGCCCATTCACCCGCATCGTCGCCGCAGGTGCGCTCAGCGCAGCCACGGTTGTCGGCACCACTTCGCTCGCGCCCGACGCAGACGCGCGAGTCTCCGAGGGCCGCTACCGCGCCGTCACCAGCGTGTTCGGGATGACCTTTCGGACGTACGTCGCCGTGAACGGCCACACGCTCTACGACTTCGGGCCGTTGGGGGCGCAACGCTCCCGCATCGTGTCGACGCGCACCGGCGGCTTCTACGACGCCTACGGCCAACGCCGGGTCCTGAATCGACGTCCGGGCGGCGGCTTCAGCGGCCCGGTCTTCGTGGGTCCCGTCGTCGTCGGCCACTCTGAGCTTCGTCCCACTTCGCACTGACGGTCTGAGCAGCAGTTTCCACAGGTCTGCGGCTTCCACAAGCGGACTTCCTCCGAGTCCTGAGGTCGGCTCGGGGCTGGTCGGCGCCGCCTACGTTCCATGGTTATGGGGGACCAGGAGGCTTACAGTGGCAACCATGATGACCGAGGTGCTGGGCTTGCCGCGCGGGCGAGCGCTGACCCGCGACGACCTCGACTCGATGCCCGATGACGGGCACCGGTACGAGTTGCTCGACGGGGTGCTCGTCGTGAGCCCGTCGCCGCGCTGGGTTCACCAGCGTGTGAGCGTCAACCTGGTGACCCGGCTGTTTGCGGCGTGTCCCGATGATCTGGAGATTCTGCACGCGCCGTTCGACGTCGTCCTCGCCGAGGACACGGTCCTGCAACCCGATGTACTCGTCGTCAGGAGATCCGCGTTCAACGAGCGCGCGTTGCAGGGACCCCCGGAGTTGGCGGTCGAGGTGCTGTCACCGTCGACGCGAGGTGTGGACCTGTTCTTGAAGAAGGACCGTCTGCGGCGGGCGGAGTGCGCTCACTACTGGGTCGTCGACCCCGACGAGCCGTCGATCACGGCGTGGACGCTGCGCGACGGGGAGTATCACGTCGCCGGTACCGCGAAGGCCGATGAGGAATTGGATGTCACGCAGCCGTTCGAGTTCTCAGTCGCGCCGGCTGTGCTTCTGGGCTGAGTTCTGCACAAGTTTGGCGCGTCCACACTTGGGTGTGGAGGTGGACTCCGCCACCGCTTTCCGATTGGTTGAGCGGCCTAGATTCCGTGGCTATGGGGATTGAGGAGGCATACGATGACAACCATGACGACCGAGGTGTTGGGGCTGCCGCGAGGGCGAGCGCTGACCCGCGACGACCTCGACTCGATGCCCGATGACGGGCACCGCTACGAGTTGCTCGACGGGGTGCTCGTCGTGACTCCGGCGCCGCGGATCGCGCATCAAGACGTAGTCGGGAATCTGTTCCTGCTTCTGCGTGCCGCTTGCCCGAAGGGGCTGAAGGTTCTGTTCGCGCCCGTCGACGTCGTCCTGGCGGAGGACACGGTGGTTCAGCCAGACCTGTTGGTGGCTCGACGCGACGCGTTCACTGAGCGGGAGCTGCCGGGTGCGCCGGTGCTGGCGATCGAGGTGCTCTCGCCGTCGACGCGAAACGTCGACCTCATGCTGAAGAAGGAACGGCTGCAGCGGGCGGAGTGCGCTCACTACTGGGTCGTCGACCCCGACGAGCCGTCGATCACGGCGTGGACGCTGCGCGACGGGGAGTATCACGTCGCCGGTACGGCGACGGGCGACGAGGAGTTGACGCTCACGGAGCCCTTCGACATCACGCTCGTGGCTTCGGCGCTGTTGGAATAGCTAGATGCTCTAGCCCCGCGCCATATCCACGAACCGGCTGAGGTGGAGCTGGTGGGCGACGGTGATGGTGGCGGTGGGGCCGTTGCGGTGCTTGCCCACGATGATGTCGGCCTCGCCGGCGCGCGGATCGTCGCGCTCGATGGCGTCGGGCCGGTGCAACAGGATGACCATGTCGGCGTCCTGCTCCAGCGAGCCCGACTCACGCAGATCGGCGACCTGCGGTCGCTTGTCCGTCCGCTGCTCGGGACCGCGGTTCAACTGCGAGATCGCGATGACCGGAACCTCGAGCTCCTTGGCCAACAGCTTCAGCGACCGCGAGAACTCCGACACCTCTTGCTGGCGCGACTCGACCTTCTTGCCCGACGTCATCAGCTGCATGTAGTCGACGACGATCATCTTCAGGCCGTGGCGCTGCTTGAGCCGTCGCGCCTTGGCGCGGATCTCCATCATCGTCAGGTTCGGCGAATCGTCGATGAACAGCGGGGCCTCGGCGATCTCGCCCATCCGCCGCGCCATGCGCGTCCAGTCGTCGTCGCTCATCGACCCCGACCGCATGTCGGCCAGCTTCACCTTCGACTCGGCCGAGAGCAGTCGCATGACGATCTCGGACTTGCTCATCTCCAGCGAGAACATGGCACTGGTCAGCCCGTGCTGGATCGAGCACGACCGCAGGAAGTCCATCGCCAGCGTCGAGTTGTGCGTCGGAACCATCGCCTCGCCGGCCAGGTACAGCTGCGCCGGGTTGTCGACCTGCACGCAGCGCACCGGCACGCTCGGCACCGGCGTGATCGCGACGATCTGCCGCGTCCGCGACGGGCGCCGCACCTCTTTGTGCTTGACCGCCTTGTGGTGGACGGTGAACACGTCGTCGTCGGCGTCGACGCTGAGCCATCCCGACGCCAGCCGTCGGTACGAGTACCCCAAACCGGCCACCAGATCGGCGACCACGAAAGTCATGTGCCGCGTCGCGGCGGCGACGGTGATCCGGCCGTCGTCCTCGACGATGGCGCGCGCGTCGAGGATGCCGGCCAACAGCGCGCGACGCTGCGCGATCGACCCGCGCAGGTACTCCAGGGGCACCTGCCCGCCCAGGTCGGCCATCAGCGTCATCACGTCGACTTCGCCCTCGGCGTCGATGCGCATCGAGATCTCGGGGTCGTCGAAGGCCATGCCGGCCAGCGCGCCCACCGTGTACGGCCCGTACGCGAACCGACGCTTCGGCAGCTCCAGCGGCGCGCCGTTGCGCACCGCGGCGACGCCGGCGTGCGGGCGCAGCTGTTCGGTGGTCGCGATGACCGTGTGCTCGCCGATCTCGGCCTGCCACTGGTGCTCGGCGTCGGCGACGAGGACCGCGCCGTCGTTGAACCGCACCGCGTAGCACGGCCGCTCGGTCATCACCTCGGTGCTGGCGACGACTCGCGTCGGACGACCGTCGGCGTCGAGGAGCTCATCGCCGACGGCGACATTGCCCATCGTCGTCCAACCGCGCGGCGTCGGCAGCGGGGTGTCGAGCGCGAGCGCCTTGCCGACACCGGGGCGCGCCGCGACGATGATCATCTGTCCGGGGTGCAGGCCGTTGGTCAGCTTGTCCAGGTCGGCAAAGCCGGTGGGCACGCCCAGCGAGATGCCGCCCCGCGACGCGATCGAGTCCAGTTCGTCCATCGTCGGCTGGAGCAACTGCTCCAAGGGCACGTAGTCCTCGGAGGTGTTGCGCTCGGTGACGTCGTACACCTCGGCCTGCGCCCGGTCGACGACCTCGGCCACGTCCTGCGCGCCCTCGCCGCCGGCGTACCCGAACTGCACGATGCGCGTACCGGCCTCGACGAGCCGTCGCAGAATCGCTTTCTCGCCGACGATCTCCGCGTAGTACCCGGCGTTGGCCGCCGTCGGCACCGTCTGGATCAGCGTGTGCAGATACGGCGCCCCGCCGACGCGCTTGAGGTCGCCGCGGCGCTCGAGCTCGGCGGCGACGGTGACGGCGTCGGCCGGCTCGCCCTTGCCGTACAGCTCGAGGATGGCGTCGTAGATGGCTTGGTGCGACGGGAGGTAGAAGTCGCCCGGCCGGATCTTCTCCAGGACGTCGGCAATGGCGTCCTTGGAAAGCATCATGCCGCCGAGAACCGACTGCTCTGCTGCCTGATCCTGCGGGGGCTGGCGGCCGAACTCTTCGCTCGGCAGATCCTCGGGGACCGGATCGTGACCATGGTCTTCGGTCACAGACATCTACCCACCCCCTCTCGGAACTCCTGGCAAGCCCCAGTCGCTGGGCCGCGGCGGCCCGCCTACGTCTTTGATACGCCGGACCCCTGACAACGGCGGGGGAGGTTCCCGGGCGGTGACCCGGTGCCGTCCCACCGCCGCGTCGTCTTGGGGGATGCGGCGATCCAACGAGGGAAGATTATTTCCCGCCGCAACTTGGCTCAAACGGCGTTGTGGAAAGGGGTGTGGACAAGCTGTGGACAGCCCCGCGTTGTGCGAGAACGGTTGTGGACAGCGTCGGGGAAAACTAATGAGTAAGTTCACTATTTTCGACGTTTCGCCAGGTCAGCGGGGGTAAGCCTTATCCACACTCGGGGAGTTTAGGATTTGTCGGCGTGTCGCGGAAAACGCGCCGGAGCAACCCTCAAGCAAACCCTGAACCCTGAACGGGAGACCGCAAAGTGAACGGGGTCACAACGCCCGGTAACCTGGCAACCGTCCCTGGGCGGTACCTGCGAATTATCCCCAGGACGCCCGCCGCCGAGCCGTCTCGTGATGAAATGGCATGCAGCAAGAGCAAGGGGAGAACTCAGATGAACACCGCACTGCAGCGCGCGCTGACGGCCACCGTGGCCGGGGCCGCCGCGCTCTCGATCGCGCCGGCGCTCGCCTCGGCCACCGCGCCCGAACTCGACTTCGCCCGCTACCCGGGCGTCAACGCCAACAGCTACGTGTCGTACAACTACGACAACAACGGCGGCGCCTGGTTCCGCGCCGGCGGCTACTACTGCCAGATCGGCCAGTACCCCGGCCGCGTCGCCTGCAAGGGCTTCGTCGGGACCGCCCCGGCCGGCACCCAGGGCGTCCTGCTGAACAACCACCAGGGCCCGTGGTGGGTCACCCCGAAGGGCATCTTCGAGCCGAGCATCCGCATGGAGCCCCGCGCCCACTATCGCGCCAAGGTGCTGCCCGTCGGCCGCAGCATCAATATCTACGACGTCACGTGCGCCCGTCCGCGCGCCCACGTCGTCTCCTGCACCACGCGCGGCCGCGCCTTCGTGATCAGCCCCCGCTGGCACAAGTTCATCGGCCCCGGCGGCACCCACAACTACAACCCGCCCAAGTCCAAGCTCCCGCCGAGCTTGCGCTGAGGCCGTCGGCCTGACAAACGAAAGCCGCCGCCCGGTTCCCCGGACGGCGGCTTTTCGTTTGCGTGCGAACTACTCCGCGACGACAGCCAGATCGAAGTTGGCCGCGACGTTCGGGTGCAGCTTCACGACGACCGGGTAGGTGCCGGTGGCCTTGATGTGGCCGTTCGGCAGCTCCACGTTGCGCTTGTCGACGGCGGGACCGCCGGCGCTCTTGATGGCACCGACGACGTCGCCCGTGGTGACCGAGCCGAACAGCTTGCCCGAGTCGTGCGTCTTCACGCCCAGCGAGACGCTCGACAGGCCCTCGAGGGCCTGCTTCAGCTCGTTGGCGTGCTCGACGTCGCGCACCTCGCGGTCGGCCTGGGCGCGCTTGATGCCCTCGACCTGCTTCTCGGCGCCACGGGTGGCGACGATCGCGAGACCGTTGGGGAGCAGGTAGTTGCGGCCGTAGCCGTTCTTGACCTCGACGATGTCGCCGGCGACACCGAGGTTCTCGACAGCAGCAGTCAGGATGAGCTTCATAGTCAGATCCCTTCCGCTTATCGACCCGTCGAGGTGAACGGCAGAAGCGCCACCTCGCGCGAGTTCTTGACGGCGATCGCGACATCGCGCTGGTGCTGCACGCAGTTACCAGTCACGCGACGCGAACGAATCTTGCCGCGGTCCGACAGGAACCGACGCAGCAGCGCGGTGTCCTTGTAGTCGATGTCCTGCGACTTGTCCTTGCAGAAGCTGCACGCCTTGGCCTTGACGACCTTCTCGATGCGGGGCTTCCGACCCTTTTGCTTTGCCATGTATTACTCCAGATGAATCAGAAAGGTGGTTCTTCCGAGGCACCGCCCGCCGAACCCGCGGCAGGCGCGCTGCCCCACGGGTCCTCGTTCGCTGCCGGCTGGCTCGATGCCGCGGGACGGCCTCCGCCGCCCTGGGGGGCACCGAAGCCGCCACCGCCGCCACCACCGCGCGAAGCGCGGGTGACCTTGGCGGTTGCGTACCGCAGCGACGGGCCGATCTCGTCGACGTCGAGCTCGTACACCGTCCGCTTCTCACCCTCGCGAGTCTCGAAGGAGCGCTGCTTGAGGCGACCGGAAACGATGACGCGGGTGCCCTTGGTCAGGGACTCCGTCACGTTCTCGGCGGCCTCGCGCCAGATGTTGCATCGCAGGAACAGCGCCTCGCCGTCTTTCCATTCATTGGTCTGACGGTCGAAGGTGCGCGGCGTCGAAGCCACCGTGAAGTTGGCGACCGCGGCACCGGACGGCGTGAACCGCAGTTCCGGGTCGGCCGTCAGGTTCCCGATGACGGTGATAACCGTTTCTCCAGCCATGTGCTTTCCCCTCGAGGATCGTGGTGTGTCGGATGGTGGGCAGATGCTCGACGTGCCGTTCCAACCAGGTTGTTTGTCCCTAGCCTATGGACCGGCACTGACAGGCGCGACGCGTATGGGCGAATCGCGCCGTCGGGCTTACTGCTTGCGCAGGACCTTGGTGCGCAGCACCGACTCGTTCAGCTTCAGCTGACGGTCGAGCTCGTTGACCGTGTCCGGCTTCGCGTTCAGGTCGATGACCGCGTAGATGCCTTCGGCATTCTTCTCGATCTCGTAGGCAAGACGGCGCTTGCCCCAGATGTCGACACCGTCCACAGTGCCGCCATCCTTACGGACGACGTTGAGGAAGGTATCCAGGGAGGGGGCGACGGTGCGCTCGTCCAGGTTCGGATCGAGGATGACCATCAGTTCGTAGTGACGCATAAGACCACATCACCTCCTATGGGCTAATCGGCCACGGACGTTCCGTGGCAGGAGGGTCGCCTGCGTCGGCAACCGCTCAAAGATACATGAGGACCGGTTGACCTGCGAAATCGCGGACTCCCCTCGCCGCTCTCGTCGACGACCGCATAGCCTGTACCCCATGTCCGACGACAGCAAGACCGCCGCGCTGGGCCCCCTGGATCGCACGCGCCGCGGCGACGCGGTCACCGCGGCCGTCGTCTCGGTCCTCTTCACGTGTCTGGCGATGGCGTGGAGCTTCGCCGCCAAGCTCCAGTGCGGCGGCCCGCCGTACAAGGCGGAGGGCCGCTCCAAGCGCTGGCCGATCGGCGACGGCGACGCGGTCATCCCCTGCTACAACGACATGATGAACCTGTGGTTGGGCAGGGACATCAACAACCACGTCTTCCCCTACATCCACGGTTCGATCACCTCCGGCGGCGGCCTCGTCGGCGGCTCCGTCGAATACCCGGTGCTCTCCGGCGTGCTGATGTGGCTAGGCGCGATCGGCGCCCACACCGACCGCGAGTTCTTCATCCACTCGGCGCTGATCCTCGCGCCGTTCGGCATCATCGTCACGCTGCTGCTGGTGTACCTGGTCCGCTGGTGGGCGCTGCTGTGGGCCGCGACCCCGCCGCTGGTCCTCTATGCCTTCCACAACTGGGAGCTGCCCGTCGTCGCGACCGCCGTCGGCGGCATCGCCGTCGTCGCATGGGGCGCGTCGCCCGGCCGCGACGGCAATCCGCGGCTGTCCCTGCGCGCGGCGGGGGTGTGGGCGGCGATCCTGTTCGGCATCGGCTTCTCGCTGAAGATGTATCCGGGCTTCTTCGTGCTGCCGCTCGCGCTGTACGTCTTGACGCGCGGCGGCGGGTTCACGCAGCGGTTCCGCTCGCCCAAGGAGGTCGCGACCGACCTCGACTGGCGCGGCTTCTGGACCGTCGCCGGCGCGGCGACCGCGACGGTCGTCGTGACGCAGGGTCCGTTCATGGTGCTCGGCTGGGAGGGGTGGCGCGCGGCGCTGTCGTTCCAGGGCAAGCGCAAGGCCGAAGTCGACACCAACTCCATTTGGTACTGGGGCTGGCGGATCGTCACCGGCGGCGAGCCGGGCTCCTACAAGACATCGGACTCCCTCAACACGTTCGTCGGGATCGCGTCGCCGCTGCTGATCGCGGTGTCGTTCGTGCTCGCCGTCTGGCTGGGCTGGCGCGTGTACCGACCCGACAAGGTGACCATGGGCATCTACCCGTGGATCGGCGTGTGCGGCGCGATGCTCGCCGGCTTCATGGTGTTCCACAAGGTCCACTCGCCGCAGTACACGCTGTGGATCCTGCCGTTCTTCGCGCTGTTGAAGATCCGCTGGCCGGTGATCGTGGCGTACCTCGTCGCCGACCTCGCCCTGGACCTCACGATCTTCCGACTCTTCGGCATCATCAACAACCCGGCGCACCCGCCGATGAAGTGGTGGGTCATCGGGGGCGTCAACCTGGGCGTCTGGGTCCATGCGGCGCTGTTGATCTACCTGATCTTCGCGTTCGTGAAGGCCGCTCCTCGCGCGCCGTTGGCGTCGATGGGCCTGAAGCTTCCGCCCGCGGCTTCTCCCTGACTTCTGGGCGGATCGCCGGTGGGCCCCGCCCGCCGCGCGCATACTTGCCCCATGCTGACCGCCGGACTCGTCCTCGCCATCCTCGCCGCGCTCCTGCACGTCTTCATCTTCTATCTGGAGTCGATCGCCTGGACGTCGAAGCGGGCCCGCGCGGTGTTCGGCACCACCGAGCAGCAGGCGCTCGACACCCGCGAGCTCGCCTTCAACCAGGGCTTCTACAACCTGTTCCTCGCGATCATGGTCGTGGTCGGGACACTGGTCGTCGCGCTGTCCGACCACCGCGGCGTCGGCCTGGCGCTGGTGTTCGCCGGTACGGCGGCGATGCTCGCGGCCGCACTCGTGCTCGGGATCTCCTCGCCGTCGCACCGCGGTGCAGCGGTGCGCCAGGGAGCCCTGCCGCTCCTGGCCGTCGTCGTGCTGGCGATCGCCTGATCTTCGCCCGCCGGCCGTCGACGCGGCCGAGCGGGACAGATCAGCGCGGGACGAGATGCGCGACGATGGCTTGCTCGGCCGCGTCCAGGTAGACCCGCGCTTCGGCGATACCGATGACCAGGTCGTAACCCTCGTCGGTGGTGAAGTCGTGGATATACCCGTTCAGGAAGCAGAAGGTGACCATCAAGGTCCAGCCGGT
Source organism: Gordonia sp. (in: high G+C Gram-positive bacteria) (assembly GCF_047602025.1). Classification (GTDB taxonomy): domain Bacteria; phylum Actinomycetota; class Actinomycetes; order Mycobacteriales; family Mycobacteriaceae; genus Gordonia. The sequence continues at coordinate 2,761,161 of NZ_JASGII010000001.1, read as the reverse complement.
TCGCTTGTTGCCGTCGATGAACGGGTGATTCCGGACGACGCTCTCGAGCAGTGCCGCGGCCTTTCGCGACAGGGTCGCGTACGCGTCCTTCCCGAAGACCGTCGTCGCGGGCCGTGCCAGCGCCGAGGCGAGAAGGCCGGCGTCGCCGACGATGAAGCCGAACTCATGCGCGACGAGAAGGGCGTCGTCGAGCGTGAGGTAGTCGGTCACGAGTCGGCGAGCCGATCCAGCAGTTCGGCGTCGTGGCTCCGGACGAAGTCGACGGCGGCAAGTATCTCGTCACGACGGCCGTTGCGCTGAGCAAGCGCCTCGATGGCTTGCAGGACCAACGCGTGCTTGGACACGTGCTCGGCAGCGGCGATCGCGTCGAGCCGCGCGTCGAGCTCAGGCGGGATCCGCAGCGTCATAGCCATACCGAAATGGTATCAGTCGCGATGTCGACGGTCGAGAGTGTTTCAGGCCGACAGCGGCGACCGGCTCAGGTGCGGGGTGGGCGTCTCGACGACGTCCGGCTCGTCGTCGTAGTGCTCCCAGATGATGTGCAGGCACACACCGAGCAGCGCGACCATCCGCACGACCACGGCGAGGGTGTACCACTGCGGCGGCAGCCAGTGGTGCGACGGCGCGAGGTAGACGCCCATGCGCGGCACCCACGCCAGGGCCTCGATGAGCATCCACACCATCAGGATCCGACTCGACCGCACCGCCAGCACGGCGAACGGCACCAGCCACAGCGTGCTCTGCGGACTCCAGGTCTTCGACGCGATCAAGGTGCCGGCGATCAGGAGGAACGCAATCGAGTACACGTCGAAGGGCTTCGGCGAGCGCACGACGATCACGATCACCGCGGCGATCGCCGCGATCACCAGCACCAGGGAGATCACGTTCACCGCCGTCACGTTCAACGACAGCTTGACCAGCGTCGCAATCGCGCCGTAGAGACTGTCCGGCTCGGGCGCCCGCGCGGAGAAGAACCGCCAGTACTGCAGCCACCCGGTGCTCGCGCCGATCGCGACGGGCAGGTTCACCACCAGCCACGTCGCCAGAACGGCGACGACGACCTTGAGGGGGTCGCGATACAGATCCCTCGCGGGCCTCGCTCGCCCCCGCCGCTCGAGGTACAGCGACAACCCGAGCGCCAACAGCACGAGCAACGGCCACAGCCCCGTCGTCAGGGCGAGACCGAACAGCACGCCCGACGCCCACCACCGTCGACGGTCCCAGGCCAACAAACCGAGCATGACGAGCATGACCGTCAACAGGTCGAACGACGTGAAGGCGTGGACGAAGATCACCGGCGACAGCGCCGCCACCCACACGAACCAGCGACGTTCGTCGGAGAGCTTCACCAGCACCCAGATCGTCACCAGCCAGCACAGCGCCAGCACGACGGCCACCAGGTTGAAGAACAGCACCGGGCTGATCACCGACGGCACGCCCCAGTGCACGTGCAGCCACTGCCAGCCGGCCACGACCTTGGCCGCGCCGTACGCGAACATTCCGGTCCCGACCGGCGTCGCCCACCGCTGCGTCACGGTCTTGCCGGCGGCGGTCTTGCCCTGCCACGACGTCCAGAACGGCACCCCGTCGCCGAGGTGCTGGCGGCCGTAGACCGCGACGACGTCGGTGTAGCAGAGCGAGTACATCTCGCGCTGGTTGTCCCAATTGAGCCGGTGGGTCTTGTCCACCGACACCCGGGGGCCGTCGGCGGCCGACGACGGCGCCTGCTGCAGGCACGCGGTCTTCCCGGAGAACCCGATCGCCAAACCGACCAGCGCCAGCGCGAACAGCACGCGCAGCGCGGAGAACCGGGCGCGCCCGATGGCGGCGTGTGTGCCGACGGGCCCGCCGATTCGCTCCGAGGACGGAGCGACGAGGGGATCGTCGAGCGACGGCGCCCACCGCCGCACCGACCGATTCAGGTCGGGTGCGAGCGGCGCGGGCGAATCGACCGCGTCGGTCACGTCGGGCTACCGATCAGCCCCAGGGGAACGGCAGTCGCGGCGGCGGCGGTCGCTGCGGACGCGGGCGCGGACGCGGTGGCGGGTTGTATCCGCCGCCCCCACCGCCGCGCGGCGGGTTGTACTGACGCGGCGGCGGCGGGCCGGGCACGGTGATGCCCGGTGCGACGGTGAAGTTGCCGTCGCGACCCTGGCCGGGCAGGCGCTGGCGCTGCGGCGGGGGGGTGTAGCGCGGTGCCGGAGCGACCTCGATCGGCACACCGGCCTGGCCGCCGACCGCTTCGGGCGTCGGGAACTGCTCGATGGGGTCGCCGGAGAGGGCGCCGTCCATCGCCTGCTTCCAGATCTGCGACGGCAGACCCGAGCCGTACACCGGGCCGCCCCACGGGGTCTTCAGCGCGGTGCCCTTGTCGGTGCCGACCCAGACGGCCGTCGACAGCTGCGGGGTGTACCCGACCATCCAGGCGTCCTTGTTGTCACCGGTGTTGCGCAGCTGCGCGGTGCCGGTCTTGGCGGCCGCGGGGCGCGAGCCGTAAGTCGGGTCGTACAGGTTGGCGCCGTTGGAGTAGGCGGGGATCGGCTCCAGCGCGGCGGTCACGTTGTCGGCGACCTTGGCGGGGAAGACGCGCTTGCCCGGATCCTTCTTGCGCTCGAAGAGCACGTTGCCGTCGTTGTCCTCGACCTTGGTGACGAAGTGCGGCTTGCGGTAGATGCCCGACGCGGCGAGCGTCGCGTAGGCCGACGCCATGTCGATGACGCGCGAGGGGTACTGGCCCAGGACCACACCGCCCTCGACGCCGCCGTTCTTCTCCTGCAGCGTGTGCGGGATGTCGCCGAAGCTCTCGGCGATGCCGGCCTTGTGCGCGGCCTTCGCGACCGCGTCGGCCTGGCCCTTGAGGTCCATCATCAGGCGGTAGTAGACGGTGTTGAGCGACATCTTCATCGCCGTCGCCAGGTTGCACGATCCGCAGGACAGTCCCTCGGAGTTCTTCACGACCAGGCCGTTGGTGCCCTCGTAGGGCTCCGAGCTGTAGATCTTCGACAGCGGGATGTCCTGCTCCAGTGCCGCGACGAGCGCGAACACCTTGAACGACGATCCGGTCTGCAGGCCGGCGTTGGCGTAGTCCCAGCCGGCCGCCTGCTTGCCGCCGTAGTAGCCGGCGACGCCACCGGTGCGCGGGTCGATCGAGACGATGCCCGTGCGCGTGGACTTCGGGTAGTCCTCGAGCTTGTCGTCGGCCGCCTCGGTCAGCGAGTTCTGCACCTTCTTGCTGATCGTGGTGGTGATCTTGAGGCCCTCGGTGCGGACCTGCTGCTCGGTGATGTTGAGCTCGTCCAGCTCGTCGAGCACGCGGCGCTTGATCAGGCCCATCGTGCCGTCGTCCTTCTGGCCGGCGCCTTCCTTGTACTTCAGCACCTTCGGGTACTTCATCCCCGCACGGTCGGTCGCGGACAGCGAGCCGGTCTCGACCATCGACGACAGCACCCAGTTCCACCGCATCTCGGCGGCTTCCTTGTTGTTGTCGGGGTCGTAGGTCGACGGCGAGCGGATCGACGACGCGAGAACGGCCGACTCGGCGGTCGTCAGCTTCGACAGCGGCTTGCCGAAGTAGGCCTGCGACGCGGCGGCCACGCCGTACGAGCCACGACCGAAGTAGATCGTGTTCAGGTAGGCGGCCATGATGTCGTCTTTGGACCACTCGTTGCTCATCTTGGTGGCGATCGCCAGCTCGACGAACTTGCGGCGGTAGGAGTGCTCGTCGCCGACGAGGGCGTTCTTCACGTACTGCTGGGTGATCGTCGAACCACCGCCGGCGTCCTCGCGGCCGGTGACGCGGCCGACCACCGCGCGACCCAGGCCGCGGATGGAGAAGCCCGAATTCTTGCGGAACTCACGGTCCTCGGCGGCGATGACCGCGTCCTGCAGCGACTTGGGGATCTCGTCGATCTTGACGTCGGTGCGGTTGCCCTCGGGCGGGATCACCTTCGTCATCACGCCGCCCTCCTTGTACAGGATGTTGGCGACCTGGTTGTGCTTGATATCACCCGAGGCGGGAACGTTGGCGAAGATGTAGGTCAGCAGGAAGGCGAGGATGCCGATGACGGCCATCACCGGCACGAAGCCGCCGACGAGGCCGACGCCCCAGGCGATCTTCTTCTGCTTGGACATCTCTTTGACGCGGCGGGCAGCGGCCAGCGACTTGCTGGTCACCGAGCCCTTAATGCCCGCTGAGCTGGTGGAACCACCCTTCGGTGCACCGGTACCGCTGCTCATGTGTTGCCTTTCCGTGTGCCGCATCGCACGCCGTCATTCCCGACAGGTGCGGGAGACGCAAGAATCACTTCGCTATTTTACGCGTTCGCGGCGTCTGAGAATTCTGACCGGAAACGTATGACCGGATCAAATGGTTCCAATGGCAGGATCGGCACACCTCGACGACGTGCACCGACAGCTCCCCATACTTGTTCGCGAGCTGGTCGATCTCGGCCAGCGAGCGGGCCGATCCGGACGCCTGGCCGAGGCGGTCGCCGAACACCCACGACACCAGGGTGAGTGGTTCCTTGCGGCAGATCGGGCACGTGATGTCCGACGGGCTGCCGTGGAACGCCGCGGCGTTCAGCAGATACGGATTGGCGTCGCAGACCTCGCCGACGCCGATCCGCCCGGAATTGACCTCGGCCAACCGGGACCGTCGTCGCAGGGCGTAGTCCACGACCTGACGCGGCGCGGCTTCCTCCCACGGCGGTGAGTCCGGACGGGGCGCTGCCATGACCCGAGCGTACTCGTGCCCTCCCGCCGGATTGGGGAGGTCGGTGATCTATCCCACCCGACTGGCGCTCGAATATATCGGTGCGATACATTCGACAGCAGCATCGAACCAATGGCTAATCGTGATAGGGCGAACCGCGCATCCGTGCGCGCCGAGGAAAGGAGGCTCAGATGCTCGAACTGGCAGTCCTGGGTCTGCTCCTCGAATCGCCCATGCACGGCTACGAGCTGCGCAAGCGGCTTACCGGTCTGTTGGGCGCGTTCCGTGCGTTCTCGTACGGCTCGCTCTACCCGACGCTGCGCCGGATGCAGGCCGACGGATTGATCGTCGAAGACACCAGTCGCGACGGCACCAAGGTGCGTCGCGGTCGCCGGGTCTACGTGCTGACCGACGCCGGCCGTGCTCGTTTCAACGAGCTCGTCGCCGACACCGGTCCGCAGAACTACACCGACGACGGCTTCGGTGTGCACCTCGCCTTCTTCAGCCGGACCCCGGCGGTGGCGCGGATGCGCATCCTGGAGGGCCGTCGACGGCAGGTCGAGGAGCGCCGCGAGCGGCTCCGGGAACTCATCGGCGGGACCGCCCGCAGCGATGACCGCTACAGCCGCCAGCTCCACGAGCTGAGTCTGGAATCGAGCGAGCGCGAAGTGCGCTGGCTCAACGAACTCATCGCCGCCGAGGCTTCGGCCGGTGATGACACAACAGGTAAGAGAACGACGGCCGGCAAAGCCGCGTCGTCGCAACGAAAAGGAGAGCCCGACCATGGGTGAGCACAATCAGGTGCGTGTGGCCATTGTGGGCGTGGGAAACTGCGCCTCATCCTTGGTCCAGGGAGTCCAGTACTACAAGGACGCCGACGAGAACTCGACCGTCCCCGGTCTGATGCACGTCAAGTTCGGCCCGTACCACGTCCGCGACGTGGAGTTCGTCGCCGCTTTCGACGTCGACGCCAAGAAGGTCGGCTTCGACCTGTCCGAGGCGATCAACGCCTCGGAGAACAACACCATCAAGATCTGCGACGTTCCCCCGCTGAACGTCCAGGTCCAGCGCGGCCACACCCTCGACGGTCTCGGCAAGTACTACAAGGAGACCATCACCGAGGCCGACGGCAAGGGCGTCGACGTCGTCAAGGCGCTCAAGGATGCCAAGGTCGACGTGCTCGTCTCCTACCTGCCGGTGGGTTCGGAAGAGGCCGACAAGTTCTACGCCCAGTGCGCCATCGACGCGAACGTCGCGTTCGTGAACGCCCTGCCGGTGTTCATCGCCTCCGACCCCGTGTGGGCCAAGAAGTTCGCCGACGCCGGCGTGCCGATCGTCGGTGACGACATCAAGAGCCAGGTCGGCGCGACCATCACCCACCGCGTAATGGCCAAGCTGTTCGAAGACCGCGGCGTCGTGCTCGACCGCACCTACCAGCTGAACGTCGGCGGCAACATGGACTTCAAGAACATGCTCGAGCGCGAGCGCCTTGAGTCCAAGAAGGTCTCCAAGACCCAGGCCGTGACCTCGATCCTGGACGGCCCGCTGTCCGGCAAGGTCTACGACAAGAACGTGCACATCGGCCCGTCGGACTACGTCCAGTGGCTCGACGACCGCAAGTGGGCCTACGTCCGCCTGGAGGGTCGTGCCTTCGGTGACGCCCCGCTGAACCTGGAGTACAAGCTCGAGGTCTGGGACTCGCCCAACTCGGCCGGCATCATCATCGACGCGGTTCGCGCCGCGAAGATCGCCAAGGACCGCGGCCTCGGCGGCCCGATCCTGCCGGCCTCGGCCTACCTGATGAAGAGCCCGCCGGAGCAGATCCCGGACGACATCGCCCGCGCCCAGCTCGAGGCGTTCATCATCGGCGCCGAGTAAAGCCGCTCAGCACAGGAGCCCCTGCCCGTTCGGGTGGGGGCTCCTGGCATGTGTGCTGAGATTTCTCCCCTGCTGACCAATGGATGGCAATCTTCCCTTGAGTGGTCACCAGGGGAGATTTTTCAGCAGGGTTCGTCAGACCGAGAAGCAGCCGAGGATTCCCGGCGACACGGTGACGACGATCGGCGCGCTGTAGATGCTGCGGCCGCGGGTCGTCTGTACCGCGCGAAGGACCCGGCGGCCGGGCTCCTTGGGGCGCCAGATGAAGATGCCCTTGTCCGCGGCCGGCACGGTGCGTGCGACGACGCGAGCGCTGCGCGAGCCGGCGCGGCCCTCGACGAGGCGGATGGTGTTCGAGCCGTCGTTCACCCGGACGCGTGCCTCGTAGGGGCAGCCGACGGTGAAGTTCGAGAACGACATCGGCGACGACAGGCTGACGCGCGAGACGACTGTGGCGTCGGCGGGCGCGGTCACCGCGGTGGACAGTGCAGCACAGGCTGCCGCGCTCAGGGCTGTGGCGGCAGTAATCCTCTTCACGACCTTCTCCCTCAGGTTCGTCGAAATCTGATCGCTAACAGAATGACGCATCCCCGTGACCATAACCAGGGGATTACCTGTCAGATCGCTGTGGATGGGCGGCGGCGAAATGTCGCACACTGCAGGGATGTTGGCGAGTGGGTCACGATAGGGTTCGCTAGCGAGAACGACACCCAGGAGGACTCCCGATGACCACCACCGAGGCGCTGCAGCTCAAGGTTCGCGAGATTCTGGCCGAGAATCTGCAGGACAAGGTCCAGGAGACCAAGGCCGGCGGCTTCACCGTGCGCAACGGCTCGAGCCGACTGTTCATCGAGGTCCAGGCCTGGAAGGACAAGACGCTGGTGAGCCTGCGGGTGCCAGTCCTCTTCGACGTGCCGTGCACCGCAGAGCTCAACGAGTACATCGCCTACCACTCGGACTCGTTCGTGTTCGGGGCGCTCGGGCTGCACAAGGGCGAGAAGGCGGACACGGCGACGGTCAGCCTCAAGCACAACCTCCTCGGCGACTTCCTCGATCCGGAGGAGCTGATGTCGGCTGTGTACGGCCTGGCATTCGTGGCCGATGACGTCGACGACGAGTTGAAGGCCAAGTTCGGCGGACTTCGCTTCCATGAGGACGAGGACGAGGCGCCGACCGGGTCGGACGATTCGAAGGCCGAGGACGCCGAGGGTGAAGCGGAAGCTGCTGCCGATGACGACGTTGAGGACGGCGACGCCGAGTAGTCGCCGCTACGTCCCGCGTACCGGGGCGCCCAGGATCTGCGACGCCCGGTAGACGTGCCCTTCGACCGTTCGCACGGAGACGACGAGGCGCTCGGCGATCTCCTTGTTCGACAATCCCTTCGCGGCCAGCCGGACGATCTCGCGCTGACGGTCGGTGAGCCCGTCGTCGTCGACGGCCGCGGCCATCGCCGGGGTCTGGGCGCCGGTCCGTCCGGCCAGTGCTCGCATGCGCTCGGCAGCGGTGAGTGCGGAGCCCGATCTGCCCTCGCGCCGATAGGCCGCGGCGGCCTGGGCGGCGGCGTCCGCGGCACCGACGAGGTCGCCGTAGCGCTCGTACTCCTCGCTTGCCGCCATCAGCGCGGCGGCGTCGCCGGCGGCCAGCGCGGCAGCGTGGACCGCGGCCGTCTGCGCCCTCGGAAGATGGGGCAGCTGCCGGGCAAGCGCGGCCAGCCGCTCGGCGACACACGCCGACCCGAACCGCGCGGCCGTCTGCAGGCAGTAGACCTCGTACGCCGCTTGGTCGGCCTTCTTCGCGAGGGCGGCCGCATCGAGGGCCTCGGTGATCGCCGCCGACGTCGCACCGTCGAGCGCGTCCGCCCAGGCGGCGATGGCCTGCCACTGCGGACGCATCGACGCGTAACCGTCGTGCTCGCCGGTGCTGAGCCGTTCCAGCAGCTCGCCGAGGCGCTCACGGTCGCCGACCTGTGCCGCGACCTCGGCGCGCTCGAGGGCGAAGCTGAACCACATCTCCGGCCCCGCGTCGACGTCGTCAAAGGTGGCGAGTGCATCGTCGAGCAGCGCTCCCGCCGTCTCCAGTTCGCCGCGCGCGCTCGCGGCGACGCCGGCAAAGCCGGTCAACCAACCGGTCACCGCGCCGGGCTGCGGCGGCACCTGCGTCTGGACGGAGCGCCAGACCTGCTGCACGCGCTCGGGGTCGCCGGCCAGCTTCAGTCCGCGCAGGTGCGGCAGGGCCAGCGTCAACCGCCAGTAGGCGATGAGCGCCGACGTCTCGGCGAGCACGGCGCCGCGTCGCACGGCGTCCTCGAGTTCGGGCAGTCGACCCGTCTCGGCCAGCGCGGTCAACTCTGCCCAGTCGACGGTGATGCGGGCCTGTTCGCTCTGCGGCGCCGTCGAGTGGAACTCCGCGATGACCTTCAGCGCCTCGACCGGCTTGCCGGCGGCGGTGAGCAACATGCCGTCGGCGGCGAGGGCCGCGGTTCCGGCGTCTGCGGATCGCGCCCGCTGCACAATCGCCGCCGCACCGTCGGCGTCGTTGCGGGTCCACAGGCGCGTATAGGCCTCCAACACCAGCAGCGATTCCCACTGGGCCGGGCTCAGTTTGGCGACGTCGATGCGCGCATACATGTCCTCCGCGCCGTCGGCGTCGCCGAGCACGGTCATGGCGTGCGCGGCGGTCAGCTGCGCGCTCGGCAGCTGCTCGCCCGGACCGACCTGCGTGGCCAGCTCGATCGCCAGCGGCAGCGCGGCCAGTCCCATCGCGGCGACCGCGCCGTCGCCAAGCACCTCGCCGCGGACGGGCGTGGCATCGGCGCGGCCGGCCAGCACGGCCCGCTTCACGCGGTCCTGGACGTCGGGGTGCTTGACGTTGCCGAGCGCCTCGACGAGTCGGGTCCGCAGGCGCCGCTGTCGTGACTCGGAAAGCCTCGCGAGACGGACTTCGCCGTACAGCGGGTGCGTCAGCCACACGTCGGCATCGCCGGTCGTGCGGCGCTGGGCGTCGACGGTGACGACGTGGGCGGTTTCGGCGGCTTCCAGGGCTTCGGGACTCGTCAGGTCGGCGACGACGGACAGCGGCACCGGTTCGGCGAGCGCCACGACGTCGAGCACGTCGAGGATGTCGTCGGGCAGGTCGCGCAGCCGGGCGTCGAGCACGCCAACGAGCGTCGGTGGCAGCTCACCGTCGCCGCCCGCGAGCCGGCAGGCGGCTGCCGAGGGATTGGCGAGCAGCGACGTGACGAACAGCGGATTGCCCTCGGTGAGGCGCCAGAGTTCGTTGAGGCCTTGGTCGCCGAGGTCGTCGTCGAGAAGGTCGCGCGAGAGCTCCTCGACCGATTCGCGGGACAGGGGAGCGAGGTCGACGCGGGTCAGGCCGTCGACGCGGAGCAGCGGTGTCAGCTCGGGGCTGAGCGGCTCCTCCGAACGCCAGATCAGGACGACGCGAACCGCGTCGGACAGCGCCAGGGCTTGCGTGACGACGATGGACAGCGGGTCGAGGGCCTGGACGTCGTCGACGACGACCACCGCCTCGCCGGGCGGCGACGACATCGCACCGATGAGCTGACCGATGCGGAGGGCGGGATCGACCTCGTCGCCGCTGATGTACTCGGCGTACGCGCCAAGCGGAACCGTGCCCGCCGAGATGCTGCCGCGGACCCAGCGGGTGTTGGCGAGGTCGGCGGTGGCCTCGGCGACCAGGCGGGTCTTTCCGATGCCGGCGGGTCCGGACACCACGACGGTGCGGACCCCCTCATCAAGTCCGCTCTGCACCTGGGCGACCTCGCTCGCCCTCCCCACCAGGGGCCATCGCGAAGGCATTGAATGGATAGTAAGTCTGATTGCCGGACGCCGCGGGAGGTCCGCTCGACAAGCCCTGCGACAATGACACCGTGATCCGCATCTTCGGCCTGTCAGTGGCTGTGACCCTCGCAGCCCTCGTCGCGGCCTACCTGTACGGCGGAACCTCGCAGATGGGTGCGGCCCGCGCGCTGTTCCTCGTCGTGGTCCTGGGCATCCTCGAAGTCTCGCTCTCCTTCGACAACGCGGTCATCAACGCCTCGATCCTGCGCAAGATGAGCCTGTTCTGGCAGCGGATGTTCCTGACCATCGGCATCCTCATCGCCGTCTTCGGCATGCGCCTGGTGTTCCCGCTGGCGATCGTGTGGGCCACCACCAGCCCGCGCCTCGGCCCGATCGAAGGCCTGCGCCTCGCGCTCAACCCGCCGACCGACGGCAGCAAGACCTACGAGCAGCTCGTCACCGCCGCACACCCGCAGATCGCCGCCTTCGGCGGGATGTTCCTGTTGATGCTCTTCCTCGACTTCATCCTCAACCGCCAGGACCGCACCTGGCTCAGCTGGATCGAGAAGCCCCTCATCCGCGCCGGTCGCCTCGACCAGGCGTCGGTGATCGCCGCCCTGATCGTCCTGCTCGCCACCGTGTTCATCTTCGCCGACGCCCGCGAGGAGCACCCGGTCATGATCGCCGGCATCCTCGGCCTGCTGACCTACCTCCTGGTGAACGGTCTCAGCAACTACTTCCACATCGAGACCGAGGAGGACGACGACGAGGAGCCCGCCCAGTCGCACGACGGCCCCGGTCCGATCATGAAGGCGACGGGCCGTGCCGCGTTCATGCTGTTCCTCTACCTCGAGGTCCTCGACGCGTCCTTCTCCTTCGACGGCGTCATCGGCGCCTTCGCGATCACCGCCGACCCCATCATCATCGCCCTGGGCCTCGGCCTCATCGGCGCGATGTTCGTCCGCTCGCTGACCGTGTACATGGTCCGCCGCGGCACCCTCGACGACTACGTCTACCTCGAGCACGGCGCGCACTGGGCGATCGGTGCGCTCGCCATCATGTTGCTGGTCTCGATCGGCGTCCACATCCCCGAGGTCGTCACCGGTCTCACGGGCGTGTTCATCATCCTGGCGTCGTACCTGTGGAGCATCCGCTACCGCAAGCGCAACGTCGCTGCGGCCCCCGAGGCCGTTGATTCGTGAATCGGTCTAGTCCCGCGTGCGGATTGTCATCGCGCGGGCACGATTGTCGACGCGCGACGGCAACCCCCTCGCGCGAGCGGAGAATCTAGGCCGACAGCCCGAACTCCGCGGCGCGATAGCCACTCATGCCGTGCACGCCGCCGCCGGGCGCGGTCGCCGATGAGCAGAGGTACACGCCGGGCACGCCGGGCACGCCGGTCGCATACGGATTCGGGTTGACGAGATTCGCCGACAACCGCGGCCGCGCCAGGACCTGCCACAGCGACGCGGCGCCCGACCCGATGTCCCCGCCGACGAAGTTCGGCTCATGCTCGCCGAGTTCGGCGGCCGTGACCACCTTCGACTCGACGATCACGTCGCGGAACCCCGGCGCACACCGCTCGATCTCCGCGGTCATCGCCGCACCCATGTCCCGCGTCGACCCGTTCGGCACGTGGCAGTACGCCCACGCGATGTGCCGCCCGGTGCCGCCCGCGCGCGACGGATCGATCCGCGTCGGCTCGCCCGCCAACAACCACGGCCGCTCGGGGTGCTCGCCGCGCGCGACGGCCGCCTCGACGTCGGCGATCTGTCGGTAGCCCTCCGCGACGTGCACGGTCGCGGTCCGGGTGGGCAGCGCCGAGCGCCACGGAATCGGCTCCGACAACACGAAGTCGACCTTGCAGACCCCGGGCCCGAAGCGCCAGCGCTCGTATCGCCGTCGCATCCGGCGCGGCAGCCGGTCCCCCAGGATCGCCGCGGCATCGCTCGTCGACGTGTCGAAGTAGTACTGCCGCGCGACGGGCAGCTCGTCGAAGGAGCGCACCCGCCACCCGGTCTGCACCTGGCCGCCCGCCTCCCGCAGACACGACACCAGCGCGTCGGCGATCGCCTGCGACCCGCCCTCGGCGATCGGCCATCCGGTCACCGACGCGGGCGCCAACAGCAGCAGCCCGGGTCCCGTCGACGCGGCCGCCGACAGCGGCCGGATCGCATGGGCGGCGACGCCGGCGAACAGCGTGCGCGTGCCCTCGTCGTCGAAGGCCCCGGTGAACCCGTCGACCGACCGCAGCGCCTTCAGCCCGAACCGCGCCATCACCATCGGATGACGCGGAATCCCCAGCGGACGCAGGACCGAATCGATCAGCATCGGCAGCGTCGACGAGTCGACGCCCACCAACCGTCGCCACGCCCGACCGTCGCCGCCGAGCCCCGCCGTCGTCGCAGCCAGCTCGCGATACACCGCGACGGCCCGCTGCGCGTCGAAGACGTGCGCCAACGACACCTCGGGCGTCACCCAGCGCAGCCCGTGCGCCGCCAGGTCGAACTCGGCGAACGCGGGCGAGACCCGGCCCAGCGGATGGACCGCCGAACAGACGTCGTGCACGGTGCCCGCGCCGAAGATGTCGGCAGATCGCATACCGCCGCCGACGGTGTCGTCGGCCTCGATGACCAGCACCGACCGCCCGGCGCGCGCGAGCTTGGTCGCCGCGGTCAGCCCGTTCGGCCCGGACCCGACGACGACGGCGTCCCATCGCGCCGCGCCACGCCCCGATCCCGACCTCCGCATGGCGTCACTATCGCACGCACAGCCGCTAGATTGGAGTCCATGGCTTTCGCGCGCGTGATCCTTCGACAGTTGGCCGTCGCCGTCGTCCTGTTCGCGTCGGCCTTCCATAGTTTCGTCGCGGCCGGGGCCGCCCACGCCGAGCCCCCGATGAACCTGCCCGAGCAGATGCAGATCCACGACGCCGCGCAGGTCATCAGCGATGACGACCGCGCCAAGCTGCAGACCGCGATCGACAAGCTCTACGAGCAGCGCGGCGTCAGCCTCTGGGTGGTCTATGTGAAGACCTTCGACAACCTCAAGGCCGACCAGTGGGCCAAGCAGGTCGTCGAGAACAGCGAGTTCACCGCCCGCGACGTCCTGCTGGCCATCGCCACCGACTCGCGCCGCTACTACTTGTCGACGCCGGAGGTCCTCGGTCAGTCGAAGATCGACGAGATCGGCGCCAAAGACGTCGAGCCGAAGCTCAAGAAGGGCGAGTGGGGCGCCGCCGGCATCAGCGCCGCGCGCGGCATCGACAAGGCGCTCTCCCCGTCGCGGACGCTCGCCTACGTCGCCACCGGCGTCGGCGGCACCGCGGCCCTCGCCGGCGGCGGCGCCTACCTCTACTCGCGGCGCAAGCGCGAGGAGGAGGCCAAGGCGCGCCTGGAGTCGCTGCGCACCGCCTCCGACGAGCTCACCGTCGACCAGCTCGCCACCCAGTCCCTCGACGTCCTCGATGACTGGTCGCGCGAGATCCTCACCGACACCGACAACGCCGTCCGCACCAGCGCCGAAGAACTGCAGCTGGCCGTCGACGAGTTCGGCGACGCGCAGACCAAGCCCTTCCGCGACGCCGTCGAGTCGGCGAAGAAGAACATGGCCGACTCCTTCGTGCTGCGCCAACGCCTCGACGACGACATCGAGGAATCCGCCGACGAGCAGCGCTCGATGCTCGTGCAGATCATCACCACCTGCCACGACGTCGACGCCAGCCTCGACGAGCAGGTCCGCGAGTTCGACGAGATGCGCAACCTGCTGCTGAACGCGCCTGAGCGCCTCGACGGCCTCACCCGCAGCGTCGTCGACCTCAAGACCCGCGCCGACGCCGCCGAGAGCATGCTCGGCTCCCTCATCGCCAAGCACGGCGAGGACCGCGTCCAATCCGTCTCGCACAACGTCGAGCTGGCCGAGAAGCAGATCGCCTTTGCCGAGGAGAACATCGACGACGGCCGCGTCGCCACGGCCGCTCCCGCCGGCCAGCAGGGCGCCGCCGTCGCCGCCATCCGCGCCGCCGAGGGTGCCGTCGCGCAGGCCGGCAAGCTGCTCGATGCCGTCGCCAACGCCGACGGTGCGATCGCCGCGGCGGGCGTCCGACTGCCCGCCCTCATCGACGAGGTGAAGGCCGAGATCAAGGCGGCGGGCAAGCTCGACTCGTCGCCCGCCCTCGACGACGCCGTCGCCGAGGCGCAGGCAGCGCTCGACTACGCCGCCGCCAACACCGAGAGCGACCCACTCGGCTCCTTCACGACACTCGTCGAGACCGACGCCGTCCTCGACCGCGAACTCGACGCCGCCCGCGCCCAGACCAAGAAGCGCAAGCGGACCGTCGAACTGCGCGAGCAGACCGAGACCGCCGCCGCGTCGAAGGTGGAGTTCGCCCGCGACTTCATCGACACCCGCCGCGGTGCCGTGCAGTCGGAGGCGCGCACCCGCCTGACCGAAGCGCAGCGACTGCTCAAGTCCGCCCGGGACCGGCCGGCCAAGCAGGCGAGCGAGGCCGTCGACGAGGCGCGGCGCGCCGGAGCGCTCGCCGACGAGGCGTTGATGAGCGCGCAGGCCGACGTCGTCGACTGGCAGGCCGTCGAGCAGCCGACCAACCCCGGCAGCGACCCGTCCGCGATCGGCGCGGTCCTGTCCGGCGTCCTCGTCGACAGCTTCCTGCGCGGCACCGCCGGTCGCGGCAACCAGGGCGGCTACACCTACGACGGTCGCTCGCCGGGTTCCTACGGCGGCTCGTCGAGCTCGGGCCGGATCGGTACGGGCGGTCGGTTCTAGCGCGTTTCGCGCACCTCGTCGAGGGATCCGACCCACCCGGAACCCTGGAGGCTGCGTGCCTCGTCGAGGGGCAACGGTTGGTCGCCGGCCGATCGGCGCAGCGCCCACGCACCTGCGGCGGCGACGAGCGCACCCAGCGCGGCGAGCAGCGGGATGATCCGCCCCGCCAGCCAGCCCGGTCGCGCCTGCGAGCGGGCCGCATCGGCGAGCGATTCCCGGGTCTTCGCGTCGTAGCGGAACGTCGCGGCGAATGAGCTGAGCCTGCGGTCTCCGGCGCGGTAATCGCGGTGCACGACGATCTGGGCGTCGATGATCAGCCCCGACTGCTCGTCGACAGAGAGCGTGTAGCTCCCGCCCTGAAACGCGTGCGCTTCGACGCTGGCGCCCGGCCAACCGAACCACGATCCGGGTTTGACGATCCGAGTGCGCGGATCGGCGTCGGGGAGGGCGGCGAGGTCGGTGTCGGGGATGTCGGCGCGCAGCTTGGTGACCGACCGCCCGGCGACGGTGTCGCGGCCGAGCTTGTTGAGGTCGACGGTGCGACGCGTGATCGGGTCGAAGAAGCGCTGACCGTCGGGGTTGAAGCCGGGGGCGAACAGGTAGGTGACGCCGTCGCGCTGGGGCAGGACGACGGCGGGCCGGTTCGAGTCGGTCTGGATGCTCGACTCGCCCGTCGGGGCGGCTGTCGTGCGGCGGACGGTGACGCGGTCGACGACGGCGAGTTGGACCGGGTCGGCGCAGCCGGTCGCGTTGTCGTCGCGGCGGATCACGGTGCCCGCCTGCAGGGTGGCGATGTGGCGGTCGGCCGGTCGGACGGCGACCACGCGCTGGCTGCGGATCAGCTTGCCCGGCGCCAGCATGGCCGCTCTGGGCCGGTCGAGCGAGCAGCGGTCGAGTGTCGCGATGGGCTCGGTCGACGTCGAGATCGCGACCAGGCTGGTGTCGAGGGAGACGCGGGCCAATTGCGGCGCGAGAAACAGGGGCGAGGCGATCGCGACCGTCGCCAACAGCGCGGCCAGGAAGACCAGCGTCGGGGGCAGGAGCTGGCGGGTGGACCACCTGCTGGTCTGGGCGTCGGGCACGGTCGCGAGCGTACCTGTGGTGGTCGAGTGCCGACGAGCGAAGCGAGTTGGTGTATCGAGACCCCGCGAGCCGAACATGCCAACGCCGGTAGATTGGCGCGGGTCATGACAGCAACGACCGACGCCGGGACGCGCCGCTACTACCCGCAGATGGAGGGCATGCGCGCGGTCGCCGCGCTGGGCGTGCTCACCACGCACGTGGCGTTCCAGACCGGTGCGGTCGTGTGGCCCGTCGCCGGCCCGGTCCTCGGTCGGTTGGATCTGGCGGTCGCGCTGTTCTTCGCGTTGTCGGGCTTCCTGCTGTGGCAGCCGCACGCCGCAGCGGCGTGGGGGCTCGGGCCCGAGCCGTCGCTGGCCCGCTACGCCCGCCACCGCTTCTGGCGCATCTGGCCGGCGTACCTCGTGGTGGTCGTCGTCGTGCTGACGCTGCTGCCCGAGGCCAAGACGTCCGACCCCGTCGTGTGGCTGGCCAACCTGACGCTGACGCAGGTGTTCGTGCCGCTGTCGCTGACGGCCGGTCTCACCCAGATGTGGAGCCTGTCGGTCGAGGTCCTGTTCTACGCGGTGCTCCCGCTGTTGGCGCTGCTGCTGGTGTCGTTGCGCGGCGAGCGGGCACGGTGGCGGGTGCTCGGGGTGCTGGGGATCGGGGCCGTCGGACTGCTCTGGGGGCCGATCGCCTCGCTGATCCCCGCACCCGACGGCGTCGAGGCGCAGAACTGGCTGATCGGGCACCTGCCGTGGTTCGTCGCGGGGCTGCTGCTCGCCGAGCTGGTGGCGTGGCGGTCGTCGGGGACGCCGATGCCCCCCGCGCTGCAGCGGTTCTGCGCGCTGGGGGAGAAGCGCGGTGTGATGCTGGCCGTGGTCGTCGTCGCCTATGGGCTGGCGTGCACCCCGCTGGCCGGTCCCGTCGGCATGGGCGAGCTGAGCGCTCCGCGGTTCGCGACGAAGATCCTGCTGGGTGCGATCGCCGCGTATGCCGTGCTCGCCCCGCTGGCGCTGACCGACGGGCCGTTCCGCTTCCTCGCGTCGCCGGTGATGACGACGCTGGGCCGGTGGTCGTACGGCATCTTCATCTGGCACGTCGCGGTGCTGTCGGTGGTGTTCGGGCTGTTCGGGATCATCCCGTTCAGCGGCTCGTTCGTCCTGGTGTGGGTGATCACCGCGGTGCTGTCGATCGGTATCGGCGCCGCGAGCTACGCGTTCATCGAGGACCCGGTGCGACGGTGGGCCGTGCGGCGCGATCGAGAACCGACCGCCACACGGTGACGGCAACCGCGGCGAGCGCCAGGCCCTGCACCCACCAGTCAAACCCGTGGTATCCCGTCGGCGACTTCCACGGTCCGGCGGCCAGGCCACACGCCGCGGCGAAGAACAGCGTGAAGGCCGCGACGACGGGAGCGCTTCGGTAGCGCTCCTGGTTGCTCCACCACCACATGGCCGCACCCGTCGCGGCTGCGACGGTCAGGCCCGCCCAGCCGGCGAGGAGCCAGGAGGCGGCGAGGGTTGTCGTTGCGGTCGCGACTTCGGCTGCGCGGGGTCTCGATACGCCGTCCTCGCAAGCTCGGACGGCACTCGACCACCGAATGGGGGTGGTCGAGTGCCCGGGGAGCGGCTTGGGTCGAGTGCCGAGGAGCGCAGCGACTCGGTGTATCGAGATCCCGACCCGGGTGTATCGAGACCCCCGCCAGTCGAAGGCTGCCAGCGCGAGCACGGCCGCCATCAGGGCGAGCCCCACTCCCAGCGCCCAGCGATACGGCCGATCCAGGGGGTACGTCAGGTCGACGGTCCCGCTGGTATTCGCGGGAATGATCCAGCCCTGCTGCCAGCCGTTCACGGTCTGGGTCTGGAGGTCCTTGCCGTTCAGGCGCGCTCGCCAGCCGGGGTTGGTGCTTTCCGGGATGGCGAGGAGCTGGTCCTTCGGATGCGGGGTGATCTGGACCGAGCGGTTGGTCGCGTCCCAGCGTGGGGTTGCGGGGTCTCGATACACCGAGTCGCTGCGCTCGAATTCGCTCGACGCGGGCGAGGGGTCAGGGGTTCGAGTCCCCTTAGTTCGCAGCTCGACGGCGTCGACGGAGAAGCCCTGGCCCGGGTTGACCGTGAACTCCTGCTCGCCCGCGCCCAACTGGACCGGCCCGCACGGAACCGCGGTCACCGTCGAGCCCGACCGCAGCGCGCCGACCGTCGTATCGACGCGCAGCGGCACGACCTGACCGGAGACGCTCACCGACAACCCCGCGTCGCACCCAACCTGCACCGGACGTGCATCGCCCGGTACCGGCATCGGCGCAGCGGGCACGATCCCTATCTCGCTGATCCCCACCGGCGCGGGCTTGGCGAACCCGAGGTTGTTCACATTGATCAGATCCGACGCCCGGCGGACGGTCAGCACGATCCGATCGGTGACCGCCGGATCGAGCACCACCGTCCCGTCGGCGCCGACCCGTCGCACCTGCTCCCCGTTGCCCAAGTCGACCGCCACCTCGACGGGCGCGGCCGGATAGCCGCGCGGTTTCCCGATGACCAGCTTCTCGACGCGCTGCGGCGCCGGCAGGTGCAGCGTCAGCCGCGCCTGCTTCGCGTTCTTCGACGGCTTGCGCCGCTTGGCACCCCTGGGCGGGGAGGCCGTCGTGTCGGCGCTGGCCTCCGGTGCGATCCACGTGGTCGCCGGGTCGCCGTCGACGGCGGCCGTGGCCGACCCGCGCGGATCGGCGATCTCACCCTCGCCGGACGCGGCCACCGTGCCCGGTTGCAGCAGCAGGCGGCTGAGTGCGTCGCCGGTGCGCGGGCGCAGCGTCACCGTCGCGTCGACCGGTCCGGCGACCGGCACCGACAGCACCCGGGAGAACGCCCCGACGGTCTCCGGCGCGAGTCCGAGACCGGGCGAGCAGCGCACCGTCGCGGCATCGGACACGCACTCGCCGCGACCGGCCTGCTCCTGCCGCAACGACCAGCCGGCGACCGTCGCACCGGCGGGCAACGCGGGCAGTACGACGCGGTGGCGCACCCGCAGCGGCTGGCCGCTGGCCAGGTCGGTCAGCGCGACCTCGGCGAGGGCGAACTGGTTGCCCGCCGTGCCGTTCTTGGTCCGCGTCGCCCGGATCTGGACCTGCTCCGTCGCGCCGGGCGGGAGGGTGACGGTGACGGGCTGGCCCGGCTTGATCCCCTGGGCGACGGCGGTGCCGGTGTCGGTGGTGACGAGGATGCCGGTGACGTCGGGGCCGAGCGCCTTCGCCGTCGTGAGGGTGACGGCCAGGTTGGCGCGCGGCTTGGCGAAGTCGAGCGAGAGCCAGTGGCCGACGGCGTGGTCGAGACCGGCGCTGACCCACGAGGTCGAGTCGTCCTCGTCGAACACCGCCGCCGCCGAGTGCCCCGGCGCGGTCTGCCCCGGCTGCGTCGCATCCGCCGCCGACGACGAGGTGCGCACGCGGACCGCGTCGGGGACGTTGTCGAGGAGCCACTGTCCGACGGCCCGCGGCGGATCGGGGTCTCCGGCCGGATAGTCGGCGACCGCGTTCTTTGTGCGCCGCGGATCGCCCGGAGCGCGGATCGCCGACCGGTTGTCGTCGACGCGGCCGAAGTCGGTCTCGCGGTCGGTCGGGGTGTCGCTCACCCAGACGGGTCCGCCGGCACCGCCGAGGATCGACAGCCGTCCGGGTGGCGCCGCCTCCGGGCCGCCGAGCACGCGCGGCACCGCATCGACGTCGGCGAGGACGGGTCCGGTGCCGTCGAAGATGCGGGATCCGACGGCGAAGATCTGGATGGCGGGCAGGGGCGGCCGCAGCCCGTCGTCGACGACCACGCCCTTGACGACGCGCGGGGCGACCGGATCGCCGAACTGCGCGACCTTCCGCAGCCCCGGCGACGACGCCAGCGCCTGCTGGGCCAGCAGCGGGCGTGCCGAGCGCGACTCCCGCGGATCGAGGTCGGCGCGCAACACCACGTACCCGACCCCCAACTGCGCGAGCATCGGCGCCAGCTGTGCCGACCCGTGACCGGCGGCGACATCGCGCTGCACCGCGTCGAGCGCGCGGATCGCCGGGGGCGGCACGAGCGGGATGGCGTCGCGCACGGCCCACGGCTTCTCGGCGAGGGCCTGCATCGGTTCGTCGCGCGTGGTGCCCCACAGCTGCTGGGCGAACGGCGAGCCCGGCACGACGAGGGCGCGCGACGGATGCGGCCCGGACTGGTGATCGTCGAGCCAGGCCGCCGCGACGCGCCAGTGCTGCGGCAGTCCGCGATAGGTGGCGTCGCCGGCGAGCCCGCCCGTCCACGCGAGCGTCCCGGATCCGAGGAGCGCGACGAGGAGCACGATGGTCGCCGCGATCGGGCGGGAGCGCTGCGGGTGTGCGAAGGCGGCGAGGGCTTCGCGCACCGACACGGTCGGGGGCAGCGGCACCCGCGCGATGAGGTGGGCGATGCCCAGCACGAGCGGGATCCGCAGGAACGGGTCGAACTTGTGCAGATTGCGCAGCGGGGCGCCCGGGCCGTCGAGGAAGACGCGGACGGGCTCGGCGATCGGCGAACCCCACTCGCCGGCGTAGCCCAGGCACATCAGGACCAGGCCGACGCCGAGGATGGCGACGAGTCGTCGGCGATGGGGCAGTGCCGACATGGTGAGCCCGGCCAGGCCGGCGGCGGCGAGCACGCCGGTCGCGAGGACTGCGGCCGGTTGCGTCACGAGGATCGCGCCGGCGACGCGCTCGGGGGAGACGAATGGCGTCCACGCGCTCGTCCCGCGCAGCACCTCGGTCAGCGACGACCACTGGGTCGTCACGCGCGACGACTCGATGAAGTCGAGGAACGGCGGGCTCACCCGCGACATCAACGCCAGGGGGATCAGCCACCACGCGCACACCAGCAGTGCGCCCAGCGCCCACCAGGCGCCGAAGCCGGCCCAGCGTCGACGATCACCGTCGCGGAACGCGAGCGCCCACCACAACACGCCGACGGCCGTCGCGGCGATCGTCGCCACGGCGTTCACCGCGCCCATCAGCGCGATCGGGACGGCGGCCCGCAGGCCCAGGCGCCACAGCGGCGTCGACGTCGACGCGAGGCCGGTGACGACGGCGAGTACAACCCAGGGCGCGAGCATCATCGGGAGGGTCTCCGACGAGATCGAGCCGATGGTGGTGAGCACGCGGGGGCTGAGCGCGAAGACGGCGCCGGCCAGCAGTCGGGAGCCGGGCGAGCCGATGCCGAGGGCCTGCGCCAGCTTCACGATCCCGACGACGCCGACGACGAGCAGCAACGCCCACCACAGTCGCTGGGTGATCCACGGCGGCAGGTGCAGCAGGTCGCCGAGCGCGAAGAAGGCGCCGTGCGGGAAGAAGTAGCCGTAGGCCTGGTTCTGCACCTGGCCGAGTGGGGCGGTCGGCGACCACAGGTGCGCGGCGCGCGCCAGAAAGCCCCACGGGTTGGCCGTGAGGTCGAGTTTGGTGTCGGCGGCGATGCGCCCGGGGGACTGGCTGAACGCCAGGACGAGCGCCGCGGCGCAGATCCCCGCGAGTCCGCGTCGGGTCAGAACCTGTGTTGGGGCGCCACTCAGTTGGCCGCCCCGCCGTCGCCGCGCGAGCCGTAGTCGACGCTGCCGGGCACAAACCCGTCGTTCGGGTTGAACTTGTTGGCGTCGGTGGCCGGGCTGGAAGTGGTGGCGATCCAGGCCGCCGCGAAGATGCCCAAAACCCCGACGAGGATGCCGATGGCTGCGGCGACAGCACCGGCGACCAGGCGGTTATTGAGCATGGCGTCGAAACTACCATCCGACATGGGACACTCGACGTCATGCACATGCGTAGAACAGTTGGCGTTGTCTCGGTTCTGACGGCCGGCGCGATGGTGATCGGCGGCTGCACGACCACGGAGAAGCCCGCCGATCCCGGTTACCCGTCCGTCCCCGCCTACTCGTCGTCGTCCGCGGCGCCGTCGTCGTCGGCCGTGCCGCTGGCCGCCGGCTGCATCAGCGTCGAGGCGGGCAAGATGTCGACGCGCCAGAAGCTGGCCCAGATGCTGATGGTCGGCGTGAAGGACGCCGCCGACGCGAAGGCCGTCGTGAAGAAGGAGCGCATCGGCGGGATCTTCGTCGGCAGCTGGACCGAGAAGTCGATCCTGACGTCGGGCGCGGCGAAGTCGCTGTCGAGCGGCAAGGTGCCGACCATGGTGTCGGTCGACATGGAGGGCGGCCGGGTGTCGCGGCTGAAGTCGATCGGCATCGACCTGCCGCCGGCGCGCGAACTCGCGTCGACCAAGTCCGCCACCCAGGTGCGCCAACTCGCGTACGACGTCGGCGTCAAGATGCGCAACCTCGGCGTCACCGTCGACTTCGCGCCCGACATCGACGTCTCCGATCAGCCGGCCGACTCGGTCATCGGCGACCGGTCGTACTCGGCCGACCCGATCACCGTCGCCCGCTACGGTCGCGCGTTCGCCGCGGGCCTGCGCGACGCCGGCGTCCTCCCGGTGTTCAAGCACTTCCCCGGCCACGGCCACGGGTCGGGCGATTCGCACACCGGCACCGTGAAGACCCCGCCGCTGTCGGACCTGGTCGACAACGACCTCATCCCGTTCCGCACGCTGCTGCCGATGAAGGGCACCGCCGCGATGGTCGGGCACCTGATCGTGCCCGGACTGACCGGACCGGACACCCCGGCGAGCATCAGCCCCGCCGCGATCCAGATGCTGCGCACCGGCGAGGGCTACAACGGTCCCGCGTTCAACGGCGTGATCTTCTCCGACGACCTGTCGGGCATGGCCGCGATCACCGAGAAGTACCCGATCACCCAGGCCGCGCCGATGGCGCTGGCCGCCGGGTCCGACATCGCGCTGTGGCTGACCACCGACAAGGTCACCGCCGTCCTCGACGCCCTCGAGAAGGCCGTCGCGAACAACAAGCTGTCGATGGACCACGTCAACGCCGCGGTCAACCGCATCCTGGCCGCCAAGCGGCTCAAGCGCTGCTGACCCGCCCGCCTTCTCGTCGAGTGGGCGGTCCAACGTCGTCGAGTGGGCGGTCGAACACCGCCGAGTGGGCGGTAAACCACGCCGAGTGGGCCCCTAACTTACTCGTCGGTAATAAAGTCGGGTAAACTTGACTCCGAGGCAAGGAGTCGACGTTGGCCGGTGGGACGAAGCGGTTACCGCGCGCGGTGCGCGAGCAGCAGATGCTCGACGCCGCGGTGAAGGTGTTCGCCGCCAACGGATTCCCGGAGACGTCGATGGACGCCATCGCCGCCGAAGCCAAGATCAGCAAACCGATGCTGTACCTGTACTACGGCTCGAAGGAAGAGCTGTTCAGTGCGTGCATCGCGCGCGAGTCGGCCAAGTTCATCGACGCGATGTCAATCGGCTTCAATCCCGCCCTGCACCAGCGTGAGCAAGCGCGCCTGGTCGTGCGCGAGTTCCTCCGCTTCGTCCACGAGAACGCCGAGTCCTGGCGCGTGCTCTATCGCGTGGCCGTCGGGACCGCGAGCTTCTCGGACCTGGTGCGCCAGAGTCGTCGACGGGTCATCGAGATGGTCGCCGGCCTGATCGAGCAGGGCACCACCGTCGAAGGCGCCACGGGCGTCGACTTCGAGATCACCGCCGTTGCCCTCGTGGGCGCCGCCGAAGCAGTCGGTGACCGGATCAGCGAGGGCGACGTCTCCCTGGAGACCGCCACCGAGCTCCTCGTCGGCATCGTCTGGCGCGGTCTGCGCGGCGTCGGCGTGCACGACGACACCGCCGCTGCCGAAGCCTGACGCTTCACCGCCCACTCGGCGTTGTTTGACCGCCCACTCGGCGTTCTTAGACTGCCCACTCGACGGTGTTTGACTGCCCACTCGGCGAGATTCACCGCCCACTCGGCGAAAGTCTGACGGAGAGACGAGAGAACCCCGCGCCGGTCGACGCGGGGTTCTGGCTCGTGGGACTACTTGATCGCGCGGGTGGTCGCCGTCAGGTGCGGGAAGCCCTTCTTGCGGTCCAGGATCGAGATGTCGTAGTCGCCCGGTCCACCGGCCGGCGTGGTGTAGAGGTTCACCTTCGCCGGCAGCAGGATCGGCTTGCCGAAGCGCACCTCGTACTCGACCGCGTCGGGCAGCTGGTTGCTGACGTTGGCGATCGCCGCCGCGGCGCTCCACATGCCGTGGGCGATGGCGCGCGGGAAGCCGAACGCCTTCGCCGTCAGGTTGCCCATGTGGATCGGGTTGCGGTCGCCCGACGCCGCCGCGTAGTTGCGGATCTGGCCCAGGTTGACCGACAACACCGCGTCCGGCGGGGGCGGGGTGTGGTCCTTGGGCGCCGGACCGCGCTCCTCGTCGGACAGGCTGGTGCGCTGCTGCGAGAGGAAGGTGCCGACCTGCTCGCACACGACCTCGCCGCCGACCTCGAAGGTCGAGGTGACGTCGATCAGCAGGCCCTTGCGGTGCTCGCGCAGGTTGCCCGCCTGCGTGCTGATCGTCAGGTGCTCGTTCGGCGCGATCTGGCGGAATCGGCGGATGCGGTTCTCCACGTGCACCGAACCGACCGCGCTGAACGGGAAGTCGCTGCTCGTCATCAGCTTCATGACGAGCGGGAACTGCAGCACGAACGGATAGGTCAGCGGCAGGTTGTTGCCCAACTGCAGACCGGTCGTCCGGCAGTACTCCTGCAGGCGGTTGAGGTCGGCCGGCCCGGTGGTGAACCGGTAGACGGTGTCGGGCACGACGGCGTCCGGTCGCACCGGACCCGACTTCCCGACCACGGGCAGCATCGCGGTCACGGCCCGCGAGTACACATCGAACGTCGACGGCAGCGCGTCGAGCGTGACGACCTTGCCCATGTCAGGCACCCAGCATGCTCTGGCCGCAGACGCGGACGACATTGCCGCTCACCGCGTTCGACGCCGGGTTGGCGTACCAGGCGACGGTCTCGGCGACGTCGACGGTCTGACCGCCCTGCTGCAGCGAGCTGATGCGACGGCCGACCTCGCGGGTGGCCAGCGGGATGGCCGCGGTCATCGCGGTCTCGATGAAGCCCGGTGCGACGGCGTTGATGGTGATGCCGCTCTTGGCCAGGATCGGCGTGTAGGCGTCGACGAGGCCGATCACGCCGGCCTTGGACGCGCCGTAGTTGGTCTGGCCGCGGTTGCCGGCGATACCGGCGATTGACGACACGTCGATGACGGCGCCGCCGGCCTTGAGGGCCTTGGCCTTCACCAGGTCGTCGACGAGGCGCTGCGGCGCGATCAGGTTGACGCCGATGACCGCGTTCCAGCGGGCGTCGTCCATGTTGGCGAGCAGCTTGTCGCGGGTGATGCCGGCATTGTTGACGATGATGTCCAGGCCGCCGTGGCGCTCCAGGACGTGCTCGGCAATGGTCTTGCCGGCGTCGGGGGCGGTGACGTCGAGCGGCAGGGCGGTGCCCTTGACCTTGTTCGCGGTCTCGCTCAGCGCTTCACCGGCGGCCGGGATGTCGGCGGC
Source organism: Gordonia sp. (in: high G+C Gram-positive bacteria) (assembly GCF_047602025.1). Lineage (GTDB taxonomy): Bacteria > Actinomycetota > Actinomycetes > Mycobacteriales > Mycobacteriaceae > Gordonia. The sequence goes on along the minus strand of NZ_JASGII010000001.1, from coordinate 2,735,471 downwards.
GATCACGTGGGCGCCGTCGCGGGCCAGGACCTCGGCGATGGTCGCGCCGATGCCGCGGGCGGCACCGGTCACCAGGGCGACGCGGCCCTCGAGCGGCTTGTCCCAGTTCTTGGGGGCCGTGGCGTCGGCCTCGCCGATGCGGATGACCTGGCCGTCGACGAAGGCCGACTTGGCCGACAGCAGGAAGCGCAGCGTCGACTCGACGCCGGACAGGCCCGTCTTGGCCTTGGGGTGCACGTACACCAGCTGGCAGGTCGCGCCGTTGCGCAGCTCCTTGGCCAGCGAGCGGGTGAAGCCCTCCAGGGCGCGCTGGGCGACCTGCTCGTCAGGCTTCTTGCAGAGCTCGGGGTGGGTGCCGAACACGACGAAGCGCGCGGAGTTGCCGTGCTGGCGCATCGTCGGGCCGAAGAACTCGAAGAGCGCCTCGAGCTCGGCCGGCTTGGTGATGCCGGTGGCGTCGAAGACGGCGGCGCCGAGCTTGTCGGCACCCCGGCCCCCGGCGTTGTTGGTGATCAGGTCGTAGTCCTTGGCCGCGGCGAGGATCTCGCGCAGCGGCTCGACGAGGCGGCCCGAGCCGCCCAGCAGCACCGGCCCGGCCAGCGGCGGCTGCGACGGCGAGTAGCGACGCAGGGTCGGCGGCTGGGGCAGGCCGACGCGGCTCGCGATGAACGAACCGGGGCCGGAGGTGACGAAGGTCGAGTAGAGGTCCTTGTTTGCTTTACCGGACACGAGGCGTACTCCTTCAAGAGTGTGATTTTCGCGGCGTTGGGTCGCTGTCGGCTCGACTGAGTTCGACAAGCAACTTACTCGGGAGTAAGAATACTCTACGAGAAGCACATCCCATCTTTCAGGAGTAGGAAGCCAATGGCCACCACCCCCAGCACCCCGGCGAAGAAGACCGCCGCGAAGAAGACCGCGCCGAAGATCAGCGCCTTCGCGACCAAGCCGAAGCGAAAGGTCGCCATCCTCGGCGGCAACCGGATCCCCTTCGCCCGCCAGGACAAGGCGTACGCGACCGCCAGCAACCAGGAGATGTTCACCGCCGCCCTGTCCGGCCTGGTGAGCCGCTTCAACCTGCAGGGCGAGCAGCTCGGCATGGTCGCCGGCGGCGCGGTGCTCAAGCACTCGCGCGACTTCAACCTGATCCGCGAATCGGTGCTCGGCTCCGAGCTCTCCCCGTACACCCCGGCCTTCGACCTCCAGCAGGCGTGCGGCACCGGCCTGCAGGCCATCACCGCCGTGCACGACGGGATCGCCGCGGGCCGCTACGAGGTCGCCATCGGCGGCGGCGTCGACACCACCTCGGACGCCCCGATCGGCGTCTCCGAGGAGATGCGCCGCCAGATGCTCGAGGTCAACCGCGCCAAGTCGACGGGTGCCCGCGTCAAGGCCGCCCTGGGCCTGGCCAGCAAGCTGGGCATCGAGATCCCGAAGAACGGCGAGCCGCGCACCGGGCTGTCGATGGGCGAGCACGCCGCCATCACCGCCAAGGAGTTCGGCATCAAGCGCGAGGACCAGGACGCCCTGGCCGCCGCCAGCCACCAGAACATGGGCAAGGCCTACGACCGCGGCTTCTTCGACGACCTCATCACCCCGTACCGCGGCCTGACCCGCGACGAGAACCTGCGCCCGGACTCCTCGACCGAGAAGCTGGCCACCCTCAAGCCGGTCTTCGGCGTCTCGCTCGGCGACGCGACGATGACCGCCGGCAACTCGACGCCGCTGACCGACGGCGCGTCGGCGGTGCTGCTGTCGAGCGACGAGTGGGCCGCCGAGAAGGGCCTGCCGGTGCTGGCCTACTTCGTCGACAGCGAGACCGCCGCCGTCGACTACGTCAACGGTCCCGACGGCCTGCTGATGGCGCCGACCTACGCGGTGCCGCGCATGCTCGAGCGCAACGGCCTCACCCTGCAGGACTTCGACTTCTACGAGATCCACGAGGCCTTCGCCTCGGTCGTGCTTGCGACGCTGGCCGCGTGGGAGTCCGAGGAGTACTGCCGCGAGCGCCTCGGCCTGAAGAAGGCCCTCGGCAAGATCGACCGCAAGAAGCTCAACGTCAACGGCTCGTCGCTGGCGGCCGGGCACCCGTTCGCGGCCACCGGTGGCCGCATCGTCGCCCAGGCGGCCAAGCAGATCCACGAGAACGGCGGCGGTCGCGCGCTGATCTCGATCTGTGCCGCGGGCGGCCAGGGCGTCACCGCCATCATCGAAGGCTGACCGGTGGCTCGGGCGTAACGCCCGACGGCGTCGCGCCGATAGAAGTGAATGGGTCCGATTGAACTGCCTGACCCCCGACCCGGCAGTTCAATCGGACCCTTCCCGTTTGTGCCCCGTTCGCGCATTTGGGTGCCGCGACACGGCAACCCGCGTGGTCACCAAGTAGATTTGTGTCAATGAATCCGTCCCTGTCCCGACGCTTGGCCCTGGCCGGCCGAGTAGCCGCGGCGTCCCTGCTGCTGTTCAGCGGGATCACCGCGAGCGATGCGATGGCGACGCACGGGCACACCGCGCGCGGGACGACCATCGCGCAGGTCAAGCTGAGCAACAAGACGTCGGCCGAAGTGGACACGGCGCTCGACCAGCTCCAGCAGACCGCCACCCAGCCGGTGAAGCTGCGCACCTCGTCGGGCGAGACCACCCTCACCCCCGATCAGCTCGGCCTGACCTTCGACGAGCAGAAGACCGTGCAGAAGGCCATGGAACAGCCGCGCAACCCCTTCCGGCGGTTCCTGGCGATCATCGGGTTCAAGCGGCGCGTCCACCCGGTTGTCGGCATCGACCGGGCCAAGTTCGACTCCTCGCTCGACGACGAGCGGGCCAAGCTGGAGAAGGCGGCCGTCGAGGGCGGCGTGCACTTCGAGGCCGACGGCGACAAGGTCGTCCCCAAGCCCGACATGCCCTCGTCGGGGCTGCGCATCAACCGGGACGTGGCGGCGCGCGTGACCGCCGAGCACTGGCTCGACGGCGCCCAGATCACGCTGCCGATGGAGCCCTTCTCGCCGACCGTCTCGGCCGACACAGTCCGCGACACCGAGCGCGGACCGGCGCGCCAGGCCGTTTCCGGGCCGGTGACCCTCAAGGGGCGCGGCGGCAAGGTCATCACCCTCACGCCGAAGGACCTGGTGGGGCTGCTCTCCTACCGTCCCGACGGCAAGGGCGGCCTCGCGCCGACCGTCGACAAGGTCAAGGCGAAGGCGCAGCTCAACTCCCTGCGCGGCACGCAGTCGAAGCCGAAGAACGCCTCCTTCGTGATGAAGGGCGGGCGGCCGACGCTGGTGTCCGGGCAGTCGGGCTACATCGTCGACTGGGCCGGAACGTCGGCCGCGATCGCCGCCGCCGTCGGCAGCCCCACCCGCACCGCCGCCGTCGCCTACAAAGAGACCAAGCCCGGGCTGAGCACCGCGCAGGCTCGCAAGCTCGGCATCCGGCAGGTCGTCAGCGACTACACGACGGGCGGCTTCACCCAGCTCTCTGGCGAGAACATCCGCCGCGTCGCGCAGACGGTCGACGGCGCGATCATCCGACCCGGCAACAAGTTCTCCCTGAACAATTTCACCGGCCCGCGCGACGCGGCGCAGGGATACGTCTCGTCGACGATCATCGACCACGGCCACGCGTCGAAGGCCGTCGGCGGCGGCATCTCCCAGTTCGCGACGACGCTCTACAACGCGGCCTACTTCGCCGGGCTCGAGGACATCGCCCACACCGAGCACAGCTACTACATCTCGCGCTACCCCGAGGCGCGCGAGGCCACCGTGTTCGAGGGCGCGATCGACCTGGTGTTCCGCAACAACACCCCGTACGGCATCTACATCCAGACGATCTGGACGCCGTCGTCGATCACGGTGAAGTTCTGGAGCACCCGCACCGTGAACGTCGAATCGATCACCGGCAACCGCTACGCCTACACCGACCCGCAGACCATGACCCTGCCCAAGGGGGACAACTGCATGCCGTCGAACGGCAGCAAGGGCTTCACGACGTCGAACACCCGCGTCATCACCGACGCGAAGACCGGCAAGGTCATCTCGCGCCAGACCCGCACGGTCAAGTACGACCCGGAACCGATCGTCCGCTGCAAGTAAGGCTGCCCCCTCGCTTCCCTCGACCCGACGGTTAGCCAGGTCACACGCTTTGCGTATCCTCGGCGTATGGATATCAAGGGAGCAAGTGCAATCGTCACCGGTGGTGCCTCCGGCATCGGCGCGGCCTCTGCCCGTCGTCTCGCCGCCCAGGGCGCCAAGGTCATCATCGCCGACCTCAAGGCCGAGGACGGCGAGAAGATCGCCAAGGAGATCGGCGGCAAGTTCGTCCAGGTCGACGTCACCAACACCGAGCAGATCGAGGCCGCGGTCAACGCCGCCGTCGAGCTCGGCCCGCTGCGCGCGGTGGTCAACTCGGCCGGCATCGGCTGGGCCCAGCGCACCATCGGCAAGGACGGCGAGTTCGCCTCGGCGCACAACCTGGACCTCTACAAGAAGGTCATCGCGATCAACCTCGTCGGCACCTTCGACGTGGTCCGCCTCGCGGCCACCGCGATGAGCAAGAACGAGCCCAACGAGAGCGGCGAGCGCGGCGCGATCGTCAACCTCGCCAGCGTCGCCGCATTCGACGGCCAGATCGGCCAGGCCGCCTACTCGTCGTCCAAGGGCGGCGTCGTGGGCATGACCCTGCCGGTCGCGCGCGACCTCTCGGCGGTCGGCGTCCGCGTCAACTGCATCGCCCCCGGCCTGATCGACACCCCGATCTACGGCGAGGGCCCCGACTCGGAGGCCTTCAAGGCCAAGCTGGGCGAGAGCGTCCTCTTCCCCAAGCGCCTGGGCGTGCCCGACGAGCTGGCCTCCATGGTCGAGGAGCTGATCACCAACTCCTACATGAACGCCGAGGTCGTCCGCGTCGACGGCGGCATCCGGATGCCTCCGAAGTAGTCGAACGACTCACCAACAACCACTGAACCCCGCGCTTTCGAGCGCGGGGTTCAGTGCTTGGCGGCTAACTTTGGAGGAGACCCCGACGAAGGATGAGCAATGGCGCGGCACGATTCCGAAGACATCTCGATCAACCCGATCTTCTCCCGCCCCGGGGAGGCGACGTCGTATCCCAAGAGCAGGTTCCCGCAGGGCGAGAGTCTGCCGTCGACGGCCTATCAGGTGGTGCACGACCAGTCGATGCTCGACGGGAACGCCCGGCTCAACCTCGCGACCTTCGTCGGCACCTGGATGGAGCCCGAGGCGTACAAGCTCTACACCGAGGCCTTCGACAAGAACATGGTCGACAAGGACGAGTACCCGGCGACGGCGGAGATCGAGAACCACTGCTGGCAGATGCTCGCCGACCTGTGGCACGCGGAGGATCCGGAGGGCACCATCGGCACGTCGACGATCGGCTCGTCGGAGGCGGCGATGCTCGGGGGCCTCGCCATGAAGCGCCGCTGGCAGAACGCGCGCAAGGCGGCCGGCAAGTCCACCGAGAAGCCCAACCTCGTCCTCTCCAGCGCCGTTCAGGTGTGCTGGGAGAAGTTCTGCAACTACTGGGACGTCGAGGCCCGGCTGGTCCCCATCAGCGACGAGCACAAGGTGCTCGACGGCCACGACCTCGAGAAGTACGTCGACGAGAACACCATCGGCGTCATCGCGATCATGGGCGTGACCTACACCGGCATGTACGAGCCGGTCGAGCAGATCGCGGCCAAACTCGACCAGATTGAGAAGGCCACCGGGCTTGACATCCCCATCCATGTCGACGGTGCGTCGGGCGCCATGATCGCCCCGTTCTGCCAGCCCGACCTTAAGTGGGACTTCCGCGTCAAACGGGTCGTCTCGATCAACACCTCCGGCCACAAGTACGGCCTGGTGTACCCGGGGCTGGGCTGGATCGTGTGGCGCGACAAGGAGAGCTGCCCGGAGGATCTGATCTTCTACGTCAGCTACCTCGGCGGCTCGGAGGCCACCCTGGCGCTGAACTTCTCCCGCCCCGGCGCCCAGGTGCTGCTGCAGTACTACCTGTTCCTGCGCCTGGGTTACGACGGCTATACGCGGATCCAGCAGAACTGTCTCGACGTCGCGCAGGGCCTGGCGAAGGCGATCGCCAAACTCCCGCCGTTCGAGCTCTGGAACGACGGTTCGGACATCCCCGTCTTCGCGTGGAAGCTCAAGGACGGCTACACCGAGAACTGGACGCTCTACGATCTCGCCGACCGCCTGCGCCAAGCCGGCTGGCTGGTGCCCGCCTACCCGATGCCCAACGACCTGCAGGACATCACCGTGCAGCGGATCGTCGTCCGCAACGGGCTCAGCCACGACCTCGCGCAGAAGCTGATCGCCGACATCGAGAAGCAGGTCAAGTTCCTCGACGGCCTCGACGGTCCCATGCCGCGCGCGCACGAGACCACCAAGCAGTTCATCCACTAGGGATGCGAATCGGGCCCGACACCTGTGCGGCGTCGGGCCCGATTCGTTGTTCAGCGGATCAGAACGCGGCTTCGTCGAGCTCCATGATGTCGTTGTCGACGTTCTCCAGGATGCCGCGGGTCGCGGTTAGCTGGGGGAGCATGTTCTTCGCGAAGAAGGTCGCGACGGCGACCTTGCCCTCGTAGAACGCCTTGTCCGCGCCGTCGGCACCCTTGTCCAGGGCGGCGAGGGCGACCTCGGCCTGGCGCAGCAGCAGCCAGCCGATCAGCAGGTCGCCGACCGACATCAGGAAGCGCACCGAGCCGGTGCCTACCTTGTAGAGCTGCTTCGGGTCTTCCTGCGCCGACATCAGGAAGTTGGTCAGCGTCGCCGCCATCGCCTGGGTGTCCTCCAGGGCGGTGTTCAGCAGCGCGCGCTCGCCCTTCAGGCGACCGTCGACCTCATCGTTCTTGATGAACTCGGAGATCTGGCCGGCGACGTGGGCCAGCGCCTGGCCCTTGTCGCGGATGATCTTGCGGAAGAAGAAGTCCTGCGCCTGGATGGCCGTCGTGCCCTCGTACAGCGAGTCGATCTTCGAGTCGCGGATGTACTGCTCGATCGGGTAGTCCTGCAGGAAGCCGGAACCGCCGAAGGTCTGCAGCGACTCGGTCAGCTTCTCGTAGGCCCGCTCCGAGCCGACGCCCTTGACGATCGGGAGCAGCAGGTCGTTGACCTTGAACGCCATCTCCTTGTCGGCACCGGACACCAGCTGTGCGGTCGCGTCGTCCTGGTGGGCGGCGGTGAACAGGTAGATCGCGCGCAGACCCTCGGCGTAGGCCTTCTGGGTCATCAGGGCGCGACGCACGTCCGGGTGGTGGGTGATGGTAACGCGCGGAGCGGCCTTGTTGGTCATCTCGGTCATGTCGGCGCCCTGGATGCGGTTCTTCGCGTAGTCGAGCGCGTTCAGGTAGCCGGTCGACAGGGTCGAGATGGCCTTGGTGCCGACCATCATGCGGGCGTGCTCGATGACGTCGAACATCTGCGCAATGCCGTTGTGGACCTCGCCGACGAGCCAGCCCTTGGCCGGGACGCCGTGCTGGCCGAAGGACAGCTCACAGGTGGCCGAGGCCTTGAGGCCCATCTTGTGCTCGACGTTGGTGACGAAGACGCCGTTGCGCTCGCCGAACTCCTGGGTCTCGAAGTCGAAGTGGGTCTTCGGGACGTAGAACAGCGACAGGCCCTTGGTGCCCGGTCCGGCGCCCTCGGGGCGGGCCAGCACGAGGTGCATGATGTTCTCGAACATGTCGTCGGAGTCGGCCGAGGTGATGAAGCGCTTCACGCCCTCGATGTGCCAGCTGCCGTCTTCCTGCTCGACGGCCTTGGTGCGGCCGGCGCCGACGTCGGAACCGGCGTCGGGCTCGGTGAGGACCATGGTGGCGCCCCAGCCGCGCTCGGCGATGATCTCGGCCCACTTCTTCTGCTCGTCGGTGCCGTTGTTGTAGAAGACCTGGGCGAAGGACGGGCCGGCCATGTACATGAACAGCGCCGGCTGCGCACCGAGGATCATCTCCGCCAGCGACCACTGCAGGGCCGGGGGAACGACGACGCCGCCGAGCTCCTCGCGCAGGCCGAGGGAGCCCCAACCGGCGTCCTGGTAGGTCTTGACAGCCTTCTTGAACGCGTCGGGGATGGTGACCGTGTGGGTGTCCGGGTGGAACACGGGCGGGTTGCGGTCGGTGTCGGCGAACGGCTCGGCGAGCGGCCCCTCAGCCAGCGCCGCGACCTCGCGGAGCATGTCGTCGGCGGTCTCGCGATCGAGGTCGGCGTATTCGCCCTCGCCGAGGACCTTCTCGAGGTCGAGGACCTCGAACAGGTTGAACTGGATGTCACGCAGGTTGGACTTGTAGTGGCCCATGGTGGTGCTTCCTTTGTTGTTGGGCTGTCGGGTTTGGCACGGCCCGCTGTGGGGTTGTTGTCGCGACGGTAAGTTACTCGTCGGTAACCAGGCAAGAATACTAGCAACTCCGAGGTGGAACAACTGGAGGGTTTGTGACCTCGGTCAACCACCCGTGACTACAGGTTAGCGCGGAGATAGGCCAGGTCATCGGGGATTCCGGGGGCCGGAGTCTCAAGTACGACAGGAGCATCGGCGGCCTCGATCACGCCCACCAGGACGGCCGGGTCGATATGGCCGTCGGCGAGGTTCGCGTGCCGGTCGCGGCCGGAATCGAACTCGTCGCGCGAGTTGTTCAGGTGCACCAGGTCGATCCGGCCGGTGATCGCGCGGATCCGCTCGACCAGGCCGACGAGGTCTTCGCCGCCGGCCCACGCGTGACAGGTGTCCAAGCAGAAGCCGGCCTGCTCGAAGTCGCCCACCGCCTCCCAGAGCCGCTCGATCGATTCGAGGGTCCGGGCCATCGCGTGATCGCCGCCCGCGGTGTTCTCGATCAGGATCGGGACGCCGAAACCGCCCTTGTCCTCCTGACGCTCGAACAGCTTGCGCCAGTTCTCGAACCCGAGTGCGGCGTCCTCGCCGTCGCGCAGGTGCCCGCCGTGCACGACGAGGCCGAAGGCGCCCAATTCGGCGGCGGCCGCCGCCTGCTGCTCGACGGCCTTGCGCGACGGCATCCGCAGCCGGTTGTTCAGGCTCGCGACGTTGATCTGATAGCTGGAGTGCACGACGACGTCGACATCCGACGCCGCGATGGCCGCCGCGTCGTCGCGCGCCTCCGGCTTCTTCCACCCCTGCGGGTCGGTGACGAACATCTGGAAGACGTCGATGCCGAGTTCCTTGGCGGTCTCGAGCGGGTTGTCCTCTTCGCGCAGGTGGGCTCCGATTCGCATGGCTCTACGATAAGCGCCATGACGCCGTTGCGATCACTGCTCCTGTTCGTCGCCGCCGCGGTGCTCGAAATCGGTGGCGCCTGGCTGATCTGGCAGGGGCTCCGGGAACACCGCGGCTGGCTGTGGGTCGGCCTCGGCGCCATCGCCCTCGGTTGCTACGGCATCGTCGCCGCCGGCCAGCCCGACGCCAACTTCGGCCGGGTGTTGGCCGCCTACGGCGGCGTGTTCATCGTCGGATCGCTGATCTGGGGGATGGTGGCCGACGGCTTCCGGCCCGACCGCTACGACGTCGTCGGTGCGCTGATCTGCCTCGTCGGCGTCGGCGTGATCATGTACGCGCGCTGACTGTCAGCGCGGGACTTCGACGTCGCCGATCTCGTACTCGGTCTCCACCGACAGCGGCACGCCGGGTGCGATGAGCAGGCTGCACGGTGTCGGGCTGTCGGGATAGAGCGTGAACCACTGATGGTTGGCGTCGTCGCCGTAGACGGTTTCGAGCACGCGCTGCAGGCGGGCCTCCCCCTCGCGGTTGAGGATGTATTTGCTGCCGCCGTAGTGCAGGAATCGATTCGGCATGGGCACCTCCACGAGCTGGATCGTCATGTGACCTGGATCACCATGCTACGGCAGCGGTGCGGCAACGGCGAGCCCCCGAAAACGAGCGAGCCCCGGACCCTGTCGGGTACGGGGCTCGCTCGAAAGGCTGTTGACTAGCCGCGGCGCAGGTTCACCTTCATGAAGTACACCTGGTAGCCGTGCCAGATCGAGTACGTGAAGTACATCGTCGGGCCGTCCAGCGACCACGGGTGGATGAACGGCGCGTAGCCGCCCACCGGGTTCGACGCCGGCACGATGATGTGCGGCTTGGTCCACGGGCCCTCCGGGCGCGGGGCGGTGCGCAGGGCGGCGCCGTCGCGGGTGGAGAGGGACACGTAGCGGCCGATGTACTTGTTGTAGGCGACCGAGAGCTCACCGGTGGGGGCGCTCATGATCGGGGTCGCCAGCGACGGACCCTTGACCCAGTGGCCGTTCGCCCAGTACTCGTACGCACCGAGGTTGGCGATCTTGTCCTCCGGGACGCGGCCGAGGTAGACGGCGCCGAAGCGGCCGCTCGGGGTGCCGTAGGTGTAGACGTAGCCGCCGTCCTTCAGGAAGGCGATCTGCTGGAACTTGCGGTTGCCCTTGTAGTTCGGGCGCTTGGCCACGATCTGCTTGAAGGTGCGGCCGTTGTTCTTCGACACGGCAATCGCGCCGTAGCGGGTCTGCCAGCGGCCCGGGTCGCCCCACAGGTTGATCGCCTGCATGCCCATGTACTGCTTGCCGCCGACCGAGATGCCGCCGGTCGGGACGATGGTGACGTCGCGGCGCGAGGCCTTGACGACGCGCTTGGCGTGTCCGGGCGGGCCCGAGTGGCCGGTGAAGTGCAGGCCGTCGGACAGGTGCGGGTCGCGCGAGCGCAGCAGCATGTTGGAGCGCAGGGCGAACAGGTTGCCGCGCAGCAGCGACCACCCGTTGAAGGACTGGGTGTCACCGAAGGCGGCGAGCACCTCGCGGCGACCGTTGTCCCACAGGATGCCCAGGTCGGTGCCGATGACGTTGTAGCGGCCGACGGTGTCGTTGATGGAGCCGGGGCCCGTGATGCGGGCGACCATTTGACCCGGTCCGGCGACGAACGCGTCGGCGTCGGCAGCCGTGTAGGCAGAGGCCAAGCCGGCGGCGGTGGCCGCGGCGGCGCCGAGGGCGACGGTCTTGACGCTGATAGCTGGAAAACGCATGAAAGGCAGGCTACCAGCGATCGTGACCAATCCGTGATTCGAGCCGCGACGACGGTGACCTACATCACGCTTGTTTCATCCGGTCTTCGGGTTTGACCGACGTGAAGTCGATCTCGGCCTTCGCGTTGTTGACCGCTGCCACGGCGCCGGTGCCGAACGGTCCGTCGACGTCGTAGAGGGTGCAGGTGCTGGCCGAGATGCCGTCGTCCTCGAGGTGGAAATCGGCCTCGACGCCGACCCGCACGCCGCGCGGCAGCCGGGCCAGGACGACAGTCAGGTCGCAGTTGATCAGCGCAATGCCGGTGGTGCCCCAGTTGGCCATCAGGCTGGTCGACTCGGCGGCGATCACGGCCCGCACGAACGGGGAGGGCGTCTCGCCGGGCACGACCGGGAGTGGGTGGGTCCAGTGGCGCTTGCGCCCCGGTCCCTGCAGGGCGGCCAGATCGCTGGTCCACTCGATGGCGGCCACCGGCGAGCCGTCTGCGCTGGTCGTGGCGTCGGCGGCGAACCGCGGGTAGTAGTCGTCGTCGGGGACTTCGGGCGGATCGAAGGCGGACGTCGGGCGCTCCCAGCGCTCGCCGGCGGGGTTGGTCGACTCCTTGAGGAAGACGGTGGTCGAGCGGGCGACGCGGACCGGCTCGTCGCCGCCGTGCTGGAAGATGTCGACCTCGACGACCCGCACCCGGCCGCCCTCGCGCAGCATCGTGGCCGTCGTCGTGGTCGGGTCGGCGCGGGCCGCGCGAAACAGGTCGATGGTGAATCGGACCGGGCGGAATCCGTCGGCGCCACCGGCGATCTCGGCACTGCGGGCGGCGATGGCACACACCGCCGGACCGTTGAGGGTGCGGGGCGCCCAGAGGCTCAGGGAGAAGCGGGTGGGGTCGAATCGGCCATCCGATTCGGTGAAAAAGCTCGCTGTCGACACGTGTCCTTATTACACCCGGCGTGCACCGATCTGAGCCGCGGGATGTGTTCATCGCGGATTAAATTGGAGTTGGTACGGACAACCGGTGTTTCGTGGGCTAATCTCAACGCATGACAATTGCTGATATCGAACGTCAAATCCCGGAGAAGGCCGTTGCCTCCGTTCGGGGAACCATCCTCTTCTCGGCTCTGCTTGGCATCGTGCTCGGCATTGCCGCGCTCGTGTGGCCGGGCAAGACCCTCAACGTCCTGGCGATCCTGCTGGGCATCGCGCTGGTCGCCTCCGGTCTCTTCCGCATCTACCAGTCGTTCTCGGCGACCCTGCTGAGCAAGGGCCTCCGCTTCGCCTACCTGCTCATCGGTCTGATGATCCTGTGGGCCGGCATCGTGGTGCTGTGGCACCCGTCCAACGACGGCTGGGCTGAGGCCGACCGCATCTGGTTCCTCGCGGTCTTCATCGGTGTGGGCTGGATCTTCCAGGGTCTCGCCGAGCTCTTCGCCGCGACCACCGGTTCGGGTCACTCCTCGAAGCTGCTGGCCGTCCTCGCCGGCCTGGTTGCGATCGCCGCGGGCATCATCATGCTGGTGTGGCCGGCCCCGTCGCTGCTGACCTTCGTCTGGATCTCCGCGATCCTGCTGATCGTCGTCAGCGTCGCCTCGCTGTTCACCCTTCCGAAGAAGGTCTAACCGGCCGCGTCGTCAACGACGCGCACGACTACGAAGCCGGCGCCAATCCGTCCACTGTGAGCGGGTTGGCGCCGGTTTCTTTTGTGCTCAACTCGGTGATCGTTGTCAGCAGGTCGACCTTGTGCCGCAGCGGCTGCGCGAGCTCGGCGGAGTCCACCTCGGTGGCGTAGGTTGCCGGGGCGCCGAGCAGTCGTCGCGCGGCATCCGGGTCGGAATCCCACAGGGCGTCGGCGGTCTGCAGGTACAGCGCGACCGCCTGCGGGTAGTCGCGCAGGTTCAGCAACGCCCACGCCCACCGCTTCGCGACGTCGACGGTGTCCTGCTCGGCTCGCCCATGGGTGCGCACGTACTTGCCGTGCAGCTCGGTGCACAGGCCGACGCACTCGGTCCACTTGCTCAGCTCGTAGGCGCACCGGATGCAGTCGTGCAGGTTGTGCAGGTACTGCGGGGAGTACGGGCCCTCCCGTCGGGCGCGGATCTCCGCCAGCACGGAGAACTCGGCGAGGGCGGACATGTATTCACCGTCGGCGTAGAGGGCGCACGCCTCGGCTTCCATCTCGTTGAGCATGGTTCCAGTGTGGCGCATCGGAGTGTGATCTGTGTCATATCCGGGTGATGGGACAATGGCCGGGTGACCAGACGCGCCCGACTCCAACGATTCGCGTGGCTCTCGATCGCGACGGCGGTGGCGACGATCGCGCTGAAGGTCGTGGCGTGGCAGCTCACCGGATCGGTGGGATTGCTGTCCGACGCGGCCGAGTCGGTGGTGAACCTGGTGGCCGCGGTCGTGGCGCTGATCGCCCTGGGCGTCGCGGCCCGGCCCGCCGACGACAACCACAACTTCGGGCACGCCAAAGCGGAGTACTTCTCCGCCGGCGTCGAGGGCGCGATGATCTTCGTCGCCGCGATCGTCATCATCTTCGCCGCGATCGAGCGGATGCTCCACCCGCGTTCGCTCGAGTCGCTGGGAATCGGTGTCGTCGTGTCCGTGGTGGCCGCGGTGTTGAACGGGGTCGTCGCGCTGGTGCTGTTGCGCGCGGGCCGTCGGTACCGATCGATCACGCTGACCGCCGACGGCAAGCACTTGATGACCGACCTCGTCACGACGGCCGGCGTCGTCGTCGGGATCGTGGTCGTCGCGCTGACCGGATGGGAGTGGCTCGATCCGATCATCGCGATCGCCGTCGCGCTCAACATCCTGTTCATCGGCTACCGGCTCATCGTCGAGTCGACCTCGGGGCTGATGGACGTCGCGCTGCCCGACGAGGATGTGGCCCGGTTCTTCTCCGTCCTCGACGAGTTCCGGTCGCCCGACGTCGAGTTCCACGACGTCCGCACGCGCACGAGCGGGCACCTGCGCTTCCTGCAGCTGCACATGCTGGTGCCCGGCGACTGGTCGGTGCAGCGCGGTCACGACCTCGTCGAGGAGGTCGAGGCGAGGCTGCACGAGCAGGTCGAGGACCTCGTCATCACCGTCCACCTCGAGCCGATCGAGGACCCCCGGGCGTACGAGCCCGACCGCCGCCCCTGACCCCACCCGCACTCTGACCCCGCCGAGTGGGCACTCTGACCCCGCCGAGTGGGCACTCTGAGACCGCCGAGTGGGCGGCTACTTGGACTTGAGTATGGCCAATTGCTCGTCGATAGCGGCGTCGAGTTTGTTGCGCACAGCGCCGTGCGCGGCCAAGGTTGCGGCGACGTCACCGTCGGCGAACATCGCCAGCAGTAGGTGCTCGGTACCGACGTAGTTGTGCCCCTTGCCCAGGGCGACCGCCAAGGTCTCGTCGAGGACCTTCTTGGACGCGTCGGAGTACGGGATCATGGTCCGCGCATCGGCTGCGAGCGTGGTCTCGGCGGGCGTTGGATCGCCGAAGGCGGAGCGGAGGCCGTCGACGTCGGCGCCGGTCTGCTTGAGCGCGGCGACCGCCAGCGTCTGATCGTCGGTCAGCAGGTGTCGTGCCACCAGGGCCGGCCCGATGCTCTCAACCTGAGAGCGAACCGCATCGTCGTGAGCCTTGACGAGAACTGCCCGCGCGCGGGGTGTGAAGCGCTCGAACGTGTCACCGTCGGCTTTGGGGGTGAAGCGCTTCTGGGCGGCCTGCTTGGTCACGCCCATGCTGGCGCCGATCGCACTCCAGGGTTGGCCCGCTCGACGTGCCTGGTCGACGAAGTAGCCGATGAGGGAGTCTCCGACATCGCCGAGGTGCTCTGACACCGTCATGGCTGCGGAGAGCTGTTGCAACGGATCCGCAGCGGCTTTGCGCACGGCACCGATGAGGTCGTCGAGGCGAACGTTGGACAAGAACTCAGGGGCATCACTCATGCGTCAACTCTAGGTTGACGACAAGCATCTGTCAACCACGGGTTGACGCGCAGTCTCCTGTGGCTCACCACCCACTTGGGTGAGAGTGACCGCCCGCTCGGCGTGGTTGGGGTGCCCACTCGGCGTGAAACGGTGCCCACTCGGCGGGGAAACGGTGCCCACTCGGCGAGATTTGGTGCCCACTCGACGATAGGGTTGGGGCCATTGCTCAACTGCCGGAAGGGCTGGACTTGATCGGGTACGTCGCGCGACGCACCGCCACGTGGTCGGTGCTCGTCTTCGTCGCGGTCAACCTCACGTACTTCATCGCGACCAGATTCCTGGACCCGCGGTCGAACTACGCGGCGCGCAAGCCGCCCCTCCCGCCGGCGCAGGTCGACGCCCAACTCAGCACCTACAACCTCAACGACAAGACGCCGATCCTCGAGCGCTGGTGGAAGTGGCTGACCGACATCCTGCTGCACTGGAACTGGGGCTCGAGCCCGACCGGCGTCAGCGTCAACGGTCAGATCGCCTACCGCGCCGGCGTCTCCGCGCAGCTCGTCTTCGGCGCGACCGTCCTCGCGACGCTCCTCGGCGTCGGCCTCGGCGTCTACACCGCGATGCGCAAGTACCAGGTCTCCGACCGCGTGCTGCAGGGCGTCTCGATCTTCTTCATCAACCTTCCGGTGGCGGTCATCGGGCTGGCGGTCGTCCTCATCGGCATCACCGTCAACCAGAAGACCGGCCATTCGGTGGTCCTGGTGTCCGGTGCGCGCAGCGTCGACGTCGAAGGCTTCTTCCCGACGGTCCTCGACCGCCTGAAACACCTGATCCTCCCGACGATCACCCTCGTCCTCGCGCAGTACGCCGGCCTGCACTTCCTGCAGCGGTCGCTGCTGCTCGACACCATCGACGCCGACTACGTGCGCACCGCGCGGGCCAAGGGCCTCACGCGCGGTCAGGCGGTGCGCAAGCACGCGCTGCGGACGGCGATCATCCCGGTCGCGGTCGGCGTGGCGTTCGCCATCCCGGGCATCTTCACCGGAGCCGTCATCACCGAGACGATCTTCGGCTGGGAGGGGATGGGCCGCTACTTCGTCACGTCGATCAACTCCAACGACATCCACGGAGCCGTCGCCGTCGCGGCCTTCGGCGCCCTCGCCACCGCGATCGGCGCGATCCTCGCCGACGTCGCCGTCGTCCTGCTCGATCCGCGCGTGAGGAGCAGCCGGTGAAATCCCTGATGTGGCAGCGGTTCGCGCGGCAGAAGCCCGCACTGGTCGGCCTGTGGCTGTTCGTGGCGCTGGTCGCCTTCGCGGTGTTCGGCGGCCTGTTCACCCGCTACAGCTACACCGACACCGACTTCCTCTCGATCGGCTTCCCGCCGAGCCGTGGGCACTGGTTCGGCACCAACGACGCCGGCAACGACCTCTACGCGCAGGTTGTGCACGGCCTGCAGCGCTCGTTGATCATCGCCCTCGCCGTTTCCGTGGGCACGACGCTGATCGCCGCGGTCGCCGGCTCGCTGGCCGCGTTCTTCGGCGGCTGGGTGGAGAAGGCGACGCTCGGCGTCATCTACCTGCTGCTCGTGGTGCCGAGCTTCCTGATCCTCGCGATGACCGCCAACGCGACCGGTGGCGACTGGCGCTGGATCATCGCGGCGCTGATCGTGTTCGGCTGGATGATGCTCGCCCGCGTCGTGCACTCGATGGCGGTCTCGCTGCGCGAGCGCGAGTTCGTCATCGCCGCGCGGTACATGGGAGAGCGGCCGTGGCGGATCATCGCGCGCCACATCATCCCCAACCTGTCGTCGCTGCTCGTCATCAACTTCGCGCTCGGCGTCGTCGGCACGGTCCTCACCGAGACCGGCCTGTCCTTCCTGGGGCTGGGCGTCAAGATCCCCGACGTCTCGCTCGGCTCGCTGCTGCAGTCGGGCGTCGGCACCATCGTCGCCTCGCCGTGGCTGTTCTACTTCCCGGCCGGCGTCCTCGCACTGCTGACCGTCTCGATGACCCTCATGGCCGACGGCCTGCGCGACGCCCTCGACCCCAACGCCGCCAACCCGACGATCGCCGAACCGGTCGACGTCGACAAGGGGGGCGTGGCATGAGCGAGCCACTGTTGCGGGTCACGGACCTGCGCGTCGCCTTCGGGTCCGAGGCCGGTCGCGTCGACGCCGTCCGCGGCCTCGACTTCACCGTCGAGCGCGGCCGGACGCTCGCGATCGTCGGTGAGTCCGGGTCGGGGAAGTCGGCGTCGGCACTCGCCGTCATGGGCCTGTTGCCCGACTCGGCGCTCGTCAGCGGATCAGCGAAGCTGCGGGGCCGCGAGTTGATCGGACTCGACGACGGCGAGCTGTCCGACATCCGCGGCAACGAGATCGCCATGATCTTCCAGGACCCGCTGTCGTCGCTGACACCGGTGTTCACCGTCGGCGACCAGATCGTCGAGGCGCTCCAGGTGCACCGCTCGATTCCCGCCGCGGCCGCCAAGGCGCGCGCCATCGAGCTGCTCGACGCCGTTGGGATCCCCGACCCCGCCACGCGCGCCCAGTCGTACCCGCACCAACTCTCCGGCGGCCAGCGCCAGCGCGTCATGATCGCCATGGCCATCGCCAACGAGCCCGACCTGATCATCGCCGACGAGCCGACCACGGCCCTCGACGTCACCGTCGCCGAACAGGTCTTGCGCCTGCTCACCACGCTGCAGCGGGAGACCGACGCCGGGCTGGTCCTCATCACCCACGACTTCGGCGTCGTCGCGCGCGTCGCCGACGACGTGATCGTCATGAACAGCGGCGACGCCGTCGAGCGCGCCCCCGTGAACGAGCTCTTCGACCACCCGCGCGACCCGTACACGATCCGCCTCCTCGACGCCGTGCCGCGGATCGACGGCCCGATGCGGACGGAGGCGCAGGGTCTCGATACACCGACCTCGCAGGCTCGGTCGGCACTCGACCGCCAAGATGCGGTCCTGTCCGTTGACGACCTCACCAAGACGTTCGCGGTGACGTCGCGGTTCCTGCGTCGGCGCACCGGGGAGGTGCGGGCGGTCAAGGGCGTCTCCTTCGACCTCGACGCCGGCCAGACGCTCGCGATCGTCGGCGAGTCCGGCAGCGGCAAGTCGACGACGCTGCACGAGATCATGGGCTTCGGTCAGCCGCCGGGCGTCGTCCGGCTCGCCGGTCGCGATCCGGCGACGCTGCGCGGTCGGGAACAGCGTGCGCTGCGCCAGCAGATCTCGATGGTCTTCCAGGACCCGGCGGGAGCGCTGAACCCGCGGATGACCGCGCGCGATGTCGTCGCCGAGCCGCTGCGCGTCGCCGGCCAGTCCGCCGACGAGGCCCACGCCCGCGTCGCCGAGCTGCTGGCCCAGGTCGGCCTCGACGCCGACCACGGCGACCGCTTCCCGCGCGCCTTCTCCGGCGGCCAGCGCCAACGCCTCGCGATCGCCCGCGCGCTGGCGACCGAGCCGGCGGTCATCGCGCTCGACGAGCCGCTGTCGGCGCTCGACGTCTCCATCCAGGCCGACGTCCTCGATCTGCTGATCCGGCTCCAGGAGGAGACCGGCGTCGCCTACGTCATCGTCGCCCACGATCTGGCGGTGGTCCGCAAGATCGCGCACCGCGTCGCGGTGATGAAGGCCGGCGAGTTCGTCGAGCAGGGGACCGTCGCCGACGTCTTCACCCACCCGCAACACCCCTACACGCGCGAGCTGATCGCGGCGGTGCCGCCGCTCGATCCCCGCCGCGCCCGGATCGAGGTCGAGGCATGAGACTGCGATTGGCGGCCGTGGTCCTCGCGGCGGCGACGGCCATCGCCGGCTGCGGCGTGGACCTGTCGGCGGACAGTTCCTTCGAACCGGGCAAGGCGCAACTCAACGCCAAGCCGCGCGACCAGGTCCGCGACGGAGGCTCGCTGACGACGGCTCTGACCGAGGTCACCCCGCAGTGGAATAGCTTCCACGCCGACGGCACGGCGTACACGTTGTCGTTGTGGCGCTGGTACAACCCGGTGTTGGCCTACTTCTCGGCCGACGGCGAGTACTCGTTCAACCGTGACTACCTCACCGATGTCCACAAGGCCGTCGTCGGCGGAAAGACGGTCGTGACGTACACGATCAATCCCCGCGCGACCTACAACGACGGGACACCGATCGACTGGCGGTCCTTCGAGAACACGTGGCGAGTCAACAGTGGCGCCGATCCCACCTATGCGGCCAGCAGCACCGACGGCTACGACCAGATTGAAACGGTGACTCGCGGCGTCGACGACAAGCAGGCCGTCGTCACCTTCCGCGGCGTGTGGGCCTGGCCGGACGGGTTGTTCAACCTGCTGCAGCACCCGAAGATCGTCACTGCCGACGACTTCAACCGTTCGTACATGCAGAACCCGCGCGCCGACCTCGGAGCCGGTCCGTACACGGTCGAGTCCTATGACCGGAACGCCGGCACTGTCGTATTCCGCCGCAATCCCAAGTGGTGGGGCAAGCCGGGCAAGCTCGAGCGTCGCGTCTTCCGGCAGATGGAGCCGCAGGCGGCGATCAACGCCTTCCGCAACGGGGAGTTGGATGCCACCGGGGTGAGCAGCAAGGACAACCGAGCCCAGGTGGTGACGATGACCGGCATCGATGTCCGCGCGTCGGCGACACCGGCCAACGCACTGCTCGTGGTCAACCTCGACACCCCGGTGCTGCGTGACATTCGCGTGCGCGAGGCGCTGCTGCGCGGCATCGACCGGCAGACGCTCGCCCGTATTCGTTTCACCGGCCTCGGCTACACCGAGGACTTGCCCGGCTCCTTCCTGCTCTATCCCTTCCAACCCGGTTACCGCGACAACGTCGGGTCGACGGTCACCTATGACCAGGAACGCTCGCGCCGCCTCCTCGACGAGGCCGGCTGGCGGTCCGACAGCGGAGGCATCCGGCACCAGGATGGCCGGCGGTTGACGCTGTCGATGCCCATCCTCGGCGACGACTCGACGACCGCGAACCTCGCGCGGGCGATGCAGGCGATGCTGCGCCAGGTGGGGATCGACCTGGCCATCGCGGTGCGGCCCACTTCCGACTTCTCCAAGGTGATCGTCGGCAAGGAGTTCGACGTGTTCCAGATGGGGTTCAGCTCGTCGGACCCGTTCGGGCTGGCCTATCTGTGCCAGATCTGGTGCTCGAACTCGCAGCTGAACCGGGCGGGCGCGGGATCTCCCGAGCTTGACGCGGAGATCAAACGGGTCCAACAGATCCCCGACCCGACCCAGCAGATCAAGGCAGGCAACGAGGCCGAGGCGAGGGCCTTTAAGCAGTACTCCAACCTGCCTTTGTTCAACGGGCCGACAATGGTCGCCGTGAAGAAGAAGCTGGCGAACTACGGCGCCGGGATGTTCTTCATCGGGCCCGTCGAAGACATCGGCTGGGAGAAGTAGCGCCTTTAGGCGTGCACGTGCGGCGCCGCCCACTGCGGCAGCGGATCGGGGAACTCGGTCCACCCCTGCGGCCCGAGCGCCATCTCGTCGTCGGTCAGCAGGGCCGCCGACAACACGCGCTGCGGCTGGCTGCGGTCCAGGCGCACCCCGATGAACACGAGTTCCTGACCGGGCTTCTCGTCGGTGTTCGCCCACGGCCCGGCGGCCTCGATGAACAGGTTCGGGCCGGCCTGCGACCAGATGGCCGCCGTCTCCGGGCGCGTGGCGACCCAGCAGAAGCCCTTGCTCCGGATGATGCCCTGCAGACCGTCGAGCGCCTGCGCCAGCCGCGCGGGGTGGAAGGGGCGGTCGGAGCGGAAGACGACGCTGCTGATGCCGTACTCCTCGGTCTCCGGCGTGTGACCGCCCGCGATCTCCTCGGCCCAGCCCTCGAGCTGTCGGGCGGCGTTGACGTCGAACAGGCCGGTGCCGAGCACCTCGTCGAGGTCGATGTCGCCCTTGATCGTGCGGATCAGCTTGGCGTGCGGGTTGAGCCGGCTGATCGTCGCCTCGGTGGCGCCCGCGACGGCCTCGGACACCAGGTCGGTCTTCGACAGCAGGATGACGTCGGCGAATTCGACCTGGTCGACGAGCAGGTCGGAGATGCTGCGCTCGTCGCCGGGAGCCGCCTCCAGGTCGCGGTCGGCGAGGTTCTCACCCCGGGTGAGTTCGGCGAGGAAGGTCGAGGAGTCGACGACGGTGACCATCGTGTCCAGGCGGGTGACCGACGACAGCGAGAAGCCGTCCTCAAACTCCCAGTCGAACGTCGCCGCGACGGGCATCGGTTCGGAGATGCCCGTGGACTCGATGACGACGTAGTCGAAGCGGCCCTCCGCGGCCAGGCGGGCGACCGATTCGACGAGGTCCTCGCGCAGGGTGCAGCAGATGCAGCCGTTGGTCAGCTCGACGAGCTTCTCCTCGGTGCGGTCGAGCCGGGCGTCGCCGAAGTCGCCGTCGACGAGCTGGGCGTCGATGTTGACCTCGCTCATGTCGTTGACGATCACCGCGACGCGCAGACCGCCGCGGTTCGCGAGGAGGTGGTTGAGGACGGTGGTCTTGCCGGCGCCGAGAAAGCCGGACAGGACCGTGACGGGGATGCGGGTATCACTGGGGGCTGCCATCTACTAATGATAACCATTATCAATAAGGATTCCCAGTCGGGCCGCTCGACCGGGGCGGCTGACATACTTGGCGGGTGAACCGCGGGACCCTTGCCTTCGTCGGCCTGCTGGTCGTGGGTGTGCTCGTCGCCGTGCCGTTCAACTCCCGGCTCAACGGCGACGAGACGCTCGCGACGGCAGCCACGATCTTCTCCGGCGTCTTCCTGCAGGCCGTTCCGTTCCTCGTCCTCGGCACCCTGGTCAGCGGGGCCATCGCTACGTGGGTGACCCCGGCGATGGTGGCCCGGCTCCTGCCGAAGAAGACCGGCGCGGCGATCGGCGTCGGCGGCCTGGCGGGCGCCCTGCTGCCCGGCTGCGAATGTGCGTCGGTGCCGGTGTCGGCGCGACTGATGGACCGCGGTGTCCCGCAAGCGGCCGCACTCGCCTTCCTGCTCTCCGCGCCGGCGATCAACCCGGTGGTGCTCGTCTCGACCGCCGTCGCGTTCCCGGGCGAGCCGAAGATGGTCGCCGCCCGCTTCGCCGCGTCCCTGCTCACTGCCATCGCCATGGGCGGGCTGTGGGCGCGCTACGGCGACCCGTCGCTCATCGCGCGCCGCGCCGCGCGGTCCGCGGACGACGAGCGGGGCAGCTGGCCGGAGTTCGCCGAGGCGGTGCGCCACGACTTCCTCGAGTCGGCCGCCTACCTCGCGCTGGGTGCGGTGGCCGTCGCGACGCTGCACGTGGTGGTGCCGGACTGGATGTTCGAGAAGGTCGCCGGTCAGATGCTCATCGGGATCGTGTTGATGGCGCTGCTCGCCGTGGTCCTCGCGGTGTGCTCGGAGGCCGACGCCTTCGTCGCTGCGAGCCTGTCCATGTTGCCGCTCGTGCCGCGCCTGGTGTTCCTCGTCGTCGGCCCGGCCGTCGACCTCAAGTTGATCGCCATGCAGGCCGGCGCCTTCGGCTCCCGCTTCGCCGCCCGTTTCTCGACGGCTACGTTCCTCGTCGCCATCGGTGTCGGGACCGGTGTCGGCGCGCTGATCCTCGGGTGGCGCTGATGGGCCGCGAAGCGCAGAACCTCGTGCTGCTCTGCCTCGGGATCACCGTCGCCAAGGTGGTCCTCGACGGGAGTTACGAGCGCTACGTCAAACCCGGTATGTGGCCCTACCTGCTCGTGTCATCGGCGGTGCTGATCGTCCTGGCCGTGTTCGCCATCGGCGCCGACGTCAGTCGGGGCGGCCCGCCGCCGCACGACCACGCGCACGGGCGCTCCCGGGTGCTGTGGTTGCTCACCGTCCCGGTCCTGGTGGTCCTGTTCCTCGCTCCGCCGGCACTCGCCCCGGCCCGCTCCGGCACGACGGCCAACGTCTCGGCGGCCGACTCCGGCGAGTTGCCTCCGCTTCCCGCGGGCCCGGCGCCGACGGTGGGCATCTTCGACGTCGTCCAGCGCGCGATCAGTCCCGGCGGTGGCGGGTTGAGCGGCCGGCCCATCACCCTGCAGGGTTTCCTGCAGCCGCGCGACGGTCGCCCGGAGCTCGCCCAGGTGGTCATCATCTGCTGCGCCGCGGACGCGCGCACCTACCGCATCGAGCTGAGCGGGCCGAAGGCGCAGGAGCTGCTGACCGAGCAGCCCAAGACGTGGTGGCGGATGGTCGGCACGGTCGTCGACGGCAGTACGACCGTCGCGCGCAAGAACGTCCCGCTCTTCGACGTGACGAGCGCCGACGAGGTCCCCGCGCCGAAGAACCCGTACGGCTACTGACCGCGTTCAGGCGGCGGCCGGTGAGTCCTGGAGCGCCGCGACGGCCTTGGCGAACGTCTTCACCCGGTGGCGGCCGACGTCGTAGCCGACGCGGCCGAGCATCGAGTCGCGGAATTGCGGGTGGATCTTGGACGCCACCGGTGTCCACCAGGGCTTGTGGCTGCGCGGCAGGTCGGCGAGCAGCCGATCCGACGCGGCGGTGAACACCGGCGCCAGTCGCAGGTAGTCGGGGCGGAACTCGCGCAGATCGTGTCCGGGGAAGTGCTCCTGCTGCACCTCGACGAGTGCGCGCGGCAGATCGGCATCGATGTGCGCCGACACCCCGTAGAGCAACCCCTTCATCACCGGCAGGTGCGGCCGCTTCGGGTCGCTCGACTCGGCCGTCGACCACGCGGTCGCCCACGCCGGTTCGACGTCGCCGCCGGTCCGGTACGCGGTGAGGTTCCGCTCGTAGTAGTCGTGGAACGTCGGGATCAGGGCCAGTACCCAGTCGGGGTGCTCCAGGCCCAGTGCCGACGGGTCCTGCGCCGCGGCGATCATCTCCTCGGTGACGTACTGGTAGACGCGGGCGAACCACTGCTTCGGATCGTCGTCGGCCGCGAGTTCGTCGGCGAGGGCCCGCTGGGCGGCGAGTGACTCGTGGGCGTCGGCGAGCAGGCCGTCGAAGGTGGGCGCAGTCGACGAGGTGCCGACGGGGCTCGTCGTGGGCAGGGGATCGTCGAAGGAGGCGCCGGCGGCGAGGCCGGCCAGCAGGTCGAGGGAATCGCCGACCTGCTTGCGGATGACGCGACACAGCACGGTGGCGAGCGGGGCGGCCACCAACCGCATGGAGACGTGCCAGGTCAGCTCGGTGCGGTTCCCGTCGACGGGGGTGAAGGTCTGCACGCCGCGATGGCTGATCAGCAGCGGCCCGCCGTCGTACACGCGGTAGCGGAACTCGCGGGGCATCTGTGCGAACTCGACAACCTCGCGCAGCTTGCGCTTGCCGTCGGGGAGCGTGACGACGCGCAGGGCGCCCGCGGTGTCGGGACGGTCGCCGGGGCCCGGTTCGGCGAGGTCGATGCGGGCGGTGGACCAGCGATTCATCTGGTCGGGGTCGGTGACCAGGCGCCACGCGACCTCCGGCGGACAGTCGAGCACGCGCCTGAGGGTGAATGAGGCGCTCATGCGACCGGGTCCATCCGGTTCTGGTCGGCGGCGCGGTACCGGGCGCCGACGATCTTCGGGTCGGACAGGTCGATGCCGAGTCGTCCGGTGGCCAGGCGCAGTTCGCGCCGGGCGACCTTGCGCTCGGAGCCGAGGAGGCCGAGGGCGCGGGCCAGCTCGCGCGAGCGCACGACGGGCCGGGCCAGATCGACGAGGTGGTGCAGCGGATTGGGCCGCAGACCCATCGCGGCGGCGACCTCGTCGTCGACCCAGCGCGTGGACACCGCGGCGAACACCGGTCGCAGGAACGGGCGGGCGACCGCGTGGACGGCGTCGTTGAGCGGGCCGGGCAGCCCGGTGGTCGGCCGGAACCCGTCGTCGAGCAGGGCGCGCACCAACGCTTTCGCCTCGTCGTTGGGGCGGAGCTGGAACTCCTGCGAGATCCGCCAGGTGCGCATCGCGTCGTCGTAGCTGATGGGCAGCAGGTGGTCTTCGACGCCCATCACCCAGCCGACCCAGCGCCACATGTGGGTGATCGCCTCGAGGTCGGCGCGCGAGTAGCGGATGCCGAAGTCCTTGGCGATGTTGAGCGGCAGGGCCAGGAAGCCGGCGGTGATGGTCAGTTGCGAGTAGGTCTGGTTGATCGGGACGCCCCAGGCGTCATCGTCCCAATCGTCCTGCGCGTGCAGGTGGTGGCGGACCATCGCGTGGACCAGCCGGATGCGCAGCGTCTCCACCCAGCCGCCGGCCCCGACGTCCATCAACCCCGGCGCGGTCGCGAGGGTGACCCACCGGGCCGTCGCCTGCACGCGATCCCAGGTGCCCTCGGTGAGGCGCCCGGTCGCGGCGAGCGGGCGGGTGAAGCCGCGGGCCTGGTAGCCGTAGATCAGCGACTGGTAGAGCGTGCTCGACTGCAGCAGTCCGAAGCGCCACCAGGCGTCGGCGCCGGCCCGGGCCAGGGCCGGGTCGAACCACGGCGGTGGCGTGCTGGCGCGCTCGAGGAAGGCGCGGAACCTCGGTGCGTTCTTGAGCAGCACGGGGTCGACGAGCGTCGGGTCGTCGAGCGCGGAGACGATGTCGTGCCACGTGTGCTTGGCCTTGCCGGCGAACAGCTCGGCGATGACCGCGTCCGCGAGCTCGTCGCCCGCCTGCAGGCCGTCGGCCATGGCGTCGACGTGCTCGGGGTAGCGCTCGCGGACGTCGTCCCAGTTCTGGGATCCGGTGATGGCCGCGGCAATCGTCGACGGCACGTGTTTCGTCATAAAGACAGTGTGTCTTTTATGGTCCGTCAGGTCAAGGATCAGGCGTCCGGGGAGTCCTCGTCGTCGATCCCGGAGAAACCCGACCAGACCAGCAGGAACAGGTGGTCGACGACCTCGTCGCGGCTGATCGTCCGGGTCGTCGACCACCAGCCGATCGTCGACGACACGGCGCCGATGAGTGCGCGCGCCCAGGTCTGCGCCGGTGCGTCGTCGCTGCCCCGGGAACGGAAGCCCTCGGCGAGGATGGCCGCGATCGTGTCGACGACCATTCCGCCGGCCGCCGGGGTCGTCGGCAGCAGGTGTCCGGCGAGGGCCTGGGAGAGTTCGGGCTCGTCCTCGAACCAGGCCGCGAGGATGTCGATGGACGCGCGGGTCTGCTCGGCGGGGTCGCTGATGCCGCCGACGATGTCGACGAGTCGGCCGACCAACCGGGCGGCGTGCCGGGTGGCCAGCGCGCTCAGGACCGCGTTGCGATCGGCGAAGGAGGCATAGACGG
Organism: Gordonia sp. (in: high G+C Gram-positive bacteria); assembly: GCF_047602025.1. Classification (GTDB taxonomy): domain Bacteria; phylum Actinomycetota; class Actinomycetes; order Mycobacteriales; family Mycobacteriaceae; genus Gordonia. The sequence goes on along the minus strand of NZ_JASGII010000001.1, from coordinate 2,709,325 downwards.
CGGACCTGGTCAGCCCGGCGGCTGCGGCGACGTCGGCCAGCCCGGCGTCGGGCCCCTGTTCGCGCAGCACGGCCTCGGCGGCGTCGAGCAGCTCCTCGCGGCGCTGCGCGGGATCGACGGGTGGGCCCGGTGGGCGGCCCCGGCGTCGTCGCGCGGTCGTCTTGTCGGCCATGGTCGCCCCAGGCTACCGGTCGACGCAGCGGGGACTTGTTGCTTTCGATGCCGCGCGAGTGTCGGAGTCGAGTCATAAAATCGGTCATATGGAACCGTTTGTCGCCCCCGACGGTGATCCGCGCTGCGCATGGGCCGGCGGGGCCCCCGAACTGTTGGCCTACCACGACGCCGAGTGGGGATTCCCGGTCGGCGACGACGTCCGCCTGTTCGAGAAGGTGTGCCTCGAGGGCTTCCAGTCGGGGCTGAGCTGGCGGACGATCCTGAACAAGCGGGACAACTTCCGCAAGGCCTTCGCGGACTTCGACTTCCACCGCGTCGCCGAGTTCGACGAGGGCGATGTCGAGCGGCTGCTCGGCGACCCGGGGATCGTGCGGCACCGCGGCAAGATCGAGGCCGCCATCAACAACGCGCGGCGGGCCGTCGAGTTGGCCGCCGACGAGGGGTCGCTGGCGGCCTACATCTGGCGATTCGAACCGCCGCCCGGCGAGGTCGGCGTCCCGCAGACCAAGACGACGTCGGCGACCTCCCACGCGTTGTCGAAGGACCTGAAGAAGCGCGGGTGGCGGTTCGTCGGGCCCACCACCGCGTTCGCGTTCATCCAGTCGATGGGGTTGATCAACGACCACCAGTACGGCTGCGTCACGCGCGAGAAGGTCGAACGGGCGCGCCGCGACTTCACGCCGCCGCGTTGACCCGGGAGGCGCGCTAAACCGTCAGCGCGGTCGGTTCGACGAGATCGGCGACGTCGACCGGTCCGTCGAGGAAGCCGTTGTCGTGCAGGAAACGGATCTGGCTGTCGAGCAGGTTCAATCGCGCCGGAGTCAGATCGATGTCCAGCTCGCTGGTCAGCGTGGGCGAGAAGGACGGGATGACCAGTTCTTCGGGGATGCCGGCCTCGGCGGCCAGGATCCGCGCGGATCCGGCCGCGTTGTCGCCGGCCCATCGCGCGGCCGCAGACGTCTCCTCGACGATGGCCGCGACGACGTCGGGGTCATCCTCGAGAAGGTCGCGCGAGACCGTCAGGGTGAGCGGACGCAGATTCGACGACAGCGCGGGATCAGTGTGTGACGACTCGCCCACTTCGACGACCGGTACGGCGCCGGTGATGGCCTGCGTGACGACCCGGTTGGACCCCTCGGAGAAGATCGCGTCGACCTCGCCACGGAAAAGCGCCTCGATCTCGGCGCGCTGGAAGCCGAGCATGAAGCCGGCATCCCACAGTGTCGACGTGGACCCGGTGGCCCGGGTGGACTCGGCCACGAAGGTGCGGTCGACGATGATGTCGCGGAACGTGACGTCGTCGGGGCCCAGGCCCGCCGCCTGCACCGCCCGCTGCGCGCCCTGCAGAACCGACGCCCGCCAGAAGTCAACTGGGTCGTTGACGCGTTTGGGCACGCCGATGGTCTTGCCGCGCAGGTCTTGCGGCGACGCGATGCCCGACGACGGAAGCGTCAGCAATGCTGCGCGCGACGGGGCCACGGAGAGCCCCACGATCGCGAGGCGGGCGCCTCGCGACGTCGCGACAATGGGCGGGATGTTCCCACCGTGCCGCGTGGACCGGGGCTGGGCCTGCGTGAAGTGTGCGGTGCGAGTGCTCGCATCCCGACTGGTGGCCAGGGACTGGAAGTCGACGCCGAGGTCGGCCAGCCGCTGCGGCAAGCCTCCCGTTGCCACCGCGATGCTGAACGCGGTGGGAACGGGGCAGCGCGTGAACCAGACCGGCCCGCGTGCGCTCACGATGCGACCTTCGTGCGGCGCTCGAGGAGCGCGGACACGCGCGGGAAGATCTGCTCGGCGAATCGTCGCGCCTCGCGCTCCACCGGCTGGAACTGCAACATGAAGAGTTCGATCCCGAGGTCGTAGAACTCGACGATGCGCTCGGCGATTTGGTCATAGGTGCCGACCAGGCCCGCGGCCGTGCCGCCGTTGGTGCCGATGTGCGGGAACTTCTTGAAGGTCTCGAACATGACCGCCTTCGGGTCGGCGTTGGCGAAGACGCCGGCGAGCGTCTCGGCATCCTCGTTGGCCAACCGCCAGAACAGCTCGAGCTCCTCGTTCGCCTCCTCCTCGGTCTCCCGGGCGATGACGAAGGCGGACAGCCCGAAGTCGATCGGATCACCGGTGCGGGGCCGATCGGCCACCGACTTGATGAGGTCGCGGACGACCTCGACGGGCTGGCCGTTGATGAACCACGCATCAGCCCGCTTGGCGGCGAGATCGCGGGCGGGTTCTGATTCGCCGCCGAGATAGATCTTCGGCTTGACGGCCGGGTCGGCCGGGCGGATCACGTAGTCGTCGATGGTGAAGTTCTCACCGCGGTGGCTGACATGCTCGCCGCCGATCAAGCGGTCGACGATCGAGAGCCACTCATCACCGTAGGCATAGCGGTCGTCGTGGTCGGCGAACGTTAGACCGGCTTTCTCCAACTCGGGTTTGTACCAGGCGTTCACCAGGTTGATGGCGAACCGGCCGTCGGCGATCTCAGCGATCTGTGCCGCGATCTTCGCGAGGAATACCGGGTTGAACAGGTAGGGCTTGATTGCCGCGATGATCTCGATCCGACTGGTGATCGCTGCCAGTGCCGCCGCGGTCGACCAGGCCTCGAGTTCCGGGAGCTCGTGACCGTTGGGATTCAGGTTGTGCTGGGCGACGAGCGTCGAGTCATAGCCGAGGCGCTCGACTTCGAGCACGAAGCGGCGGTTCAAATCCCAGCTCGCGTCGAAGGGGTCGTCGGGGTAGTTCTGGGCGGCGAAGGGGCCCCAGACGGGCGCCCAGACGCCGAAGCGAGGGCGGGCGAGGTCGGGAGCCCAGGCGAATGGGGCGGTGGTCACGGTGCTGTTGCTCATACCGCGACGGTAGGGAAGGTATTCGAGTGGGGACAGGGTCCGATTCAGGCCGGGTTTAAGTGCTCATCCGATCCGGAACCGCTTGATCCGACTCGTCGCTCCGCTCGCCAGCTCGACACGGCTCTTGGGGACGCCGAAATGCTCGGCGAGGAGCCGGCCGACGGCCTTGGTGGCCTTGCCCTCGGTGGCGGGCTCGCGCACGTACACGGTCAGCTGGCCGTCGTCGCCGACCTCGACGAGCGGACCCTTGCGGCTGTTCGGCTTCACCGTCACGGTCACCGTCTGATCGGTCACCACTGCACGATGCCCTGGCGCTTGCGCTTGTAGTTCTTATTGCTGCGGTTCGGACCGGTGCGGTCCTCGTCGAGGCACATCGAGCGCAGCACGTTGTGGAACACCACCAGCCCGTAGAAGTTCGGCGCGGTGAGGATCCCGACGGTGCGCGGCAGCAGCGTCGGCGAGACGTCGGTGGCGAGCAGGTCGCCGAGGATGCCCGCGGCTGAATCCTGTCCGCCGAGGAACCAGACGGCTTCGACGATGTGCGCGGCGATGCCGTACGCGTAGTACGCCGCGGTCAGCGAGTGCGACACCGTCAGCTCCGACAGCGGGACCGTCTCGCGAAAGTCGAGGCCCTCGAGGTGGTTGTGGTTCAGGCCGATGATCGCCTCGATCGGCGCGCCGCCGACCACCGGGATCATGTACGAGATCTGGGACAGGATCCATTCGCCGAGCGTGAAGTCCGCGGGATCGGTGGGGATCAGGTTGTGGTGGATCCGCGTGTGCTTCATATAGACGTTGAGGTTCTGCGTGACCCCCTTGATCTGCGGAGCCATCGCCGGGTTGGTGGCCACAAGGAACTCCGACGTGCGCGCCACGATCCGCTTGAGCGGCAGGGTTCCGATGTGGCGGCAGGTCTCGACATCGGCGACCGACACCTGACCCGCGATGTCGCGCACGACGTCGGGCACCGCCCACGCGAAGCGCAGGTCCTTCTCGAACTTGCCGGCGCTGTCCTTCTCCTCCTTGGTCACCGACGCGACGCAGGCGAGGGTCAGGTTGACGCTCATGGCCTTGTACAACTGGGTGACCCCGACGACGCCGAGCATGATCGGGATCGACAGGAACATGCCCAGGCTGAGCGGACCGAAGTCGAGCAGGCGCGGCACCGTCCGTCGGAAGATCGTGGCCGGGACGAGCACGGTGACGTAGAGGTACAGGAACGCGGTCTCGACGGCCTGGGCCAGGCTCAGTTTGTCCAGTGAGATCGAGTGCGCCGTCTGGCCGCGGCGAACGTTGACCAGCTGGGTGACGATGTACTGCGAGATCGGATCGCGATACCGCATGATCGGGTCGGCGTCGTCGGCGTCCATGTCGTAGGGGTGGTTGGACACCCACAGCGACGAGATCCGCACCTTGCGCATGTCGGCGCGCATCCGCTTCTTGATGCTGGGCGCATCGCGCCGGATCTGCGGCCCGAGCGTCGGCAGCAGCGAATCGAAGACCGCCTCGACGACGGCGCCCAGCGGTGCGAATCGCGAGCCGACGCACTCCTTCTTCGCCGTCGGGCTCAGGTTGCGCGGCACCTGTTGGGAGCGCTGCTGGTCGGACTGCGGTGCGGCCGCGGCCTGCGGGGCGCCCTGTTCGCCGGCGAACGCGAGTGTGATTGCCAGACAGAGCGCCACGGCGACGCCGGCCAGCCGACGACGACCGGCGCGCGGTACCCGACCCCGCATCGCGAACTCCCTTTGGCGCGCCGCGGTATGACGCGACGATCCGACTACACAGTGATGCAGGAAGTGTATGACCGTGGCCGTCGGGTGGCTCGGGGAATCGGGAGTTACGCGCTCGCGGCGTCGAATTCCCTTCCGATCAGGTCCATGTTCACCATCCCGCCGGTCATCGCGGCCGATCCGATCGCCATGGGGACGGTGAGTGCCGGGTTGATGACGTTGCCGACGGCGTACACGAGCGGGTGGCTGGTCCGCCCGAATTCGTCGACCGTGATGAAACTGCCCATCGGGTTGTCGGCGCGGTCCAGGTTCAGCGGGGCGAGGAAGTCGTCGTTGGGTTTGATCGGGGCACCGGCGAACACGGCGTCGAGCTCCACGACACCGGCCTCGGTGCGCACGCCGGTCAGCGTCGTGCCCTCGCCGAGCAGTTCGAGGACGGGGGCGTCGACGATCTTCACTCCGCGGGAGGAGAGGCGACGGCGCAGATCGTCGTCGACGGCGACGATGTCGTTGGTGAACAGCGTGAGGTCGTCGCTCCATTGGCGGATCAATTGCGTCTGGAGGCCGGCCATCGGCGACAGGCCGAGGACGCCGAGGCGCTGGCCGCGCACCTCCCAGCCGTGGCAGTACGGGCAGTGCAGGATCGACGACCCCCACCGCTGCGCGAAGCCGGGGATGTCCGGCATCTGGTCGGTGAGCCCGGTGGCGGCGACCAGTGCCCGGCCCACGACGGTCGAGCCGTCGTCGAGGGTCACGGTCACGGTGTCGTCGTCGGCCTCGACCGCCGTCGCCCGACCGTCGCAGACGGTCACGGCGTAGTGGCTGACGTCGGCGCGACCGCGGCGCAGCAGGTCGGCGGGTGCCTCGCCTTCCCACCCGAGGACGCCGTGCATGTGCGGCGCGATCCGGTTGCGGGGCTCACCGGCGTCGACTACGAGAACGCGTCGCAGGGCTCGGCCCAGCAACAGCGCGGCAGACAATCCGGCGGCGCTGCCGCCGACGACGATGGCATCCCAGGTCTCACTCATGTGACCAGGAGACTCCCGCTTCGGCAGTTCTGCAAGTATTCTTGCGGAATTGGCAAGGAGGTCGGTCGGTGGGCGACGAAGTGAAGCAGGTCGGCGCGCGACTGCGGGCGCTGCGCAACGGTCGCGGGTGGACGCTCGACGATCTGGCGGCCCGCGCGGGGATGTCGCCCAGCACGTTGTCGCGGCTCGAGTCGGGCAAGCGGCAGCCAAGCCTGGACCTGTTGCTCCCGTTGACGCGGCAACTCGGCATCGGCCTCGACGACCTGGTGTCGCCGACCGTCGCGGACCCGCGCGTCCGGCGTGAGCCGATCCGGCGGGAGGGGATGATCATCCACCCGCTCGTGCCCGAGGGGTCGCCGATGAAGACGTACAAGATCCACTACCTGCCGACCCGCGGCGAGCTGCCCGAGTTGCGCGTGCACGACGGCTACGAGTGGGTCTACGTGCTCTCCGGCAAGCTCCGGCTGCGACTGGGCGACCAGGACCTGGTGCTGTCGCGCGGGGAGGCGGCCGAGTTCGACACCCGGGTGCCCCACGCCCTGGGCGCGCACGGTTCGCGACCCGCCGAGGTGCTGAGCATCTTCAACGACGCGGGCGACCGCATCCACATGCGCACGGGGGAGTGAGCGCCCACTCGCGCAGGTTTGCACCCCAGAGCTGAAAGCGGATGGTCACGTCTGGTTCAACGGACCGAAACATTGCTCGGCCACGCTGGCCGCATGATGACGATGACAGGTTCGCGCCGGGCGGCAACCGGGTTCGCCGCCACGCTGCTCGCGACTTCCCTGCTCGCCGCCGCGGCTGCCGAAGCAGCGCCGCGGCCCGGCGAGTTCAAACCCGATCCGGCCGCGTTGCCGACCCCGCTGCACGATCGTTTCTACGCGAAGCCGGGCAACCTCGACGGCAAGCGCAACGGTGACATCCTCGCCACGCGCGCCCGCGCCAATCCGCCCGGCTTCTTCGACGTGCGCACTTTCCAGGTCAAGTTCCGGAGCACTGATTCCCAGGGCGCCCCGATCGCCGCGGTCACCACCGTGCTGGTTCCGAACCGGCGCGTGCCGAACGGTCCGCTGTTCTCCTTCCAGCACGTGGTGAACGCGACCGGACTGCAGTGCGCCCCGTCGCAGGCGCTGTGGACCAGCGACCCGAACCTCACCATTCGGGAGGCGCCCGGCCTCAACGCGGCGCTGCAACGCGGCTGGACCGTCGCGATCCCCGACCACCTCGGTCCGCGCAGTGCCTACGGGGCCGCCAAACTCGGTGGCCAGATCACGCTGGACGGCATCCGGGCGGTGAAGAGCTTCCGGCCGGCCGCGGCGCGCAACAGTCGAGTCGGCATGGCGGGCTACTCCGGTGGCGGCATGGCGACCGCGTGGGCCGCGGCGCTGCAGCCCACCTATGCCAAGGACCTCAAACTGGCCGGTGCGGCCTATGGCGGGGTGCCGATGAACCTGGTCAAGATGGCCGAGGGCCTCGGCTACGCCAACCCCCATCCGGCGTTCGGCCTCGCGTTCGCCGCCGCGATCGGAATGGCTCGCGAATACCCCCAGGCGATCCCGATGCGCCGCTACCTATCGCCGCTGGGCCACCAGATGTTCCGGCAGCTGCGCAACGCCTGCACCAACGACATCTTGCGCGTGGGCGCCGGACACAGTGCGCGGCAGGTCGCGATCGGGGGTCGTCAGATCTTCAACGACCGGACTGCGCGCAGCAAGGTCGAGGAGAACAGTCTCGCGCTCTATCGCGGCATCCCGAAGACTCCCGTCTTCGAGTGGCACAGCCCCACCGACGTGCTCATCCCCGTGATGTCGATCGACGCGACCAACCGCCGCTACTGCCGAGCCGGCGCGCGGGTCCAGTCGCTGCTGACGCCGTCGCCGGACCACATGAGCGCGGCCGTCATCGGGTTGCTGCCGGCGTTCCAGTATCTGCAGGACCGCTTCGACGGTCGGCCCGCGCCCAGCACCTGCTGAGTCGGCCGAACCGCCGGATCGGCGGACGCCGCCGTCCGCGGCGCCTACCCTCCGGATATGGGCATCGCAACGGCGGTCTGGGGCACCGGCAACGTCGGCCGTGCCGCCATCAGGTCCGTCGCGGCACACCCGGAGCTCGACCTCGTCGCCGTCATCGTGTCGAATCCGGACAAGGCCGGCCGCGACGCCGGTGACCTCGCCGATGCCGGTCGAGACCTGGGCGTCGTCGCGACCACCGACGTCGAGGCCGCCCTGACGGGTCTGGGTGGCGCCGGTGCCGTGGTCTACGCCGTCAACGGCGAGCTGCGACCCGACGAGGCCCTCGTCGACATCCGCAGGGCCCTCGCGGCAGGAGCCGTCGTCGTCAGCCCGTCGGTCTACGCCCTCTACGACCACCGCGGTACGCCGCCGGAGCTGCGCGATCCCGTCGAAGCAGCATGCCGGGCCGGGTCGTCGGCGCTATTCGCCAGCGGCATCGACCCCGGATGGGGCAACGACCTGCTGCCGGCGCTGGTCAGCGGCCTGGGCTCGGAGATCGAGCAGATCCGCTGCCAGGAGATCTTCGACTACTCGACCTACGACGCCGAGGACTCGGTCCGCTACATCGTCGGCATGGGTCAACCGATGGACTACGACCCGCCGATGATCGTGCCCGGGGTCCCGTCGATGGTGTGGGGCGGTCAGGTTCGGCTGATCGCGCGGGCCCTCGGCGTCGAACTCGAGGACGTCCGCGAGACGTCGACGCGTATGCCGCTCGCGGAGACCGTGACCACCGCGCTCGGCGAGTTCGCCGCCGGCACCCAGGGCGCGCTGCGCTTCGAGGTCCAGGGCATCGTCGACGGCGAGCCCAAGATCGTCATCGAGCACGTCACCCGGATCACCGCCGCCGCGGCGCCGGACTGGCCGCAGCCGCCCGACGGCGGGGACGGCGCGCACCGCGTCATCGTCGAGGGCCGACCGCGCATCGAGATCAACGTCGAGGCGACCGACGAGGGCGGCAACCGCTCCGCCGGCGGCAATGCCACCGCCGCCAACAGGCTGGTCAACGCCATCCCGTGGTTGCGGGCCGCCGAGCCGGGCCTGTACGACGGACTCGACGTCCCCCTGACCCCGAGCGCCTACCTGCGCGCATCCCAGCCGGCGAGGAGCTGACATGTTTCTGGACATCCCTGAGGGCAAAGACCCGATCATGTACGTGTGGGGCGAGATGGTCCCCGGTATCGGCCCGGCCGCCGCCGGAGCCGCCACCAGCGTCTACGAGCACAGCACGCTGGGCCTGCGCGAGTTCGAGGCCGCTCGGCTGCGCATCGCCCAGATCAACGGCTGCCTCTTCTGCCAGGACTGGCGCACCGAGCGCGACGGCGTGAAGGTGGAGGAGGGCTTCGACGACGAGGTCGCGAACTGGCGCACCAGCGGCGCCCTCGACGACCGGGCCAAACTCGCCGCCGAGTACGCCGAGCGCTACGCCACCGATCACCACGGCATCGACGATGAGTTCTGGAAGCGGATGCGCGCCCACTACACGGACCGGGAGATCGTCGAACTGTCGATGTGCCTGGGCTCCTGGCTCGCCTTCGGTCGGCTCAACCGCGTCCTCGGTCTCGACTCGGTGTGCGTGCTGCCCAGCCACCTGACGAACTGATCCAGCACGGTTACCTCAGTGCTGCATCGATCCATGCGGGACTGTCGAAACGATGTGGGGTTGTGGCCGATCTCGCCGGCTGAACGACTGACGCGGCCGACCGCCGTACGGTGGCCGTCATGACTGCTGCCCACCCGCCGGTGTCGCCGGCGCCCGCCAAGCGCCGGTCCGCGATCCGGCTCGACCCGCGGATCCTGGTCCTGCTCGCGTCGCTGATCGGCACGACCGCACTCACCTGCGTCCTCGGGATCACCGATCCGGCGGCGCCGCTGTCCTACCCGAGTCGGTTCCTGATCTGGAATCTGTTCCTCGCATGGATCCCACTGGCCTTCGCCCTCGCCTTCGCGGTGGTGCCCGGACGCTTCTGGCTGATCCCCTTCGGCATCGGCTGGCTCGCCTTCCTGCCGAACGCCCCGTACCTGGTCACGGACCTGATTCACCTGCGCGAGGGCTACGAGCTGTGGCGGCACGTGCTGCAATACGGCTTCGCCGCGTGGACCGGCATCATCCTGGGCGTCGTCTCGATGCGCCTGGTCCACCGCCGGCTCACCGCCGAGTTCGGTTCGGTCGTCGGGTGGCTGGCGATGCTCGTCACCGTCGCGCTGTGTGCCGTGGGCGTCGTCATCGGGCGCTTCCAGCGCTGGAACTCGTGGGACTTGGTCCATCGGCCCGACGACGTCGTCGCCGCGACGCTAGATTGGGTGCGCAACCCGTTCTCGTCGGTCCAGTCGACGGGAGTGGGGATCGCAGTGGCGGCGTTCCTCGCGCTGGCCTACCTGACGCTGTGGGGCTACGAGGCGATCGGGGCGAGCGGTCGTGCCGACCACTGACGCTGAGCGGGCCGCTACCATCAGATCCATGACAATGACGAGCAGCGGTAAGCGCGCCGCGCTGGTATTGGCAGCTGCGATCGCGGCCCCCGCGACCCTGACATTCCCGACCGTCGCCCACGGTGACCCGGCACCGGACGCGATGGGCCGGCACCAGGTCGCACGCCCGGCTTTCCCGGAGACCGCCGCCGGGCTGTCGCCGGTTCGCCGTCGCATCGTCGCGGTGTTGCGCGCCGAGTACGCCAACCCGCACGCGCCCGAGTACTACGCGCAGGGCATCCGTGAGGCCTGGTGCGCCGACTTCGTCAGCTGGACCCAGCGCAAGGCCGGCAGTCCGGTGCGCAATCCGAGCAACGGCTCCTGGCGGATTCCCGGTGTTGCGACGCTGACCGAGTACTACCGCTCCGTCGGGCGCTTCCGTGGTCCCGACTACCGCCCCAAGCCCGGTGACGTGGTGCTTTACGCGCCGCCGAACCGCTTCCGGCAGCACACCAACACCGTGATCGCGGTCAACGGTGACCACGTGACGACCCTGGGCGGAAACGAGCCGCCGCACGGCATCAGCATCAACGGTTACGACCGGTCGACGGTCCGCGGCATCGTCGGCTACGGCCTGCCCAAATAACGCGGCAACCTGCGCCTGGCTGGAGAGCCGATGACGGGAATCGAACCCGCACTCTCAGCTTGGGAAGCTGATGTTCTACCACTAAACTACATCGGCATTTCGCAGGTCAGCGACCTGCGAGTGACAGACTAGCAAACTCCTCACACTGTGATCGGCGTCGTCGCGCACAGCCGCGGAAACCTGGCAGAGTTGCGGTCATGGCCCAGAGCAAGCTCAACAAGCCCGTCACCCTCACCCTGTCCGGCGCCGCCGGTCAGATCGGCTACTCGCTGCTGTTCCGCGTCGCGGCGGGGGAGATGTTCGGCCCTGACACCCCGGTCCGACTGCGCATGCTCGAGGCGCCCCAGGCCGTGCGCGCGGCCGCCGGCGTCGCGATGGAGCTGCAGGACGCGGCGTCGCCGCTCGTGGCCGGCATCGAGGTCACCGCCGACCCGCAGGTCGCCTTTGAGGGTTCCAACCATGCCATCCTCGTGGGCGCACGACCGCGCACCGCGGGGATGGAGCGCTCGGACCTGTTGGAGAGCAACGGCGCGATCTTCGGCCCGCAGGGCAAGGCCATCAACGACGGCGCGGCCGACGACGTTCGCATCTTGGTGATCGGCAACCCGGCGAACACGAACGCGATGATCGCCGCCGCCCACGCCCCCGACGTCCCGCGCGACCGTTTCACCGCGCTCACCCGCCTCGACCACAACCGCGCGGTCGCCCAGCTCGCCGCGCGCACCAGTGTCAACGTTCGTGAGATCAAGCGGGTCACCATCTGGGGCAACCACTCGCGCACCCAGTACCCCGACATCCGGCACGCGACGGTCGCCGGTCGCCCCGCGCTGGAGATGGTCGGCAACGAGTGGGCCGAGGGCGTCTTCATCGAAACCGTCGCCCAGCGCGGCGGCGCCATCATCGAGGCGCGCGGCGGATCGTCGGTGGCCTCCACGGCGACGGCCATCATCGACCACGTCCGCGATCGTCGGTTCGGCCTGTCCGACCCGGAGAACTGGACGTCGGCCGCACTCGTCTCCGACGGCTCCTACGGCGTGCCCGAGGGACTGGTCAGCTCGTTCCCGGTCCGCCCGGTCGACGGCAACTGGCAGATCGTCACCGGCCTCGAACTCGACGAGTTCTCCCGCGCCAAGATCGATGCGTCGGTCGCCGAGCTCCAGGAGGAGCGCGCGGCGGTCAAAGACCTCGGCCTGATCTAGACCTGCCACCCCTCGGACTCGCGCCAGCGGGTCCACAGGTCGGCGAACACCCCGCCGCGCTCGAGCAACTCGTCGACCTTGCCGGAGTCGACGATCTTCCCGTCGTCGAGCACGATCACCCGATCGGCCAGCGACACCAGCGCCGGTCGGTGCGTCACGATGACCGTCGTCCGCTCGCCGCGCGTCTGCTCCAGCGCGTCGACGACGGCTCGCTCGGTGATCGCGTCGAGGGCCGAGGTGGCCTCGTCGACGAGCAGCAGCCCCGACGGCTTGGCCAGGGCGCGAGCCAGGCCCACGCGTTGGCGCTCGCCGCCGGAGAGTGCGTTCGCGCCCTCGCCTACCCGCGAGTCCCAACCGGCCGGCAGCGACTCGAGCACGTCACCGAGCTGCGCCCGCTCGGCCAGCGTCGCGAGTGCCGCGCCGTCGTCGGTGCCGACGTTCTCCTTGAGCGTGCCCGGCCGCAGCTGAGTCGACTGGAACACCACCGACGAGCCGGCGAGGCGGTCCGAAGCGGGGCGCACCGCGTCGCCGACGAGTACCTCGCCGTCGGTCGGTTCCCGCAGACCGGCGACCACGTCGAGCAGCGTCGACTTGCCCGAGCCGGACGGGCCGACGATGACCGTGATGCCGCCGGCGGGAATCGCCGTGTCGACGCCGGTGAGAGCGCGCGTCCCGTCCGCGTAGGTGTAGCCGACGTCGCTGAGCGTGAGCTCGGGCGCCCCGGTCACTGGATTGGCGGCGGGGGCGGCCGCCACGGCGGCGTGCTCCTCGTCGACGAGTTCGGCCACCTCGCGGAACACGCGGGAGCCGTTCGCGACGGCGGGACCCAACAGCGACAGCGAGCCCACGACCTCGACGATGCGCAGCAGCACGACGATCATCGCGGCCGCCGTCGCGCCGGAGATCTCGTGGGACAGGTAGAGCGACGCGGTGGTCACTCCGAACGCCAGCAGCGTGAGCTGCAGGACGATGCTGAACAGGAGTTCGCCCGGGATCGTCCAGGCGAGCAGCTTCAACCCGCGGCTGCGGGACTCGCCCAGCACCGAGTTCACGGTCTTGGTGCCGGCGCCGGAACCGCGCAGCGTGGGCTGTGCCCAGGCGAACTCAAGGACGCGGTCGTCGAGCTGCCGATTGGTCTCCGAATAGGCCGCCTCCGACCGCGCGACGATGCGCTGCGAGGCGAGCAGCGCCAGGAACATCACAATCCCGCCGACCAGGGCGACGAGGGCGAGCTTCCACGAGACGAACAGCAGCATCAGCGCGAGCAGGGGCGTGAGCAGCACGACATGGATCAGGGGCGAGCCGAGGAGTACCACCGACGAGATTGACTCCGGTGCCGACACCGACACCAGATCGCGGAGCTTGGATGCGCGCTCCGAGCGCAGTTCGCCGGGGTCGAGGCGGCGGATGCCCCCCAGCCCGGCCTCGGTGATCGTGTCGATGATGCGGAACCCGAGTTTGAGACCGGCGTACATCGCGATCCGGTCGGTGGCCAACGCCAGCAGGAGGAGCACGAGGAGAAGTCCCACCCAGGGCCACGCCTGCGACGGCTGGTCGCCGAAGAGCGCCCGCAGCAGCGGCACCAGCGCGATGACCGACGCCGCCTGCAGCGCGGTGGACACGACGGTCGCCCCGATGAATCGGATGCGCTCACCGCGCGCCCGCGGTCCGGTGACGGTGACAAGGTCCTGGTAGATCATGCGAGTGCCTCCATCGCCTGGTTCTGCATGCGGGCGTACAGGCCACCCTTGGCCATCAGTTCCTCGCGGGTGCCCTGCTCGACGATCCGCCCCTCGTCGAGCACGACGATCTGGTCGGCATGCGCCACGGTGTGCAGGCGATGGGCGATCACCAAGACGGTGCGGCCCGCCAGGAGCCTGGTCAGCCCCTGTCGGACCTCCCACTCGGAGTCCGGGTCGGCGGCCGCGGTCGCCTCGTCGAGGATCACCAGGCGCGGGTCGCCCAACAGCGCGCGGGCGATGGCGATGCGCTGGCGCTGACCACCGGAGAGGCTGTCGCGGTCGACGACGGTGTCGTACCCGTCGGGCAGCGCCTCGATCTCCGTCGCGATGAAGGCGGTCTTCGCGGCCGCGGCGATCTGCTCGCGGGTCGCGTCCGGATGGCCCAGCGCGATGTTGTCGGCGATCGTGCCGTGGACCAGCTGCACATCCTGCAGGACGACCGCGACGTGCCGGCGCAGGTCGTCCTCGTCGATGGTGCGCAGATCGGCGCCGTCGAGGGTGACGGCACCCTTCTCCGGATCCCACAGCCGCGCGGCGAGCGCGGCGACCGTCGACTTGCCGGCGCCGGAGGGGCCGACGACGGCGGTCGTGCCGCCGGGCGGCAGGGTCAGGCGGAAGTCGGTCAGCACGTACTGACCGGGGACGTAGCCGAACGAGACGTCGTCGAAGACCAGTGCCGCCGGACCGGTGCCGGCCGGGACCGGACCGGTGCCCGCGGCGAGCTCCGAGGTGCTCAGCAGCAGTTCGAGGTTGGACTTGGCGTTCATGCCGTCGCGCAACCCGCCGACGGCGAACCCGGCGCCGACGAGTCGGTCGCCCAGCGAGGTGCCCAGGATCAGGAACGGGAGGATGGCGACGGCCGGCATCCAACCGACCGTGATCAACAGCGTGCCGACGACGGCGATCAGGACCGTCGACGTCATCGGCCGGTTGAGTTGGATCATTGTGGCCTTGGCGCCGATCGTCTCCAGCTGCCAGTCCTTCATGAAGGCGCGCAGCTTCGACATCTCGCCGGGCAGGTCGACGGTGGCCCCGTCCCCGAAGACGCGGCTCACGCTTTGGCCGGCGATGTACCGGTCGGCGTCGCCGGGCAGGGTGGCGTTCCAGCGCAGCATGCGGGTCATCCGGGCGCGGTCCATCGCCGCGATCCGGATGGTGATGACCAGGTAGGTGACCACCGGCACCAGTAGGACCAGGGCAAGGGTCCAATTCACCGTGAACAGGTAGACCAGGATGGCCAGCGGCGTGACGATGGCCGTCGCGAGATCGGCCACCGCGTGGGTGATCAGGTAGTGCAGCGACCCGACGTCGTCTTGGGCGAGCTTGCGCACCTCGGACTGTCGACGGCCCTGGAACCAGCCCAGCGGTAGCCGGGTGAACTTCTCCATCACGCGTCGGCGCAGAGCGGTCGCGTAGTACTGGTCGTACACGTGCAGGCCGAACATGAGCGCCGACGTCAGCAGCGCCCCGATCACCAGCACGGCGATGCCGGTGACTCCGACGCGGACCAGGTCGTCTCGGCCGGCTCCCTCGACGAAGCGCTTGGCCAATTCGGCGAACAGGATCAGCGGCACCACCGACAGCGCGGCGAGGGCCACGGCAATGACCGCACTCAGGTAGAAGGCGGGCTTGGCCGGAGCGAGGACGGAGAACTCGCGGTTGCGCTCGCGCGAGGCCTTCATCATCTCCTTCTGGCTCTCAAAGGCGACCGGCGCGGCGGCGGCTCCGGCCGCGGTCGGCGCGAGCTCGACGACGTCGGAGCTCTCCGCCTCCTTGCCCATGGCACGCCCGCGGATCCAGTACGCCTGAGCGTGCATCGTGCCTTTGTTGTGGCCGTCTTCCAGCGTCAGTCGCGACCGGACCAGACGGGTCGCGGTGGTCTCCGCGGCGACGTAGGACTTCCAGCCCTGGAAGCTCTCGGTGCCGAGCGCGTGGACGAGGGCGCGGCCGTCCTCGCTGCCGGGGACGTACGTGACGTCCAGCAGCGGGTGCTCGGGGAAGGGGAGGTCCTTGTCGTCGTCGTGGGTGTACTCGAAGTACACGCGGATCGGGACGGTCTGGTCGGCTTCGGCGACGATCGTGACGAAGGCCGGCCACGACGCGGCGTCGCCGACGAGCAGGTACCCGGCGGGTTGCGGGTCGTCGAGCGGCCACCCGTCGCCGCCGAGGCGCTGCACCACGATCTCGTCGCCCGCTTCGACGTGCTGCGCCCAATACGACGCTGGGCCGCCCGGCTCGTGGGTGACGAAGCACATCGAGAAGCGGCCGGTGGCCGGATCGGGGTCGAGGAGGGTGTAGCCGCGCTGGTGCAGCTTGCTGGTGCCGTGCGGATCGGGGAACCACGCGCGCACCCACGCGGTCGGCTTTTCCCCGTCGGCGTAGAGCAGTGTGTCGCTGATGAAGTCGACCCGGATCACCGACGACGTGAGCTGCGAAACCCCCGTCACGGTGGCCACGTGGTCCTTCGCGCCGGCGACGCGCATGATGACGCCCTGATAACCCTTGCCCATGCCCCTACCTCCGTTACTGGGATAAGCTAAGCCTTAGCTTAGCGACGGGCCGTCGCCCGCGCTTCCCCGGATCGAAGGTTGAGAAATGAAGAAGCTCCTCCTGGCCGTCGCATCGGCCGCCCTGCTGACCGGCGCCCCGGCCGCGCCGGCGCACGCGGATATCGGCATCCGCGACACCCGTACCGCTGACCTGTTCGTGCGCGCGGAGCGCCCCACCGGCACCCAGATGGGGCGGGAGGCCCTGGCGTTCTGGAACCCGAGTGTGCCCAAGAGCGAGAAGCTCAAGGTCGTCCGCGGCGGCGCCAAGGAGAGCGCGAACCTGACCCGGATGTTCTCGGCGGGCAAGACCTACGACCTGTTCTCGGTCACCGGCCGTGCCGCGGGGGCACCGCAGATCGCCGGCGACACGATGTCGGTGCGCTTCCTGGCGAAGATGGCCGGCATCCCGTCGCTCGACACCACCTATTTCTACTTCCGCGAGGGCGGGCTGTGGAAGCTCGACATGAAGCGCTACGTCAACGCCAACCCCGAGCTCAAGAAGATGGGGTGGACCTGGTCGTACTGACCGCGGCGAGCAAACTAAGGTTTGACTAACCTAATTTCCGCTGCCTACAGTTCACGTGTTCCGACCCGCTCACGAAGGAGCCCCCGATGTTGAAGACCGCCAAGATCGCCGCTGCCCTGTTCGCCGGCTCGGTCACCCTAGGCCTTGTCGCGCCCGCCGCCCAGGCTGACGTCTCGGTGCGCGACGGAAAGACCGCGGATCTGTACGTGCGCGCCGAGAAGCCGAACAACGGCCAGCTCGAGCGCCAGTTCGCCGCGTTCTGGAACCCGCGCGTCCCGACGAACCCGAAGGTCGCCGTGTCCTACGGCGGCGAGAAGGCCCGCCCCGCACTGAACCAGGTCATGGGGATGTCGAAGACCTACGACTACTTCTCGATCCAGGGCCGCGCGGCAGGGCCGATCACCATCAACGGCAACCGCATGTCAGTCGTCGTGCACGGCGTGATGGCCGGCTTCCCCGCGCAGACCCTCCGCTACCACTGGCTGCGCGACGCAAACCTGTGGAAGTTCGACTGGAAGCGCACCTGCGCCGAGATCAAGTGCCAGGGCAACCCCAACTTCGGCTACTGAGCCGTAGTCACCGTCCGCAAGGAGACAACGATGTCCACGATGATGAAGACCATCACCGGAACCCTGTGTGCCGGGCTGCTCGCGGCGGGCCTGGCCGCCCCGGCCGCCGCGGCGCCCGACGTAACCATCCGCGGTGCCAAGACCGCCGACCTCTACATGCGTGCGGACAAGCCGTCCAAGCTCGAGGTCAAGAAGTCGTACGCGGCCTTCATGAACCCGAGCCTGCCGATCGGCCCGAAGCTCGAGGTCTCGGTCAACGGTGCGCAGAACCGCGGTGAACTGCAGCGCATGCTCGCCCAGTCGCGACAGTACGACTTCTTCTCGATGAAGGGCGACGTGGTCGCCGTGACCGTCAACGGCAACACCATGACCGCCCGCTTCCACGGCACGATGGCCGGCTTCCCGGCGCAGAGCTTCACGTACTTCTACGTCCGCGAGGGCAAGCTGTGGAAGTACAACTGGAAGCAGAACGCCAAGACCAACGGCATGCCCGCCAGGTTCGTTTGATCGAGGTAGCGGGGGTCACCAAGACCTACGGGAACAAGACCGCCGTCGACGACGTCTCGTTGACGGCCGCATCCGGCGAGATGACGTATCTGCTGGGTCCGAACGGGGCCGGCAAGTCGACGGTCATGCGGATGATCGCCGGGATCGCCAAGCCCGACCGGGGAACCATCACCGTCGACGGCAAGCCGCTGCGCGCGCACGGCGACCTCACCGGGGTGATCGGCTTCTGCTTGGGCGCCCAGTCGCGGAACCCGCAACACACCGCGGTCCAGCACCTGCGCTGGCAGGCGCGGTTGGCGGGGATCGCCCCGCGCGAGGCTGAGCGCGTCCTCGCGCTCGTCGGGCTCGAACCGGCGGCAAAGAAGCTCGTCGGGGGATTCTCCCTCGGCATGCTCCAACGGTTGGGCATCGCTTCGGCACTCCTCGGCGACCCCGCGACCCTGGTGCTCGACGAACCCGCCAACGGGCTCGACGTCGAAGGCGTGCTCTGGCTGCGCGAGCTGTTCCATCAGCTCACCGACCGGGGAACGACGCTCCTCGTCGCGTCGCACAACCTCCCCGAGGTCGAGGTGACCGCGTCGCGGATCATCATCATGGGCCAGGGCCGGGTGCTGTGCGACGCACCGCGCGACGACGTCCTCGCCCTCGGCGAGCAGCCCCGCCGACTCGAGTCGGCCTTCCTCAAGCTCACCCGCGGAACCGTCGAGTACGTGGCCGGGGCGCAGCGATGACGGGGCTGGTGCGCGCGGTGCGCTCGGAAATGGCGAAGCTGTCGTGGCGCAGTCCGGTCTGGTACGCGCTGGTGCCGTTGGCGATCATCCTCCCCATCGGGATCAACTCGACGCTGGCCGCCGCCGCACAGATGAACAAGATCAACGGCGGCGGCGGCATGGACACCGACAACGCCGCCTACTGGGTGATCATCTTCTCGACCTTCATCCTCATGGCCGGTGCGGTGACCTCGTATTGCGGTGAGTTCGCCAACCGGACCGCCGAGATCGTCTTCGGGATCTCGCCGCCCCGCTGGCGGCTGCCGGTGGCCAAGGTCGTCGTGTTCGGCGCCATCGCCGCGGGCACGGTCTTTCTGACCACGCTGGCCAACCTGGCCGTCCTGCCCAAGGTCTTCCCCGAGATCTGGGACCGCGTCGATCCGCTGGACCCGGCCGGTATCCGACTGCTGATCGGCACGCCGATACTCGCCCTGCTGGTGGTCGTGCTGGCCGTCGGCCTGGCGATGATCATTCCGCGTGCCGGCGCCGTGATCATGCTGCTGCTGTTGTGGAAGTGGGGCGTGGACATCGCGGTGGCGTTGATCCCCGGCGGCTTCGGCATCTTCCTGCAGCGCAGCTCGCTGTTCAAGAACGGGGAGATGGGCGCCGGCCAGTCGCCAACCTTCCAGAGCATGTTTGGCAGCGCCAACGGTTCGATGGCGTACTTCGCGGTCGTCTCCCTCATCGTGTTCGGCATCGGCCTGCTCCGGCTGACCCGGCGCGACGTCCCGAACGACTGACCCGGCCACTCGCGATTCCGCGGCGGCCCCGATCCGATAGCCTGGGAAACCGTGCTGCTCTCCGATCGCGACATCCGCGCCGAACTCGACTCCGGCCGCCTGGGCATCGACCCCTTCGAGGCCGACCTGGTCCAACCGTCGAGTGTCGACGTGCGTCTGGACGGGCTGTTCCGCGTCTTCAACAACACGCGCTACACGCACATCGACCCCGCCCAGCGGCAGGACGAGCTCACGACCCTCGTCGAGCCCAAGGAAGGTGAGCCGTTCGTGCTGCACCCCGGCGAATTCGTCCTCGGCTCCACCCTCGAGGTGTGCACCCTGCCCGACGACCTGGCCGGCCGCCTCGAGGGCAAGTCGTCGCTCGGCCGCCTCGGCCTGCTGACCCACTCGACGGCGGGCTTCATCGACCCGGGCTTCTCCGGCCACATCACCCTGGAGCTGTCCAACGTGGCCAACCTGCCGATCACCCTGTGGCCGGGGATGAAGATCGGGCAGCTGTGCCTGATCAAGCTCTCCAGCCCCGCCGAGAACCCGTACGGCAGCTCCGCAGTCGGTTCGAAATACCAGGGCCAGCGCGGCCCCACGCCGTCGAAGGCCTACCTGAACTTCATCAAGTCGTAGCCCGCGCGTCGGACACCCGCCACCGGCCGTCCCCCCGGCGCCGGTAGCCATGGGGTCATGAAGATGACTGTGATCGGCTGCGGCTACCTCGGTGCGACGCACGCGGCCTGCATGGCCGAGCTCGGCCACGAGGTCCTCGGCATCGACGTCGACGCCGCCAAGATCGAAGCGCTCGCCGCGGGCAGCGTCCCCTTCTTCGAACCCGGACTCGACGACGTGTTGCGGCGCAACATCGCCGCGGGCCGTCTGCGCTTCACCGGCGACTTCGCCGAGGCCGCCCGCTTCGGCAAGGTCCATTTCATCGGCGTGGGCACGCCGCAGCAGGCGAACTCCGACGCTGCCGACCTCACCCACCTGCGCACCGCCGTCCGCGAACTGGTCGGTCACCTGCGGGGCGACCACCTGATCGTCGGCAAGTCCACCGTCCCGGTCGGCACCTGCGCCGAGGTCGCCGAGGAGATCGCGGCCCTCTCCCGCGACGCCACGATCGAGCTCGCCTGGAACCCCGAGTTCCTGCGCGAGGGCTTCGCCGTCGACGACACCCTGCGGCCGGACCGCATCGTCGTCGGCACCGATCCGCAAACCACCGCGTCGACGGCCGTGGGTACCCTCACCGAGGTCTACCGGCCGATCATCGACGATGGCACGCCCTTCCTGACGATGGACTGGGCCACCGCCGAACTGGTCAAGGTCTCCGCCAACGCCTTCCTGGCCACCAAGATCTCCTTCATCAACGCGATCAGTGAGATTTGCGAGGTCGCCGGCGGCGACGTGACCGCCCTCGCCGACGCCATCGGCCACGACGCGCGCATCGGCCGCCGCTTCCTCAACGCCGGCCTGGGCTTCGGCGGCGGCTGCCTCCCCAAGGACATCCGGGCGTTCGCCGCGCGCGCCGAGGAACTGGGCGTCGGATCGGCGCTCCACCTGCTGCGCGAGGTCGACGCGGTCAACATGCGCCGCCGCGCCGCCGTCGTCGCCATGGCCGAGCGGGCCTGCGACGGATCGGTGCTCGGCCGCAACATCGCGGTCCTCGGTGCCTCGTTCAAACCGGAGAGCGACGACGTCCGCGATTCACCGGCCCTGGCGGTTGCCGCGCAACTCTCCCTGCTGGGTGCTCGGGTGTCCGTGTTCGATCCGAAGGCCGCCGCCAACGCGGCGCGCGTCCAGCCGTCGCTGCGCTACGCGGAATCGGCGCCCGACGCGGCGTGCGGAGCCGATCTGGTCATCGTCGCGACCGAGTGGGCCGAGTTCGTCCACATGGCACCGGCCGAGCTGTCCGAGGTGGTTTCGCGTCGACTCATCATCGACGCCCGCCGCTGCCTCGACGGTGCCGCATGGACCGCCGCCGGCTGGGACTACCGAATGGTGGGGTCGGCTCCGCAAGGCACGGTCGCCGGTGTCCGCGCGGTGCCATTCAACATGGCGAATACCTCGCGAATTCCCCTTCACCCTTGATATTCTTTGCTAATGCAAACGCCGGACGGCCCAGCTGTGCGTCGTCACGCGGAGCCGAATGCAGCTCTTGACCATGCGCTTGCCGCACGGTTGATCGCTGACGGCCGGGTACTGCCGCCCGAGACCCCGCAATGGGAGGCCGAACTGCTCGCGGTCATGGCCACCGCCCGGGCGCGACTCGAATCCCATTCCTCGGCCTACCTCCTGGGCGACTCGTACGTGTCCCTGGTGCTGGTGACCCGTGAGGACATCGAGGGGCTGGAGCGGGAAGCGCGCCTGACGCGGTTGGGGAGCGAGTTGCCCGACCACATCGATGCGCGGCATACGCTGGGGGCCCACCCGCCGGCGCCGGAGACCATCCCGCCCAAGTGGCGTCGGCCGTCCGGCGGTGAGTCGACACAACAGACCGCGGCCAACGATTCCCCCTTTGCGGTGGAGGTGTCGGTCCGGGTGGAGGGCACCGGCTCCGGGCAGCCTCGCGTCGAAGTCAATCAGCCTGGTGCGCCGTCGCCGACTTTGCCGCCGGGACCGCCGCAGCCGCCGCCACCGAGCAGGCCGCACCGGCCGCACCGGACTCCGCCGGTGGAGGTCGTCGGCACGCCGTGGATCGAGCCGGTCGGATCGCCGCCGGTCGAGGTGGTGGGCGGCGCGGTGGCCGCGGCCGCTCACCACGATCAGCACGACGAGGGTGCCGACCACGTCGACGATGCTGACGAGCAACGCCCCCGCCACGTACGGGTGATCGCCGCCGTCGGGGTCATTGCGCTGGGCATCGGATTCGCCGCGGGCGCGGCCACCCGGATGAACTCGGATCCGGACGATGAGGTACCCCTCGCCAAGGCGTCGGTATCGATACCGACGGGCCCGGATCTGACGGATCCGGACGATGGCTCGGCCGCCGACTATCCGTCGGAATCCGTGGAACCGCTGCGCCTGATCAAGCGTCGACCGGAGGATGCGGCCAGACGGCCATCAGACGAAATGCCTGTTCCGGCGACTCAGCCGCAACCGTCGCCCCCGGGCCAGAATGGCGCGGCCCCGCAGTTGCACCCCCGGCCGCCGCACCTGGGTCGGCGAGCCATTCCGAACCCGCTTCCGGGCCTTGGTCCTATCCCGTTGCCCTAGTTCCAGGGTTCGTGGATGAGGCTTTGACGTGCTAGTTTTGGCCCATGCAGGAGAAGGACGGCCCCGCTGTGCGGCCCTCTGCTGCCGTCACCACGATGGTCGAGCCGAGCGCTGAGAAGGTGGACGGGCCCCTCGTCGTGCCGGCGCAATCCGGCCCCCCGTCGGCCGAGCACTCCGTCGTCGGCGAGTCCGAGTACCACGACTTCGACCCCGGTGAGGACTACTTCGAGCTCCACGAGCAGTTCGATTCCTACGCCACCATCACCGACGCGGAGCCCGCACAGCAGGCCGGCGCGAGGCCGGCCGCGGGCCTGCTGAACCGCGACGTGCCGCGCTGGGCAGTGCCGGCCGGTGGCGCTGCCGCCGTCCTCGTCGTCGGCATCGGCATCGTCGGGGTCGCCGCCGCGGACAAGGGGAGCGCGCCGGCGAAGCCGGAAACCGCAGCCGTCCCGACGGCCGAACCGACCCAGCCCGTCCCGCGGCTCGCGGCGCCCAAGGCCAAAGCGCCGGCCGCGCCGGTCACCACGCAGCCGCTGAAGGCGATGCGCCCGCCGGTTCAGGTCTCCGTCCCGCAGTCGCAGAACCAGACTTCCCGTTCGGGTGGACCCGTGCGCCAGCGCGCGCGCCGCTCGGCACCGCGCCCGCCCAGCATCAACATTCCGGGCCTGCCGCCGCTCCGCCTGCCCTAGCCCCGGTCTCCGAGATAGTCGGCCAGCTGGTTCGACATCGCCGCATCCAGCTCACGGTTGAGCACGTTGTGCGCCGACACCATGCCCGCCTTGCGCAACTCGGCGAGCAGTTCGGCGGCCCACGCCGACTCGTCCTTCGTCTCCGGCAGCCAACCGTCGTGATGCTGCTCGGCGATGAAGGTCCGGCCCGCCGAGATGAGCGTGCTCGCGACGTCGGCCATCTCCTTGGCCGCCTTGCCGTGGACGGTGAGGATTCCGTCGAGGGAGACGCCCAACTTGACCAGCCGGCTGTACGCCTCGATGGTGTCGGTGTCGAGCACGCGGTAGCGACGCTGCTTCGATTTCGACGACGGCTCCTCGGCGATCAACCCGAACTCGGTGAGCTTCGCCAGGTGCCGCGGATTCGTCGTGTTGAGCAGGTCCTTGAGCTCGGCGGCCGTCATCGTGGCGGTGTGCGTCGACGCGAACGGCGCCGACACCACGTCTTCGAGGCCGAGTACCTCGGCCAGGTCGTCGCCGCGCTGCATGCCGGTGAAGAAGTCGGCGATGTGGCGGGTGGTGAAACCCTTGCGCAGAAGTCGGTTGATCACCTGGAGCCGCTCCAGGTGCATGTCGCTGTAGATGGCGATCCGGCCGCGGCGCACCGGGCGCGGCAACAGTCCGCGGTCCTGGTAACCGCGGACGTTGCGCGTCGTCGTCCCGGCCTCGCGGGCGAGGTCGTCGATGCGGTATTCAGCCATGGTGGCCCAACCCTACTGCCGGTAGGACGAC
Organism: Gordonia sp. (in: high G+C Gram-positive bacteria); assembly: GCF_047602025.1. Taxonomy (GTDB): domain Bacteria; phylum Actinomycetota; class Actinomycetes; order Mycobacteriales; family Mycobacteriaceae; genus Gordonia. Next base: position 2,685,214 of record NZ_JASGII010000001.1, on the reverse strand, counting down.
AGGAAGTTGCCGATTCGCTCGATCGCCTCCGACAGATCCTGGGCCCAGGGCAGGGTGACGATGCGGAAGTGGTTCTTGTCGTCGAGGTTGAACCCGCTGCCCTGCACGACGAGGATCTTCTCCTGCAGGAGCAGGTCCTGCACGAACTGCTCGTCGTCGTGGATCTCGTGGACCTCCGGGTCCAGCCCGGGGAAGGCGTACAGCGCGCCGCGCGGCTTCACGCAGGAGACACCGGGAATCTCGTTGAGCTTCTCCCAGGTGACGTTGCGCTGCTCGTACAGTCGGCCGCCGGGCTTGCACAGCGCATCGATCGACTGATAGCCGCCCAGGGCCACCTGGATCGCGTGCTGACCGGGCACGTTCGAGCACAGGCGCGTCGAGCAGAGGACGTGCAGGCCCTCGATGAAGCCCTGCGCATGTTCCTTCGGCCCGGTGAGGACGACCCACCCGGCGCGGTACCCGCACACCCGGTACGCCTTGGAGAGGCCGTTGAAGGTCAGACACAGCAGGTCGGGGGCCAACGACGCGATCGAGACGTGCTCGGCGTCGTCGTAGAGGATCTTGTCGTAGATCTCGTCGGCGAGCAGCAGCAGCGAGTGGCGCCGGGCGACGTCGGCGATCTGGGTGAGGACCTCGCGCGAGTAAACGGCGCCCGTCGGGTTGTTCGGGTTGATGACCAGCAGCGCCTTGGTGCGGTCGGTGATCTTCGACTCGATGTCGGCGACGTCGGGCTGCCAGCCGTTCGACTCGTCGCAGCGGTAGTAGACCGGCTTGCCGCCCGACAGCGTCGTCATGGCCGTCCACAGCGGGTAGTCCGGCGACGGGATCAGTACCTCGTCGCCGTCGTTGAGCAGCGCCTGCATCGTCATGGTGATGAGCTCGGAAACGCCGTTGCCGAGCAGGACGTCGTCGACGTCGACGTAGGGGAACTCGTCGATCGTCTCGTAGCGGGTGACCACTGCGCGCCGCGCGGACTGCACGCCGGCGGACTCGGAGTAGCCCTGCGAGTACGGCAGCGCGTGGATCATGTCGCGCATGATCACGTCCGGCGCCTCAAAGCCGAACAGTGCGGGGTTGCCGATGTTCAGCTTCAGGATCCGGTGGCCCTCGGCCTCCAGCCGCGCTGCGTGCGCGTGCACCGGTCCACGGATCTCGTAGCAGACGTTCTGCAGCTTGTAGGACTGCTCGAGCGGCTTGAGGTTCGTGTTCGGGTGCGAAACGTGCGGTCTACTCACCAGTCAATTGTGACAGCCGCCCACAACCGGATTTCACCGAACCCGGGCTCTGTTGCCCAGGCGTGACCGGCGCCATATCTCCTGGCAGCGCCGTACGGCGTCGACCTAGTGCTGTCCCGGCTTCTTCTTGCCCGCGGCCATGCCGAAGCCCTTGGCCTTCGCCTCGGTCGCCTCGGTGTCGGCGGCGCCGTCGGTCGACGGGGCGGGAGCCGGTGCGTCGCTGACGGGAGCCGGTGCGGCCTCCTCGGCAGCGGGTGCGGCTGCGGCCTCCGCGGGAGCCTCGGTTGCCGGTGCGGACTCGGCGGCCGGAGCGGCTGGTGCCGTCGCGGCCGGAGCAGCGGCTTGTCCGGGCTTCTTGATGCCGCCCTTCATGCCGAAGCCCTTGGCCTTGCCCTCGGTCGCCTCGGTGGTCGCCGCCGTCGCCGGGGCAGCCGGAGCAGCCTCGGCAGCGGGTGCGGCCGCGGCGGGAGCCTGGGCGGCCGGTGCGGACTCGGCGGCCGGTGCGGCTGGTGCACTCGCGGCCGGAGCTGCTGCCGGTGCCGAAGCCTGTCCGGGCTTCTTGATGCCGCCCTTCATGCCGAAGCCCTTGGCCTTGCCCTGGGTCGCCTCGGTGGCGGCCGGAGCGGCGGGGGCTTCAGCGGCGGGTGCGGCCTGGGCAGCCGGCGCGGCGTCAGCAGCGGGAGCCGCGGCCTGTCCGGGCTTCTTGAGCCCGCCCTTCATGGCGAATCCCTTTGCCGCGGGCGGACCGGCCGGTGCGGCCGGTGCCTCAGCGGCGGGAGCCGACTCGGCGGGAGCGGCGGGCGCAGCGGCAGGAGCGGCACCTCCACCGGGCTTCTTCATGCCGCCACCCATGCCGAAGCCCTTGGCGGCCGGGGGACCGGCGGGGGCCTCGGCTGCCGGAGCAGCCGCAGCGGCAGGAGCGGCCGGGGCGGTTCCGCCGCCGGGCTTCTTCATGCCGCCACCCATGCCGAAGCCCTTCGCGGCCGGCGGTCCGGCGGGAGCGGCCGACGTGGACGGAGCGGCGGCGGCCGGAGCGGCAGCGGGTGCCGGTGTGGCGGCCGGAGCCGGCTCCTCGACCAGTGCGACCGGCGGGGCCGGCTGTTCGACGTCGCCGGGGCTGCGGACCTTGCCCTCGCGGGTCACGTCGATCTCGATGCCGCGCTTGACGCCCTCCAGCAGCAGCTGGGCGACGTCGACGACCTCGATCTGGTCCTCGTTCTCGGTACCGGCGGTCTGTGCGGTCACACCGTCGGTCAGCATGACGCGGCAGAACGGGCAGCCGGTGGCGATCTTCTGCTTCTCACCGGTCAGCTCGGGGCCGTTTTCGAGCGTGTTCAGCGCCTCGTCGACACGGTCGATGTTGATGCGCTTGCCGATCTGCTCCTCCATCCACATGCGGGCGCCACCGGCGCCACAGCACATGGAGCGCTCGCCGTGGCGAGGCATTTCGGTCAGCGTCGAACCCGAGGCCTCGACGAGCTCGCGCGGAGCGTCGTAGACCTGGTTGTGCCGACCCAGGAAGCAGGGGTCGTGGTAGGTGACCGACTCGCCGCTGGGCGGGGCCACCGGGATGAGGCGCTTCTCGCGGACGAGGCGGTTCAACAACTGGGTGTGGTGCACGACCTCGAAGCGGCCGCGCTCGTCGTCGACCTGCGGGTACTCGTTGCTCAGCGCGTTGAAGCAGTGCGCACAGGTGACGACGATCTTCTTGCGCTGCGTCGGCGCGGTCGCGAACAGCTCGTCGAATTGCTCGATGTTCTGCTGCGCGAGCATCTGGAACAGGAACTCGTTGCCGGCGCGGCGAGCGGAGTCACCGGTACAGGTCTCGCCCTCGCCGAGGACGAGGAAGTTGACCGCGGCGGTGTCGAGCAGCTCGGCGACGGCCTTGGTGGTCTTCTTGGCGCGGTCCTCGTAGGCACCGGCGCAGCCGACCCAGAACAGGTACTCGAAGCCGGCGAAGCTCTCGGTGTCCTTGCCGTAGACCGGGATGTGGATGTCCATCTCGTCGATCCACGCGGTGCGCGCCGACGGGGACTGGCCCCACGGGTTGCCCTTGTTCTCCAGGTTCTTGAACAGGCCGGCCAGCTCGGTCGGGAAGTCCGACTCGATCAGCACCTGGTAGCGGCGCATGTCGACGATGTGGTCGACGTGCTCGATGTCGACCGGGCACTGCTCGACGCAGGCGCCGCAGTTGGTGCAGCTCCACAGCGTCTCGGTGTCGATGACGGCGCCCTCGCCGTGGCCCAGGGCCTCGCCGACGAGCGGGCGCTCGGCCTCGGCGCGCGCCGCCTCGGGAATGGCGTTGATCTTGTCGGTCAGCGCGTTGCCGTCGGCGTCGACCAGGCCGACCTCGTCGCCGCCCATGTCCTTGCGGCCGCCGGCCAACAGGTACGGGGCCTTGTCGTAGCCGTGGTCGCGCAGCGACATGATGAGCAACTTCGGGCTCAGCGGCTTGCCGGTGTTCCACGCGGGGCACTGGCTCTGGCAGCGACCGCACTCGGTACACGTGGTGAAGTCCAGCCACGCCTTCCAGCTGAAGTCCTCGATCTTGCCGGCGCCGAAGGCGTCGACGTCGGGGTCGGCGGTCTCCATGGTGAGCGCCTTGCCGCCGGACATCATCGGCTTGAGCGCACCGAGGGCGACGCCGCCGTCGTTCTCGCGCTTGAAGAAGATGTTGGGGAAGGCCGAGAAGCGGTGCCAGGCCACGCCCCAGTTGACGTTGCTGCCGACCAGCAGCAGGAACAGGCTGCCCGAGAGCAGCTTGATCAGCGCGAAGATCGAGACCATCAGCGGGCTGGCCGGGAGCAGCTTGGCGACCTGCATCGTGAAGAAGTCCGACGCGGGGTTGCTGTGGTGGTAGGTGGCGATCTTGCCGGCCTTGACGAACACCATGCCGAGGCCCTCGATGAGGACGATCGTCTCGATCGTGTACGCGGGGAGGAAGCGGGAGCCGGAGAAGCGGGAGAGGCGCGACGGGACGCGCGGGTGGTTGAGCTGGCGCAGGATGATCAGGGTGACGATGCCGACGACGGTGCCGATGCCCAGGAGCTCGTCCCAGAGGTGCCAGCCGAAGGTGTTGCCGATGATCGGCCAGTGGAAGTCGGGGTTGATCGATTGGCCATAGGCCTCGAAGAACAGCGGGAAGCCGCCGAGAAAGCCGATCATCACCAGCCAGTGGGCCCAGCCGACGGTGCGGAACTTGGCCATCCGGGTGTGCGCGAGGAACTCCTTGAGCATCGTCCACAGGCGCGGGAGGAACGGCAGGAAGCGCCCGGGGGCGGGTTGGCCCTGCGCGACCGTGCGGAAGATGCGGATGACACCGCGCCCGAAATTGGCCCAGCACAACAGGCTCAGAAAAGCCCCGATGAGTCCCAAAGTGATCGTCGTTGTACTCAACGAAGTCACCTCGCCTTTCGTCGACACGAGCAGGTACTACATACCGTCGTGAATACGGTAAAGCGTCGACCCCGGGTTGCGCCTCCCAGGCTTACCTAACTTTGCTGGTCACCGCGCTGGTCGGTGACCTGGGCAACACCCTCCAGCTCGACCAAACCCTCCTCCAGATAGTCCAGGAGGCGCTGCAGGCTCGGCAGCTGGGCGCGTGCCCCGATCAGGCCGAAGCCGATCTGGTCGGCCTCGGAGGTGAGGGTGATGTTGAGCGCGTTGCCCGACGTCGCGATCGACACCGGATAGCAGCCGTCGAGCTTGGCGCCGTTCCAGTACATCTGGTTCTTCGGACCGGGCACGTTGGAGATGATCAGGTTGAACTGCGGCGGCGTGTAGTTCACGAAGCCGGGGATGGACATGAACGCCAGCGGCGCGATGGTCGCCGCGCCCAGGGCGAGGGCCTGGATCGGCTGCAGGCCGCGGATGACGTTCTTGCTGGCGTTCATCGACGCGACCAGCTTCTTCAGGCGAGCGGCCGGATCGGGGTCGTTGGTCGCCAGGTTCGCCATGACGGCGCTGACCGCGTTGCCGTCGTCGGCGTCGCCGACGTGCATGGACACCGGGATCATGGCGACCAGCGGGTCGTCGGGCAGCGACCCGTTCTCGATCATGTACGTCCGCAGCGCCGAGCTGCACATCGCGAGCACGACGTCGTTGATGGTCACCCCGAGTGCGTCGGCCACCTTCTTCATCCGCGACACCGACCACTGGTCGGCGGCGAAGCGCCGCGCGCTGCCGATCGGCACGTCGAACATCGAGCGCGGGGCGAAGGTGCCGGGTGAGACGAAGTCCTCGTCGTTCATGGCCTTCCAGGCGACGTGTCCGGCCGCGGGGACGAGGCCGGCCACCTGCTTGCCGATATCGGCGGCCGCGTTCACCTGTTTGCCGATCTGCTTGCGCAGGTTGCCGAGCAGGCCGCGGTCGGCGGTGTGCTCCTGGTCGAGGATCGCGCGGATCGGCTCGGCCAACGCGCCGCTGCGCTTGCGGAGCTTGGCATCCCACGGCGCCGTGCACTGCCGGTTCGCCGGATCCTCGGACAGCGTGCGGGCCAGCAGTCGCATGGCGGTCACGCCGTCGACGAGGGAGTGGTGGACCTTCGTGTAGAGCGCCGCCCGGCCGTCGGCCAGGCCCTCGATGATGTGGGCCTCCCACATCGGTCGCGACCGGTCGAGAAGCGTGGAGTGGTTGAGCGAGACGTAGTGGAACAGTTCGCGGATGCGCCCCGGGCTGGGCAGGGCGATGCGCCGCACGTGGTAGGCCATGTCGATGTCGTCGTCGACGCTCCACGCCAAGGACCCGACCAGGCTGAACGGCTGGGCCGGTCGTCGCCGGAAGGTCTCGCTGATCGTCATGTCGGGGGAGGTGAAGGCCGCGTGGACCTCGTCGGCGAGTTCGTGCGCGGTCTGCCCCTCGCGGGGAACGAACAATTGCAGGCCGCCGACGTGCATCGGTTGCTCACGCGTCTCGGCGATGAGGAACATCGACGAGGTCATGGGCATGTACTGCATGGAATCCCCTCCGCACGGCTTCGCTGGGTGTCGAACGCTTCGTCACCCTATCCGCGGCGGTGCGTCTCAGGTGCCCCATCGGTCACGTTGTGACCCACTCGACGCCTACGCGGCTACGGTGGCGGGATGGGCAAGGTGCGCACGCGGCGCTGGGGCTGGCCGATCCGGCTGTTGATGCTGGGACTGGTGGTCGTGGAGGGCATCATCGCGGCGGCGGCCACGTGGGCCTATGTCGGTGCGCGGGGCCGGGTGCTCGACGCCGGCGACGTGCCGCCGGGCTCGACCGTCCTGGTCCTCGGGGCGAAGGTGTCCGACGGTGAGCCGGGCGAATACGTGCGGGCGCGGTTGGACACGGCGGTCGAGCTGTATCGGAGCGGGCGCGCGGCACGGATCATCAACTCGGGCAACGGATCGTCGCGCTATGGCAGCGAGACCGACGTCATGCGCGCCTACCTGGAGCGCCAGGGTGTGCCGGCGTCGGCGATTCTGGACGACCCGGCCGGCTACGACACGCAGCGCAGCTGCGCGCGGGCCAAGTCGGAATTCGGTCTGGCCGACGTCGTGCTGGTGACCCAGGACTTCCACCTCGACCGCGCCATCGCCCTGTGCCGGCTCGACGGGCCGTCGCCGACGGGGGTGGCGGCGCCGTGCCCGGATTGTGCGCGGTGGACGATCGTGCGCAACCACCTGCGCGAGACGCTGCTCGCTAGGCCGCGGGCGCTGCTGTCGACGGTGCTGCCGTAGCGCTCTTGCCCTTGCGCAGCTGCGGCATCGGCAGGCGCTCGCGACCGGTCAGGTAGAGCGAGCCGGGCAGGCGGCGCAGGACCTCGACGACGGCCAGCGAACCGGCGACGGTGAGGACGTACACGACGACCGTGCCCAGCGGCTGCGGGACGTGGGTGATCAGCCACGACTTCTCGCCATGCCAGTTCATCCCGAGGACGAAGAACAGCACCAGCACGTGCACCAGGAAGACGCTGAACGAGCGGTTCGACGCGTACGTCACGACGCGCGCGAACCGCGGGGTGTCGTCGCGCTTGTAGTGCGCCCAGGTGAGGGCGGCGGCGTACAGGCACGCGATCGCAACGACGAGGAACGGCAGCAGCGTCGGCTCAAAGGCGCCCGCCGAGGCCGACGGCGGCGGCACCGCGTCCGGGGTGAGCGCTGCCTTGGCGTCGATCCGGCGGTGGAACTCGAACAGGGCGTAGCCGCCGGTGAGGATGGCCGCGGCGGCCAGCCCGAGCCGCACCGAGCGACGGTTGGGGCCGGTGATGATCCGCGCGATCGCGTCGCGGTGGATCGCGGCGACGGCGCCCAGCACCAGGAAGAACTGGTAGGGCAGGAACGTCGCGTAGTGGTGCCACCACGGATCGGTCGTCGGCAGCCAGTGGGTGATGGCGACGGTGGTCAGCACCTGCAGCGCCAGCGAGGCGGTGAGCACGACGGCGTGGAAGCCCTTGGTCGCCTCCAGCAGCCACAGCAGCAGCGGGAACAGCAGGTACACCTGGACCATCACGAACAGGAAGTACATGTGGAAGCCGCCGCCGCCCAGGCCCCACAGCAGGTTGTTGCCGAACTCGCGCAGGTCGCCGCTGACCGTCGACGGGAAGTCGCGCAACGACGACGAGCCGGTCAGGCCGCCCCAGAGGTAGCCCCCCAGATCCTTGGCGTCGCGGGAGAAACGGCCCTGCGGCAGCAGGATCTTCACGGTGAAGTAGATGGCGGTGAAGATGACGTACGGGTAGGCGACGAGCTTGATGCGCCGGCGCCAGAAGGACCAGGTCGTGAAGTCCTGGCGGCCGAAGTACTGGTAGGCCAGGACGAAGCCGGTGAGCGCGAAGAAGGTGTTGCGGGTGAAGTGCAACATCAGGCTGGTGCTGGTGACGCCGACGCTGTTCACCTCGTCGGCGGTCTGCGTCAGCACGTGGACGAAGATCACCAGGGAGAAGGTCGTGGCCCGCACCAGGTCGAGTTGGTGCAGGTAGGGGCGCTTTGCCTTGGCCGGTTTCGGGGCCGCGACGGTACCGGCGTCGTCGCGCGCGAGATCGCGCGTGGCAGCCGCACTGGTCATCGCTGATCGCCCCTCGAGGTTGGATTCTGTGCCGGCATCTGCGGAAGGCGCCGCAGGAAGCAACAGGAACCCAGTCTAACGGGCGAACCTGGGAAGCGGCTAATGAAATGGTTCGATAGCCTAAGTGTTATGGGTCACTCCGGGTGGCCCCGTCACCACCAGCCGGTGGCCTTGCCCAGGTCCTTGCCCAAGGCGGGCGAGAGGCTCCGCGCGAACGTCGCGGTGAAGTGGTGCGTGTCGCGGTAGACCAGGATGTTGCCGACGATGGCCGGGCAGTACCCGTCCTTGCAGACCGCCTTCGTGTAGTCGAGGAAGGTGATGTCCGGGTAGTCGCCCCGGATCTTGAGCGTCGGATCGGTTTTGCTCAGCGCGACCTTCTGGTCGACGCCGCAGATGTGCGCCTTGCGCCCCGACATCAGGCACTCGGGCGGGTTCTGCTTGTTCTCCAGGTGGGTCCACGGGGTGTCGCGCATGGCGATCACCTTCTGGCCCCAGCTCTTGAAGTCGTCGAAGATCTCGATGTAGTCGTGCGGCACGTAGTCGCCCGGGCGCTTGTCGTCCTGCTCGGTCGGGCGGGTGCTGTTGGTGAAGATGAAGTCCGGCTTGTCGACCTGCAGCCGCTTCATCACCTTCGCCGCCCACCGGTTGCAGTCCGGCCGTTCCTTGCCGTACCACTCGAACATGTGCGTCTTGACCAGCGCGCAGCCGACCTTGACGTAGGTGGTCACCTTGAAGTGGTGCTGCTTGCCGAGCTTGTCGATCGCGGGCAACCACATGTCGGCGTGCGAGCCGCCGGCGATGGCGAGGGTGCGGGTCGCGGTCTTGTCGCCGTAGACGCCGACCTTGACGGTGTCGTCGTTCCACCCGGTGATCATCACGTTGGGCTTCTGCCACGTCTGGCCGCGGTCCATGTAGGCGGCCTCGGGCGGCGGCTGCGGCGGCAGGTGCGGCGCCGGCACGTTCCACAGGTAGGCCAGCCCGCCCGGGTACAGCTTCGGGTCGAGGTTCATGGTGTCGACGCGGATGTTCGCGGCGCGGTGGATCCACGCCGCCGACGTCGTGCCGGCGGCGATGGTCGCGATCACCAGGCCGACGACGAGCAGTCGGCGGTAGAGCTTCGAGAAGCCGTCGCCGCGCCCGGCGCGCAGCGGCGTCTCCACGAAGCGGGACACCAGCCAGGCGAGCAGGACCGAGATCGCGAGGATCGCCGTGCCCTCGAAGAAGTTGGCCTTGTCCTTGTAGCGCCAGGTGAGGAAGAAGACCAGCAGCGGCCAGTGGATCAGGTAGAGCGAGTACGCGATGTTGCCCAGCCACACCATCGACGGCCGCGCCATGAGTGCATTGACGTCGGAACGGTCGTCGACGTCGATGTTGGGCGCGCTGTCCGGGCGGGTGGCCGCCGAACCGGTCCAGATGATCAGCAGCGTCGCACCCGCGGGGACGAGCGCGAGGGCGCCCGGGTACTGCTTGACGCCTTCGATCCACCAGCCGCAGGTGACGATCAACAGCAGCGCGAAGACCGTCAGGGCGTTGCGCATCCGCGCGGTGAGCAGGCGGCGGGGCATCCAGACGGCGAGCAGGCCGCCGGCCAGCGGTTCCCAGAGGCGCGCGATCGTGTCGTAGTAGTTGACCGGCTGGTTGATGCCGTGGCGGTAGTTGGCCCACAGGAACGACACCAGGGTGACCGCGCCGAGCGACAGGCCGACGACCCAGCGGATCCGCTGCGGATCGCCCCACTCGGGCCGGCGCACCGCGGCCCACTTGAGGATGCCGCCGAGCGCGAGCGCGGCCAGCAGCGTGACGAGGAAGAACTGGCCCTGCATCGACATCGACCACAGGTGCTGCATCGGGCTCGCGGCCGACGTCGCGGCGCCGTAGTCCTGGGAGGACAGGGCGAGTTGGTAGTTCTGGTAGTACAGCGCCGAGGCGATGACCTCTTTGCCGAGCGGTCCGTAGCGCGACAGCGGCATCACGACGGCGATCAGCACGACGATGACCGCGAGCACCAGGTAGAGCGCGGGGAGCAGGCGGCGCAGCAGTCGGGACAGGCGCGGCCACGGGTCGACCGCCTCGCGCCACGACACCGAGCTCGGGTTGGAGTTGGTGACGTGCTTGAGCAGCGACGCGACGAAGAAGTAGCCGGAGAGCGTCAGGAAGACGTCGACGCCGCCGGATACGCGGCCGAACCAGACGTGGAAGACGGCGACGAGCGCGATCGCCAACCCGCGCAGACCGTCGAGGTCGTGGCGGTACGGGGTGGCCTTGGGCGGGGCTGAGGCGCCGGGGGCCGTCGTCGGGCTCGCAGTCACAACAGGCCAGGGTAGCGGCCCGAGCGCGGCGATGCCTAAGCAGCGCGCGGTGTGCCCGTTTTGTCCCGCCGAGTGGGCACCAGATTCCGCCGAGTGGGCACCGAATCTCGCCGAGTGGGCGGTCAGACGACGCCGAGTGGGCGGTCAGACGACACCGAGTGGGCGGTCAGACGACACCGAGTGGGCGGTCCGACGACACCGAGTGGGCGGTCAAGCAGCGCCGTGGAGGTTCTTCGCCGTCTTGGACGTCGGGACGTCGGCGGGGTCGGGATAGGTGCCGAGCAGGCGGTCGGCCGTGCCGGAACTGGTCACGGTGTACCAGTAGTGCTCGTTCTTGAAGTGGTGATAGCGGTGGTTCTTGTAGACCGCTCGGTAGGGCTGGTGCCGCGGCTTGTAGTCGGTGTGGATCAGGTAGTGGGTCCACTCGTAGAACAGCAGGAACGCGGTCACCGTCAGCAGGAAGGTCATGCCGAGTTCGAGGCGGCTGAACGCGAAGGCGCCGATCAGGACGAGGGCCGGCAGCAAACCGACGAGCACCGGCCAGGGGATGAAGATGAGCGGGATGTCGCGCGGGTCGCGGTGATGGCGACGGTGGTCGCGCGGTAGGACCCAGTCGATGGTCACGCCGCGGAACTTGCGCGGCCGCCAATGCAGGATGCCGACGTGGATCAGCCACTCCACCACGGGTGAGATTGCCAGCAGGACCGCGACGACGAGGGCGTCGGTCCATTGCCAATTGCCGAGATCCAACCGGACGATGAGTGAGCCGAGCAGCGGCACGGCGATCATCCACGGCGACGGGTGCCGCCAGAACTCGAGGAACGCGCTGCGGAGGGTGGTGATCCGCTTGGGCCGGGTCGTGGTGGTGCTCATGGGTGTCTCGCTTCGGTGGCCGACAACCCGATTTTAGGCCGCGCGGCCGCTATTCGTCGTCGATGACGTGGATTGCGGCCTCCTCGGCGGAGGCGCCGGCACCGTCGACGCCGACATCCGTGGCGAGCAGCTGCTCGTCGACGTCGGGACCGGAGCCCTGGTCGGGAGCGACGAGCCGTCCGGCACGCTGGTCGCCCACCTCGTAGGAGGCGGCGTCCTGGTCGTCGTTGGCCGCGTCGACGTCGGGCTCCTCCTCGGCGAGGCGTTCGTCGAGGGTCTCGTGGATGTCGTTGCCGCGCTCGTAGTCGTGCGGCGGACGATCCGGCGGCGAGTAACCGCGGTCGAGGACATCGCCCAGTTCCTCGTCGGCCAGCATGTCCTCGGGCTGAAGTTGCTCGGCGTTGTAATCGCCGTCGACCTCGTCGCGATCATCGCTCATGCCTGCAGCGTATCCGGTGCCGGTCTCGACCACCGGCCGACGGCGCGGGGCACTTGGGCCCGATAGATTGGGACCATGTCACGCGCGAGTTGGTCGTTGGTCCCCGCGATCGCGGTCTATGCGATCACCTGGTGCTGGGTCGCGGTCAGCGCCCCCGACCGGGTGCCGATGCACTGGGGTGCGGGCGGGACGGTGGACCGCTGGGGCAGCCGCACCGAGTTCCTCGCCTTTAGTTTCGGGACGGCGGCGGCGGTGACAGCGCTGCTCGTCGGGCTCGCGGTTTTCGCGGACCGGCTGCCGACGTCGGTGATCAACACCCCGCACCGCGACTACTGGCTCAGCCCGGAACACCGCGCGGCGTTCAACCGGATCAACCGGCAGATGCTGTTCGACATCGCCGCGCTCACCATCCTGCTGTTCGCCGCGATCAACGTCTTCGTGGTCACCGACGCGGGTGGCGGTGCGGTGATCGGCCTGGTTGTCGCCTTCCTCATCGCCATGGCGGTGGTCATCGCCATCCCGGTCCGACGGCTGTACACCGAACCGCGCTCGGCCGGGTCGCGCTAGCGTGTGGCGATGAGCAGCATCGACTACGACGTCCGCGACAACGTCGCGCACGTGCGCCTCAACCGGCCCGACAAGCACAACGGCCTCACGCTCGACATGCTCGACGACCTGGCCAAGGCCGCCGACCGTGCCGGGAAGGACCGCTCGCTGCGCGCGGTGATCCTCTCCGGCGAGGGCAAGTCGTTCTGTTCCGGGCTCGACTTCGCGTCGGCGGGCAAGGAGCGCGGCCGCATCCTGCGCAACCTCGTCCCCAAGCGGTCGTCGGCGGCCAACAACTTCCAGGCGGCCGGGTGGGCCTGGCGCAGCGTCCCGGTGCCGGTGATCGCCGTGATCCACGGCCACTGCTACGGCGGCGGCCTGCAGATCGCCCTCGGCGCCGACTTCCGCTTCAGCACGCCCGAGGCCGACTATTCGATCCTGGAGGCCAAGTGGGGCCTGATCCCGGACATGTCGCTCTCGGCGAGCATCGCCCAGCTGACCACGATCGACGTCGCCAAGCGACTCACCATGACCGGTGAGATGTTCGACGCCCGGCAGGCGCTCGACTGGGGGTTGATCAGCGGCATCGGCAAGGATCCGATGGCGCTGGCCGACGAACTCGTCGACGCGGTCAAGCAGCGCTCGCCGGACGCCGTCGCGGCGTCGAAGGCCCTGTTCGAGAACACCTGGTACAGCGGGTCCCGACTGTCGTTCCCCGTCGAGCAGGCGCTGCAGGTGCGACTGTTGCGGGGCAAGAACTCGGCCATCGCCCGCAAGGCGGGGATCGCCAAGGAGACCCCGCGGTTCGTCGAGCGACAGCTCTGAGCCAGGCGAATCTCGCCTGACCTGCGCAAACCCGACAGTTCGGCACAAAACCCAGCACCCAACGGTGTCGGGTCTTGTCCCGAATAGTCGGGTTTGCGCGGATGAGGCTCAACTTTCTTTCCGAATCCGGGAATGGATCCTGTGCGACGCCGGTTGAACCAGACGTGAAACTTGAGTGCGACTGACTCAAGCAAGGTTGACCGACGACGAATCGGCGACTAGAACTTGAGTCGGAAGCGCTGAGGTTTTCAGCCAAAGACTTTGACCACGGTCGACGATTCGTCGGCGACCAGATCAACAGGAGGAACAACTCTTATGTCCCGTGCTGTCGGAATCGACCTCGGAACCACGAACTCGGTGGTGTCTGTCCTGGAGGGCGGCGAGCCCGTCGTCATCGCGAACGCAGAGGGGTCGCGCACGACCCCGTCGGTTGTCGCCTTTGCGCGCAACGGCGAGGTCCTGGTGGGCCAGCCCGCCAAGAACCAGGCGGTCACCAACGTCGACCGCACCATCCGCTCGGTCAAGCGCCACATGGGCGAAGGCGACTGGTCGGTGGAGATCGACGACAAGAAGTACACCCCGCAGGAGATCAGCGCTCGCACGCTGATGAAGCTCAAGCGGGACGCTGAGGCCTACCTGGGCGAAGACGTGTCCGACGCGGTCATCACCGTGCCGGCCTACTTCAACGACTCCCAGCGCCAGGCCACGAAGGAAGCCGGCCAGATCGCCGGCCTGAACGTGCTGCGCATCGTCAACGAGCCGACCGCCGCCGCCCTGGCCTACGGCCTGGACAAGGGCGAGAAGGAACAGACCATCCTGGTCTTCGACCTCGGTGGCGGTACCTTCGACGTCTCGCTGCTGGAGATCGGCGACGGTGTCGTCGAGGTCCGGGCGACGTCGGGCGACAACGAGCTCGGCGGTGACGACTGGGATCAGCGCATCGTCGACTGGCTCGCCGACAAGTTCAAGGCGGCCAACGGCATCGACCTGACCAAGGACAAGATGGCGATGCAGCGTCTGCGCGAGGCCGCGGAGAAGGCGAAGATCGAGCTGTCTGCCTCGCAGAGCACGTCGATCAACCTGCCGTACATCACGGTCGACGCGGACAAGAACCCGCTCTTCCTCGACGAGCAGCTCTCGCGCAGCGAGTTCGAGAAGATCACCGCCGACCTGCTCGAGCGCACCCGTGCGCCGTTCCAGGCGGTCATCAAGGACGCCGGCATCTCGGTCGGCGACATCGACCACGTCGTGCTCGTCGGCGGCTCGACCCGCATGCCCGCGGTCACCGAGCTCGTCAAGGAGCTGACCGGCGGCCAGGAGCCCAACAAGGGCGTCAACCCCGACGAGGTCGTCGCGGTGGGCGCCGCCCTGCAGGCCGGCGTGCTGCGCGGCGAGGTCAAGGACGTGCTCCTGCTCGACGTCACCCCGCTGAGCCTGGGCATCGAGACCAAGGGCGGCGTGATGCACAAGCTGATCGAGCGCAACACCACGATCCCGACCAAGCGGAGCGAGACCTACACGACCGCCGAGGACAACCAGCCCTCGGTGCAGATCCAGGTCTACCAGGGTGAGCGCGAGATCGCGTCGAACAACAAGCTGCTCGGCAGCTTCGAGCTCGGCGGCATCGCACCGGCCCCGCAGGGTGTCCCGCAGATCGAGGTGACCTTCGACATCGACGCCAACGGCATCGTGCACGTCACCGCGAAGGACAAGGGCACCGGCAAGGAGAACAGCATCCGCATCCAGGACGGTTCGGGCCTCTCCAAGGAGGAGATCGACCGGATGGTCAAGGACGCCGAGGCCCACGCCGAGGAGGACCGCAAGCGCCGCGAGGAGGCCGAGACCCGCAACCAGGCGGAGTCGCTGGTCAACCAGACGCAGAAGTTCCTCTCCGACAACGAGGACAAGGTTCCGGCCGACGTGAAGTCGAAGGTGGAGAGCGCGGTTGACGAGGCCAAGAAGGCCCTCGACGGCAACGACACCGCGACGATCAAGACGGCCATCGAGAACCTCTCGGGTGTTTCGCAGGAGATGGGTCAGGCGATCTACGCGGCGACGTCCGCGGAGGGCGCCGGCGCCGAGGGTGGTGCCGAGGCGGCCGACGACGATGTCGTGGACGCCGAGGTCGTCGACGAGGCCGACGAGGGTGAGTCCAAGTGACCGAGCCCTTCGAGCCCGGCCAGGGCGAGCCCGAGCCGGACGTGACCGAAGCCGCTGCGGCGGGGGCCGATGACGCCCCCGCCGCGGCGGGCGGCCCGGCCGACGCGAGTGCCGACGCGGGTGCCGCTGCCGACGACGAGGTCGCCGAGCTGACCGCGGCACTGCAGCGGGAGCGGGCCCAGTTCGCCAACTTCAAGCGGCGCTCCGAGGAGGAGTCCGCGCAGAAGGTGTCGCTGGGCAAGCAGCTCGTCATCGAGCAGTTGCTGCCGATCCTCGACGACCTCGACCGTGCCCGCGAGCACGGCGACCTCGAGTCCGGCCCGCTGCGCGCACTGTCGGACAAGCTGACCGCCACCCTCGCCGCGCAGGGCCTGAGCACCTACGGCGCGCCGGGCGACCCGTTCGACCCGGAGCTCCACGAGGCCGTCCAGAACGACGGCACCGGGGCCAGCCCGGTCCTCGGCGAGGTGTACCGCGTCGGCTACCGGGTGGGCGACCGCGTCGTCCGCACCGCGATGGTCACCGTCACCGACGGTGACGCCGCCCCTGCTCCCGACGCGGGGTAGACGGCAATCGACCAGATGGAACGAGAACGAGAAGGAGGTGACGCCTGATGGCTCCTCAGCGTGAATGGCTGGAGAAGGACTTCTACTCGGACCTGGGCGTCTCCTCCGACGCGTCGGCCGATGAGATCCGCAAGGCCTACCGCAAGCTCGCGGCCGAGCTGCACCCCGATCGCAACCCCGGCGACACCGCCGCCGAGGAGCGGTTCAAGCGGGTGTCGGAGGCCAACAGCGTCCTCTCCGATCCGGAGAAGAAGAAGGAATACGACGAGACGCGGGCCATGTTCGCCGGCGGTCGGTTCCGCGGCGGGAACGGGTTCCCGGGCGGCTTCGGCGGCGGCGGTGGCGGCACGACGTACACCACCGGCGGCGATTTCGACCTCGACGACCTGTTCGGCGGGGGCGGAGGCGGCGGTGGCGGTCTCGGCGACATCCTGGGCGGCATGTTCGGCGGGGGTGGCGGTGGCGGTCGCGGCACGACCCGCAGCGCCAGCCGACCCCGGCGCGGCCAGGACCTCGAGACCGAGACGACGCTGTCGTTCCGGGACGCGGCCAAGGGCACGACCGTCAGCATGCGGGTCACCAGCCCGTCGCCCTGCAAGACGTGCCACGGCAGCGGGGCCAAGGCCGGCACCACGCCGCATGTCTGCTCCCGCTGTGGCGGGTCGGGTTTCGTCAGCCGCAACCAGGGCGCCTTTGGTTTCAGCGAGCCCTGCCGCGACTGTCAGGGCACCGGGTCGATCATCGACGATCCGTGTCCGGACTGTGGCGGCAAGGGTGTGCAGGTCCGCCCGCGCAACATCAACGTGCGGATCCCGGTGGGCGTCGAGGACGGCCAGCGCATCCGCCTGGCCGGCCAGGGCGAGGCAGGGATGCGGGGCGCCCCGTCGGGCGACCTCTACGTCACGGTGCACGTCGCCGGCGACAAGATGTTCACCCGCAGCGGCAACGACCTCAAGGTCGAGCTGCCGGTGAGCTTCTCCGAGCTGGTGCTCGGCGCCACGGTGTCGGTCCCGACGCTCGACGGCACGGTCGGGGTGAAGATCCCGCCGAACACCGCCGACGGTCGCACGTTGCGCGTGCGCGGCCGCGGCGTGCCCAAGCGGGCCGGCGGATCGGGCGACCTGCTGGTCACCGTCAAGGTGGCCGTGCCGGCCAAGCTCGACGACAAGGCGACCGAGGCGCTCATGGCGTACGCCGAGGCGGAGAAGGCCGCCGGTTACGACCCGCGCGCCGGATGGGGGCGATGAGTCATGGCCCCGGACCGACGACGACCCGGCGACCGTAGCCCGGCCGACGAGGGCGCGACCTATGTCATCTCGGTCGCGGCGGAGTTGGCCGGGATGCACGCGCAGACCCTGCGCACCTATGACCGCCTGGGGTTGGTGACGCCCGCCCGCACGAGCGGCGGCGGGCGTCGCTACTCCCGCGGCGACGTGGAACTGCTGCGCGAGATCCAGCGCCTCTCCCAGGAGGAGGGCGTCAACCTGGCCGGCATCAAGCGGATCATCGAGTTGACCCGCGAGGTCGAGGACCTGCGCGCCGAGCTTGAATCCGGCGGCCGCCGGCGTGGCGGCGAGATCGTCCCCGCGCCGCGCACCACCGCCCTGGTCGTCTGGCAACCGCGCCGGGGTCGGCGCTCCTCCTGATAGCCTCGGCGGTGACCGCCGGTCCGGGCGGGTCGGGGCAGCGACGAAGGTGGAGACAGTGGCGCATGTGATCGGCATCGCCGTCGTCGACGGCCAAATCGTCTCGGTCGTCCGCGACGACACCGATGCCGTCGTCGCCACCAACTCCCTCAATCTCGCCGACGAATCGGCGGCGACCATCACCGCCGCCGTCGACGACCTGGTCTCCTCGGCCCCGTTCGACGTTTCCCGTATCGGCGTCGTGACCGCCGACCCCGCGCTCGTCGACCAGCTGCGCGCTTCTTTCCAGGCGCCCGGCGGACCGGTCTGGCACGCCGACGTCGTCGTCGACGTCCTCGATTCGGCGATGGCGACACTCATCCGCACCGCTCCCGGGCAACACGCCGGTCAGGGCGCGGTCGCCCTGGTCAACCTCGACGAGTACACGGCGCCCACCGCGGGCATCCCGATTCTCGCCGTCGACCAGAAGACTGGCGCGGTGGCCGGCCGTGCCACGTGGCAGCCCTCCTTCGACGAGCCGACCGCGGTGCTCGACCCGAGCGGCGCGGCCAACGTCGCACGGGCCATCGCCGCAATGCCCGGCGGTGACGACGTGACCGCCGTGGTGTGCACCGGCACCGGTGCGGGCGTCCCCGGCGTGCGCGCGGCCTTCGAGCAGGCATTGGGCCGACCGGTCGCGGTGGTCCCCGAGCCGCAGTACGCGCTTGCCGGTGCGGCGGCCGGACTCGCGCGCACCGCGCCCGACCCGGCGTCGGGCACCTTCGCCGCCGCGCCGTCACAGGCCTTCTCCGTTCCCCCGGTGCCCGCCTATTCGGTCGACGCCGACGACAGCACGACCTCCGTCGTCGCCGGGCCGTCGGGCGGCGCGCGTGGCGGTTCGACACCCCGACCGCCGGCCGACCGCCAGACCCGCCGACGGTGGTGGCTGCTCGGCGGCACCGCGGCCGCCGGCTTCTTGATCCTGGGGGCGGCGATCGCCGCGGTGCTGTTCTCGACCGGGACCGCGCAGAAGGTCGTCGGCGTCACCACGGTGTCGGTGAGCACCGAGACGCGGACGGTGACCCACACCGAGACGCAGTCGAACCACACGACGCAACACCAGACCGATACGACGACCGTCCGCCCGGCGCCGCGGACGACGACGGTCACCAAGACCACCACCCAACCGCCGTCGACGGTGACCTCGACCGTCACCGAGACGGTGACCGAGCAACCCGGACCCGATGACGGGGAAGGCGACTTCTAGATCTCGTCGGAGCGCGGCTAGAACGCGTCGTGATGGATCCGACGCGAACTGGCGCCGCTGATGAGCAGCTTGCGCTTGGTCGCCTCGATCATCGCCGGTGAGCCGGCGATGAGGACGTCGCGATCCTCCCAATAGCCGGGCGCGGCGGCCGCGTCGTGGGCCACTGCTTCGGCGAGGGTGCCGATCAGGTGCGGGAACCCCATGTCGCCGGGGGGTGCGAGGGAGGTCAGCCACCAGGGATCGTCGCGCTGCTCGGTCACCGCCGTCACGGTCAGCCAGGGATTCATCGCCGCCATGTGCTGCAGGGTCGGCAGCTCGTACAACTCGCCCGGGTGGCGTGCGCCGTAGTAGAGGTGGACCGGCGGGTTGTTCACGTTGGTGCACAGCGCCGTCAGCAGCGCGCGCATCGGGGCCAGCCCCGTGCCCCCGGCGACCATCGTCGTGGGGGTGCGCGGATCGACGTGCAGCGTGCCGTGGGCCTGGGCGATGGACCAGACGTCGCCGACCTGGGCGTCCTGCACGATCGATCGGCTCACCGTCCCGCCGGGCACCGTCCGCACGTGGAACTCGACCTCGCCGGCGTCGTTCGCGGGGATCGACGGCGAGAGCATCCGCCAGGCGTGCGGCCACTGGGGGATCCGCACTTCGAGGTACTGGCCGGGCAGGTAGACGAGCGGGTGCTGCGCGAGGAGTCGGACGACCGCGTGCTCGCGACTGATCTGGAACTTCTCCACGATCCGGGCCGGGGTGACCGTCGGGCCCGGCGCCCGGTCGGCCGCCTGCCGCATCACGCCGGTGATCAGGCCGGTCACCTGGCCGACCGCCTGCGCCACGTCGGGGGTCCAACCCGGCCCGAGGATGCCGGCGAACTCGGCCATCAACGCCTGGTAGGCCAGGTCGTAGTGGTAGCCGGTGACGCCGTACTTGCGGTGGTCGCGCCCGAGTTGGGCGAGCAGCTCGACCGTTTCGGCGTGCCCGGTGGGCGCCGGGGTCACCTCCAGCACATGGTCGACGATGTGGTGGAAGCCGGTGCGCGCGTGGGTCAGCGAGGCGGGGAAGAGGTCGCGCACGGCCGGGTCGAGGGCGAACAGCCGGGCGAAGAAGGAGCCGGTGAACCGATCGGGGTCGGCGTTGATGCGCTCGCGCAGGCGTGCCAGGGCAAGGGCGGTCTCGTCGGACACGGGCTGGGAGTCCTCTCGGGCGGTGGGCTGCGGTCGAATCCTACGCTCGCCGTGGCGGTGCACGTCGCTCTCGCGTAAGCTTGTGATATCGCCATGATATTGGGAGGTCGCATGTTGAAGAAGGCATTCCGCGTCAACGGATTCATCGCACTCGCCGTGATCGTGCTCCTGATCCTGGGGCTGGGCGCCCTGGCGCTCAAGGCGTTCATCTCCTTCAGTTCCTCCGGTGGCGCCGGCACCCTGATCGCCGCGATCGTGGCCACGTTGGCCGCCGCGGCCGCCTGCTTGCTGCTGACCGGTCTCACCGTCGTCGACCCCAACGAGGCGCGGGTCGTCCAGTTCTTCGGCCGCTACGTCGGCTCGGTCAGCGACCCCGGCTTCCACTTCGTGCTGCCGCTGTCCGTGCGGCGTCCGATCACGCTGCGCGTCCGCAACTTCGAGACGCAGCGGTTGAAGGTCAACGACGCCGACGGCAATCCGGTCGAGATCGCCGCGGTCGTGGTCTATCGCGTCGTCGACAGTTACCAGGCCGCCTTCGCCGTCGACGACTACGAGGAGTACGTGGAAACGCAGTCGGAGGCGGCCGTGCGACACTTGGCCACCACGCATCCGTACGACGCCCACGACGCCGGTCGCACCTCGCTGCGCGACGGAGCCCTGGTGGCCGAGGAGCTCACCGAAGAGCTCGCCGAGCGGACCGGCCTGGCCGGGGTAGAGGTCATCGAGGCGCGGATCACCCACCTGGCGTACGCCCCGGAGATCGCGCAGGCGATGCTGGTCCGCCAGCAGGCCGCTCAGGTCGTGGCGGCCCGCCAGCGGATCGTCGAAGGCGCCGTCGGCATGGTCGGCCTGGCGCTCGACGACCTGTCGAAGCAGGGCATCATCGAGCTCGACGGCGAGCGCCGCGCGACCATGGTGTCGAACCTGCTCACCGTGCTGTGCGCCGATCGCGCGACGCAGCCGGTGCTGAACGTGGGCTCGCTCTACTCCTGATGGCCGCGACGGCACCACCGCCCGACTCCGGGCACAACGCCAAGCGCGAGCCGAAGAAGGTGCTCCTGCGCCTCGATCCGGCGGTCCACGAGGCGATCGCGAAGTGGGCGGCCGACGATCTGCGCAGCGTCAACGGCCAGCTGGAGTACGCGCTGCGGATGGCGCTGAAGCAGGTGGGTCGGCTGCCGGAGTAGCGGTCAGCCGCGCAGGACGGTCGGGCCGAGGAACTCGCAGACCTGCAGGGCGAGGGCGATGTCGAGCCGGTCGTGGATCCGCGGCCCGGCGAGCGCCTTGTCCACGCGGTACTTCACCGTGTTGCGGTGCAGGTTCAGCTTCTCCGCGGTGTGCAGGTGGCTCTCCCCGGTGGCGAAGAAGGTGCCCAGCGTCTGGCGCAGGACGGCCGCGTTCTCCGTGTCGTCGGCCAACGGGCCGAGGACCTCCCGAACCCACGCCCGGGTGGAGTCCAGGTTCGCGGCGAGCAGCGACGTCAGCGCGATGCCGCGGTCGCCGAACCCGACGAGGCCCGCACTGGGGTCCTGCTGGACCGTCGCGACCTCGTAGGCGGCGATGGCCTGCTCGTGGCTGCGACGGAAGCCGTGGACCCCGCCGGCGGGCAGGCCGACGGCGATGTGGAGCGACGGCGGCAGGCTCAGCACGGCGCGCAGCGCGCCGGTGTCCAGGCGCGGCGGTTGGTCGCCGAGCGGGATCCACACCCAGAGCGTCTCCTGGTCGACCGCGGTGGCGATGAGGTCGCCGCCCGCCCCGATCGCGCGGGCCAGGCCCGTCGCGGCGGTATCCATCGAGGCCGGAGTGAGTGGCTGATCGGAATCCGACCAGATCACCGCGCCGAGGTGGTGCTGGCCCAGCCGGTAGCCGGTCTGCGCCTCGAACGCGGCGGTATCGGCGGTCGGATCCCGGAGCAGCCCGTGGATCAGCGCCGAGCGGATGTTGCCGGCCGTGCCCAACCAGAGCTTGCGCTCCTGCTCGTAGACGTCGAAGACGTAGATGGAGATCCAGTCGATGTACGCGAACACCAGGGCGGTGCCGTGGCGCAGCACGCCGACGGCGAGGTCGCGGGGCAGCTCCATCTCGTCGAGGAGCGGGTAGAACTCGTTGAGGAGGTCGTGCTGGCCCATGTGGTACGCGCGGACCAGCGAGTTCGACGGCACGCCGCGCTGGGCCAAGCGGCGGGCGTACTCGACGGCGGCCGACGGCGGCTGCAGCTTGGTCGTCGGCACGTTGTTGGCCAGGCCGTACAGGATGGTGGACACGTTCGACTCGACGCTGTTCCACAGCAGGTCGACGAGTACCGGGTCTTCGTCGAGGCCCTCGATCTCGCGGGCCATGACGGCCGACAGCCCGTCGGTGAGCTCGTCCAGCCGCTTCTGCAGCTTGCCGGCGACCTGGGCCAGCGCGTCGACCACGTCGGGCGCGGCGGGCGGCGGCTGGCGCGGGGTGATCGGCACGGGGGTCAGCCTAGTGGCGGCCCCCGCGGCGTGCGGGGAATACCGAGTCGCGCTAGGTGCGGGGGATGCCGGCATGGCGCAGCGCGCGATCGGCGGCGTTGTAGCCGCACATGCCGTGTACCCCGGCGCCCGGTGGCGTCGACTGCGAGCACAGGTACACCCCGTCGACACCGGTCGCATAGGGGTCGATGCCGAAGCGCGGTCGGAAGACCAGCTGCAGGCCGTCGTTCGCACCGCCGATGATGTCGCCGAGGGCGTAGTTGGGGTTGTACTCCTCGAGCTTGACGGCGTTCGACGACTGCGCGTGCACGATGATGTCGCGGAAGCCGGGTGCGAAGCGCTCGATCTGGTTGATCACCAGCTCGGTGGCGTCGCCGTCGAACCCGCGTGGCACATGGGCATACGACCACAGCGGGTTGATGTTGCCGGCCGAGCGACTCGGATCGGCGAGGTACTGCTGGCTGACCAGGGTGAACGGGTTGTCGACCAGGGTTCCGCCGATGCGGGCCTTCTCGGTGGCGGCGATCTCCTCGAAGGTGCCGCCGACGTGCACCGTGCCGGCCTTCCGGCAGTCGGGGTTCGTCCACGGGACGTCGCCCTCGATCGCGAAGTCGACCTTGAAGGCCCCCGAGCCGACGCGGTATCGCTCATAGGCGCGCCGGATCCGCCCGGGCATCTCGTCGCCGTACAGGTTCAGCGCCTGCGCCGGCGTGAGGTCGAGGAGCACCAGGTCGGCATCGGGGATGTCGGCGCGGGAGCGCACGAATGTGTCCGTCGCGATGGTGACGTCGTAGTCGTTGACGGCGTCGACGAGTGCGCGGGTGATCGAGCCGGAGCCGCCTTTCGCGACGACCCAGCCGTAGCGGTGGCCGCCGGCCAGCATCATCAGGCCCAGGGACGCGGTGAGCGGGCGGTCGAAGCGGGTGAAGGCGTGCGCCGCGGCGCCGCCATACAGGGCCCGGGCCGTGTCGGTTCGCAGGTACTTGCCGACGACGGAGGTGGGCAGCAGCGCCTTGGGCCCGAAGGCCGCCAGGCGGAGCGGGTGGTGCGGAACACCCAGGACCGGTCCCAGGAGGTCTTCGGCGAGTTCGTCGAAGTGCTCGGTGAGCCCGCCGACGAGGTGGTGCCACCGCTTGCCGTCGGAGCCCATACCGGCGGCCGTCCGGTCGACGGATTGGTAGATGACGCCGGCGCGGCCGTCGTCGAGGGGGTGGGCGCAGTCGACCTCGGGGTAACACCACTCGAGGCCGTACCGCTGCAGGTCGACCTGCTTCCAGAACGGGGACCCGATACCGAGCGGGTGCGCCGCCGAGCAGTAGTCGTTGATGAGTCCGGGATAGCCGGCCTCACCGGATCGGGCGCCGCCGCCGACGGTCGACTTGGCCTCCATGATGGTGACCGCGACGCCGTGGCGGGCGAGGTGCAGGGCGGCGGCGAGCCCGTTGGGCCCGCCGCCGACCACTACTGCGGTTGTCACGCGTGCGCTCCCGCGGGGGTCGCGCTCTTGCTGGTGTACGTGTAGGTCAACGGGATGGGCCCGTCGGGGAGCCACGGTTGGGCATCCGCCGAGTCCTTGACCTTGTACGTGCCGCGCTCGACGACACCGAGGGCCGCGTCGATCAACTTCCACTCCTGGTAGTCCTTGTGGATCGGCTGGGACTCTACCCAGGCGACCAGGAACTCGCCCGGCTTGAAGTTGCAGCGCTTCTGAATCGCGGCGATCAGATCCTCGTTGTGGAAGTGGCCGTCGCCGAAGTTGAAGGCGACCACCGAGTTACAGGCGAACTCCGCCTCGCGCATCGTGTACTCGTGCTGGAACTTCTCGTCGCCGAGGTAGTTCCACAGGATCGACATCAGGCCCGGTCCCTGGCTGTGCATGCCGCGCCAGCCGTTGGTGTTGTGCAGGACGACTTCGGCGATGTCCTCGGGGTAGGTCGCCTGCAGCTGGGTGATGGTGTTCGGCGCCGAGCGCACGATGAACTCCTCCATCTTCTTCTCCGCGCCCGGTGCGAAGGCCCACTGGGCCGAGGCCCAGTTGCCGGCGTACTGGCGCATCGACGGCAGGAAGGAGACCAAGTCGGGACGCAGGTTGCCGAGGATGGGCAGCACCAGCAGGGCCGCCAGGATCGGCAGCGTCCAGGCGTAGTCGGATCCGATGAACCCGAAGCCGTCCTTGTTGGGGAAGCCGATGTAGAGGAACACGACGGCGAAACCGAACAGGACGTTCCACTCCAGCGGCACGGCCAGCGGGAAGGTCGAGAAGATCACCACGTGCAGGCCGACCATCATGATGACCGACGCGACGACCAGCCACCACGGGCTGCCGACGAAGAGCAGGACCAGCGGGAAGGTGATCTCGACGACGGTGCCGAGGCCGTGGGCGACGAAGTGGGCCAGACCCGACGGCTGCAGGTCCTCGGGGAAGTTCCGGTAGAACTTCCGGCGGATCCACTTGCCGGGCAACACCGGGGTGTTCGACATCATCGCGGGAACGACCTTGCCGAAGTGCTTGCCGATCTTCGAGATGCCGGCACCGAGCCACACGATGGTGATCAGCACCTTGAGCGCGACGATCATCGTGGCCAGGCCCATGGTGGGCGCCAGCGCGAAGAACAGCATCGCGGGCATGTACTGCTCGGGCCGGGTGGCCAGGAAGGCGACCTTGTCGCGCAGGCCCAGGATTAGCAGGAGCACGATCACGGGGACCAGCAGCACCGGGTTGATCAGCGGCAGCTTGTCCGCCGCGGCCAGGCCCAGGTGCTCCTTGACGGTCGCCCCGCCGGTGTAGCCGGAGGCGTCAACCGTCGGCCAGAACAGCGTGGCGGCCATGGTGATCAGGATCAGTGCGTACACCGTGACGTCGAACCCGGTCCGCCGGTCGCCCTTGGTGCCGGGAACCTTGTCCGGCCACGGTGGGAGGCGGATCGTGTCCGGCTTCAACCAGTGCCGCAGACCGCCGGTCATCGGGCTGAAGTGGGCCGCGAGGGGACCCCACGAGCCGGCCAGGCCGATGGTCTCCAGCAGGGCCGTCCACATGATCATCTTCTGGTAGAAGACCGGCTGGTTCCACCACTCGGACGGGTGCAGCGGGCTGAAGCCGCTGGTCAGGGTGGCGATGCTGATGCCGATGGCCAGGTACAGCACCAGGACCTTGACGACGTAGATCGTCGGCAGGATCTTCGGCGTGCCGAACCCGTTCTCGACCCACGAGCGCGACATGATCTTCACGCGCTCGAGGTAGGGCTTGTCCATGAAAGTTGCTGGATCAGTGTCGGGCAGAACGCCCTCTTTGAATCCCATGGCGATGACTCCTTGACTGTTTCGGGCCGCAGTCGGGCGGCCCCGGGGTGGTTCCGGTGCAGGGGGTTGGGGGTTACGAGCCGGGTCAGGCCGGTGCGCGAGCCTGACTCCGGAGGGTGGGTTTGTCGATCTTGCCCACCGGGTTGCGGGGCAGGGCTTCGACAACGGTGACCGACACGGGCAGCTTCACCCGGGTCAGTCGGCTCGACAGGTGGTCGAGCAGTTCTTCGCCGGACACCTCGGCGTCCGGATAGGCGACGACGTACGCGATCGGCACCTCGCCGTATACGTCGTCGGGTCGCCCGACGACGGCGGCTTCGAGAACGGCCGCGTGCTCGGCGAGCGCGTTCTCGATCTCCTTGGGGTAGATGTTCTCGCCGCCGCGGATGATCATGTCCTTCACGCGGTCGACCAGGGTCAGGTAACCGTCCTCGTCGAGCTTGCCGACGTCGCCGGTGTGCAGCCAGCCGTCGCGGATCGTGCTCTCCGTGGCGTCGGGCAGGCCGAGGTAGCCGCGCATGACGCTCGGGCCGGCGATAACGACCTCGCCGGCCGTGCCCGCCGGCAGGTGCGTGCCGTCGGGGCCGGCGATGGCGATGGTCTGGCCGGGCAGCGCCGGTCCGACCGTGCCGGGCTTGCGCTCGCCGTGGAGCGGATTGCACGCCGACGCACAGGTGCCCTCGGTGAGGCCGTAGCCCTCGAGGATGGGGATGCCCAGCTTGTCCTGGGCGTGGGCGAGCAGTTCGCGGGAGATCGGTGCGGCGCCGCAGATCGCGAACCGCAGCGACGAGAGGTCCGCCGACGGGGGCATCTTCGAGACGAGGAGCGCGTAGATGGTGGGCACGGCCGAGAAGTAGGTGGGCCGCAGGCGGGCGATGTCGTCGAAGAAGCGGGACACCGAGAACTGGCCGGTGATCGAGAGCTGGCCCCCGGCGAGGACCGGGGCGACGAAGCTGATGGCGATCGCGTTCACGTGGAACAGCGGGAGGATGAGCAGCGCGTGGTCGGCCGCGGTCAGTTCGCAGTTCTGGCCGATCGCCGAGCCCATGTAGTGCAGGTTCGCGTGGGTCAGCTCGACGCCCTTGGGCACACCGGTAGAGCCGGAGGTGTAGATCAGCAGGGCGGTGTCGTCGGGGCTCGGCTGCTCCGGCGCCCGCCAGGCCGGGTCGGGCTCGGTCGTGAGGTCGTCGACGAGCAGGACCGGGTGCCCGAGGTCGGGCTGCGCCTCCTGGGCGACGACCAGGACCGCGTCGCAGTCGTCGATCTGTCGCTTGGCCTCAGGGAGGAGGAACTGCGGGTTGACCGGGGTGGCGACCGCGCCCAGCCGCCACGCGGCCATGAGGGTGATGAGGAGTTCGACGCGATTCGGCAGCCAGGCGGCCACGACCGAACCGCGGGTGACGCCCAGCCGCGCGAACTGCGCGGCGGCGGCTTCGGTGCGCGCGGCGAACTGCGCGTAGTCGAGCTCGCTCGCATCGTCGCGAACGCAGGGCGCCTGCCCGCGGTCGGTCAGGTTCCAGGCGAAGTAGCCGATCTCCGACATGCTGTGCATCACTTCCTCAGTGGTATGTGATGCACAACACTAAGGAGGCACTTAGCACCAGGCTACGGTCTGGCCCCATGAACTTTCGGGCCAGTTTTGTGCTTGGAGCACAAGTAACTGGGTCGGATGACCGGATTTGCCGGGGAAGGCGCCGAAACGACGAAGCGCGGGACCCCGTGATGGGGCCCCGCGCTCCGGGGAAGCGTCGTCGCGCTCAGTGCTCGTCGTAGTGGCCGTCGTGCGGTGCGTGGTGGTGGCCGTCGTGGATGTAGTCGACGTGATCGTCGTGCGGGACGGCGACGTGGCCGCAGCCTTCGCCGTGCACGTGATCGTGGTTGGCGTGCTCGGCGTGGCCCGACGGCTCGCAGTCGTCGTAGTGGCCGTCGTGCGCCTTGTGCAGGTGGCCGTCGTGGGCGTAGTCGACGTGGTCGCCGTGGGGGACGGCGACGTGGCCGCAGCCCTCGCCGTGGATGTGCTTGTGGTCGACGTGCTCGGTGTGGGTAGCCATGGGACTCTCCTTTGTTCGTGCTCCGAGTCCTGATGAACTCGATATATGCATCATTGCATATATAAAGAATGACGCATAGGTTGTGTGGCGGGAATCACAGTATGCGGCCCTGTCAGACTGTCGGTTGTGTCGATGTACCCGCAGCTGCGCCTGCATCTCCCGCGCCTCGAGGCGAACATCGCCGCGACGGCCCGCTGGTGCTCGGCCGCCGGGGCCGACTGGTGGCCGCACATCAAGACGACGATGTGTCGGCCGGTGGTGGAGCGGCAGCTCGCGGCGGGGGCGAGCGTCGTCACCGTGGCGACCGTCGGGCAGGCGGCCATCGCGGCGCACTGGGGCTGCGCGCGCCTCCTCGTCGCCAACGAGGTCGTCAACCCGGCCGACCTCGATCAGCTCGCCAGGCTGGCGCGCTCGGCGACCGTGATGCTCCTCGTCGACTCCGCCGCGGGAATCGCTGCGGCCGACAAGGCGGCCGTTGCCGCCGGCGTGCGGTTGAACGTCTTCGTCGACGTGGGCCGGCCCGGTGGCCGCACCGGCGTTCGCGACGCGCGCGCGGCCGTCGACGTCGCCCAACGGGTGCGTGCGGCACGGGGACTGCGCCTGGTTGGCGTGAGCGCCTACGAGGGGGCGGTTCCGCCGCGCCGAGACGAGCAGACCCTCCAGATCGTCGACGAGCACTGCCGGCTGGCCGCCGAGGTCTTCCTCGACGTGATCGGCTTCGCCGACACCGGCACCCCGGTGTTCACGGCCGGCGGGTCCGCCTTCCCCGACCGCGTGCTCGAGGCGTGCGGTCCGGTGCGTGCGGTCCCCGGCGCGATGATCGCCCTGCGACCGGGTTGTTCGACCATCCACGACCACGGCCTCTACGAGCGCGTATCGCCAATCCCCGGCTTGGCGGCGGCGGTGACGATCCGCGGGCAGGTGCTGTCCGCGCCGGAGGCTGGGCTGGTGGTCGTGGGGGCGGGCAAGCGCGACCTGCCCTACGACGCCGACCTGCCGACGGTTGTCGGCGCGTGGGATCCGAAGGGGCGCAGTCGGAAGGGAGGCGCAGCAGAGGTGACCGAACTCTATGACCACCACGCGGTGCTGCGCGTCGAGGAGGCGGGGCCGACCGTCGGGGACCTCGTCGACTTCGGGGTCTCCCACCCGTGCGGCGCGTTCGACCGTTGGCCGACGATCACCGTCGTCGACGATGACGGGTCCGTCCTGGACGAGTGGTCGACTCAGTTCCGGTGAGGCTCGGCGCCGTTCACGCCGAACTGGCGGCGTTGGTCGTCGATCCAGGGGTGGATGGGGGATTGCCCCTTGTCGAGCTGCCAGCGGTAGTTGCTGCACATGATCTTGCGGCCCTGGGCGTCGGTGACCTTCCGGCCGATCTCGGCGCCGCTGCACGGCTGCCCGACCTCCGGCTTGGACGCCTTCGCGGCGGCAACCGGCAGCGAGACGGCGACGGCCACGGCGATGGCGGTCGCGC
Organism: Gordonia sp. (in: high G+C Gram-positive bacteria); assembly: GCF_047602025.1. Taxonomy (GTDB): domain Bacteria; phylum Actinomycetota; class Actinomycetes; order Mycobacteriales; family Mycobacteriaceae; genus Gordonia. The sequence goes on along the minus strand of NZ_JASGII010000001.1, from coordinate 2,655,878 downwards.
TCAAGCGCGCGAGCAGCGGGCGGACATGGGTCATAGGTTCGACGGTATCGGCGGTTGCGGGGTCCCAACAGGCCAAGATGCTGGGAAGTTCCCAAGAAAAAGTTCAGCGGACTACAGTAAATGGACCAGAGTCCAGTTCGTTGGGCCCCGGGAAACCCGCGAAGGAGAAAACATGAATACCGCTCTCTGGATCGCCGCCTGGGTGCTGGCCGCCATCTTCCTGTTCGCCGGCCTCGCCAAGATCTTCACGCCGCAGGCCAAGCTCGTCGGTGCGGGCATGGGGTGGGCCGAGGACGCCGACCCGATCGGCATCAAGATCCTCGGTCTCCTGGAACTGCTCGGCGCCATCGGCCTGGTGGTGCCGGCGCTCGCCGACAAGCACACCTGCCTGGTGCCGTGGGCCGCGGTCGGCCTCGGTCTGACCATGGTCGGCGCGATCATCGTGCACCTGCGCCGCAAGGAGACGCCGAACATCGGCGTCAACTTGGTGCTGCTCGCCCTCGCGGTCTTCGTCGCCTGGGGCCGCTTCGGCGCCCACGCGTTCTGACCGCGACGTTCAATCTAGGTTCAGGCGCTCCCGGACTCGGGGGCGCCTGAACTGCTCGTGGGCGGCGAATCTGCTGGGCAAATCCTGACAACGGTTCACTTGCGGCCGGTGCGCTCCTAGGCTGCGAAGTGCGTGACAGTACGACGAACCGATCAGGAGGACACCATGACATCACCGAAGCACCTCGTGCGGTTGGGCGCGGGCGCAGCCGCGGCCGCGGTTGCACTCGGCGTCGTCGGCGCCGGACCCGCGGCAGCGGATCGCGTCTATCCGCTCACCAACTGCACCGCCATGAGCCCCAACGTCGTCGACCTGCCCTACAGTCCGACGCGCGTCATCGTCTCCGAATACGCCGGCAAGACCTACCTCACCACCGAGTTCAACAGCGTGTGGCTCGGCGTCGGCTACACCTCGCGCATGCGCCTGGACTACCGCAACCTGCGGACCGGGCAGCGCGGCGTCCGCTTCTCCACGCGGCACGTGTCGCCGCCCTACACCGGCACGCACCAGATCGTGATCGCGACGTCGTCGCTCGGCCGCGGCCCGGTCCGCCTGGTGTTGAACGCGACCAACAGCAACGCATTGTGGTCCATCCCGGCGCCGACCTGCACGTCGACGATCGTCGTGCGCTGACGTCGGATGGCCGACGCCGGAAGTCCCGATCGGCCGCCGCTGACCGCTGACCTGACGGGCGATGAGCTGCTGCGGTGGTACTGGCTCAAGGATGAGTTGATCGGCTTGGCACGCCGGCTCGGCGTCCGGACTTCGGGCAGCAAAGAGACGCTGACACTGCGCCTCGCAGCCGCCCTCGACGGCGAACCCTTTGCGGAACCGGACCGGGCGCGCCCGACAACCGCGGCGCAGCTGTCCGGGAGGCTCACGGCCGACACCGTGATCCCGAAGGGGCAGCGGTGCAGCCAGGCGGTGCGCGCATGGTTCGTCGAGCAGGTCGGGGAGTCGTTCGGGTTCGACGGCGAGTTGCGCGCGTTCTTCGCCAACACCGACGGCACGCAGACCTTGCGGGACGCCCTCGACCACTATGTCGCCGGTCGGAACCGCGGGTCGACGGAGATCGGCGAGCAATTCGAGTACAACCGCTTCACCCGCGCCTGGCGCACCGAGCACCCGGACGGTTCCCGCGAGGATCTGCTTGCCGCGTGGTACGACTACCGCCGACGACCCGTCGACGAGCGCGGGCGCATCTGACGTGTTAGTTGAGTGGAATAGACTCAACTAGTGCGTGGTTGGACCTATCGACGGACAAAATTGAGTCCGAATGACTAAACTTTACCGCGGGAGAACCCGCAGGTCAGACGAGAGGTAGCAACGAAGTGGACAACTTCAATCCCACCACCAAGGCGCAGGCCGCCCTCCAGGCCGCGGTGCAGAACGCGGCAGCCGCCGGCAACTCCGACGTGCGCCCCGCACACATCTTGGTGGCCCTGCTCGACCAAACCGATGGGATCGCGTCGCCGCTGCTCAAGGCGGTCGGCACCGACCCGTCGCTGATCAAGCGCCAGGCCCAGGAAATCGTGGACCGGGCGCCGACCGTGGCGAGCGCGAGCGCGCCGCCACAGTTGTCGCGCGAGTCGGTCGCGGCCGTCTCCGCCGCGCAGAAGCTCGCCACCGAACTCGGCGACGAGTACGTGTCGACCGAGCACCTGGTCGTCGGCCTCGCCGAGGGCGACTCCGACGCGGCCAAGCTGCTCGTGAACAACGGTGCGACCCCCGACGCCCTGCGCGACGCGTTCGTGAACGTGCGCGGGACCGCCCGGGTCACCAGCCCTGATCCCGAGTCGACGTACCAGGCGCTGGAGAAGTACTCCACCGACCTCACGGCCGCCGCGCGGGAGGGCAAGCTCGACCCGGTCATCGGCCGCGACTCGGAGATCCGCCGTGTCGTGCAGGTCCTGAGCCGGCGCACGAAGAACAACCCGGTGCTCATCGGCGAGCCCGGCGTCGGCAAGACCGCCGTCGTCGAGGGCCTGGCCCAGCGCATCGTCGAGGGCGACGTGCCCGAGTCGCTGCGCGACAAGACCCTGGTCAGCCTCGACCTGGGCGCGATGGTCGCCGGTGCCAAGTACCGCGGCGAGTTCGAGGAGCGCCTCAAGGCCGTCCTCGACGAGATCAAGGCCTCGGCCGGTCAGATCATCACCTTCATCGATGAGCTGCACACCATCGTCGGCGCCGGTGCGACCGGCGACTCGGCGATGGACGCGGGCAACATGATCAAGCCGATGCTCGCCCGCGGTGAGCTGCGCCTGGTCGGTGCCACCACGCTCGAGGAGTACCGCCAGTACATCGAGAAGGACGCCGCCCTGGAGCGCCGTTTCCAGCAGGTGCTGGTCGGCGAGCCCTCGGTGGAGGACACCATCGGCATCCTGCGCGGCCTCAAGGAGCGCTACGAGGTGCACCACGGCGTCCGCATCACCGACTCGGCCCTGGTGGCCGCGGCGTCGCTGAGCGACCGCTACATCACGTCGCGGTTCCTGCCGGACAAGGCGATCGACCTCGTCGACGAGGCTGCGTCGCGCCTGCGCATGGAAATCGACTCGCGCCCCGTCGAGATCGACGAGGTCGAGCGCACCGTCCGCCGCTTGGAGGTGGAGGAGGTCGCCCTCGAGAAGGAGACCGACGCCGCGTCGAAGGAGCGGTTGGCGAAGCTGCGCGCCGAACTGGCCGATCACAAGGAGAAGCTCAACGAGCTCTCCGCGCGCTGGCAGAGCGAGAAGTCGGCGATCGACGCGGTCCGCGACTCCAAGGAGAAGCTCGAGCAGCTGCGCGGCGAGGCCGATCGGGCCGAGCGCGACGGCGACCTGGGCAAGGCCGCCGAGCTGCGCTACGGCCAGATCCCGGCCCTGGAGAAGGAGCTCGAGGCCGCGATCGAGAAGACCGGCACCGACCCCGACGAGGACGTGATGCTGCAGGAGGAGGTCGGCCCCAACGACGTCGCCGAGGTGGTGTCGGCATGGACCGGCGTCCCCGCCGGACGCATGCTCGAGGGGGAGACCGCCAAGCTGCTGCGCATGGAGGACGAGCTCGGCAAGCGCGTCGTCGGCCAGACCGATGCGGTGCAGGCCGTCTCCGACGCGGTGCGCCGCGCCCGGGCCGGCGTCGCCGACCCGAACCGGCCGCTGGGATCGTTCCTGTTCCTCGGCCCGACGGGCGTCGGCAAGACCGAGCTCGCCAAGGCGCTCGCCGAGTTCCTCTTCGACGACGAGCGGGCGATGGTCCGCATCGACATGAGCGAGTACGGCGAGAAGCACAGCGTCGCACGACTGGTCGGCGCCCCTCCCGGGTACGTCGGCTACGAGGCGGGCGGACAGCTCACCGAGGCGGTCCGACGACGGCCCTACTCCGTCATCCTCTTCGACGAGGTGGAGAAGGCCCACCCGGACGTCTTCGACGTGCTGCTGCAGGTCCTCGACGAGGGCCGCCTGACCGACGGTCAGGGGCGCACGGTGGACTTCCGCAACACCATCCTCATCCTGACGTCGAACCTCGGCGCCGGCGGTGACGAGGAGCAGGTGATGGCGGCCGTCCGCACGGCGTTCAAGCCGGAGTTCATCAACCGTCTCGACGCGGTGCTGATCTTCCACGCGCTGAGCCCGGAGGAGTTGGTGACGATCGTCGACATCGCACTGAAGAGCCTGAACAAGCGGCTCGAGGCGCGGCGCCTGACGCTCGACGTCACCGGCAAGGCAAAGGAATGGTTGGCCGAGCGCGGGTTCGACCCGCTCTACGGCGCCCGCCCGCTGCGCCGCCTGGTGCAGCAGGCCATCGGCGACCAGCTCGCCAAGGCGCTGCTGGCCGGGGACATCCGCGACGGCGACACCGTCGTGGTGGACGTGGCGGGCGACGGCGAGTCGCTCACGGTCAAGTCGGCGTCCGCCGTCGAGGCCGAGGCCAAGCCGAAGGCCAAGGGCAAGAAGGCCGAGTAGATCCAACACGCAAGGGCAGGGTCCAACACCGAAAGGTGTTGGACCCTGTCGCCTTGTGTTGGAACTTGTGATCAGCCGAGTAGGCGGTGCGCGATGAGCGCGTACAGCCGCGCGGCCGTGAGCAGGTCGTCGACGGGGACCGACTCGTCCACCTGGTGTGCCTGCGTGTGGATGTCCCCGGGACCGACGACGATCGACGGGATGCCCAAGTCGCGGTGCAGGAATCCGGCGTCGCACGCGGCGCTCCACACGCGGGGGACCGGGTCGAGGCCGAGGGTGGCGAGCGAATCGGAGACGCCGCGGGTCAGCGCGTCGTCGAGCGGCGTGGCGAAGGCGGGGGTCTCGGAGTCGACGGTCACCGTCACCGATGCGTCGGCGGGCAGGTCGAGCGCGGCGATCCGCTCGCGCAGCTCGTCGGTGACGACGGCGATCTGCTCGTCGGGCAACAGCCGTCGGTCGACGCCGAGGCGGCAGTCGGCGGCCACGACGTTGATGCCCTGCCCGCCGGCGATCGTGCCGACATTCCAGGTCGCCGGGCCCAGGTCGGGGTGCGGACGGCTCTTGAGGCGCTCGCCGTCGTCGGCGATCACCGACAGGATCTGGCCGGCGACCGCGATGGCGCTGCAGCCGTCGTCGGGCCGGCCCGAGTGGGCCGCCTTGCCGGTGACGGCGATCTCGAGGTTGGCGGTGCCGCGTCCGGCGTGGACCGCGCGCAGGCCGGTCGGCTCGGCGACGATCGCGCCGAGCACCCCGTCGCGGCGCGAGTCGGGACGGCCGACGTAGGACTGGGCGCCCAGGCCGCCGGCCTCCTCGTCGACGGTGCACACGAACTCGATCCGGCCGGGGGCGCCGGCCTCGCGCAGCGCACCCATCGCCGCGACGATCGCGGCCAAACCGCCCTTCATGTCGGTGGCCCCGCGGCCGATCAGCCGGCCCTCGGCGACATGGGCGGCGAACGGGTCCCCGGACCAGCCGGTGCCGGCGGGCACGACGTCGGAGTGGCCCAGGAACAGCAGCGTCGGAGCGGCGTCCCGGTCGCCCAGGGATGCGATCAGATTGGGGCGCCCGGGCGCGACTTCGTCGACCTCGACGGAGAGCCCGGCGCCGCGGCACGCATCGGCCAGGACGGCGACGGTCCCCGCCTCGGCACCGCCCGGGTTCTCGCTGCGCTCGGCGATCAGCGCGGTCGTCAATTCGACGATCGGACCGGCCTCGAGGCGCGCCAGCAGGTCTCGCTCGACCGTCGACGGTGAGGCGCTCATGGACGTCTCCTCACGGTCTAGGCGGTCAACCATGCGATGCGCAGGTACACCGATAGTAAGGTGACAGGCGATGACCACGATTCTGTACTTCCTCATCTCCGCCAGCGCGCTGGCCGGTGCTGCCGGTCTGTTGTGGCTCGACAACCGCCGTTCCTCGGTGACGCGGCGCGCCCGCGAGGTGTGGGGCGAGTCCCACGGCTTCACCTTCCGCGAGTCCGACACCAAGCTCCGCCGCGTGTTCCGCCGTGCCGGCATGGACGTCCCCGACCACGTCGAGGTGCGCGACGTCGCCTTCGGCGACTACGAGGGCGCCGAGGCGGTCGTGTTCGACCTCACCGAGACCGCCACCGTCGTCGCGGTGCGCCGCGAGGCCGCCTCGCAGGTCATCATCGACCTGCGCCACGAGGACGTGCTGGCACCCGCCGAGACCGACGTCGAACTGCTCGGCGCGATGGGCCCGCGCGTCATGTTCTCCAACAACCTCGAGGTCGCCCGCCGCGTGTGCGACCGCCGCATGGGCGCCTTGGCCAGCACCGCCCCCGACTACGTCGAGGTGCTGTGGACCGAGGGCAAGTGGGCCCTGGGCGCGATGCCGCTGACCAACGACCCGGAGCAGCTCGACACGGCCCTCGACGTCGTGCAGCGGTTCGCCGATCTGCTCCGCGTGCTGCCGCCGTCGGTCGACCCCCAGGATGCGCCGGATCCGCGCGACCCGCACGGCCCGGCGAACCCGGAGCTCGCCGACGAGAAGACCGACCACATGCGCGACAAGCGCCGCCGCGAGGCAGCCGAGCGCGCCGCCGCCGAGTTGGACGCCGTCGAGCCGGAGACCAAGCTGACGCCGATGCCCCCGCGACCCGCCGGTCCCGCCGGTCCGGCGCGACCACGACCCGGCTGGCCGGGCGGTCCGCAGGCGGCCCCGCGCGAGCCTGCGCCGCGGGAACCCGGTCCCCGGCCGTGGCAGCCCGAGCCCGGTGCGCCGGCCGGTCCGCCGCCGCCCGGGTGGCAGCCGCGCCCGAGCCGTTCGCCGCTGCGTCCCGGCGACGACCCGCTGTGACCGCCGCCGACCGCGACCGCCTTGCCACCCTGGTGCGCGAGCTGTCGGTCGTCCACGGCGAGGTGAAGCTGTCGTCGGGCAAGATCGCCGACTACTACGTCGACCTGCGCCGTGCGACGCTGCACCACGAGGCGAGCCGCCTGATCGGCAAGCTGATGCGCGAGATGACCGCCGATTGGGATTTCGCCGCCGTCGGCGGCCTGACCCTCGGCGCCGACCCGGTCGCGACCGCGATCATGCACGCCGACGGCCGCCCGGTCGACGCCTTCGTCGTCCGCAAGGAGGCCAAGGCGCACGGCATGCAGCGCCAAGTCGAAGGGCCGGAGATCAAGGGCCGCCGGGTCCTCGTCGTCGAAGACACCTCCACCACCGGCGGCTCGCCGGCAGCCGCGGTCGAGGCCGTGCGCAAAGCGGGCGCGACGGTGGTCGGCGTGGCGACCGTCGTCGACCGTGCCACCGGCGCCGACAAGGTCATCGGCGAGCTCGGCGTGCCCTATCGCTCCCTGCTCGGCCTGGGCGACCTCGGCCTGGCCTGAGCGCCGTGCCCGCGCCGCCGCCCGACGGGCTGCCCGGCCCCACCGAATGGCAGGGCGCCACGCCGCCGGTGGGCGTCGGACCGTGGCCGGGTGAGCCGCCCGACGACCCGCGCTACGACCCAGAGCTGCTCGCCGACGGCGACCGTCGCAACGTCGTCGACGCCTACCGCTACTGGACGCGCGAGGCGATCGTCGCCGATATCGACCGCCGTCGCCACCCGTTCCACGTCGCGATCGAGAACTTCACCCACGACGCCAACATCGGCACGGTCGTCCGCACCGCCAACGCCTTCGCCGCCGCCGCGGTCCACATCGTCGGCAAGCGCCGCTGGAACCGTCGCGGCGCGATGGTCACCGACCGCTACCAGCACCTCGAGCACCACGAGACGGTCGCCGACCTGATCGCGTGGGCCCGCGAGCGCGGACTGGCCGTCGTCGCCGTCGACAACACCCCCGGCGCGCGGCGGATCGAGCGCACCGAGTTGCCGCGCGAGTGTGTGCTGCTGTTCGGCCAGGAAGGGCCCGGCGTGAGCGACGACGCCCAATCCGCGGCCGACCTGACGGTGTCCATCGCCCAGTTCGGGTCCACGCGCTCGATCAACGCCGGCGTCGCCGCCGGGATCGCCATGCACACCTGGATCAGCCAGCACGCCGACTTCGACGACGCCTGGTAGCACTCTTCCCGCACGAATCGACATATCCCGACGCGATTCCGTCGGGAAGTGTGGATTGGTGCGGGAGGAGCCGCTTGACGTGACGGGCCTCACACCCTAGCGTCATACATCATTCGAAAAATGTATGACGTATAGCGGGGATCTGATGGGCAACCTGGGCAAGCGCGCGGTGATTCTGGGCGGCAGCATGGCCGGCATGTGTGCGGCGGGCGCCGTCGCGCCTCACTTCGACGAGGTGGTCGTGCTCGAGCGCGACGAGATCCCCGCCGACGCGGAGCACCGTCGCGGGGTGCCGCAGAGCAAGCACCCGCACTTCCTGCTGAACTCCGGCCGCCGGGCGATCGAAGAGATCTTTCCCGGCTACGAGGACGCGCTCATCGACGCCGGTGCGCTGCACCTGATGCCGTCGTTGGCCGCCGCCCACTGCGAGGGGTCCGGCTGGATTCCGCGGCAAGAGGGCTCGATGACGATGGTCTACGCCTCCCGCCTGCTGATCGAGCGCACGCTGCGGGCCAGACTCGCCGAGGTGCCGGGCATCCGCGTCGAGGAGGGCGTCAGCGTGATGGGCCTGCAGATCGACGGCAACGCCCGCTCCGGTGGCCGGGTGAGCGGCGTGTGGGTCGCCGGCGGCGAGGCGGGGCCGGAGCGCCGACTGCTCGACGCCGACCTCGTCGTCGACGCCCTGGGGCGCGGTTCGGCGGTCTCCGACTGGCTGCACAAGGCCGGGTGGCCCGAGGTGCCGGTGCAGTCGCTCGACGCGGGCGTCACCTACACCTCGCAGTGGTTCCAGAAGCCGGCCGACCTCCCGGAGAGCTGGTGGTGGGCCCACATGTCGGTGATGCCGACCGTCGAGCCCGGCGACCATCCGCCCGAGCACGACTTCCTCTGCCAGATCTTCCCGATCGAGGGCGACCGCGTGCTCGTGACGCTCGGTTCCTGGGGCCACCCGATGCCGCGCAAGGAGGACGAGTTCCTCGATTCGGTGCACAAGGTGCGCGCGCCGGGCTTCGGCCGCGCGGTCGACCTCTGCGAGCCGATCTCCAAGGTGTTCGTCACCAAGTCCACCGGCAACAAGCGCCGCCGCTACGACCAGGTGTCGAATCCGCCCGCGGGCCTGGTCCACGTCGGCGACGCGATCTGCGGCTTCAACCCGTTCTACGGGCAGGGGATGAGCGCCGCGGCAAAGTCGGCCCTGCTGCTCAAGACCAAGCTCGCCGACGCGACCGCCGTCGACACCCCGTTCGTCACCGACTACCTCGCCGCTCAACGCCAGCTGCTCGATGACATCTGGACGCTGGCCCTGGCCCGCGACCAGGGGTATGCGAACGCCGAGGGCACCGAGGTCGCACCGCGCTGGCGGCAGAAGCTGGCCTACCGCGCGAGCTGGCCGGCCTTCAACCACATCTCGGCGACGACCCGGGAGGATCAAGTGGTCGAGGAGCACTTCTCCCGCGTCTTCAACCTCGACGAGTCGGTGACGACCTTCGTCAAGAACCCGCGCGTCGTCGCCGGTCTCGCATGGTTCGCGGTGAAGCGGGCCTTCGGCCGGAACCGACTGCCGCTGGGCTTCGACAACCAGGCCGACCCGCCGTCGGACATCTGGCGCGACGGCAAGCCCCACCCGGGCGGGCGCGTACAACCCCTCCCCAAGGGCGCCAAGCCCGCCGGGGCCATGGCGAAAGGAGCCTGAGACATGGCTGTCTGCACCGCGGGCGACGTCCCGTCGATCATCACCCGTTACCTCGGATTCGACTGCGCGTCGGCCAACCCGGTCATCACGGTCCGCAACCCGGCCGACCTGGCGAACTGGACGCTGCCGGTCCTGGAGATCACCATCATCATCGGCGCGATCCTCGCGCTGCTGCACGCGATCCGCCGGTGGCGCCGCGACGGCGACCCGACCAACCTGACGATCTGGGTCGCCTCGCTGGTCTACCTGTTCGTCATCGAGCCGCCGCTGTACTTCCCGGAGTGGTTCCACGCCGAAGAGGCGATGGGCTTCATGTTCTCCCACAACGTCTTCACGGTGAACCTCATGTTCGACCGGCTGCCGCTCTACATTGTCGCGATCTACCCGGCGCTGAGCCAGCTGGCGTACGAGCTGGTGCGGTCGTGGGGCTTCTTCGACGGCACGACGCGGGCGGCGGTCAAGGGATCGGTCGTCGTCGCCGTCGTGTTCCAGGCGTTCTACGAGATCTTCGACCAGCTCGGCCCCCAGTTGAAGTGGTGGGCCTGGAACGTCGACGCCCCGTACTACGCCGACACGATCGCGCAGATGCAGGCGCAGGGGATCCACCCCGACAAACTCGGCAACCCGGCCGCGGTGCCGACGCTCGCCTCCGTCCCGTGGGGGAGCGTGTGGCTCTTCGCGACGGTGTCCTTCGCCGTGCTGGTGTTCCTCGCCGTCCGGCTCGTCTACAACCCGACGGTCGCGGGCCATCGCCCGCGCGGACTGTCGTGGGGCTGGCGCACCCTGGTCACCGGCGTGCTCGCCGTCGTCAGCCTGCCGCTGCTGTCCATCCCCACCGGGATCTTCGGCCGCGACGACAACGCCAACGTCACCGCGCAGCACATCGTCTACGTCACCGAGTTCTGCATCGTCTGGATCCTCGCGGGCTACGCGCTGTGGACCCAGTGGCAGCACCTGCGCCGCGACCCGTCGACCGCCGTCGCCGCGGCTCGGTCCGCGCGCCCCTTCCTGGTGGTCTTCGGACCGCTGTTCCTCCTGGTCCACCTGGGCCTGTGGATCACCGCGCTGCCCGCGTTCTTCGCCGCGAAGGACGGGATCACCGCCGACGACACGCCGATCGGCAACCTGCCCTACGTCGTCGTCTGCTTCGTCGTGGCCACCGCGGTCCTGGCCGTCGCACTCAACCGCGGACGGTCGCGGGCGGCCGAGCCGACGCTTGCGGGCGCCGCGTCGCGCTAGCGGCCTGTGGGAGCATGGCGCCATGAGGACGCGCGGCTGGCAGGGCGACCTGCCCCAGGATTCGGACGAGGCGCGCGCGCGAATCCTGGCGGCCGCGGCCACCTGCGTCGAGCGGTTCGGCGCGGACAAGACGCGGCTGGCCGACGTCGCCGGTGAGCTCGGGGTGACGCGGCAGACGGTGTACCGCTACTTCGCCTCGGTCGACGACATGCTCGTCGCCGTCGCCCAGGCCGGCGTCGACGACTTCCTGGACCGGATGCGCGTCGAGCTCGCCCACGTTCACACCGCATCCGACGCGGTCACCGAGACGATCATCTGGTGCCTGCACGCGTTGCCGGAGGAGCCAGCGATCGGGCTGATGGTGCGCACCGGGAAGACGGAGTTCTTCACCCGGGAGGCGACGACGCCGGGCGCGGTCGCGCTGGGCGCGCAGATGCTCCGCCGGCTCGACGTGGACTGGGCGGCCGAGGGCTTTGACGACGACGCGCTGAGCGGGCTGGCCGAGCTGGTCATGCGGGTGTGGCTGAGCTTCCTGCTCTACCCGGCGTCCCCGCCGCGCTCTGACGACGAGCTGCGCGACTACATCCGGACGTGGGTGTGCCCGCCGGCCCTCGCGCGGCGGTCGGTGCCCCAGCGGGTCGACCGCTAGGAAGCGGCTCCGTCGACGTTGCCGGCCCGACGGCGGCGCAGCACCTCGAGGAAGATCGGCACCACCGAGATCAGCACGATCGCGATGAAGATCGGCTCGATCAGCTTCTGGATGATCTCGAACTGGCCCAGCCAGTAGCCCAGCAGCGTGATGCCCGAGCCCCACACGATTGCACCGACGACGTTGTAGGCGGTGAACTTGCCGAAGCTCATGCGCGCCGAGCCCGCCACGATCGGGGCGATGGTGCGGACGATCGGCACGAAGCGGGCCAGGAAGATCGTGATCGGGCCGTGCTTCTCGAAGAACTCGTGCGCCTCGTCGAGGTAGCGCTGCTTGAGGAAGCGGGCGTCGGGCTTAAACATTCCGACGCCGATGGTCCGGCCGATCCAATACCCGACCTGGCCGCCGAGGATGGCGGCGATCGGGATCGCGATGACCAACAGCCAGATGTTGAAGTTGGCGTCGGCGACCTGCTGCGCGTGCTCGGCGGTCGCGCTGCCGGCGGCGATCAGGCCGGCGACGAACAGCAGCGAGTCGCCGGGCAGCACCGGGAACAGCACACCGGATTCGATGAAGATCACGAGAAGCAATCCGACGAAGGCCCACGTCCCGAAGAAGCCGATGACGTTGAAGGGGTCGAGGATGCCGGGCAGGGCGACGACGTCGCCGGCCAAAGACAAGGTGCTCACAGGCCATCAGGGTACCGGCGGGGCGCTGAGAGGGCGCTGAGGGTGGCCGATTCGCAGGTGGCGGCAAGTCGCCCGACCCGACTTGCCATACTGGACACAGCTCACAGCGACTCGCGCCGCGCGAGTGCCCGATCATCGGTTGGAGGACCGTTCCATGCCCATTGCGACTCCGCAGCAATACGCCGAGATGCTTCAGCAGGCCAAGGACGGCGGGTACGCCTTCCCGGCCATCAACTGCACCTCGTCGGAGACCATCAACGCCGCCATCAAGGGCTTCGCCGACGCCGGCAGCGACGGCATCATCCAGTTCTCGACCGGTGGCGCCGAGTTCGGCTCGGGCCTGGGCGTCAAGGACATGGTGACCGGCGCCGTCGCGCTCGCCGAATTCGCGCACGTCGTCGCCGACAAGTACGGCGTCACCATCGCGCTGCACACCGACCACTGCCCCAAGGACAAGCTCGACGGCTTCGTCCGCCCGCTGATCGAGATCTCCCGCGAGCGCGTCGAGGCCGGCGGCAACCCGTTGTTCCAGTCGCACATGTGGGACGGCTCGGCCATCCCGATCGACGAGAACCTGCAGATCGCGCAGGAGCTGCTGGCGGCCACCCAGGCGGCCAACATCATCCTCGAGGTCGAGATCGGCGTCGTCGGCGGCGAAGAGGACGGCGTCGAGAACGAGATCAACGAGAAGCTCTACACCTCGGTCGAGGACTTCGAGAAGACCGTCGACGCGCTGGGCGTCGGGGAGAAGGGCAAATACCTGCTCGCCGCGACCTTCGGCAACGTCCACGGCGTCTACAAGCCGGGCAACGTCAAGCTCAAGCCGTCGGTGCTCAACGACGGTCAGCAGGCCGCCATCGCCAAGCTCGGCCTCAAGGCCGGTTCGAAGCCGTTCGACTTCGTCTTCCACGGCGGCTCCGGCTCGCTCAAGAGCGAGATCGACGAGGCGCTGAGCTACGGCGTCGTGAAGATGAACGTCGACACCGACACCCAGTACGCCTTCACCCGTCCGATCGCCGGCCACATGTTCAGCAACTACGACGGCGTGCTGAAGGTCGACGGCGAGGTCGGCGACAAGAAGACCTACGACCCGCGCAGCTACCTGAAGAAGGCCGAGACCTCGATGGCCGAGCGCGTCGTCGAGGCCTGCAACGACCTGAAGTCGTCGGGCAAGTCGATCAGCGCCAAGGCCTGATCACCCGCACCAACGACGAGGCCCCGCCCGGTGACCGGGCGGGGCCTCGTCGTAGTCGGCGTCGTGTCCGGCGCTACTTGTCCGGGGTGCAGACCTTCCACTCGCCCTCGACCTTGCGCAGGTTGATGGCGGTGGGGGTGACCTCGTTCTCCTTGGCCGTGCGGAAGGTGTTGACCTCGACGACGGCGGTCTTGTCGCCGACGACCTTCGCCGCGCGCACGCTCTGGATGTTCACCAGCTCGTTGCGCTGCTTCTGGGCGTTGAACAGCTGCTGGTACTCCGAGTCGTCGATGCCCTCGTAGTACTTGTGGGTGTCGCCGCACGTCACCGAGCGCAGCGACTGCAGGTCGCCGTTGTTCATCGCCGTGACGTACTTGGTGGCGGCCTCCGCGGCGAGGTCGGCCTGGGCCGGCTTGCGCAGGAAGAACCAGCCACCGGCCGCTGCGCCCGCGAGCAGCAGGATGGCCGCGGCGATCGCCAGGGGCTTCTTGCTCCGCTTGCGCTTGACCTTGACCGGCTTCTCGGTCTCGGTCGCCGGGATGGTCGTCGGCGTCGCCTTGACCTCTTCGGGCTTGGTCTCGACCTTGTCCTTGACCTCGTCGACCTTGGCCTCGACCTCGTCCTTGGCCTTTTCGACCTCGGCTTCGACCTTGTCCTTGACCTCTTCGGCCTTCGACTCGGCCTTCTCCGCGACCTCTTCGGTCTTGGTCTCGGTCTCGTCGGCGGCGTCCTCGGCCTTCTTCGCCGCGGCGGCCGTGGCAGCGGCGGCGGTGGCGGCCGCAGCAACAGCGGCGGCCTTCGTGGACTTCGTGACGCTCGGCGACGACTTCTTGACGCTCGGCGACTTCTTCACGGCGACGTCGTCGGCCTCGGCGTCCTTGTCCGCATCTTCGGCGGTTGCTTCGTCAGCCTTCTCGTCCTCGTCGGCGACAGCCTCCGGCTCGCCGGATTCCGCCGCCTCGTCGGCCTCGGCCTCGGCACTGACGGCCTCGTCGGCCGCGGCGGCCGCGGACTCGGTGTCGTCGTCGGCGGTGTCCTCGGCCTCGGCGGCCTGCGCCTCGCCGGCCTGGTCGTCAGCGGCGGCCTCGTCGGCCTGCGCCTCGGCCGCGGAATCCTCGGCGTTCTCGCCGGCGTCGGCGACATCGCCCAGGTCGGCGGCGTCCAGGTTCTCGGCCGCCTCGGCCGCGGCAGCGGCATCGAGGTCGTCGATGTTGGCCTTCGGCACATCGGCGGCGTCAGTCGGCTCGTCGGCCTTCGTCTCGACCTTCGGCTCGTCGGCGACCGCGTCGATGTCGTCGAGGGGCGGCAGGTCGGCGGCCTTGGGCAGCTGGTCCTTGCCGATCACCCGGGTCGCGGCGTCGATTCCGCCACCGCCACGCGGCTTGGCCTTGTCGGTGGCCTTCTTCTTGGCGGGCGACTTCTTCTTCGCGGGAGCCTTCTTGGCACCGCGCGTCGAATCCGCCTCCGGAGTGCCGGAGTCGTCGACTTTCGTCTCGTCCGTGTCCGGGGTGTCGTCTGACTTTGCCATCGCCCGCGCCCTGCCTTTGTCCTTAGATTGCTAGCGCTCACACACTAGCGAAAACCGCGGGGTAAGACACATTCGGGATGCCCGACCGACGGGGCGATCCGCGCGAGCGCCAAGTGGTTGAATTGGGGTGTGACTTCCTTCGGAGACCTCCTCGGCCCCCCGCCCACTCTGCTCACCGGTGACGACGATGCCGAGTCGGAACTGTTGAACGGCGCCGCTCCCGCGACCGTCGCGGCCGGTTCGCCCACCGCGTCGATCGCGTGGGCCCACCTCGCCGAGGCAGCCCTCGAGGGCGTGGACGCGGCTGCCGCAGGCGCCGGCGACGTGCCGCCGGAGGTCATCGCCGCCTACGCCTACGCGCGGACCGGCTACCACCGCGGCCTCGACCAGCTGCGCCGCCACGGGTGGAAGGGCTACGGCCCGGTGCCGTGGGACCACCAGCAGAACCAGGGGTTCCTGCGCTGCGTCGGCGCCCTGGCGAAGTCGGCGAAGTTCATCGGCGAGGAGGACGAGTACCTCCGCTGCCTCGATCTGCTCAACGACTGCGACCCGAAGGCCGCCGCCGAAGTCGGCCTCGTCTAGCCCCTCAGAGCAACTCCCGCGACACCAACTCGGTGGTCACGAGCACCGCAATGGCGCTCACCGCGAGGAGGGCGACGAGTACGAACAGCTGCATGATCGCGGCGGCCGTCGTCGACGCTCCGCCCAGCACCATGCCGACGAAGGAACCCGGCATGCCGACCAGACCCACCGAGCGCGTCTGATCGATCCCCGGGATCAACGCGGTGGCCGCGGCCGGGCGGACGACGGCGAGCCGGGCGTCGCGGGGCAGGAAACCGAGTGACAGCGCGGCCTCGACCTCGCCGTAGCGGTGCGACAGGTCCTCGTGGGCGTGCTTGCCGGCCAGCGACGTGGCCATCATCGCGTTGCTGAACATGATCCCGGCGGTGGGAATGATGGCGATGCCCGTGGCCGGCACAACGCCAATGGCGACGACGGCCACCATGATCACCGCGTTCGACGCGGCCACCGGCAGCAGGCACAGCGCGACGGTGCGCAGTGGTGTGGGCGACTTCCGCAGGTGGCCACCGGTGATACGGCTGGCCGACGTCGCCGCTGCGGCGACCGCCATCAGGGCGGTGAACAGTATCGACAGTCCCAGGTGCCCGATGACCACGGCGAGAATGGCCGCGAGGGCGGACAGCTGGACCACCGCGCGGATCACCGCGACGACCGTCTCCCGACCGTGACCGCTGGAGGCGGCGACGTTGACGGCGATCGCGAGGCCCGCCAGCACGACGATCACGATGACGAGGGCCGGTCCGATCCGGATGATCGCGTCGCCGATGTGGTCCACGCGCTCATCCTGTCAGTTCGCCGCGTGCCGCCGCTATATCGTGATGCGGTGCGACCACTGAGGGGCAAGGACCGCCCGCATCCGGCGCAAGCCGTGGGGGAGCAGTGGATGCGCGCCCGGGAGCCGGGCAGCAAGGCGCTGCGGCGTCTGCCGCCGCCCTTGCAGCGGCGGGTCCGTCGCCTGCTGAACTCGGCCGTCCCGATCCTGCAGTGCGCGCTCGCCGCGGCCGTCGCCTGGTGGATCGCCACCGTGGTGTTCGACCACCACTCCCCGTTCTTCGCGCCGATCGCCGCGATCATCTCGCTGGGGCTCTCACTGTCCAAGCGGTGGCGACGGTCGGCGGAGCTGGTGGGCGGTGTGGCCATCGGCGTGCTCATCGGCGACTTCTTGGTCCAGCGGTTCGGCTCCGGCGCCTGGCAGATCGCCGTGGCGGTCCTCGTCGCGATGTCGCTGGCCGTCTTCGTCGACAACGGTCCGATCATCCCCATGCAGGCCGCGTCGTCGGCGGTCCTCGTCGTCGCACTGCCGGTCAGCGGCGCCGGCCCCGACCGGGCGATCGACGCGCTCATCGGCGGGGTCGTCGGCATCCTCATCGTGGTCATCCTGCCGACCAATCCGGCCCACCGCGCCCGCCTCGATGCGGCCCGGATCCTCGCGACGGCGCGAGACACCTGCGCGGCGTTGGCGACGGCGGTCCGCGCGGGCGACACCGCGGCCATCAGCGACGTCCACGGACAGATCAGCGGACTCCGCGGCGACTTGGACGAGATGCGCACGGACATGCGCGCCGGGCGCGAGGTCAGCGTGATGTCGCCGCTCTATTGGGGATCGCGCGCCCGGATCGCGCGCATCGCCGCCACCGCCGAGCCGATCGACGCCGCCGTGCGGAACCTGCAGGTGCTCACCCGGCGCATCGACGGGATGGCCGCGCGCGGGGAGCCGGTGCCGGCGCCGGTGGTCGAGCTGATCGCCCAACTCGCCGACGGCTACGAGATCCTGCGCGCCTTCATGCTGGCGCCGCCCACCGGCCAGCCCGACGCCGCCGACGCGGCCCGCGTGTTGCGCGGCATCGTGCGCCAGGCGCGCCCGGAACTCGTCGCGGCCGAGGATGTGACCGCGGCGTCGACGTTGGCGCAGATCCGCTCCCAGCTGGTCGACATGATGATGATCGCCGGGCTCTCTCGCACGACCGCCGTCGCCCAGCTGCACCGCTCGACGGGATAGCGCCCAACTTGCCCATATGCATGACCCCGCATATGTTGGACGCATGGGCCACTCACACGACCACGCGGGACATGCCGCCGCGCGCCGGCGGATCTGGCCCCTCGCGGTCGCGGCGGCGCTCATCGGCGGCTTCATGGTCGTCGAGTTCGCCGTCGGCTTCATCGTCGACTCGCTCGCCCTGATCGCCGACGCCGGGCACATGGCCACCGACCTGGTGGCCCTGCTGATGGGGCTGTCGGCCCTCCTGCTGGCGCGCCACGGCTCGACCACCGCCCAGCGCTCCTTCGGCTGGCACCGAGCCGAGGTGTTCAGCGCCGTCATCAACGCCGTGCTCCTGCTGGCCGTCGGCGCCTACGTCCTCTACGAGGCGATCGAGCGCCTCGGCTCGCACCCGACGGTCCCGGGGCGCACACTGATCGCCGTCGCCCTGCTTGGCCTGGCGATCAACGTGATCGTGATGGTGCTGCTGCGCGCCGACGCCAAGGAGTCGATCGCCGTGCGCGGGGCCTACATGGAAGTGATCGCCGACGCCCTCGGCAGCATCGGCGTCCTCATCGCCGGCGTGTTCGCACTCTTCACCGGATCCGGCTATGCCGACATCGTCGTCGCGGTCCTCATCGCCCTGTGGGTCGTGCCGCGCGCGCTGCGCCTGGCCGGCGACGCGCTGCGGATCCTGAACCAGCAGGCGCCCAAGGACGTCGACGTCGACGCCGTCGAGGCCCAGCTGGCCGCCATTCCCGGTGTCGTCGACGTGCACGACCTGCACGTGTGGACGTTGACCACCGGCATGGACGTCGCCACCGTCCACGTCACCGCCGACGCCGACGGCGCGCCGGTGCTGGCGGCGGCCCAGGAGATCCTCGCCGACCACGGCCTCGAGCACGCGACCGTCCAGGTCGAGACCGGCGGGCGGTCGGGCTGCCGCGACGCCGAGCTCAGCTGGTAGGAACCACCAACCGCCACGGGATGTGGTGCGGGTAGAACGTCGACCGTGGCACCGGCCGCGGCGTGAGCACCCCCTCGCGCTCCACGAACACCTCCGGTCCACCGGTCTGCACCGCGCGGCCCGGCGTCCACCGCGTCGGCAGCACGCGACGGGCGACCCGGCCGCGCAGCCCGGGCGCCGAGGCCAGGGGTTCGATCTCGACCGCGATCGCCTCGCCGTCGAACAGCCGGACGTCGTCGAGGTATCCCTCCCCGCGCAGCGGCCCGCCGTCGGCGCCGACGTGCCGCGCCCGGCCGACGACGACCGATGCCGCGTCGTCGCGGATCAGCGGGAACTCGCGGGCCGTGCCGGCCTCGGCCAGCGCGCGGGCGGCAGCGCCACCGGGCAGGCCGTGCACCCGCGTCGCCCGGGTGGGGCGGGGCGGGACATAGGCGATCTCGACGTCGAGGCGCTCGGCCACCATCAGCCGTGCGACGACGGCGCCCAGGAACGCATCGGGGTGGCCGCAATCGCCGTCGACGACGAGCCGGACCGCCCCGCCGGCCAACGCCTCGTCGACGAGGCTTTTGACCGCCGAGCGCAGCGGCAGCAGACTCCAATCGGAGATCGCGGGCGGCGTCAGGACGGCAGCGGGCACGCGCAATAGCGTAGCCGCGGCGCAAACCAAGTAGGGTTGGGCCGGATTGTCTGGCGAACAAGGAGTCTGACGCATGCCTGCGATCGTGCTGATCGGCGCCCAGTGGGGCGACGAGGGCAAGGGGAAAGCGACCGACTTGCTGGGCGGCAAGCTGCAGTGGGTCGTGCGCTACCAGGGCGGCAACAACGCCGGGCACACCGTCGTCCTGCCCGACGGCGAGTCCTTCGCGCTGCACCTCATCCCGTCCGGAATCCTGACGCCCGGCGTCAAGAACGTCATCGGCAACGGCGTCGTCGTCGACCCCAGCGTGCTGCTGTCCGAGCTCGCCGGTCTGGAGAAGCGCGGCGTCGACACCGCCAACCTGCTCGTCTCGGCCGACGCCCACCTGCTCATGCCGTACCACGTCGCGATCGACAAGGTCACCGAGCGCTTCCTGGGCAACGCCAAGATCGGCACCACCGGCCGCGGCATCGGCCCCTGCTACCAGGACAAGATCGCCCGCGTCGGCGTGCGCGCCGCCGACGTCCTCGACGAGAAGCTGCTCGCCGAGAAGGTCGAGGCGGCGCTGGAGATCAAGAACCAGATCCTCACCAAGATCTACAACCGCAAGGCGCTCGAGCCGCAGGAGATCACCGACGAGGTGCTCGAACTCGCCGAGGGCTTCAAGGGGCGCATCGCCGACACCCGACTGCTGTTGAACCAGGCGCTCGAGCGCGACGAGACGGTGCTGCTCGAGGGCTCGCAGGGCACCCTCCTCGACGTCGACCACGGCACCTACCCGTATGTCACCTCGTCCAACCCGACCGCCGGCGGCGCATCGGTTGGCTCGGGCATCGGCCCTGGCCGCATTTCGACCGTGCTGGGCATCCTGAAGGCCTATACGACGCGCGTCGGGTCGGGTCCGTTCCCGACGGAACTGTTCGACGACGCGGGGGAGTACCTGGCCAAGGCCGGCGGCGAGGTCGGCGTCACGACCGGGCGCGCGCGCCGCTGCGGCTGGTTCGACGCCGTCATCGCCCGCTACGCCACCCGCGTCAACGGCATCACCGACTACTTCCTCACCAAGCTCGACGTCCTGTCGGGGCTCGACGAGGTGCCGATCTGCGTCGCCTACGAGGTCGACGGCAAGCGCTTCGACGAAATGCCGATGA
The DNA here is from genome assembly GCF_047602025.1 of Gordonia sp. (in: high G+C Gram-positive bacteria). Classification (GTDB taxonomy): domain Bacteria; phylum Actinomycetota; class Actinomycetes; order Mycobacteriales; family Mycobacteriaceae; genus Gordonia. The sequence continues at coordinate 2,635,556 of NZ_JASGII010000001.1, read as the reverse complement.
CGCAGTCGGACTTCCACAAGGCCAAGCCGGTCTACGAGACCATGCCCGGCTGGTGGGAGGACATCTCGGCGGCTCGCTCCTTCGACGAACTTCCCGCGAACGCCCAGCGCTACGTGCTACGACTCGAAGAGCTGTCCGGCGCCTACATGTCCTGCATCGGCGTGGGGCCGGGCCGCGACGAGACCATCGTCCGGCGCGCCATCGCCTGACGCCTCGCTGACGGGACCGATCGGAAGGAGACGCGGCAATGCCGTTTGCCTCCGCGCGCGACTACGGATCGGTCCTGCTCGGGTCCGCCACCGACAGCCAGCTGGTCAAGCGGATCCGCACCCAGACGCTGTTGACGTCCGCGATCGTCATCGCCAACGTCATCGGCATCGCGGTGGCGGTCGTCTTGCTGACCGTCGGGATCCCGGTTCCGACCATCTTCCGACCGGACACGGTGTGGCTCAACTTCGTGGCCGCGCCGATCTACGTGGTGTTCTCGTTGGCGTTCGGGGTGGTGACCGGCACCTACTTCACCGTCCGCGATCTGCGCTGGGCGATCCGCGGTGAGAAGCCGACGGCCGCCGACGCCAAGAACGCCCGACGGGCACCGCGGCGCCTGACCGCCATCCAGGGCCTGCTCTGGATCGGCGCCACCATCGGGTTCACCGTCGCCTACGGCATCATCGACGCCCAGCTCATCCCCAAGGTCTTGTTCGTCCTGTTGTTCAGCGGCACGGTCGTGACCGGTATCTCGGCCCTGTTCGTCGAGTTCATCCTGCGACCGGCCGAAGCCGAGCTCATTGAGGCGGGATTCACCGGCGGTCGGCGTCGGCTGCGCGGCCGGGCCATCTCGGCGTGGCTGGTCGGCTCGGGCATCCCGATCGTCGGGATCCTGCTGGTCGGCCTGTTCACGCTGCTCTTCGACAACATGGGCAAGCACGACATGGTGATCGCGGTGTGGATGATCGGCGGCGTCGCGCTCTTCACCGGCCTGCTGCTGACGGTGCTGTCCAACATGAGCGTCGTCGGGCCGGTGCGTTCGGTCCAGGAGGGCATGCGCCGCGTGCGCGCCGGGGACAACGACGTCGACATCGTCGTCTACGACGGTTCCGAGCTCGGCGACCTGCAGCTCGGCTTCAACACGATGGTCCACGGGTTGCGCGAGCGGGAACGCATCCGCGATCTCTTCGGCCGCCACGTCGGCCAGGACGTCGCGGCCGCTGCGCTGCGCGAGGACCCCGAACTGGGCGGCAGCGAGCAGATCGTGGCCACCATGTTCATCGACGTCATCGGTTCCACGACGCTGGCCGCCACCCGCAGCCCGTCGGAGACGGTCGCCATCCTCAACCGGTTCTTCGGGGTCATCGTCCGGGCGGTCGAAGACCATCGCGGCCTGGTCAACAAGTTCGAGGGCGACGCCGTGCTCGCCATCTTCGGGGCGCCGCTGCACCTGGAGGACCCCGCGGGCGCCGCGCTGGCGACCGCCCGCACGATCGCCGCGGCCCTGCCGGCCGAGGTCCCGGAGCTGTCGGCGGGCATCGGCGTCGGGTACGGCAGGGCCGTCGCCGGCAACGTCGGCGCCATCGAGCGCTTCGAGTTCACGGTCATCGGCGATCCGGTCAACGAGAGTGCCCGTCTGTCCGAATTGGCGAAGCGCGATCCGCGTCGACCGCTGGCCTCGGAGGTCGCCGTCGGGGCCGCCGACAAGACCGAGGCCGCCCACTGGGAGACCCTCGACGCCGAGGTCCTGCGCGGCCGAACCGAGCCGACTGTGGTGTGCGCCGCGCGGATGGGTGCGAGTGACGTGCACTCAAAGAAAACGGGGAAGTAGGATTCACAACATGACTAGCGATGCCACGCCGTCGGTGCCGTCCGTGCTGGGCACCCCCCTGACCGATTCCGCCGTCCGAGTGTTGCTCCTGGGCGCCGGTGAACTGGGCAAGGAGCTCACCATCGCCTTCCAGCGACTCGGCGTCGAGGTAATCGCCGTCGACCGCTACGAGGGTGCGCCGGCCCAGCAGGTCGCCCACCACTCCGCGGTCATCGACATGACCGATCCGGCGGCCGTCACCCGGGTGGTCAAGAAGTTCAAGCCCGACTTCGTCGTCCCCGAGATCGAGGCGATCGCCACTGCGGCCCTCATCGACATCGAGTCGAGCGGTCTCGCCCGGGTCATCCCGTCGGCCTTCGGCGCCGACGCGGCGATGAACCGCGAACGCGTGCGCCGACTGGCCGACGAGGAGCTGGGCATCCCGGTGCCGCCGTACCTGTTCGCCGACTCGCTCGATGAGTTGAAGGACGCCGCCGCCACCATCGGCTACCCGTGCGTGGTCAAGCCGATCGTGTCGTCGTCGGGCAAGGGACAGACCGTCCTGTCGGGCCCCGCCGATGTGGAAAAGGCCTGGGAGGCCGCCAAGACCAAGGCGCGCGTCAGCAACGACCGCGTCATCGTCGAGGGCTTCATCGACTTCGACTACGAGGTCACGCTGCTCACCGTGCGGTCGGTCGACCCGGCGAGCGGTGAGGTCATCACGCAGTTCTGCGCGCCCATCGGGCACCGCCAGGAGGACGGCGACTACGTCGAGAGCTGGCAGCCGCAGCCGATGGAGGCCTTCGCCATGGCGTCGGCGACGTCGATCGCGGCCCGCATCGCCACCGCGATGTGCGGTGACGTGAACGGCCGGGGCATCTTCGGCGTCGAGCTGTTCGTCAAGGGTGACGACGTCTACTTCTCCGAGGTCAGCCCGCGCCCGCACGACACCGGCCTGGTCACCCTGGCGACCCAGCGGGTCAGCGAGTTCGAACTGCACGCCCGGGCCATCCTCGGCCTGCCCTGCGAGGTCACCCTCGCCTCGCCCGGCGCCTCCGCGGTCATCTACGGCGACCGCGACGAAAAGGCGGTCGGGTACGCCAACGTGGCCGCCGCGCTCGCGGTGCCGGAGACCAGCATCTGGCTGTTCGGCAAGCCCGAGTCCACGCAGCGCCGCCGCCTCGGCGTCGTGACCGCCACCGCCGACGACATCGACGAGGCGCGGGCGCGCGCCACCGCGGCGGCCGGCAAGGTCGGCATCGTGTCGCCGCCGAAGGCGAAGCCGGCCCCGGCGAAGAAGACGCCGGCCCGCAAGCCCGCTGCCAAGAAGGCCGCTCCGAAGAAGCCCGCGGCCAAGAAGTCTGCGACGAAGAAGACTGCGGCCAAGACTGCGACCAAGAAGCCTGCGGCAAAGAAGTCGCCGGCCAAGAAGTCGGCCGTGTCGGCCGCAGCGGTCACGGCCGCCGCGGTAACCCCCGCCGCGACGCCCGCGGTGGCCAAGTCCGAGTAGCCGCCGGTGTCCTTCACCGGTGAGGCCCTCGTCGGTCTCGCCATCCTCGTCGGCCTGGTCGGCGTCGTTGTGCCGGTGTTGCCCGGCGGGCTGCTCATCCTCGGAGCGATCGGCGTCTGGGCTTTCCTCGTCGGCGGCTGGGCGTGGGCCTATTTCGCGGCCGCGGCCGTCTTCATCGTCGCCGCCGAGGTGATCAAGTACTACGTCGCGGGTCGCACCTTGAAGTCGGCGGGCGTGCCCAACACGACGGTCCTCGTCGGCGGTCTGTGCGGCATCATCGGCTTCTTCGTCGTACCGGTCATCGGCCTGCTGCTGGGCTTCATCGTCGGCGCCATGGTTTCCGAGCTGGTGCGCGGGTGGAGTTTCGAGAATGCCTGGCGCGGCGCGTGGGCCGCGACGAAGGCCGCCGGCGCGAGCATGCTCGTCGAGCTGTCCGGCTGCCTGATCGCCACGGTGATCTGGCTCGTGGGGGCCTTCGTCTACTAGGTCAGGCCCGCGCACTCATCCGGGTGGGTGGCGAACGCGTGGAGGACCAGGTCCTCGATGCGGGCCGACACGTCGTGGTCGGCTCCGTCGACCCAGTGCGCGAGCTGGCTCTGCTGGATGGCCAGCAGCGCCCGCGCGTAGGCGTCGGCGTCACCGGGCCGCACCGATCCGTCGGCGATGCACCGTTCGAAGAGGCGCCGCTGGGTGTCGAAGGTCTGGTGCCAGATCGGGGAGAACGACGGACTGTCCGCCGACCAGGCCCGGCTCTCGCGGAGCTCCATCTTCAGGTAGTTGGGATGGTCGATGAAGTACTGCGTCGCCCCGCGGACGCCGAGGACCAGGGTCGCCAACGGTGTCGTGGCCGGCGCGGCGACGACCTCGGCGCGGGCCACCAGCGCCCGCCGGTGGCGGTCGCACACCGCGTCGATGATCTCCTGCTTGCCGGCGAAGACCGAGTAGAGGGTGCGCGGCGCGATGCCGGCCGCCGCCGCGATGTCGTCGACCCTGGTGCCGTCGATGCCGTCGGCGAAGAGTTCCTCGGCACATTCGAGAATGACCCGGCGATAGGCCTCTTGCTTCGCCATGCGGGAGCGGCTCGGTGCCGACATTCGCCCTCCCGACCAGTCGATTCGGTCAAGTCCGCCACAGTGGGGACTTCCCGGTAGTAGTTTCTAACATCATCATGTTAATTCAGTGCGGCCGCGCACGGCAGGAGTCGGAAGAATGAGCAAACGCGTCGTGGTGTGGGGGACCGGGTTCGTCGGGCGGATGGTGATCGCCGAGATCCTCGACCACCCGGATTTCGAACTCGTCGGAGTCGGCGTCAGCAACCCGGACAAGGTCGGCCGCGATGCCGGCGAGCTGTGCGGGCTGGACCAGAAGACCGGCATCGCGGCGACCGACGACGTCGACGCCCTGATCGCCCTGAAACCCGACGCGCTGGTGCACTACGGCCCGACCGCCGCGCACGCCGACGCCAACATCGACCTCATCGGCAGGTTCCTGCGGGCGGGCATCGACGTGTGCTCGACCGCGATGACCCCGTGGGTCTGGCCGCAGATGAAGCAGAACCCGCCCAACTGGATCAAGCCGATCGAGGAGGCGTGCGCCGACGGCAAGGCGTCGTGCTTCACCACCGGCATCGATCCGGGCTTCGCCAACGACCTGTTCCCGATGACGTTGATGGGCCTGTGCTCGAAGGTCCGCACCGTGCGGGCCTCCGAACTGCTCGACTACACGAACTACGAGGGCGACTACGAGTCGGAGATGGGGATAGGCCGCGAGGCGGACTTCACGCCGCTGCTGGAGTACCCGGAGATGCTGATCATGGCGTGGGGCGCGACCGTGCCGATGATCGCCCACGCCGCCGGAATCGAACTCGACGACATCACGACGACGTGGGAGAAATGGGTCACGCCCACCGATCGACAGACCGCCAAGGGCGTCATCAAGGCCGGCAACGTCGCCGCCGTGCGCTTCACCATCAACGGCGTCTACCGGGGTGAGACGCGGATCCAACTCGAGCACGTCAACCGCATCGGGCGCGACGCGGCGCCGGACTGGCCGTCGGGCACGACCGACGACGTCTACCGGGTGGACATCGAGGGCACCCCGAGCATCTCCCAGGAGACCGCGTTCCGTTTCACCGACGGATCGGGCCGCGACGCGGCGACCGCCGGCTGCCTGTCGACGGGGCTGCGCGCGCTCAACGCGGTCCCCGCGGTGAACGACCTCCCGCCCGGGTGGGTCACCCCGCTGGACCTGCCACTGATCGCGGGGCACGGCACTATCCGGTAGCCCCGCCTATCTCGGCCGGCCGTAGCCGACGACGCCCCGCTCGGTCGCGTGGTCGAAGCCCTGGACGCCGATCCCGCCCGGCTCGTTGCCGCCCACGGTCGTGACCCGGCCGCCGTCGACCACGACGACGATGTTCGTGTGCTGTCCCCACTTGCTGTCCGACTGGTAGAGCGCCACGTCGCCGGGTTTCGGCAGGTACTGCGGGCCGCGAAACCGGCCGGTCGAGCGGTAGTAGTCGGTCAGGGTGGCGACCCCGGGGATCCGCCACGTCCCGCTGTTGGGATTGGTCAGCGGCACCCCTGCCCGGCGCATCGTCGTGCTCACGAAGTCGGCGCACCACGGCTCGGTGATCCCTTCGGCGTAGTACTCGCCCGGCTGCGGATCGTCGTACTCCGCGCGGAGCACCTCGATGATGCGGCGTCGGGTCGGCGTCAGCGCGGTGGTGTCGACCGTCGGGAACGGCGGGCGCAGGCCCAGGGCGCGGCGGATCCGATCGTGCTCCTGCCAGGCCACCAGAGCGGCGGCCACCACCGTCGCGATGACGACGAGCGCGAGGATCCGGCTCCCCGCCCGTCGGCCCGTGGTGCTCATGGATCCGATGGTAGCCATGGCCTGCGGGACTTCTGTGAAGTCGCTGCGAAGGGCCGATCTGGCTAACCATCGGGCCGACGATCGCGACATACTCTCTGGCATCGGCCGCACCCCGCGGCCGCACACCTAACAAGGAGGCGAGAAGCCATGCGCAACTCCACCAACATTCGCCGCGGCCTGATCGCTGCCGGCGCCTCGACCATGCTGGCGGCCTCGGCCGTCATGGCGGCCGCACCGGCCAACGCGGCCGGCCCGGGCGAGCTCCAGATCCGCGGCGGCATCGAGTGTCACTTCGGACAGAAGGGTTCCACCTGGAACAACCTCTGGTACCAGGTGCGCTGGATGACCGTCGTCAACGTCGGCGGCTCGACCATGCGCAACGTGAGCCTGCAGGAGATCAACGGTCCGCGCGTGACCGTCCGGGAGATCAAGCCCGGCAAGTCCATGTCGAAGTGGAACACGAAGACCAAGCGCTGGCAGCGGCCGATCGAGACCCGCTGGCCCGGCTGCGTCCCCACGTCGATCAGCGGCTACACCTGGGGCGACACCTACGACGACCTCGGCAACAACTTCGGTTACTGGAGCACCAACATCGACCGTCCGGCCAACCCGCGTATCCCGGCTCCGCCGGCCACCGGGTCCTGACAGGTCGTAAACCTGCCAGGTCGAGTGAATCGCGACGAAGGAGCGATTCGTATCGAGACCCGACAGTTACGAACAAAACCCCACACCGAAAGGTGTGGGGTTTTGTCACGTTCTGTCGGGTTTACCCCGGGCGTCAGGCCTTCTGGACCTTGTCCGGCTCCGAGGCGGCGAGCATCTCCTCGCGCTCGACGACCTTGATGCGCTCGCGGCCCTCGGCGGCGCCCAGGGCGCGCTCGTGCTCGTCGAGGCGGTACCAGCCGTCCCAGGTGGTGAACGGGATGCTGCGCTCCTCCAGGAGGGCGATGACCGCGTCCTCGGACGTGTCGGCGGGGGAGCCCAGCTTGTCGTTCTTCATGTCGTCGACGATGCAGTCGACGGTCTCGTTGGCGTCGCCCTTGGTGTGGCCGATGAGGCCGACGGGGCCGCGCTTGACCCAGCCGGTCGTGTAAAGGCCGGGAAGGTGCGCGCCCTCGTCGAAGATGCGACCCGCCTCATTGGGGATGACGCCAGCAGTGTGGTCGAACGGGATCTCCGGCAGGTTGTCCGAGAGATAGCCGACCGCGCGGTAGACGGCGGTGACATCCCAGTCGGTGGTCTTGCCGGTGGGCTGCACGTTGCCGGTGCCGTCGAGCTCGGTGCGCTCGGTGCGCAGGCCGACGACCTTGCCGTCGTCGCCGAGGATCTCGACGGGGTTCTCGAAGAAGTGCAGGAACAGCTTGTGGATGGCGCCCTGCTTCGGCTCGCGGATCGCGTAGTTCTCGATGATCGTCGCGACCTGGTCGGTGATCTTGCTGCTGCGCCGCGCCACGGCCGAGCCCTCGTCGTACTCGATGTCCTCGGGGTTGACGATGACCTCGATGTTCGGCGAGTGGTCGAGCTCCTTGAGCTCGAGCGGGGTGAACTTCGCCTGCGCCGGGCCGCGGCGGCCGAAGACGTGCACCTCGACGGCCTTGTTGGCCTTGAGGCCCTCGTAGACGTTGGCCGGGATCTCGGTGGGCAGCAGTTCGTCGCCGGTCTTGGCGAGGACGCGCGCGACGTCGAGGGCGACGTTGCCGACGCCGATGACCGCGACCTTCTCCTCGTCGAGAGGCCAGGTGCGCGGGAAGTCGGGGTGGCCGTCGTACCAAGCGACGAACTGCGCGGCGCCGTAGCTGCGCTCCAGGTCGACGCCGGGGATGTCGAGGCCGCGGTCGTCGGTGGCGCCGGTGGAGAAGATCACCGCGTCGTAGTGGCGCTTGAGATCGTCGAGGGTGATGTCGGTGCCGTAGTCGATGTTGCCCAGCAGGCGGATCTGCGGCTTGTCGAGGACCTTGTGCAGCGCGTTGATGATGCCCTTGATGCGCGGGTGGTCGGGGGCCACGCCGTAGCGGATCAGGCCGAAGGGCGCGGGCATCCGCTCGTACAGGTCGATGCTGACGCCGCGGTCGGCCAGGTCGTCGTGCTTCATCAGCGCGTCGGCGGCGTAGATGCCGGCCGGGCCGGCGCCGACGATGGCTACCCGCAGCGGGCGGTTCTCGGAGCTCATGGCTTCTACGGTAGGTGCTCGGCGGCGACGGCCAAAATGGCGGTCCGGACCGGCGGTGAGGTTCGCCTCATTTCGACCGCTGACCTGCGCCGCCATATACTTGGGCGTTGTGGCTGACTCCCCCGACGATGACTTGGGCAGATTGACCGAAGAACTCGACGCGCGCGATGCCCCGACGAAAGCGCCGTTCATCGGAGCGCTCGTCCTCGTCGCACTTTTAATCGGCCTGATTTTAATTGCCCAGTTCGCGAACCCCTTCCACAAGCGGCTCAGTCCGGAGGACCAGGTCCGCGTCGTCATCAGCGACCAGTACACCGCGCGCAACGCCATCGACTACGCGGGCTACCTGCGGGTGACCTGCCAGGAGAAGGCCCAGTCCCGTGCGGACTTCCTCGCGCAGAACACCGTCGCCGCGCGTGACGCGAACGGGAAGATCGTGATCCCGGAGATCACCGGCGTAGTCATCAACGACGACAAGGCCAGTGCGACGGTCGTCTGGAACTACGAGAAGAAGGCCGCCGAGAAGACCACGGTGCCCACGACGCTGGTGCGCCAGCAGGACGGATGGAAGGTCTGCTCATGAGTTACGCAGGCGATGTGACCCCGCTCGAGGCGTGGGAGTTGCTGGAGAACGACGAGAACACCGTCCTGGTCGACTGCCGCACGAGCGCGGAGTGGAACTTCGTCGGCGTGCCCGATCTGGAGATCGTCGAGAAGAGCACGGTCTTCGTCGAGTGGACGACCTTCCCGAACGGCGAACTCAACCACCTCTTCGTCGACCAGTTGCGCGACGCGGGCATCACCGACGACAACCGCGTCCTGTTCATCTGCCGCTCCGGCAATCGGTCGATCGGCGCCGCCGAGGCGGCCACCGCCGCCGGCATCAAGCAGTCCTACAACGTGCTCGACGGCTTTGAAGGACACCTCGACGAGAACGACCACCGCGGTGCGACCGGGTGGAAGGCGCTCAACCTGCCCTGGCGGCAGTCGTGACCGACGACATCTTCGGCGAGCTGCCCCGCGACGTCGGCCCGGACACCCTGGCCGTGCAGGGCGGCACCGCGCGGTCGCAGTTCATGGAGACCTCTGAGGGCCTCTACCTGACCAGCGGATATGTCTTCGACTCCGCCGAGTCGGCCGAGCGCGCCTTCACCGGCGAGGAGAAGCGCTTCGTCTACTCCCGCTACGGCAACCCGACCGTCGCCATGTTCCAGGAGCGCCTGCGCCTGCTCGACGGTGCGGAGGCGTGCTTTGCGACGGGCAGCGGCATGGCCGCGGTCTTCGTCGCGCTCGCCGCGCTGCTGAAGACCGGCGACCGCCTCGTCGCCGCCCGCAGCCTCTTCGGCTCCTGCTTTGTGATCTGCAACGAGATCCTGCCGCGCTGGGGCGTCGAGACCGTCTTCGTCGACGGTGAGGACCTGCAGCAGTGGGAGGAGGCGCTGTCTGAGCCGACCACCGCGGTCTTCTTCGAGACCCCCGCCAATCCGATGCAGACCCTCGTCGACATCGAGGCCGTCTGCAAGCTCGCCCACGCCGCCGGTGCCCAGGTCGTGCTCGACAACGTCTTCGCGACGCCGCTGCTGCAGCACGGCTTCGAGCTCGGCGCCGACGTGGTCGTCTACTCGGCCACCAAGCACATGGACGGCCAGGGCCGCGTCATGGGCGGCGCGATCCTCGGCAGCGAGGAGTTCATCAGCGGACCGGTGCAGAACCTCATGCGCCACACCGGGCCGGCGCTGAGCCCGTTCAACGCGTGGACCCTGCTCAAGGGCCTGGAGACGATGCGCCTGCGCGTCGACGCCGCCGTCGCCTCGGCGCTCAAGGTCGCCCAGTTCCTCGACGACGATCCGCGGACGTCGTGGGTGAAGTACCCGTTCCTGCCGTCGCACCCGCAGTACGACCTCGCGCGCAAGCAGATGGCCGGCGGAGGCACCGTGATCACCTACGAGGTCGCCGACCGGGACGGCAAGAGCGGCAAGGAGCGCGTCTTCGAGGTGCTCAACAAGCTGCGCGTCGTGAAGATCTCCAACAACCTGGGCGACGCGAAGTCGCTGACCACGCACCCTGCCACGACCACGCACCGCGCGATGGGTCCGGAAGGCCGGGCCGCGGTCGGCATCACCGATTCGGTCATCCGGATTTCTATCGGCCTGGAGAACGTCGACGACCTGATCGCAGACCTCGATCAGGCCCTCGGCTGACGGCAAACCCGACCCTGCGTGACAAGACCCGACCGGAATCTCGGTCGGGTCTTGTGATGCAGGGTCGGGTTTGGGTGGCGCTACTTGAGAGCGACCTTGACGCCGCTTGAGAACATCGAATCGTGCAACTCAAGGGTGGTTGGGACCGCGCCCTTGGGGATGTCGAAGACGAGTTTGACGGTCACTTTGTTGCCCGGGTTGATCTTGTCCCAGATTGGGATCTCCGCTCCGCCAAGCGCGATGGCCGCCATCGCGTCCGATTCATGGGTGCGATCGGAGTTGTCGATCAGCTTTTGACTGCTAGGGGTAAACCCCTGGGACTTCTTGTCGATGTTCTTGACGGAAACCGTCACCACCGTGAACGCACCCTGGGCCTTTTCGGTCAGATACGGATTGTCGCCGACAGAAGCGAGGCCAGATTCGACGCCGGTGACAACGAATTCGAACTTGCCATCTCGAACTGCCTGGTTCATCTTGGCGGCGCCGTTCGACTTATCGGTAGTCTTCGGCGCTTCGGTGGACTTCGGCGCGTCCGTCGTCGGGGTTGATTCGTTTGCCGCAGCGGGGGTTTCCGAAGTAGCGGAGGACTTGTTCGCAGTGTCGTTGCCGCCCAGCACGGCTCCGAGGCCACACAGGGCAACCACTGCGACCGCGATTCCGATAATCCATGGCGTTTTGGATGACTTCTTGGGCTCTGGGGCGGCGGGCGGCGGATATTGCGGAGGCTGACCCGGCGGAGGTGGGTATTGGCCTTGAGGAGGATATTGCGGGTAACCGCCTTGCGACGGCGGGTATTGCGAGGGTCGGCCCTGCGACGGGTAATGCGGTCCCTGACCGGGAGGCGGTGTCGTCATTGGTGCTCCTGCCTATGGATTCGGAGAGGCGCGAACCGTCCTCTGGAACAGCACCGTATCCCGCGGCAACTGCACGATCGCTCGAGTTCGTTGAGATTGATCGTTGCGGAGGACTGTTCAAATGGCAGGGGAGGCTCCAACACGGCGTGACACCTTCCAACACCAGACCGTGTTGGAACCAGTCTCGCGGTGTTGGAACTACGAACCGGCGATCGCGGGATCGGCGCCGAGGGCGCGGAGAGCGGTGCCGAACTTGGCGGTCGTCTCGGCCAATTCGGCGGCGGGGTCGGAATCGGCGACGATGCCGCCGCCCGCCCAGGCGGTCACCCGACGACGGTCGGCGGCCAGCTGCACGCAGCGGATGGTGACGACCCAGTCGCCGTCGCCGTCGGCGTTGCACCACCCGACCGCGCCGCCGTAGAAGCCGCGGTCGCCCTCGTATTCGGCGATCATCGCGGCGGCCACATCGCTGGGGGTGCCGCCGAGCGCCGGGGTCGGCGACAGCGTCAGGGCGAGGTCCAGCGACGTCGTGGCCGGGTCGGCCAGCGTCGCGGTGATCGGCGTCGCCAGGTGCCACAGTTCCCCGGTCGACAACAGCACCGGCTCGGCGGGCGCGTCGACCTCGGTGCAGAACGGGGCCAGCCGCTCGCGCAGGAAGTCGACGACGAAGGCGTGCTCGGCCAGGTCCTTCGCCGATCCCCGCAGCGCGGCGGCGCGCTGCTCGTCGACGTGCGGGTCGGGCGAGCGCGGCATGGTGCCCGCGTACGGCCGGCACGACACCTCCCGCCCGCGCTTGCGCACCAGCAGCTCCGGGCTCGCCCCGACGATCCACTGACCGGTGAAGTCGTCGCCGGCCGCATCCAGCGCGACGGCGAAGGCGTTGTGGGCGGCGTTGCCGTTCGCAAAGGCCGCCGCGAGCGCGAGGGGGTCGAGCGCCTCGTCGACGTCGAGCTCCAACGCCCGCGCCAGCACGACCTTGTCCGCCTCCCCGGCGCGGATCCGCGCCACGACCTCGGCGACCCGTCGCTCGTGCTCGGCGGGCTCGGGACGGCGGGCGGCCACCGTCACCCCGTGGCGCTGCGGCCAGGCCGGCCGAACAGGGTTGTGGTCGACGGTCAGCCGCGCCGGCTCCCACAGGGCCGCCGGACCGTCGACGTCGAACGGCAGCGCGCCGACGATCCCGTCGCACTCCCCGGATCGCAGCGCCGCCACGGCACCCGCGCCGTCGGTGAACGCGCGCGCCGCGCCGGCGCCGGTCACCGATCCGGGACGCCCGGACAACAGGAAGTTCGTGTCCACCGCACCACCGTAGCGCCCGGGTGAGCCTGCCCTTACTACCGCACGGCGTGATCCGCGCGACGGACGTCGTCGCCCCGGCCCAGTAATGTCGGCCCGGTGAGCCTTCCCGACATCCCAGCGATCGCGACCGCCGCCGGAGCTCCCGTCGACGGCCCGGCGGGCCAGGCCCTCGCCCTCGGCGCGCCCGAGGCGCTGCGCCACCGGACGTACTGGAACTCCCCGGAGCTGCCCGACGCCGTCGGCGCCCCGGTCACGATCCGAGCCGAGGAGCGCACCCACATCGAGCGGATCGTCGGCAAACCCATCCACCGCCAGTCGTGGCTGGATGCCGCCGACGACTACCTGCGGGGCCGGCACATCAACGCGACCGCCGGCGAACGCGCGCTCGACATCCGCGAGGACGTTCTCGACGACAGCCGCGACGTGTACCTCGACGTCGACGCCTGGCTCACGGCAGTCGGCGCCGCGGGCACCGACAAGGAGTGGGCCGACCACGAGATCGACGCCGTGTCGCGCGCCGCGGTGAAGGCGTTCCAGATCGAGCGCCAGCTGACCGACGACGGCCTGCTGCCGGCGGGCAAACGCGTGTGGACCTACATGGCCTACGACCTGGCCGGCGCGGTCTATCTGGTGCAGGCCGGATTCCGCCTCGGCTTTGCCGACCCGGCGCTGGCGGCGCAGATCCTCGACGCCGCCCGCGACAACGCCGCCGCGATCTTCGGCGACTGGCAGCAGTTCGGCATCAGCTACCTCGCCGCTCGGTCGTGCCTGCACGGCAGCTACCCGTGCGACGACGTGTGGCGCGACGCGTCGAGCACCGTGCGCATCCTGCTCGACGACCCGTCGAGCCCGTGGGTGACCCTCCCGTTCCCGGCGGCGGAGGCCGCCGATGGCTGACGCCGACGACTTCGACGACCTGGCCGCCTCGCTGCGGATGGACCCCGCGTCGACCGGCGCCGACGTCGGTTGGGTGCGCCCGGCGCAGCAACCCCGGATCGACCGGTCCGCGCTCGTCGACCACGCCCTCGCCGACGTGCCGGCCGACCCCGACGGCCCGCTCTACAGCCACCTCGCGCAAGGGCTCGCGCTCGGTGGGCTGACCGCGGTCGCGACCGAAACCCCGTGGAACTCGCTGCGCGACCTCGCGCTGCCCGCCTATCAGCTGCGCGTCGAACTGGAACGCATCTGGGGCATCCACAACGCCGAGGACTGGTTCGCCGTCATGGCGTCGATGATCGGCTTCCAGGAGTTTAGCGAGGCCGAGGCCATGCTCGACGCCCGCGGCGAGGCCGTCGCCCGCGGCGGATACACCCCCGACGACTACGACGGGCTGTGGCGCCAGTGGCTCATCGACCGTGACTTCGACGCGGATGTGTACGAGGGCACCCATGAGCGCCTGGCCACCGTCACGGCCGTCGACGACTGGCTGCGCGACTGCGGCCTCCTCGCCCCCGACGGCCACGTCGGCACCATCGCGGGCTACGCGATCGAATGGGCCGTGCGCCTGGCCCGCGCGGGCCACGTCGCCGGTTACGCCGACGAGGCCGAGGCCGTACAGATGATCCTCACCGCGCGCGACAGCGCGGCGCGCATCTTCGCGTCGTGGACCGAGTACGCGGTGTCGGTCGTCGCCGGCACCCTGCTGCACCACGACGGCGGGTGGGACACCATCCGCACCGCCGTCGCGACCCTGCTCACCGTCGACCACAGCCCGTGGCGGGCGTTGCCCTTCCCGCTGAGCGACCTGCCCGCGCAGGAGGCGTCGTGACCGTCGAGGCCGGCGATTCGCCGGAGCAGGTCGCGGCGGCGATGGCGGTCGACTACTCCCGCGCGCCCATCACCGCCGACCCCGACGGCCCGCTCTACGGCATGCTCGCGCAGGGGCTGGCGCTCGGTGCGCCGCTGACCGTCATGCACGACGGCACGGCGTGGAACTCCGTCTACGACTGCGGCGAGGACGACACCGAGGACTGTCGCTACCTGTTGACCGAGGTGTGGGGGATCGGCTCGGAGGAGCACTGGCTCGAGGTCATCTCCCGCCTCGTCGACGGCGAGTACGGCGACTCCGAGGCCTACTGGGCGGTGCGCATGCGGACGCGGGCGCGGCGTCGTTTGGGTGGCCCGCGCGTCGACGACGCCGCCTGGACCGCCGAGATCGCGAGCGCCTTCACCGAGCCGGAGAACGAGAAGTTCATCGAGCAGATCGCCTCGGCGATCCCGCGGGTGCACGCCGCGGAGAACCAGCTGCGCGCCGCGCACCTGCTCGATTCCGATGAAGAGGTCGAGCACTGCGATGCCTACGACTACACGCGCGCCATCTCGGTCGCCCGCTGGGGAGTGCGGTTCGGCTGGGGCACGCCCAATGTCGTGCCGAACGTCGCCGTGGACGTCGCCCGTCGAGCCGCCCTGGACTATTCCTCGTGGCGCGCCTACGCGCTGGGCTGGGACCTGGGCCGCATCGTCACCTACACGGAGACGTGGGGTCGGCAGACCGTCCAGTCGATCGAGGCCATCCGCCCCCTGCTGGACTCGGTCGCCTCGCCGTGGCGCAACCTGCCCTTCCCGGTCCCGGGGCAGTGGGAGGGCGACGAAGAACCCGGCTGAGATTTCTCCCCAGCCGACCAATGGATGGCAATCTTCCCCCGACGGGGCAGCAGGGGAGGTTTTTCAGCAGGTGAGGTCAGTGACCCTCGGTCTTGAGCCGCTCGACGGCCTCGTCGAGGACCTTCTGGGCCTGCTCTCGGCCGACCCAGCCGCCGGGGGTGACTTCCTTGCCCGGCTCCAGGTCCTTGTAGTGCTCGAAGAAGTGCGCGATCGCCTTGGTCTCGAAGTCGCTGACGTCGCCGATGTCCTGGATGTGGTCCCAGCGGGTGTCGTCGGCGGGCACGCAGAGCAGCTTGTCGTCGCCACCCTTCTCATCGGTCATCGTGTACATGCCGACGACGCGCGCCTTCACCGTGCAGCCGGGGAATACCGACTCGGGGAGCAGGACCAGCGCGTCCAACGGGTCGCCGTCCTCGCCGAGGGTGTGGTCGACGAAGCCGTAGTCGGCGGGGTAGCCGAACGCGGTGTAGAGGTAGCGGTCCAGGAACAGCCGACCGGTCTCGTGATCGACCTCGTACTTGTTGCGGCTCCCCTTGGGGATCTCGATGATGACGTCGACGGCCACGGTGTTAGTCCTCTCGTTGGTCGGCTCTGAGCCGGTTCAACGATACTGTTTACCGCAAGGACGACGACGCGGAGGTAGTGGTGGCCGACACGGTAGAGCTCGGGGCCGGGAGCGGTAAGCGCAAGACGGCGCGCTCGACGGTGATTGGGCTGTTGGTGGTCGCCCTGGTGGCGGCCGCCGGGTTCGTCGGTTGGCGCACGTGGTTCGCCGGCGAGGAGGTGCCCGAGGGCACGCCGGCGCGGCCCGAGCTCATCACCCCGACCCCGGCGATCAAGCCGGTGAACCCGCAGGCCCCGGTGCCGACGTCGCAGGGGCTCGCGATGGCGCTGTCGAAGGTGTCCACCGCGGCCGACCTGGGTGAGCTGACCGGCCAGGTGTCCGATCCGATCACCGGCAAGGTGCTGTGGGAGAAGAACCCGGGCAAGCCGCTGATCCCCGCGTCGAACGCGAAGGTCCTCACCGCGGCCGCCGCACTGCTCGGCATGGCACAGGACCGTCGTCTCACGACGACCGTTCTCGAAGGTCCGGGCGGGCAGGTCATCCTCAAGGGTGCCGGCGATCCGACGCTGTCGGCCCAGCCCATCGGCAAGGACACCTTCTTCACCGACGCGCCGCGCATCGCCGACCTCGCCCAGCAGATCCGTGGTGCCGGCATCAAGGTGAAGTCGGTGGCCATCGACACCTCGCTGTTCTCCGGCCCGACGATGGACCGGACGTGGGACCGCCGCGACATCGCCGGCGGCGACATCACGCCGATCAAGTCGCTGATCATCGACTCCGGCCGCGAGGTCCCGCTCGACGAGTTCTCCCCGCGCGTCGACGAGCCGGCCATGCAGGCCGGCAAGGCGCTGGCCAAGGCCCTCGGCGTCGACGGCCCGGTCAAGACCGCCCGCGCCGCCGACGGGGCCCGCAAGTTGGCGTCGGTGAAGTCGGCGACGTTGGCCACCCGCGTCAACGACATGATGCGCTTCTCCGACAACGTGCTCGCCGAGACGCTGGCCATCGAGCTGTCGCTGTCCCGCGGCGGCCCCGGCACTCTCGACGGCGGCGCCGACGCCGTCCGCAAGACCCTCGCCGACAAGGGCTTCGACACCACCGGCGTCACCCTGCGCGACGCCTCCGGCCTCTCCTACGCCAACAAGGTGCCCGCCCGCGTCCTCAACGACATGATGTCGGGCATCGCCGGCACCCGGTACCCGCAGCTGCGCGTCCTGCTCGACGGCCTGCCGATCGCCGCGGGCACCGGCACCCTGGCCGAGCGGTTCAACCCGAAGAAGACCTCCGGCGCCGGCTGGGTGCGTGCCAAGACCGGCACGCTGACCGGCGTAAGTTCGCTCACCGGCATCGTGCAGACCGTCGACGGCCGGGTGCTCTCCTTCGCGCTGATGTCCAACGGCACCTCGCCGGACCAGGCGCGGCCCGCGCTCGACGCCGTCGTCGGCAAGATCCGCGATTGCGGCTGCCGGTGACCGAGCCCGCCGGCGAGATCGGCCCGGCCATCGACTGGTCGATGGCCGCCGGCATCGGCCGCCGGTTGGCGCGCGGCGGTCCGGCGATGACCGAGTACACGCGCAACCAGGTCTACACGGAGCTGGCCGACGCCTCCCGGCGCGCCGAGGGCCCGGTCCGCGAGGTCACCGGCCTCGCCGACGGACTGGCGGTGCCCGCCGCCCGCGTCGTCGACCGCCCGCAGTGGATCTCGGCCGCCGCCGACTCGATGAGTTCGATGCTCGCGGCGCCCGGACCCTCGTCGACACCGGTCCCGCACGCCGAGCCGGCTGGCGGCAACGGCCTGATGTCGACGATCTCGGCCAAGGCGGGCGGCTTCCAGGCGGGCGGTCTGCTGGCCTTCCTGTCCGGTGCGATCCTCGGCCAGTACGACCCGTTCACGGCCGATCCGGCGACCGGCGACGACGGTGTGCTGCTGCTCGTCGCGCCCAACATCGTCGCCGTCGAGCGCAAGCTCAAGGCGGTGCCGTCGGACTTCCGCCTCTGGGTCTGCCTGCACGAGGTCACCCACCGCGTGCAGTTCTCGGCGAACCCGTGGCTGCGCGACTACATGGTCGACAACATCGCGACGCTGACGGCGGTCGGCGAGGAGACCACCGCCGAGCTGGTCGGCAGGCTCGCGTCGGCGGTCCGCAGCAACCAGCCCCGCGAATCCGGGGTGCTGGGCGTCATGCAGCTGCTGCAGTCGCCCGAGCAGTACGACGCCTTCCAGAACATGATGATGCTCGGCACCCTGTTGGAGGGCCACGCCGACCACGTCATGGACGCCGTCGGGCCCGCGCACGTCCCGACGGTAGAACGGATCCGCGCCGGCTTCGACGCCCGCCGCACCGCGCCGCGCAACCCGATCGCGCGGATCATGCGCGCCCTCATCGGCATGGACGCCAAGATGGCCCAATACATCCGCGGCAAGGCGTTCACCGACCACGTCGTCGAGAAGGTCGGCATGCCCGCCTTCAACACCGTGTGGACCGGGCCCGAGACCCTGCCCAAGCCCGACGAGATCGACGAGCCGGACCGGTGGATCACACGCGTGCTCTGACCGACGCGGTTGCGGCCTTCGCGAAGGAGCACTTCGCCGCCGACCGCCGCGTCTGCGTCGCCCTCTCCGGCGGCCCCGACTCCCTGGCCCTGACCGCCGCCGCGATCGGTGCCGACCTGGCGGTCACGGCCCTCGTCGTCGACCACGGCCTGCAACCGGAATCCGCAGGCACCGCGGCCGAGGCGGCGGCGGCAGCGGAGCAGCTGGGGGCCGACGCGCGCGTCCTCCCGGTGACGGTCGGGGCCGACGGCGGACTCGAGGCCGCCGCCCGCGCCGCGCGCTACGGCGCCCTCGACGGTGCGCGCGAGGGACGGCCGGTGCTGCTCGGCCACACCCTCGACGACCAGGCCGAGACCGTGCTGCTGGGCCTGGCCCGCGGATCGGGCCCGACGTCGCTGTCCGGCATGCGCGCGTGGCGGCAGCCCTGGGGCCGACCGCTGCTGTCGGTGCGCCGCGCCGACACCGTCGCCGCCTGCGCCGAATGGGGACTGCACCCGTTCGACGACCCGCACAACAGCGACCCCCGCTTCACCCGCGTGCGCGTGCGCACCGAGGTGCTGCCGCTGCTGGACGACATCCTCGGCGGGGGAGTCCCGCGGGCGCTGGCCCGCACCGCCGACATGCTGGCCGCCGACGACGAGGCGCTCGCCGGTCTCGCCGACGAGCTCGCCGCCACGACCACGACGCCCGACGGCCTGCGGCTCTCGCCCCTGCGCGCGGCCCCGACGGCGCTGCGCACCCGGGTCCTGCGGCGCTGGCTGCTCGACGGCGGCGCCACCGAACCGACCGGCCGCGTCATCGCCGCGGTCGATCAGTTGGTCATCGGCGCACCGGGCCGCGGCGCCGTGGCCGTCGGCGGCGATCCGGCGACCCGGCTGACGGTCGCCCGTGACGGGGACCTTCTGGTGTGGCGCACCGCGCCCCGCGGCTAAGGTGACATGCGTGAGCAGCCATCCCTACGGCGACGACATCGAAGCGGTGATCATCACCGAAGAGCAGATCAAGCAGCGCACCGCGGAGCTGGCTGAATCGGTGGCCGAGCGCTTCCGGGACGCCCCGGACGATCTCGTGCTCATCGGCGTCCTCAAGGGCGCGATCATGTTCATGACCGACTTCGCCCGCGCGCTGCCGATCCCGTCGCAGATGGAGTTCATGGCGGTCTCCAGTTACGGCTCGTCGACCTCGTCGTCGGGCGTGGTGCGCATCCTCAAGGACCTCGACCGCGACATCGCCGGGCGCGACGTCGTGATCGTCGAAGACGTGATCGACTCCGGGCTGACGCTGTCGTGGCTGATGCGGAACCTCGCGACCCGCTCGCCGCGCTCGCTGAGCATCTGCACGCTGTTGCGCAAGCCCGATGCGCTGAAGGTCAACCTCGACATCGCCGACGTCGGCTTCGACATCCCGAACGACTTCGTCGTCGGCTACGGCCTCGACTACGCCGAGCGCTACCGCGACCTCCCGTTCATCGGCCGCCTCAAGCCGTCGGTCTACCAGCGCTGACGCGCCCGCCCGTCACCGCCATCGCCGACGCTGAATCGGCGCCACGGGTAGCCTGGTAGCAATCTCTGTGATGGAAGGACGATGGCGGCCCGAACCGGGCCGCCGCACCACGTATGAACCGTAAGACTGTCTTTCGCAATGTTGCGATCTTCGTCCTGATCCTGCTGGCGCTGTGGGGTTGGAGTTCCATGCGCGACAGCGCGCGCGAATACCACTCCGTGGACACCTCCGTCGCGCTCACGCAGCTCAACGTCAAGAACGCCAAGTCGGTCGAGATCGACGACCGCGAGCAGCAGTTGCGCATCGAGCTGAAGAACAAGATTCCGCTCAAGGAGAAGGACGCCCGCAACCCCAAGCGCGAGGAATCGGACAAGATCTCGGCCAAGTACCCCGCGCGCGGGGCCGACTTCGTCTTCCAGTCGGTGCGCGAGTCGGGCGCGGAGTACCAGACCAACGTCCGCCAGGACTCGGCACTGATGCAGATCCTCGCGCTGATCCTGCCGCTCGTGCTGCTGCTGGGCCTGTTCATGTTCGTGATGAACCGCATGCAGGGCGGCGGTCGGGGCGGCGTGATGGGCTTCGGCCGTTCGCGCGCCAAGCAGATCACCAAGGACATGCCGCAGAACACCTTCGCCGACGTCGCCGGTGCCGACGAGGCGGTCGAGGAGCTCTACGAGATCAAGGACTTCCTGCAGAACCCGGCGCGCTACGAGGCGCTGGGCGCGAAGATCCCCAAGGGCGTGCTGCTCTACGGTCCGCCCGGCACCGGCAAGACGCTGCTGGCCCGCGCGGTCGCCGGCGAGGCCGGGGTGCCGTTCTTCACGATCTCCGGTTCGGACTTCGTCGAGATGTTCGTCGGCGTCGGCGCCTCGCGCGTCCGCGACCTGTTCGAGCAGGCCAAGCAGAACAGCCCGTGCATCATCTTCGTCGACGAGATCGACGCCGTCGGCCGCCAGCGCGGTGCCGGCTTCGGCGGCGGCCACGACGAGCGCGAGCAAACCCTCAACCAGCTGCTCGTCGAGATGGACGGGTTCGGCGACCGGTCCGGCATCATCCTGATCGCCGCCACCAACCGCCCCGACATCCTCGACCCCGCGCTGCTGCGCCCCGGTCGGTTCGACCGCCAGATCCCGGTCAGCAACCCCGACATGCGCGGTCGCGAGGCGATCCTCAAGGTGCACGCCAAGGGCAAGCCGTTGGCCCCCGACGTCGACCTGGCCGGCCTGGCCAAGCGCACCCCCGGCATGTCCGGCGCCGACCTGGCCAACGTCATCAACGAGGCCGCGCTGCTCACCGCCCGGGAGAACCAGACGGTGATCACCGCCGCCACCCTCGAGGAGGCGGTCGACCGCGTCATCGGCGGTCCGCGCCGCAAGAGCCGCGTCATCAGCGAACACGAGAAGAAGGTCGTCGCGTACCACGAGGGCGGTCACACCCTGGCCGCGTGGGCGATGCCCGACCTGGACCCGATCTACAAGGTCACCATCCTCGCCCGCGGGCGCACCGGCGGTCACGCGCTCGCCGTGCCCGAGCAGGACAAGGATCTGATGACCCGGTCGGAGATGATCGCCCGCCTGGTCATGGCCATGGGCGGCCGTGCCGCCGAGGAACTCGTCTTCCACGAGCCGACGACGGGCGCCTCCAGCGACATCGACCAGGCCACGAAGATCGCCCGGGCCATGGTCACCGAATACGGCATGAGCTCCAAGCTCGGCGCCGTCCGCTACGGCCAGGAGCAGGGCGACCCGTTCATGGGTCGGTCGATGGGCTCGCAGACCGACTACTCCGACGAGGTGGCCGCACAGATCGACGACGAGGTGCGCCGACTGATCGAGGCCGCGCACAACGAGGCGTGGGCCATCCTCGCCGAGTACCGCGACACCCTCGATGTGCTGGCCACCGAGCTGCTGGAGAAGGAGACGCTGACGCGCAAGGACCTGGAGAAGATCTTCGAAGGGGTCACCAAGCGCGAGCGCATCACCGACTTCAACGACTTCGGCGGTCGCACGCCCAGCGACAAGCCGCCGGTGAAGACGCCGGGCGAGCTAGCCATCGAGCGCGGCGAGCCATGGCCCCCCGAACCCGAGCCGGTCCCGCAGCCGGTGGCGGCGCCGCAGGGTTACCCGCCCGCCGACTTCCCGCCGGGCACCCAGCCCCAGGGCTACCCGCAGGGCGCCTACCCCCAAGGCGGCTACCCGCAGGGTGCGCAGCCGCAGTCCGGCGGCGTCGACTACGGCGCCCCGGCGGGCTGGTCGGCGCCCGGCTGGCCGCCCGCACCGCACAACCCCGGTCGGCCCGACGGATCCCCGATCCCGCCGGCCGCACCGAACGGGCAGCAGCCCGCCGGCGACCAGGACGTCAACGGGACGGGTGGCGATGAGCGCTAAGGACAAGAACGTCGCCCACGGCGACTTCGACCAGGCGCGCGCCGAGGCAGCGGTGCGCGAACTGCTGATCGCCGTCGGCGAGGATCCCGACCGGGAGGGGCTGCGTCGCACCCCCACCCGCGTCGCCAACGCGTTCCACGAGGTGTTCGCCGGGCTCTACACCGACCCCGACGAGGTCCTGGAGACCACCTTCGACGAGGACCACGACGAACTGGTCCTGGTCAAAGACATCCCCCTGTACTCGACCTGTGAGCACCACCTCGTCGCCTTCCACGGCGTCGCGCACGTCGGGTACATCCCCGGCTCGTCGGGCCGTGTCACCGGGCTGTCGAAGCTGGCGCGCGTCGTCGACCTGTACGCCAAGCGCCCGCAGGTGCAGGAGCGGCTCACCAGTCAGATCGCCGACGCCGTGATGAACAAGCTCGATCCGCGCGGCGTCATCGTCGTCATCGAAGCCGAGCACCTGTGCATGGCGATGCGCGGCATCCGCAAGCCCGGCTCGCGCACGACGACCTCGGCGGTGCGCGGGATCTTCAAGTCCAACGCTGTTTCGCGCAGCGAGGCCTTGCAGCTGATCGTCAACTGACCCGGGCGGAGACGAGCCGATGGGCGGGGCAGTGACGGGCAGCGGGGTGAAGATCCTCGGCGTGGTCAACGTGACCGCCGATTCGTTCTCCGACGGCGGCAAGTTCCTCGACGTCGACGCCGCGCTCGCCCATGCCCGCAAACTCGTCGCCGACGGTGCCGACATCGTCGATATCGGCGGGGAGTCCACCCGACCCGGCGCCCACCGCGTCGACGAGGAGACCGAGGCCGGCCGCGTCGTGCCGGTGATCGCCGAATTGGCCCGTGCGGGCGTGCCCGTCTCCGTCGACACGATGCGCTCGGGTGTGGCCGCCGCCGCCATCGAAGCCGGCGCCGCCTACGTCAACGACGTCTCCGGCGGTCGGGCCGACCCGCAGATGGCCAAAGTCGTCGCCGCGGCGGACCTGCCCTGGATCCTCATGCACTGGCGCCCGCTCACCGAGCGCGCCGGTGCCGGCCCGTACGGGCCGGAGGACTTCACCCACCGCGCCGGGCAGACCGGCGCCTACCGCGACGTCGTCGGCGAGGTCAGCGGCGAACTGCTCGCCCAGGTCGATTCGGCCGTCGCGGCGGGCGTCGACCCCGACCGGCTGATCCTCGACCCCGGACTGGGGTTCGCCAAGAGCGCGGAACACAACTGGGAGCTGCTGCGGGGCCTGCCGACGCTGCTCGGCCTGGGTTTCCCCGTCCTCGTCGGCGCCTCCCGCAAGCGGTTCCTCGGCTCGTTGCTCGCCGAGCACGGCGAGGACCGCCCGCCGGCCGGGCGCGAGATCGCCACCGCGGCGGTGTCGGCGCTGGCCGCGGCGGCCGGGGTGTGGGGCGTGCGGGTGCACGACCCGGCCGCGAGCCGCGACGCGATCGCCGTCGCCCAGGCGTGGACCGGTGCGGAAGGGGAGGGTCATGGCTGACCGGATCGAACTGCGGGGCCTCAAGGTCCGCGGCCACCACGGCGTCTTCGACCACGAGCGCCGCGACGGCCAGGACTTCATCATCGACGTGTCGGTGTGGATGGACCTGTCCATCGCCGCCGATTCCGACGACCTCGCCGACACC
The DNA here is from genome assembly GCF_047602025.1 of Gordonia sp. (in: high G+C Gram-positive bacteria). GTDB lineage: Bacteria > Actinomycetota > Actinomycetes > Mycobacteriales > Mycobacteriaceae > Gordonia. The sequence continues at coordinate 2,611,602 of NZ_JASGII010000001.1, read as the reverse complement.
CTCGACTACGGCGAACTGGCCCAGCTGGTCCACGACATCGTCGCCGGCGAGCCCTGCAACCTGATCGAGAAGGTCGGGAGCGACGTCGCCGAGGCGATCATGGCCGACGAGCGGCTCGCCGCCGTCGAAGTCACCGTCCACAAGCCGTCGGCGCCGATCCCGCTGAGCTTCGAGGACGTCGCCGTCGTGACCCGCCGCTCGCGCAAGACGATGCTCCACCGGGGGCTCGGTTGAGCGCACCCACGACCACCGCCGTCCTGTCGGTCGGCTCGAACCTCGGTGACCGCCTCGCGCACCTGGCGAGCGTGGTCGACGGTTTCACCGCCTCCGGCGACACCGTCGTCGCCGTCTCGCCCGTCTACGTCACCCCGCCGTGGGGCGGGGTCGAGCAGGACGACTTCTACAACGTCACGATGATCGTCACCGGCCGGCGCGACGCGCTGTCGTGGTTGCGGCGCGGCGCCGAACTGGAGAACGACGCCGACCGTCGACGGGAGGTCCACTGGGGGCCGCGCACCCTCGACGTCGACGTGATCGCCGTCCGCGACGACGCCGGCCGGCCGGTGTTCAGCGCCACCGACGAGTTGACCCTGCCGCACCCGTACGCGCACCAGCGCGGGTTCGTCCTCGTGCCGTGGCTCGACATCGATCCCACCGCCGTGCTCGACTTTCCCGAGGGGGACAGCGCCCGCGTCGCCGACCTGGTCGCCGCGCTGGACCCGGCCGAGCGCGCCGCCCTGCAGCCCCTGGGCGCCGATCTGCCGAGCGGACCCGTTCGATGACCGCGACCCCGCCCGACAACGACGCTGACGGCCGCCTGGGGCCCACGAAGGTCCGCGACCTGCTGCTGTGGGCCGCCGCCGCGGCGGTGCTGGCCTGGGTGTTCGTCTCCTACAACTTCGGCGACCTCCCGATCATCCGCTGGTACACCAGCGCGGTACTCCTGGTGCTCGCCGCACTCGAGGCGGCCGCCGCCCTGATGGTCCGCCGCCGCGTCGCCGACGACGAGGTCGGGCAGGCGCAGGAGCAGCTCCATCCGGTGACGGTGGCCCGGCTCGTCGCCCTGGCCAAGGCGTCGGCGATCCTGGGTGCCGTCGCGGCCGGAGCGTGGGCGGCGATCGCGCTCTACCTGTTCCGCCTCGACGACGTCGCGAGCGCGAACGCGAGCAAGGTCGGGACCGTCGTCGGCGCCATCGGCGGCGTCGCGCTGGCGGCCGCCGCACTGTGGTTGGAGCAGTGCTGTCGCACCCCCGAGGACCCCGCCGACGAGGGCCAAGTGGCCAATCCGGACGTCGCCTGACAGTCTGAAGGGCGAGAATCCGCAAATGTGACTCTCCGGCTGAGGTTGAGCCGTTCCCCATCGCAGACAGGTAAGTTCACGACTATGGCGACTCGCGAAGGTCGTTCGGCGCGTGCCACGGGCCAGTGGCTCGTCGGCCTGCTGATCGTGCTCGCCCTGGTCGCCAGCTGCCTGATGGTCTGGAGCGACCAGCTGACCGTGCCGGCCTCGGTCGCCGTCATCGCCGCCCTTTGGGCCGCCGTCTTGGGCGCCATCGGGATCACCCGCTACCGCCGCCAGGCCGAGCTCGCCGAGGCCCGCGGCCGCGACATGCGCCTGGTGTACGAGCTGCAGCTCGAGCGGGAGATCGCCGCCCGCCGCCAGTACGAGATGGACATCGAGGCGCAGATCCGCACCGAGGTCGCCGCCGAGGCCAACGAGGACCTGCAGGCGCTGCAGGCCCAGATCGTCGCCCTGCGCGCCAGCCTGGAAGCGATGATGGGCCGGCCGCTGCCCGAGGAGCGCGTCGCCCTGCCCAATGAGCGGCTGCGCGAGCTCGCCTCGTCGATACCCACCTTCGAGCCCGACGACAGCGCCCTGGCCGCCACCGACTTCGCCTCCACCGCGCCGCCGCCCAGCAGCGGCCGCCACGGCCCCGCGCCGCAGAGTGGGCGGTCCGAGTGGACCGAGGTCATCCCCATCGTCGAAGAGGTCGACGAGGTCGAGGTCGACGCGGCCCACTACGACGGGCCCGGCTTCGACGAGCCGGCGCCCCGCCAGCGGGAGTCGCGGCGGCCGAGTTGGTCGTCGGACCAGACCAGCGCCACCTGGAGCAGCGACCCCGCACCGCGGGAGGCCGACACCTGGTCGCCGTCGGCACCGGTCGATCCCGAACCCGAAGCCGGCGGTCGGAGCCGTGGCAAGAGCGGCCGCGGGCGCGGCCAGCACCAGTCCGGCGGCATCTCGGCGGCCGAGCTGCTCGACCAGCTCCGCCGCGAAGACGACTGACCCGCCGCGCGGCTGCGGTGAAGCCGGTCACACCGGATGGTCAGCACCGACTCGAACGCCGTATTCTTGGGAGGTAAACGTCTGGTACCCGCCGTCTGTGGCAGGACTGGAACGGACTCTGGAGGATCACGGTGACCGATTCACCGCTGCTCGGTGTTGCCGACCCGTCGGCACCCGCGCGGCTGGCCGTGGGCCTCGTCTCCGCCGGTCGCGTCGGTACCGCGCTGGCCCAAGCCCTCGAATCCGTCGGCCACGTCGTCGGCGCCGTCCTCGCGCGCTCCGACGAATCCCGCGAGCGCGCGGCGCTGCGCCTGCCCGACTCGGAGGTCTTCGACAACGCCGCCGACGTCGCCGCGCGCAGTGAGCTGCTGATCCTCGCCGTACCCGACGACGAGCTCGCCGCCATCGTCGCCGAGCTGGCCAGCAGCGGGGCGGTGCGCCCCGGCACGATCGTCGCGCACGTCGCCGGCGCCCACGGGACCGCGGTCCTGGACCCCCTGACCGAACTCGGCGCGCTGCCGCTGGCCCTGCACCCGGCGATGACCTTCGTCGGCGGCCCCGAGGACACCGAGCGACTGCAGTCGGCGTGCTTCGCGGTGACCGCCGCCGACGAGGTCGGGCAGACCGTCGGTGATTCCCTCGTCTACGAGATCGGCGGACAGCCGGTCCATATCGCCGAGGCCGACCGCACCCTCTACCACGCCGCCCTCGCCCACGGCGCCAACCACCTCGTCGCCCTCATCAGCGACGCCGTGACGGTGCTGCGGTCGGTCATCGAGCGCGCCGACGTCGACGGCACGTCGTCGCCGCTGCGATCGGCCCCGGAGATGCTGGCCCCCCTGGTGACCGCCGCCCTGGCCAACGTGCTCGAACAGGGCCCGTCGGCGCTGACCGGTCCGGTGGCGCGCGGCGACGCCGACGCGGTGGCCGCCCACCTCGACGCCCTGCGCGACTGGTCTGCCGGGGCCCCGGCGGCGGACGCGACGATCGTCGACGCCTACCTCGCCCAGGCCCGGCGCGCTGCCGCGCATGTGCCCGCGTCGCCGGAGTTGGCCCGCGTGTTGGGGGAGGCGTCATGACCGCGCCCGCGTTCGCGCCCGGCGAGCTCACCGTGCACCGCGACCCCGCCGACATGAACCGGGTCAGCAAGGCGCTGCGCAGCACCGGCAAGCGGGTGGCCCTGGTGCCGACGATGGGCGCGCTGCACGACGGCCACCTGCAGCTGGTCCGCACGGCGCAGGCCGCCGGCAACACCGTTGTGATCGTGTCGATCTTCGTCAACCCCCTGCAGTTCGCCGAGGGCGAGGACCTCGACGCCTATCCGCGCACCTTCGACGAGGATTGCGACAAGCTGCGCGAGCTCGGCGTCGAGCTGGTCTTCGCGCCGACGGTCGGCGGCATGTACCCCGGTGGTCGGCGCACCACGATCCTGCCCGGCCCGGCCGGCGAGGGCCTGGAGGCCGCCTCGCGCCCGACGCACTTCGCCGGGATGCTGACCGTCGTCAACAAGCTGCTCAACATCTGTGCCCCGCACGCCGCGTACTTCGGGGAGAAGGACTACCAGCAGCTCGTCCTGATCAACCAGATGGTCGCCGACCTGAACATGGACGTCGAGGTCTACGGCGTGCCCATCGTCCGCGAGGCCGACGGCCTGGCGATGAGTTCGCGCAACCGCTACCTCGGCCCGACCGAGCGCGAGCTCGCCACGGCGCTGTCGGCGGCCCTCGTCGCGGGCCGGCACGCCGGCACCGGCGGCCGCGAGGCAATCGTCGCCGCTGCCCGCGCCGTCCTCGACACCCGGCCCGAGATCGAGGTCGACTACCTCGAACTGCGCGACCGCAACCTCGGCGTCGCGCCCGACGAGGGTGACGGGCGACTGCTCGTCGCCGCCAAGCTCGGCACCACCCGACTGCTCGACAACGTCGGCGTGGTGATCGGCGAACCAGACCAGACCGACCAGCAGCACACAGACAGCCCGGACCCGCAGGGCCGGGACTAGAAGAGGGGTAACACCATGTTTCGCACCATGATGACGTCCAAGATCCACCGTGCCACGGTGACGCAGGCCGACCTGCACTACGTCGGCTCGGTCACCGTCGACCAGGACCTCCTGGACTCGGCCGGACTGCTCGAAGGCGAGCAGGTCGCCATCGTCGACATCGACAACGGCAACCGGCTCGAGACGTACACGATCGCCGGTGAGCGCGGCTCCGGCATCATCAGCATCAACGGCGCGGCCGCGCACCTGGTGAAGCCGGGCGACCTGGTCATCATCATCGGCTACTCCATGCTCGACGAGAAGGAGCTCAAGGAGTACTCGCCGAAGGTCGTCTTCGTCGACGAGAACAACCGGCAGGTCACGCTCACCGACGACCCGGCCGACGTGCCGGCGGGCTCCGGCCTGAAGGATCCGCGGACCCCGGCGGGCGGTCGCGCGCACCAGCACGCCCCGCTGCCGGACTACGACGTGGACGAGCTGTCCGCCGACGAGCTCCTCGCGCTGGCCGGCGAGCCGCGCTGGTACAAATGCTGCTGACCATCGACGTCGGCAACACCAACATCCACCTCGGGGTGTTCGCCGGCGCGGGTGATCACGCGCACCTGGTGCGCGATTGGCGGGTCCACACCGACCCGCACATGACCGCCGACGAGCTGCAGCTGATCATCCGCGGACTGCTCGGGCCGGACATCGAGCAGGTCACCGGGGTGGCCGCGCTCTCGACGGTGCCGTCGCTGCTGCGGGAGCTGCGGACCATGGTCGACAAGTACTACGGGTCGGGTCAGAACGTGCTGTTGGAGCCCGGCGTGCGAACCGGGGTACCGCTGCTCGTCGACAACCCCAAGGAAGTCGGCACGGACCGCGTCGCCAATGCGGTGGCCGCCACCGGCAACTTCGGCGACGGCCCGTGCATCGTCGTCGCCTTCGGCACGGCCACCGTCGTTGACGCCGTCTCCGCCAAGGGCGAGTTCCTCGGCGGCGCGATCGCCCCGGGTGTGAACCTGGCCGTCGACGCGCTCTCCGAGCACACGGTCACCGTCCGCCGCGTCGAGCTGCGCCCGCCGCGCAGCGTCCTGGGCAAGAACACCGTCGAGGCGCTGCAGTCGGGCATCCTGTTCGGCTTCGGCGGTCAGGTCGACGCGCTGGTCGACAAGATCCGCGACGAGGTCGACGGCTTCGACGCCGACGACGTGACGGTCGTCGCGACGGGCTACCTCGCCCCGCTCATGGTCGGCGAGTGCCAGACGATCACCGACCACCACGCCCACCTCACCCTCGACGGGCTGCGCCGCGTTTACGAGCGCGTGAAGGCCGGCAAGAACCGCTGACGATTCCCGCCGAGTGGGCACCCAAACCTCGCCGAGTGGGCAGTCGAACCTCGCCGAGTGGGCAGTCGAATACCGCCGAGTGGGCACCCAAACCTCGTCGAGTGGGCGGTCGAATACCGCCGAGTGGGCGGTCGAAACGAACGAACCCCGCACCGAATCGGTGCGGGGTTCGTCGCGATCTGTTGGGTTAGTCCCAAGCGGCCCTTACGGGAGCTTGATGACCTGCCCGACGTTGATCAGGTCCGGGTTGGCGATCCCGTTGAGCTCGGCGAGCTGCGGGAACTTGTCGCCGTCGCCCAGGAAGCGCTCGGCGATGGCCCACAGGGTGTCGCCCTCGACGACGGTGTAGGTCTTCTCGCCGCCCGACTCGTTCGACGCGGCCTGGATGGCAGCGTTCTTGTCGACGGTCTTCGAGCTCCACTTGCCCTGCTGGCCGACGTACAGCACGACGTTGCGGTCGTCCTGGACAACCAGGCGAGCGCCGGCGCCGGAGGTCTTGGTCGACCAGACACCCTTGTCGGAGCCGTCGTACAAGACGAAGTTGCCGTCCTCCTGGACGGTGGCGCGCGTAACGCCCTTGCCGTTGGTCTTGGTCGACCAGACAGCGTTGCCGCCCTCGGTCAGAACGAGGTTGCCGTCGTCCTGCAGCGTCAGCGTGTAAGCGCCGTTGGCCGAGGTCAGCGACTGGCCGGTGCCGAGACGGTCACCAACGTTGAGCGTGTCACCCATTTAAATCCACCTTCACTTCGATTGTCCGCACCGCTGCGTGCGCGATGCGACTCCACAGTAGTCGTCCGGTGGTGTGCCGGGATGAACCGGCGGTGAAATCTGGTGGATTTCGCGCAGGGCGGAACCAAATGTTGAGCGGGCATGGTCGGCATGGCAAACTGGTCGTCGTGATCAAGCGTTGTCGGAAGTGTTGTCAGGGCTAGAGCTGCCTCCCCAGGCGCCGGCCCCGATTCCCGCTTTCCGAAAATCCGCTTGCTCGTCCTCGATAGGACTTGAGCGATCACACCCCGAAAGGTCTGCAATGACCACCACCGTCTCTGCCCCCGTCCCGTCGGCCACCGTCGTGCCCGCCGCGCCCACCGAAGCGCCGGCGGTCGCCACCAAGCTCTCGGTGCCCGCGCGCGACTTCCGTCCCGCGCTCGACGCCGGACTGCGAGCCGTCGACATCCGCACGCAGGACCGTCGCAACGCGACCGGCGCCATCCACGGCGCACTCGCGCTGGCCCCGCTCGAGGCGCTCGATCGCCTGACCCCGGGAACGACCGAATCGCTGCGGTCCGCGACCGCCGATGCCCGCTGGCTGCTCATCTCGGACGACGGCGACGACGCCGAGTGGCTCGCATGGCACTTGCAGGCCCGCGGCGTCACCGGCGCGATGTTCCTCGCCGGTGGCCACGAGGCGCTGCGTCGCCACCAGGTCAACGGCGACCTCGCCGACGGCGAGCTGGCCATGATCGCCGACCACGAGCGATAGGTTCGACTGCCCACTCGGCGACGTTCGGGTGCCCACTCGGCGGTGCAGGGGTGCCCACTCGGCGTTGTTAGACCGCCCACTCGGCGGGAAATGCCGCCCACTCGGCGTTGATGGACCGCCCACTCGATACAGTTGGCACCCGTGAGCGATGCCAAGAATCCCGCCCCGGACGCAGCGGAATCCGACCTGCCCGAGCAGCTGCGGATCCGGCGGGAGAAGCGCGAGAAGATCCTGGCGCAGGGTCGCGAGGCGTACCCGGTCGAGGTGGCGCGCACCCACACGCTGGCCCAGATCCGCGACGAGTACGGGCACCTCGAGGCCGGCGCGGAAACCGGCGTCGACGCGGGAGTCGCTGGGCGCGTCATCTTCCTGCGGAACAAGGGCAAGCTCTGCTTCGCGACGCTCCAGGAGGGCGACGGCACGCAGCTACAGGTCATGATCAGTTTCAACGGGGTCGGCGAGGAGTCGCTGGCCGCGTGGAAGGCCGACGTCGACCTCGGCGACATCGTGTTCGTCCACGGCCAGATCATCTCCTCGCGCACCGGCGAGCTCTCGGTCATGGCCGACGACTGGGCGCTGGCGTCCAAGTCGCTGCGCCCGCTGCCCGTCGCGCACAAGGACCTCAGCGAGGAGACGCGGGTGCGCCAGCGCTACGTCGACCTCATCGTGCGACCCGAGGCCCGCGAGATCGCCCGCACCCGCATCAAGGTCATGGCCGAGCTGCGCGCCTTCCTCGGTGAGCGCGGCTTCCTCGAGGTCGAGACGCCGATGCTGCAGACGCTGCACGGCGGGGCCGCGGCGCGCCCCTTCGTCACCCACTCGAACGCCTTCGACATCGACCTGTACCTGCGCATCGCGCCGGAACTGTTCCTCAAGCGCTGCGTCGTCGGCGGCATCGACAGGGTCTTCGAGGTCAACCGCAACTTCCGCAACGAGGGCGCCGACTCCACGCACAGCCCCGAGTTCGCGATGCTGGAGACCTACCAGGCCTACGGCACCTACGACGACGCCGCCGAGCTGATCCGCAGCCTCGTGCAGACCGTCGCGCAGCAGGCGCTGGGCACCCTCACGCCGACCATGCCCGACGGCAGCACCTACGACCTGTCCGGCGACTGGACCGAGGTGTCGATGTACCCGTCGCTGTCCGAGGCCCTCGGCCGCGAGATCGTCCCGCAGCACGAGGTCGACGGCGTCGCGCAGGGGACGTCCGTCGACGAGTTGTTGAAGATCGCCGACGAGGTCGGCCTCGACGTTCCCAAGGACAAGGGATATGGCCACGGCAAGCTCGTCGAAGAACTGTGGGAGCACCTCGTCGGCGCGAAGCTGGACCAGCCGGTGTTCGTGCGCGACTTCCCGGTCGAGACGTCGCCGCTGGTGCGCGCGCACCGCAGCGTCCCCGGCGTCGTCGAGAAGTGGGACCTCTACGTCCGCGGCTTCGAGCTGGCCACCGGCTACTCCGAGCTCGTCGACCCGATCATCCAGCGTGAGCGCTTCGTCGACCAGGCCCGATTGGCGGCGGCCGGCGACGACGAGGCCATGGTCCTCGACGAGGAGTTCCTCGCCGCGATGGAGCACGGCATGCCGCCGACCGCGGGCACCGGCATGGGCATCGACCGCCTCCTGATGGCGCTCACCGGCCTCGGAATCCGCGAGACCGTGCTGTTCCCCCTCGTGAAGCCGCGCGCCGACTGATCACCCGCCCCGACGCGGCCAGCGCCGGAACCCGCCGATGTAGTCCGGTGCGGTGTGCAGCGCGCGCACGGCGGCGAGCGCGGAATCATCCGCCGGGATCCGGTGCCAGGGCTGCTCGGGCGGCACGACGTTGGCCGTCTGCGACCGTGCGACGTCGGCCGTGGCGTCCGACGCGTCCGGTCCGCGGCCCTCGATCCGCGCGATCCGGGTCGCCTCGTCGAGTTCGAGCCAGACCCCGGTGAACCGGGCGCCCGCATCGCGGGCGACCCGCTCGATGCCGTCGCGACGGGCCGGGGTGCCCCACACCGCGTCGGCGATCACGCACATCCGCCCGTCCAGGTCGATGGCGGCCAGGCGCTCGAGCTCGCCGAAGACGCGGGCGCCCATCTCGCTCGTGTAGCCCGACTCGGGCAACCGATCGAAGACGCCCACGCCGGCCAGGCGTTTGCGCAGCACGTCCGAGCGCAGGATGCGGGCACCCGGGGCCGCGCCGACGTCGCCGCCGACGGCCCGCGCGATCGTCGACTTCCCCGTGCCGGACGACCCGCCGATCGCCAACAGTCGGACCGTCGCCGGCTCCAGCACCGCCAGCGCCAGATCGAGGTAGGACCGCGACTCGTCGACGTCCTCGGCCGCGGCCAGCACGTGCGCTCGGACGGTGGCGCGCACGCTGATCAGCAGCGGCAGCAACCCGAAGCCGTCCTCGTCGTCGGGCGAGGAGTCCAGGTACGCGTTGGCGACGACGTTCGCCTCGTGCCGCAGACCGCGCGCCCACAGGTCCATCAGCAGGAACGCCAGGTCGTAGAGGACGTCCGACGTGGCCAGTTCCGGATCGAACTCCAGGCAGTCGAAGGGGACGGGGACCGGACCTGAATCAGACCGCTCACCCGCTCCCGGCGCCGCGTCCAGCAGGGCGATGTTGGCCAGGTGCAGGTCGCCGTGCCCGTGGCGCACCCGTCCGCGGGCGGCACGGCGATCGAGTAGCTCGGCATGCGCGGCGATCAGCCCGCGCTGCCTCTCGGTCAGTTCGTCGGCCCGCACCGGATCCAGCACCTCACCGAAGCGCGCCATGCTCTCCCGGTTGCCGACCACGACGTCGAGGATCCGATCGGCCCCGGCCGGATCGGTACTGATCTCGGCGTCGGTGTGCAGCGCCACCGCCTGATCCGCCAGCGCGGCCAGCAACCGGTCGTCCAGCTCGCCCGCCTCGGCGCGGTCGGCGAGCAGCGCGCCGTCGGGGAACCGCTTCATCTCCAACACCCAGTCCACGACGTCCCCGTCGCCGTCGAGCTCGACGCCGTCGTCGGTCCGGGTGATCGCGTGCACCCGGAGGTAGAGCTGCGGGGCGGTGCGCCGGTTCAGCTCCAGCTCGGACCGCAGGGCCCGTCGGCGCAGATCCGCCGTCGAGAAGTCGAGGTACCGGTAGGCGACGGGTCGCTTGAGCTTCCAGGCGCGGTCGTCGTCGAGCACGATGACGGCGCCGTGGGTGACGATGTGCGACGCGCGCGGGCCGACCGCACCGGTTGCGGCCAACAGCTCGGCGAGTGGCGCTCCCGGATCGTCGACGGTCATGTCCCGACCTTAACCCGCGCCCAAATAACCCCTCGGGGGGATGTGGCCAAGCACACGGTCGCAGCCGGGGTGCGCGCCCTTAGACTGGGGTGGTGAGCAACAAGGAGCGACCACGTCCGCCCATCGGGGAGTTCATCCCCTACGCCTATGGCCGACGCACCTACGGCAAGCGCCCCCTCCCGGCGAAGTACAACGACTGGGTGCGCGAGGACAACGCCGGACCGGGTGCCACGCGCCGCGTCGTGACCCGCTTCATGATCCCCGTCGTGCTGCTCATGTCGCCGTTCCTGCTGACCCACGAGTCGGTCGGCTGGGGCAGCGCGATCATCATCACGCTCCCGATCATCCTGGGCGCCCTCTACTTCTGCTTCGTCTTCGACAAGTACTACCGCCGCGCGACCCTGCGCCGCCACGGCTTCGCCGAGTCGCTCGCCGACGAGAACGTCCGCCGCAAGGACGCCGACGCCCACCTCGAGTACGAGAAGCGGCACGGCCGCGCCTGATCGGTGATGGCGGCGCGGCGCGACCTTCTCGCCGCGATGCCGCGCGTCCTCGACCCCGAGGGCAAGTCCTACTTCCTGGTGCCCCGCGACATGGGCGGGCCCGATCTGCGGCGCGCCGTGCTCGACACCTATGTCGCCAATGCCGGCGGCGGGTACCCGGGCGGCGACTTCCCGGTCACCCCGTTCTCGCCCGATGAGATCGCACGCGTCGAGGCGCGCCAGACCGCCAACCGATGGACCTACAACCGCGTCGCCGGGTGGGCGATGGCGCACGGCGCGGCGTTGGCCACCACGCCCAACGGGATGCTCATGGGCATGGGCGGCAACCCGCTCGCGAGGGCCTGGAGCCAGCAGGGCGGCACCACCTGGGGCGACCTGTTCCTGATCAACGTCGGCCGCGGCGTCGACCCGACGGATGCGCTGACCGCCACCATCGTCGGCGGCGCCCCGGTCTACCGCCGCAAGGCGACGCTCTACCGCGGCGATCTGCCCCTGGACCTGTTGCTCCACCACGAAGAGATCCATGCCCGGCAGTGGGCGCGCTACGGGCGGGCGCGGTTCGCGGCGGCCTACCTGCGCGAGCAGGCGCGGGCCGCGCGCACCGGAACGGCGAACCGCTACGAGGTCGAGGCGGGCCTGGCCGACGGCGGCTACTAGGACAGTTCGCGCTTGAGGATCTTGCCCGACGCGTTGCGCGGGAACTCCTCCACGACGACCACCGACCGCGGCACCTTGAAGTTCGCCAGGTGCTCGCGGGCATGCGCGACGACGGCCTCGGCGTCGACGGCGGCACCGGGCTTGGCGGTCACATACGCGCGGCCGACCTCGCCGAGGCGCTCGTCGGGGACCCCGATGACCGCGACCTCGGCCACGCCGTCGACGTGGGCGAGGACCTGCTCGACCTCGGCCGGGTACACGTTGAACCCGCCGCAGATGTACATGTCCTTGAGGCGGTCGGTGATCTTGAGGTTGCCGTTCGCGTCGATGGTCCCGACGTCGCCGGTGTGCAGCCAGCCGTCGTCGTCGATCGTCTTGGCGGTCGCCGCCGGATCGTCGAGGTAGCCGCGCATGACCATCAGCCCGCGCGCGAGGACCTCGCCGGCGCCGCTCTCGTCGGGGTTGTCGAGCTTGATCTCCATCCCCGGGTACGCGCGGCCGCAGGTGGTCGCGACGGTGACGTCGTCATCGTCGGCCGTGCAGGTGGTGATGAAGCCGCTGGTCTCGGTCTGCCCGTAGGCGGTCAGCACGGTGTCGACGCCCAAGTCCGACTGCAACCGCTCGACGAGCACCACCGGCACGACGGTGGCGCCGGTGACGACGAGCCGCAGCGACGACAGGTCGTACCCGGAGCGCTCCGGCGAATCGAGGATCGTCTGGAAGACGGTCGGGGCCCCCGGGAAGACGGTGATCCGGTGCTCGGCGACTGCGCGCATCGCGGCGTCGGGGGAGAACACCGCGAGCGGCACCATCGTCGTGCCGAAGAGCACCGACGGGAGGATGCCCGCCTTGTAGCCGAAGGTGTGGAAGTACGGGTTCGCCTGCAGGTAGCGGTCGTCGGCGGTCAGGCCGCCGTTGGCACCCCAGCCGTGCGCGCCGGCGACGGTGTGCCGGTGCTCGGCCAGCACTCCCTTCGGCTGACCGGTGGTGCCGGAGGTGAAGAGGATGTCGGACAGGTCGGTGGGCCGGACGGCGTCGGCGCGATTGTCGGCGGCGCCCAGGTCGGTGCCGCGGGTGAGGAACTCGGGCCAGCCGACCGCGGGCGCGGGCAGGGCGCCGGAGCCGTTCAGATCGATGCCGACGACGGTGCGGCCGTTGCTCACCGGGTTGCCGAGGAGGTCGGCGAGCCGGTTGGTGCCGACGAACTCCTCGACGGTGACGATCAGGCGGGCATCGGCGCGCTCGATGATGTCGGCGGCCTCGCTGATCGTGTAGCGGGTGTTGAGGGGGACCAGCACGGCGCCCGCGTAGTGCGTGCCCAGCGCGGCGATCGGCCAGTGGTAGCTGTTCGGCGCCCAGATGGCGATGCGGTCGCCGGCCTCGATGCCCGAGGCGATCAGGGCGGCGGCGAAGACGCGCACCTGGGCCAGGAGCTGCTCCCAGGTGAGGGTGATGGGGGCATCCAGATCGAGGAGCTCGGTCCACTGGTCGTCGATGATCGCGGGCCGGTCCGGCCAGGTCTGCGCCGCTCGTCGCAGCGCTTGCGGGGTGGTCTGGGCGGGCGCATCCATAACCAAAACCTAGCAAATGCTTGGTAGGTTAAGCTAGGGGTCATGACGTCGATCAACCTGGCCGACCGTGCCGTCGACCTCGGCGAATGGGCGGCGAATACCCCCGACGCCGACGCCGTCTTCGCGGCTGCGGTGCGGGAGTGGCTCGAGCAGAACCTGACCGGCGAGTTCGCCCACCTGCGCGGCCGTGGCGGGCCCGGCAGCGAGCACGAATTCTTCAACGACCGACTCGCCTGGGACCGCCACCTCGCCAAGCACGGCTGGACCTGCCTCGGCTGGCCGTCGCGCCATGGCGGCCGCGGCGCGACGATGAACCAGCGGATCATCTTCCACCAGGAGTACGCCCGCGCCGACGCGCCCGCCCGCGTCAACCACCTCGGCGAGGAACTCCTCGGTCCGACGCTCATCGAGTTCGGCACCCCCGAGCAGCAGGAGCGCTTCCTGCCCGGCATCGTCAACGTCACCGAGCTGTGGGCGCAGGGCTATTCCGAGCCCGGCGCCGGGTCCGACCTCGCCGGCGTCGCGACGACCGCCCGCCTGGACGGCGACGAGTGGACGATCAACGGACAGAAGATCTGGACCTCCCTCGCGCACGTCGCGCAGTGGGTCTTCGTCATCGCCCGTACCGAGCCGGGTTCGCAGCGCCACGCGGGCCTGTCCTTCCTGCTGGTCCCGCTCGACCAGCCGGGCATCGAGGTCCGCCCGATCCAACAGCTCACCGGCACCTCCGAGTTCAACGAGGTCTTCTTCGACGACGCCAAGACCGACGCCGACCTGATCGTCGGCAAGCCCGGCGAGGGCTGGGCCGTGGCCATGGGGCTGCTGCAGTTCGAGCGCGGGGTGTCGACGCTGGGCCAGCAGGTCGGCTTCGCCCGCGAACTCGACGACCTGATCGACATCGCCAAGCGCACCGGCGCCGCCGACAACCCGGAGATCGCGAGCGCCCTGAAGCGGGCCCGCATCGAACTCGCCGTCATGCGCGCCCACGCCGGCCGCACCCTCGACGAGGCGTTGGGCGAGACGACCGCCTCGCGCACCACCCACGGCTTCAGCACCGCGGCCGGCGACGCCTCGGTGGCCAAGCTCCTGTGGGCGAACTGGCACCGTCGTCTCGGCGAGCTCGCCATGGCGGTCATCGGCGCCCCGTCGCTGGTCGGCCCGGCCACGACGACCGAGGGCGTCCCCAACGACCTGACCGACCCCGAGCACGTCGAACTCGACGAGTGGCAACGACTCTTCCTCTTCACCCGCGCCGACACGATCTACGGCGGGTCGAACGAGGTGCAGCGCAACATCATCGCCGAGCGCGTGCTCGGCCTACCCCGAGAGGCCCGCGCATGACCGACCGCCCCCAGTCCCCGCTCGCAGCCGTGCCCGACGAGATCGGCGGCCACAACCTGCTCGCCGGCAAGAAGGTCGTCGTGACCGCCGCCGCCGGCACCGGCATCGGTTTCGCCAGCGCCCGCCGCGCGCTCCTGGAGGGCGCCGACGTGCTCGTCTCCGACTTCCACGAACGCCGTCTCGGTGAGACCGTCGAGGCGCTCTCGGCCGAGTTCGGCAAGCAGCAGGTCGCCTCCTTCGTCTGTGATGTCTCCAGCACCGAGCAGGTCGACGCCCTGATCGCGTCGGCCGCCGACCAGCTCGGCCGCGTCGACGTGCTGATCAACAACGCCGGCCTCGGCGGCGAGACCCCCGTCGTCGACATGACCGACGAGCAGTGGGACCGCGTCCTGGACATCACCCTGAACAGCTGCTTCCGCGCCACCCGGGCCGCGCTGCGCTACTTCCGCGAGGCGGACCACGGCGGGGTCATCGTCAACAACGCCTCGGTCCTGGGCTGGCGCGCCCAGCGCGGCCAGGCCCACTACGCCGCGGCCAAGGCCGGAGTCATGGCGCTCACCCGCTGCTCGGCGGTCGAGGCCGCCGACTACGGCGTGCGCATCAACGCCGTCGCCCCGTCCATCGCCCGGCACCCGTTCCTGGCGAAGGTGACCAGCGACGAGCTGCTCGACGAGCTGGCCTCCCGCGAGGCCTACGGCCGCGCCGCGGAGGTGTGGGAGATCGCCGCGACGATCGCCATGCTCGCCAGCGACTACACGACCTACCTGACCGGGGAGATCGTGTCGATCTCCAGCCAGCGCGCCTGACGCGACCACTTCTTAGGAGTACCCATGAGCACCCCCCAGGCCTACATCGTCGACGCCGTCCGCACGCCGGTCGGCAAGCGCAACGGATCGCTCGCCAAGGTCCACCCCGCCGACCTCGGCGCCCACGTCATCTCCGCGATCGTCGAGCGCACCGGCATCGACCCGGAGGCCGTCGACGACGTCGTCTTCGGCTGCGTGGACACCATCGGCCCGCAGGCCGGCAACATCGGCCGCACCGCGTGGCTGACCGCCGGCATGCCGCTGGGCGTGCCCGGCACCACCGTCGACCGCCAGTGCGGTTCGAGTCAGCAGGCCATCCACTTCGCCGCGCAGGGCGTCATGAGCGGCACCCAGGACATCGTGCTGGCCGGCGGCGTGCAGAACATGAGCGCCATCCCGATCAGCCAGGCGATGATCGCCGGGCAGGAGCTCGGCTTCACCACGCCGACCGCCGAATCGCCCGGGTGGACCAAGCGCTTCGGCGACGCCGAGATCAGTCAGTTCGTCGGCGCCGACATGATGGCTAAGAAGTGGGACATCAGCCGCCTCGATATGGAGAAGTGGGCGCTGCAGAGCCACGAGCGCGCTCGCGCCGCGATCGCCGCCGGACGGTTCGACTCCGAATACGTCCCGCTGGGCGACTGCGTCGTCGACGAGTGCCCGCGCGAGACGTCGCTGGAGAAGATGGCCTCGCTCGACGTCCTCGCGCCCGGTTCGGACCTGACCGCCGCGGTCGCCTCGCAGATCTGCGACGGTTCGTCGGCCGCGCTCATCGTCAGCGAGAAGGCCCTCAAGGAGCACGGCCTGACCCCGCGGGCCCGCATCCACCACCTCTCGGTGCGCGGCGACGACCCGGTGATGATGCTGTCGGCACCGATCCCGGCCACCAAGTGGGCGCTGGGGAAGACCGGCATGAGCATCGACGACATCGACGTCGTCGAGATCAACGAGGCCTTCGCCCCCGTGGTGCTGGCCTGGCTCAAGGAGACCGGCGCGGACCCGGCGAAGGTGAACCCCAACGGCGGCGGCATCGCGCTCGGCCACCCGCTCGGCGCCACCGGCGCCAAGCTGTTCGCCACCCTGCTCAACGAGCTCGAGCGCACCGGCGGTCGCTACGGCCTGCAGACGATGTGCGAGGGCGGCGGCACCGCCAACGTCACCATCATCGAGCGCCTCTAGACCCGACGACGGAGATCAACCCCGGCGCGATGCCTTCGCGACCGGGGTTGATCGGCATCGGGGGTGTGATCGGCGCCACCCTTCGGGGTAGGCTTTGAGATAGATCAGTGGTTTTGTTTCACGCATTGGAGTTCCCACATGACCAAGCCAGCCGAAGTCGGTGTGCGCACCGGCGACAAGGTGTCGTCCGAGACCCACACCATGGAGGAGCTGCTGGAGATCCAGCGCGCCGCGTTCCTGCGCGACGGGATCCCCGATGCGAAGACCCGCATCGACCGCATCAACCGGCTGCAGGCCCTGCTGCTGGACAACGCCGACGAGATCTGCGAGGCGCTCGACGCCGACTTCGGCACCCGCCCGCGCGAGCTGTCGATCTCCGCGGACGTCGCCGGCTGCATGATCGACCTCACCCACCAGCGTCGCAGCGTGACCAAGTGGATGAAGGAGAAGAACGTCTCGAAGATCCAGGGCGCGCTCGGCTTCACCCAGCGCCTGCGCCACGACCCGCTCGGGGTCGTCGGGATCATGGGCCCGTGGAACTTCCCGCTGCAGCTGACGATCGTCCCGGCCGGTTCGGCCTTCGCCGCGGGCAACCGCGTGCTGCTGCGCCCGTCGTCGATCACCGCGAAGACCACCGAGGTCATCGCCAAGCACGCGCCCGACTACTTCTCGATCGAGGAGCTGGCGGTCATCACGGCCAAGCATGGCGGCGGCGCCGACTTCTCCAAGCTGAAGGTTGACCACATGTTCTTCACCGGTTCGCCCGAGGTGGGCGCCTCGGTGGCGGTGGAGGCCGGTAAGAACCTCGTGCCGGTCACCCTCGAGCTCGGCGGCAAGAACCCGGCCATCGTCGACGTCGACGCGGATATCGACGACGCCGCGAAGTTCCTCGCCGACGCCCGCATGGTCAACGGCGGCCAGGTCTGTCTCTGCCCGGACTACGTGTTCGTCCCCGAGAACAAGATCGGCGAGTTCACCGACAAGGTCATCGAGCGGTGGACCACCAACTACCCGTCCATCGTCGGCAACAAGCAGTACACGTCGACGATCAACGACAAGAACTACCAGCGCATCGTCGGGCTCATCGACGACGCCGTCGACTTGGGCGCCACCAAGCGCCAGGTCATCCCGGCCGGTGAGAAGCTCCCCAACGACACGGCACGCAAGATCCCGCCGACGCTGCTCACCGGCGTCAAGGCGGGCATGAAGATCGAGGAGGACGAGGTCTTCGGCCCGGTCCTGACCGTCTACCCCTACCGAGAGCTCGACGAGGCGATCGACAAGATCAACTCGGCCGGCCACCCGCTGACCCTGTACTGGGTCGGCAAGGACAACGACCGGATGGCCAAGGTCGCCGACCACACCCGCAGCGGCTCGATCAGCGGCAACGACTTCGCGATGCACCTGATCAGCCACGGACTGCCGTTCGGCGGCGTCGGCCGCTCCGGCATGGGCAACTACCACGGCGAGTTCGGCTTCCAGACCTTCAGCCACGCGCGTGCGGTCACCAACTCGACGCTGCCCATCAAGTTCGCCGAGTTGATGTCGGCGCCGTTCACAGACCGTGACACTAAGCTCGTCGACCGACAGATGGCGATGTTCCGCCGCTTCCTGCGCGGTTCGATCCGCAAGAACGCCAAGCGGTAGGTCGGTGGCCGCACACGGCACCTGCGACCCCCGGTTCGGCGGGGTGCAGAAGGCATTCGGCGGGCTGTTCGGCGGTCGTCTGAACGGCGGCGGCGCGCTTGCGGTCTATCAGGACGGCGAACCGATCGTCGACCTGTGGGCCGGTACGTCGGATTTGCACGGCAACCGGCCGTGGACGGAGTCGACCGGGGCGATGCTCTACTCGGCTTCCAAGGGCCTGTCCGCGCTCGTCGTCCACCGGCTGGCCGACCGCGGGCTGATCGACTACGACAAACCGGTGGCGGATTACTGGCCCGAGTTCGCCTCGCGCAGTGGCGACACGAAGCTGACGGTCCGCCGGTTGATGCTGCACCGCGGCGGCCTGTCGCAGCTGCGCGGGATCGCCGAGGACGCCTCCGACCTCCTCGACCACGAGCTGATGCACTCGCGCTTGGCCGCGGCCATGCCGGACCGGTATCATGGTGCGCCGGCCTATCACGCGCTGACCTTCGGCTGGCTGATGAGCGGCCTGGCCGGCGCGGTCACGGGCAAGTCGATGCGCGAGCTCTGGCACGACGAACTCGCCATCCCGCTCGACCTCGGCGACGAACTGTCGCTCGGTGCGCCGCCGGCCGGCAGTGCGATGACGGTGGCCGAGTTCGTCGATCCGTTCAAGATCGGTGAATACGGACTGAGCGACGCGGTGTTCTCGGTCGTCAAGCACCTGCCGACCTCGTTGGGGAACATGGTCGGCAGCGTCGACGCCGGCAAGGGCAGCGCGGAGCTGCTCAAGGGCCGCGATCCGGCGCTGCTGGAAGCACAGATGCCGGCGGCCAACGGCGTGGCGACCGCACGGGCGCTCGCCCGCATCTACGCCCCATTGGCCACCGACGGCACCCTCGACGGGAAGCGCTTCCTGTCCGAGGCGGCGGTGCGCTCCTTCGACGGGCCGTACCGCTGGCGTCGCGACCGGGGGCTGGGACTGCCGATGTCGTGGAACCACGGCTTCCACCGGGCGCCGATCCCCGTCGCCAACGGCTTCGGCCACGTGGGCATCGCCGGGTGTTTCGGCTGGGCCGATCCGGCCACCGGGGTCTCGGTCGGCTTCGTCCACAACCGCATGCTGTCGACGGTCGTCGGCGACCTGGGGATCTTCCTGTGGCTGCTGCCGATGGTCACCCGGGCGGCGGCGAAGGAGAAGCCGCGGTCGAAACCGGTCGGTTCGCCGACGCGGCCCTCGCGCGCGAGCTGATCAGCAGGCGCGGTAGACGCGGCGCACCCGGAAGGTGCCCAGATCCGTCACACCGCCGCGCCGGGTGACGCCCCAACGGCTCGCGCCGACCTCGTGGCCCTCGCTGCCCCAGCGGTAGGTGGAGCCGTCGGGCCGTGTGCCGCTGTTGCAGCTGGAGAAGATCCGGTCGACGACGACGCGGTACGCGCGCCGAGATTGCAGGCCGCCGAAGACCATGCAGCCGCGGGGCGAGGAGTTCAACGTCCGTTTCGCGCCGAAGTCCCAGAAGTTGCGGTTGTTGATCGTCATCGGCCCGACGTAGGGGTCGCCGCCGAGGCGGGCGCACACGCGCACGCCGGTGACGGCGGCGTCGGCCGTGGCCGGTTGGGCGGCGGCGATCCCGCTGCCGAGGGCGGTGGCGGTGGCGAGGGTGATGAGCAGCTTCTTGGCGATCATGGGTCTACCTTCCTCCAGGTTCCGTGCGGAGACTAACAAGCAAGCACTTGCTAGGGTGAAGAGTCCGACGAAATCCCAGGAGGAACGCGGTGGCGACGAAAACTGGTGGCGCGTCCGGCGCCACCCGGCGCGACGAGCTGCTCGGCATTGCCGGCGAGCTGTTCGCCGACCGCGGGCTGCGCTCGACGACGGTCCGCGACATCGCCGATACCGCCGGCATCCTCTCCGGCAGCCTGTACCACCACTTCGACTCCAAAGAGGCGATGGTCGACGAGCTGCTCAGCGGCTTCCTCGACGAGCTGTTCTCACGCTATCGGGCCATCGCCGACGCCGGCCTCCCGGCTACCGAGACCCTGCGCCAACTCGTCATCGCCAGCTTCGAGGCGATCGACGCCCGGCACACCGCCGTCGCGATCTACCAGAACGAGGCGCGCCACCTCGCGTCGCAGGAGCGCTTCGCCTACATCAACGAGCGCAACGTCGAGTTCCGCGAGCTGTGGGAGTCGGTGCTGCGCCGCGGCGTCGCCGAGGGCGACTTCCGCAGTGACCTCGACGTCGACCTGGTCTACCGCTTCCTGCGCGACACCGTCTGGGTCGCCGTGCGCTGGTACCGCCCGGGCGGGCCCAAGCCGGTCGAGGAGATCGCCGACCAGTACCTGGGCGTCGTGCTCGACGGCATCCTCCCGCGATGACCGGCGACATCCCGGCGATCCAGTACACCTACGTCTGCCAGGACGGCGACGCGAAGCGCTTCACCCGGGACGGCCTGCGACGCTACTACCGCCACTCGCGCCGACCGTGGATCGTGTTGGCCGTCCAGGCCCTGGTCTTCGTCGGGATAGCGCTGCTGACCGGCTGGTGGTGGCTGTTGGTGCTGGTGCCGCTGACCCTCGCGTTGGCCATCGCGATCGACGTGCGCAATGTCGGCCGACGCTTTCGGACGGTCGCGGCGCCGGGCACCGAGTGGGCGTCGGGCTTCGACGACAAGTCGTTCATCATCGTCGACGGTGGCGCGCTGACCGTCGTCGACTACGCCAACGTCACCGCGATGCGGCGGATGGACGACGGCTATCTGCTGGTGCGGACCAATGCGCCGGGCGTCGTCGTGTTTCCGCCGGAGTTGTCGCCCGCCGCCGCCGAGGAAGCGATGCGAGCGGGCGTCAGCGCCGCGTCGACGCGGTGACGGTGAACTTGCGGTTCCGGGCGATCTGACGGGTCGGGCCGACTGTCCGCTCGAGCGCGCCGCGGTAGCGCAGGTGGGAGTTCCACACGCACCACAGCTCGCCGCCGGGCCGCAGCACCCGGGCCGCGTCGGCGAACAGGTGCTCGGCGATGCCGGTGGAGACGGCCGCGTCGGAGTGGAACGGCGGGTTGAGCAGCACCAGGTCGAGTGAGCCGCCGGTGATCGTTTCGGCGCCGTCGGACCGACGGACGTCGACCTCGACCCCGTTCGCCTCGGCGGTGGCCAACGCCGACGCCACAGCCGCTGCCGATCGATCCGTGGCGATCACGCGGGCGTCGGGGTGGGCCCGGGCGAACCACGCCGCGACGGTTCCGTTGCCACAGCCGAGGTCGAGGACCTCGGCTCCATCGGCCCCGCCCAGGTGCTCCACCAGCAACCGTGTGCCGATGTCGATCCCGGTGCCGGCGAACACGCCGCCGTGCGCGGCGATCACCAGGTTGGGGTCGTCGTGACGCTCGGCGTGCGGCTGGGAAAGCAACAGGTCGCGGGCGGTATCGGACCGCGGCCCGCGGGCGAGTAGGACCCGCGACTTCTGCCGGGCGTGCGTGACGTCGACGCGCTCGAACACCTGGCCCAGCATGTCGTTCATCCGGGGCGTCATGTGCTTGATCCGACCGCCGGCCACCACCACGACGTCCGATGCGGCGTGCGCGGCGATGAGCTGGGCGACCTCGGCGAGACGGTCGAGCGAGCGGGGGAGTCGCAACACCACGAGGCGCGCCCCTCGCACGGCATCGGGACCGAAGGGCACGGAGCTGAACCCGGTGATGGCGAGCCGCTCGGCATTGGCGGCAAGGGCGCGTTCACCGGTCAGCAGGTCCTGGTGGACCCGGATCGTGCCGTCGCCGTCGACGGCCTCGAGCAGACCGAGCGTCAGCGCGCCGTACGCGTCGTCGATGACGACGACATCGTCGCGGGTGAGGCCGTCGGTGAACGCTGCTGCCTCGTCGAGGATCAGTCGGTCGGCGGCATCGACGGCCACCAACCCGGGCCCCTCGACGTCGGGGAAGCGGCGCAGATCCACGGATCGAGCGTACTTGGCGGGCAGATGTTGCCGTTTGGTTCGGTTACCGGTTCAAACCGCAATGAATCCCGCGGGTCAGCCCAGCTTCTTGAGCACGTCCAGGCGCGCGTGCGCCTGCGCCATGATCGACTGGATCAGCTCGTCGCACGACGGCAGGTCCTCGATCATGCCGACGACCTGACCGGAGGCGAGCACGCCCGCATCGGTGCGGCCCTCGACGAGGCCGGCCTTCAGCAACATCGGGGTGTTGCCGGCCATGATGATCTGCTGCCAGGTGCGCTCGCCCGACTTCTTCATCGAGCGACCGTCCTTGAGCATGGTCGTCCAGCGCATGCCGGTCATCTGCTTGAAGTCGTTGGCGTTCTTCGCCGCGGCGGCCAGCGCCTTGACGCCTGAGCCGCTCTCCAGCGCTTCGACGAGCTGGGTGCGCAGCACGCGGTGCGGCATGCCGTCGACCTTGGTCGACACGACCGTGTCGCCCAGACCGCGGGTCAGGTACTCCTGCTTGACCGAGTCCGGCACCGCCGAGTCCGACGTCAGCAAGAAGCGGGTGCCCATCGCGACGCCCTCGGCGCCGTACGCCAGCGCTGCGATCAGGCCGCGACCGTCGAAGAAGCCGCCGGCGGCGACGACCGGGATCGACGTCGGTCCACCGCTCTCGCTGAGAGCGTCGATCACCGACGGAAGCAGCAGCGTCGTGGCGACCGGACCGGTGTGGCCGCCGCCCTCGCCGCCCTGCACGATGACCGCGTCGGCGCCCCACGAGGCGACCTTCACCGCGTGCTTGGCGGCACCGATCGACGGGATGACCACCACGCCGTTGTCCTTGAGCTTCTTGATGAGCTCGGGCTTGGGGGCCAGCGCGAACGACGCGACCTTGACGCCCTCGCGGATGAGCAGGTCGATCCGCTCACCGGCGTCGGTCGCGTCGGCGCGTAGGTTCACGCCGAACGGCTTGTCGGTGAGGGTCTTCGTCTTCGCGATGGCCGCTTCGAGCTCGTCGTAGGTCATCGTCGCCGACGCCAGGATGCCCAGACCGCCGGCGTTCGCCGTGGCCGACGTCAGCGCCGGACCGGAGACCCAGCCCATGCCGGTCTGCACGATCGGGTACTTGACTCCGACGAGCTCGGTGAACCGGGTCGACAGCGTCGGGGCGCTCACGCCTTCACCTCGCGATCGCGCACGCCCTTGGGATCGAGGACCTCGCGGATGATCCGAAGCTGCTCGCCGGTGGGGGCGGCGGTCTCCGGCGCCTTGTCCAGGCCGACGACCTCGAAGGTGGTGTTCTCGGCGACCTCGTCGGCGGTGACGCCCGGGTGCAGCGTCAGCGCCTGCATCGTGTGGTCGGGGCCGTTGAAGTCGAACACGCCCAGGTTGGTCACCACGCGGTGGATGTTCAGGTGGTCGTAGGCCGGGTTCTTCGGGTCGACCTTGTCGAAGCCGACGCCCGAGACGATGTCGACCTGGTCGACGAACACGCGCGCGGAGTGGCGCGCCACCCAGTAGCTCGTCGGGTGGTTGATCGTGTTGCCCGGAGCGCCGCGCACGCCGAACATCTGGCGTTTGGGGTGCTGCAGCGGACCGAACGCCGACAGGTTCTGGTTGCCGTGGCGGTCGATCTGGTTGGCGCCCATCACGACGTGGCGGCGGCCCGACGCGACGACGTCGAAGACCCGGCGGAAGGGCATCCAGCCCTCGATCGGACCCGACTTCCCGATGGCCGGGGTGTCGGCGAAGATCAGCGCCTCGCCGTCGGTGATCAGCAGGTCGGGCTCGCTGGTCAGGCGGGCCAGGCGGGCGCCCAGCAGCGGCGTCGGAGCCATCGGCGACGCCATGATCTCGCCGGCGCCGGTGAAGATGTCGGCGCAGGCCGCGACGCAGTACTCGGCGCGGGTGATGTCGGTGCTCACTTGCTGTCCTCCTGCTCGGCCTGCCACTTGGCGACCTCGGCCTGATAGGTCTGCTCGTCGACGTCGAGGAAGCGCGCCTTGAACGCGGCCCAGGTGTCATCCTCCCCGGCGGCCTCGACGTAGAACCGCTGGAACGCCTCGTCGCGGCCGTAGCCGCCGGCGAAGGTGAAGTGCGCGCCGTTCGGCGCGAGAACGACGCGGTCGACGTTCATCCGGTTGATGAGCAGTCGCTCGCGTTCGACCGAGCCGACCAACTCCTCGGTGGAGACGAGTTCGTCGGTCTCCAGGTAGCGGCGGTCGGCGGCGGCCAGGTAGAGGTCGTCGAAGTACGGGTCGACGCCGGTGTAGGCGGCGTTGCCGTGGCAGTCGGCGCGGTCCAGGTGGACGAACGCGGCGTCCAGGCGCAGCCCGGGCATCGCGATCAGCGTCTGCGTACGCCCGTCGGCGTCGGGGTAGGGCGACTCGACGGTCTTGAGCTCGCCCTCCCAGAAGTTGGGGACGTCCGAGCCGAGGCCGGCGCGGATCGGCAGGAACGGCAGTCGGGCGGCGGCGGCCTCCAGGCCGCACTTGACCATGCCTTCGTCCATCTCGCGGACGGTGATGGCACCGGTGGTGCGGGCCTTGGCGAACCAGGGGTCGTAGAACGGCGCCGAGTCCAGCGACACGAAGCCGTAGTAGGCCTTGCTGACCTTGCCGGCCTCGCACAGCAGGCCCAGGTCCGGTCCGCCGTAGGTGACGACGGTCAGGTCCTTGACGGTCGAGCGGGCCAGTGCGCGCACCAGGGCCATCGGCTTGCGGCGCGAGCCCCAGCCACCGATGCCGATGGTCATGCCATCGCGCAGCTCGCCGATCACATCGTCGAGCGATGAGGTCTTGTCGGTCGCCATCTCTACTTCCCCTTCGGCTTTCCGGTCTCGACGAACGCGTCGCGGTGCTCGTCGGCGACGCCGGCGAGGTTCAGTTCGTAGGTGTAGCGCTGCTCGAGCAGGTAGCTGTTCTTCACGTCGACCGGGTCGATGCCGTTGATTGCGGCCTTGGCGCGGCGGATGACGCGCGTGTCCTTGGTGGTGATCATGCGCGCGACCTCGAGGGCGGCGTCGTAGAGCTCCTCGCGCGGCACGACCTTGTAGACCGAGCCGAACTGGTGCAGTTGCTGGGCCGTCGCGTTCTGCGCGGTGTAGTACAGGGTGCGCATCATGTGCTGCGGCATGAGTCGGGCCAGGTGGGTGGCCGCGCCGAGCGCGCCGCGGTCGACCTCGGGGAGGCCGAAGACGGCGTCGTCGGAGGCGACGATGCAGTCGGCGTTGCCGACCAGGCCGATGCCGCCGCCGACACAGAAGCCGTTGACCGCGACGATCACCGGGACCGCGCAGTCGTAAACCGCCGAGAAGGCGGCCGCACAGCCCTGGTTGGCGGCGATGAGGGCGTCGAAGCCGGTGGTCTGCTGCATCTCCTTGATGTCGACGCCGGCGTTGAAGCCGCGGCCCTCGGCCCGCAGGATCACCACGTGGGTGCTCTCGTCGGCGCCCGCGGCGGTGATCGTGTCGGCCAGTTCGAACCACGCGGCGCTGGGCAGCGCGTTGACCGGCGGGAAGTCGACGGTGATGGTGACGATGCCGGAGTCGTCGGACCCCGCGGCACCGCGAGTCGTCGTGATGGGCACGGGTGCGGCTCCTCATCTCTGGGCAAACCAAGCAAGTGCTTGGTTGTTTGTTAGAGTAGCAGCCATGACACCAACGCGTCCCGCGACGTCGAGCACCGCTGATCTCGGTCTGAAGGGCCGGGTGGTTCTGGTAACCGGCGGTGCACGAGGGGTCGGCGCGGGAATCGCGACGGTGTTGGACGGGCTGGGTGCGATTCCGATCGTGTGTGCCCGCAACAAGGGCGAGGATTCCTTCGAGTTCCACTCCTGCGACGTGCGCGATTCCGAAGCCGTCGCCGCGATGATCAAGGCCATCGTCGACAAGCACGGTCGACTCGACGGCGTCGTCAACAACGCCGGCGGCTCGCCGTTCGCGCTCGCCGCCGACGCGTCGGACAACTTCGCCCGCAAGATCGTCGAGCTCAACCTCGTCGCCCCGCTCGTCGTCGCCCGTGCCGCGCACGCGGTGATGGCCGAGCAGGACGGCGGGGGAGCGATCGTCAACGTCTCCAGCGTCAGCGGCCACCGCCCGTCGCCGGGCACCTCAGCCTACGGGGCGGCCAAGGCGGGCCTGGACAACCTGACCGAGAGCCTCGCCGTCGAGTGGGCGCCGGCTGTGCGCCTCAACTCCGTCGTCTGCGGCCCGGTCGAGACCGAGCTCTCGCACCTGCACTACGGCGATGCCGACGGCGTGGCCGCCGTCGGTGCGACCATCCCGATGGGTCGCCTGGCCGCGCCCGCCGACATCGGCAACGCCGTGGCCTTCCTGCTGTCCCCGCTCGCCGCGTACATCACCGGCTCGACCCTCACCGTCCACGGGGGCGGCGAGAAGCCGGCCTTCCTCGACGCCGGCAACTCCGACAACCGCGTCTAACCACCAACCGCTTCCCGAAGGAGCACCCATGTCCGATCAGATCAGCACCGGCCGCGTCGTCATCGTCACCGGCGCCGGGCAGGGCATCGGCCGCGCCCACGCGCTCGCCTTCGCCGCCGACGGCGCCAGCGTCGTCGTCAACGACTACGCCAAGGATGCCGCCCAGGCGGTCGCCGACGAGATCGTCGCCGCGGGCGGCAAGGCCGTCGCGAACGGCGCCGACGTCGCGGACTGGGCGGCCGGCGCCGAGCTGGTGCAGACCGCCATCGACGAGTTCGGCGGCCTCGACACCGTCGTGAACAACGCCGGCTTCGTCCGCGACCGCATGCTGGTCTCGCTGTCCGAAGACGAGTGGGACTCGGTCGTGCGCGTGCACCTCAAGGGCCACTTCGTGATCCTGCGCCACGCCGCCGAGTACTGGCGCGCGCAGTCGAAGGCGGGCGCGCAGCGCGAGGCGCGCGTGGTGAACACGTCGTCGGGCGCGGGCCTGTTCGGCTCGGTCGGCCAGGGCAACTACGCCGCGGCCAAGGCCGGCATCGCCGAGCTGACCATCCAGGCCGCCGCCGAACTGGGCGGCTACGGCATCACCGTCAACGCAATCGCCCCGGCGGCCCGCACCGCCATGACGATGGGCGCCGGCGAGGCGATGGCCGCGCAGATGGCCGCCCCCGAGGACGGCTCCTTCGACGCCATGGACCCGGCGAACATCTCGCCGCTGGTCGTCTGGCTCGGCTCGGCGCAGGCGGGCGACGTGTCCGGCCGCGTCTTCGAGGTCGAGGGCGGCGTGATCACCGCGCTCGACGGCTGGCAGCGCGCCGCCACCGTCGACAAGGGTGCGCGCTGGGAGCCCGCCGAGGTCGGTTCGGCCGTCGCGAAGCTCATCGCCGATTCGCCCAAGCCGGTCCCGGTCTACGGCGCTCGCTGAGAAAGGGTCTCGATACAACCGCTCGCGTCTCGATAAGCCGGCTCCTGCGTCGCTGGCACTCGACGTGCCTCCGGCATCGCGGCCACTCGACCAGCGGTGGTGGTCGAGTGCCCGAGGAGCGACTTGGGTCGAGTGTCGGTGAGCGAAGCGAGCCGACGTATCGAGACCAAGACTCGGGTGTATCGAGACCCGGGCGTCAGGCGCCGGGGGCGCGCACGACCATCGGCACGCCCGGGAAGAGCGCGGCCATCTCCGAGCGCGACTTGCGCAGCGCGGCCATGCCGAAGCCCTGCTTGCGGCGCTCGGGGCGGATCCAGATCCGCACGTCGACCTCGCCGTCGGCGAGTTCGCCCATGACCAGGCCGATCTTGGCGTCGCCCTCGACAGCGGTCAGCCACACGGCCTCCTCGTCGTCGACGCGGCCCGACGCGGCGGCCATCTCGTCGTCGATGGCGCCGGCGGGCTTGCCCGAACCGTCACCGGCCGAGCCCTGCTCCGCGGTGCGCTCGGCGAACAGGTCCGCGTCGGCGTCGGGGGAGAAGGGGCGCAGGTCGAGGGTGTCGCCGCTGGCGGCGGGGCGCTCGGCGAGGGTGAAGGTCAGCGTCGAGTTGAGGTCGTCGAGCTCGGCCTGATTGCGCCGGCGCTGATCCTTGGTGAGCTGGTAGAAGGACATCCCGAGAACAGCCTCGGCGCCGAGCTTGGACTTGTCGAGCAGGTCGGCGACGGCGTCGACGGCGTCGGCGCGGGTGTCCGCGGCGACGATCGCGTCGAGGACCTCATGGCGGCGCTCCAGTGCGGTGAGCAGGGCGTCGGTGATGTCGCGGCGGGCGGTGGTCTTGTCCAGATCAGTCATGTGGCCGATCGTAACGCCGTATTCTTGCTACTGGTGAGTCTACTGAGGAGTAGTTTTCTCGGCGGAAAAATGTAACACGTTCTTGATCTAGGTGTTGCGTACGAAACCATCTGTGAACTGTGTGTTTCGGGGTACCGCTTCCCTCAAACTAGAACACGTCCTAATCTGGACGTCATGACGGAAATCGACCTCCTGCGCGGCGACACCCACCTTGGCGACTACCTCGTCGCCGCTCTCCATCGACACCGGAGCCGCCCGGTCCTGCAACTCGGCGACGTCGAGCTCACCGGCGCACAGATGGCCGACGCCATCAGCACCTATGTCCAGGCCTTCGAATCGCTCGGCGCCGGGACCGGCACCGCGGTCGGCCTGCTGGCCCTCAACCGGCCGGAGGTCCTCCTGGTCATCGGCGCCGGCCAGACGCAGGGCTACCGGCGTACCGCGCTGCACCCGCTCGGCTCGGCCGACGACCACGCGTACGTCCTGAACGACGCCGGCGTCTCGACGATCATCATCGATCCGAACCCCAAGTTCGTCGAGCGCACCCTCGAGCTGCTGCAGAAGGTGCCGGGCTTGAAGAAGGTCCTCACCCTCGGCCCGGTCCCGCCGGAACTCGCCGACGTCGGCACCGACCTGATCGCCACCGCCGCGGGCTTCGCGCCCAAGCCGCTCGAGGCGGCGCGTCTCGCACCCGACCACGTCGTCTCGATCACCTACACCGGTGGCACGACCGGCAAGCCCAAGGGCGTCGTCGGCACGGCCCGGGCGATGTCGACGATGACCCAGATCCAGCTCGCCGAGTGGGAGTGGCCCGATCGCCCGCGCTTCTTGATGTGCACCCCGCTCTCGCACGCGGGTGCGGCCTTCTTCACGCCGACACTGATGAAGGGCGGCACGATGATCGTGCTCCCGACCTTCGATCCGGCCCTGGTCCTCAAGACCATCGAGGAGCAGAAGATCAGCGCCACGATGCTCGTGCCGTCCATGCTCTACGCATTGATGGACCACCCCGACTCGAAGACGCGCGATCTGTCGTCGCTGGAGACGGTCTACTACGGCGCCTCGCCGATCAACCCGGTGCGCCTGGCCGAGGCGATCGACCGCTTCGGCCCGATCTTCGCGCAGTACTACGGCCAGTCCGAGGCGCCGATGGTGATCACCTACCTGCGTCGCGACGAGCACGACCCGGCCCGCCTCGGCAGCTGTGGCCGCCCGTCGGCGTTCCTGCGCACGGCGCTGCTCGACGGCGACGGGAACAAGGTGCCCGCGGGCGAGCCCGGCGAGATCTGCGTGTCCGGCCCGTTGCTGTCCGGGGGCTACCTGGACCTGC
This sequence comes from Gordonia sp. (in: high G+C Gram-positive bacteria), assembly GCF_047602025.1. Taxonomy (GTDB): domain Bacteria; phylum Actinomycetota; class Actinomycetes; order Mycobacteriales; family Mycobacteriaceae; genus Gordonia. The sequence goes on along the minus strand of NZ_JASGII010000001.1, from coordinate 2,582,070 downwards.
CGGAACAGACCGCGGAGACGTTCACCGCCGAGGGCTGGATGCGCACCGGCGACGTCGCCCGCGAGGACGAGGACGGCTTCTGGTTCATCGTCGACCGCACCAAGGACATGATCGTCTCCGGCGGCTTCAACGTGTTCCCACGCGAGGTCGAGGACGTCATCGCCGAGAACCCGGCCGTCGCGCAGGTCGGCGTCGTGGGCGCGCCCGACGAGAAGTGGGGCGAGGCCGTGACGGCCGTCGTCGTGCTGCGCCCGGGGGCCGCTGACACCGACGACGCCAAGAACGTGATCGCCGACGAGATCAAGGCCGCGGTCAAGGACCGCAAGGGTGCGGTGCAGTCGCCGAAGGAAGTGCTCTTCGTCGACGCCCTGCCGCTCACCGCGCTGGGCAAGCCGGACAAGAAGGCGCTGCGCGCCCAGTTCTGGAAAGGCAGCGACCGCAGCGTCGGATAGCCCGCTAACCGCTCGCCGGGTGGTGCGCGCCCAGTGGGTGCCCGCCGTCCGCCAGCTGCTGCCCGATCGCTGTCGGGATTTCACCGGTCACCGTCCGGCACATCGAGAACGCGATGCGGGCCGCCTGCAGCTTGGCCAGGTCGGCGTTGGGGCCGCTGTGCCGGTCGTCGACGGTCCGCTGCCAGATCTGCAACCAGCGCTCGAAGTGCGCGGCGCCCATCTGCGCCTTCTCCTGCAGCTCCTTGTGCGGGATCAGCACGTTCCGCTTGTAGACACCCTCGTGCAGCACCGTCTTGCACCAGAAATCGGTGATCGCCGGGATGTGCTTCGCCAGGTCCATCTGCGCGATGTCGACGAATACCGGGCGCAGCAGCTCGTCGGCGAACGCACGGGTGTAGAAGTCGTCGAGGAGCTCCGCGACGTCGCCGCGGTCGACCAGGTCGGGCATACGGCCCAGGCTAGGCCTTGGCCATCGGGCAGCCGTAGTCGACGCCCAGGCCCTTCACCCCGTTGAGCCAGCCCGAGCGCACGCGCCGGATCTCGCTGACCCGGCTGATGTCGGGCATGACGTCGGCGATGGCGTTGAAGATCAGGCCCAACTCCATGCGGGCGAGGTTCGCGCCGATGCAGAAGTGGGCGCCGTTGCCGCCGAACGCCAGGTGCGGGTTCGGGTCGCGCAGGATGTTGAACGTGAACGGGTCGTCGAACACGTCCTCGTCGTAGTTGGCCGAGCTGTAGAACAGGCCGACGCGCTGTCCCTGCGCGATGTCGACGCCGCCGATCTGGGTGTCGGCAGTGGCGGTGCGCTGGAAGGCGTGCACCGGCGTCGACCAGCGCAGCACCTCGTCGACCATGCTGCCCGGGCGGTCGGACTTGTAGAGCTCCCACTGGTCGGGGTGGTCGAAGAAGGCGTTCATGCCGTGGCTGGTCGCGTTGCGGGTCGTCTCGTTGCCGGCCGTGATCAGCAGGATGACGAAGAAGCCGAACTCCAGCTCGGTCATCGCCTCGCCGTCCTCGCCCGCCTGGACCAGGGCGGTGACGATGTCGTCGGTCGGGTTCTTCCGGCGCTCCTCGGCCATCTGGTACGCGTAGGCCATCAGCTCGGCGTTGGCGGTGACCGGGTCGAAGGGCTGGTCGGGGTCGTTGTAGTTGATGATCGAGTCGACCAACTGGTGGATCCGGTGCTGATCCTCCTCGGGGATGCCGAGCAGGCCCATGATCGCCTTGAGTGGCAGGTGGATGGCGACGTCGTCGACGAAGTCGCCGCTGCCCTTGGCCGCCGCGTCCTCGACCACCTGGCGGGCGGTCTCGGTGAGCTGCTCCTTCGAGCGAGTGGACCGCGCGCGGGGTGAACATCCGCGAGACGATCTTGCGCAGGCGGGTGTGCTCGGGCGGGTCGTGGTTGATCAGCAGCGCCTTGGTGAACTCGAGCTGGTCGGGCTCCATGTATTCGGGCAGGCGGATGATCGCGCCCTTCTCGTTCGTCGACCACAGGCCGCTGTCCTTGGAGATGTCGCGGACGTGTTGGTGTTTGGACACCACCCAGAAGCCCTCGTCGCCGAAGATCTCGCCCATGACCGGCTGTTCGTTCCACCAGACCGGCGCGGTCTTGCGCAGTTGGGCGAACTCGGCGACGGGCATGCCGCGCTCGAGGACGTCGGGATCGGCGAAGTCGAAGCCCTTGCTGATCGGACAGGCGTCGGGGACTGCGGTCATCGGTGTACCTCGCATTGGTCGGCTGTGGCGGCGATCACTACACCATACATGAATCAAGAATGTGTATGGTCGACGATCGCCGACATCCACCTGGGTAGGGTGGGCAGCCATGCGCACCCACGGCTGGGGCGGCAACCCGCCCGTCGACGACGAGGAGGCGATCGCCCGCATCCTCGCCGGCACCCGCGAGTGCATCGACGAATCCGGCGCGGCCACCAGCCTCGCCGACGTCGCCCGCCACCTCGGCGTCACCCGGCAGACGGTCTACCGGTACTTCCCCAGCACCGGCGACCTGCTCGCCGCGACGGCGATGGGCGCGGTCGGCGGCATGCTCGACCGGCTGACCGTCGAGCTGGCCGGATACACTCGCCCCGACGAAGCTGTCGTGCAGGGGCTCGTGGCGGTCATGTCCGCCCTCGCCGACGATGCCTACATCGGCCTGGTGCTGCGCGGCGACCAGCTGAGCCTGCCCGTCGTCGGCGACTTCACGTCGGAGGTCGGCCAGGGGTTCGCCCGCGAGATGATGGGCCGCATGGCCGTCGACTGGGCGTCGTGGGGGCTGGGCGAGGCGCAGGTCGCCGACATCTCCGAGATCATCCTGCGCACCCTGCAGTCCCTGGTCCTCGACGACGAGCGGCGCGACCGCGGCGAGCTGGCCGGGTTCCTCGATCGGTGGACGGGTGCGGCGATCCGGGAGATGTGCGCGCCGCGTGACGTAACTTGAAGTCATGGTCGAAGACTTCGAAGCCGTCCGGCGGCGGCGTCAGAAAATCGCCGGGACCGTGTTGCTGGTCGTGTTCCCGATCGTGCTCTTCCTGGTCCTGCTGTCGTTCGGGATGCAGTGGGTGACCGCTCTCGGGATCACACTGCTGGCCCTCGTCGTGGCGTTCGGCCGCTGGCGCCTCAAGTACGGCGTCTGGCCGTGGCAGGCGCCCGGCTGACGACGCGTGATCGGCGTGGCTAGCCCCGCGGCTCGCAGATGACGACGGGGATCTCCCGGTCGGTCCAGGCGTCGTAGGTCTCGAAGTCGGCGTAGAGGTCGACCAGGCGCGGCCACAGCTGCGCCTTCTCCTCGGCCGAGGCGGTACGGGCGGTCAGCTCGTGGCGGGTGCCCTTCACCTCGACGACGACGTCCGGGTTGGCCTGCAGGTTCAGGTACCAGGCCGGATGCTTGGGCAGTCCGCCCTGGGAGGCCACGACGACGAAGCGGTCCCCGTCGGCCAGGTAGATCAGCGGCGCCGTGCGCGGCTCGCCGGACTTGCGCCCGATGGTCGTGAGCAGGCAGACCGGCGCGGGCTTGCGCAGTCCGGCGCCGACCCGCCACGTGCCGCCCAGTCGGCCCCCGGTGGCGCGGTAGAGCCGCGTGTTCAGCCGCGAGCCGACCTTGATCAGTTTCGCGACGACCGGGGAGTCCAGCTGGTCGGGCCGCTTGTCGCCGTCCATGGCCGCGACTAGATCCGCTCGATGATCGTGCCGGTGGACAGCGCGCCGCCGGCGCACATGGTGATCAGCGCCGTCTCGCCGTCGCGGCGCTCCAGCTCGTGCAGCGCGGTGGTGATCAGGCGCGAACCGGTCGAGCCGACCGGGTGGCCGAGCGCGATCGCTCCGCCGTTGACGTTGACCTTGTCCATGTCGGCGTTGTGGACCTGCGCCCAGCTCAGCACGACCGAGGCGAAGGCCTCGTTGATCTCCACCAGGTCGATGTCGGACAGCTTCATACCGGACTTGGCCAGCACGCGCTCGGTCGACTGCACCGGACCGTCGAGGTGGTAGTACGGCTCAGCGCCGACGAGGGCCTGCGCCTTGATGCGGGCGCGCGGTTTGAGGCCCAGGGCCTTGGCCTTGTCCTCGTCCATCAGCAGGACCGCGGCCGCGCCGTCGGAGATCTGCGACGAGGTGCCCGCGGTGTGGCGGCCGCCCTCGATGACCGGCTTGAGCGCGGCCAGCGACTCCAGGGTCGTGTCGCGCAGGCCCTGGTCCTTGTTCACGGTGAGCTTGTTGCCGGTCAGCTCGCCCTCTTTGGTGCGCTCGGGGGCGATGACCTCGAGGACCTCGCGGTCGAAGCGGCCCTCGTCCCACGCCTGCTTGGCCAGCTGCTGGCTGCGCAGGCCGAAGGCGTCGAGGTCCTCGCGGGTGATGCCGCGCAGGTCGGCGATCCGCTCGGCGGCGTCGAACTGGTTGGGCATGTCGATGTCCCACGACTCCGGCCGGCGCGGGCCGGCACTCTCGACGACGTTGGCGCCGAGCGGCACGTGGCTCATCGCCTCGATGCCGCAGGCGACGCCGACGTCGATGGCGCCCGCGGCGATCAGGCCCGCGATGAGGTGGTTGGCCTGCTGGGCCGAGCCGCACTGGCAGTCGACGGTGGTCGCGCCGGTCTGCCACGGCAGTCCGGCGTGCAGCCACGCGGTGCGCGTGACGTTGTTGCCCTGCTCGCCGACCTGCATGACGCAGCCGCCGATGACCTGCTCGACCAGAGCGGGGTCCAGGCCGGCCCGTTCGATGACGCCTTTCTGGGCGGCGCCGAGGATTTCCGCAGCGTGCAGACCCGAGAGCCAGCCGTTGCGCTTGCCGATCGGCGTGCGCGCCGCTTCCACGATTACCGGGACACCCATGTCCGTCTCACTTCCAGTTGAGGACTTTCGCCTTCAAAACTAGAACAAGTTCTTGTTCCATGTCTATGCAGTGTGGCAGAGTGATCACTGTCATAAATTGAAACACGTTCTTGTTTGGTCGCAGCCCGACAGGGAACAGGTTGGAAGAGGTACAGACGTGACCCAGGCGAACGACATCGCGGTCTCGCAGGGCGACGCCGCAGGGCAGTGCCCGTTCATGAAAGACAAGAGCTGGGACTTCACCAGCCCCGACCTGCTGGAGCAGGGCGTTCCGATGGAGGAATTCGCCTGCCTGCGCAAGACCGCCCCGGTGTGGTTCAACGCGCAGCAGCCCGGCAAGGGCGGTGGTTTCCACGACGCGGGGTACTGGGTCGTGTCGAAGCACGCCGACATCCGCGACATCTCGAAGAACTCCGAGGACTGGTCGACCAACGAAAACGGCGTCATCATGCGCTTCGAGGACGACATGCCGCCTGAGGCGATGGAAGTCACCAAGGCGCTGCTGATCAACAAGGACGCCCCCGAGCACACCCGACTTCGCAAGGTCGTCGCGAAGGCCTTCACCCCGCGCGCCGTGCAGGCGCTCGAGGAGAAGCTCGACGACGCGGCACGCAAGATCGTCCAGGAGGCGGCGGAGAAGGGTCAGGGCGACTTCGTCCACGACGTCGCCGTCGGCCTGCCCCTGATGGCCATCGCCGACCTGCTCGGCGTGCCGCAGGAAGACCGCATGAAGCTGTTCGACTGGTCGAACTCGATGATGAACGCCGACGACCCGGAGTTCACCACCCCGCCGGACCAGGCCTCCGCCGAGATCCTCGGCTACGGCTACAACATGGCCGACGAGCGTCGCAAGTGCCCGGCTGACGACATCGTCACCACGCTGATCACCGCCGACATCGACGGCCACTCGCTCGACGAGACCGAGTTCGGCTTCTTCTTCATCCTGCTGACCGTCGCCGGCAACGAGACCACGCGCAACGCGATCAGCCACGGGATGAACGCCTTCATGGACAACCCCGACCAGTGGGAGCTGTTCAAGAAGGAGCGCCCGGCGACCACCGTCGACGAGATCGTCCGCTGGGCGACCCCGGTGAACTGCTTCCAGCGCACCGCGCTGCGCGACACCGAGATCCGCGGCGTGCCGATCAAGAAGGGCGACCGTGTCGGCATGTTCTACGGGTCGGCCAACTACGACGAAGAGGTCTTCGACGATCCCTTCAGCTTCAACATCCTGCGCGACCCGAACCCGCACGTCGGCTTCGGCGGCAACGGTGCCCACTTCTGCGTCGGCGCGAACCTCGCCCGCATGGAGATCGGCCTGATGTTCAACGCGCTGGCCGACCTGGTGCCCGACATCACCAAGCTCGAGCAGCCGCGCCGCCTGCGCCACGGTTGGATCAACGCGATCAAGGAGATGCAGGTCGACTATGGCACCAAGTGAAGCCGCCGCCGGCGAGCAGCAACTGCCGTCGTACCTGAACATCGACCGGGAGAACGCGCCCGGCGTCGTCGTGGGGCGCAAGTCCCGTGCCGCCGTCGAGGCGCGCGACAAGGAGGCCTGGCTGGCCAACTTCGCCGAGGACGGCATGGTCGAAGACCCGGTCGGCCCGTCGATGTTCGACGAGCAGGGCGTCGGCCACCGCGGTCGCGATGCGCTGTCCAACTTCTGGGACATGACCATCGCGACCACCGAGAAGATCGAGTTCGTCTTCGACGAGGGCACGATCTGCGGCAACGAGGTGGCCTACGTCGGCAAGATCGTCACCCACATCGGCGGCCACATCTCCGAGGCGAAGGGCGTCTTCACCTACGCCGCCGACGAGAACGGCAAGCTGAAGTCGCTGCGCGCCTTCTGGGAGGTCGCGAAGACGATGGAGTCCTTGCGCCCGGCCTAAACCCGACTCTGCCTGACAAGACCCGACACCCTGCGGTGTCGGGTCTTGTCACGTAGTGCGGGGTTTGCACGCATTGGTCCGCCCGATCGGCGTTACATTTACGCGGCGGCGCGCGAAGGAGGGGTATGTCGAAGGCACTGTTGATCTGCGTTTCGGTTTCCCAGGGCAATACTCGACGCGTCGCCGACGCGATGGCGCCGGTGCTCGGCGCCGCCGTCGTCGCGCCGGAGGACGTGTCCGTCGCGGAGCTGGCCGACTACGACCTGGTCGGCTTCGGTTCCGGCATCTACAACCAACGACTGCACGCCCGGCTCCGCGACTTCGTGGCAGCGATTCCCGACGGCGCCGCCTCCGGTCGTGCATTCGTATTCGGCAGCAGTGGGTTTCCGCCGCTGCTGCCCAAGCAACTGCAGCGACACTTGGTGCGGGCCGGGTTCACCGTGGCCGGGGAGTTCTTCTGCCGCGGCTACGACACCTCGCCGCCGTTCGGCTGGTTCGGCGGCGCCAAGCGCAACCGCCCCGACGATGCCGATCTGGCGGCGGCTCGCGCATTTGCCCAACGCCTCGTCGACTAGCGGCGTTACAGTTTCGCCGTCCGGCGCGAAGAGGTGATGGATGGACGGTGGATTCGAGGGCATATACCGCGAACACGTGACGCCGCTGTGGCGCTACGTGCGGGTGCGCGTGCCCTCGGACGCCGATGCCGAGGACGTCATCAGCGAGGTGTTCGTGGCCGCAATGCGATCGTGGGACCGCTACGACCCTGCCGCGGGCAGCGTCGGCGCCTGGCTCACCGGCATCGCCCGGCACACCGTCGCCGGGTGGTGGCGCAAGAGCGGTCGGGAGATCCCGTCGGAATCGGTCGCTGAGGACCGGGTGGCGCCGGGCGACGATCCGGAGACTGCCGCGCTGCGCCGCCTGGCCGACGACGAGGTGCGCGCCCATCTGTCGGTGCTGACCGACCGGGAGCGCGACGCCGTCGCACTTCGCTTTGGCGCCCGGCTGTCGTCGCCGGAGATCGGCGAAGCCCTCGGCATCTCGGCGCCGGCCGCGCGGATGCTCGTCTACCGCGCCGTGGGCAAGCTGCGAAAGGAGGTGGTGGCATGAACGCCGACCAGCGGGCCGCCGACGCCCTCGACGTCGCCATCGACGACGCACTCGCCGGTGACCGCGCCGACCCCGCGCTGACCTGGCTCGCCGACGCCTTCGCCGTCGTGCCGCCGCCGGCCACGACCGAGCGCGTCGCCCGGCGCATGGCCTCCGCCCAAGCTTCCGGGCGGCGGCGACGGCCGACGCGTGCGCGCCCCGATCTGTGGCGCTGGCCCCGGATCGCCGCGGCGGTTCTCGGTGCGCTGCTGGTCTTCCAGGGTGTCTCCAACCTGACGTCGGGGCGGTGGATCGCGGCCAACCTGGGCGAGGCCTTCGCGCCACACGTCTCGACGGAGGCGGGGTTCGCGCTGATCGCCGCCGGATTGGTCGCCCTGGTCGCCTCGCTCGACCGCCAGTGGCTGGTGCTCGCGCTCGTGGGCGGAGTCCCGCTGGGTGCCGCGCTCGGCGTGCACGGGATCCGCGAGCTCAACGTCTGGTCGATGGGGGCGGCCCTGCATCTCGCCGAGGGGGCGTTCGCCCTCGTACTGCTCGTCACGTTCGTGGTCGCCTGGCGTGCGCGACGGCGGGCGGGAGGCTAGGAGATGCACGTCTTCGTCACCGGAGGGACCGGCGCGATCGGCCGCTACGCGGTCCCGGCCCTGATCGCCGCCGGACACCGGGTGAGCGGGCTGGCGCGCAGCGATGCCGCGGCCGCGTCGCTGACCCTGGCGGGCGCGACCCCGGTGCACGTCTCCCTCTTCGACGTCCCGGCGCTCACCGACGCCTTCGCCGGGTGCGACGCCGTCGTCAACTTGGCCTCCGCGCTCCCGTCGACGGCGACGTTTCCCTTCTACTCCGCGTGGCGCGAGTGTTTGAAGATCCGGTCGGCGGGCTCGGCCGCTGTGGTCGACGCCGCGCTCGCCGCCGGCGTCCCACGAGTCGTCCAGGAGTCAGTGGTGATGGTGTACGACGACGGCGGTAGCGCCTGGCTCGACGAGTCGTCGCCCGCCGATCCGTATCCGATTTCGCGGGGCAACCACGCCGCCGAGGCCAGCGCACTCCGATTCACCGAGGCGGGTGGCAGTGGCACCGTCCTGCGGTTCGGCCTGTTCTATGGCGTCGGCGCGGCGCACAGTGAGGAAATCATGGCGATGGCCCGACGACATGTCGGGCTCGTCGCCGGCCGACCGGGTTCCTACCAGTCGTCGATCCACCTTGCCGATGCAGCCTCCGCGGTGGCCGCTGCCCTCGAAGCTGCGGCGGGAACCTACAACGTCGTCGACGACGAGCCACTCACCAAGCTGGCCAACGCCGAGGCGCTTGCCGACGCGGTGGACCGACGTCGATGGGTCACGGGCCCGGGTCGCGCTCCCTACGCGCTCGGTGATCGGACGACCTCCCTGACCCGTTCGCTGCGGGTCAGCAACGCGAAGTTCAGGTCGGGAGTCGGCTGGTCACCGCGGTACCCGAGTGTCCGCGAAGGGTATGTGCAGATGGCGGCCCAATTGTGAGGGCGGGCCGTTACGGATCGGCACGCCACCGCCAAGTACGGGAGTAACCCGCCGGGCAACAGGAGGAAACCATGCGCGCGATGCGTCGAATGTGGAGCTACACCAAGGCCTTTTCGCAGACCAAGCGGAACCGGACCGACTTCTTCGGTTGGATGATCCGCCGCCCGCTGCTGTTGATCGCCAACATCTGGTACGAGACGGCCGCGCTGTTCTCCAACCGCGTCGACCCGCACTACAAGGAGTTGGCGCTGCTCAAGGCCGCCGGCATGGTCAGCTGCGAGTTTTGCCTCGACATCGGTTCGACCCTGGCGCGCACCTCCGGCATCACCGAGGCGCAGATGCGCGACCTTCCCCGCTACGCCGACAGCGACGCCTACACCGACGACGAGAAGCTGGTGATCGCCTTCGCCGAGGCGGTGACCGCGACCCCCGCCGTCGAGGAGCGCCTGACGTCGCTGCGCACCGAATTGCTGGAGCACTTCACCAAGGGGCAGATCGCCGAGCTCGCGGCCGAGATCGCGTGGGAGAACCACCGCGCCCGGCTCAACCAGGCCCTCGGCGTGCGGCCCACCGGCATGTCCGACGGTGCCGTTTGTGCGATGCCGGAGATCCCGGCCGCCTAGCCGAGCCGCGGCCCGTGCCGCGATCGGTCCGCGGCGCGTACGTCGAGCGACTGATGCTTCCGCGTGCATGGACCCGGTGCTTGATATCGTCCATAGGCCGGTATTCGCACGCATGACCTGCGGATTCGACGGCTACGAGGAGGATTGACATGGCATCTCGGCTGACACGACTCGCGGGCATCGCCGCGGCGGTTGGCGCACTGGTGACGGCGACCGCGCCCATGGCGGCGGCGGAACCCCACCTGGTCGACCAGGACGTCGTGAACGCGACGGTCGCGATCAAGACGGTCCTGACCGCGCAGATGCTGATCCCGGACCCCGACGGCGGCAAGGCGGCGTGGACCAGCCCGGTCGACATCCCGATGCTGTGCCAGGGTTTCTTCGTCGACGACAAGTCGTCGATCGCCACCACGACCGGTTGCATGAGCCGCAGCACCAAGACGCTGCGCCGGCAGATCATCCGCGCCACCGCCAAGGGCACCTTCTCCGACGCCGACGTCGACCGCACCACCGACATTGCAAACGATGCCGGTTGGACGGTCCGAGCGAACGAGGCGAACCCCGACTCGCTCTACGAGCGCAAGGTCTGGGTCAAGCAGGTCTCGCAGTCGGCCACGATCACCGATTGGGCGCCGGCGCTCGTGGTGAAGGTCGAGGACTGGGTGCTCGGCGCCAGCTCCAACGCGCTGATCCGGCTGTCCGAGCCGAAGACCGGCCTGCCCTTCCTGCGCCTGGCGCCGACGCCGCCGGAGATCGGCCAGAAGATCACCGTGTTCGGCCTGCCCGACGAAACCATCACGACCACCAACCCGATGCCCGAGCCGAGCGGCAAGGCCGGCACCGTGGTCGCCCGTCCGGTATCCGACAAGGGCGTCACCCAGACGCAGTTCTCCCCGCAGCTGTCCAGCGGCGATCTCGGCGGACCGGCGCTGAACGAGCGCGGCGAGGTCGTCGGCATCGTGAACAACTTCCAGCCGGCGAGCAGCTCGGACGCCAGCGCCAACACGGTCAGCGACATCCCCGGACTGCGCGCCTTCCTGACGCAGAACGGGGTGAACCTGGCCGACCCGACGAAGGGCTCCGGTTCCCCGTTCGGCTTGATCGCCGCCGTCGTCGGCGGACTGGTCGGCCTGCTGCTCCTCGGACTGATCGTCATGATGGTGCTGCGCTCCAAGCGCAAGCCCGCCATGGCCGGTCCGCAGTTCGGCGCCCCGCCCTTCGGCAACGCCCCGGGCGGCCCGCAGCCGTTCGGCCCCCAGCCGCAGTTCCCGCAGCAGCCGCCGGCGCCGCAGGGCCCGCCCCCGCAGGCGTACCCGCAGCAGGGCGCCCCGCACCCCCAGCAGCAGCCGTTCCCGCCGCCGCAGGGTCCGCAGGGCGGTGTGAACCCGAACAGGCCGCCGGGCCAGTAGGACGGCACGCAACGACGAAGCCCTCCCGGGTGATCCCGGGAGGGCTTCGTCGTGAGTGGTGCTAGTTCTCCGGCTTGTCCTTGCCGAGCAGCCACATGGAGAAGTACTGCGAACCGCCGCCGTAGGCGTGGCCGAAGGCCTTGCGGACGCCGTCGACCTGGTGGTCGCCGCCCTTGCCCATGACCTGGATGGCGGCCTCGGCGCAGCGGATCATGCCCGACGCCCCGATCGGGTTCGACGACAGCACACCGCCGGAGGCGTTGACCGGCAGCTTGCCGCCGATCTCGGTCTCGCCGGCCTCGGTGAGCTTCCAGCCCTCGTTCTCCGGCATGAAGCCCAGGTTCTCCAGCCACATCGGCTCGAACCACGAGAAGGGAACGTAGATCTCCGCGGCGTCGACCTCCTCGAGCGGGTTGGTGATGCCGGCGTCGCGCCACAGTGCTGCCGACGCGTCGCGGCCAGCCTGCGGACTGACCACGTTGCGGTGCGCGTAGGCCAGCGGCTCGGTGCGCATCGCCGTCGCGTGGATCCAGGCGACGGGACGGCCCGCGGCGACGTTGTCGTCTGCCGCGGCCTCGTCGCCGATCACGACGGCACACGCGCCGTCCGACGACGGACAGGTCTCGTCGAACCGGATCGGGTCCCACAGCATTTGTGAGGCCATGACCTTCTCGACGGTGATGTCCGGCTGGTGCAGGTGGGCGAGGGGGTTCTTCGCGCCGTTGCGCCGGTCCTTCGCCGCGACCATCGCACCGATGTGCTCGGGCGCCTTCGAGTTGTGGATGTAGGCGCGCACGTGCGGGGCGAAGAAGCCGCCGGCACCCGCGCCGACCGGCATGGTGAACGGCACCGGGATCGACAGCGCCCACATGGCGTTCGACTCCGACTGCTTCTCCCACGAGACGGCCAGCACGCGTCGGTGCACGCCCGCTTTCACCAGCGACGAGGCGACGACGGCCGTCGACGCGCCCACCGAACCGGCGGTGTGCACGCGGATCAGCCGCTTGCCGACGGCGCCGAGCGCCTCGGCCATCGCCAGTTCCGGCATCATCGAGCCCTCGAAGAAGTCGGGGGCCTTGCCGATGACGATCGCGTCGATGTCGTCGATGCTGACGCCCGAGTCCGTCAGCGCCCGGTCGATGGCCTCGCGGACCATGCCCGACATCGTGACGTCGGTGCGCTTTGCCACGTACTTCGTCTGCCCGGTGCCCAGCACCGCGGCCCTGTTGCGTGCCATCACTTGTCTCCCTTGAGGGTCACGACCATGTTCTGCTGCAGCATCGGACCGCTCGTCGCATGCGCGACGGCGCTGCCGGCCTCGCCGCTCAGGATCGCGGTGGCGGCGTAGCCGATCCGCTGCAGGCCCGCCGAGAAGAGGGCGTTGCCGCCCTGCACCCCGCCGGACGGGTTGATCTTCGTCTTCTCGCCGATGCCCAGGGCGTCGCGGACGATCAACTCCTGGTGCGTGTACGGCGCGTGGATCTCGGCGACGTCGACGTCGCGCGACTGATCGCCGAACGCGGTGTCGGCGGCGAGCTTCGTCGACGGGGAGACCGTGAGGTCCCGCGCGCCGAAGTTGGGGGAGTCGATGCGGTGGTCCCAGCCGGTGATGAAGGCCGGGTTGTCCACCAGCTCGCGGGCCTTCTCCTCGGTGGCGAGGATGACCGCGGCCGCCGCGTCGGCGTACGGCGCGATGTCATGCGGGCGCAGCGGGTCGGCGACGTAGTCGGCCTTGAGCAGCTTGTCGACGGAGTCGCCGGTGAAGCGCGAAGCGACGGCCGCCATGTCGGCCTCGGTCCACTTGCCGGCGTCGATGCCGGCGCGCGCCTGCAGGCCGGCCAGGCCGTACGCGGTCGGCCACAGCGGTGCGACGGTGTACGGGTCGGTCTGCAGCGCCAGGGTCAGATCGCTATCGCCGGCGGAGGCCTTGCCGAAGCCGTAGGCCAGGGCGGTGTCGACCTCGCCGGAGGCGATCTTCACCCAGGCCTCGTACAGCGCCCAGGCGCCGTCCATCTCGACGTGCGACTCGTTGATGGGCGGCACGGCGCCGATCGAGTCGATGGCCGAGATGAACGAGAACGCGCGGCCGGCCAGGTAGTCGGACGATCCGCTGCACCAGAAGCCGATGTCGGAGCGGGTGATGCCGAGCTGGCCGTAGAGCTTGTCGAAACACGGGATCAGCATCTCGACGCCGTTGGTGGTGCCGGTGGTCTCGGCGACGTTGGGGCTGTGCGCGAAACCGATGACGGCGATGCGGGGCAGGGTTGAACTGCTCATGGTGGGTATCTCCTTCGCCTACAGGTGGTCTCGGTACGACTCGAAGTCGGCGTCCGGCTCACCGCTCGGCGCGAAGTGGCTGATGTTGCGCAACGTGTAGTCCCACTCCTCCTCGGGCCGCCAGACGGCCTTGACCCGCATGCCCATGCGGACGTCCTCGGCGGGGCAGTCGAGGATCAGGTGCAGGAACGGGATGTCCGCGCCGTCGAGCAGGACGTAGGCCGCGACGTAGGGCGGCTTGATCTGCTGGCCCATGAAGGGCACGTTGACAATGCAGAAGGTGGTGACGGTGCCGTGGTCGGAGACCTCGACGCGGTCGGTGGTGCGCGACCCGTCGGCGGGGCTGACCTGGCGCGGCGGGAAGTAGACCTCGCCGGTGGTGACGCGGCCGCCGAGCAGCTTGCCGGCCTTGAGGCCCTCGAGGTACCAGGACTCTTCCTCGGTGGCGGTGTGCTCGATGGTCATCGAGATCGGCGTCGTGATGACGACGTTGCCGTCCTTGCCGGTGATCTCGGTGTCGTCGGTGTTCGCCGGGGCCGGTTGGGCGGCATCGGCGAGCGTGAAGTGTGCGATGTCCTTGATCCAGCCCCGACGGTCCGGGCGCCACACGGCGGCGACGCGGGCGCCGGTCTTCAGCTGCGACGCGTCCTCGGCGTCGACGGCGTGCAGCAGCGCGGTGTCGGCGCCGTCGAGCTTGATCAGCGCCCACGCGAAGGGCTTGTCGAGGGGGTGGCCGGGCTCGGGCTTGGGCTCCCACGACCACGACGTGACCGTGCCGACGGGCTGGACCTCGACGAGGTCGGTGGTCGGGGCGCCGGTGCCGGCGTCGAACTCGACGGGCGGGACGCTGACGCGGCCGTCGCTGCCCTTGGACCCGAGGATCTTGCCGTCGCGCAGGGCGAGGGCGAAGGGGGACAGCACCGGGCCCAGCGACCGGGTGTAGTCGAAGGAGTTCGTCAGCGGTGCGGACAGGATCTTGGTGGCGGGCGCGGGCACCTCCGCGACCGGATCGGCGATCGGGCTTTTACTCACACCTCTACTAGAACACGTTCTAATATTGGCGCGCAAGGACGAGCGCAATGAATGTTTCCCAGGGCGGTAACAGGTTCTAGGAAACTACTGATCGAAGTCGACCGACACCTCGCTGCTGATCGGCACGGCCTGGCAGGCAAGGGTCAGGCCCGCCCGCAGATCCGCGTCGACGAGGGTGTCGTTCTTGAGCATCTTGACCTCGCCCGAGGTCACCGTGCAGGCGCACGAACTGCACTCGCCCTCGCGGCAGGAGTACGGGGCGTCGAACCCCTGGGACAACAGCAGGTCGAGCAGCTTGGTCGTGCGCGGCCACGCCAACTCGACGGTCTGCCCGGCCCGGGTGACCGTCACCGTCGCGGTGTGCTCATCGGCGCTCGGCGGGGCCACGACGACGTCGGCGAAGGGGTCGCCCTCGAGCGAGCGGTACTTCTCGACCGCGATGTGCCCGGCGGGGATGCCGACGCGGCGCAACGCCTCCCGCGCCAACGACATGAACGGCGCCGGGCCGCAGACGAAGGCGTCGTAGGCGGAGAACAGTTCGAGCGCGCGGGTCAGTCCATCGGCGGTCGGACGGCCGCGCTCGCTCTCAAACCAGTGCTCGACGGCGAACCGGGTGGGGAACTCGGCGAGCATCGAGGTGAGTTCGCGGCCGAAGATCGTCGACCGCGGGTCACGGTTGGCATAGAGCAGGTAGACGGTGCCGCTGCCGCCGATCAGGACCGATTTCGCAATCGACATCAGCGGGGTGATGCCGCTGCCGGCGCCGACGAGTAGGACGTCGTTGTCCAGATCGGCCGGGGTGAAGTGGCCGGACGGGGTGAGGACCGTCAGCGTCCCGCCCGGATGCGCGTTGTCGCACAGCCAGTTGGATCCGTAGCCCCCCGGCGTGCGCTTGACGGTGATCACCAGATCCGTCTCGAAATGCGGGGAACTCGACAGCGAATAGCTGCGGGCGGCGCCACCGGGGCGATCCGTCGGAATCTTGACGGTCAGGAACTGCCCCGGGTGGTAGCGGAACGCGGACTCGAGGTATTCGGGGACGTCGAGCACGATCGACATCGCGTCGGGCGTTTCGGCGACGACTTCGACGATCTCGAGCTCATGGGCGTGGCTGACCGGCGCGGTGGCAACCGCGGAGCGGGGGGAGGACATGACGGGTCAGCGTCGCCGATCGGCGTCGACCTTGGCCCGCAGGTCGGGCGGGAGGGCGCCGGAGAGCTTGTAGAGGCGGGTCGTGACCGGCCCCTTGATCATGCCGGCGTCGTAGAGGAACTCGAGCAACGGACCGGCCATGAACTGGCCCGTCTCTTTGAACTGCGGTGAGCGGCGCGCGTCGATCATGCCGCGCAACGGGCTCAGCCCGACCGAGCGGTAGACGCGCGGGTCGATGATCTGTTCTTGGACGAAGTTCACCATCAGGGCGAACGCGACGCGGTGGGCGGCGTTGGACATCCGGCCGCGGGCCTGGATCGAGCGCACCAGCTCTTCCCGGGCGTAGGTGATGTGCCGCGCCTCCTCGAGGATGTGGATCTTCATCAGCTGGCGGAAGTGGGGCTGGAGGGTCTCGTCCATCATCCCCTCGCGCTGCAGGCGGTCGAGCACTTCTTCGATCAGCAGCGTGCCGGCGTAGATCGCGGGCCCCATCGGGACGAAGCCGACGAACCGGAAGAACTTCAGCACGGCCTTCGGCTGCTTGTACGGCTTCAGGCCGGTCTTGTTGATGAGTCGGCCGAACATCGTCGAATGGCGGGTTTCCTCGGCGACCTCGGCGAGGGCATAGCGGGTGTGGTCGTCGACGAAACCCGGGTTGCGCAGCACGCCGCGCATGAGGTTGGTGGAGAGTGCGACCTCGGCAAAGATGCCGTAGGAGAGGACGGCGACCGCCTCGTACATGGTGAGCAGTCGCTTCTGCTCGTCGGTGAGTTTGTCCCAGTGCTCGGTACCGCGCAGGGTGAGCCGATGAATCGGGATCCACGGGGCGCCCTCGACGATGGGTGCGTCCCAATCGATGTCGAGTTCGCCGTCGTAGGAGCGGTCGGCCGTGGAGCGCAGGAGGCGTTGCGCGGTCTTCTGCCGGTCCCCGACGTCGACGCTGGTGGTGCTGACCGCGCCCTTGTAGAGGCGGGGACCCCCCGACGGGTCCCGTGCCGCCTCGGTCGCAGTCGAGTCCACTACGGTCATGATTCTCCCCTCGTGAACCAGAGGTATCGGCTACCGCTGGTACCAGTGTCCTGCGTCACAGTCCCCGTTGTCAAGATCGTGGCCGCCGGAATCCGGCGCGCCGCAGCATCGATCGGCTCATCGGGTCGCGGAACAAGCCGGCCTCGGCCGCGAAGCGCACGGTGTCGGTGAACGCGGCGTCCATCCGATGCCGATGCGCGTCGGAGGTGCGCGCGGCGCGCACCGCGCGGGGCACGGGCAGGCCCATGTCGCGGTACACATCCGGATTGATCATCAGCCTGCCGACGGCGGTGACGACTCCGGCGCCGGCGACAGAGGCGGCGGCGCGGCGCACCGGACCGCGCCCGGCCAGGCGCTCCACCAGGTCCTCCCGGGCGAACCGGAGGTGTCGGCGGCTGGCGATCAGGTGGATCTGGGTGATCTGCGCGACGTGCGGCTGGACCTCGCCGTCGCCGGCCATGCGCATGAGGCCGGCCAGCGCGCCCTCCAGCATCAACGTCACCGCGCCGGTCGTCGCGCCGTTGGGCACGAGCAGCGTGTACTTCTCCAGGCGGCGCGCAAGCTTCTTGCGCCGGTAGGCGGGCAGTCCGGTGAGGTCGACGAGGCGGCCGAACATGGTGATGTTGCGCGCGTGGGTGTCGACACACTTGAGCATCCACCGAGCCCGGTCGTCGGCGATGCC
Organism: Gordonia sp. (in: high G+C Gram-positive bacteria); assembly: GCF_047602025.1. GTDB lineage: Bacteria > Actinomycetota > Actinomycetes > Mycobacteriales > Mycobacteriaceae > Gordonia. Next base: position 2,564,588 of record NZ_JASGII010000001.1, on the reverse strand, counting down.
GCTGCGCTCGGCGACGTCGCGGAAGGTCAACATCGACAGGACGGTCTCGGCGTAGACCGCGAGGGTGAGGAGATCGACGAGCTCGCGGCGCGACAGGTCGTCGCGCTCCACCGGCGAGAGCGCGGTCCACTGCTCGGTGCCGTGAAGGGTGACCATTGTCGGCGGCAGCCACGGCAGCCCGTCGATGGGCGGTGCATCCCAGGCGATGTCGAGTTCGCCGTTGTAGGAGTCCTCGGCGGCCTCGAACAGGAAGCGCTGTGCGGTCGCCTGACGGTCCACGATGGATCGCCGTCGGGAGACGGGGCCGCCGTCGGTGGTGGTGGGTTCGAAGAATTCGGTGCCCATGGTCAGCCCTTCACCCGTGCGCGTCGACGAGACTTCGCCGGGGTGAAGTGCAGTGCGTCGTCGGCGATCGGCCGCAGGCGCAGGGCCACATAGTCGGCGACGTAGTCGTGGCGGACCTTCCACACCCCGCTGCGCCCCTGCTTCGGCAGGGTGTCGGCGGCGCGCAGGACGTATCCCGCGGTCAGGCTGCCGAACACAGTCTCGTCCGACGTCGGAGCGCCGTCGGCGGTGGGCACGACGACGCCGTAGCCACGGTTGGCCATGTAGCCGAGCAGCCGGGTGAGGTAGTGGGTCGCCAGGCCGACCTTGAGCGTCCACGACGCGTTGGTGTAACCGAAGATGAACAGGGCGTTCGGGACGCCCTCGAGCATCACGGCCTTGTAAGTCAGGCGGTCGGCGACGACCACCGGCTCGCCGTCGACCAGGACATCGATACCGCCGTTGAACTGCACGTTCAGGCCGGTTGCGGTGACGATGATGTCGGCATCGACATGCTCGCCGGAGGTCATCTGCACCCCGGTCGGGGTGAACTTCTCAATCGTGCCGGTGACGATCGAGGCCGCTCCGCTGTTGAGCGACTTGAACAGGTCGCCGTCGGGGACGACGCAGATCCGCTGGTCCCACGGCTTGTAGGACGGCGTGAAGTGCTTGATGTCGATCTCGGGCCGCAGGCGCCCGGCCGCAACCCGGGTCAATGCGCGCTTGGTCGTGCCGGGGAACGTGCGCGTCGCCCCGAACACCACCCGGCCACCGACGGCGGCGGCCGTGCGGACGGCGGCGAACAGCGGCTTCTCGGGCAGGAACCGCATCGCGACGGCGGCTGCCCTGTTAACCGCCGGCAGTGGGACGACGTAGGTGGGGGAGCGCTGGATCATCGTGATGTGCGCGGTGTCCTCGGCCATGTTCGGCACGAGGGTGACCGCGGTGGCGCCGCTGCCGATGACGGCGACGCGCTTGCCTCGGTAGTCCAGATCCTCGGGCCAATGCTGCGGGTGCACGATGGTGCCGCGGAATGCGGTCTCGTCCGGGAACTCGGGCCGGTAGCCGTGGTCGAAGTCGTAGTAGCCGGTGCAACCGACGACGAACCTCGCGACATAGTGCCGCTCGGCGCCGGTGTCATCGGTCGCGAGCAGGGACCACCGCTGCTCCTCGGTCGACCAGGATGCGTGCCGCACCGTGATGCCGAAGTCGATCCGGTCGGTGACGCCGTACCGCGCGGCGGTCTGCTCGACGTACTCGCGGATCGACGGGCCGTCGGCGAGAACCTTGGCTTGGGTCCACGGGGCGAAGTCGTAGCCGAAGGTGAACATGTCCGAATCCGACCGGATTCCCGGGTAGCGGAACAGGTCCCACGTGCCGCCGATGCGCTGGCGACGTTCGACGATCCGCACGTCGAGTTCGGGGCGATGTTGCGCCAGCCGGCAGGCGGCGCCGATTCCCGAGATGCCCGCGCCGATGACGAGCACGTCGACTTCGAGCGCGTCGGGGTCGACGTCGGTGGGGTGGAGTTCCTCGACCGTCATGTGTTACCTCCGGTATCCGATACCGCCAGTATTGCTAACCGCGACGACGTGTGGGCCGGTTTCGAGGTTTCCGCGCATGATCCATACTGGGTCGGCAGAATCAGCCGACAGCGAGAGGGGGCGACATGGCGGACGCGCGCACCGAACGGTGGGCCGAGCACCGCAAGAAGATGCGGCGCACCCTCGTCGACGCCACGATCCGTGCCATCGACGACCGCGGGCCCGACGTCAGCATGCGCGAGATCGCCGCCGAGGCCAAGATCCCCAAACCGACGCTGTACCGCTTCTTTACGGACAAGTCGGCGCTCGTCAACGCCATCAACGACCGTGTCATGGACGCGCTCACCGAGCGGATCGTCACCGGGCCCCAGCTCACTGCGGGCACGTTGGGCGAGCTGGTCCGCGCGGGGATCTCGGGCTATGCCGAATTCGTCGGCGAGCACCCCAACGTCTTTCGCTATCTCCAGCTGAACTTCTCCGCCACCAGCAACACGTCGTCCTCGCCGAGCGTCCACGCGATCGAAACCGCGCGGACGATGGCCTCCGACATCGCCACCCTCCTGGCCGCCCTGGTGCCCGGTGACGAGGACGGTGACGCCCGTCCGCGGCAGCTCGACTCCGCGGCGGCGATGATCATGGGTGCGGTGGTGTTCGCGGCCGACGGGTGGGTCGGCGATGACGGGCCGACCGAGAGTGTGGACAGCTTCGTCGACCGGGTCGAGCCCTACATCCGGGCGCTGCTGCAGGTGGCCGCGGCCAACAACGGCGGCGCCGCGTTGGACTTCGACGCGTCGATCGCCGACAACCTCGCCGCGGTCTACGCCGGCTAGGGCGACTCGTCGGCAGCTTCGACTTCTGCCAGCTCGGTCGGCACGTGGTACGGCGGCGTGCTCTTTCCCATGATGCGGAAGCGGTTCCACGGATCGGGATCGCCGATCACGGCCGGTCGCGCGCTGTGGTCGGTGCGCACGGTGATCGTGGTGCGCTGCGCGTCGCCGAGGACCTCGGCCAACTGCTCGTTGGGCGACACCCGGCCGATCCACCGGTACACACCGTCGATCGGTTCGCGATAGCCGCGCATCTCGACGTGTACCGGGATCTCCGTGCCGCGAACGATGATTGTCGCGTCCCCGATGTAGTCCGAGCCCTCGTGCGGGCTGTGCGTGAAGACGCTGTTCATGCTACCGATGGTATGCGATACTTCCGGTTCTGATCGGCACATCGCCGAACCACCACCGACGAGGGGGAAGTCGTGCGGAAATTCGAGGGCAAGGTAGCCGTCATCACCGGGGCGGGCTCCGGAATTGGCCGGGCGCTGGCGGTGAACCTCGCCGGCCGCGGTGCGATTCTGGCGCTGTCGGACGTCGACGAGGCCGGTGTCGCCGAGACGGTGGAGCGCTGCGAGCAGGTGGGTGCGCGCGCCGCGGGGTTCCGCCTCGACGTCGCCGACCGCGACGCGGTCTACGCCCACGCCGACGAGGTCATGGATCGCTTCGGCCGCGTGAACATCGTGGTCAACAATGCGGGCGTCTCGCTGTCCGCGACGGTCGAGGACATGGCCTGGGACGACTTCGAGTGGCTGTTCAACATCGACTTCTGGGGCGTCGCCAACGGCACCAAGGCGTTCCTGCCGCACCTCATCGCGTCGGGCGACGCCCACATCGCCAACGTCTCGTCGGTGTTCGGGCTGATGGGCATCCCCAGTCAGAGCGCGTACAACGCGGCGAAGTTCGCCGTGCGCGGCTTCACCGAGTCGCTGCGTCAGGAGATGCTGATCGCCGGGCACAACGTCGGCGTCACGTGCGTGCATCCCGGCGGCATCAAGACCAACATCGTCGTCAACGGTCGTGGCGCGGGTGACAGCCCGGAGGAGATCGCCAAGGCCGGTGCGCAGTTCGACAAGATTGCGGTCACTTCACCGGAGGGTGCGGCCAAGGCCATCGTGCGCGGGATCCGTCGCAACGCGCCGCGAGTGCTCATCGGTCCCGACGCCCGCTTCTTCGACGCCGTGCCCCGGGTCATCGGGCCGCGCTACGAGGACATCGCGGGCCGACTGGGCAAATGGGGCGGAGTCGCCGACCGCCTCTGACCGGGCCTACTCGCCGGTGAAGACCGGCTTCTCCTTGTTGGCGAAGGCGCGGGGGCCGATCTTGGCGTCGGCCGACTTGAACACGCCGAGGCCTACCCGGCCGTCGGCCTCGAAGGCGTCCTCTTCGTGTTGCCCCTCCGAGTCGCGCATCGTCTTGAGGATCGCCTGTACCGCGAGCGGGCCGTTGGCGGCGATCTTCTCGGCGATTTCCATCGCCGTCTCGAGCGCGCCGCCGTCGGGCACGACGTAGCCGATGAGGCCGTACTCCTTGGCCTCGGCGGCGGTGATGTGGCGGCCGGTCAGCAGCAGGTCGGCGGCGATCGTGTACGGGATCTGGCGCGGCAGGCGCACGGCGCTGCCGCCGAGCGGGTACAGGCCCCAGCGGGCCTCGGCGACGCCGAACTTGGCGCTCTCGCCGGCCACGCGGATGTCGGTGCCCTGCAGGATCTCGGTGCCGCCGGCGATGGCGGGGCCCTCGACCGCGGCGATGAGCGGCTTGGTCAGCCGACGGCCCTTCAGCAGGGCGGGCAGCTTGGCTGGGTTCCACGCGCCGCTGTCGGCGGTGTCACCGGGGGAGTTCTTGTTCATGGCCTTGAGGTCCATGCCGGCGCAGAAGGCGCCGCCGGCGCCGGTCAGCACGCAGACGCGGATGTCGGGATCGGAATCGACCCGGTCCCAGGCCTCCTCCATGATGCGCATCATCTCGGTGGACAGCGCGTTGCGCGCCTCCGGGCGGTTCATGGTGACGACGAGGACGTGTCCGTGCTGCTCGACGAGGCAATCGGCCATCGTGGGCTCCTTCTCCAGGCGCGGTCCGCTGTCCGGGCCGGTCGGCCTGCCCGGAAGTGGTTGCCGAAAACAGTAACACGTTCTAGTTTCTATCCATGGCCTATACGATTGCCGACCTGATCGAGCACGCCGTCGACCTCATGCCCGAGCGCATCGCGCTCGAATCCGGCGACCGTTCGCTGACCTATGCCGAACTCGAGGACCAGGCGAACCGGCTCGCACACGTCCTCGTCGACGCCGGCGTCGAACCGGGTGACGCAGTGGGTCTGTACAGCCGAAACACCATCGAGGCCGTCATCGGGATGCTCGCCATCTTCAAGGCCCGCGCGGTCATGGCCAACGTCAACTACCGCTACGTCGAGGCCGAGCTCGAGCACATCTTCACCGACTCGGGCATGAAGGTCCTGATCCACGAGGACCGCTACACGGAACGCGTCTGCAACACGTTGCAGAACTGCGACACCAAGATCACCAAGCGCATCGTCATCGCCGACGAGGACAGCAAGGGCGGCCCCGCGGCCTGCACCGGCGACAAGGCGAGCAAGGTCGACGTCGTCGGCTACACCGAGGCCCTGGCGGACGCGTCGGGCGAGCGCGACTTCTCCGAGCGCACCGACGACGACCTGTACATGCTCTACACCGGCGGCACCACCGGCAAGCCCAAGGGCGTCGTGTGGCGCCAGGAGGACGTGTGGCGCGTGCTCGGCGGCGGCATCGACTGGTACTCCGGCGAGCCCGTCGCCGACGAGTGGCAGATGGCCAACACCGGCAAGGAGGGCGGCCAGCTGGTCCGCTTCCCGATCCCCCCGTTCATCCACGGCGGCTCGCAGTGGGCGATCTTCCAGTCGCTGTTCGCCGGCGGCAAGGCCGTCGTCTACCCCGACTTCGACGCCGAGGAGGCCTGGCGGGTCATCGAGCGCCACGGCGTCAACGTCGTCTTCATCACCGGCGACGCCATGGGCCGCCCAATGATCGAGGCCTACGAGGCCGGCGATTTCGACACCTCGACGCTGGTGTCGGTCGCCTCGTCGGCCGCGCTGTTCTCCCCGTCGGTCAAGGACCGCTACGTGACCGCCTTCCCGAACGCGGTCGTCATCGACGCCATCGGATCGTCGGAAACCGGTTTCGGCGGCATGAGCGTCGTCGAGAAGGGGCAGAGCCACGTCGGCGCCCCGCAGGTCAAGGCCGACCCGGAGACCCACGTGCTCCGTGAGGACGGCACCCCGGTCGAGCCGGGCAGCGGTGAGATCGGCGTCCTCGCGCGCTCGGGCCACGTGCCGCTGCGCTACCACAACGACCCGGCGAAGTCGGCCAAAACTTTCGTCGTCTACGACGGCGTCCGCTACTCGCTGCCCGGCGACTTCGCGACGCTGGAGTCTGACGGCACCATCACGATGCTCGGCCGCGGCTCGGTGTCGATCAACACCGGCGGCGAGAAGGTCTTCCCCGAAGAGGTCGAGGCCGCCCTCAAGGCGCATCCCGACGTGTTCGACGTGTCCGTCGTCGGCGTCCCCGACGAGCGCTTCGGCCAGCGGGTGGCCGCCGTCGTCGCCACCCGCGACGGCGCCCGCCCGACCCTGGCATCGCTCGGCGAGGCGTCCCGGGCCGAGCTCGCCGGCTACAAGGTGCCGCGCAGCGTGTGGTTCGTCGACGAGATCAAGCGTTCCCCGGCGGGCAAGCCCGACTACCGCTGGGCCCAGTCGGTTGCCGAGTCCCGCCCGGCCGACGAAGCCTCCTAGAACCCCCAGCCCCCCAACGTCAGGAACCCCCGTGAAAACCCAGCTCAGCGAAAAGTTCGGCATCGAGTACCCGATCTTCGGCTTCACCCCGAGTGAGGACGTCGCCGCCGCGATCAGCCGCGCCGGCGGCCTCGGCGTCCTCGGGTGCGTCCGCTTCAACGAGGCCGAGGAGCTCGACGCCGTCCTCGAGCGCATGCACGAACTCACCGAGGGCAAGCCGTTCGGCGTCGACATCGTTATGCCGGCGAAGATCCCGACCGAGGGTTCCAAGGTCGACCTCGACGCGATGATCCCGCCGGAGCACCGCGCCTTCGTCGAGCGCACCCTCGACGACCTGGGCGTCCCGCCGCTGCCGGACGGCAGCCGCATCAACACCGGCGTCCTCGGCTGGCTGCACTCGGTGGCCCGCTCGCACGTCGACGTCGCCATGGAGCACGCCCGCAAGTACGGCCAGATCAAGCTGATCGCCAACGCGCTCGGTTCGCCGCCCGACGACGTGATCCAGGTGGCCCACGAGAACGGGGTCGCCGTCGCCGCGCTGGCCGGCGCCAAGGAGCACGCCATGAACCACGTGCAGGCCGGCGTCGACATCGTCATCGCCCAGGGCTACGAGGGCGGCGGTCACACCGGTGAGGTCACCTCGATGATCCTGTGGCCCGAGATCGTCGACGCCATGGGCGACACCGCGCCCGTGCTCGCCGCCGGCGGCGTGGGCAGCGGCCGCCAGGTCGCCGCGGCCCTCGCGCTCGGCGCGCAGGGCGTGTGGATGGGCACCTATTGGCTGACCGCCGCCGAGTACAAGCTCGGCGCCACCGGCGACGGACCGTCGACGGTCCAGGAGGCGCTGCTGAAGGCGACCTCGCGCGACACCGTGCGCCGCCGCATCTACTCCGGCAAGCCCGCCCGCCTGCTCAAGACGAAGTGGACCGACGCCTGGGATTCGGAGAACGCCCCCGATCCGCTACCCATGCCGCTGCAGAACCTGCTCGTCGGCGAGGCGCACGCGCGGATCTCCGCGTCGGACGACCCCGACGTCATCGCCATGCCCGCCGGTCAGATCGTCGGCCGCATGAACGCGATCACCCCGGTGGCCGATCTGATCGCCGATCTGGTGAGTGAATACGACGACGCGGTGGCCCGGCTGAACAAGACCCTGTAACGGGTCGGATCGGACCTCGTAACAAGACGGCATACCCGACCGGCCAAAGGTCCCTTTTGCCGCTTCGATGTGGTCGAATTGACCACATAAGCTGCGCGGATGCGCGCGCGGGAGTTCTTGCGAAGGGGTGCCACAATGGCGTGGTCGATTGACGACATCGACGACCAGACCGGCCGGACGGTGGTGATCACCGGGGCCAACGGCGGTCTGGGCGAGGTCGCGACGCGCGCGTTGGCCGAGCGCGGTGCGACCGTCATCATGGCGTGCCGCGACACGCGGAAGGCCGAGCTGATCGCCGAGGGCATCTCCGGCGACGTGCGGGTCAAGCCGCTCGACCTGGCCAACCTCGCGTCAGTGCGGCACTTCGCGGCGCGGATGGGCGAGTTCGACGTCCTGATCAACAATGCGGGGCTGATGAACCTGCCGCTCAAGCGGACCGCCGACGGCTTCGAGATGCAGTTCGGCGTCAACCACCTCGCGCATTTCGCGCTGACCGGGCTGCTGCTCGACCAGATCACCGACCGCGTCGTCACCGTGGCGAGCATCGCGCACCGCCAGACGCCCAAACTGTGGATCGACGACCTCAACTACGAGAACCGCCGGTACCAGCGCAACCTCGCCTACGCGCAGTCGAAGCTGGCCAACCTCATGTTCGCCCGCGAGCTGCAACGGCGTCTCGACGAGGCAGACTCCCAGCTGCGCTCCTACGCGGTACACCCCGGTGTCTCCGGCACCGACCTGTTCACCAAGACCGAGACGCCCGTCGACCTGGTCGGCAAGGGCTTCGCCGCCGTATGGGGCCACGAGCCGAAGAAGGCCGCGCAGTCGATCCTGTTCGGCGCGACCGAGCCCGACATCGACCCGCACAAGTACTGGGGCCCGACCGGCGGCATCGGCCAGTCGCGCGGCCCGGTCCGTTCGGCGCCGTCGTCGAAGCTCTCCCAGGACCGCCGCATGTGGCGCCGCCTGTGGGAGGAGTCGGAGGCGATGACGGGCGTGACCTACAAGCTGCCGCGGTCGGTCGACGAGACCGCGCGGTAGCGCCGGTCGACCCGCGACCAGTCCGGCGGCTCTGCCGCACCGCGCAGCTCGGTGCGCACGGTTTTGAATGTCGCCGTCTGCGGCAGCTCGTCGACGATGCGGATGTGCGACGGCCACTGTTTGGGGCCGAGGTCTGACTGCGCGGCGAGGAAGTCGGTGAGGTCGTCGGGCGTCAATCCGGGTGCGACCAGGGCCGCCCACAGCTCGTCGCCGATCTCCACCGGCACCCCGTAGACGGCGGCCTGCCGGATCGCCGGGTGCCGCAGCAGGATCTTCTCGATCGGCGCGGTGCCCAGGTTCTCCCCGTCGACGCGCGCCCAATCGCCGAGCCGTCCGGCGAAGTGGATGTAGCCGCCGGCGTCGACCCAGCCGAGGTCGCCGGTGCGGTACATGCCGCCGCGGAGCCGTTCGGCGGTCGACGCGTCGTCGCCCCAGTAGCCGTCGAACAGCCCGGGCCCCGACGTGTTCACGATCTCGCCGACCTCGCCGGCGGGAACCGGTGACAGCGTTTCCGGGTCGACGACGGCAATCGGTTCCCGCAGCGGGCCGAGCGCGTCGGGCGGGGTGTCCGGGGTGCGCGAGATTGAGACGCCGCCCTCGGTGGACCCGAAGCCGTCGACGACGGTGCAGTTGAAGCGGCGGGCGAACTCGGCCCGATCCGCGGCGCTGGCCTCGTTGCCGTACATGATGCGCAGGGCGACGTCGGCGTCGTCGGGCCGCGGCGGGACGGCGAGGATGTAGTGGAGCGGTTTGCCGACGTAGTTCGCGTAGGTGACGCCGTAGCGGCTCACGTCCTCGAGGAACCCCCGTGCGGAGAACGCCGGGCGCAGTACGAGCGAAGAGCCGGCCGCCAGCGCCACCGCCCACCCGGCGACCATCGCGTTGGAGTGGAACAGCGGCATCGAGACGTACACGACGTCGTCGGCGCCCAGCCCGAACCGGTCGGCGAGCATGACCCCCGGCGCCGCGAACTTGCGCATGCTGCAGCGCACTGCCTTCGGGTCGCCGGTCGTGCCCGAGGTGAAGATCAGCATCACCAGGTCGTCGGGGGAGCGATCGGGCACGACGACCCGCTCCGGCGATTCCACCGCGTCGACCATCTCGTGAAACGGCTGGTCGTGCACGACGAGTTCGGGCACGTCGAGGCCCTGGAACAGCTCGGTGGTGGCCGAGTCGGTCAGCACGAACTGGCAGTCGGCGGTCGCCACGTCACCGGCCAGGGCTGCCCCGCGCCTGGTGGTGTTGATGCCGACGACGACAAAGCCCTCCAGCACCGCCGCGGTCAGGAAGACGCAGTAGTCCACCGGCATGGTGAGCGCGACGCCGATATGCGGCGGGCGGTCGGGGTCGAGGCGGGCGCGCACCGCCTTGCCGATGTGCGCCGCCTGCCGCAGGTGGTCGTGCCAGGAGATGTAGATCTCCCCGTGGTGCAGCCCCCGGTCGGTGACGTCGACGAGCGGCGCCAACAGCTCCGACAACGAGCGCGCGTCGGCGACTGAAGGCGCGCTCGGCGAGTTTCTGGGCACGCTCGGCGAGAGGCTACGCGGGGTCGGCGGCGATGCGGTCGCCGAGTCGGGCCAGCACCGCGGGTTCGCCGGCGAGGGCGTACTCGTTCTGCTTGGCCCGCAGGAAGTAGCGGTGCGTCGGGTGCGAGGTGTCCAGTCCGACGCCGCCGTGCACGTGCACCGCGGTGTGTCCGACGCGGTGCCCGGCCTGCCCGGCCCAGAACTTCGCCGTGTCGATCGCCTCGGCCGCGTCCATGCCCTCGGACAGCTGCCACGCGGCCTGCGTGGTGGTCAGCTGCAGACCCTGGACGTCGATGTAGCCGTCGGCCAGCCGCTGCGCGACGGCCTGGAACGAACCGATCTTGCGGTCGAACTGCTCGCGCTCGGCGGCGTACTCGGCGGTGCGGCGCAGCGCCTGCTCGACGATGCCGCACTGCTCGGCGCAGGCGGCCAGGTTCAGCCGGTTCACCAGCTCGGCGACGGCATCGCCCTCGGCCACCACGTTCGCGGCGTCGACCGCGACACCGGCGAAGTCGACCTGGGCGGTCGGCAGCAGGCCGGTGGACGGCGCGGGGGTGACGGTGACTCCGGCGGCGCCGGTCTCCACCAGGACGGCGACCGGGCCCTTGCCACCGTCGGCGGTGACCAGCAGCGCCTCGGATGCGCCGGCGAAGCCGACGTTGACCTTGGTGCCGTTCAGCTTGCCCTTGGCGTACTTGACGGCGGCCGGTGCGAACGGGTCGTAGACGGTGTCCTCGTCGACGGCCGCGGCGATGACGGCCTGGCCGCCGGCGACCTTGGCGATCCACTCGTCGCGCTTGGCGCCCGACCAGCCGGCCAGCGCCGGTAGGACGGCGATCGCGGTCGTGGCGTAGGGGACCACGCCCAGGGCGCGGCCGACCTCGGTGGCGACGGCGACGGTGTCGACGGTGGTCAGCCCGCCGCCGACGCCGGCCAGATCCTCGGGCAGCTCCAGGCCGATCAGGCCGGCCGAGCCGAGTTCGCGCCAGAGCGTGTCGTCGAGCGGGGCCAGCTTCTCCTCGAGCTCGGCGACCCGCTCGGGCGTCGAGATCTTGGTGGCGATGTCGCGGGCGAGCGTGACCAGCTCGCCGGTGGTCTCTTCGGTGCGGAAGTCCATGAGAAGTCTCCTTATCGCCGCTGGTGCGGCTGGCCGAGGGCGAGCATGGCGATGATGTCGCGCTGGACCTCGTTGGTCCCGCCGCCGAAAGTGAGGATCAGCGACGAGCGCTGGAAACGCTCGAGGCGGCCGAGCAGGTGGGCGCCGGTCGAACCCTGGCGCAGCGTCGCCGCCGGGCCGATGACCTGCAGCAACAGGCGGTAGGCCTCGGTGGCGAACTCGGTGCCGTACACCTTGGTCGCCGACGCGTCGGCCGGGCTGGGGGCCTCGCCGGAACCCGCCTGCGAGGCGATCTTCCAGTTGATCAGCTTCAGGAATTCGACCCCGGCGTGCACGCGGGCCAGGTTCGACCGGACCCACGGGGTGTCGATGACGCGCTCCCCGGTCGGGGTCTTGGTCTGCTGTGCCCACTGGGTGGTCTCGCGCAGCGCGGTCTGGATGGGCGCGGCGCTACACAGTGCGACGCGCTCGTTGTTGAGCTGGTTGGTGACCAGCGGCCAGCCGCCGCCGAGCTCGCCGACGAGCGCCGTCTTGGGCACGCGCACGTCCTGGTAGTAGGTGGCGGAGGTGTCGACGCCGCCCATCGTGTGGACCGTCGTATAGGAGAAGCCCTCGGCGGTCGTCGGCACGATGAGCATCGAGATGCCCTTGTGCTTCTTGGCCTCCGGGTCGGTGCGTACGGCCAGCCACACGTAGTCGGCGTAGGGGATGAGGCTGGTCCACATCTTCTGGCCGTTGATGACGAACTCGTCGCCGTCCTCGACCGCCGTCGACCGCAGTGACGCGAGGTCGGTGCCGGCGCCCGGCTCGGAGTAGCCGATGGAAAAGTGCAGTTCACCTGCGGCGATCTTGGGCAGGAAGAACTTCTTCTGCTCCTCGGTGCCGAAGTGCATGATGGTCGGCGCGACCGAGTTGATGGTCAGGAACGGCACCGGGGCACCGGCGATGGCGGCCTCGTCGGTGAAGATCAGCTGATCCATCATCGAGCGGTTCTGGCCGCCGAACTCCTCGGGCCAGCCCAGGGCGAGCCACCCGTCCTTGCCCATCTGGCGCACGACGTCGCGGTAGGCGTCGCCCTCGCCCATCTCGCCGGAAGTGGAGGTGAGCGCCGCGCGACGCTCGGGGGTCATGAGCTTCTCGAAGTACGCGCGCAGTTCCCGGCGCAGCGCTTCCTGCTCTTCGGAATAGGCGATGCGCATCGCGACTCCAGCTTTCGTTTTAGGGGGTTTACTCGCTTGTTTCTGTAACACGTTCTAACCTGAGACGAGTGGGTTCGTCAACCGAGGCGGACTCCAAGGAGAGGAGTTGTGCGATGCGCATCAGTTGTGACTTCGACCTGTGCGAGTCAAACGCGATCTGTGTCGGTATGGCGCCGGACGTTTTCGAGCTGGATGACGACGATTACTTGGTTATCCTGCAGGAAGACCTCCCGACCGACCGTGCCGAGGAGATGCGTCAGGTGGTGGCCAGCTGCCCCAAGTCGGCCCTGACGCTGCACGAGTAGACCCCGTAGGAAATTCTCGGGGTGTCAGCCCACACCCCGCCGCGAGCCTGTATGGTGCCTGAAACAGGTTCTAGTTTTGAGTCAGTGGACTCGACTGCGAATACAGCCCGGACATAGCTGGAGGATGAGCGTGAGTGGATCGTTGGACGGCCGCGTGGCCGTCGTGACCGGTGCCGGCGCCGGATTGGGCCGTGCCGAGGCCATCGGCCTGGCGCGGGCCGGTGCGACCGTCATCGTCAACGACCTTGCGCAGGCCCTCGACTCCAGCGACGTGCTCGACGAGATCAAGGCCGCGGGTTCCCGCGGCGTCTCGGTGGCGGGCGACATCTCGGCGTCGGAGACGGCGACCGAGATCATGCGCACCGCCACCGAGGATCTCGGCGGCCTGAACATCGTCGTGAACAACGCGGGCATCACGCGCGACACGATGCTCTTCAACATGACCGACGACGAGTGGGACCTGGTGCAGCGCGTCCACCTGCGCGGCCACTTCCTGCTCAACCGCAACGCCGCGGCCTACTGGCGCGGCCTCGCCAAGGAAGGCGACGGCACGACCTACGGCCGCCTGATCAACACCTCGTCGGAGGCGGGCCTGTTCGGCCCGCCCGGACAGGCGAACTATGCGGCCGCCAAGGCCGGTATCACCGCACTGACCCTGTCGGCGTCGCGCGCGCTGGGCCGGTACGGCGTCACCGCGAACGCCATCTGCCCGCGGGCCCGCACGGCGATGACCGCCGACGTCTTCGGCGATGCGCCGACCGACGGCGTCGACCCGCTCTCGCCCGAACACGTCGTCAAGCTCGTCACCTACCTGGCCGGACCGTCGGCGCAGTCGGTGAACGGCCAGCTCTTCGTCGTCTACGGCCCGAAGGTCACGCTGATGGCCGCGCCGGAGATCGCCGAGGTCTTTGCGGCGACCACGGACGATTGGTCGGATGGGGAGCTCGATAAGGCGCTGACCAGCTATTTCGATGCGCGGGATCCGAAAGTCACGTTTGCGGCAAGCTCGCTGGCCAACTGACAACGGTGCAGTAACGCGCATGGTAGGTTTTCGAAAGTCACGGGGGAAGGAGTGACGGTGCTCACTAAGCTTGCGACGCCGTTCGCTGCTTTTGGCGACTTCTTCGCCCTGACCACCGAGACGGCGCGGGAGTTGTTCCGCCGTCCGTTCCAGTGGCGCGAGACGATTGAGTGCTCGTGGGCGATCGCGCGCGTCTCGATGGTCCCGACCCTGCTGGTCGCGATCCCCTTCACCGTGCTGGTCAGCTTCACGCTGAACATCCTGCTCCGCGAGATCGGCGCCCAAGACCTCTCCGGCGCCGGCGCGGCGCTGGGCACCATCACCCAGATCGGTCCCATCGTCACCGTGCTCATCGTCGCCGGTGCCGGCGCGACGGCGATCTGTGCCGACCTCGGCGCCCGCACCATCCGCGAAGAGATCGACGCGATGAAGGTGCTGGGCATCAACCCGATCCACCGCCTCGTGGTCCCGCGCGTGATCGCCTCGACCGGCGTGGCCCTGCTGCTCAACAGCCTGGTCTGCACCATCGGCATCGGCGGCGGCTTCGTCTTCTCCGTCTACCTGCAGGATGTGAACCCGGGCGCCTTCCTGGCGAACCTCACGCTGCTGACCGGCCTGGGCGAGCTGATCATCTCGATGATCAAGGCGGCCCTGTTCGGCCTGTTCGCCGGCCTCGTCGCCTGCTACCAGGGACTCAACGTCTCCGGTGGCGCGAAGGGCGTCGGCGACGCCGTCAACGAGACGGTGGTCTATTCGTTCATGGCACTGTTCGTCGTCAATATTGTCGTGACGGCGGTCGGACTGACGGCGACGGGGAGCTGAGATGGTCTTGCCCCACACAACCAGTCTTCGACGCGCGCGCGTCGCCCTCAAGCGCTCCGGCGATCGGTGGGCGGATCTGGGCGACCAGGCGCTGTTCTACTGGGACAGCATCGTGTCGATCCCGCGCGCCCTCAAGCACTACAAGAAGGAGACGCTGCGCCTGATCGCGGAGATCTCCATGGGCACCGGTGCGCTCGCCATGATCGGCGGCACCGTCGTGGTCGTCGGCTTCCTGACCCTGTTCACCGGCGGCACGATCGCCGTGCAGGGCTACAACTCGCTCGCCAACATCGGCGTCGAGGCCCTGACCGGCTTCTTCTCCGCCTTCATCAACGTGCGCATCGCGGTCCCGGTGATCGCCGGTATCGCGCTGGCCGCGACGATCGGCGCCGGTGCGACGGCACAGCTGGGCGCCATGCGCGTCAGCGAGGAGATTGACGCGCTCGAGACGATGGCCGTGCAGTCGGTGCCCTACCTGGTGTCGACGCGCATCATCGCCGGCCTGGTCGCGATCATCCCGCTGTACGCGCTCGCCGCGCTCGCCTCCTTCGTCGCCAGCCGCATGGCGACGGTGTTCCTCTACGGGCAGTCGCCGGGTGTGTACGACCACTACTTCCGGACCTTCCTGATCCCGTCGGACATCATGTGGTCCTTCGCGCAGGCGATCGCCATGGCCGTCGCGGTCATGATGATCCACACGTACTACGGTTACACCGCGTCGGGCGGCCCGGTCGGTGTCGGCGTGGCCGTCGGCAACGCCGTGCGCACCTCCCTGGTCGTGGTCGTCGTGATCACGCTGCTCACCTCACTCGCCATCTACGGCGCCGACGGCAAGTTCAACCTGGCGGGGTAGGGGCATGTTGGAACGAGATGAACGCAGCCCTGCGGTCCGGCGGACCGCCGCGGTCGCGATGGTCACCGTCCTCACCCTGCTCGTCGTGGGTGCGGCCGGACAGTTCCTCGGCTGGTTCACCCGGACCGCCGACGTCACCGTCGTCGCTCCGCGCGCCGGCCTGGTGATGAATCCCGACGCCAAGGTCAAGCTGCGCGGCGTCGAGGTCGGCCGCGTCCGCTCGATCACCGAGCAGGACGGCCACGCGGTCCTCGACCTGAAGATCCCGCGCAGCCAGCTGGGTAAGATCCCCGGCAACGTCCGCGCCGACATCAAGTCGAACACGATCTTCGGCGCCAAGGCGGTCACGCTCGTCGAGCCGTCGGACAAGGTCGGCTACTCGCTGCAGGCCGGCTCGGAGATCAAGGGCGACAACGTCACCGTCGAGCTCAACACCGTCTACCAGCGCCTGGTGGGCGTGCTCGCGGAGCTGCAGCCGGACAAGCTGAATGCGGCGATCGGCGCGATCACCACCGCCCTCGACGGCAACGGCGAGTCCATCGGCAAGGGCATCCAGAGCCTGTCGGACGTGCTGGGCAAGACCAACCCGCACCTGGACGAGCTGACCACGCTGATCAACCAGTCCGCGCCGGTGATGAACCTCTACGGCGACGTGATGCCCGACCTGATGAAGACCGTCGACAACGCGGTCTTCCTGGGCAACACGATGGTCGACAACCGCACCAACCTCGAGGCGCTGCTGGCCAACACCATCGGCATGTCGAACACGATCAACGGCATCTTCGAGCCGAAGAAGGCCGCGATCATCGCGATGCTCAACGACTCGAACCCGACGATGTCGCTGCTCGGCTACAACGCCCCCGGCATCGCCTGCTTCATCCGCACCGCCGCGGTCGGCCACGAGATCGGTGCGCCGATCTTCGGCCTGAACGACGGCATGCTGAAGCTCAACGCCGGCCTGCTCCCGGGCAAGGACCCCTACGAGTACCCCAAGGACCTGCCGTGGAACCGCGGTGCGGCCCCGCCGACCTGTGAGAACGGCCTGTCCAACCCGCGCACCAAGAAGAAGGCGAACTTCCTGGTCATCGACAACGGACCGAACCCGTACCAGCCGCGCACCAAGGCGAAGATGAGTACGACCAAGGTCTTCCAACTGCTATTCGGAGCGCCGCCCCGTGGATAATCGCGCACGCCAGTTCCGGGCGACCTGTATCAAGCTGGGCGCATTCGCCACCGCGATGCTCCTGGTCTTCGTCGGCCTCGTCGCCGTCTTCAGCCGCTTCCAGGGCACCCGGACCAACACCTACGACGGCATCTTCACCAGCGCCTCGGCCATGCGGCCCGGCGCGAAGGTGAAGATCGCCGGCGTCGACGTCGGCGCGGTCAAGGGCGTCGCACTGACCGATGACAACAAGGCGAAGGTCACCTTCTCCGTCGACCGGAAGTACCCGCTGCCGAAGTCCGCCGAGGCGCTCATCCGCTACGAGAACCTGACCGGCGACCGCTTCATGGAACTGCGCCGCGGTTCGGGCAACCCGGGCGATGTCCTCGCCCCCGGGTCGACGCTGCCGCTGACGCAGACCGAGCCCGCGCTCGACCTCGACAAGCTGCTCGGCGGCTTCAAGCCGCTGTTCCGGACGATGGACGGCAAGCAGGTCAACGAGCTGTCTAACAACCTCGTCCGGGTCTTCCAGGACGAGAACATGGGCCCGTCGCTCAACAACCTGCTGAAGATGACCGCGCAGCTGACCGACGCCCTCGCCGACCGCGACGAGTTGATCGGCGCGGTCATCGACAACCTGAACGCGACGCTGACGACGATCGACAAGGACCGCACCGGCCTCATCGACAGCATCGACCGCCTGGAGACGCTGATGACCGGCCTGGCCGACCAGAAGGGCACCATCGGCTCGTCGCTGACGTCGACCGCCGCGGTGGCCACCGACATGGCCAAGCTCCTCGGCGACACCCGCCCCGGGCTGCAGAACACCTTCAAGAACCTCGACGGCGTCTCCGAGGCGCTGCTGCGCGACGAGGCCTACGTCCGCGGGCTGCTCGGCCGCTTGCCCAGCGACTTCAAGAAGCTGTCCAACCTGGGCAGCTACGGCGCCTGGCTGCAGATCTGGATCTGTCGCCAGCGGCTGATCTTCGGTGCCCCTGGCACCCCGCAGCTGGTCATGCCGACCATCGACGCCACGGGTAACACGCAGATGGCCGGCGGGAGGTGCCAGCCGACATGACCGACGCAGTCCCCGAAGTCCAGCGCAGCGGGTCGAACGCCGCCGACGTCGAGCGCGACATCGCGCGCGGTCAGCGCAGCCGTGCCGCCACCGGCGTCATCGGCTTCCTCGTCACCGGCCTGGTCGTCGTCTCCGCGCTGGAGATGACCAGCCTGCCGTTCCTGTCGCCGGTGAGCACCTATAAGGCGTACTTCGACGACGCCGGCGGCCTCGTGCCCGGCGACATCGTGTCGGTGTCCGGCGTCGAGGTCGGCAACGTCGAGTCGATCTCGCTCGCCGATACCAAGGATGGCAAGAAGGCGGCGGTGAAGTTCCGCCTCAAGGACCGGGTCAACCTTGGCGTCGACACCCAGGCCGCGATCAAGACCGAGACGGTCCTGGGCCGTCGCAACCTGACGCTGATTCCGCACGGCCCCGGCCGCATCGAGCCGGGCAGCGACATCGGCCTGGAGAACACGGTCGCGCCGTACTCGCTGACCGACGCCCTCGACAACGCGACCAGCACGCTGGAGGAGACCGACACCGACCAGCTGCGGACCGCGATCGACGCGATGTCGAAGACCTTCTCCGCGACGCCCGACGTCGTCCGCAGCGCCGTCGACGGTGTCGCGCGGCTCTCGCAGTCGATCGCCGACCGGGACAAGTCGCTGCGCGAGCTGCTGGGCAAGGCCAACAACGTCAGTGCGATCGTCGGCGACCGCAACGAGCAGGTCAACAAGCTGCTGATCAGCGCCAACGCGCTGCTCGGCGAACTGCAGACCCGTTCGGCCGCGCTGGAGCAGATCATCACCGGTGCCCGCGATGTGTCCAACCAGATCAAGGGCTTCATCAAGGAGAACAACGCGCAGTTGACGCCGATGTTGAGCAAGCTCGACCGCGTCACCCAGATCCTGATCGACAAGAAGTCGGACCTGGAGCAGGCCGTCGACCGCCTCGGCCCGTACGCCAACCTGCTCGGCGAGGCCGTGTCCTCGGGCCCGTACTTCTCGTCGCTGGTCGGCGTGCCGACCTTCGGCGACTACACCGCGGTCTTCATGAAGGCGCTGCAGCGCAAGTACCCGGAGATCTGGCAGGCGTACGACTGGACCAACTCGACCTTCCTGCCGAACAAGTGGCAGATCGCGCCCGAGTACAACCCGAACAAGCCGAAGAAGCCGGTTCCCAAAATCACCTACCCGGACGGAACGGGGGGTTAGGCGTGATGACGAGTAAGCGTTTGATCACCGCGGCGATCGCCGCATTCGCCGCGCTGCTGCTGGTGGCCGCGGGCTACTTCGGCTACCAGAAGGCGACCACCGACACCGTGACCGTCTACTTCCGCTCGGCGACCGGGCTGTTCCCCGGCGACCCGGTGCGCGTCCTGGGCGTCAACGTCGGCCGGGTCGTCGCCGTCGACCCCCAGCCGGACGCGGTCAAGGTCAAGCTGCGCCTGGACAAGTCGGTCGACGTCCCCGCCGACGCGCGCGCCGCGATCGTCGCGCAGTCGCTGGTGTCGGGCCGCTTCATCCAGTTGGCGCCGGTCTACAAGCAGGGGCCCAAGCTCGTCGGCGGCGACGACATCCCGATGGAGCGCACCGCGGTCCCGATGGAGTGGGACGACCTGAAGAAGCAGCTGTCGAAGTTCACCGAGGCCGTCGGCCCCGACGGGGCCAGCGATGGCGCCGCGACCCGCGCGGTGGGCGTCGCGAACAAGAACCTCGAGGGCAACGGCGAGGCGATCAACCGGTCGCTGCGCGAGATGTCGAAGCTGACCGGCACGCTGTCGGCCGGCCGCGACGACCTGTTCTCCACGATCCGCAGCCTGCAGAAGCTGACCGACGTCCTGTCGTCGAGCCAGGAGCAGCTGGTCCAGTTCAACGGCCGCATCGCCAGCGTGTCGACGGTCCTCTCGGACACCGCCGCGCTGAACGACGCCCTACTCGGTCTGGACTCGGCGATGGTGGAGATCAAGAAGTTCCTCGACACCAACGGCGACGCCCTCAGCAACTCGGTCAACAAGCTCACCACCGCGACGAACATCCTGCGCGAGAAGGACGCCAAGCTGCGCGGCCTGCTGCACTCGGCGCCCACGCAGCTGTCGAACTTCTACAACATCTACAACCCGATGACCGGTTCGCTCGGCGGCATCTTCGGCCTGGGCATGGGCAACAACATCATCACGCTGCTGTGCGGCACGATGCAGGCCAACAACCGTCCCGGGCAGAGCCAGGCCGAGGTCGACAAGTGCGTCGACGTCCTCGCGCCGGTGATGAAGGCGATGGTCGTGAACTACCCGCCGTTCCTGACCAATCCCGTTCAGGGCCAGGTCGCCCGACCGGAACAGCTGCGCTACCAGAACGACGACGTGAAGGCGCGGGCGCAGAACCGCATCCGCGAGCTCGACGAGAACACGCGCCAGCGCAACAACCTGCCCAACCCGCTGGGGAACATGCTCGTGCCGTTCGGGGCGGAGAACTGATGACGACGCAGACGAAGAAGTATGTGCGCCGCGGGGTCGCGGCGGTGGCCATCGGCACCGCGGTGACGACCGGCCTCGTCGGCTGTGGCTTTGGCGGTGCCAATACGCTGCCGGTTCCCGGTGCGCCCGGCACCGGCGACGGTTCCTACCGGGTCAGCGCGATCATTCCCACCGCCGCCGGCCTGGTGACGAATGCGCCGATCATGCTCGACGACGCGACCATCGGGTCGATCGGCAAGATCACCGTCGACAACTGGAACGCCCGCGTCGAGATGCGCATGAACAAGGGCGCGCAGATCCCCAGCGGATCGCACGTCATGGTCGGTATGACCAGCGTGCTGGGCTCCTCGCACTTGCAGATCTTGCAGCCGGACTCCCCGGGCGGCTCGATGATGCGGGCGGGCGACACCATCCCGTTGGCGAAGTGCCCCGAGCAGCAGAACATCGCGGGCCCCGCCGACAAGGGCAAGGCCATTCCCGACGTCAGCGTCGCCCAGCAGGTCTCGGCCTGTGCCTTCCCGACGACCGAGCAGGTCCTCAGCTCGCTGTCGGTCGTGCTCAACGGCGGCGGCCTCGCCCAGTTCGGCGACATCGTCACCGAGGTCAACAAGACGTTCGACGGCCGCCAGGACGCCATCGCGGACCTGGTGCCGCGGATGAACAAGCTGGTCGGCACGCTCAACGCCCAGCGCGGCAACATCATCAAGGCGATCGACGGCCTCGACCGGTTGACGCAGACGATGAACGAGCAGGCGCCGACGATCGAGAAGGCGCTCGCCGACTCGCCGAAGATCCTGCAGCTATTAGTCGACCAGAAGCAGCAGCTTGTCGATGCGCTCGGCGCGATCGGCAAGCTGTCGGACACCGCCGACGACATCCTCAAGGCCAACGGCGACGACATCCGCACCGCGGTGAAGGCCCTCGAGCCGACGCTGGCCCAGCTGGAGTCGACCGGCCCGTCGCTGGCCAAGTCACTCGGCGTGCTGCTGAGCTTCCCGTTCCCGGAGAAGGCGATCAGCAATGTGGTCCGCGGTGACTACGTGAACACCGACCTGAACCTGGACCTCACCTTCTACCGCCTGGGCAAGACGCTGTTCCCGTCGGTGCTGGGCAGCCGCATCATCGGCCCCGAGGCGGTCGCCGGCCGTCCCGCCGGGGCCGCCGGGCGCGGGCTCAACCCGTTCCGGTCGCCGATGCAGCGAGAGAACCTCAACCCGCAGAACCTCAATCCGCAGGGCATCATCCCGGGTCTCGTCCCGGGTCAGGCGCCCGGTGCGCGCAAGCCGGGCGCGAAGAAGCCGAAGCGGAACCAGCAACCGGGGAGGGCGCCGCGATGAAGATCTTGAGCTTCCAGCGTGCCCAGCTGATCATCTTCACGATTGTCGCGATCATCGCGGTGATCGCCATGGGCATCTACTACATCCGAATCCCGCAGATGCTCGGCGTGGGCGTCTACCGGGTGAACCTGGACCTGCCGACCACCGGCGGCATCTACAAGAACGCCAACGTCAGCTACCGCGGCGTCGACGTCGGCAAGGTCGAAGCGGTGC
Organism: Gordonia sp. (in: high G+C Gram-positive bacteria); assembly: GCF_047602025.1. Classification (GTDB taxonomy): domain Bacteria; phylum Actinomycetota; class Actinomycetes; order Mycobacteriales; family Mycobacteriaceae; genus Gordonia. The sequence goes on along the minus strand of NZ_JASGII010000001.1, from coordinate 2,542,812 downwards.
AGTTGACCGACGAGGGCGTGCGCGCCCGTCTGGTCATCAACTCCGGCGCGAAGATCCCGGCCAACTCGAAGGCCGGCATCCGCTCGGTCTCGGCCGTCGGCGAGCAGTTCGTCGTGTTCACCCCGCCGGGCGACCCGTCGTCGGATTCGCTGCACAACAACGCCACGGTGACCAGCGATGACGTGCCGGTCGAGATCTCGACGATGCTCGACCAGGCCGATCAGTTGCTGACCAGCGTCGGCGACTCGCAACTGCGGTCGGTCATGGACGAGGTGTTCCAGTCGTTCAACGGCACCGGTGAGGAACTGCAGCGACTGCTCGACTCGATGACGCTGCTCACCACCGAGGCGAACAAGAACTCCGAGCAGATGATCGCCCTGGTCCAGCAGGCGGGCGACGTGCTGTCGACGCAGAGCCGGACTGCCGACTCGGTGCGCTCGTGGACGTCGCAGATGACCAAGGTGACCGATCAGCTGCGCGCCAACAAGCCGGAGATCACCGGGATCCTGGCCAAGGGGCCGAACGTGACGGCGCAGACCGGGCAGGTCTTCGAGAACATGAAGATGTCGATCCCGCTGCTCGTCGACAACCTCGGCACCACCCTGAAGACGCAGGCGGTGTACCACCCGAACATGCGCCAGATCCTGGTGCTGTACCCGCGCCTGCTCGACGTGCTGATCACCGCGGTCAACACCGGCGACGTGGACCGCTACGGCGCGAACGCCGACTTCGCGCTCGGGTTCCAGGACCCGGGCACCTGCACTGTCGGCTTCCTGCCGCCGAGCGCCTGGCGCTCGGGCTCGGAGGTCGAGGCGCGCGAGATGCCGCCGGGGATGCTGTGCCGGGTCCCACAGGACCAGAACCTGGCCGTCCGCGGTGCCCGCAACTTCCCGTGTGTGGAGTTCCCCGGTCGACGCGCGTCGACGCCGGAGGAGTGCCGCACCGGGTACAAGCCGCTGGCCCGGCAGAACGGCCCGTTCCCGAACGGGCTGCCCTTCGGCCTCAAGTGGCAGGGCCCCGGTACGCCGGGGGTGGCCACGGCGGGCTTTGGCGGCGGCACCGGTACCGTGGTGCCCGGAACGCCGAGCCAGTTCAAGAAGAACCGCAATCAGCCGGCGGTCTACTCGACCACGTACGACCCCAAGTCGGGCGACTACATCGGTCCCGACGGCAAGACTTACAACGCGGGTCTGGGCAAAGACTCGCGGGGGAAAACGACTAAATGGCAAGAGATGATCAACCCGAGGGTCAAGTGAGCGAATCCACGTCGGATTCAGCGAGCACACCGGAAACCCCTGAGACCACCGAGACCGTGGCGAAGCGCGCCAAGCGCCCGGCGGCCCAGCCCGTCCGCGTGGCGCCGATCAAGCGTCGCCCCAGGGGTGGTCGAGTGGCGGCGGAGCGCAGCGAGCCCGTTGTATCGACGCCCAGCAAGGCGACGGCGCCGGCCGAGGCCGCTGTATCGAGTGACCGCGACTCCGCTGTATCGAGTCCCCGCAAGTCGAAGCCGGAAACCGCCAAGGCCTCGTCGAAGACGGAGTCCTTCGTCACCGTCGACCGCGTCGACCCGCGCGTGGCGGCCCTGGGCTTTGCGGCCGCAGCCGTCGCGACGCTGCTGCTCGTCGCCTCGGTGCTGTTCGGCTACTTCGGCTACCGGCTCCACGAGCGCAACGATCTGCGGCATCAGTACGACGACTTCGCCCAGCAGGTGACCGTCAACCTGACGTCGCTCAACAAAACCAACGTCGACACCATCCGCAAGACGCTGCTGGACAAGACCAGCGGCACGGCCTACGAGAACCTGAACCTGGTCACCCAGCAGATCATCGGGATGATCGAGCAGCACGACATTCAGACCCAGGGTCAGGTGCTCTCGCGCGCCGTGACCCGGGCCGAGCCCGACTACGGCCAGGTGCTGATGGTCCTCGGGTGGACGCAGCGCCTCAGCAACAAGAAGGAGGACGTCGAGCGGCAGGTCTTCCGCTGGAAGGTCGACATGCGCCGGATCAACGGCGACCTCAAGGTGACCAAGTTGGATTGGGTGTACTGACGTGGCGGAGACAGTGAGCGAACGGGCCGAATCCGTGGCCCGGCGGATGAGTGGGAAGTCCGAGTCCGAGGAGATCCCGCGCAGCTGGTACATCGTGGCCGCCGTCCTGGCGGCCCTGCTGGTCCTCACCCTGGTGCTGGCCCTCAACTGGTTCCGGCTCTGGCAGGTCGAATCGGCGCGCAACAACTCGTTGGACGCCGCCAAGGGCTACGCCGACACGATGTTCAGCTACGAGCCGAAGAACGTCGATCAGAAGATCGAGGAGTCCAAGGGCTTCCTCATCGACCTGGCGCGCAAGCAGTTCGACGAGCAGGTCAGCGACCTGAACATGGCGAAGAACGTCAAGGACAACAAGATCATCTCCAAGCTCACCGTGCGTGACGCGGGCGTGGTCACCAACACGCGCAAGACGTCGACGGTCCTGCTGTTCCTCAACCAGTCCGTCACGAGTGCCGCCGAGCCGAAGATCCGCGTCGACCCGAGCCGCGTGCAGTTCACGATGGCCAAGAAGGGCGGCGAGTGGAAGATCAACTCGATCGACATCTTCACCGACGACTCGCTGCGCAACGTCGTCGAGCGCCAGACGAAGACGCCGGCGACACCCAACCCGCCGGCCGGTCCCCGTCCCCCGCGCTAATCGCCGCTTGGGTCGAGTGGCCGCGACGTAGGAGCGGCTGTATCGAGACCAGGGCACCAATAACTCGCCGAGTGGGCACCAATAACTCGCCGAGTGGGCACCAAACGAAAACCGGCCGCACCCGGATCGGGTGCGGCCGGTTTCGGCTTTGTGTGACTAACCCTGCGACGAGTAGCCCATCGGCATCAGGATGGCCTTGTGCTCGAGGTAGGACTCGAGGCCTTCGCGGCCGTTCTCGCGACCGATGCCCGACGTCTTGTAGCCGCCGAACGGCGAGGCCGGGTCGATGGCGTACCAGTTGATGCCGTAGGTGCCGGTGCGGACCTGCTTGGCGATCTCGACGCCCTTCTCGATGTCCGAGGTCCACACCGAGCCGGCGAGTCCGTAGTCGGAGTCGTTGGCGATGGCGATGGCCTCGTCGACGGTGTCGTAGGGGATCACCGAGATGACCGGGCCGAAGATCTCCTCGCGGGCGATCGTCATGTCGTTGGTGACGCCGGTGAAGATCGTCGGGGCGACGAAGTGGCCGGAGTCGAGGCCGTCGGGCCGACCGCCGTCGAGCACGGCCGTGGCGCCCTCGTCCTTGCCCTTCTTGATGTAGCCCTCGACCTTGTCGCGCTGCTTCTCGGTGATGATCGGGCCGAGCTTGGCCTCCGGGTCCGACGGCACGCCGGGGGTGAAGGTCTTGGCGGTCTCGACCATCGCGGCGACGATCTCGTCGTGCCGCGAACGCGGGACCAGGACGCGGGTCTGAGCGACGCACGCCTGGCCGTTGTTCAGCAGGCCGGAGAACACCAGCATGTGGATGCTCGACGGCAGGTCGACGTCCTCTAGGACGATCGCCGCCGACTTGCCGCCCATCTCCAGCGAGTAGCGCTTGAGCAGCTCGCCGCAGCGCGACGCGATGATCTTGCCCGCGGCGGTGGAGCCGGTGAAGGTGATCTTGTCGACGTCGGGGTGCTCGACGAGCGCCTGGCCGGCTTCGAGACCGCCCGTGACGACGGAGATGACGCCCTCGGGCACGCCGGCCTCGGTGAAGATCTCGGCGATCAGGTTCGCGTCGAGCGGCGTCTCCGGGGCGGGCTTCAAGACGATCGAGCAGCCGGCCGCCAGCGCGGGGCCGAGCTTGTTGCAGACGAGGAACAGCGGGACGTTCCACGCGGTGATCGCTCCGACGACGCCGACCGGCTCGCGGACGACGATGGTCTCGCCGAACAGGCCGGTGCGCTTCTCTTCCCACTGGTAGGCGTCCGACGCGTCGGCGTAGGCGTTGAGCACACCGGTGCCCGGCAGCATCTGCAGCGTCGCGACGTCGGCGGCGGATGCGCCCATCTCGGCCGAGATGAGGCCGGTGACGTCACCGGCGCGCTCATTGAGCAGCTCGGCGGCCTTGCGGAGCACCGCGGCGCGCTCGGCCGGCGCCTTGGTGCGCCAGATGCCCGAGTCGAACGCCGCCTTGGCGGCCTTGACCGCGGTGTCGACGTCGGTGGCGTCGCCGTCGGGGGCGGACCCGACCTTCTGACCGGTCGCCGGCGAGATGACCTCGAGGCGCTTGGTCGAGTGCGGCGCAACCCACTTGCCGCCGATGTAGAGGTTGGGCTGGTCGCCCCCACCGACGAGGGTGTCGGGGGCGGTCGCGGTCTCGGTCATGAATGCTCCAAGGTTGGTGATCTGGTTCACCTTCGATACTAGAACACGTTCTAGTTCGCGACCAGGGGTTCGTGATTCGTGGTCGGATGGAGGGGCAGGAGCGCGAGTCCGCGCGGCGCGGTCCGGGTGCGCTACTTGCCGGACGGCTTGGCGTCGATGACGACCTCGAATTCGAGGAGGTTCGCACCCGATGCGACGGGCTTCTGCGTGCGCTGCGCGGCGTGGGCGGCACGCGCGTCGCCGTTGGCCCAGTTCTGGTAGTCCTCCTCGGACTCCCACTCGGTGTAGACGAAGTAGCGGTCGTCGCCAGCGACGGGGCGCAGCAGCTGGAAGCCGAGGAAGCCCGGCGACGAGTCGACGCTGTGCGCACGGTTGGCGAAGCGCTTCTCCAGCTCGGGGCCGGCGCCTTCGGGGATGCTGATCGCGTTGATCTTCACTACTGACATGAGCCCCAGCCTATCGACGCCGCGAGTGCGCCAGTAGGGACCAAACGCCCGGTACCGTCGAGCCGTGACCGACTTCGACGCGCTCACCGACCACGGGGGCGACGGACCGCCGATCCTGCTGCTGCACGGACTGATGGGCCGGGGCCGCACCTGGTCGCGCCAGGTCGGGTGGCTGCGGCGCTACGGCCGCGTGTTCACCGTCGACGCGGCTTTTCACGCCGGCCCGCTCGACGAGCCCGAGCTCGCGCCCGACGCCATCGCGACCGAACGCTTCGTCGACGACACCGTCGACGCCCTGGGCCGGATCGCCGCGCGGACCGGCGACGACCGCGCCGCGGTGCTGATCGGCCACTCGATGGGCGGCTTGCACGCGTGGTGCACCGCCGCGGCGCGTCCGGAGCTCGTGCGCGGGCTCGTCGTCGAAGACATGGCCCCCGACTTCCGCGGTCAGACGACTCGCAATTGGACGCCGTGGTTCGAGACCTGGCCCGACCGGTTCGAATCGCTCGCGCAGGCGCAGGAGATGTTCGGCGAGGTCGCCGGCCGCTACTTCTACGAGGCGTTCGACGACGGCCGCCTGCACGGGCACATCGACACCTTCATCGCCATCGCCGATCAGTGGGGGCGGCGCGACTATTGGCAGCAGTGGGCGGCCGTCGACGTCCCGACGTTGCTGATCGAGGCCGGCTTCACCGTCGCACCCCCGGGTCAGATGGCCCAGATGGCCGTGCGCAACGCCAACGCACAGCACGTCGTCGCCGACGGCGCCGGGCACCTCGTCCACGACGACGCCCCCGAGTTCTTCCGCGGCGCCGTCGAGGCCTTCCTCAGCGCGCTTCCTCCCGCAGCGATTCACACTTCCCGCTGAAACCGCGTCGGGAGCGGGAGGAACGCTAGCCGCCGAGGCGGAACAGGCCGTCGTCGGTGACCTCGATCAACCCGTCGACGAGCAGCGAGTCGAGTGCTCGCGCGCGTTGTCCCGGATCGATCGGCCATGCGACGTCGAGCCGTGCCCGCTCGACCGGCCCGGGGCTCTCGCGCAGCACGTCCAGCAGCCGACCGCGGGCCTGGCGGTCGGTGCCCTCGTAGCGCTGGCTGGGTTTGCGCGGCGACGTCGACGCGGGTTTGCCGGCCGCGACCCACGCACAGGTCGCCAGCAGCGGGCATTCGTCGCAGCGCGGATTGCGCGCGGTGCAGACCAGTGCGCCGAGTTCCATGAGCGCGGCGGAGAACCGGGGCGCCGTCGCGGCGAGCGAACCGTCGGGATTGCGCGGTGCGACGGCGAGCGCATCGTCGAGGTCGGTGCGCTTGGGCGGTCCGGCCTCGGCCAGCCCGTGGCAGGCGCGGGCGATCACCCGGCGGACGTTCGTGTCGACGACGGGGACCGCCTGCCCGTACGCGAAGCAGGCGACGGCCCGCGCGGTGTACTCGCCGACGCCGGGCAGGGCGAGGAGTTCGTCGACGTCGTCGGGGACGATGTTGCCGTGGTCGGCGGCGATCGCCCGGGCGCAGGCGTGCAGTCGTTGTGCCCGTCGCGGATAGCCCAGTTTGCCCCAGGCGCGCAAGACGTCGGCGCCGTCGGCGGCGGCCATATCCGCAGGTGAAGGCCATCGCGCGACCCACTCCCGCCACGGCTGCAGGACCCGCGCGACTGGCGTCTGCTGGAGCATGAACTCACTGATCAAGATGTGCCACGCGGTCGCGTCGTCGCGACGCCAGGGCAGATCCCGCACGTTGTCGTCGAACCAGCCCAAGACCGATTGCGGTGGCATACTCGGAACCATGCACAAACCTTCAGAACGGTTGACGCCCGCCCAGGCCTGGGCGAACCTCAAGGCCGGGAACGATCGCTTTGTCGCAGGGAAGCCGGAACACCCGAACCAGGGTATCGACACCCGCGCGGTCCTGGCCGACGGTCAGTCGCCGAATGTCGTCCTGTTCGGCTGCTCGGACTCGCGCGTCGCGGCCGAGATGATCTTTGACCAGGGTCTCGGCGACATGTTCGTCGTCCGCACCGCCGGGCACATCATCGACTCCTCGGTCCTCGGCTCACTCGAGTTCGCGACCGAGTTGCTCGACGTCCCGCTCATCGCGATCCTCGGGCACGACTCGTGCGGCGCGGTCGGATCGACGGTCGACTCGCTCAACGACCTCACCATCCCGACGGGCTACATCCGCGACATCATCGAGCGCGTCGGCCCGAGCATCCTGTCGGCCCGCGCCAAGGGCAAGACCCGGCTCGACGAGTTCGAGGCAGAGCACGTCGTCGAAACCGGCCGACTGCTGCTCCAGCGCAGCCAGCTCATCAAGGAGCGCGTCGACCGCGGCGAGGTCGCGATCGTCGGCCTCACTTACCACCTCGCCGACGGCCGCGTCGCGCTCCGCAGCGCCCTCGGCGATATCAACGATCTGCCGGTCGAGCCCGTCGAGGTGTAGCCGGGGCGCAAATCCACGTTTCGTGTGATCAGCGCCCTATTCGCGACACGCCGGATAGCCTCAGCGGCCGCATCGCCGCTGGCAGTTAGCGTTGATGGCGTGATCGAACCGCAAGGCCCCCTGCCGCAGGAAATCTACTGGCGACGCCGCATCGTCGCCGGTGTGGGCGCGCTTGCCTTCGTCGGTTTGGTCCTGGCGCTCATCATCTCGGCGCTGCCGTCGAAGGGCGACAACCAGAAGGTCGCCGCGACGAGCTCGGCGCAGCCCGCCCCGAAGCCCGCTCCGCCCGCCCCGGCCGGTGACAACCAGGCCGGTGCCCAGTCGGGCGATCAGGCCAACGGTCAGGGCGATGGCACGCAGGGCGACGACCAGTCCGCGCCCTCGACGCCGAAGGCCGCACCCACGCCGCGGCCCGACGGTCAGGCGGCCGCTCCCGACGGCACGCCCGGCGGTCCGAACAACGCCGCCGGTCCGGCCATCCCCGCGCAGAACCTGTGCACCGACCAGAGCCTGTCGGTGGTGCTCTACACCGACAAGCCCACCTACAAGGTCGGCGACCAGCCGGTGTTCACCCTCGCGGTGACCAACGGCGGTCTGACCGAGTGCACCCGCGACATCGGCAAGTCCGTGCAGAACGTCGTGGTCCGCTCGCTCGACGGCACGCGCACCCTGTGGACCGCGCGCGACTGCTCGCCGCTGCGCTCGGTGAACAACGTGAACTTCCAGCCGGGCCAGCAGGAGCGCGACACCATCAACTGGTCGGGCACCACCAGCAAGCCGGGCTGCAAGACTCCGCGCGAGCCGATTCCGCCGGGCGCCTACCGCGCGATCGGCAAGATCGGTGAGCGCGAGTCCGCGCCGATCACGTTCAACGTCGTCGCCCCCGCGCAGCAGCCGTAGTCCCGCTTCACGAATCCGCTCCCGCGCCGTCGATCGGTGGCGCGGGACCGAAATCAGGGTGCGTTAGTACCGGTCCAGACTTGATTCGGCCAGGCGCGACAGTCCTTCACGGATGTGGCGGGCCCAGATGCTGCCGATTCCCTCGACGCCCTGCAGGTCGGCGGCACTGGTGGCCAGGAGCGACTGCAGCGATCCAAAGTTGGTGACCAGGCGGTCGATGTGGCCGAACTGCAGCCGCGAGATCCGCGACAGCAGCCGATAGCCGCGCGGGGTCATCGTCGTGTCCAGGGCCTCGACGGTCGTCGGGTAGCCGAAGCAGCGGCCGATCAGCGAGAGGTCGAGCAGGTCGGTGTCCGACAGCTTGCCGATCGCCGCCAGTGCCCGCTTGAGCTCCTCCGACGTCGGCGGCTCGGGCGAGGCGTAGTAGTCGCGGACGAGCAGTTCGCGGCTCGCGTCGTTGTCGCTGAGGAGCTCCTCGCGCTGCAGCCGGACCTGTCGTCCGTTGGTGCCGAGCTCGAGGATGTAGAGGTCGATCTCGTCGGCGACGCGTCGGACCATCTCCATCCGCTGCGCCACGCTCATCACGTCGCGCAGGGTGACGTCGTCCTCGATCTCCGACCGCGACAGCTGGCCCAGCACCTCGTCGAGCCGCGAGCGGTAGCGCTCCAGGGTGGCGAGGGCGACGTTGGCGCGCGAGAGGATCGGGTCGGGGCTCTCGACGATCCGCCGCGCGCCGTCGACGTAGATGCTGACGATCGACATCGACGCGCTGACCGAGATCACCGGGTAGCCGGTCTGGATCGCGGTGCGTTCGGCGGCGCGGTGCCGGGTGCCCGACTCGCTGGTCGGAATCGTCGGGTCCGGCATGAGCTGCACGTTGGCGCGCAGGATCCGCGAGCCGTCGGTCGACAGCACCAGGGCGCCGTCCATCTTCGACAGCTCGCGCAGCCGCGTCGGGGCGAAGTCGACGTCGAGGGTGAACCCGCCGTCGCAGAGCTTCTCCACGTCCTTGTCGTAGCCGAGCACGATCAGGGCGCCGGTGCCGCCGCGCAGGATCCGCTCCAGGCCGTCGCGCAGCCCGGTGCCCGGCGCCACCCGCGCGAAGGTCTCACGCGTCAGGTCCGACATCGGGGCGGGCATGGGTGCTCCAGGGGCTCAGGGGTGTGGGTGACACCGTGGGGGAGAAGTGACGAAACTAGAGTATCGGTCTATGAGTGGCAGTTTTGCAGTACCCGAAGACCTGGAGCCGTTGACGCGCCATCCGAAGGTCTCCCCGCCGGGTCAGATCATGCGCTACCACCACGCCCTCTGCTACGGCTGCGGCGACGACGCGATCAACGGACTGCACGTCGCCGTGACCGCGGGCGAGGGCCTGACGTCGACCGCGACGATGACCGTCCGCCAGTGGATGGAGGGCGGTCCCGGCGTGATCCACGGCGGCGTCCTCTCCGCGGCCTTCGACGAAGTCATGGGCACGACGGCCCTGCTCTGCGGCGTCCCGGTGGTGACCGGCCACCTCGAGATCGACTTCGCCAAGCCGATCCCGATCGACTCGTCGCTGCGGTTCACCGCCGAGATCCTCGGCAAGCAGCGGCGCAAGATCTACACGAGCGCGACCGCCTACATCGAGGGCCCCGACGCCCCGACGGACCCGGTGGCCCGCAGCCGCGCGCTGTTCGTCGGCATCGACCCGCGCCAGCACTTCTCCGAGCACGTCGCGAAGGCGCAGCGTCCGGGCGAGCACTGGAGCAAGTACTCGAGCCCGTAACCCTAGAAGTCGAACGACGGCTTGCCGCCGGACAGGCAGGCGTCGACGGCCTCGAGGAGGTTCGCGACCCGGCTGACCCGGATGCCCTTCGGCAGCTCCTCGCGGTCGGCGCCCGACGACGGGATGACCGCGTGGCGGAAGCCCAGCCGCTTCGCCTCGGCGACCCGTCGGGTGAGCGACCCGACCGGGCGCACCTCGCCGGCCAGCCCGACCTCCCCGATCACGACCGTGTCGAACGGGATGGGGGCGTCCTTCGCCACCGAGGCGATCGCCATCGCGATGGCCAGGTCGGCGGCCGGCTCGGTGACCTTCATGCCGCCCACCGTCGAGGTGTAGACCTCCGACTTGCCGAGGTCCTTCATCCCCAGCCGCGCCTGCAGCACCGCGAGGACCATCGCCACCCGGGCGCTGTCGAGGCCGGAGACCGCGCGCCGCGGGTTGTTCATCTCGGCGGGGTTGGCCAGCGCCTGGATCTCGCCGACCAGTGCGCGTTTGCCGTCCATCGTGACCAGCACGGCCGAGCCGGTGACGTCGCCCGCGCGCTCGTGCCAGAAGATGCCCGACGGATCGGTGACCTGGTGGATGCCGTTGTCGCGCTGCTCGAAGCACCCGACCTCGTCGGCGGCGCCGAAACGGTTCTTGACCCCGCGCACCATCCGCAGCGGGGAGTGGCGGTCGCCCTCGAAGCTCAGCACGACGTCGACGAGGTGCTCGAGCGAGCGCGGCCCGGCGACGGCGCCGTCCTTGGTGACGTGGCCGACGAGGATGACGGCGACGCCGGTGTTCTTGGCGAGCGAGACCAGCGCGGTGGTGACCGCGCGGATCTGGGTGACGCCGCCGTGCACGCCGTCGGAGTCGCCGGCGACCATCGTCTGCACCGAGTCGACGATCAACAGCGTCGGATCGACCTCGGTGACGTGCCCCAGCACCGTCCCCAGGTCGGACTCGGCGGCGAGGTAGACGTTCTCGTCGACGGCATCGGTGCGCTCGGCGCGCAACCGCACCTGCCCGGCCGACTCCTCGCCGGTGACGTAGAGGACCTTGCGGCCGCCGCGCGCCCAGTGCTTGGCGGCCTCCAGCAGCAGCGTCGACTTGCCGACGCCGGGCTCGCCGGCCAGCAGGATCACCGAGCCGGGGACGACCCCGCGGCCCAGGACGCGGTCGAACTCGCCGATACCGGTGGGGATGACGGCCGCCGCCTCGGAACCGATCTCGGTGAGGCGCTTGGCCGGGCTGCTCGGCGCGACGCCGGCCGTCGTGCGCCCCTTGGCGGCGACAGCGGCCACCGCTTCATCGACGGTGCCCCATTCGCCACATTCCGGGCAGCGTCCCACCCACTTGGCGGGTTGGTGCCCACAGGCACTGCACCGGAATACCGCTCGGGTCTTGGCTGCCACGCGGTCAGCCTAGAGCGCGGGTCGGACGCGGATCGCTCAGTGGCCGCTCTCGGCCGAGTCGGCCGGGTCCTTGTCCTTGCGCTCGGCCAGCGAACCCACGTCGACCGGGGTGTTGACGACGACTTTGATCGGCTTGCCGGCCTGGGTGAAGTTGAACGTGAGCGGCACGGTGAGCCCGGGCGCGACGGTCTTGCCGGCGCCGTTGAAGGTCACGTCGAGCTGCTTCTGTCCCTCGGCGGGGGTCATGCCCGCGGGCTTGCCGGCGCGCAGGGCCAAGCCCGGCTTCACGTCGGTGTCGGCGGGCAGGGTGACGGTGCCGGTCGGCGCCTCGATGGAGTCGAGCTTGAGAACGTTGACCGGGTCCTCGTTGGTGATGACGAAGGCCAGCTTGAACGGGCCGCCCGCGGCGAAGGCCGCGGCGGAGTCGCCGTCGGGGTAGACGATCTGTGCGTCGTTGACGGTGATCGAGCCCTCGCGCACGGTGGCGCCGTTGACGGCGGCGGCCTGCGTCGCGGTCTGGGAGACCTGGCCGGAACCGCAGGCGGAGGCCGAGACGATCACGCCGGTGCCGATGGCGACGGCGAGCGCGGACTTGACGAGTGCGGACTGGGAGAGCAGGGACACCGTAATCCTCCAGCTGGTGGGGCTTCATCGCGCTCACTGCGGCACATCGGTCGCGGAACGCTCACTACGCAGCGTAGTGGGCGTGGACCGGTTCCGTCCCCCGGGGTGGCGAGATTCGTCGAAAAATCGTGCCGCCGTCGTCGGTGCGCGCCCCACAATCGTCGTCGGGTGTGGGCGCTACCACAGTCCGTAGTAGCCCCCGATAGTCCCCCTGGCCAGCACAAAGGGGTCTGATCACCCCCTTGACCTGCACCTTCGTGAAAGGGGTGTCTGACCCGCGTGTTAGACTTGCCTCAGTTGAAAGGGGCGCTAAGTTCATGAATTTCAAAGTCGGCGACACCGTTGTCTACCCCCACCACGGTGCCGCGAGGGTTGAGGACATCGTCACTCGCACCATCAAGGGCGAGCCGGTCGAATACCTCGTACTGAAGGTGACCGACGGTGACATGACCGTCCAGATCCCTTCGTCCAAGCTCGAATACGTCGGTGTCCGCGACGTTGTCGGCGAGGAGGGCCTGGACCAGGTCTTCCAGGTGTTGCGCGCGCCGCACACCGAGGAGCCGACCAACTGGGCCCGCCGCTTCAAGGCCAACCAGGAGAAGCTGATCTCCGGCGACATCATCAAGGTCGCCGAGATCGTGCGCGACCTGTGGCGCCGCGAGCAGGACCGCGGACTGTCGGCCGGCGAGAAGCGCATGCTCACCCGTGCGCGCCGCGTCCTCGTCGACGAGCTCTCCCTCGCGCAGAACACCGACGACGAGAAGGCCTCCAGCATTCTCGACGAGGTGCTGGCCGCCGCCTCCTAGGCGCACCGCCACTTGTCCACCTCGGTCATCGTCCCGGCCGCCGGGTCGGGGACCCGGCTGGGCGAGAACCGGCCCAAGGCCTTCGTCGACCTCTCCGGTGCGACGATCCTGTCCCGCACGCTCGCCGCGGTGCAGTCGTCGGACGTCGGGCTCGACCGCATCGTCGTCGTCGTGCCCGAAGAGCTGATCGAGCAGACTCGTGCCGAACTGACCGGATCGCGCTGTGCGGTCGACGTCGTGGCCGGCGGTGCCGAGCGCTCTGATTCCGTGCGCGCCGGGCTGGCCCGCGCCACCGGCGAATTCGTGCTCGTCCACGACGCCGCCCGCCCGTTCACCCCCGCCGCCGTTTTCGAGCGCGTCGTCGAGGCGCTGCGCGCCGGGCACCAAGCGGTGGTGCCGGGGCTGCCCGTCGTCGACACCCTCAAACGCGTCGACGACGAAGAGCAGGTACTGGAAACAGTCGACCGCTCGGTGCTCCGCGCGATCCAGACCCCGCAGGGCTTTCACGCCGACGCACTCGCGCGGGCCTACGCCGACGCCGGGGACGTCGCCACCGACGACGCCGGACTGGCCGAGCGCGCCGGGATTGCGGTGCACGTCGTCGCGGGCGACCCCGACGCTTTCAAGATCACGACGCCGTGGGACCTGCGGTTGGCGCGGGCCATCGCGAAAGGGTGGGACTGACATGCGGGTGGGCATCGGCACCGACGTGCACAAGATCGCCAAGGGTGTGCCCTGCTGGCTGGTCGGCCTGAACTTCCCCGACGACGACGGCTGCGAGGGCCACTCCGACGGCGACGTCGGCGCGCACGCGCTCTGCGACGCCGTGCTCTCGGCCGCCGGGCTCGGTGACCTCGGCAGCGTCTTCGGCACCGGTCGGCCCGAGTGGGACGGCGTCTCCGGCGTACAGATGCTCGAGCACGTCGCCACACTGGTCGCCGAGGCCGGGTTCGCCGTGGCCAACGGATCGGTGCAGGTGATCGGCAACCGTCCGCGCATCGGGCCGCGCCGGGAAGAGGCGTCGGCGGTGCTGTCCAAGGCACTCGGCGCACCGGTGTCGGTCTCGGCCACGACCACCGACGGACTGGGCCTGACCGGGCGCGGCGAGGGCATCGCCGCCGTCGCCACCGCGCTGGTCACCGAGGCCGGGCGCGGCGCCGACCGCGGCCGGTAGGATTGCGCGTCGTGACCCTCCGCCTCTTTGACACCGCCGCCCGCGAGGTGCGCGAGTTCCGTCCCCTCGTCGATGGACGGGTGACGATCTACCTGTGTGGCGCGACGGTCCAGGGCGTGCCGCATATCGGTCACGTCCGCAGCGGAATCGCCTTCGACGTGCTGCGCCGCTGGCTCGCCCACCAGGGCAACGACGTGCTCTTCGTCCGCAACGTCACCGACATCGACGACAAGATCCTGCGCAAGGCCGACGAGGCCGGCCGCCCCTGGTGGGAGTGGGCCGCCACGCACGAACGGGCCTTCGACGACGCCTACCGCGCATTGGGCGTGCTGCCGCCGTCGGCCGAGCCGCGCGCGACGGGGTTCGTCCCGCAGATGATCGGGTACATGCAGCGGTTGATCGACCGCGGCCACGCGTACGTCGCCGACGGCAACGTCTATTTCGACGTGCAGAGCCTGCCCGACTACGGCGCGCTGTCCGGGCACAAGCTCGACGACGTCCACCAGGGCGAGAGCGCCGGCACCGGCAAGCGCGACGCGCGCGACTTCACGCTGTGGAAGGCCGCCAAGCCCGGCGAGCCGTCGTGGGACACCCCCTGGGGACCGGGCCGACCCGGCTGGCACCTGGAGTGCTCGGCCATGGCGACGAGTCTGCTGGGCCCCGAGTTCGACATCCACTGTGGCGGCATGGACCTGGTGTTCCCGCACCACGAGAACGAGATCGCCCAGAGCCACGGCGCCGGCGACCCCTTCGCACGCTACTGGCTGCACAACGGCTGGGTCACCATGAGCGGCGAGAAGATGAGCAAGTCGCTCGGCAACGTCGTCGCGATCCCGGAGATGCTCCGCAAGGTGCGCCCGGTCGAGCTGCGCTACTACCTGGGCAGCGCCCACTACCGCTCGATGCTCGAATACTCCGACGGCGCGCTGGCCGAGGCCGCGACCGCCTACCGCCGCGTCGAGTCCTTCGTGCAGCGCGTCGACGCCCGCGTCGGCGCGGTGACCGTGGGCGAGGTGGACCCCGAGTTCACCGCCGCCCTCGACGACGATCTCGGCGTGCCCGCCGCGCTCGCGGTCATCCACAACACCGTGCGCGCCGGCAACACCGCGCTGGAGAACGGCGACGGCGACGCGGCGGTGAAGATCGCCGGCTCGGTCCGCGCCATGATGGGCATCCTCGGCGTCGACCCGATGGCGTCGAACTGGGCCCAGGCGCAGGAGAACGCGACGGCGATGGAGGCCCTCGACGTGCTGGTGCGCGCCGAATTGGACCGTCGTTCGCAGGCTCGCGCGGACAAGGACTGGGCGGTCGCCGACGAGGTGCGCGACCGACTGGCCAAGGCCGGGGTCGAGGTCACCGATACCCCCGACGGGGCGCAGTGGGCGCTGAGGGAAGGTGAAGCCTGATGGCCGGCAACTCCAAGCGCAAGGGCGCGATCCGCAAGTCGGGCACCAAGAAGGGGCAGACCGTCGGGTCCGGCGGTCAGCGCCGCCGTGGCCTGGAGGCCCGCGGTGCGACGCCGAAGGCCGAGGACCGCGTCTACCACGTCGCGCACAAGCGCAAGAACGCCCAGCAGAAGCAGGCCGCGAGTCGTCGCTCGCGCCGCGACGAGGACACCGCCGAGTACGTGCTCGGGCGCAACCCCGTCGTCGAGTGCCTGCGCGCCGACGTCCCCGCGACGGCGTTGTACCTGGTCAGCGGCGGTCCCGCCGACGAACGCGTGACCGAGGCGGTGCAGCTCGCCGGCACCAAGGGCATCTCGATCCTCGAGGTCACCAAGAACGAGCTCGACCGCATGTCGTCGAACGGCCTGCACCAGGGCATCGCGCTGCAGGTGCCGCCGTACGTCTACGCCCACCCCGACGACGTCATGGCCGACGCCATCGCCTCGGGCGAGCCGCCGCTGCTCGTCGCACTCGACAACATCACCGACCCGCGCAACCTGGGCGCGGTCATCCGCTCGGTCGCCGCGTTCGGCGGCCACGGCGTGCTGATCCCGCAGCGGCGCAGCGCGAGCGTCACCGCCGTCGCCTGGCGCACCAGTGCCGGCGCCGCCGCCCGACTGCCCGTCGCCCAGGCGCCGAACCTGACCCGCACCCTCAAGGAGTGGGCGAAGACCGGTGCACAGATCGTCGGCCTCGACACCGAGGGCGCGGTCAGCCTCGACGACTACGACGGCACCGGTCCGACGGTGATCGTCGTCGGCTCTGAGGGCAAAGGGCTGTCGCGCCTGGTCCGCGAGACCTGTGACTCGGTCCTCGCCGTGCCGATGGCCGGCGACGTCGAGAGCCTCAACGCCTCGGTCGCCGCGGGAGTAGTGCTCGCCGAATTCGCCCGCCAGCGTCGCCAGGCCTAGCTCGCGCGTGTGGATTCGCGTCGCGCGTGGCCGATTGTCGACGCGCGATGACAATCCCCTCGCGGGAGGCGTCAGTCGCGGCTGATCGGCGCGATCTTCACGCCCGCCGCCAGGAGTGCGTCGCGCGTGCGGGTCGCGTGCTCGACCGCCCCCGGGGTGTCCCCGTGCAGGCAGATCGACTCCGCGTCGACGGTGATGACCGACCCGTCGACGGCGGTCAGCGTCCCGGTGGTGACCAGCTCGACGACCCGTCGCGCGATCTGCGCGGAATCGGTCAGGAGCGCACCGGCCTCGGTGCGCGGGACGAGGGTGCCGTCGGGGCGGTAGCCGCGGTCGGCGAAGGCCTCGGTGATGACGGGCAGTCCGGCGTCGCGGGCGAGCGCGAGGACGAGGGAATTCGGCAGTCCCATCACCGCCAGCCCCGGATCGACCGACCGCACCGCCGCGACGACCGCCGCCGCTTGCTCCTCGTCGGCAACGACCGTGTTGTAGAGCGCGCCGTGCGGCTTGACGTAGGTGACGCGGGATCCGGCGGCCGACGCCAACGCCGCGAGGGCGCCGACCTGGTACACGATGTCCGACCGCAGATCCTCCGGGTCCATCGCCATGTAGCGGCGGCCGAAGCCCTCCCGGTCGGGGTAGGAGACCTGGGCGCCGATCGCGACGCCGCGCTCGTGCGCCTGGCCGCAGGTGCGGGCGAGGAGCGTCGGCGATCCGGCGTGAAAACCGCAGGCGATGTTGGCGCTGGTCACGACGCCGAGCATCGCCTCGTCGTCGCCGACGCCCTCGCCCAGATCGGCGTTCAAATCGATGGTGCTGCCCACGAACATCGATTCTAGGAGGGCTACCCTGGAGAACCATGACATCGATGAATGATCTGATCGCCACGGCCGAGGGCCTGGTGGTCGGTGTTCGCGGCAAGCGCCTGCGCGCGGGCACGATCAGCTGGAAGGGCATCCCGTACGCCGCGCCGCCCGTCGGCCCGCTGCGCTTCCGTGCGCCGCAGCCAGCTCCGCCGCTGAAGGGCAAGTTCCTCGCGAACCGCTACGGCAAGGCCGAGATCCAGGACAAGCTCTACACCGCGACCGGCGCCGGCGGCTTCCAGCCGATGAGCGAGGACTGCCTGACGCTCAACGTGTTCTCCCCCGACCGCATCTCCGCGACGCCGCGACCGGTCATGGTGTTCATCCACGGCGGCGCCTACCTGCTGGGCGCGACGGCGACCCCGCTCTACGACGGCGCCCTGCTCGCGAAGGCCGGCGGCGTCATCGTCGTGACCATCCAGTACCGCTTCGGTCCGTTCGGGTGTCTCGACTTCTCCCAGTTCTCCAGCCCGGGCCGCAAGATCGACGACAACCTCTGCCTGCGCGACCAGGTTGCCGCGCTCGAATGGGTGCAGCGCAACATCGCGTCCTTCGGCGGCGATCCCGACAATGTGACCGTCTTCGGCGAGAGTGCCGGCGGGTCCGCGGTTACCGCCCTGCTCGCCACGCCGGCGGCCGAGGGCCTGTTCCACAAGGCGATCGCGCAGAGCCCGGCCAACGAGTTGAACCTGTCCAAGGACACCGCCGACCACCTCGCAGGCGAGTTCGTGAAGATGCTCGCCGACCGCTCCTACCGAGCGGGTTCCGGTGGCGCGCCGATCGAGAAGTCGCGCGCACTTGAACTGCTGCACAGCGCGTCGCCGGAGGTGCTGCACAAGGTTGGCAAGAAGCTGACCGCGTACACGCCGCAGTCCGGACTGGGCGAGTTCCTGCCCTTCGGCCCGACGTTCGGCACCGACTACCTGCCGGAGGAGCCGAACCAGGCCGCCCGCCACGGCAACACCCACCCGGTGCCGCTGATCATCGGCACGAACCGCGATGAGGCCAACCTCTTCACCAAGGGCATGAGCCTGCTGCCCGGCAACAACCGTGACTCGCTCGAGGGGGTCTTCCCGACGGGCGAAGAAGTCTTCGTGAGCGTGCCCGACCCGGCGAGCCGCACCGAGCTCGTCGAGGCCTACCGGGTGGGACACCGCGGCGGCGACCCGGTGCACATGCTCGGCGACTCCGTGTTCTGGGGGCCGGCGGTCCCGTTCATCGAGGGGCACGCGGCGGCGGGCAACCCGACCTACGTGTACCGCTACGACTTCGACACCAAGGTGCTGCGTGCCACCGGGATGCGGGCCACGCACGCCATGGAACTCTTCCCGGTCTTCGGCATGTTCCGGTCCTTCGGCGCCGGCCTGGCCGCCGGCGACTGGCGCAACACCGGCAAGATCACCCGCGTCATGCAGGGCCACTGGTCGACGTTCGCGCGGACCAGCCAGCCGGAGTTGCAGTGGACGCGGTACACCGCCGAGCACCGCGACACGATGGTCTTCGACGTCCACTCGCGGATGGTGAGCGACCCGTACCCCGAGCGCCGCGAAGCGTGGATGCGCGCACACGGCCAAGTGCCCGCGTGATGCCGGCCGTTCGTCGGACGCTCGGCTGCGGCGGTGTCGCCGCGCTGGTGCTGGCCGCCGTCGTCGGGTGTGGTTCTGATGCCGACGACTACCGCGCTGCACCCGAGCCGACGACGGTGAGCACGACCGCCGACGCGGAGTCGGACTCGCCGAGCACCTCGGTCGTGTACCTGCCACCCCCGTACATCGATCACACGGAGTGGGTCGAGACTGCCGTCGGCCCGAGCCTGCAGGTCTATCCGACGCCTAACGGTCGTCGCGTGACGACGGCGGATGCGCAGGGGAAGGCGTGGCGCGAGGTCGTCAAGAGGTCGAGCGGCTACGGCCAATACTCCGCGCGCACGCCGGGGATGCGGGCCCAGTTCGACTGTCACTGGATCTGGGCCCGGGCGGTCCAGCCCGACAAGTCGTCGTGGAACCTGGAGCCCACGCGTCCGGTCGTGTCCGAGGACCAGATGGTCGCCACCCGCTGCAACCCCGGATTCGCCGAGGAATACTGACCGCCGACGATTGTCCGACCACGCGGGGATACTGGGCAGCACACCCCGCGACGGAAGGTGCCGATCATGGCCGACGACGTTCTTGACATCTACCAGGGCGGCCTGGACTTCTTCGGGTCGATAGTCCAAGCGGTGCCCGACGGTGCATGGCGGCGGTCGTCGCCCTGTGCCGGGTGGACCGCGCTCGACGTGCTGGGCCACGTCGGGGAGACGACGCGGATCGGTGCGCTGATCCTGTCGGAGGCGCCTTTCGATCCCGTCGAGTTTGATCCGCCGGCCAAAGCGGTCGACGGTGATCCGGCCTTCTGGTGGCAGCAACAGGCGGGCAAGGCCTACGAGGTGCTGGCCGGCGACGTCGATCTGGATCGGGTCGTCGACAGCCCGATGGGTCGGCGGTCGGTTCGCGAGGGGTTGGCGTTCCCGGCGGCCGACCTCTACCTGCACGGCTGGGACCTGGGTACCGCGACCGGGCAGTCCGTCACCATCCCGGATGGGGCGATCGCCTTCATCCGCGGCATGTTCGAGTACGTGCCCGAGGAGGCGGCGCGACGCCCCGGCGTCTTCGACGCGGCCAAGCCGGCGCCGGCCGACGCCACGCCCACCGAGGACCTGATCGCCTGGACCGGGCGCGACCCGCGCGGCACCTGACCATGCTCAGCGTGAAGGCGCTCGCCCGCGACGAGCGGGCCAGCCTGGCGGAGTTCCTCGCCACGCTTACGCCTGCCGAATGGGACTACCCGTCGTTGTGCGAGGGTTGGTCGGTGCGCGACGTCGTGGCCCACCATCTCAGCTACGACGAGCTGACCGTGCCGGCCATGCTCGGTCGATTCGCGCGCAATTTGGGGCGCTTCGACCGGGCCAACGCCGATGGCCTCGCCGCCATGAGCGGCGTCGGGCCGGAGCAGTTGCTGGAGTTGCTCGACGGCCACCTCACGCCGAGTGGCCTGCCGACCGCCTTCGGCTCCCGCATCGCGCTGCTGGACTGCATGGTCCACCAGCAGGACATTCGACGCCCGCTCGGGCGGCCGCGCGAGATCCCCGCCGAGCGGTTGATCCCCGCATTGAACTTCGCCCGGATGGCACCGCCGATCGGTGCCCGCGGCCGCATCAAGGGCCTGCGGCTCGTCGCCGACGACATCGACTGGGCCGCCGGGCGCGGTTCAGAGGTGACCGGCACCGGTGAGGCGATCCTGCTGGCCATGGCGGGCCGGCGTGACGCGGCGTCGGCGCTCTCCGGCCCCGGTGTCGCGACACTGCGGGAGCGGCTGGGCTAGAGCCGTCGCGCACGCGGTAGCCGGGTCGAATCAGGCGAGGATCGAAAGGGAGGGTTCTAATGTATGCGATCTACCTGGGCGAACTTGGTGAGCGCCCGATGAAGGACGAGTTGACGTGGTGGGCGTCTCAGGAGACTTTCGAAAGAATGATTGACGAAGCACTCGCCCATCACGGCCTCGACGAAAGCCACGCCGATCGGAAGTTCGAGGCCAGTATGTATAAAGGGCTTTCCGGATTGAACCGATGGCCCGAGTTGCTGGAAGCTCTCGACAGGGTCGCTTCCTCGCCTTCTCGATGCCCCAATGAGTCAGATGATGACTTCGAGTACTACTCAGGCCAGGCTCACGAATTTCGGGGCATCTACCAGAATTACCTCCGGAGCCGTCCCGCGTAGGCGTGGGCAAGTCCTGGACCAAGGGGCCTGATGAAGCCAGATGAGGCGAAAGTCTTCGACATCGCGCTGAGTTATGCCATCGAGGACGAGGTTCCGATCTACTTCCTGTACGGCGCAGTTAAGTATGTGACTGGTTCAACCCACCACGCGCGGCGGATCCTCGACGCGGTATTCGACCGCTTGCTCAGCGAGGGGCTTGTCGTGGTCGGAAACCCGGGTGCAGGACAGTTCAACCCTTGGCCTGGCGAGGCGATCATGGCAATGGAGCGAATTCGCTCCTTTCTGGACGACTACCCCTTGGACCCCGGAATGGAGGGCACGGGCATTTGGTACATCTTGACCGACGCAGGGCACGACCTCGCTGAGCGCACGCCAGACCCCTTCGACGGTGAGGATGCCTGACCTTGGAGGGTCTAGCTGTCCCAGTTCAGCTTCGACCCTCCAGCCACGCAAAGAACTCGTGTAGATCGAGCGGTGCCAGTCGCCATGCCCATTCACGGCCGGTGAAGTAGGTCGATCCCTGAACCCACGTTCGTGGCTCGCAAGAAATCTCTGGGCCGTCCGAGCCGTTGCCGATGCTGATGTCTGGGAGGACGGTCCCCCGCACCGCCGCATTTCTCAGGCGATGGGAACGGTCCCAACGCTCGACCGCCTCAAACTCTCGCGCCGCCGGATCGTCGGCTGGTGTGTCGACCCAGATATCCGGCACGGCGTCAAAGGCTCTCCGGTAGGCATGTGTGAGCGATTCCGTCTTCATCACCACAAAGGGTGGTTCCTCGGAGCAAAGTGCGTCTCGATTCTGCTGGCACCAGCGAGTGAAGACGTCGGTGTCGAGCTCCCCAGTAAATAGCGGGACACGACTGCCGCTCTCACTGAGGAGGTACAGGCTGGCGGTCGGCACCGAGGTTGGCGACCAATCAGCTCGTTCTATGCGCTCAATTCGCAGTATATACACGCGTGCTCCCGTGCTCTGTCCGCAACCACTCGAAGAATTCATGGAGGTTGACCGGGTAGTAGCGCCAACGCCACTCGGCACCCGTGAACGCTTCATCGTCGTCGGGAGGCCTCGGCTCGCAGGAGATTTCCGGGCCGTCGATCCCGGTGCCCATTGAAATGCCGGGCAACTTCCATTCGCGGGACCAAGCCAGCGTGTGTGCCTCACCCCACTCGTCGACGAGAACCTCATACAGGAAGTCCGGATCATCGTCTGCGACCTCTAGGCCGGTGTACGGGGCGGCTTCCTGTGCCCGCTGGTAGGCCGCGCTCAGTGACTCATCGCGACGTACCGGAAAAGGAGGCAAGGTCTCGGCTTTGATCGATTCTTCGTTCTCGACGCACCATTCGTGGAAGTCGTCGAAGTCGAGAACACCCTCAAAGAGTGGTATCTGCCGGCCATCATCGTCAACAAGGTAGATCGAATGAAACGGCTGGACGTCAGCGGCGTCGGCGACGACCAAGCTGGCGATCCTCAGCCTCAGCATGGCTGGAGCTCCATATCGATCAGCCCTTTCGATAGTTGTCGCGCGGGGTCTTCGGATACCCCTGGGCACCTTGCTCCGCTCATCTACCGGTATCGCGATTCTGACGCCAGCGCGAGAGTGGACTTTCGCGGCGCGGCACGCTCGCCGATCGCCGGGCCTCAGCGGCGCGCAACTCCCGATTCCGTCGCCTGTCAGCACGCCTTCGCGCTATTTCATAGCGGGAATCAAAGCTCAGTTGCCCGACGGCAGCGGCAAACACGAACCAGGTGACGACTAGCGCGCGCCACCCCTCTAGAACACACGCAAGTATTGAGACGGCAAAGGTAAGCGGGATCAGAACAAGCATTGCCTTGCGGTCAAGGATGGTTTCAACGAATAGGTTCACGATGGAAAATGAGCAGAGCCAGATTATCAGCGCTACCCCACCAGCAATCTGTAGTGGCGTCACGCTCGGCATCTCCAGGCGCCGTCGATGTCCGCCATGCTGTCGTTGATGTCGCGGTACATAGTCATCGAGGACACATCGCCGGGTTGTCGTACCCCACTACGTACGGTTTGACGGAGCCATCCTGATGTCGGGCCTTGCCGATGGCCAGGCAACCACCGTGCCGCGTGGCGCTGTCGACGCTTTCCTTGATCAGATCCATCGTGACCGATCGATACGCTTCGTCGACCTGTGGTGGAAAGTAGCGCTCGAAGAACTGCTCGTCCGGAAGCCTCCTGCTGAACGCGCTGGTCTCAGCGGCACTGAAGCGATGTTCGTCGAAGGTCTGAAGGCCGGGGATCTCGAAGGGCCTGCCTTGTTTGGCGGCGCTGTCCTGACACCCCGCCAGCGCTATTGCTCCAGCCACGACTACGGTCGCTGCGGCCGTTTTGGTCAGCGGTCTTCCCGTGCTTAACGGGGACATAGTCGTGACCACCCTGCGCACTGCGTTCCCTTCTGAAAGCTCCTCAACCTGCCCAGATTAGTAGCACGCACCGCCCAGCCGACGGGGGCGGATTCAAGAGAATCGGGAGAAGCTCAGACGCCGTCGCGCACGCGGTCCCGGCCGATCCAGCGGCAGACCAGATAGATGACGAACGAGATCGTCGTGACGAACACCGACACCGGCAGGCCGGGGGCGAGTGACAGGATCAGGCCGCCGATGGCGGCGGTCTCGGCGAACAAGATCGCCAGTCCGGTGACCACCGCGGGGTTCGACGACAGCCGCATCGCCGCTGCGCCCGGCGTGATCACGAGGGACATGACGAGCAGTGCGCCGACGACCTGGACGCCCTGTGCGCAAGCCAGGCCCATGAGCACGGCGAACAGGATCGACAGCCAGCGCGTTGGCACGCCGCTGGCCAGCGCGACCCGCGGGTCGACCGACGAGAAGAGCAGCGGGCGGTAGACGACGGCGAGAACCAGCAACACGACCCCGGTGGTGATCGCGACGCCGATCAGGCGCTCGGCACTCACGCTCACGACCTGGCCGGTCAGCAGGGCGAATCCCTGGCGCACGTTGGTCTGCAGGGCGAGGAACAGCACGCCCAGGCCCAGGCCGAAGGACATCACGACGCCGATCACCGAGTCGCGTTCGCGGGCGCGGTTGCCGAGGATGCCGAAAGTCAGCGCGGCGACGACGGCGCCGAGGATCGCACCGACGTTCACCGCGGTGTTCAGGCTTGCGCTGGCCGCGCCGACCACCAGCATGGCGGCGGCCGCACCGGTGACGGTGAGTTCGCTGATGCCGTGAACGGCGAACGACATCTGTCGGGTGACGATCAGCGGCGAGATGACCCCGCCGAGCAGTCCGAGCAGCGCCAGGGCGAGCAGTGCCTGGTGGACGAAGTCGCGGCTCAGGAGATTGGCGGTCTCGGTGAAGAAGCTACCCATGGACCGGCCTCTGCTCGCAGTGCCGGGCTTCCTCGGTACCGAGGACGACGATCCGGTCATCGACGCGTACGACGTCGATCTGTGCGCCGTAGAGGTCGGAGAGGACCTCGGTCGTCAAGACCTCGTCGGGGGTGCCGACGGCGAACCGGCCGTCGACGAGGTAGAGGACGCGGTCGACGTAGGGGAGCACCGGGTTGATCTCGTGGGTGACGAGCACGACGGCGGTGTCGGCCTGCTGGCGACGCTGGTCGAGCAGGCTGAGCACGCGGCGCTGGCTGCCCGGGTCGAGGCTCGCGAGTGGTTCGTCGCACAGCATCAACTGCGGGTCGCGGGTCAGGGCCTGGGCGATCCGCAGGCGCTGTTGCTCGCCGCCGGACAGCAGGCCGAAAGGGCGGTCGGCGAAAGCGGTCGCGTCGACTTCGGTCAGCGCCGCGTCGACGAGTTGGCGGCGCCGGTTGCGACCGAACCAGCCGATGCCCCACGCCCCGCCGTCGACGCCGAAGCCGACGATGTCGCGCCCGCGGACCGCGAGCGGGTCGGCGTCGTCGGCATGCTGTTGCGGGACGTACCCGATGCGCCCGGTCACCTCGACGGTGCCCGCGGTGGGCTGGATCTGGCCGAGCAGCATCCGCAGGAGCGACGTCTTGCCCGAGCCGTTGGCGCCGAGCACGGCGATGAACTCGCCCGGCGCGACGTCGAGGTTCAGCCCGCTCCACAGCACGCGATCGCCGAACGCCAATTCGGCGTCGACGAGGCGGGCGACGGGGGCCGCGGTCACTTGTCGAGGGCCTGCGCGAGGGCGTCGATCTGCTTGCCCTGCCAGTCGATGTACGACGTGACGCCGGCCGGCAGCGACTCGCTGAAGTTCACCACCGGAACGCCCGCCTTCTCCGCGGTGGCGCGCACCGAGTCGGTGACCGCATCGGTCGACTGCGTGTTGTAGACCAGCGCCTTGACGGTCTTCGAGGTCAGCAGGTCGTCCATCTTCGCGCGGTCGGCGGCCGACGGGGACTGGCCGTTGGCGACGGCGTTGGTGAACGCTGGCGGCGCGGCGTCGGTGATGCCGGCGGCCGCGAGGAGATAGCCGCCCAGCGGCTCGGTCTGCGCGACCCGGGCGCCGCGGTGCTTGGCGGCGATGGCGGCCAGCTTCGCCTGCAGGCCGTCGAGCTGCACGCCGAAGGCGGCGGCGTTGCGGCGGTAGTCGGCGGCGTGGTCGGGGGCCTTCGTCGCGAGTTCGTCGGCGAGCTTGTCGGCCGCCTTGCGGACGGCACTCAGGCTGTAGAAGACGTGCTCGTTCGGGGCGTCGGCGGAGTGGGTGTGCCCGTGGTCGTGGTCATCCCCATGGTCGTGACCGTCGTGGTCATGGTCGTGACCGTCGTGGTCGTGGTCGTCGTCGTGCGATTCGATGCCGAGGAGCGCGGCGGCGTCGACGATCGCGACCGTGCGCGTCCGCTTCGTCGCGTCGGCCAGGTATTGGTCGTAGTGGGCGCCGTTCATCAGCACGACGTCGGCGTCAGAGATCTGAGCGGAGTCGGCGGCCGACGGCGTGAACTCGTGCGGGTCGCCGTCGGGCGAGCTGTAGAGCGCCTTGACGGTGCCGTGCTCGCCGACGACGGCTTGCGCGACCGAACCCCAGACGTTCGTCGACGTGACGACGAGGGGTCGGGTCACGTTCTTGTCGGAATCGGTCGAGCATCCGGTCAGGGCGGCGGCGAGGGCGAGGACGGCGATCGCAACAGCGGCGACGAGGCGCAGGGGGTGACGCACGGAGGGCCTCCAGGGGCGGTGGTCGTGGGCTTGCACAAACCGTTAATGAAAATGGTTGCCGAAAGAATAGCGTGGACGTCGGCGATGTGCCCACTCGACCGCCGAAATCAGGCGACGACGACCGGTGCGACGAAGGTGCGCAGCATGTGCGCCTCGTCGGCGGGGGAGGCACCCGGGGTGCTGAGCAGCGACAGCATCGCGCGGACCAACCAGTGCGCGCGGTCCTCGGTGTTGGGGCTGCCGAGTCCGGCGACGAAGTCTCGGGCGAGCGCTTCGATCGCCGGGGAGACGACGGCGAGTTGAGCCGCGGTCGCCACCCCGTCGGGGCGGAACCAATTGGCGAAGGCCGGGTTCTCGCGCACCAACCGCAGGGCTGTGGTGACGGCGGCGACCAGTTGCTCGGCCGGATCACCGGCGGGAACTTCGTCGGCCACCGCCTTGGCCAGGCGTCGTGCGGAGCGTTCGACGAACGCGGCCTGGACCTCCTCGCCGCTGTGGAAGTAGCGGTAGAGCGTCGCGCGCGAACAGCCGACCTCGCCGGCCAGCGCACGCATCGTCACCCCGTCGACGCCGCGGGCGGCGTACATCCGTTCGGCGGTGTCGAGGATCCGCTCGGCGACGGCGTCGGTGCGCACGGTCTGCCACGCGGCGACGGTCATGCGCGGCGCCCCGGGTGGAAGGGGATGTACTCGGGCCAGCGCACATAGTTGCCCGGCGCCCAGCGCATCCCGGACTCGTCGACGTCGAAGTCGGGGAAGCGGGCGAGGATCTCGGTGAGCGCGACGCGCGTCTGCATGCGGGCGGCGGCGGCGCCGAGGCAGTGGTGGTTGCCGTGACTGAAGGTGAGGATCGTGCGCGGGTTGCGGAGCACGTCCAGGCGGTCGGCGTCCGGGCCGTACTTGGCCGGATCGCGATTGGCCGATCCGTAGCAGAGCAGGACCTTGCGGCCCGCGGGGATCGTGACCGGGCCGCGCGGGGTGTCGGGGTAGTCGACGTCGCGAGTCGTCATGCGGGCCAGTCCCTGCGCGGGGGAGGTGAGGCGGAGCAGTTCTTCGCCGGCGGGGCCGATCAAGTCCGGGTCGTCGAGGAGGATCCGTCGCTGATCGGGATTGGCCGCGAGGAGTTGCAGGCTGCCGCCGAGCGAGCCGGTCGTCGTGTCGTTCCCGCCGGCGACCATGGTGAAGGTGAAGGCGAGGATCGACAGCAGCCCGGCGGGGTCGTCGCCCTTGCCGGCCTCCACGAGGGCGGAGACGGTGTCGTCGCCGGGATGTTGTTTGCGGTACTCGATCAGCTCGCTGAAATAGCCCAGCATCTCCGCGGTGGCGTTGCCCGCGCCCGTCGCCGCGGCGGCCATACCCCCGGCGGCGTTGGCGCCGACGATCGCGTGCGTCCACCCGTCGAACCGCGACCAGTCCTCCTCCGGCACACCGAGGTAATACGCGACGACCATCGACGGCAGCGGCTTCAGGAGTCGTCCGACGATGTCGACGGTGTCGTCGGCGGACTGGGCGATTTCGTCGAGCCGGTCGACGACGAAGGAGCGCACCAGCGGCTCGACGTCGGTCACCTGCTTGGGCGTGAACCCGCGTGCCACCAGCTTGCGGAACTGTGTGTGCACGGGCGGATCCTGCATGACCATCGGCGGGTGGTCGGCCATGCCGATCGCCTCGAGGTCGCCGTAGGTGACGGTCAGCCCCTGGGCCGACGAAAAGGTCTCCGGGTCGCTCGCCGCCGCCCACACGTCCGCGTGGCGGGTGAGCACCCAGTACTCCCCGGGGTCGGCGCCCTCGGCCGCCGTCTCGACGCGGTGGACCGGGTCGAGTGCGCGCAGGTCGTCGTACATGGGGAACGGGTTGCGCCAGGTCTCGCCCGAGCACAGCCGGAAGCGCGGCGGACTGGTCACGGAGGTACTCATGTATGAAGAATAAGACACTTAGCGGATTATGTCTTGCGATTCACCGCACACTCGGCGATGCCTCACCGCCCACTCGGCGGGGTTGGACCGCCCACTCGGCGGAATCTGGTGCCCACTCGGCGGAATCTGATGCCCAGTCGGCGGGGCTAAGCTGGACTCATGCCATCAGCACTGTCGCGGAACCCGGCGCTGCCGCGCCGGATCGCGGTCATCTCCGTGCACACGTCGCCGTTGGCCCAACCCGGCACCGGCGACGCGGGCGGGATGAACGTGTATGTCTGGCAGACCGCCGTGCGCCTGGCCCGTCGCGGCGTCGAGGTGGAGATCTTCACCCGCGCGACGTCGTCGTCGGACGAACCGATCGTGCACGCCGCACCCGGCGTCATCGTGCGCCACGTGCAGGCCGGTCCCTTCGAGGGCCTGGACAAGGCCGATCTGCCCGCCCAGCTCTGCGGCTTCTCCGCCGGGGTCCTGGGCGTCGAGGCGGCCCAGCCGACCGGCTACTACGACCTGATCCACTCGCACTATTGGCTCTCCGGCCAGGTCGGGTGGCTGGCCGCGAACCGGTGGGGCGTGCCGCTCGTGCACACCGCGCACACCCTCGCCGCGGTCAAGAACGCATCGCTGGCCGACGGTGACGTCGAAGAGCCCCGACTGCGGATCGTCGGCGAGCAGCAGGTGGTCGAGCTGGCCGACCGCCTCGTCGCCAACACCGCCACCGAGGCCGGCGAACTGGAGTCGATGTACGGCGCCGACCCCGCCAAGATCGACATCGTCGCGCCCGGCGCCGACCTCGACTGCTTCACGCCCGGTCCGCGCGACGCCGCGCGCGCCGAGCTGGGCCTGCACCCCGACGAGACGATCGTCGCCTTCGTCGGCCGGATCCAGCCCCTCAAGGCGCCCGACGTGCTGCTGCGCGCTGCGGCCCCGCTCATCGACGCCGCGCGCGCCGCCGGCCAGCCGCCGCTGCGCGTCGTGGTCTGCGGCGGTCCGTCGGGCACCGGCCTCGAGCACCCGACCGCCCTCGTCGACCTCGCCGACGAGCTCGGCATCGCCGACCGCGTCACCTTCCTGCCGCCGCAACCCGCGCCCAAGCTCGCCCAGCTCTACCGCGCCGCCGACGTCGTCGCCGTGCCCAGCTACTCGGAGAGCTTCGGCCTGGTGGCCATCGAGGCGCAGGCGTGCGGCACCCCGGTGCTCGCGGCCGATGTCGGCGGACTCGGCGTCGCGGTCGTCGACGGCAAGACCGGCGCACTCGTCGACGGCCACCGCACCGCCGATTGGAGCAACGCGCTCGAGAAGCTCCTTGCCGACCCGGGCCGCCTCGCGACGATGGGCACGGCTGCCCGCGCCCATGCCGAACAGTTCTCCTGGGACCGGACCGCCGACGGCCTGCTCGACTCCTATGCGCACGCCCTCGCGGCCAGGCGCCAGGCCCGCGGCACCCGGATGCGGTGGCGCCGGCGCTCCCGCCAGGAGGTGCGGCCGTGAGCAGCGCCGACAACCTGGCCCTGCTGGAGCGGGTCCTCACCGAGCGGGAGATCGCCTTCGACCGCAAGTCCTCGGGCGGCACCGACGGCGAGCACCTGGTGCTCGAACTCCCCGGCGAGAAGAAGCTCAAGACGACGGTGCTGCTGACCGCGACCGCTCACGGCGCGCGGGTGGAGGCCTTCGTCTGCCGCCAGCCCGACGAGAACCACCTCGGCGTCTACAAGTATCTGCTGCAGCGCAATCGTCGTCTCTACGGCGTCGCGTACACGATCGACAACATCGGCGACATCTACCTCGTCGGCCAGATCAGTTCCGACGCGTTGACTCCCGACGAGCTCGACCGCGTCCTCGGCCAGATCCTCGAGGCCGCCGACGGCGATTTCAACGTGCTCCTCGAACTCGGCTTCGCGACGTCGATCCGGCGGGAGTGGGCGTGGCGGGTGTCGCGCCGCGAGCCGCTGCACAACCTGCTGGCCTTCGAGCACCTCATCGACAAGGAAACGCTGCCCGAGCCGGGCGAGCCGCTGCCCGAGCAATACCGCCCGACCCGCCCCGTTCAGGGTGCGGCGCAGGGCGACGACCCCGCCGGACCACCCGCCTGATCGACCGGGCAACTGTGCGAAAATGGCTGCCATGAGCAACGGCACCCTGATCCTGATGCGCCACGGCGAGAGCGAGTGGAACGCTTCCAACCAGTTCACCGGCTGGGTCGACGTCGCATTGACCGACAAGGGCCGCGCCGAGGCCGTCCGGGCCGGCGAGCTGCTCGTCGAGCACGACCTGCTGCCCGACGTGCTCTACACGTCGCTGCTGCGCCGCGCGATCATCACTGCGCAGATCGCGCTGGACACCGCCGACCGCCACTGGATCCCGGTCGTCCGCGACTGGCGCCTCAACGAGCGCCACTACGGCGCGCTGCAGGGACTGAACAAGGCCGAGACCAAGGAGAAGTACGGCGACGAGCAGTTCATGCTCTGGCGCCGCAGCTACGACACCCCGCCGCCGCCGATCGACCCGGGCGACCAGTACAGCCAGGTCGGGGACCCGCGCTACGCCGACATCACCGTGCCGCTGACCGAGTGCCTGCTCGACGTCGTCAAGCGGCTGATCCCGTACTACACCGAGACCATCGCCGCCGACCTGCGCGCGGGCAAGACGGTCCTGATCGCCGCGCACGGCAACTCGCTGCGCGCACTGGTCAAGCACCTCGAGGGAATCTCCGACGCCGACATCGCCGAGCTCAACATCCCGACCGGCAACCCGCTGCGCTACGACTTCGACAGCGACGGCAAGGCGACCGGCAAGGGCGTGTACCTGGACCCCGAAGCGGCCGCCGCCGGTGCCGCCGCCGTGGCCGCCCAGGGCCAGAAGTAATTCCTGGCGGGGGCCGCGACCCGCGCGCTAGGCTGGCGATATGTCCGATCTCCGCGTTGACCACCAGCCCGCCCGAGAGCGCTACGAGGCGTTCCTCGATGAAGACGGCACGGAGAAGTCGATCGGCTACGTCGACTACATGACTGAGCCGAACACGATGCTGTTGACGCACACGGTCGTGCACGAGCAGTTCGGCGGCCGCGGGTTCGCCGGCCAGCTGGTCAAGTACGTCCTCGACGACGCGCGCGCCAACGGCCAGCAGATCGTCCCGGTGTGCAGCTACATCCAGAGCTACGTCACCAAGCACCCGGAGTACGCGGACCTGGTCCGCGCCCAGGACTGAGCTCCGATACCACCTACTCGGCGAACGCCGGGTAAACGCGGGCCGAATTTCCACCGGCGGGCTGGGTATTGCGAACCTGCTCGTCGTACTCTTGTGGTGTGACCGTTGCCTGGATCGTCGCGGCGATCGCCCTTGCGCTCATCGGAGGCATCGGCATCGGACGCATCCTCTTCGGCCAACCGGCCTTCCTCTTCGATGAGCCGCTCACCCCGCTCTCGGTGTTGCCGGCGGCCCCGCCCGCCCCCGAGGGCCTCACGCCGCAGGACCGCAGCGACATCCTGCGAATGATCGTCCGCCGCTCCGAACACGGCGTCATCGTGGTCGAGGAGAGCGGCGACCTGGCCCTCTACAACGAAGCGGCCGTCAAGCTCGGCCTCGTCACCGACAACGACCTCAACGCTGGCGTCATGTCGCGCGCCGAGGAAGTGCTGCGCACCGGCGAGGACTTGCGGTTCGAGTTCGTGCCGCCGCCGACCACGGCCGGCTTCCTGGCCACCGCCCGCGCCACGGCGGCGCACCCGGTGCTGTCGGTCCGCTGCCTGGCCCGCTATGTCGAGCGCGGCGGCATGCGCTTCGCCATCATCTTCGGCGACGACGACTCGGAGAACGTGCGCGTCGAGGCGACCCGGCGCGACTTCGTCGCCAACGTCAGCCACGAGCTCAAGACCCCGGTCGGCGCGATCGGCCTGCTCGCCGAGGCGCTCCTCGAATCGGCCGACGACCCCGACTCGGTGCGCCACTTCGGTACGCGGATCGTGTCCGAGAGCAAGCGGATGGGCAACCTGGTCACCGAGCTGATCTCCCTGTCGCGCCTGCAGGGCGGCGAGACGGCCGAGCTGGAGCCGGTCGACGTCGACGGCCTGATCGACGAGGCCCTGACCGTCGCGCAGATCCCCGCGGAGGCCGCCGGCATCACGTTGAACAGCGACGAGCCCTCCGGGCTGAAGCTGTACGGCGACCGCCCGTTGCTGCTGACCGCGCTCAACAACCTGCTGTCCAACGCCGTGGCCTACTCCCCCGAGGGGACCACCGTTTCGGTGAGCCGCCGCCTGATCGAGCCGGCCGAGCCCGAGGCCGCCCCGATGGTCGCCATGGCCGTCACCGACCGCGGCATCGGCATCGAGCAGGCCGACCAGGAGCGCGTTTTCGAGCGCTTCTTCCGCGTCGACCAGGCGCGCTCGCGGTTGACCGGCGGCACCGGGCTGGGTCTGGCCATCGTCAAGCACGTCGCCGCCAACCACTCCGGCACGATCAGCGTGTGGAGCCGCCCGGGCACCGGGTCGACCTTCACGCTCGCCATCCCGCAGGCCGGCGTCGTCGACGCCGCCCCCACAGCCACCGAACCCACAGACAAGAGGGAAGAGGAAGTTTCGTGACGCACGTTCTCATCGTCGAAGACGAGGAATCGTTGGCCGACCCACTGGCGTTCCTGCTCCGCAAGGAGGGCTTCGAGGCCACCGTCATCAACGACGGCGCCGCCGCGCTGGCCGCTTTCGACCGGGCCAACCCCGACATCGTGTTGCTCGACCTCATGCTGCCCGGCATGTCCGGCACCGAGGTCTGCAAGGCACTGCGCGCCAAGTCGTCGGTCCCGGTGATCATGGTGACCGCGCGCGACACCGAGATCGACAAGGTCGTCGGCCTCGAACTCGGCGCCGACGACTACGTGACCAAGCCGTACTCGGCGCGCGAGCTCATCGCGCGCATCCGCGCCGTGCTGCGCCGAGGTGCCGACACCCCGGCCGACGAGGAACTCGTCGACGGCGTCCTCGAGGCCGGCCCGGTGCGGATGGACGTCGACCGGCACACGGTCAGCGTCAACGGCGAGGCGATCACGTTGCCGCTCAAGGAGTTCGACCTCCTGGAGTTCCTCATGCGCAACGCCGGCCGGGTGCTGACGCGCGGCCAGCTGATCGACCGGGTGTGGGGCGCGGACTACGTCGGCGACACCAAGACCCTCGACGTCCACGTCAAGCGGCTGCGCTCCAAGATCGAACCCGATCCGTCGACGCCGACCTACCTGCTGACCGTGCGCGGGCTGGGCTACAAACTCGAAGCCTGACCCCAGGGTGGCTCTCTCGCGCCGTGCGGCGCTCACCGGCTCGCTCGCGGTGACCGTCGGCGCCGCACTGTCCACCGCGGGATGCGACCGCCGTGAGCGTCGCATCGGCCTCGTCGACCTCGAGCGTCGGCACGGTGCACGCATCGGCGCCTACGCCCGCGACCTGGTGTCGGGCCACCGAATCGTCCACCGCGCCGACGATTTCTTCGCCATCTGTTCGACCTTCAAGGCCTACGCGGCCGGTCGGGTGCTGCAGCTCGCCGATGCGCGAAAGCTGACCCTCGACGACGCGATGACGATCGCCCCGGGTGACGTGGTCGAGTACTCGCCGGTGACCGGGCAGCGCGTCGGCGGGTCGATGACGCTTGCCGAGCTCTGCCGGGCGGCGCTGCAGCAGAGCGACAACACCGCAGGCAACCTGCTGCTCCGGACCATCGGCGGGCCGCCCGCGATCACCGCTTTCGCGCGCAGCATCGGCGACGACCGCACCCGGCTCGACCGCTGGGAGACCGACCTCAACAGCGCCGTCCCCGGCGATCCGCGTGACACGTCGACGCCGACGGCACTCGCGGCGGGGTACACCGCGCTGCTGACCGGTGACATCCTCGGTGCCGGCCGACGCGAGCAGCTCGCGCGGTGGATGCTGGGCAACGAGACCTCTTCCATGCGGCCCGGCCTGCCCGCCGGGTGGTCCAGCGCCGACAAGACCGGCGGCGGCGATTACGGCACCACCAACGACGTCGGTGTCGTCTTCGGGCCCGGCGGCCGGCGGGTGGTCGTCGCCATCATGATTCGGTCGGCCGGCGATGAGAAGGCGGCGTCGAACTTCCGCGACATCGTGCCCGAAGTCGCACGGCGTCTCCTTGCCGCGCTCTGAGGCTTACGTAGGTTCAGCAGTTGCCGCGTCATCGCGCGGCAGGATGACCCAGGCCAGCAGGCTGCCGACGAACAGGAAGAGCGCACCGACGGCGAATCCGGTCAAGAAGCCCTCACGTGGGACGGTGAAATGGCTGGCGATCGTCACCAGTACCGCCAGGCCGATCGTGCCGCCCAGCTGGCGCGCGCTGTTCGCCACGCCCGAGGCGATGCCGACCTCGTCGGATGACACGCCCCTGGTGGCGACGACCCCGACCTGCACCATTGCGGCGCCCAGGCCGATCGCGGTCACGGCTGATGGCAGCAAGATGCCGAGCCAGAAGTTGAATTCGGCGGGAATCTGCGAGAACAGCAACAGCCCGACTGCGGTCACAGCTCCCATCAGCACCATCGTCCGGCGCGCACCGATAGCGGCGGCCAGCTTGTTGCCGACCACGATGCCGACGAACACGCAGGCGGAGAACGGGAGGAACAATGTGCCGGCGATCCCGGGATCGACGTGCCACACCGTCTGCACGTAAAGGGACGCAAAGTAGAACGCGGCGAGTTGGCCGGCGGCAAGCATGAAGCCGAAGGTGTTGGCCCCCAGGATGCTGCGGCGGCGCATCAGCGCGGGTGGCATCAGCGGATGCGGCGCGCTGCGCTCAACGATCGCGAAGCCGGCCAGCAGCACCGCCGCCACGACTGCACCGATGAGGAAGCGGGGCGAGGACCAGCCGTGGTCGCCGGCCGAACTCACCGCGTACACGAGGGAGCCGACGCCGGCGGTCACCAGGATTGCGCCGACAACGTCGAGCCGGCCCGTTGCCTCGCCCCGGTCGCGGGGAACTCCGCGTAGCGCGCCCAGCAGGGCGATTAGCACGATCGGCACGTTGATGAACAGCACCGCGCGCCACGAGAACCAGTCGGTCAGGAGACCGCTGAGCACGACGCCAACGGCGCCGCCCGCTGCGCCGGCGCCGCCCCACATGCCCATCGCCTTCTTATGCCGGACCGGGTCCGTCACCGTGGTCACCAGCGCGAGGGCGGCCGGCGCGAGCAACGCACCCGCGACGCCCTGCAGCCCGCGAGCGGCGATGAGCATGCCGGCCGACGTCGCCCATCCGCCCACCAGACTTGCGGCGGCAAACACGATCAGGCCGGTGATGATCACCCTGCGCCGTCCCACGAGGTCGCCGAGGCGCCCGCCCAGCAGCATGAAGCCGGCGAAGGTCAGCAGATAGGACGTGACGACCCACTGCAGGCCACTCGCCGTGAAGCCCAGGGCGTGCTGAATCTCCGGGAGCGCGA
Source organism: Gordonia sp. (in: high G+C Gram-positive bacteria) (assembly GCF_047602025.1). GTDB lineage: Bacteria > Actinomycetota > Actinomycetes > Mycobacteriales > Mycobacteriaceae > Gordonia. The sequence goes on along the minus strand of NZ_JASGII010000001.1, from coordinate 2,507,475 downwards.
TGTTGACCAGCGACATGTCCAGGGCGACGAGGAATTGCAGGAAGAATACGGTCACCAAGAGGGCGGCGAAGTGTGTCTCGGTCAGTGTTTCGGCGGGTTCGTTCCGGGTCATCGCATCCCCTCGAGTTGTGTTCGTACGCGTACGGTATTCGTACGCGTACGATAGGTTACCCTAAGTTCTAGGCGATGCCAACGGATGGCCTGTGATGGGCCACAATGGGGCGCATGTCGCCCGCCGCCCGTCTCGACCGCGACGCCATCGTCGATGCCGCCGTGCGCATCATCGAGCGCGACGGCGCGGAGGCGCTGAGCATGCGACGATTGGCCGCCGAACTCGGCTCCAAGCCGATGTCGCTCTACCACTACGTGCCCAACAAGGCGGCTCTGATGTCCTTGGTGCTCGGCGAACTGGCGGACCGGATCGAGTGGCGAGTGATCACCGGCAGTCCGCGCGACCGCATGGTCGGCCTCGCAATCGACATGTACGACAAACTGAGCCAGATTCCGTGGCTGGTGCGCATTCTTCGCGAAGGGGTGTTCACCGGACTTCCCGCGCTCACCCTGCCCGACCAGTTCATCGCCGCAGCCAACGAGGCTGGGTTCGATGACCGGCAGGCATTCGGTCTCTGGCGATCGTGTTGGGATCTCGTCGCGTCCGAGCTGCAGTTCCAGATCTCGGCGGCGCAGCGCGCGTCCGGTGAGCGGCCGTGGTACGACGCCGTCGACCCGGCCGACCTTGCCGACTACCCCGCCGTCCTCCGGCTGCTCCCATCGTGGGGCGAATACTCCAGAGGGTTCCGCGTCGACGATGCGGTGGCAATGCTCATCGACGGTGCGCTGGCAACCCGGCTTTAGAGAATCTCGTACTTGACGTCGGTCTCCCGACGCCGGCCGGCGGCAGTCGTGGCCGGGTGCACCGCGAGGAGACCCAGGGCAGAGCGTCGACGGCAGGCATCGGCCAGCACCGCGTACGCGCTCGCGCCGATCAGCTCGGTGAGCTCGGGCGCGTAGGACTCCCACACCTGCTTGGCGCCGACGTGCGCCTCCGGCGAGCCCGAGCAGTACCAGGCCAGGTCGTGCCCGCCCTCGCCCCATCCGCGACGGTCGTACTCGGTGATCGTGTCGACGAGGATCTGCGTGCCGTCGGGGCGGTCCTCCCACTCCTGGGTGCGCCGCACCGGCAGCTGCCAGCAGACGTCGGGCTTCACCGTCAGCGGTTCGAGGCCGCGGCGCAGCGCCATGCCGTGCAGCGCGCATCCGGCGCCCTTCGCGAAACCCGGCCGGTTCAGGAAGACGCACGCACCGTCGTGCACGCGCGTCTTGAGCGCGGGCCCGTCGTCGTCCTCGTCTTCGACCAAGTAGCCGTTCGGGCCGAGCGGGTCGCCGCCGCCGCCGATGTCGCGCAACTGCCAGTCGTCGGGGCCGAGCATCGCGACGCTGGCCTCCAGTCGTGCGCGGTCGTCGGCGTCGGACAGGTACGCGCCGTGGCTGCAGCACCCGTCGTCGGGCCGGCCCTCGATGATGCCGTGGCACGCCGGGGTGCCGAACACACAGGTCCAGTGCGAGCACAGCCACGTCAGATCGGCACGGACCCAGTGCTCGGGGTCGTCCGGATCGGCGAACTCGTACCACTCGCGCGGAAAATCCAGGTCTGCTTCGGGCTGCACATCTCCACGGTAGCCACCGAACGGCCGCGGAGCGCGCCGGAGACACGCCCGGGTGCAATCACCCGCCGCGTCGGCGAGCCACTACCGTGGAGTCGTGCGTTTAGGAGTCCTCGACATCGGCAGCAACACGGTGCACCTGTTGGTCGTCGATGCCCATCGCGGGGGGCACCCGAACCCGATGAGCTCGACGAAGTCGGTGCTGCGCCTGGCCGAGCGGATCGACGCCGACGGCCGCCTCGCCGACGACGCGGGCAAAGACCTCGTGGAGGCGGTCGACGACTTCACCCGGATCGCGCGCACCTCCGGGTGCGAACAGGTGATGGCGTTCGCGACGTCGGCCGTGCGCGACGCCACCAACTCCGACGACGTGCTGGCCGACGTGCTCGACCACACCGGGGTCGAGATCGGCGTCCTCTCCGGCCGCGACGAGGCGCGGCTGACCTCGCTCGCCGTGCGCCGCTGGTACGGGTGGAGCGCCGGGCGCATCCTCGCCCTCGACATCGGCGGCGGTTCGCTCGAGTTGTCCAACGGTGTCGACGAAGAGCCCGACGTCGCACTGTCGGTGCCGTTCGGGGCGGGTCGGCTGACCCGTGAATGGTTGCCCGGCGATCCGCCCGACCGCCGGCGCATCAACGTCCTGCGGGACTGGCTCGACGCGGAGCTGAAGCCGGTGGCCGCCGAGGTGCGGGCACCCGGCAAACCCGATCTGGCGGTCGGGTCGTCGAAGACCTTCCGCAGCCTGGCGCGGCTCACCGGTGCCGCCCCGTCGAGCGCCGGTCCGCGGGTGCGCCGCCAACTGACCGCGAGCGGCCTGCGCCAGCTGATCTCCTTCATCTCCCGCATGTCCCGCGACGACATCGCCGAGCTCGAAGGCGTCAACGCCGCGCGCGCCGGTCAGCTCGTCGCCGGCGCCCTGGTGGCCGAGGCGGCGATGCGCGCGCTCGATCTCGATACACTGGACATCTGTCCCTGGGCGCTGCGGGAGGGTGTGATCCTGCGCCGCCTGGACTCGGAACTGTTCGACGGCGAGCTGGCGATCCTGCCGGTGTCGAGCGACGACAACGACTAGTGAGGACGTAGCCATGGCCAAGGACGACCCGGAATCCCGGCCGATCCCGGCATCCGAGCTGCTGGCGCGCAAGCGCGAGGCGGCCAACGCCGCCGAGGACACCGGCGAGATCCCGCGGGTGGCGTTCCCCCGGTCGGCCAGTCCGACCGCCCAGCGGGCCACCGGCGGCGTGACCGCGAGCGGGATGCCCGCCTTCGCGCCGGCTGAGCCCGCCGAGCCCACGACCGCCGAGTCCAACCGCGTCACCGGTGTGATCCCGTCGGTCGACCACACGATCGCGTCGGCCGAGAGCGCCCCGGCCACCGGCTCGATCTTCCGCGGCCAGGACGACATCGACTTCGAGTCCTATCGCAACTTCGACGACGTCATCGCCACCGAGGAGCCGACCGAGAAGAAGGGGCTCTTCGCGCGCCGCAAGCGCAAGGAGAAGGACAAGGGCAAGGCGAAGGCCAAGGGCCGCACCAAGACGGAAGAGCCCGTCGACGAGGCACCCGCGCCCCGCACGGCCGCCACGCCGGTCGAGGTGGCCCACGCCGACACCGGACCGATCCAGCCGGTCGCCGTCGCGCCCGCCGAGGACACCGCGTCGCTCGCCCCGGTCGACGATGAAGACCTCGTCGAGGTCGACGTGCCGGTCGTCGAGCACGCGCCGCTGGTCGACCCGGTCACCGGCCGGTTCGCCGCGCCCGCCGCTGCTGCTGCCGCCGCCACGGCGGAGGAGGAGGCCGCGCCGGCCGTCACGCCGTCGGTGACTCGCCGACCCGCCGGGGCCGAGGCCGCCGCGCCGCTCGTCGACGATGACGAGGACGAGGAGAAGCCGCGCGAGCGCCGCCGTCGCCGCAAGTCGAAGGCCAAGGCCGACAAGCCGGCCAAGGCCGCGACGGCCAAGACAAAATCGCCCAAGACCAAGGTGGCCAAGGCCACGACCGCCACGGCGACCGATGCCGACGACTCGGACACCGCGGTCGTCGACGAGTCGCCGCTGGCGTCGGAGTACTCGCCGCTCATGCAGTGGGTGATCCTGATCGGCCAGATGCTCGGCGGGCTGGTGTTCGGCGCCGCCGCCTTCTGGGGATTCGTCCAGCTGTGGCGCTGGAACGTCTACTTCGCCCTCGTCGCCGCCGCGCTGGTCATCTTCGGCATCGTGACGCTGGTGCACATCGTGCGCCGCCGCCACGACCTCGCCACGACCCTGCTCGCGTTGGGCGTCGGACTGTTCATCACCATCGGACCATTGATCCTGCTGGCCACTTCGTGAGCCAACGGGTCATCGAGGAGGGGGCCTGGTGATCCTGGAGGAGATCCCGGTGGGGCTGTCCACCGCGTCGGTCTACCCGCAGGGGATCGAAGCGGCGTTCCGCTACGCCGCCGACCTCGGCTACGACGGGGTCGAGGTCATGGTCTGGGGCGACCCGATCAGCCAGGACGTCGGCCGTGTCGAGCGGCTGTCGCACAAGTACCAGATGCCGATCCTGTCGATCCACGCCCCGTGCTTGGTGATCTCGCAGCGCGTGTGGGGCCGCGATCCCATCCGCAAACTCGGTCGCGCGGTCGAGGCCGCGGACGCGCTCGGTGCGCCGACGGTCGTCGTGCACCCGCCGTTCCGCTGGCAGCGCGCGTATGTGGCCGCCTTCGAGGACCTGGTCGGCGAACTCGAATCGGACAGCGGCATCGCCGTCGCCGTGGAGAACATGTTCCCGCTGCGCGCGGACCGCTTCTTCGGGGCGGGGGAGCGGTCGGCCAAACGCATGGCGGCGCGCGGCGGCAGTGCCGGGCTGGCGACGTCGGCCTTCGGCAAATCCATCGATCCCACCGACGACGGCTACGCGAACTACACGCTCGACCTCTCCCACACCGCGACGGCCGGCATGGACGCGCTGGCGATGTTCGAGCGCATGGCGTCGGGGATGCGGCACCTGCACCTGACCGACGGCGACGGCGCCGCGCACGATGAACACCTGATCCCCGGTGACGGGAACCAGCCGTGCAGCGAGATCTGCCGCCGCATCGCGGCCAGCGACTTCGACGGCGGGGTCGTCCTCGAGGTCACCACCAGCGGCGCCCGCAGCAAGGACGAGCGCGCCGCCATGCTCGCCCGGTCGCTCGACTTCGCGCGCACGCACCTGCGTCGACCGGGAACCATCGACGGCCACGACCCGGCCGTCCGACAGGGCCGCCCGTGAGTGCGCTGGGCGACGCCCTGACCCCGACGATCATCGACCGCGACGACGAGTCGATGCGGCTGCGCGCGACCATCGACCCGGTGTTCACCATCGGGCCCAAGGTGCACGGCGGCTCGGCGCAGGCGTTGATCGTGAACGCCGCCCACGCCGCGCACCTGGCACTCACCGGGCAGGAGGGCGTCGACCTCGCCGACGTCGACGGGGCCGCGGCGCTGCCGGTGGCCGCCACCAGCACCTACCTGAACGCACCCGACCCCGCGGAAGTCGAGCTGGTCGCCCGCCTGGTCAAGCGGGGCCGGACGGTATCGGTCGTCGACGTGGAACTGTCCCAGGGCGGCCGGGCCATGATCACCACGACCGTCGTCATCGCGCTGCTCGACCATGGCGAACCGCGCCACAGCGCCGCGGTTCCGCTGCGCGAGTTACCCGTCGAGCCGGCCGCCGATGCGCTGCACCTGGCCGGGTCGCCGATGGAAGAGATCATGCACATGCACCCGGTCGTCGACTTCGCCCTGGATCCGGCCACCTTCCCGGCGGCCGTCGGCGGTCGGGGCGAGCCGACCACCCGCGGTTGGGTGCGGCCCACGGCGGCGGCCGCGGACCTGCCGTTCGTCACGCTCGTGTGCGACATCTCGCCGCCGGTCGTGATGAACCTCGGGGTTTTCGGCTGGGCGCCGACCGTCACCCTGGCGACCTATCTGCGGCGCATCCCAGCGGCGGCACCGGCGTCCGACGGCGGGCCGGGGTGGCTGCGCTTCGAGAATCGGAGCATCGAAGTGGGGCAGGGGATGTTCGAATCCGACCACACCGTGCTTGACTCGACCGGAGTCGTCGTCGGCCAATCCCGGCAGCTCGCGCTGATCCCGGCCAAGCCGGTACCGGGCCCGACATCAGTGAAGTGAACATATTGAGGAAAGCGAGAACCCCATGTCCGAGCGCGTAGCCATCATCGGCGGCGGCAAGATCGGCGAGGCCCTGTTGGCCGGCCTCATCGCGTCGGGCAAGCCCGCGCGCGACCTCGCGATCGTCGAGCGCGGACCGGAGCGGGCCGCCGAACTCGCCGACGTCTACAAGGTGCTCGTCACCGACATCCCGACTGCCGCCGAGCACGCGCAGATCGTGGTCATCGCGGTCAAGCCCGACGCCGTGGACTCGGTGTTGGCCGAGCTGGGCAAGGTCGAGGACAACAACGACGTCGAGCGCGTCACCGTGACCCTCGTCGCCGGGCTCCCCGCCGCCAAGTACGAGAACGCGCTGCCCGCGGGTTCGCCGGTCATCCGCGTGATGCCCAACATGCCGCTGCTGGTGAACGAGGCGATGAGCGCGCTGGCCCCCGGGCGGTATGCGACCGACGAGCAGGTCGCGGCGGTCTCCGAGCTGCTGTCGGCGGTCGGCAAGGTGATGGTCGTGCCGGAGAGCCAGATGGATGCGGTCACCGCTATCTCCGGCTCCGGCCCCGCCTACGTGTTCTTGCTCGCCGAATCGATGATCGACGCCGGCGTCGCACTGGGGCTGACCCGCGCGCAGGCGGCCGAGATGGCCAAGCAGACCATCCGCGGTGCGGGCGCGATGCTCACCGAGTCCGGCATGACGTCCACCGACCTGCGGGCGGCGGTCACCTCGCCCGGCGGCACGACCGCCGCGGCGATTACGGAACTGGAGCGCGGCGGGCTGCGTTCGACGATGTATGCGGCCACCGCGGCGGCGGCGGCGAAGAGTGCGAAACTCAGCCGTCGATCCGAGCTTGAGGGTTCCTCCGGTAACGGAAAAGACCGAGAAGACTGACGCGTATAGCAGTTGATCCGGCAAACTCCCAGGTGACTCGCCGGTTTTGGCCACGCTAAGGCAACAAATCAGTACTTGTCCGCAACTCCCGTCGCTATTTTCACATCAGCCACGCTAAGCTGCCTTCAGCACGTGCGTGTCAGATAGCCGTCGGAGGGGAAGCCAACGGCCGCGACTCGTGCTGTGAGAGGTATGAGTACTGATGGCACCTGCAGATATGTCTGGTGACCGCAACGGCGGGAATGCGGCTGGTTCGCAGTTCCTGACCGTCGCCGAGGTCGCTGCGCTGATGCGCGTCTCCAAGATGACCGTCTACCGCCTGGTCCACAACGGCGAGCTCCCGGCGGTTCGCGTCGGCCGTTCGTTCCGCGTCCACGCCAAGGCTGTGCACGACTACCTGGAGACGTCGTACTTCGACGTCGGCTAGCGGTTATCGCTTAGCAAACTCGTCAAACCCCCGGCCACCATCGGAGGTCGGGGCTTTGTCGTGTGTACCGGGCGATTAGGGGCAGTCGGCGCCAGCCCGGTAAAGTGGCCCTATTCGCCAGGGGTGGCCGCGCCGCCCGACCACGAACGTGAGGAACGACCCCATGGGTTCTGTCATCAAGAAGCGCCGCAAGCGCATGTCGAAGAAGAAGCACCGCAAGCTGCTCCGCCGCACGCGCGTCCAGCGTCGCAAGCTCGGCAAGTAGGCCAGAGCCGCACTACGATCGCCGCATAGGGGGTAACCGCCATGGCACAGGATGATTCCGGTACGCAGGCGGCTGCCCCGCGCGTGGTCCTGGTGACCGGCGCGTCGACCTTCCTCGGCGGCCACCTGGTGGCCCGGTTGGCCGCCAACCCCGAAATCGAGAAGGTGCTCGCGGTCGACTCGCGGGTGCCGAACAAGGCGCTGCTGCGCCGCATGGGCCGGGCCGAGTTCCTGCGCCTGGACATCCGCCGGCCGGTCATCGCCAAGACGATCGCCGCGCACGAGGTCGACACCGTCGTGCACGCGGCCACCTCGATCATGGACGTCGCCGCCCATTCCGCGGCGATCAAGGAGTTCAACGTCGTCGGCGCCATGCAGGTCTGCGCGGCCTGCCAGCGCAGCCCGTCGGTGAAGCGCCTCATCCTCCGCTCCACCGCCATGGTCTACGGCGCCAGCAGCAAGGATCCCGCGTACTTCAGCGAGGGCGACCGCGCGGTGCGCGAGCCCACCAACGGCTACGGCCGCGATCTCCTCGACATCGAGGGCTATGCGCGCGGACTGGCCCGTCGCCGCCCCGACATCGCCGTGACCATCGCCCGCCTCCAGGCGATCCTGGGCCCGCGGATGCAGACCCGCATGGGCGCCTACCTGTCGGCCCCGCTCGTCCCGACGGTGATCGGCTACCAGCCGCGCCTGCAGTTCCTGCACGAAGAGGATGCGCTCGCGGCGATGGAGCGCCTCACGACGTCCGCGCCGGCGGGCACCTTCAACATCGCCGCCGACGGCGTCATCACCATGACCCAGGCGATCCGCCGCGCCGGCCGCATCGAGCTACCCGTCCCATCCGGGCTGGTCACCCCGATCAGCGGCGTGTTCGCCGACGTCCGCTCGGCGCGCCTGCGGTCGTCGCAGATGGACTGGGTGACCTACGGCCGCGTCCTGGACAACACCCGGATGCGCACCGAGCTGGACTTCCACCCGCGGTACACGACCAGCGAGACCGTCGACGACTTCATCGAGCGCGGCGCCTCCGACATGCTGATCAGCCCCCGGCGCTGGCACGACCTGGAACAGCGGGTCGTCGGCGCGGCACATCAGCTTTTGTGATCCTGACCTGGCGATTCGCCAGTGTGACGCAATCCTGTGTGATTTTTCACGACCCTGAGCGGCAACGTCCCGCGCGCGGCCGCCACGTCGTAAGCTTGGCCCGATACAGCTGTCCGTCGATCCACGAACGGGGGTGAAACCCATGGCCGGCCGTCGCGCACACGACCCGCGCACCGCGAAGGTGATCCAGCTCTACTCGACGCCGGGCGCCCAGCCCGTCAACGAGGCGGCCGCTCGACGGCAGTCGGGCAAGCAGCGCCACCCGTCGCAGGCCGTGGGCCACCCGAACACCGACGGCTTCGGTCGCGAGCCCGCCGCGATCACCCCGATCAACGACGACGTGCAGCTGCCCGACGAGGCCCTGGGCATCGAGCACGTCGGCCCCGCGCAGCCGAGCCCGTTGCTCAGCCTGGACGGTGTGCGCACCAGCCTCGCGGACGCGCTCACCAACACCGCCGGCTACCTGCGCGAGCGCCTCGCCGGCGAGTACGAGGTCGACGACTTCGGCTTCGACCCGCACTTCACCGACTCGGTGTGGTTCCCCGCGATCCGCCCGATCTACGAGAAGTGGTTCCGCGTCGAGGTCACCGGCATCGAGAACCTGCCCGTCGACGGCGGTGCGCTGCTCGTCGCCAACCACGCCGGCAGCATCCCGATCGACGCGCTGATGACTTCGCTCGCGGTGCACGACAACCACCCGACCGGTCGACACCTGCGCATCCTGGCCGCCGACATGGCGTTCGACGCGCCGGTCGTCAGCGAACTCGCCCGGCGCATCGGTGCGACCCTCGCCTGCAACAGCGACGCCGAGCACCTCCTGCGGGCCGGCGAGCTGACGGCGGTGTGGCCGGAGGGCTACAAGGGCATCGGCAAGATGTACAAGGACCGCTACAAGCTGCAGCGCTTCGGGCGCGGCGGCTTCGTCACCACCGCGATCCGCACCGGCGCCCCGATCATCCCCGTGTCGATCGTCGGCTCGGAGGAGATCTACCCGATGCTCGGCGACCTCAAGCCGGTCGCGAAGCTGCTGGGCCTGCCGTACTTCCCGATCACGCCGCTGTTCCCGTGGCTCGGCCCCCTCGGTGCGATCCCGCTGCCGTCGAAGTGGCACATCCACTTAGGCAAGCCGATCGCCACCGACGGCTACGACGAGTCGGCCGCCGACGACCCGCTGGTGGTCTTCGACCTCACCGACCACGTCCGCGAGGAGATCCAGCAGACGCTGTTCCGCATGCTGAGCCGCCGCGGCAGCGTCTACCTGGGCTGATCAGCCGCTGCGCCCGCGCCGCAGCACCGCGGCACCCACACCGCCGAGCGCGCCCAGCGCGACCGCCGTCGGCACGCCGTACTTCGCCGCCTTGCGCGCGGTGCGGAAGTCGTAGGTCTCCCAGCCGCGCACCCGCGCGACCTCTTTGAGGTCGGAGTCGGGGTTGATCGCCACCGCGGTCCCGACGAGCGAGAGCATCGGGACGTCGTTGTGCGAGTCGGAGTAGGCCGTGCAGCGCTGCAGGTTCAGCCCCTCGCGGATCGCCAGCGAGCGGACGGCCTGCGCCTTGCCCGGCCCGTGCAGGACGTCGCCGACGAGGCGTCCGGTGAAGATGCCGTCCTCGCTCTCGGCCACCGTGCCCAGGGCGCCCGTCAGGCCCAACCGGTTGGCGATGGTCTGCGCCAGTTCGACCGGGGTGGCGGTCACCAACCAGACCTGTTGGCCGGCGTCGAGGTGGCGCTGCGTCAGCGCGCGGGTGCCCGGCCAGATCTTGTCGGCGATGTACTCGTCGTAGATCTGCTCGCCGAGTTCGACGAGCTCGGCGGTGGGCCGACCGGCGATGAACGACAGCGCCTTGTCGCGGCCCTCGGCGACATCCTCGGCGTTCTCCTTGCCGGTGATCCGGAACTTGACCTGGGCCCACAGGGCGCTGGCGACGTCGTTGTAGGAGAAGTACTTGTGGGCGGCCAGGCCGCGGGCGAAGTGAACGATCGAGGCGCCCTGGACGAGCGTGTTGTCGACGTCGAAGAAGGCGGCCGCGGTCAGATCGGCGCCGTCCGGCCGGGTCTCGGCGCGCTGTGCCAACGATTCCAGCGCGGCCTTGGCGGCGGCCTCCCCGGCGAGGTTCTGCCGGAGCTCCGCCGCCGTTTGCCGGAACCGGCCACTGGCGGAACTGACCCACTCCCGGACGCGGCGATCCGACTCGGTCTCGACGGCCTCGTCGCCCGCGGCGACGGTCTCCGCGTCGGCCTCGAGGTCGTCGAGTTCGTCGAGGTCCTCGGGCTCGAAATCAACGTCCGGGTCGAGGTCGCGATCGCGGACCGGGACGTCGTCCGGCTCGTCGTGGCGGTCGTCGCTCACGTCGCTCCCTCCGCTGGGCAGGCACCGCTGCTTGGCTAGGACTCCAACACTAATCGCAATGGCACACTGGTGGAGGTGAGGAGGGCGACATGCGAATCGTGTTGCTGAGCCGGGCTGGCTGCAGCGCCTGCGACACCGCGCGCGGCGACCTGACGCGGATCTGTGCCGATCTCGGCGAGGGTTTCGACGAGGTCGACGTCGACGAGCGCGCGGCGGCCGGGGACGCCGAGTTGCGGGCCGAGTACGGCGACCGACTGCCCGTCATCCTGCTCGACGGCGACGAGCACAGTTATTGGACCGTCGACGAGGGGCGCCTGCGCAACGACCTCGCGTCGTAGATATCCTGTTCCAATGACGTCGCTGTCTGAGAGCAGACCGACGGCCAGGATTCCCGGCCCGTCGGTGGCCCGCTTGGCGACCTACCTGACCGCCCTGCGCGAGCGCGCCGCGACCGGCGTCACCGTCATCTCCAGCGCCGAACTCGCCCAGGCCTCCGGGGTGAACCCGCTGATCCTGCGCAAAGACCTGTCCTACGTCGGCGGGCACGGCGTCCGCGGCGTCGGCTACCAGGTGCACAAACTGATCGCGACGGTCTCGATGGCGCTGCACAGCGACTCGGCCCAGGTCGTGGCCCTCGCCGGCGTCGGCTCGCTCGGGCGGGCACTGCTCGCGCACACCGGCAAAGACCCCCGCTACACGCTCGGCGCCCTGTTCGACGACGACGTGGACCTCGTTGGCACCCGCCTGGACCCGGACGGCCCGATCGTGCAGCCGCTGAGCGCCATCGGCGGCAGCGCGGCCGACGGCGAGCCCTTCGACATCGGCGTCATCGCCACCGACGACGCCAGCGCCCAAGCGGTGTGTGACGCCTTCGCGGCGGCCGGGGTCCAGCAGATCCTCAACGTCACAACCGTGTCGCTGACTCCGCAAGACGGCCAGTCCATCCGCCGGATTGACCTAGCCTTGGAGTTGCAGCTGTTGAACTTCGCGGCTGCGGCGGAGAAGGTGAGCCCGTTGTGAGCATCCTGTTGTTCGGTGTGTCGCACCGCAGCGCCCCGGTCGGGGTGCTGGAGCGGTTGGCCATCTCCGAGCACGACCGCCCCAAGATCGTCGACAAGCTGCTCACCGCGCAGACCATGTCCGAGGCGATGGTCGTGTCCACCTGCAACCGCGTGGAGATCTACGCCGTCGTCGACGCCTTCCACCCGGCGCTCGAGGCCGTGGGCAACGTCCTCGGCGAGCACTCCGGCCTCAGCATCAACGAGATGACCCAGCACGCGTACGTGCGCTACTCGGAGTCGGCGGCCGAGCACCTGTTCACCGTCGCGGCCGGACTCGATTCCCTCGTCGTCGGCGAGCAGCAGATCCTCGGCCAGATCCGCAGCGCCTACGCCAGCGCCGACGCAAACCGCACCGCCGGCCGCGTGCTGCACGAGTTGGCGCAGCAGGCGCTGCGCGTCGGCAAACGGGTCCACACCGAGACCGGCATCGACCGGGCCGGCGCCTCCGTCGTCTCGGTGGCCCTGCACAAGGCCCGCGGCGTGCTCGACTCGGCGGGCGGCGAGCTGCGCCGCGGCGTCGTCCTGGGCGCCGGCGCGATGGGCGGGCTGTCGGCCGTGCACCTGGCGCGCGAGGGCGTCAACCAGATCACCATCGTCAACCGCAGCGTCGAGAAGGCGCAGCGCCTGGCCGACAACGTCGCCGCCAACCACCCGTTGGTCACCGCCGTCGGCGTCGGCCTCGACGAACTGCCGGCCGCGATGGCGTCGGCGGACGTGCTGATGACCTGCTCCGGCTCGGTCGGCTCGGTCGTCAGCGTCGCCGAGGTGCACCACGCCCTCGCCGCGCGCACCGCCGAGACCCCGCTGGTCATCTGCGACCTCGGCCTGCCCCGCAACGTCGACCCGGCCGCGGGACGCCTGCCCGGCGTCGAGCTCATCGACATCGAGGGCCTGCGCGGCGACGAGGAGGCCCAGGCCGCCGAGACCGACGTCGTCGGCGCCCGCGCGATCATCGCCGCCGAACTCGCCGACTACCTCGCCGCCCAGCGCCGCGCCGAGGTCACCCCGACGGTGACCGCGCTGCGCCAGCGCGCCAACGACGTCGTCGAGGCGGAGATCCTGCGCCTGGAGTCGCGCCTCCCCGAGATGTCGGACACCGAGCGCGACGAGGTCGCCAAGACCGTGCGCCGCGTCGTCGACAAGCTGCTGCACGCCCCGACCGTCCGGGTGAAGCAACTGGCGGCGACCGCCGACGGCGATCAGTACGCGCAGGCGCTGCGCGAGCTCTTCGAGCTCAAGCCCGGTGCCGCGGAGGCGGTGGCCGCGCCGGACGCCGACGCGCTGCTGCTGCCCGACCAGGACGGACCCCAATGACCCCTCCGGTGCTGCGCATCGGGACCCGCGGATCACTGTTGGCCACCACCCAGGCCGGGCACGTCGCCCAGGCTCTGACCGACGCCGGACACCCCGCGGACCTCGTCATCATCAAGACCGAGGGCGACCTGTCGGCGGCCCCGGTGGCCGAGATCGGCGTCGGCGTCTTCACCACTGCGTTGCGCGTGGCCCTGCGCAACGACGAAATCGACGTCGCGGTGCACTCCTACAAGGATCTGCCCACCGCGCCCGAATCCGACCTGGTGATCGCGGCCGTCCCGACCCGGCAAGATGCACGAGATGCCCTGGTCAGCGTGGGAAACCGGGTCTTGGGGGAGCTGCCGCCCGGAGCCACGGTGGGCACCTCGGCCCCGCGACGGGTCGCGCAGCTTAGAGCATTGGGTCTCGGTTTGGAAATCCGCCCCCTAAGAGGCAACCTTGATTCTCGGTTGGGCAAAGTCGCCAACGGTGAACTCGACGCAGTCGTGGTTGCCCGGGCCGGGTTGGCCCGCATCGGCAAGACCGAGGTCATTGCCGAAGCGTTCGATCCGGTGGTGCTGCTGCCGGCGCCGGCCCAGGGAGCCCTGGCCGTCGAGTGCCGCACCGACGATGCCCAACTGGTGAGCACGCTCGCCACGTTGGACGATCCGTCCAGCCGTGCGGCGGTCGACGCCGAACGCGCAGTGCTGGCGGCCCTGGAGGCCGGTTGCACCGCGCCGGTCGGGGCCTACGCCGAGGTCGTCGAGTCTCTCGACGACGACGGTCGGATCTTCCTAGAGCTGTCGCTTCGTGCGGCGGTCGCCGCCCTCGACGGGTCCGATGTGATCCGGAGTTCGGCGGTCGGCCCGATCGAACGGGCGGCAGACGTGGGGCGCGAGCTCGCAGCGGAAATGCTGGAGTCAGGAGCCGCGTCGCTTCTGGCCTAGCAGACGAACTACCACCCCGCAGGGGTAGGAGAGTGCGACTGATGAGCCGGACGACTAAGAAAGTCACCCCGGGACGGATCCTGTTCGTGGGCGCCGGTCCGGGCGACCCGGATCTGCTGACGGTTCGCGCGCGCAGCGTGCTGACCAACGCGACGACCGCGTTTATCGACCCCGACGTCCCGCCCGGCGTCGTCGAACTGATCGGCAAGGTGCACCGGCCGGAGGTCGCGCCGACCACCCGGCGCACCAAGGCCGCCCAGCCCGAACCGGCCGACGCCGACCAGGCGCAGGACGCGACCGCTGCCGATCCCGCCGCCGACACCGCTGACGAGGCCCCCGAGGACCCGGTGAACATCCACCCGGCGCTCGGCGATCCCGCCGACGTCGCGAAGACCCTCGTGGCCACCGCCAAGACCGGCACCGACGTCGTGCGCGTCGTCGCCGGCGACCCCCTGACCTCCGACGCCGTGCACGCCGAGGTCACCGCCGTGGCCCGCACCGTCGTCCAGTTCGAGGTGCTGCCCGGCCTGCCCGCCGCCGCGGTCGTGCCCAGCTACGCCGGCATGGCGCTCGGCTCGGGCTACACCGTCGCCGACGTCCGCGGCGACGTCGACTGGGCCCGCCTCGCGTCGGCCCCGGCGCCGCTGGTGCTGCACGGCACCGCCAGCCACCTCGCCGAGGCGATGTCGGCCCTCATTGAGAACGGCCTGTCTGCGAGCACCCCGGTCGCAATCACCGTCAACGGCACGACCTGCGCCCAGCGGACCATCGAGGCCACGCTGGAGACCGCCGCCGAGCAGGGTGGCGAGCTCACCGGCCCGCTGCTGCTGACCGTCGGCAAGATCGTCAACCAGCGCGGCAAGCTCTCCTGGTGGGAGTCGCGCGCCCTCTACGGCTGGACCGTCCTGGTGCCGCGCACCAAGGAGCAGGCCGCCGACATGAGCGAGCGCCTGGTCGGCCACGGCGCCATCCCCAAGGAAGTCCCGACGATCGCCGTCGAGCCGCCGCGCTCGCCGGCGCAGATGGAACGCGCCGTCAAGGGCCTCGTCGACGGGCGCTACCAGTGGGTGGTGTTCACCTCCACCAACTCGGTGCGCGCCGTGTGGGAGAAGTTCGCCGAGTTCGGCCTGGACGCCCGCGCCTTCTCCGGCGTGAAGATTGCCTGTGTGGGCGAGGCGACCGCCGACCGCGTCCGCGCCTTCGGCATCGAGCCGGAGCTGGTCCCGTCGGGCGAGCAGTCCTCGCTCGGCCTGCTCGAGGACTTCCCGCCCTACGACGAGGTCTTCGACCCGGTCAACCGGATCCTGCTGCCCCGCGCCGACATCGCCACCGAGACCCTCGCCGAGGGCCTGCGCGAGCGCGGCTGGGAGATCGACGACGTCACCGCCTACCGCACGGTGCGCGCCGCGCCGCCGCCCGCGGAGACGCGCGAGATGATCAAGACCGGCGGTTTCGACGCGGTCTGCTTCACGTCGAGCTCCACGGTGCGCAACCTCGTCGGCATCGCCGGCAAGCCGCACGCGCGGACCATCGTCGCCTGCATCGGCCCGAAGACGGCCGAGACCGCGATCGAGTTCGGCCTGCGCGTCGACGTCCGCCCGGAAACCGCGTCCATCCCGGACCTGGTCGAGGCGCTGGCGTCGCACGCCGCCCGCCTGCGCGCCGAGGGCGCCCTGCCCCCGCCGCGCAAGAAGTCGCGCCGCTCGCGGTCCTAGGCTCACTAGACTCGACGCCGTGACTGCTGACCGAGTGCCCGGCCCGACGATCCGTCCGCGCCGCCTGCGGTCGACGCCGGCGATGCGCCGACTGGTCGCCGAGACCGATTTGGCCCCGCGGCGGCTGGTGCTCCCGATGTTCGTCGCCGACGGCATCGACGAGCCCAAACCGATCGCGTCGATGCCCGGCGTCGTCCAGCACACGCTCGATTCGCTGCGGTCGGCCGCGGACGAAGCGGTCGCGGCCGGCGTCGGCGGGCTGATGCTCTTCGGCGTCCCGCGCGCCGCCGACAAGGATGCGATCGGCTCCGGTGCCGACGCCGCCGACGGCATCCTCAACTGCGCGCTCGGTGAACTGCGCAAGGACCTGGGCGATGCGACGGTCCTGATGGCGGACACCTGCCTCGACGAGTTCACCGATCACGGGCACTGCGGCGTCGTCGACGACGACGGCCGCGTCGACAACGACGAGACCCTGCAGCGCTACGCCGCGATGGCCGTCGCACAGGCCCGCGCCGGCGCTCACGTCCTCGGGCCCAGCGGGATGATGGACGGCCAGATCGCCGCGATCCGCACCGCGCTCGACGACGCGGGCTTCGACGACATCGCGCTGCTTGCCTACACCGCGAAGTACGCGTCGGCGTTCTACGGCCCGTTCCGCGATGCCGTCGACTCGTCGCTCGACGGCGACCGCCGCACCTACCAGCAGGACGCCGCGAACCGTGCCGAAGCGCTGCGCGAACTCGAACTCGACCTCGCCGAGGGCGCCGACATGGTGATGGTGAAACCGGCGATGGCCTACCTCGACATCCTCGCCGACGTCGCCGAGGTGGCCACCGTGCCGGTCGCCGCCTACCAGGTCAGCGGCGAGTACTCGATGATCAGCGCGGCCGCCGAGCGCGGCTGGATCGACCGTCGCGCCGCGGTCCTCGAATCGCTGACCGCGATCCGTCGGGCGGGCGCGTCGATCGTGCTCACCTACTGGGCCGCCGAAGTCGCCGGCTGGCTCAGCGGCGGCGACGGTCAGTAGCCTGGACTCATGACCGTTCCACAGCAGCCAGAGCGCCCCGCGCTGGCGTCGCCGATCGCCATTGCGACGGAATTGTGGCTGGTGGTCATCGCCGCGATGTCGGTCGCGACCATCGGCAGCTACCCCCGCCTGCGCGAGGTGATGGTCGACTACCGCGACAACCTGCCGAAGGACGCGAGCGCATCGGTGCGCGAGTCGGCGGACCTGCTGACGCAGTCGTCGGTGGTGATCACCTCGCTGGTGCTGTCGGTCCTGCTCGCCGCGGCCGTGGCGCTCGTGGGCATGGTGTTCGTGCGGCAGGGCTACAACTGGGCCCGACTGCTGCTGTCGGCGTTGAGCGCCTACCTCGTGGCCAACGGACTGCTCACCTTCGCCGGTGAGCGCGCCTGGACGCAGGTCCCCCAGTTGATCGCTGCCGGCTGCGCCGGTGGTGCCCTGCTGCTGCTGATGCGCCGCGAATCCGACACCTACTGCCGGGAGATGGCCGAGTTCCGCGCCGCGACCAAGGAGCCCGCCGTACCGCCGACCGGAGCCTGGTCGCAGCAGCCGTGGCAGTTGCCGCCCCAGCCGCCGCAGGGCCCGCCCGCCCCGCCGCAGAACCCGGGAGGTCAAGCGTGAGCGACTCCGACGAGCCCATCGAGGAGTCCCTCGACGACGTCGAGGTGCTGCCCGGCCCCTTCGAGGGGCTGACCCCGATTCCCGACGACGTCGGCGAGGTCCTGTACGCCGAGCCCGGCAGCAGCTGGTGGCCGATCTTGATCGGCCCCATCCTCATCGGCGCCATTCTGATCATGGAGGCCCTCGGGCCCGGCCAGGTCCACTGGCTGGTCATGGGCATCTTCTTCGTCGTGATCACCGGCCCGGTGTACCTGTTCATCACGGCGGCGAAGGAGTTCGCGAGCGTCGAGCTC
This sequence comes from Gordonia sp. (in: high G+C Gram-positive bacteria), assembly GCF_047602025.1. GTDB lineage: Bacteria > Actinomycetota > Actinomycetes > Mycobacteriales > Mycobacteriaceae > Gordonia. The sequence continues at coordinate 2,489,669 of NZ_JASGII010000001.1, read as the reverse complement.
ACCGAGAAGACCCTGCGGTGCGGCACGCGGCGGATCTGCCTGTGCGACATCGCGACGATCTACCCGGAGAACAACGGCAACGACTTCAAGGACTGGCAGAAGGCCACCGCCCTCGGCGGCCTGCCGACCGTGCCGCGCGGCCGCAAGGGCATCGGCCTCAAGATGGTCAACGACAAACTGACGCAGGCCTGGGCGCGCGACGTCGACGTCCTGCGGACCGAGCTCACCCAGGCCCACCTCGCCGTCCAGATGGGCCTCTAGCCCCCTTTACGCCGAGTGGGCGGTCAGATCACGCCGAGTGGGCGGTCAGCCGTGCTCGAGCATGGGCGCGACGAGGAGTTCCTCCGGGATGCCGAAGGCGTCGACGAGGGTCCGTGCGTAGGGGCGCAGGTCTGAGCACAGCTCGTTGACGCCGCGCCGGATCGCCTTCGCGCGCTCCACCGAGACGTGGCGGTGCATCAGGAACCACGAGAGGTCGTTCTCCAGCGCCGAGTACACGTACAGGTCGCAGACCTTGCCGAGGAGTTCGGCGGCCGCTTTCGAATCGCAGTCGGCGATGGCCTGGATGAACGACTCCAGCACGAGCCGCTCGATGTGGGCGTTGGCCGCCTTGAGCAGGTGGTCCTGCGCGTCGTTGAAGACGGCGAACGGGTCGTCGGCGTCGGCGGCCTTGCGCAGGCGCTGGGCGCACGTGCGGCGCAGGTGCTCCTCGCGGTTGCGGAACAGGCGGACCTGGGTGCCGCGATTGGTCAGCTCGGAGTCGTCGGTGTTCTCGTCGGAGGAGTCGAGCACGGTCTGCACGACCTGGCGCACCGCGGTCTTCTCGGCGACGGTGTCGCCGACCATGCCCGCGACGAACTTCACCCAGCCGGCGGCGTTGAGGCCGCGCATCTCCTCGCTATAGGAGCCGAGCAGCTCCTTGCCGACCAGCTGCGTCAGCACGGTGTTGTCGCCCTCGAAGGTGGTGAACACGTCGATGTCGCCGCGCAGGATCGACAGCTGGTTCTCGTCGAGGTAGCCGGCGCCGCCGCACGCCTCGCGGCAGACGTTGATGGTGTGGCTGGCGTGTCCGCTGCCGTAGGCCTTGAGGCCGGCGGCCCAGCCCTCCAGGACGCGCTGGCGCTTCTCGTCGACGTCTTCGGGCTTGAGCGTCTGAACGTCGTGCAGTTCGGCGGTGAGCTCGTTCTGCGCGAAGGCGATGGCGTACGACTTCGCCAGCAGCGGGAGCAGCTTCCGCTGGTGCGCGCGGTAGTCGAGGATCGTCACCTCGCTCGACCCGTCCGGGGTCTCGAACTGCTTGCGGATCAGCGCGTACCGCACGGCCAGGGTCAGCGCCTTGCGGGCGGCGGCGCCCGCCGTCGCACCGACCGAGACACGACCGCGGATGAGCGTGCCGAGCATCGTGAAGAAGCGACGGTTGTCGCTCTCGATGGGGGAGCTGTAGGTGCCGTCCGCGGCGACGTCGGCATACCGGTTGAGCAGGTTCTCGGCCGGGATGCGGACGTCCTTGAAGGAGATGCGCCCGTTGTCGACGCCGCGCAGACCGCCCTTGTAGCCGCAGTCGGACGTCGTGATGCCGGGCAGGTCGTTGCCCTTGGCGTCGCGCAGCGGCACGTAGAAGCAGTGCACGCCGCGGCTGTGCGGTTCCTCGCCGGGTCCGCCGGTGATCAGCTGCGCGAAGACCGCCGACACCTTCGCGTGCTCGCCGGCGCCGCCGATGTAGTCCTTGCGGGCCAACTCGGTGGGGGAGTTGAGGATGAATTCCTGCGTCTTCGGGTCGTAGGTCGCGGTGGTCTCCAACGACTGCACGTTGGAGCCGTGGCCGGTCTCGGTCATGCCGAAGCTGCCGAGGAGCTTCAGATCGATCAGGTCCTTGACGTACTTGTCGTGGTGGCGCTTGGTGCCGAGGTTCTCGACCGCGCCGCCGAACAGCCCCCACTGGACACCCGACTTCACCATCAGCGACAGGTCCGCGTAGCCGAGCATCTCGATCCCGACGATGGCCTTGCCGACGTCGCCGGTGCCGCCGTGCTCCTTGCGGAAGCCCGCGGACACGAAGTTCTTCTTCGCGAGGATCTTCATCTCTTTGAGGATCTTCGCGCGCGACGGCCCCAGGTCCAGCGCGGGATCGGCGAGCAGGTCCGAGCGGGAGATTTCCTTGCGCAACTCGTCGCGGGTCTGCGCCCACGGGCCGTCGAGCGCGGCGCGCAGCCCGTCGAGGGTGGTCTTGTCGGAGATCTGGTCAGCGGTCGTCGGGTCCGATTCAGCCATGTGTCCACCGTAGGCGACCGGTCGTCGTGACGGCAGGGGCCGGGCCGATCCGGTGCTGCGAGTTGGCTGTGGGCGACCGCCGCGCGAGCGCCTACCCTCGACGATGTGCAGACGAGACGGGTGATCGCCGCCGCCGGGTGCGCGGTGGCAATGGCGGTGGCCGGGTGTTCGCCCGGCGACGACGGTCCGGCGCCTTCCGCGGCCCCGGTCGGCGCGCGGTACGCGCACCTCGGCGACAGCTACGCCGCGGGCTCGGGCATCGACCCGATCATCCCGGACTCGCCGGCCATGTGCCTGCGCTCGCAACTGAACTTCGGCCAGCTCCTGGCCAAGGCCCGCGGCTATACCGGCGCCGACTTCGCCGACAGCTCGTGCGGTGCGGCGACGACCGCCAACGTGACCGCCACCGACCAGTACTTCGGGGTGCCGCCCCAGGTCGAGGTCCTCGGCCCGCGCACCGAGCTCGTCACCTTGATGATCGGCGGCAACGACGACCGCCTGTTCCTCGACGTCGTCTCCGACTGCGGCTCGGTCGCCGGCAGCGACCCGACCGGGGATCCGTGCCGCCGCGGCCACCGCGGTGAGTTCGACGAACGGATCGACGACGTCGTCGCGCCCGCCGTCGACGACGCGGTGGCGACCGTCCGCGAGCGGGCCCCCAACGCCAAGCTCCTCGTCGTCGGCTATCCGCGCCTGCTGCCCGCCGACCACGGCTGCTACCCGCAGGTCGGCGTGGCCAGCGGCGACGTCGCGTACGTCAACGAACTGCTCCAACGGGTCAACCGGGCCCTTCGCGCCGCGGCCGAGGCGCACGACGCGGTGTACGTCGACACCTGGTCCGCGTCGGTGGGGCGCGACGCGTGCGAGAGTCCCGAGCGGCGCTGGATCGAGCCGACGCAGGGCTCGCGGATCCGCACGACGGCGCACCCCAACGCCGCTGGTCAGCGGGGGATCCTGGCGGCCGTCGAGGCGGCGCTGCGCTGATCGACCGTCGAACCTGACAGCACGCTGAGCCGGATTGGGTTTCACCGGGCGTTTTTGGAACACTGGACGTCGTGACTGTGAGCCCCGAGCGACGCACCGCGGTGTCGGCCGAATCCTTCGCCCGCGCCGAGCAGGTCATCCCCGGCGGCGTGAACTCTCCGGTCCGCGCGTTCTCCGCCGTCGGCGGTACTCCGCGCTTCATCGCCTCGGCGGCCGGTTGCCGCCTCACCGATGTCGACGACAACGTCTACGTCGACCTCGTCTGCTCGTGGGGCCCGATGATCCTGGGCCACGCCCACCCCGCCATCGTCGACGCCGTGCGGACGGCCGCCACCGGCGGGCTGTCCTTCGGTGCGCCCACCCTCGCCGAGGTCGAGCTGGCCGAGGAGATCGCCGCGCGCGTCGACCCGGTCGAGCGTGTGCGCCTGGTCAACTCCGGCACCGAGGCCACCATGTCGGCCGTGCGCCTGGCCCGTGGCTTCACCGGCCGCGCCAAGATCATCAAGTTCGCCGGCTGCTACCACGGCCACGTCGACGCCCTGCTCGCCGACGCCGGCTCGGGCGTCGCCACCCTGGGCCTGCCGACCTCGCCCGGCGTCACCGGCGCTGCCGCCCACGACACCATCGTGCTGCCCTACAACGACCTCGGCGCCGTCGAGGCGGCCTTTGCCGCGCACGACGGTCAGATCGCCGCCGTCATCACCGAGGCCGCCGCCGGCAACATGGGCGCGGTGGCCCCGCTCCCCGGGTTCAACGCCGGCCTGCGGAAGCTGTGCGACGAGAACGGCGCGCTGCTGATCATCGACGAGGTGATGACCGGCTTCCGCGTCAGTCCCGCCGGGTGGTTCGGCCTGGAGGGCATTGGCGGCGACCTCTACACCTTCGGCAAGGTGATGAGCGGCGGGCTGCCCGCGGCGGCGTTCGGCGGTCGCGCCGACGTCATGGCCCACCTCGCGCCGACGGGGCCGGTCTACCAGGCGGGCACGCTGTCGGGGAACCCCGTCGCCGTCGCCGCCGGGCTCGCCACGCTGCGCAACGCCGACGCGGCCGCCTACGCCACGCTCGACGCCAACAGCCGACGGCTCGGCGACCTGATCGGCGCGGCACTCACCACCGCCGGCGTCGGACACCGCGTCCAGTACGCGGGCAACCTGGTGAGCGTTTTCTTCACCGACCGGCCCGACGACCCGATCACCGACTACGACAAGGTGCGGGCCACCCAGACGTACCGCTTCGCGCCGTTCTTCCACGCGCTGCTCGACGGCGGGGTCTACCCGCCGCCCAGCGCGTTCGAGGCGTGGTTCGTCTCCACCGCCCTCGACGACGACGCCTTCGAGACCATCGCCGCGGCGCTGCCGAGTGCGGCCGCCGCGGCCGCAGCCGCCACGGGCGGGGAGTAGGACCCATGAGCGAAAAGGCCATCCGCAGCAGCGGCGTGCGCACCGGTGAGCACACGATCGTGCACCTGATGCGCCACGGCGAGGTGCACAACCCCGAGGGCGTCCTCTACGGCCGCCTGCCCGGCTACCGCCTGTCCGACACCGGGCGCGCACAGGCGCAGACCGTCGCCGACTCGCTGGCCGACCACGACATCGCCGTCGTCTTCGCGTCCCCGCTGCAGCGGGCGCAGGAGACCGCGGCGCCGCTGGCCCGGGCGCACGGCCTGGAGATCATCACCAACGAAGACCTCATCGAGGCGGACAACGTCTTCGAGGGGCTCAAGGTGTCCGCCAGCGGCGGCGCGCTGTCGAAGCCGCGGCACTGGCCCAAGCTGCGCGACCCCTTCACGCCGTCGTGGGGCGAGCCGTACATCCAGCTGGCGCACCGGATGCTGGCCGCGGCCACGACGGCGCGCGACAACGCCCGCGGCCGCGAGGCGGTGTGCGTGAGCCACCAGCTGCCCGTCTACACGCTGCGGCGCTTCCTCGAGGGGCAGCGGCTCTGGCACGACCCGCGCAAGCGGCAGTGCTCGCTCGCCTCGGTGACCAGCCTGGTCTACGACGGCGACGCCCTCATCGACATCGTCTACTCCGAGCCGGCCGGCGCGACCGACCCGACCGTCACGGGAGCCTGACGTGGCCCCCCGGTTTCTCCGACGCCTGACCGCCGCGACCCTGGCCGTCGCGGCCGGTGCCACCGTGCTCGTCGGCTGCAGCACCGGCAAGGACGCCGTCCACCAGGGCGACACGTGGCAGTTCGTCTCGCCCGGCGGGCAGACCGTCATCCACTACGCCCCGGCGCAGCGCAAGCCCATCGCGCCGCTGTCGGGCCCGGAGCTGGTCACCGACAAGCCGGTCGGCGTCGGCGACTTCCCCGGGCAGGCCGTCGTGATCAATGTGTGGGCGTCCTGGTGCGGACCGTGCCGCGGCGAAGCAGACCTGCTGCTGCGCACCTACCACCAGACCCGCGATCAGGGCGTCGCCTTCCTCGGCATCAACCTGCGCGACGACCGCGCCGCCGCCCGCGACTTCGTCGCCGACCGCAACGTCGACTACCCGTCGATCTACGACTTCACCGGCGCCCGCCTGGCCGCGCTGACCACGCCGACGTCGGTCGTCCCGACGACGGTCATCCTCGACCGCCAGCACCGACCGGCCGTCGTGTACCTGCGCGCCGTGGAAGCCGTCGAGCTCAAGGACGAGATCGGGCGCGTGCTCGCCGAGCCGGCCGCCGCGCCCGCCGCTGACCGGGTGCCCGCGGCGAAGTGAACGTCGCCAGCCCGCTTTCCGACGCAGCCGCCTCCGGGCCGCTGCTGATCGCCGTCCTCGCCTGCGCGGCGGCCGGGTTCCTGTCCTTCGCGTCGCCGTGCGTCGTGCCGCTGGTTCCCGGCTACCTGTCGTACCTGGCCGGTCTCGTCGGGGCACAGGCGCCGGCGGTGACCGTCGACGAGTCGCGGGGGGTCCGCCGCTCGGGCCGGTACCTGGTCGTCGGCGCCGCGCTGTTGTTCGTCCTGGGGTTCACCGCGGTCTTCGTCGCGGCCTCGGTCGCGGTCTTCGGGCTGACCGGCACGCTGGCGCGGGGGAGCGAGGCGCGCCAGTGGCTCCAATACATCGGCGGCGGGCTGATCGTGGTGCTGGGCTTCGCCTTCCTCGGGTTCATCCCGGCCCTGCAGACCGAGCGCCGATTCGCGCCCGCCCGCGTGACCGGCCTGATCGGTGCCCCACTCCTCGGCGGCGTCTTCGCGCTCGGGTGGATCCCGTGCATCGGGCCGACGCTGATGGCGGTCCTCGCGACGGCCAGCGCCACCGAGGGCACCACCGCCGCACGCGGGACGCTGCTCATCGTCGCCTACTGCCTCGGCCTGGGCATCCCGTTCCTGGTGCTCGCCCTGTCGTCGACGTGGGCGGTGCGCAGCTGGAGCTGGTTGAGCAAGCACACCCGGACCATCCAGGTCATCGGCGGCGTCACGCTGATCCTCGTCGGACTGGCCGTCATGACCGGGGTGTGGGAACACTTCATCGCCTGGCTGCAAACCCGGTTCGACCCCGACGCGGGACTGGTGCTGTGATGAGCGCTCCCCGTCGCCAGTCCTCGCTGCAGCGCTACCTGATCGCACCCGCCCGCAACGCGTGGCGGTCGTTGACGTCGATGCGCACCGCGCTGATCCTGCTGTTCCTCCTGGCGCTCGCCGCGATCCCCGGCGCGCTGCTGCCGCAGCACCCGCTCAACGAGGCGAAGACGCAGAACTACATCCAGACCCACGGCACGCTCGGCAAGGTCATGGACCGGCTGCAGTTGTTCGACGTGTTCGCCAGCAGCTGGTTCACCGCGATCTACGTCCTGCTGTTCGTCTCCCTCGTCGGCTGTCTGCTGCCGCGCACCCTCGAGCACTGGCAGAGCCTGCGCGCCCGGCCGGTGCCCGTCCCGCGCAACCTGCTGCGGATGCCGCGCCACGAGGAGATCGAGGTCGACGGCGACGTCGACCCGGCCGAGCTCGCCGAGCGCATCGAGGGCAACCTGCGCGGCTGGCGCAAGACGATCTACACCCCGGAGCAGAGCAAGGCCGGCACCTACGAGGTGTCCGCGGAGAAGGGCTATCTGCGCGAGTTCGGCAACCTGGTGTTCCACTTCGCGCTGTTGAGCCTGCTGCTGGCCGTCGCGGTCGGCAAGATGATCGGCTACGAGGGCACCCGCAGCCTCATCGCCGACGGCGAGCAGGGCATGTGCAACACGTCGACCGCCGTGTACGACTCGTTCCGGGCCGGGCGCCTCGTCAACGGCACCAAGCTCCAGCCGTTCTGCATCCACGTCGACGACTTCACCGCCACGTACCTGCCCAGCGGTCAGCCCGACATGTACGAGGCGACCATGCGGTACGCCGAAGGCGCCCCCACCACCGACCCGCAAACGTGGCCGGCGGCGAAGGTTCGCGTGAACGCGCCGCTGCGCGTGGCCGGCAGTCGCGTGTACGTGCTGGGCCACGGCTTCGCGCCGACGTTCACGGTGACCTTCCCCGGCGGCCAGAAGCGCACCCAGACGGTCCCGTTCGCGCCGGACGAGATGGCGACGATGCTGTCGTCGGGCGCCGTCCGCGTCGACCCGCCGGCGGGCATGTTCCCGGCGGAGAAGGTGCGCCGCCGGAACCAGATCGGCATCGACGGCATCTTCGCGCCGACGGCGAGCTTCGACGGGACGCTGCTCTCGTCGTCCGGGCCGATGCCGAAGGACCCCTACGTCGCTATCCGCGTCTACCGCGGCGACACCGGGCTCGACTCGGGGCGCCCGCAGAACGCCTACGCGCTGGACACCTCGCTCATGCACAGCGGGCAGCTCAAGCGCGTCGGGCAGGCCAACCTCAAGCCCGGGGGAGTGCTGCGCCTCGACGACGGGACGTCGGTGACGTTTGACGGCTACCAGCGCTGGATCTCGATCCAGGTCAGCCACGACCCGACCCAGGTGTGGGTGCTGGTGTCGGCGATCACGATGGTCGCCGGTCTGCTGGTGTCGTTGCTGGTGAAGCGCCGTCGCGTGTGGGCCCGGATCCAGACCGCCGATGACGGGCCGGATGGTGAACGACGTACCGTAGTAACGGTGGCCGGACTGGCCCGCACCGATTCCGCGGGCTGGGGCGACCACTTCTCGGAGCAGGCGCGCGAGCTCGTGCTGGGCACAGGCAAGAGGTGAGGCAGATGAACCAGGTTCTGGCTGAGACCGGTGAGGCGACGGTCCACATCAACGAGACGCTGTCGCGCTGGTCGGGCGTCCTGTACGGCACCGCGCTGGGCGTGTACGCGATCGCCGCACTGCTGCTGTTCGCGGGCTTCGCCGCGTCGACCAAGAAGTTCAGCGTCGGCGAGCGCGCCGCGGTTCTCGCAGGCTCCGGCGGCCCGGTCGTCACCGCCGATGAATCGGCACCCGGCCGCGTCGTGCCGGCCGAGCAGAAGTCGAACGACCGTCGCCTGCTCAACATGGGCTACGCGGTCGCCATCGTCGGCGCGCTGGCCCACTTCGCCTCGATCGTCACCCGCGGCTTCGCCACCGGCCGCGCGCCGTGGGGCAACATGTACGAGTTCATCGCCCTGACGATGCTCGCCTGCATGGTCGGCGGCCTCGTCGCGCTGCGCTCGCAGGCCAGCCGCCGCTACCTGGGGTTCGTCGTCGCGGTCGTGCTGCTGTTGCTCGTCATCAACGACCGCTTCCTCTCGACCGACGCAGGACCGGTGGTTCCCGCGCTGAAGTCGTACTGGCTGGTCGTGCACGTCTCGATCATCTCGATCAGCTCCGGCGTCCTGTTGGTGTCCGGCGTCGCCAGCATCCTGTTCCTGCTGAACAACTCGTTCGGGTGGTTCGGCCAGGAGGCCGCCGACCGACTCGACCGCATCGCCTACCGCTGCGTCGTCTTCGCCTTCCCGCTGTTCAGCCTCGGCGTCATCTGCGGCGCCATCTGGGCCGAGCACGCGTGGGGCCGCTACTGGGCCTGGGACCCGAAGGAAACCGTGTCCTTCATCTCCTGGGTGATCTACGCGGCCTACCTGCACGCCCGCGCCACCGCCGGCTGGCGGATCCAGGCCGCCGCGATCAACGTCGTCGGCTTCGCGTCGGTGTTGTTCAACCTCTTCGCGATCAACCTGGTCGTCTCGGGCCTGCACTCCTACGCCGGCGTCGGGTAGTTCCAACACCGCAGTACAACTTCCAACTCGGATTGGTGTTGGAAGTTGTCGTGGGCTGTTGGAACCTCGGGTCGACCCGCGTAGCGTCGCCGTTACAGAGCGACCGCCACCCGCGAAGGACCGGATATGAGGAACTGGAGTTTCGCCCAGATCGGGCTGTTCGTCATCGCGTTGCTGCACGTCATCCAGGCGATCATCGGATTCATCGCCGAACCCAGCTTCGCCATCGGTCCCGACGCTCCGACCGCACGCGTACTCGGCATGGACTACAACGGCTGGCACGCCGTGGGCGGGCTGGCGCTCTTCGCGCCGGGCCTGATCCTGGCGTTCAGCAAGCCGTGGTCGGTGCTGTACCTGCTGCTGGCCGGCGTCTTCGGGGCGATCCCCGGCATCTGGGCGTTGTTCTCGAAGCAGGTCGGCATCGTGCTCGCCTTCCCGAACAACATCACCGACGCGATCCTGCATTTGGTGACCGGGGCGATCATGATCGGCATCGCGCTCATTCAGATCCGGCGCGACGGCGGACTTCGAAACTCGCTGGCCGGGCTGCGTGCGCCGTCGCGCACCGGCTAAACCCGACACTGCATGACAAGACCCGACACCCCCAGGTGTCGGGTCTTGTCATGCAACGTCGGGTTTGCGGGACTAGTCGCGGTCCTGGTTCTTGCGGCGCAGGTCCAGGAGGAAGTCCGGATCGTCGTCGGGGCCGATGGGGCCGCGGGGAGCTTGCGGTCGGGGGGCGCGGGGCGCACGGCCGGCGATGCCCCCGGGTGCGCGGGTCAATCGGAAGATGACCACGCCCAACACGACGACGAACGCGATCAGCAATAGGAACTGCACGTCGAACCTCCCTCAACGCCTCCAGGGTACGCGAGGGAGAGGGCGGGGCGGACGGGCAAGAACGGTGCGGTCAGACCGGGAGGTCGTCGCGGTTGTTGAGCAGGGCAACGACGTCGCTCTCGCGGTAGCGGCGATGGCCGCCCGGGGTACGGATCGACTGCAGCAGGCCGGCGGCCGACCAGCGCGCAACCGTCTTCGGGTTCACGCTGAACATCGCGGCGACGTCGGCGGGCTTCAGGTTGAACTGGCTCGCGTTGGCCGCGGTGATCGTCGACGGCTCGTTGAGGATCGTCACGAGTACCCCTCTATCTCGGGCGGAATTACCTGGTTCGACCGTTTTACCCCCTGAGACACCGGGTGTTCGAACCGTCATTGACAAGTAAAGGGATGGTCAAATTGCCCGGTTTGGGGGTTTTGCTCCGACGGCATCGAGTCGCGGCGTCGCGGGACCGTCGCGCCAGATAGGCTGGCCGGGTGACTAAGGAAACCCCCGCCGACGAGCCCGCCGCCGCGGCCCCCGACCTGATCGGGCTGATCGGAGCCCTGTTGGCCTACGTCGGCGCCCGCCTGCTGCTGGTCGCGCTGGTGACCGCCGCGATCATGGGCATCGGCTCGCTGGTCAACCAGACGGTGCCGCTGATCGTCGCCGTCGCCTTCGGCTTCGTGATCGCCTTCCCGATCGGGATGGTGCTCTTCAAATCGCTGCGCACGAACGTCAACACCCGCATCGCCGAGTACGACGAGGCGCGCGCCCGCCGGCGCGACGACCTGCAGGGCCGCCTGCGCGGGTCGGGCAAGTAGCCAGACGGCCGCCATGACTCGCAGCGTCGAACACCGCGCCGACCGCGACTGGGTCCACCGCGCGGTCTCCCTGATAGAGGCCGATTCGAGGCGCTCGGCCGATACCCACCTGCTCCGCATCGAGATGCCCGCCTGGGCGCGGTGGACCGACGACGACGGCCGGCCCGCGGGCGTCGACCTCTACGTCAAAGACGAGTCGACACACCCGACGGGCTCGCTCAAGCACCGCCTGGCGCGGTCGCTGTTCCTCTACGCGCTGTGCAACGGCTGGATCACCGAGTCGACGACCGTGATCGAGGCGTCGTCGGGCTCGACGGCGGTCTCCGAGGCGTACTTCGCCAAATTGATCGGCGTGCCCTTCGTCGCCGTGATGGCCGCCAGCACCTCGCCGGCCAAGGTGCGCCTGATCGAGCGCGAGGGCGGGCGCTGCCACTTCGTCGACAACGCGGCCGAGGTGTACGACGTCGCCGCGCGGCTCGAGAAGGAGCTGGGCGGGCACTACATCGACCAGTTCACGATGGCCGAGCGGGCCACGGACTGGCGCGGCAACAACAACATCGCCGAGTCGATCTTCCGGCAGATGTCGGCCGAGCGATATCCGTCGCCGACCTGGGTGGTGGTCGGCGCGGGCACCGGTGGGACGTCGGCGACGCTGGGCCGCTACCTGCGCTACCAGGGCCACGACACGTCGCTGTGCGTCGTCGACCCCGAGAACTCCGTGTTCTTCCCGGCGTACGAGTCGGCCGACGGTGCCTACTGCGCGGTCCACCTCGACGTCGGCTCGCGCATCGAGGGGATCGGTCGCCCGCGCGTCGAGCCCTCGTTCGTCTCCCAGGTCATCGATCGCATGATCTCGGTCCCCGACGCCGACTCGATCGCCGCCATGCGGTTCTTCTCGGATCTGATCGGCCGCCGCGTCGGACCGTCGACGGGGACCAACATCCAGGGCGCGCTGACGGTCGTCGGCGAGATGGTCGCCGCGCGCCGGCCCGGCTCGGTGGTCACCCTGCTGTGCGATCCGGGCGAGCGCTACGGGGAGACCTATTACGACGACGCCTGGCTCGCCGAGCGCGATCTCGACATCGAGCGACCACTGGCCGAGCTGACGGAGTTCTGGCGCGACGGAACGTGGCCGAACGGGTCGCGATGAGCCCGAACATCGTCAAACATGTCGACCGCCCGCCGTTGGTCAGCGCCCGCGACCTCGTGCGCGAGTACGAATTCGGCGACACGACGGTCCGCGCGCTCGACGGCGTCGACCTCGACCTGCCCGGTGGGCGGTTCGTGTCGATCGTCGGCCCGTCCGGCGCCGGCAAGTCGACGCTGCTGCACATCCTCGGCGCCCTCGACCAGCCGACGTCGGGCAGCATCACCGTCGACGGGGTGTCGCTGACCGACCTCGACGACGCCGCGGCCTCGGAGTTCCGCCGCCGCCGCGTCGGCTTCATCTTCCAGTTCTTCAACCTGGTGCCGACGATGTCGGCGTGGGAGAACGTGGCCCTGCCGCGCCTGCTCGACAACCAGTCGCTCCGCAAGGCCAAGCCCGAAGCGGTGGCGCTGCTCGAGCGGGTCGGCCTCGGCAACCGCGTCGACCACCGGCCCGGCGAGCTCTCCGGTGGGCAGATGCAGCGCGTCGCCATCGCGCGCTCGCTCATCATGGACCCGGCGATCCTGCTGGCCGACGAACCGACCGGCAACCTGGACAGCCGCACCGGGGAGGACGTGCTGCAACTGCTCTCCGACCTCGCCCACGACCGGCCCGACCGCCTCGTCGTCATGGTCACCCACGACAACAACGCCGCCGCGTCCACCGACCACGTCATCACCGTGCGCGACGGGCGGGTCCTGACGCGATGACGGGCATCGCGGGGCGCCTGCGCGCCGGGCTGACCCGGGTGCGCCTGCTGAACCTGCGCGAGATCGTCACGCACCGATTGCGCGTCGTCACCTCGCTGTCGGTGGTCGTCGTGGCGTCGGCGCTGCTGGTCGCCGTGTTCGGCACCTTCGGCTCGCTGACCGGCTCCGTCCGCGACATGACCGCGGCCCTCACCGGCGAGTCCGACCTGGAGATCGCCGCCATCTCCGACACCGGCTTCGACGCCGGGATCGCCGGCCAGCTGCGCGCCGAATTGGACGGTGCCAAAGCCGTCGTGCCGATGATCCGCGACGACGTGCGCATCGACCCCGCCGACGGCGCCGAGTCCGACGATCCGCGGGTGAGCCTGCTGATCGGGTCGGATCAGCGCGTCACCGAACTCTCGCCGCAGTTGCGCCACGCGATGCGCACGGCAGGCGGCGACGAGATCAGCCTCGACGACCTGGAGACCGGGGTGGTCGCCGGTGCGGGAACCGGGACGGCGAAGGGGGACCGGCTCAAACTGAACGGCGTCGAGGTCACCGTGCTGCAGGTCGCGCCCGCGGCCGGCACCGAGGTCCTCAACCGGGGCAACTTCTTCTTCGCCTACCTCGGCCTCGCCCAGCGCATCGCCCACGCCGACGGCAAGGTCGATTCGCTGTCGATCGTCGCCAAACCCGGCGCCGACCTCGGCCAGATGCGGCAGCGCGCCGAACAGGTCGTCGACGGGCGCGCGGTCGTCGTGAGTCAGGACTACCGCCTCAAGCAGGCCGAGGTCGCCACCGCGGTCACCCGGGATTCGACGCTGTTGGTGTCGGTGATCTCGCTGGTGATCGCCGGCTTCCTGGTCTTCAACACGATGAACATGGCGGTCGCCTCGCGACGGTCGTCGCTGGCGATGATCCGGGCGCTCGGCGCCCGCCGTGGCCAGCTGGTCGGCGACATGTTGTGGGAGGCCGCCGTTTTCGGGCTCGTCGGCGGGGCCATCGGCATCCCGATCGGCATCTTCGCGGGGAAGTGGGCCATCGGCCGGCTGCCCGAGATGACGCTCAATTCGGTGGGCACCGCCGTCAACTACCACCTGCCGACCTTCGCGCCGTTCGTCGCGCTGGGGGCGTGTATCGCGGCGTGTGTGGCCGCGACGGCGCTGGCCGCGCGCACCGTTTTCTCCGTGGCGCCGGTGGAGGCGATGTCGGCGGCGGGCGGTGACGTCGACCAGCCGCTGTCGCGCCCGGTGGTGTGGACGGCCGGGCTGCTCGGGGTCGTGGGCGTCGCCGTCGCATGGATCCTCGCCACGACGATGCCCGGCCGCGCGGCGATCATCGCCGGCGCGGTGTTCGGCGGCGCCGGCCTGTTGATCTGCTTCGCCCTCACCGGTCCGCTGGTGCGGGGCGTCACCTGGCTCGCCGGGCGCTTCCGCGCGCCGGGGACGCTCGCCGCGGTGAACACCGAGCGGGCGTCGCGCCGAGTCTGGGCGACGGTGATGACCGTCGCGGTGGCGATCTCCGTCGGCATGGGCACCTCGGGGGCGCTGAACAACCTGGTGTCGTCGATCTCCGGTTCACTCAAGGGCCTCGGCGACCCCGCGTTCTACCTCTCCTCGTCGAGCAAGGACGGCATCCCCACCGGCCCGACCTTCTCCGACGACGTCGAGAACGACGCCAAGAAGGTGCCCGGTGTCGGCGAAGTCCACGGCTCGCAGTGGTCGTCGGTCAATGTCGGCGAGGCGCGCATCCTGCTGCAGGGCCTGGAGGCGGGGATGAGCGCGCCGTTCGTCGTGAAGACCGACCCGGCCGCGTTGCAACAGGTGCTCGGCGGCGACGGAATCGTGCTGTCGTCGGTGGCGTCGCGCAACCTCGGCAAGAAGGTCGGCGAGCAGGTGCGGCTGGCGACGCCGAGCGGCTTCCACTCGCTCACCGTCCGCGACATCGTCGACTACGTGACCATCGATTCGGGCAGTGCGGCGATCTCCCTGGACAAGCTGCGCGAGTGGTTCGACCGCCCCGGGGCGACGTATCTGCAGGTCCAGCTCGCCGACGGCGCCGACGCCGAGCAGGTGCGCGCGGGGCTGACCGAGGTGGCCCAGAAGTACTCCGCCGGACGGCTGCCGCTGCACGTGTACTCCGGGGAGGAGGCGCTCCGCGCGACGCAGCACTCGGTGGAGCAGTCGGGGGCGTTCACGGTCGCGATCCAGTGGATCGTCGCCGTTGCCGCCGCGGTGGCGCTGCTCAACACCCTGCTGTTGTCGGTGATCGAGCGGCGTCGGGAGATCGCGGTGTTGCGCGCCCTTGGCTCGTCGCGACGCTTCGTGTTCTCGATGGTGCTGTCGGAGGCCGCGGCGATCGCGGTCGTCGGGTCGGCAGCCGGGCTGGTCCTCGGCGGGATGTTGCACCTGATCAGCAACCAGATCCTCAGCGCGAGCACCTCGATCGCCGTGCACTACGCGGCGCAGTGGACGACGCTGCTCTACGTGCTGGTGTCGGTCGCGCTGTGCATCATCGGTGCGCTGACCCCTGCCATCCGCGCGGCACGCCTCAACATCTCCGAGGCGATCGCCGACGAGTAGTCAGCCGGCCGGCCAGTAGTGGCTGTCGGGGGTGTCCCGCTTGCCGAAGATGGCCTGCCCGACGCGTACGCAGGTCGAGCCCTCGGCGATCGCGAGGGCGTAGTCGCCCGACATCCCCATCGACAACTCGCCCGCACCGATCAATGCGGGATCGTCGTCGCGGGCCGCGTCGCGCAGCTCGCGCAGCATGCGGAAACAGCCGCGCACCCGATCCTCGTCGTCGGAGTTGGCGGCGAGCGCCATGAGGCCCTGCACCCGCAGGCGGTCGAAGGCGGCGAGTTCGCCGAGGAAGCCGAGCAGCTCTCCGGGGGGCAGGCCGAATTTGGACTCCTCGCCGGAGGTGTTGACCTGGACGTAGACGTCGAGGGTGCGGTCGAGCATTGCGAGGCGACGGTCGAGCGCTTCGGCGAGCCGGATGCTGTCGAGGGCCTGGAATTCGTCGGCGATCGCCGCGACGTCCTTGGCCTTGTTGGTCTGCAGGTGGCCGATGACCGCCCACTTCACCCCGGTGTCGGCGAGCTCGGTGTGCTTGCGCTTGGCCTCCTGAACCTTGTTCTCGCCGAACCAGGCGCAGCCCGCGGCGACGGCATTGCGGAGTCGATCGGCCTCGACGGTCTTCGAGACCGGCAGGAGACGGACCTCGCCCGGGTCGCGACCCGCCGCGCTTGCCGCCTCGTCGATCCGCGCGCGCACGGCGGCGAGGTTCGCACGGAAGTCGTCGACGGTGTGGGCGGCGGGGTAGTCGGTCACGGTTCTCATTGTTCCAAACGCGCCCGCGTGGCTGCGGGGACCAGGTGGGGCTGGTCAGCCCTTCGAGTGGTGGCGCACCCGATCGACGACGGCCTCGACGGCCTGCTGCGGTGAGTTGCCGAGGTGTTGGGCGTCGCGGAGGTAGCGTTCGGCCAGGTCGTCCAGGGCTGCACGCGCGACCGTCGGGTCGTCTGCGGCGGGTCGTGCTGCTACCCGTGTTCCGCCACCGCGACGGCTCTGGGTGAGTCCAGACTCGTCCAGCATCTGATACGCGCGCGCAGCGGTGTTCACAGCGATTCGCAGGTCGCCCGCCAATTGGCGCAGCGGCGGGAGTCGGGACCCCACGGGAAGTGCGCCGCTGGCGATGTGACCGACGATCTGTCGGTGGATCTGCTCGTAGGCGGGAGCCGGGTCGTTGTCGTCGAGAACGATCCGCGCCGGACCGTTCATCGGGGCGTCCCGGCTTTCCCGGGAACGAGAACCGGCGGTTTCACGAACGCCACGAGGAGTACGACGCCGACCGCCATCGCCGCGAGCCCAACGATGTCGGTGAGGAGGGGCAGCGACAAGCGCTCGGTCAGCGAGTGCACTGAGTCGCCGTGCTGCCCCTGCCAATCGTGGAACTTCCACCACGCAGATCGGAACGTGCTGAGTCCTGCGATGAAGCAGCCGATCGCGGCGAGAGCGGCCAATGTCGTTGCGCGAATGGCAACGCCGCTGCGCGACCACGCGTCCGACGGCGACTCGGGATCGAGATCTGGGCGCTGCAGGACCAGGCGTACAACCCAGGTGGCGAGGGCAGCCGCGACAAGGACCTGCCCCAACGAGAGCAGTAAACGACGGGTGCCCACATCGAAGCGGACCGCCGAATGCGCCTCGCCGAGGCCGCCGTCGGTGGCGATGGCCAACAGGACGGTGACCGTGGCCAGTCCGATTGCGGCTCCCACCGTGACGAGCAGCCAGCGTGGGATGAGTGCGGACGGTGACCGCGTCGTCAGGGTCGCGACGCGGGTGCTGGGCGTTCGGGTGCCGAGTTCAGTGATCAACAGTGCCAACAAGGGCAGCAGTATGAAGCCGTATCCGATGACCAGCTCCATAAGCGTGTAGACCCCGCGAGGGTAATGCGTCGTGCGCTCGCCGCGAGATGCGGATATCCCGGAGGCGACGAGGCCGTAGAGGGCAAAGCCGATCGGCAGTGCGAGGGAGATGCCGAGATTTCTGCGCAGTCTGCTGCGATAGGCGGCGAACGCGGGCGAGGCCGGCGGGCGTGCTGGTCGGATTGCGAATCCGGCGATGATGGCAATCGCCATGAACGCGACGAGCATGGGGTTCAGCATCGGGGCGGCCTCTCTTGTATTAAACCAATTGATACAAGTGAGAAAACCAGAACTCTGCGTTTGTGTCAATCAGGTTGACACAAGTTCTCGATCGGCGGCGTCGGGTTCGCGGGTCGACGCAAGAGCTATGTCAATAATTCTTGACAACTTGGCGATGTCAACATAACCTGACGTTGTGACTGAGAACGAGAACACGACCGCCGATGCGGTCGCCGACAAAGATCCGGCACGCGGCCTGGCCGCGGTACGCGCCCTGCGCACCTTGGCGGATCGCTTGGAAGACATCCATGTCGACAACGCCCGACGAGCCGGGTGGAGCTGGCAGCAGATCGCCGACGTACTGGAGATCAGCCGCCAGGCCGTCCACCAGAAGCACTCGCGGCGCGACTCAGCCACCGACTGACCACAGACCAACACGAAGGAGGAGCCACTATGTTTGGCCCACGACTAGCCCAGGACGATCGTGTCCTTTTCATGTTCGCCGTTGCCGAGGCGCAAGAACTCGGTGACCGCCGTATCGGTGCCGAGCACCTGATCCTCGGTGCACTCGGCAATGCCCGGGATCCCCTCGTCGGCGTTCTCGCCGAGCATGGCATCACCCTGCACGCCGCCCGCGATGCGGTGCGCGGCGCCGAGACCACCGATGAGCCCGATGCCGACCCCGAGGGCGACACCGACCGCTACGCGGCCGACCGCGAAGCCCTCGGAACCCTCGGGATCGACCTCGACCAGGTTCGCAAGGCCGTCAAGAAGAACTTCGGCGACGACCTCACCGAAGGTTGGGGTCGCCGCCCCGAGCGCCGCGGTCGACGCGGCGGACCCCACGGTCGCGGCGGACCGCACGGCCGAGGAGGACCCCACGGCCGCGGTCGGGACTTCGATCCCGGTGATCCTCGCGGCTTCGACCCCGGCGACGACGGGCACGGCGGTTTCGACCCCGGCGACCCGCGCGGCTTCGGTCGCGGCCCGTGGGGCGGCGAGGACCGGGGCGATGGCCCCTGGGACTACGGCCGCGGTCGGCGTGGTCCGCGCGGTCACGGCCGGCGCACGCCCCGGTTCGCCGAGGACACCCGACGAGTCCTGATTGAGAGCAGGCGGGAGAGCATGTTGCGCGGTCGCGGATTCACCGCCGCCGACATCGTGAGTGCCGCGCTCGACGCCGACAGCCCGCGGGTGGAGGCGATCATCGCCCTCGCCCCCGATGCCGAGGCGCTGCGCAAGGCCGTGGCCGACCAGGCCGCGGAGTAGCGCGAAACCCCAAACTGCCGAGCGCGGCTGTCACCTGGTGGCAGCTGCGCTCGGCAGTCTTGTACTCGGGCCCCCTAGAACAGGCGCGTGTGCGGTGCGCCGTCGAGCGCCCAGATGAAGGCGAGCGCCGTCACGACCGACCAGCCCAGCATGATCCAGCCGGTGTTGCCGAGAGCGCGGATCAGTGCCGGTCCGTCGGCACCGCCGACGATGTTCCGCCCGACCCCGTTGGCCAGCGGCGCGAAGGCCAGGCCGACCAGTGCCCACGGGTGGAAGAAGGCGATGAACACGGTGATCACGAACGGCAGGGTGATGAGGAACGCGTAGAGGTACCGCGTCGAGTAGTCGCCCAGTCGCACGGCGAGGGTGTGCTTGCCGGCCGCGGCGTCGGTCGCGATGTCGCGCAGGTTGTTGGTGACCAGCACCGCCGACGCGAAGGATCCGACGGCGACGGCGATGAGCACGCCGATGGCGTCGATCTTCCCGGCGAGCACGAACTGGGTGCCCAGCACGCCGACCAGGCCGAAGAAGACGAAGACGGCGATCTCGCCGAATCCGGAGTAGCCGTACGGGCGCTTGCCGCCGGTATAGAACCAGGCCGCCGCGATGCAGGCTGCGCCCACCAGGATCAGCCACCAGTGCGTCGCCAGCGACAGCCAGACCCCGGCCGCCGCGGCGACAAGGAAGGCGATGATCGCCGCGGTCCGCACGGACCCGGGTGACGCGGCGCCGCCGCCGACGAGGCGGGCCGGACCGGTGCGCACGTCATCGGTGCCGCGCACGCCGTCGGAGTAGTCGTTGGCGTAGTTGACGCCGATGATCAGCGCGATGGCGACGACGAAGGCCAGCACGACGTGCCACCAGATCGGGCCGGGTGCGCCGGGACCGGCGTGGCCGTGCACGTGGTACGCGGCGCCGAGGCCGGCGATGACCGGCGAGAGCGCGATCGGCAGGGTGCGCGGACGTGCGCCGTTGATCCATTCGGAGACTGAGGCCATGCGGTCATTCAACCACGCCGGCGATCGTCGGCGGATCAGTCGCTCGTGGCTCCCGATCCGGCGGAGAGGGCGGCGGACAACATGTCCCGCAGCGCCCGGCGGTCGACCTTGCCCGCGCCGCGCAGCGGCAGGGATTCGACGACGACGATCTGCCGTGGCGCGGCATGGCGGTGCACCCGCGCGGCAACGAGGTCGCGCAGCGCGGCGACGTCGGGCGCGCTGCCGGGAGCGGGTACGACGGCGGCGACGACCTGTTCACCGAGGCGCTCGTCGGGCAGGCCGACGACGGCACACTCGGCGACGGCGGGATGGGCGCTCAGCTCGGCCTCGACGACCTGCGGGATGACTGTGAGACCACCGGTGCTGATGCCGTCGTCGGCGCGGCCCAGGGTGGTCAGCACTCCGTCGTCGACGCGCCCCAGATCGTCGGTGCGGAACGATCCGGGAACCGCGAACGCCGGATCGTCGGGCCGCCCCCGGTAGCCGTGGGCGACCATCGGTCCCGACAGCACCACGCGACCGTCGTCGATGCCGACGGTGACCCCGTCGAGCGCGCGGCCGTCGTAGACGCAGCCGCCGCCGGTCTCGCTCATGCCGTAGGTCCGCACGATGGGCAGCCCCGCCGCCAGTGCTCGGTCGCGCAGCGCGGGCGGGGTGGCGGCTCCGCCGACGAGGACGGCGTCGAGGTCGGCGACCGCCGCGGTCGCCTCCTTCGATGCCAACACCGCGACGAGCTGCGTCGGCACCAGCGAGGTGTAGCGGCGCGGACCGCGCAGCAGCTTCACGTCGGCGGCGAAGCGGTCGGCGTCGAACCCGTCGCGCAGATCTGCGATCGCCGGGGTGAACCCGGCCCGCAGCGCGCGCAGCAACACCTGCAGCCCGGCGATGTGGTGGGCGGGCAGCGCCAACAGCCAGTTGCCGGGTCCGCCGAGGCGGGCATGCGTGGCATCGGCCGATGCGGCGAGTGTGCGAGGCGTGTGGATCGCGCCCTTGGGTTCGCCGGTCGAGCCGGAGGTTGCGATGACCAGGCACGCCTCGGGGTTGTCGACGGGCTCACCCGCGTGCAGCGAGGCCTCCAACAGTTGGCGGTCGGGGGCCAGCGGGTCGTCGACGACGGGGAGGAAGCATTGCGCGCCCGCCGCCATCGCGACGAGGTCGGCAAAGGATTCGGCCAGCGCCGGACCGGCCGCGAGGGGCAAGGGGCGCAGGACCGGCACGATGCCTATCCGGCGGAATCGGGTCGCTGATGCGAGGGTTCGCGGCGCAGCGGCTCGTCGTCGAACGGCCATCCGGCGCCCACCAGCACCGAGCGCACGCGGGCGAGATCGGTTTCGCTGGGCAGCTCGTCGAGGATCTTGTTGATCTCGACGCCGACGTCGATCCGGGTGATCTCCGGGACGTCCTCGGCCTGGATCGACGCGGTGTCCGTCGGTGTCGCGGCCACGGCCTCGTTGACGAGGGTGGCGGCGACTTCGCGGACCTCGTCGTCGCTGAGTTGACGGCGGAGGATGGCGACGAGCGGGATGTAGTCGCCGCTGGGGACCCCGTTGGGGTAGCCAGCGCGGAGCCAGTTGACTACTGACGCCAAGAATTGCGGTCGATCAGCCACTGACTTCTCCTTTCGCTGGTCGCATTCGATTATAGGTGTGAAGTCGCTGGTGAGCAGCGACGCGGAACACCCTTACTTGTAGCCGAACGGGAAGAGCTTGACCCCGAAGTGGAAGTAGATGGTCTGTCGGGTGATCCAGAGGATGCCGATGATGATGGCGGCGCTGACTAGAACGAACAGCAGACCGCCCAGCGCCTTCAGCACGGGGTTGTGATTGGTGACGGTGCCGTCGGCGTTGTAGCCGTTGGCCCACAGCCGCAGCCCGAGGGCGAAGAGTGCGGGGAGGCCGGCACCGAAGACCAGGCCGATGACGAGGACTCGGAGGATGGAGTCGGCGATTGCCATGGTGTGTCCTTCTCGGTAATCCGGGTCAGGCGCTCACGCGCTGCGGGAGCTCGGGGATCTCGACCGGCATGAGGCCGCTCTCGTCGTCCCACTCGGCGTTGACGTTCTCGTGGTCGACCTTGTTCTGCTGGGCTCGCCAGTACATGTAGCCGGAGAGCGCGACGAGCACGGCGAAGATGGCGATCGCACCGCCGAGGTTGCCGAGCAGGTGGGCCAGGCCGAAGCACATGGCGCCGACGGCGGCGGCGGCGGGCAGCGTCGTCACCCAGGCGACGACCATGCGGCCGGCCACCGACCAGCGGACGGTCGCACCCTTCTTGCCGACGCCGGTGCCCAGGATCGAGCCCGTGGCGACGTGGGTCGTCGACAGCGGCATGCCGGCGGCGCTGGAGGTCAGGATGATCGCGGCGGAGCTGGCCTCGGCGGCCATGCCCTGCGGCGGGGCGATCTCGACCAGGCCCTTGCCCAGCGTGCGGATGATGCGCCAGCCGCCGAGGTAGGTGCCCAGCGCGATGGCCAGGGCGCAGCTCAGGACGATCCAGAACGGCAGGCCGTGCGAGACCGACTCGGCGTTGAGGTGGCCGGTCGCGATCAGCGCCAGGGCGATGACGCCCATCGTCTTCTGCGCATCACCGGTGCCGTGGGCGAGCGAGACCAGCGACGCGGTCGCGATCTGGCCGTAGCGGAAGCCGTCGTCCTTCTGGTGCGAGGCCAGCTTGTCGGTGAGCTTGTAGACGAGCCAGGTGCCGCACGCCGCGACGATGCAGGCGATGACCGGCGCGAGCAGCGCGGGGATCAGGATCTTGCCGGTGATGCCCGACCAGTTGACGCCCGAGGTGCCCAGGGCGGCGAGGCCGGCGCCGATCAGACCGCCGAACAGGGCGTGCGAGGAGCTCGACGGCAGGCCGAAGAGCCAGGTGAAGAGGTTCCACAGGATGCCGCCGACGAGGCCGGCGAAGATGATCAGCAGTGCCTTGTTGGTGTCCAGGCCCGGGATCAGCTCGCCGTGGCCGCCCTGGATCTTCAGGACGTCCTTGGTGATGGTGGCGGCAACCTCGACCGAGAGGAAGGCGCCGACCAGGTTGAGGACGGCCGACAGTGCGACGGCCACCTTCGGCTTGAGCGCACCGGTGGCGATCGAGGTCGCCATGGCGTTGCCGGTGTCGTGGAAGCCGTTGGTGAAGTCGAAGCCAAGGGCGGTGATGACGAGCAGCACCAAGATCAGCATCTCTACGGTCATGCCTCAATTCTGAGTGCTGCCGGGGAGATCCGCCTAACCGACGTGCCGAAGATTTAGGCCTCTGACCAGGCATTATCTGGAATTGGATTGTTGTTCACCCGTAGTTAACCCGACGGTCGGCGACTGTCCATTCACCGGGCGCGTGTCAGAATCGTGCGATGACCGCGATCACGCTCGGAATGCCCATCAACTACGCGGGCGATTTCCGCGAGACCATCGCCAATCTCGGCGACTACGAGGCCGCCGGTGTCCGCCGGATAGCTGTTCCGGAGGCGTACAGCTTCGACGCCGTCAGCCAGCTGGGCTTCATCGCGGCCAAGACCGAGAAGATGGAGCTGCAGACGGCGATCCTGCCGATGTACTCGCGGACCCCGACCAACCTGGCGATGACCGCGGCCGGTCTCGACTACATCAGCGGCGGCCGGGCGATCCTGGGGATCGGGGCGTCGGGGCCGCAGGTCATCGAGGGTTTCCACGGCGTCAAGTACGACTTCCCCCTCGGGCGGGCGCGCGAGCACGTCGAGATCTGCCGCAAGGTGTGGCGCCGCGAGAAGGTCGAGTTCCACGGCAAGCACTACACGCTCCCGCTCGACGAGGAGCACGGCGGCAGCGGCCTGGGCAAGGCGCTGAAGATCATCAACCACCCGGTGCGCGAGCGGATCCCGATGCTGCTCGCCGCGATCGGTCCCAAGAACGTCGAACTGGCCGCCGAGCTCTACGAGGAATTCCAGCCGTTCCTGTTCCACCCCGACTACGTCGATGCGGCGTTCGGTGAACCGCTGGCCGCGGGCAAGGCCAAGCGCGATCCGTCGCTGGGCGAGCTGCGCATCGTCGTGCAGTCGGCCGCACTGGTGACCGAGGACGCCGATCAGATCGAGAACGCGCTGAACACCGTGCGCCACCACGCCGCGCTCTACGTCGGCGGCATGGGTGCGCGGGGCAAGAACTTCTACAACTCGCTCGTCCAGCGCTACGGCTACGTCGACGAGGCCAAGCTGATCCAGGACCTCTACCTCGACGGCAAGAAGGCCGAGGCGGCGGCGGCCGTGCCCGATGAGCTGGTCCGCTCGATGAGCCTGATCGGCCCCAAGTCGCTCGTCGCCGAACGCCTCGAGGCGTTTCGCGGTGCCGGTGTCGGCGTCATCCTCGCCTCGCCCGCCGCGGGCACCCACGCCGAGCGCGTCGCGACGATGGAGACCCTCGCCGGGCTCGTCGACTAGTAGTAATAGGGGTAGTCGTCCCAGTTCGGGGGGCGCTTCTCCAGGAAGGCGTCACGGCCCTCGACGGCCTCGTCGGTCATGTAGGCCAGGCGGGTGGCCTCGCCCGCGAACACCTGCTGGCCCATCAGGCCGTCGTCGGCGAGGTTGAACGCGAACTTCAACATCCGCTGTGCCGTCGGCGACTTGGAGTTGATGGCCCGCCCCCACTCGATGGCCGTCGCCTCCAGGTCGGCGTGGTCGACGACCCGGTTCACCGCACCCATCGCGTGCATGGTCTCGGCGTCGTAGGCCTCGCCGAGGAAGAAGATCTCGCGGGCGAACTTCTGCCCGACCTGCTTGGCCAGGTAGGCGCTGCCGTAACCGGCGTCGAAGGAGCCGACGTCGGCGTCGGTCTGCTTGAACCGCGCGTGCTCGCGCGAGGCGAGGGTGAGGTCCGCGACGACGTGCAGCGAGTGCCCGCCGCCGGCCGCCCAGCCGTTGACGACGGCGATGACGACCTTGGGCATCGTGCGGATGAGCCGCTGCACCTCGAGGATGTGCAGGCGTCCGCCCTCGGCCTTCACCCGCGCCTCGTCGACGCCGTCGCGGTCGGCGGCCTCGACGTCGGCGTCGTGACTGGTGGCGTACTGGTAGCCCGACCGGCCGCGGATCCGCTGATCGCCGCCGCTGCAGAACGCCCAGCCGCCATCCTTCGGCGACGGCCCGTTACCGGTCAGCAGGACCGTTCCGACGTCGGGGGTGCGTCGCGCGTGGTCGAGGGCGCGGTACAGCTCGTCGACGGTGTGCGGGCGGAACGCGTTGCGCACCTCGGGACGGTCGAAGGCGATGCGCACGATGCCGTTGGCGCGGCCCTCGCCGACGTGCCGGTGGTAGGTGATGTCGGTCAGGTCGTCGAACCCGGGGACCGCGGCCCACTGCGCGGCGTCGAACGGGGTGGAAGCGCTCATGGCGCCCAGCGTAAACCGCCCGCAACGGCAGGCGATAACGTGAGGAAATGAGCGATGGTTCCCACGAGGGCGGATTCCGCCCGGATCTTGCGATCTCCACCACGCGCGGCGGGACGCACTACCCCGAGTTCAACGAACAGGTCCGCACGCTGATGGACAAGGTCCGCTACGCGTGCCCCGACGACGAGCTGGCCCTCGAGGCCATCGCGACGCTCAAGGACCTCAACGCCAAGCTCGACGACCACCTCGTCGACGAATGGACCACCCCGGCCGGCACGCGCGTCGACCTGCCGGCGCGCGGCAACATCACGCTGCCGCCCTATGAACTCACGAAGGCCGGTCCCGACGGCGTCGAGGGCACCGTCTGGTTTCGCCCGTACCACCTCGGCGGCAACGGCGTCGCGCACGGCGGCCAGGTCGCCGTCGCATTCGACGACATCGGCGGCATGGCCGCGGCCCTGGCCGTCGACGGCGTGTGCCGCACGGCCTTCCTCAAGGTGAACTACCGGTCGCTGACGCCGCTGAACACCAACCTGCAGATCAAGGCCTGGGTCGACCGGCGCGACGGCCGCAAGATGTTCGTCGCGGGCACCCTCCACGACGGCGACCGCCTGTGCGCCGATATCGAGTCGCTGTTCATCGCACTCAAACCCGGTCAGGCGTAGCCGACTACTTAGGTTTACCTAATTTCGGTGCTAGGGTTTGCCCATGGGCAAGTTCGCACCGTCGCCGCTGGACCAGCGGGCACAGGCTGTCGCCGACCGACTCACCAGGGCCAGTAAGCGTCAGCAGCTGCCGGGCGCCCTGCCGATGCTCGGCCAGGCCGTCCGGTCCAAGCTCCGCGACGGAACCTGGGATCCGACGATGAGCGAACCGGGCAAGCGGTTCCTGGCCGACAAGTACGTCGCGCTCGACCCGGAGAAGGCCGCCCTCTGTTACCTGCTGTGCCGCTCGCTCGACGCGCGTCGCGTGGTCGAGGTGGGGACGTCGTACGGGGTGTCGACGATCTATCTGGCTTCCGCGATCCGGGACAACCTCGCCGCAGCGCCGGGGGAGAGTGGAACCGTCATCGGCACCGAACACGAACCGGCGAAGGTCGCCGCGGCGCGCGAGCACCTCGTCGAAGCCGGTGTGGCCGACTACGCCGACATCCTCGCCGGCGACCTCCGCGAAACCCTGCCCGCCGTCGATGGCCCGATCGACTTCGTGCTCGTCGACATCTGGATCCCCATGGCCGAACCGGCGCTGCGCATCCTCGAGCCCAAGCTGCGGCGCGGCGCGCTCGTGGTCTGCGACAACATCGTCAGCGGCGCCTCGTCGTACCGCGCCTACACCGACTACGTGCGCGACCCGGATGGGCCGTTCCAATCGGTGACCGTTCCGGGCCGCGGCGGCATCGAAGTCTCGATGAAGCGCTGACCGGGAGGACGGGTCAGAGGGCGGTGACGCCGATCCGGAAACCCGCGTTCTGCAACCGTTCGACGAGCACATCGCCCATGGCGACCGCCGGGGTGAGCACGCCGGCGCGGTCGGGCAGCCGGTCGCGGTCGAGGGCCAGGGCCAGCGCTGACTCGCCGAGCATCACCGCGGTCGCCTTGTAGCCGGGGTCGCCGTGGGCGACCATCTCGCTGCGATAGCGCTTGCCGGTGGACGTCGTGGTGAAGGTCTGCGTGGTGAAGTGGCCCTTGTCGCGCGCCTTCTCGCTCGGTCCGCTGCCCGGTTTGGGCAACACCTTGTCCAGCAGCGTCCGCGTCGGCTTGAAGGCCATCAGGCCCATGCCGACGCCGAGTCCGCCGGCCACCGCCGCCGATGCGATCGCCGACACGACCGGGATGCCGCCGACGGCCATCACCTCGCCGTAGCGGAAGTCGGGGCCGTAGTCGAGGAGTGAGTCCGACCGGCGCACGATGCGGGTGTTGAACGA
This sequence comes from Gordonia sp. (in: high G+C Gram-positive bacteria), assembly GCF_047602025.1. Classification (GTDB taxonomy): domain Bacteria; phylum Actinomycetota; class Actinomycetes; order Mycobacteriales; family Mycobacteriaceae; genus Gordonia. The sequence continues at coordinate 2,462,624 of NZ_JASGII010000001.1, read as the reverse complement.
GCTCATGAAGAAGGGTGCACAGGTGCCGCGCAGCGACGGGTCGATGGTCTTCGCGTTCACGATCGCGGCGTCGCTGGGCTCCGAGCGCAGGTCGGCGCGGACCATCTCGCCCGGACCCGACGACAGTGCCTGTGGGTTGAGCAACACCTTGCGGATCTGCGGATCGCGAGCCTGTTCGGCGATCACGCGCACCGAGTCGACGGTGCCGCCCGAGGCGCCGCCGCGCATCGACTGCACGACCATCGTGGTGGTCCCCAGCGTGCCGGCGCCGTCCCGCTCCGCCTGCCGGTGCAGGAGGTAGGCGCCCAGGTCGGACGGGACCGAGTCGAAGCCGCACGCGTGCACGATCCGCGCGCCGGTGGCGGCGGCCGTTTCACCGGCCTTGTCGATCGAGTACCGCACGAACGGGACCTCCCCGGTGAGGTCGACGTAGTCGGTGCCGGCGCTGGCGGCCGCGGTCACCAGCGACTCGCCGTACTTCAGGTACGGGCCGACCGTCGTGCACACGACTTGCGTGCGGGCGCACATCTCGTCGAGCGTGGACGGCCGGTCGGCGTCGGCGACGATGAGCGGCCACCCGGACGCCTTCGGGCCGAGTCGGCCGCGCACGCCGGCCAGCTTGGGCTCGGACCGTCCGGCCAGGGCGATCTTGGTGCCGGTGGGCGCCGATTCGGCGAGGTAGCGGGCGGTCAGCTCACCGACGAATCCGGTGGCGCCGAAGACAACGATGTCGAATTCGCGGCTCATGGCGCCAGCGTATCGGGTGACCGCGCCCTCCCGCGGCGACTACAGGTGCTCGAGGCTGACGCCGCGCGTCTCGATGCGCAGCTTCCATGTGGCCAAGGCGCCGAGGAAGGAGGCGCCCACGAGGATCGTCAGCAGCGCCTCGGTGCCGATCTTGTTCATCAGCATCGGGAACAGGAAAGCGGCGATGACCGCGCCGACCTTTGCGAAGGAAGCGGCCAGTCCGGCGCCCGTCGCCCGGACCTCGGTGGGGAAGACCTCCCCGGCGATCACATAGGTCTGGGTGTTCGGCCCGACGTTGGTCATCACGTTGAACAGCATGACGCCGACGAAGAGCAGGACCACCGCGGTCGTGCCCCCGGCGAGGCTGGACACCGCCGCGGCCGACAACCCGAGGGCGCAGCCGATGAACCCGACGATCTGCAACTTGATGCGGCCGACGCCGTCGACGAGGAAGAAGGCGATCACGACGCCGACCAGCAGGCAAAGGTCGATCAGCACACCGCCGCGCGCACCGATCGCGTCGTTGTGGATGACCTCGGCGATGTTGCGCGGATCGGTGGGCCGCGCGACGCCGCCGGCGGTCGTCGCGATGATCACCGGCGTGAAGATGCCGATGCCGTAGGTGCTCAGGTCCTGCAGGAACCAGGGGATCGAGGCGAACAGCGTGGCCCGGCGGTACCGCGGTCCGAACAGGTCGCGGACCCGGACGCGGCCCTCGATCTCCGGATCGCGGGTGGGGCGCAGCTCGACGTCGGACGGGTAGGCCGGGACACGGGCGAGCAACTCGCGCGTCGCCGAGCGGGCCTCCTCGACGCGCCCCTTGGCGATCAACCAGTGCGGGCTCTGCACGACGAACAACCGGCCGACGGTGACCAGCACCGCCGGGACGACGGCGATGAAGTACATGAGCCGCCAGTCGGTCTGCGACGTCTTGGTGCTGAGCACGATGTACCCGACGAAGGTGCCGGCGACGGCGCCGAGCGCCTGGAAGCCGAAGGCGCTGAGCACCAGTCGCCCGCGCAGGCGGGTGGGACTGCACTCGGAGATCATCACGTGCGCGGTTGGGTAGTCGCAGCCGAGGGCGACGCCGACGAACAGCAGGCACAGCAGCAGCATCGGCAGGTTCGGGCTCAGCGCGACGCCGAGGAGGAACACCGCGAACAGCGCCATCTCGCCGACGAAGACCTCTTTGCGGCCGAGGCGGTCGGACAGGTTGCCGAGCAGGCTGGCGCCGAGCAGGATCCCCGCCAGGGACGCGGAGCTGACCAGCCCCTTCTGCAAGGAGGTGAGGTTGAACTCGAAGGTCAGCAGCGGCAGCGCCACGCCGGCGACGAAGACGACGAAGCCCTCGAAGAACTTGCCGGAGGCGGCGAGCGCCCAGATGTACCACTGCATCTTGGTCAGCGGCGTCGCGGTTGCGGGGGTGCCGTCGGACCACACCGGCGTCTCGTCGATGTACTCCTGGACGCTCTTGGGCACGACGACGTCATCCGGGCGGGTCGTCGCCCACGTGCGGATCCGATGGTTGGCTTCGGTCACTGGTCCCACTTTCCTTGTGGGCATCCTGCCGCAGCCGGGTACCGGCGGGCCACTCAAGGGTGGCCGGTAGGCGACCGGCCCAGGAACAGTCGACGGCTACCGGGTCAGTTCGATCAGCTTGTCGACGGTGTTGAGGTTGCGGGCGGTCCCCGGCACGCCGAGCGCGCGGCCGATCGACGCGTCTTTCATCTGGGGGCGGCCCGCACCGTCGGCGTAGCGGATGTGCATGTCCTTGCCGATGATCTCCCAGCGGTCGTCGCCGGTCTCGTAGCCGCGCGCCTTCGCGACGTTCTCCGGCGACGGTTCGGCGGCGAGGAAGGTGACATACGAGTACTTCGGCGCGATCACCTCGAACGGGTGTGCCGCGCGGGCGGCGACCAGGTCGTCGTGGCTGCGCGAGATCACTTCGCGGAAGTAGCCGAAGCGCTCCTCGACCGCCTTTTCCAGCGCGCGGTCGAAGTCGTCGGGGTCGCCGGGCGGGGTGGTGATGAGGTTCCCCGACGCGATGTAGGTCGCGATGTCGGTGGCGCCCAGGTCCGCCGCGATCTCGCGGAGCTCGGCCATCGGCAGCTTCGCGCCACCGACGTTGACCGCTCGCAACAGATGGGCGCGCAAGGTCATGGCGCCACCGTAGCCGTGCCGACGGACAGTGCGCCGAAGGTCTTCGGCGTCTTCACCGCGTAGAACTGGTCCAGTTCCACCGGCTCCCAGCCGGCGTCGGTGAGCAGCGCGGGGATGTCGCGGGTGAGGTGGCAGCCGCCGCCGAGGCGCTTCTGCACCGGTTCCAGGCGGCGCTGCCAACGCCGGACCTGCTCGTCGGGTGCGCGACCGTGCTCGAGGAAGTGCAGTCGCCCGCCGGGCTTCACGACGCGGCGCAACTCGGCCAGTGCCGTGGGGAGGTCGGGGATGGTGCACATCGTGTAGGTCGAGAGTGCGGCATCGAAGGTGTCGTCGTCGAACGGGAGGCGCTGACCGTCGAGCCCGCCCCGGGTGATCGGCACGGTGCTGCTCGCGACGGTGTCGGCGGCCATGCGCCACGCGGTGTCCGACGGTTCGACGGCCGTCACCGATGTGACGTCGTCGGGATAGCAGGGGACGTTGGCGCCCGAGCCAAAGCCGATCTCGATGATGTCGCCGCGCAGGCCCTCGGTGGCCCGCCGGCGGACCTTGCGCATCGCGGGCATCCCGCACGTCACCTCGATGATGTGCGGCAGGATGCGGTCTTCGTAGAAGCCCATGGTCCGATTGTCGTCGCGTCGCGCCGCGCACGCCTCGAAACGGGGCAAAGCCGCGTCGGTCAGCTGGTGAGCCGTCGCCGTCGGGTGGCTGTTCGGACGGTCAAGACGACCCAACACAGGACCGCGAACGCAGTTAGGGCGGCGGGTGCCCAGTGGTGCAGCAGGATCGACGCTGCGGTCGCGCAGGAGAATGCGGTGAGGTTGGCGACCGCGTCGTAAACCGGAGCGACGAAGCGGGTATTCACCACGTGCGCTGCCGCGATGAACAAGCCGCAGGCGAAGGTGATGGAGAGCAGGGTGGACACCACTCGCCCGATTCTAGGCGTGACAGACTGGACCCATGCCGATCAATCCGTCGACGCTGCAGGGCCGGGTGATCGTCGACGAGATGATCCGCGGCGGCGTGACCGACGCGGTGCTGTGCCCCGGGTCCCGCAACGCCCCCCTGGCGTTCGCCCTGCACGCCGCCGATGCCGCCGGGCGGATCCGCCTGCACGTGCGGATCGACGAGCGCTCGGCCGGCTACCTGGCCCTCGGCCTGGCGACGGCTTCGCGGCGACCGGTGCCGATCGTCCTCACCAGCGGCACCGCCGTCGCCAACGTGGGCCCCGCGGTCTTCGAGGCCAACTACGCCCGCGTGCCGCTGGTCGTGGTCAGCGCCAACCGCCCCTATGAGCTGCTGGGATCCGGCGCCAACCAGACGATCGAGCAGTTCGGCCTGTTTGGCACCCAGGTCCGCGCGGCCATCAGCATCGGCCTGGCCGAAGACGGTGTCGACACCAACAGCCAGTGGCGCTCGGCCGTCGGGCGCGTGCTCGCCGCGGCGCGCGGCGCGCGCACCGGCAACGCCGGCCCGGTCCAGTTCGACATTCCGCTGCGCGAACCGCTGGTGCCCGACCCCGCCGAGCCGTCCGACGACGACCTCGCCGGCTTCACCGGCCGACCGAACGGGGAGCCCTGGACCCGGGCGCCGTCGGGCCGCCTCGACATCCCGGTGCCGATCGACCTGAGCCTGGACACCGTCGTCGTCGCCGGGCACGGCGCCGGCGCCAACCCCGAGCTGGCCGGGCTGCCGACAATCGCCGAACCGACCGCGCCCGTCCCCGACAACCCCCTGCATCCGCTGGCGCTCGGCGGCCTCAAGCCGCAGCAGGCCATCATCTGCGGCCGCCCGACGCTGCACCGCGGCATCGCCCGCCTGCTCGCCGACCCGGAGGTCCGCGTCCACGCGATCACCACCGGCCCGCGCTGGCCCGACGTCTCCGGCAACGTCTACTCGACCGGCACCCGCGCCGAGCCCAGCGGCACCCCGCGCACCGCCTGGATCGACGAGTGCGCCGCCGAGCACCGCCGCGCCGTCGACGCGGTGGCCGGCGTCCTCGCCGAGACGCCCGCGACCACCGGACTGCACGTCGCGGCAGCCGTCGCGGGAGCCGTCGGGCCCGGTCACCAGCTGCTGCTGGGCGCCTCCAACCCGATTCGCGACGTGGCCCTCGCCGGCTCGCTCGGCGCCGGCGTCAAGGTGGTGTCGAACCGCGGTGTCGCCGGCATCGACGGCACCAATTCGACCGCCATCGGGGCGGCGCTGGCGGGCGGTCCGACCGTCGCGCTCATGGGCGACCTCACCTTCATCCACGACACCACCGGGCTGATCATCGGGCCGGGGGAGCCGCGCCCCGACGACCTGCGGATCGTCGTCGCCAACGACGACGGCGGGGGCATCTTCGGTGTGCTGGAGCAGGGCGATCCGCGCTTCCAGCAGGGCGACTACGCCGGCGCCTACGAGCGGATCTTCGGCACTCCGCACCACACCGACCTCGCGTCGCTGTGCGCCGGCGTCCGCGTGCCGCACCGCCGCATCGACCCGGCCGAGCTGCCCGCCGCCCTCGCCGGCCCGGCATCGGGCCTGCAGGTGCTCGAGGTGCCCACCGACCGCAGCGGTCTGCGCGCGGTCCACGAGGCCATCGCCGCCCGCCTCAGCCGGTAGCCTGTCTCAGATGACCGCCACCGCCCAGCGCATCACGCAGATCACCCTGCTCGTGCTGGGCGTCCTGCTGTCGCTGATGGCGGTCTTCCTGTTCCTCGGCTGCGTCAAGGGCGACCGCCAGATCGACAAGAACAAGGCCACCGCGGTCGCCGAGGTCTCGTCGGCCGACCGGTTGCGCGCGTCGGCCGGGTTCTTCACGCCCGACGGCAAGTTCCACAACCCGCAGGTGGGGCTGCTGTATCCGACGCGGCTGTCGGTGGGGCAGCGCATCGCCGTCGACTACGACGCGGCGAACCCGGACGGCCTGGTCCGGCCCACCGGGCGCAACTGGACCCTCGCGATCGTGCCCTGCCTGTCGGTGATCGTCGGGTCGTGGCTGATCATCGGCCTGGCGATGGTCGCCGTGGCCGAGACCGGGAAGCGCCGTCGGGAACAGACCCCGGAACCGGCTGGTCAACCCGCATAACGTTGGCCGCCCGTTCACCCGGGCGCAAGGTGGACACCACTCTCGCGCAGCCTTGACTGGTGAGACTGGTGGCATGCGAGTGGCAATTGTGACCGAGAGCTTCCTGCCGCAGGTGAACGGCGTGACGAATTCCGTCCTCCGCGTCGTCAACCATCTCGAGCGCGGCGGGCACGACGCGCTGGTGATCGCCCCGGACACCCCGCGCGGCCAGCCCAGCGGCCCGACCGTGGTCGGCAACCGCACCCCGGTCCACCACGTTCCGGCCGTGATGGTCCCGGGCGTCCCGTCGCTGCCGGTCGGCGTGCCCACCCCGGTCATCCACCGTGCGCTGCGCGACTTCGCCCCCGACGTCGTACACCTGGCCTCCCCGTTCGTCCTCGGCGGCGCCGGCGCCTTTGCGGCCCACCGCCTGGGCCTGCCGACGGTCGCGGTCTTCCAGACCGACGTGCCCGGCTTCGCCGCCAGCTACGGCGCCGACTTCACCTCGCGCACGGCGTGGCGCTACCTGCGCAAGCTGCACTCGGCCTGCGACCGCACGCTCGCCCCGTCGACCGCGTCGGTCAAGGACCTCGCCGCGCACGGCATCCCGCGAGTGCACCGCTGGGGCCGTGGCGTCGACCTGGACCAATTCGGTCCCGAACACGCCAGCGCCGACCTCATCGCCCGGTGGTCGGGCGCCGGTCACGACGACGACCGCGAGCGTCGGCTCATCGTCGGCTTCGTCGGCCGACTGGCACCGGAGAAGGACGTCGACAAGTTGGCCGCGGTGGCGGGCGACCCGACGATCCAGTTGGTCATCGTCGGCGACGGGCCCGAGCGCAAGAACCTCGAGAAGCTGCTGCCCGGTGCAATCTTCACCGGCGAACTGCACGGCGAGGAGTTGGCCCGCGCGTACGCCAGCTTCGACGTGTTCGTCCACGCCGGCCGTCACGAGACCTTCTGCCAGACCATCCAGGAGGCCATGGCCAGCGGCGTCCCCGTGATCGGCCCGCTGGCCGGCGGTCCCCGCGACCTGATCGCCCACGAGCGCACCGGTTTCCTGATCGACCCCGACCGCTTCACCGACGCGCTGCCCGCCGCAATCGACGAACTGCGCGACCCGGCCACCCGCGCGCGCTTCGGCGGCGCCGGCCTCGCCTGGGTGCGCACCCGCACGTGGTCGTCGGTGTGCGATGAACTGCTCGAGCACTACCGGGCCGTCGTCGGCGAGCACGCCGACGGGCCCACGCCCGCGCCGATCGCGGGCTGACCGGACTCCCGTCGTCGCCGGCGGGGGACTACCGTTGGGCGCGATGAATGAGCGCGCAGGCAATGACACTTCCCCCGGCGACGTCGCCGACCTGACCAAGCGTCCCGACGAAGTCGCGTCGATGTTCGACGGCGTCGCCAAGCGCTACGACCTGACCAACACGGTTCTCTCCTTCGCCCAGGACCGTCGCTGGCGGGCCGCCACCCGCCGCGCGCTCGGCCTCAAACCCGGCGAAGTCGCCCTCGACCTGGCCGCCGGCACCGCCGTCTCCACCGTCGAACTGGCCAAGAGCGGCGCCGACGTCATCGCCGCCGACTTCTCCCTCGGCATGCTCAAGGCCGGCGCCCGCCGCGACGTGCCGAAGGTCGCCGCCGACGCACTCGCGCTGCCGTTCGCCGACGAGTCGTTCGACGCGGCGACCATCTCCTTCGGGCTGCGCAACGTCAACGACGTGCCGCTCGCCCTGAGCGAGTTGCGCCGCGTCCTCAAGCCGGGCGGGCGCCTGGTGATCTGCGAGTTCTCGACGCCCACCTGGCGTCCGTTCCGCACCGTCTACCTCGAGTACCTGATGAAGGCCCTGCCCGAGGTCGCCACCCGCGTCTCCAGCAACCCGGACGCATACGTCTACCTCGCCGAATCGATCCGGGAATGGCCCGACCAGCAGGGGCTCGCGCGCCTGATCACCGACGCCGGCTTCCGCGGCGTGCACTGGCACGACCTCACCGGCGGGATCGCCGCGCTGCACAGCGGGGTCAAATAGTCGGGCCGTGAAGTAGCGTTGCCCGCGTGAGTCATCGCATCGACGAGCCCGCCGAGCGGCCCAACGTCGCACCGGCCGCCGGTCATCACCACCATCACCATCACGGCGATGGGCCGGTGCCACTCGGCGACGCCGCCCGCTGGGTGGTCATGGCGATTCTGGGAATCGCCGGCGCCGCCGTGGTGGTCGGGATGTTCCTGTTGTGGCCGTCGTCGGGCGGCGAGCACCCCATTCCGATCCAGTTCCGCTCGGCCGACGGCGGATCGATCCGGACCGATACCGGCACGGTCGTCGCACAGGCCCGCGCCGAATGTCAGAACCAACTCGTCGGACAGGCCGTCGACCAGTCGGCGCTGGAGATCGACGCGACCGCCGACGGCCCCTGTTTCGCGACGACCGTCCGCCTCGACAGCGGCGCCGACAAGGGCAAGGTCGTGCTGCTGCAGATCCCGACGAATCGCGCACAGGCCGGCAGCGGGCCCGACCAACCGGCCATCAACCCCGCCACCGCCGACCAGGTGCAACCGGGCCAGCCGACGCTGGGCGTGGGCAACACCATCCGCTTGAGCACCACGCCCGGCGAGGACGGCGGTCCGCGCTACAACTTCTACGACTTCGCGCGGGGATCCGCGGTCGTCGTGTGGGCGATCCTGTTCATCCTGGCGGTCGTCCTCGTCGCCGCCTGGAAGGGGCTGCGGTCGATCATCGGCCTGGTCTTCGCCTTCGCGGTTCTCGGCTTCTTCACCCTGCCGTCGATCCTCGAGGGTCACTCGCCGGTCGCGGTGGCCGTCGTCTCCGCGTCGCTCATCCTGTTCGTCGTGCTCTACCTCGCGCACGGCGTCAGCATGCGGACGTCGGCGGCCCTGGTCGGGACGCTGGTATCGCTGTTGTTCGCGGGGTTGCTGAGTTGGCTCGCGATCCGCACGATGCACATCGCGGGCCTGTCCGGCGACCAGTCGATGAGCCTGCAGCTCTATCAGGGCACCATCTCGATGACCGGCCTGCTGCTCGCCGGGTTCATCATCGGCGCGCTGGGCGTCCTCAACGACGTCACCATCACGCAGGCGTCGGCGACCTTCGAGCTGGCCGCCGCGGGGGAGCCGTCGCGGTTGGCGACGTTCCGCGCCGCGATGCGCGTCGGCCGCGACCACATCGCTAGCACGGTCTACACGCTGGTCTTCGCGTACGCAGGCAGCGCGTTGCCGCTGTTGCTGCTGTTCTCCGTGGCGGCGCAGCCGTTCGGGTCGCTGGTGACCACCGACCAGGTCGCGATCGAGTTGGCCCGGGCCTTCGTCGGCGGTATCGCCATCGCGATGTCGGTGCCGCTCACCACGGCCGTCGCCGCGTCGCTGGTGACGATCAACCCCCGCCGTTAGTGCCCACTCGCCGAGATTTTGGTGCCCACTCGGCGGAATCTGGTGCCCACTCGGCGAAACTCTGGTGCCCACTCGGCGAAACTCTGGTGCCCACTCGGCGGAGTCTGCGGGCTAGCGGAAGGGCGGGCGCTCGTCGACCTTCACCGACAACCGCCCGGCGGTCCGCCAGGCCCGCGCGATGACGTCCTTGTCCTCGTCGGTGACGAGGTTGGCCATGACGCGCACGACCGTCGACATCAGCCGGCCCGACCGCAGCCCGGGGCGACCCAGCAGGGGCACGACCTGCGGCACGGTGAACAGCGTGGCAAGCCGTCGCGCGGCGGAGAACGCCAGCGAATAGTGCTCGGTCAGCAGATCCGGCCAGCGCTCGGTAAAGTCCTCGCCCACGTCGTCGAGCAGCCCGACGGCCAGCCGCGCGGTCTCCAACCCGTAGTCGATGCCCTCGCCGTTGAGCGGGTTCACGCACGCGGCGGCGTCGCCGATCAGCATCCAGTTCCGCCCGGCCACGCCGCTGACCGCACCGCCCATCGGGAGCAGCGCGGAGGTGATCCGCTGCGGCTGCCCGGTGATGTCCCACTCCGCGCGGACCATCTCGTTGTAGTGCCGCAGCGTCGGCCGCAGGTCGACGTGTGACGGCCGCTTGGCCGTCGCGAGCGCACCCACCCCGACGTTGACCTGTCCGCCGCCCAGCGGGAACACCCAGCCGTAGCCGGGCAGCAGGGTCCCGTCGGCGGCGCGCAGTTCCAGGTGCGAGCCCATCCACTCCGAATCCGCGCACCCCGACGCGGCGTACGCGCGTCCGGCCGTCCCGTACGCGGTGTCGCGGTGCCACTGCCGGCCGAGGACCTTGCCGAGCCCGGAGCGCACCCCGTCGGCGACGATGACCGTTTGCGCGCGGATCGTGCGACGCCCCTCGGGTCCCTCGACGACGACGGCCCCGATGCGGTCGCCGTCCCAGTCGACGTCGACGGCCTTGGTGCCGGGCACCATCTGCGCACCGGCGTCGACGGCGAAGCGGCGCAGCTCGTCGTCGAACTCGATGCGCGCGACCGCGCTGCCCCAGTCGGCGAACCGATCGCCCGGCCAGCGGACGCGCTGATCGGCACCCCAGCCGTGCAGGTGCAACCCGATGATGCGCGGCCGGCCGGCGAGGAAGTCGGCGAAGCCGAGCTCGATCAGCTCAGTGATCGCGCGCGGCGTGAGGCCGTCGCCGCAGGTCTTGTCGCGCGGAAACGTGGCCATGTCGAGCAGGGCGACATCGCGCCCCGCGCGGGCCGCATAGGCGGCCGCCGCCGACCCGGCGGGACCGGCGCCGACGACGAGGACATCGACGTCCCCGACCGGCGTCGACGGGCCCGATCCGGGCGCGGTGGCGTTGCTCACCCGACCAGTATGTCGGGTGCGCGGGTCGGCTACGCTCGCCGAGTAGGCGCGACCGCGCCGGGACCCCGAACGCATCTGCAGGTGGCATCACACGTGAAGTCGACGATCGCCGGCTTGAACCTCGGCTCCGACGAGTTCTCCGAGGCGGTGAAATCCTCGTTGGCACAGGTCGAGGACCTGTTGCTGAGCGAGCTCTCCTCCGGCGACGACCTGCTCACCGAGGCCGCCACCCACCTGGCGAAGGCCGGCGGCAAGCGCTTCCGCCCGATGTTCGCCATCCTCGCCGCTCAGTTCGGCCCGAAGCCGGACGCCCCCGAGGTCATCACCGCCGCCACGGTGGTCGAGATGATCCACCTGGCCACGCTCTACCACGACGACGTCATGGACGAGGCGCCCGTGCGGCGCGGCGCCCAGTCGGCGAACGCTCGCTGGACCAACTCCATCGCGATCCTCTCCGGCGACTTCCTGTTCGCGCGCGCCTCGCACCTCGTCTCGACGCTGGGCCCCGAGTCGGTGCGCATCATCGCCGACACCTTCGCCGAACTGGTGACCGGCCAGATGCGCGAGACCGTCGGCGTCAGCAGCGGCGGCGACCCGATCGAGCACTACCTGAAGGTGGTGTGGGAGAAGACCGGCTCGCTGATCTCCGCGGCCGGGCGGTTCGGCGCCATGACGGCTGCGGCCGACGCCGAGACCGTCGAGCGCCTGGCCCGCCTCGGCGACGTCATCGGCACCGCGTTCCAGGTCTCCGACGACATCATCGACATCGCCTCGCCCACCGGCGACTCGGGCAAGACTCCGGGCACCGATCTGCGCGAGGGCGTGCACACCCTGCCCGTCCTGTACGCGCTCGCCGGCGACGACGACACCGGCACGCGACTGCGCCAATTGCTCGTCGACGCCGACGGCAAGCCGCGCCCGCTCACCGACGACGCCGAGGTTAACGAGGCGCTGACGCTGCTGCGCTCGTCGGCGGGCATGGTGGCCGCGCACACGAAGCTGCAGGAGTACCTGCACTCGGCGCAGGCCGACCTCGCCGAGCTGCCCGCCGGACCGGCGCGCGACGCGCTCGCCGACCTGGCCGCCTACACGGTGGAACGCACCGGATAGGCGACGCGCCCGAAATTCGCGCTGATGTCGGGAACGATCCGTGATCGGCAAGCGTTTGGCACTATGCAAGGTGAGTGGCCGCGCACGGCGGCCCACCAGAAGAGGTAAGACATGCATTTCTTCAACGGTGTGAAGACCGCGGTACTGCTCGGTCTGATGTCGGCGATCATCGTCGGCATCGGCGCCATGTTCAAGAGCCCGGCCATCCTGCTCGGCTCGGTCGTGCTGGCCATCGCCACCAACGCCTACGTGTACTTCAACTCGGCCAAGATGTCGCTGCGGGCGATGCACGCCCAGCCGGTGACCGAGGTCGAGTTCCCCGCGCTCTACAAGATCGTCCGTGAGCTGGCGACGGACGCCAAGCAGCCGATGCCGGCGCTCTACATCAGCCCGACGGACTCACCAAACGCGTTCGCCACCGGCCGCAACCCCAAGAACGCGGCGGTCTGCTGCACGCAGGGCATCCTGCCGCTGCTGTCCGAGCGCGAGCTGCGCGCCGTCCTCGGCCACGAGCTGTCGCACGTCTACAACCGCGACATCCTGATCTCGTCGGTGGCCGGCGCGCTCGCCGCGATCATCACCGGCCTGGCGCACTTGGCCATGATGTTCAGCGGCGGCAACCGCGACGGCAACGGCCCCGGCATCCTCGCCAGCCTGCTGCTGATGGTCCTGGGCCCGCTGGCGGCCGGCGTCATCAAGATGGCCGTGTCCCGCTCGCGCGAGTACCAGGCCGACGAGTCCGGTGCCGAGCTGACCAAGGATCCGCTGGCGCTCGCGTCGGCGCTGGAGAAGATCTCCACCGGCATCAGCTCCGAGCCGCTGCCCAAGGATCCGTCGATCGAGTCGCAGGCTCACATGATGATCGAGAGCCCGTTCGGCGGCATGCAGAAGCTGATGTCGACGCACCCGCCGACCGAGGACCGGATCGCGCGCCTGCACGAGATGGCTCGCAAGATGGGCGAGACCGGCTAGTCCGACTGCCCCGATGCGAAAGCGGCCCCCGACACTCGTCGGGGGCCGCTTTCCGTTCGGCTAGCGGTAGTTGACGAACTGCAGCGCGACATCGAGGTCGGCGCCCTTGAGCAGCGCGATGACGGCCTGCAGGTCGTCGCGCTTCTTGCTCGAGACGCGGACCTCCTCACCCTGGATCTGCGCCTTGACGCCCTTGGGCCCCTCGTCGCGGATGATCTTGGTGATCTTCTTGGCGTGCTCGGAGTCGATGCCCTGCTTGAGGGTGCCGGTGATCTTGAAGGTCTTGCCCGAGGCGACCGGGTCGCCGGCCTCGAAGGCCTTCAGCGAGATGTCCCGTCGGATGAGCTTCTCCTGGAACACCCCGAGCGCGGCCTGCGCGCGCTCCTCGGCATCCGAGGTGATGACGATCGCCTCGTCGCCGGACCACTCGATGCCGGTGTTGGTGCCGCGGAAGTCGTACCGCTGCGCGAGTTCCTTGGCGGCCTGGTTGAGGGCGTTGTCGACCTCTTGCCGATCGATCTTGCTGACCACGTCGAACGATGAATCTGCCATGGCCACAGCGTAGCGGGCCGCGGTGCGGCGGTCCGTGAACAGCCGGTTTGCGCGGGTACCGGGGCGGCGTTGTATTCTTTGCGGCGTTGCCCTTCGTCGCCGACGGCGGTGAGGAGCGCACCGGCAGGTTGCCCGAGCGGCCAAAGGGAGCGGATTGTAAATCCGTCGCGCAAGCTACATAGGTTCGAATCCTATACCTGCCACGACGTGCGGTTTCCCGCCGAGAACGAGCCCCGGACGGATTTGTCCGAGCCCGTTTCCGGTGTGTAATCTCGTCATGTTGTCTACCGCCGCGGGCTGGCCCGGGGCACGGATGACGACGCCCCCTTAGCTCAGTCGGTAGAGCGTTTCCATGGTAAGGAAAAGGTCGACGGTTCGATTCCGTCAGGGGGCTCGCTGGAACCGGTCGGCGATCGGTCCGCGCGGCGGTGTAGCTCAGCTGGTTAGAGCGCACGACTCATAATCGTGAGGTCGGGGGATCGAGTCCCCCCACCGCTACACATCGGAATCGGCGGCCGCCGATCCGAAGAACACGGCCCAGGGCCGGCCGAGAGGTCGACCCGGGGCCCGAGTACCACCGAAAGAAGGCAGCGACGTGGCCTCCTCGACTGACGTTCGCCCCAAGATCACCTTGGCGTGCGAGGTGTGCAAGCACCGCAACTACATCACCAAGAAGAACCGTCGGAACGACCCCGACCGCTTGGAGATCAAGAAGTTCTGCCCCAACTGCGGAACGCACCAGGCGCACAAAGAAGCGCGCTGACGACGAGGGGCACCGCCGGGCGGTGTCCCTTTTCCGTTTCCGCGACCTCCGGCCTTCGGTGCCGCCGGCCGCACAGCCCATTCGTCCCTAGGCAGGTGTGAACGTGTTTTCCGGATCCGACCCCGATGCAGCACCGGTGGAGAAGCTGAGCCCCGACGAGCTCGCCGAGCGCACGCACAACCTCGTCGGCTACCACTACACGGTCGACGACTATTACGAGGTCGGCCGCGAAGAGGTCCGCAAGCACGCGATGTCGGTGCAGGACGCGCACCCGACGCACTGGAGCGAGGCCGCCGCCGCCGAGTACGGCTACGACAGCCTCGTCGCGGCGCCGACCTTCGTCTCCGCCTTCGGCATCACCGCCCAGCGCTACCTGTTCGAGCACGTCGTCAAGGGCTACGACCTCTGGCAGATCATGCAGACCGACCAGCGGCTCATCTTCCACCAGCCGATGAAGGTCGGCGACCAACTCATCTGCGACGTCTCCCTGGACTCGCACCGGCACATGAGCAAGCCGGAGAGCCTGGACATGCTGGTGAGCAAGAACGTCATCTGGAACCAGCACGACGAGCCGGTCATGACCACCTACACGTCGCTGGTCGCGCGCACCGGCGTCGAGGTCGACCCCGAGCTGGTTGACCAGCTCGACCACGTGATGGCCAAGTGCGACAAGTTCGGCGACCCCGGCAAGACCGTCAACCGCCCGCCGGCGCAGCCCGGTCAGCCGGACCCGACGCAGTCGCCCGGCCCCGGTAAGGCGATCGACTTCGACACCCTGACCGTCGGCCAGGAGTTCGCGCCGAAGTCGTTCCTGCTGACGCGCGGCAACCTGGTGAACTACGCCGGCGTCGTCGGCGACCCCAACCCGATCCACTTCTCTGACCACGTGGTCCAGGCCGCCAAGCTCGACGGCGTTGTCGCGCACGGCATGCAGACGATGGGCCTGGGCGCGACCTACGTGTCGGAGTTCATCGGCGACCCCGGCGCCTTCTGCGAGTACAACGTGCGGTTCACCAGCCCGGTGTACGTGCCCGCCGACGACTACACGTCCGTCGACTTCAGCGCGAAGGTCAAGTCGCTCGATCCGGAGACCCGCAAGGGCACGATCGCGCTGACCGCCAAGCAGGGTGAGCGCAAGATCTTCGGTCGCGCGACCGTCGTCGTCCAGTTCAACTGAGCACCCGGTCGCCGGGGAGGCGAACTGATTGGTGTCGGGCGGCACCGGTGCTCTACACTGAAGTGTCAGATTGACTCTTGACTTGCGCGCCGCCCATAGGGTGGCGCGTTGGTGTTGTCAGGGGTTAATCCGGCGTGACCAGCCTGGTCACAAAGGGGCGTAGCTCAACTGGCAGAGCAGCGGTCTCCAAAACCGCAGGTTGCAGGTTCAAGTCCTGTCGCCCCTGCCGTGGACTGCCACGGTCACCGGACACGAGAGGACTCGAATGAGCAAGCGCGATCGAGCTAAGGGCAAGGCCAAGGCCGACGTCGACGACGTGGCGGACGCCGCTGTCGACACGCTCGACGACGACGCCGAGCTGCGGCCGAGCGGCAAGCGCGCCGGTTCGTCGCGTCGCGGCGCGCGCACCGAGAAGTCCACCGAGTCGGAGACCGCCGGCAGGCGCAACCCGTTCACCGTGATCTGGACGTACCTGCAGCAGGTCGTCGCGGAAATGAAGAAGGTCATCTGGCCGACCCGGCGCGAGACGATCATGTACACGCTCATCGTGCTGATCTTCATCGTCCTGTTCACGCTGCTGATCCTCGGCCTCGATCAGGGCTTCGCCTGGATCGTGCTGAAGGCGTTCGGCGGCGGCAAGAACGCCGGCGACTCGTAACCGACCACCGCTGCCACGCACCACCACGCTTGACCGATAGAAGGAGCATCGGGTGACGAACCCCGAGAACGAGATCGACACGACCGAGGACACCACCTCGGCGGCCCCGGCTGCCGTGGAGGCCGTCGACACCGTCGAAGAGACGAGCGTCGACGTCGTGGCGACCGACGAGGCTCCGGCCGAGGCCGACGCGCCGGCTTCCGAAGCCGCGGCCGACGATGCTCCGGCTGCTGCCGATGACGCCGCTGCCGACGCCGCTTCGGCGGACGCGGGCGAGGAGGCCGAGGAGGAGGATCCGGCCGAGGCGATGCGCCGTCAGCTGCGATTCGCGCCGGGCGACTGGTACGTCATCCACTCCTACGCCGGCTACGAGAACAAGGTGAAGGCCAACCTCGAGACCCGCGTGCAGAACCTCGACCTCGAGGACTACATCTTCCAGGTCGAGGTGCCGACCGAAGAGGTCACCGAGATCAAGAACGGCCAGCCGAAGAAGGTCAACCGCAAGGTGCTGCCCGGCTACATCCTGGTGCGCATGGACCTCAACGACGAGTCGTGGGGCGCCGTGCGCAACACCCCCGGCGTCACCGGCTTCGTCGGCCTGACGTCGCGGCCGTCGCCGCTGACCCTCGACGAGGTGCTCAAGTTCCTGGTGCCGCGCACCGAGCCGAAGAAGGCCGCCTCGACCGCCAAGGGCGCCGACGTGGCCGCCGCTGCTGCCGCGGCGACCGCGCCGATCGAGGTCGACTTCGAGGTCGGCGAGTCGGTCACCGTCATGGACGGCCCGTTCGCGACGCTGCCCGCCTCCATCAGCGAGGTCAACGCCGAGCAGCGCAAGGTCAAGGTGCTCGTGTCGATCTTCGGCCGCGAAACGCCGGTCGAGCTCGGCTTCAACCAGGTCGAGAAGATTTAGCCCCCATAGGTTTCGACGACCCGGTCGTCGCACAGAGAGACTTCCGCGTATCCAGCGTGCGCGGATGAGGAAAGAAAAAGGACAAAGAGGATGCCTCCCAAGAAGAAGAAGGTCGTCGGGCTGATCAAGCTCCAGATCCAGGCGGGCCAGGCCAACCCGGCGCCGCCCGTGGGTCCGGCGCTCGGCCAGCACAGCGTCAACATCATGGAGTTCTGCAAGGCCTACAACGCGGCGACTGAGAACCAGCGCGGCAATGTGGTCCCCGTCGAGATCTTCGTGTACGAAGACCGTTCGTTCGACTTCAAGCTCAAGACCCCGCCGGCGGCCAAGCTGCTGCTGAAGGCCGCAGGCCTGCAGAAGGGCTCGGGCGAGCCGCACGTGAACAAGGTCGGCAAGGTCACCATGGACCAGGTCCGTGAGATCGCCAAGACCAAGGCCGAGGATCTCAACGCCAACGACATCGATCAGGCCGCGAAGATCATCGCCGGTACCGCCCGTTCCATGGGCATCACCGTCGAAGGCTGAGAAGAAAACACCCCGTGGGAGGGCCGGCTCGGCCCACTAACCACTAACCCGAAGCACTCGGAGAAGGAACAGAGCAATGGCACAACGAAGCAAGGTCTACCGCGCCGCAGCGGAGAAGATCGACAAGGACAACCTGTACAGCCCGCTGGAGGCCGTGCAGCTTGCCAAGGACACCGGCTCGAAGAACACCGACTCGACCGTCGAGGTCGCGGTACGTCTGGGCGTCGACCCCCGCAAGGCCGACCAGCTGGTGCGCGGCACCGTCAACCTGCCGCACGGCACCGGTAAGACCGCCCGCGTCATCGTGATCGCCGCCGGTGAGAAGGCCGACGAGGCCAAGGCCGCCGGTGCCGACGAGGTCGGCGCCGAGGAGCTGATCGAGAAGATCAGCGGCGGCTGGCTCGAGTTCGACGCCGCGATCGCCACCCCGGACCAGATGGCCAAGGTCGGCCGCATCGCCCGCGTCCTGGGCCCCCGCGGTCTCATGCCGAACCCGAAGACGGGCACCGTGACCACCGACGTCACCAAGGCCGTCAACGACATCAAGGGCGGCAAGATCAACTTCCGCGTCGACAAGGCCGCCAACCTGCACTTCGTGATCGGCAAGGCGTCCTTCAGCGCCGAGCAGCTCGCGGAGAACTACGGCGCCGCGTACGACGAGATCATGCGCGCGAAGCCGTCGGCCGCCAAGGGCCGCTACGTCAAGAAGGTCACCGTGTCCACCACGACGGGCCCGGGCATCCCGGTCGACCCGGCCGTGACCCGCAACTTCGCCGAGGCCGCCGAGGCCTGACGGGCGGTATCTCTGCCGAGTGGGGCATCGCCGGAAGGCGGTGCCCCACTTGTCATTGTTTCGAGCCCGCGAGCAGTAGGCTCACCGCATGCGTGCAGTAGTAGCGGCGAAGGCGGGCGGCATTCCCGCCCTGCGCGAGGTGGCGACGACAGCCCTGCGGCCGGGTGAGGTGTTGGTCGAGATCGCCGGCGTCGGGATCTGCCACACGGATCTGACGGCACTGGCCGGGTACCTACCGGTGCCGACACCGGCGGTGTTGGGACACGAGGGGGCCGGGCGGGTGGTCGCAATCGGCGACGAGGTCGACGGGTTGGCGCCCGGCGATGCCGTGGTGCTCTCATTCTCCTCATGCGGCGCCTGTCCAGCCTGCGGGAAGGGCAGACCGGCCTACTGTCGGGCATTTGCGCTCCTCAACTACTCGGGCCACCGGGCCGACGGCAGTACGACGCTGCGCGACAACGACGGCGACGTGCACGGCAGTTGGTTCGGCCAGTCGTCCTGGGCCACCCACGCGATCGCCGACGTCCGGAACGCGGTCAAGGTTGACGACGATCTGCCGCTGCACCGGTTCGGTCCGCTGGGCTGCGGGCTGTTGACCGGCGCCGGCACGGTGTTGAACGTGCTGCGCCCCGAACCGGGCCAGCGGCTCGGCTTCTGGGGGATGGGCACGGTCGGACTGGCCGGGGTGATGGCGGCCCGGGCGGCGGGTGTCGAGGAGATCGTGGCGGTCGATTTCCATCGGGACCGACTCGAGCTGGCCCGGGAACTCGGCGCCACCCACGTGTTCGAGCCGTCCGACGATCTGGTCGGAAAGATCCGCAAGCAGGTGGGTGGCCTGGACGCCACCATGGAGGCGGTTGGATCGGGTGCGGTAATCGCGCAGGCGCTCGGCGCGCTCCGCTCACCCGGGATCTGCGCAACCGTCGGATTGCAGGGGCCCGGGAACGAGATCACCGTCGACCAGGGGCACCTGCTGATGGGACGCACGCTGAGCGGGGTGATCGAGGGTGACGCGGATCCGCACACCTTCATCCCGCGGCTGGTTCAGATGTGGCGCGACGGAGACTTCCCGTTCGAGAAGCTTGTCGCCGAGTACCGACTGGACGACATCGCCACCGCCCTCGACGACTTCCGCGCCGGCCGGGTCGTCAAACCGATCCTGGTCCCCTGACAACATGACGATCGACGGCGCGACGGCGGTGGTGACGGGCGGAGCGAGCGGCATCGGCGCCGCGCTGGCCGTCGGGCTCATCGCACGCGGAGCCCGCGTGGTGGTTGCGGACCTCGATCCAGTGGCCACCGGCGAGGCCGTCGCAGCGTTGCCGCCGGGAACTGCGATCGCCGTGGCCGGGGACACCGCCGATCCTGCCGTCGTCGACGCGCAGATCGCCGCGGCCGAGCAGCATTTCGGCCCGGTCGACTACTACTTCGCCAACGCCGGGATCGCCGGCGCCGCCGGGTTGGCGGCCACCGACGAGGAGTGGGCCGCAGCACTCGGGGTGAACCTCTTGGCGCACGTGCGGGCCGCGCGCGCACTGGTGTCGGGCTGGGTGGCGCGGGGGAGCGGGCACTTCGTCGTGACGGCGTCGGCCGCCGGGCTGCTCTCGCAGGTCGGTTCGGCCACGTATTCGACGACCAAGCACGCGGCCGTCGGCTTCGCCGAGTGGCTCGCCCTCACGTACGGCGACGATGGCGTGCGGGTCAGTTGTGTCTGCCCGATGGGCGTCGACACGCCGCTGCTGCGCCCCGAGCGCGACGTCGACGATGACGAGGCGCTGATGTTGCACACCGTCGAGTCCGCCGGTGCCGTCCTGTCGCCGGCCGAGGTTGCCGCCGTCGTGCTCGATGCGGTCGAGGAAGGGACGTTCCTGATCCTGCCGCATCCGGAGGTCCTGGACATGTACCGCGGCAAGGGTGCCGACTACGAGCGGTGGCTCGGCGGGATGCGCAAATTGCAGCGCGGCATGCGCCGATCGCTGCGGCCGAACACGCCGTCGCCGACACCCGAGGGAACCGTTTCGGGCCGCGAATAGTCTAAGAAGTATGCGCGACGACAAGACGCTCGCCCGGATCGCGGCCCTGCTGCGCCAGGCCGAGGGCACCGACAACGAGCACGAGGCCGAGACGTTCATGTCGGCGGCCCAGCGGCTCGCTACCGCTGCGGCCATCGACCTCGCGATGGCGCGGGCCCACGATCCGGCGGCGCGGGAGAAGTCGGTGCCGGTGGCACGGCAGATCACCATCGGGGAGGCCGGCAAGCGGGGCCTGCGCACCTACGTCCAACTGTTCGTCGCCATCGCCCGCGCCAACGAGGTGACCGTCGACGTCGCGCACAACTCGACGTTCGTGCTCGCCTACGGCTTCGACACCGACATCGACAACGTCGAGGCGCTCTACACGTCGCTGCTCATCCAGATGGTCGCCGCGAGCGACGCCTATCTGAAGTCGGGTGCGTACAAGGGGGAGACCGCCAAGCGCGTCGTCGTGCGGAACAACGGGTGGATCCGTCGGCGGGTCGTCGAGAAGACGCAGCTGTCGCCGATCACCGCGCGGTTGAACTTCCAGTCGGCCTTTGCCGAGCGCGTCGGCAGTCGGCTCGGGCAGGCGCGGGACGAGGCGCGCAAGGACGCCGAGCGGGCCGAGCGGCCCGGCGGGCGGTCGACGGCGCTGGCGTTGCGGAACAAGGAGCTGGAGGTCGCCGACTTCTACTCGTCGAAGTCGACCGCGCGTGGCAGTTGGCGCCCGGCGCGGGCCGAGGCCGGATACTCCGAGGCCGCTCGTCGGGCCGGTGACAAGGCGGGTCGTCGTGCCCGGTTGGGGGAGCAGTCGCGGTTCGGTGCGCCGCGCGGGGCGATCGAGCGGTGACGGCCCGCCCGGTCGATTCGCAGCGCGGCGCGGTCTACGCCGCCGAGCAGATGGTGTTCGGACTCTTCGACAACGTCGGATCCACGCGGTCGGTGCGCCTCGGGGGCACCGAGCTGACCCTGCCGCACGAGGCCAGGTTCGCGTCGCTGGATTCGATCGCCGACTACGTGGCCAAGGTCATGGCCCTGCCCGCCGTCGTCGCGCGGTTTCCCCGCGCCCGACGGCCCGTGCGCGTGCGCGCCCGGCGCGGGGCCGCCGCCGCGACGTATGAGCGGGAGAACGCGGTGATCGCGATTCCGGCCAACCACGCGAGCGGGGGCTGGGCCCTGCGCGAGTTGGTGGTGCTGCACGAGGTGGCCCATCATCTCGACGATTCCGTCGGACCCGTCCACGGCCCCGATTTCCGTGCGACGCTCACCGATCTGGTCGGCCTGGTCCTCGGCCCGGAGGCCGCGTTCTGCTACCGGGTGATCTTCGGGGAAAGCGGTCTTCCGGTCAACTGACCCCACATCACGTTTCTGACAACGTGCGTGAGCGCTTGGCCGAGAAGTGTGAGCGGCAACACAGTCGAGTGGTACGCTGACGCGGGTTTGGGGGCCACGGCAGTTACCGATCGAAGGGGGTGATGTTCCGGCATGGGTGTGCCCGCAGCGTATCGGCCGACTGGATTCGGCTGGGCATACAAGCTCTACGAACGGCTGGTCACCGCCCTCGGCAACGTCGGTCACTTCCTCTCCTTCGCGTACTACGCGGTGCGCTACGCCCCACAGGCGATGTGGCGATTCCGCGGCCAGACCATCCGGACCGTCACCGACCTCGCCTGGGGACGCGGCGCGATCATCGTCGGCGGCGGTACCGCGCTGGTGATGGCCGTCCTCGGACTGGCCGCCGGTGCGACCGTCGCGATCGTCGCCCACGGCACGTTGAGCATGCTCGACCTGGGACCGGTGGCCGGCGGTGTCTCGTCTTACGCCATCACCCGCGAGTTCGCACCATTGCTCGCCGCGCTGGGTTTCGCGGTGCAGGCCGGGTGCCGCATGACGGCGGAGATCGGGTCGATGCGCATCAGCGAAGAGATCGACGCCCTCGAGGTCGTCGGCGTCCACTCGATCGCCTTCGTGGTGTCCACCCGCGTGATCGCCGGCATCATCACGATCCTGCCCACCTTCCTCATCGCGATGCTCGCCGCGTATCTGTCCAGCGCGGTCGTGGTCAACGCGCGCGGCGAATCCGCGGGCGCCTACGCCCACTACTTCAACCAGTTCATCAACTTTCCCGACCTGGTCTACTCGACGGCCAAGGTTGCCGTCTTCATCGTCGTGATCATCGTCATCCACTGCTACAAGGGGTATTTCGCCGCCGGCGGACCCGAGGGCGTCGGGGTGGCCTCGGGCCGGGCGATTCGGGCCAGCCTGGTTGCCATCGTGATGCTCGACCTCCTGCTCACCCTTGCCTTCTGGGGCTTCAACTCGCCGTTCGTGTTCCGGGGGTGATGGACGATGCCTGACTACCGCGCACCCGGCATGGCCGCCGACAAGCAGACCTATGTCCGTCGTGCCGTCATCGCGATCATTGCGGCGGCGGTACTCGCCGGCGCCGCGATCGTGGTGGCCAAGTCGATGCCCGACGACGCCTACCGGCTCACCATGCGCACCGACACGCTGGCCGGCGGAATCGAGAAGGGTACCGGGGTCGTCGTGAACGGCTCGGAGATCGGCACCGTGGAATCGGTGGCCGCCGACAAGCAGGGCGAGTTCGTCCTCGGTCTGGCCCTCGACAAGAAGCGCCTGTCGAACCCGCAGGTGATCACCTCGACGACCCGGCTCACCTACGCGCCCAAGAACCTGTTCGGCATCGCCGCCGTGGTTCTCGACAGCCAGCCCGGCGGCGACCCGGTCCGCAGCGGTGGCACCTTCTCCCCGGACACCCCGGCCGATGCGACTCTCACCACGATGCTGCGCCAGCTCAGCGACCTGCAGGGCGACGCCTTCGATCCGTATGTCGGCGATCTGCTCGCCCAGGCCGACAAGGTGTCGATGGCGATGCTGCCGGTACTCGACATCGCGGGTCGCATGACCGACCTGATCCTGGAGACCGAGTCCATTCCGGCAGAGAAGTCGTTGCCACAGCTCGCCGGGATCATCAACGCACTCCCGCCCGGCCTCGACAACATCCTCGGTTCGGTGGACCGCCTCGTGCAGTGGCCGGGCATGCGTCAGGGCGGCGCCGACTTCCTGCAGCGCGAACGGGCGGGCATCAACATGGCCACAACCGAGTCGCTGCCGGCCGCGGCGCGACTGCTGGGCCCAGAGGGGCTCGGTCAGTTGATGCCGTTGATGCCGCAGGTCCAGCCGCTGCTCGACCGCATCTTGGAGAGCTCGCCGAACGCCCGGAAGAACGGATTGCAGATCCGCCAGCTGATCTACAACCTGAACAAGGCGCTGCCCACGATCGATGGCCGGCCGGTCTTGAAGGTCGACGTGGTCTTGCGCGGCATGCCCGGCCCGACGGCTGCGCTGACGGGGGGTGTGCGGTGACCTCCGCCAAGCGCGCGCTCATCTATCTCGTCGTCTTCGCCGTCGTCGCGATCGGCGGCGGAATCTTCGTGACCAACGGCATCCTGCGGCCGGTGGCCGGGGCGAAGGCCGAGTACACCGCCGACTTCGAGAACGTCTCCGGGTTGCGCGTCGGCAACGATGTGCGCCGACTGGGCACCCGGATCGGGAAGGTCACCGCCGTCGACCTGCACCGCGACGACAAGGCGCAGACCAGCGTCGGCCGGGTGAAGTTCACCCTCACCGACGGCGAGAACGTCTATCCCGATTCGACCCTCGCGATCCGCTACCTGAACCTCACCGGCATCAGGTACCTGGATCTGCAGCAGAAGTCGCGGTCGGGGGCGCCGTTGAAGGCGGGCGCGTTGATCGGGATGGACGCCACCACTCCGTCCTTCGACATCACCCAGGTGTTCCACGGCCTCGCCCCCGTGTTCCAGGTGATGAAACCCGAGGACATCAACCAGCTCGCCGAGGGCATGGTTGCCCTGGTCGAGGGCGACGGGTCCGGGTTCGCCAAGACCGTCGACTCCCTCACCCACCTGCTGGGCGTCGTGGACCAGCAGAACGAGGTCATCGACACGCTCGTCGACAACATGAAGGTGCTGTCGACGACGATCAAGGGCAACTCGAACTACATCGGCCCGTTGATCGAATACGTCCAGCGGTTCGGCAATGTCCTGATCGCCAAGAACGCGGATCTGCGCACCTATGCCGATTCCACCGGAAAGGTCATCGCCCAACTCGACGACATGGTTGCCGCGATCGGCTTCGACAAGAACGATTCGCCCGGCTTCAACGACCTGGTGCGCCAGGTCCTGCCGATCGGCCAGTTCGCCGTCGCCATCCTCGCGCTGACCCCGGGCATCCTGGCGGCCTTCAACTCCATCCTGCCGCCGGCCGGCACGCCGGCGGCGATGAAGTGCAGCAAGGGTGAGGCGCCGATCCCGGCCAACCTCCAGGTCTTCCTCCGCGGAACGCAGGTGAAACTGTGTCAACGGTGAACACGTCGTCGCGCTGGTCCCCGCGCGATTTGTTGCGGCGCCTTTCGGACAAGCCGGCCATGAGCACCGCCCAGCGCGAGCGCGGCGAGTTGCGGTGGGGGATCGGGGCGGCGGCGATTCTGGTGGTGCTCGGCCTGGCCGCGGCCGGCATCTACGTCTTCACCCCGGGGCAATCGCGGGTGTCGGCCCAGTTCGACGAGGCCGGACAGATCAAGGCGGGTGACAGCGTGCGGGTGGCCGGTGTGCCGGTGGGCACGGTCAAGAAGGTCACGCTCGCCGGCAACCACGTCGACGTCGTGATGTCGGTCCGGCGCGGCGTGTTCATCGGCGACGAGTCCCGCGCCGACGCCAAAATGTTGACCGCGGTCGGCGGCAACTTCATCGATATCACGTCCACGGGTGACCGCCCGATCGGCGACAAGCCGATGACGGTGGACAACACATCGGTGCCGTATTCGTTGACGCAGACCTTCTCGCTGGTGACGCCGAAACTGGAGAAGGTCGACGTCAAGCCGCTGAGCACCCTTCTCGCCCAGGTGCACGACGGGTTCGAGGACAATCCGGGGGCGCTCAAGAAGAACCTGGCGATCATGGAGTCGATGCTGATCAACCTGAACAAGCGCCAAGACGAGTTCGGGACGATGCTGTCGCTGGCCGCCGAGTACACCGAGCGGGTCGACGTCGACGGCAACACCATCACCACGCTCGGTCGTCAACTGGCCACTTTCATGACCGAGTTCGAGACCTACGGCTCCCGGTTCAGCTACTACCTGGGTCGACTCGCCGACCTGCTCGAGCGGGTCAAGGGCATCATGCTCGAATACGACACGACCATCGATCCACTGGTGCGTGAGGTCGACGCCATCGGCCGGAAGTTCGGGCCGCTGTTGCAGCGCTACGAGCCGCTGATCAAGTCGGGCCGCGACTTCATCAAGCGCCTGGAGGGCATGGTCGCGCCGGACGGCTCGATCCGCTTCGACCACTCGCCGTTGGTCCTGTCGACGGACTACTGCTTCCCGATGCCGGGGGTGGGCTGCTGATGTTGAAGAAGTTGCTCGGCTCCAAGTGGCTGGTGTCCGGCCTCGCCATCGGCATGGCAGTCGTCCTCGGGCTCGCCTACCTGGGCTACCAACGGCTCAGCGAGCGCACCGTCACGCACTGCGCCGAACTGGCCGACGGGATCGGCCTGTTTCCGGGCAATGCGGTGATGCGCCGCGGGGTGCGGATCGGCACCGTCGAGAAGATCGAGCCGGGCGGCGGCTTCGCGAAGGTCACCTTCAAGGTCGATCAGAAGTTCCCGCTGCCGGCCGACGCGGAAGCGACGAGCGTGTCGCCGTCGATCATCGCCGTGCGGCAGCTGGCCATCCTCGGCGACCCGGCGCCGGGTGGTTCGAGGTTGGGCTCGAATGCCTGCATCCCGCTGTCGCGGACGGCCACGCCGGCATCGATCAGCCAGGCGTTGCAGAGTGTGAACCGGATCGCCGACGAACTCACCAACGGCAGCTCCCCGGAGCAGTCGGCCAAGGTGATGTCGAGTCTCGCGTCGATCGCCAAGGAGCTCGACGGCGTCGGCCCGGTGCTCAACGGTCTGATCAAACAACTGGCGGTTCCCGCGCGCACGCCGATGACGGGGGCGCTCGCCGACATGGCGACCTCGCTGGACCACACCAGTGCCCTGGCCGGCGGCCTGGCCGACAACTGGGGCGTGCTCAAGCAGGTGGTCGAGGCGGTCAACCAGGTCACCGACCCGCTGGCCGTGCCCATCCTCAAGACGATGGCCCGGATCGCCTACGCGCTGCCGGAGATTCTCACCACCGCCACCCCGCTCGTTGCGAAGTACCAGCACTTCGCGTGGC
This sequence comes from Gordonia sp. (in: high G+C Gram-positive bacteria), assembly GCF_047602025.1. GTDB lineage: Bacteria > Actinomycetota > Actinomycetes > Mycobacteriales > Mycobacteriaceae > Gordonia. The sequence goes on along the minus strand of NZ_JASGII010000001.1, from coordinate 2,436,139 downwards.
CGGCGCTCGACGTGATCCTGCCGATCACGCGGATGATCGGGGCCGGCTTCCGCAATTGGGGCGATCTGCTGGGCATCCTGCCCGTGCTGATCCGCGCCTTTCACGTCGCCTTCGACCAGAAGACCTTCGGGCTGCGCATCAGCTACAAGCCGCCGCGCACCCAGATCCCCGCCAAGAATCCACGGTTGACGTGTGCCAACGTCAACCGCTTCCTCCCCAACCAGTGCAAGGTGATCGGACCGGACAAGATGGAACTCGACGCACTGCGGGCGGTCATGCTCTTCACGGGAGCGGGGCGGCCATGACGACTCGGCGATGGACCCGGCTCGCCCGTGCAGTCGGTGTACTCCTGACGGCCGCCGCGGTATCGACCGGCTGTGCGTCGTTCACGGTCGAGCGCCTGCCCGCACCCGGCGGCGGCCGGGACAGCTGGCCGCTGCACGTGCAGTTCGACACGGTGATGAACCTGCCCACCCAGGCCAAGGTGACCGTCAACGGACTCGACTCCGGCATCGTTTCCCGCATTGCCCCGGCGCCCGACTACGCGAAGGTGACGCTGCGCCTGGAGCCGTCGACAGTGGTGGGCACCGGCGCCACCGTCGAGCTGCGGCAGGACACGCTGCTGGGCGATACGTACGTCGCGATCACCAATCCGTCCGACGCGTATTCCTCGCCGCTGCCGCACGGGTCGACCCTGGGCAAGGACCGGGTGAAGGCGCCGGTGCAGGTGGAGGGGTTGCTGAACAGCCTCGCCAACTTCGTCGGCAGCGGCAGCCTTCCGCAACTGGGCAACACGTTCGACCGCGTCGTGAAGCAGTTCCCCAGCGATCCGGGCAAGACCAGGCAGTCGACGGCGGCACTGACGGGCACGTTGAACGCGCTCGCCGGGCAGAGCGACCGGTTGCGGTCGATGCTGTTGTCGAGCAACGCCATGGTCGGCCAGCTCGCGTCGATGGAAGCGCAGTTGCGGTTCGCCCTCAGCCCGGAGGGACTGCAGTTCATCGATGCGGCCACCGTGCCCGCGCAGATCGTCGACCTGATGGGTCGGCTCGGGGTCGCGCTGGCACCGGTGCTGCCGCTGGTGCCGGTCGCCAAGGCGCTGACGCAGATCATCGAGCGGGTGGTCAAGCCACTGCTGATTCCCGGCTGGCCCGACTACTTCGGCCAGGCGTCGAACCCGCAGGCGCTGCTGAACGTCTTCACCGACCGCCTCGTCCCGTTTCTCAAGGAGGGCCCGGCGGTGAACGTCAACCGGATCGCCATCGAGAACGACGTCTCGAACCGACAGCTCGCCGATGTGATGCTGCGGCAGATGCGGATGATGGGGTTGGTGCGATGAGCAAGGTCACCCGGGAGTTGATCTTCAACGTCGTCGTCTTCACGACGGTCGTCGCGCTGTGCGGGGCCTACCTGGCGATCTCCGTGTATCGATGGCATCCGTTCGAGAAGACCTCGACGGTGACGATGAAGGTGAAGGACACCAACCTCATCCTCGACAAGACCGGCGTCTTCGTCAGCGGCGTCCGCGTCGGCGAGGTGTCGAAGGTGGACCTCACCCCCGACGGCGCGTCGGTGCGGCTGAGGTATCCGACGAGCACGAAGATCCCGTCGACCGCGCCGCTGACCATCGGGATGCAGTCGGCGCTGGGTGAGCCGTACATCAACTTCGAACCCGCCTCGTCGACCGGGCCGTTCCTCAAGGACGGCGACACGGTTGCGGCGGAGAACCTCGTCGAGCCGGAGTCGATCCCCGGCATGTTCGACCACTTCCAGGAGATGATGGCGGTCGTCGCCGTCGACCCGCTGAGCACCCTGCTGCGCGAGGCGTGGGAGGCGCTCGAGGACACCGATGAGGCGACCGGTCGCCTGAGCGATGGATCGCGGCTGATTGCCGGGGTGCTGGCGGCGCGGACGCCGCAGATCCGATCCATGTTCCAGGCCACGCAGCGCTACAACCAGAACCTGACCTGGGCCATGGGGGCGGTGCCGGAGTTCCTCGACTCGTGGTCCAAGATTCTGTTCAACTACTCCGACGTGCTCGACGGCGTCACGGCGCTGACCAACAAGGGTCGGCTGTATGAGAACTTGCAGGTGTTGCAACCGTTCCTGGTCAAGGTCACCGACTACCTGGTGAAGATCCTGCCCCCGACGATGGACTCGCTCGGCCCCATCATGCCGATCGTGACCGCACTCAACCAGACCATCCCGCAGATCAACCTGTCCGAATTCCTCTCCGACGCGCTGCAACTCTTCGGTGCCGGCAACGGCATGCGGGTGGTTGTGACGCCGGTGAATTAGGCTTCAACCTTCTATTAGCGACCCGAAGGGGATTCAGTGCCGACTAGTAACGACGACGACTCGACCTCCGACGAGAAGGGGGTGGTCGAGGTCAAGAAGCGCACCTCGACCGCTTCGAAGTCCTCGGCGAAATCGTCGAAAGCCGGGCCGAAGAAGGCGGCGGCCAAGAAAGCCGGGCCGAAGCCGTCGGCAACGAAGAAGCCGGCGCAGCAGCAGGCCGAGCCGGCGTCGTCGACCGACGCTGGTCCGCGTCAGATCACGCTATCGGTCCGGACGCTGGTCTTCGGTGTCCTGGGCACGCTGGCGGTGATCGGCCTGCTGTTCGGGGTGGTGGACAACCTGCGCGTGCGCAGTCAGCTGCACAAGGTCGAGAGCCAACGGGACAACAGCGCCAAGGCCGAGCAGGTGTCCGGCGACTACGCGGTGCGGGCGGCGACCCTGAACTACAAGGACCTCACGCCGTGGGCGGCGAATCTGAAGAAGGGGGTGTCGCCGGAGCTGGCGAAGCAGTTCGACGTCGCAGTCCCCGCGATGCAGCAGGTCCTGACGCCGGTGCGCATGACCGCGACCGCGAAGCTGGTGTCGGCCAAGACCACCGACATCGCCGGCGACATCTACAAGGTCACCGCAGTCGTCGAAGTCGACTCGACCAGCTTGCAGGCGCCCAACGGCGCGACGTCGCTCGCCGCTTACGTGCTGACGCTGAACAAGGCGCAGAACTGGATGATCACTGCCGTCGGCGACCAGGCCGCGCCGGGATCGCCCAAGCTTCCGGGCCTGCCCGGCGCGCAGTCGGGCCGCACGACGTCGCCGCGATCGACTGCGCCATCGTCGAGTACCGCGCCGGGCGCGACCACGACCACGCCGACCGGGACGACGCCGTCGAGCGTCGCACCGAATTCGGGAGGATGACGTCGTGACCGCCTCGACCGCGGGCAGCGTTCTGACCGGGAACCTGCGCGACAACGCCATCGGACCGGTGCGCACCCTCGGGCGCACCTTCCAGCTGGCGGTGCAGGGTGTCGCGCAGATGCTGCTGGACATCGGTCGAGGTCAGTTGAAGGTCAAAGAGACCCTGATCCAGGCGTGGTACCTGGTCAGCGTCACCGCGCTGCCTGCCTTCTTGATGGCGATCCCGTTCGGCGTGATCGTCACGATTCAGATCGGCAACGTCATCAACCAGCTCGGCGCCCAGTCCCTGCTGGGCGCCGGAAGCGGCTTCGCCGTGATCCAGCAGGCCGCACCGTTGGCGTCGGGCATGTTGCTCGGCGGGGCAGGGGCGTCGGCGATTGCGGCCGACCTCGGTGCCCGCAATGTCCGCGAAGAGATCGATGCGATGCGCACGATGGGCGTCGACCCGATCCAGCGCCTGGTCGTGCCGCGCATCATCGCTTCCGTCCTGGTTGCACCGCTGCTCGCGCTGTTCATCATCCTGGTGGGTGTGGTGGCGGCGTATTACGTTGCGGTGCTCGGCCAAGATGTTGGTGCGGGGAGCTACTGGCAGTCGTTCGGCGCGTTCGCATCGGTGCGCGACGTGGTGCTCGCGATGGTCAAAGCCGTCGTCTTCGGCTTCCTGATCGCAGTCATCGGATGTCAGCGCGGGCTCGAGGCCAAGGGGGGCCCGAAGGGCGTCGCCGACGGAGTCAACGCGACGGTCGTCGTCTCCACCGTCGCGATCATCATCGTCAACATGCTCATCACCCTGGTCTACACGGTCTTCTTCCCGATGCAGCTCGGCTGACCGCTCCTCCAACCCCGCCGAGTGGGCGGTCGATCTCGTCGAGTGGGCGGTCCAATCTCGTCGAGTGGGCGGTCCAATCTCGTCGAGTGGGCGGTCCAATCTCGTCGAGTGGGCGGTCCAATCTCGTCGAGTGGGCGGTATCGCCGCCGTTGCGCCTACTGCTGAAGGATCCGTTTGTGCTTCCACTGCGTCTAAGAATGCATGAGGAACTATGACGTAGGAGCACGAGCCGCGCACTTCCAGGAGGTGGCTCGCATACGCGTTGGAGACCTTCGGTCCGGGAAACGGTATATCGACGGCACGACGGCGGTGGGCCGGGCGGAACTTCTGTCGGCCCGCGAGCGCATCCTGGCAACTGCTCAGAACGCGCACGGTCGGCCCGTCGTCACCGGTATCTCTGCGTCTATCCTCCACGGCACCAAGTGGTTCGATCCGCATTTCGATGTCGAGCTGCTACATGACCTGGCGGGATCGACCTGGAAAGGAGCGGGCCGCACGGTTCGCCGCTACCAGCTCGCGCCGTCCGATGTCACTGACATCGACGGTGTGCTGGTGACGTCGCGAGTGCGTACCGCCTTCGACGTCGGTCGGATTCCGCCCGCCTGGCGGGGGTTGGGGAATCTCGATGCCCTGCACCGCGCCGCACCGTTCTCCTTCCTTGCCCTGATTAAGTACATCGACGAACACCGAGGGTGGCGGTACATCAGGCAGTTGAGGGCGATTGCCCCGCTCGTCGACGGCGCAGCCGAGTCGCCGCCCGAAAGTTGGTTGCGACTCCTACTCATCCAGAGCGGCCTACCGCTGCCGGAACTGCAGATCGTGGTCGTCGATGAGACAGGGTATGGATTCGCTCGCGTCGACATGGGCTATCGCGGGCCGAAGATCGCGATTGAGTACGACGGGGAGGAGTTCCACTCGTCGGAGGAGCAGCAAGATTGCGACGCTCGACGAGACGCGAAGTTGGCGGCGCTCGGTTGGGCGACAGTGCACGTCGATGCGGAACGCCTCTTTGATAGACCGTGGACAATCCTGACGGAGGTTGAACAGTTGCTGCACGAACGTGGCGCGTACTGACCGCCCACTCGGGGGTATTGGACCGCCCACTCGGCGGGGTTGGACCGCCCACTCGGGGGTATTGGACCGCCCACTCGGGGGTATTGGACCGCCCACTCGGGGGTATTGGACCGCCCACTCGGCGGTTAGGCGGTTGGGAAGGAACCGATCGCCTGGAAGGTGAGGTGGCTGGGGTGCTCGGGGTCGAGGACCAGACGCTGTTTGCGGGTGCGGGCCTTGACGAGGTCGGGCACCAGCGTGAGGAAGCGCGGGAAGCTGGCTGCGTAGACGTCGACGCGCAGTCGGTGGCCGGCCTCGATGATCGCGTCGGTCGGCACCAGGTCGACGTCGATCGCCACCGGGACGTCGACCGGGACCGGCAGCTTGCGGACCCGGGTCAGGTAGTGGTGCGCGCGCAGCAGGTTGCCGTCGGCGTCGTATTCCGACTGCTGCTGGTCCAGCGCGCGATTCGAGACGGTCAGCCCGCCGTTGGTCAGAACCGTCGACGTCCCGTCGGGCGCGACGTCGTTGACCGTTACCGCCCAGGTGCCCTCCTGGCCCGTGCTGGCGACGTACAACCGCAGGTTCGCCGCGCCGCTGATCTGCACCGGCTCGGTAGCCGCGGGCGTCGTGAAGGTCAGGCCGCCGCGCTCCTGGAATTCGGCGTCGGTGCTGAACTTCGACCCCAGCACGATCGACGCGCCGGCGGTCACCTGCGACATGTCGCGCGACGCTAGCCCGCGCAGGTCGGGGCGCAGCGACAGCGAGACGGTGGCACCGGTCGGCGCGACGCGGCCGAGGCTGCCGTCGTGCCGGGCGTGGCCCGCGCTGCCGGAGGCCGACTCGGACAGGTACAGCCGCTGCGTGCTGACGCCCGGCCGCGGGAACTGCGCCCCCGACGTCCAGCCGCCGCCCTGCTGCTGCATGACGACCGGTCCGTACTTCTCGACCCCGTTCTCGATGTCCTTGAGCCAGTGGTCGAACCACGCGCGCTCGAGCACGTCGAGCCGCGGCGGCGCGAACCGTCCGCCCTGGCCGGTGCCGACGTCGACGTGGTAGCCGTCGGCGACGAGCATCTGCTTCTCGCCGGGCTTGAGGTTGAGGCGGTCGTACACCTGCGTGCTGCTCGGCCCGAACAGGTCGTGCCACGCGCCGACGGTGAACGTCGGACAGGTGATGTTGCCGATCTTCGGGTCGCGCTCGTCGAAGTACGGGTCGTCGAAGATGCGCTCGTCGCGGGTGGTGAGGAAGCCCCACAGCAGCGACGGCAGTTCGGTGGCCGGCGACTTCACGCGGTCGCGCAGCCAGCGCGCGAACTCGCCGTGGCCGAGGTCGTACAGCGCGGTGCGCGGATTCGGCACCCACTTGAGGACGTTGACCAGGCTCAGCCAGATCGGGATGAACGCCGAGTGCATGCCGCCGGTGATGTAGATGTCGCGGACGATGTCCGAGGTGCCCTCGATCGCGAACACCGCCTGCAGCGCCTTGGGCCGCTTGTCGGCGGCCTGCAGCGAGTTGATCGCCGAGTACGACCAACCGGCCATGCCGACACGGCCGTTGCTCCACCGCTGCGTGGTCACCCAGTCGATCAGTTCGACGGAGTCCTTCTGCTCACGACCGCCCAGGATCTGCCACTTGCCCTGCGACGCGCCGGTTCCGCGGACGTCGACGAGCACCTGCACGTAGCCGCTGCGGACGAGGTTGCGGTTGACGCCGAAGATGTCCAGGGCGCCGCCGGCGACGACTCCGGTCAGGCGCGTCAGGCCTTCGAGCGGCGTGCCCGACGCGTCGACGGCCGCCGACGCAGACTTCATCGCCCGGCCCACCACGGGCATGTTGAGGCCCTCGTCGAGGGCGTCGAGGGTGGCGCGGTTGTACGGGTTGACCGACAGGATCGTCGGGTACGGGGTGTTGACCGGGGCGCCGAGGCGGTTGGCGGGCCGCACGACGGTGGCGCGCAGGCGCACGCCGTCGCTCATGGTGATGGTGACGGTGCGGTCGATGTGCACGCGCGGATAGCGCTGCTTGCCGTCGACGAGGGCCCGCCAGGCGCGGGCGTCGGCGCCGCCGGTGGGATCGCCGAGGGGCAGGGACGTCGGGTCCGGTCGCGACGGCAGGGCGGGCGCGACGGTGCGCGCACGCTTACGAGCAGCGGGATCCATCCGGTAAGCCATCGGTTCACCTGCCTGTCGGCGCAGCCGAGGGGCACGGTGCCCGGCGCTGGGTCGACCTGTCGTGGTTCTCGGTATCGAATCGTATGCACAAAATCGAATCCGGAACGGTGTTGCCGAATATATCGGACGACGGTCACGGTTCGTTAACCGGGGGACGGCGTTTTCGAATCCGAAAAACGACCCGCTACCTGGTCGGTTGTCCCACTGTGCGGCCGGCGGGTCAGTGCTCGGCGATGCCCCCGGCCACGCGCGCCGCGGCCTCCAGCGTCTTCCACGCCGACAGCTGCACCGACAAGTCGCGCTCGGGCGTCTCCGAGGACCGCACCGCGCCCTCGATGAACTGCGACTCCGCGCCGTCGGCGGTGGGGATCACCGCCGGCCGTCGCGGATCGGCGCTGAACACGGGCCGCTCGTCGACGACCGCCCGCGTCTCCCAGACGGCTTCGGCGGAGTCGAGGACGATTCGCGCCGCGCGCGCCCGCACGTCGGCGGCACCGGCGCCGTCGGGCAGGTCGGTGGCGACCAGGGCCAGGTACCGGGCCAGGATCCCGGCGAACAGCCCGCCGTCGCCGCCGCCCGCGCCGGGGATGATCCGCACGGCGCGCTCTTCGTCGTCGACGGTGACGGTCGCATCGACCAGCAGGTGCTTCTCGACGGCCGTCAGCAGCGCGCCGATCCGCTCGCGGTGCCGGTCGCCGCCGCCCGCGCGCAGCACCTCGAGCTCGGCGCCCAGCACGACGCCCTGGCAGTACGTGTAGATGTCGCGGACCAGCTGCCAGTCGCCCTTCGGATCGTCCAGCGGCGGCGGCTTGATCCCGTCGAGGATCAGTCCGTTGTCGCCGACGAGCGTCTTGTGGACCCAGTCGCACATGGCTGCGGCCCGCTCGGTCTCGCCGGTGCGCGCCATCAGGATCGCCCCGGGCCCGTTCGACGGCGCGTTGAAGAAGTAGTCCATCGTGCGCCACGGGATGCCGCCGCCCTTGGCCGGCGCCCACGACCCGTGGATGCGGCCGGCCAGCACGCGCAGCCCGCGGGCGCTGCCGACGCCGAGGTGGCGCCGGGCCCGCTCGATGGCGAGCCCCAGCCAGGCCATGTCGTCGTAGTAGTCGTTGGTCCACCGCGCCAGGTTGTGCAGGTGGATGCCGCGCAGCAGCTGCCCGACGCGCGCGGTCCCCACCGATCCCGGGCGGGCCACCTCGGCGTCGACGAGCAGGTCGACGAAGTGGGCCTGCCACCAGTAATGCCAGTGCGTCGTCGACGACGCCGGCCAGGCGACCGTCCCGATGAGGGTGCCGGGCAGGCCGGCGAACCGTCGCAGGTGGCGGTCGATGACGGCGTCGGCGGCGGCCGCCGCGCGCGCCGACGCATCGGTGGCGGCCGATTGCGACGCTGACCACTCGGGATGCGGGGAATCGGATTTGGATCGCTGCGCCATACCCGGTAGCCTATTCGCTTGTTGTGGGCATGTGCCCGCGACAGGTTCAGCCAGAGACCGTTGGTCGTGGGAAGTCCCCGGACATCCCATCGAAGGCCCGACGTCAACACGTCGGCGGCCCACGCAGGATGACCCGAGGAATACCGCGACGCATGCCGTCGTCCGTACGCCCCGTGTGCTTCCTGCGCGGGGCGTTTTTTGTTGACTCGGCCCCGGCCGTCAACGCCTCTGCGCACTACGAATGAGAGGAGGCGAAGTATGGCCAACCCCGACAAGGTCGCCGCAGTCGCGGAGATCACCGAGCGTTTCAAGGAGTCGACGGCAACGGTCGTCACGGAATACCGTGGCCTGTCCGTCCCGGAGATCTCCGAGCTGCGCCGGTCCCTCGGCGAGGGCACCACATACTCCGTCGCCAAGAACACCCTGACCAAGCTCGCCGCGAAAGAGGCGGGCGTGGAAGGGCTCGACGAGCTGTTCAACGGCCCGACGGCCATCGCCTTCATCGAGGGTGAGCCCGTCGTCGCGGCCAAGGCGATCAAGAAGTTCGCCAAGGACAACAAGGCTCTTGTCGTCAAGGGCGGCTACATGGACGGCCGCGTGCTGTCCGTCGCCGAGATCGAGAAGATCGCCGACCTGGAGACCCGTGAGGTCCTCCTGGCCAAGCTCGCCGGTGCCATGAAGGGCAACTTGGCTAAGGCCGCCGGGCTGTTCAACCAGCCCGCATCGCAGGTGGCGCGCCTCGCCGCGGCCCTGCAGCAGCAGAAGGAAGCTGCGGGCGAGGAGTAATCCCCGCCGCCACCTGAGACCACCCGGTCACAGCAAAACCCGGTCGGCGCTGCACCGCAGCCGTCGACCACCTAAAGGAAGGACGCCATCATGGCGAAGCTCAGCGCTGACGAGCTCATCGATCAGTTCAAGGAACTGACTCTGCTGGAGCTCAGCGATTTCGTGAAGAAGTTCGAAGAGGTCTTCGAGGTCACCGCGGCCGCCCCGGTCGCCGTGGCTGCTGCCGGCGGTGCCCCGGCTGCCGGCGGCGACGCCGGTGCCGCCGCCGACCAGGACGAGTTCGACGTCATCCTCGAGGGTGCCGGCGACAAGAAGATCCAGGTCATCAAGGTCGTCCGCGAGGTTGTCGCGGGTCTCGGCCTGAAGGAGGCCAAGGACCTCGTCGAGGGTGCGCCGAAGCCGCTCCTCGAGAAGGTTTCGAAGGAAGACGCCGAGGCCGCCAAGGCCAAGCTGGAAGAGGCCGGCGCCTCCGTCTCCCTCAAGTGACCCGTTGACCGGGCCCGCCGCCCGGTCGCGATTCACCGCCAAACACCCCGCGAGATCACGGTCTCGCGGGGTGTTTGCGCATCTGGGGGCGGGGTTGGAGACCGGTGTGGCATGGGTTACTCTTAGCCTTCGTTAAGGGTCCTACTCGCCGGTAGGGACAACTGTCCAAGTCGACGAGACCGGAGTTCCTTCCGGAACCGGGCCCGCGGTGCGTTAGAGTGACTGCGACCACATATGTCCATGGGGATTGCGGGAGTCACTCGGACTGCCGTCAGCGGGACGATCGATGGAGGGAACCGCAGTGGGTGTTGAAGTAAGCGTGGAGGGACTGACTAAGTCCTTCGGCTCGCAGAACATTTGGCGCGACGTCACCTTGACCTTGCCCGAGGGCGAGGTCAGTGCACTGCTCGGCCCGTCCGGTACCGGTAAGTCCGTCTTCCTGAAGACGCTGATCGGTCTGCTCCACCCGGAGCAGGGCTCGGTCATCATCGACGGCACCGACATCACCAAGTGCTCGGCGCGCGAGCTCTACGAGATCCGCAAGCTGTTCGGCGTCCTCTTCCAGGACGGCGCACTGTTCGGTTCGATGAGCCTCTTCGACAACATCGCCTTCCCGCTGCGCGAGCACACCAAGAAGAGCGAATCGGAGATCCGTCGCATCGTGATGGAGAAGATCGACCTCGTCGGTCTGGCCGGCGCCGAGGACAAGCTCCCCGGTGAGATCTCCGGTGGTATGCGCAAGCGCGCCGGTCTGGCCCGCGCCCTGGTGCTGGACCCGCAGATCATCCTCTGTGACGAGCCGGACTCGGGCCTGGACCCCGTCCGCACCGCGTACATCAGCCAGCTGCTGATCGACATCAACGCGCAGATCGACGCGACGATCCTGATCGTCACGCACAACATCAACATCGCCCGCACCATCCCGGACAACATCGGCATGCTCTTCCGCAAGGAACTCGTCATGTTCGGCCCGCGCGAGGTCCTGCTCACCAGCGAACAGCCGGTCGTCAAGCAGTTCCTCTCCGGTGACCGCTTCGGCCCGATCGGCATGTCCGAGGAGAAGGACGAGGCCGTCGCCGCGGCCGAGGCCGCGATGCAGGCCGCCGGCATCTCCGGTGGTGGCACCAAGGACGACTTCAGCGAGATCATCGCGCAGGTCCAGCCGAACCCGGGCATGCCCGAGCGCAAGGCCGCCGCGCGTCACCGCCAGAACGTCGAGGAGATCATCCACACCCTCCCGCCGAACGCCCAGGAGGCGATTCGCCGGAGCATGGAGGAAGAGGATAAGCTTCTCGCGGAAAACCGCGCTCAGGCCGCCACCCAGGCTGCTGCTGCCGAGTCCGCCGCCATGGCGACGGCCGCGGGCAGCGCCGCTGCCGGGGTGACTGCGAACGCGGCTCAGGCTGAGGCAGAGCCGATGGTGACGCCGAGCGTGAAGAAATCCGCCAAGAAGAAGACCAAGGACTAGCGGGAGCTAAACCAGCGATGACGACCGCCACTGAGCGTGGCGTCGATCGAATTGCGGCGGCCGGGGCCGGAGCTTTTGAGCAAACGGGCCGGATCGTACAGCTATTCATCGACGTTGCGCGCCAATCCGTCGTGCGCCCGTTTCAGTGGCGGGAGTTCATCCAGCAGGCCTGGTTCATCGCCAGCGTCACGATCCTGCCGACCGCGCTCATCGCGATCCCGTTCGGCGCCATCGTCTCGCTGCAGACCGGCTCGCTGATCAAGCAGATCGGTGCGGAGTCGTACACCGGCGCCGCCAGCGTCCTGGTCGTCATCCAACAGGGCTCACCCCTGGTGACCTCGCTACTCGTGGCGGGCGCGGCCGGTTCGGCCGTCGCCGCCGACCTCGGTGCGCGCACCATCCGCGAAGAGATCGACGCGATGGAGGTGCTGGGCATCAACCCCGTGCAGCGCCTCGTCGTCCCCCGCGTGCTCGCCATGGTGCTGGTCGCGATCCTGCTCAACGGACTCGTCGCCGTCATCGGCATCGCCGGCGGTTACTTCTTCAACGTGGTCGTGCAGGGCGGTACGCCGGGCGCGTACCTCTCGTCGTTCGGCTCGCTCGCACAGCTGCCCGACCTCTACATCTCGACGCTCAAGGCGGCCATCTTCGGTTTGATCGCCGGCGTCATCGCCGCCTACAAGGGCCTCAACCCCAAGGGCGGCCCCAAGGGCGTCGGTGACGCGGTCAACCAGTCCGTCGTCATCACCTTCCTGCTGCTGTTCTTCGCCAACCTGATCCTGACCGCGGTGTACCTGCAGGTCGTTCCGCCGAAGGGGGCGTGACCATGAGCGAAGGCGGCGGCGTCACCATTGCCAAGAGCCGGGCCGAATACGTCGGCTACGAGCTCCGCAAGCAGGCCGACAAACCGCTCCGGGTGCTCGACGGCGCCGGTGAGCAGATGTCGTTCTACGCGCGGGCCATCGGCTGGATCCCGCGCACCCTGGTGCACTACTACCGCGAGGTCCTGCGCCTGCTGGCCGAGGTGGCCTTCGGCTCGGGCGGCCTCGCCGTCATCCTCGGTACCGTCGGCGTGATGGTGCTGATGTCCGGCTTCACCGGCGTCGTTGTCGGCATGCAGGGCTATGCGGCGCTGCAGAACCTGGGCGCGCAGGCCCTGACCGGCTTCCTGTCGGCCTACGTCAACACCCGCGAGGTCGCGCCGCTGGTCGCCGGCCTCGCCCTGTCGGCGACGGTCGGCTGCGGCTTCACCGCCCAGCTCGGCGCCATGCGCATCTCCGAGGAGATCGACGCCCTCGAGGTCATGGCGGTTCCGTCGATCCCGTTCCTGGTCACCACCCGCGTGATCGCCGGTTTCGTCGCGGTCATCCCGCTGTACGTGCTCGGCCTACTCGCCGCCTATACGGCGTCCAGAACGATCAACACCGTGTTCAACGGGCAATCGGGCGGGTCGTACGACCATTACTTCAACCAATTCCTGCCACCGGCCGACGTCCTATGGTCGTTCGGCAAGGTCTTGGTCTTCGCGTTCGTCATCATCCTGGTGCACTGCTACTACGGCTACTACGCCAGCGGCGGCCCGGCCGGCGTCGGCGTGGCGGTGGGACACGCGGTGCGCGCGGCCCTGGTGCTGATCGCCCTGCTGGACTTCTTCCTGGGCCTGGCGATCTGGGGCACCACCACGACGGTTCGAGTGGCGGGCTGACGCATGCGAAAACTTCGACTCCGAGCGGCCGGACTGGCCTTCTTCGCGGTGATCGCGCTGTTCATCGGCGGATCGATCCTGAAGTTCCAGGGCAAGTTCAGCCCGACGAAGGACGTGGTGCTGCACACCGACTCGGCGGGCAACTCGCTGTCCGAGCACGCCGACGTCAAGGCGCGCGGCATGATCGTCGGCACCGTCAAGGCGGTCACCCCGTCGCCGGACGGCAAGGTCGACGTCGTCCTCGCCCTGCAGCCGGACAAGCTGTCGCTGCTGCCCACCGACACCACCGCGCGGATCCTGCCCAAGACGCTGTTCGGCGAGCGCTACGTCGCCCTCGAGGTGCCGCGCGACTCGTCGACGACGGCCACGCTGGCCGGCGGGGCCACCATCGAGACCGCCGAGCAGGGCAACGCCAAGGAAGTCCAGGACTTCTTCGACCGCCTGCTGCCGCTGCTCAAGGCGGTGCCGCCGCAGGACCTCAACGTGACGCTGACCGCGCTGTCGCAGGCGTTGAGCGGCCGCGGGCAGGAGCTGGGCGAGACCGTCAAGCGCCTCGACGCGATCTTCGCCGAGATCAACGACCACACGACGGACCTGCAGAAGACGCTGCGCGGGCTCGCGTCGTTCTCGCAGACCTACTCCGAGGCGCTGCCGTCGATCATCGACGGCCTGGACAACCTGCGCATCACCGGCAACACGATCGTCGAGCGCCAGGGCGACCTGGCCGGTCTGATCGCGTCGCTGGGCGTCGCGGCGACCGACACCACGTCCTTCCTGAACACGAACCGCAAGGATCTGATCAGCATCTTCACCGGCACGCAGGACATGCTGCAGGGCCTGGCGCGCCAGTCGCCGACCTTCGGCTGCACGTTCAAGAACTTCGCCGCGCTGATCCCCGAGTCGCGCCGCATCGTCGGTGAGGGCACGCAGAACCCCGGCGTCCGCGTGAACCTGCAGTTCGTCAACCCGCGCGGGCGCTACCTGCCCAACCAGGACGAGCCGCGCCTGTTCGACTACGACCGCAACCCGGTCTGCTACACCCCGGCCAAGAACGGCCGCCCGTTCCCGCAGTACCCGGGCGGCGGCCTCGCCGACGGCTCCTACCAGGTGCCCTCGCGCAACCCTGGTCCGCGCAACGTGCCGGAGATGCCCGCCGCGCAGTACTCGGTGCTGCCGTCCGGCGTCGCCGCCGCGCCGACCAGCCCCTGGTCGGATCCGGTGTTCCGCGCACAACTGCAAATGATCTACGGCGCGGCGTCGGGCGTCTCGCCCGAGCAGGTCCCCAGCTGGGTGACGATGCTCGGCGCGGCCCGACTCCCGGGAGCGCAGGTGAACATCCGATGAGGTCCATCGTCCCCGCACTGGTCAAGCTGATCACCTTCGCGGTGGTCACCGTCGTCGCGACGACGATGTTGGCGCTGACCATCGCCAACGCCGGCTCGTCGGGCAAGCACGACTTCGCCGCGATCTTCGACGACGCCGCCATGCTCAACCCGGGCGACGACGTCCGGATCGCGGGCGTGCGCGTCGGCGCGGTCAGCAAGGTCGAGGTCTACGACAAGAACCGGGCCAAGGTGAGCTTCGCCGTGGACCGCGACTCGCTGCCCGACGGCACGCAGGTCGCCATCCGCTACCGCAACCTGACCGGGTTGCGCTACCTCGCCCTCGAGCGCGGGGCGGGCGAGGCCGGCAAGGAGCTGCGCCCGGGCTATGTCTTCGGCGAGAACCGGGACAAGACCGAGACGACGTCGGCGGTGAACCTGACCGAGCTGTTCAACGGCTTCAAGCCGGTGTTCATCCAGCTCAAGCCGGAGGACGTCAACAAGCTGGCCGACCAGATCATCAACGTCTTCCAGAACACCCCGGGTCAGAACATGGGCGGCACGATGTCGTCGCTGATCTCGCAGACCGCCGAGCTCACCAACACGCTGGCCAACCGCGACGAGGTGATCGGCGAGCTGATCACGAACCTCAACAAGGTGCTCGACACCGTCAACACCCACGACACGCAGTTCGAGTCGTTGCTGGTGAACACCTCCCAGCTGGTCACCGGCCTGGCCGGGCAGAAGGAGTCGGTCGGCTCGGCGATCACGTCGGTGTCCGGCCTGACGACGGTGCTCGGCGGCATCCTCTCGCAGACGCGCCCGGCGATCGCCGGCGACATCGCGGGCCTGCGGTCGGTGTCCGACGAGATCATGCGCCGCGACAAGGACGTCCAGGCGATCCTGACCAACCTGCCGCCGAAGCTGGAGAAGATCGGTCGCGCCGCGACCTTCGGCTCCTGGTTCCAGTTCTACCTGTGCGGCGTCGACTTGGTGATGGGCAACGGAAAGTCGGTCCTGCTGACCGACCCGTTGATCCCGATGCCCGATATCAACCACGTGCTCTACACCAGCGCGGCGACCAGGTGCTGGCGGGATAACCGCCGGCCGTCGTTCTAGGGGTGGACATGGCTGACGAGAAGGATCAGGCAGCAATGCCCGACGACAACGACAAGGCCGCCGCCGACGCCGCGGCCGCCGCGCTCGAGCCGCAGGCGCTGCACCCGTCGCGCCGCTTCGCCGGCCGGCGCTCACCGATCACGGTCGGCGCGCTGGGCGTCCTGATGCTGCTGATGGTGTCGATTTCGTCGTTCTACCTCACCGATCTGCCGATCCTCGGCGCCGGTCCGCGGTACACCGCCGAGTTCAACGAGGCCGCCGGTCTGCAGAAGGGCAACGAGGTCCGCGTCGCCGGCATCAAGGTCGGCACCGTCGACAGCGTCGACCTGAATAAGGACGGCAACAAGGTCCTGGTGCGGTTCAACGCCAACGACACCTGGATCGGCGACCAGACGCAGGCGTCCATCCAGATCAAGACGCTCCTCGGCCAGAAGTTCCTCGGCCTGACGCCGCGCGGTTCGAAGGCCGCCGACCCGTCGGTGCCGCTCAAGGACACCATCGAGCCCTACGACGTCATCGCCGCGTTCAGCGACGCCAGCAACCAGCTGACCGAGCTCGACACCGACAAGGTCTCCGAGTCCCTCGACGCGCTGTCGACCGCCTTCTCCGGTACGGCTGGCGACTTCGGTCCGGCGCTGACCGGCCTGAGCCGACTGTCGCAGACGATCGCCAAGCGCGACCAGGACATCCAGAAGCTGCTGTCCGCCACCAAGACGACGTCGAAGATCCTGGCCGACCGCAACGAGGAGTTCGTCTCGCTCATCGCCGGCACCGGCCAGCTGCTCGACGAGCTGAACAAGCGGCAGCAGTCGATCAGCACGCTGCTGGAGTCCACGACGCAGCTGAGCAAGTCGCTCTCGGGCATCGTGAAGGACAACCAGGCGCAGGTCGGTCCGGCGCTCAAGTCGCTGCAGCAGGTCGCGGGCCTGCTCGCTAAGCAGAAGACCAACCTGAACCGCTCGATCGAGAGCCTCGCGCCGTTCTACCGCCTGTACGGCAACGTGCTGGGCAACGGTCGCTGGTTCGAGTCGATGGTGACGAACCTGATCCCGCCGGCGCTGCCGCAGCAGAACACGACGCGGCCGCCCAACATGGTCAAGCAGTTCAACAACGGTGGAACGGAGGCCGGCCGATGACCGCTCCGGATCTGACGACGACCTCCGGCCCGGGCCGCTGGTTCACCCCCCGCCACATCGTGGGCATCGTGCTGGGCACGGTGCTGGCGCTGGTCCTCGGCGGCGTGCTGTGGTGGGTCCTGTCCGGCATCGGGCAGACCACCATCGACGCCACCTTCAAGCGCGGCGTCGGCATCTACAAGGGCTCGGACGTCCGCCTGCTCGGCGTGAAGGTCGGCAAGGTGACCAAGGTGGTGCCCGACGGGGACAAGGTCCACGTCGACATGCGCGTCAAGCGCGGTCTGAAGCTGCCCAAGGATGTGCGCGCCGTCCAGGTCGCGCCGTCGATCATCTCCGACCGCTACGTCCAGCTCACCCCCGCCTACACCGGCGGCGACCGCGCCGGCAGCCACATCGTGCTGGGCGAGGACCAGACGATGGTGCCCGTCGAGGTCGACGAGCTGTACGGCAACTTGCAGAAGCTGTCGAAGTCGCTCGGCCCGGACGGGGTCAACGCCAAGAAGGGCGACAAGGAGGGCGCGGTGACCCGCGCCGTCCGCGTCGGCGCCGACAACCTGCGCGGCAACGGCGAGAAGCTGGGCGCGACTTTCGAGAACCTGTCGAAGGCGGCGACGACGCTGTCGGACTCCAGCGGCAACCTCGTCGACACGATCAAGCAGCTGAACACCTTCGTGTCGGCGCTCGAGCAGAACGACACCCAGGTCCGCCAGTTCAACACCCAGATGGCCTCGTTCAACACCTTCCTGGCGGGGGAGAGCGATCAGCTCGGCCAGGCGCTGGCGACGCTGTCGGTGGCGCTGGGCGACGTGAGCCGGTTCGTCGGCGCCAACCAACAGGCGATCGGCGACACCGTCCGGTCCCTGAAGCCGACCACCGAGGTGCTCAAGCAGCGCCAGGACTCCATCAAGGAGATCTTCTCGGTCCTGCCGGTCACCGTCTCCAACCTGATCAACGCCTACGACGCCGAGTCGGGCACCCTGGCGATGCGCCTGACGGTCCAGGACCTGCAGGCGCTGCTGTCCATGCAGTGCAACCTGCTGAACCCGGGCAGCATCATGCCGGGCACCCAGCCGTTCCTGGAGTGGCAGCGCAAGGTCGCCCCGATCATCAGCCACTGCTCCGACCTGGCCCGCCAGGTGGAGAAGGGCATCTCGCCGCACCTGCCGGTGCTGCCCTTCGGCATCATGAGCAACGACAAGACGCAGAAGTACTCGGTGCCCGGCACCCGCCGCGGCCGCCAGGACCCAGGTCTGATGCTGCCGCAGCAGACGACGCCGGCGCCGCTGCCGCCGCGCAAGCGCACCCCGAAGCCGTCGGCGACCCGCCCGGCGAACCCGTCGGCCACCGTGCCGTCGACGCCGCCGCGCACGCATCCCGCGCGCGCGCCGCAGACGCCGTGGGGAGGTGGCCGCTGATGCGCTGGGTGAAGGCCGCGACGGCCACGACCATCGCCGTGACGGGCATCGGCCTGCTGTCCTCGTGCAGCGGCCTGCAGTCGGTGCCGCTGCCCGGCGGCGCGTCCGTCGGCGACAACCCGAACCACTACGTGGTGAAGTTCGACGACATCCTCGACCTCGTGCCGCAGACACTGGTGAAGAAGGACGGCATCGTCGTGGGCCGCGTCACCGACATCTCGATCGCCCCCGACGAGTGGCAGGCGTCGGTCAAGATCGCGGTCCGCAACAACGTCAAGGTCTCCAACCAGGTGCACGCCGCGATCCAGCAGACGGCGCTGCTCGGCGAGAAGTTCGTCGGGCTGACCGAGCCGGAGGGCGGCGACAGCGCGCCGCCGCAGAGCACCTCGACGCCGATCGCCGGCACGGACTCCGACGGCCAGCCGCGCACGCGCACCGCCACCGACATCGAGCAGGTGCTCGGCGCCCTGTCGCTGCTGCTCAACAACGGCGGTCTCAACCAGCTGCAGCCGATCGTCTCCGAGCTGAGCAAGGCGCTCGACGTCGCCGGCGCCAACGGGAAGTCGTTGGTCGACAACAAGGTGCGCAGCCTGCTGGTGCAGTCCGACAAGCTGATCGGCAACCTCAACAAGCAGCGCGACGACATCGTCACCGCGATCGACGGGCTGGCCAAGCTGTCCACCCGCGCCTCCGCGCAGAGCGAGAAGATCGAGCAGATCCTCGAGCAGCTGCCCGCCGGCGTGCAGGTCCTCGAGCAGCAGCGGCCGCAGTTCGTCGACCTGCTCACCAAGCTCGACAAGCTCGGCGAGGTCGGCACCGACGTGCTCAGCAAGTCGCGCAACGCGATCATCGCGGACCTGAAGGCGCTGCGCCCGGTCCTGTCGTCGCTGGCCAAGTCGATGCCCGACCTGGTCACCGCCGCCCCGCTGATGCTGACCGTTCCGTTCCCCGACTGGCTGACGCCGGCCGCGAAGGGCAACGCGACCAACCTGTTCATGACGCTGGACCTGCGCCTGAAGAACCAGCTGGAGGCGCTCGGCGTCGGGCAGGGCGCACCGATCTACTCGCCGCCCAAGGCGCGCGCGATCCCCGTCGACCCGGCCAACCCGTACTACAAGGGCAACGGCCCGCGCTGGGGCTGGCCGACCGTCGGCCTGCTGCCGCCGCCGCCCAACTCGCGGATCGGCCCGTGGACGCCGCCGTCGTACGGCAACTACCGGCCCGATCTGCCGTACCCGGCGTCGAAGAAGAAGCAGCGCCGGCCGCAGTACATCGTGCTGACCCCGCCGAAGCCGGGGCAGTCCCCGCTCGACGGCCCGGTGTCGATGCTGAAGGGCGGTCGCTGACATGTTGCGCCGCACCAAGATTCAGCTCATCGCGTTCGCGATCCTGGGCATCGTCGCGATGCTCGTCGTGGGCAACAACTATGCGCGCCTGCCGCAGCTGGCCGGCCTGTCCGACTACCCCGTGACGGTGCACCTGAAGGACTCCGGCGGCATCTTCGCCAACGCCGAGGTCACCTACCAGGGCGTCAAGGTCGGCCGGGTGCAGTCGTTGACGATGACCAAGGACGGCGTCGACGCCAACCTGCGGATCAACAAGAACGCGCCCAAGATCCCCGCGTCGGCCAACGTGGCCGTCGCGTCGCGCTCGGCGATCGGCGAGCAGTACCTGGACCTGCGGCCCACGTCGGCCGGCGGCCCCTACCTGGCCAAGGGCTCGGTGATCCAGTCCGACAACACGACGCTGCCGCCCCCGCTCGAGGACGTGGTGAACAGTGCGCTCGACTTCGCCGAGTCGGTGCCGGTCGATGATTTGCACACGATCGTCGAGGAGTTGGGCAAGGCCTTCAACGGTCAGGGGGAGAACCTGACGCGGCTGGTGAATTCGTTGAACACGCTGTCGCAGGCCGGGTATGACTCGATCGGGGACACGATTGCGTTGCTGCAGTCTTCGAGCAAGGTGCTTTCGACGCAGCGGGAGCAGTCGGATGCGATTTTGCAGTGGTCGAAGAATTTGCAGGTGGTGACGGCGACGTTGGCGTCGGCCGATCCGGATGTGCGTCGGTTGTTGACGACGGGGCAGACGTCGGCGGCGGCGATTTCGACGTTGCTGCAGAAGCAGGGCGGGGATATCACCGCGGCGCTCAAGGACCTCGGCTCGGTGACCCGGACCGCGATCGAGCCCACCGGCTTCGCCACCAACACCCTGTTCGCGATGCTCTCGGCCCTGTCGGCCGGCTCGCACAGCCCCGCCCCCGGCGACGGGCAGATCCACTTCGGTGTGGTGTTGGAGACGAACAACCCGGCGGCGTGTACGCAGGGTTATGAGTCGACGCAGACGATGATTGATGCGATCAAGCGGAAGAATCCGACGTTCGACATCAACTACGACGACTTCCCGTTGAACCTGAACGCGCGGTGCACGGTGCCGCAGGGATCGCCGACGAGCGTGCGCGGTGCGGCGCGGGCCACCCTGGCCAACCCGAACATTCCGCAGCCGTGGGACAACAAGCCCAAGAAGGACCCCGACAAGCTGGATCTGAGCCAGCTGGCCTGGCAGCTCGCCTGGCTGATGGGCGTCCACCCGACCAAGTACTAGCGGGCGGCTGCACCGGCGTCGACGGATTCGCCCGGCAGCGACCCGCGCGGATAGAGTGACGGCTGTTATGAGTGACGAGAAGAAGGTCGACGACGCGATCGACGACGCCGTCGAGGCCGTCGACGAGGCCACCGACGACGACGCCTCCGGCGATGACGGCGAGGCGGCCACGGCAGACAAGCCTGCAACCCGCTCGCGGGGCGCCGATGACTCGGCGACGCGCCTCATCTGGGCGGTGGCGGGCATCATCGCCGCCGTCGGCCTGATCGTCGGGATCCTCGGCGCGTACAACGGCTTCCGGGGCTACCGGGACAAGCCGGTGGAGAAGGCGCGCAACTCGGTCCTCGAGGCCGCCCAGGCCGCGGTCCTCAACGTCACGACCCTCGATCCGAAGAACCCGACGAAGTTCAAGAAGAACATCGACTCGTCGCTCACCGGGCGGGCCCTGCAGGAAATGCGGACCAACGCCGCCTACCAGCAGTTGATGCACAACCCCAAGGCGACCGGACGCACCGAGAGCCGGCCGCTGCGCAGCGCGGTCACCGAGTTGAACTCCGGCAGCAAGAAGGGCAAGGCCCTGGTCGCCGTGCAGACCGTCGCCAAGGTCCCCGGTCAACCCGAGGTGCCGCAGGTGATGGTCTTCCTGGTGAGCGTCGTCGACACCCCCGACGGCTACAAGGCCGAGCTCCTCGAGCCGCTCTCCGGGATCCAACTGCAGCAGGCCGCCAGCCCGGTCGGTGCCCGCCCGGGCGCGACCCGCCGCGGCTCGGGCTCCACCGACGAGCAGGACGGGGGCAACTGATGTCCGACAGCATGCCCCCCAAGAAGAAGCGCCCCCGCGTCGCCGGGCAGCCGCCCGCCGGGGCGGGCGCCAAGCGCGGTTCCGGCAGCGCCAAGCGGGCCCCGATCGAGCGCCTCGCCGGCGCCGACGCCAAGGCCGCCAAGACCTCCCCGCTCAAGGGCGCGTCGGCCAAGCGCGTCGGCAAGGGCAAGCTCGCCGCACCGGTGTCGACGGCGAAGGCCGCCGGATCGTCGGCGTCGGCCGGCGGCGGTGTCGCGAAGACCGCGCCGCGCGCAGCCGGCGGCCAGATCCCGCGTGGCGCCCAACTGCTCGGCCTCATCGGCCTGATCGGACTGATCGTCGGCCTGCTCGGTTTCTGGCACCCCGGCGGCGTCGGTCGCGGGTCGGATCAGAGCTTCATCAACTCCAAGGCGACCGCCGAGGTCCTGGGGCAGATGGACACCGCCGCGTGCCTGTCGCCCAAGCCGGGGGAGACCTTCGAGCAGTGGATGAAGCTCAACCGGTCCTGGTTGGCCGGCAAGGCCCTGGACCAGTGGAACAAGAGCGAACAGGCCAACCGGCAGATCTTCGAGCAGACCGCCGGCGCCAAGCAGGACTGCAAGGTCCGGGCGATCGGCGTCCGCGATCTGACCGGCAGCGGCAACGGTTCCACCGCCCACGTGCTGGTCAACTTCGCCACCAGCACCGCCGGTTCGACCGCCAACAGCATGATCATCACGCTGCAGATGGAAGTCGAGCGCATGGACGGTCGCTGGCGCATCCGCCAGATTGACACGTGGTGACACGCCGGATCCGGTGACCGTTTCGTCGGTTGACGTGGGAAAACACCAACCAATTTGCGCGTAACGCTTGACGCGCGGGCTCCGGCGGGTCAGTCTATTGGCCAAGACCGCGCAATGCCCAGCCAGCGCGCGCGGATCCTTCGCAGACGCGACTTGACAAAGCGCGTCTATTTTCTGATACAGTTGGACGTTGCGCTGGCTGCCTCCTGTCCTCTTTGATTCGCCCGTCTGCACACGGTTGTGCTGATTCGAGTGTTTCGCCGTTTCAGGTCGTCAGACCAGCGACACCGGCGCAAGCCCACCTCGTAGCAGCTAGTCAACTTTCGTGTTGGAAGGACGCATCTTGGCACCCACCCGCCAGTCCACCTCAACCACTTCGATCCCGGGCGCTCCGAAGCGCGCGTCGTTCGCCAAAATCTCCGAGCCGCTGGAAGTCCCCGGCCTGCTCGACATCCAGCTGGACTCGTTCCAGTGGCTCATCGGCTCCGACAAGTGGCGCGCCGAAGCCATCGCCCGCGGCGAGGAGAACCCGCAGGGCGGGCTGGAGTCCATCCTGTCCGAGCTGTCCCCCATCGAGGACTTCTCCGGCTCGATGTCGCTGTCGTTCTCGGAGCCGCACTTCGAGGACGTCAAGGCGAGCATCGCCGAGTGCAAAGACAAGGACATGACCTACGCGGCGCCGTTGTTCGTCACCGCGGAGTTCATCAACAACAACACCGGTGAGATCAAGTCGCAGACCGTCTTCATGGGCGACTTCCCGATCATGACCGACAAGGGCAGCTTCATCATCAACGGCACCGAGCGCGTCGTCGTGAGCCAGCTGGTCCGCAGCCCCGGCGTGTACTACGACGCCTCGATCGACAAGGCCACCGAGAAGACCCTGCACACCGTCAAGGTGATCCCGGGTCGCGGCGCGTGGCTGGAGTTCGACATCGACAAGCGCGACACCGTCGGCGTCCGCATCGACCGCAAGCGCCGCCAGCCGGTCACCGTGCTGCTCAAGGCCCTCGGCATGACCGCCGAGGAGATCCGCGAGCGCTTCGGCTTCTCCGAGATCATGATGTCGACCCTGGAGAAGGACCCGACGTCGAACTCGGACGAGGCCCTCCTCGAGGTGTACCGCAAGCTGCGCCCGGGCGAGCCGCCGACCAAGGAGTCCGCCGAGGCCCTCCTGGAGAACCTGTTCTTCAAGGAGAAGCGCTACGACCTCGCGCGCGTCGGCCGCTACAAGATCAACAAGAAGCTCGGCCTGACCGACAACCCGATGAACGGCCCGACGACCCTCACCAACGAGGACATCATCGCCATCGTCGAGTACCTGGTCCGGCTGCACGACGCCGACCCGCACGTCACCCCGCTGGCGAAGGTCGCCGGGCCCAAGGGCCTGGAGGTGCCGATCGAGGTCGACGACATCGACCACTTCGGCAACCGTCGCATCCGCACCGTCGGCGAGCTGATCCAGAACCAGATCCGCGTGGGCCTGTCCCGCATGGAGCGCGTCGTGCGCGAGCG
Source organism: Gordonia sp. (in: high G+C Gram-positive bacteria) (assembly GCF_047602025.1). Lineage (GTDB taxonomy): Bacteria > Actinomycetota > Actinomycetes > Mycobacteriales > Mycobacteriaceae > Gordonia. The sequence continues at coordinate 2,412,304 of NZ_JASGII010000001.1, read as the reverse complement.
CATGACGACCCAGGACGTCGAGGCGATCACCCCGCAGACCCTGATCAACATCCGTCCCGTCGTGGCGGCGATCAAGGAGTTCTTCGGCACCAGCCAGCTGTCGCAGTTCATGGACCAGAACAACCCGCTCGCCGGGCTGGGCCACAAGCGCCGCCTGAACGCCCTGGGCCCCGGTGGTCTGTCGCGCGAGCGCGCCGGCCTCGAGGTCCGAGACGTCCACCCGTCGCACTACGGCCGCATGTGTCCGATCGAGACCCCGGAAGGCCCGAACATCGGCCTGATCGGCAACCTCGCCGTCTTCGCGCGGGTCAACCCGTTCGGCTTCATCGAGACGCCGTACCGCAAGGTCGTCGACGGTCGCGTGACCGACGAGATCGAGTACATGACCGCCGACGAAGAGGACCGCTTCCTCATCGGCCAGGCGAACACCAACTACGACGACAAGGGCCGCATCACCGATGAGCGCGTCCTCGTCCGCGTCAAGGGCGCCGAGGTCGAGTACGTGGACGCCGACCGCGTCCAGTACATCGACGTCAGCCCGCGCCAGATGGTGTCCGTCGCGACCGCGATGATCCCGTTCCTCGAGCACGACGACGCCAACCGCGCCCTGATGGGTGCGAACATGCAGCGCCAGGCGGTGCCGCTGGTGAAGTCCGAGGCGCCGCTGGTCGGCACCGGCATGGAGCTGCGCGCGGCCGTCGACGGCGGCGACGTCGTCGTGTCCGACCGCACCGGCGTGGTGGAAGAGGTTTCGGCCGACTACATCACCGTCATGGACGACGACGGCACCCGCGAGAGCTACCAGCTGCGCAAGTTCGAGCGCTCCAACCACGGCACGTGCGCCAACCAGCGCCCGATCGTCGAAGAGGGCGACCGCGTCGAGAAGGGCCAGGTCCTCGCGGACGGTCCGTGCACCGACAACGGCGAGATGGCGCTGGGCAAGAACCTGCTCGTCGCGATCATGCCGTGGGAGGGTCACAACTACGAGGACGCGATCATCCTGAGCCAGCGCCTCGTCGAGGAGGACACCCTCACCTCGATCCATATCGAGGAGCACGAGATCGACGCCCGCGACACCAAGCTCGGTGCCGAGGAGATCACCCGGGACATCCCGAACGTCTCCGACGAGGTCCTTGCCGACCTCGACGAGCGCGGCATCGTGCGCATCGGTGCCGAGGTCCGCGACGGCGACGTCCTCGTCGGCAAGGTCACCCCGAAGGGTGAGACCGAGCTGACCCCGGAGGAGCGCCTGCTGCGCGCCATCTTCGGCGAGAAGGCCCGCGAGGTCCGCGACACGTCGCTGAAGGTGCCCCACGGCGAGACCGGCAAGGTCATCGGCGTGCGCGTCTTCAGCCGCGACGACGACGACGATCTGCCCCCGGGCGTCAACGAGCTCGTCCGCGTCTACGTCGCGCAGAAGCGCAAGATCTCCGACGGCGACAAGCTCGCCGGCCGCCACGGCAACAAGGGCGTCATCGGCAAGATCCTCCCGCAGGAGGACATGCCGTTCCTGCCCGACGGCACGCCGGTCGACATCATCCTGAACACCCACGGTGTTCCGCGTCGTATGAACATCGGCCAGATCCTGGAGACCCACCTCGGTTGGGTCGCCAAGGCCGGCTGGAACATCAACGTCGCCGCGGGTGTGCCCGACTGGGCGGAGAAGCTGCCCGAGGAGATGTACGCCGGCGAGCCCGACACCCTCACCGCGACCCCCGTCTTCGACGGTGCGCAGGAGGAGGAGCTCACCGGACTGCTCTCCAGCACGCTGCCCAACCGCGACGGCGACGTCATGGTCAACGGCGACGGCAAGGCCACCCTGTACGACGGTCGCTCCGGCGAGCCGTTCCCGTACCCGGTGGCGGTCGGCTACATGTACATCATCAAGCTGCACCACCTCGTCGACGACAAGATCCACGCGCGTTCGACCGGTCCGTACTCGATGATCACCCAGCAGCCGCTCGGCGGTAAGGCCCAATTCGGTGGCCAGCGCTTCGGTGAGATGGAGTGCTGGGCGATGCAGGCCTACGGTGCGGCGTACACGCTGCAGGAGCTCCTGACGATCAAGTCCGACGACGTCGTCGGCCGCGTGAAGGTCTACGAGGCCATCGTCAAGGGCGAGAACATCCCGGAGCCGGGCATCCCCGAGTCGTTCAAGGTGCTGCTGAAGGAACTGCAGTCGCTGTGCCTGAACGTCGAGGTGCTCTCGAGCGACGGCGCGGCCATCACGATGGCGGACAACGACGACGAGGATCTGGAACGCGCCGCGGCCAACCTCGGCATCAACCTGTCCCGCAACGAGTCGGCCAGCATCGACGATCTCGCCAACTGACAACGACCAGACTGACTACCAAGAGACACTGAGAGGCAACAAGTGCTCGACGTCAACTACTTCGACGAACTGAAGATCGGCCTGGCAACGGCCGATGACATCCACAACTGGTCGTACGGCGAGGTCAAGAAGCCCGAGACCATCAACTACCGCACGCTCAAGCCCGAGAAGGACGGCCTGTTCTGCGAGAAGATCTTCGGACCGACTCGCGACTGGGAGTGCTACTGCGGCAAGTACAAGCGCGTGCGCTTCAAGGGCATCATCTGTGAGCGCTGCGGCGTCGAGGTCACTCGCGCCAAGGTGCGTCGCGAGCGGATGGGCCACATCGAGCTGGCCGCACCGGTCACGCACATCTGGTACTTCAAGGGCGTCCCGTCGCGCTTGGGCTACCTGCTCGACCTGGCGCCGAAGGATCTCGAGAAGATCATCTACTTTGCCGCCTACGTGATCACCACCGTCGACGACGAGCTGCGCCACAACGAGCTGTCGACCCTCGAGGCCGAGATGGGCGTCGAGCGCAAGACCCTCGAAGAGGATCGCGACGTCGCGTTGAACGAGCGCCAGGCCAAGCTCGAGGCCGACCTGGCCGAGCTGGAGGCCGAGGGCGCCAAGTCCGACGCCAAGCGCAAGGTCAAGGACGCCGCCGAGCGCGAGATGAAGCGCATGCGCGACGCCGCCGGGCGCCAGCTCGACGAGCTCGACGAGATCTGGGACCGCTTCACCAAGCTGAAGCCGGGCGAGCTGATCGTCGACGAGAAGATCTACCGCGAGCTCGAGGGCCGCTTCGGCGAGTACTTCACCGGTGCCATGGGCGCCGAGGCGATCAAGAAGCTGCTCGAGGACTTCGACATCGACGCCGAAGCCGAGAACCTGCGCGAGATCATCCGCACCGGCAAGGGCCAGAAGAAGCTGCGCGCGCTCAAGCGACTCAAGGTCGTCGCGGCGTTCCAGCAGTCGGGCAACTCGCCGCTGGGCATGGTCCTCGACGCCGTCCCGGTGATCCCGCCGGAGCTGCGCCCGATGGTCCAGCTCGACGGTGGCCGCTTCGCCACGTCGGACCTGAACGACCTCTACCGCCGCGTCATCAACCGCAACAACCGCCTCAAGCGACTGATCGACCTCGGTGCCCCCGAGATCATCGTCAACAACGAGAAGCGGATGCTGCAGGAGTCGGTCGACGCCCTGTTCGACAACGGTCGTCGCGGCCGTCCGGTCACCGGACCGGGCAACCGCCCGCTGAAGTCGCTGAGCGATCTGCTCAAGGGCAAGCAGGGTCGCTTCCGTCAGAACCTGCTCGGCAAGCGCGTCGACTACTCGGGCCGTTCGGTCATCGTCGTCGGCCCGCAGCTGCAGCTGCACCAGTGTGGTCTGCCGAAGCTGATGGCCCTCGAGCTGTTCAAGCCGTTCGTGATGAAGCGCCTCGTCGACCTGAACCAGGCGCAGAACATCAAGTCGGCCAAGCGCATGGTCGAGCGCCAGCGCCCCGCGGTGTGGGACGTCCTCGAAGAGGTCATCGCCGAGCACCCGGTGCTGCTGAACCGTGCCCCGACGCTGCACCGCCTGGGCATCCAGGCCTTCGAGCCGCAGCTCGTCGAGGGCAAGGCCATCCAGCTGCACCCGCTGGTGTGTGAGGCCTTCAACGCCGACTTCGACGGCGACCAGATGGCCGTGCACCTCCCGCTGAGCGCCGAGGCGCAGGCCGAGGCCCGCATCCTGATGCTGTCGTCGAACAACATCCTGTCCCCGGCGTCGGGTCGCCCGCTGGCGATGCCGCGCCTGGACATGGTGACCGGCCTGTTCTACCTGACCACCATCAAGGAGGGTCTGGACGGCGAGTACCGGCCGGCGACCAAGAAGGACGTCGAGCGCGGTGTGTACTCGAGCCCGGCCGAGGCCATCATGGCCGTCGACCGCGGTGCGATCACCGTGCAGACGCAGATCAAGATCCGCCTGACCGACCAGCGTCCGACGCCGGAGATCGAGGCCGAGCAGTTCCCCGACGGTTGGGCCTACGGCCAGCCGTGGGAGATCGTCACCTCGCTGGGTCGCGTGCTGTTCAACGAGCTGCTCCCCGTCGAGTACCCGTTCGTCAACGAGCAGATGCCGAAGAAGCGCCAGGCCGTGATCATCAACGATCTGGCCGAGCGCTACCCGATGATCGTCGTCGCGCAGACCGTCGACAAGCTGAAGGACGTCGGCTTCTACTGGGCCACCCGTTCGGGCGTCACCGTCGCCATGTCCGACGTGCTCGTGCCGCCGAACAAGACGGAGATCCTCGACAAGTACGAGGAGCGGGCCGACAAGCTGGAGCGCAAGTTCCAGCGCGGCGCCCTGACCCCGGACGAGCGGCGCGACGCGCTGGTCGAGATCTGGAAGCAGGCCACCGAAGAGGTCGGTGACGCCATGGAGGCGCACTACCCGGAGGACAACCCGATCGTCATGATCCCGCGCTCGGGTGCCACCGGTAACCTCACGCAGGTCCGCAACCTGTCGGGCATGAAGGGTCTGGTCACCAACCCGAAGGGTGAGTTCATCCCGCGTCCGATCAAGTCCTCGTTCCGCGAGGGCCTGACCGTCGCCGAGTACTTCATCAACACGCACGGCGCCCGCAAGGGTCTGGCCGACACCGCGCTGCGCACGGCCGACTCGGGTTACCTGACCCGTCGTCTGGTCGACGTCAGCCAGGACGTCATCGTGCGCGAGACCGACTGTGGCACCGACCGCGGCATCAACGTCACGCTCGGCGAGAAGCAGGCGGACGGCTCGATCATCCGCGATGCGCACGTCGAGACGAGTGCGTACGCCCGCACGCTGGCCGCCGATGCGACCGACGCCAAGGGCAACGTGATCGTCGAGCGCGGCCACGACCTGGGCGACCCGGCCATCGAGGCGCTGCTGGACGCCGGCATCACCGAGGTCAAGGTCCGTTCGGTCCTGACCTGTGACACCGGCACCGGCGTGTGTGCCCAGTGCTACGGCCGTTCGATGGCGACCGGCAAGCTCGTCGACATCGGCGAGGCCGTCGGCATCATCGCGGCACAGTCGATCGGTGAGCCCGGCACGCAGCTGACCATGCGCACCTTCCACCAGGGTGGCGTCGGTGACGACATCACCGGTGGTCTGCCGCGCGTCCAGGAGCTGTTCGAGGCCCGCGTCCCCAAGGGCAAGGCCCCGATCGCCGAGGTCTCCGGCCGTATCCGCCTCGAGGACGACGATCGGTTCTACAAGATCACGATCATCCCCGACGACGGTTCGGACGAGGTCCCGGTCGAGAAGATCTCGAAGCGCCAGCGCCTGCGCGTGTTCAAGCACGACGACGGCACCGAGCGCCTCCTCGCCGACGGCGACCACGTCGAGATCGGCCAGCAGCTCATGGAAGGCGCTGCCGACCCGCACGAGGTGCTCCGCGTGATGGGCCCCCGCGAGGTGCAGATCCACCTCGTCAACGAGGTCCAGGAGGTCTACCGGAGCCAGGGTGTGTCGATCCACGACAAGCACATCGAGACGATCGTTCGCCAGATGCTGCGCCGCGTGCAGATCATCGAGTCGGGTGCGACGGAGTTCCTGCCCGGTTCGCTGGTCGAGCGCTCCGAGCAGATCGCCGAGAACAAGCGCGTCGTCGCCGAGGGCGGCGAGCCCGCGTCGGGTCGCCCGGTGCTGATGGGTATCACCAAGGCATCGCTGGCCACCGATTCGTGGCTGTCGGCGGCGTCCTTCCAGGAGACCACCCGAGTGCTCACCGATGCGGCCATCAACAGCCGCAGCGACAAGCTCATCGGTCTCAAGGAGAACGTCATCATCGGTAAGCTCATCCCGGCCGGTACGGGCATCAACCGTTACCGGAACATCCAGGTGGAGCCGACCGAAGAGGCTCGGGCTGCCGCCTACGCGGTCCCGAACTACGACGACACCTACTACAGCCCGGACGGCACCTTCGGTGCTCCGGCCGGCGCTGCGGTTCCGCTCGACGACTACGGTTTCGGCGACTACCAGCGCTGAGCCAACAACGAGACGCGCCCCGTGCCTTTGGTACGGGGCGCGTTCCGCTTTCCCCGCAAACCCGACTCTGCGTGACAAGACCCGACGTGGATCCGGGTCGGGTCTTGTAGCGCAAAGTCGGGTTTGCCGCAGCGGGGCATGCTGCCGGGGAGGGCATGGGAACCGCTGGCACGCTGATCGCGTCCAAGTTGTATGGAACCGTTTCCCTGGGACCCCGACGGACTGCTTCGAGTCTCCGACGCGCAGGCGCTGGGAGTTGATCCGCGTCGTGTCTATGACGCCGAGCGGCAAGGGCGCGTCATGCGCGTCGCGCGCGGCGTGTATGCGCTGCCGTCCGAGCGCAGACCCGAGAGTGTTCATCGCCTCGAGGTTCTCGCGGCGCGCATCACCGCTGACGAGGTGGTGAGCCATACCTCCGCAGCGGTGCTCCACCGACTGTCGATGCTTCAGCCCGACCTTTCCAAGCTCCACCTGACGACGGTGGGAAGCGATCGCGGCTATCGACGGCGGACCCGCCATGTGCACCCCGGTCCCCTCGCCGGTGCCGAGATCGGTCAAGTGGGCGGTATCCGCGCAACAACGCTCGAGCGCACCGCGTACGACGTCGCGCGGTCGTCGCGCATCGGGTTCGCCGGTGCGCTGTCGGTCTTCGATTCCGCGTTGCGCGGTGGCGCGGATCGTCGGGTCATCGAGACGCTTTGCCTGCGACGACAGGCTGGCGTCGCCACGGCGCGCAACGCGATCCGGTGGGCCGATCCGCTGTCGGAGAATCCCGGGGAGTCGTGGGGACGAGCGCAACTGATCGCCGGGGGTGTCCGGGCACCGGTCTTGCAGCACGAGGTCCTCGACGAATACGGACTCGTCGTCGCCCGCCTGGACTATGCGTGGGACGACGATGAGGGGCAGGTGCGCCTTGCCGGTGAATTCGACGGGCTGAGCAAGTACGTCGACCACACCCGGCGCGGCGAGACGCCACAAGATGTCCTCCGCCGGGAGAAAGAGCGGGAGAGCATGCTGCAGGACCTGGGGATCGCCGTGGTCCGGTGGAACTGGGCCGACCTGCGCGCCGGTCGGGTGGCACCACGCGTTTCCGGTGCCCTCCGTCGCCTCCGACTCGTCTAAACCCGACTCTGCGTAGCAAGACCCGACCCGTATCCATGTCGGGTCTTGTCACGCAGAGTCGGGTTTGCGGGAGTTGATAGGGTCGGCCCCATGATGCAACGGACACGCGCAATCGGAGTGGGACTGCTGGCGGTCGGCCTTACGGCGACGGGCTGTGGCAGCAACGACAAGGGTGCCGACGCGGGTGCCGGCGGCGACGTGAAGTCGAGCTGCGCCATCGCCTACGGACCGGCGACTGCGGTCCCCGGCCAGCTGGTTTCCTATCGCTCGCTCGGCGACGTGAACAAGCTGCCGATCAGTGACGCTTCGCTCAACGACTCCATGCTGAGCCTCGTCAAGGATCCCAAGCTCACCGAGATCGCCAAGCGCGGCTTCGCCAACGGCAAGGCATTCAATGAAGCGCTGGCCAAGAAGGACAACGCTGCTCGGGACAAGGCCATCGTCGCCTCCCGGCCCATCCTCAAGGACTACGAGTCCGTGTGCGCCGGGGCGATGGGCAGCGAGTCGGTCTACCAAAGCCTTGAGGAGGTCGTGGCGTCCGGCACCCTGCCCCAAGCGGTGAGTGGTCCGGCGGCCCCGACGGCCGCATCGTCGACGACGCCGTCGGCACCGACGAGCAGCAAGGCGGCGGCGCCGGTGGTGGTGACTCCGCCGGGTGCAGAGGTGAAGGTCGGCCAGTCGGTGACCATCGAGGCGAAGACCTACGGCGGCGAAACCGGTAAGTACACGTTCACGATCACAGCGATCGACGAGGCGAAGGGTTCGGACCTGCGCCGGATCAAGCCCGAGCTGCGCGAGAAGATCGGCACGATGCTCTACATCCGAGCGCAGTTGCGACCCGCGGATGAGAAGGCGAAGGCGTCGAGCATGGTGTCCTCGACGTTCGACCCGCAGTATCTGATCAGCCCGACCGATGACACGCCCGCGCAGGTCCTCACCTTCTTCGGCGACTTCAAGCCGTGCAAGGACGAGTCGAAGGACGGCGGCAAGGACTTCTGCACGCCGATCTCGGTCACCAAGGGCGAATCGCTGCTGGCCGTCGCGGTGAAGAGCTTCGAGAGCGGGGCGATCACCGCTGATACGCCGCTGTACACCTGGAAGGTGAAGTAGCGCCGCGGGCGCGCCGCTTACGCTGGACCGCGTGGGCACCAACCGCATCCTGCACGTCGACCTGGACCAGTTCCAGGTGTCGGTGGAGCGGCGGCGCAGTCCCGAACTCGTCGGCGTGCCGGTCATCGTCGGGGGCAACGGCGACCCGACGGAGGCGCGCAAGGTCGTGACGTGCGCGTCGTACGAGGCCCGGGCCCAGGGGGTGCGGGCGGGGATGCCGTTGCGCGCGGCTCATCGGAAGATGCCCGACGCCGTCTACCTGCCGCTCGACACCGACGCCTACGACGACGCATCGGCGCAGGTCATGGGTACCCTGCGGACCTTCGGCCCGGTCGAGGTGTGGGGCTGGGACGAGGCCTACCTCGGCGCCGGCGACCTCGACGACGATCGTGCTGCGGTCCTGGCGGCCGACGTCATCGCGACGATCGCCGAGCGCACCGGACTGCCCGCCTCGATCGGGATCAGCGACAACAAGCAGCGTGCCAAGATGGCGACCAACTTCGCCAAGCGGCACCCGCCCGACGACGGCCCGCGCGTCTTCACCCTCGACGCCGACAACTGGGGCGAGCTGATGGGCGGGCAGCCGACCCGGGAGCTGTGGAGCGTTGGGCCGAAGACCGCCGCCAAGCTGACCGACCTCGGCATCAGGACCGTCGACGAGCTCGTCGCGACACCGAAGGACGACCTCATCGCCGCCTTCGGGCCGCACCAGGGCAACTGGCTCTACGTGCTGTGCCGCGGCGGGGGAGATGCGACGATCACCGAGGAGCCGTGGGAGGCGAAGTCGCACTCGCACTCGCGCACCTTTCCGACCGATCTCACCGAGCGCGACGACCTGCACGCCGCCGTCGACGAGCTCACCGCCGAGGTACTGGGCCAAGTCGTCGACGAGGGGCGCGAGGTGTTCCGGGTCGCCGTCACCGTGCGGACGAAGACGTTCTACACGCGGACCAAGTCGCGCAAGCTGACGCGCCCGACGACCGACCTCGCCGAGATCGCCCCGACCGTGCACGCACTACTCGACGACTTCGAACAGGGTCGCCCGGTACGACTGCTCGGCGTGCGGCTCGACCTCGTGCCGACTGATCAGAATCAGGCTGAGAGCAAATAGCACCGATGGACCGCCGTGGTCTTACATAGCGGAATGAGCATATTACTGATCGGCGACGGTGCGCCGGACTTCGTCTCCGAGACCCAGGACGGGCCCTTCCGGTTCCACGATTGGCTCGACGGTTCGTGGGCGGTGCTCTTCTCCCACCCGAAGGACTTCACACCCGTCTGTTCCACCGAGGTCACCGAAGTGGCTCGACTGCGCGACGAGTTCGCCGCGCGCGGCGTCAAGGTGGCGACGTTGTCGACCGGGACTGCCGCGAGTCATCGCGAGTGGGCGGCCGAGCTCACCGCCACCTTCGACGTGCCGGTCGACTTCCCGCTGATCGTCGACGACGAGAAGCTGACCATCGCGCGACGATTCGGCATGGTCCATCCCAAGGCGAGCGACCTCACCACGATCCGATCGGTGTTCGTCATCGACCCCGACCGAATTGTCCGCGCGACGTTCTCCTACCCGCACACCACGGGCCGCAACTTCCCGGAGATCCTGCGCGTCATCGACTCCCTCCAACTCGCCGATCGCGCCGGAATCGTCACCCCGGTCAACTGGCGGCCGGGCGACGACGTCCTGGTCCCGGTGGACATCGAGACCGATGAGGCGCGCCGCCGATTCGGATCGGTCACCGAACACCTTCCGTACCTGCGCACCGCGACCGTCGCGGCGACCGCCGACTAGCAAACCACTCGACCAGAGCACCAGAGCAAAGGAATCACCATGACCACCGCACAAGCAGTCAACACCGTCTCGGTCCAGCCGATCGGCGGACCGACCGCACTCCTCGAGATCGGGGGCCTGCGCCTGGTCGTCGACCCCACCTTCGATGAGCCGCACGACTACACCGGCGAGGACGGCACCGACGGGCTCCCGTTGGTCCGCACCGAGGGCCCGGCGCGAAGCATCGCAGACATCGGCACGATCGACGTCGCACTGGTGTCGCACGACCACCACGTGGACAACCTCGACCGTTCTGGTCGCGAGGTGCTCGCGAACGTGGCCACCGTCCTGACGACCGGCGTCGGGGCCGAGCGACTCGGCGGCGGCGCCCAAGGCCTCGACGACTACGCCTCGGTCGACCTCGACCTGCCCGCCGGTGGCTCAATCACGATTCACGGCGTGCCCGCCCACCACGGTCCGGAGGGGATCTGGCAGGCGATCGGCCCGGTGACGGGATTCGTCATCACCGGCGACGTGCCCACGACCTACATCAGTGGGGACAACTCCTCGCTCGACGTCGTCCGTGAGATCGCGCAGCGCTTCCCCGGAATCGAACTGGCGGTGCTCTTCGTCGGCGGTGCGGGCTTCGAGCAGGTCGCCGACGGTGTCAGCATCACCTTGACGAACGACGAGGCGCTGGCCGTCAGCGAGATTCTCGACGACGCGGTCATCGTGCCGGTCCACCACGACTCATGGACGCACTTTCGCGAGGACGCCGCAGCGCTGACCGAGGTCTTCGCGCGAGCTAATGCCGCCGACCGGTTGCAGGTCGTCGCGCGCGGCGAGAGCCACGAGTTCCCGGCGCAGCAGGCGTAACGCTAGCGCGGAACCCGCACGCCGCGCAGCTGCACGTCGGGGTCGACGTCGAGCCCGATCCGGTCCCAGGGGAGACCGACCGACAGCACGGCGTAGGCCGACGTGGGGAAGTCGGGGACGTCGCCGTCGGGGTCGAGGGTGAGCGCGGTGGACGGCATCCCCGGGACGTGCCCGACGACGAGCAGCGTCTCGGCGGACGCGGGGGCGTGGACGCGGATCGTCTCCAGGATCGACGACGCCGACGCGTCGTAGAGATCGTCGAGGTACTGCGTCGGCGCGGTGATCGCGGTGCGTGCCAAGGTCTCGCGGGTGCGACGCGCCCCGGAGCAGAGGACGGCGTCGACGGACAGTCCCTCGTCGCGCAACCACTGCCCGGCGAGTGCGGCCTGACGTTCGCCGCGCGGGGCGAGTGGACGGTCGTAGTCGATGACGCCGGTCGGGTAACCCGACTTGCCGTGCCGGAGCAGGACGAGGGTGCGGCTCACGCGCTGCGGCGCTGGACGACGTCGCCGTCGAGCATGACCGTCAGCATCGCGGAGGTCTCCCGCCACGCGACCGCTTCTTGCCAGTGGAACTGCGCCTCGTCGTCCTCACGCGCCTCGTCGTATTCGACCAGGTGCTCGTCGAACCTCTCCCGGCACATCACGATGAACTCCGGGATCTGCGTCGCGTCGGCGCAGACCAACTCGATCTGATGACGGCTCAACGTCATCAGGCGCTCCAACTCGTCGGAAAATCCCATGGCTCAAACGCTAGCGCCGAGGTCTGACAAACTCCCGCCGCCGCGCCGTCCACCAGACAAACAGGTGGCAGAGCAGGTATGAAGACAGCATGCGAAACACGATGCGCCTCGCCGCGACGACCCTGGCTGCCTCCACCCTCGCCGTCGGCGCGCTCACCGCGCTCAGCCCGCCCGCCGAGGCGAAGATCGACTCGGGCCGGTACACGTACGTCACCTGGAACCACTTCGGGGAACAGACGATTCGCCAGGAGATCAAGATCATCGGGAACCGGATCTTCGTCAAGCGCGGCATCTCGCACGTGCTCCACCCGACGCCGCGCGGTGCCTGGTACGACAACGCCGGGGTGCGCACGACCTTCTGGCGCTCCGGCGACGGCTACGCGGGCACGCAGAAGCCGTTCTGGGACCGTGCCAACCGAGTCCGACTGCTGCCCGGCTGGGGGTTGGACCAGGCGCCGCCGACGTAGGGCGGGCACGGCCGCGGGGGCGCCTCGCCTGCGGCGTAATGGGAAAGTTGTCTTTAAGTAAAGACTTGGTAATATCCATGGCATGGATATGAAGAAGACAACGACGTCTGCCCTCATCGCCCTGACCATCGCCGCGGGTACCACCGCCCTTACCGCCGCGCCGGCACAAGCCCGCGTCGCGCCGGGCAACTACTGGTACACCGTGCACAACAACTCCGGCACCAAGACGCAGGCGGCCGTGAGCGGCAACATGATCAACATCGGCGGCAAGCGCCACCGGCTGATCCAGACCCCGCGCGGCGCCTACTTCCTGAGCGGCGGCCTCAAGTTCAGCTTCTGGCAGGCGCCGCACGGCTACGACGGCTCGATCAACACGATCATGCGTCCCACCCGCATTTCGCTGTTCCCCCGCTGACCCGACCGCAAACCCGACAACGCAGGACAAACCCAGCACCTCTCAGGTGCTGGGTTTGTCCCATTCCGCGGGGTTCGCGGGGTAACGTCTGCCGGGAACGACAACCCGTGGGGGAACAGGACACATGCAGCACAAGCGGATCATCGGAGCAGCTCTGGCAGCGGCGGGCGTCGCGTCGGGAACGATGGCGGTCACCGCGCCGCAGGCGCAGGCGCGCATCGCGTCGGGGCACTACGTGTTCACGAGCTTCTACGACAACGGCATGCAGATCCACCGGTACCCGGTGTACGTGCGCCGCAACCGCATTTACCTCACCCGCGAGCGCGCGTGGCGCGACATCACGCCCACCAAGCGCGGCGGCAGCTACACCGTCGAGGACCTCACGCGCTTCAACTTCTGGCGCAAGGGCGACGGGTACACCGGCGTGGGCTACAACCAATGGCTGCGGCATCTGCCCGATCAGAAGTTCGTGACGTTCAAGGCGACGCTCACCCGGCCGGGCACGCCGATCCCGGACACGCCGCTGTACTCGGGCTGATCGACCTCCACTCGACGCCGACGGTCGGTCGTCGGCGATAATCGGACCGTGCATACCTGGCTCCCGGTACTCCTGGCGGTGATCGCCGCGTTCCTCATCGCCCTGGGGACGGTCATCCGCCAACGCGAGTCGGCGACGTCGGGCGCGATCAGCGCGAAGTGGTGGATCGGCGCGGTGATCGCGCTCCTCGGCTTCGCCGCGCAGGCCGCCGCGCTCGGCCTCGGCCCGATCCTGCTCGTGCAGCCGCTGATCGTGCTGGCCATCCTGTTCGCCCTGCCGATGGAGGCCTGGGCCGATGACCGCCACCCGCACACCGACGAATGGCTGTGGGGCCTGGCGCTCGTCGTGTGCGTCTCGACGTTCCTGTTGATCGCCCGGCCCGAGCAGTCCGAGCACAGTCCGAACCGCCGCACCCTGGCGATCGCGACGGCCGCCGTGATCGCCGCGGTGATCGTGCTCGTGGTGCTCGCCGAGCGGTCGTTTAACAACCACTACCGCGCGCTGTACTACGGCATGGCCGCCGGCGTCCTGTTCGGCGTCTCGGCGCTCTTGGTGAAGGCGATCATCATGCACGCCATGCGCGACTGGCACGAGATCTTCACCCACCCGCAGCTCTACGTGCTGCTGATCGTCGCGCCGAGTGCGATCGTCGCCCAGCAGCGCGGCTTCGGTGCGGGCGATCTGCAGACGTCGTTCCCGGCGATGAACGTCATGGAGCCGGCGGTTGCGATGGCCCTGGGTCTGTTGGTGCTGGGGGAGCGGATCGAAGTCAGCGTCCCGACCGCCCTGTTCCTCGGGGTCGTGCTCGCGGTGATGATCCGAGCGGTGCTCGAGCTGGCGAAGCTGGCCGCCGTCCGTGCCGACGTCGTGCACGATCACGACGTCGAGCGGGCCATCCTCAAGCGTGCGGCTGCCGAGTCGGACTGATCAGGTCGGAGTGATCAGGCGTTGATGACCGGGGCGATGCCCTCGGCCCACTCGGCGGCCTGCGTGGTCGGCTTGATGTCCGACGAGAGGTCGTGGCGGCCGTGCTCGCCGACCTGGGTGGCACCCAGCTTGGTGAGCATCTCGGCCATGATCTCGCCGCCGCGGTTGTACGTGTCGCCGTACACCTTGTCGCCCAGGCCGAAGACCGCGAAACGCAGGCCGTTCAGGTCGGGCTTGTTGGCGTCGAGCTCGTCGGCGAACGGCAGTGCGCCGGTGGGCAGTTCGCCCTCGCCGTAGGTCGAGCACACGACGATGACGAAGTCGCTCGGGTCGAGGTCGTCGACCGCGAAGTCAGTCATGTCGTAGATCGAGGGATCGTGGTCAGCAGCGAGGACATCGGCGATGGAGTCGGCGACGAGCTCACAGGTGCCGGTCTCTGTGCCGTACAAAATGACAGTGGACATGGGCCAGAATTCTACGGCGTGAGCAGCGGGAATCGGAAATCCAGGTCACGAGACATTAGTCTCGGGTTGTGAGGACTATGGACCCTGACGAACGGGTGATCGTCGAGACCGCTAGGGCCTTCGCGGACAAGCAATTGGCGCCAAACGCGCTGGACTGGGACCGGGATGAGCACTTCCCGGTCGACGTCATGCGGGAGGCCGCCCAGCTGGGCATGGGGGCCATCTACTGCGACGAAGAACACGGTGGTTCCGGGCTGCGCCGCCTCGACGGCGTGCGGATCTTCGAGCAATTGGCGACCGGCGACCCGGTCATCGCGGCGTACCTCTCGATCCACAACATGTGCACCTGGATGGTCGACACCTACGGGACCGATGAGCAGCGCGCCGCGCGGTTGCCGGGGCTCGTCGGGATGGACACCGTCGCCAGCTACTGCCTGACCGAGCCGGGCGCCGGGTCGGACGCGGCGGCGTTGACGACGCGCGCGGAGAAGGTCGACGGCGGGTATGTGCTCAATGGGGTGAAGCAGTTCATCTCCGGGGCGGGCGCCTCCGACCTCTACGTCGTCATGGCCCGCACCGGCGGCCCGGGACCCAAGGGCATCTCGACGTTCCTCGTCGACAAGGGCACGCCCGGGCTGTCCTTCGGCGCGCCGGAGACCAAGATGGGCTGGCACGCCCAGCCGACCGCCCAGGTGATCCTCGACGACGTCCGCGTCGGCGACGACGCGCTGCTCGGCGGCATCGAGGGCAAGGGCTTTTCCATCGCGATGACCGGGCTCAACGGCGGTCGGATCAACATCGCGGCGTGCTCCCTCGGCGGCGCGCAGGCCGCCTTCGACCTCGCGTCGGCGTATGTGGCCCAGCGCGAGGCCTTCGGCAAGGCGCTGATCGACGAGCCGACGATCCGGTTCGCCCTCGCCGACATGGCCACGTCGCTGCACACCGCGCGGCTGATGCTGTGGGACGCGGCGGCCGCCCTCGACGACGACGCGCCCGACAAGGTCGAGCTGTGCGCGATGGCCAAGCGGTATGTCACCGACGCCGGCTACCAGGTCGCCGACCAGGCGCTGCAGCTGCACGGCGGCTACGGCTACCTCACCGAGTACCGGGTGGAGAAGATCCTGCGCGACCTGCGGGTCAACCGCATCCTCGAGGGCACCAACGAAATCATGCGCGTCGTGCAGGGGCGGATCATCGCCGACCGCGTCACGCAATAGAGTTGTACCCATGAGGCAGTGGTGGGCGCTGACGACGCGCGGAATGGCCTCGATCCTGCGTCGCGGCGAATTCGTCTTCGCCCTGCTGTCCCCGGTGATCCTCGCGGTCTGCTTCTACCTGCCCCTGCGGTCGATGATGAACAAGGCGCCCGGCATGGACTACGCGTCCTTCCTGATGCCGGTGGTCGCGCTGCAGTCGGCCGCGTTCGTCGCCAGCGTCGCCGCGGTCCGCGTCGCCTTCGACCGCGTCAACGGCATCAACACCCGCTTCCGCAGCCTGCCGATGTCGTCGCTCGCCCCCGGTGCCGCGCGCCTGTTCGCCAACGGGGCGCTGCTCGTCGCGTCGCTGGTCGTGGCGGCCGTGGTCTGCCTGATCATGGGGTGGCGCCCGCACGGCGGGTCGTCGGGCACCATCGCACTGTTCGCCCTGATCTTCGTCGTCGGCATCGCGCTGATCCTGCTCGCCGACGGCATCGGCCTTCTCTCGGGCAGTCCCGAGGCCACCAGCCAGGTGCTGACGCTGCCGGTCCTCATCCTGGGCATGCTGTCGACGGGGTTCATGCCCGCCGAGCGCTTCCCGGACTGGATCCAGCCGTTCGTGCGCAACCAGCCGATCTCCCAGATCGCCCAGGCGATGCGCGCCCTCAACGACGGGAAGGCGACCACGGCCATCGTCGCGCCGTCGCTGTGGTGGACCGCCGGGCTGCTCGTCGTCGGCGTGGTGCTCATGGTGCTCGGCACGCGGAGGCTCGCCCAATGACGACGACAGCCGCGCAGACCGCGCCCGCGCCGGCGCAGACAACCGAGCGCTCCCTCGGCAACTGGCTGCGCAACAGCCTGATCCTGGCCGGCCGCCAGCTCGGGGTCACCCTCAGCGACGTCCCGACGCTCATCCAGATCATCGCCGTCCCGGTGGTCACGATGCTCCTGTTCAAGGTCGTGTTCGGCGACGTCGTCGGCCAGGCCTCCGGCCAGGACAGCGTCTACGGGACCGTGCCGCTGGTGGTGCTGGTCAGCGCGATGTTCGGCTCGGTGGCCAGCGCGGTGCGCCTCAACAACGAGCGACGGACCGGCCTCCTCGCACGCCTGCACGTCCTGCCGATCAACCGCGGCGCCGAGCTCACGTCGCGACTGCTGACCGAGGTGCTGCGCGTCGTCGTCATCACGGTCGTGCTGCTGGCGGTCGGCGCCGCCATCGGCTTCCGCTTCACCCAGGGACTGCTGCCCGCGCTCGGCCTGGTCCTGGTCGCCGTGCTGTTCGGCCTCATGTTCTCGATCGTGACGCTGACCCTGGCGATCAACGGCAAGCCCGGCTCGCCGATCGTGCCGATCATCTCGCTGCTGAGCAGCCTGCTGATGTTCTTCAACTCCGGGTTCACCCCCGTCGACCAGTACCCGAAGGTGCTGCAGCCCTTCGTCGAGCACCAGCCGATGACCCCGGCGATCAACGCGATGAACCACCTCGCGACCGGCGGCCCGGTGGCCGGCGACCTGCTGACGGTCCTCGCGTGGACCGTCGGCGCCATCCTCGTATTCACCTATCCCGCGGTCCGCGGCTATCGCCGCGCCGCCGTGGGGCGATAAGCACATGAGCGCAGACGGCGATCAGCACATGAGCGCAGACGAAGGGAAGTCGATGCCGCAATCGGAGTCGCCGCAGAACGTCTCCCCGGCGGGACCGGCCATCACCCCGGTGAGCCCGGCGGTGACGCCCAGCGCGCCGGCGGTCACCCCGTCGGTGAAGAAGAGCAAGAAGAAGCCGAAGGTCACCAAGGCGAAGGTGACGAAGTCGGCGAAGCGGCCGGCGGTGGCCGCCGAGCCGAACATCATCGCCGTGCCGAAGGCCTTCGACGACTACTACGGCGCCGAGTCGACTGCCGAGCAGGCCGTCGTCGACGCGCAGGCGGCACCCGTGGAGGTGGCCGCCGAACTGTCCCCGAAGCGGACGGCGGCGTCGCGCGAGGCCCGCTCGCGCATGGCGCTGGAGCCGCCGGCGATCGAGGTGATCGGCCTGCGCAAGGAGTTCGGCGACACCGTCGCGGTCGACGGCGTCTCGCTGATCGCCGAGGCCGGCACGGTGCTCGCCGTGCTCGGCCCGAACGGCGCCGGAAAGACCACGACCGTCAACATGCTCACGACGCTGCTGCGGCCCGACGACGGCGTCGCCCGCGTCGCCGGTTTCGACGTCGTCAAGGAGGCCGCCAAGGTGCGCGCATCCATCGCGCTCACCGGTCAGTTCGCCGCCCTCGACGAGGAGTTGAGCGGGCGGGCCAACCTCGTGTTGTTCGGCCGACTGCACGGACTGGCCAAGTCGGCCGCGCAGGCGCGCGCCGACGAGTTGATCGAGCAGTTCGACCTCGTCGACGCCGCCGATCGCCAGGTCGCCAAGTACTCCGGCGGCATGCGCCGACGGATCGACATCGCGTGCGGGCTCGTCGTGAAGCCGCGCGTGTTCTTCCTCGACGAGCCGACGACCGGCCTCGACCCGCGCAGCCGCCAGGAGGTGTGGTCGCTGATCGAGCAGCTCAAGGACGAGGGCGTCACGGTGCTGCTGACGACGCAGTACCTCGAGGAGGCCGATCTGCTGTCGGACTACATCGTCGTGATCGACCACGGCAAGGTGATCGCGTCGGGCACCGCCGAGCAACTCAAGGCGGCCACCGGCGGAACCGTGTGCTCGGTGACGCCGGCGCGCGCCGCCGACCTGCCGCGCCTGGCCGAGGCCGTCGCCGATCTGCTTCCGCCCGACGGCAGCGGGGTCGGGGAGACGTCGATCGGCGTGCCGGCGGCGTCGGGGACAGACATCCTGGTCGAGGTGGTGCGCCGCACGACCGCCGCCGGGATCGACCTGGCCGACATCAGCATGCAGAGCCCGTCCCTCGACGACGTGTTCTTGAAACTGACCGGCCCGGATCGGGCGACCGGCTAATTGGCATACTGGACGCAACACCTCTGAAGGAGATCATCAGATGACCAACCCCTTCGACGACGAAGACGGCCGGTTCTACGTCCTGGTCAACGACGAGAACCAGCACTCGCTATGGCCGACGTTCGCCGACATCCCCGCCGGGTGGACCCAGGTCTTCGGTGAGGACAGTCGCGAGGCGTGCCTGGCGTATGTCGAGGAGAACTGGACCGATCTGCGCCCCAAGAGCCTGATCGAGGCCATGGAGGCCGACGGTGTGGCGACGCCGGCGCCGGCCAAGAAGGCTGCGGCGACGAAGACCGCCGCGAAGAAGGCGCCCGCCAAGAAGGCTGCAGCGACGAAGACCGCGGCGAAGAAGACCACCGCCAAGAAGACTCCGGCCAAGAAGACCGCGGCGAAGAAGGCTCCCGCGAAAAAGAGCTGATCGCAGACACGCCGTCGTCAGTCGTGTGACTGGATAGGCGCAAGTGACGCGTTATGCTGCGGATTTTGCTTTTTCGTCACCCAAAAGGTGTCAATCCTCCATGTGCTGTGGCAAACTTGTGAGTGTTCTGGGAGTTTCCTTGAACATTCCGCACAGCCACCTCGGCGCCGCGGTACCCCGAGACTGTGAGGAATCGGAATGATGACCCAGGTTATCGACCACGTCAGCAACCGTGCGACGGCTACGCCGCGGTTGACCGCTGCCCGCTTCGGCGAGAGCGCGGTTTCCTTTGGCGACCTGGACAAGGCTGTGCACGACTACCAGGAAGTCCTGCACCAGCACGGCCTGAGCGATGACGCCGCCCTCCCGGCCGCGATCATGGCGACCCTGCCGGACGTTTCCACCGGAACCAACGTCGTCGAGATCATCGACTGGCTGCAGCGCGACCTCGCGCCCGCCGCTCCGGCCACGCGCCTGCGCGCCGTCGGCTAGACATCGCGACATCACAGCGCCGCGCCTGACACACTGGGCGGGTGCCCTCCACACATTCTGACAATCACCCCGCCGCGCTGATTCGCGGCTCCGGTCCCGCCTACGCGGTCAACGCGAAACCGGGCGTCGGCCTAACGTCGGCGCACCCGTGGGGCTACTCCTTCACCGGCAAACCCGGCCACCCGTGGCGGACCGTCGTCGTCGACACCGGTCTGGAGGGCCGCGAGGTCCCGGCGGGCGCCGCACTGCGCTTCGCGGTGTTCGGGGTCTTCGACGCCGACGAGCCCGACGTGCGCGACGGGTATGCCGCGACGGCCGTCGCCGTCGACCTGCTCTTCACCGATGGGACGCGGCTGTCCGACCGTCGCCCGGTCGACCAGTACGGCACGGTCCTCGATCCCGTCGCGCAGTATGAGGCGCGCATGCACGGCGTCGACCAGTGGTCATCGCGAACAGTCTCGTTGGTCGCGGTTGCCGGACGCACCGTCGAGCGCGTCGAGCTGGCCGGCGTCGTGCCGTTCCGGTTCGACGGTCGCCCGCACCCGCGCGTGCAGAACGGCTTCGTCGACCGCATCGACATCGTCGACGACGAGTCCGCCGTCCCGGGCGAGCCGATCGATTTCGTGCGCACGACGCGCGGCACCTTCTCGTCGGACCGGTTCTCCCGCGGCGGGTGTGCGCCGCTGGTCGCGGTGCCGCACGGCTTCGTCTTCGGCCTGCCGATGACCGACGGTGGCAATCGCGGCTGGCCGTACTCGTATCACGAGGCGAGCCGCGTGCAGTCCAATCCGCCGGAGGACCGCTCGACCGATGACGGCAGCGTCCGCCCGGCGCTGCAGGCGTTCGCGACGTCGCACATCCCGTCGCCGTGGATGGGCGACCGCGGCAGCTTCCAGGTCTTCCCGCATCCGCTGGCGCACCCGAAGCCCGACCGCGGTGATCGGGCGCTGCCCTTCTCGCACGACGACGAGCTCGACCGGCCGCACCTGTACGCCGTCACGCTCGACGACGGCATGCACCAGCCGATCAAGGCCGAGCTCACCGCCGGGTCGCACTCCATCTGGCTGCGCGCCACCTACGGCGGCGACACCGGATCGCTGATCTTCGACAGCTTCGACAACGACGGCCACCTCGACCTGCCCGATCCGGTGCCGGGCAAGAAGTACGTCGCGACCGGCTATGTCGACGGTCCGGGCGGGCTCACGCACGTGCCGCGCACCTACGTCCACATCGAGGTCGACGGCCGGGTGCTGACCGCGCACCGGTTCCCCGGGCACGAGCGGGAGAACGTGATCGGGTCGCTCACCGTCGGGCTCAAGGCCGACAACCGCGCGGTCACCGTCGGCATCGGCGTCTCGCACATCAGCCTCGCGCAGGCCAAGCGGAACCTCGCGCAGGACCGCCAGAAGACCTTCGACGCCATCGCCGCAGACACCCGCGCCCAGTGGGAGGAGATCCTCGGCCGACTGCGCCTCGAGGGGGCCTCACGCGACCAACTCACCGCGCTGTACTCGAGCCTGTACCGGGTGCACCTGTACCCGAACAACGCGTCGGAGAAGACGACGAAGGGCTGGCAGTACGCGTCGCCGTTCGCCTATCCGCAGGACGTGAAGGACACCAAGACGCGGACCGGGCGGCGGATCGTCACCGGGCGGCTCACGGTGACCGACGGGTTCTGGGACTCGTATCGGGCGAGTTGGCCGCTGCGCACGCTGATCGCGCCGAAGCTGACCGGCGAGCTCGTCGACGGCTTCGTCGAGCACTTCCGCGAGGGCGGGTGGGTGAGTCGGTGGTCGGCGCCGGCGCCCGCCGACATCATGACCGGAACGTCCAGCGACGCGGTGTTCTCCGACGCCGCCGTCGCCGGGCTGGCCGAGCACGGGGGTTTCGACGAGTTCGACGCCTACGACTCTTGCCTGCGCAATGCGACGGTCCCGTCGCCGAGCCGGTTCGTCGGGCGCAAGGGCATGGAGCGGTCGATGTTCACCGGCTACGCCGACACCGAGGCGCACGAGGGGATGTCGTGGACGATCGACGCCGCGATCAACGACGGTGCGATCGCCGCGTTCTCCGCCCACCTGGCCGAGAAGCACCCCGACCACGAGCGGCACGCCGAGTTCGTCGCCAACACCGCGTGGTTCGCCGCGCGGGCCCAGCGGTACGCGTTGATGTTCGACCCGCAGACCGGCTTCTTCCGTGGTCGCGAGCCGTCGGGGGCGTGGCGGTCGGGACCGTTCGACCCGCGCAACTGGGGTACCGACTACACCGAGACGAACGCCTACGGCACGCGGTTCACCGCGCCGCAGGACGGCGAGGGCCTCGTCGCGCTGTACGGCGGTCGCGAGCAGTTGGAGGCGCGTCTGGACGAGTTCATGGCGCTGCCGGAGACCGGGCGCCCCGAGTTCATGGGCGGCTATCCCGTCGTCATCCACGAGATGCGCGAAGCCCGCGATACCCGGATGGGCATGCTGGCGCTGTCCAACCAGCCGGCCCACCACATCCCGTTCATGTACGCGTTCGCCTCGCGCCCGGGCAGTCGGGCGCACGCCAAGACGCAGGCCATCGTGCGCGACGCCGTGCACCGGTTGTTCGTCGGCTCCGACCTCGGCCAGGGATACCCGGGCGATGAGGACAACGGCGAGATGTCGGCGTGGTTCCTGTTGGCGGCGTCGGGGCTGTACCCGCTGACCATCGGCAGCGGGCAGTACGTGCTGTGCGCACCGGCGTTCGAGCGGCTCACCTGGACGATGGAGAACGGCAAGGTGCTCGACATCGTCGCGCCCGGGGCGTCGCCGGTGAACCGCTACATCCAGGCGGTGACCATCGACGGTCAACCGTGGGACTACATCACCGTCGACCGGGGTCGGATCCGCAAGGGTGCGGTCATCCGGTTCACGCTCGGACCGGAGCCGTCGGACTGGGCCGCCGGCAGTGTGCCGCCGTCGTTGACCCCTCCCGGTTTGCCGCCGAAGCCGCCGATGGACCTGACGTCGCCGGTAGGTTCCGGCGCGTTCGGCGTCGACGGCGCGAGCAGTGCCTTCGACGACTCGTCGGCGACGGCGTCGGTGGCGTTGAAGCGCGGCGACGAACTCGGGTGGGACTTCGGCGGCTCGACGGAGATCGACCACTACACGGTGACCGTCGCCGCGTCCGGCGAGTATTCGTGGCGGCTGCAGGGCCGCGGCGCAGACGGCGAGTGGACGACGCTCGACAAACAGCAGGGCGTGGCGTTCCGGTGGGAGAAGCAGACGCGGATCTTCGCCGTCGACGGCCTGGAGTCGGCCTATCGGATCGTCGCCGACAAGAAGGTCGACGTCGCGCAGCTGGAGTTCCTACACCTTCGCCGGTGACAGGATCGTCGCGTCCTGGAACTCCATCTGCAGCTTGCCGACCGACGACGTCATCAGCGCGTGGCGCGAGAGGTCGAGGGTGCGCAGCTCGTCGGCGATCGGGTGGCTGCCGAGGGTGAGCTTGGCGCCGCCGATGCGTGTGCGGACACCGCTGGTCTCGGTGAGGTGCCACGGCGTGCGTCGCAGGACGCCGTCGAGGTAGGAGTAGGCCTGCAGCGTCGCCTCGCCGCCCTGGTCGGGGACGGGGATGCCGGGGGAGAGGGTGAGGTCGACGATCTCGTGGCCGTCCTGGCGGACCGCGCCGTGCTTGCGCGACGAATCGTGGTCGACGTCGAACTCGGCAATCGTCTTGGGGAAGCCCCAGATGCCGCGGCCGGCGGCGAGGGTGAAGTCGCCGTCGACGGGCAGGTGGTGGATGAGCGCGCGGGCGTCGGACTTGGCGAGCGAGCGGATCGACTGCAGCGGGGAGGCGGCGGGCTGGTCGGGGTCGTTGACCAGGAAGCAGACGCCGAACTCGTGGTACGGGCCGAGGTCGCCGTCGATGTACTGGACGAAGACCAGCATCGCCATGGTGCGCGGCTGCAGGAAGCGGCGCGGGTCGAGGCTGCGGGGGTTGAGGATCATCGGCTGCAGGCCGGTCGGCGCGATTGCCTTGCCGACGGCGTCGGCCGACGCGCTGAAGCCCGCGACGAAGCAGCGGGCGTTGCGGATGACCACGGGCATTTCGACGGTGGTCCCGAGGACCTCATGACTCTTGGGCACTGCGACTCCAGAAACTAGAACGTGTTCTCGTTCTTATGGTCGCATAATCGAGCCGAGTGGACTAGCGCGTCCCCAGATCCCGGGCGAGCGACGGCCAGGTGTTGTGCAGGTCGTCCTCCCAGTAGCCCCACGAGTGGGTGCCGCCGGGGCGCGTCGTCAGCTTGAACGGGATGCCGAGCGAGCGGAGTCGGCCGGCCATCTGCTGCGTGCACTCGTTTACCGCGGCCTCGATGACGCCGCCGACGACGGCCTGGTTGGCCAGGACGAAGGCGTCGCCGCCGATGCCCTTGTCACCCAGGTTCTCGTGCGAGCCGGGCAGGCCGGTGCCGGTGGTCATGTAGATCTTGGTGCCGCGCAGGCGGGGGGCCTGGATGTACGGATCGTTCTTGCGCCAGCCGGGGCCGTTGAGCGGGCCCCACATGTTGGCCATGTTGGCGCCGCCGCGGTCGACGACGAGCTTGATGTACTGCTGGCCAAGGGTGTCGCTGGTGCGGGCGCAGCCGGAGAAAGCGGCGACCGAGCGGTAGAGGCGGGGCTTGGCGATGGCGAGGTTGAGCACCGACGTGCCGGCCATCGAGATGCCGGCGATCGCGTTGCGCTTGGAGGTGTTGAACTTCGCGTCGATCAGCGGGGGCAGTTCCTTGGTGAGGAAGGTCTGCCACATCGGCTTGCCGAGCGCGCGGTCGCGGCGGACCCAGTCGGTGTAGTAGCTGAAGGCGCCGCCGATGGGGGTGACGACGTAGGCGTTCTTGTTCTTGAAGAACTTCGTGTACTTGGTGCGCGCCGCCCAGGTGGCCGAGTCCTCGCCGCCGCCGGCGCCGTTGAGCAGGTAGAGCACGGGGCGCGGCTTGCTGCGGTCGCGGGGGAGCAGCACGGTGATCGGGAACGACTGGCGCATCGCGGCCGAGTAGACGACCAGCGTCGTCTCCTGCTTCGAGTCGTCGTAGCTGCTGATGATCCGCGAGACGGGTGCGGCCTGCACGGCACCTGCACACACGGTCGCTGCCGCCGCTGAAGCCAGCAGTGATCCGGTCAGGGTCTGTCCCCGCACGCCAAGTCCTTTCGTCGAACAGTCGCGAGGGTCGAGAATACCGGGTCTTCCTGGGACAACACTGGGAGGTGTCCGGGTTGGGGCCGGATGTGAGCCGTTCTGAGACTTGGCGCGTTCAGCGGGCGGCTCGTTGGTCGCGACGTGTGGCGACAACGGTCTCCATGCATTGCCGAATAAATGCCGTAGGCCGCTGCCCGCGATCGGCAGCCATCTGACGCACCTCGTCCAGCACATCTTTGGGGAAGCGAACGGTGATGCCGATCATGGCGTCGCTCTGCACCGACGTATCGAGCGCCGCCTCTTTCAAGACGTCGCTCAGGTCGGTGGAGTCGTAGTACTCGCGGGCCTTCGCGAGCTCGTTCTCGTTCATTTGGTTCACCTGCCTTTTCGTCTGAAGGTGCGCTTCTCGCGTTCTGTTTGTTCTCGGGCCGTCACCACGAAGCAGTCGCCGTGGTCTGCTGTCGGATCCAGGGCGTCCGCGACGACGATGACGAGGTATCGGCCCGCATACGTCTGCCCAAACACGATCTGTGCCCCATCAGGTGCCGTGGCGATGTATCTGGGCGCCTCAAAGAGAGCTTCTTCGACCTCCGAAGGGGCAACTCCGTGCCGTGCGATGTGGTCTTCGCTGTTCTCATTCCACAGAACTCCCTGGTATCGGAATCCATTGTAACGCGATTCGTAACGCGATGTACCGTAGTCGCTCACGTTCGCCCCCCGACGACGCATGTCCAAGCCTTCGTGACCAACGTAGCGAGCAGGTCCGACATCAGGGCCGGTCAAGATCCGGGTCGACTGCGGAGGTGTTGACCGCCAGTACCTGTGACGGGCGGTGCTGATGTGACGTTCCGCGGAACGCTTCAGCGGCCCCGACGTGCGGCTGTCTGACTACATTCGATGTCAGATGGGGCTGCTGACCTGCGATTTTGGGTGATTCGGCCTGGACCTCGGTCCATTTCGGGCCGCGAGGCGAAAAAGACGCCGCGTTCGTCGCAGGTCAGAACGCTTTCCAAATCTAAGTGTGATGTGGTTCACTATCTGTGTCTGGGTGTTTTACTCAGCAAAGATCGACCGTCGATCCAGTCAGCCGCTGGACGCCCAGGTCGATCTCACGAACTGAACGCAGGAGGCGTCGTGAAGGCAACGAAGCACAACGACGGGGGTCGGGGGACCAATCGAGCGGCTCGCCGCAAGAACATGAAGCTGCGAGGTGCGGTCGCGGGTGTGGCCGTCGCATCCTCGCTCGCACTGGGTGGTGCGCTCGTTGCCCCGCCGGCGCCGGCGCACGCGGCGTCCAACGGGTACCTTGGAGGGGTCGCTCTCGACCCACAGGGTGTCGTGGAGAAGTTTCCCCTAGGGGATGTCATCTGGCCTGGCATAAAGGGCCTGTTCGGCGATAGCAATTCTACGGCGATCCTGCCGTTGTCGTTCGCAGTCAGCGCCGCACCCAAAGGGCAAAGTGCGACGGCATTCGCCATGATTGGCCTAGCTATGGCAACCGGCGACCTCGACATCGCCAGCATCTTGAAGGCGCCCGGTCAACTGGTTTGCCTTGGCGGTTTGACTATTGCGACATCGTCAAATGATGGCGCCTGTGCGAACGCGCTTGGGGTCCTGTCTGGTGACTACAACCCGAACGACAAATCAGTATCGGTCGGGCTGATAAACCCGCTTGGTGTCATTGAGGTAATCAGCGACCCAACTGGCACCCTCCTCGATATGCTCAAGAACGTTGGCGACGGAGACTCGAGGACGATTCAGAAGCTGCTCACTAAGGACTTCGCGCGCTTGGGGCTGAGTGTGGGCGGTCGTACGGGCTCTTACGGGCTCCCGAATCTTGTGGCCGTAACCAGCGACTACTTCTTCCAGAAGCCGATCACGATTGACTGGTTGGGCCAGAAGGTTACGATCTTCCCTCAGCCGACGCTCACGGGCACCACGAAGGCGGCCACCACGCCGAACTACGTCGCGCTGCCGAACGTCCAGCTCTCCAGCCTGGATACGTCCAAGTTCCTGCCGGCGATTAGCGGTCTCAGTTTGAGCAACTTCAAGATTCCTGGCGCGGATATCCTCGACCTGCTCGGTGATCTCGGACAAGTGGCGGGAGGCGGTTCGCCTCTTGGCAAGACTGCCGCAGCTCCCCAGACGTTCTCGCTAAACGTCGACGACCAGCAATCAACCGGCGAACTGGTCCAGAGCACCCTGACCGCGTCTCGGATTGCTGGTGACTCGCGAGCAACGACTGACCCGCAGGTGCTGCCCAACGGATCGGCTCCTACAGGGTCTGGCTCGCCGACGCCCGCTACTGCTTCTGTGCCCAGCAATACGACCGGTGCGAACGTCAATGGCACGAACGGCACCGGTTCGGCGACAGGCGGTGAAAGTGGTACCGGTGCTGGCAGTGTGCCGAGTGGCAGCCCTGGCGGATTGAACGTCACGCCGGATGCCGGGTCGCAGTCCGGCGCCGGTGGCGCCGCTGACAGCGGGTCCCCAAGTGGCAACCCTGGCGGCATGAATGTCACCCCGGATTCCGGGGCGCAAGGTAGTGGTGGCGCGGCCACTAACCCTGGAGTAGGTGCGCCTAATCCGGCGACCGGTGGCACCACAACACCTGACACTGGCGGCGGGGCGCCCGACTCTGCTGCGGGTACTTCCGCTCCGAGCGGTACGGCTGGCCCGACGGGTTAGCCCTAACGACCCAGCGCCCGCCGCGACCACCCCCCGGGTCCGGCGGGCGCTGGCATTTTGGACGCGACTCGCCGTCGAAAGTCCCGCTAAACAGCGCTCACCATCACCAATTGGGTGTTTGAATGAGTGAAGACCGGTTGTTCCTCGCAACAGTGGTTGCGGGGCCGGGCTCCTAGAAGGGGACAGCATGGCTGGCAAGTTTGAGGTGTTCGAGGCAAAAGACGGCAAGTACCACTTCCGGCTGAAGTCCGGCAACGGCGAGATCGTCGCCCAGAGCCAGGCGTACAAGACCAAGGAATACGCCCTCAACGGCATCGCGGCGATCAAGCGTGACGCCGCCGACGCGCCAGTCGTGGATGTCGAGAGCTGATCAAAGAGCTGTCTCTGCAGCCGCTGCGCCCGTCGTCGACTCCGGTCGTCGGCGGGCGCAGTCAGTTGAGGTCTCGATACACCGGCTCGCTTCGCTCGCCGGCACTCGACCACCGAGGCAACAGCTACCCTGAATCCATGGCCACTCGAGTTGACTCCTGGATCTGGTCGATCCGGCTCACCAAGACGCGCTCGGCAGCCGGCGCCGCCTGCCGCGGCGGGCACGTGCGCGTCAACGGCGCTACCGCCAAGCCCGCCCAGGTCATCACCGTCGGCGACGAGGTGCGCGTGCGGATCGGCGGTCGCGAGCGGATCGTCGAGGTCGCCAAAGAGGTGTCCAAGCGCGTCTCGGCCCCGATCGCGGCCACCTGCTTCATCGACAAGAGCCCGCCACCGCCGTCGAAGGAAATCTTGGCGAGCCAGCCCCGTCGCGACCGCGGCGCCGGCCGGCCCACCAAGCGCGAGCGCCGCGAACTCGACCGCTTGCGCACCGCGCCGCTGCTGGCGCTGGTGGCCGCGCTGATGCTCGTCGTCGCGGCTTGTGGCGGCAAGGACGACGGCGGGGTGAAGACCGACAAGAACGGTGTTCCGCAGGCGCCCGGCGCGGCCGGCGAAGGTCCGTACTTCGGCGAGTGCGGCGGCGTCAGCACCGAAGAGGTCATGCAGATCACCGGCTTCCCCGCGCTGAAGAACACCGTGAACAACACGTCGTCGTGCGAGTGGACGGCCAACAACTTCCGCACCGGCGCCGTCGCGTCGTTCAACTGGTACCGCGGCTCGCCCATCGACCGCGAGCGCGCCACCGAGCAGCTCTCCCGCGCGGTCACCCAGGACATCGACATCAAGGGCAACAAGGGCTTCATCGCCTGGGACCAGACGATCTGCGAGATCGGCATCGGCTTCGGCGCCGACTTCTTCGAGTGGTCGGTCCGCGCCGACGCCGAGTCGAACACCCCGACCGAGACGATCTGCAACGCCACCAAGCGGCTCGCGTCCATGTCGATCGAAAGGTCGCAGAAATGAACCACTTTCGACGGGCCGCACTCCTCGCCGCCGCGGTGGCGACGACCATCGGCGTCGCCGGCTGCACGACCAACGGCACCGCCTACCCCGAGGGCAAGGTGAAGAAGCCGGGCCAGGTCAACACCGACAAGTTCGACAAGCTCACCCTCGAGTGCTCGCTGCTCAACCCGATGCAGATCGGCAAGGCCGTCGGCGGCGCCGTCGCGTCGCCGGGCTTCAACGGCGCCATCTGCCGCTGGACGCTGTTCGGCGCCCCGCCCACGACGGTCACATTCAACTGGTTCGAGTGGGGCACCGTCTCCGCCGAGCAGAAGACCGCCAAGAAGATGGGCTACCAGACCGAGAACGTGAAGATCAACGGCATCACCGCGTTCAAGCAGACCAAGTCCGACCGCAACATCTGCGGCGTGACCGCCAAGGCGCCCAGCCGCGGCATCTACACCTGGTTCGTCGAGACCCCCGGGGGACGCGGTGGCGACCCCTGCGACGGCGCGACCAAGCTCATGGAACTGGTGCTGAAGACGAGCGCCTGATGGCCGCGCCGCCGCCCGAATGTGGGCACCCCGCTCGACGACGCGAAGTAGGCGCTACTTGTTGACGTAGGGGTTCAGGACACTCTGGATGCTGGCCGAGTCCGGCTCGGTGTGCAGCCGGTTGTCCTCGGCCTTGCCGCGGACCATCGTGATGAACGGGCAGTTCTTCTCGCGGCTGCCGTCGACGGAGATGTCGGCGACCTTCTTGCCGGTGCGAGCCTCGACGAGCTTGCCCTTGTAGCGCCCCTGGTACACCGGCATCGTGCCCTTGTTGAACTCGCAGTCGTCGACCTTGTCGCCCGAGCTCACGTCGTTGAAGCAGGCCACCAGCTGCACGGCCTTGGCGTTCTGGGTGTCGTAACCGGGCGGGGTGTTGCCGGTGATGCGCACCTGCCGCAGACCGGAGGCATCCGTTCCGCTGCGCGCGAAGACGGCGGTGGGGTGCGGTCCGTCGCCGGTGTACGGCGCAGCGTCGCGGAAGTAGGTGGGTGCCCTGCCGCAGACCTTGGACAAGTCCGCGCTGTACTTCAGGTCTTCGGTCGACGCCTTGGCGGCGAAGAAGGTCCAGTACAGGGAGTAGACGAGTCCGACGGCGAGCAGCGCGGCGCCCGCGCGAACGGCAGTCTGTGCGGTCGAACTGAGCTGGAGCGGTTGACCGCTGCGGCCGGCGCGCGCGGACATGACGAGCCACGCGATCAGCGCGATGGCCACGAGCGCGAAGACGAGCCCGGGGATCACCCCGCCGCGCTTGAACGACAGGAACGAGAACACGCCCGACGCGAGGGCGAGGATGATGGCGAAACGAAGCATGACGTCTGCCTGCCGCTCGCGACTACGAGCCGAAGGGCCCGGTGCGCGTCAGGCGGACCCAACTGCTGGGGTTGACGGAGTCCGGGCCGGTGATCGAGGTGCCGGTGATCATCAGGTTCCACACGTTGCTGCGGCAGCGCACCGAGTGGCGGACGTGGGCGAACACGCGGACCTGCGGACCCGATCGACCGATCTCGCGCCACTGGGCGGCGCACACGCCCGGCAGGACGATCGTGCCGCGCAGCGGGCGCGACCGGGTCACCGTGAGGTAGGCGGAGTTGACCTGGATGGGCCACACCACGACGCCGCTCCACCGGCCGCGGAGGTCGGGAGCTGCATCGGCGACCGCCGGCTGGACGGCCGTGATGATCGCACCCGAGGCGAGTGCGGCGGCTGCGGCGGCACCGAGGCGCTTGGACTTGGTGTTCTGCATGTGGGGGTCTCCATCCGGGGTGCGAGATCGAAGGCGGTCAGCGTCATGCTGACACAGGAGTCGCGGCCGTCGCGGATGAACGTGAATCCTTCACAAGTGTAGGAAAATGGGTCTACGGTTGATTCGTGACCGTTGCAACTCCCGCGCGCAAGACCCGAGCGGCACACCTGGGCCCCGACCGGCGACGCCCGCTGGTGCTCGACGCGGCGCTGCGGATCGCGGTGGACGAGGGGTTCGCCGCGGTCAGCATTGCGTCCCTCGCGTCGTCGATGGGGGTCACCCGCCCGGTGGTGTACTCCTGCTTCCCCGACCGCGGGACGATCGTCGGCGCGCTCCTCGAGCGTGAAGTCGACCTACTGCTCGGCTCGACCCTCGAAGCGCTGCACTCGGCGACCGGAGCGGACCCCGATCAGGTCTTCGTCCACGGCTATCGCGCCCTGCTCACGACCGTCGCGGAGCGACCCGACTCGTGGCGCCTCGTCTTCGACTCCGACGCCGACCCGGAAACGACGCGACGCGTCGCCGAGGCGCGGGCCGTCGTCTTCGACGCGTCGACCCGTTGGATCGCGCCCGCACTGGAGAAGTGGTGGGGGACCGCCGATCTCGACCGCAAGCTGCCCGCCCTCATCGAGCTGTTCGTCTCGTCGTGTGAAGGGGCAGTGCGGGTGATGCTCGACCCCGCCAACGACCTCGCCGTCGACGACCTGGCCCCGCTCTACGGCCGCATGATGTCCGCCGCCTATCGGGCTGCGTAAGGAGACCGACCATGTTCACCCTTGCCGACTACCGCACGACCGACTACGGGTTCTTCGGCCCTGAATCGCTCTCATGGAAGCTCTGGACCCACCCGACCGCGCTCATCGCCTTCCAGCGCGCCGTCGTCCTCGAGCACTTCGATCCGGCACTGGCCGCGGCCGTCGCCGACATGGGCGGCATCTACGACGACCCGCAGCGACGGCTCGATGCGACGCTCGCCTACTTCATCACCGTCGCCACCGCCGACTCCAAGACGGCGATCGAGGCCTCCGAGCACCTCATGGGCGTGCATGCCAAGGCCACGGGCATCGAGCCGCTCTCGGGCAAGCGCTACAGCGCCAACAACCCCGCGTCGCAGCTGTGGATCCACGTGACCGGCTGGCACTCGGTTCTCAAGTGCTACGAGGTGTACGGGTCCGGCCCGCTCTCCGACGAGGAGGTCCGCCAGTACTGGGCCGAATCGCGCATCGCCGCCGAGCTGCAAACGTGCGACCCGGCCGACGTCCCGGCGGACCGCGACGAGGTTCGCGAGTACTTCGAGCGCGTACGGCCGGGCCTGGCCGTCAGCGAACGCGCGCTGCGCGGCATGCACTACCTGTTGCGCACCGACCACCACGCCAACCTGCGACTGCGCCTGGCCAGTCGGGTCATGGCGCCGGCCGCGATCGCCACCCTGCCCAAGTGGATGCGCGAGATGGGGCAGTTCGACCAGCCCGGCATCGTCGACGCCGGCTGGCGGCAGCCGACGAGGGCCGCGGTGCGGATGTCGACGAATCCGGTGGCTGCGGCACTGGTCATCCGGCCGTTCTCACCGATGGTGTCGAAGGCGCTGCGGGCGCATCGAAAAGCGTCGACGCCGATCCGGCCCGTCGTCGTCACGCCGGCCGAAGCCCGTGAGCGCTACGGGAGGCTGGGCCACCGGACCGCGACCGTGTAGCGCGGTCTACGCCCAGAACATGAACAGGTCGCGGCCCTCGCTGACCAGGCGCCACGGGGTGCCGAACAGCTGGACGACGTCGTAGATCCCGGTGAAGAACGCCTGGTTGACCGCGGGGATGAGGATCAGCGCGAAGATGATCAGGAACCCGTAGGGCGCGATCTTCGCCGCCGACTGCCGCGCGCCCGGCGAGAGCCACGGCTCGATCACGCCGTAACCGTCGAACCCGGGCATCGGGATGATGTTCAGAATCGCGGCGGTGATCTGCAGGAAGCCCAGGAAGGCGACGGCGGCCGCCAGGTTCGACTGCTCGTCGAGGAACGGCACCGCGATGAGCAGGACCGCGCCGAGGATCAGGTTGGTCAGCGGCCCGACCGCGGACACGATCGAGCGCTGCGCCTTGGTGAAGCCCTGCGTGTGCAGGTACACCGCCCCGCCGGGGAAACCGATGCCGCCCATCAGGATGATCAGGATCGGCAGGCCGATCGACAGTCCCGGGTGGGTGTACTTCAACGGGTTGAGCGTCAGGTAGCCGCGCGAGTCGACCGAGTGGTCGCCGTAGCGGAACGCGGTGAAGGCGTGCGCGAACTCGTGCAGGCACAGGGAGATCACCCAGCCGGCCAGGATGAACACGACTGCGCCCGTGGTCGCGAGGGTCGTCCGCTCCGATCCGCTCTGGATCAGCATCCCGATGCCGAAGCCGAGCGCGATGATCAGGCACAGGAACACCGATCCGGGTTTCACGGACTTCAGGGCCTGGAGGGTGGGGGTGGGAGTGCTCATGTTGGTCTTTCGGCTTGCGGGGTCTCGATACAAATTCTCGCTGCGCTCGAATTCACTCGACCACCGTGGGGGCTGGCCCGACGGACATGGTGGCGGCGACCTTCTGTTCGCCGTCGTCGTCCATCAGCATCCAGAGGGTCAGGGTGTCGCCGTCGCGCAGACGGCGGATCATCAGGCGGTGGCCGGGCTGGATGGGCCGCATGTACTCGATGATCATCCGGTGCGGGCCCTCGACGAGGTCGGGGTGGTCGATCAATTCGTCCTCGAGCACTTCCAGGTACGCGGCGTTGTTGAGGTGCTTGAACGGATCGAAGTCGGTCGCGCGCAGGACGTGCTCGCGGTCGGGCGCGCTGCCGGCGTCGGGCGCCTTCTCCGGGTTCATCGCCTTCCAGCGCAACCGGTGTTCGTCGGTCATCGAGCTCAACATCTCGAACGCCTCGTCGGAGATGCGCGACGGCATGCCTTGGTCGTTGACGTTGATCCAGAAGCCCTCGGTCTCGATCAGGCCCGGCTCCCGCTCGTCGGGGTTGAACAGGTTGGTCTCGTGGTCGGCGGTCATCGTCACGCGCATGTTGGTCCACCGCGTCGACGCCGCGCCGCACCAGCGCTGCGCGGTCACCGTCCCGGGCCACGAGAACGGGCGGATCACGTCGATGATCGTGCGCCGCACGATCCAGAACGGATCGGTCTTGGTGAAGTCCGTCGCGTCGATGTTGTCGTTGGCGATGTCCTGCAGATAGCGGGCCGCGGAGTCGAGTCGCACGCGCATGTTCTGGTCCACATCACCGGTGCGGATGCGGTACTGCGCCTCGAAGAACCGGCCGCCGTCCTTGCGCGTCGAGAGGGGCTCGGGGGTGGGGGTGGTGGCGGTCACGATCTCCCTTATGGATAGGCCCGAATCGGTGCGCTAGAGTTGGAGTGAACTAGAACACGTTCTACCTGACGACCCGCGAGGTATCCCCAGATGGCGCACGTTATCACTCGGCCGTGCTGCAACGATGGCAGCTGCGTAAGCGTCTGCCCGGTCAACTGTATCCACCCGACGCCCGATGAGCCGGAGTTTCTCACCGCCGAGCAGCTCTACATCGACCCGGAGACCTGCATCGACTGTGGTGCCTGCATCGACGAGTGCCCCGTCGAGGCCATCTTCCCCGACGACCAGCTCGACGAAAAAGACGAGCCCTACCTGCAGATCAACGCGGACTACTACAAGGACCACGACGTCGACGGCGGTCTGGTCCCGCCGAAGAAGGCCCCGCCGATGCCGGCCGACAAGGAGCTGCACGTCGCGATCGTCGGTGCCGGCCCCGCCGCGCTGTACGCCGCCGACACCCTCGTCAAGAAGGCGCAGGTGACCGTCGACGTCTTCGACCGCCTGCCCACCCCGCACGGCCTGGTCCGCTTCGGCGTCGCCCCCGACCACGCGCCCACCAAGCTCGTCGAGCGCGGCTACCTCTCGACGGCCAACAAGAAGAACTTCAACTACTTCCTCAACTGCGAGGTCGGCAAGGACATCACCCACGACGAGCTGATGGAGCGCTACCACGCCGTCGTGTACGCCGTCGGCGCCGCGACGGACCGTCGTCTCGACATCCCCGGCGAGGAGCTGCCCGGCTCGATCTCGGCCACCGAGTTCGTCGCCTGGTACAACGGCCACCCGGACTTCGTCGACCTCGACGTCGACCTGTCCAGCGAGCGGGCCGTCGTCGTCGGCAACGGCAACGTCGCGCTCGACGTCGCGCGCATCCTGGTCACCGACCCCGACGTGCTCGCCAAGACCGACATCTCCGAGCACGCGCTCGCCAAGCTGCGCGAGTCGAACATCAACGAGGTCGTCATCCTCGGCCGCCGCGGCATCGCCCAGGGCGCCTACACCAACAGCGAGTTCCTCGCGCTCGGCGACGTCGAGGGCGTCGACGTCATCATCGAGCCCGACGAGCTCACCCTGGACCCGGAGTCCGAGGCCGCGGGCGACGACATCGACTCGACCATCGGCACCAAGATCCGCCTCGCGCAGGAGTTCGCCGACCGCCCGACGACCGACGGCAACAAGCGAATCGTGTTCCGGTTCCTCTCGTCGCCGCTGGAGCTCGAGGGCGACGGCAAGGTCACGTCGATGACCGTGTCGCGCAACGAGTTCGCCGACGGTGGCTCGGTGACCCGCACCGGCGAGACCTACGACATCGAGACCGGCCTGGTGCTGCGCTCGATTGGCTACAAGGGCCACGCCGAGGCCGTGCCCGACCTGCCCTTCGACGACGCTCGCGGCGTCGTGCCCAACGACGACGGTCGTGTGCTGCACGGCGACGACCCGATGACCGGCGTCTACGTCACCGGCTGGATCAAGCGCGGCGCGACCGGCGGCATCGGCCGCAACCGCCTGTGCGGCGAGGAGACCGCCGAGGCCGTCATCGCCGACTTCATCGACGAGAAGCTAGCCGAGCCGACGGCGTCGCGCGACGAGGTCGAGAAGCTCGTCGTCGACCGCGGCGTCAACCTGATCGATCTGGAGGGGTGGAAGCGGATCGACGCCGCCGAGAAGGCCGCCGGCCGCGAATCCGGGCGCCCGCGCGTCAAGTTCACCGACTTGGCCGCGCTCGAGGCCGCTGCGGAATCGGCGGAGTAGCCGTGCGGATTGCACTGTTGTCCTATCGGAGCAAGCCGCACTGCGGCGGCCAGGGCGTCTACGTCCGGCACCTTTCGCGCGAACTCGCGCTGCTGGGCCACGACGTCGAGGTCTTCTCCGGCCAGCCCTACCCCGACCTTGACCAGGCCGCGCTCGACGCCGGCGTGCGCCTGACCAAGGTGCCCAGCCTCGACCTCTACGGCGAGCCCGAACCGTTCCGCACGCCGCGCCCGAGCGAGTACCGCGACTGGATCGACCTCATCGAGGTCGGGCAGATGTGGACCGCCGCCTTCGGTGAGCCGTTGACGTTCAGCCTGCGCGTCGCGCGACTGCTGGAGGGCCGCAAGGGCGACTTCGACGTCGTGCACGACAACCAGTGCCTCGGCTACGGCCTGCTGAAGGTGCCCAAGATGGGCTTCCCGCTCGTCGCGACGATCCACCACCCGATCACGCGCGACCGAACCCTGGCCATCAAGGCGGCCAAGGGCTGGCGCAAGATCACCGCCGCCCGCTGGCACTCCTTCCTGGCGATGCAGGGCCGCGTCGCCCGCCGCATCCCGGTGCTGCTGACCGTGTCCCGCTCCAGCGAGGTCGACACCCGCAAGGCGTTCAACATCCCCGCCGGCCGGATCGAGACGATCCCGCTGGGCGTCGACACCGAACTCTTCGCGCCCGGTGCGTCGCGCGTCCCCGGCCGCGTGGTGTGCGTGGCGAGCGCCGACGCCCCGCTCAAGGGCGTGTCGTACCTGCTGGAGGCCATCGCGAAGGTCGCCGCCGAGCGACCCGTCGAACTGACCCTGGTGTCCAAGCTCGACCCGACCGGACCGTCGGCCCGGCTCATCGAGCAGCTGTCGATCCGCGACAACGTGCGCGTCGTCAACGGCCTCGACGACGAAGAGCTGGCCCAGCTGCTCGCGTCGGCGCAGGTCGCCGTCGTGCCGTCGCTGTACGAGGGCTTCTCGCTGCCGGCCGTCGAGGCCATGAGCTGCGGGACCGCGCTGATCGCCACCCGCGCCGGAGCGATCCCCGAGGTCGTCGGCGAGGGCGAGGGCGCCGGTGGCGTCCTGGTGCCGCCGCACGACTCCGGTGCCATCGCGCAGGAGCTGCTGCGGCTGCTCGACGACGACCGGGCGCGCGAGGCGCTCGGTGCCGCCGGTCGCAAGCGCGCCGAAGAGAACTACAGCTGGGCCGCGGTCGCCGTGAAGACGGTCGCCGCGTACCAGAAGGCCATCGACCAGACCGTCAAAGGGGACGACTAAATGCTGACAGTGGACTTCGACAAGCTCGGCGTCGGGCCCGGCACCACCGCGATCGACATCGGTGCCGGCCAGGGGCGCCACTCGTTCGAGATGTTCCGCCGCGGCGCCGACGTCATCGCCTTCGACCAGTCCGAGTCGGACATGACCGACGTCGGCACCATGTTCGACGCGATGATCGCTGAGAAGCAGGTCCCCGCGTCGGCGAAGGCGCGCGCCGAGGTCGGCGACGCCCTGCACCTGCCCTACGGCGACGACTCCTTCGACGTCGTGCTGATGTCGGAGATCCTCGAGCACGTCCCCGCCGACGAGGCCGCCATCGCCGAGATGGTCCGCATCCTCAAGCCGGGCGGCAAGGCCGCGGTCACCGTGCCGCGCTACTGGCCGGAGAAGGTCTGCTGGGCGCTGTCGGACGAGTACCACGAGGTCGAGGGCGGGCACGTCCGCATCTACAAGGCGTCGGAACTGGCCGACAAGCTCGAAGCCGCCGGCCTGAAGGTCACCGGTACTGGCCACGCCCACGCGCTGCACGCGCCGTACTGGTGGATCAAGTGCGCCGTCGGCGTCGACAACGAGGACAACCTGCTGGTGAAGGGCTACCACAAGCTGCTGGTGTGGGACATGCTCAAGGCGCCCAAGCTGACGCGCGGCGCGGAGAAGGCCCTCAACCCGCTGGTCGGCAAGTCGGTCATCCTCTACCTGGAAAAGCCCGCCTAGGCTTGAGCCCCGTGGCCCAGCTTCCCGAACTGCCCGGCGTCCTGAGCGCGGATCAGGTCGCGGCGACCGGTGCCGCCATCGCGGCGATGCAGGAGCCGTCAGGCGCCCTGCCGTGGTTCCCCGGCGGCAAGACCGACCCGTGGGACCACGTCGAATCGGCGATGGCGCTGTCGATCACCGGGCACCTGGACGAAGCCGTCGCGGCCTATCGGTGGTCCGCCCAGACGCAGCGACCCGACGGCGCCTGGCCGATCGAATTCCAGCAGGGGCGCGTCGTCGACCCGAACGTCGACTCGAACTTCTGCGCGTACATCGCCGTCGGCGTCTGGCACCACTACCTCGTCACCGGCGACACCGACTTCCTCGCCGAACTCTGGCCGACGGTCCGCACCGGCATCGACCTCGTGCTTCGCTTCGCGCGCGACGACGGCGCCTTCCGCTGGGCCGCCGACGGGACGAGTCTGGAGATGTTCGACGAGGCGCTGCTGACCGGCAACGCCTCGATCCTGCAGTCGCTGGACTGTGCCGTGCGGATCGCCGAGGTCATGTCCGACGCGTCAGCGGTCTCCCGCTGGTCCGCCGCGCAGGCGAAGCTGGGCCGCGCGTTCGCGTCGGCGTACTCCGACGTCCTCGGTGCGCCGCTGGGTGTGCGACCGGGGGTGTTCGAGCCGCCGTCGTCGCACTCGATGGACTGGTACTACCCGGTCTTGGGCGGCGGCGTTCGCGGCGAGGTCGCGGGGGAGTTGATCGACCTGCGCTGGGACGAGTTCGTTGTGCCGGGCAAGGGCATCCGCTGCATCGACCACCGTCCGTGGGTGACC
Source organism: Gordonia sp. (in: high G+C Gram-positive bacteria) (assembly GCF_047602025.1). Lineage (GTDB taxonomy): Bacteria > Actinomycetota > Actinomycetes > Mycobacteriales > Mycobacteriaceae > Gordonia. The sequence goes on along the minus strand of NZ_JASGII010000001.1, from coordinate 2,373,570 downwards.
GGCGCGGAGACGTCGGAGCTGGCGATCGCCCTGGAGGCGCTGGGGCGCGTCGACGAGGCGTCGACGCTCGTCGACGACATCGGGCACCTGCGCGATCCCGACGGTTCCTACTGGACCGGACTCGTCTTCGCCGACGGCAAGCGCTGGCCGGTCGAGAAGAGCTGCTGGACGTCGGCCGCGGTACTGCTGGCCGTCGACGCCATCTCGCGGGCGACCCCGGGCAACGGCGTCTTCCGCGACGTGCGCCAGTCCGTCGTCGTCCCCTGAGTTTCGACGTCGGCTGCGGGGTCTCGATACACCGACTCGGCTAGCGCCTCGTCGGCACTCGACCACCATCTCCGGTGGTCGAGTGAATTCGAGCGCAGCGAGAGTTTGTATCGAGACCCCGCAAGCCGGCATGCCACCGCACTAGAACGTGTTACAGTTCTTGCCAACTAGACACCTGTCCAGGAGGCCTCCGATGGAGTTTGGAATCGTGCAGTTCACCAGCGACCGCGGCTTGAAGCCGCAGGTCCTGGCCCCGTTGATCGAGAAGGCCGGCTTTGCGTCGTACTTCGTGCCCGAGCACGGGCACATCCCGACCCGTCGAGACACCGCGCACCCGGGCACCGGCACCGCCGAACTGCCCGACGACCGCTACATGCGCACCCTGGACCCGTGGACGACGTTGGCCGCGGCTGCCGCGGTCACCGAGAAGCTCCGTCTGGCGACGGCCGTCGCGCTCCCGGTGCAGTCGGACCCGATCACGCTCGCCAAGACGCTGGCCACCCTCGACCACATCTCGGACGGTCGCCTGACCCTCGGCGTCGGCTTCGGTTGGAACCTCGACGAGCTGGCCGACCACAACGTCCCGCCGAAGCGCCGTCGCACGATGCTGCGCGAGTACCTCGAGGCGATGCGCGCGCTGTGGACCGAGGAAGAGGCCGAGTTCGACGGCGAGTTCGTGAAGTTCGGGCCGAGCTGGGCGTGGCCGAAGTCGACGCAGAAGAGGATCCCGGTCCTCGTCGGCGCCGCCGGCAACGAGAAGAACTTCAAGTGGATCGCCCGCAGCGCCGACGGCTGGATCACCACCCCCGGCGAGGCCGACATCGAGGACTCGATCGTCCTGCTCAAGAAGATCTGGAGCGAGGCCGGCCGCGACGGCGACCCGCAGATCGTCGTCCTCGACTTCAAGCCGGTCCCCGAGAAGCTGGAGAAGTGGCGCGACCTCGGCGTCACCACCGTCCTGTACGGCCTGCCCGACGACACCGTCGAGCGCGCCTCGGGCTACCTCGCGAAGCTGGCCGGCAAGCTCGGCCTCACGCCGGTCTCCGCCTAGCCGCGACAAACCCGACTCTGCGTGACAAGACCCGACACCGATCAGTGTCGGGTCTTGCTACGCACAGTCGGGTTTGCGGAGGGCTAAGCCGACTTGATGCGTCGCAGCACGCGCAGCGACCCCGTCGCCGAGACTTCCTCGAATAGTCCGCCGTCGAGCGCCTGGCGGTAGATCTCGTAGGGCGGGCGACCGCCGTCGGCGGGATCGGGGAAGACGTCGTGGATGAACAGTCCGCCGCCGACGCGCACGAACGGCGACCAGCCGTCGAAGTCGTTCTGCGCGGCCTCCATCGAGTGGCCGCCGTCGATGAAGACGAAGTCGACCTCGCGACCCCACATGCGCGCGCCCATCGTCGACGACGCGATCACCCCGACGACGGTCTTCTCCAGCCCCGCGTCCCACATCGTCCGGCGGAACCGTGCCGACGTGTCGAGGGTGCCCGCGTGCGGGTCGACGAGCGAGGTGTCGTGGTACTCCCAGCCGGGCTGGTGCTCTTCGGAACCGCGGTGGTGGTCGACGGTCGCGAGCAGCGCGTCGTGGGCTTCGGCCATCGCGCCGAGGAAGACCGTCGACTTGCCGCAGTACGTGCCGATCTCCACGCCCAGCCCGACCGAATCTGGTTGGGAGAGAAAGGATCCCGCTGCCTCGTGCAGCGCGAGCGCCTCGTCGAGGGGGAGAAAGCCGGGGGCCTGGTCGGCGACGTCGAGGCGGGCTCGGCTCAGCGTCGACGGGAGGGTCGTCGGGGATTCCATGCAGTGATCGTAACCGGAACTGAAACACGTTCTACACGCGTAGGCTCAGCGGCATGAAGGCTCAAGTACTGCGCGAGGAAACCGGACCGGGCGGGCTCGAGCTCGTCGACGTCGACGACCCGAAGGCCGGACCCGGTCAATACCTCATCGACATCAAGGCGTGCGGCGTCTGCTTCCCCGACCTGCTGATGAGTCAGGGCCTCTACCAACTGCGCCCGCCGCTGCCGTTCACGCCGGGCACCGAGGTCGCCGGGGTGGTGCGCGAGGCGCCCGACGGCGGCCAATACCGGGTCGGCGACAAGGTGCTCGTCTTCGCCGGGATCGGCGGCTTCGCCGAGCAGATGGTCGCCGTGCCCGAGCAGATGTTGCCGCAGCCGGCCGGCCTGACCTTCGCCGAGGGCGCGGCGATGGGCATCAACTTCCAGACCGCGCTCTTCGCGCTGAAGCTGCGCGCGCACACCGCACCCGGCGAGGTCGTCGGGGTGCTCGGTGCGGCCGGGGGAGTGGGCGCCGCGTCGATCCGTGTCGCCAAGGAGATGGGCGCCAAGGTCATCGCCATCGTGCACCGCACCGGTGCGGAGACGATGTTGCGCGACGCGGGCGCCGACGAGGTCGTCCAGCTCGAGGAGGGCTGGGGCGCCAAGGTCAAGGAGCTCTCCGACGGCGGCGTCGACGTCCTCATCGACCCGGTCGGCGGCGACGTCTTCGACGACGCGCTGCGCACCGTCGCCCCCGATGGCCGCTACGTCGTGATCGGCTTCGCGGCGGGCGGCATCCCGACCGTCAAACTCAACCGCGTCCTGTTCCGCAACATCGACATCGTCGGCGCCGCGTGGGGCGAGTACATCCGCACCCACCAGGGCGTCCCGGCGATGCTGCACGACGAGCTGACCGAGATGATCGCCGACGGCATGCGCCCACCCGCCGACGTCACCTACTCGCTGGCCGAGCTGCCCCGGGCGCTGCAGGACCTCGCCGACGGCAAGGTGCTCGGCAAGGCCGTCGTCGTGATGGGTGGCGACGATGAGTAGGCGCGCACTCGTTGTCGGCGGCGCGTCGGGAATCGGCCTGTCGACGCTCCGCGCGCTCCGCCTGCAGGGCGACGAGGTGATCGTCGCCGACGTCAACGGCGAGGCGGCCGACCAGGTCGCCGCCGAACTCGGCGACGGCGTCACCGCACTCACGATGGACGTCACCGACGAGGCGTCGGTACAGCAGGGCTTCGAGTCCGCCGGCAAGCTCGACGTCGTCGTGAACTGCGCCGGACTGTCCATCCCGGGCGCCATCACCGAACTCGAACTCCAGGGCTGGCAGACGACGATCGACGTCTGCCTCACCGGCACCTTCCTGGTCCTCAAGCACGCCGGCCGCGTCATCGCCGACGGCGGCTCGATCGTGTGCATCTCCTCGCTCAACGGCCGCCAGCCCGGTGCCGGCATGGCGTCGTACTGTGCGGCGAAGGCGGGTGTGACGATGCTCGTCGAGGTCGCCGCGCTGGAGATGGCCGAGCGCGGCGTGCGCGTCAACGCCGTCCAACCGGGCCTCGTCGACACCCCGCTGACCGAGGGCATCAACGTGATCCCCGGCCTGCGCGAGGACTACCTGGAGAACACCCCGCTCGGCCGTGCGGGGACGCCGGAGGACATCGCCGAGCTGATCGTCTTCCTGGCGTCGGACAAGTCGTCGCTCATCACCGGCGCCGCCTTCGACATCAACGGCGGGGCCCATCTGCAGCGCTATCCCGACGTGCTCGGCAAGGTGCGCGCGCTGATGAACCCGTGACTGCCAAAGACCTGCTCGTCGAGATGTTCGAGCAGATGGTCGTGCGCAAGGACGCCACGCTCATCGAGCGCTACTACGACCCCGACTTCGAGCTCTACACCAACGGCGAGGTGCAGACCTACGACGAGTACGCGGCTGGCCACCGGCGCGTCTACGCCACCGACATCACCTACCGGGTGGAGTACGACGACGACGCGTGGGTCGTCGGCGACGACCGCGTCGCCGGACGCGTCTGGATCACCACGCAACTTCCCGACGAGAAGCCGACCAAGATCGAGGTCGTGCTGATCGCCGCCTACCGGGACGGTCGGCTCTACCGGCTCTGGGAACTCACGTGGCCGGACTGGTCCCGACTGCAAGCCTTCGACGAGTACTGATTGGTGAAACCATGCTGACCATTGAGAACGACGGACACGTCCGCACGCTGACGCTCAACCGGCCGGATGCGCTCAACGCGTTCAACGAAGCGCTCTACGACGCGACGACGCGCGCCCTCCTCGACGCCGCCGACGATCCCGAGGTCTCCGTCGTCCTCATCACCGGCGCGGGCCGCGCGTTCTCCGCGGGCACCGACCTCGTGGAGATGCAGGCGCGCACCACCGACCCCGACTTCCAACCCGGCGAATACGGCTTCCCCGGCCTCGTCGACGCCCTCGCCGCCTTCCCGAAGCCGCTCATCGTCGCGATCAACGGACTGGGCCTCGGTATCGGCACGACGATCATCGGGTTCGCCGACCTGGTGTTCATGTCCAGCGAGGCCAAGCTCAAGTGCCCGTTCACCGCGCTCGGCGTCGCACCCGAGGCGTCGTCGTCGTTCCTCATGCCGGCGCTCATCGGTCGACAGAACGCGGCGTGGCTGCTGATGTCGTCGGAGTGGGTGATGGCCGACGAGGCGCAGCGCATGGGCCTGGTGTTCGCCGTCTGCGAGCCCGACGACCTGATGGCCGAGGCGCGCCGCCACGCCGACGTGCTGGCCGCCAAGCCGCTCGCCAGCCTGATGGCGGTGAAGGAGACGATGGTCGGGCCGGTCGCCGATCAGGTCCGTGCCGCGAAGGAGGCCGAAGCCGCCTGGTTCATGAAGCTCATGGGCGGCGGCGCCAACGGCGAGGCGCTCGCCCAGTTCACGAAGAAAGACTGAACAGATCGGCGCCGTTGCGGTAGAGCACCCGGCGCAGCCAGTCATCGCCCAGGTCCAGCCGGATCAGCGACTCGATCGCGTGCCCGTAGGGGTACGGGATGTTCGGGTAGTCCGATCCCCAGTAGACCTTCTCCGCCAGGTCCTTCACCCGCGGCAGCAGGTTGCGCGGGTATGGCGCGCCCTGCTCGGCGAAGTCGGTGAAACTCATCGTCGTGTCGAGCCCGACGTTCTCGTGCTGCTCCGCGATTTCTAGGAAGTCCGCGTACTCGGTGGTCCCCATGTGCGCGATGATCAGCCGCAGCTTCGGGAACTGACGCAGGACGTCGACGACGGGCCCCGGGCCGGTGTACCGACCGGGTGCCGGACCGGAACCGCAATGAATGACGACGGGGAGGTCGGCCTCCTCGATCAGTCCCCACACGTCGGTGAGCAACGGGTCGGCGGGGGAGAAGTCGCCGACCTGTACGTGGACCTTGAAGACGCGTGTGCCCGCCTCGATCGCGGCGCGCGTGTAGTCCGCGGCTCCGGGCTCGGGGTAGAACGTCGACGTGTGCAGGCAGCGGGGCTGCTGCGCCGCGAAGTCGACGGCCCACGCGTTCAGCCACGCCGCCATCTCGGGTTTGTGCGCGTAGATCATCGACGTGAACGCGCGCACCCCGAACGCGTCGAGGCCGTCGACGCGGACCTGCTCGTCGGCGCGGTAGGTGATCGGCCAGTCGCGGCCGAGCTGCGGTCCGACCGAGTCGAAGAACGCCCACACCTTGTCCAGGACGTTGCGCGGCATGAAGTGCGTGTGGACGTCGACCAGACCGGGGAGATCCAGCGCCTGCCACAGCCGGCGCACCCGCTCGGCCTCGGCGGCGGAGAACGGCGCGACGTCGTCGGTGCACATGGGTTTCAGGGTATCGGCGAGGTGATCGGGGCGGTGGTAAGCGCTTCTCGGTTACCCGGGGGAATCGGCTTTATGAGCCCGTTCGACGCCCAGGCGAAGCGTCGGAAACAGCCACCCATGCGCCAACACTGATGGTCTGGAACATCAATTCTCGGAAACAAAACGCCGAGTTGCTGTTGCGGATCCCGCTGTAGTCGGTATTGTCCGGAATTAGCACGCCCGAGTTCGGGTATTGCGCTTGTTGAACAAGGAGAAAACACATGTTGGAAACGCTTCTGCCGGGTCTCATCGGCGGCGTTCTCGGCGGTAACGCCGCTGGCCCGAAGACTGGTGCCAACCCGACCACCAGCAGCGTCGCGGGCGGCCTCGGTGGCCTGCTGACCGGTGGCGGCATCGGCGCCCTGCTGGGCGGCGACGGAGCCAGCACGCTGGTCAACGTCCTCAGCTCTGGTGTTGGTGGCGGCGTCGGCGGTGGCATCATCGCTGCGATCGCTGGCCTGCTTCTGAAGAAGAAGTAACCACAGCTTCTAATCGCACTCACGCCCGTACCCGGCCTAGCCGGGTGCGGGCGTGAGTCGTTTTCGGGGTCGACCGGCTGCTAGGCCGACCAGTGCCACGACCACACGGTCCCGACGTCGGGATCCTCGCCGTCGCCGACGTGCTCAAAGCCCAGCGCCACGAGGACCCCCGTCGACGGGTTCGGCCCGGGCAGGGTGTGTGCGACGACGTGGTCGATCTCGCCGCTGGCCACTGCCCGGTCGACGAGCGCCCGTGCGGCACCGGCGCCGAATCCCATTCCGCGGAACTCCGGGGCGATCTCGTATCCGATCTCGACGGTCCGATCCGACGGCGGCGCGGCATACCCGCCGGAACCGAGCAGACGGCCGGACTGTGCGTCGATGAAGAACTGCATCGACCACGGGCGCTCGTCGGCGGCACCCCGATCGGCGAATTCGAGCGCGGCGCCGATGGCCTCGGGGAACTCGGGCCACCCGTCGGGGATGGGCGAGCCGATCAGCTCGGTGAACCGCACCGGATCGTCGGTGAGTGCGGTGAGCAGCGCCGGGCTGGCGGGGACGAGCCGGACGTCGGGATGGGCGGACAAATGGACTCCAATCGTGATTGGAGGACCCTACGTCTCCGCAAACACCGACGCGATTGTTTTTTCCGCCGGCCGGAAGGTGGCGCCCAGCGCTTCGGCGGCGGCGTTCTCGGGGAACGGCGGATGCAGCAGGAACCCGACGGCGGCCTCGCCGAGCTGGTGCAGGCTCGCCGGCACGAGCGACGGGAAGCGGTCGGCCAGCTTGCCGACGCCGGTCATCACCGAGTTGGGGATGGGCAGGTACGGCACCCACCGCCCGACAGCGGCGGAGAGCGCCCGGGCGAGGTCGGCGCCGGTGATCCGCGATCCGGTCGCGGTGATGCGCCGCGGACCCTGACCGGGTGCGAGCAGCCGCAGGTGCAGGTCGGCCAGGTCGCGGCTGTCGACGAGCGTCAAACCGGCGGTGCGGCCGACGACGCCCAGCTTGACCAGGGTGTGCAGGCCGTCGCCGCCCTCGCCGCCGTAGCCGTCGATGCTCGGTCCTGCGACGCCGCCGGGATAGGTGATCGCGATCGGGGCGCCGTTCTCCTGGAGCTCGCGCACATACGCCTCGATCGCCGTCTTCGCGGCACCGTAGGCGCCGCTACCGCCGGGCAGCGGCTCGGCCGGATCGGTCAGCTCGGTCGACTTCGGCGGCCATAGGACCGCGCAGCTCGACACGTGCACGATCGGGTCGAGTCCGGCCGCGACGGCCCCGCCGATCACATTGCGCGCACCGGTCAACCCGCGCTCGAGCAGGACCCGGTCGGCCTCGGCGTCGCCGTGCAACGCGATCTCGGCGGCCGCGTGGATGACGGCGTCGCACCCGTCGAGCGCCCGTGCCACAGCCGCGTCGTCGGTGAAATCGCCGACGACGAAGTCGGGCTCGCCCCAGCCGAAGAAGTCGGCGACGCGGCGGAGCTTGTCGGGGCTGCGCACGAGGAAGCGCACGTCGTGTCCGGCGCGCAGCACCGCGTCGGCGGTCCACCCGCCGACGTAGCCGGTCCCACCGGTGATCAGGACTCGCACGGCAGTGCCCCCGGGTTGGCGTCGGCGAGGATCTGCGCGCGGTCATCGGCGAGGACGAAGCCGTCGGCGATCGCCCGCTCGACGGCGTCGGCGTACATCGTCAGATAGGCCTCGCGCGACGGGTACAGCCCGGCGAGCTCGTCGTCGGGCACCGCGGTGGTGGTCCCGAACAGCGCGCAGATCCGCGACACCGGCTCGTCGACGACGCCGCTCAGCACCTGGGTGGGAACGTCGACGCAGGGCGTCCGCACGCCGCCGCGGACGTTGCCGACGCCGTCGTGCGCGTACCGCGGTTCATCGTCGGGGCCGACGAGCTCGAGCGGCTGCGCGACCGGCGGCGGGGTGCCGCCGCGCGACCACGCATCGAGGTGTCGCAGGCCCGCGCGCAGGACGAAGCGCTGTTGGCCGCGGTTCACCGGCGTCGGGCAGCCCAGGATCTCCTCGAACGGGCCGATCTGCGCCAGGTCCGCGTGCGACGTCCCCGCGACCTCCCAGATGCGCACGGCGTCGGTGTCCGGCTGTCGTGCGAGGTAGGAGCGGAAGTTGGTGAGCACGTCGGTCTCGGTCTGCACGACGAGGACCGGTGTGCCAACGTCGGGGAAGGTGGCCGGCGGGTCGTCGAAGGCCCGATCGAGGTCGGCGGGTGCGCCCACCTGCCCGAGCGGCAGTCCGGCGACCGAGCGGCTGTGGATGAGGAAACCATCGAAGACGTGGTGGACCGGCGCGAAGCTGCGCACGTAGGTGGTCAGTGCCATCGCCGACTGCGATTCGCCGACGGCCAGCAGTCGCGCGACGGCGAGGTCGGCCAACGGCCCGTCGCGCAACCCGGCGGCGACCGCGGCGAACATGTCGAAGCAATACGCGTCGCCGGGGTGGTGCATCGCGCCGTACCGCTCGGCGTCTTTCGCGGCGAGCCCACCGGCCGCATCGGCCAGGCCGACCGCCGCCTCGCCGCCCTCGACGCCGGTGTACTGCGCGGAGACGCCGGCCCACGCGTGGCCGGCTCGCACGATCTCGTCGGCGAGATAGGTGTACTCGGGCGCCGCGTCGGCCCCGCTGCTGACGTTGAGCCACTCGACGACGACGGTGCCGCTGAACGCGGCGGGATCCGCCGGTCGGCGCAGCAGCACGCGCGTCGTGAAGTCGGCGGGTGGCGCCGGGCCGTCGGGGGTGAGGCCGGCGACCGTGCCGCCGGCCGCGTACTCGACCTCGGTGTAGCCGAGCGCGGCCAGGTCGGGGCCGGGCGTCGCACTCACCAGCGAGTGCCCGCCGCCGCCTGTCAGCTCGGTGAACTCCAAGCCCGGGTCAGTCCTTCTTCTGCGACTTGCGCCAGTTGTTGATGGCGGTGCCGAAGACGGTGTTCATCTTCGTGCCCACCGGCCAGCCTGCGTAGTAGCAGAGGAAGACCGCGATCTCCTCCAGCTGCTCCGGGGTGAGCTCCCCGTTGCCCAGCGCGGCGCCCGCCTGGATCTCGGCGACGTCGGTGTGGCCGTTGCCGGCCAGCAGGCCCAACAGCAGCAGACGACGGTCGCGGTTGGTCAGTTCGGGGAGGGTCCACACCTCGCCGAACAGCTGGTCGGCGGTGTGGGCGAAGTGCAGCCCGGGTCCGTCGGCCATCTCCCAGCCGTAGACCTCCGACATCTTGTCGACGGCCTTCTTGCGGTGCGGGGTGCCCTCGCCGCCCGCGGGGTTACCTACAGTCATGCCTTTGCTCCCTTGTCGTTGTCGTCGACGATGCCCAGCCCCGGCGCCAGGTTCTGACGCGCAATGGTGCCCAGCGGCAGGTCGACGTCGAGCTGTTCGCCCAGCGCCAGCGCCAGGTCGAGATCCTTGTTGCCCAGGTTCACCACGTGCGTGAACACGCCGTACCAAAAGTCGTCGGGATCGATCGGCGCCGTCGTGTCGCGCAGCATGATCGCCCCGGCACCGCCGGTGATGGCGTCGGTGTGCCGCACGACCTTGCCGAGCTTGGCGATGTCGATGCCGGCCGCCTCGGCCAGCCGCGAGGCCTCGGTGGTCGCGGTGAACGAGATGAAGTGCAGCAGGTTGCGGGCCAGCTTCATCTTCGTGCCCGCGCCGACCTCCTCGCCGGCGTGGACCAGCATGTCGCCGGCCAGTTTGAACGGCGGCTTGAGCTGGTCGTAGGCCGCGCGCGGACCGCCGAACATGATCGCCAGGCGACCCTGCTCGGCACCCGGCGCACCGCCGGAGATCGGGGCGTCCAACAGGTGGACGCCCTTTTCCGCGCACGTCTTCGCCAGGTCGATCGCGGTGTCCGGGCCGATCGTCGAGTGCACGGTGATGATCGTGCCGGGCTCGGCCGTCGTCAGCAGGTCGCCGACCACCGAACGGACCTGCTCGTCGTTGACGACGCAGATGCCGATGATGTCGGCCTGCTCGCCGAGCGCGGCCACCGTGTCGGCCTTGGCCGCACCCTTCTCGACGAGCTTGGCGACGGCCTCGTCGGAGAGGTCGAAGACGGTGAGCCCGCCCGGCCATTCCGCCAGGCGCCCGGCCATCGGTCCGCCGATGTTGCCCAGGCCGACGTATCCCAGCCGAGGGTCGCTCATGGCCGGTAGACCTGACCGCCGTCGACGTTGAAGATCTGGCCGGTGATCCAATTGGCCTCATCGGACAGCAGGAACTTGCACATGCCGACGTGGTCCTCCGGGGTGCCGAAGCGCTTGAGCGGCAGTTGCTTGACCATGTCCTTGACCATCTCGATCGGCGTGGTCTCGCGGGTGGCCTCGGTGTCGGTCGGGCCGGGGGCGATCGCGTTGACGCGGATGTTGTTGCCGCCCAGCTCGGTGGCCAGCTGGAAGGTCAGGTTGTTGATGCCCGCCTTCGCCAGGCCGTAGAAGCCGCTGTAGAGGTAGGCGGCCGTCGACGACTGGTTGACGATCGAGCCGCCGTCCTTCATGTGCGGGTAGACCGCGCGGGTCACCGCGAGAGCGCCGTCGAGGTTCACCGACATGAACTTCTTGTAGTAGTCCCACGGCACGGTGATGAGGAAGTCGAGCTTCATGCCGCCGTAGATCGCGGCGTTGTTCACCAGGCCGTGGATGTTGCCGTACTTCTCGACGGTCTTGGCGGCGAGGTTCTCGGCCGACTCCGGATCGGAGACGTCGCAGTGCACGTACAGGCCGCCGATGTCCTTGGCGACCTTCTCGCCGGCTTCGTCGTTGAGGTCGGCGACGACGACATTCGCGCCCTCCTCGGCCAGGCCGCGGGCATAGCCCTCGCCGATGCCGCCGGCGGCGCCGGTGACGATGATGGTCTTGCCGTCGAAACGCTTGGAGCTCATGGGTTTGTCCTATCTGTTTGAGGTTTGTATTCGGTGGTCGAGTGCCTTCGAGGCGCTAGCCGAGAAGGTGTATCGAGACCCGGTGCGATGTCATGCCGGCCGGGCGACGGCCTTGGACTCGAGGTACTCCTCGAAGCCCGCGACGCCCATCTCGCGGCCGATGCCGGACTGCTTGTAGCCGCCGAAGGGCACGTCGGCGGCGTACCAGATGCCGCCGTTGACGCCCATCGTGCCGGTGCGCACGCCGTTGATGACCTTGTTGATGCGGGACTCGTCGGTGCCGTAGACCATCCCGGACAGGCCGTACGGGGAGTCGTTGGCGATGCGGATCGCGTCGTCGTCGCCGTCGTGCGGGATGATGACGAGCACCGGGCCGAAGATCTCCTCCTGCGCGACGCGTGCGGAGTTGTCGAGCCCGGAGATCAGGGTCGGCTCGACGAAGAAGCCCTTGTCCTTGCCCTCGGGGCGACCGCCGCCGCACTCGATCTTCCCGCCCTCGTCCTGCGCGAGCTTGATGTAGCCCTCGACGCGGTCGCGCTGGACCGCCGAGATCAGCGGGCCGCAGATCGTGCCCGGCTTGCTCGGATCGTCGGCCTGCAGGCCGGCCATCGCGTCGCGGGTGGCCTTGATCGCCTCGTCGTACTTCTCGCGGGGGACCAGCAGGCGGGTGGTGATGGCGCAGCCCTGACCGGCGTGGGTGACGACGTTGAAGGCGGCCATCGAGCAGGCGCTCTTCAGGTCGGCGTCGTCGAGGACGATGAACGCCGACTTGCCGCCCAGCTCCAGGAAGACCTTCGTGAGCGAGCCGGCCGCGGACTCCATGACCTTCTTGCCGGTGGCGGTCGAGCCGGTGAACGACACGATGTCCACGCGCGGGTCGGTGACCAGCTTGGCGCCGATCTCGTGGTCGGACGAGGTGATGACGTTGACGACGCCCGGCGGGAAGTCGGTCTCCTCGGCGATGACCTTGCCGACGAGGGCGGCCGCCCAGGGGGTGTCGGGTGCGGGCTTGAGGACGACGGTGCAGCCGGCGGCCAGCGCGGGGCCGATCTTCGCGAAGTTGATCTGGTGCGGGAAGTTCCACGGGGTGATCGCACCGACGACACCGGCGCCCTCGTAGCGGATCTCTCGGACGTTGGGCAGGCCCATCGGCTCGGCCTTGCCCAGGTCGCGGGTCCACTCGAAGTTCTCGGCCAGGTCGGCGAAGTAGGCGAGGTCCTTCACCGGGCCCTCGAATTGCGGACCGGAGGTCAGGAACGCGGGCGCGCCGACCTCCTCGGTCGTCAGCGTGCGGAACTCCTCGGCGTGCGCGAGCAGGGCGTCGCGCAGCTGCCGCAGGCACTTGGCGCGGAACGCGTGGTCGCGCGACCAGTCGGTCTCGTCGAACGCGCGCCGCGCGGCGGCGATGGCGGCGTCGAGGTCGTCGGGGCCGGCGTCGGCCGCGCTGCCGATGACCTCTTCGGTCGCCGGGTTGAGGATCTCGAACGTGCCGCGCGAGCCGGGGACGAGCTTGCCGTCGATCAGCAGCTCGGAGCTGGTTTCCGGGCGCAGTGCCATGTGGGGTTCTCCCTCTGTGTCGGTCCGGGCGTGCCGGGACTGTCCAGGTTGATGTCTGGACATGTGTCTAGACGCGAGTACAAACCTAGTGTAGCGTGGCTCACATGTCCACCCCCATGGCACCCGGAGCACAGGCGACCGCCACCTCGGTTTCCCAGGAATCGACCCGTCGCCGGCTCTCCGCGCAACAGGCGGAGACGGTCGCGAAGCTCACCGATGCGGCCGTCGAAGTGCTGCGCGCCGACGGCTTCGACGGCCTCACCGTCCGGTCGGTCGCCAAGCTCGCCGGCGTCGCGCCCGCCACCGCGTACACCTACTTCAGCTCCAAGAGCCACCTCGTCGCCGAGGTGTTCTGGCGCCGCCTCGCCGAGGGCGTGCCCGAGTCCGACAAGAGCAAGCCGCCGACCGAGCGCGTCGTCGAACTGCTGCGGTCGGTGGCGCTCATCGTCACCGGCGACGGCGACCTGGGCGGCGCGGTGACCGTCGCGCTGCTGGGCACCGACCCCGACGTCGAGCACCTGCGCATGCGCATCGGCGGGTTCATCCGCCGCCGCCTCGCCGACGCGCTCGAGGTCGACCCGGAGAACCCCGGCCAGGTCGTCGAAGCGCTGGAGATGCTCTACGCCGGCGGCCTGGTCCACGCCGGAATGGGCCACATGTCCTACGAGGACACCGCCGAGCGCCTCACCGAGGCCGCGTTGCTGATCATGTCCGACGACAACGCCTAGACCATCGAAACTCTCAGTCCACCAACACGATTCAGCCCGAGGAGCAGCAGTGAGCACGACGATCGCGGGAATGGAACAGCGCGTTCCGTTCGACCCGTACGCCTACGACTTCCACGAAGACCCGTACCCGACGTACGCGCAGCTGCGCGCCGAGGCACCGGTCTACTACAACGCGACGCAGGACTTCTGGGCGCTCGCCAAGCACGAGGACGTGCGCAACGGCTTCCGCAACAACGTGCAGTTGTCGAACGCCTGGGGCGTCTCGATGGACCCGGGCGCCTACAGCCCCGACGCGTCGAAGTCGATGTCGTTCCTGGCGATGGACGACCCGAAGCACATGCGCATCCGCAAGCTCGTTTCCAAGGGCTTCACCCCGCGCCGCGTGAACGAGCTCGCCGACGGCATCCGTAAGCTCACCAAGGAGCACTGGGACAAGTGCCTGGAGATGGGCGAGTTCGACTACGTCACCGACTTCGCCGGCAAGCTGCCGATGGACGTCGTGTCCGAACTGCTCGACGTCCCGGTCGCCGACCGCGCCTACCTGCGCGAGCAGTCCGACCTGCTCATCCACCGCGAAGAGGGCGTGCTGGACATCCCCGAGGCGGCGGTCCACGCCTTCCTCGGGCTGCACGGCTACTACACGAACCTGCTCGCCGACCGGCGCAAGAACCCGGGCGAGGACCTCGTCTCGGCGCTGCTCGACGCGGAGATCGTCGACGAGGAGACCGGTGAGAACGTGAAGCTGTCCGACGAGGACATCGTCGGCTTCATGTTCCTGATGGTCGTCGCCGGCAACGAGACCACCACCAAGCTGCTCGCCAACGCCGTCTACTGGGCCCACGAGAACCGCCCGCAGCTCGACCGCGTGCTCGCCGATCCGGACATCGTGCCGCTGTGGACCGAGGAGACCCTGCGGTTCGACAACTCGACGCAGATGGTCCTGCGCCGCGTGATCGAGGACGTCGAGTTCGGCGGCATCGTGATCCCGGCCGAGCAGCGCGTGCTGCTGCTCGTGGGCTCGGCCAACCGCGACACCGAGGTCTTCGGCGACGACGCCGACCAGTACATCCTCGGCCGCGACGTCGGCCAGACGCTGATGAGTTTCGGTGTCGGCACCCACTTCTGCCTCGGCGCCCACCTGGCCCGCCTCGAGTCCAACATCGGTCTCGACGAGGTGATTCGCAGTGTGCGGGACTACGAGCTCGATCTCGACAACGCCGTGCGCGTGCACTCGGTCAACGTCCGCGGCTTCGCGAACCTCCCGATGAAGGTGCAGGCCCGCTGATGCCCCCGTTCCAACCGCACCCCGACCGTCGACCCGTGTTCGTCGCCGGCGCCTCCTCGGGCATCGGCGAGGCCACCGCCCGCTGGCTCGGCAAGGCCGGCTACCCGGTCGCCCTCGGCGCCCGCCGCGTCGAGAAGTGCAAGGAGATCGCCGAACAGATCATCGCCGACGGCGGTGAGGCCATGGCCGTCGCGCTCGACGTCACCGACGACGATTCGGTCCTCGAGGCCGTGCGCGAGGTCGAGAAGGCCTGGGGGCCGATCGAGGTCGCGATCTCCGGCGCCGGCGACCTCGGTGTCGGCCGCACCCACGAGATCTCCGTCGACAAGTGGGCCGAGCAGATCAACATCCACCTGATCGGCGCCTTCCGCCTCTACCGCGCCATCGTGCCCGGCATGATCGAGCGCCGTCGCGGCGACTTCGTCTTCATCGGCTCCGACGTCGCCGTCCACCCGCGACCGTGGTCGTCGGCCTACGTCGCCGCCAAGACCGGCGTCGACGGCCTGGTCGCCACCGTGCAGATGGAGCTGGAGGGCACCGGCGTGCGCGCCAGCATCATCCGCCCCGGCCAGACCCTCACCGGCATGGGCATGAACCTCGACCAGGACGACACCACCGCGATGCTGGAGGACTGGATCGCCTTCGGCCTGGCCCGCCACGGCAACTTCCTGGAGCCGGACAACCTGGCCCAGGCGATCGCCGCCATCGTCGGCATGCCCCCCGGCGCGCACATGCGCGTCGTCGAGGTCGAGGCCGAGGGCAAGCTCAAGAAATCCGACAAGTCTCAGCCCGAGAAGAAGTGAAAGGCACCCCCATGAGTACGCAGACGATGCCCAAGCGGGTCTCCGGCGGAGAAGGCGAACACGGCCACCTCGACGACATGACCAACGACCCGATCGGGTTGTTCTGGCGCGTGCGCGAGGAGTGCGGCGACGTCGGCATGTTCGAGCTGGCCGGCCGCGAGGTCGTGCTGGTCTCCGGCGCGACCGCCAACGAAGAGTTCTTCCGCGCCCCCGACGAACTGCTCGACCAGGCCGCGGCCTACCCGTTCATGACCCCGGTCTTCGGTGAGGGCGTCGTCTTCGACACCTCGCCGGAGGAGCGGAGCAAGGCGCTGCACAACCAGGCGCTCAAGGGCGCCCACATGAAGCAGCACGCCGTCACCATCCCCAACGAGGTCGAGCGGATGATCGCCGACTGGGGCGACGAGGGCGAGATCGACCTGCTCGAGTGGTTCGGCGAGCTGACCCTCTACACGTCGTCGTCGTGCCTGATCGGCAAGAAGTTCCGCGAGCGCCTGAGCAAGCGGATCTCGGAGATCTACCACGACCTCGAGCGCGGTACCGACCCGTACGCCTACGTCGACTACAACGCCGACATCGAGAGCTTCCGCCGTCGCGACGCCGCGCGCGCCGAGCTCGTCGAGTTCATGGCGGACGTCCTCAAGGACTACGAGGCGAACCCGCCGGCCGACAAGGAGGACCGCGACCTGCTCGACGTCCTCGTGTCGCTCAAGAACGAGGACGGGTCGCCGATGTTCTCGGCCGACACCGTCACCGGCATGTTCATCTCGATGATGTTCGCCGGGCACCACACCACCCAGGGCACGTCCGCGTGGACGCTCCTGGAGTTGCTGCGGCACCCGGAGTTCATGGCCGAGGTCGTCGCCGAACTCGACGACATCTACGAGGACAAGGGCGAGGGCAAGCCGGAGTACAGCTTCGCCGCGATGCGCCAGATTCCGCTGCTGGAGGCCGGCATCAAGGAGACGCTGCGCCTGCACCCGCCGCTGATCATCCTCATGCGCCTGGTCCGCGAGGACTTCGAGATCGAGGACAACCTGGTCAAGGCCGGCCAGCTGATCGCCGTCTCACCGGCGGTCAACAACCGCCTGCCCGAGGACTTCCCCGAGGCCGAGACCTTCGATCCGTACCGGTACATCGACCCGCGCCAGGACGACATCATCAACCGCTGGACGTGGATCCCGTTCGGCGCGGGCCGCCACCGCTGTGTGGGCGCCCAGTTCGCGATGATGCAGATCAAGGCGATCTTCTCGGTGCTGCTGCAGAACTACGAGTTCGAGTTGGCGCAGGACCCCGACTCGTACCACAACGACCACTCGAAGATGGTCGTGCAGCTGGCCCAGCCCTGCAAGGTGCGCTACAAGCGCCGTCAGCGCGACTGAGCGTTCTCACGGAGAGGAGCAACGTCATGCGAATCGAAGTCGACCTGGACCTGTGCCAGGGCCACGGCATGTGCGAGATGGAGGCCCCCGAGGTCTTCGAGGCACAGCGCGACTACGTCGAGATCCTCGACAAGAACCCGGATGAATCGCTGCGCAAGGCCGTCGAAGCGGCCGTGCGCTACTGCCCGACGCAGGCCCTGCGGATCGTCGAAGACTAGTCCCCAACGAATTAAGGAACCCATCTGATGACTGAAGTCACCGCCGCCACCAGCTTCGGACCCTTCGACCGGGCCGAGCTCGACGAGATGAAGGAGCGCTGGCTCAAGGCCAACATTGAGGCCGAGGAGGCCGGCGACTGGAAGCCGCTCGCCGACTACTACACCGAGGACGCCACCTACGGCTGGAACTACGGCCCGAACAAGGACTTCATGGCCGTCGGCCGCGACGAGATCCGCGACCTGGCCCTCGGCCAGGAGATGGAGGGCCTCAAGGGCTGGATCTACCCGTACCAGACCTGGGTGATCGACGATCAGACCGGCGACATGATCGGCCTGTGGAAGCAGATCTACGAGGGCAAGCGCGAGGACGGCACCAACTACGCCCTCGAGGGCATCCAGGGCAGCTGGTTCAAATACGGCGGCAACTTCCAGTTCGCCTGGCAGCGCGACTTCTTCGACTACGGCAACGTCTCGGCGCTGTTCATCGAGATGATGACCAAGAAGGCGATGAGCGACGAGATGCTCGCGCGCGTGGAGAAGTCGGCCCCGGGCAACCTGCCCGGGTGGTACGACTTCGGCACCGCGCCCGTGAAGTTCTGGTGACGGCGATGGCCGATACAGCCCTTATCGGTTCCTCCCCGTACGCCGACTTCACCCGCGAGCAACTCGCCACGCTGCTGCCCGAGATGCTGCTCACCGGGCAGTTGATCGACCGCAGCGGCATGGCCCACCTCATCTCCGCCTTCGGGCGCGACGGCATGACGCAGGTCGCCATCGAGGAGTGGATGGCGGCGAGCCCGGTCTACACCGGTCGCATGCGCGCGGCCCTCGGCATCGACGGCGACGGTGTCGTCGACATGTTCAAGTGCCTGCAGCTCGACATCGGCGCCCCGCCGCAGTTCATGGACTTCCGCTACGTCGTGCACGACGAGTATCACGGCGGCTTTGTCTTGAACCACTGCGGCGCGTTGATGGACGTCGAGCCGATGGGCGACGGCTACGTCACCGCCATGTGCCACGACATCGAGGACCCCACCTTCGACGCGACCGCGATCGCGACCAACCGTCGCGCCCGCATCCGCCCGGTGCACCGCCCGCCGCGCGTCCCGTCGGACCGGCACCCGCACTGCGAGTGGACGGTGACGATCGAGCCCGACCGCGAGGAGCTGCCGCTGCCCGAGTTCACCATCCCGGTGCTCGAGACGGCGGCCGCGACCATCGAGCTGACGCCGATCGACCACGCCGCCACCGACGGCCACGTCGACTACCGCGGCGACCTGGTGGAGGACCTCGTCTTCGGCGACTTCTCACACTCCGCGCTGGTCCGCATGGCCGAGGAAGTCGCACTGCAGCACCACCTGCTCGCGATCGGCTTCCGCTTGTCCGTCCTGCGGAAAGCAGGGGACGAACAGGCGCGTGAGATCACCGAGAAGCAGCTCATCGGCATCGCCGGCATGGCGTCGGAGCGACTGCGGGACGCGCTCGGCGTCGGCGACTCCCCGGCCGATCTGGTGACCGTGCTGAACGCCCACCCGATCATCGGCCCGCGCCAGTACACGGGCGTCGTGGCCGAGGTGAATGGCGAGGGCGTGCGGATCCGCGTGCCGCAGGATGCGCCGGCTATCGGCGACGAGGGCTGGATGGACCTGCTCACCCCCGACTTCACCGCCGCGCTCGACGCGATGGTGCACGGGGTCGATGACCGCTGGACCGTGGATTCGGCAGCCGTCGTCGACGGCGAACTGGTCGTCGACGTCGTGAAGGGCGAGCCGCGCAAGGAGGCGGGGGAGGTTGCGATCGTGCGCTTCTCGTCCGGCTCGACATTCGAGTTCGCCGACCGCGGCAAGGCCAAGCCGATCCCGCTGACGGTCCTGTGAGCATCGAACCGTGAGCGCGGGACTGGGCGGCCTGGGCGGTCGCGTCGCCATCGTCGGCGGCGCGACGCGCGGCATTGGGCTGTCGGTCGCCCACGCGCTGGCGGGCGCCGGTGCGTCGGTCGTCGTGAACGGTCGTGACCCGCGGGCCGTCGAGGCAGCCGTCGACGAGATCGTCGGCAGTGGGGGAGCGGCCGTCGGCGTCGTCGGGTCGGCCGCCGCCGAGGGTGTTGCCGAGGGCATGGTCGCGACCGCGCTCGACAAGTTCGGCGCGCTTGATATCGCCATCAACTGCGCGGGCGTCGCCGAACCGTCGGGGTCGACGGTGTTGACCATCTCGCGCGAGGAGTTCGCCGACCAGATCGACGCGCACCTGATGAGCGCGTTCGCACTGACGCAGGCGGCCGGGCGGGTGATGGCCGAGCAGGGGAGCGGCGCCATCGTCCTGACCGGGTCGGCGGCGTCGTACGGGATGTTCGGCGGCAGCGGCTATCCCGCGGGCAAGGGCGGGGTCAACGCGCTCACGCTCGCGGCGGCCGCCGATTTGAAGGATGCCGGGGTGCGCGTCAACGCGGTGCTGCCCGGTGCGCGGTCGCGGCTGTCGACCGGGGATGATTACGTCCGCCACATCGAGGGGTTGCATGAGCGGGGCATCCTGGACGACGGCCTGCGCGACGCCGCGCTCGACCCGGCGCCGCCGGAGTTCGTCGCACCGCTGTACGTGTTCCTCGCCAGCGAGCACGGCAAGGCCATCACCGGCCAGATCTTCAGCGCCGCCGGCGGTTTCATCGGGCGCTACGAACCGGCCCAGCCGACGTTCATCGCCTACCGCGACCACAAGGATTCCGCGCCGTACAGCCTGGACGAGTTGGCCGACCTGCTCGCCTGACATTTTCTGCGCCGTAGGCCGTCATTTCGGCAGATTTTGTCAGGCCTCCAATACTCTCGACGCATGACAACCGAATCCGTTGCGCAGGCACTGCTCGACGCGCAGGTCGCGTGGGCAGTCAACCGCATGACCGGCGACGAACTGCCCGAACTGGCCGAGAAGGCCGTCGACGACGTGCTCGCCGTCGCCGAGAAGACCACCACCGGCGCCCTCGTCGATCCCGCCGAGATCAAGTCGATCGCCCGGATGATCGCCGCCAAGGTCCCGCCGAGCACGGCCGCGTCGACGCTGGTCGAGCAGGGCGCCGAGATCGTGCTCTCGAACCCGGCGGGCACCTACACGTTGCGCGAAGTCGTGGACAAGGAGAACGTCGAGCGCATCACCGACGAGGTGCTCGGGCTGACGCCGTTCTTGGAGAAGGCCCTCGACGACCTGACGCACAGCCCGATGATGGCCGCGCTCGCGTCGCGGTTCGTCGGGCGCATCGTCAACGACGTCGTCGCGGGCAACCGGGCGATGGCCGAGAAGATTCCCGGTGTCGGATCGCTGGTGTCGATGGGCACCAAGGCCGCGGGCAAGGCCCTCGGCCAGGCCGGTGAGCAGTTCGGCGAGCTCTTCGGCGATGCGACCGCCAAGGGCGCCGAGTTCGCGATGGGCCGGCTGAACAAGATCGTCGTCGCGACCCTGAAGGACCCGTCGACCAAGGCCGCGGTTCTGGAGGTCTTCGACATGTACGCCGACCAGCCGGTCCCGCCGCTGGACAAGATGCTCAGCGTCGACGACGCGAAGCGGATCGCCGGTCTTGGGCAGGACGTCACGATCGCCGCGGCCGTCTCCGAACCCGTTCTCAAGCTGATGGACGCGCTCATCGACGGCTTCTTCACCGTCTACGGCGAGTACCCGGCCAAGCAGCTGCTCGACGAACTCGACATCACCCGCGACGACCTGGTGAAGTACGCCGTGGCCGGTGCGCCGAAACTGTTCGACGCGGTCAAGGCATCGGGCGAGCTCGAACGGATCGTCCGCGAGCAGCTCGAGCCGTTCTACTCCTCGCCCGAGGTCGCCAAGATTCTCGACGGAAAGGCGCCGTGACCTACTCGCCGAAGAATGCCTTCGACGCGTTCGCCATTCGCATCGAGCCCGAGTCCGACCCGATCGCCATGACCCAGCCGATGGGTACGCGCATCGTCGACCACCGCGGTCGGGTGGAATTGCCCGCCGTCATGGTGCTCTTCGACGACCTGGGCGGGCTGCCGTTCGCGCTCGCCGACCCGTCGAACTCGTCGATCCAGGCGCGGCTCACCGTCGCGGCCGGCGCGCGGCTGGAGCGGGGCGACGTGGTGCGCGGCGACGGTCGGCTGACGATGCACGACGACTCGTTCGGGTCGACGACGATCCGCGTGACCCGCGGCGAGGACACGGTCGTGCACGGGATGTCCCGCAGTGTGCGCGTCGGGCGCGCGGTCGTCGGGGAGCCGGAGGTCGTGGCCGGGGAGACGCTTCCCGCGCCCGATGACGCCGACCTGCCCGAGCCGATCGACCCGGCGCTGTCGGGGGCCGACGTCGTGGCAGCGATCGCCGACGGGAGTCGTCGGATCGGTCCACTGGGAGAGTTGCTCGGGGCCCGCATCGTCGACGCGAGTCCGGAGGCGCTGCGCCTCGAAGTGCCGGCAGTCGAGTGGATGGGCAACTTCTTCGGCTCGATGCACGGGGGGATGATCGCCACGATCGTCGCCCAAGCGGCGTCGCTGGGGATCGCGGCCAACATGCGTCCCGGCGTCGACTATCAGCTGACCGAGTACACCGTCGCGTTCCTGCGTTCACCAGCCGTCGACGGCCAGAACGTGGTCGCCACGGTGACCCCGGTCAAGCTCGGGCGGCGGCTGTCGACGGTCGACGTCGAGCTGCACGCCGCCGACGGCACCCTCCTCGCGCGGGGCACCGCCGACGCGCGCTGCGACCGCTAATCCGCCGAGTGGGCGGTCCAACCACGCCGAGTGGGCGGTCCAACCACGCCGAGTGGGCGGTCCAACCATGCCGAGTGGGCGGTCCAGCTACGCCGAGTGGGCGGTCCAACCACGCCGAGTGGGCGGTCCAGCTACGTCGAGTGGGCGGTCAGACTGCCTACGACTATTCGCTGAGCACCTGGGCGATGTTCTCGAGCAGTCCGCGGGTTCCCTCTTCGCGGCCGGCGGCCGCCTCGGGTCCGGGTCCGTGCACCCCGTCCAGGTGGACCCCTTGCTCGGTGAAGGTGAGGCGCGTGCCGCCGTCGACCGCCTCGAACACGACGGTCGTGACCGACGTCGAAGCGTGGGCGTCGTCGAGCCACATGTCGTAGGTGTAGACGATCCGCTCGTTGGGCACGATGTCGGTGTAGGTCGCGCGGAATCGGGACAGGGGGCCGTCGGGGCCCCGTCGGCCGTCGTCGACGGAGACGCCGCCGATGCGGAAGTCGTCTGTCCGCTCGACCTCGATGAAGTCGTCGCTGCCGAACCACTTGGCCTTGACGGTGGGATCTGCGAAGGCCTGCCATACGGCGGAGACCGGTACCGGGTAGTCGCGCTCTAGGACGAAGGTCGCGTGGGTTTGGGTGAGGGTGGACATCGTCAATCTCCTTCGTTGTCGGTCAAGTAGTCCCCGAGGCGGTCGAGCCGTTGTTCCTCGGGGCGTCGCTGCGCGACGATCCAGCGGTTGGCGGGCACCAACGCATCTGGCACAAGTTGATAAGTGCGGACCCGACCGACCTTCTCGGACGAGACCACTCCGGCGCGCTCGAGTACCCGTAGGTGCTCGACGATCGTCGGCAGTGCCGCGTCAAACGGTTCGGCGAGTTCGGTGACCGATGCCGGCGACTGAACCAGCCGCTCCACCAAGGCCCGCCGGGTCGCGTCGGACAACGCGCGGAACACCGCGTCCAACCCCGCTTGATACTTAGTCATATAACTAAGTATTGCCGAGGTCGCCGACGCCCGCAACCCCGCGGTCGCCGAGGCCGCCCACTCGATGCAAGCCGACCGCCCACTCGGCGTAGTTGGACCGCTCACTCGGCGGGGTTGGACTGCCCACTCGGCGGGGTTGGACTGCCCACTCGGCGAGTTTTGGTGCCCACTCGGCGAAATCGGGAAAACAATCATGCGTGCTTGCTTTTTTAGCTCGACCGTGTGACGCTGTTCACCATGTCAGCAGTAGCTGAAGTCGTGGCCGATCTGACGGCCGAGAGCGATGCGCTCGACGACCTGGTCGCCGGCCTCAAGCCCGCCCAGTGGGCGACGCCCACGCCTGCCGCGGGGTGGACCATCGCGCACCAGATCGGGCACCTCCTCTGGACCGACCGCGTGTCCCACATCGCCATCACCGACCCCGACGTCGGCTTCCAGGAACTGATGGGGCAGGCGATGGCCGACCCGCTCGGTTTCGTCGACAAGGGTGCCGCCGCGGAAGCCGCGCGACCGCCCGCCGAACTCCTCGCCGACTGGCGCGAGACCCGCGCCAAACTGGCCGGCGCGCTGTGCGCCGTCCCCGCGGGCACCAAGCTTCCGTGGTTCGGCCCGCCGATGTCGGCCACGTCCATGGCGACCGCCCGCATGATGGAGACCTGGGCGCACGGTCTCGACGTCGCCGACGCCCTCGGCGTCCACCTCGAGCCCACCGACCGGATCCGCAACGTCGCCCACATCGGCGTGCGCACCCGCGACTTCGCCTACACGGTCAACGGCAAGCAGGCGCCCGACGAGCCGTTCCGCTACGAGCTCAAGTCGCCCGCCGGCGACGACGAGTGGACCTGGGGGCCCGACGACGCGACGAACGTCGTGCGCGGCTCGGCCTACGACTTCTGCCAACTGGTCACCCAGCGCCGCCACCCGGCCGACCTCGACATCACCACCGTCGGCGACGACGCCGCCGAGTGGGTCACCATCGCCCAGTGCTTCGCCGGTCCGCCCGGCGGCGGCCGCGAACCGTCGACGGACAAGTGAGGACCGCGAATGGCTGACAGCATCCGCATCGGCAACATGTCGGGCTTCTACGGCGATCGCTTCGCGGCGATGCGCGAGATGCTCGACGGCGGCGACCTCGACTACCTGACCGGCGACTATCTCGCCGAACTCACCATGCTCATCCTCGGCCGCGACCGCCTCAAGGACCCGTCGCTCGGCTACGCCAAGACCTTCCTGCGCCAGCTGGAGGAGAACCTGGGCCTCGCCCTGGACAAGGGCGTCAAGATCGTCAGCAACGCCGGCGGGCTCAATCCGCACGGCCTCGCCGTCGCCATTCGCGCCCTGTGCGACAAGCTCGGCCTCGACGCCCAGGTCGCGTTCGTCAACGGCGACGACCTGGTGAAGGACGCGGAGAAGCTGGGTCTGGGCAATCCGCTGACCGCCAACGCCTACCTCGGCGCCTTCGGCATCAAGGCGGCCCTCGACCGCGGCGCCGACGTCGTCGTCACCGGCCGCGTCACCGACGCCTCGCTGACCGTCGGCCCGGCCGCCGCCGCCTTCGACTGGGACTACACCGACCTCGACGCCATCGCCGGCGCCGTCGTCGCCGGCCACGTCATCGAGTGCGGCGCCCAGGCCACCGGCGGCAACTACTCGTTCTTCCAGGAGATCCCGATGGGCCACCTCGGCTTCCCCATCGCCGAGGTCGCGGCCGACGGATCCTCGGTCATCACCAAGCACGACGGCACCGGCGGCGCGGTCACCGTCGGGACCGTCACCGCGCAACTGCTCTACGAGGTCGCCGGTCCGCGCTACTACAACCCGGACGCGACGGCCCGCCTCGACACCATCGAACTCGAGCAGCTCGCCGACAACCGCGTCGCCCTGCGTGGCGTCAAGGGCGAGGCGCCCCCCAAGGACCTGAAGGTCTCGCTCAACTTCCTCGCCGGGCTGCGCAACGAGGTCGACGTGATCATCACCGGACTCGACATCGAGGCCAAGGCGAAGCTGTTCGAGGAGCAGTTCACCGCCGCGCTGCCGGAGAAACCGGCGGAGCTGACCTTCGACCTGTCGCGCACCGACCGCGCCGACGGCACCACCGAGGAGCAGGCCAGCGCCCTGCTGCGCGTCGTCGCCAAGGACACCGACCCGACCAAGGTCGGCCGCCCGTTCTCGTCGGCCGTCGTCGAATTGGCGCTGGCCAGCTACCCGGGTTTCACGCTGACCGCCCCGCCCGGAAACGGCGCGCCCTATGGCGTCTTCGAGCCCGGCTATGTCGACGCCGCGAAAGTCACGCACCGGGTGAACCAACCCGACGGCGTTGGCGTCACCATCGAGCCGTCGCCGCTGCGCGCCGAACTCGTCGCCGACAACGACTCGGTCCCGCCGACTCCCGCCGACTTCGGGCCCGTCGAGGTCAAGCCGCTGGGCACCATCGCCGGCGCGCGTTCCGGCGACAAGGGCGGCAGCGCCAACGTCGGCGTCTGGGTCCGCTCCGACGAGCAGTTCGCCTGGCTCGACCAGACGCTCACCGTCGACCTGCTGCGCGAACTGCTGCCCGAAGTCGCCGAGCTGACCGTCCACCGCTACGCCCTGCCCAACCTGCGCGCGGTCAACTTCGTCATCGAGGGAGTGCTGGGCCGCGGCGTCGCCGACCAGGTCCGCTTCGACCCGCAGGCCAAGGGACTGGGCGAGTGGCTGCGGTCGCGCCCGGTGCCGATTCCCGCCAAGTTCCTGTAGCCCGCCAAGCCCGTCACCAAGGAGAACCGATGCCGTTCCCGTCCCCGATCTGGGATTCGCCCGAGCGCAAGCAACTGCGCGCCACGGTGCGCGACTTCGCGCACAAGCACATCCTGCCGTTCCAGGACGACTGGGAGCGCGACGGCCTCATCCCGCGCGAGCTGCACCGGGAAGCCGCCAAGCTGGGCCTGTTCGGACTCGGCATCCCCGAGGAGGTCGGCGGATCGGGCGGCGACGCGGCCGACATGGTCACCCTGGAGGAGGAACTGCTCTCGGGCGGCGTCTCCGGCGGTGTCTGGGCGTCGCTGTTCACCCACGGCATCGCGCTGCCGCACATCATCGCCGCGGGCGACGCCGAGCAGATCGACAAGTACGTCCGCCCGACGCTGGCCGGCGAGAAGATCGGGTCGCTCGCCATCACCGAACCGGCTGGCGGCAGCGACGTCGGGCACCTGACCACCAAGGCCGTGCGCGACGGCGACGAGTACGTCGTCAACGGGTCCAAGATCTTCATCACCTCGGCGGTGCGCGCCGACTTCGTCGTCACCGCAGTGCGCACCGGAGGCGACGGCGCCGGTGGCGTCTCCCTGCTCATCGTCGACAAGGACGCACCGGGATTCACCGTCACCCGCAAGCTCGACAAGATGGGCTGGCTCGCCTCGGACACCGCCGAGCTGTCCTACGAGGATGTGCGCGTCCCGGTCACCAACCTCGTCGGCGTCGAGAACACCGGCTTCGTCCAGATCGCCGGGGCGTTCGTCTCCGAGCGCGTGGGCCTCGCCGTGCAGGCCTACGCCCACGCGCAACGCTGCCTCGACCTCACCCTTGAGTGGGTGCGCAACCGCGAGACCTTCGGCCGCCCGCTCATCAGCCGCCAGTCGGTGCAGGACACCGTCACCGAGATGGCCCGCAAGATCGACGTCGCCCGCACCTACACGCGGGCCGTCGTCGAAACGCAGCTCGCCGTCGCCGACCACAGCATCGGCGGCGCCGGCGACATGATCGCCGAGGTCTGCTTCGCGAAGAACACCGCCGTCGAAGCCGGCGAATGGGTGGCGGACAAGGCCGTGCAGCTCTTCGGCGGCATGGGCTACATGCGCGAGACCGAGGTCGAGCGCCAATACCGCGACATGCGGATCCTCGGCATCGGCGGCGGCACCACCGAGATCCTCACCGGCCTGGCCGCGAAGCGATTGGGGTACCAGTCATGACCGCGCTGCAATCCACGGTCGACCCGCACGGCGAGGACTTCGCCGCGGCGTCGGCCGCGATGAACGAGAAGCTCGCCGAACTCGGCGAGGAGTTCGACAAGGCCCTCGCCGGCGGCGGCGAGAAGTACGTCGAGCGCCACCGCAAGCGCGGCAAGATGACCGCGCGCGAACGCATCGAAATGCTCATCGACCCCGACAGCCCGTTCCTGGAGCTGTGCCCCCTGGCCGCCTGGGGCTCGCAGTTCCAGGTAGGCGCGTCGGCCATCGTCGGCATCGGCGTCGTCGAGGGCGTCGAGTGCATGCTCGTCGCCAACGATCCGACGGTGAAGGGCGGCACGTCGAACCCGTGGACGCTGCGCAAGGTCCTGCGCGCCAACGCCATCGCCATGGAGAACCGCCTCCCGTGCATCGCCCTGGTGGAGTCCGGCGGCGCCGACCTCCCCACGCAGAAGGAGGTCTTCGTCCCCGGCGGCCAGATGTTCCGCGACCTCACCCGACTGTCCGCCGCCGGCATCCCGACCATCGCCCTGGTCTTCGGCAACTCGACCGCCGGCGGTGCCTACATCCCCGGCATGAGCGATCACACCGTGATGATCGACGGCGCGTCGAAGGTCTTCCTCGGCGGTCCGCCGCTGGTCAAGATGGCCACCGGCGAGGAGAGCGACGACGAGACGCTCGGCGGTGCGACCATGCACGCCCGCGAGTCGGGGTTGGCCGACTACCTCGCCGCCGACGAGCAGGACGCGCTGCGCATCGGCCGCCGCATCGTGGCCCGGCTCAACTGGCGGAAGAAGGGGCCCGGCCCGGTCGCCGCGCCGATCGAGCCGCGCTTCGACCAGGAGGAACTGCTCGGCATCGTGCCGTCGGACCTGAAGATCCCGTTCAACCCGCGCGACGTCATCGCGCGCGTCGTCGACGACAGCGACTTCGACGAGTTCAAGCCCGAGTACGGCAACTCGCTGTGCACCGGGTGGGCGCGCATCCACGGCTATCCGATCGGCATCCTCGCCAACGCGCAGGGCGTGCTGTTCTCCGCCGAGGCGCAGAAGGCCGCCCAGTTCATCCAGCTGGCCAACCAGACGAACACCCCGCTGCTGTTCCTGCACAACACCACCGGCTACATGGTCGGCGCCGAGTACGAGAAGGGCGGCATCATCAAGCACGGCGCGATGATGATCAACGCCGTCTCCAACTCCACGGTCCCGCACATCTCGCTTCTCGTCGGCGCCAGCTACGGCGCCGGCCACTACGGCATGTGCGGCCGCGCCTACGACCCCCGATTCCTGTTCGCCTGGCCGAGCGCCAAGTCGGCCGTCATGGGCGGCGCCCAGCTCGCCGGCGTCATCTCGATCGTGTCGCGCGCGGCCACCGAGGCCCGCGGCGGCACCGTCGACGAAGAGGCCGACGCCGGGATGCGCGCGATGATCGAGGCGCAGATCGAGAAGGAGTCGCTGCCCGCGTTCTTGTCCGGGATGCTCTACGACGACGGCATCATCGACCCCCGCGACACCCGGTCGGTGCTCGGCATGTGCCTGTCTGCGATCGACAACGGCGAGGTGGCCGGTGCCGACGGCTACGGCGTCTTCCGGATGTGAGGCAGTGATGGCCACCAAGACCACCAAGAAGAAGTCCGCGCCGCGGGAGATCACGTCGGTGCTCGTCGCCAACCGCGGCGAGATCGCCTGCCGCGTCTTCCGCACCTGCCGGGCCATGGGCATCGCCACCGTCGCGGTCTACTCCGATCCCGACGCCGACGCCCCGCACGTCCGCCAGGCCGATTCGGCGGTGCACCTGCCCGGCTCGACGTCGGCGGAGACCTACCTGCGCGGCGAGCTGATCATCGCGGCGGCCAAGGCGGCCGGTGCCGACGCCATCCACCCCGGCTACGGATTCCTGTCGGAGAACGCCGAGTTCGCCAAGGCCGTCCTCGACGCGGGGCTGGTGTGGATCGGACCGCCGCCAGCCGCGATCACCGCGATGGGCTCGAAGGTCAACGCCAAGGAGCTCATGGCCAAGGCCGGCGTACCGGTCCTCGGCGACCTCGATCCGACGAAGGCGACCAAGGCCGATCTGCCGCTGCTGATCAAGGCGTCGGCCGGCGGCGGCGGGCGCGGCATGCGCATCGTGCGCGACCTCGCCGAACTCGACGAGAACGTGGCCGCCGCCAAGCGGGAGGCCGAGTCGGCCTTCGGCGACCCGACGGTGTTCTGCGAGCCGTACGTCGAGCGCGGCCACCACATCGAGGTCCAGGTGATGGCCGACGACCACGGCGACGCGTGGGCGGTCGGGGAGCGCGAGTGCTCGATCCAGCGGCGCCACCAGAAGGTCATCGAGGAAGCACCGGCGCCGCTGGTCGAATCGCTCGGCGGCGACCTGCGCGAGCGGCTGTACGACGCGGCCCGCAAAGCCGTGCGGGCCATCGGCTATTCGGGGGCGGGCACCGTGGAGTTCCTCGCCGACGCCAAGGGTCGGTTCTACTTCCTCGAGACCAACACCCGGCTGCAGGTCGAGCACCCGGTCACCGAGGAGACCACCGGCCTCGACCTGGTCGAATGGCAGCTGCGCGTCGCGATGGGCGAGCCCCTCGACGGCGACGAGCCGACCGCCGTTGGGCACTCCATCGAGGCCCGACTGTATGCCGAGAACCCCGCGGCCGATTGGGCGCCGCAGTCCGGTCCGGTCCAGCGGTTCGCGATCGCTGAGCACTCCGCACCTGTGTCGCGGATCCGTGTCGACACCGGCATCGCCGACGGCAGCGAGATCTCCACGTTCTACGACCCGATGATCGCCAAGGTGATCAGCTGGGCGCCGACCCGACGACGCTCCGCCGCGGCCCTCGCCGCCGCACTGGCCGGCGCGACGCTGCACGGACCGGTCACCAACCGGGACATGCTGGTCAACACGCTGCGGTCGGCGCGATTCCTGTCCGGGGACACCGACACCGCCTTCATCGACGAGGTCGGGCTCGACGTGCTGTCGGCACCGCTCGCCGACGACGCCGACACCCGGTTGTCCGCCATCGCCGCGGCGCTGGCCGACGCGGCGGCCAATCGCGCCGATGCCCGCGTGATGGCCTCGATTCCGTCGGGCTTCCGCAACATCCCGTCGGGGTACCAGGAGAAGAAGTACCGGCCGATCGGGAGCGACGACGACCTCGTCGTGCGGTACCGGATCGAGCGTGGCGCGGTACTGCTTCCCGACGACGAGGACGTCGAGGTGGGGTCTCGATACGCCTGGTCTCGATACGACCGCTCCTCCGTCGCGGCCACTCGACCCGAGGCGCCTAGCGGCTCGACGGCACTCGACCACCAAGGTTCGACCGTGGTTCTCACGCGCGGGGGCGTCCGCCGCGAGTTCACGGTGAGCCGCTACGGCGACACCGTGTTCGTCGACCAGCCCGGCAAGTCGGTGACCCTCGAGGCCCTGCCGCGCTACGTCGACCCGTCGACCGTGCAGCGCCCCGGCTCCCTCCTGGCGCCGATGCCCGGGTCGGTCATCCGGGTGGCCGTCGCCGAGGGCGACCGGGTTACCGCCGGACAGCCGCTGCTGTGGCTCGAAGCGATGAAGATGGAGCACACCATCGCCTCCCCGAGCGACGGAATCGTCGCCACCCTCGCCGTCGACGTCGGCCGACAGCTCGCCGTCGGCGACATCCTGGCCGTCATCGAATCCGAAGAAGACGCGTCCGCCGACGCCTGACCCCGAAACCCCCCGCAGATAGGAACACCATGAGCTTCATCGAATCCGACGAGCGCAAGGAACTGCGCGCCGCCGTTGCCGCCCTCGGCAAGAAGTACGGGCCGGACTACTTCCGCACGTGCGCCAAGGAGGGCCGCAAGACCGACGAGCTGTGGCAGGAGGCCGGCAAGCTCGGCTTCCTCGGCGTCAACCTGCCCGAGGAGTACGGCGGCGGTGGCGCCGGGATGTACGAGCTGTCCATCGTGATGGAGGAGCTCGCCGCGGAGGGCTGCGGCCTGCTGATGATGGTCGTGTCGCCGGCGATCTGCGGGAACGTCATCGCGCGCTTCGGCACCGATGCACAGAAGAAGACGTGGTTGCCGGGGCTGGCCAAGGGCGACATCACGATGGCCTTCGGCATCACCGAGCCCGACGCCGGCTCCAACTCGCACCAGATCACGACCACCGCCCGACGCGACGGCGACGACTGGGTCATCAACGGCCAGAAGGTGTTCATCTCGGGCGTCGACCAGGCCGATGCCATCCTCGTCGTCGGCCGCACCGAGGAAGCCAAGACCGGCAAGCTGGCCCCCGCGCTGTTCATCGTCCCGACCGACACCAAGGGTCTGTCGTACACGCAGATCGACATGGAGCTGGAGAACCCGGAGAAGCAGTTCCAGCTGTTCTTCGACGACATGCGTGTGCCGAACGAGAACCTCGTCGGCGAGCCGGAGGCGGCGCTGAGCCAGCTGTTCGCCGGGCTGAACCCCGAGCGCATCATGGGCGCGGCGTCGGCGGTCGGCATGGGCCGCTTCGCCCTGGGCAAGGCGGTCGCCTACGCCAACGAGCGCACGGTGTGGAAGACCCCGATCGGCGCGCACCAGGCCATCGCGCACCCGCTGGCCGCGGGCAAGGTCGAGCTGGAGGCGGCCAAGCTGCTGATGCAGAAGGCCGCCACCCTGTACGACGCCGGCGACGACTGGGGCGCGGCCGAGCCGGCCAACATGGCCAAGTACCTGGCCGCCGAGGCGTCGACCAAGCTGGTCGACCAGGCGGTGCACACCATGGGCGGCAACGGTCTCACCACCGAGTACGGCATCGCCCAGATGTTGGCGCTGGTCCGCATCGCCAAGGTCGCGCCGGTCAGCCGCGAGATGATCCTCAACTTCGTCGCGCAGACCAGCCTGGGTCTGCCGAAGTCGTACTGAGCCCGACGATGGCCGAGTCACCACTCGTCGACGTCGCGACTGACCGCGCGGTCACGACGATCACGCTGAACTCGCCGGCGAACCGCAACGCGCTGTCGTCGGTGCTCGTCGGCCAGCTGTCGCAGGCGCTCGCCGACGCGGCCGCCGACGAACAGGTCCGGGCGGTGGTGCTGACGCACGCCGGCGGCACCTTCTGCGCCGGGGCCGACCTGGCCGAGGCGCTGGGCCGCGGGCTCAGCCCGGAAGAGGCCACCGCCGAGGGCGCGCGGGGGATGGTGGGCCTCATGGGGGCGATGCTCCGGATGTCCAAGCCGGTCATCGTCGTCGCCGACGGGCACGTGCGCGCGGGCGGTTTCGGGCTGGTCGGTGCGGCCGACGTCGCCCTCGTCGGACCCGACTCCACGTTCGCGCTCACCGAGGCGCGGTTGGGCCTGGCGCCGTCGATCATCTCGGTGGCACTGCTGCCCAAGATGACCGCGCGGTCGGTCGGGCGGTACTTCCTCACCGGCGAGAAGTTCGATCCGGCGACCGCCGAGCGCATCGGCCTGGTGACGCGGGCGCTGGACTCCAGCGCGGCGCTGGATGCCGAGCTGACCGCGGTGCTCGAGGGCGTGCGCAAGGCGTCGCCGCAGGGACTGGCCGCGTCGAAGGCGCTGACGACGGCGGCGATCCTCGCCGACTTCGACGCGCACGCGCAGGCCCGGGCGGCCGAATCGGCGGCGCTGTTCACCTCCGACGAGGCGCGCGAGGGCATGACCGCATTCCTCTCGAAGGGAAAGCCGAGCTGGGACACGAGCGGGCGATGACCGTCGTCCGCGAACCGCAACAGGACCGCTCGCGCGTGACGCGCGAGCGACTCCTGGAGGCGACGGTCGACATGCTGGCCACCCAGGGGTGGGCGGCCACGACCGTCGCGGCGGTCGCCGAGTCCGCGGGCGTTTCCCGCGGCGCCGCACAGCACCACTTCCCGACGCGTGAAGCGCTCATCACGGCTGTCGTCGAGGGGATGTTCGAGCGCATGACCGCCGACGCGTCGGCCTCGATGGTCGAGCTGCCCGAGGACCTTCGGTCGCGGGTGCCGGTGGTCGTCGACAAGGCCGTCGCGATCTACACCGGCACCGAGTTCAAGGCGGCCCTGCAGGCGTGGGCCGCGGCCGCCTCCGATCCGGCGCTGCGCGAGCTGCTCCTGCCGCTGGAGGCGAAGCTGGCGCGCGCCGCGCACCGGTTCACCGTGCAGGCGCTCGATCCCGCCGGCGAGCACCCCGACGCCTACCGGCTCGCCCAGGTCACCCTCGACCTCGCCCGCGGCCTGGGGTTGGCCGACACCCTCTCCGACGACTCGAAGCGGCGCAAGCAGGTCGTCGCGACGTGGAGCGACCAGCTCGTCGACGCGCTGTCGAGCTAGGTGTCCGCGGGGGCCTGCCGCACGTCCGCGACTATCTCGTTCAGCGCGGCGATGTGTCCGGCGAAGGCGCTGCGACCGACGTCGGTGAGCCTGGCCCGGACGCGATGGCGCCCGTCGTCGAGGCGTCGTTCCGTCTGCGCGTACCCGGCCTTTTCGAGGGTCGCGAGCTGCTTGGACAGCGCCGAGTCGGACATGGCGAGCCGGTCCTTGAGGAAGGCGAAGTCGGCCCAGTCGGCCGCCGCGAGCGCCGCGACGAGGGAGAGCCGGGTGCTCGGGTGGATGAGTTCGTCGAAGCGGGGCTCGACGCTCATGAACGGGTCCAGCGGCGCAACGTCGCCAGGATCTCCGGTCCGCCGAAGCCGACGATCGCCGCCGCGAAGACCGATGCCCAGATGCCCGCGTGGCGCGCGCCGTCGGCGTCGAGCGCGAAGCCCGCGGCGATGGTCACCGCGACCAGTCCGACCAGGATGGCGGTCACGAGCCACGGGATGCGCCGGCTGACGGCCCGACCGCTGACCTGTACCTGATCGGAGCGGCTGCGGCCGTCGAGGTAGCGGGTGGCCAACACGATGTGGCCGAAGGCGAACAGGATCGTCGCGCCGGTGGCGACCGCCGCGGGCCCCACGTCGCCGAGGATGCCGAGGACGATCCACGCCGCGGCCATGATCCACCAGTACAGCCGCGGCAGCCCGATCTCGTCGGTGACGCGGCGCTGCGCGCGGTCGGCGGCGTCGAGTGCGGCCCGTGCCTGATCGGCGGTGATGTCTCCCATCACGTGCTCACTTTCCGAGTAGGAAACAATGACTAGGACTACTTTCCTACCAGGAAAGTCGGCGGTGCGCCAGGGAGTAGCCTGGCGGCATGGCTGATTTCAACGCACAGGTCGTCGAGGAGTTCCGCGCCAACGAGGGCAGGGTCGGGGGCCCGTTCGAGGGTGCGCCGATGGTGCTGCTGCACCACGTCGGCCGCAAGTCGGGCACCGAGCGGATCACGCCGTTGATGTACCTGGCCGACGACGATGATCCGGCCGTCATCTACCTGTTCGCGTCGATGGCCGGCGCGCCGACGAACCCCGCGTGGTACCACAACCTGCTGGCGGCGGGCACGGCCGACGTCGAGGTCGGCACCGACGAGTACACCGCGACCGTCAGTGAGGTCACCGGTGCCGATCGGGACCGCGTCTATGCCGAGCAGGCGAGCCGGTACCCGGGCTTCGCGGAGTACGCGCAGAAGACCGAGGGCATCCGCACCATCCCGGTGCTGGCGCTGCGCCGGGCCGGCTGAGCGTCAGTAGACGCGGACCGTCGTCGCGCAGGTCGACGAGCGGACGCGGACGAACCAGTTGCTGCTCTTGGCGTACATCGTGAGCCGCACGCGGCCGGCGCCGGTCCTGATGTTGTTGAACGAGGCGCCGTCGCCGCCGCGGATGCTGTTGTAGGAGATGGTGCTGGCGTGCCCGCGACGGTTGGTCGTGAGGTTGTGCCAGGCCAGCTGCGGTCGGGTCTGGTAGCCGAACAGCGACGCCGACTGCCAGATGTAGATCGTCACGTGGCCGCGTTCGCTGGGCAGCCACTGGGTGGTCGTGATGCGCCCGGCGTACGGGCGGTCGACGATGTTCGGGCTGATCCCGCGGCAGGCGACCTTGGCGACGTGGCGAATCTCCTTCGCCTCCGCCGGAGCCGCGGTGGCCAGGCTCGCGCCGACGGCGGCCGCGAGGACCGCGGCGCCGAGCGCCGTCTTGGTGATCACCACGTCGGGACCTCCCTCTCGTCCTTCCAGCCTAGTCCTCTGGCGACGGGGGATCAGGGGCGCCGCAGGTGTACGACGTTGTCGGTCCGCGCGGCCGGGTTGCCGTCGGGGTCGGTCATGGCGACCTCGCGCGTGTCGGCGGCGATGATCGCCCAGCCGTCGAGGTCCAGCATGGCGAGCACGTCATCGGTGCTGGGGAAGCGCGGCGGATCGTCGGGGAAGCGCCACTCCGGCATGGCCCAGTGGCCGATGACGATCAGGTGCCCGCCGGGCGCCACCGCCGCGGCCGCCCGGCGCAGGATCTGCTCGCGCTCCAGATCCACCTTGGAATGGAGGTAGCAGGCACTGATCAGGTCCCAGGTGCCGGTCGGGAAGTCGGTGCTCAGGTCGCAGCGCTGCCAGTCGATCGCCGCCGCGGGCACGTCGGCGTCACGGGCGTGCTCGCGCCCGGTCACCAGCGCCGCTTCGGCGATGTCGACGGCCGTTACCCGCCAGCCCTGCTGCGCCAGCCAGATCGCGTCGGCGCCGGACCCGCAGCCCAGGTCGAGCGCGGCCGCGCCGTCGGCGTCGATGCCGGAGACCTCGTCGACGAGGATCGCGTTGGGCTTGCCCGTCCACGGCCGCTTGCCGTCGCCGTAGAAGTCCTCCCAGAACGCGCGCGCGTCGGCGGGGGTGTCGTCCGACGACTGGGCCGGGTTGCCGTGCTGGTGCATGACCACACGGTAACCCGGCCCAGAACCGGTTAGCCCCTAGGCGTGCAGGTCGAAGCGGTCGTTCTCCATGACCTTGACCCACGCGGTGACGAAGTCGTCGACGAACTTCTTCTTCGCGTCATCGGCGCCGTAGACCTCCGACAGCGCGCGCAGCTCGGCGTTCGACCCGAACACCAGGTCGGCGCGCGAGCCGGTCCACTTCTTCTTGCCCTTGACGGTCCCGACGAAGACCTCCTCCGCGTCGGCCTTGGGGGCCCACGAGACGTCCATGTCGGTGATGGTGACGAAGAAGTCGTTGGTGAGCGCGCCCGGCTTGTCGGTGAGGACGCCGAGCTTGGAGCCGTCGTAGTTGGCGCCCAGCACGCGCAGACCGCCGACCAGGACCGCCATCTGCGGCGCCGACAGGCCGAGCAGGTTGGCCTTGTCGACCAGCAGGTACTCGCCCTTCTGCTCGGCACCCTTGCCCAGGTAGTTGCGGAAGCCGTCCGCCTTGGGCTCGAGGTACTCGAAGGACTCGACGTCGGTCTGCTCCTGGGTCGCATCGTTGCGCCCCGGCGTGAACGGCACGGTGATCGAGTGGCCGGCCGCCTTGGCGGCCTTCTCGACGCCGACGCCGCCGGCGAGCACGATCAGGTCGGCCAGCGAGATGCGCACCTTGCCCGACTGCTTGTCGTTG
The DNA here is from genome assembly GCF_047602025.1 of Gordonia sp. (in: high G+C Gram-positive bacteria). Lineage (GTDB taxonomy): Bacteria > Actinomycetota > Actinomycetes > Mycobacteriales > Mycobacteriaceae > Gordonia. The sequence continues at coordinate 2,337,223 of NZ_JASGII010000001.1, read as the reverse complement.
AAGTCGGACTGGATCTTCTCCAACTTCTTGAGCACCTTCGACAACTGGTCGGGGTTGTTGACCTCCCAGCTGCGCTGCGGCTCCAGCCGGATGCGCGCCCCGTTGGCGCCGCCGCGCTTGTCGCTGTTGCGGTAGCTCGACGCCGCGGCCCACGCCGTCGACACCAGTTCCTCGACGGTCAGCTTCGAGTCGAGGATCCGCTTGCGCAGGTTCTCGACCTCCTTCTTGCCGACGAGGGTGTAGTCGATCTCGGGGATCGGGTCCTGCCAGATGAAGACCTCGTCGGGCACCTCTTTGCCCTTGTAGCGGCTCAGCGGGCCCATGTCGCGGTGGGTCAGCTTGAACCACGCCTTCGCGTACTCCTTGGCGAACTCCTGCGGGTGCTCGAGGAAGTGCCGCGAGATCTTCTCGTAGGCCGGGTCCTCGCGCAGGGCGAGGTCGGTCGTGAGCATCATCGGCGCGTGGCGCTTGTTGGGGTCGGCCGCGTCGGGGACGCTGGTCGATCCGGCGCCGTCCTTCGGCCGCCACTGCTGGGCGCCGGCCGGGCTCTTGGTCAGCTCCCACTCGTAGCCGAACAACGTCCAGAAGAAGTTGTTGTCCCAGGTGGTGGGCGTGCTGTTCCAGGCGCCCTCCAGGCCGGAGTTGATGGTGTCGGCACCGACGCCGGACTTGAAGCTGCTCTTCCAGCCCAGGCCCATCTGCTCGATCGGCGCGGCCTCCGGCTCGGGGCCGACGTGCTTCTCGGCGTCGCCGGCGCCGTGGGTCTTGCCGAACGTGTGGCCGCCGGCGATGAGCGCGACGGTCTCGACGTCGTTCATGGCCATGCGCTTGAACGTCTCGCGGATGTCCTGCGCGGCGGCGAGCGGATCCGGGTTGCCGTTGGGGCCCTCCGGGTTGACGTAGATCAGGCCCATCTGGACTGCGGCGAGCGGGTTCTCCAGGTTGCGCTTGCCGGAGTAGCGCTGGTCGTCGAGCCAGGTCTTCTCCGGGCCCCAGTAGGTCTCGTCGTCGCCCTCGTATTGGTCGGGGCGGCCGCCGGCGAAGCCGAGGGTCTCGAAGCCGCAGTTCTCCATGGCGACGTTGCCGGCGAGCACGATCAGGTCGGCCCAGCTGAGCTTGCGGCCGTACTTCTTCTTGACCGGCCACAGCAGGCGGCGCGGCTTGTCCAGACCGACGTTGTCGGGCCAGCTGTTGAGCGGGGCGAACCGCTGCTGACCGTTCCCGGCGCCGCCGCGGCCGTCCATGACCCGGTAGGTGCCGGCGGCGTGCCACGCCATGCGCACCATGGCGCCGACGTAGTTGCCGTAGTCGGCGGGCCACCACTCCTTGGAGTCGGTCATGACCTTCTTGAGGTCCTCCTTCACCGCGTCCAGGTCGAGGGACTCGAACTCCTTGGCGTAGTCGAAGTCGTCGTCGGCCATCGGGTTGGAGACCGGGGTGTGGGCGGCCAGGATGCGCAGGTTGAGGCGCGTCGGCCACCACTCCTGATTCGCCGACCCCTCGGTGGGGCGGCTCAGGTTCTTCATCACCGGGCAACCGGCATCCGATTCGTTGACATCGTCGAGTTCAGCGGCGTCAGGCATTTCCTGGATCCTTTCGGGTTGGGGCTGGAGCTGGGTCTTCTTGTGGAAGCTTGTGCCCCGGGGAGATCTCCCCGACGGCGTCGTCGACCGAGCACTGGGCGCAGGTGCCCCAGTAGATGACCTCGGCCTCGTCGACGGTGAACCCCGCAGGGTCCGGTCCGTCGAGACAGGGTGCCGCGCCGGTGACGCAGTCGATATCGGTGATGCCGCCGCACACGCGGCACACGGCGTGGTGGTGGTTGTCGCCGACGCGGGCCTCGTAGCGGGCGAAGGTGCCGGCGGGTTGGATGCGCCGGATCAGGCCGGCGGCGGTGAACGCGGCGAGGATGTCGTAGACCGCTTGGCGGGACACGGTCGGCAGGTCAGCGCGGACCTGCCTCAGCACGCGGTCGGTGTCGGCGTGCGGGTTCTCGTGGACCGCTTCCAGCACCGCCACACGGGGCCGCGTGACGCGGAGGTCGGCGGAGCGGAGCGCCGAGGTGAGCTCATCGGTTGATGGCACGCTTCCAGTGTGCACCCATTTTCTTGACTGGGTCCAGATTTCTGCGAAATTGATTCTGCTGAGAAATCTCCCGTGGTGACCATCAGAGGGAAGATTGCCGCCGCTTGGTCAGCAGGGGAGAAATCTCAGCAGCGCTTCCGGTGCCTGTCGGCCCTGGTGAACGCTTGTATGTCGGCAAAGACCTCCGCCCACTGGTGAATCACCATCGAGTACGTGAGCCGGATGGTGACGAAGCCGGCGAGCAGCGACTTCCGGTCGCGCCACCGATCGCGTTCATAGTCCTCGAGGTTCGTGTGGTGTTGCTTGCTGTCGCACTCGAGGATGAGTTTGCCGATCCGAAGGTCGGAGTGGCCGACACCGGGGATGCGTGGCTGCACGACGACCTTGTAGTTGGCGGCCCGAAGTCTTAGGCGGGTGATTGTCTCGGTGCCCGACTGGGACCTGGGGTCGCACTTTTCCAGGAGTCGTTGGTGCTTGGCGGAGATCAGGCCGGTCAGCGCCCGCTGGAGGTCGGCGATCCCCATCTTCTTGGTGCACAACACCGAGTCGGCGACGACGATGAAGTCTTCTGCCGTCATGCAGTTGGCAGCACACGCGAGTGCGAGGGCGACGGCGTCGATTGCGTCGTCTCCGGGCCGGGCGCGGCCGTGGTGTCGACAACCACCCGGCACTGGGCCGCGAATGTGTGCGCCCGAATAGCCCGGCGGCACCCAGAATCCGTGACGCTGCAAGGCGGGTGCGCAGGAGAGTGCCCCGCGGAGGCGGACTGCCTCGACCGTCTGGGGGTCGGCCAGCGGAGTGGCAAACCACCCGGGTCGGATGCGGGTGAGTGTGCCGGACTGGACTGCCCGGCGGATGTCGTTGTCGGTGTAGTTGCCGCGCAGCAGCTGTTTCCTGGTGAATACGCCGGTCATGTCTCTTAGACGTGCGAGCACGGTGATTTGGACCCATGGGCCGCTGAGAAATCTCCCGTGGTGACCATCGGAGGGAAGATTGCCGCCGGTTGGTCAGCAGGGGAGAAATCTCAGCAGCCGCTAGGTTTGGGGCATGCGCGTTGCGACCTGGAATGTGAACTCGTTGGCCGCCCGGGTGCCGCGGGTGGTGCCGTGGCTGGCCGAACGCAAACCCGACGTCGTTTGCCTGCAGGAGACCAAGCTCAGCGACGAGGGTTTCGCCGACGCGATCGGCAAGGACCTCGATGAGCTCGGCTACGAATGGGCCCATCACGGGCAGGGCCAGTGGAACGGTGTCGCACTGTTGTCCCGGGTGGGACTCGACGACGTGGAGAAGGCCTTCCCGGGAACACCCGGCTTTCCCGAGGTCGACGGACCGCCCGAGGCGCGTGCTGTCTCGGCGGTCTGCGACGGCGTCCGCGTCTACTCCCTGTACGTGCCCAACGGCCGCGAGGTCGGCTCCGACCACTACGGGTACAAGCTGGCGTGGCTCGGCGCCCTGTGCGACGCCGTCCAGGCCGCCGGGCCCGCGACGACGATGGTCTGCGGCGACATCAACATCGCGCCCGCCGACGACGACGTGTACGACGCGACCGCCTTCGCCGGGCACACGCACGTGACTGACGCCGAGCGGGCGGCGCTGGGCGCGGTGGTCGACACCGGACTCGTCGACGTCGTGCGACGGCGGTGGCCCGACGAGCGGGTCTTCAGCTATTGGGACTATCGCGCCGGGATGTTCCACAAGGACCTCGGCATGCGGATCGACCTGATCCTCGCCGGCGCCGACGTGGCCGATCGCGTGGCCGCCGCGTTCATCGACCGTCAGGCCCGCAAGGGGAGCAAGCCCAGCGACCACGCCCCGGTGATCGTCGACCTCGACGACGCCCCCGAGGGCGACATCGGGCCGATGGTGCCGCCGCCGTCGAACCCGGCAAAGCGGGCAGGCGCGGTCAAGCCCCCGCAGGCCTCCGACTGAGTCGCGAGGTCGATGGTCCCGACGCCGGAGGACCCACCGCCCCAATCTCGGCAAATGTGCGTTGCGTCACAAATGACCGCCAGATCTGTGCTTCGATGGGGACAACTGCAGGTCCACTGCAGGCCATTTGAGAGGGGAACGATATGAGGCGTCTCGCTTCAATTCTGGGACTGCTGGCCGCAGCTGTTGCGGCCTTGATGGTGGTGCAGCCGGCCAGTGCCGGAGCTCAGCCGGCCACCAACGTCGGCAAGCCGACGTTCGCTGTGACACCTGACAACCAGGCCATCGTTGTTTCGGTGACGTCCGGGTCGATTAAGCGTGTCGGAGACGAGTTGGTCGTCAACGATGCGCGCGGCGCCAAGACCCGTGTGCCGTTGACGGTCAAGAACTCACCGATCAGTGCCCGAGTGGCCGCTGACAACAAGTCGGCGGTGCTGAAGCCGATGGGATACCACGAGGTGTTGACCTACAAGCGTCCGCTGCCGCGGCCGATGAACAAGGGTCAGGCGTGGTACCAGCTGAATGCGTTGGCCAACCAGAACTGGGGTTGTGCTGCCGGACCCACCGCTGTCGGTGCGATTATCGGTGCGCTGGTCGGCATCTTCCTCATCCTCGCCTGGCCGATCACCACGCCGATCGGCGCGGCGATCGGCGCCTACGTCGGCTACCAGAACTGCGGCCGCGGCCGCTGGATGGACCGCTACCGCGGCGAGACCATCCGTGCTTTCTGGCGCTGGTGGAACATGCCCGGCTGATCGTCGACTGACGACAACCAACGGCTAGCCGACTCGGGCCGGATCCTGCGGGATCCGGCCCGAGTTCTATGCGCTGAACAGGGCGTCGAGGGCCAGCTCGACCTGGCCGTCGAAGAATTCCTCGCGATGGGGGAAGGAATCCGGGCCCAACTGGCCGAACACCTCCAGGCTGACCGCGCCGACGATCGTCGACCACAGCATCGTCGCCCCGTGGACCGCCCCGGGCGGGAGCGTCAACCCGAACTCGGTGGCGACGGCGGAGAGGTCGCCGTCGAGCGGCGCGCCGGGGTCGGGCAGTTCGCGCAGGGCGCCGGCACGGTGGGCGGCGTCGAGACGGCGCAGCAGCGCGCCAACCACCCGCGTGCCGGGCCCGACCGTCTGCTCGGCCGGCGCGTCGTACCCGGGAACGGGGCTGCCGTAGAGGAGGGCCCAGCGCGCCGGGTCGTCGACGGCCCACTGTCGCATCGCCAGCGCCGCGTCGTGCACCTGTTGCCGCGGGGGAGTGGACGCGGCCATCGCGCGGTCGACGGCGTCGCCGAGGTCGTTGTACGCCTCGACCAACAGCAGGGTCAGCAGGTCGTCGCGGCTGGGGACGTAGCGGTACACCGCCGACGACACGACGCCCATGTCCCGGGCGATCGCCCGCAGCGACAGCCCGGCGGCGCCGTGGGTGGACAGGTGTTCGCGGCCCAACTCGCGGATCCGCGCCGTCATCGCCGCACGGTTCTCCGCCCGCTTCCCAGTTGCCATTTCCCGATCATGCCACAAAAAGAGAGCACCGCTCTTGCTTTTCCTTGCCGACGGGTGCACACTCATAAATCGAGAGCAGTGCTCTCACAACATCCGACGAGAGGCACAAGCCATGAACGACACCACCCACTACGTCCCGCCCAACCGCATGGACCGCGCCTTCAACCGCGCCGTCGGCTGGCTCACCGGCAAGGGTGTGAGCCTGGCCGGCACCCGTGTCTTGACCGTCACGGGACGCACCAGCGGCAAGCCCTACAGCATCCCGGTCAACCCGCTCCCGATCGACGGCCGCGAGTACCTCGTCGCCGTCCGCGGCGAGACCGACTGGGTCCGCAACGTGCGGGCGTCGGGCACTGCGACGCTGAGCCTGGGCCGGCGCGCGGAGACGGTCGCGCTCACCGAGGTCCCCGTCGACCGGCGGGCCCCGATCCTGGCCGCCTATCTGAAGAAGTGGGGCTGGGAGGTCGGCCGCTTCCTGGCCGACGGAATCGACCCGCGCGCCGACGAGGCCGAACTGGCCCGTCACGCGGGCAAGATCCCGGTGTTCGAGATCGGGTGACCTGGCGAATCTCGTTTTGACCCTGCCTATCGGGGTCGGTAAAGTACTCAGGCGGTGCCTGGCGAAAGCTGGGCCAGTCCGCATGCGTGTCAACGGATCGAGTCGCCCGGAGTGAAACCCGGAGCTCACCGGTGGTCGTGGCGGGCTGACTAGGCGAGACCGCGAAACGGTGTACGACACACCCGACCGCGGGGTAGCGATCAATGTACTGACCAGCGCAAACGTGCTGGTGGGGCGAGTTGTGGAGGTGAATCACGGTCGCCGATGGCGACAGTGATCATCTGCCCGGAGCACCAACCGCAACGGACACCGCGGATCGGCGACCAGCCGCTCCAACGCGTCGAAAAACGAATGAAGGAATTCAGTGCCAACTATTAATCAGCTGGTCCGCAAGGGCCGCAAGGACAAGGCTTCGATCAAGAAGACCGCGGCCTTGAAGGGCAGCCCGCAGCGGCGCGGCGTGTGCACGCGTGTGTACACGACCACCCCCAAGAAGCCGAACTCGGCGCTTCGCAAGGTCGCGCGTGTGCGCCTGACCTCCGGCGTCGAAGTCACCGCCTACATCCCGGGTGAGGGCCACAACCTGCAGGAGCACTCGATGGTGCTCGTGCGCGGTGGTCGTGTGAAGGACCTCCCCGGTGTTCGTTACCGCATCATCCGCGGCTCGCTCGACACCCAGGGTGTCAAGGACCGCAAGCAGGCTCGCAGCCGTTACGGCGCGAAGAAGGGCGGCTAGTCATGCCCCGTAAAGGACCCGCGCCCAAGCGCCCCCTCGTCAACGACCCGGTCTACGGTTCGCCGCTGGTCACCCAGCTGGTGAACAAGATCCTCCTCGACGGCAAGAAGTCGACCGCCGAGCGCATCGTCTACGGCGCCCTCGAGCAGGCCCGCGAGAAGACCGGCACCGACCCGGTCATCACCCTCAAGCGCGCGCTCGACAACGTCAAGCCGACCCTCGAGGTCAAGAGCCGCCGCGTCGGTGGTGCCACCTACCAGGTGCCCGTCGAGGTCAAGCCCAACCGCGCCAACACCCTGGCGCTGCGTTGGCTGGTGACCTTCAGCCGTCAGCGTCGCGAGAAGACCATGGTCGAGCGCCTCGCCAACGAGCTGCTCGACGCATCCAACGGTTTGGGCGCTTCGGTGAAGCGTCGCGAGGACACCCACAAGATGGCCGAGGCCAACCGGGCGTTCGCGCACTACCGCTGGTAATCGCAGCCACCCCTACTTCAACAATCGATTCCCGGAGGGAATGCACGTGGCACAAGAAGTGCTCAACGACCTGACCAAGGTCCGCAACATCGGCATCATGGCGCACATCGATGCCGGTAAGACGACGACTACCGAGCGGATCCTGTACTACACCGGTGTCAACTACAAGATCGGTGAGACCCACGACGGTGCGTCGACGACGGACTGGATGGAGCAGGAGAAGGAGCGGGGTATCACCATCACCTCCGCCGCCGTCACCTGCTTCTGGGACGGCAACCAGATCAACGTCATCGACACCCCCGGCCACGTCGACTTCACCGTCGAGGTCGAGCGCGCCCTGCGCGTGCTCGACGGTGCCGTTGCCGTGTTCGACGGCAAGGAGGGCGTCGAGCCCCAGTCCGAGCAGGTCTGGCGCCAGGCGACCAAGTACGACGTTCCCCGCATCTGCTTCGTCAACAAGATGGACAAGATGGGCGCGGACTTCTACTTCACCGTGCAGACCATCATCGACCGCCTCGGCGCGAAGCCGCTGGTCCTGCAGCTCCCGATCGGTTCCGAGGATGCCTTCGACGGCGTCGTCGACCTGGTCGAGATGAAGGCCAAGCTCTGGCGCGGCGAGACCCAGATGGGTGCGGAGTATCAGACCGAGGACATTCCCGCGGACCTGGCCGACAAGGCCGCCGAGTACCGCGAGAAGCTGCTCGAGACCGTCGCCGAGTCCGACGAAGAGCTCATGGAGAAGTACTTCGCCGGCGAGGAGCTCTCGATCGACGAGATCAAGGGCGCCATCCGCAAGATGACGATCAACTCCGAGCTCTACCCGGTGCTGTGCGGCTCGGCTTTCAAGAACAAGGGCGTGCAGCCCATGCTCGACGCCGTCGTCGACTACCTGCCGAACCCGCTGGACATCGGCGAGATCGAGGGCCACGCCCCGGGCAACGAGGAAGAGATCATCACGCGCAAGCCGGATGCCTCCGAGCCGTTCTCGGCCCTGGCGTTCAAGATCGCGGCGCACCCGTTCTTCGGCAAGCTGACCTTCGTCCGCGTGTACTCGGGCAAGGTCGAGCCGGGCACCCAGGTCCTGAACGCGACCAAGGGCAAGAAGGAGCGCATCGGCAAGCTCTTCCAGATGCACGCCAACAAGGAGAACCCGGTCGACGACGCCGTGGCCGGCCACATCTACGCGATGATCGGCCTGAAGGACACCACGACCGGTGACACCCTGTGCGATCCGGCCAAGCCGATCGTCCTGGAGTCCATGACCTTCCCGGACCCGGTCATCAACGTCTCGATCGAGCCGAAGACCAAGGCCGACCAGGAGAAGCTGGGCACCGCGATCCAGAAGCTCGCCGAAGAGGACCCGACGTTCACCGTCAACCTCGACGACGAGACCGGCCAGACCGTCATCGGCGGTATGGGCGAGCTCCACCTGGACATCCTCGTGGACCGGATGAAGCGCGAGTTCAAGGTCGAGGCGAACGTGGGCAAGCCCCAGGTCGCCTACCGCGAGACCATTCGCAAGACCGTGGACAAGCACGAGTACACCCACAAGAAGCAGACCGGTGGCTCTGGTCAGTTCGCCAAGGTCATCATCAAGCTCGAGCCTCTCACCGATGCCGAGGATGGTGCGACCTACGAATTCGACAATGCCGTCACCGGTGGTCGTGTCCCGCGCGAGTACATCCCGTCGGTGGATGCCGGTGCGCAGGACGCGATGCAGTACGGCGTTCTCGCCGGCTACCCGCTGGTCAACTTGAAGGTCACCCTGCTCGACGGTCAGTACCACGACGTCGACTCGTCGGAAATGGCCTTCAAGATCGCCGGTGCGCAGGCTCTCAAAGAGGCTGCCCGCGCCGCGAACCCCGTCATCCTGGAGCCGATCATGGCCGTTGAGGTCACGACTCCGGAGGACTACATGGGTGATGTGATCGGCGACCTGAACTCCCGCCGTGGCCAGATCCAGGCCATGGAGGAGCGCAGTGGTGCCCGTGTCGTCAAGGCACAGGTTCCGCTGTCGGAGATGTTCGGCTACATCGGAGACCTTCGGTCGAAGACCCAGGGCCGGGCAAACTACTCCATGGTCTTCGACTCGTACGCCGAAGTTCCGGCGAACGTGTCGAAGGAGATCATCGCAAAGGCGACCGGCGAGTAATCACCAGTCGTCTGCGGGCCGCGCCTCGGCGCGAAACAACCAAAGATAACCAACCACTGTCGGGAACCACTCGGCAGCGATAACAGTCCAGGAGGACACAAGTGGGCAAGGCGAAGTTCGAGCGGACCAAGCCGCACGTGAACATCGGCACCATCGGTCACGTCGACCACGGCAAGACCACCACCACGGCCGCCATCACCAAGGTGCTGGCCGACAAGTACCCGGACCTGAACGAGAGCTTCGCTTTCGATCAGATCGACAAGGCTCCGGAGGAGAAGGCTCGTGGTATCACGATCAACATCTCCCACGTCGAGTACCAGACCGACAAGCGCCACTACGCGCACGTCGACGCTCCGGGTCACGCCGACTACATCAAGAACATGATCACCGGTGCCGCCCAGATGGACGGCGCGATCCTGGTCGTGGCCGCCACCGACGGCCCGATGCCGCAGACCCGCGAGCACGTGCTGCTCGCGCGTCAGGTCGGCGTTCCTTACATCCTGGTCGCCCTGAACAAGGCCGACATGGTGGATGACGAGGAGATCATGGAGCTCGTCGAGATGGAGGTCCGCGAGCTGCTGGGCGCCCAGGAGTTCGACGAGGACGCTCCGGTCATCCCGATCTCGGCATTGAAGGCGCTCGAGGGCGACCCCAAGTGGGTCAAGTCCATCGAGGACCTCATGCAGGCCGTCGACGACTCGATCCCGGACCCCGTCCGCGAGACCGACAAGCCGTTCCTGATGCCCGTCGAGGACGTCTTCACCATCACCGGCCGCGGCACCGTGGTCACCGGTCGTGTGGAGCGCGGCGAGATCAAGGTCAACGAAGAGGTCGAGATCGTCGGCATCCGCGAGGAGTCGCAGAAGACCACCGTTACCGGTATCGAGATGTTCCACAAGCTGCTCGACGAGGCTCAGGCTGGCGACAACGCCGGTCTGCTGCTCCGTGGCCTCAAGCGTGAGGACGTCGAGCGCGGTCAGGTCATCGTCAAGCCGGGCACCACGACTCCGCACACGGAGTTCGAGGGCCAGGCTTACATCCTGAGCAAGGACGAGGGCGGCCGTCACACGCCGTTCTTCAACAACTACCGTCCGCAGTTCTACTTCCGCACCACGGACGTGACCGGCGTCGTTACCCTCCCCGAGGGCACCGAGATGGTCATGCCGGGCGACAACACCGAGATGAGCGTCAAGCTCATCCAGCCGGTCGCCATGGACGAGGGCCTGCGCTTCGCGATCCGCGAGGGTGGCCGCACCGTTGGTGCCGGCCGCGTCACCAAGATCATCAAGTGATCTAGGTAGTAAGCGCTGAAACGGCGCCCATCCCTTCGGGGGTGGGCGCCGTTTCGCTTTGTGGACGTAGACTTCGCGATATGAGCAACAAGAATGAGCACGAGCAGAAGATCGAAGAAGAAGAGAAGGCCTCCCAGCGCGAGCGCGACCGCCTGGAGAAGGAAGAGGAAGAGCGCCTCAAGTAGCGATGGGCGCGGCCGGTGGCTCGTAGGTCGTCGCCCCGCACTACCTCAAATCACATCTGTCACTTTGTTAACACCCGGTCTCGATGCAGTTCGCATTGGGACACAGCCCTTGTAGATGGTTGTCGCCGGAAAATACGCTTCCGACGTGCACAAATCATCTGATCGGGCGAGTCGGGTTCGTCGAGGGGTGCCCGCCGTCGCCATTGCCGTCGGGGCACTCGTGACCGTCGGCACCGTCGCCGCACCCGCCGATGCGGCGTCGCGCTCCCGCTTCTACGTCTCTGGTTGCGGCATGCCGTCGTCGCCGGTCGACGTGTGGAAGCGCGTGAGCAACTACAAGACCGTGATCGCGCTCGACGGCCTGCGCGCCACCAACGACGAGAGTGGCTGGCGGCACGAGACCAACATCCACAAGCTCGCCGGCAAGGGCGTCAACGTCGTGGAGCCCGTCGGCGGGCTCGCGAGCTTCTACACCGACTGGGCGCGCAAGCCCGGCAACAAGCAGAAGTACAAGTACAGCTGGACGTGCCGGCTGAACTCGCTGATCAGGGAGCTCGACGCGCGCGGGTACTCCGCCGGCCGCTGGAACAAGTACGCCATCATGGGCATTTCGATGGGCGGCAACTCGGCGCTGACCTACGCCGCCAAGCACCGCAAGCGCATCTCTCACGCCTTCTCGATGTCCGGCTATCTGAACCTGTCGGCGCCGGCGATGCGCGAGAGCATCAAGGTCGCCCTCTTCGACGCGGGCCGAGAGGCCGGTCGCGGCCCGTACAACGCCGACGACATGTGGGGCCCGCCGTGGGACAAGCGGTGGGTCGACAACGATCCGTTCCACCTCACCGGCAAGATGCGCGGCATGAAGGTCCGCATCGCGGCGGCGACCGGGGCGCCGGGGAAGTACGACGTCCACGCGGAGAACTCGACCAAGGGCGCGCCGCTGGAGACCGCGTCGATCGCGCAGACCAAGGCGTTCCAGACGCAGGCGGACCGGGATCGGCTCAAGCTGAGCACCGACTACCAGTTGCAGGGCACCCACGCCTGGGGCTACTGGCAGGAAGCGGTGTGGCGTGCCCACCGCGCCGGGTGGTTCCGCGACCGCTACTGAGCGCGGAGTGCCTTGAGCGCGCCCGGGCGGTTGTGGATCTTGCGCGGGTCGACGCCCTCGCGCTCCCACCCCTCATAGGCCCACTCGACGAACAGCCACTTCGCGGGCAGCTTGTTGAACACCGGGTTCATCGCCCGCATGACCTTGGTGAAGCGGTCGAACCGTCGCTGCATGCGCGGATTCCAGTCGAGACGGCAGACGTCGCGCATCTGCTGCGGCAAGGTGCCGATGATGACGGTCCGCACGAACGCGTTGAGCGGGGGCGACAGCACCTTCCAGAGTGGCTTGGGGATCCACCGCGGGCCGGGGATGCCCTGGCGCAGGTAGCCGGTGGCGTAGACGATCGTCTTCGTCGGGACGAAGCGGTCGCACATCGCGTTCCAGTACTCGAGGAACTCGGCGTAGGTCTGCGGCTGGCTGCGCGCGCTGACGCCGTAGAGCTGGTACCAGACCTTCGACTCCTCGAAGATCTGCTCCTTCTCCGCGTCGGAGAGTCGGCGGATGAAGGTGTCGGTGATGTAGATGACCTGGTCGACGAACGTCGCGTGCGCCCAGTAGAAGAGCTCCGGGTTCAGCGCGTGGTAGCGGCTGCCGTCGCTGATCGTTCCCTTGATGTCGCGGTGGAAGTCGCGGACCTTGTGGCCCCAGCCGTAGGGGTCGTCGGAGTAGACGGTCCGCATGATGGGCGGGCCGGTGCGCCGGGCGCGGCCGATGAAGTCGCTGAAGATGACCGAGTGGTCCTCGACGCCCTTGGCTAGCTGCTCGATGCAGTTCTCGGTGCCGGCGAGGCGTTGGAAGCCGAACAGGCCGCGGATGTCGCCGTAGAACTTCCAGACGAGCGAGTCGGCGCCCAGCCGCAGCTCGAGGTCGTCGATGTCGTCGTCGAAGACCGGGGCCTCGAGGATCGACGGCTCGGCCTCGCGCACCCCGGCGTCGAAGTCTTGGACTGTCATGCGGTCGAGGATACCCGTCGTTGAGACGAGATCCAATATTTGTCTCAACAGTGGGCCACGACGCGGGCTACCCGCTGACGAGCAGCCCGACGCCGGCGATCGCCGAGACAATCGCGATGAGCAGCGCGACGCTCACCAGCACCAGGTGCACGGTGTAGAAGGTCGTCTTGGCGCCGGCCTCGTCGCGGGCGCGCGGGTCGTCGGTGACGCGCTTCCAAAACCGCGGCCAGACGACCACGTTGTAAATCGCGTTGATCAGCAGCAGCACGGCGGCAAAGACAGTCATGCCCCCAGCCTACGGCGCGCGGTCCGATAGTCTGCGCGGGTGATCCCACCCCTCGACGAACTCCTCGCCTCGGCGACGGTCGTCGCCCTGCCGATGCGCGTGCGCTTCCGCGGGATCACTGTGCGCGAGGCGCTGCTCCTGCGCGGACCCGCCGGGTGGGGCGAGTTCTCGCCCTTCGTCGAATACGACGACGCGGAGGCCTCGTCGTGGCTCGCCGCCGGGATCGAGGCGGCATGGCTCGGCCCGCCCGACCCGGTGCGCGCGAGCGTCGAGATCAACGCGACCGTGCCCGCCGTCCCGGCGTCGGAGGCGGCCGAGGTGCTCGCCCGGTTCCCGGGTGCCCGCACGGCCAAGGTGAAGGTCGCCGAACCCGGCCAGTCCCTGCGCGAGGACATCGAGCGCGTCGAAGCCGTCCGCGGCCTGGTCGACACCGTCCGCGTCGACGCCAACGGCGGTTGGAGCGTCGACGAGGCGGTCGCAGCGATCAACGCGCTGGGGGAGTTGGAGTACGTCGAGCAGCCCTGCGCGACCGTCGACGAGCTGGCCCAGGTCCGCCGCCGCGTCGCGACGCCCATCGCCGCCGACGAGTCGATCCGCAAGGCCGACGACCCGCTGCGCGTGGTGGCGGCCGACGCCGCCGACATCGCCGTCGTGAAGGTCGCGCCGCTCGGCGGGATGCGCCGCGTCCTCGAGCTCGCCGAGCAGATCCCGCTGCCGGTCGTCGTCTCCAGCGCGCTCGACACCGCCGTCGGCATCAGCGCCGGCATCGCGACCGCCGCCGCACTGCCCGCGCTCGACCACGCCTGCGGCCTCGGCACCGGCGCGCTGTTCGTCAACGACGTCACGAGCCGCCCGCCGGTTCCGGTCGACAGCGAGCTCCGCCCGACGACGGTCGACGTCGACAACCCCCCGCTCGCGCCGCCGGACCGCCAGCAGTGGTGGATCGACCGGCTCGCGCGGTGCCACGCGTTGCTCGCCGCGCGCTAGAGTGTCGTTTTCGGCTCTCCCGGCGCGCGTCGCATCTCAAACGTCAAACGAAAGGCGTCGATCATGACCACACCCGCCAAACGTATCGGCGCGTACCAGCTGATCGCCAGCACGGACGCGACGTACCCCAACCTCGACGACGTGCCCGGCAGTTTCGTGCAGCAACTCGACGGACTGCAGCCGAACTGGCGACGCATCATCGAGCTGGCCCGGGAGACCATCTCGGATGACGACGACTAGAAGTTAGAGACAAAGCTCGACTTTTGTTTCAAACGGGGTATGGTGAGACCTAGGCCACACTGCGCCACAGTCCACGCGCGACCGAGGAGAACACCCATGACCGCCGTCTTCGCCCAGGCACCCGCCGGCAGCGACTTGCAGAGCGTCCCGAAGAACCCGCGCAACGGCGTGGCGGAGATCCTGCGGATGCGGCGCGACCCGTTCTCCTTCTCCGAGGCGCGCAAGGCCGAGTACGGCGACGTGTCGGCGATGAAGGCCTTCGGCATCAACCTGGTCACGTGCTCGGGGCCGGTCGCCGCCGAGCAGATCCTGATGAACAAGGACAAGGCCTTCGCCAACGGGCCCGCGTGGAGCTACTTCATCGGACCGTTCTTCAACCGCGGCGTGATGCTCCTCGACTTCGACGAGCACCGCCACCACCGCGTCATCCTCCAGCAGGCGTTCACGCCCAAGGTCCTCAAGGGCTACTTCGACGAGATGCAGCCGTTCATCGCCGAGAAGATGGCCGACTTCCCGACCGGCCGCGTCAAGATGCTCAACGAGTTCAAGGAGCTGACCCTCGACGTCGCGCTCGAGGTCTTCCTCGGCGTCGAACTCCCCAAGGACGAGGCCGACAAGCTCAACAAGGCCTTCATCGAAACGGTCCGCGCCGGCGTGGCGTTCGTGCGCAAGCCCATCCCGCCCGGCCGCTGGTGGAAGGGCGTCCGGTCGCGCAAGGTCCTCGAGGAGTTCTTCTACGCCAACATCGACGCCAAGCGCGCCAAGCAGACCCCCGACCTGTTCTCGGTCCTGTGCCACGCGGAGAGCGACGAGGGGCACACCTTCACCGACGAGGACGTCGTCAACCACATGATCTTCGTGTTGATGGCCGCCCACGACACGTCGACCATCACCATGACGCAGATGGCATACCACATGGCCAAGCACCCGGAGTGGCAGGAGAAGGCCCGCGCCCAGGCCTTCGAGTTCGGCGAGAACCTCGAGTACGACGACCTCGGCAAGCTCGACGTGCTGGACAAGATCATGAAGGAGTCGCTGCGGCTCTGCCCGCCGGTGCCGGCTCAGCCGCGCATGGCGATCAAGGACACCGAGGTGAACGGCTACTTCATCCCGAAGGACACCCTCGTCACCGTCCCGCAGTTGACCAACCACCGCGACGAGAACTACTTCACCAACCCGACCGAGTTCGACCCCGACCGCTTCGACCGCGGCGAGGACAAGAGCCACCGGTTCGCGTGGATGCCCTTCGGCGGCGGCGTGCACAAGTGCATCGGCCTCTACTTCGGCCAGATGGAGATCAAGACGATCATGCACCACCTGTTGCGCGACTTCGAGTGGAGTGTGCCCGCCGACTACGTCATGCCGATGGACTACAGCGCGCTGCCGGTGCCCAAGGACAAGCTGCCGGTCAACTTGCAGCGACGGGCATGAGCGGGCGCAAGGCCCGCAGCACCGCCACCGTCGAGGACCAGGAATCGGCGATCCTCGCCGCCGCGGCGACCGAGTTCGCCGCGGTCGGTGCGCGCCGGGCCAACATGGACGAGGTGGCGGCGGCCGCCGGCGTGAGCCGGTCGACGCTGTACCGGCGCTTCCCCAACAAGGAGGGCCTGCTGCTCGCCGTCGCGAACGACGCGTACGAGAAGGGGATGCTCCGCCTCGAGGCGGCCGTCGTCGGGCTGGGCCCGCGCGAAGCCGTCGTCGAAGCGTTCGCCACCGGCGCCGAGATGGTCGGCACCGATCCGTTGCTCAGCCGCATGGTCCTCGAGGACTACGAGGTCCGCGGCGTCACCGCGTCGATCAACACGCTGTTCATCGCCATGGTCACCGACCGCGTCGCCGAGTCCCTGCGGGAAGCCGGCGCGACCATGCCCGACGACCGCCTCCACCAGGCCGTCGAGCTGCACGTGCGGCTCGTCATCTCCTACCTGGAGAACCCGGCCGAGCCCGAGCGGGCCACCCCCGAGTACGTGCGGGATATGGCCGAGACCTTCCTCGCGCCAATGATTTACTGACCATCGGCGGTCGAGTGCCGTTCGAGCTTGCGAGGACGGTGTATCGAGACCCTACGAACGGAGACAACACGTGAACAAGTCTGACGCCCTGCGCGACAAGGTCATCGCGGTCACCGGTGGTGCCCGCGGAATCGGGTTTGAGACGGCGACGCAGCTCTTCGACGCCAAGGCCAAGGTCGTCATCGGCGACATCGACGGCGACGCCGTCGGCAAGGCCGCCGCCGACCTCGGCATCGACGGCATCGAGCTCGACGTCACCAAACCCGAGTCGATCGAGGCCTTCCTCGACGAGACCGAGAAGCGCGTCGGCCCGATCGACGTCCTCGTGAACAACGCCGGCATCATGCCCGTCGGCCCGTTCCTCGACTACGACGCCGCACTCATCCGCCGCACCATCGACATCGACCTGATGGGCGTCATCTACGGCTCGCAGGCCGCGGCGCGGCGCATGGTGCCGCGCGGGCACGGGCACATCGTCAACGTCGCGTCGGTCGCCGGCCGTCTGCCGATGCCGGGCCTGACCGTCTACAACGCCGCCAAGGCCGGCGTCATCGAGTTCTCCGACGCCCTGCACGCCGAACTCGCCGACGCGGGCGTGTCCGTCTCGGCGATCCTGCCGTCGTTCACCAACACCGGACTGATCAGCGGGCTGGAGACCAACCGCTACATCCGCGTCGTCGAGCCGGAGGTCGTGGCGGAGACGATCGTCGACACGATCGTCAAGCCGCAGGTCCGCGTCGCCGCGCCGCGCTCGATGGGCTGGGTCAACTCGAACACGATCATGCCGCAGAGCCTCAAGCGCCGCAGCCGCAAGATGACCGGGCTCGACCACATCTTCCTGCAGTACGACGACTCGTCGCGCGCCGAGTACAACAAGCGCATCGGGCAGTAGCGTGCGCGCCGACGACCACGACCGCGAACTCCTCGCGGCCGAGCGACAAGCACGGGCCGAGCTCACCGAACTGCGCGCCCCGACGCCCCGCTGGCTCCGCGTCGCGCTGGGCGTTGCCGCCGTCGCGGCGACCGCGGGCGTCATCGCGATGCTGTGGTCCGGCCGCGCCCCCTCCGACGACGACTTCCAGCGGGCGGCCGCCGCACGGGTCAACGCGCTGCTGACCATCAACCCCGATCAACCGGGCCGCACCCAGCGGATCCTGGCCGGGGCCACCGGCGAGTTCCACGACGAGTTCGCCCAGTCCGCCGACGCCTTCAGCAAGTTCGTGAAGCAGGCCGGCGCCGTGTCTGACGGCCGCGTGCAGGGGACCGGCGTCACCGCGCGCACCGGCGATCAGGCCGAGGTGCTGGTGCTGGCCAGCATCGACCTGCCCGCCTCGCGCCAGGCCCCCGCCCGCAGCGCCGACTTTCGGCTGCGGGTGGTCGTGGCCGACGAGGACGGCGTGCTGAAGCTCGCGAAAGTGCAGTACCTGCCGTGACGGCGACGACGAACATCCAGCGGCGGAGTGCTGCCGCCGACGCCGCGGCCGCGGCCGACGACCGTCGGCGTCTCGCGCTGCTCGCCGTGGCGGCGCTCGTGGCCCTGGCGATGCTCGTCGTCGCGGGCCGGCAGTGGTCGGACTACCGGACCGATGCCTCCGCGCGCGGCCAGCGCGATGCCGCGGCCGCCGCCGCGCCCGGGATCATCGCCGACGTGTTTTCCTACGCGCCGCAGACCGTTGCCGCCGACAGCCGCCGGGCGCGCGAGCGGGTCAGCGAACGATTCGCGACGGCCAACGCCGCGGCGCTGAGCGACCAGCGCAGCGGCTCGGTCCGGTGGAAGGCGCGCACCGTCGGCGTCGAGGACTCCGGGCCCGACTGGGCCGAGGTGCTCGCCGTCGTCGAGGTGGCCGATCCGCAGCACGGCACCCTCGCCGATGACCGCATCGTGTCGGCGCGGCTCATCCGGTCCGGCGGCCGGTGGCTGCTCGACGCCGTGGAGCTGGTCCGATGAGCACCGCGGACACCGGCTCGATCGCGCGCGCCACCCGACGGTGGCGCGAGGCCCGCATTGCCGCGGCTCCCGCCCTGCGGCGGCAGGCCGCTCGGCGTCGCCACCTGTTGCGCCTGGCGCTGCGCGCCGTGGCCGGCCTGATCATCGTCGCCGCCGTGGCCGCGCTCGTGTTCGGCCTGCTGGCCCGCCGCGACGACAAGGCCGTCGACCGCGGCGAGCAGGCCCGGGCGGCGGCGCGATCGGCCGTGACCACCATGCTCACCGCCGACCCGCGCGCCGCCGACAAGTACGTCGACGCCGTGCTCGCGGTTACGACCGGTGGACAACGCGACCGGATCGCCGGCGCCCGCGGTGAACTCGCCGCCGAGATCGCCAAGCAGACCGCGCCGTCGACCGGTCAGGTCGTCTCGACCGCGCTGGTCGGCGAGCCGTCGACGAGCGGGACGGTGGACGTGCTGGTCGTCGCCGAGGCCACCAACCCGGAACTGATCGGCGCGTCGACGACCGCGAAGCGGGTGCCGGTCGTGGTGACCATGAGCCAGTCCGGTGACAGGTGGCTCATCGCGAAGGCGAGGCAGGGATGAGTCGGCGCAGGGTGTTGGTCGTGCTCACGGTGGTCTTGACGCTGATCGCCGCGGGGGCGTGGTGGCGGGCGTCGGCCGACCACCGCGTCGAGGATCCGGCGCGCGCCGAGGTGATGGCCGCCGCGGCCCGCACCACGACGGCGCTGATGACGCGCAAGGCCGACGATCAGCCGGTGCTGCCGTCGGCGGCCAAGAATCTGACCGGCCGCCTCGCCGACGAATACGCCAGTCAGGGCGCCGACGTCGTGCTGCCCGGCGCCGTCGAGGAGAAGATGGCGATGACCGCGCGGGTCGTCGGGACGGGCACCGCCGAGATCGGCATCAACCGTGCGCGGGTGCTGGTCTTCGTCGACCTGTGGGCGCGTCCGGCGGACGCGGACCGCGAGATACCAAGGGTTGCCTTAGCCCGCTGGGCGTCGATGCGTAAAGTCGACGGCACCTGGCTACTCGCCGGGCTGACGCCGGTGACCGGCACGCTCTCGTAACCCGAAGCGCCGGACACGACTTGAAGGGACTTCGATGACGGATCAGCTTGCCCCGGATGCAACCGTGGTGATCGTCGGCGCCGGACTGGGCGGCGTGCGCCTGGCCGAGAACCTGCGCACCGGCGGATTCGAGGGGCCGGTCGTGATGATCGGGGCCGAGGAGCACCCGCCCTACGACCGCCCGCCGCTGTCGAAGAACGTCCTCACCGACGCGGCCGAGCGCTTCGACCTGAAGCCGCCGGACTTCTACACCGACTCGCTGGTCGAGTTGCGCACCGGTGAGCACGTGGACTCGATCGACACCGCGGGCAAGAAGGTCGCCGTGACGCGCGCCGACGGGTCGTCGTACGAGCAGTCGTATGACGCGCTCGCCCTCGCCACCGGTCTGCTGCCCCGGCCGTTCCCCGGTGCCGAGGATGTCGCCGGCGTGTTCACGATCCGCAAGCTCGAGGACGCCGAGCGGCTGCGCGCGGCCGCCGGCGCGGCGAAGAGGGCGGTCGTCATCGGCGCCGGCTTCATTGGCTGTGAGACCGCCGCGAGCCTGCACACCCTCGGTCTCGACGTCACGCTCGTCGAGCCGGCCGAGACGCCGCTGGCGCAGTCGGTCGGCACGACCATCGGCAAGCTCGTCACCCGACAACACGACGAGAAGGGCGTCTCGGTGCGCGCCGGCACCGGCGTCGAGGAGATCCTGTCCGACGGCGGCAAGGTCACCGGTGTGCGACTGTCCGGCGGCGACGTCGTCGACGCGGACATCGTCGTCGTCGGCATCGGCTCCACCCCCGTCGTCGACTACCTGGACGGGTCGGGCATCGAGCTGGCCAGCCGCGACGTCGGCGGCGGCATCGCCTGCAACGAAGTCGGGCGTACGAGTGCCGACGGCGTCTACGCGCTCGGCGACGTCGCGAACTGGCGCGATCACGGCGGCGCGCAGAAGCGGGTCGAGCACTGGAACCACACCGTCGAGCAGGCGGCCGTCGTCGCGGCCGCACTGCTGGGCACCGATCACGCCGTCACCGCCGCGGTGCCGTACTTCTGGAGCGACCAGTACGACCTCAAGATCCAGGTCCTCGGCTGGCCCAAGGCGGACGACGACGTGCACGTCATCAGCGACGACGGCCACAAGTGGGTCGCCTACTTCAGTCGCGACGGGATGTTCACCGCCGTCGCCGGCGCCGGAAAGGTCGGCGCGGTCATGAAGATGCGTCCGAAGCTGGTCACCCCGACCCCGATCGAGGACGTGCTGCCGGACTGATGTCGGCGACGGCGGCGGCGATCCGGGCGGCGGTCCTCGAGCTCGGCGATCCCGCCCGGGCCGAGTCGTCGGAGTGGTTCTTCAAGACGGGGCCGGGGGAGTACGGCGAGGGGGACCGGTTCGCCGGGGTCGCGGTGCCGGTGCTGCGCAAACTCGCGCGGCGGTTCCGGGGCGTGTCGCCGGACGTGACCGGGGAGTTGCTCGCCGACGACATCCACGAGGTGCGACTGCTCGCGCTGCTGCTGATGGTCGGGGAGTTCGAGCGGTCGTCGGACCGCGAGGTCTGGGTGCGGGCCTACCGCGGTGGCGTCGCCGCGGGACGGGTCAACAACTGGGACCTGGTCGACTCGTCGGCGCGGCAGATCCTCGGGGCGTGGTGTCTGGACCGAGGCGACGCCGCCGAGCTGGTGTCGTACGCCCGGCGCGACGGGCTGTGGGAGAGGCGCGTCGGGATCGTCGGGACGCACGCGTATCTGTTCGCCGGCGATGCGTCGGCGACCTTGGCGGTCGCGCCGCACGTCGTCGACGACCGTCGTGACCTCATCCAGAAGGCCTTCGGCTGGATGCTGCGCGAGATGGGCAAGCGGGTGTCGCGGGCGTCGTTGACGGACTACCTGGACGAGCACGCCGCCCACCTGGGCCGCACGGCGCTCAGCTATGCCGTCGAACACCTCGACCCGGATCAGCGGAAGCACTACCGCTCCCTCCGCTGAACCCGCCGAGTGGGCGGTCAAACTCCGCCGAGTGGGCGGTCAAACCATGCCGAGTGGGCGGTCAAACCACGCCGAGTGGGCACCCTGGTCACGTCGAATGGACGCGCGATTCCGCGTCGAGCGACGCCTTGCTGATGCGCAGGTGCCGCCCGGTCTTTCGGCGGTAGACGTATTCGAAGGCGAAGCTCGCGGCCAGGACGGCCAGCAGGGTGAGCCAGGTGCTGGGCGAACCGGAACGGATCGAGTGCACCAGCAGCACCAGGAACAGCCCGGCGTTCAGCGCGACGGAGGTGATCAACATCCAGGCGTTGGCCCCGGTCTCGCGGCGCACCCGCAGGTGGCCCAGGCTGACCGAGCCGTAGACGATCAGGAACGCCAGGCTGGCCATCTGCCCGACAGCCGCGAGCGGGAAGAAGATGACGAACAAACAGGTGAGGCCGCCGGCCGCGACGAGTCCCCACGTCCCCGACCGCCAGATGCCGCGTGCGAAGTCGGCGGGCATCTCGCCGGACTTGGCGACGGTGTAGGCGAGGTTGGCGTTGCCGTAGAGGGTCGCGTTGACCGCCGATGCGGTGGCGAGGAGCGCGGCGGTGCTGATGGCGACCAGCCCGACGGTACCCAGGACGGCCTGACCGGCGGCGGCCAGTACGTGGCCCGCGTTGGCGTCGATGTCCTTGAGCTTCATCACCAGCACGACCATCACCGACACCGTCGTGTGGATGACGAGCACGATGGCCAATGCCGAGTACATCGCGCGCGGCAGTTCGCGCTTCGGGTCGGCCATGTCGCCGGCCGAGTTCGTGACGACGCCGAACCCCTCGTAGGTCACGTAGAGCACCCCCGCCCCGATCAGCACGCCGAGCAGCCCCCGACCGCCGGCCTGGTCGGTGAAGTTCGACGGCTCGGCCTTGGTCGCCGCGATGATGACGAAGACGAGGATGATGACCAACTCGATGCCGACGACGAACAGCTCGGATCGGCCGACGACCTTGGATCCGATGAAGTTCAGCGCCATCAGGGCGAGGACGAGCCCGACGCCGATCGCTTTGCCGGCACGCTCGTCGTGCAGGCCGAACAGGTGCATCAGATAGCCGGCGAAACCCGCCGCGTACAACGCCATCGCGATGATCCAGCCGAGGAACTGGAAGACGTTCAACCCGCCTGAGACGACCCCGTCGCCGAAGCAGCGGATCAGAAACTCCGCGGCACCGCCGCGGCTGGGGTAGCGGGCGCCGAGCTTGGCGTAGGAATAGACGCTGAACACCGACACCAGGCCGCCGACCAGGAACGAGCCGAACAGCCACACGCCGGCGGTCTCGGCGGCAAAGCCGAGCAGCGTGTACAGGCCGGCGCCCATCATCCCGCCGACGCCGATCGCCGTCGCGGCCGGCACGCCGATGGTGCCCGCGGTCGTGCTCCTGCTGGCCATCCGGCGTCCTCTCGACGTAGGTCTGGGACACTACCGCCCCGATCGGTCGTAGCCTGGGCTGATGAACATTCGCGTCGGCGTCCAGATCCAGCCCCAGCAAGCCCCGGATTACGCGCAGATGCGCGATGCGGTGCTGCGCGCCGAGGAGATCGGCGTCGACATCGTCTTCAACTGGGACCACTTCTTCCCGCTGTACGGGAACCCCGACGGCCCCCACTTCGAGTGCTGGACCATGCTCGGCGCGTGGGCCGAACAGACCTCCCGCGTCGAGATCGGCGCGCTCGTCACCTGCAACTCGTACCGCAACCCCGAATTGTTGGCCGACATGGCGCGCACCGTCGACCACATCAGCGGCGGCCGGCTGATCTTCGGCATCGGGTCGGGGTGGTTCGAGCGCGACTACGACGAGTACGGCTACGAGTTCGGCACGGTCGGTTCGCGATTGAACGATCTAGCGTCGGCGATGCCGAGGATCGTCGACCGGTGGGGCAAGCTCAACCCGCCGCCCACCCGCAAACTCCCCGTGTTGATCGGGGGTAGCGGCGAGCGCAAGACGCTACGACTCGTCGCCGAGTACGGCGACATCTGGCACTCCTTCGCCGACGCGGAGTCCTACCGTCACAAGTCGGAGGTGCTCGCGCGGCACTGCGCCGACGTCGGGCGGGATCCGTCGGAGATCGAACGGTCGGTCGCCGTCGGTGGTCGACGCCGGGGTGCCGGCGAGTTGTTGACGCAGGCCGACGCGATGGCCGAGCTGGGGATCGGTTTGCTCACCGTCGACGCCGGCGGGCCGGACTACGACCTCTCGCAGGCCGAGGCGCTGTGCCGGTGGCGGGACGAGCGCAACGGCTGACCGCCCACTCGGCGGGGTTGGACCGCCCACTCGGCGGTGTTTGGGTGCCCAGTCGGCGATTAGGGCTTCTTCGCGCCGCGCCAGACGAGCAGCGCGAGGATGATCATCGGGATCTGGAGCGGCAGTCGGGCCCAGGCGATCGACTTGAGCAACGCGCTCTTGTCCTGCCAGACGCGGATC
The DNA here is from genome assembly GCF_047602025.1 of Gordonia sp. (in: high G+C Gram-positive bacteria). Lineage (GTDB taxonomy): Bacteria > Actinomycetota > Actinomycetes > Mycobacteriales > Mycobacteriaceae > Gordonia. The sequence continues at coordinate 2,313,274 of NZ_JASGII010000001.1, read as the reverse complement.
ATGTTCACGTTCGCCGGGAAGACCGCGGTGAACAGCGCGGCGGCGAGCAGTGCCGCGCGGCGGCGGAGCGACGGAACGAGCACCGCGGCACCGATGCCGACCTCGGCGACGCCGGAGGCATACGTGTAGGTGCGGGCGTCACCGGGGAGTTCCTCGGGGACGATCGAGTCGAAGGGCTTGGGCGCCACGAAGTGCAGGACACCGGGGACGAGAAGGATCACCGCCAGGACGCGCGCGAGCACGTCGTTGTCCTTGGCCATCGACCACGCCTTCTGCAGCATGACCCCAGCCTAACGCGGATCAGAACTCGATCTTGAGGTTGTCCGAGGTGGGCCGGGCCTGGCAGCCGAGGATGTAGCCGTCGGCGATGTCGTCGGGATCGAGTGCGCCGGAGTTCTCCATCTCGACCGTGCCCTCCGACAGGGTGCAGGCACACGACCCGCACTCGCCCTCCTGGCAGGAGTACGGCGCGTCGAGGCCGGCGGCCAGCATGATGTCGATCAGCGTGCGGCTGCGCGGCCACACCAGCTTGTGCGTCTCGCCGTCGAGCTCGACCTCGACCTCGGCGGCCTCGGCCGCCTCCTCCGCGGAGACCTCTTCATGCTCGACGTCGACGAAGGGGTCGCCGGTCAGCGAGTTGTAGACCTCGGTGTGCACGTTGTGGTGGTCGAACTTGGCCTTGGCCAGGCCCTCGTGCACCGCGTCCATGAAGGGGCCGGGACCACAGATGTAGGCGGTGTGCGTCATCGACATCGGCTTGAAGAAGGTCGCGAGCGTGCGGACGTCGGGGAGGCCCTGCAGCGACTCGAGCCAGTGCACCAGGGTGAGCCGGCCGGGATTGGCCTGCTGCAGCTCGCGCAGCTCCCGGGCGAAGATGACGTCGTTCTCGCCGCGGTTGGCGTAGAAGAACGTGACCGGTCCGGTACCCGTTTTGAGGGCGGTCTTGAGGATCGACATCACCGGGGTGACGCCCGAGCCGGCCGCGATGAGCAGCAGCGGCACGTGGATGTTGTGCGGGGTGAAGACGCCCGACGGCGGCAGCGCCTCGATCTGCGAGCCCGCCTCGAGGTTGTCGCAGACCCAGTTGGAGCCGTAGCCGTCGGGGGTGCGCTTGACGGTGACCTTCGGCTTGTCGTCGGTCGCCGCCGAGGAGGACAGGGAGTAGCAGCGCGCCACCGATCCGGTCTGGTCGCTGGGGATGCGCAGGGTGAGGAACTGACCGGGGTCGTAGTCGGTGAACTTGTCGCTCTTGTCCGCGGGCACCTCGAAGACGATGCTGCGCGCGTCGGCGGTCTCGTCGACGACCTCAGCGACCGTGAGGATCACGCTGCGCGAGCCGTGCGGGGTCAAGTCGGCCATCGCCGTCCTCTCCGTCAGTTTTAGAACGTGTTCTAATTTAGCGCATCGCCGGGCCGGTGTGCGAGAGCGCGGCGTCGATCCCGACGGACAGCAACCGGCTCCCCTCGACGAGCAACGAGCGCAGTCGCGCGGCGCTGGGTTCGTCGGGGTCGGCGAGCCATTGATCATAGGCGGCCAACGCGGTGCCGAGCGCGAGCCAGGCGATGAGCTGCGGCTCGTAGTCGGCGGCGCCCTGGCGCAGTCGGCCCGCCGCGTACGTCGCGATCGTGGCGCGCCAGTCGGCGTACATGAGCATCGAGTGCGCCTGCAGGGCGGGCACGGTCAGCAGCAGCCGCATCCGCCGACGGTGGCGCGCGGCCTCCTCCTCGGGCACGTCGTTGAACGCGACGAGGGCCTGGCCGAGCGCGTCGGCCAGCGGGAGGTCGTCGGGGAGGGTGTCCAGCAGGGTGCGCATGTCGTCGAGGTGGACGTCGAAGTCGCCCCAGGCGATCGCGTTCTTCGACGGGTAGTAGCGGAACAGCGTGCGCCGGGCGATGCCGGCGGCCGCGGCGATGTCGTCGACGCTGGTGTCGTCGAAGCCGTTGCGGTCGAACAGGTCGATGGCGAGGTCGCTGATGCGCGTGCGCGTGGTGACCGGTCGACGACTCACAGCTGCCTCCCATCGGACTCGTGGCACCCCGGGGTTGTTAAGTGCACTCGGTGCCATTATATTCGATCGTGATCCACATCACTAGCCCACAGGAGGTTGGATCATGGCCGATCAGGAAACTGTCACCACCGACACCGAACTCGTCAGCGAATCGCTGGTCGAGGAGGTCTCGATCGACGGGATGTGCGGGGTCTACTGATGACCACCGCCGCTTCGGCGACTCACCCCGGCGGCCAACCGGCCGCCGGGGCGAGTGTCGCCACTGACACGAAGGCCAAGCCGGAGTCGGACCACCGGGGCGGCTTCGATTTGGGCGCCGCCTGGCAGCTCAACCCGAAGGTCGCCGTGCGCCCCGAACCCTTCGGCGCGCTGCTGTACCACTTCGGCACCCGCAAACTCTCGTTCCTCAAGAACACGACCGTCGTCGGCATAGTCCAGACCCTGCAGGACTTCCCCGACGCCGACTCAGCCCTCACCGCCGCCGGCATCGACGCCGCCGCCCGCCCGCTGTACGTGCAGGCGCTCACCGCGTTGGCCGACTCCGGCATGATCATCCGTATTCAGGAGCCAGCCCAGTGACCACTCTTGAGAAGCCGCCCGCCGTCGGCCGCCTCGTCGACCAGTTCGAGCGCGGTCTCGACGCCCCCATCTGCCTGACGTGGGAGCTGACCTACGCCTGCAACCTCGCGTGTGTCCACTGCCTCTCCAGCTCGGGCAAGCGCGATCCGCGCGAACTGTCGACCGAGCAGTGCAAGGCGATCATCGACGAGCTGCAGCGCATGCAGGTCTTCTACGTCAACATCGGCGGCGGCGAGCCGACCGTGCGCCCGGACTTCTGGGAACTCGTCGACTACGCCACCGACCACCAGGTCGGCGTGAAGTTCTCCACCAACGGGCTGCGCATCACCCCCGACGTCGCGCAGCGCCTGGCTGCGTCGGACTACGTCGACGTCCAGATCTCACTCGACGGCGCGACCGCCGAGGTCAACGACGCCGTCCGCGGCCCCGGCTCCTTCGACATGGCGGTGCGCGCGCTGGAGAACCTGCGCGACGCCGGGTTCGCCGACGCCAAGATCAGCGTCGTCATGACCCGCGAAAACGTCGCCCAGCTCGACGAGTTCAAGGCCCTCGCCGACCGCTACAACGCGACGCTGCGCATCACGCGCCTGCGTCCGTCGGGCCGCGGCGCCGACGTGTGGGACGACCTGCACCCGCTGCCCGAGCAGCAGCGCGAGCTGTACGACTGGCTCGTCGCCCACGGCGACAACGTCCTCACCGGCGACTCCTTCTTCCACCTCTCGGCATTCTCGTCGGGCGGCGGCAGCGGACTGCCCGGCCTCAACCTCTGCGGCGCCGGTCGCGTGGTGTGCCTGATCGACCCGGTCGGCGACGTCTACGCCTGCCCGTTCGCGATCCACGAGAACTTCCTCGCCGGCAACATCACCACCGACGGCGGCTTCCAGGAGATCTGGCAGCGCTCGGACCTGTTCACGTCGCTGCGCGAGCCGCAGAGCGCGGGCGCCTGCGCGTCGTGCAACCACTACGACGCCTGCCGGGGCGGCTGCATGGCGGCCAAATTCTTCACCGGCCTGCCGATGGACGGACCCGACCCCGAGTGCGTCCAGGGCTACGGCGAGGAGCTGCTCGCCGGCGACCGCAGCAAGCCCACCGCGAACAAGGACCACTCGCGCGGCGTCCCGCTGACGCTGATGACCCGACCCCCGTCGCGCGACTGCGACGAGAACCCGCTCGCCGGGTTCGCCCCGACGACGGCCACCGGCTGCTCGTCCTGCTGATCAGCACCCACCGCTGATCCCACCCGAAGGAGACAAAGTTCGATGGGCAAGATTGCCGAGCTCAACCCGTGGCGCAAGAACCCCTGGTTCGAAACCGTCGGGGAGGCCCAGCGCCGCGCCGAGAAGCGGCTGCCCAAGACGATCTACTCCTCGCTCGTCGCCGGCACCCAGGCGGGCGTCACCCTGAACGACAACATGGAGGCGTTCAAGGAGCTGACCTGGGCGCCGCACGTCGTCGGCGCGCCCGCCGAGCGCAAGCTCGGCACCACGGTGATGGGGCAGGACCTTCCCTTCCCGGTGATCATCTCGCCGACCGGTGTGCAGGCGGTCAACCCCGACGGCGAGGTCGCCGTCGCGCAGGCCGCCGCCAACCGTGGCACCGCGATGGGGCTGTCGAGCTTCGCCAGCAAACCGGTCGAAGAGGTCACCGCCGTCAACGACAAGATCTTCTTCCAGATCTACTGGTTGGGCAGCCGCGACGAGATCCTCGCCCGCGCGCAGCGCGCCAAGGAAGCCGGCTGCAAGGGCCTCATCGTCACCACCGACTGGGTGTTCAACGTCGGCCGCGACTGGGGCAGCCCGGAGATCCCCGAGCAGGTCGACCTGAAGGCCGTCGCCAAGATGGCGCCGGAGATGGTCACCAAGCCGCGCTTCGCCAAGAGCTGGTTCCGTCGCGGCAAACTCACCATCCCCGACCTCTCCGCGCCCAACATCGCCCACAAGGGCGAGCAGGGACCGACCTTCTTCGACGTCTACGGCACCTGGATGAACACCCCGCCGCCGACGTGGGAAGACATCAAGTGGCTGCGCGAGCAGTGGGACGGCCCGTTCATGCTCAAGGGCGTCACCCGTCTCGACGACGCGAAGAAGGCCGTCGACGCCGGCGTCTCCGCGATCTCGGTCTCCAACCACGGCGGCAACAACCTCGACGGCACGCCCGCGACGATCCGCATGCTCGGCCCGATCGCCGACGCCGTCGGTAAGGACGTCGAGGTCCTCCTCGACGGCGGTATCCGGCGCGGCAGCGACGTCGTGAAGGCGCTGGCGCTCGGTGCGAAGGCCGTGATGATCGGCCGCGCCTACCTGTGGGGACTGGCCGCCAACGGGCAGGCCGGCGTCGAGAACGTCCTCGATCTGCTGCAGATGGGCGTCGACGCGTCGCTGATGGGCCTGGGCAAGGATGACGTCGCCAAGCTCTCCCGCGACGACCTCTACATCCCCGAGGGCTTCGAGCGCCGCTTCGGCGGATAGCGATGCGCTACCGCGATCAGCCCACCGTCGAGGTCGAGACCAAGGTCGCGGCCCCGCCCGAGCGGGTGTGGGACGTGGTCACCGACATTCGGCTCCCCGTCGACCTGCCCGGCGAGCTGTACGACGCGCAGTGGCTCGACGGCGCCGACGGCCCGGCCGTGGGCGAGCGGTTCGTCGGGCGCAACGAGATTGAGAACGTCGGCAAGACCGAGACGGTCTGCACCGTCGTCGACGTCGAGCCCGGGCGCCGCTGGGTGTGGTCGGTGAACGCCGGCGACCTCGAGCCGTGGGCGCAGTGGGGCTTCGAAGTCGACCCCTCGCGCGACGGGGCGGTCGTGCGGCAGTTCGCCCGTATCGGCCTGGCGCCGTCGCCGCTGCTCTCGGCCATCGAGGCCAACCCCGATTTGGAGGGCCGCATCATCGCCCGACGACTCGCCGGGTTCCGGGAGGCGATGGTCGCCAACCTCGAGGAAGTGCGCCGCCGCTGCGAGGATGGCTGACACGGTGAAAGCGCACGCCGTTCAACCGCTCGCCGACGACCGGGTCGGCCGGCTTCGGGCGGCGCCGTTCACCTACGCCGAGGTCGGGCGCACGGCCGACGGACCGGTTCCCGGCTACCGCAACTTCGCGAAGTCGCGGGTGTTGGAGCGACGCGACTTCGAACAGGCCGCCGACGACCTGATGCGGTGGCAGGTGCAGACCCGTTCGGGGCTGCGCGTGTGGGCGTCGGATTCCCCGCTGCGCGAAGGCACGGTCGTGCGCATGGCCATGGGTGTCGGCCCGCTCGCGCTCCGCATACCGTGTCGGGTGATCTACGTCGTCGACGAACCCGATGCGAAAGGCTTCGGCTACGGCACGCTGCCCGGGCACCCGGAGTCGGGGGAGGAGCGGTTCGTGCTGAGCCGAGACTCCCGGGGTGCGCTCACGTTGACGATCTCGGCGTTCTCGCGACCGCAGACGCGGCTGTCCAAGCTGGGCGGTCCGGTGTCGCGGTGGCTGCAGGACCACATGACCGACCGCTACCTGCGGTCGCTCGATTCTTGATCAGGCGGTACCCCGCCGAATCGGGTAGTCGACTACTCGTGTCGGTCTCCTGACGCGGCCCGACGATGGCTTCTGTCAATCCCCGACGGAAGGAACCATCATGACGAAACGTCTCATCGTGGCGCTGGCGGCGGTCGGTCTCGCGGCCGGTCTCGCCGGCGCGGGCCCGGCGTCCGCGATCCCGACTGTCCCGGGCTTCCGGTGTGAGCACTGCCCGCCGGGCCTCGGTGTGAAGGTGCTCCGCGCGAAGGTCGACGTGATCACCCCGAGCGGCGGACTCCCGACGACGCAGATCCATCTGGGGCAGTCGCCCACCGGCAAGGTCGTCGACGTCGCGACGCCGCAGATGGTTCACGGTCGGCTCTACCGCGTCGAGTTCACCGGCCCCCTCAAGAAGGGCACCGCGTACGTCATCACGGCGAAGAACTCCTGGGGGTGGGGTCTGACGGGGTTCACCTATCAGGGCAAACCCGTCCGCAAGCGCATCCACCTCACCAAGTTCCAGGCTTAGGAGGCCGTCATGATCAACCCCGCCAAACGACTGCTCACCGTCGCACTCGCGGTGCCACTGGCCGCCGGGATCGCCGGGGCCGGTGCCGCGTCGGCGATTCCCGACGTGCCCGGTGCGCCGTGCGTACACTGCCCGCCCCAGGGCGGCCAGTACCAACTGCTCAACCGCGTGACCATCGATGTGATCGGGAGCCACGGACTGGCGCCGACCGTCCAGCTCTTCGCGGGCGGGGGTCCCTTCCCGCAGGTTGTGGCGCAGGCCAGGGCGCAGCAGGTGCCCGGCAGCAGCATCTTCCGCACGCAGTTCACCGGTCGCCTCAAGAAGGGCGTCGGCTATTCCGTCGCGGCCCGCAACGCCTGGTACTCCGGGCAGCGCAACTTCTCCTACAACGGGAAGCCGGTCCGGCTGCGGGTGTCGATGCACCGGGCCGGACCGGGGTACTGACGGCCGAACCGCACCGGCGTTCGGCCGCCGCGCCGAAACTAGAACGTGTTACAGTTTCGGGCATGGGAAAGTTCGACGGCCAGGTCGTCTACATCACCGGTATTGCCCGTGGTCAGGGGCGCAATCACGCCCTGCGATTCGCCGCTGAGGGCGCGTCGATCATCGGCATGGACATCGCCAAGCAGATCGCCGACCACCAGACGTATCCGACGGCGACCGAGGCGGACCTGGCGGAGACCGTCCGCCTCGTCGAAGAGGCCGGCGGCAAGATCCTCGCCAAGCAGGGCGACACCCGCGACCTCAAGTTCCAGCAGGACCTCGTCGCCGAGGGCATCGAGAAGTTCGGCGGCATCAACCACGTCGTCGCCAACGCGGGCATCCTCACCTGGGGGTTGACCTGGGAGCTCACCGAGGAGCAGTTCGACGACGTCATCGACATCAACCTCGTCGGCACGTGGAAGACCCTCAAGGCGGTCATCCCGCCGATGATCGAGGCGCGCAACGGCGGCTCGATCACGATCATCTCCTCGACGGCCGGCCTCAAGGCGATGCCGATGCAGTCGTCCTACTCGGCGTCGAAGTTCGGCCTGCGCGGCCTCGCACAGTCGGCGGCCAAGGAGCTCGGCCAGAAGCGCATCCGGGTCAACACCGTCCACCCGTACGCCGTGCACACGGCCATGGCGCTGGAGGACACCGAGGCGTTCAAGGCCTTCGACACCTTCGGAGAGCACTTCCCGTCGATGATGAACCACTACCCGGTGGCCAGCCTCGACGACCTCTCCGACGCCGTCCTCTACCTGGCGACCGCCAACGCCGTCACCGGCGCGGAGTTCGCCATCGACATGGGCAGCTCCAAGGTCTGAGTCAGTCCTTCCAGATCGACGCGGGGTCGCTCGGGGTGCGCTCCGGGCCGGTCGGGGTCGTCGGCTTGGTGCGCGAGAACCGCGGCGCGACCTGGGCCTGCATGACCCCGTCGATCTCCACGAGGGTGCCGCGCGCGGCCAGGTGCGGATCCTTGGGCGCCTCGGTCCAGTCGAGGATCGGGGACACGCAGGCGTCGGTGCCGTCGAAGACCGCCGCCCACTCGTCGCGGGTCTTGGTCTGGAAGACCTCGGTGAACTTCGCCTTGAGCTCGTCCCAGCGGCCCATGTCCAGCTGGTGCGGCAGCGACTCGTCGCCCTCGAGGTCGAGCCCCTTGAGCAACTGCGCGTAGAACTGCGGCTCGATGGCGCCGACGGCCATCCACTTGCCGTCCGACGTCTCGTACACCTCGTAGAACGGGGCGCCGGTGTCGAGCAGGTTGGCGCCGCGCTTGTCCTGCCACAGGCCGGTGCCGCGGAACGCCCACATCATCTGGCCCAGCACCGACGCGCCGTCGACCATGGCCGCGTCGATCACCTGGCCCTTGCCGGAGACGCCGCGCTCGACGAGGGCCGCGAGGATGCCGACGACGAGGAACATCGAGCCGCCGCCGAAGTCGCCGACCAGGTTCAGCGGGGGAGTGGGCTTCTCGTCGGGACGGCCGATCGCGTGCAGCATGCCGGTCAGCGAGATGTAGTTCATGTCGTGGCCGGCGAGCTTGGCGCGCGGCCCGTCCTGGCCCCACCCGGTCATCCGGCCGTACACCAGACCCGGGTTGACCTTCTCCAGGTCGTCGGGGCCCAGGCCGAGGCCCTCCATCACACCCGGGCGGAAGCCCTCGATGACGACGTCGGCCTGCTTGACCAGCGCGAGGATGGTTTCGAGCTCGGACGGGTTCTTCAGGTTGGCCTCGATGACCCGGCGGCCGCGCAGCACCGCGTCGGCGTTGCGGCCCTCCTGCGGCATGTCGCCGGGCCGTTGCACGCGCACGACGTCGGCACCGAGGTCGGCGAGCAGCATGGCCGCGTGCGGACCGGGTCCGATGCCGGCGAACTCGAGGACGCGGATGGAGCTCAGCGGGCCGGGCTTGCCGGAGTCGTGGGTCATAAGCGGTGCCTCCACACAGTAGTTTCGAGTGTGATCACACCCGGTATCAGTTTGCTGGTTGCTTCCAGCATCGCATACCGCGACTAGACTCGGCGCAATGACCGATGCGCAGTTGGGCGCGCGATCGTCGGCCGATCTCACCGGCTCCGGCGCACTCGTGCTGGTCCCCCTGGGGGCGACCGAGCAGCACGGTCCGCATCTTCCGCTCGACACCGACACCCGCATCGCCGTCGAGGTCGCGACACGTGCCGCCGAGCGCATCGGGGCGCTGGTCGCCCCGGCCATCGGCTACGGCGCCAGCGGCGAGCACGAGGACTTCGCCGGCACGATCTCCATCGGGCACGACGCGCTGCGCACGCTGCTCGTCGAATACGGGCGCAGCGCCTGCGGTTGGGCGCGGCGCGTCGTTTTCGTCAACGGCCACGGCGGCAACGTGCCCACCCTGGTCACGGCGATTCCGCAGTTGCGCGACGAGGGGCGCGACGTCGCCTGGTTCGCCTGTGCCCCCGCCGACGGCGATGCCCATGCCGGTCACACCGAGACGTCGATGCTGCTGTCCTTCGCGCCCGACGTCGTCGACCTCGCCGCGGCGCGGCCCGGGCGCACCGAGCCGATCGGCGAACTCATCGGCGAGCTGCGGTCCGGCGGCGTCGCCGCGGTGGCGCCCAATGGCGTGCTGGGCGATCCGACGACGGCGACCGCCGAGCACGGCGCAACGGTCATGACCGAGCTGGTCGAGGCCCTCGTCGCCGCGGTGGCGGGCTGGGTGCCGGGCGAGCAGGGGCGGGTGCGGCGGTGAGTTCGGACACCGCCCTGCCGCTGGGGTTCCAGGCGCAGATCGATCCGATGTCGCGCGCGGGGCGGCGCACCCTGATCGGCGGGTCGCCGCGCCGCATGCTGAAGCTCTCCGACCGGGCCGTCGGGATGATCGACGACGACGGGCGGCTCACCGTCGCCGACGACGGTTCACGATCGCTCGCCCGCACGCTTCTCGACGCCGGGGTGGCGCACCCGCGGCCGATGGGCGGTCCCGACTGCGACGAGGTGACCGTAGTGATCCCCGTCCGCGACAACCAGGCCGGCCTGGACCGCCTGCTCGCGGCGCTCGGCGATATCGCGGTGATCGTCGTCGACGACGGCTCGACCATTCCACTGACCGTCCCCGACGGCGTGCGCCTCGAGCGCTTCGACGCCAACCGCGGTCCGGCCGCCGCGCGCAACCGCGGCGCCGAACTGGCCGAGACCGACTTCGTCGCCTTCCTCGACTCCGACGTCGTCCCGCTGGCCGGCGGCGACGAGCGTCCCGGTCGCTGCGGGGACTGGTTGACCGCACTGCTCGGCCACTTCTCCGATCCGTCGGTGGGCCTGGCGGCCCCACGGATCGTCGCGCTGCCGACCGCCTCGCCGGGGATCGTCGAGAAGTACGAAGCCGACTTCTCCTCGCTCGACATGGGGCCGCGCGAGGCGGCGGTGCTGCCCGGCACGCCGGTGGCCTATGTCCCCAGCGCGGCAATGGTCGTGCGCCGCAGCGCCTTTCCCGGGTTCGACGAGGAGCTGCGCGTCGCCGAGGACGTCGACCTGTGCTGGCGGATGATCGACGGCGGCTGGCGCGTCCGCTACGACCCGATCGCGCAGGTGGCCCACGAGCACCGGGCCTCGATGCGGTCGATGCTGGACCGCCGACGCTTCTACGGCACCGGCGCCGCGCTGCTCGCCGATCGGCACGGGCGGCGGGCCGCCCCGATGGCGATGGGTGTGCCGATCGCGGCGGCGCTCGTCGGGTTGTTGAGTCGGACGCGGGTGGGGTTGGCTCTCGCGGCACTCGGTGTCGGCATGGCCGGCTGGCGGGTGCGCAAGCGCGTGGGTGCGGGCAACGAGCGCGTCGCCGCAACCCTCACGGCGCAGGCCGTCGGCAACGGGTTGGTCCAGGTCGGCGGAGCGGTGTCGCGGCACTATTGGCCGGTGGCGCTGCTGGGTGCGGTGTTCTCCGGGCGGCTGCGGCGGTTGTTCCTGGGCGTCCTCGTTGCCGACGCGGCGGTCGCATGGGTGCGCCACGCGCGCGCGGAGGGCCGTCGGCCGCGCATCGATCCGCTGTCGTTCGTCGTGCTGCGCCGACTCGACGACCTCGCGTATGGCGCCGGTCTGTGGCAGGGCGCGATGCGAAACCGGGACGCGACATCCCTGCTTCCGGTGCTCTCCCGATGACCGTTGACGTGCTGATCGTCGGTGCCGGGAGCGCCGGGTGCGTGCTGGCCGAACGGTTGTCGCGGAATGAGGGGCGTCGCGTCACCGTCGTCGAGGCCGGGCCGCGCCCCGACGATCAGGCCCGCCGGTTGGATCGGTTGGAACTGGGTTCGCCGGGCAAGTCGTCGCCGTACGCGCGGTGGTACGACGACAAGCCGCCGGTCGTGCGCGGTCGGGCGGTCGGCGGGTCGTCGGTGGTCAACGGCGGCTACTTCCTGCGGGCCCACCACGACGACTTCGACGACTGGGGCGGTCCGTTCGAGACCGTCACGATCTCCGAGGCCTACGACGAGCTCGACGGTTGGGGCAACGGCGGCACGATGACCGTCGACTCGCTGCATGAGCCGCCGCCGGTGGTGCGGGCGGCCGAAGGCGCATGGAAGCGGACGGCGCCGCGACCCTGGCCCGGCATCGGCGTCCAACGGGTGCCGGTCAACCATCGTGGCGGGCGACGCTGGACCGCGGCCGACGCCTACCTCGATCCCGCGCGGGGCCGGTCGAACCTCGAGGTGCGCGACGAGAGCCCCGTCGCCGGGGTGCTGGTCGAGCGGGGGCGCGTCGTCGGGGTGCGGCTGGCCTCCGGCGAGGAGTTGCGGGCCGGCGAGGTGATCGTGTGCGCCGGGACGCTGGGGACCGCGGCGTTGCTGCTGTCGTCGGGGATCGTCGACGGACCGCTCCCGGTCTACGAGCATCGGGAGATCCTGGTCCGCTACCGGACGAGACGGCGGACCCCGGCGGCTGAGGCCCCGGTCTTGCTGCCCAGCGTCGTGCACACCGCCGGCGGCGCGGAGATCCGGCTGTACGCCGACGACTTCGCCCGCTTCATCGACGGTGCGCACCGGACGTCGCCGGCCGTCGGGGTGGCCGAGATGCGGCCGTCGCAGGCGGGGGAGTTGCGCCTGGACGCCGATCGCCTCGATGTGCGGCTCGCGCCGATCGGACCGGTGGACGACGCGGTGGCCAAGGTGGTCGACGTGCTGTCGTCGGACCGGATGGCCGACCACGTCGTGGCCCGATCGGTCCATGTCGAGCCGGTGATCGGCACGTCGCAGCACGCGTGGGGCTCGCTGGCGATGGGACGGCGGACCGACTGGCTCGGCGCCGTCGACGGGGTGCCGGGGTTGCGCGTCGTCGACGGATCGATCCTGCCCAACGTCAGCAGCGGCCCGCACGCGACGATCATGATGATGGCGATCGTCATCGCCGACGCCCTCGACTGATCAACCCCGCTCAATCCCGCGCGGATTCGCCGATCCCGCGTCGATCGGTGCCGGATTGGCGAAGCGTTGCGGGTTTGTCGAATCGGTCAGGCGGGCGTGACCCAGGTGGTGATGTCGCAGTGCACGACTTCGTTGCCCGCGGTGTCGCGGACGGCGACGGTGACGACGACGTCTTGCCCCTCGGTGACCTTGTCCCAGTCGATGTCGTCGGCCAGGCGCGCCTCGGCGGTCAGCCGGGTCTCGGCCTTCGCGAGGTACTTGGTGTTCATCGCCTTGGGAATCCATCGGTGCGACGTCGGCGTCGTGGCCTCCATCAGCATGCCCATCGCGGTCTCGGCGAGGTTGCACGCGGCGATCGCATGGAAGGTGCCGATGTGGTTGTGCACGCCCTTCCAGTTCGGCGCGGTCACCTTGCAGTAGCCGGGTTCCATCTCGGTGACCAGCGGCAGGATGGTGCCGAAGTAGGGCACCTTGGCGACCATGCCGACGGAGAACAGTGCGTTGCCGATCGCGTTCTTCGGCAGCCGCCGACGCATCTTGTAGGTCGCGCTCGGGCGCGGGTTCGCTTTAGCCATGGGGTTGATCTTACTCCACGGTAAGTTCGACGGCTCAGTAGCTGAAGCTACCGCAGTCGCCCGGGCCCTGATCGGGAACCTGCTGCCGCGGCACGCGGTGCAGGGAGAGATTCGACGACCGCCAGGAGTGCGTCGCCTGATACCGACGGTGGAAGCGCCAGGTCGCGCAGGCCTTGGCCGGCTCGGGCAGGCGCTGCAGCTGGCCGTAGGCGTCCGCCGACAGGCTGCCGAGGTACCAGTCGTCGACCTTCGGCGTCGCGTCGGGAGCGGCGATGGCCCGGTCGACGTTGGTCTTGGCGATCATCCGATCCGGGTTGAGCAGCGCCAGGCCGAGCGCGGAGAAGACCGTCAGAAGGATGACCCGGCGCACGAGCGGCCGCGCGTCGAACCGGATGCCGACAACCATGATGGCGATGATCACCGCGGCCAGGAACACCTCGAAGTACAGGCCGAAGACGCGATCGCGCGTGGCGCCGTAGGCGTTGATGTAGCGCTCCATGCGGCCGAAGGCCGATACGACGACGAGCAGGGTCGCCGCGCAGAGCCCGCCGAGCAGCAGTCGGGCGGCCCGGCGGTGGCGCGCGTCGTCGGCGTCGATGAACCACCACGCGACGGTGGCCACCAGGATGACCAGCAGGGTGACGACGAGCAGCTGCCAGAAGCCGCGGACCGCGTACTGCGAGTAGCTGAGGTTCGCGGTGCGCTGGACGTAGTCGTCGCCGCCGAACATCGCGCGCGCCTGCATGCCCAGGAACAGGACGAACAGCGCCAGGACCGCGCCGATCGGCACCGCCCAGGTCCACACCGGCGGGTAACGGCGGCGGGCGCTCTCGGGGTAGCTGAATTGTGCGTGCGCGAGGACCGAGCCGGTCAAGCTCACCCACGCGATGAACAGGCCCGCGAAGAGCGCGGCGACGAGCTCGCCGGAGATGGAGAAGTTCCAGTCGAAGTCGAACAGCTTGCCGAACGTCGGATCGGCGCCGGCGAACAGGGCGCCGAAGACCAGCAGCAAGAGCAGCGTCACGGCGCTCACCGCCCCGATGAGGAGCGTGCGCCGGGTGCGCGACATCGTCGGCGCCGACGGCGAGCCGGCCTTCCCGGCCTCGGGGGCCGAGCGGCGGCGGAATGGCTCCGCGACCGCGAAGAAAGGTGCGACGAACGGTGCGAATGCGGCGACGGCCACCCCGGTGAGGTTGTGGGCCCGGACGAAGAGGAGCAGGCCCGCGCAGACCGCGACGAACAGGCACAGGCCGCGGACCCAATCGGCGTCGAGAACCGACGGGACGATGAGGAGGCCGGCGATGCCGACGGTCAGGGGAACCCAGTAGGAGCGCTCGTCGCGGCGAAACGCTTCCGGCGCCGTGCCGATCACCGCGGCGAGGACGGTCAGGCCGGTGATCGTGGTGCCGATGCCGAGCTCGCCGATGCGCCAGCAGATCGCGCCGACGATGCCGGCGATCAGCGCGGCGATGAGCGTTGCCCGCGGAATCGGGGAACGGTCGACGGTGCTGCGGCCGATGGCGGTCTCCGATGGCTGCGGCGGCAGCGTGGGGGGCACCGGGGGAGCGGGAGTGAAGGTCATGGCGTGTCCTCGTCGTCGAAGCGGCGTCGGCCGCAGAGCCCGAACTCGGGTAACGACGCAGCGGCCGCGTGAGTTCCCGAGTCGATCGAAACACATCCGGCCGCGACCCCTTGTCGAGGTCGCGGCCGGATGGCGTCAGAGACTAGCGCGGCGGGTACTGCCCGGGGCGCACGCAGATGGGGCGCCCGTTGTAGCGGTTGATGTACTTGGTGCCGCGCCACATGAAGCCGCAACGCTGGTGCGTGCGGATCCACTTGCCGCCGTACCGCGGGCCGCGGTGACCGTCGTAGTGGTCGCGACCGCCACGGTTGTCGTAGCCCGGGCCGCGCTGGTCACGGGGACCGTGGCCGCGGTGGCCGTCGTTCCCACGGGGACCCCGGTGGTCGTTGCCACGGGGGCCGTGCTGGCCGCGGTCGCCACCGCGATCACCGTGCTGGCCACCTCGGTTGCCCTGCTGGCCGCGATCGCCGCCACGGTCGCCACCGCGATCTCCGCCACGGTCGCCCTGCTGGCCGCCACGGTCGCCGCCGCGGTCGCCCTGCTGGCCACCGCGATCGCCGCCGCGGTCGCCCTGCTGGCCACCGCGATCGCCGCCGCGGTCGCCCTGGCTGGTGCCCGGGCCGTTGTCGCCCGGGGCGGCCATCGCCACCGCGGGGGCCGTCAGCACGGCGCCGGCGATCAGGGGCGCTGCGATCAGCGCAATACGCTTCTGGAACATCTGTTGCTTCCTTTGGTCTCGGAAGGCCCCGGGAATCCCCGGGACACCGAGAGGGAACGCTATGCGAGGGATTCGACCGTGCCTAGTCCGCCGCGACAATCCACAACGAATCGCCACAGACCTCACAAGGAACTACCAGGTAGGGCAAAACGGACACGACGCCCGACGGCCGCTCAGCGGGGCGTCGGCTCCCACGGCTGGATGCAGCGGGAGACCCGAGGGTTCGACCGCAGGTGATAGCGCGTGCCGATGAATCCGCAGCCGCGTCCGCGGAACCATTGCGGAGCCCGGTGCTGGTGGGGCCGCTTGTGCTTCGGGGGGATGACCGGACCCGGGTGCATCGGCGACCGGTGGTAACCGGGGCCGTAGCCGTACGGGTTGTTGGGATTGGTGTAGCCGTAGTCGGGCCCGGGTTGGCCGGGCTGCGGACCGGAGTACGGAGCCGCCGCGACGATTGCCGGCGCGAGGACGAGGGAACCGGCGAGAAGGGGCGCGGCCAAGAGCGCGATCCGTCGATGAGTCACGGGTACTCCTTGCGGTGGGGGCTGGTGCGCCAGACGGTACGCCGCCGACCGTGGCCGGCGGGCGGAATCAGGCGTCGACCAGGAACCGTGCGCGCAACTCCTCCTGGCCGGCGGAGTCGATGCCGAGTGCGTCGGCGAAGTAGCGCTCAAGCGTGCCGTGTGTCTTCTCCATCTCCGCGAAGGCGGCGTCGAGGTACCGGGCCTCGACGCCGAGCAGCGGGCGCAGCAGGGCCGGATCCCCGCCGACCGCGGCGAACTTGTCGAACACCGGCGCGAGCGCGGGGAGCAGGCGGTCGTTGGTGAGCAGGTAGTCGCGATAGACGTCGTCGCGGGCCACGCCCATGAGGCTCAAGAACGAGGCGGCCGCCCACCCGGTGCGGTCCTTGCCGGTCGTGCAGTGGAACAGCACGGGGGTGAGTTCGCCGGCCAGGAGTTCCTTGTAGAAGGCCCCGAACGCGTGGTTGGCGCTGTCGAGGGTGATGAACTCGCGGTAGGTGGCGCTCATCAGTTCGTGTGCCTTGTCCGTGGAGAACTCCGCCGACATCTGGTTCACGACCGCCGGGTCCGACAGCACCTTTCCGAGGTTGGCGGGCACCTGCATCGAGTTGGCGCCCTCGAGGACGTCCAGGACGACTTCGGCGGTACCGGGGAACGTCGGATCGGGGTTGCCGGTGCGCTCGGTCTCGGTGCGCAGGTCGACGACGGTCCGCAGCCCCAGCTCGACGAGTCCGGCGTGGTCGTCGTCGGTCAATCCGACGAAGTCGTTGGCGCGGTACAGCGTCGCCGGGCGCACCACGCGCTCGCCGTCGCCGACCCAGTGGCCGAGGTCCCGGAAATTGGCGAGCGAGGGGAACGGGCTGGGGGCGCCGGCGGCGTCGTTGGCGGGCATGCTGTCACGATAGAACAGCCAGGTCCGGTATGCCGGACTCGCTTCCGGCGGGACCTGCGGTGACGCCGTGGACCGCGATTTGGATTGGGTCGCGCGGTGGTGCATACTTGTCGGGTTGCCTTGATCGGGCGGCGCGGTTCACTGCGGCCTCGATCCCGGTAGCCGATCTTCGAGTCCAAGGCGGGGATCGAGCGTGAAACGCGCGGACAACCATCGTCCGCGGCCCGACACGCCCGACCGCGTGGACCGGATGGCAAGACCCGTCGCCGATCTCACCGGCGACACGTACAACGACAGATGAACAGCGTCGATCCCCGGGCTTTGTTGCCGAGGACTGTGATCGCCGAGTTGCCGGTGCCCACACGCGTGCGTTCGTCTGTCGAGAACAACTGACGGAAGAGGACCAGCGTGGCGGGACAGAAGATCCGCATCAGGCTCAAGGCCTACGACCACGAGGCGATCGACGCATCGGCGCGCAAGATCGTGGAGACCGTGACCCGTACGGGTGCACGGATTGTCGGCCCGGTGCCGTTGCCCACCGAGAAAAACGTGTACTGCGTCATCCGCTCGCCGCACAAGTACAAGGACAGCCGCGAGCACTTCGAGATGCGCACCCACAAGCGACTCATCGACATCCTCGACCCGACGCCGAAGACGGTGGACGCGCTCATGCGCATCGACCTGCCGGCGAGCGTCGACGTGAACATCCAGTAAGCGGGGGATTCGAGCAATGACGAATCAGAGCAGCACGAAGGGTCTGTTGGGCACCAAGCTCGGCATGACCCAGGTGTTTGACGAGAACAACCGGGTTGTCCCGGTGACCGTTATCCAGGCCGGGCCGAACGTGATCACCCAGATCCGTACCCCGGAGCGCGACGGCTACACGGCCGTCCAGCTCGCCTACGGCGCCATCGACCCCCGCAAGGTGAACAAGCCGGTCGCCGGCCAGTTCAGCAAGGCCGGCGTGACGCCGCGCCGCCACCTCGCGGAGATCCGGGTCAACGACGCGAGCGAGTTCGAGGTCGGTCAGGAGCTGACCGCCGAGCTGTTCGCCGAGGGCACCAAGGTCGACGTGACCGGCACCTCCAAGGGCAAGGGCTTTGCCGGCGTCATGAAGCGCCACGGCTTCGCCGGCCTGGGTGCCAGCCACGGTGCGCACCGCGTGCACCGCGCGCCGGGCTCGATCGGTGGCTGTGCCACCCCGGGCCGCGTGTTCAAGGGCATGCGCATGGCCGGCCGCATGGGTAACGACAAAGTGACCACGCAGAACCTCACCGTCCACAAGGTGGACGCCGAGGCCGGTCTGCTGTTGATCAAGGGCGCGATCCCCGGCCGCAAGGGCGGCATCGTGGTCGTGCGTGACGCCGTGAAGGGTGGTGCGGCCAAGTGAGCGACGACGACAAGAAGGCTCCGGCCAAGAAGACCGCAGCCAAGAAGACCGCTGCCAAGAAGGCTCCGGCCAAGAAGGCCGCCGACAAGCCCGCTGCCGCCAAGAAGGCCGCCCCGGCCAAGAAGGCTGCTGCGACCAAGTCGGCCGCCGCTCCGGCTGCCAAGAAGGCCGCTCCGGCCAAGAAGGCCGCCGCGGCGAAGAAGGCTGCTGCTCCGGCTGCCAAGAAGACCCCGGCCAAGAAGGTCGGCGAGGCCAACCTGAAGCTGTCGGTCAAGACTGCCGACGGCAAGGGCAAGGGCACCGTCGATCTCCCCGCCGAGATCTTCGACGCTCCGGCGAACATCGCGCTGATGCACCAGGTCGTGACGGCCCAGCTGGCCGCCGCGCGCCAGGGCACGCACTCGACCAAGACCCGTGGCGAGGTCCGCGGCGGTGGCGCCAAGCCGTACCGCCAGAAGGGCACCGGCCGGGCGCGTCAGGGTTCGACCCGCGCACCGCAGTTCGCCGGCGGTGGCACGGTCCACGGCCCGAAGCCGCGCGACTACAGCCAGCGCACCCCCAAGAAGATGAAGGCCGCCGCCCTGCGCGGTGCCCTCTCGGACCGGGCGCGCAACGACCGCATCCACGTCGTCACCGAGCTGGTCGCCGGACAGACCCCGTCGACCAAGTCGGCGCGGACCTTCCTGGAGCAGCTGAGCGACCGTCGCAAGTTCCTCGTCGTGCTCTCGCGCGAGGACGACGCGGCCTGGCGCAGCGTTGCCAACCTCGGCAACGTCGCACCGATCGCGCCGGATCAGCTCAACACGTACGACGTGCTGGACTCCGACGAGGTCGTGTTCACCGTCGAGACGCTGAACGCTTTCATCGAGGGCGACCAGCGCGAGAAAGAGGAGGCCTAGGCATGGCTACCCACGCAGATCCGCGTGACATCATCCTGGCGCCGGTGATCTCGGAGAAGGCCTACGGGCTGATCGAGGACAACGTCTACACCTTCCTGGTGGCGCCGACGTCCAACAAGACCGAGATCAAGATCGCTATCGAGAAGATCTTCGACGTGAAGGTGGCGAGCGTGAACACGGCCAACCGTCAGGGCAAGCGCAAGCGCTCCCGCGGCGGCTTCGGCCAGCGCAAGTCGACCAAGCGCGCGATCGTGACCCTGGCCGAAGGCAGCAAGCCGATCGAGATCTTCGGGAACGCGGGCGCCTGAGCGGCCGCCCCGAAGACGAGTAGAGGACTTTGACTCATGGCAATTCGTAAGTACAAGCCGACGACGCCGGGCCGCCGTGGCTCGAGCGGATCGGACTTCGCCGAGATCACCCGTGATCACCCGGAGAAGTCGCTGGTCCGCCCGCTGCACGGCCGCGGTGGTCGCAACGCGCACGGCCGCATCACCACCCGCCACAAGGGTGGCGGCCACAAGCGCGCCTACCGGTTGATCGACTTCCGTCGCAACGACAAGGACGGCGTCAACGCCAAGGTCGCGCACATCGAGTACGACCCGAACCGCACCGCGCGCATCGCGCTGCTGCACTACCTGGACGGCGAGAAGCGCTACATCATCGCGCCGAAGGGTCTGAAGCAGGGCGACATCGTCGAGAGCGGCCCGAACGCCGACATCAAGCCGGGCAACAACCTGCCGCTGCGCAACATCCCGACCGGTACCGTCATCCACGCGGTCGAGCTGCGTCCCGGTGGCGGCGCCAAGATGGCCCGCAGCGCCGGCGCGTCGATCCAGCTCCTCGGCAAGGAGGGTCCGTACGCGACCCTGCGCATGCCGTCGGGTGAGATCCGTCGCGTCGACGTGCGCTGCCGCGCCAGCGTCGGCGAGGTCGGCAACGCCGAGCAGAGCAACATCAACTGGGGCAAGGCCGGCCGCATGCGGTGGAAGGGCAAGCGCCCGACCGTCCGCGGTGTCGTCATGAACCCGGTCGACCACCCGCACGGCGGTGGTGAGGGTAAGACCTCCGGCGGCCGTCACCCGGTCAGCCCGTGGGGCAAGCCCGAGGGCCGCACCCGTAAGAACAAGGCGAGCGACAAGCTCATCGTCCGGCGCCGTCGCACCGGCAAGAACAAGCGATAACAGGAGGGAGTTAGAGAATGCCACGCAGCCTCAAGAAGGGCCCGTTCGTCGACGACCACCTCCTCGCGAAGGTGGACGCCCAGAACGAGAAGGGCACCAAGCAGGTCATCAAGACCTGGTCGCGCCGCTCGACCATCATCCCCGACTTCATCGGTCACACCTTCGCCGTCCACGACGGTCGCAAGCACGTCCCGGTGTTCGTCTCGGAGAACATGGTCGGCCACAAGCTGGGCGAGTTCGCCCCGACCCGTACGTTCAAAGGTCACATCAAGGATGACCGGAAAGCGAAGCGCCGGTAATCATGACTACTAAGACTGACAACCCGCAGGCCCGGGCCACCGCCCGGTTCGCGCGCACGACGCCCATGAAGGCGCGCCGTGTGCTCGCGCTGATCCGCGGCAAGAACGTGGACGAGGCGCTGGACATCCTGCGCTTCGCGCCGCAGGCCGCCAGCGAGCCGATCTACAAGGTGCTCGAGTCCGCCGTCGCCAACGCCGAGAACAACCAGGATCTGGATCGCCGGACCCTGCGCGTCGCCGAGGCGTTCGCCGACGAGGGCCCGACCATGAAGCGGTTCCAGCCGCGCGCCCAGGGCCGCGCCTTCCGCATCCGGAAGCGCACCGCCCACATCACCGTGATCGTCGAGAGTGTTGCCGACGCAGCCGCCGCCGGCGGTCGTGGCCGGTCGCGCCAGGCCAAGAAGGGAGCCCAGTAGTGGGTCAGAAAATCAACCCGCACGGCTTCCGTCTGGGTATCACCACCGACTGGAACTCGAAGTGGTACGCCGACAAGCAGTACGCGGACTACGTGAAGGAAGACGTCGCGATTCGCAAGCTCCTCTCGACGGGGCTCGAGCGCGCCGGCATCGCCAACGTGAAGATCGAGCGCACGCGTGACCGCGTCCGCGTCGACATCTTCACCGCGCGTCCGGGCATCGTCATCGGCCGTCGTGGCGCCGAGGCAGACCGCATCCGCGGCGAGCTGGAGAAGCTCACCGGCAAGCAGGTGCAGCTGAACATCCTCGAGGTCAAGAACGCCGAGTCCGAGGCCCAGCTCGTGGCCCAGGGCATCGCCGAGCAGCTGAGCAACCGCGTGGCGTTCCGTCGCGCGATGCGCAAGGCCATCCAGTCGGCCATGCGCCAGCCGAACGTCAAGGGCATCCGCGTCCAGTGCTCGGGCCGCCTCGGCGGCGCCGAGATGAGCCGTAGCGAGTTCTACCGCGAAGGCCGTGTGCCGCTGCACACCCTGCGCGCGAAGATCGACTACGGCCTGTACGAGGCCAAGACCACCTTCGGCCGTATCGGCGTGAAGGTCTGGATCTACAAGGGCGACGTCGTCGGCGGCCGTCAGGAGCTGGCCGAGGCCGCTGCTGCGCCGGCGGGCGACGATCGTCGCGCACGCCGTCCGAAGTCGCCGCGTCGCAGCGGTGCCTCGGGCACCACGGGCACCAGCACCGAGGCGGGTCGCGCGGCTGAGGCCGCCGCCGCCGAGGCTCCGGTCGACGTCGTCGTCGAAGAGACGGTCGTCGTCGAGGCTGCGCCCGAGCAAGAGAAGCAGGAGAGCTAGCCATGTTGATCCCGCGTCGGGTTAAACACCGCAAGCAGCACCACCCCAGCCTCAAGGGCCGGGCCTCCGGTGGCACCAAGGTGACCTTCGGCGACTACGGCATCCAGGCGCTCGAGGGTGCGTACATCACCAACCGGCAGATCGAGTCCGCTCGTATCGCCATCAACCGGCACATCAAGCGTGGCGGCAAGGTGTGGATCAACATCTTCCCCGACCGCCCGCTGACCAAGAAGCCCGCCGAGACCCGCATGGGTTCCGGTAAGGGTTCGCCGGAGTGGTGGGTGGCCCCGGTGAAGCCGGGCCGCGTGCTGTTCGAGATGACCTACCCCAACGAGGAGATTGCTCGCGAGGCCCTGCGTCGCGCGCAGCACAAGCTCCCGATCAAGACCCGTATCGTGACGCGAGAGGAGCGCTTCTGATGGCACTGGGAACTGCCGCTGCCGAGCTGCGCGAGCTCGACGACGCCGAGCTGATCAACCGCCTCAAGGAGTCGAAGGAAGAGTTGTTCAACCTTCGGTTCCAGACGGCGACCGGTTCGCTCGACAACAACCGCCGGTTGCGCGTCGTGCGTCGTGAGATCGCCCGCATCTACACCGTCCTGCGCGAGCGCGAGCTCGGCCTCGCGGGCGGCCCGGAGGCGGACGCATGAGTAAGGACAAGAAAGACGTGACCACCACCGAGGAGACCCGGGCCAGCCGCAAGGAGCGGATCGGCTACGTGGTCAGCGACAAGATGCAGAAGACGATCGTCGTCGAGCTGGAGGACCGCAAGTCCCACCCGCTGTACGGCAAGATCATCCGCACCACCAGCAAGGTGAAGGCCCACGACGAGAACGGGGACGCCGGCGTCGGCGACCGCGTGCGTCTGATGGAGACCCGCCCGCTCAGCGCCACCAAGCGCTGGCGCCTGGTGGAGGTGCTGGAGAAGGCCAAGTAGGCCCCTCCCGCCTCACGCGAGACAAAGCCGCGGCCCGCTTCCCCCTCGGGGGAGGCGGGCCGCGGTTCGTTTGCGGTCCGGGTCAGAGCTGGTCGCCGGTACCGGTGGTGTCGTGGTTGAGGGCGGCGGCCTTGGCCGAGATCCAGTCGACGTAGGCCAGGCCGATCGCCGATGCGATGAAGGCCATGTGGATGATCGTCTGCCACATGAGCTTGTCGTTGCCGTGCGGCCCGTCGACGATGGTGCCGGCCTCGATGAACGACTTGAGCAGGTGGATCGAGGAGATGCCGATGATCGACATCGCCAGCTTCACCTTGAGCACGTTCGGGTTGACGTGCGAGAGCCATTCCGGCTTGTCGGGGTGGCTCTCCATGCCGATGCGCGAGACGAAGGTCTCGTAGCCGCCGATGATGACCATGATCAGCAGGTTTGCGATCATGACCACGTCGACCAGGCCGAGCACGATCAGCATGACCTTCTCTTCGGACAGCGAGCCGAAGTCGGTGACGAGGTGGGCCAATTCCTTCCAGAACACCACCACGTAGACCGCCTGCGCGACGATCAGGCCGATGTAGAGCGGCGCCTGCAGCCAGCGGCTGATGAAGATGGACGAGCCGATGAATCGGACGAAGGATTCCTGGGCCGGGTGGCGCGGCGAGATCTGCCGCGATTCGGTTTCTGTCATAGCGGAGTCAGCCTAACGGACGGAGTCGGTCAATTCAGTCAGGCCGCGGACAGTTCGATCCCGATGTTCGACGTGATGCCGCCGCGCAGTCGGGAGAACAGCGAGAAGGCCCGGCCGATCACGCCGTAGCGGCGGTTGATGGCGTCGTACACGGCCTTGGTCTGCGACGGGTCGAGCAGTCGCGCCCGGGCCTCGACGGCATCGCCCTTGACGTTGCCGCGGACGTCGCACTTGGCGATCGTCACACGCGGGGTGTTGCGTATGCGTTTGACCTTCCACGCCGACTTCTGCGAGATCACCCAGAAGGTGCCGTCGTCGGCCGTCGACGGGGCGATCCACACCGCGGTCGGCTTGGGTCGGCCGTCCTTGGTGAACGTGGTCAGACTGACGTAGTCCGAGCGGGCGGTTTCGGCGAAGGATGCGGCCATGGGCTCCATTCTGGCCCATGGCGGCACCCCCGCGCTCGGCCAGCCCCGGCAGGCCCGCCGACGTGCGGAAACAGTGTTCCGACTCACGCCGCGGCGGCCCGTCGGAGATTCGAATCACGCGTAACGGCATGAGACGATGGGAACGATAAACTGGTAGGCGCGCACAAAGGTCGGGTCCGGGCAAGTGTGCGCCTCTCAGGTATGCCGAGAATCATCCCGCGGCACGTCGTCGACGACACCTGAGAGCGGACCGTGGGACAGCGCGATTCGCCGGAAGGGGTGAGCTACGAGTTGGGTCGGGACAACAGCGCGGCGAGCCTGACCGGAAGTCGCGTGGACGCGAGCGGACGGGAACTCTTTCCGCTGACCGCTCCGCAGCGCGGAATCTGGTTCGCCGAGCAGATGTCCGACGACTACTCGGTCAACATCGCGCACTTCGTCGACATCCGCCACGCGCCCGGCGGCCTCGACATCGACCTGCTCGCCGAGTGCAGCGACACCGTCGCCACCCAGATGGGTGCGTTCAAGGTGCGGTTCACCGTCGTCGACGGCGAACCGATGCAGTACGCCGACCCGGACTACCCGGAGCTGACCACCATCGTCGACTTCCGCGACCGGGGGATCCCCCAGCTCGCCGCGCGGGCCTGGATGGACGAGGACTACCGTCGCCCGGTCGACGTCCTGACCGACCAGCTGGTCAAGGTGGGCCTGCTGCGCCTGTCCGACGAGCGCACGATCTGGTACATGCGCAGCCACCACCTGGTGTGTGACGGCATCGGCGCGAATACGGCCATGCGCCGCACCCTGCAGCGCTACGCCGACATCCGCGCCGGCAAGCTGCCCGACGACAATCCGGGTGCGGTGCTCGCCGACATCGTCGCGTACGACACCGAATACACCCGGGGCGACGAGCGTCGCGCGGACCGCGACCACTGGGCCGAGCGGATCGGCGAGATGCCCGAGCCGGTCAGCCTCGCGCGCACGACCGGCGTGGTCGTCTCCGCCGAGACCCTGCACGTGCGCCGTCCGCTCGCCCCGCAGCTGCAGCAGCGCCTCGACGGCCTGGCCACCGAGCTCGACACGCTGCCGGCCGCCCTGCTGACCGCGGCGGTCGCCGCGTTCCTGTCCCGCATGGCCGACTCCGACGACGTCGTGCTCAGCCTGCCGGTCACCGGTCGCACGACCAAGGAGATCCGCCGCGCGGCCGGCATGCTGTCGAACATCCTGCCGATCCGGTTCAAGCACATCGCGCACACCGAGGTGCGCGAGCTGGCCGAGCGGTCCAAGGTCGAGCTGCTCGGCGCGCTGGCCCATCAGCGCTATCGCTCGGAGGACATCCGCCGTGAGGGCGGCCTGGACTCGCGGAACATGTACTTCGGCCCGCTCATCAACATGATGTTCTTCCGCGACCTCGTCATCGAGGGCGCGACCCTCGACTACGAGATCCTGTCCACGGGCGTCATCGAGGACATGGCGGTCAACCTCTACCAGTCGGTGCCCGGCGCGCCCATGTCGGTGGACATCCTGGCCAACTCCAGCCTCTACACGCAGGCCGAGATCGACGAGCACGTCGACCGCCTGCTGCGGTTCACCGAAAGCCTGTACGCCGACCTGGACCGGACCGTCGCCGACGTCCCGCTGCTGCAGGCGGAGGAGGACGACGAGGTCCGCGACCTGGAGCGCGGACCCGACCTGGTGCATCCGATCGGCGCGCACATCCTCGAACCGTTCACCGCCATGGCGGACGCGGCGCCGGAGGCGATCGCCCTCGTCGACGACGAGCGGTCGTGGACCTACCGCGAGACCGACTTCCTGCGCCGCGACCTCGCCCAGCGGCTCGCCGCCGAGGGCGTGCGGCGCGGCGACCGGGTGGCGATCGAGCTGCCGCGGTCGGTCGAGCAGGTGCTGGCCATCTACGCGGTGTGGACCCTGGGCGCCGCCTATGTGCCGGTCGACATCGAGCAGCCGGAGCGGCGCCAGCGGCGCGTCGTCGACGTATCGCAGCCGAGTCTGGTCGTCTCCCGCGACTTGCTGGCGGACATCGGGTTCGACACCTCCGTCCCCGACGGGGCCGAGCTGCCACCGCTGCCCGCGCCGCCGACCCCGGCGATGCCGGCCTACGTGCTGTTCACCTCCGGTTCCACGGGCAACCCCAAGGGCGTCGAGGTCAGCCACGACGCGATCTCGCGCCGCATGGCGTGGGGGCACCAGCGCTACCCGCTGACCGAGGAGGACGTCGTCCTCTACAAGACTCCGTTCACCTTCGACGTCTCGCTGCCCGAACTCGTCGCGCCGCTGCAGGTCGGCGCGACGATGATGATTGCGCGCGCCGACGGGCACCGCGACCCGGACTATCTGCGCGAGACCATCGCCAAGCACAAGGTGACGAGCGTGCACTTCGTCCCGTCAATGCTCGACGTCTTCATCGCGACGGAAACCGCCCACGGCGATCCGGTGATGGCGCCGAGCGTGCGCCGCGTGATCGCCTCGGGCGAGGCGCTGCCCGCGACGACCGCGGCACAGGTCGTCGAGAACACCAAGGCCGAGATGGTGAACCTGTACGGGCCGACCGAGGCGGCGGTCGAGGTCACCGAGTACGTCGTCCGCCCGGGCGATCGCATGATCCCGATCGGCCACCCGGTCCCCGGCACCTCGGTCCGGGTGCTCGATCAGCGACTGCGACGCGTCCCGGTCGGGGTGGCCGGCGAGCTGTACCTGTCCGGCCCGCAGTTGGCCTACGGCTACTTCGGCGAGACCGATCGCACCGCGCACCGCTTCGTCGCCGACCCGTTCGGATCGGGGGAGCGGCTCTACCGCACCGGCGACGTCGTCCGCTGGAACACCGAGGGCAACCTCGAATACCTGGGCCGCTCGGACCACCAGGTGAAGATCCGCGGGCAACGCGTCGAGTTGGGCGAGATCGAGGTCGTGCTGGCCGAACACGCCGACGTCGATTCCGCGACGGTCGTCGTGAACGAGGACGGCCCGTCGCCGATGCTCGTCGCGTATGTGAAACCCGCGGCCGGCGCGGACGTGAGCACGCTCCCGACCCGGCTCGTCGAGGAGTGCCGCCGCAGCCTGCCCGGCCACATGGTCCCCGGCGCGGTGGTGCCGCTCGACGAGTTCCCGACGAACTCGGCCGGCAAGCTCGACCGCAAGGCACTGCCCGCGCCCAACCTCGACCTGATGTCGGTGGCGTACGTCGCGCCCGAGTCGCCGGCCGAGAAGGCCGTCGCCGACGTGTTGGCCAAGGCGCTGAGCCTGCCCCGGCTCGGCGTCACCGAGTCGTTCTTCGACGCCGGCGGCGACTCGTTGGCCGCGATGCGCGCCGTGCCCGCGCTCGGGGAGATCCTCGGCGCCAACCTCACCGTGCGCGACCTGTTCGCGAACCCGACGGTGCGGGGGCTGGTGGAATCGGTCGACGACTCGGCGCCGTCGGCGGCGCCCATCGCCAAGGTCGATCCGCGACCCGAGCGCATCCCGGTCTCCGAGGTCCAGCGCGGCATGTGGTTGCTCAACCGGGCCGACCCCGATTCGCCGGTCTACAACATGCCGTTCGCGTTCCGGGTGAGCGGCGACCTCGACCGGACCGCGCTGCAGCACGCCGTCGGCGACCTGTTGGCGCGGCAGGAGGCGCTGCGCACCTACTACCCGATGGTCGACGGCGACCCGGTGCAGGCCATCAGCGGCGTCGAGGACGTGTTGGCCCAGCTCACCCTGGACGCCCGGCCCGTCGCCGGCCAGGTGACCGATGCCGTCGCCGACGTCGCGGCCGCGGGATTCGACATCACCGACCGGGCGCCGTTCCGGTTCGCGATGTTCTCGGTCAGCGACACCGAGCACGTGATCGTGATCGTCGTCCACCACATCAACGCCGACGGCGTCTCGCTGTGGCCGCTGGCCGTCGACTTCATGTCCGCCTACTCGGCGCGCGCCCAGGGCGGTGAGCCGCAGTGGGAGCCGCTCGGCGTCGCCTACGCCGACTTTGCGCTGTGGCAGCAGGACCGGCTCGAGCAGGCCGCCGAGGACTCCACCGAGCGGCAGCGGCAACTGGCGTACTGGCGCGAGCGGCTCGCCGACGCACCGTCGTCGCTGGGCCTGCCCACCGATCGGCCGCGGCCGCCGACCCAGTCGTTCGACGGGGATGTCGTCGGCTTCGACATCGCGCGGGCGACGATGCAGCGACTCGACGAGATCGGCCACGAGCACGGGGCGACCGCGTTCATGGTCGTGCATGCGGCGTTCGCGGTGCTCCTCGGCCGGTTGAGCGGGCAGCAGGACATCGTCATCGGCATCCCCTACGCGGGTCGCTCGGCCAACGACCTGGAGAGCATCGTGGGGATGTTCGTGAACTCCCTCGCGCTGCGCACCAGACTCGACCCGGGCGAGACCTTCACCGACCTGCTCGCGCGGGTCAAGGAGGAGGACCTGAAGGACATGGCGCACGCCGACGTCGCCTTCGAGTCGGTCGTGAACGAGTTGGGCATCCGCCCCGGCGCGGGGATGAACCCCGTCTTCCAGGCCATGCTCTGGTTCCAGAACATGGAGATCCCGGAGGTCAGCCTCGACGGCCTGACAGTCGAGCCGCTCAACCCGGGCGTCGACCCGGCCAAGGTCGACATCCAGCTGGCCGTCTTCCCCGGTCGGCACCCCTTCGGCGACGACGCGTCCGGCGACGTCGTCCGAGCCGAGTTCAACTACGCGACGGCGCTGTTCGAGCGCACCACCGTCGAATTGCTGGCGGAGCGGATGGGCCGGCTCCTGGCGGCGATTGCCGAGGACCCCGATCGTCCCATCGCCGATCTGCCGATCGACGACCCCGAATCACAGGTTTCCGTGGTCTCCGAAGCCGCCGTGCTGCGGTCGTTGCCCGATCTGGTCACCGCGGCGGCGGAGCAGGCGCCGGAGGCGATCGCCGTCGACGGTCACGGTGCCGATGTCACCTTTGCCGACCTGATCACCTCGTCCACAGCCATGCAGGCGGCGATCCCGGATCCCGACTCGGCACTCGTCACCGCGCTGTTCGCCCTGTCGCCGAACCTTGCCGCGGCCGGACCGGACGCCCTGGGCGAGGTCCTGGGCACGCTGCGGGAGCGGGCCACCGCCGCGGCCGGCGAGGAGGCCTGACCGCATGGTGACGACGGACGAGTACTGCGCTGCGCTGCCACGGGTTTGGTCTGCCCAGCCGGGGACCGGTGACCTGATCGCCTTGGCCGCGGTTCTCGATCCGGACCGCCCCGCCCTCACAGCCGCGGCGGGGCCGGTCGGCTTTGGCGCCCTGGCCGCGCAGGTGAAGGTGATGACGCAGGCCCTTGCCGCGCAGGGCGTCGACGCAGAGGCCGCTGTTGGCGCCGCGGTGGCAGGTGCTCTTCGCAGTCCCGACCTGTCACCGCAAGAACTGGCCGCGGCGGCGCAGGAGGCCACCGGGCAGATCCGTGCCGCCGCGCTGGACATCATCGGGTCGGGCGACCTGGGGTCGCTTCCCGGTCTCTTCCGCGTCTCGGCGAAGCACCGGGCCGACGCGATCGCCGTCGTCGACGGTGCGGGCCGTTCGTTGACCTACCGCGAGCTCGACGCCAAGTCCGATGCGGTGGCCGCCGCCCTCATTGCGGTGGGTGCCGGACCAGAGCAGCGGATCGGCGTGGCGCTCGAGCGCGACGCCGACCTGATCATCGCGCTTCTCGGCGTCACCAAGTCGGGTGCCGCCTACCTGCCGTTGGACCGCACCCACCCGGTCGACCGGTTGGCCGCGATCGTCGACGACGCCCGCCCGGTCGTCACCATCACCGACGCCGAGACCGCGGTGGCCTGGAGCGACCTGGACACCCGCTTCACGACCGTCGCCGAGTGCCTGACCGCCGGCGGCCCGGTGGACCGCATCCCCGCGCGCGTCGACGGGCGCCACCCCGCCTACGTGATGTACACATCGGGCTCGACCGGCACGCCGAAGGGCGTCGTCGTCACCCATGCCGACGTCATCGTGCTGCTCGCCGCGATGGGCCGGGAGTACGACTACGGCGTCGACGACGTCTGGTCGATGTTCCAGTCCTACGCCTTCGACGTGTCCGTCGGTGAGATCTGGGTGTCGCTCGCCGTCGGTGGGCGTCTGGTCGTGCTCGACTACCTCACCACCCGCACGCCGGAGAAATTCGTCGAGGTGCTCGCGCAGCAGCAGGTCACCATCATCAACATCACACCGTCGGCGTTCTACCAGCTCGCCGGTGCGATCCGCCCGCCCGCCACGGGCCGGCTCTCACCGAGCGTGCACACGATGATCCTCGTCGGCGAGGCCCTCGACTTCGAACAGGTGCGACGGTGGTACGCCGACCGCCAGGAGTTCGACGGGAACGACGGCCCCGAGCTCAACAACATGTACGGGCCGACCGAGGCCACGGTCTACCTGACGCGCCGTCGGCTCACGCCCGAGTTCGTCGCGGCGACCGCGGCCAGCGACGTCGGCTTCGCCCTGCCCGGATCGCAGCTGTACGTGCTCGACTCCCGACTCAAACCGGTGCCCGAGGGTGCGCGCGGCGACCTGTACCTGGCCGGTGAGCAGCTGGCGCGCGGATATGCGGGCCGGTTCGGCCTCAACGCGACCCGGTTCGTCGCCAACCCCTTCGGCGGCCCCGGCGAGCGGATGTACCAGTCCGGCGACGTCGCGATGTTCCGCGACGGCAGCCTCGAGTTCCTCGGCCGCGCCGACAACCAGGTCAAGCTGCGCGGCTACCGCATCGAGCTCGGCGAAGTCGAAGCCGGCCTGCTCGCCGCCGCCGGCGTCAACGAGGCCGCCGCCGCCATCAAGGAGCGCCCCGGGTTCCCCGACCTGCTGGTCGGGTACGTCGTCGGGGTGAACGCCGACGGCAGCGAACTCGATCCGGCCGAGGTGAAGAAGGCCGCGGCCGGCAAGGTCCCCGACTACATGGTCCCGGACCTCATCGTCTCCCTCGAGCACCTGCCGCTCAACGTCAGCGGCAAGCTCGACCGCAAACAGCTGCCCGAGCCGGTCATCGAGGCGCAGGCCGAATACGTCGCCCCGGCCGACGAGGCCGAGGCCAAGCTCGCCGAGATCTTCGCCGACGTTCTCGGCGTCGACGAGATCAGCGTCATCGAGTCCTTCTTCGACCTCGGCGGCAACTCGCTGCTCGCCGCGCGCGTGGTGGCGCGCTGCGGCGAGGCGCTCGGCGTCGACCTCACCATGCGCGACCTGTTCGACGCCCCCACGGTCCGCGACTTGGCCGTGGGCGCGGCGCACCACGCCCCGGGGTTGCCGCCGCTGCTGCCCGCCGAACCGCGGCCGGAACGGGTGCCGCTGTCCTACGCGCAGCAGCGCATGTGGTTCCTCAACCAGTTCGACGTCGAGTCGGCGATCTACAACATCGTCATGGCCGCCCGGCTCTCCGGCGACGTCGATGTCGACGCACTGGAAGGGGCGATCGGCGACGCGATCGAGCGGCACGAGGTGCTGCGCACCGTCTACCCGGCCGTCGACGGCACCCCGTACCAGCACGTGCTCGACGTCGACGAGGCGCGCGATCGGTTCGACTGGGCGCGCGTGTCGTCGCGCGACGAGCTCGCGGCGGCCGGCGACAGCGGCTTCGACGTCACCACGGACCTGCCGCTGCGCGGCCGGTTGAGCATCGCCGACGACGGAACCGGCGAACTCGCCCTCGTCGTCCACCACGTCGCGTTCGACGGCGAGTCCATCGGGGTGCTGCTCGCCGACATCCTGAGCGCCTACGCGCGGCGGCGCGACCCGGCGCTGCCCGCCGCCGCGGGGTTGACCGTCCAGTACGCGGACTACGCCATCTGGGAGCGCGCCGAGCTGGGCCGCGTCGACGAGCCGGACACCGTCCTCGGCACCCAGATGGCGTACTGGAAGAACAAGCTCGCCGGCCTGCCGGTGCTCACCGAACTGCCGATGGACCGACCGCGGCCGCCGGTGTTCGACAGCGCCGGCGACATGGTCACCGTGGACGTCGACGACGATCTCACCGCGCAGATCATGGACCTCTGCCGCGCCTACGAGGTCACTCCGTTCATGGTCACGTACGCCGCGCTCGCCGTGCTGGTGTCCCGGCTGGGCGCGACCGCCGACACGGTGATCGCCAGCCCCGCGGCCGGTCGCCTCACGCCGGCCGTCGAACCGCTGGCCGGAATGTTCGTCAACACGTTGGTGCTGCGGACCGCCACCGAGGCCGGGCGGACCGTCGACGACCTGATCCACGGCGTGCGCGACGACGTCCTCGACGCGTTCGACAACGTCGCCGTGCAATTCGACGACCTCGTCGAGGTCCTGTCGCCGCCGCGGTCCACCGCGTACTCGCCGTTGGCGCAGATCGCGTTCACCTATGCCGAGCCGGGACCCGGCGAGAAGCCGATCGACGTCGCCGGCATGCACGCCGAACCGATCGAGATCACCGGCCACGAGGCGAAATTCGACCTGATGGTCCTCGCGCACGGCAAGACCGAGGATTCGCCGCTGCGAGTGGAGTTCCTCTACGCCACGGCGCTTTACGAGCGCGGCACGGTCGAACGCTTCAGCCGGGCCTACCTCCAGATCCTGCGGGAGCTGACCGCCGACCAGTCCGTCGCCATCGGCGACATCGAGCTCGGCGCCGCCCCCGCCGCAGTCGGGCCAGCGGCGGCTCCCACCGTCGCCGAACCCACCCCGGCGCCGACCGCGACGGGCAGCGATGGCGAGGTCGAGCCCGGCACGCTCCTGGACGTGCTCGCCCGGCGCGACCTCGACCCGACCCACCCCGCCCTGGTGTGCGACGGCGCCGAGCTGACCTACGCCGAGTTCGAAGAGCGGACCAACACCGTCGCCCGCGCGCTGCTGGCCCGGGGTGTTGCGCCGGATGACACCGTGGCCGTCGGCCTCGAGCGCTCCATCGACTCGGTGGTCGCCATCTGGGGCGTCATCAAGACCGGCGCCGCCTACCTGTCGATCGACCCCGCCTACCCCGATGACCGCATCGCCTACATGCTCGCCGACTCGGCGGTGCGGTTCGGCATCACCAAGCCCGACACGCGCGAACGGTTGGGAGAGTCGGCGGCGCAGTGGGTCAACCTGGACGAGCTGGCCGCCGAAGCATCGTCGGGTGCGCCGATCGCCGCCGCCGAGCGCAACGGCCCGGTGCGCCTGGCCAACCTGGCCTACGTGATCTACACATCCGGCTCGACCGGCTGGCCGAAGGGCGTCGCGGTCTCGAACGCGGGCATCGCCGATCTCGTCGCGAACTACCAGAAGGTGACCGGGTCGCGCGAGGACGACCCCGACACCCGCGTCCTGCACGTCGCCTCCCCGAGCTTCGACGCCTCGTTCTTCGAGATGTGTTGGGCGATCAGCGCCGGCCACACCCTGGTCATCGCCGCGCACGCCGACTTCGCGGGCGAGGCCCTCGACACCGTGCTCGACCGGGACGGGGTCACCGACATGGTGATCACCCCGTCGGTGCTCGCCACACTCGACCCCGACCGCGCCGGAGCGCTGCGGAACCTGGCGACGGCCGGCGAGGCCTGCCCGCCGGATCTGGTCGAACGCTGGTCGGCACGCGGTCGGCGGCTGTTCAACTTCTACGGGCCGTCCGAGACGACCGTGTGGGCGACGCGTGCCCGGATGCTGCCGGGCAAGCCGGTCACCATCGGCCGCGCCATCGGCGGGTTCACCGCCCGTGTCCTGGACCCGCGGCTCCACCAGGCGCCACAGGGAGTCACCGGCGAGTTGTTCCTGTCGGCGGCGGGACTCGCCCGCGGCTACGTCGGCCAGCCGGGGCTGACGGCGACGAGTTTCGTCGCCGACCCGTACGGCGCCCCCGGCGCACGGATGTACGCGACCGGCGACTTGGTCCGCATCACCGCGGCGGGGGACCTCGAGTTCGCCGGCCGCGCCGACCACCAGGTCAAGATCAACGGCCAGCGCGTCGAGCTGGGCGAGATCGAGGCGGTCTTCATCGACCAGCCGGGTGTCGCCCAGGCCGTCGTGATCGGCCGCAAGTCCGACCAGGGCGGTCGCGAGCACACCCAGGTCGTCGCCTACGTGGTCGCCGAATCCGGTGCCGCGCTCGACCGCGAGGAGTTGACCGCGCAGGCCGCGACCCGACTCGCGGCCCACATGGTGCCCTCGCACGTCGTGGTCATCGACGAAGTGCCGCTGACGCCGGTGGGCAAGACCGATCTGCGGGCCCTGCCCGAACCGGTGGTCGAGGTCGGCGAGTTCGTGCCCCCGGCCACCGCGGCCGAACGCGCGGTGGCGGCGGTGTTCGCCGACGTCCTCGAGGTGGACGAGGTGTCGGCGACGGCCAGCTTCTTCGACCTCGGCGGCAACTCCCTCCTCGCGACGCGGCTCGCGGCGCGGGCCGCCGAGGCGCTCGGTGCGGCGGTCACCGTCCGCGACGTCTTCGACGCGCCGTCGGTTCGCGCGCTCGCCGAGGCGGCCGGCGACCGAGGCGAGGCACTGGCGCCGGTCGTCCGCGTCGAGCCGCGCCCGGAGCGGATCCCGCTGTCCTTCGCCCAGCAGCGAATCTGGTTCATCAACCGGTTCGAGGAGGGCTCGGCCGCCTACAACATCCCCACCGTTCTGCGCCTGACCGGTCCGCTCGACGTCGACGCGCTCCGCGAGGCCATGGTCGACGTGACGGCACGGCACGAGGTGCTGCGGTCAGTGTTCCCCGTCGCCGACGGTGAGCCGTACCAACTGGTCAGCCCGGCCGACGAGGTGGCCGACCGCCTGGACTGGGCGGTCGTGCCGACCCGCGACGACCTCGACGCGGTCGTGACGGAGGGCTTCGACCTCACGACGCAGTGGCCGCTGCGCCTGCGGCTGTGGTCGTCGTCGGACACCGAGCACCTGCTGGCCGTCGTCGTGCAGCACATCGCCGCCGATGGCGAGTCGCTGCCGCCGCTGATCACCGACTTGATCACCGCCTATGCGGCCCGCGTCGCGGGCGCCGCACCGGAGTTCGAGCCGCTCCCGGTGCAGTTCGCCGACTACGCGATCTGGCAGCACGAGGTTCTCGGCTCGCCGGAGGATCCCGACTCGGTCGTCGGGCGCCAACTGGCGTACTGGACCGACACCCTCGCCGGATCACCACCGGTGCTCGAGCTCCCCACCGACCGGCCGCGGCCGGCGGTGGCGTCGCAGCGCGGCGCCCAGACCAGACTGTCGATCCCCGCGGCGACCGGACGGCAGGTGCTCGCGCTGGCCGATCGGACGGGCGCGTCGCCGTTCATGGTCGTCCACGCCGCGCTGGCCGCCGTCCTCGCCCGGCTCGCGGACACGGACGACGTCGTGGTCTCCACGCCGACCGCCGGCCGCGGCCAGGCGGTGCTCGACCCCCTCGTCGGCATGTTCGTCAACACCCTGCTGCTGCGCACCAAGGTCGATGTCGGAGAGAGTTTCGAAGCGCTGGTCGCGAAGGTGCGCGGCGACGACCTCGCCGCGTTCGAGCACGCCGACGTCCCGTTCGAAGCGGTCATCGACGCGGTCAACCCGGTCCGCTCGGAGGCCTTCGCGGCCCTGTCGCAGGTGATGCTCTCGTTCAACCCCGGCGCAACGGCGAACGCCGACGCCTTCGACGTCGCGGGGCTCCGCCTGGCCGGTACCGAGCCGGTGTCGCTGCCCGAGCAACTCGACCTCACATTCACCGTCGCGACGTCGGCCGACGGCGACTGGTCCGCCGACGTCTCCTATGCCGTCGACCTGTTCGACGAGGCGACGGCACGGGCCATCGGCCGCCGGTTCATCGACTTCCTCGGCGCGGCCACCGCCGACCCGGCCGGGGCGATCGGCGACGCGCCGCTACTCGATGCCGGCGAGCACGATGCCGCACTCGCCCGGTCGAACGGGCGCCGCGTCGACCTCACGCCCACGACGGTGGCCGACCTGGTGGCGGCCCAGGTCGCGCGTACCCCCGACGAGGTCGCGCTCACCTTCGCGGGCAACGAGTTGACCTACCGCGAGTTCGGCGCTCGAGTCGCAACCCTCGCCCGCGAGTTGATTGCGGCCGACATCGGCCCCGAGACGACCGTCGCGGTCTGCATCGACCGCTCGCTGGAGATGATGATCGCGCTGCACGCGGTCGTCGCGGCCGGCGGGCAGTACGTGCCGATCGACCCGACGACACCGCACGAGCGGGTCGACTCCATGGTCTCGCTCACCGATGCTTCGGTCGTGCTGGTCGCCGCCGGGCAAGTGCCGGCCGCGGCGACCGAGATCGTCAAGCGGCTGACCGTCGTGACGGCGGACGCCACGGCCGCCGTCGACCCCGCCGTCCCGCCGATCGCGCCGGCCGAGCGCCGCGGCGAGCTGCTGCCCGACAACGCGATCTACACCATGTTCACCTCGGGCTCGACCGGGCTGCCCAAGGGCGTCACGGTGACCCACCGTGCGCTCGCGGCCCATCTGGAGTACATCAGCTCCACGCGGGTGCAGGGCTCGGCGCGGGTGACGCTGGTGAAGACGCCGTACACCTTCGACCCGTGCGTGGTCGAGATCTTCTGGGGCGTCGCCGTCGGCGCCCGGGTCGCCATCGCGGCGCCCGGCGGCCACCGCGACGTCGACTACCTGGCCCGGCTGATCAGGGCCGAGGGCATCGAGATGGTCGACGCCGTGCCCGCGGTCTGGTCGATGATGCTCGACAGCGACGAACTCGCCGCGGTCCTCGCCGATTCGCAACTGCACGGCATGATGACCGGCGGCGAGGCGTTGCCGGTGACCATGGCGAAGCGGGCGGCCGAGGTGCTGCCCGACACCCGCCTGGTCAACCAATACGGCCCGACGGAGGCGACCAACTTCGTCCTCAACCATCTGGTCACCGACCCGGAGCGACCGCTCATCGGAACTCCGGTGTGGAACACCGCGGCGCTCGTCCTCGACTCGCGCCTTCACGTGGTGCCCGACGGCGTGGTCGGCGAGCTCTACCTCGGCGGCGCCCAGCTGGCCCGCGGCTATGCCGCGCAGGCGCGGTTGACCGCGGAGCGATTCGTCCCCGACCCCTACGGCGAGCCCGGCTCGGTGCTCTACCGCACCGGTGACCTGGTGCGGCGCACCGCGACCGGCGACCTCGATTACGTCGGCCGCGCCGACTACCAGGTGAAGCTGCGCGGCCAGCGGATCGAACTCGAGGAGATCGAGGCCGTGCTCGCCCAGGCGCCCGGCGTGGTGAGCGCCGCGGCCGTCGTCCGACCGGGGCCGGGCGGCGACGCCCTCGTCGGTTATGTCACCGGCGGCGAGCAGGCCCTCGACCTCGACGCGATCCGCCGCTATGCCGCCGACCACCTGATCGCCTACATGTGCCCCTCCGCCTGGGTGGAGCTCCCGGAGATGCCGCTCGGCTCGGCCGGCAAGATCGACCGCAAGGCCCTGCCCGACCCGGACTTCGCGGCCGCCGGTGAGTACGTCGCCCCCGAGGGGGAGGCCGAAGAAGCCGTCGCCGCCGTGTTCGCCGACGTACTCGGCGTGGACCGGGTCGGCGCGACCGAGTCGTTCTTCGACATCGGCGGCAACTCGCTCTCGGCGATGCGCGTGGTCGCCCGGGCCGGTGAGGCGCTCGGCGTCGAACTCTCGGTGCGCGAGCTCTTCGACGCCCCCACGGTGCGCGAGCTCGCCGCCGTCGCAGCGGGCCGCGGCAGCGCGCTGGAGGCGATCACCGCGGTGTCTCCGCGGCCGGAGCAGATCCCGCTGTCCTACGCCCAGCAGCGGATGTGGTTCATCAACCGCCTCGAACCCGACCTGCCCACCTACAACATCCCGATCGCGCTGCGGCTGACCGGCGACCTCGACGTCGACGCGCTGCACGCAGCCGTCGGCGATCTGGTCGCGCGCCACGAGAGCCTGCGGACCACCTTCCCGGCCGTCGACGGGGAGCCCGTCCAGGTCGTGCACGCCGCCGGCTCGCCCGAGGCGCAGCCGGACTGGGCGGTCGTCGACGACGAGGCCGCGCTCGTCGCGGCCGCCGGCGCCGGATTCGACGTCACCGCGCGCCCCGCCTTCCGCGTCCGCCTGTGGCAGGCCGGGCCCGACGAATGGGTCCTCGTCGCGGTCATCCACCACATCGCCGGCGACGGCGAGTCGATGACGCCGCTGCTCGCGGACATGATCGTCGCCTACGGTGCGCGCGCCGCCGGACACGAACCCGAATTCGCTCCGCTGGCCGTTCAGTCCGCCGACTACGCGCTGTGGCAGCGCCGCGTGCTCGGCGACCCGTCCGATGCCGAATCGGTGGTCGGCCGCCAGCTCGACCACTGGGAGAAGACGCTCGGCGGCCTGCCCGAACTCGTCGAGATCCCCACCGACCGACCGCGGCCGCCGGTCGCCTCGCACCGCGGCGCCACCGTCGAGCGCGACCTGCCGGCCGAACTGGGCGTACGTATCCAGGAGCTCGCCAAGGCTCGCGGCGTCACGCCGTTCATGGTCGTGCACGCCGCGCTCGCCGTGCTGGTGGCCCGGCTCAGCGCCACCGCGGACATCGCCGTCGCCACGCCGACCGCCGGGCGCGGCCAGCAGGTGCTGGACCCGGTTATCGGCATGTTCGTCAACACCCTGGTCCTGCGCACCGAGGTGACGTCGGACCAGACCTTTGACGACCTGCTCGCCGAAGTCCGCGGGGTCGACCTGGAGGCCTTCGCCCAGGCCGACGTCCCGTTCGAGGCGTTGGTCGAGCGACTGAACCCGGTTCGCTCGCAATCGTTCACCCCGCTGACCCAGGTGATGCTGTCGGTGGACTACGCCCCGACCGACGACGTCGACCTCGGTGTCGAGGGCCTGTCGGTGGCCGTGGTGCCGCCGCCGGTCGTCCCGGCGCAGCTCGACCTCACCTTCGACGTCCGCATCCGGCCCGGGCAGGACTGGACGCTGGCAATCTCCTACGCGACCGACCTGTACGACGAGGCCACGGTCGCTACGCTGAGTAGTCGATTCGCGGCGGTGCTCGACGCGCTCATCGCCGCGCCGGGCGAACCGGTATCGGCAGCACCGCTCCTCGACGACGGCCAGCGCGACCTGGTGCTCGGCTGGTCGTCGGGGGCCCAGCGGCCCACGGCGCCCGGAACCATTCCGGAGCTGGTCCGATGACGCGCACGAGTCCGACCGACACGGCGACGGGAGCAGAGGTGACGATGGCGCAGCCGCCGGCCCTGGTCTTCGGCGACCGCCGCGTGCCCCGCGACGAGTTCGACGCCCGCGTCGCCGTGTTGGCCCGCGACCTGATCGCCCGCGGCATCGGCCCCGAGGTCGCCGTGGCCGTGGTGATCCCGCGCTCGGTCGAACTCTTGGTCGCCCTGCACGCCGTCGTCGCCGCGGGCGGACAGTTCGTCCCCATCGACGTCGACGCGCCTGCCGACCGCACCGCCCGCATGCTGACCACCGCGCAGGTCGGCCTCGCGCTCGTGCCGGACGGCCCGGCACCGGGGGCGCTGGGGGAGTCCGGCGTCGACCGGTTGTTCGTCCGGTGTGACGAGCCGGTCGACACAGGCACCCCGCCGATCGCCGATGCCGAGCGCCGGAGCCCGCTGCTGCCGCAGCACGCGGCCTACACGCTGTTCACCTCCGGCTCCACCGGCGAACCGAAGGGCGTCACCGTCGAGCACGGTGCGATCGTCAACCGTCTCGCCTGGATGCGCGACTGGGCATCGCTCGACGAGACCGACGTCTTCCTGCAGAAGACTCCGATCACCTTCGACGTCTCGGTGCCCGAACTCTTCCTGCCGATGGTGCTGGGCGCGACGCTCGTCATCGCCGCGCCGGGCCGCCACGGCGACCCCGCCTACCTGCACGATCTGATCAAGCGCGAGCAGATCACCGTCGTGCACTTCGTCCCGTCGATGGCCGCCGCGTTCCTCGACGTTCTCGGCGATCGGATCCGTGAACTGTCGTCGGTCCAGATGGTGTTCGCCTCCGGCGAGGCCCTGCCGCCGCCGGTGGCCCAGCAGCTGCTCGACCACTTCGCCGGTGCCCGGTTGTTCAACCTGTACGGGCCCACCGAGGCCGCCGTCGAGGTCATCGTCGCCGAGGTCGACCGCGGCGATGCCGGGGTGCCGATCGGCTCCCCGGTGCCCGGCACCACGGCGTATGTCCTCGACGACCGGCTGCAGCTCGTCCCGCCCGGCACCCCCGGAGAGCTGTACCTCGGCGGGGTCCAGGTTGCGCGCGGCTACGCCCGGCAGACCGGGCTGACCGCCGAGCGATTCGTCGCCGATCCCTTCGGCGAGCCCGGCGACCGGCTGTACCGCACCGGTGACCTGGTGCGCTGGAACCCCGCCGGCGCCATCGAGTACCTGGGCCGCACCGACTTCCAGGTGAAGCTGCGCGGCCAACGCATCGAGCTCGGCGAGATCGAATCGGTCGTCGCCGGCGCCTCCGGTGTCGTCCACACCGCCGCCACCGTCGCCGCGGCGCCCGGTGGCGGCGAGTTCCTCGTCGCCTATGTGGCCCCGGCGGATGTCGACCTGGACGCGGTGAAGGCCCACGTGGCCGCCGCCCTGCCCGAGTACATGCGGCCCAGCCTGTGGATGCTGCTCGACGACGTGCAGCTCGGCAGCGCCGGCAAACTGGACCGTCGCGCCCTGCCCGAGCCCGAGTTCGACGACCTGGCGGGGGAGTACGTCGCGCCGGAGACGCCGGCCGAGGATGCGGTCGCCGAGATCTTCGCCGACATCCTCGGCGTCGACCGGGTGGGCGTCACCGACTCCTTCTTCGACATCGGCGGCACGTCGCTGTCGGCGATGCGCGTGGTCGCCCGCGTCGGCGAGGAACTGGGCGCCGAGCTGTCGGTGCGCGAGCTCTTCGACGCGCCGACCGTCCGCGACCTCGTCGCGGCCGCTGATTCGGCCGGTTCGGCGCTCGCGCCGATCACCGCGGCAGACCCGCGTCCCGAGCAGATCCCCCTAACCTTCGCCCAGCAGCGCATGTGGTTCATCAACCGGTTCGACCCGGGGGCGCCGACCTACAACATCCCGGTGCTGCTGCGGTTGCGCGGCGAGCTCGACGCCGCCGCGCTGCGCGCGGCGATGGCCGACG
Organism: Gordonia sp. (in: high G+C Gram-positive bacteria); assembly: GCF_047602025.1. Taxonomy (GTDB): domain Bacteria; phylum Actinomycetota; class Actinomycetes; order Mycobacteriales; family Mycobacteriaceae; genus Gordonia. Next base: position 2,272,398 of record NZ_JASGII010000001.1, on the reverse strand, counting down.
TCGTGGGACGGCACGAGGTCCTGCGCACCACGTTCCCGTCGACCGACGGCGTGCCCCACCAGGTGATCCACCCCGCCGAGGAGGCTGCGGCGGCGCTCGACTGGGCGACCGTCGATTCGCCCGTCGACCTGCAGGAGGCGGTGACCGCCGGTTTCGACGTCACCCGGGATTGGCCGCTGCGGGTGCGTCTGTACGAGGGTGCCGACGGCGAGCACCTGTTGGCCGTCGTCGCGCACCACATCGCCGCCGACGGTGAATCGATGACCCCGCTGGTCGCCGACCTCATCGCGGCGTACGGGGCCCGCCGCGCGGGCGCCGCTCCGGAGTACACGCCGCTCGAGGTGCAGGTCGCCGACTTCGCGCTCTGGCAGCACGCGACCCTCGGTGCGGCCGACGATCCCGACAGCGTGATCGCCGACCAACTCGCCTATTGGCGCAAGCAACTCGGTGGCGCCCCCGACGTGTTGGAACTGCCCGCCGATCGCCCGCGCCCGCCGGTGGCCTCGCACCGGGGCGCGACCGTCGACTTCGAGATCCCCGACGCGGTCACCGCGCGCATCCGCGAGGTGGCGCACCAGCGCGGCGTCACGCCGTTCATGGTCTTGCACGCCGGCCTTGCAGTGCTCCTCGGCCGCCTCGGCGCCACCGACGACGTCAGCATCGGTACCCCGATCGCCGGTCGCGGCCAGCAGGTCCTGGACCCGCTGGTCGGCATGTTCGTCAACACGCTCGTGCTGCGGACCCAGGCGGATCCGGGCGAGTCCTTCACGGAACTGCTCGCCGAGGTCAAGCGCGTCGACCTGGCGGCCTACGCGCACGCCGACGCCCCCTTCGAGGCCGTCGTCGAAGCGGTCGACCCGGTGCGCAGCGAGGCATTCGGCCCGCTCGCCCAGGTCGTCCTCACGGTGACGGAGGGGTCGGCCGCGACCCTGGACGTCGACGTCGACGGCCTGCACCTGGAGCTCGCGGATATCGACGAGGTCCCGGCACAGTACGACCTCGGCGTCTACGTCGACATCGCCGCCGACCGCGACAGCGCCTGGCGCGGGTCGCTGGTCTATGCGACCGATCTGTTCGACGCACCGCGGATCGCCGGACTGGGCGAGCGGCTGGTCGACGTGCTGGACGCGCTGACCGCCGACCCCGCGCTGGCCATCGGTGACGTCGACCTGCTCGCGGACGCCGACAAGCAGCTCCTCGCGGCGCTGCCGGCCCCGGTGCGGCCCACCGATGCCACCGGGTCGCTCGTCGACCTGTTCGCGGCCAGTGCCGCCGCGCACCCCGAGTCCGTCGCGGTGCGCGCCGGCGGGGAGGAGCTGACCTACGCGCAGCTCGACGCCCGCGCGAACGCGGTCGCCGCGGGCCTGGTTGACGCCGGGGTGCGCCCGGGCGACCTCGTCGGTCTGGCCACCGCCCGCTCGACTGACCTCGTCTCGGCGCTGCTCGGCATCCTGAAGACGGGCGCGGCCTACCTTCCGCTGGACCTCACCAACCCGGTCGACCGCCTCGGCTACATCCTCGGCGACGCCGCCGCCGCGTTCGTCGTCGTCGACCCGACCACCGCCGACCACGAATTGTGGACTGCCGACGGGGTGTCGGCGCAGGCCCTGGAGGTCGACGCGCTGATCGTCGAGCACACCGGCCAGGCGCCGCCGTCCATCGCGATCCCCGATGCGTCGCGCGCCTACGTCATCTACACGTCCGGTTCGACCGGCAAGCCGAAGGGCGTCGAGGTCACCCATGCCGACGTGGTCGCTCTGATGGCTGCGTGCGCCCAGGACTTCGACTTCCGTCCGGACGACGTGTGGACCCTGTTCCACTCCTACGCGTTCGACTTCGCGGTGTGGGAGATGTGGGGCCCGCTGCGCTCCGGTGCGACCGTCGTCATCGTCGACCGCGATCTGGCCCGCGACGCGGACGCCTTCGTCGACCTCCTCGTCGACGAGCGGGTCACCGTGCTGAGCCTGACGCCGTCGGCGTTCTACCAGTTCATCGACGCGCGGGCGGGCAACCCCGGCGACCTGAGCCTGCGGTACATCGTCTTCGGCGGCGAGGAGCTGCGCTTCGAGCAGGTGCGCCGCTGGTTCGACGAGAACCCGGACGATCCCGCCCGGCTGGTCAACATGTACGGCATCACCGAGACGACCGTGCACGTCACCTACCGGCCGATCGAGCGCGCCGCGGTCTCGGCCATCGACCCGTCCTTCATCGGGCGCCCGCTCTCGTCGCTCGCGGTGCACGTCCTCGACGACCGGCTGCGCCCGGTCCCCGACGGCGTCGTCGGGGAGATGTACGTCTCCGGCGTCCAGCTGGCGCAGGGCTACCTGAACCAGCCGGGCCTGACCGCCACTCGCTTCGTCGCCAACCCGTACGACGCCGACCCCGGTTCGCGCCTCTACCGGACCGGTGACCTGGCGCGACGCCGCGGCGACGACGTCGAATACCTGGGCCGCGCCGACGGCCAGGTGCAGTTGCGCGGATTCCGCATCGAATACGGCGAGGTCGAGGCCGCGCTGCTGGGGGTGCCCGGTGTGCGCGGCGCGGCGGCCAACGTCGTCACCGATCCGGTCCGCGGCGATCTGTTGATCGGCTACATCACCGCCGACGGCGACCTCGATCCGCAGCAGGTCCGCGAGACGGCCGCCGCGTCGGTGCCGCGCTACATGGTCCCCGACCTGGTGATGACCCTCGACCGGCTGCCGCTGACCGCCAACGGCAAGCTCGACCGCAAGGCCCTGCCGGCGGCCGACTTCGACGCGGCGCCCGCCGAGTACACCCCGCCCGCCGACCCGGCCGAAGAGGCGGTGGCCGCCGTGTTCGCCGAGGTCCTGGGCCTCGAGCAGATGTCGGTCACCGAATCCTTCTTCGACTCCGGCGGCAACTCGCTGTCGGCGATGCGCGTGGTCGCCCGGGCCGGCGAGGCCCTCGACGTCGACCTGTCCGCGCGCGACCTCTTCGACGCGCCCACGGTCCGCGACCTGGTGAAACTCTCCGCCGACCGCGCGCCCGGGCTGGCGCCCATCACCGCGGTGTCGCCGCGGCCCGAATCGATTCCGCTGTCGTTCGCCCAACAGCGGATGTGGTTCATCAACCGCTTCGACGCAACGTCGTCGGCGTACAACATCCCGGCCGTCCTGCGCCTGACCGGTGACCTCGACGTCGAGTCGCTGCACGCGGCGCTCATCGACACGGTCGTGCGCCACGAAGTCCTGCGCACGACGTTCGCCGAGATCGACGGGACGCCGTGCCAGCTCATCGCCGCACCGGACCGGGTCGCCGACGAGCTCGACTGGGCGATCGTCGATGACGAAGCGGAACTCGCGGCAGCGGTGACCGCCGGCTTCGACCTCGCGACCCAGTGGCCCATCCGTGCCCGTCTGTGGCGGGCCGCCGACGGCGAGTACGTGCTCGCGGTAGTGCTGCACCACATCGCCGCCGACGGCGAGTCGATCGCGCCACTGGTCGGCGACCTCGTCGCCGCCTACGCCGCGCGGTCCGCGGGATCGGCGCCAGGTCTGCCGCCGCTGCCCGTGCAGTTCGCCGACTTCGCTATCTGGCAGCACGAGGTGCTCGGCTCGCCCGACGACCCGGCGTCGGTGGTCGGGAAACAGTTGGCGTACTGGACCGAGCAGCTCACCGGCCTGCCCGACCTGCTCGAACTGCCCACCGACCGGCCGCGGCCACCGGTGTCCACCGGCATCGGCGACCGCGTCGAGTTCACGGTGCCCGCCGACCTGGTCGAGGCGGTCGAGAACCTGGCGCACAGTCGCGGGGCCACCTCGTTCATGGTCGTGCACGCCGCGCTGGCCGCCCTGCTCGCGCGCCTGACCGGCACCGACGACATCGCCATCGGCACACCGATCGCCGGCCGCGGCCAGGAGGTCCTCGACCCGCTGGTCGGCATGTTCGTCAACACCCTCGTGCTGCGCACCCGGGTGCGCCCGGATGCCTCGCTGAGCGACCTGGTCGACGAGGCCCGCGACACCGACACCGCCGCCTTCGATCACGCCGACCTCCCCTTCGAGACGCTGGTCGAAGCGCTCGACCCGGTCCGGTCGACCGCGTTCGAACCACTGGCGCAGGTGCTGCTGAGCTTCACCGAGTCGCTCACCGCCCACGCCGGCTTCGCCCTCGGCGACACCGGGGTCAGCGTCACCCCGGTCGACACCGGCGAGGTTCCCGCCCGCGTCGACCTCACCGTCGGCATCGGCGCCGGTGAAGACGGTGCGTGGACCGGCTGGCTCGACTACGCCACCGACCTGTTCGATCCGGCGACGATGCGGGGATTCGCCGACGCCCTGCTGCGCGTGCTGCGGGCCGGCGTCGACGATCCCGAGTCGAGCGTCGCCCGCATCGACCTCATGCCCGCCGACCAGCGCGCTGCGCTGCTGCCGGCCACCGGCGGCCGCCCCGCCAAACCGGTCGTGCTGCGCGACATCTTCGCCGACGCCGCCCGTCGCTGGCCCGGCCGCACGGCGGTCGTCGATGGTTCAGGCGCGTCGCTGACCTATGCCGAACTCGACGAGCGCTCCAACCGTCTCGCCCGCTGGTTGCTGGCCCGCGGCGCCGGCCCCGAGGCCACCGTCGCCCTCGCGCTGACCCGCTCGGTGGAACTGCTCACCGCCATCTGGGCGGTGGCGAAGACCGGCGCGGGCTACGTCCCGATCGACCCGGAGTACCCGGCCGACCGCGTCGCCGCCATGGTCGAGGACAGCGGTGCGGTCCACGGCTTGACCACGACCGCCGTCGCCGACGGCCTGCCGACCGGGATCGTGAAGTGGAGCCCGCTCGACGAGAAGAACGTGGCCTTCGAGCTGGCTGCGAACAGCGGCGCACCGCTCGGCGAGACCGAGCAGAAGCCCGTCGCGCCGGAGAACCTCGCCTACATGATCTTCACGTCCGGCTCGACCGGGCGGCCCAAGGGCGTCGCCGTCACCCACACCGGCCTCCTCAACTTCGCCCGCCAGGAGCGCATGCGCCTGAACGCGAACAAGACGCCGGTCGTCCTGGGCTTCGCCTCGCCGAGCTTTGACGCGTCGGTGCTCGAATACCTGCTCGCCGTCGTCGCCGGCGGCACCCTGGCCTACCGCCCGGCCGATGCCGTCGGCGGTACCGAACTGGCCGCGTTCATGCGCCGGCACCGCGTCAGCCACACCTTCCTCACGCCATCGGTCCTGGCCACCGTCGAGCCGGGGGAGCTGCCGGACCTGCGCGACCTCGCCCTCGGTGGCGAAGCGGTGCCCGCGGTCCTGGTCGACCGCTGGTCGCAACACACCGCCGTGCACAACCTCTACGGCCCGACCGAGACGACCATCGGCATCACCATCAGCGAGCCGATGGCGGCGGGGGAGCCGGTCTACCTCGGCACGCCGATCGGGGGCGTCGGCCTGGTGGTCCTCGACGCGAACCTGCAGCCGGTTCCCGCGGGCGTCCTCGGCGAGCTCTACGTCCTCGGCCCCGCGCTCTCGCGCGGCTACGCCCGCGACCTGCGGTTGACCGCGTCGCGCTTCGTGGCTGCGCCCGGCGGCCTCGGCAAGCCCGGCGCGCGGATGTACCGCACCGGCGACGTCGTCCGCTGGCGAGAGGTGGGCGACCGGTACATCCTCGAATACGTCGGCCGCAGCGACAACCAGGTGAAGATGCGCGGCCTGCGCATCGAACTCGGCGAGATCGAATCGGTGCTCGCCAACCACCCGGACGTCGAATCGGCGGCCGTCGTTGGGCTCGACGAGCACGGCACGCGGGTCAGCGGCGGCACCGTCACCGCGCTGGCGGGATACGTCGTGGCCGACCCGTCGCTCGATACCGCCGCGCTGCGCGCGTTCGCCGCCCGCCGCCTGCCCGCTTTCATGGTGCCGTCGACGATCACGGTCCTCGACGCGATGCCGCGGACCCCGGTCGGCAAGTTCGACACCGCCGCGCTGCCCGCGCCCGAAGCCGTCGTCGGCGAGTACATCGAACCGCAGGGCCCGGCGGAGACGGCCATTGCCGCGGCTTTCGCCGAGATCCTGGGCGTCGACCGCGTCGGCGCCACCGAGTCCTTCTTCGACGCCGGCGGCAACTCGCTGTCCGCGATGCGCCTGGTCACCCGGGTGGCCGAGTCCAGCGGTGTCGAGGTGTCGGTCCGGGACGTCTTCGACGCGCCGACGGTCCGCGAGCTCGCCGCGGCGATCAGCGGACGCGGCGCCGCACTCCCGCCGGTCACGGCCGCCGACCCGCGACCGCCGCGGATCCCGCTGTCCTTCGCGCAGCGCCGCATGTGGTTCATCAACACCTTCGACGCCGCGTCGCCGACCTACAACATCCCGTTCGTGCTCAAGCTGACCGGGAAGCTCGACACGGCGGCGCTGCGCGCCGCCCTCGTCGACGTGGTCCAGCGCCACGAAGTGCTGCGCACGACCTTCCCCGACGTCGCCGGCAAGCCGTACCAGTCGATCGCCGACGCCCGCGAGGTGCCCGAGCGGCTGGACTGGGCCGTTGTCGACACCCGCGACGAACTGGACGCCGCCGTGATGGGCGGCTTCGACGTCGCCGCGCAGTGGCCGATCCGCGCTCGCGTGTGGGCGGAGGCGCCCGACGTCCACATCCTGGCGGTCGTGCTGCACCACATCGCCGCCGACGGCGAATCGGTGGGCCCGCTGCTCACCGACCTGATCACCGCCTACGCCGCGCGCGCCGCCGGGTCCGCCCCCGCCTTCACGCCGCTGGAGGTCCAGTTCGCCGATTACGCGGTGTGGCAGAGCGAGGTCCTGGGCGACCCCGACGACCCGGACACCGTCGCGGGACGGCAGCTCGAGTACTGGCGCCGCCAGCTCGGCGACGCCCCCGACGTGCTGGAACTGCCCACCGACCGCCCGCGCCCGCCGGTCGCCTCCGGGCGCGGCGCCAGCGTCGACTTCACCATCGACCCGGCCATCGCCGACCGCGTCGCCGACCTCGCCGGCCGCGAGGGCGCGACCCCGTTCATGGTGCTGCACGCCGCGCTCGCGGTGCTGCTCGCACGGCTGTCGGCCACCGACGACATCACCGTCTCGACCCCCGTCGCCGGCCGTGGCCAGCGCGAACTCGATCCGCTGGTCGGCATGTTCGTCAACACCCTCGTGCTGCGCAGCCGCTTCCGCCCGGGCGACTCCTTCGTCGACGTCCTGCGGCACCTGCGCGAGACCGACCTGGACGCCTTCGCCAACGCCGACGTCCCCTTCGAAGCGGTCGTCGACGCGGTCGACCCGGTGCGCAGCGAGGCGTTCGCCCCGCTCGCCCAGGTCATGCTGTCCTTCGACCCACTCGCCAGCAGCGCCGGCGGGCTGCGCACCCCGGACCTTGCCGTCGACGAGGTGCCGATGCCGCAGACCCCGGCGCAGGTCGACCTCCAGATGGTCGTCTCCCCGGCGCCCGACGGCCAGCAGTGGACCGGTTCGCTGGTGTTCGCCGTCGACCTGTTCGACGAGTCGACCGCCGACGGGTTCGCCGAGCGGTTCGTCCGCCTGCTGGCCGAGCTGACCGCCGCGCCCGCGACCGCCGTCGGCGATGCGCCGCTGCTCACCGCGGCCGACGCCAAGGCGATCGCGCGCGGGGCGTGGGGCCGCAGCGTTGCGCTCGAACCGGAGACCCTTGCCGATGCGGTGGCCGCGCAGATCGCACAGACGCCGGAGGCCACGGCGCTGGTGTTCGGCGATCGGACCGTCTCCTACGCGGAGTTCGGTGCCCGCGTGAACGCGCTGGCCCGTGAGTTGATCGCCGCCGGTGTCGGTCCGGAGCGGGCGGTCGGCATCTGCATGCCGCGCGGGGTGGACCTGGTCGTCGCGATCCACGCGGTGACCGCCGCGGGCGGTCAGTATGTGCCGATCGATACCGAGACGCCGGCCGATCGCGCCGCGACGATGATCGACACCGCGGCCATCGGCCGGGTGCTGGTGTCGGCGGCTCAGCGCGACCCGGGCGCCTTGGCCGGTGTCGACGTCCGGCGGACCGTCGTCGACACCGGCGGTGAGACGCCCGAGTCGAAGCCGGTCACCGATGCCGATCGCACCTCGCCGCTGCGACCGGTCAACGCGGCCTACACGCTGTTCACCTCCGGCTCGACGGGAACTCCCAAGGGGGTGACCGTCTCGCACGCCGCGGTGCTCAACCGGCTGCGGTGGGGCCTGGCCGAATTCGGATGGTCGGCCGGTGACCGGATCATCCTCAAGACGCCGTTCACCTTCGACGTGTCGGTACCCGAGCTGTTCGGTCCGCTGATCGCCGGTGCGACCGTCATCGTCGCCGAACCGGACGGGCACCGCGACCCCGACTACCTGCTCGACCTGTTGGAACGCTCGCAGGCCACGTCGGTGCACTTCGTGCCGTCGATGCTCGCGGTGTTCCTCGAGGTCGTCGACGCCGAGCGACTGGCGGCGCTCACCTCGCTCAAGTGGCTCTTCGCCTCCGGTGAGGCGCTGACCACCGCGCAGGTGGCCGCCGCCCGCTCGCTGCTGCCCACGACAGCCGTCCACAACCTGTTCGGTCCCACCGAAGCGGCGGTCGAGGTCAGTTGGAGCGATGTCTCCGACGTGCCCGATCCGGTGACCATCGGCCGCCCGGTGTGGAACACCTCGCTGCAGATCCTCGATGCGCGACTGCGGCCGGTGCCCGACGGGGTGGCCGGCGAGCTGTACCTGGGCGGGGTCCAGATCGCCCGCGGTTATGCCGCGCAGGCGAAGCTGACCGCCGAGCGGTTCGTCGCCGACCCGTACGGCGAGCCCGGGTCGCGGCTGTACCGCACCGGTGACCTGGTGCGTCGCAACCGGGCGGGCGAGATCGAATACCTCGGCCGCACCGACTTCCAGGTCAAGCTGCGCGGCCAGCGCATCGAGCTCGGCGAGATCGAGGCGGCCATGACCGCCGCACCGGGCGTCGTGCACGCCGCGGCGACGGTGGCGACCGCCCCCGGCGGCGGCGAGTTCCTCGTCGGCTACCTCTCGCCCGCCGACGTCGACGTCGACGAGGTCGCCGCCACGGTGGCCGCCCGGGTGCCCGAGTACATGCGCCCGAGCGTGTGGACGCTGCTGGACGACGTCGTCCTCGGCACGAGCGGCAAACTGGACCGCAAAGCGCTGCCGGAACCCGACTTCGACTCGCTGGCCGGTGAGTACGTCGCCCCGCAGACCGCCACGGAGCGGACCCTCGCCGCGACGATCGGCTCGCTGCTGGGCATCGAGCGTCTCGGCCTCGACGACGACTTCTTCTCCCTCGGCGGCGACTCGATCATGTCGATCCAGTTGGCGTCGGCGGCCCGCGGCAGTGGATTGACGCTCACACCGCGCGACATCTTCACCCACCGCACCGTCCGCGGCATGGCCGCCGCGATCCACGCCGGCGGCGAGCAGCTGCCGATGCTGCCCGAGCCCGACGGCGGCCCGGTCGGCGACGCCCCGATCCCGCCGGTGGTGCGCTGGATGATCGAGGCCGGCGACTACGACGACTTCAACCAGTCCATCGTCCTGATCGCCCCCGCCGGACTCACGCCCGACCACCTGCGCCGACTGGTGGCCGCGGTCGCCGAGGAGCACCCGATGCTCAGCGCCCGCCTGGCGCCCGACACCGCGGGCGAGTGGACCCTGACCGTCGGCGACCCCTTCGACGCCGACGACGCGGTCGCCATGCGCGAGGTCGTCGCCGAGCCGGGCACCCCCGAGTTCGAGCGCGCCGTCGAGGCCGCCCACGCCACGGCCGCCGGGCGCCTGGATCCCGCGCGGGGCCGATTGCTGCAGGTCGTGCTGGTTCACGGCGGCGGGGGAGCCCGCGTCGTCGTGGTCGGTCACCACCTGGCCGTCGACGCGGTGACCTGGCCGATGCTCGTCGAGGACCTGTTCGTCGGCTGGACCCAGTTGTCGGGCGGCGCACCGATCGAATTGCGTCGCGAGGCCACCTCGGCGCGCGCCTGGTACACCGCGATGGACGCGCGACGCTCCGCCGCGGCCGCCGAACTCGACTACTGGCGCGAGCGCTCGCCCGAACAGGTCACCGACCTGGGCCTGCCCGGCGGGACGACGCGCTGGCGGCAGACCGAGGCGATCGAGGCCACCATCGCCGACGACGTCGCCGCCGCCCTGCTCACCAGCGTTCCCGAGAGCCTGCGCGCCAACACCGGCGACGTGCTGCTGGGAGCGTTGGCTCGCGCCGTCCGGTCGTGGCAGGAAGCCCGCGGCATCGCCGACGCCGCACCCGTCACCGTCCTGTCCGAGGGCCACGGTCGCTACGAGGACGTGCTGGAAACCGGCGACGACCCGCACCGCGCCGATCTGGCGCGCACCGTCGGCTGGTTCACCAGCATCGCACCGCTGCGCGTCGACGCGGCCGACGACGTCGTCGGTGCCGTGAAGTCCGCCAAGGAGGAGCGCCTCGCCCAACCCGGCCACGGCCTGGGCTACGGGCTGCTGCGCTACGCGCGCGTCTCGGCACTGGCCCGCCGACCGCTGCCGTCGATCACCTTCAACTACCTCGGCGCCCGCACCGCGCCCGTGACCGGGGAAGCCGGTGCCATGACGCCCGACCCGGAAGCGCCGGCGCTGCCCGGCAGCGTATCGGGGTCGGTCGGGATGATGAGTCCGCTGACCATCAACGTCGTCGCGGGCTCCTCGCCCGACGGCCCGGTCATCAGCGCCGACATCCGCTACCCGTGGGCGTGGTTGAGCCGCGCCGACGCCGAAGACCTGGCCGTGCGCTGGCAGACCGAGCTGCGCGCCCTCGCGGCGGCGGTCGCGGACGGCGATACCGGCCTGTCGCCGTCGGACGTGCCTGGCGCGCGGGTCACCCAGGCCGACCTGGACGCCATCGCCCGCACACATCCGGGAGCGGACGTGTGGGGTCTCTCCCCGCTGCAGCGCGGCCTCTACTTCCACTCGCTCATGGCCGCCTCGACCGGCGCGCCCGACGTCTATGTGATCACCGCGCTGCTGCGCTTGCGCGGCGAGATCGACTTCGACCGACTCCGCGCCGCCGGGCAGGGCCTCCTCGACGCCCACCCGGTGCTGCGGTCGGCGTTCCTCACCACCGCGAGCGGCGAGCAGGTCGCCGTCGTCGCCGACGAGGTCGCGCCCGCGTGGAAGTTCGTCGACCTGGGCCACCTCGACGACGACACCGCCCGCCGCTACGTCCGCGGCCTCGTCGCGCGCGAGACGGTCAAGCCGTTCGACCTCGCCGGGGCGCCGCTGCTGCGCTTCGTGGTCGTCCGCCGCGCCACCGGCACCGACATCCTCGTCGTCGCCCACCACCTGGTGATCGACGGCTGGTCGTCGCCGCTGGTCCTGGCCGACCTGATGGCGCTGTATGCCACCGGATCGACCTTCACCCCGCGCGCCCCGGGCGCGGCGGGATTCCGGACCTACCTCGAGGCGATCGACCAGCGCGACACCGAACGCGGCCTGGACACCTGGCGGACGGTGTTGGCCCCGGTAGAGGGCCCGACGCTCATCGCCCCCGGTGCCGAGGTCGAGCCCGACGGACTGCCCGAGACCCTGCCGGTACCGGTGGATCCGGCGCTCGCCGCCCGCCTGGACCGCGTCGCCCGCGACCACGGCGTCACCGTCTCGACGGTCCTGCAGCTCGCGTGGGCGGTGTTCCTGTCCCGCCGCACCGGCAACCGCGTCGTCACCTTCGGCGAGACCGTCTCCGGCCGACCCGCCGACCTCGACGGCGTCGAATCGGTCGTCGGCCTGTTCATCAACACGCTGCCGGTCGTCGTCGACGTCGACCCCGCGCGCTCGCTCTCGGACATCCTCCAGCGCCTCCAGGAGGACAAGGTCGCGCTGCTGGATTACCACCACATCGGCCTGCCGGAGATCGCCGCGGTCGCGGGCGATATCGGCTTCGACACCCTCGTCGTGCACGAGTCGTACCCGGTCGACGCCGACTCGCTGGCCGAGGGTGGCGACGACGGTGGCGACGGCCTGGGCATCGAGGATGCCGAGTTCAGCGACGCCACCCACTACCCGCTCAACATGATCACCGCCGGTGACGCCGGTGCGCTGACCGTGAACCTCAAGTACCTGCCCGACGCCTTCACCGGCGACGAGGTCGCCGACTTCGGCGCCATGCTCCTGCGCATCCTCACCGTCCTGGCCGAGCGCCCCGACACGCCCGCGGCCGAGGTGTCGCTGCTCGACGCCGACGCCCGCGATGCGGTGTTGGCGCGGTCGAGGGGCCCGGTTGCGGTGGTGCCGGCTGGTTCGATCGCCGATGCGGTGGCCGAGCAGGTGGCGCGGACGCCGGAGGCGACGGCCCTGGTGTTCGAGGGGCGCGAGGTGTCCTACGGCGAGTTCGGTGCGCGGGTGGCGGTGTTGGCGCGCGAGTTGATCGATTTGGGTGTGGGGCCGGATGTGGCGGTCGGCGTGTGCATCGACCGCAGCGTCGAGCTGCTGGTGGCTCTGCATGCGGTTGCGGCGGCGGGTGGTCAGTACGTGCCGATCGATGTCGCGACGCCGGTCCAGCGGGTGGCGACGGTGATCGAGGCCGTCGGTGCCGAGGTCGTCCTGGTGGCGGCCGGTCCGCGGCCGGATGCGGTGGCCCGTGTCGAGGGTGTGCGGCTGGTTCCGGTGGATGCCGGCGCCGAGGTGGCTGTGGCCACCCCCGCGATCTCCGATGGTGAGCGGTTGGGGCCGATTCGGCCGGATTCGGCGTTGTACACGCTGTTCACGTCGGGTTCGACGGGGACGCCGAAGGGTGTGACGGTGTCGCATGTGGCGGTGCGCAATCGTCTGGCGTGGATGGCCGCTGATTACGGGCTCGATGGCGGTGAGCGGTTTGTGCAGAAGACGCCGTACACGTTCGATGTGTCGGTGTGGGAGTTGTTCCTGCCTTTCATCATTGGTGCGCCGTTGGTGGTGGCCAAGCCTGATGGGCATCGTGATCCGGGGTATTTGGCGGGGTTGATCGAGCAGGAATCGGTGTCGGTGATCCATTTCGTGCCGTCGATGTTGTCGGTGTTCGCCGATGTGCTGGGTGAGCGGTTGGCGGGGTTGTCGTCGTTGCGGCATGTGTTCACCTCTGGTGAGGCCCTGGCCCCGGCGATCGCCCAGCAGGTCCTCGCCCAGGTGCCGGCGGTGTCGTTGGTAAACCTGTACGGCCCGACCGAGGCCGCCGTCGACGTCACCGCGGCGACGGTCGAGCCCGGTGATGCCGAGGTGACGATCGGTGTGCCGGTGGCGAACACGACGACCTATGTGCTTGATGACCGCCTTGCGCCGGTACCGGTGGGCGTGGCCGGCGAGCTGTACTTGGGCGGTATCCAGGTCGCGCGCGGGTACGCCGGGCAGGCGAGGTTGACCGCCGAGCGGTTCATCGCCGATCCGTACGGTCAGGCGGGAGCGCGCCTGTATCGCACCGGTGATGTGGTGCGGTGGAACACCGCTGGTGAGCTGGAGTACTTGGGTCGCAGCGATTTCCAGGTGAAGTTGCGCGGTCAGCGCATCGAGCTGGGCGAGATCGAGGCGGCGATCGCCGGGGCGCCGGGTGTGGTGCACGCAGCCGCCAGTGTCGCGACCGCGCCCGGTGGTGGGGAGTTCCTGGTCGGCTATGTGGCACCGGCATCGGTGGACCTGGCGGCGGTCCAGGAACACGTGGCCGAGGTGTTGCCCGAGTTCATGCGACCCACCGTGTGGCAGCCGCTGGAAGACGTTGTCCTCGGGTCGTCGGGCAAGCTCGACCGCAAGTCCCTGCCCGCCCCCGATCTGGGTTCACTCGCCGGCGGCGGCGAGTACGTCGCACCCGTCGGTGTCACCGAGGAGACGATCGCGGCGGTCTTCGCCGACGTGCTGGGCGTCGAGCAGGTCGGCGTCACCGAATCCTTCTTCGACCTCGGCGGCAACTCCCTCTCGGCCATGCGCCTGGCCGCGCGGCTGACCGACGGTGGCACCCCCGTCGACGTGCCGCGCCTCTTCGCCTTCCCGACGGTCCGCGGCTTGGCCGAGGCGATCCGCGACGACCTGCGCACCAGCGGCGTCGTGATCCCCCTGCGCCCGAGCGGCGACGAGGCGCCCCTGTTCTGCATCCACCCCGCCGACGGCCTGGCGTGGGCCTACGGCGAACTCGTGCCGCACCTGCCGGGCCGCCCGGTCTACGGCCTGCAAGACCCCGCCGTCGTCGCGGGGGAGGAGCGCCTGGACAGCATCGAGGCCTTCGCCGAGCGGTACCTGGCCGAGATCAAGGCCATCGCGCCCGAGGGGCCGTACCACTTGCTCGGCTGGTCGCTCGGCGGCGTCATCGCCTTCGAGATCGCCACCCGCCTGCGCGCCGCGGGCGAGGAGGTCGCCTTCCTCGGCCTCATGGACCCGGCGGCCGGATCGGCCTACAGCGACGAGGTGTCGCGCGAGGAGCACGACGCCGTCGTCGCCGATCAGCGTCGCGCCATCGCGGCGATGGCCGACGGCGGCAGCCTCGACCTCGATCCGGAGACGGCCAAGGAAGACACCATCGCCGCACAGTTCGCCGCGGCCGGCGCCGCCTCGCCGGACCAGATGCGGCGCATGGTCGACGCGCTCGACGCCGGTCCCGCCCTGCTGCCGGTCTACGAACCCGGTGTGTTCGACGGCGAGGTGCTCTTCGTCAACGCACTGCGCGGCAAGATCGACCCGCAGCGGTTCATCGACTTCTGGCGGGCGCACCTGACCGGCCGGCTGACCGTCGTCGACGTCGAGGCCGAGCACGGCGTGCTGGGCACCGCCGACGGATTCGCGGTCATCGGCCCGCAGATCCGCGACGCGCTGGACGAACTCACAGCAAACCCGAATGACCGCGGTGACCGGAACGTGACGCGCGCTCGGTAGCATCGACCGCTTGAACCTGGAGGGGAAATACATGAAGAACTCGCAGCGTCGAGTCGGAGCAGTGCTGGGTGGCGCGCTCGTCGCCGGGCTCGCGGCCGGTGTCGCACCGGTGTCGGCCGCACCCGCCGCGCGCATCGTCAGCGTGCAGGCGAAGGGACCGCAGCGCGAGGTCATCACGGTGTTCTCGCCCGCGATGGGGATGAACATCCCGCTCGACGTGCTGCGCCCGAAGAACCGTGCCAAGGCTGCGCCGACCCTGTACCTGCTCAACGGCGCCGCCGGCGGCGAGGGCGAGGGCAATTGGGCGGACAAGACCGACTACGCGAAGTTCTTCTCCACCAAGCACGTCAACGTCGTGACGCCGCTGAAGGGCCAGCTGTCGTACTACACCGACTGGTTGCGCCGCGATCCCAAGATGGGTAAGCCCATGTGGGAGACCTTCCTGACCCGCGAGCTGCCGCCGCTGATCGACGCGAAGCTCGGCACCACCGGCAAGAACGCCACCGCGGGCATCTCGATGGCCGGGACGTCGGTGCTCAACCTGGCCATCGTGCGCCGCGGCCTGTACCGCGCGGTCGCGGCATACAGCGGATGCGCCCGCACCAGCGACCCGCTCGGCCAGGAGTACATCAAGCAGGTCGTCGAGGGCCGCGGCGGCGGCAAGGTCACCAACATGTGGGGCCCCCTCGGCGGGCCGGACTGGATCCGCCACGACCCGTACATCAATGCGGCGAAGCTGCGCGGCCTCTCCATCTACCTGTCATCGATGACCGGTCTGCCCGGCCAGGACGAGGCGATCGACAACCCGAAGAACCTGCAGGGCGACTTTGCCGACCGCATCGTCCTCGGCGGCCCCATCGAGGCCGCGATGAACGCGTGCACCCAGCAGATGGACCAGAAGCTGCGCTCGCTCGGCATCCCGGCGACCTTCGTCGTGCGCCCGGCCGGCACCCACTCCTGGGGCTACTGGCAGCGCGAGCTCAAGGCCTCCTGGCCCCAGCTCAGCCGCGCACTGCGCTGACCGCCGTCTCGGTTCCGTCACGGAAGGGCGGCGAAACCGCTCGTCACATATGCACCATTGGTCACATTGGCAACAATGGACCCATGGACAACCTCATCGCACACATCGACGACCGCGGCCGCGCCATGCCGCAGCTCACCGCTGTGCGCTGGAACGGCGAGGTCGTCACCCACGGCGTGCTGCGGCAGCGGCTCGTCGACTACGACCGCGCGGTCTCGGCCGAGGACCTCTCGGAGGCCGCGGGTCTGGTCGCCGCGTTGATGAGCCTCATGCCCGAGTCCCTGCGCGGGCTCCAGCCCGGCGCGCAGGCGGAATCGGTCGCCGAAGTGCTGGCGTGGCTGAGCCGCGACGTCGACGGTGCCGTCGACGATCTCGTCGCCGTCGGCTGACGTCGGCTCGATTTGGCCGCGACCTGCGGTTTCCCCTAGACTGAAGCGGTTGCCTGCGGCGCGCGAGCGTCGCAAGTCGGCATGCGAACCCACTGGAGTCGTCCGGGAAACCGGAAAACCCCAGGCAGGCGCGTGTGCGATGGGCAACAGGCCGTGCGCGTCGGGTCGGAAATCCGGCGGGCAAGAAAATCCAGGTCAAGGAGACACGAGTGATTCAGCAGGAATCTCGCGTGCGCGTCGCCGATAACACCGGTGCCAAGGAAGTCTTGTGCATCCGCGTGCTGGGCGGCTCGTCGCGGCGATACGCGGGGATCGGCGACGTCATCGTCGCCACCGTCAAGGACGCCATCCCCGGCGGCAACATCAAGAAGGGCGAGATCGTCAAGGCGGTCATCGTGCGCACCGTCAAGGAGCGCCGGCGCCCGGATGGCAGCTACATCCGTTTCGACGAGAACGCTGCCGTCATCCTCAAGGGTGACAACAACGACCCGCGCGGTACCCGCATCTTCGGCCCGGTCGGCCGCGAGCTGCGCGACAAGCGCTTCATGAAGATCGTTTCGCTGGCTCCGGAGGTGCTCTGACATGAAGGTGCACAAGGGCGACACCGTGATCGTCGTCTCGGGCAAGGACAAGGGCGCCAAGGGGAAGGTCATCCAGGCCTACCCGAAGCAGCAGCGGGTCCTCGTCGAAGGCGTCAACCGCATCAAGAAGCACACCGCCGCCTCGGCCGACGAGCGCGGCGCCTCCTCCGGGGGCATCGTTACCCAGGAGGCCCCCATCCACGTGTCGAACGTGATGGTCGTGGACTCCGACGGCACCCCGACTCGCGTGGGGTACCGCACCGATGAGAAGACCGGCAAGCGCGTCCGGATCTCCCGCAAGAACGGGAAGGACATCTGAGATGACCACCTCTGAGAAGGTCCAGCCGCGGCTCAAGCTCCGCTACCGCGAAGAGATCAAGGACTCCCTCAACAAGGAGTTCGGCTACGACAACGTCATGCAGATCCCCGGCGTGGTCAAGGTCGTCGTGAACATGGGCGTCGGCGACGCCGCCCGCGACTCGAAGCTCATCAACGGCGCGATCAGCGACCTCGAGCTGATCACCGGCCAGAAGCCCGAGGTTCGTCGGGCCCGCAAGTCCATCGCACAGTTCAAGCTGCGCGAAGGCATGCCGATCGGCGCCCGCGTCACGCTGCGCGGCGACCGCATGTGGGAGTTCCTCGACCGCCTCGTGTCGATCGCCCTCCCGCGTATCCGCGACTTCCGCGGTCTTTCCGACCGCCAGTTCGACGGCAACGGCAACTACACCTTCGGGCTCAACGAGCAGTCGATGTTCCACGAGATCAACATCGACTCGATCGATCGGCCGCGCGGCATGGACATCACCGTCGTGACCACGGCCACCAACGACGACGAGGGTCGCGCGCTGCTCAAGGCGCTCGGCTTCCCGTTCAAAGACAACAACGCGAAGAACTGACGGTAGGGAATCCAATGGCAAAGAAGGCTCTGGTCAACAAGGCCAACAAGAAGCCCAAGTTCGCCGTGCGCGCCTACACGCGCTGCAACAAGTGCGGTCGCCCGCACTCGGTGTACCGCAAGTTCGGCCTGTGCCGGGTTTGCCTGCGCGAGATGGCGCACGCCGGCGAGCTGCCGGGCGTGCAGAAGTCCAGCTGGTGAGCTGACGGTCCGGCTGCCGCCGGGCCGATAGAACGAACGACGACCCCGCCTCCGATAGGAGGCGGGGTCGTCGTGCTTTTTGGCACTCGAGCACCGGCGCCGGTGGGCTACGTTGGAATCGTGGAGATCAGCATCATGCACACGGTCGACGGCCGGAAGACCGTGCACCTCGACGACTACATCGCGGCGCTGCGGACCTACGACGCCGAGGGCTTCCGTCGCGTGTGGTCGACGCAGATGCCGCGCGACCCCGACGCGCTGACCGTTCTCGCCCTCGCCGGGCGCGAGGTGCCGCGCATCGAATTCGCCACCGGCGTGCTGCCCATCCAGACCCAGCACCCGATGAATCTCGCGCAGCGGGCGCTCACCGTCAACGCCGTCACCGACGGCCGATTGACGCTCGGCGTCGGGCTGACCCACCGGGTCGTGACCGAGGGCATGTGGGGCATCCCGTACGACCGCGGCGTGCGGCGCATGTCGGAATACCTCGACGGCCTGCTGCCGCTTCTGAACGACAAGATGGTCGACGCCGCCGGCGAGTTCACGACGACCCGCGGCGACATGAGCCTGACCGAGGTCCCCGGACCGCCGGTCTACCTCGCCGCGCTGGGCCCGCAGATGTTGAAGCTCGCGGGCCGGCGCACCGCCGGCACCGTCACCTGGATGACCGGGCCCAAGACCCTGCGCGACCACATCGTGCCGAGCCTGCGTGCCGCCGCCGAGTCTGCCGGGCGCGCCGCCTCCGACGTGCGGACCGTGGCGTTCCTGCCCGTCGCCGTCACCGACGACCCCGAACCGTCGAAGGAGTCCGCGGCCAAGCAGTTCGCCGTCTACAACGGGCTGCCGTCGTACCGGGCGATGCTCGACCGCGAGGGCTATGACACTCCCGTCGACGCCGCCATCGTCGGCGACGAGGCGGCGGTCACCGCTCGGGTCGGCGAGCTGGTCGATGCCGGCGTCGACGAGTTCGTCGGCATCGTCTTCGACCGCGACGAGGCGGTGCGCAACCGCACGCGGGCGTTGCTGCGCGCGCTCGACGGCTAGACCCGCCCGCGCGCCAGCCGGTCGACGACGTCGATGAACACGTCGATCTCATCGGTCGTGTTGTAGAACGCGAAGGACGGCCGCACGGTCTGCTCGACGCCCATCCGCCGCAGGATCGGCTGCGCGCAGTGGTGTCCGGCGCGCACGGCGATGCCCTCGGCGTTGAGCGCCTTGCCGATCTCGAGCGGTTCGTGCCCGTCGAGGACGAAGCTCAGCACGCTGGCCTTGTGGTCGGCGGTACCGATGAGCCGCACACCGGGAATGGCCGCGAGCCGCGGCGTCGCGTAGTCGAGCAGCTGGTGTTCGTAGGCGGCGATCCGCTCGATGCCCAGATCGGCGACATAGCGCAGGGCGGTGCCGAGTCCGACGGCGTCGGCGATATTGCCGGTGCCGGCCTCGAACTTGTTCGGCGGCCCCTGGTACAGCGCGCGCTCGAGGGTGACGTCGGCGATCATGTTGCCGCCGCCCTGCCACGGCGGGGTGTCGGCGAGGGCATCCTCGGTGCCGTAGAGCACGCCGATGCCCGTTGGCCCGACGATCTTGTGGCCGGAGAAGACGAAGAAGTCGGCGCCGAGGTCGACGACGTCGATCGGCATGTGCGGGATCGATTGCGCGCCGTCGATGAGTACGCGCGCCCCGTAGCGGTGGCCGATCTCGACGATCTGCTTGGCCGGCGTGACCGTGCCGAGCGCGTTGGAGACCTGGGTGGCCGCGATGATCTTCGTGCGCGGGCCGACCAGGCGCTCGAGTTCGTCGAGCAGGAGGTTTCCGCGGTCGTCGACGGGGGCGACCCGGATGACCGCGCCGGTCTGCCGGCCGATCTGCTGCCACGGCACGATGTTCGCGTGGTGCTCGAGGTGGGTGATGACGATCTCGTCGCCCTCACCCAGGTGCTTGCCGCCCCACGACTGCGCGACGAGGTTGATCGCCTCGGTGGTGCCGCGCACAAAGATGATGTCCTCGACCCGCGGCGCGTTCAGGAAGTGCCGGGTGGTCTCGCGGGCGTCCTCGTACGCATCTGTCGCGCGGGCGGCCAACTCGTGCGCCGCCCGGTGGATGTTCGAGTTCTCGTGTTCATAAAAACGCGAGATCCGGTCGATCACCGCCCGCGGCTTCTGCGTCGTCGCGGCGTTGTCGAACCAGATCAGCGGTCGCCCGTTGACCTGCTCGGACAGGATCGGGAAGTCGCCGCGCACCGACGCCACGTCGAGCGCGCGGTCGCCGGTGGTGGTGACCGCCGGGAGCTCCGGCGCACTCGGCTCGACCGGCGGCTCGTCCGACGACGCGGCGGGGGTGTCGTCGACGAAGTAGAACGGGGCGGAGTCGTCGGCGGTGAAGTAGAACTCCGGGGTCGTCGTGAACGAGCCGAGCGCACCGCCGGGTGCGGCCGGCGCGTCAGGAGTAGTCATGGAAGTTGTCCACCGCGACGTCGTCGAGCACCGCGAGGGCGTCATCGGTCAGCGCGGCGAGCGAGGTGTACAGGCTCACCAGGTAGGACGCGACGCCGGCCCGGTCGATGCCGGAGAATCGCACCGACAACCCGGGCGTCTGCCCTTCGCCCTCGAGCTCGGGCTGGAACAGGCCGACGACGCCCTGCCGCTCGACGCCGGTGCGCACGAGGATGAACTTGGTCTTCGACTTGGTCACCGGCACCTTGTCCGACGGGATGATCGGGATGCCCCGCCACGTCAGGAACTGGGCACCGAACAGGCTGACCGTCGCCGGCGGCACACCCCGACGCGTCGCCTCGCGGCCGAACGCCGCGACGCCCAGCGGGTGCGTCAGGAAGAAGCCGGGCGACTTCCACACCTTGGTGATCAGGCCGTCCAGGTCGTCCGGGGTGGGCGGACCGGTCAGCGTCGCCACGCGCTGCTCGGGCACGGCCTGTGCCAGCAACCCGTACTCGGGGTTGTTGATCAGCGCCGACTCCTGGTGCTCCTTGATCGTCTCGATGGTCAGGCGAAGTTGCTCGGCGACCTGGTTGTGCGGGCTCGAATAGAGGTCGGAGACCCGGGTCTGGATGTCGAGCACGGTCGAGATCGGGCGGAGGGTGAACTCGCGCGGGTGCGTCTCGTAGTCGACGAACGTCTGCGGCAGATCGCCGTCGAGATCGGACTCGCCCTGCGCGACGTGCACCGACACCTCGTCGGGGTTGACCACGCGGTTGACGCGGTAGATCCCGGCCTCCACCGGAACCCACTGCAGCAGGTCCAACAGCCAGCGCGGCGTGATGGTGGGCAGCTGCGCATTGGTCTTCGTCGCATTGGCGAGCTGCCGTGCGGCGAGATCGCCAAGCGCCTGGGACTCGTTCTGCGGGTTGGTCATCAGACTCCTCCAGTCATAGGTGGCTCGACTGTAGGGCGGACCCGCGGCGCCGCCCCCATCCAAGCGGGGTTGGAGTCACGACGATCCGAACCCGCTCGGGCGCTGGGGTTCCGGGGCGTCGGCGCGATACGGTGACCGGCGTGAACCTTCCCCGTTCGATGCGAATGTGCGACGTCGCCGTCGCCCCCGGCCGCCGCTGTAGCTGACCGATCGGTCAGCTTGCGCTTCGCCACGCCATCGAAACTCTCCGGAAGATCCCCCATGCCTGACACCGCGTTTGCGGTCGCGCTCCACCGCGCCGCCCCCGTCCACTCCGTCGCCCCGCCGGCTCCCGCGGCACCCTTCGCGCGCCTGACCCGCTATCGGGGCGGCACCTACTCGACGAGCGTCGCCCGGATCCGCTTTGCCGACGGCACGGATGCGCGCACCGACCTGGTCCGGCTCAACCCGAACGTCGGCGCCTACTCACTCGACTTCGACGGGCGCGTGACCGACAGTCCGACCACGTATCGGCCGCACTCGTGGGATCAGGTGACCGGCGCCTACGCCGCCCGATTCCGTTCGTCGGCGATCACGGCGGTGCTGGCGCAGTCGTATCCGGTCGTCGGACTGGCCGAGCTCAGCGATCGGCTGCGCGCGGCGGGCTACCCGCTGGGCGCGGCGAACCTGCGCGAGCACCAGGCCATCGCGGCCACGCAGGCGGCATTGTGGCGACTGACCAACAACCTGGTCCTCGACACGATCCCGATCGATGCGCCGTTGACCGTGCGCGACGTCGACGACGCCGATGGCCGGCTCATCGAGGTCGAGTTCGCCAACCCCGTCGTGCTGGGCGGATTCGGCGTGACCGTCGCGTCGAGCATCGCCGGTGACGAGGTCGCGGCGCGATTGCTCAAGCCGACCGCGCACGGGTGGTCGACGGTGGCCGGTTCGACCTTCACCGCACGGGCCGCGAGCCGTCACGAGCGGACGCTGGGCGAGGCCGCGACGATCAGCGACAGCCGCCGGGGCTCCGCCGACGTCGGGTACGACCGCTACCGACTCGAAGTCACCGGAGCGGGCCGGATCGATCTCGCCGACCTCGCCTTCCGCGTCTCCGGCAGCGCGCGCTACGCCAACGAGGCGCCGATCGTCCACCTCTACGAGTACCTGCTGGACCGCGTCGACGTCGAACCCGAGGGGGTGCGGCCGTGGGTGCTCCTCGCCGACGAGCACCAGGCGGTCGGCTACACCCCGCTCATCACGGCGGGTTGACGCGTCAGTCCCGTTCGAGCAGGAAGTAGTAGGTCTGTTCCGAACCGCGCTGGTCCATCGCGCCGAGGACGGTGTTCTCGTCGAGGCGACGGAAGTGGTCGATCACCGGGATGTCGTCGTAGACCATCGCCGCGCTGGTGGCGCCGCGGAAGTCGAGGGTGCGGAGCCGGGCGCGCGGCTTGCGCGTGCGCAGGGCCCGGAAGGCCGACCGCCCGCCCGGCGGCATGACCCGCGGAAACGCCGCGCCCGCCCGGTTGAGTGTGCGCATCGGAATGAGCTTGGGGTTCACCGCGTAGAACTTGCCGGGCGTGCCGAACAGCAGCGGATGTACGTGGTCGGCGTCGATGAATTCCTTGCCGTACCAGCCCGACAGGGCCAGCAGACCATCCATCGGATGCCCGGTGGGCACCTCGGACCCGTGCCACCGGCCGATCATCTCGTCCACGGTCACCGGTGGCAGGGAATCGAAGAGTTCGTGGGCGGCGATGGAGCTGATGCCGGAGCGCAGGTCGGCGGTGGTGGTCATCGGGGGCCTTTCATCGCAGGTCGACGGCGGTGGTGGAGACGGTGAACCCGTGGTGGCTGGCGGTGTTGTCACAGGTGACGCCCTTGGCTTCGTCGATCGAGCACTGCAGCTCGCCGACGCGGAGCACCAGGCCGTAGGGCAGCACGCGGGTGTGCGGCCCCGGGTAGTAGCGCGGGTCGCCGATCGAGAGGAACCGCGCCATGCCCGGTCCCGACCCGACGACGACCGAATTGGGGCGGACCATGGTGTCCGGCGCACCCGACCCGGGGACAGTCGGGACGTCGGCGGGGAACGGGCCGTGGCAGCCCGCGTTCGCGGTGCCGTCGCCGGGCAGGATGCCGCATTTCCATTGTCCCGACGGGGACAGGAAGTAGAAGCCGCCGCGCTCGGCGTATGCCGACGGGTCGACGGCCCGGCCGGCCGTCGTGCCCGGGGTCGGCGTGGCGGCGGGTGTGTCGCGGTGCGGTTGCTCGGTGATCGTCGTGGTGACCGTCTGCGGGGCGGCCGGCTGAGTGCGGGTGCAGCCGACGAGGGAGAGGGCGACGGCGGCGGCGATTGCGACGACGGCGAGCGGGCGGGCGGGCACGTCAGCCCTCGACGGCGCGCGGTCGTCGGCCGCGCAGGAGGTAGAACAGCGGCAGCAGGCCGGCCGAGTTGACGATCCCGAGGCCGGTGGACCAGAGCGGCTTCGGTCCGTTCACCTCGGTCTTGTCGCGACTGCTCAGGTCGCGCAGCGCCCACGCGCGCAGCCCGGCATCGACGGCCGCGACGCCGACGATGATGCCCTTGGCGGTGGGGGACAGGTCGCTCCAGCGCTTCTTAGCCATGCCCCAACGCTACTCGGCGCTCAGCAGCGGATGACGATGTTCCCCACCTTGCGCCCGGAGTCGACGCGACGGTGGGCAGCGACGATGTCGTCGAGGTCGGTGACCCGGTCGAGGACGACGCGCAGCTTCCCGTCGGCGACCAGGCGCAGGAGTTCGTCGAAGTCCTCGGGGCGCTCGGGTGCGACGCCGGCCTTGACGTGTTTGCGGGGGATCACGTTGTCGCGCAGGGTCGCCACCGCGAGGACGGCGGTGCCGTCGTCGGTCAGCAACTCGGCCGCCGCCGCGCCGTCCAGATTGCCGACGGTTTCCAGGACGACGTCATAGCGCTTTGCCGTGTTGCGGATATCGGTGGTGGTGTAGTCGACGACCTCGTCGGCGCCGAGGTCGCGAACCAGTTCCGCGTTGGCGCCGCTGGTCACGCCCGTGACCGTCGCGCCGAGGTTCTTGGCGAGCTGCACCGCGATGGTGCCGATCGCGCCCGACGCGCCGTTGACGAGGACCGTCGAGCCCGATCCGGTGCCCGCGGCGCGCAGAAAGCTCAGCGCCGCGGCGCCGCCGAACAGGAGACCGGCGGCATCCTCGTGGCTCACCGCCGCCGGTTTGCGGGCGAGTTTCTTCGCCGGCACCGCGACGTACTCGGCGTGGGTGCCCATGGCGATGCCGGTCATCCCGCACACCTCGTCGCCGACGGCAAACCCGTCGACCTTGCCGCCCACCTCGGTGACGACGCCGGAGAAGACGCCGCCCAGCACCGGCTTGCGCGGCCCGCGCAGACCGAACGCGAGACGGGACGGGATCGCGAAGCCGTCGGGGAAGTTGGCCCCGCGGATCCGTGCGTCGCCCGAGGTGACGGCGGCGGCGCTCACCCGGACGACGACCTGCTGCGAGGTCGGTGTCGGGATCGGCCGATCCAGGATCGAGACGACCTCGGGCGGCCCGTAGGCCGATACGACTGCGGCACGCATTGCGTTCTCCTTACGCCTGTAAGTCTGTGGTTGGAATGTTAACCTTACATCCGTAAGACCGCAACTGTCCGGTGGAGGAGTGATCTGTGACCCGTGCTCGCTTGACCCGGGGAAAGATCGTCGACGCCGCCGTCGCGGTCGCCGACGCGGGCGGCCTGGCCCAGGTCAGCATGCGCAACGTCGGACGAGAGCTCGGCGTCGAGGCGATGTCGCTCTACCACCACGTCAAAGACAAGAGTGCGCTGCTCGACGCCATGGTCGACTGGATCTTCACCCGCGTCGAGCTGCCCGCCCCCGACGACGGGTGGCGCGAGGGGATGGTGCGCCGCGCCGACTCGGCGCGCGTGGTGCTCGCCGCCCACCCCTGGGCGCTGGGCCTCATCGAGTCCCGGCGCACCCCCGGCCCGGCGCTGCTGCGCCACCACGACGCGGTGCTCGGCTGTCTGCGCCGCAACGGATTCTCCGTCGAACTGGCCTCCCACGCCTTCTCGGCCATCGACTCCTATGTCTACGGCTTCGTGCTGACCGAGCTGAACCTCCCGTTCGGCGAGAGCGCCGACGACTTCGTCGAGGAGTTCACCGACGCGCTCCCCATGGACGACTATCCGCATCTGGGGGAATTGGGGGCCGCGATCATGGCCGGCGGCTACCAGTACGGCGACGAGTACCGGTACGGCCTTGACCTCGTCCTGGACTCGCTCGCCGACCGGCTGACGAACTGATCCCGCACGGTTTCGGCATAGCCGCATCGATCCATGCGGAATCGGCGAAACGGGGCGGGGCGATCTCGACGACCCGATTTGGGTCTGGGCTGGTGATTCCCTACACTGAAACGGTTGCCCGGGGTGAACTGTGCTCCCGGGAGCCACAACTTCATACCCCGCTCGTGCCGGCGAAAAGCCAACGGCACCAGCAGGGAAGAACCTAAGCACAACTCCACTTCGTGGAAGGCCCACCGGTCTGAGCTGGATTTCCAGCGCTGACCGCTGCATGGGAACCGCTACGAGAAAGGTTGACGGTCACCCATGACCATGACTGACCCCATCGCAGACTTCTTGACGCGTCTGCGCAACGCCAACTCGGCGTACCACGACGAGGTGACCCTCCCGTCGTCGAAGATCAAGGCCAACATCGCCGAGATCCTCAAGAAAGAGGGCTACATCACCGACTACCGCGTCGAGGACGCCGAGGTCGGCAAGAAGCTCGTCGTGAACCTCAAGTACGGCCCGAGCCGGGAGCGCAGCATCGCTGGCCTCCGTCGCGTCTCGAAGCCGGGCCTGCGGGTGTACGCGAAGTCCAACAACCTGCCCAAGGTGCTGGGTGGCCTCGGCGTGGCGATCATCTCCACGTCGTCCGGCCTGCTCACCGACCGCCAGGCAGCCAACCAGGGCGTGGGCGGCGAAGTCCTCGCTTACGTCTGGTAGGGGGCGACCATGTCACGTATCGGTAAGAGCCCCATCGCCATCCCGGCCGGCGTCGACGTCACCATCGACGGTCAGAACGTCAAGGTCAAGGGACCCAAGGGCGAGCTGGAGGTCACGATCTCCGAGCCCATCAAGGCTGAGGTGGAAGACGGCCAGATCGTCGTCACCCGCCCCAACGACGAGCGCCGCAACCGTGCCCTGCACGGCCTGTCGCGCAGCCTGATCAACAACCTGGTCGTCGGCGTCACCGAGGGCTACACGCGCACGCTGGAGATCTTCGGCGTCGGTTACCGCGTGCAGGCCAAGGGCCGCGACCTCGAGTTCGCGCTCGGCTACAGCCACCCGGTGCCCATCGAGGCGCCCGAGGGCATCACCTTCGCGGTGGAGTCGCCGACGAAGTTCTCGGTGTCGGGCATTGACAAGCAGAAGGTCGGCCAGATCTCGGCGAACATCCGCCGCCTGCGGCGCCCGGACCCGTACAAGGGCAAGGGCATCCGCTTCGAGGGCGAGCAGGTCCGTCGCAAGGTCGGAAAGACGGGTAAGTAAGCCATGAGTGATACAGCAACCAAGCGCAAGCCGGTCGGCACCGACGCCTCGACGCGTCGTCGCAAGGCCACCAACCGCCGCCACTTCCGCCTCCGCAAGAAGGTCGCCGGCACCCCCGAGCGTCCGCGGCTGGTGGTCAAGCGCAGCAGCCGCCACGTGCACGTGCAGCTCATCGACGACCTGGCCGGCAACACGCTGGCCGCCGCGTCGTCGATCGAGGCCGACGTGCGTTCGGCCGGCGGCGACAAGAAGGCCCAGGCGGCGAAGGTCGGCGAGCTGATCGCCGGTCGCGCCAAGAAGGCCGGCGTCGAGACCGTCGTCTTCGACCACGGTGGCCACGGCTACCACGGTCGGATCGCGGCACTCGCCGACGCCGCCCGCGAGGGAGGCCTGAAGTTCTGATGACCACCTACACCATTTGCCTGAACAACGGAGGGACCCTCTGATGCCCGGACGTCAGCGTGACGGCGGGAACGGTCCCGCCGCCAACAACAGCAACAACAGCAACGAGCGCGGCGGCGACCGTCGCGGAGGCCGCGGCGACCGTCGCGACAACCGTGGCGGAGGTCGCGACCGCGAGGAGCGCAACCACCTCGAGCGCGTCGTCACCATCAACCGCGTCTCCAAGGTCGTCAAGGGCGGCCGCCGGTTCAGCTTCACCGCCCTCGTGGTGGTCGGCGACGGCCAGGGCATGGTCGGTGTCGGTTACGGCAAGGCCAAGGAAGTCCCGGCCGCGATCCAGAAGGGCGTCGAAGAGGCTCGCAAGAACTTCTTCCGCGTTCCGATGATCGGCGGGACGATCACCCACCCGGTGCAGGGCGAGGCCGCGGCCGGCGTCGTGCTCCTCCGCCCGGCCAGCCCGGGTACCGGTGTGATCGCCGGTGGCGCGGTTCGCGCCGTGCTCGAGTGCGCCGGTGTGTCCGACGTGCTGGCCAAGAGCCTCGGCTCGGACAACGCCATCAACGTCGTGCACGCCACCGTGGCGGCCCTGAAGCTGCTGCAGCGCCCCGAAGAGGTCGCCGCCCGCCGCGGGCTGCCCGTCGAGGACGTGGCTCCGGCCGGCATGCTGCGCGCCCGCGCCGCTGCTGCCGCCGCCGCGTCGGCCAGTGCGAAGGAGGCCTGATCATGGCCAAGCAGCTGAAGATCACCCAGATCAAGAGCACCATCGGCACCAAGAGCAACCAGCGTGACAGCCTGCGCACCCTTGGCCTCAAGGGCATCCGCAAGACCGTCACCCGCGAGGACAACCCGCAGACGCGGGGCCTGATCAACGTGGTCCGGCACCTCGTGACCGTCGAAGAGGTTTAGACATGACCATCAAACTCCACCACCTTCGGCCCGCACCGGGCTCGAAGCCGGCCAAGACCCGCGTGGGTCGCGGTGAGGGCTCGAAGGGCAAGACCGCCGGTCGCGGCACGAAGGGCACCAAGGCCCGTAAGAACGTGCCCGCCGGCTTCGAGGGCGGCCAGATGCCGATCCACATGCGGCTGCCGAAGCTCAAGGGCTTCACCAACCGCAACCGGGTCGAGTACCAGGTCGTCAACGTCGGCGATCTCGCCGAGCTGTTCCCCAAGGGCGGCAAGGTCGGCGTCGAGGAACTCGTCGCCAAGGGCGCGGTGCGCAAGAACCAGTTGGTCAAGGTCCTCGGCAACGGCGACCTGTCGGTGAAGCTCGACATCACCGCCAACAAGTTCTCGGCCGTGGCCAAGGAGAAGATCGCTGCCGCCGGCGGCAGCACCACCGAACTCTGACGCACCCGTCGGCGCGGTGCACCGCACCGCGCCGACGGCTGCCGAGCAGCCACAACTGTTAGAGTTTGCAGCGTTGCGCCCGACAACTACCGTCGACGCTGATCCGCGTTTACCGCCGGGCTGACCGGACTGGTCGCCCACTAGGAGGAATCCGTGCCATCCCCCCTCGTCGAGACGTTCCGCACGCCGGAACTGAGGAAGAAGATCGTCTTCGTCCTCTTCATCCTCGTGCTGTACCGGGCCGGTGCGACCATGCCCTCGCCGGGCATCCGGTTCCAGGTGCTCGAGCAGTGCCTCAAGCCCGCCGATGACAAGACGAGCACCGGCGCCGAGCAGGTCTACTCGCTGATCAACATGTTCTCGGGCGGCGCGCTGTTGCAGCTGTCGATCTTCGCGATCGGCATCATGCCGTACATCACCGCGAGCATCATCGTGCAGCTGCTCACCGTGGTCATCCCGCGCTTCGAGGAGCTCCGCAAGGAGGGGCAGGCCGGCCAGGCCAAGATGACGCAGTACACCCGCTACCTGACGGTGGCGCTGGCATTGCTGCAGGCCACCGGCATCGTGGCCATGGCCTCGAGCGGCGCGCTGCTCCAGGGCACCGGCAAGGCCAACTGCACCGGCAAAGACATCCTGATCAACCAGAACATCGGTTCGCTCGCCCTGATCGTCATCGTGATGGTCGCCGGCGCGATGCTCGTCATGTGGTTCGGCGAACTCATCACCGAGCGCGGTATCGGCAACGGCATGTCGCTGCTGATCTCGGCCGGCATCGTGGCCCGCATTCCGCACGAGGGCGTTCAGATCTTCAAGAGCCGCGGCGTGTTCACCGGTTGCATGGTCATCGTCGCCGGATTGATCATCGTCGCCGGCGTGGTCTTCATCGAGATGGGCCAGCGGCGCATCCCGGTCCAGTACGCCAAGCGCATGGTCGGCCGGAAGATGTACGGCGGATCGTCGACGTATCTGCCGCTGAAGGTCAACCAGGCCGGTGTTATCCCGGTCATCTTCGCCTCGTCGCTGCTGTACCTGCCGATGCTGATCACCAACCTGATCCCGCAGGGGGACGGCGGCGCGGAGGGGTGGCGCACCTGGGTCACCAAGCACCTGATCAGTTCGAGCGACCCGGTGCACATCATCAGCTACTTCCTGCTGATCATCTTCTTCACGTACTTCTACGTCGCGGTCACCTTCAACCCGCAGGAGCGCGCCGACGACATGAAGAAGTACGGCGGCTTCATCCCGGGCATCCGTCCCGGCCAGCCGACGGCCGACTACCTCGGTTACGTGCTGTCGCGCATCACGCTGCCCGGTTCGATCTACCTCGGTGTGATCGCGATTCTGCCGAACCTCTTCCTGGAGGCGGGCTCCGGCGGAGCCAGCGCCCAGAACCTGCCGTTCGGCGGTACCGCGTTGCTGATCATGGTCGTGGTCGCCCTTGACACCGTCAAGCAGATCAACAGCCAGCTGATGCAGCGCAAGTACGAAGGGTTCCTCAATTGAAACTCGTGATTCTGGGCCCGCCCGGGGCCGGCAAGGGCACTCAGGCTGAACTGCTGTCGGAGTCGCTGGGTGTTCCGCACATCTCGACCGGCGACCTGTTCCGCGCGAACATCTCGCAGGGCACCGCGATCGGCGTGGAAGCCAAGCGCTACCTCGACGCCGGCGACCTGGTCCCGTCCGAGGTGACCGTTGACATGGTCCGCGCCCGCATCGCCGAGCCGGACGCCGCCCGCGGCTTCATCCTGGACGGCTTCCCGCGCTCCATCGAGCAGGCCGAGGCCCTCAAGGAGATGGGCGTCGCGCTCGACGCCGTGCTGTCCTTCACCGTCGACGCCGACGTCGTGGTTGAGCGCATGCTCGCCCGCGGTCGTGCTGACGACAGCGAGGAAGTCATCCGCAACCGCCTCTCGGTCTACGCGACCGAGACCGCGCCGCTGTTGGACTACTACGGCTCCGAGGTCACCGCGATCGACGCCGTCGGCGAGGTGGACGAGGTGCACCGCCGCGTGCTGGCCGCGCTCGGCGTCGACGACAAGTCCGACTCCGCGTAGCAGCGGCGTCGCGAAATGGGTTTCTTCGGTCGGCGGGGCGTCGTCCCGTTCCGGTCCGCCGGCGAACTCGACGCCATGGCCGCCGCCGGTGAGGTCGTCGGCCGTGCCCTCGTCGCGTGCCGCGAGGCGTCGAAGCCCGGTGTCTCCACCCTCGAGCTCGACGAGATCGCCGAATCGGTGATCCGCGACGCCGGTGCCGTCCCGTCCTTCAAGGGCTACCACGGCTTCCCCGGATCGATCTGCAGCTCGGTCAACGACGTCGTCGTGCACGGCATCCCCAGCGCGGACGTCGTGCTGTCCGACGGCGACCTGGTGTCGATCGACTGCGGCGCCATCCTCGACGACTGGCACGGCGACTCCGCGTGGACCTACGGCGTCGGAACGCTGGCCGCCGCCGACTCAGAGCTCAGCGAGGCCACGCGGCTGTCCCTCGACGCCGGCATCGCCGCGATGGTGGAGGGTGCGCGGCTGACCGACGTCTCCCACGCCATCGAGCAGGGCACGCTGGCCGCGAGCAAGAAGTTCGGCCGCCACTTCGGCATCGTCGCCGGCTACGGCGGCCACGGAATCGGGCGCGAGATGCACATGGATCCCTTCCTCGCCAACGAGGGCGAGCCGGGCCACGGTCCGCGGCTGGTCGTCGGATCCACCCTGGCAATCGAACCGATGCTCACCCTCGGCACCGAGGAGACCAGCGTCCTCGACGACGACTGGACGGTCGTGACCGATGACGGCAGTCGCGCCGCGCACTGGGAGCACACCGTCGCCGTCACCGCCGACGGCCCGCGGATCCTCACCCGGCGGCCGGACTAAAGCTCCAGCAGGATCGTCACCGGCCCGTCATTCACCGTGTCCAGGTGCATGTGTGCGCCGAAGCGGCCGGTGGCGACCGTCGCCCCGAGTCGGCGCAACGCGGCCACCACTGCTTCGACCAGCGGCTCGGCGACGTCGCCGGGCGCGGCGGCGCTCCACGACGGCCGCCGTCCCTTGTCGGTGTTGGCGTACAGCGTGAACTGGCTGACGACCAGGATCGGCGCATCGAGGTCGGCGGCGCCGACCTGACCGCCCTCGGGCCCGTCGAGGATGCGCAGTCGCCAGATCTTGTCGGCCAGCGCGCGGGCCTGTTGCTCGGTGTCCTCGTGGGTGACGCCGACGAGTACGGACAACCCCTGCCGACCACCCGAGAGGTCGAGTTCGCCCACGACCTCGTCGTCGACGCTCACCTGCGCCCGACTCACCCGCTGCACCACCGCCCGCATACGGGCAAGCCTGCCAGACGGTCAGCCCAGCGTGGTGTCCAACCAGTCGAGTACGCGCTCGTTGAGCAGCGGGCGATTGAGCATCTCGCAGTGCATGCCCGCGCCCTCGGCGGCGGTGAACCGCACCCGGGTCACCCGGTCGCCGAGCTCGGCGGTGAACCGGTCGGCCCCCTGCGACAGGAAGTCGTTCTCCGCCGACGTCACCAACACCGGGCAGGAGATGTGCCGGCCGACGTCGTCGAGCGTGTAGCGCAGGGTGGCGGCGAGGAAGTCGGCGAGGTTGTCGACCCCGTTCACCCAGAATCCGCGCTGGACGATCATCCAGCGCAGTCGCGGGTCGGCGGTGATGACGCCCATCATTTTCGCGATGGTCGCGGCGTCGATCGTCTTCGGATGGGTCGCGGCATCGGCGGAGACGCCGAGCGCGGTGGCCATCGTCGTCATCGCCGCGCCCACGTCCCACTGACCGGGGTCGGCGACGACGGCGGCCAAGCGGTGCTCTCCGGACGCTCCGCGCGGCGCCAGGTAGCCGCCGAGACTCCAGCCGCTGAGCACGATGCGGCCGGCGTCGACGATGTCCTGGCGCAGCGCCCAGTCGACGACCTGGGTGATGACGTGCTCCCAGTCCGGGCGCATCGGCATGCCGTGGTGATAGAGCATCTCGCCCTGGCCGGGGCCGTCGAACAGCAGGCAGTGGTAGCCGCGGCGCGACGCCGCGACCGCGGACGCGAAGTACATGTCGGTGATTGTGGCGTCGTAGCCGTTGGTGAAGATGATCAACGGCCGTCGGCCGCCGCCGGCGTTCGCGGCGGGGATGAGGTAACCGGGCAGCGTGGTGTCGTCGTAGGGGATCCGCGTCGGTCCGGACGGCTCCGGTCCGAGCGACAGGCCGCTGTTCAGTTCGACGACCTGCTTGTCGAAGGCGTCGATCAGCCGCGGGTCGACCGGAGAGCCGTACAGCGGGTGGTAGGCGGCGGCGTAGTAGGACGACGCGCGCAGGTGCAGTTCGCGGGCGGCGGCGAAGTGGCCGGCGGCCTCGGCCGCGGCGGCGTCGTGGGCCAGCCGGTCGGCGGCGGTGGTGAAGGCGTCGTAGAAGGCGTCGGCGCCCCCGTCGCCCACGGTGGCCGCGATCGCCCGGAGTTCGTCGACGTCGCCGCCGCCATAGGGCGCATAGCCCAGCGGCCACTGGCCGAATTCGTCGAGCAAGGGATCGGTGAAGATGGCGGCCACGTCAGCGTCGGATCTCGACGAGCGCGATCCAGGCGAAGCCGACGCCGCCGATGATCGAGGTGATCGCGCCGGCCGCAACCCAGTTCAGGCCGTTGGTGTTGCCCGTGGCCAGGAAGCCGCCGCCGAGGGTGAACAGCACCGGCGAGGTCAACGAGAGCAGTGCCTTGACCGGGAGCTGGCGGCGCGGCGGGGCCGGCGGCAGACCGGCGTCGGGATCGGGGTCGCCGGCGCGATAAATCGCCACGGTCGCGACGACGCCCAACAGCACGGCGATCAGGCCGCCGATCAGCACCTCGACGCCCAACAGGAACAGCGACTGGTCGGGGATGAGGGGCAGGCACGCCGCGGTCACGGTGAGCGTCAGCGCACCGATGGCCGCACCGGCGCGAGCGGGGATTGCCGGGGCGGCCAGGATGTCGTCGAGGTTGACCGACATCGCGACGATGATGAGGCCCGCCAGGGCGGCGCTGGCACCGGCGACGGCGACGTTGAAGTCGGCCCACGGGGCGAGCGTCGGATGCACGGCGGGGTTCTAGGTGAGGGCGAACTTCACGGTGACCGTGTACGTCAGCGTCTGCTCGCCGGGCGAGATCGGCATCGGCGCGGCGGCCATGTCCCGGGATTCGCGGTAGGCCGGCGCGGGGGAGTCCGTCGCGTTGGACTCGGTGATCGTCAACGCCTTGCCGAGCTTGTCGCCGGCGAGGCGGGCGTACTGGTCGGCGCGCGCACGGGCGTCGCCGAACGCTGCCTCGCGTGCATTGCGCAGCAGCGCGGAGTTGTCGTCGATGGCGAAACTGACGCCGGAGAGCCGGGTGTTGTTGCCGCCGGCCGTCACCGCGTCGCCGAGGAGCTTGGAGGCCTTGGTCAGGTCGCGCAGCTTGATGGCGACGGTGTTGTTGGCCTCGTAGCCGCTGATCGACGGGGTTCCGCCATCGCGGCCGGGCGTCGCGTAGCGGGGGTTGATGGAGACCTGCTGGGTCTGCACATCCTTCTTGTCGACGCCGCCCGCGGCGAGCGCGTCGGTGATCTTGGTGATCTTCTCCGAGGTCTGGTTGATCGCGGAGCTGACGTCGTCGGCCTGGGCCTCGACGCCGATGGTCGCCGAGAGGGTGTCGGGCACCCCGGTCACCTTGCCGGTCCCGACGACGGTGACCGAGCGGGCCTGCTCGGTGTTGCCCGAGTTCGACGAGCAACCGGCGAGGGTGCCCGCCGCGACGGGGCCGTGACCATCACGGCCGCCGCGCGACGAGACATGTGCACTATGTGCCTAGACCTTTGTCCGGCCTAGACCTTGTCGACGAGACGGTCCGCGACCTCGCCGACGAGCCAGCCGATGATCGACACGACGATGGCGGCCCAGATGGCCGACCACCAGAACTTGTCGACCACGAGGCCCCAGTGGGTCACGTGCTTAGTGAACTCCGAGACCAGCCAGAGCATGAAGGCGTTGACGATGACGCTGAACAGGCCCAGCGTCAGGATGTAGAACGGGATCGACAGCGTCTTGACGATCGGCTTGATGAACGAGTTCACCAGGCCGAACACGACGGCCACGGCGCCGACGATGAGCACGTGCTGCCACGAGTGGGTGTACTTGTCCCACTCGAAGTGCATGCTGTCCTTGACGAGCAGGGTTGCGATCCAGAGGACAAGTCCGGTAACGGCGGTACGCCACATAAATGAAATCATGATCATGATCTTGCCAGACGGTTCCGATCGTGGTGCGGGGAATCCCCGGTACCGGTTGCTGTTGGGGTCAGATCGCGAATTGGATCGGCGGGTGCCGATCGCGTAACATGGATCGTCGGTGCGCACGTCGCGCTCGTTTTCGCATGCGATCACGGGTCAGGCGTGCACCGACCGGAAACACTGCTGGTGACAGCAATTCGAGGACTACCAGGCCCATGGGCCGGGAATCGCGGAGGACATGGCGAAGAAAGACGGTGCCATCGAGGTAGAGGGTCGCGTTGTCGAACCCCTGCCCAATGCGATGTTTCGCATTGAGCTGGAGAACGGCCACAAGGTTCTCGCCCACATCAGCGGGAAGATGCGGCAGCACTACATCCGCATCCTGCCCGAGGATCGCGTCGTCGTCGAACTGTCGCCCTACGACCTCAACCGCGGTCGAATCGTTTACCGGTACAAGTAGGACTTCCCGGCTCTGCCGGGGGAACAGCAGCGAGTGGCGCGGGGTTCCGCGCCGCCCGTGACAAGAAAACAGGAGAAGCTGACGTGAAGGTCAAGCCGAGCGTCAAGCCGATCTGTGAGAAGTGCAAGGTGATCCGTCGTAACGGTCGGGTCATGGTGATCTGCGAAAACCTGCGCCACAAGCAGCGCCAGGGCTAGAGCAGCGCCCTTCCACCGGTCGTCTTGGCCGAAACAGACAACTGAATATCGATTGACGAACTTCCAGCACCAGCGGAGACAGACGAGTTTCCGCCCACCCCCGGTTCAGAGGCCGGGGCCCGACAGTGAGCGGGGCGGACTGGGGGAAGACCTCTGAGAATGAGAAGGAATTGAACACATGGCACGTGTTGCCGGTGTGGATCTCCCCCGCGAAAAGCGGCTGGAGATCGCACTTACGTACATCTACGGGGTGGGTCGTACCACCTCGAAGGAGATCATTGCCGCCACCGGCCTCTCGCCGGATCTGCGCGCCAAGGATCTGACCGACGCCGATGTCTCCAAGCTCCGCGAGTACATCGAGGCGTCCGTGAAGGTCGAGGGCGACCTGCGCCGCGAGGTGCAGGCCGACATCCGTCGCAAGATCGAGATCG
Source organism: Gordonia sp. (in: high G+C Gram-positive bacteria) (assembly GCF_047602025.1). GTDB lineage: Bacteria > Actinomycetota > Actinomycetes > Mycobacteriales > Mycobacteriaceae > Gordonia. The sequence continues at coordinate 2,236,528 of NZ_JASGII010000001.1, read as the reverse complement.
GCTGCTACCAGGGTCTGCGCCACCGTCGCGGCCTGCCGGTCCGCGGTCAGCGCACCAAGACCAACGCCCGCACTCGCAAGGGCCCGAAGAAGACCATCGCCGGGAAGAAGAAGTAATGCCTCCGAAGTCACGTAGCGCTGGCCCCAAGAAGGGCACCCGCCGTCGCGATAAGAAGAACGTCCCGCACGGCCACGCGCACATCAAGTCGACGTTCAACAACACGATCGTTTCGATCTGCGACCCCAATGGCAACGTCATCAGCTGGGCGTCGTCGGGTCACGTGGGCTTCAAGGGCTCGCGCAAGAGCACCCCGTTCGCCGCGCAGCTCGCTGCCGAGAACGCTGCCCGCAAGGCCCAGGAGCACGGCGTCAAGAAGGTCGACGTGTTCGTCAAGGGGCCGGGCTCGGGGCGCGAGACCGCGATTCGCTCGCTCCAGGCCGCCGGCCTCGAAGTCGGCACGATCTCCGATGTCACCCCGCAGCCGCACAACGGTTGCCGTCCGCCCAAGCGGCGCCGGGTCTAGCGGGAAGGTAAGGACTAGAAACAATGGCTCGTTATACCGGACCCGCAACCAAGAAGTCGCGTCGTTTGCGCGTCGACCTCGTCGGTGAAGACAAGGCGTTTGAGCGCCGTCCCTACCCGCCCGGCCAGCACGGCCGCGCGCGGATCAAGGAGACCGAGTACCTGCTCCAGCTGCAGGAGAAGCAGAAGGCCCGCTTCACCTACGGCGTGATGGAGAAGCAGTTCCGCCGCTACTACGAGGAGGCGAACCGTCGCACCGGCAAGACCGGCGACGAGTTGCTGAAGATCCTCGAGACCCGGCTGGACAACGTGGTTTACCGCGCCGGACTGGCACGCACGCGTCGCCAGGCCCGTCAGATGGTCAGCCACGGACACTTCACCGTCAACGGCGTGAAGGTCGACGTCCCCAGCTACCGCGTCAGCCAGTACGACATCATCGATGTCCGGCCGAAGTCGCTGAGCACCGTTCCGTTCCAGATCGCCAAGGAGATCCAGGGCGAGCGTCCGGTGCCGGCATGGCTTCAGGTCGTGCCGTCGACGCTGCGCATCCTCGTGCACAACGTGCCCGAGCGCGCGCAGATCGAGGTGCCGCTGACCGAGCAGCTCATCGTCGAGTACTACTCGAAGTAACCCACGCCCCACCGCCGTCCGGCACCAGCCGTTCGGTCCACTTCTAGGCCGTCATATAGCGGTCGGCCACAAGGAGAGAAACAACAATGCTGATTTCCCAGCGACCCGCACTGTCCGAAGAGGTCATCGCCGAGAACCGGTCGAAGTTCGTCATCGAACCGCTCGAGCCCGGCTTCGGCTACACCCTCGGCAACTCGCTGCGCCGCACCCTGCTGTCGTCCATTCCGGGCGCGGCGGTCACCAGCGTGCGCATCGACGGCGTCCTGCACGAGTTCACCACCGTGTCCGGGGTCAAGGAAGATGTCACCGAGATCATCCTGAACCTCAAGGGCCTGGTCGTGTCCTCCGAAGAGGACGAGCCGGTCACCATGTACGTCCGCAAGCAGGGCCCCGGTGACGTCACCGGCGCCGACATCGTGCCCCCGGCCGGTGTCACGGTGCACAACCCGGACCTGCACATCGCGACCCTCAACGACAAGGGCAAGCTCGAGATCGAGCTCGTCGTCGAGCGGGGCCGCGGTTACGTGCCGGCCGTGCAGAACAAGGCCACCGGTGCCGAGATCGGCCGCATCCCGGTCGACTCGATCTACTCGCCGGTCCTGAAGGTGACCTACAAGGTCGAGGCCACGCGTGTCGAGCAGCGCACCGACTTCGACCGTCTGGTGCTCGACGTCGAGACCAAGAACTCGATCTCGCCGCGCGACGCCCTGGCGTCGGCCGGCAAGACCCTGGTCGAGCTCTTCGGCCTGGCCCGCGAGCTCAACGTCGAGGCCGAGGGCATCGAGATCGGCCCGTCGCCGATCGAGGCCGACCACATGGCGTCGTTCAACCTGCCGATCGAGGACCTGGAGCTGACCGTGCGCAGCTACAACTGCCTCAAGCGCGAGGGTGTGCACACCGTCGGCGAGCTGGTTGCCCGCACCGAGTCGGACCTGCTGGACATCCGCAACTTCGGCCAGAAGTCGATCGACGAGGTCAAGGTGAAGCTGCACGCCATGGGCCTGTCCCTCAAGGACAGCCCGGCCAGCTTCGACCCGTCGCAGGTTGCGGGCTACGACCCGGCCACCGGCACGTGGTCCGATGATTCGGGCCTCGACGACGCCGGCGAGGATTTCGCTGAGACCGAGCAGCTGTAAGCAGCTCAACCAAACCCTGACCCACTCGTGAGAGTCGGTCACCTCTGAGGAGAGAGACAATGCCCAAGCCCACCAAGGGTGCCCGCCTCGGCGGGTCGGCCAGCCACCAGAAGGCGATCCTGGCGAACCTTGCCACCTCGCTGTTCGAGCACGGCCGCATCACCACCACCGAGGCCAAGGCCAAGCGCCTGCGCCCCTACGCCGAGAAGCTCATCACCCACGCGAAGGGCGGCAGCCTCGCCGACCGTCGCCAGGTGCTGCGCGTCATCCGCGACAAGGACGTGGTGCACGAGCTGTTCGCCGAGATCGGCCCGTCGTTCGCCGAGCGTGCCGGTGGCTACACCCGCATCATCAAGACGCTGCCGCGCAAGGGCGACAACGCCCCGATGGCCGTGATCGAGCTCGTCCGCGAGTCGACCGCGACCAGCGAGGCCGACCGCGCCAACCGCGTCGCCGCGTCCAAGAAGGCCGACGAGAAGCCGGCCAAGAAGGCTGCCGCCAAGAAGGCCGACGAGAAGCCGGCCAAGGCGGATGACGCTGCCGCGGAGGACAAGGCGGATGAGCCCGCCAAGAAGGCCGCTGCGAAGGCCGACACCGCCGAGGCCGCCGACAAGCTGCCCAAGGGCGCCAAGGCCCCGCTCAAGAGCGGCGGCCAGCCGAAGGGTTACCCGATCAAGGGCAACCTGCAGTCGATGCTGTACCACCGTCCCGGCACCGCGTTCTACGACAGCACGATCGCCGAGATCTGGTTCGCGACCGAGGAAGACGCCGAGGCCGCCGGTTACAAGCTGCCGCCCTCGCAGGACGAGGACTAGGTCGTAGCCGACCGCATGACCACGGCAGACCCCGCCACCGACTCCGGTGGCGGGGTTTGCCGTCTGCGCCTCGACGTCGGCTACGACGGCACGGATTTCAGCGGCTGGGCGGCCCAGCCCGGGCGGCGGACCGTCGCCGGGGTGCTCACCGAGAAGTTGGCGACCGTGCTGCGCGAACCGGTGCGGCTGACCGTCGCCGGTCGCACCGACACCGGGGTCCACGCCACGGGGCAGGTCGCCCACGTGGACGTGCCGCGGGCCGCGCTGGACACCCGCTCCATCCACGGTGATCCCGCGACGCTCGTGCGGCGCCTGGCCAAACTGCTGCCCGACGACGTGCGGGTCAAGGCCGTCACCGAGGTGTCGGGCGACTTCGACGCGCGCTTCTCGGCGTTGCGCCGCCACTACGTCTACCGCCTGTCCGACGCGCCGTGGGGACCCGAGCCGGTCGCTGCGCGCACGACCGCGCACTGGGCCCGCCCGCTCGACGTCGACCTGCTGAACGCCGCGTCGGCCGAGCTGATCGGCCTGCACGACTTCGCCGCCTTCTGCCGCTTCCGCCCCGGTGCGACGACCATCCGCGACCTGCAGGCCTTCGACTGGCGCCGCGACGGCGACGGCGTGCTGATCGGGCGGGTGAGCGCCGACGCTTTCTGCTGGTCGATGGTCCGCTCGCTGGTGGGCGCGGTCGCGACCGTCGCCGAGGGCCGCCGCGACGTGCCGTGGTGTGCCGGACTGCTGGCCGAGGCGAGCCGCAGCGCGCAGGTGCCCGTGGCGCAGGCGCGCGGGCTGTGCCTGGTCGGCGTCGACTATCCGCCGGCGGATCAGTGGGCCGACCGCAATGCGACGACGCGCGACATCCGTGGCGCCGACGAGGTCGACGGGTCGAGCGGCGGCTGCTGCGGGGGCTAGTCAGTTCGCGCTGAGCTCGATCGCCATCGCTTCGGCGATCTCCGCCCTGGTCAGCGCGCTGAGCTGTTCGCCCTGATCGCCGAGGACGACGGGATCGGCGCCCTCGATGAGCATTTTGCGCCAGGCCCGTGGATCGAAGGTTCCCGGGACGGTGGTCGACACGAAGTCGTCGACGAGCGCGGCGAACCGGTCGGGTTCGTCGCGGAACGGGAAGTGCCCGCAGCCGTCGAAAGTCTCGAGCAAGGACCCCGTGATGGCCGCATGGGCGATCTCGGCGTGCCGGTAGGGGATCACCGTGTCGGCGGTGCCCCACGCGATGAGCACGGGGATGCCGGCGGTCAGATACGCGCGGTCCAGCATGGATACGTGTTGCCCGCGCCAGTCGACGGCCGAGCGCAGCGTGCGCCCGAACGCGGCGCGGGCGTCGGGCGGAGCCAGGTCGCGCAGGATCCGCACGATGTCGGAGCGGTCGGTCAGGTGGCGGCTGGGGGACAGCGGCGCGGCTCGGCCGGGCAGCGCGGGCGTCGCGGCCAACGCCTTGGCGGCGGTGTCGAGGGCGGTCATCGCCCCGGGAACCCGCAACAGCCCGAGGAGCGAACCCACGCCCGGCAGCGTCGCCAGGCGCAACGCCGGCGAAACGTCGCGGGTGACGCCGCCGGCGGACACGAGCACCAGGCGCGAGACCATCGACGGGTACTGGTAGCAGAACTGCATGGCGACCCCGCCGCCGAGCGAGTGGCCGACGAGGGTGACGCGCTCGTGGCCGAGCACCCACAGGAGGTCGCGCAGACCGTTGGCGAAGGCCGCGACCGAGTAGTCCGCGCGCGGCTTGTCGGAGAAGCCGTGACCGAGGAGGTCGGGGGCGATGACAGTGTAGTGCTCGGCGAGGCGGGTGATGATCGGATCCCACGTCGACGAGTTGTCGCCGATGCCGTGGACGAGGACGATCGGCGGTCCGCTGCCGGCGATGCGGTACGCGCGGCGATAGCCGTGGATGGTGCGATAGCGCATCCGGATGCGGGGCGTGCTCGTCACGGGTGGCCTCCTTCGTGCCTGTTGTCGAGTCAACCCCACCTGCGGCCGCCGGGCACTGGGCGCAAACGCCTGTTAGCACGGTGTTTACAAAGCCTGCCCGATCTCCGCCCGCGCTTGGTGTACTCGGGGGATGAGCGCGCAACCGTCGCCGATCTCCCTCGGCTCACTGCTGGTCGGGGCCGTCGGGTTGACCCGCGACCTGCCGCACCTGGCGCGCCAGCTGCCCGCGATGGCCAGCCTGCGCCCCGGCCACCGATGGACGATCGGCAAGCAGGTCGCCCGGGCGGCCGCCGCCCATCCGGATCGGCCGTTCCTGCGCCAGGACGGGCGGGACCACACCTATCGCGACTGCAACCGGCGGGCCAATCGGTGGGCGGCGGTGTTGGCCCGGCGCGGCATCGGCAAGGGCGACGTGGTGGCGGTCATGGCCCGCAACAGTGTCGACGTGGTCATTGCCGTGATCGCGACGGTCAAGCTCGGGGCGGTCGCGGGGATGGTCAACTACCACCAGACGGGCGAGGTGCTCGACCACAGCCTGGGGCTGCTCGACGCGAAGGTGCTGGTGCGCGACGAGGCGAGCGCGGCGGAACTCGCCACGGCGTCGGCGACGGTGCCCGACGTGTTGACCTTCGGCGACCTCGACCACGAGGCCGTCGAGCTTGCCGCACGGAACCCGCGGGTCAACAAGAATCCGGCGATCACCGACTCGCTGCGGGCGGGGTCGCCGGCCTTCTACATCTTCACTTCGGGGACGACGGGGTGGCCCAAGGCCTCGATCATGAGCCACGGCCGGTGGGCGATGAGCATGGTCGGCCTCGGCGGCACGGCGATTCGACTGCGCGCCGACGACGTCATGTACTGCGCGCTTCCGCTGTACCACAACAACGCACTCACGGTGTCGCTCGGCGCGGTGCTCGGCGCCGGGGCCTGCCTGGCGATCGGGGAGAAGATCTCCGCGTCGCGCTTCTTCGACGACATCATCGCGAACGACGCGACGGCCTTCTGCTACATCGGCGAACTGTGCCGGTACCTCCTCGCCCAGCCCGCCAAGCCGAGCGACCGTGCTCATCGGGTTCGGGTCGCGGTTGGCAACGGGCTGCGCCCGGACATCTGGGACGAGTTCGTCGAGCGCTTCGGCATCGAGCGCGTCGTCGAGTTCTATGCGGCCAGCGAGTCCAACATCGGATTCGTGAACATCTTCGGCCAGCGCAACACCGTCGGATTCTCGCCACTGCCGTATGCGATCGTCGAGGTCGACGTCACCACCGGCGAACCGATCAGGAATGCGCGCGGCCGGGTTCGCCGCGTCCGCAAGGGGCAGCCCGGCCTGCTGCTGAGCCACATCTCGCCGCTCACCCGGCTGGACGGCTACACCGACCCCGAGGCGACTGAAAAGAAGATCGTCCGAGGCGCCTTCCTGCCAGGGGATGCGTTCTTCAACACCGGCGACCTGGTCTACTCACTCGGCTACGGGCACATCGCGTTCGCCGATCGCCTCGGCGACACGTTCCGCTGGAAGGGCGAGAATGTGGCGACCACCGAGGTGGAATCCGTCCTGAGTGGTGTCCCCGGGGTCGTCGAGTCGGTGGTGTATGGCGTCACGGTGCCCGGTGCCGATGGGCGCGCCGGGATGGCCGCCCTCGTCGTCGATGACGATTGGGATGAGGCGTCCTGGTCGGCCCTGGCGGCCGCGGCCACGACGCGGCTGCCGGGCTACGCCGTACCGGTTTTCGTGCGCCTGGTGCCCGCGATCGAACACACCAGCACCTTCAAGTCGCGACGCGTCGACTTGCGCGAACAGGGCTATGCCGACGTCGGCGAGGATCAGGTCCGCGTCCTCGACGGGGATCGCTACATCCCGTTGTCGACGGCGGCAGTGGCGCGAGTGGCCGGCGCCCGCCCCTAGCCGCGCACCGCGGGAGGGAACCGTTCGGGGCCCGGCTGCGTCTAATTCCCATACGCGGCGATAGGCGCCGCGCGGGGGAGGGCGCTATGCCGGACGACCAAACGACGGGCGCGCACGAGTGGATCGACTCGCGGTACACGGTGCGGTCGCGCTCGGGAGCCATCACGGTGACGACGACGGCCCACGGCCTGCCGGTCGCCGTCCAGCTGGGTGAGTCGGCGATGACCATGGGGGCGGGTGCGCTGGCCGACGCGGTGCTCGGGCTGTGTGCACAGGGCCGCCTCGCGGCGAGCGCACGGTTGCGCGAGATCCTGCGGGCCGACGGCATCGACGACGAGGTGCTGGCCACGATGGCGCTCGCCACCGCCGAGGATGTGGCGCGGGCCCAATCCGTCGAGGACGACCGCGCGACGGCGCCCGCGTCGTGGATGCGGTGAGCACGATGGCCAATCCGCAGTTGGACGAACTCCTGGCACGTGCCGGCGCCGCGGCCGGGCGCATGGCGGACCTGGCCGACGGGTACGCGGCGATCACGGGCGAGGCCAGTGATGCGCGCAAGGTCGTCACCGCGCGCGTCGATGGGAGCGGCGGCCTGATCGGGCTGTCGCTGGACCGGGGCGCGCTCCGCCTGACTCCCGCGGAACTGGGCGAGCTGATCGTGTCGACGGCCCTGGTCGCGGCGCAACGGGCCTACGCCGAGCGGGCCAGGCTGACCGACGACTTCAACCGGGAATTCGCCGAATACCTCGGCGCCGGGGAAACAGCCGGGACACACCCGGGGAACGAGGGGGACAGATGAGTTCGGTGATGATGGTGGGTGAAGCCGTCGAGGGTTTGGCGGCCACATCGGCGACGATGGGTACCGCATTGGCGAGCGCCGGCGGGGTCAACGCGGCGGCGAACACCGCGGCGATGGTCGCGGTGTTCGGGGTGATCGGCCAGGAGTTCGTCGCGGCCTTCGTCGCCGCGCAGGCGGCCCACCTGGCAGCGGTGGGGAACATCGCCGCGGTCCACGCCGGGACCGCGGCATCGATGCTCGTCGGCGCCGCCGACTTCGCCGGTGCCGACGTGGCCGGGGCAGTCGGGATCGGTCGATGACCGCGGCGGCTCCTCCCGCCGGTGCGGCGGCCGGTGGTGGCGACTGTGCCGCGGCGCTGACGGTCGAGGGGGCGCTGCGCGGCGCGGGTCTGGGCCCGGTCCTGGACATGCCCGTCGGGGCGGTGCTGCGCAACCTGGGCCTGCCGGCCCTGCCCGCACCGCCGCCGCTGCCCCCATTGCCCGGCCTTCCACCGCTGCCCGTGCTCGATCCGTCGGCGCTGCTGAAACCGCTGACCGATCTGCTCGGCGCCTTCGGCACCGGTGACCTGGCCGGCGCCGGCGACCCGACCAAGATCTTCTCCGGCCTGTCCTCGCTGCTCGACCTCACGATCTCTGGGACCACCACCGCGCTCAAAGCGCTCGACAAGGCGTGGGCCGGTACGGCCGCCACGTCGGCGGCGACGAAGATGGGCCGCACCGCCGTCGAGTCGGGTGCCGTGGCCAAACAGGGGACCGGGATGTCGTTCGACATCACCGCCGCGGCCGGCATCGTCGCGGGCGGTCTCGCCGCGCTGCAGGCGGTCATCGTGAAGACGGTCGGCCTGGTCGGTGCCGCGATGCCTTTCATCTGCACCCCGCCGGGCCAGGCGGCGGCTCTCGCCGCCATCGGCGCGGGTATGACGGAGGGGATGGCCGTGATCGCCGCCACCAAGGCGCAATTGCTGGCGCCGACGGCGAAGATGATCGCCAACGGCGCACCGGTTCCGATCAGCGGTGCACCCGCCGGTGCCGGGACGTCGGGATTCGCCCTGGCCGCCACCGCGCTGGAGGCCGCCGCGACTCCGCTCAAAGCCGCGACCGGGGTGCTCGGCAGCGTGCTCGCCGCGGCCGCGAAGACCGGATCGACCGGGGCCACGAAGCAGCTGACGCCGCGCGCACGCGACATCGATCCGCGCCGGCCCGGCGACCCCGCGCTGTGTCCGACCGCGGCCCGCACCGCTCCGGCGGGCGTGGGCGCCACTGGGCTCGGGCGCGGGATCGCCACCGGTGGAACCGGGCGCGAGATCACGGCGCGCTATGCCGCGCGGACTCCGGCGCCCGGTGGCACCGGACCGGCCGGACTGGCCGCGGTCGCGCCGCCCGTCGCACCCGCGGGTGCTGCCGTCGGACCCGGTGCCGCCGTCGCGCCGATGGGCGGCGCCGGTGCGCTCGGCGGGGCGCATGCGATCGGCCGGGTGGTGGGCGGGCCGCACCTCGCCATCAAGTCCGACGACGCGGTCGCCGACTGCGACAGCACCTGCGCGCCGCCGGTGTTCGGGGCGGCCGAGGGCACGCCCCAGCCCGACGACCCGACCGGCGGCGACGCCGGATCCCGGCTCGACGCCCTGAAGGCGGAGTTGCTGTCATGACCGAGCAGCGCGGAACCCTGCTGACCGCCGATGTGGCGGCGATGCGCGATACCGCTGCCGCGCTCGACCGGTTGGCGGGCCGCCTGGCCGAGGCCGTCGACCGTCGCGCGCAGCGCCTGTCGCCCGCGCCCGCCGGTGACGACGAGGTCAGCCGCGCCGTCGCGGCAGCGCTGTCCGCCGCTGGTGGCGGCCTGGTCGCCGACGCATCCGCGGGCGCGGCCCAGGTGAGCGCCTGTGCGGCGGCGCTGCGGAGCCAGGCGCGGGCCATCGTCGACGCCGACGCGCTGAGTCCGACGTCCGAGGCGTCGTGAACCGGCCCGGCTTCACCGGTGTCGACTGGTCGTCCCGGTCGCCGGAGCACCTGTGCACCCGCCTGTTGAGCGGTCCCGGCCCGGCCCTGCTGGCCGATTGCGCCGCTGGCTGGGCGGACCTGGTCGACGACCTCGCCGAGCTCGTGAGCACGGCACGGCGCATCGTCGACAAACTTCGCGCCGAGTGGGATTCACCCGGCGCGGTCGGTGCCGCCGGCGCGGTGGCACGGCTGCCGGAGTGGCTGGACGCGCTCCGGCGCCAGGCGGTGCGGGAGTGCGACTCGGCGCAGACCGCGATGGCCGCCATCGAGACTGCTCGGCTGGTGATGCCCGCGGCGGCCGCCGTCGACGACGCGCGCGCCCGGTGGACCGCGCTCACCGAATCCGTCGGCATCGGCGCCCTGATGACCGGCGGCCTCGCCGGAGCCCGACGGGCACTGGACGAGCAGTCCGCCACGGCCGCCCGGGTGATGGCCGATTACGAGCGCGACGTCACCGCCGTCGCCACCGGCTCGCGCCAAAGGTTGCGACCGCCCGAACTCGTCCGCGCGCCGGCCCCGGCTGCCCGCGGTACCGCCGCGGCGGGCGGCGCCGTGGTGTTGCCGCGGGTGCTCGGCGGGTTCCAACCGGTGATCCATCGCAGCGGCACCGGGCCGGTGCTTGCCCGTCGGGCGACCGTCGCCGACAACAACGTCGGCGTCGCCGCCGGGACGGGTGGCACCGCGCCCGTCGCACCGATGACCGGTGCGGGCGGACTGTCGGCGCGCGGCGGCACCGCCATTGTGGCGCCAGCGGCTTCTCCGCATGTCGCGGCGGCACCGGGTGAGGGTGCCGACCGGCCGATCACGTGGGCGCAGCTCGCCGATGCCGGCGACCCGCACGTCGACCTCGGCCACACCGAAGGACTCGGGGCGCACGACCGTGCGCTCTGACATCAGGAAAGAAGGGGGACATCATGTCCGGATCAGGACTCAATCTCGACGTCGGCGCGTCGATGGCGTCGACCAAGTCGGTCGCCGGGATCGTCGACGAGATGCAACAGGTCATCCGCGCGATCCAGACGGCGTCGCAGAACGCCGCGACCACGTGGAAGGGGCGCGCGTCGGGGGCGTATGACACGACGCACGCCGATTGGAGCTCGAGTGCCAGCAAGCTGAACCTCGCGCTCGAGGACATCAAGGCCAAGCTCACCGCCTCCTTCGCCGGGTACGGCGACGAGGACGAGTCGGGCGCCGCCACGATCAGCGGCTCGCTGGCCGTCTGAGCCGGGACCAAGGAGGAAATCATGAGTGTCATCCAGTACGACTTCGGCGCGCTCGAGGTCTTGACCGGAGATCTGAACCGCAACTTCGCCCGGCTCGAGCACCTGTCGGGCCAACTGCGCACGCAGGTCAACGCTCTCGCGGCGCACTGGCAGTCGGTGCAGGGCGCCCAGGCCTACCAAGAGGCGCAGGCCCACTGGGACCGCGTCTTCGACGAGTCCCGCGGTCGACTCAACGGACTGAGTTCGGCGGTGTCGAAGGCATCGTCGACGATGGGCAACACCGACCTGCGGGTCGGGCGCACCTTCGCGGTGTGATGTCGCCGCCGTCGCCGTCGGTCCGACGGCGACGGCGAGCGCGCATCCTCACCGTGGGCGGCATAGACTTCGGGGAACGTATTCGCCCAAAACGGAAAGGTCCCCACCGATGGCCGGAGGGCTTGCGGCACTGCTCGACGACGTCGCCGCACTGGTGAAGCTGACGGCTGCGTCGGTGGACGATATCGGTGCCGCGGCCGGCAAGGCCGGCACCAAAGCGGTCGGCGTCATCGTCGACGACGCTGCGGTGACCCCGCGGTACGTGCAGGGCATCAAGCCGGCGCGCGAGCTGGCGATCGTCGGGAAGATCGCGCGCGGATCGATCCGCAACAAACTGGTCTTCATCCTTCCGGCGATCATGCTGCTCAGCCAGTTCGCGTCGTGGGCGCTCACGCCGCTGCTCATGGTCGGCGGCACCTATCTGTGCTTCGAGGGTGCGGAGAAGATCTGGGAGAAGCTGTCCGGGGGCGGCCACGAGGAGGAGACGCCCGTCGTCGCCGCCGGTGGCGACGCCGAGAAGGAACTCGTCGGGGGTGCGGTCCGCACCGACTTCATCCTGTCCGCCGAGATCATGGTGATCGCGCTCAGCGAGATCGCCGGCGAGGGCTTCTGGCTGCGCCTGGGCGCCCTGGTCATCGTCGCCATCCTCATCACGGCGCTGGTCTACGGCGCCGTTGCCGCCATCGTGAAGATGGACGACGTCGGGCTGATGATGGCGCGTCGCGACGGTGCTGCCAGCCGTCGCATCGGCCGCTGGCTGCTGCGGGCGATGCCGATGGTGATGGCCGCGCTCTCGTTCATCGGCACCATCGCGATGCTCTGGGTCGGCGGCCACATCCTGCTGGTCGGCATCCACGACCTCGGCTGGGACCCGCTCTACGACTTCGTGCACCACCTCGAGACGGCGGCCGCCGAGGCGACCGGCGCGGTCGGCGGGTTCATCGGCTGGTTGGTCAACACCTTCTTCTCGGCCGTCCTCGGGTTCATCGTCGGATCCGTGGTGGTCGGCATCGTGCACCTTGTGAAGCACCGGACCACCCGCGGCGACGAGCACCCGCTGCCGACGGAACCGGCCGCGCCCGAACCGCGCGCCTGACGCGGTCGATGCCCGAGTAGCCCGGTGGATCGGGTCGGGGTGCGCTAGCCTCAACGCTCAGCCGCGCAGGTCAACCCTGCACACCGATCCGGGAGCGTGATGAGCAACCCGCTGCTTCGCACGAAGTCCATCGAACAGTCGCTGGCCGACACCGACGAGCCGGGCCACCAGCTGCGCAAGGACCTCTCGGTCCGCGACCTGATCGTCTTCGGCGTCGCGGTCGTCATCGGCGCCGGCATCTTCACGGTGACGGTCTCCCAGGCCGGAAACAACGCCGGCCCCGCCATCTCGATCTCCTTCATCATGGCGGCTCTCGTGTGCGGGCTGGCCGCGCTCTGCTACGCCGAGTTCGCCTCGACCGTGCCGGTCGCCGGGTCGGCCTACACCTACGGCTACGCCACCTTCGGTGAATTCCTGGCGTGGATCCTGGGTTGGGACCTGATCCTCGAATTCGCGGTCGGGGCGGCGACGGTCGCCAAGGGGTGGTCGGGCTACCTCGGCAACCTGATGGACTCGTCGGCGACGGTCACGATCGGCGGCGTCAAGGTCGATTGGGGCGCCGTCCTGGTGGTCGCCGTGGTGACGACGCTGCTCGCCGTCGGGACGAAGCTGTCGTCGCGGTTCAGCGCCGTCATCACCGGCATCAAGATCGCCGTGGTCCTGTTCGTCATCATCCTCGGCGCGTTCTACATCAAGAAGGCGAACTACTCGCCCTACATCCCGCCGTCGCAGACCGGCGGCGACCTGCACAAGTCGGTCGACTCGACGCTGTTCTCCTTGATCACCGGCGCCGGCAACACCGCCTACGGCTGGTACGGCGTGCTGGCGGCGGCATCGGTCGTGTTCTTTGCATTCATTGGATTCGACGTGGTCGCCACGACCGCCGAAGAGACGCGCAACCCGAAGCGCGACATTCCCCGCGGCATCATCGGCTCGCTGGTCATCGTCACCGTGCTGTATGTCCTGGTGACCCTGGTCGTGAGTGGCATGGTCAACTACCGCCAGCTGGCCGGTACCGGCGACGACTCGAAGAATCTCGCCGACGTCTTCGCCCTGAACGGGGTGAAGTGGGCGGAGACGGTGATCGCCGTCGGCGCGCTCGCGGGACTGACCACCGTGGTCATGGTCCTGATCCTCGGTCAGACCCGCGTTCTGTTCGCCATGTGCCGCGACGGGCTCCTGCCCCGCAAACTGGCTCAGACCAGTCCCCGCTTCGGCACACCGGTGCGGCTGACCGTGCTGATCGGCACCCTCGTCGCCGTCGTCGCCGGCCTGTTTCCGATCCACCGACTCGAGGAGATGGTCAACGTCGGCACGCTGTTCGCGTTCGCCGTCGTCGCCGGCGCGGTCATCATCCTCCGCCGGACCCGACCCGATCTGCCGCGCGGGTTCGTCGTGCCCGGCGGCTCGGTGGTCCCGATCCTGGCGATCGTCGCCTGCGGTTGGCTGATGCTGAACCTGTCGGCCCTGACGTGGATCCGGTTCGTCGTGTGGATGGCACTCGGGGCCGTCGTGTACTTCACCTACGGCCAGCGCCATTCGATGGTGGGCCGTCGGGAGCGCGGTGAGGTGCCCGCCTGGGATTCGGAGACCGACGACACGATAGCCTGACCCCACACCGATTACCGCCGCCGGGACGACGCGCGCCCGGGGCATCGAGTAGGGGAGCCATGAGCCTCGTGTCCAAGTCCACGCCCACTGCCGACCACCGCAACGGAATCGACTTCAAGGTCGCCGACCTGGGCGAAGCGGAGTTCGGCCGCAAGGAGATCGAACTCGCCGAACACGAGATGCCCGGCCTGATGGCGCTGCGCCGCGAGTACCACGACGTGCAGCCGCTCAAGGGCGCGCGCATCTCCGGGTCGCTGCACATGACGGTGCAGACCGCGGTACTCATCGAGACCCTCGTCGCGCTCGGCGCGCAGGTCCGCTGGGCGTCGTGCAACATCTTCTCCACCCAGGACCACGCCGCCGCCGCGGTCGTCGTCGGGCCGCACGGCACCGTCGACGAGCCCAAGGGCGTCCCCGTCTTCGCCTGGAAGGGCGAGACGCTCGAGGAGTACTGGTGGTGCGCCGAGCAGATGCTCACCTGGCCCGACGTCGACGGCAAGCCGGTGCTGGCCAACATGATCCTCGACGACGGCGGCGATGCCACCATGCTCGTGCTGCGCGGCGCCGAGTTCGAGAAGGCCGGCGTCGTCCCGCCCGACGACGACAGCCATTCGGCCGAGTACAAGGTCTTCCTCGACCTGTTGCGCCGCAGCTTCGCACAGGACAAGGGCAAGTGGACCGCGATCGCGAAGTCGGTCAAGGGCGTCACCGAGGAGACCACCACCGGCGTGCTGCGCCTGTACCAGTTCGCCGCCGCCGGCGACCTCGCCTTCCCGGCGATCAACGTCAACGACTCGGTCACCAAGAGCAAGTTCGACAACAAGTACGGCACCCGCCACTCGCTGATCGACGGCATCAACCGCGGCACCGACGTCCTCATCGGCGGCAAGAAGGTGCTGATCGCGGGCTACGGCGACGTCGGCAAGGGCTGTGCGGAGTCGCTGGCCGGCCAGGGTGCGCGCGTCCAGGTCACCGAGATCGACCCGATCAACGCCCTGCAGGCGCTGATGGACGGTTTCGACGTCGTCACCGTCGAGGACGCGATCGGCGACGCCGACATCGTCATCACCTCGACCGGCAACCTGGGGATCATCACCTTCGCGCACATGCAGAAGATGAAGAACCAGGCCATCCTCGGCAACATCGGCCACTTCGACAACGAGATCGACATGGCCGGCCTGGAGAGCGCGCCCGGCATGAAGCGCATCAACATCAAGCCGCAGGTCGACCAGTGGGTCTTCCCCGACGGCCACAGCATCATCGTGCTCAGCGAGGGCCGACTGCTGAACCTGGGCAACGCCACCGGCCACCCGTCGTTCGTGATGAGCAACAGCTTCTCCAACCAGGTGATCGCCCAGATCGAGCTGTGGACCAAGAACGACGAGTACGACAACGAGGTCTACCGACTGCCCAAGCACCTCGACGAGAAGGTCGCGCGCATCCACGTCGAGGCGCTCGGCGGCAAGCTGACCAAGCTCACCAAGGAGCAGGCCGAGTACATCGGCGTCGACGTCGAAGGCCCGTACAAGCCCGAGCACTACCGCTACTGAGCGGGCCTCGTTTAGCCGAGTAGTTGCGCGGCCAGGCCCGACGGCGGGTCGCCGGCGAGCACCCGCCACGGCGAGACCCACTCCTGCGCGGCCAACCGACGATAGGCGGCATCGACGCGCGCCTGCAGGTCGGCGTCGCGCTCGTAGCGGTCGCGGGCCCGACTCTCGTCGGACTCGGCGCGCGAGACGGCGCGCTGGGCGGCGACCTCGACCGGGACGCCGAGGAAGAGCTGGTGGTCCGGGACCGGCAGGGCGAACCGGTCGAACTCCAGCGCGCGGACCCATTCGACTGCCGCGTCGGCCGCACTCGGCACCCGGGCGGCGGTGTAGGCCGCGTTGGAAGCGGCATAGCGGTCGGCGACGACGACGTCGTTCTCGTCGAGCAGCGCGGTCAACCGCGGCACCGCGTCGCGGCGATCGAGGGCGAACAACAGGGCCATCGCGTAGGCGCTGTCGGTGACGTCGCCGTGCTCGCCGTGCAGCGCCTCGGCGGCGAGGTCGGCATGCACCGATTCGCCGTAGCGCGGGAACGCGATCGTCGCGACGCGCACCCCGTCGGCCTCCCACTGGCGGCGCAGACCGTCGACGAGCGTCCGCTTGCCGGCTCCGTCGAGTCCCTCGACGGTGATGAAGGTGGCCACGGCGCAAACCCTACCGAGGTCGGGGCCCTCAGCTGGTCGTCGGGCCGTCGGCGCGTCATCCGGGGAAAAGGTCACGAAAATGTCACTATGGACCGCATGAAGCCACGTGTCCTGGTCGTCGACGACGACGCAGCCCTCGCGGAGATGCTGACCATCGTGCTTCGCGGTGAAGGATTCGAGCCCTTCCACGTCGCCGACGGAGCGCAGGCGCTGACCGCGGTGCGCGAAACCCGCCCGGATCTCGTGCTGCTCGATCTGATGCTGCCGGGCATGAACGGCATCGACGTGTGCCGCGCGGTCCGTCAGGAGTCCGGCGTCCCGATCGTCATGCTCACCGCCAAGACCGACACCGTCGACGTCGTGCTGGGCCTCGAGTCCGGTGCCGATGACTACATGGTCAAGCCGTTCAAGCCGAAGGAGCTAGTCGCCCGCATCCGCGCCCGCCTGCGCCGCACCGACGACGAGCCCGCCGAGATGCTGTCCATCGGGCCGGTGGAGATCGACGTCCCCGCGCACAAGGTGACGCGCGACGGCGAGCCCATCTCGCTGACCCCGCTCGAGTTCGACCTGCTGGTCGCATTGGCCCGCAAGCCGCGCCAGGTGTTCACCCGCGACGTGCTCCTCGAGCAGGTGTGGGGCTACCGGCACCCGGCTGACACCCGATTGGTCAACGTGCACGTCCAGCGCCTGCGCGCCAAGGTGGAGACGGATCCGGAGAACCCGGAGATCGTCCTGACCGTGAGGGGTGTCGGCTACAAAGCCGGACCGCCGTGAGCGACCGCGCCGGACGGGCCCTCCGCCCGCGCCGTCCCAACAGTCCGCTGACCCGGCTGCGCCGCACCGTGGCGCAGCTGAGCCACAACTTCGGCGGTGTGTGGCGGCGCTCCCTGCAACTGCGCGTCGTCGTCTCGACTCTCGCCCTGTCGCTGGTCGTCGTCGGCATCCTCGGCTTCGTGCTCATGTCGCAGATCACCAACAGCCTGCTGGAGGCCAAACTCGCGGCCGCCGGTGAGGAGATCGACCGGGCGCGCGCGGCCGTCGAACGCGACCTCGCCAGTCCCGACCCGGGTACCCCGCTGCCCACCCGCCTGCGCCAGACCCGGTCTCTGCTGACCGAGCGCGATGCCGCCGATTCCGGGCCCGGCTCACGGCCCGTCGGCGCCTTCGACACCGTGCTGCTGGTCCGCGGCGCCGGCGGCAACGGCGTCGCCGACACGGGCGTCGGGCCCGTCTCGGCCATCCCCGACAACCTGCGCAACATGGTGCAGAGCGGTCAGGTTGCCTACCAGTACTCGACCGTCCAGACCGCCGGCGGCTCGACGACGGCCGCGCTGCTCGTGGGCACGCCGACGAACTCGTCGGTGCCCGGGCTGGAGTTGTACCTGGTGTTCCCGCTGACCGCGGAGCAGGACACCGTGAACCTGGTCTTCCGGACGCTGCTCGCCGGCGGCATCGTGCTGCTCGGCCTCCTCGCTGCCATCGCCTGGCTGGTCTCGCGCCAGGTGGTCCTTCCGGTGCGCTCCGCGTCGAAGGTGGCGGTGCGCTTCGCGGGCGGCCAGCTGTCCGAGCGCATGCCGGTCAACGGCGAGGACGACATGGCCCGCCTCGCGATGTCGTTCAACGACATGGCCGAGAGCCTGCAGCGCCAGATCGCCCACCTCGAGGAATTCGGCGGGCTGCAACGCCAGTTCACCTCCGACGTCTCGCACGAGCTGCGCACCCCGCTCACGACGGTCCGCATGGCCTCGGACCTGCTCTACGACGGCCGCGACGAGCTGGACCCGGTGCGCAAGCGCTCGGTGGAACTGCTCGACAAGGAGCTCGACCGCTTCGAGACCCTCCTCAACGAACTGCTCGAGATCTCCCGCCACGACGCCGGCATGGCCGAGTTGGCGGCGGAGAACATGTCGATGACGATCCCGATCGAAGCGGCGCTGCAGACGGTCCGGCACCTCGCCGACGAGACCGGCACCGAACTGGTCGTCGACCTGCCCGAGGACCCGATCATCGCCGAGATCGACCCGCGCCGCGTGGAGCGGATCCTGCGCAACCTT
This sequence comes from Gordonia sp. (in: high G+C Gram-positive bacteria), assembly GCF_047602025.1. Lineage (GTDB taxonomy): Bacteria > Actinomycetota > Actinomycetes > Mycobacteriales > Mycobacteriaceae > Gordonia. Next base: position 2,218,283 of record NZ_JASGII010000001.1, on the reverse strand, counting down.
TTGGCCAACGCGATCGACCACTCCGAGCAGCGGCCCGTCACGCTCACCATGCGCACCGACGGTGACGCGGTCGCCGTGACCGTCCGCGACCGCGGCGTCGGCTTGCGGCCCGGCGAGGAGAAGCTGGTGTTCAACCGGTTCTGGCGCTCTGACCCGTCCCGCTACCGGCGTTCGGGCGGCACCGGCCTCGGCCTGGCGATCAGCGTCGAGGACGCCCATCTGCACAACGGCCGATTGGAGGCGTGGGGCGAGCCCGGCAAGGGTGCCAATTTCCGGCTCACGCTGCCGCTCAAGCGCGGCCACAAGGTCCTGGGCAGCCCGCTGCCGCTGCGCCCGACCGATCTGCGCGCGACGACCAAGCCCACGGCGGCCAAACCCACGGCTGCCAAGCCCGCCGCCGCCGAGCCTGCCGCCACGGCGAAGACCGACGACGGGGAGAAGTCATGATGCGCCGGATCCGGGCGGCCGCACTGGCCGTCGTCGTCGCGCTGGGCACGGCCGGGTGTGTCGCCATTCCCACCGACTCCTCGCCGCAGCCGCTCAAGACCTTCGAGCGACGCCCCGCCGCGCAGGCGCCGGCGCGGCCGACCGCCACGATGGACCCCGAAGCGCTGGTCCACGGATTCCTGCGCGCCACCGCCGACCCGACCGCGGCGCACTCGGCCGCTCGCGCCTTCCTCACCCCGGAGAACGCGGCGCGCTGGGACGACCGCGGCGACACCACGGTGCTGGGCAACATCAGCGTCGTCACCGAGTCGCGCACCGACAACGAGGCGACGGTCCGGATCACGGGCGACAACACCGCGTCGCTCAAGGTGAACGGCCAATTGTTGCCCGCCACGGGCCGCGTCGAGACCACGATGCGCCTCACCCGCACGCCGACGGGCTGGCGGATCGACGGTCCGCTGCCGCAGGGCGTGCACCTGGACCGGGCGCAGTTCGATTCGACGTTCCGGTTGGCGACGCTGTACTTCACCGACCACGAGCACCGCCGCCTCGTCGGAGACCCGCGCTGGTTCTTCGTCGGACAGCTGACGGCGTCGTCGGTGGCGGCGCGACTGCTCGCGGGCCCGAGCCTGGACCTCGTGCGCGCCACCGCGTCGGCGATCCCCGCCAAGGCCGAACTCGGCGATGCGGGACGTCGCGACCAGGGCGGTGGCGTGCGGATCGACCTCAAGAACGCGGGTTCGCCGTCGGACCAGGACCGCGAGCTCATGGCCGCGCAGCTGGTGTGGACGCTCAGCTCGGCAGATTCGCCGGCGCCCTACGTCATCACCCTCGACGGCCAACCGCTGCTCCCCAAGCACGCCGACGGGATCCGGCTGGCGGACGTGCAGAAGTTCTCGCCCACCGCCGCCGACGGCAACCAGGACCGCCTGGACGTCATCAGCGACGGCCAGATGTCGACCGTCGAGGGCACGGCGCTCAAGCCCGTCGGGGGCGGACTGAACGACGGCAAGCAGGTCGTCTCGGCGAACGTGAGCCCCGATCGCAGCCGCGTCGCCGCGGTGCGCGGTCCCCGTCCGGACCGGCCCGCCCCCGGTGCGCCGCCCGCCGACCCCGACGCGGCGCCGCCGGCCGACGACGCCCGTTCACAGCTGGTGTCCGGTCCGTACGGGGGAGCGGTCGCGACCCTGGCCACGGGCGCGACGATCACCCGCCCGTCCTTTGGCGCCAACGGCGACCTGTGGGCCGTCGTGGACGGCAAGCCGACGCGTTGGGGGCCCGATGCGCGGCCGACCGTCGCCGACATCGAAGCGCTCGACGCCGTGGCCCGCGGTCCCATCATCGAGATGCAGGTGTCGCCGGACGGCGTGCGGGCCGCGCTCATCGTCGCCGGTCAGGTGCTGTTCGCGATCATCGAGACGGCCGAGGACGGGCGCCTGGTCCTGGCGCATCCGCGATTCGCCGCGTTCAACATCGGCAATCGGGCCGTCGCGCTGGACTGGTCGTCGCCGACGACGCTGGTCGTCGCCCGCGATGCCGCCGAGACCCCGGTGACGCAGGTCCCGCTGTCCGGCCTGCCCGCGGCGGGAATGGTGACCGGCAATCTCGCCCCGCCGGTGCGCGCGGTCGCCGCGAACCTGTCGGCGACCTACGTCGCCGACACCCGCGGCGTGCTGAAGCTGGCCCCGAGCACCGAGCGCGGACAGACCTGGGAGGACGTCCCGGCCGGCAAGGGGCCGGACATGGTCCCGGTGGTGCCGTAGCTACCTCCCGCCCCGATCGACAGATCCCGCAGCAATCCCGTCGGGAAGCGCGGATTCGTGCGGGAGGAAGGCTAGTCGGCGGCCGCCAGGGCGAGGACGGCGTCGACCCCGACGCCGGCCCGGGCGAGGACCCGCACCGATTCGGCGACGGTCGCCCCGGTGGTGAGGACGTCGTCGACGAGCACGACCGCGGCATCGGCGAGCCACGGGGGATCGGCGCGCAACCGGATGGCACCGCGCAGATTCGCACTGCGCGCCGCCGCCGACAGACCCGCCGAGTCGCGCACCCACGCCGCCGTGCGCAGCAGGGGAGCCACACGCGCACCATCGCCGAGTCGCTGCGACGCGACCCGGCAATAGGCCTCCACCGGGTCGCCGCCGCGCCGTCGTGCGGCGATCGCCCGGGTGGGTGCCGGAATGAGGATCAGCCGCGCCGCGTCGGGGATCTCGCCCCACCGGGCCAACGTCGCCAGGGCGCCGCCCAGCGCGGTGCCGAGCGGATCGACGAGGTCGCGGCGGTGCCGTTCCTTGGCGGCGATGATGGCCTGCCGCAACGGGTTTCGATACGGCCCGACCGCCCACACCGGAGCCGGGACCGCCACGCGGGGAGTGACCGCGCGTGGCACGTCGGCGAGGCGGCGCTCACACGTCGGACACCACGGCGGGCCCGGCCGACCGCACCCGCCGCACACGGCGGGGACGGCCAGGTCGAGTAGCGCGCGCAGCAGCTGCCCGGGCGCGAACGGGCGCGTCGATTCCCCCATCGGTGTTCCCCCGGCTCCATCGCACCACGACGGGAGGACCTGTGGGGCAAAACCTGGCAGGGCCGGTCAACTGCGACTACGGTCGGACTCAACATTCCCCGCACCGCTCGCGGCAGTGTCGACAGGGAGGTGAGGCCGCCGCCACTGAGTGTCAGCCGCCCGGCTGGCATGCCTCGTTCCGAGACTTTTTCGCCAGTAAGAGGAGCCTGCATGACTGTCATCCACCGCAAGGGACACCGCGAATCCAAGGCCAACCGGCGCGAGGACGCGTTCGACGCCGAGGCAGCCTTCACCCGTCCGCCGGGCACGACCGTGTCCAGCGCACCGGCAGAGCCGGAGGCGACGGTGACCTTCTCCGGCCGGAACGTGGAGATCCCCGAGCACTTCAAGGTGCACGTGCGCGACAAGCTGGCCAAGCTCGAACGGTTGTCCCCGGGCACCCAGCGATTCGACGTGCAGCTCTACCACGAGCGCAACCGCCGCCAGGCCAAGGCGTGTCAGCAGGTGGAGCTCACCGCGGTCGGCAAAGGGCCGGTGGTCCGGGCGCAGGCGGGCGGCGAGAACTTCTACGCCGCGCTGGAGGCGGCCCTCGACCGCCTCGACTCGCGGCTGCGCCGCGCCAAGACCCGTCGCGAGGTCCACTACGGGCTGCGCACGCCGACGTCGCTGGCCGAGGCGACCGCGACCGGTGCCGGCGACCTGGCCGGCAGCGCCGCCGACTCGAAAGCCGCTGCCGAGGCCGATGCGGCCAAGTACGACGTCGACGACCACGACCCCGGTCAGATCGTCCGCACGAAGGAGCACCCGGCGGTGCCGATGACCGTCGACGACGCGCTCTACGAGATGGAACTCGTCGGCCACGACTTCTTCCTGTTCCACGACAAGGAGTCCGACCGGCCGACCGTCGTCTACCGCCGGCACGCCTTCGACTACGGCTTGATCCGGCTGACCTGAGCGCGCGGCCGCCGCGCCGATGGACGCGCTGCGGCGCAGCGGCATCCTGTTCCGTACGATGTCAAAGGGCGTTCTGCCGTGTCCCCGCCGCGGGGGCTGACAGACGCCCGCGACATTCACGGGTTTACATATTGAGGGATTGCCAGTGCTGAACAAGCTGCTTCGCGTCGGCGAAGGCCGGATGGTCAAGCGACTCGACGTGATCGCCGGTCACGTCGAGGCGCTCGAGGACGAGACCGCCGCGCTCTCCGACGCCGAACTGCGCGCCAAGACCGACGAGTTCAAGGAGCGCGTCGCCGACGGCGAGACCCTCGACGAGCTCCTGCCGGAGGCGTTCGCGGTGGCCCGCGAGGCAGCCTGGCGCGTGCTCGACCAGAAGCACTTCCACGTCCAGATCATGGGCGGCGCGGCACTGCACTTCGGCAACATCGCCGAGATGAAGACCGGTGAGGGCAAGACCCTGACCTGTGTGCTCCCGGCCTACCTGAACGCACTCGCCGGCAAGGGCGTGCACGTCGTCACCGTCAACGACTACCTCGCCAAGCGCGACGCCGAGTGGATGGGCCGCGTCCACCGCTTCCTGGGCTTGGAGGTCGACGTCATCCTGTCGGCGATGTCGCCGGACGCCCGCGCGAAGGCCTACGCCGCCGACATCACCTACGGCACCAACAACGAGTTCGGCTTCGACTACCTGCGCGACAACATGGCGCACACCCTCGAGCAGCAGGTGCAGCGCGGCCACAACTACGCGATCGTCGACGAGGTCGACTCGATCCTCATCGACGAGGCCCGCACGCCGCTGATCATCTCCGGCCCGGCCGACTCGTCGAGCAAGTGGTACGTCGAGTTCGCCCGGCTCGCGCCGCTGATGAAGAAGGACGTGCATTACGAGGTCGACATCAAGAAGAAGACCATCGGCGTGCACGAGGCCGGCGTCGCCTTCGTCGAGGACCAGCTCGGCATCGACAACCTGTACGACCCCGCGAACTCGCAGCTGGTCGGCTACCTGAACAACTCGATCAAGGTGAAGGAACTCTTCCACCGCGACAAGGACTACATCGTCCGGAACGGCGAAGTCGTCATCGTCGACGAGTTCACCGGTCGCGTCCTCGACGGCCGCCGGTTCAACGAGGGCCTGCACCAGGCGATCGAGGCCAAGGAAGGCGTGGAGATCCAGGCCGAGAACCAGACCCTGGCCACCATCACGCTGCAGAACTACTTCCGCCTCTACGACAAGCTGGCCGGCATGACCGGTACGGCCGAGACCGAGGCCGCCGAGTTCGACCAGATCTACAAGCTGGGCGTGCTGCCCATCCCGACGAACAAGCCGATGGTGCGACAGGACAAGTCGGACCTGATCTACAAGACCGAAGAGGCCAAGTTCGACGCCGTCGTCGACGACATCGCCGAGCGGCACGAGAAGGGCCAGCCGGTCCTCATCGGCACCACCAGCGTCGAGCGCTCGGAGTACCTGTCCCGCCAGCTCCAGCGCCGCGGCATCCCGCACAACGTCCTGAACGCCAAGTTCCACGAGCAAGAGGCGCAGATCATCGCCGAGGCGGGCCGCGTCGGCGCCGTCACCGTCGCGACGAACATGGCCGGCCGCGGTACCGACATCGTGCTCGGCGGCAACGCCGACATCATCGCCGACTCGCGCCTGCGCAAGGCCGGCCTGGACCCGGTGCACACCCCCGACCAGTACGAGGCCGCGTGGGACGAGGCGATCACCGTCGCCCGCGAGAACGCCGAGGCCGAGGCCGACGAGGTGCGCGAGGCCGGCGGCCTGTACGTGCTCGGCACCGAGCGGCACGAGTCGCGCCGCATCGACAACCAGCTGCGCGGCCGCTCCGGCCGACAGGGCGACCCGGGCGAGTCCCGGTTCTACCTGTCGCTGGGCGACGAGCTCATGCGCCGCTTCAACGGTGCCGCGCTCGAGACCATCATGAACCGCGTCAACCTGCCCGACGACGTGCCGATCGAGGCGAAGATGGTCACCCGCGCCATCCGCTCGGCGCAGACGCAGGTCGAGCAGCAGAACTTCGAGGTCCGCAAGAACGTCCTCAAGTACGACGAGGTGATGAACGAGCAGCGCAAGGTCATCTACGGCGAGCGCAACACGATCCTCGCCGGCGAGGATCACAGCGAAGAGATCCAGGGCTTCATCGACGACGTCGTCGGCGCCTACGTCGACGGCGCGACCGCCGAGGGGTACGCCGAGGACTGGGACACCGACAAGCTGTGGGAGGCCCTGCGGTCGCTTTACCCGATCGAGCTGTCGCCCAAGAAGGTCATGGCCGAGGACGACTTCGGCGGACGCGACGACATCTCCCCGGACGAGCTCCGCGAGATCCTCACCAAGGACGCGCACCACGCGTACGCCGAGCGCGAGGCCGCGATCGACGCCGCCTACGGCGAGGGCACGATGCGCAAGCTCGAGCGCGACGTCCTGCTGCAGGTCATTGACGAGAAGTGGCGCGACCACCTGTACGAGATGGACTACCTGCGCGAAGGCATCTACCTGCGGTCGATGGCGCAGGCGGACCCGGTCGTTGAGTACCAGCGCGAGGGCTTCGACATGTTCGGCAAGATGCAGGAGGGCATCAAGGAGGAGACGCTCGTCTACCTCTTCCAGGGCCAGTTCCACGTCGAACCCGCAGCCGCCCAGTTGCCCACCGGACCGGTCGCCGACTCGGCGGACCAGTCGAAGGTGCCCGCCGCGCTGCGCGGCAGTGGTACCCCGACGGCTCCCCGCGACGACGCGATGACCTACACCGGTCCCGACGAGAGCGGTGACGCCACCGCCTTCGACGAGCACGCGGACCCCGCGTTGGAGCCGGAGGCCACCGGCCGCCCGAACCGCAAGGCCAAGGGCAAGCCGGCCGCCAAGCGCGGCGGGAAGCGCCGCCGCTGATCCTCTCGGCGACTTTCGGTTCCGACGGAACCGAACGGGCCCGCGCTGCGTCCCATGTATATGGACACCCAGCAGGTCGTCGTGCGGCCGGCACCGCCGTTCGAGCATCCCGGCCAGTGGGCGCAGCCCTGCGCCTGTAGTGCGCGCGACCGGCAGCCGCCGCCGGCGTTGGTCAGCGCCGCCGTGCCGCCGACCCCGCCGACTCCGCCCGCCGAGCGCAGCGTCGTCGGTGCGCGGGAGTTCGCCATCGCCGCGATGACGGTGATCCTCGAGGTGCTCGACCGCCGTCGGCCCGTCGTGGCGCTGCAGCCGTTCGTCGCCCCGGCGGTGGCCGACCACGTGCTCAGTCGGGGACGGGCCAAGCACGAGGCGCGCAGTGCGCGCGCCGGTGTGGTGCGGGCGCCGGATCTGCGGCTGCGGCGCCTGCACGTCCAACTGGTTGCCGAGGGGCAGGCCGAGTTCTTCGGCAGCTACGCGTGCGGTGCGCGGGTGCGCGCCTTCGCCGGCCGAATGGCGGTGCCCAAGCGTCGGCGCGGGAAACAGCACGCCGAGCCCGCGGTGCCCTGGCAGGTCCGGGGTTTGATGCTGGACTGACGGCGATGCCCGGTCCGCGCCGGCCTTGCGGCCGATAGGATCGCTCCATCATGGTGAATCGGCTGTCCGCGCGCGAAGCGATGTACTACTTCCTCGACGAGGCCGGTTCCACCGTGCATGTCGGGACGCTGATCGTCGTCGATCCGGCGGCGGCCGAAGGCGGCGCAGCGCTGGACTACCACTCGCTGGTCGCGCTCACCGAGGCCCGCATCCAGTTGGCTCCCCGTTATCGCCAGGTGGTGAAGTCCGTGGTGCTCGGCTTGGCCAGGCCGGTGTGGGTCGACGATCCGGAATTCGACATCAACTTCCACGTCCGGCGGGCGGGACTGCCCGGACCGGGCGGGGTCGAGCAATTGCAGGACCTCGTCGGCCGGGTGCTGTCGCGGCCACTCGACCACAAGCGGCCGCTGTGGGAGATGTATCTGATCGAGGGGCTGGCCGACGGCGGGATGGCGGTGCTGACCAAGACGCACCGCTGCATGCTCGGCCGGGGCGCGCCGGAACTGTCGCAGATCCTGCTCGACAGCGACCCCGGCGCCGGCGGCGAGACCCCGGAGGACCTCTGGATGCCGAAGTCGACGCCGGGCACCGTGCAACTCGCGGTCGAGGCGATCGCCGAGGGGCTGGCGCGGCCGGGCGAGTTCGTCGAGAACATCGTCACCGGCCCGGTCAGCGGCTTGCGCTCGCTGGCCCAGTCGTCGGCCGCGCAGGTGACCGAGGCCATCTCCCAGGTCGCCAACGCCGCGCCGGACAGCCCGCTGAACCGCACCACGACCTCGACGCGGTCCTTCGCGGTCGCGTCGGTGTCCGCGTCCGAGGCCACCCGGATCGCCGAGCACCACGACTGCACCCGCAGCGACGTCGAGCTGGCTATCATCACCGGGGTGCTGCGCCGGTGGCTGCTGTCGTTCACCGAGACGCTGGCCGCCGGCGACACCGTGCGGGTGGTGCTGCCGCTGATGGGCCGCGACGAGGAGTTCGACACATCCGGCATCGACGGTCCCGACAGCGGCTGGTCCGGCGAGGACGGCCCCGGTTTCGTTACCGACCTGCCCGTCGGCGAGGCCAACCCGGCGGTCGTCATCTCGCAGGTCGCCGGCTTCGCCAGCCGCAACGCCCACTCGGCGACGCGCCAGTCGCGGCGGTTGGGGCCGCTGCTGCCCGATCTGGGCGTCGTCCCCTTCGGCGACGTGGCGGCCCGCGTGTTCACCAGTTGGAACCGGCACACCTACAACCTGCCGATCGCCGTCGCGCCGACCCCGGTCGGCCAGCGGTGGTGCAACGGGGTGCCCGTCCGCGACCTGTTCCTGGTGCCCAGCCTGCTGGCCAACCGGGCACTCGCGATTACCGTGCTGACCTACACCGACCGGATCGAGTTCGCCTTCCTCGGCGACCGCGGCGTGCTCGCGGACCTGCCCGCGCTGGTCGACTACACCCACGATGCCTTCGATGAACTGCGGCCAGGCCGCGGAGGGGACAAGAAGTGAGGGTTTACATCCCGGCCACGCTGGCGATGCTGCAAGCGCTGACCGCCGACGGCGAGATCGCGCCGCTCGGCGGCACGGCCTTCGCGCTCACGCCGGCGTTGCGCGAGTCGTACACCGCCGGCGACGACGAGGAGTTGGCCGAGGCTGCGATGCGCGAGGCCGCACGGGCCAGCCTGCGCCTGCTCGACGTCGACGAACCGCCCGCCGACGGCGAGGACACCGATGCCAAGCCGCTCCCGCCGCGACGCGTCGTCGTCGCGGCCGACGTCGCCGACGACAAGGTCAAGCTGCGGCCCGACCTGGATGCCGCGGTCGTGAAGCTGGCCGGCCCGGTGCCGCTGGCCGACATCGTCGCGGTCCACGTGGACGGCGCCGACGCGGAGAGTGCCGTGCGCGCGGCCGTCGACGCGGTCGATGCCGCGGATCTGGGCGATCTGGACGCCGAACTGGCGATCGGCGACGTCGAGGACTTCGACCTCGGCTGGTACGCCACCCAGGAACTGCCGTTCCTGCTCGAACTCCTCTGAGTCGACCCCGGCACTCGTCGAGCGTGCCCGGAATCGCGCCGAGCGTGCCCTACACGTCGAGCGAGCAATCACCCGCCGCCGCGCTGACGCACGTCTGGATGCGCTCGCCGGCGACGTGCTCGACGCCGGTGCGCAGATCGCGCACGACGCCGGCCTCGACCGGGACGACACAGCTCTGGCAGATGCCCATGCGGCAGCCGAAGGGCATCAGCACGCCCGCTGCCTCACCCGCCTCCAGCAGCGTGGTGGCCCCATCGATCTCGGCCGTCTTCTCGCTGCGGGCAAAGGTCACGGTCCCGCCCTGCGCGCCGACGGCACCGCGCTCGAGGGCGAAGCGCTCCAGGTGCAGGTGCTCGGGGGCGCCGGCCCGGTCGAACATCTCGGTGACGAGGTCGAGGAAGCCGCCCGGGCCGCAGGCCCAGGTCTCGCGCTCGGCCCAGTCCGCGCACAGGTCGGCGATGCCGTCGGGGGACAGCCGGCCGCCGTCGCGCGTGTGGTGGATGTGGACGTCGACCAGGCCGCTCTCGGCGTAGCGCGCGAGTTCGTCGGCGAAGAGGACGTCCTCGGGGGCGGGCGCCGAGTGCACCAGCACGATGTCGGAGCTCTGGTGGCGGTGGGCGACGGTGCGCAGCATCGAGATGATCGGGGTGATGCCGCTGCCCGCGGTGAGGAACAGCAGTTTCGGCGGCAGCGGCTCGGGCAGGACGAACTCGCCCTGCGGTGCGGCGAGGCGGACGATGGTGCCCGGCTTGAGGCCGGTGACGAGGTGCGAGGAGAGGAAGCCCTCCGGCATGGCCTTCACGGTGATGGCGACGGTCTGCGTCTTCTCGGCGCGCGCGGGGGCCGAGGTCAGCGAATACGACCGCCAGATCCAGCGCCCGCCGACGTCGACGCCGATGCCCAGGTACTGACCGGGCTGGTAGTCGAAGGAGAAGCCCCAGCCGGGCTTGATCTCGATGGTTGCCGAGTCCGCGGTCTCCCGGTGGACCGAGACGACGCGGCCGCGCAGCTCGCGGGCCGACCACAGCGGATTGGCCAGGTGCAGGTAGTCGTCGGGGAGCAGCGGCGTCGTGATCCGAGCGGCGGCGGCGCGCACCCAATTGGTCACGCGGTGCCGTGCCGCGACGTCGCGCACGGGCTCCTCGAAGCGATCGCGCCAACTCATCTCTCGACGTTCTCCTCTGTGTGGGCGGGGGGACTGGACAACCTTCGCAAGCGTAACCTACGCTGTCGTAAGTTACGAAACCGTAGGTAAGGATTCTCCATGGCTATCGCCGACATCCCCGAGTACGCCCACCTCACCGATGCCGACGTCGAAGAGTTGGCGCGCGAACTCGATCAGATCCGTGCGGACATCGAGGCGGACCGCGGCGAGCGCGACGCCCGCTACATCCGCAACACCATCCGATTCCAGCGCGGCCTGGACCTGGCCGGCCGGGTGATGCTCGTCGGCGGGCGCAAGCGCAGCCTGTGGTGGGCCGGTGCGACCACGCTCGGCGTCGCGAAGATCGTCGAGAACATGGAGCTCGGCCACAACGTCATGCACGGCCAGTGGGACTGGATGAACGATCCGGAGATCCACTCGACCACCTGGGAGTGGGACAACACCGGACCGTCGTCGCACTGGAAGCACACCCACAACTACATCCACCACAAGTACACCAACGTGCTGGGCATGGACGACGACGTGGGCTACGGCACGCTGCGCGTCACCCGAGACCAGAAGTGGCACCCCTACTACCTGGGCAACCTCGTCTACAACACCCTGCTGGCGCTCTTGTTCGAGTTCGGCGTCGCCATCCAGCACCTGGAGCTGTTCCGGAAGCGCAAGACGCCGGAGGCCAAGGCCGAGTTCCAGGCGAACCTGCGCGAGGTCGGCCGCAAGGTCGGCAAGCAGGTCGGCAAGGACTACGCCCTCTACCCGGCGATCACCGCCGCGGTGACCCGCTCGCCGCGCGCCGCAGTCAAGACCGCCACCGGCAACCTGCTGGCCAACGTCATCCGCAACCTGTGGACCAACGCCGTCATCTTCTGCGGGCACTTCCCCGACGGCGCCGAGAAGTTCACCAAGCAGGACATGGAGAACGAGAGCCAGGGGCAGTGGTACCTGCGCCAGATGCTCGGCAGCGCGAACTTCCACGCCGGCCCGGTCATGGGCTTCATGTCGGGGAACCTGTCGTACCAGATCGAGCACCACCTGTTCCCCGACCTGCCGAGCAACCGGCTGCCGGAGATCGCCACCCGTGTGCAGGCGCTGGCCGAGAAGTATGACCTTCCCTACACCACCGGCTCCCTGCCGGTGCAGTACCTGAAGGCCTGGCGCACCATCGCCAAGCTGTCGCTGCCGGACCGCTTCCTGCTGGCCACCGCCGACGACGCGCCGGAGACGGCGTCCGAGCGCCGGTTCAAGGCCGCCGAGTCGGCTCAGCGCCTGGTCGCGACGGTCGATCCGGTCACCGGTCGGCGCCGCGGTCTGCGCACGGCGATCGTCGAACTCCGCCGTCGGCGGCGCGGTCGCAAGGCGGCGCTGCAGCTCTCGGCGGTCGCATCGGGTGACGGCTCGGGCGAGAGCAACGCGGCCTGACGAAGGTCCCGCATCCGAGATGCGCGCGCCCGCTCGGGAATGCGCATAATGGACACCGATGGCAATCACCGATATCCGCGAGTACGCGCACCTGACCGAGGCCGATGTCGAGGCGCTCGGTGCGGAGCTGGACTCGTTGCGCCGCGAGGTCGAGTCCGATCTCGGAGCGCGCGACGTCGCCTACCTGCGCCGCACGATCCGGGCGCAGCGCGCCCTTGAGATCGTCGGCCGGGTTTCCCTGCTCGGCAGCGGCAAGCGCAGCCTGTGGTGGCTGGGCACGGGCTCGTTGGCGTTGGCCAAGATCATCGAGAACATGGAGCTCGGCCACAACGTCATGCACGGCCAGTGGGACTGGATGAACGATCCGGAGATCCACTCGGCGACGTGGGAGTGGGACATGGTGTGCGCGGCGCCGCACTGGAAGCACTCGCACAACTACATCCACCACAAGTACACGAACGTTGTCGGGATGGACCACGACGTCGGCTACAAGACGCTGCGGGTCACCCGGGACGAACCGTGGGAGCCGCGCTGGCTCGCCCAGCCCTTCCTCAACGTCCTCCTCGCGGCCACCTTCGAGTGGGGCATCGCGCTGCACGACCTGGAGCTCGGCGAAGTCGTCAAGGGCACCAAGGACCGGACTGTCGCAGTCCCGCAGATCAAGGAGTTCCTCCGCAAGGCCGGCCGCCAACTGGGCAAGGACTACGTGCTGTTCCCGGCGCTGTCCGGGCCGAACTTCAAGCACACGTTGACCGCCAACCTGTCGGCCAACCTGATCCGCAATGTGTGGGCCTACCTGGTCATCTTCTGCGGCCATTTCCCCGACGGGGCCGAGAAGTTCACCGTCGAGTCGCTCGAGGACGAGACGCAGGGCGCCTGGTACCTGCGCCAGATGCTCGGTACCGCGAACTTCGACACCGGCCCGGCGCTGGCCTTCCTGTCGGGCAACCTGTCGTACCAGATCGAGCACCACCTCTACCCGGATCTGCCGAGCAACCGGCTGCCGGAGATCGCGGTCCGCGTGCGCGAACTCTGCGACAAGTACGACCTGCCGTACACGACCGGCTCGATGCTGACCCAGTACCTGCAGACCTGGCGCACCATTCACAAACTGGCGCTCCCGGACAGCCTGCTGCGCGACACCAGCGACGACGCCCCGGAGACCGCGTCCGAGCGACGCTTCGACGGCCGCCCGCCCAAGTCCGGCCTCAAGGCCGCGCTGCGGGACCTGGCCCGGTCGCGGAAGCGACGGGTGCCGCGCGCCTGGCGCTGAAAAATCTCCCCTCCTGACCACTCGGGGGAAGATTGCCGTCCAGTGCTCGGCAAGGGAGAAATCTCAGCATGGTTCGTCGTGCAGCGCGACCAGCATGCTCCGCACCGCCATGGCCCGGCGCGCGGAAGCCCCCGCCAACGTGTCGAGGGCGCATTCCGGATCAGCCGGCGGACCCAGGTGGGTGCAGCCCCGCGGACACTCCTCGATCGCCTCGCGCAGGTCGCTGAAGGCGTTGACGACATCGTCGGGGGAGACGTGGGCCAGGCCGAACGACCGGATCCCGGGGGTGTCGACGACCCAGGTGTCCGCCGTGCCCGGCACGGGCAGCGCCACCGACTGCGTCGACGTGTGCCTCCCCTTCCCGACGCCGGAGACGACGCCGGTGGCACGGTCGGCAGCGGGGACGAGGCGGTTGACCAGTGTCGACTTCCCGACGCCCGAGTGACCCACGAGCGCGGTCAGCTTGCCCGCCAGGACCGCGTGCAGCTCGGCGAGGTCGTCGTCGCGCCCGGCGGCGACGATGGGGAGGTCGAGCCCGGCGAAGGCGGCCCGGAAGTCGGCGCCGTCGGCCAGGTCGGACTTGGTCAGGGCGAGGATCGGGGTGAGGCCGCCGACGTAGGCCGCCGCGAGCGCCCGCTCGACGAAGCCGGTGCGCGGCGGCGGGTCGGCCAGTGCGGTGACGATCAGCAGCTGGTCGGCGTTGGCGACGACGATCCGCTCGTACGGGTCGGTGTCGTCGGCCGTGCGGCGCAGCACCGACGTCCGATCCTCGACCCGCACGATCCGAGCGAGCGTGTCCTTGGCCCCCGACGTGTCGCCGACGACGCCGACGCGGTCGCCGACGACGATCGGGGTGCGGCCCAGCTCGCGCGCCCGCATGGTGACGACGATCCGGTCGGGGTCCGCGTCGATGGCACAGCCCCATCGGCCGCGGTCGACCGAGACGACCATCGCCTCGTCGGCGTCGGCGTGTGCCGGTCGCGTCTTGGTCCGCGGACGGGTGCCCTTGCCCGGGCGAATCCGGACGTCGGATTCGTCGTACCCGCGGCTGGAGCGGCTCATGCTCCGGCGCCGAGCATGGTGGCCCACATGGCCGGGAAGTCCGGCAGCGTCTTGGCGGTGGTGGCGATGTCGACGACCTCGACGCCGGGCACCCGCAGGCCGATCAGCGCGCCCGCAGTGGCCATGCGGTGATCGGCGTAGGACTCCCACACGCCGCCGTGCAGCGGGCGCGGGCGGATCAGCAGGCCGTCGGCCAGCTCCTCGACGTCGCCGCCGAGTCGGTTGATCTCGGTGGCGAGGGCGGCGAGGCGGTCGGTCTCGTGTCCGCGCAGGTGGGCGATGCCGGTCAGACGCGACTCGCCGTCGGCGAGGGCGCACAGCGCGGCGACGGTCGGCGTCAGCTCGCCGATCGCGCGCAGGTCGGCGGTGAGCGGGCGCAACGACTCGCCGCCCGTGACGGTGAGCAGCCCGTCGTCGTCGCGGCGGGCAGTCGTGCCCATCCCGGCGAGCAGGTCGAGGAACTGGGCGCCGGGCTGCGTCGTCGACGCCGGCCAGCGCGGCACGCGGACCGTGCCCCCGGTGGCCGCGGCGCCCGCGAGGAACGCCGCCGCATTGGACAGGTCGGGCTCGATGATCCAGTCGTGGGCGGCGATCGGGCCCGGCGCGACGCGCCACTCGTCGGTGCCGGTCGCGACGGACACACCGTGCTCGGCCAGCATCGCCAGGGTCATCTCGACGTGCGGCATCGACGGCATCGGGGCGCCGCGGTGCACGACGCGCACCCCCTCGTCGAAGCGCGCGGCCGACAACAGCAGACCGGAGACGAACTGCGACGACGCGGACGCGTCGATGATCACCTCGCCGCCGCGCAACCCGCCGGCACCGATTACCGAGAACGGCAGCGACGACCCGTCGACGTCGGCGCCCAGGGTGCGCAACGCGTCCAGGATGGTGCCCAGCGGTCGGGTGCGCGCCTGCTCGTCGCCGTCGAACCCGACGGTGCCCGACGCCAGCGCGGCCACGGGCGGTAGGAAGCGCATCACGGTGCCGGCCAGCCCGCAGTCGACCTGGCCGCCGTGCAGCGGCCGCGGGGTCACGGCAATCCGGGTGGGGTCGTCGGCATCGGCGGTCAGCCCGGCACCCATCGCGGCGAGGCCCGCGATCATCAGGTCGGTGTCACGGCTGCGCAGCGTCCCGGTGATCGTCGACGGCCCGTCGGCGAGCGCGGCCAACACCAGCGCGCGGTTGGTGATCGACTTGGAGCCGGGGACCTCCACGGTGGCCGACACCGGCGCATGCGCGGTGGGGGCCGGCCAGGTCGTCATGGGTTCCAGTCTCTCATGCGGTGATAATCGAGCGATGGCGGCGCAGAGTGCGGGTTTGCTGGTCCACCGGGGCACCGCGGAGGTGTTCCTGGTCCATCCGGGCGGGCCGTTCTGGGCGCGCAAGGACCTCGGTGCGTGGTCCATCCCGAAGGGGGAGCACGCACCGGACGAGGATCCCCTCGCCGCCGCCCGCCGCGAGTTCGTCGAGGAGACCGGACAGCCCGCGCCGGACGGGCCGGTGACCGATCTGGGTGAGGTCCGCCAGCGCGGGGGGAAGGTCGTGCGCGCCTATGCGGTCGTCGGCGACGTGGATGCGACGGCGGTCGAGTCGAACACCTTCGAGATCGAGTGGCCGCCGCGTTCGGGGCGGCGGCGCGCGTTTCCCGAAGTCGACCGCGGCGAGTGGTTCACCCTCGAAGAGGCCGCCGCGAAGATCAATCCCGCCCAGGCCGAATTCCTCGTCAGGTTAGTGCAGGCTTACCCGCCGTCGGAGTGAATCCGCAGGTCAGCGCGCGGGGTGCTTTGCGCGATTTGGCAGCGGTGGCGTGAATGTGGCATTTTTGCGCTCAACAGGACCCTCGCAACTGTGAGGGTGTCGTTGTGAGGCCTCAACGGTGAGGCCGGGTGAAGGGTGCCATTGCCATGGACGCGAAACTGACCGAGCTCTTCGACGAGGTCGTGAGCCGCAACCCCGGGGAACTCGAGTTCCACCAGGCGGTGCGCGAAGTCTTCGACAGCCTCGGTCCGGTCGTGGCCAAGCACCCCGAGTACACCGACGCCGCCGTCATCAAGCGCATCTGCGAGCCCGAGCGCCAGATCATCTTCCGCGTGCCGTGGGTCGACGACGCCGGCAACGTCCAGATCAACCGCGGCTTCCGCGTCGAGTTCAACTCCGCCCTCGGCCCCTACAAGGGCGGGCTGCGGTTCCACCCCAGCGTGTACCTGGGCATCGTCAAGTTCCTCGGCTTCGAGCAGATCTTCAAGAACTCCCTCACCGGTCTGCCCATCGGCGGCGGCAAGGGCGGCTCGGACTTCGACCCGAAGGGCCGCTCGGACAACGAGGTCATGCGCTTCTGCCAGTCGTTCATGACCGAGCTGTACCGCCACATCGGCGAGTACACCGACGTCCCGGCCGGTGACATCGGCGTCGGCGGCCGCGAGATCGGCTACCTGTTCGGCCAGTACAAGCGCATCACCAACCGCTACGAGTCGGGTGTACTCACCGGCAAGGGCCTGGCGTGGGGCGGCTCGCAGGTCCGCACCGAGGCCACCGGCTACGGCGCGGTCTTCTTCACCCAGGAGATGCTCAAGACCCGCGGCCAGAGCTTCGACGGCAAGAAGGTGTCGGTGTCCGGGTCGGGCAACGTCGCCATCTATGCCATCGAGAAGGTGCACGAGCTCGGCGGCACCGTGATCGCCTGCTCGGACTCGTCGGGCTACATCGTCGACGAGCAGGGCATCGACCTCGAACTCCTCAAGGAGGTCAAGGAGGTCAAGCGCGGCCGCGTCGACGACTACGCGAAGGCGCGCGGCAACGGCGTCTCGGTCGTCAAGAACGGCAACATCTGGGACGTCGCGGCCGATGTGGCCCTGCCGTGTGCGACGCAGAACGAGTTGCACGGCGACGACGCGACCAAGCTGATCAACGGCGGGGTCGTCGCCGTGGCCGAGGGCGCGAACATGCCGTGCACCCCCGACGCCACCAAGGCCTTCTCCGAGGCGGGCGTGCTGTTCGCGCCGGGCAAGGCCGCCAACGCCGGCGGCGTCGCGACCAGCGCCCTCGAGATGCAGCAGAACGCCTCGCGCGACTCGTGGAGCTTCGACTACACGCAGGACCGACTGGCCGAGATCATGCGCGGCATCCACGACAGCTGCGTGGAGACCGCCGAGACCTACGGCATGCCCGACAACTACGTCGCCGGCGCCAACATCGCGGGATTCATCAAGGTCGCCGACGCGATGCTCGCGCTCGGCGTGATCTGACCCCGCTCAGGGCAGCAGCACGAACTTGCCGCGCGGGTGCGCGCGAGCGAGCTCGTCGAGCGCCGCGCCGGCCTGCGCCAGCGGAAACGTCTTCGCGACCTCGACGACGAGTCCGCCGCTCGTCGCCTCGGCGATAAGGCCGGCGATCGCCTCCTCGCGCCGCCGTTTGCTGTCGCCGCCGGACCCGTCGACGATCACGATCCCGTCGTCGGCGCGGCCGAACGCGGCGATGGAGACGATCCGCGTCGGCGGCACCCCCAGCGCGAGCGAGGTGTCGATGGCCTCGTCGGTGCCGACGGTGTCGAGGGCCGCGGTGACCCCGCCGGGCGCCGCGCCGCGGATCCGGTCGGCGACGCCCTCGCCGTAGGCGACGGGGATGGCTCCCAGCGCGCGGAGGAAGTCGTGGTTGCGCGGCGCGGCCGTGGCGATGACCGTGGCCCCGGCCTTGCGGGCGAGCTGGACCGCCACGGTTCCCACCGCACCGGCGCCGCCGTGCACGACGACGGTGTCCCCGGCCCGGATGTCGGCCGCACCGACCATGTCGGCGGCGGTCGCGCCGGCCAGGAGCAGCCCGGCGGCGACGGGGAAGTCCAGCGCGGCGGGTTTCGGGTGCACCGACGTGTCGTCGGCGAGCAGGGCCTGCGCATAGCCGCCGACCGCGCGGTAGACGATCACCTCGTCCCCGACGCAGATGTCGCGCCGCTGGTCGTCGTCGGGGTCGAAGTAGCGGGCGCCGTCGCCAACGGCCGTGACCACCCCGGCCGCCTCGGAACCGATGCGTCGCGGCAGCGCCGCGGGGTCGGCGCCGAACAGTCCGCGCACGACCTTCCCGTCGACGGGGTTGACGCCGGCGGCGCGGACGGCCACGACGACCTGGCCGGGTCCCGGCGGCGCGATGTCGACGGTGCGGGCGGCGACCACGGTCGTCGGATCGCCGTATTCGGTGGCGACCATCGCGGTGGCGGTGCGCAGGGATTCGTCGGCCATGGGAGTCCTCGTCGACGTCGGGTGGGGGTACGTTCGAGTGTATGGGCGTAGCGATCGGCCGGGTGTACGACGATGTGCCGCCCGGCGTCCACCGGGTGTTCGTCGACCGACTCTGGCCGCGCGGAATCCGCAAGGACGACCCGCGGATCGGGGAGTGGTGCAAGGACGTCGCGCCGAGCGGCGAGTTGCGCGACTGGTACCACCACGCGGGGCCCGGCCACCACGAGGAGTTCGCCCGGCGCTACGGGCAGGAGTTGGCGTCGGGGGAGCAGGCCGCGGCGCTGGCACACCTCGCCGAACTGGCGTCGCGGGAGGACATCGAGCTGGCCACGGCCACCAAGGACCCGTCGACCAGCCATGTGCCGGTCATCGTCGAGCACCTGGGCTGAGCGCTACGCCTCGCTGTCGGTGCGGTCGCCGACGTAGTCGCGCAGGGCCGCGTCGGCGGACTCGATGCGGTCGACCTCCTCGCCGCCGTCGCAGCGGTACATCCCGATCACGAGCGTGTCGCCCCGGCGGGCCAGGACGCGCCACAGTGCGCCGGCGTCGCTCCACCGGCGCAGCGTCTCGACGGGATCGGAGGCGGCGGTCATATCCCCGATGGTATTCCGCCGCCGATGTCAGACCCCGGTGATTGACTTCGAACATCAGTTCACAATGTTGGGAGGCGGCGATGACGGACGAGCGCGGTGCGCGGTGGGAGGAGTTCACCGGATGGTTGGCCGATCGGCTGACCGAGTTGCCGGTGGCCAGTGTGCTCGACGCCGGTCGCGCAGGAGCCTGCGCGGCGACCCACGGCTACGACGTCGAGTGCGCCCAGGTGCAACGCCTCGACGGGGGACGGTTCCTGCTGCGGTTGTCGACGACGCTGATGATCATCCCGTTGCTGGACGGGTACGGGGCCGCGGGCATGGAGCTCGACCGCTGGTACCACGACAACCTGTTCGAGGACTGCACCCACGGCTACCTGGTGGCGCAGTCGCCCGGGCTGGTGGCCGACCTGGTGACGTCCTGGTTCCGCGATCGGTGCGGTTTCGGCGGTCCGGCGGACGTCGGCTTCTCGTACATGAGGGCCAAGACGCTGCCGCACACCGAGGCTAGGCTGGACCCAGAGCGCCTTCGCTTCGACTAGGAGTCTGCATGGGTATCGGCGAGATCATCGGCCTGATCGCGATCGGTGCCGTCATCGGCGTTCTCGCCCGCGTCGCAATGCCGGGCCGCCAGTCCCTCTCGGTGCTGGCCACCGTCGTCCTCGGCGTGCTGGGCACGCTGTTCGGCTATTGGGCGGCGGGTCGGCTGCTCGACGACGAGGTCGGCACCATCGTCGGCCTGCGCTGGATCATCGGCGTCGCGGCCGCGATCCTGCTCGCCTTCGCCTACGAGAGCGTCCTGCACCGGTCGGGGGGCCGGTGATGCGCGTCGTCATCGTCGGCGGGCACGGCAAGGTGGCGCTGCGCGCCGCACGACTGCTCTGTGCCGACGGCCACGAGGTCACCGCGCTGATCCGCAACCCCGCCCATGCTGCGGAGGTGCGCGAGACCGGGGCGACCCCGGTGATCTTCGACGTCGAGGCGGCCAAGGAGTCCGCCTTCGCCGATGTCTTCGTCGGCCACGACGCCATCGTGTGGTCGGCGGGCGCGGGTGGCGGCAACCCGGCGCGCACCTACGCGGTGGACCGGGACGCGGCCAAGCGCTCCATGGATGCCGCCTCGGCGGCGGGCGTGCGGCGCTATGTGATGGTGTCGTACTTCGGCGCCGCGCTCGACCACGGCGTGCCCGAAGGGGATTCCTTCTTCGCGTACGCCGAAGCGAAGGCGGCCGCCGACGAATACCTGCGGAGCACCGCGCTGGACTGGACCATCCTGGGGCCCAGCCGACTGACTGACGAACCGGCGACCGGTATCGCGGTGAGCGAGCCGGGTGCGCCGTCGCCGGGGCTCGCCAAGGGCATGGTGAGTCGCGACGCCGTCGCGCAGGTGATCGTCGCGGCGCTCGGCGACCGCTCGACGATCGGGCGCCAACTCGAGTTCAACGACGGCGACGGCGTCGTGGGCTCGGCGTGGTGAGCGGTTTCGCGCCCGACGAACTGGCCGCCGTCGTCGGCGCCGCACACGTGCTGACCGATCCCGACGTCACCGAGCGATATCGCACCGACTGGACCGGGCGTCGCACCGGCCGTGCGGACGCGGTCGTGCGGCCGCGGACCACCGATGAGGTGTCGGCGCTGCTGCGCTGCTGCGGTCGCGCGGGTGTCGCCGTCGTCGTGCAAGGCGGCAACACCGGGCTCGTCGGCGGCTCGGTACCGGCAGTCGAGGCGGATGGGCCCGTGGTCATCCTCAGCACCGAGCGGATGACCGAGGTCGGCGCGGTCGACACCGTCGAGATGTGCGTCGGCGTCCAGGCGGGCGCGACGGTGGCCGACGTGCAACGAGCGGCGGCCGCGGCGGGCTGTCACTTCGGGATCGATCTGGCCTCGCGCGATTCGGCCACGGCGGGCGGCATCGTGGCGACCAACGCCGGCGGCGTCCACGTCGTGCGGCACGGCAGCACGCGCGCGCAGGTGCTCGGCATCGAGGCGGTGCTCGCCGACGGTCGGGTGGTGCGCCGGTGGAGCCCGCTGCGCAAGGACAACGTCGGGTACGACTTGCCCGGCCTGCTCGCCGGGAGCGAGGGAACCCTCGCGGTGATCACCGGGGTGCTGTTCGCCCTGGGTGAGCCGCGCGGTGCGACGGCCGTGGCGATCATCGGCTGCGACACCGCCGACCGCGTCTTCGAACTCGTCGCCGCGGTGCGCCGCGGCGGGCTCACCGTCGAGGCGGCCGAACTGATGACCGCCGCCGGTATCGATCTCGTCGTCGCCGCGGGCGCCCGCCCGGCGCTGCGCTCGGGGCCGCGGTTCCAGGTGCTGATCGAGGCGAGCGGCGCCGATCCGGCCGATGAGCTCGCCACCGTTCTCGCCGCCGCCGGGGTGGACGACGCGGTCGTCGAGGCGGGACCCGCCCGCGATCTGTGGGCGCTGCGCGAGCGGCACACCGAGACGATCGCGGCGTCCTCGGCGACGGTCCCGGTGAAGCTCGACGTCGGGATCCCACATCGCGACGTCGACGGCTTCCTCGCCGAGCTCGAGCAGTTGTCGGCCGATGTGGGTCACCCGTGCCGCCCGGTGGTGTTCGGCCACGTCGCCGACGGCAACCTGCACGTGAACCTGCTCGACGTGCCCGACGGCGAGCAGGCGGCGCTGGCCCACCGGGTGCTGGAACTGGTCGTGGCCCGCGGTGGGAGCGTCAGCGCCGAGCACGGCATCGGGCGCGACAAGCGTGAATGGCTGCCCGTCGTGCGCGACGGCGCCGACGTCGACGTGATGCGCGCGATCAAACGGGCGTGGGATCCCGCCGGCCAGCTGAACCCCGGCGTGCTCTTCCCCTGACCGCCGAGCGTGCCTAGCCGGTCCAGGCGAAGACCACGCCGGCGACGAGCACCAGCACGCCGCCGACCTCGCCGACGATGAGGGCCGTCATGAATCCGCGAACCGCGGCGGCCGGGCGGGGATGGAACTGGTTCTCGGTGTCGCGCAGGGCCCCGTGCAGCATGTAGCTCCCAATGGCGCCGACGAAGAAGAACAGCTCGACCGCGACGCACGTGGCGTTCACCCAGGCGGGCCAACCCGACAGCGCAACCAGGGCGGCGAGCAGCAGGGTGGCGAAGGAGTACATCAGCGCGGCCCGGTGGGCGATGTCGACGTAGGGGTGGGCCACACCGGCGGACGAGGAGAGGATCTGCTGGTACTTCCACACGCCCAGGCCCATGGCCCATGCGAGGAGCAGGCCGGCGGCGACGACCGTCGCGATGGTGACTGAGTCGAGCTGATCGATCATGGGGGCTGCTTTCGGGGTTGGACCGTAGACTCGGGGGCGAGGGTCGACGAATCGAGGGACTGTGGCTGTGACACCCGAGTATGACGCTGTCATCGTAGGCGCCGGCTTCGGCGGTATGGGGTCGGCAATCGAACTCAAGCGCCAAGGCGTGGAGAACATCGCGATCGTCGAGCGCGAGGACGACCTCGGCGGCACCTGGCACGTGAACCACTACCCGGGTCTGGCCGTCGACATCGCGTCGGTGACCTACAGCTACTCGTTCGAGCCGAATCCGTACTGGTCGCGGTTCTACGCACCGGGCCGCGAGCTCAAGAAGTACGCCGAGCACGTCGCCGACAAGTACGACCTGCGCCGCCACATGACCTTCGGCGAGCAGATTCAGCGCGCCGAGTGGGACGAGAAGAACTCGCTGTGGCGGGTTTTCAGCGAGGACGGCACCGAGCGCACGTCCCGCTTCCTGCTCACCGCCACGGGCTTTCTGTCCCAGCCGCACTTCCCCGACATCCCGGGGATCAAGTCGTTCGAGGGCAAGGTCATTCACACCACTGCGTGGGAGGACGGCCACGACTTCACCGACAAGCGCGTCGCCGTGATCGGCACGGGTGCGACCGCGGTCCAGCTGATCCCGGAGATCGCCAAGCAGGCCCGGGAGCTCACCGTCTACCAGCGCACCCCGATTTGGGTCATGCCGAAGGTCGACTTCGACATCCCCCGGCCCGTGCAGCAGCTGTTCGCCCGCGTCCCGCTGACGCAGAAGGCCGCGCGCCTGGCCAACACCACGCTCCTCGAGATCATCATGGTGACCGGGGTGCTGCACTTCAAGCAGTTCAAGTTCGGCAACAAGGGCGCGGCCCGGGCCGCCAAGGCGTTCCTGCGCCGCGAGGTTCCGGACCCGGAGCTGCGCAAGAAACTGACCCCCGACTACGACTTCGGCTGCAAGCGCCCGACCTTCTCCAACGAGTACTTCGCGACGTTCAACAAGCCCAACGTCCATCTCGAGACGTCGACGATTGAGCGGATCGAGGCCGACGGGATCGTCACCGTGGACGGAAACAAGACCGAGATCGACACCCTCGTCCTGGCGACCGGCTTCGACCTGTGGGACACCAACTTCCCGGCGTTCGAGATCCGCGGGCGCGACGGGATGGATCTGGGCAAGTGGTGGCGCGCCGAGCGGTTCCAGGCCTACGAGGGCATCACCGTGCCGAAGTTCCCCAACTTCATGACGCTCAACAGTCCGTACTCGTACAGCGGACTGTCGTACTTCACGACCATCGAGGGACAGATGAAGCACATCGCCCGACTCCTCACCGAGTTCAAGCGGCGGCGGGCCACGACCTTCGAGGTCACCGAGGCCGCCAACACCCGCTTCCTCGACGACGCGACGCGACGCCTCGATTCGTCGGTCTTCTACAACGGCGACTGCGCGACGTCGCGCAGCTACTACTTCAACCACGCGGGCGAGGCCACGCTGCTGCGGCCTCGGTCGACACCGGGCACGCTGCGCGAGATGTCGACCTTCCCGCTGTCCGACTACGAGTTTGCGGGATAGGCACATGACCGAGCGCAAGAAGATCACCCTCGTCAATCCGGCGGACTACGACGCCCTCACGCGGCAGATCGCGGCGACGATCACGTCGCTGGAGTTCGCCGACGGACCCGAGATCGACGTCGTCACCCTCACCGGCGGGCCGCCCATGATGGTGTCGCAGGAGAACATCGACAGCGTCGCGGAGCCGCTGGTGAAGTTGATCCAGGCGGACACGGACTCGGCCGCCTTCATCATCGGGTGCTACGCCGACCCGGGGCTGAAGGAGGCGCGCGCGGCGGCCGGCGGGCGCAAGGTCTTCGGGATGAATCAGTCCGGCGTCGCGACGGCGCTGGCCACCGGAGACCGGGTGGGGGTGATCGCCGTTCAGCAGGTCGCCGTGGAGCGCCACCGCAAGTACTACGAGGAGCAGGGCGTTGCCGCCCGCATCGTCGGTGAACGTGCCGTCGAGGTCGATCCCGAACTCGCCAAGAAGGGGCCGACCGCCTTCTCGCCGGAGATGGCCGCGCAGGCCGCGATCGCCGCGGGCACCAAGCTCCGCGACGAGGACGGCGCCGACGTCATCCTGCTCGGTGAAGGCGGGATGACCGCGCTCCGCGACCCGGTGGAGCAGGCGCTGGGCATCCCGGTCGTCGATCCGAGCCTGGCGACCATCGCCATGGCCATCCAGGCGGTCGAAGGTTTCCGGCCGCCCGCGGCGCCGGCGTCCTGACCTACGGCGTCGCCGGCGCGTCCGTCGGGCGTCCGGCCACCAGGTCGCCGATCGCCAGGCCGCGCCGACCCCAGCGGGCGTCGAAACCGTCGGCCCGACTCGTCGCCCGCTTGATCTTCTCGGCGGAGTACCGCTTGGTCGCCCACCGCGACGTCGGGCGGGCCAGCCGGATTGCGCCCACCCATGCGATCGGCGGCAGGAACGCACCGAAGACGGCCGTCGAATACTTGCCCTTGCTGATGCATACGAGCAGCGCCAGCACATGGATCGGCAGGCTCGCCAACAGGCCGAGATGGCCCCAGTGCACGGCCGGGAAGCTCTCCAACGGGGTCATGCCGATCGTCAACAACCCCAGGACCGCGCCGGTCAGCATCACCACCAGGACGGAGAGCTGTCCCTCGTCGGACCAGTAGACGTCCTGCAGGTGCAGCAGCAGGGCGAACTCGTCGAGCACCAATGACGCCCCGATGCCGATGAACACCGCACTGATCGCGGCACCCGGGACGGCGCCGTTCGCCGCGACGGAGGCGATGGCGCCGCCGATGGTCAGGATGATGCCCGGGATGGAGTGGTGGATGTGCACGCCGCCCTGCACGTTGTCGTGGAACGGTCCCTTGCCGGCGCGGATCAGGCGGGTGATCACCCTCGTCACCACGAAGGTGGTCAGAAAGGCGACGAACAGCAGCGTCAGCGGCAGTCGATTCGGCGCGGTGAGATTGTCGAGGACGTGGCCCATGGTGATGAGGCTACGCGGCGCGGTCGCGGGCGGGTCGCGCCGCGCGAAGGCCGCTCACGAAACGGGATCCAACAGGTGGGGACCGTTGTTCGTCACGCGGTTCACCAGGGGCGACACCTCGCGGACGTTGATCGCGTCGACCAGGTCGTGGGCGGGCGGTGCCAGCATCTCGGGCGGTGCCGGGCGGTCGGGGTCGAGCCATTCGTCCCACCACTGCACGGGCATGATCAGCGGCATCCGGTCGTGCACCTCGCGCAGCTTGCCCACCGACGCGGTGGTGAGGATCGTGCAGCTCATCAGCGGCGGATCGTCGGGGTCGGTGTCGCGCGGGCGCCACACCGACCACAGACCGCCCATGAACAGACGGGTGTGGTCGGTCGGCGACATGAAGTAGGGGACCTTCCGCGGCTTGCCGTCGGGCCCGTCGACCTTCTCCCACTCGTACCAGCCGTCCATCGGCACGAGGCAGCGCTTCGACTTCACCGCGGCGCGGAACGACGCTTTGTCGGCGGCGGTCTCGGCGCGGGCGTTGAACAGCGACCCCTTGCCGATCTCCTTCGCCCACGGCGGCACCAGGCCCCAGCGCATCGCGCGGACGCGCCGGGTCGCGTCGTCGTCGGGGGCCTCGCGCGAATGTCGCTGCACGACGGTCAGCACCGTCGTCGTCGGTGCGACGTTGTAGTTCTCCCACCGCGACCGCGGCTCGTCGCCCGACGCCAGGTCGTCCAGACTCTGCTGCGCCGGCGGCTCGGGGACCGGCAGGTCGGGCACTTCGTTGACCGCGTCGATCTCGGCGGCGAGCTTCGCCGGGTCGGTGGTCACCGCATACCGTCCGCACATGGCTCCAATGCTAGGCGCGGAGTACGACAGCACCCACTCGGCGAGATTCGCCGCCCACTCGGCGGATTGTGCCGCCCACTCGGCGAGATTTGCCGCCCACTCGGCGGGTTGCGGGTGGGAATGACGGCCGTGCCGGGCGCGTTGCACCCCTCGTAACAGGTTCGACGACAGGAGTGGCGGATATGTCATGCGCTACTGCGCACCCGATTGCGGGGCGCGAGGTCTTCGGCTCGGTAGACTTGGTGAAGTGCCCGGGCGATCTTCGGCCGGCGCGAACCGAAGGGACCCCGTTGAGCAAGGCGGCACAACCGGCCGACGACGCACAGGTCGAGACCGATGAGGAGCGGACCGCGCGGTTCGAGCGCGACGCGCTCCCGCTGTTGGACCAGCTCTACGGTGCCGCGCTGCGCATGACCCGCAATCCCGCGGATGCCGAGGACCTCGTCCAAGAAACCATGATCAAAGCGTTCTCGGCGTTCGCCTCGTTCCGCGAGGGCACCAACCTGCGCGCGTGGCTGTACCGGATCATGACGAACACCTACATCAACAGCTACCGCAAGAAGCAGCGGCAGCCGGCGCAGTACCCGACCGACGAGATCACCGACTGGCAGCTCGCGCAGACCGCCGAGCACACGTCGAGCGGTCTGCGGTCGGCGGAGATCGAGGCGCTCGACGCCCTGCCCGACGACGAGATCAAGGAAGCCCTGCAGGCGCTCCCGGAGGAGTTCCGCATGGCGGTCTACTACGCAGACGTCGAGGGCATGCCCTACAAGGAGATCGCCGAGATCATGGACACGCCGATCGGAACCGTGATGTCGCGGCTGCACCGCGGCCGCAAGCAGCTGCGCGACCTGCTCGCGGACGTGGCCCGCGAGCGCGGCTTCAACCGGAACTCGGAGACGACGGAGGTGGCGCCGTGAGCGAGTCCGACCCCCAGTTCGAGGCACTCGACTGCACCAACGTGCTCGCCGACGTGTGGCTGCTCCTGGACAACGAATGTGACGCCGGCGCCCGTGCCCGACTGCAGCAGCACCTCGACGACTGCCCGGCCTGCCTGGAGCACTACGGCATCGAGAAGCAGGTCAAAGAGCTGATCGGCCGCAAGTGCGGCGGCGAGCGCGCCCCGCAGGGACTGGCCGACCGGGTCCGCGTCCAGATCCGTCAGTCGACGACGGTCACCGAGGTCTCCGACGGCACGACGACCTCGCGCACCACCGTCCAGCGCACCACGATCCAAGCGTCGCCGGAAACAGAAAACCCGGGCGGCCGACACTAGGTCGGCGGCACCCGGGTTCGATCCCAGTTCGGATCAGGCGTTCGGCCGCTTGCCGTGGTTGGCGGCGTTCTTCTTGCGGCTGCGCTTCTTGCGTCCACGCTTACCCATGACGTGCTCCTTCAATCGGTACCCGCCCATTCTTCCACGGCGGGCCCCCGGGAACGAAAACGAGTCCGCGGCCGTGCGCTACGTTGGGCAGATGCACCTCACCCCGGCCGAGGTCAGGTAGCCGCGTGTCGACGCTCGCCGACCTCCTCGCCGCCCACACCGGTCTGTCCGACGAACAGGGCGGACACCTGCAGCGCCTCGTCGGGGAATGGCAGTTGCTCGCCGACCTCTCCTTCGCCGATCTGCTCCTGACCGTGCCCGACGCCGCCGCGGCGAACACGGCCTTCCTCACCGTCGCCCAGTGCCGTCCCAACACGGCGGCGACCGTGCTCCCGGGCGACGAGGTCACCAACGTCGCCGACGACCAGCTGACCCGCGCGCTGCGCAGCGCCGCTGAGCGCGGCGAGATCACCGTCGACCGCGGCGCGGCACCGGGCGGGGTGGAGGTCCGGCGCGAACTCATCCCGGTCCGGTTCGACGGCGAGGTCGTCGCCGTGTTGATCCAGGCCGCCGCCGACACCGCCCAGCGCGTGCCGTCGCCGCTGGAGCGTTCCTATCAGGCGTCGGCCGCCGACCTGTGCCACATGGTCGCCGACGGCACCTTTCCGGTCGTCGAGGGGAACGAGAGCGGGCTGTCGACGCCGCGCGCGGGTGACGGCTACGTGCGCGTCGACGCTGACGGCCTGGTCCGCTACGCGAGCCCGAACGCGCTGTCGGCCTTTCACCGCATGGGTTTCACCAGCGACCTGTCCGGTGTGGTTCTGGCCGACGTCTTCACCGAACTGGTCACCGATGCGTTCGACGCGCAGGACGCCGCCCAGATGATCACGCTCGCCGCGTCGGGCCCGGCCCTCGACCCGGCCGCCGCCGATCGCGTGCTGCGCATGGAGGTCGACGCCCGTCGTGCGACGGTCCTGGTGCGCGCCGTGCCGCTGCGCCCGCGCGGGGTGGCCACCGGCGCGATCGTGCTGGTGCGCGACGTCACCGAGGTCAAGCGCCGCGACCGCGCGCTGATCAGCAAGGACGCGACTATCCGCGAGATCCACCACCGGGTGAAGAACAACCTGCAGAGCGTCTCGGCGCTGCTGCGGCTGCAGGCCCGTCGGACCGCCAACCCGGACGCGCAATCGGCGTTGAACGAGGCGGTCCGCCGCGTCGCGTCGATCGCGCTGGTGCACGAGTTCCTCTCCGGCAGCGTCGACGAGGAGGTCGACGTCGACGAGGTCGTCCACCGGCTCCTGCCGGTGCTCGTCGACGCCACGAGCGCGGGTGCGCCGCGCGCGGAGGTCCAGGTGTACGGCCGCTTCGGCGTGCTGTCGGCCGACCTCGCGATGCCGCTGGTGATGGTGTTGACCGAACTCATCCAGAACTCGGTCGAACACGGCTTCGCCGACGGGCGGCAGGGACGGATCGAGGTCCACGCGCAGCGCGGGCTCCGCGACCTGGTCATCCAGGTCAGCGACAACGGCGCCGGGATCCCGCAGGGCTTCGACCCGGGGGACAGCGGGAACCTCGGCCTGCAGATCGTGCGCACCCTCGTCGAGATCGACCTGAACGGCACCGTCGAGTTTGCCGGCGCCGACGGCGGGGGGACGGCGGTGCGGATCACGATCCCGATCGCCGTGGCCGCCGATGCCCGCGTCTGAGCCGCCTCACCCCTCGATAAGCCGCTTGAGACGCTTGAGGCTTTCGGCGATATTGCCGCGCTGGAACTCGGCGAACCCGGGTTTGCCCGTGACGATTCGGTCGAAAACAGCGGCGACTCCGTCGGGCCACCCCCGATCGTCCGTCCAGGTTTCGGTGACCCTGGTGCCACCGTCGACGGGCTCGAGGGTGAATGTCCAGGTCGCAACCGCGACGGGTGCCATGACCGGGCCGAAGCCCCAGCGGCGCACGGCGAACTCGAACCGCCTATTGGGATCGGCGGCGGTGACTTCGCACCGCGTGGACCACCGGAAGCCGAGGCGGCGGTTCCATCCCGTAAACGTCATCCCCGCGTAAGCCGCACGGTCGGGGTCGTCGACCACCCCGCGCGTGTTCTCCGGACTGAACTCGGGGATCCGGTCCGGATGACTGACGACGTCGTAGACCACCGCCGGATCGGCAGCGACGACGATGCTCTCGGAAACGCGCGTGGTCCGTGTCATGGACCGAGCATAAGTCCTTACAACAGCAGCGAACCCCGGTGGCCGAGGGCCATCCGGGGTTCGCTGGAAACGTCTGGACTTAGACGGTGCTGCGCGCGCGGGTGCGGGCGTTGCGACGCTTGAGGGCGCGGCGCTCGTCCTCGCTCATGCCGCCCCACACGCCGGCATCCTGACCGGAGTCGAGGGCCCACGTCAGGCACTCGGCGGTCACCGGGCAGCGGTTGCACACGAGCTTCGCGTCGGCGATCTGGGCGATGGCCGGGCCACTGGTTCCCACCGGGAAGAACAGCTCCGGGTCTTCGTCGCGACAGATTGCCTTGTGGCGCCAATCCATTTCTTCACGTCTCCCTGTGTCTGCGCGCAGCGATGCGCGCCCGTCATTAAGCCGCACGGGCGTTTGGCTGGTTTTAGCTGGCTGTTCACGCGCTGACCTGCTGTTCGTCAGCTTGTGTTCCTTGTGAATACTTTCACGAATCAGCGTGAAGTCAATAGGTTTCCATTAACACGTGTGCAACATCACTGTGCGCGCGGGGTCCCCTTTGGGCCGGTTCAGCCGGCGGTGTCCGGCGGTGCGACGACGGCGAGCGCGTCGGGCCGGTAGCCGAACTCGATCTCGGTGCGCTCGCCGACGTAGTCGCCGTCGATCTGCACCGGCAGCGGCACGGGGGAGGTGAACCACACCTTCGCGACGTCGTCGTTGCGGTAGAGGTGCCCGGCATGCGGATCGGCGTGGACCAGCAGCCGGGTGGCCAGCGGC
Organism: Gordonia sp. (in: high G+C Gram-positive bacteria); assembly: GCF_047602025.1. Classification (GTDB taxonomy): domain Bacteria; phylum Actinomycetota; class Actinomycetes; order Mycobacteriales; family Mycobacteriaceae; genus Gordonia. The sequence goes on along the minus strand of NZ_JASGII010000001.1, from coordinate 2,187,682 downwards.
AGGTTGCGCGGCACGCTCATCGTCGACGACGCGAAGACGCCCAGGCCGCCGAACAGCGTGGTGCCGGGGTTGGTCTCGATGATGCGACCGCCCAGGAAGGTCCACGGCGTGGTGTTGAGGACGAATGCGAACGAGGTGTCGGGCAGGTCGAGGTGGCCGCCGTCGTGGGTCGACACCGAGACGGTGAAGCGCGCGGTGTCCATCCGGTGGCGCAGGAACGTGACGACCGTCGTGAACAGGTACCGGGCGGGCGTGGCCGCCTTGCCCTTCTTGCGCTTGCGCTCCATCGCCTCGACGACGTGCGCGTCGATGCCCATGCCGCAGTTGAACAGGAACCAGCGGCTGTCGGCGATGCCCAGGTTCACGGTGCGCGAAGCGTCCGACTCGAGCAGGCCGATCAACTGTGCCGTCGCCAGCAGGGGGTCGGCGTCGATGCCGAGGGCGCGCGCGAACACGTTGGCGCTGCCGCCGGGGATGATGCCGAGGCGGGGCAGGGACGGCGGTGTCGGATCGGCGGGCGTGCCGAGCAGCCCGTTGACCACTTCGTTCACCGAGCCGTCGCCGCCGTGGACGATGATCGCGTCGTAGCCGCCGTCGGCCACGGCCTTGCGCGTCAGTTCCTCGGCGTGGCCGCGGTGGGTGGTGAGTTCGACGGTCAGGTCCATCCGGGCGCCCAACGTGTGCGCGAGGGTGTCCCGGCCAGCCGGGGTCGTCGCCGTCGCGTAGGGGTTGACGATTAGCAATGCCCGCACGGAACACCACCCTACGGTGGCCGTTGTCGGCGTGCGCAATACCCTGGGCCCATGCAACTCGGTGACGCTCCGACACCGGTCCGGTGGGCCGGCATCTCGATCGCGATTCAGGGGGCGGTGGGCCTGGTCGCCGCCGCGGTTCTGGTGGTCCGCGCGCTGGGCGGACACCACGAGGACTTCGCCAGCGGCTACGGCCTGGCGCTGTGGTGCGCGCTGATCGGCCTCGCCGTGCTGGCCGGGGGTCTCGCGCTGCTGCGCGGCAAGCGGTGGGGCCGGGGGATAGGTGTCGTCGCCGAACTCCTGCTGTTGCCGGTCGCCTATGCGCTGATGACCGACAGCGGACGTCCCCATTTCGGCATTCCACTGGCGATCTGGGCGTTCGGCACGCTGGTCGCGCTGTTCACCGCGCCCGCGCTGGAATGGGCGGCCGGCGACCTGCCGCCCGACGCGAACTGACCCGTAAGGTAAAGCCATGACCACGACCGTCGCGATCGCCAACCAGAAGGGCGGGGTCGCCAAGACCACGACCACCGTCTCCCTCGGGGCCGCATTGTCCGAGATGGACGTCTCGGTGCTCGTCGTCGACCTCGACCCGCAGGGCTGCCTGACGTTCTCCCTCGGTCACGATCCCGACCAGCTCGAGGTGTCGGTGCACGACGTCCTCCTCGGCGAGGAGGAGATCGCCGACGTGCTGCTGGCCACCGACGACGGCATGACCCTGCTGCCGGCCACCATCGACCTCGCCGGCGCCGAGGCGCTGCTGCTGATGCGTCCGGGCCGCGAGTACGCGCTCAAGCGCGCGCTGGCCGAGGTCGCGCAGGACTACGACGTCATCCTCATCGACTGCCCGCCGTCGCTGGGCGTGCTCACCCTCAACGGCCTGACCGCCGCCGACTCGGTGATGGTGCCGCTGCAGTGCGAGACGCTCGCCCACCGCGGCGTCGGCCAGCTGCTGCGCACCGTGACCGAAGTCCAACAGATCACCAACCCGAATCTTGAGCTCATCGGTGCGATCGCCACCCTGTACGACGCCCGCACCACGCACAGCCGGGATGTGCTGGCCGATGTCGCCGACCGCTATGAGCTGTCGGTGATCAACCCGCCGATCCCGCGCACCGTGCGATTCGCCGAGGCGTCCGCGTCGGGCGCGTCGGTGCTGCGCGGGCGCAAGAACAAGGGTGCGGTGGCCTACCGCGAGCTGGCGCAGAACCTGTGGAACCACTGGTCCAAGGGCGCCGAGCTGGAGACCTTCGCGCTCACCGGAGGGTGATCACGGCCCGTAGGCGGTGATCGTCTGGCCGCGCTGCTCGATGACCTGCGCGCCGATCAACGCCGGCACGATCGCCATGTCGGGGCCGGGTGGCCGGCGCAGCGGCACCTCGCCCTCGCGCTGGCCGCTGGCCGCGTCGACGACCTGGTAGCCGCCGGCGTCGGGGATCAACAGCTTGCCGTCGACCGTCGCCGCGGGTCCGCGCGTGCCCGCCGCGGTGAACTTCGGGCGCATCGTGGCAGTGTCGAGGACCACGGTCGCCGGACCGGTCCACAGCGTGGCCATGCCCTCGCCGTCGGTCGCGATCGAGCCGGGCGGCAGTTCCGCGCCACCGGGCACGCGGTGCCTTCCGGTCTCGGTGCCGTTCGAGTCGAAGGTGCGGATCGCCGCGGGGGTGGGCTCGGGGGTGTTCTTGCCGCCGTCATAGACAGCGATCGCCGACTCGGACATCGCGACGACGACCGGCGGGGCGAACGCGGTGCCGCTGGTGATCACGGTCGAGCCGTACTTGGTGACCTTCTCGTCCTTGTTGAGCACGGCGCCGACGACGGTCAGCCGGTAGCCGGGGTCACCGTCGCAGTGCTCGATGACGGCGACGCGGTCGCCGGCGGTGCGGCCCGACGACAGTCGGCAGTTGCGCCCGGTGTGCTCGCCCGGGTCGGGCTTGACGGGTGCGTCGACGCGGCCGTACTCGATGCCGCGGACCAGGTTCGAGCCCCAGGACTCGAATCGTGTCGGGCCCAGGCTCAGCACGTAGCCGCCGTCGGACTGCAGGGTGACCGACTGGTCGGCGTCGGAACTGCGGGTGGCTTTGCGGATGCCGCGGGTCGCCTCGATGGCGGTCACCTCGCCGCAGCCGCGGCTGTTCCGATACGCCGCGAGCGCGGTGGGGCTGTTGGGCGACCAGGCGGCCAGGACGGCGCAGACCGGCAGCGGTCGGCGGTAGGTCCACACGGCTTTGCCGGTGCGCGGGTCGCGCGCGGTGACGGTGCCGCCGTCGCCGGTGAGCGCCACGGTGTCGGTGACCTGGGGCGACCGGGTCGCGGGGGAGGGGGCGGTCCACAGTTGGCGCAGCTTCGCCGGCACGCCGGCCGGGTACGGCTGCGCCGGCGGCGTCGACGTCGCCGGGGTCAGCGTGGTGCGTCGCGCGGAGCTGAAGTACCAGGCGGCGGCAGCGGTGACGACGAGCGCCACGACGATCAACGCCGAGACGATGAGGTCGACGGGTCGGCGCCGCAGCGGTCGCATACTCGGGTGGGTGCCTACTCGGCCGAGGCCGGCGCAGCAGCGGTGTTGGCGTCGCCGCTGCCCTTGCCGCGTCCACCGCGACGACGGCGTCGACGACGCGGTGCGCCGCCTTCGCCGGTGCCCTCGCCGGCCGCGGCCTTGGCGGGCTGTGCGTCGGTCTTCGCCTCGCCGCCCTCGGTCGACGGCTTGCCGCCGCGGGTACGGCTGCGGGTGCGCTCGGACTTCTGGCGGGCCGGGCGCTCGACGCGCTTGCGGTCGCGGTCCTTGTTGCGCAGGCCCTGGGTGCCGGTGGCGGTCTTCGGGGCGCCGATGCGGCCGGTGGCCGACTCGGGGATGTTGAGCTCCTCGCGCAGGTGCTCGGAGCTCGAGTAGGTCTCCACCGGCTCGGGCGTCTCGAGGCCGAGGGCGTTGTTGATCAGCGACCAGCGGTGCATCTCGTCCCAGTCGACGAGGGTGATGGCGATACCGGTGCGGCCGGCGCGGCCGGTGCGGCCGATGCGGTGGACGTAGGTCTTGTCGTCCTCGGGGCACTGGTAGTTGATGACGTGGGTGACGTCGTCGATGTCGATGCCGCGGGCGGCGACGTCGGTGGCGACGAGGACGTCGATGGTGCCGTCGCGGAACGACGCCAGCGCCTTCTCGCGCGCGCCCTGGCCGAGGTCGCCGTGGACGGCGCCGACGGCGAAGCCGCGGTCGGCCAGGTCGTCGGCGACCTTCTGGGCGGTGCGCTTGGTGCGCGTGAAGATCATCGTCGCGCCGCGGCCCTCGGCCTGCAGCACGCGGGCGACCAGCTCGGCCTTGTCCATCGCGTGGGCGCGGTAGATGTGCTGGGTGGTGCGCTCGTGCACGGCTGAGTCGTTGGCGTGCTCGGCGCGGATGTGCGTCGGCTTGGTGAGGAAGGTGCGGGCCAGGGTGACGATCGGACCGGGCATCGTCGCCGAGAACAGCATCGTCTGGCGGGCCGACGGGACGGCGGACAGGATGCGCTCGATGTCGGGGAGGAAGCCCAGGTCGAGCATTTCGTCGGCCTCGTCGAGGACGAGGATCTCGACCTTGCCGAGGACCAGGTGGCCCTGCTGCGCGAGGTCGAGAAGACGGCCGGGGGTGCCGACGACGACATCGACGCCGGCCTGCAGCTCGGCGATCTGCGACTCGTAGGGGCGACCGCCGTAGATGGCGGTGACCTTCAGCGGGCGGGTGGTGCCGTCGGCGAGCGTGACGTCGACGCCCTTGCCGGCGACCTCGAGGTCGCCGTTGACCTGCAGGCACAGCTCGCGCGTCGGCACGATGACCAGGGCGCGCGGGGTGTTGTCGAGGGCGCGGACGCCGGACTCGGGGGCGGTCTTCAGGCGGTGCAGCAGCGGCACGCCGAAGCCGAAGGTCTTGCCCATGCCGGTGCGGGCCTGGCCGATCAGGTCGTCGCCGGCCAGCGCGAGCGGCAGCGTCAGTTCCTGGATGGCGAAGGTGTGGGTCTTGCCGTCGGCGGTGAGTGCAGCGACGATGTCGTCGTGCACGCCGAGCTCGGCGAAGGTGGGAGCGGAGTGCTCCTCGTCGATGATGGTCGTCTGGACCGACTCGTCGGCGGTCGCGGCGGAATTACTCATATGGGATTGTCCAAAACCTCTCGGATGGCTTCGCGCGCATCCAGCGGTTTGGCCGGCCCCGAGTGATTCGCGGATGCCCCTGCAGGGGCCGCGTGCGGAGCGATGCGCGCACATTGCGCGGCGCCGCAACCGAAGATCACGGTGCGGCACCTATCTCCAGTGTACTTGGTTAGCCGACGCGGGCCCGCCTACCATCCAAGTCATGGACGAAAGCCCCGGCATTGCCAAGCTCTTCTCGGTCCTTCTCGCCGGCGAATACGCCGCCTACCAACGGTTGATCACGGAGTCCGCGATGGCGCCCGACGTCGCCAGTCGCATCGCGATCGGTCGGATGGCGGCCTCGGAGATGGGGCACTTCGACGAACTCGCGGAGGAAGTCGCGGGGCGCGGCCTCGACCCCGCCGAGCAGGTGCTCAAGTACGTCGACATCTTCGACCGCTACCACGGCACCACCAACCCCAAGACCTGGGACGAGGTCATGGTGAAGTGCTACGTCGGCGACGGGTTGGCGGCCGACTTCTACGGCGAGCTGGCCGACGCGCTGCCCGCCGAGGCCCACGACGTCGTCTCCTCGGTGATGCGCGAGACCGGCAACTCGGAGTTCGCCAAGGAGTGGATCCGTGCGCGCGTCGCGGCCGAGCCGGAGTTGAAGTGGCCGCTCACCCTGTGGGGTCGGCGCCTGCTGGGTGAGGCCGTCACGCACACGCAGTGGGTGCTGGCCGCCGAGGACGACGTCACCGACCTGTTGTTCACCGGTGGGACCACCGACCTCGCGCAGGTGTCGCAGTTCTTCGACTCGGTCACCGAGCGGCACGCCAAGCGCATGGCCGATCTGGGGCTCGGGTAACCCGTCTTCCGCTGCTGGCGAAACGGGTGCCGCGCGGCGTCGGCGTCCGCCCGGTCTCGGCTAGGCTCTAGACCATGAGCGTGGAAGTCAAAATCGGCATCGTCGACAGTCCTCGGGAACTGACCGTGCAGGTCGCCGATGACAGCGAGAAGACCTTCGACGCGGTGTCGTCGGCGTTGAGCGGCAAGACCGAGCTGCTGACCCTGACCGACGACCGCGGTTCTCGGTTCCTGGTGCCGGCGGCGAAGATCGCCTACGCCGAGGTCGGCAGCGCCGAGGTGCGCCGCGTCGGCTTCGCCGCCAAGTAGCTACTTCTCTTTGTCCGCGTTCTGATACGGAACGCGCGACAGCCCGCCCCAGAGCAGGGCGACGGTGGTCTCCACCGCGACATCCTTGTCGACGGGCCGGTGCGCGTCGATCCAGTAGCGCGCGTTGACCTGGCTGGCGCCGACGATGCCGGCGGCGAGCATGCGCGACCGGTACGGGTCGTAGCCCGAGTCGTGCATGACGAGTTCGTAGATGGCGTCGACGCAGGCCTCGATGGCACCCTCGGTGCGCTTGATGACGGCCGGGTCCTTGGCGTCGGAGGTGAAGATCAGGCGGTAGCCCGAGTTGTCCAGGTCGACGAAGTCGAAGAAGGCCTCGACGGCGGCGCGCACGCGCTGGCGGTTGTCGGTGCTGATGCGCAGCGCGTCGTTGATCGCCGTCACCAGCTTCTCGGCGTGCGAGTCGACGACGGCGATGTAGAGGTCCAGTTTCGACGGGAAGTGCTGGTACAGGACGGGCTTCGAGACGCCAGCGTGAATGGCGATCTCGTCCATGCCGGCCGAGTGGTAACCACGCTCGACGAAGATCTCGCTGGCGGCGTCGAGGAGCTGCAACCGCCGGGCACTACGCGGCAGCCGCGTGCCGTTGCGGCCCGCGGGAGTCGTGCTGGACGTTGTCATGAGCAGCAGCCTACTCCGGCGGTGGTTGAGCGCATTTCGGTAACCTGGGCGCCCTGCGCGGCGCCTCCGCGGAAACGGCCGCGACCTGTGAGAAAGTTGTGATGTGAACCGATCTGAGGACGGCCGTTCCGGCGTGCCGCCTCGACCCCGAGCGGGCGAGGCCGCGCGCCGGTCGCGCCCCCGCGCGGGTGAATCTGCCGGGTCGCGCCCCCGCGCCGGGGATTCGGAGCGCCCGCGCGCCGGCGATCTGGCCGGCGTCGGCGCGGCGATGTCGGCCGACGCACCCGCGAGCGGTGCGCACCGTTCCGCCGGGTCGCGCGGGGCGCCGCGATCGTCGGTGCCGCGGCCGGACCCCGGTCAGCCGCTGACTGCGACGTGGGACCCGCCCGCCGAGACCGACCTGGACCACGAGGGTTTCGTCGCCACCTACGGCTGGCGGGCGTACGCGATTCCGGTGCTCGCCATCTTGACCGTCGTCCTGCTGGTGCTGACCGTGCGCGGCGGGAGTGCCGACGGATCCGCGGACAAGCCGTCGCCCGACGAGGGGCGCGACACCCAGGTGGCCAAGGAGTCGGCACCGGTCGGTGCGCCGACCGTTCAGATCGCCGAGGCCGCGCTGCCGGTCGGTGCGCTGCCCCCGGGCGGGCACTTCACGCGGCAGGCTAAGAAGTCGTTCCACGTCGTGCCGGTGAAGACGTCGAAGAAGATCGGGCGGGGTGCGCAGGAGTACACCTACACGGTCGAGGTCGAGGACGGGCTGATCGCCACCGACTTCTCCGGCGACAACGCCTTCGCGACCATGGTCGACGCGACGCTGGCGAACCGGCACAGCTGGATCGGCGGCGGCAAGGTCTCCTTCAAGCGGGTGGGCGCCGGACAGAGCCCGAACCTGCGGATCTCGCTGACGTCGACGAATACGGCCCGCGAGCTGTGCGGCTACCAGATCAAGCTGGAGAGCTCCTGCTTCTACCCGCCGACGAACCAGGTCCTCCTCAACGAGGCCCGGTGGGTGCGCGGCGCGATCTCCTTCGACGGCGACATCCACAGCTACCGGCAGTACCAGATCAACCACGAGGTCGGGCACGGCATCGGGTACGCCCAGCACGAGCCGTGCAAGCAGAACGGCAAGTTGGCGCCGATCATGATGCAGCAGTCGTTCGGCGTGCGAAACAAGGACATAATGGGGTTGGACCCGCAGATGGACGCGAATCCCGCGTTGAGCTGTAAACCCAACCCTTGGCCCTTCCCATGACACTTCCCCCGCTGACCGAGCCCGCCGGTGAACTGAGCCGCGCCGAGGTTGCCCGGTACAGCAGGCACCTGATCATTCCCGACGTCGGGATGGCGGGGCAGAAGCGGCTGAAGAACGCAAAGGTACTGGTCATCGGGGCCGGCGGGCTCGGATCGCCGACGCTGATGTACCTTGCCGCCGCCGGGGTGGGGACCATCGGCATCGTCGACTTCGACACCGTCGACGAGTCCAATCTGCAGCGCCAGGTCATCCACGGCCAGTCCGACATCGGCGTTCCCAAGGCGGTCAGCGCCAAGAACTCGATGTTGGAGATCAACCCGCACATCACCGTGCACACGCACGAGTTCGCGTTGAGCAACGAGAACGCCGTCGAACTTTTCGCCCAATACGATTTGATCCTCGACGGAGCGGACAACTTCGCCACCCGCTACCTCGTCAACGACGCCGCGATCCTCGCCGGCAAGCCCTACGTGTGGGGCTCGATCTACCGGTTCGAGGGCCAGGTGTCGGTGTTCTGGGAGGACGCGCCCGACGGGCAGGGCCTCAACTACCGCGACCTCTACCCGCAGGCGCCGCCGCCGGGCATGGTGCCGTCGTGCGCCGAGGGCGGCGTGCTGGGCATCCTCTGCGCGACGATCGGCTCGATCATGGGCACCGAGGCGATCAAGCTGATCTGCGGGATCGGCGAGACGCTCCTCGGCCGGCTGATGATCTACGACGCCCTGGAGATGACATTCCGCACGGTCCGCATCCGCAAGGACCCGCAGGGCGCGAAGGTCACCGAGCTCATCGACTACGACGACTTCTGCGGCGTCGTCTCCGACGAGGCGCAGGCGGCCGCGATTGGTTCGACGCTGACCCCGGCCGAACTCGCCGAGCGCCTCAACGCCGGTGACCCGGTCGCCCTCGTCGACGTCCGCGACCCGGTCGAGTGGGACATCGTGCACCTCGACGGCGCGACGCTGATCCCGAAGGGCGAGTTCGAATCGGGCGACGGCCTGGGCAAGCTGCCGCAGGACAAGCCGGTCGTGCTCTACTGCCGGACGGGGGTGCGGTCGGCCGAGGTGCTCGCCATCCTCAAGGGCGCGGGTTTCGCCAACGCCAGTCACCTGCAGGGCGGCATCACCGCGTGGGCGCAGACGGTCGATCCGTCGATGCCGATCTACTGACTAAACGCGCAATCGCACCAGGTCGACGACCCGCATGAGCCCCGGGAGGGCACCCGCGGTGGACCGTGGGTGCAGGGCGTGCACGGCGAGGCGGAACATCACCGCGCGCAGCAACATCTGACCCCACTCGGGCAGGTCGGACCAGCGGTCGAGCAGGTCCTCGCCGGCGCCGCCCCACGCGATCGCGTCGACCGCGGCTACCGCCGACGCCCAGGCGGCCGGCCGCCAGTAGGGGACGATGTCGGTGATTCCGGGCGCCGCGGCACCCGCGAATAGGACGGTGCCGAACAGGTCGCCGTGGACGATTTGCGACCGTGAGGTCACCGGTCGTCGGAGCCCGGCCAACGTCTTGAGCATCGCGACGCTCGCCTGGCCGTCCTCGCTCTCCGGCTCGGCCATGCCGGCGGCACGGGCGCTGCGCAGCGGCTGGTCCTCCCACGCCGCGCGGTCGGCCGCGGTGAAGACGTCGACGTCGGTATACGGCGGGGCGGGCGGCTGCAGCAGGAAGCGAGGGCGCTCGAGGTCGGCCAGCGCGGCGTGCAGCCGGTCGGCGACCTGCATGATCTCGTCGTAGCGCGGCTCGGGGGACCCGGCGATGTAGGTGTCGGCGCGCCAGCCGGACACGACGTAGCGGCCGTCGGTGGCGCGGAACGGTCGTGCGACGCGCAGGCCGTCGACGTAGAGGCTCTCCCGGGTGGACGCCGACCAGGCGGCGCGCGCGTGGTCGGGGACCATCGACAGGACGACTTCGCCGACGCGCCAGCCGCCGACCCACTGATCGCCCATGGCGATCGGCGGGTGTGCGGTCAGCCCGAACGTCCCCAGGACATGCTCGGGCGGCTCGACGGCTTTGGTCACGGCTCTGAGGTTACCGACGCGGTCGCCCGTTTCTGGTCAGCGACACCGGCGATCGACCTGGTCTTTTGCTCGGAAAGCGGTGAAAACGACAGGCGGATCAGGCGGGCGACCAGCGACACTCGCGCAGGACCACCCGACCGTCGACGACGGGCACCCCCTCGTCGGCGAGTCGGCCCAGCTGTCGCGACGCCAGGTGCGCCGGCGGACGGCCCGACGCGCTGATCACGCGGTGCCACGGGAGGTCGGCGGAATCGGTGCGCATGATCCAGCCGACGATCCGCGGGCTGGACAGGCCCGCGGCCGCGGCGAGGTCGCCGTAGGTGGTGACCATCCCGACTGGAATCGCCGCGACGAGTGCGCGCACCCGCTCGACGTCGTCGTCGGTGACGGCGGCCATCAGCGGGCAGCCCGCACGAGCCGCGCGACGAGCGCCGGTTCCAGGAACGGCACCATGTGCTCGCAGTCGGCGTGGTGGACGCGGACCGACTCGGCCCGCTCGCGCCGGCAGGCGTCGAGGAAGGCGGCGCTCACCAGCGGGGGTTCCACGCGGTCGGCGACGACGACGTCGGTGGGAATACCGTCCGGCGGCAACTCGAAGGGGCGGGCCATCTCGCTCCACGCGGTCGCCGCCGCCGGTTGGCTCACCCGCCAGGCAAAGGCTCCCGGCGGCAGTCCCACCTGGTCGGAGGGCCGCAGGTGGACGGCGATCTCCTCGTCGAGGATCTCCGGCGGCACCGCGTACCAGCCCTCGGCGCGCTTGCCCTCGCGCGCGGCGTCGGGCGACGCGTAGGTCCAGTGGGCCATGCTCGCCGTCGAGATCTCGAGCGCCCGCGCCGGGTCGAGGCCCTGCGCCGGATCGAGCAGGACGAGTGCGCGGACGCGCTCGGGATGTCGCTGCGCCAACCGGATGGCGAGGGCCCCGCCGAAGGAGTGGGCGACGACGACGAACGGCGCCGCAAGCCCGGCCACGACCTCGTCGATCGCGTCCAGGTGCGCCTCGTACGACCACGGCGGCGCCCACGACGAGTCGCCGTGGCCGAGTAGGTCGGGGGCGACGATCCGGTGGTCGGGCAGGTCCCGCGCCAGGTGCGCCCACCGCTGCCCGTGACCGGTCAGGCCGTGCAGCGCCAGGACGAGCGGCGCGTCGGCATCGTCGGGCCCGAAGCGGTGGACGTGGAGTGCGGACATCGTGTGCCCGACCCTAGCCGGTGGGCGGCCCGTCGCGTCAGACCGTTCTGCTTCGATGGGGTCATGGTCCGCAGCCCGGTTCCGCGCCCCGCGGTGCGCACGACGCTCGTCGCGCCGCCGGTGCCGGCGGACGAGCCGCGGCAGTGGCCGTCGGCGGTCGCGCGGCTGATCGGGACCCCGGTGCTCGCCGAGCCCGGACGGCCGTGGCTGCCGTACCGCGTCCACGGCGGACCGGGGACCGGCAAGAGTTCGGTCATCGTCGACGCGGCCGTCGCGCGGCTCACCGATCCGACGGTCGACCCCGAGTCGGTCCTGGTGCTGGCGCCGGGTCGTCGGGCCGGCGCCGCACTGCGCGAGGAGATCACCCGCCGCGTGCTGGCGTCGGGGGCCGCGCACGCCGGTGCCGCGCGCGAACCGCTCGTGCGAACGATCCACTCCTACGCCTTCGCCATCCTGCGCCTGCAGGCCCAGGCCCACGACAACCCGCCGCCGCGGCTCATCACCGGGTCCGAGCAGGACGTCGTGCTGCGCGAACTCCTCGCGGGCGACGTCGCCGACGGTGCCGACAACTGGCCGGCGCGGCTGCGGCCGGCGCTGCTCACCGACGGCTTCGCCCAGGCGTTGCGCGACCTGCTCATGCGGGCCGCCGAGCGCGGCGCCGGACCGGAGGAGCTGGTCGCCCTCGGCCGCAGGCACAAACGCCCCGAATGGGTCGCCGCCGGCCGCATGTTCGCCCAGTACGAGCAGACGATGCTGCTGCGCGGCTCGGTCGGCGTGGAGGCACCGCAGGCCAGCGCGCCCGCCGTCGACGCCGCCGAACTCGTCGGGTCCGCGCTCTCGGCCTTCGCCACCGACCCCGACCTGCTCGCCGCCCAGCGCGCCCGCATCCGCCACGTCCTCGTCGACGACGCGCAGCACCTGGACCCGCAGGCCGCGGAACTGGTGCGCCTCATCGGCACCGGGGCCGACTCGACGATCATCGCCACCGACACCGACCAGTCGGTATTCGGCTTCCGCGGCGCCGCACCGCGGTTCTCCGACGACCTCGTCGACGCCGGGTCGCCGCGCGACATCGAGCTGACCGTCGACCACCGCTGTGCGCCTCCGATCAACGCCGTCGGAGCCGCCCTCGCGGCACGACTGCCCGGCGCGCGCCCGCACGACTACCCGCGGGCCGACCCCGACGCCGACGGCAGCGCGTCGGTGCGGGTCTACGCCTCAGCGGCGAAAGAGGCGACCGCGGTCGCCGACCTGCTGCGCCGGGCGCACCTGTTCGACGGTGTGCCGTGGTCGTCGATGGCGGTCGTCGTGCGCTCGGTGCCGGCCGCACTGCCCGCCCTGCGCCGGGCCTTCCGCTCGGCCGGCGTACCGATGGCCACGCCCGCCTCCGACCTGCCGCTGCACCGCCAGCGGGCCGTCGCCGCCTTCCTCATCGCGCTGCTGGCCGCCGACCGCGCACCCCTCGAACCCGAAGACGTGATCACCCTGCTCACCGGTCCGATCGGCGGAGCCGATCCCGGATCGCTGCGCCGACTGCGACGGGGCGTCCGGCGAATCGACGAGGATGTCGACTCCATCGTCGCGTTGCACACCGCCATCGTCGACGACGATCAGGCCGCCCGCTACCTGTCCGAGCTGTCAGAGGCGGAGGCGCGTCCGCTGCAACGGGTGCGCGCCGTCGTGACCGCCGCGCGCACCGCTGTAGCGGCCCACCGCAGCGTCGAAGAAGTCCTCTGGGAGGCCTGGCAGGCGTCCGGCCTGGAGCGACGGTGGGCGCCGTCCGCATTGCGCGGCGGGCCGGCGGGGGAGCAGGCCGACCGTGACCTCGACGCGATGCTCGCGCTGTTCGAAGCCGCCGAGTCATTCGGCGACAACCTGCCCAGCGCCGGTGTCGCCATGTTCGTCGAGCACGTCGAAGCGCTGCAGATCCCGCGCGACTCCCGGGCCGCCGCCGTCCGCGACGAGGCGGTCACCATCTGTTCGGCGCACGCCGCCGTCGGCCGCGAATGGGACGTCGTCGCCGTGCCCGGCGTGCTCGACGGATTGTGGCCGTCGCTGCGCCCGCGCGGCAGCATCCTGGCGACCGGGGCGCTGGTGGACATCCTCGACGGCATCGACCCGGCGGCGGTCGACACCGTCTCGCGCAGCGCGGGCGCCCTCGCCGACGAGCGCCGCCTGCTGCTCGTCGCGTGCACGCGGGCCCGACGACGACTCCTGGTCAGCGCGGTCGAGGACGGCAGCGGCGAGGCCGCACCGTCCCGCTTCATCGGGGAGCTGGCGGCGGTCACCGGCACAACGGCCGACGGCGAGGTCGACGACCCCGAGGCGGTACCCGTCGACCCGGGCGTCGACCGCGTGCTCTCGCTGCCGTCGCTGGTCGCCACCTTGCGCGCCGAGGTCATGGCCGGCGTCGACCCCGACGGGGGAGCGCCGACGCCGCGGGCGCGGGCGGCCGCCGACCTCCTCGCCCGGCTGGCCGACCGGGACATTCCCGGTGCCCACCCGCGCGACTGGTACGGACTGGCCGATCCCAGCACCGACGAACCGCTGTGGCTGCCCGCCGACGGGCCGCGGCGGCTCTCCCCGTCGGGCATCGAGTCGCTGACCCGCTGCTCGCTGCGCTGGGTCCTCGAGGGCAACGGCGGCCGTGATGGCGACGCGACGCCCGCGGTCACCGGCACGCTCGTGCACACGCTGGTGCAGGCGCTCGCCGGCGCGATCTCGCCGGAGCAGGCGACGGCGGCGCTGCGCGGGATCTGGGACCGCGTCGACACCGGCGCCGAGTGGTTCTCCCGACGCGAGCTCGAGCGCGCCGAGACGATGCTCGACAACTTCCGCAACTGGCTGACCGCCTCGCGCGACGCGCTGACCGAGGTGGGCACCGAGGTCGAGGTCGACGCCGCGCTGGCAGCGGCGGACCCGGGCGACATCCCGGTGCGCGTGGTCGGTCGCATCGACCGCCTGGAGACCGATCACCAGGGTCGCCCGGTGGTCGTCGACGTGAAGACGGGCAAGAACCCGGTCACCAAGGCCGACGCCGCCGAGCACCCGCAGTTGGCGACCTACCAGCTCGCGCTGCACCTGGGCGGCGTCGAGGGATTCCCCGCCGGTACCGAGCCCGGCGGCGGCGAACTCGTCTACGTCGCCAGCCCCAACAAGACGACCGGCGCCGCGGTCCGCGGGCAGCCCGCGCTCACGCCCGAGCTGGTCTCGGAATGGATGCTGATCCTGCGGATGGCCGCGAAGGCCAGCACCGGGCCGGTGTTCGTCGCCGCGCAGAACCCCGGCTGTGACCACTGCGGGCTGCAGGCGTCGTGCCCGGCGCAGTTGACCGGACGGAGTGTGGTCGATGACTGACCTCATCCCTGCCACCAGCATCGCCGCCGCGCTTGGACTTCCGCGGCCGACCGAGGAACAGGTCGCCGTCATCGAGGCGCCGCTCGAGCCGGTGCTCGTCGTCGCCGGCGCCGGTGCCGGCAAGACCGAGACCATGGCCTCGCGCGTCGTGTGGCTCGTCGTCAACCGCTTCGCCGGCCCCGACGAGGTGCTGGGCCTGACCTTCACGCGCAAGGCGGCCAGCGAACTGGGCGCCCGCATCCGTCGCCGGCTGTCGATGCTGGCCGGCGCCCCCGTGCTGGCCGACTGGGATCCCGACGGCGAGCTCCGCGCGCGCCTGGCGGGCGCCGACCCGGAGATCAGCACCTACCACGCCTACGCGGGCCGGCTGATCGCCGACTACGGCCTGCTGCTGCCGGTCGAGCCGTCGTCGACCCTGCTCAGCGAAACCGAGCTGTGGCAGCTCGCGTTCTCGGTCGTCGCCACCTATCCGGGCGAACTCGCCACGACCAAGGTTCCGTCGGGGGTCACCGAAGCGGTCCTCAAGCTCTACTCCGATTCCGCCGAACACCTGGTGAGCCTCACCCGGTTGGCCGCCGCCGGGCAGCAGCTCTACGACATGGTCGACCGGTTGCCGAAGGGCCCGGGGCAGAAGGAGAACCCGAACGCCTACCTGCGCTCGGTGCAGGCCGTCGTCGACGAGCGGCGCGCGCTGCTGCCCCTGGTGCAGTCCCTGTCCGACCGCATGCGCGAGCAGGGCGCCCTCGACTTCGGCTCGCAGATGTCGCTGGCCGCGCGCCTGGCGACCGCGCACCCGGAGGTCGTCGCGGCCGAACGGGCGTCGGTGCGCGCCGTGCTCCTCGACGAGTACCAGGACACCGGACACTCGCAGCGCATCCTGTTGCGCGCGCTCTTCGGCGGCGATGGGCCACCCGTCGCGGTGACCGCGGTCGGCGACCCGATTCAGTCGATCTACGGCTGGCGCGGCGCCTCGGCGGCCAACCTGCCGCGCTTCGCCACCGACTTCCCCCGGCCCGACGGCACCCCGGCACGACGACTCGAACTGCTCACCAGTTGGCGCAACGGCGCCCACGCGCTGACCCTCGCCAACGCGGCGTCGGAGGAGCTGCGCCGCCGCGGCGTCCCGGTCTCGGTGCTGCGGCCCCGGCCCGACGCCCCGCTGGGCACCGCGACGCTGGCGTTGACCGACACCGTGCTCGACGAGCGCGCGTGGATCGCCGCGCAGATCGCCGACCTCTACACCGCCGCGGCCGACGCCGGTGAGGCGCCGCCGACCACGGCGATCCTGGTGCGCCGCAACGAGGACTCCGCACCGCTGGCCGCCGAACTCGAGGGCGTCGGCATCCCCGCCGAGGTCGTCGGCATCGGCGGGCTGCTGCATGTGCCAGAGATCGAGGACGTCGTCGCCACGCTGCGGCTGATGGCCGATCCGATGGCCGGCGCCGCCGCGATGCGACTGCTCACCGGCGCCCGGTGGCAGCTGGGCGCCGGGGACATCGCCGCGCTGTGGCGACGGGCCCGCGAACTGGCCGCCCGGACCCGCGTCGCCGACATGCCGCTGACCACTGCCGAAGAGCTCGACGCGGCCCTGGCCGCCTCGGTGCCCGACGAACTCGTCGACGACGCCGGCATCGCCGACGCGCTGGTCGATCCCGGGGATGCGTCGCGCTACAGCGCCGAGGGGTTCGCGCGGATCCGCCGCCTCGGCGGGCAACTCGAAGGCCTGCGCCGCCGCATCGGCCAGCCGCTGCCCGAGCTGGTCGCCGACGTCGAGCAGACGATCGGCGTCGCGGTCGAGGCACAGATCCGGGCCCGCCGCATGCGCGGCGCGACGACCGGCCGCGAGCACCTGGACGCGTTCGCGGCATACGTCGCCGACTACGCCGACAAGCCGGGGGCGACGCTGCCCGGCCTGCTGTCGTTCCTCGACACCGCCGAGACGATCGAGAAGGGCCTGGAGCCCGGCCGCATCGAGGTCGCCGAGCAGCGGGTGCAGATCCTCACGGTGCACGCGGCGAAGGGCCTGGAATGGGATGTCGTGGTGATTCCGCACATGTGCGGCGGGATCTTCCCGAGCGGTCGCGCCGAGGGGACCTGGCTGGGCAGTGCGCGCGAACTGCCCGCCGAGGTGCGCGGCGACCTGGCCGACCCGCAGCACCCCGGCGAGGGGTACCCGGCGCTGGACCTGTCCGCCGTCACCGACCGCAAACAGCTGGAAACCGCGCTCGAGGAGCACAAGGACGCCATCGCGCGCCGCCGACTCGAGGAGGACCGTCGACTGCTCTACGTCGCGCTCACCCGCGCCAAGGAGCGGTTGTACGTCTCGGCGCACCACTGGTCGATGGGGTCGGCCAAGCCGCGCGCGGTCTCCGAGTTCTACGACGAATTGCGCACCATCGTCACCGAGGCGATCGCGGATCCCGCCGTCGATTCGACCGGCCTGACGGTCGCCGTCGCCGCGCCCGAGCCCGAGGACGGGACCGTCAACCCGCTCGCCGCGCACACCGTCACCGCGCGGTGGCCGGCCGATCGGTTGGGCGCGCGGCGCTCGGCCTCCGACGCCGCGGCCGCGCTCGTCCTGGACCGCCTGACTGCGCGCGACCAGCCGTCGCTGTTCGACGAGGGGACACCGGCGGATTCGATTCCCGCGGACGTCGACGTCGTGCAGTGGGCCGAGGAGGTCGAGGTGCTGCTCGACGAACACGCACACGCCAACCAGGCGGGCGTCGACGTCGCGCTGCCGACGCATCTGTCGGTGAGTCAACTGGTCGACCTCGACACCGACGAAGCGTCCTTCGCGCAGCGCCTGCGCCGCCCGGTACCGTTCAAGCCGAACCCGATGGCCCGCCGCGGGACCGCCTTCCACGCCTGGGTGGAGCGCCGCTTCGGCGCGACCCGGCTGCTCGACATCGACGAGCTGCCCGGTGCCGCCGACGACACCGCCACCCCCGACGAGGACCTCGCCGCGTTGATCGCGCGGTTCGAGTCGTCGCGCTGGGCGAATCGGACCCCGGTGGAGGTCGAGGTGCCCTTCGAAACGGTCATCGGCGGCGCGGTGATCCGTGGTCGTGCCGACGCGGTGTTCGCCGACGAGCCCGGCCCCGACGGGGAGCCCCGGTGGATCGTCGTCGACTGGAAGACCGGCGCGGTGCCCGAGCCCGCCAAGCGGGCGTCGCTCAACATCCAGCTCGCGGCCTACCGGATCGCCTGGGCGAAACTCGCCGGCGCCCGACTCGACCAGGTCCGCGCGGCCTTCCACTACGTGCGCTCGGACTACACCCTCGAACCCGACGACCTGCCCGACGCCGCGGCGTTGGC
The DNA here is from genome assembly GCF_047602025.1 of Gordonia sp. (in: high G+C Gram-positive bacteria). Lineage (GTDB taxonomy): Bacteria > Actinomycetota > Actinomycetes > Mycobacteriales > Mycobacteriaceae > Gordonia. The sequence continues at coordinate 2,169,872 of NZ_JASGII010000001.1, read as the reverse complement.
GGCGCTCCTGGCGCGTGGGTGACCGATTCGCTGTTAGATTGCATCCTGTGAAGACCACGGGCGGCCGATGAAGGACAAGCTTCGGCGCAGGCGGCCGGGCAGCGTGCTGTCGGCCGAGCCCGAGTACGCCCTCGTCAACATCATCAAGATCCCCGACGCGGAGGTCAGTCCCGCGCGGGCAATCGGGCGCCGCATCCTGTTCGCGCTCGTCGCGCTGTTCTTCTGTGCCTTCCTGGTCTACGTCGACCGCGAGGGGTACCACGACGCGAAGGGCGAGGGTCAGCTCACCTTCCTCGACGCCGTCTACTACTCGGCGGTGACCCTTTCGACCACCGGCTACGGCGACATCACGCCGGTGAGCGAGTTCGCCCGCACGATCAACATCGTCATCATCACGCCGCTGCGCGTGCTCTTCCTGATCGTCTTGATCGGTACGACCCTCGAAGTCCTCACCGAACGGTCGCGTCAGGCGCTCCGAATCCAACGCTGGAGGTCCACGTTGCGCAACCACACCGTCGTCGTCGGGTACGGCACCAAGGGACAGACCGCGGTCGACGCGATGCTCGCCGACGGCGTCAAGCCGTCCGAGATCGTCGTCGTCGACCCGTCGCAGAGCGCGCTCGAGGCGGCCGAGGCCCACGGGCTGGTCACCGTGCGCGGCGACGCCACCAAGTCGGACATCCTCCGACTGGCCGGCACCGCCCACGCCGCGAGCATCATCATCGCGACCAGTCGTGACGACACCGCGGTGTTGACGACGCTGTCGGCGCGGGAGATGAACAAGACGGCGACCATCGTCGCGTCGATCCGTGAGGCGGAGAACACCCACGTGATGAAGCAGTCGGGCGCCAACTCGGTGGTGGTCAGCTCGGAAACCGCCGGCCGACTGCTCGGCATCGCCACGCAGACCCCGAGCGTCGTGGAGATGTTCGAGGACCTGCTCACCCCCGACGAGGGGTACGCCATCGCCGAGCGGCCGGTCGATCCGACGGAGGTGGGCGGCTCACCGGCGCACACCTCCGACATCGTGTTGGGCGTCGTGCGCGACGGCAAGCTGTACCGGGTGAGCGAACCCGACGTCGACTCGATCGAGTTGGGCGACCGCCTGCTCTACGTCCGGCGCGCCCCGGCTGCGAAGGACCGCTGACCCCGTGGCCTTCGCGCTGCCGCAGCCGCCGCTGTTCTCCCGCTCCACGATTGCGCGCGGCGGCGAGCTGCGCGGTAATCGCGGCGTCGCACACCAGGCGTGGCCGATGGCCAAGGTCCTGTTGCTCGACCGTCGCGGCCGGTTCGGCGTCGCCGAGCAGGGCGGCCTGCGCTGGGTCGGCGGACCGGAGGTCGCCGCCGACGGCCCGCCCGACGACGCGGTCCTGCTGGGTGTCGACGGCGAGGTGTTCCTGTGGGCGCGACGGGTCGACGAGGTCGCCGAGCCGCTCGGGGACGCGCGCTCGGCCGGCCATCACCTCAGCGGGGACGAGGCGGGTCTGCTCGTCACGGCGCTGGGGCTGCTCAACTGGAACGACACCGCCGAGTTCTCGCCGACGACCGGTCAGCCCACCCGCCCGGAGAAGTTCGGCTGGGTCCGTCGCGACCGCTCCTGCGGCCGCGAGGAGTTCCCGCGCACCGATCCGGCGATCATCACAGTCGTCCACGACGGCGGCGACCGGATCCTGCTCGGCCGCCAGGCGATGTGGCCCGAGCGGTGGTATTCCACGCTCGCCGGGTTCGTCGAGCCGGGGGAGTCCCTCGAGCAGTGCGTCATCCGCGAGGTGCACGAGGAAGTCGGCATCACCGTCACCGACCCGCGGTACCTGGGCAGCCAGCCGTGGCCGTTCCCGCGGTCGTTGATGATCGGTTTCGCCGCCCTCGGCGACCCCGACGAGCCCCTGGAGTTCCTCGACGGCGAGATCGCCGACGCCGCCTGGTTCACCCGCGACGAGGTGCGCGCTGCGCTCGCCGCGAAGGAGTGGACCGACCCCGACGAGGGCGACGACGGTCCGCAGGTCCCGCTGCGCGTGCCCGGATCGGTGTCGATCGCCCGCTCGATGATCGAGGCCTGGGCCGCCGCCGACTAACGCCGAGTGGGCGGTCGAAACCCACCGAGTGGGCGGTCTAACCCCACCGAGTGGGCACCCAGTCCTCGCCGAGTGGGCACCCAGACCGCGCCGAGTGGGCACCGCGGGGAACATGTGGCCCGCGCTGTGGTGTTATGCCACGTATGAGCAATGACGCAGCCCTGACCATGTACACCACCACCTGGTGCGGCTACTGCAACCGCCTCAAGACCGGGCTCAAGAGCCTCGGCGTCACCTGGGACGAGGTGAACATCGAGGAGGACCCGGCGGCGGCCGACTTCGTCGGCAGCGTGAACAACGGCAACCACGTCGTCCCGACGGTGAAGTACGCCGACGGCAGCACGGCCACCAACCCGTCGATCGCCGACGTCAAGAAGAAGCTCGGCCTGTAGGGCTGTCGGCCCCGGGTGAGATAGTGGTCGGCGTGGGGGACCATCTCGCCGATCTCGATCCGGAACAGCTCGCCGCGGTGACCGCGCCGCGCGGTCCGGTGTGCGTGCTGGCGGGCGCCGGCACGGGCAAGACCCGAACGATCACCCGGCGGATCGCCCACCTCGTCGACCAGGGCCAGGTCAACCCCGACCAGGTGCTCGCCGTCACCTTCACCGCTCGCGCCGCGGGGGAGATGCGCTCGCGACTGCGCACCCTGGGGATCGGCAACGCCGGCGCCGGCGGCGGAGTCCAGGCGCAGACCTTCCACGCCGCGGCCCTGCGCCAGCTGCGCTACTTCTGGCCGCGCTGCCTGGGCAGCGCCCGCTGGGAGCTGCTCGACTCCAAGCTCCCCATCGTCGGACCCGCCGCACGCAAAGCGGGCGTTCCGACGGCGACCGAGACGCTGCGCGACCTCGCCTCGGAGATCGAATGGGCCAAGGCCAGCCTCGTCGGGCCCGGCGAGTACGCGGCGGCCGCCACCCGGGCCGACCGCGACCTGCCGGTGTCCGCGGAGAAGGTGGCCGAGGTGTTCGCCGCCTATGAGGCCGCCAAGGTCTCCGCCGACGGCGACTACCTGCTCGACTTCGACGACCTGCTGATCTTCACCACCCAGATGCTCACCGACGACGCCGGTCTCGCCGACGAGTTCCGCTCGCGCTACCGCTGCTTCGTCGTCGACGAGTATCAGGACGTCACGCCCGTGCAGCAGGGCCTGCTCGACGCGTGGCTGGGCGAGCGCGACGATCTGACCGTCGTCGGCGATGCCAACCAGACCATCTACACCTTCGCCGGCGCCCGGCCCGACTACCTGCTGAACTTCTCGCGCCGCTTCCCCGAGGCACAGGTCGTTCGCCTCGTCCGCGACTACCGGTCCACCCCCGAGGTCGTCGACCTCGCCAACCGGGTCATCGGGGCCGCCCGCGGCCGCGCGGCCGGCACCCGGCTGGAGTTGGTTGGTCAGCGCCCGCCCGGGCCGCAGCCGAAGTTCGCCGAATACGCCAACGAACCGGCCGAGGCCGCCGCGGCCGTCGCCGAGATCGGCAAGCTGATCGCCGACGGCGTCCCGGCATCGGAAATCGCCATCCTGTACCGGGTGAACGCGCAGTCCCAGGTCTACGAGCAGGCGCTGACCGAGGCGCAGATCCCGTACCAGGTCCGCGGCGGCGACGCCTTCTTCAATCGGACCGAGATCCGCCAGGCGCTGCGCGAGATCGTCGCGGCCGGACGGGCCGAGAACGTCGCGTCGGGACCCGACCTGCCGGGCGCCCTCGGCGTGCTGCTGTTCCCGCTGGGCCTGACCCCCGACGAGCCGTCGGGTGCCGAGGCGAAGTCGCGCTGGGCCTCGCTCACCGCGCTTGTCGAGTTGGCCGAGGAACTCCTCGCGCACAACCCGGAGCTGTCGATGACCGAACTCGCCGCCGAACTGACCTCCCGCGCGTCGGCCGGCCATCCGCCGACGATGCGCGGCGTCACGCTCTCGTCGCTGCACGCGGCCAAGGGTCTGGAGTGGGACGCGGTGTTCCTCGTCGGGCTCACCGACGGCGCGGTGCCGATCAGCCACGCCATCGACACCTCGCCGGAGGCGATCGAGGAGGAGCGTCGCCTGTTCTACGTCGGCGTCACCCGGGCGCGCGAGCACCTGCGGTTGTCGTGGGCGCTGGCGCGCAACGAGGGCGGTCGTCGCGGCCGACGACGGTCCCGCTTCCTGAGTGGACTGCTGCCGACCTGCACGCGCTGCTCGTCGAACCTGATGGGCGCGAAGGCGCTGCAGACGGGCGTTTGCGACTCGTGCTCGGGCGACCGCAGGCCCGGCGGCGGATCCGGCACCGCGGCGCGACGGGCCGCGACCATGCCGCTGGCCCCGGCCGACGCCGAACTCTTCGACAACCTCAAGGCGTGGCGACTGGCCGAGGCGAATCGGCAGGACAAGCCCGCCTTCACCGTCTTCGCGGACAAGACATTGCGCGAGATCGCCACCAGCCGGCCCGTTGACTTGCGCGCGTTGGCCCGGGTCAACGGCGTCGGCGCGGCAAAGCTCGAGCGCTATGGCGAGGACGTCGTCGCCATCGTCGCCAATGCGCAAACCGCGCACTGAGCGGTAAAACCGGAGGTCAAAAATAGGTTGTGCCACTCGGATCGGGTCCGTACCCTGGTTCGAGTCAAGGCAGCGGGGACGTACCCCTTGCTGTGTGTATCGAGTCGGAAGGAGTCCGGCAGTGAACTGGAGCGATTACGTCGCCAGCCATGCGTTCCGCGCCGTGCGCCTGTGGGAAGGCCATGCCGTGCCCACGACCGACCTCGCGAATGCGCAGCTGAAGCCGGGAGCCGCAATCTCTCGTGCTCTAGAGCGATTCTCCGATACGGATCATCCGATGTGACGAAGTAGTCCTTCGGACTCGAACCGGCCACGGCGAATCGCTTACCGCGAGGACCTGGCCGGTTTTTTCGCATCTGTTGACCGTTGTACCTGCTGACCTTGGAGAATCACATGACCTGTTTGACCGATTTCATCAGCGGAGCGCCCCCGTCGGCGTCCTCCGTCACCTCGCTCGGCATCCCGTGCCGGGAGACCGAGGCGGACTTGTGGTTCGCCGAGGCCCCGGCCGAGTTGGAGGCCGCGAAGGCGTTGTGCCAGACCTGCCCGTTGCAGCGGGAGTGTCTGACCAGCGCGATCGAGCGCTCCGAGCCCTGGGGGGTCTGGGGCGGCGAGATCTTCGAGCGGGGCCAGATCGTGGCCCGCAAGCGGCCGCGCGGGCGCCCGCGGAAGATCGCCAGTTAGGACTGAGCCCGGCAGGCATTGCTTGCCGGGCTCAGTCGATCCCGGGGACCCACTCGGACACGATGGCCCGGTAGGGGGCGTGGGCCTCCAGCTGCGAGGCGATGCCGACGCAGCCGAGCAGCACGCGGAAGATCATCACGTACTCGGTGGGGACGTTGAGGTACCGGGACGTCTTGTAGACGTCGCCGCGCATGTCGGTGGCATTGCCCGCGGCGCGCTGCATCCACTTGCGGGTGAAGTGGAAGTCGTCGACGTAGAGCGGGTCGACGAACGGTCGGAGGAAGGCTTCGAGGTCCTCGGCGCTCACCTTGCCGGCGTGGCTGCGCTGCAGGAAGTTGTTCTCGACCATCACCTCGCGCAGCTCGTCGTACTTCTTGTCGCGGGCCAATCTAAGAATCTCGCCGGTCGCCGCCGGCAGCCCGTCGGGATACCGGCCGACGGCGCCGAAGTCGAGGACGCCGAACCGGCCGTCGTCGGCGATGAAGAAGTTCCCCGGATGCGGGTCGCCGTGCAGGAGGCCGACGCGGTAAGGGGAGGAGATCTCGAAGCGCGCCATGTGCTCGGCCGCCTTGTTGCGCTCGGACTGGCTGCCCTCGGTGATCAGTTTCGACAGCGGCCGTCCGGTCACCCATTCGGACACGACGACCTTGGGCGCACTCGCCACGACCTTCGGCACGAGGAATTCTGGATCGCCCTCGTACGCCTTGGCGAAGGCGCGCTGGTTCTCGGCCTCGCCGAGGTAGTCCAACTCGTCGTCGGTGCGGTCGATGAGCTCGTCGACCATCGCCTTCACGTCGGTGCCCGGCGACAACTTCTGGATCAGGCCGGACATCCGGCCGAGGGTCTTGAGGTCGGCGCGCAGGGCGTGGTCGGCACCCGGGTACTGGACCTTGACCGCGACGTCGCGCCCGTCGGACCACACCGCCTTGTGCACCTGGCCGATGCTGGCGGCCGCGGCCGGCTCGTCGTTGAACTCTTGGAAGCGCTCGCGCCACTTGGTGCCCAGTTGCTGGTCGAGCACGGCGTGCACCTTGGCGGCGGGCAGCGGCGGCGCCTCGGCCTGCAGCTTGGTGAGGGCGTCGCGGAACGGCTCCCCGAACTCCTCGGGGATGGCGGCCTCCATGATGGACAGCGCCTGGCCGACTTTCATCGCACCGCCCTTGAGCTCGCCGAGGACGGCGAAGAGCTGCTCGGCGGTCTTCTCCATCAACTCCTGGTTGACTTCGTCCTTGCTCTTGCCGGCGATCCGCTTGCCCAGTCCGCCGACGGCCCGCCCGGCCACGCCGATCGGAAGTGCCGCCAACTTGGCGTTGCGCCGCCCTGCGCCCCGCGTGATGTCGCTCATACCAGCCAGAGTAGACCAGCGCCGGATGCCCTAGTCGTTTCTCCAACGCGCCCCGCAGAAACAGTGCGGGTGCGCCGGCCAGTCCTTGTGGCGCAGCCGCAGCGGGCGGGCGTGGATCTCCAGCGTGCGCTCGACCAGATCGGGTCGCGCGCGGTCGCCGTCCAACCCGTCCAACCCGGCCGAGATCTGCTCGATCTGCTCGACGGCCGCGCCGACGGCCAGCCGGACGACCGCGTCGCTGGCGTAGCCGGGCCGGTTCACCAACTGGGCGCAGACCTGCGGCCAGCCCGGATCCAGCGTCGCGCGGTGGTGGTCCGCGCACCGCAGGCAACTGGATCGGCCGGGCAGGACGAGCGGTCCGACGACCGCGACGCCGTCGCGCAACCGCACCGGCAGGTGGGGCACGCCGGCGCGCATCAGATCGGTGACGACCAGCGGGTCGTGGTGGGTGAAGTCGGTGAGCACGACCAGCGTCGGCCGCGTCGCGCCGCTGCGCCACGGGCGGGCATGGCGGACGCTGCTGCGGGCCAGCGGGTAGCCGGCGTCGGATAGCGCGGCACTCAAGCCGTCGCGCACCGGACCGCGCCCGTGCAGGCACACCCGCAGGGTGGGCGGGCAGCCGGATGTGATGGCGCCGAGGCCGCGCAGCGGCGCGACGATCCGGTCGAAGTCCGCCGGGGAGAGCCCCACCTCGTCGAGTCGCGACCGCAGGCCGCCGGTGCCGCCCGGTTCGCGGAGCGAGTCCAGGAGGTCGGCGACGTCATAGGCGTAGACGTCCGGCGGGAGGTCGACGAGGGTGCTGCGCTCGGGGTCGCAGCCGATCTGCAACTGGTGCGCGCCGCGGATGAGAATCGCCGCGCCCGCGCGCAGCGCGGCTGGAACCGGAATCGCGATCTGCACTGCCCCCATGGGGACAGTGTGCCGTCGGCGGCAGCGGACCGACCCGCCGCCGACGGGTTATCCACAGGCCGATTCGGCCCGTTACCTGCGGGGACTGCTCAATCGCCAGATTTGTCGTCGTCGCCCTTGGGTTCGTCGGTCAGGGTGTCGGTCAACCCGGCGAAGGGATCCTCGTCGTCGCCCGCGACGATCCGGTCGATGAAGGCGGCCGGTGCGTCGAGGTCCGAGCTGTCGGGCAAGAGGTCGGGGTGGTCCCAGACCTTGTCCCGGGTGGTGACGTCGGTGGCCTCGAGCAGCCGGTCCCACAGCGCGGTCGCCTCGCGGACGCGACGCGGCCTCAGCTCGAGCCCCACCAGCGTGGCGAAGGTCTGCTCGGCCGGGCCGCCCGTCGCGCGGCGCCGCCGGATGGTCTCGGTGAGTGCACCGGTCGACGGGATGCGCTCGGCCAGGGCCCGCGTGACCACGTGCTCGACCCAGCCCTCGATCAACGCCAGCAGCGTCTCGAGGCGGTCCAGCGCGGCCTGCTGCTCCGGGGTCGTGGTCGGCTCGAAGGAGGCGGCCGAGCCGAGGATCTCGTTCAGCTTCTCCGGGTTGGCCATCAACTCCTCGGGGTTGATGTCGTCGCCGAATCCCTCGGCGAAACCGCTGACGTCGACGGTGATGCCGGCCGCGTACTGCTCGACGGCCGACAGCAGCCGCTGGCGCAGCCAGCCGACGTGGGTGAACAGGCGCACGTGCGCGGCCTCGCGGGCGGCGAGGTAGACGATGATGTCCTGCGCCGGGAGGTCGAGGCCGTCGGCGAAGGCGGCGATCGCCTCGGGCATCAGGACGGCGGTACCGGCGGGTGCCAGCGGCAGGCCGATGTCGGTGCCGGTCAACACCTCGGTGGCCAGCTTCCCGAGTCCCTGGCCGAGTTGGGTGCCGAATACCGAGCCGGAGAGCTGGCTCATCATGCCCATCATCGGGCCGGCGAAGGCCTCGGCCCCCTCGGGCATGTTCTGCGACCACGTCTGCGACAGCTGGCGGGCCAGCGGATCGCACAGCGTCGACCACGTCGGCAGCGACTCCTCCAGCCACTGCACCGGTGTCCACGCGGTCGTCGTCGTCACGCCGCCGGGCAGGGCGCTGACCTCGTCGAGCCACAGTTCGGCGAGGTGGACCGCGTCGGCCACCGCCGACGTCTCCTTCTCAAGGATCGGGGTGAAGTCGCCGATCTCGCGCCGCGCGATCTGCTTGGCGACGTCGTAGTTCACCGGGCTGCCGCCGGACGCGGTCGTGCCGCTGCCCATCGCGCTGAACATCGTGCCGAGCTGGGAGAACAGCTGCCCGATCATCTCGGGGTTCAGCTGACTGGGGTCGATGCCGAGTTGCGACGGATCGAACGTCGACGGATCGAAGGTGGACGGGTCGAAGTTCGACGGGTCGAAGCCAAACGGTCCGCCGGCTCCGGACTGGTCGCCGTCGTTCTTGTCGTCGTCGCGGTCCGGATCTTTGCCGGAGAACCCGAACGGGAGATCACTCATGGTTCCACCGTACCGACCGATTACGCTGACGCACGTGAATGTTTCCGCCGACTACCGCCGCATCATCACGTTGGCGGTCACCGCCGCGCTGATCGGCCTGTTCGTTTTCTTGGGCATGACCGTGCAGGTGCCCTACGTCGCGCTGGGCCCGGGCCCGACGGTGAACACCCTCGGCAACGTCGAGATCTCCGACGGCAAGGCGCCGGACGGCAAGAAGCTGGAGCGCACGGTCCCGGTGGTCGACATCCAGGGCGTGCCCACCGATCCGACGAACGGCCACCTGAATCTGACGACCGTGTCGGTCACCGACGACATCCGCCTGTTCGACGCGCTGTCCCTGTGGGCATCGCGCGAATACTCGCTGACGCCCCGCGAATCGCAGTACCCGCCGGGCCGCAGCCGCGAACAGGTCAAAGAGCGCAACACCGCGCAGATGACCGGCTCCGAGTTGACCGCACAGGCCGCGGCCCTGCGCCAGGTGCACCGGCCGACGAAGCTGGCGATCACCTCGGTCGGCAAGGGCGGTCCGTCCGACGGCCTACTCCGGAAGGACGACGAGGTGCGCGCGGTCGCCGGGACCCCGGTCAGCACCGTCGAGGAGATGCAGCAGGCGGTTCGCGAACATAAACCCGGCGAGAAGATCGACGTCGACGTCGTGCGCGACGGCCAGCCGCAGCGCGTCACGATCACCCTCGGCAAGGTCGAGGGCACCGACAAGGCCGGTCAACCCAAGACGGTGAGCTTCCTCGACGTCGCGCCGGCCGTCGTCAACGCCGACCCGGCGATGAAGATCACCATGAACGTCGGCGACATCGGCGGACCGTCGGCGGGCCTGATGCTGTCCCTGGCGATCGTCGACCGGTTGACCCCGGGCAGCCTGACCGGCGGCAAGTTCATCGCCGGCACCGGCACCATCACCGACGACGGCAAGGTCGGCCCGATCGGCGGGATCACGCACAAGATGGCGGCGGCCCGCGACGCCGGGGCGGAGACGTTCCTGGTGCCCGCGGACAACTGCGGCGAGGCCATGTCCGACGTCCCCAAGGGGTTGCGCGTGGTGAAGGTCGACACCCTGCCGGGCGCCATCGACTCGTTGAACGCGGTCAACGCGGGTAAGCCCGCGCCCACCTGCAGCCGCTAGTCAGCGGCGGATGGAGCCGGCGATCCGGTTGGCGACGACGGCCCGGCCGGTGGTGTTCAGGTGGAAGGCCATGTTGCCGGCCGGAGCGGTGCGCCCGTAGAACCACGGGCGGCCCGAGCACGCGTCGTGACCGGGATCGGTGACCTCGATCAACCGTCCGCCGACGCCTGCCACCGCGGTGCGCAGCCGGTTGTTGGCCTCCTTGAAGAGGTTGTTGAACCACACGGCGTCGGCCGTGCTCAGCTGCACCTGGCGGCAGCCGTGCTTGCCGATGAAGCCGCCGAGCCCGACCGCGAAGATCTGCGCCTGCGGGGCGCGACCGCGGATGGCGCGGAACGAGGTCGTCGACTGCACGGACAGGCGGTTCAGGCCGCGGCGGGCCTGGCCGATGATCCGCGGGTTCTTGCTGCAGTTCTTGCGGGACCGGATGTTGCACTTCTTGAGGATCTCGGCCCAGTCGAGGTCGTTGCCGCCGGTGCTGACGGTGATCACCTGCGCGTTGCGCGGCACCTGGGGGAGCTGGGCGGGAATGGGGAACGCCAGCGAGCCGGTCATCGAGCCGGTGGCCGAACCCAGCGGGTCGTTGGTCTGGCGCAGCCCCATCACCTGCGGGTGGTTGCGCAGGTTGGCGCTCTTGGCGCCGATGCAGGAGATGTCGAGGTAGGTGCGCGGCTTGATGCGGTCGCGGACCATCGACGGGTAGTTGTCGCCGGACCGGCGGCAGGGGTTGAGCTGGTAGTCGGCGGTCAGGGTCGCCGAGCCGCCCGCGGCGCGCGAGTCGCCCATCGCGACGTAGGTGCCGTGGGTGTACGGGGCGCCCGCCAACGGCGTCGGCGGGGCGGCGAGAGCGGTCGCCTCACCGGTCGCGACCAGGGTGAGGAGCACTCCGGGCACGGCGAATCGGGCAAGCATCTGGCGAGATTCCATTCGTATAGGTCTAGCAGACCGTCGTTATCGATACGTAATCAAAACTGTGGATAACCCCGATCGTGACGACCCTCACCGGGCTAGTAGTCCTCGGCGTCCAGGGTGGCCTCGAGGGCGTCCAACAGGCCCGGCGCGAGGTCGGGGTGCGAGAGCAATTCGATCCGGCCGTCCTCGTCCTCGTCGTCGCGCAACTGCAGCAGGGCCAGCCGTCGGCCATCGCGCAGCACGCCGGCGATCAACCGCGCCTCCTTCTGGTCCGGGTGGGCCTGCGCCGCCTCGCGGGCGGCCGCTTCGGCGGCGTCGGGGTCGGCCAGCAGCGGCTCGAAGGCGTCGTCGAGATCGCCCTCGGCCTGCGGCGGCAGCACGATGATCTCCTGCACCAACGCGCAGCCCGCGACGGCCTCGGGCCACCTGGTGGTCCCCAGCACGTGCTCGAGCTCGTCGTCGACGGTCGTCGGGTCGTCAGACAGCGGGAGTTGCTCCTGGGCGATCGGGGAGAGTTCGGAATCGTCGAACTCGTCGACGAGATCGGGGTCGGTCTGCGCGAGCACGCCGGTGGGGACGAGGGCGAAGAGCATCGGCGCCTGGCCCCAGCCGGAGGTGTCGACGAACTCGGTCACGTCGCGCAGTGCGGCGCCCAGCGCGTCGGGGGACAGGTCGGCATCGGTCACCGCTCCATCATCGCCCACCCGGAAACTGTGCGGGCGCGCCGGTCGCCGATAGAGTGGACGGAAATCGGACACGCGCGGACCAGACGGAAAAGAGCGACACGTGACTAGCCCCACCATGCCGGCGTTGACGCGCCGTGGCCGGATCATGATCGGCGTCGGCGTCGGCATCCTGTTGCTGCTGCTCATCGGGCCGCGCCTGGTCGGCATCACCACCGACTGGTTGTGGTTCACCGACCTGGGGTACCGCTCGACCTACACGACGATCCTGTGGACCCGCATCTGCGTCTTCCTCGTCGTGCTGCTCATCGTCGCCGCGATCATTGCCGCGGCGATCTTCACCGCCTACCGCAGCCGCCCCATCGTGGTCAGCTCGTCGGGGCCGAATGATCCGCTGGCCAACTACCGCGCCGCGGTCACCAGGCGCCCCCGCCTGTTCGCGCTGCTCCCGGCGGTGGCCTTCGGCGCGGTCGCCGGCCTGATCGCCCAGGCGTCGTGGTCGACGGTGCAGATGTTCCTCAAGAGCGAGCGGTTCGGCGTCAAGGACCCGCAGTTCGGCAAGGACATCGGCTTCTACGCGTTCGACCTCGGCTTCTACCGGATGGCGCTGTCGATCCTGACGATGACCGTCATCATCGCCTTCCTCGCCAGCCTGATGACCCACTACGTCTTCGGCGGCATCCGCCTCGGCGGCAACGGCACCCCCGGCGCGCTGACGTCGGCGGCGCGCATCCAGCTCGCGGTGATCGCCGGCGCCTTCCTGTTGCTCAAGGCGATCGGGTACTGGCTCGACCGTTACACGCTGCTGTCCAGCGGTCGTCGCGCCGAGATCTTCTACGGCGCCGGATACACAGACATCAACGCCGTGCTCCCGTCCAAGCTGATCCTGATGGCGATCGCGATCATCTGCGCCGTGGCGTTCTTCGCCGGCGCGGTGCTGCGCGACCTGCGGATCCCCGCGCTCGCCACCGCCCTCATGTTGTTGTCCTCGTTGCTGATCGGCGTCGGCTGGCCGGCCGTCATGGAGCAGTTCTCGGTCAAGCCGAACGCGCAGCAGAAGGAAGCCGAGTTCATCTCGCGGAACATCGCCGCCACGCGGCACGCGTACGGGATCGACAAGGACAACGTGCGGTACGAGCCGAACTGGACCTCGGTGCCGCCGGTGCCGGAGAGGGTCAACACCGATACGCACACGCTGTCCAACATTCGGTTGTTGGACCCCAACGTGGTGTCGCCGGCCTTCGCGCAGAGCAACAGTCTGCGCAACTTCTATGCGTTCTCCAAGCAGTTGGCGGTCGACCGGTACAACGTCGACGGGCAGATTCGCGATTTCATTGTCTCGGTCCGCGAGCTGGACCCGTCGCTGCTGGACAAGAACCAGCAGGACTGGATCAACAAGCACACCGTGTTCACCCATGGCAACGGCTTCATCGCCGCCCAGGCGAACAAGGTCGATTCCGCGGCGTCCACCACCGACGCGGACAGTGGCGGCCTGCCCGTCATCCAAGTCAGTGACCTCGACACCATCAACACCCCCAAGTACCAGCAGAGTGCGCCGATCAAGGTCAAGCAGCCGCGCATCTACTTCGGCGAGCTGATCGCCAAGCGCCCGGACTACGCCATCGTCGGCACCGAGGACGCTGCCAAGGAGTACGACGGCGAGGGTCGCAAGAAATACACGTACAGCGGCTCTGGCGTCTCGCTGGGCAACTGGTTCAACCGCCTGCTGTATTCGGTGAAGTACGCCGAGCGCAACATCCTGCTCTCGTCGGTGATCAACAAGAACTCCAAGATCGTCTACAACCGGGACCCGCGGGACCGGGTCAAGAGCGTCGCCCCGTGGCTCACGGTCGATTCCAAGACCTATCCGGCGGTGATGGCCGACGGGTCGATCAAGTGGATCGTCGACGGCTACACGACTCTCGACCGCTACCCGTACGCCCAGCCGACATCGCTGCAGAGTGCGACGACGGACGTTCGCACACTGACCGCCGGCCAGACCGCGCGCGTACAGCTCGACCGCGACGTTTCGTACGTCCGCAACTCGGTCAAGGCGACCGTCGATGCCTACTCGGGCAAGGTTGAGCTTTTCGCAGCGGATGACAAAGACCCTGTTCTCAAGACGTGGATGCGAGTCTTTCCCGGCACGGTGAAATCGCACGCCGAATTCGACAAGCGCGCCGATCTCCGGGACCACGTTCGCTACCCCGAAGACCTGTTCAAGATCCAGCGCGACCTGCTGGAACGATTCCACGTCGACGACCCCAAAGAATTCTTCAGCGGCAGCGACTACTGGTCGATTCCGCCGGACCCGACTACGCAGCAGACCGGCCAGCAGTCCGTCACCCCGACGCCGGTGCCTGCGAACCTGCGGACGCGTCAGCAGCTGCAAGCGCAACAGCGCTCGGACGCACTCCAGGCGCCGTACTACTTCACTGCGGCGGCGCCAGACGACCAGAACAAATCGCAGTTCCAGCTGACGACTGTCTTCACGGTGCTGAAGAAGCCGTATCTTGCGGCGTATATGACTGCGTCGTCAAACCCCGCCAGCTACGGCAAGTTGACGGTCAAGGTGCTGCCGTCGAATAAGCAGTACATCGGCCCGTTGCAGGCGCAGGACCGGATGATGAAGGCCACCACCGAAGTGCGCAAGATGCTCGAGGGCACGGTGGTCGAGATCTACGGGAACCTGCTGACGCTACCGGTCGGCAAGGACGGCGTGCTGTACGTCGAGCCGCTCTACACGCAGTCGAAGAACGCCGGGTCGGCCGTGCCGAAACTGTTCGGCGTGATGGTGTCCTACAACGACAAGGTCGTGTTCGACCCCACCCTCGCCGGCGCGCTGAAGCTCGTCGGGATCAACCCCGCCGAGGTGACGACGCCCGACGGGGCACTGCCAGGGATGCCGCCGTCGGCGGCCGATCAGGCTGCCGATACGTCGCCCAATGCGGCGCGGGACGAGGCGGTCAACGCCCTCAACGAGGCGTTGAACGCGGTGAGCGCGGCTCAGCGGTCGGGCAACTTCAAGGCCTACGGCGAGGCGCTCGAGCAGTTGAAGGCGGCCGTGGCCAAGTACCAGGCGCTGCCCAAGTAGTCAGGACCGGTACTCGTCGAGATACCGCCGCGTTTCCATCTCGGTGTTCTCCGGCTGGATCGGGCCGTGTTTGGCGCCGACGGCGACCATGCGGAACGCGGTGGCCGAGGCGAGGAAGAACAGCAGGGCGGCGACGCCCACGGTCAGCGACATCTCGTGGCCCGCGGCGAGGGCGACGAGCCAGACTCCGGCACACCCGATGCCGGCGAGCATGGCGCAGAAGCCGAGCACACTCATCGGGTGGTTGCCGTGGGATTCGTGGTGGTGCACCACATGGGTGGTTGCCATCATGACCTCCTTTGCTAGACCAATCGGCACTGCCAATGGTACGCCTGACTGTGACCCGTGACACACTGTTGGGCGCATGTGGGTTCGCTCCCGCCGCGCTGTGCGGACTGGTTCGCCGGGTCCGTCGCGCCGTAGAGTGCGGCGTACCAGCGCGTGCGACGAGATGAGAGGTCGACGAGATGCCGCCGCTCAGTCGGGCCGAGAAGGCGAAGCTTTTCGCCACCCTCATCGTCGGTGTCATCGCCCTGATCCTCGGCGCCCTCAACGTCGTGCACGTCCCCCGGATGTTCGGCGCCGGCGTCTACGAGGTCACCGCGGCGATGCGCGATTCCGGCGGCATTTTCGAACACGCCGAGGTCACCTACCAGGGTGTGCCCGCCGGACGCGTCAAGCGGCTGCAACTCACCAAGTCCGGCGTCGACGTCGTGCTGCAGTTGGACAAGGCCCGCGGGCCCATCCCGGCCTCATCGTCGGCGGTCGTGGCGAACCGCTCGGCGATCGGCGAGCAGTACATCGACTTGCGCCCCACCTCCGCATCCGCCCCCTACCTCGAGAACGGCTCGCGGATCGACACCGACCGGACCGCCACTCCGCCCGTGCTCGAGGACGTGGTGAACAGTGCGCTCGACTTCGCCGAGTCGGTGCCGGTCGATGATTTGCACACGATCGTCGAGGAGCTGGGCAAGGCCTTCAACGGTCAGGGTGAGAACCTGACGCGGCTGGTGAATTCGTTGAACACGCTCTCGCAGGCCGGTTATGACTCGATCGGGGACACGATTGCGTTGCTGCAGTCTTCGAGCAAGTTGCTCTCGACGCAGCGGGAGCAGTCGGATGCGATTTTGCAGTGGTCGAAGAATTTGCAGGTGGTGACGGCGACGTTGGCGTCGGCGGATCCGGATGTGCGGCGGTTGTTGACCACGGGTCAGACGTCGGCGGCGGCGATTTCGACGTTGCTGCAGAAGCAGGGCGGGGATATCACCGCGGTGCTCAAGGACCTCGGTTCGGTGACCCGGACCGCGATCGAGCCCACCGGATGGTCGGCGAATGTCCTCTTCGCGCTGATCTCCCAGCTCTCCGCGAGTTCGCACGCGCCCGCCCCCGGCGACGGGCAGATCCACTTCGGCGTGGTGTTGGAGACGAACAACCCGGCGGCGTGTACGCAGGGTTATGAGTCGACGCAGACGATGATCGATGCGATCAAGCGGAAGAATCCGACGTTCGACATCAACTACGACGATTTCCCGTTGAACCTGAACGCGCGGTGCACGGTGCCGCAGGGCTCCCCGACGAGCGTCCGTGGCGCTGCGCGCGCACCGTTGGCCAATCCGAATATTCCGCAGCCGTGGGACAACAAGCCCAAGAAGGACCCCGACCGGATGGACCTGAGCCCGCTGGCCCACCAACTCGCCTGGCTGATGGGCGTGCACGGACGCTGAGCGCGGTCGACGACTAGGTCGTCGACACCAGGAACGGGCGCACCAGCTCGGGGGTCGCCCCGACCATGACTGACTCGACCGCGTCGTCGGTGAGATCGACCAGTCCGTAGGCCTCGGCGCCGGCCGCGGTGGCGAGGACCAGCGTCGCGACCCCTTGCCGACGCTGGAACGGTGACGACCGCACCTGCCAGCCGACGATGCCGTCGCGATTCACCAGGAACCGGTGCCGCGCGATCGAGGGTCGGGCGATGATCACCAGCCGGTCGGTGACGCGGCTGCCGAGGTGGCGGTAGCGAACCGGGGCGACGGCGATTCCGGCGACGACCACCAGCGCGGCCAGCACGATCGCGGTGGGCCCGTGCAGCCACCCGAGCCCGCCGGCGACGACGGGGATCGCGGCGAACGGAATGGTCGAGAGCCCCGCGCGCGTCCAGCGTCGTCGACGAGCGGCCGGGCCGTGTGGCACGAGCGGAACCGACAACTCCTCGGCGCTGCTCGCGACCGCCCCCGCGACCGCGACGGCCTCGTCGCGCGGTGCCGGGGGCAGGAGCAGGGGGTGCTTGGACGCGCCGGTGGCGAGGGCGAACAGACGGGCGCCGCCGAGTGCGCGCATCAGGACCGGCTCGTGCAGGTGCACGCCGCGCACCCGCTTCTCGTCGAGGCTGGTCGAGTTCGTCGTGATGAGGCCGCGCGAGGTCCGCAGGGTGCCGTCCGAATGTCGGGCCAGCAGGAAGTTCCAGTAGTTCAGGACGTAGCCGCCCACGGACGCGAGGGCACCGCCGCCAATGACGATCAGGGCGCCGATGGCGACCAGCAGGCCCACCGGAGCGTCGGCGATGCGGTGCAGCACCGTCGTTCCGGTGCTGCGCAGGGCGTCGAGGACGTCGCCCTGGAACAGGAATTGGGACAGGAAACCGAGAACCGCCGCGACGGAGATGAATCCGCCGATCGAGAACGGGGAGAACCGCAGCCAGTCGGTGCGGAACCGGGCGAGGACCTGGGGCGGCGCGTCGACGGCGGTTGCCGTCGGGTCGGCGACGTCGGCGGGGAGCGCGGCCGCACCCGTCGGCATCAGGTAGTCGTGGACCGCCTGCGCGTACGGCGCGGCGATGCAGTCGAGCTCGACGCTGCCGCCGTCGCTGCCGGTGCCGATCACGACCTTCTTCAGCCCGAGCATCCGGTGCAGCGCGCCGGCGGTGAGGTCGACGCTGCGGATGCGGTCGCGGCGCGCAGTGGCCACCTTGCGGTTGAGCACCCCCGTGCGCAGCCGCACGTGCTCGTCGGTGATCTGGTACTCGGTGGTCAGCCAGGGGATGACCGATACCGCGCCGACGGCGATGATCGAGACGCCCAGCGCGAACAACGGGGCAGCGCTGCCGGCGAAGACGACGGCGAGCAGGACGGGGATCAGCGACGGCAGCTGCTGGATCGGCCGGATCGCCATCATCGGCGCCGACTGGTGGTGCCAGTCGTCGGGGCCGTCGGTGTGCGGGGCGCTGCTAGGTCGCGTCACCGGGGTGCGCCTGGGTCGCGGTGGTCAGGTCGGCGGCGATCTGCTTGGCGCCCTCGGCGTCGAGACCGACGATCTTGATCATCCCGGCCGACGACGCCGTCGTGACCGTCAGCGTCGCGAGCCGCAGCAACTGCTCGAGCGGCCCCGCCTCGGTGTCGACGACCTGGATGCGCGCGACGGGAATGATCACCGACTCCCGGGTGAACCACCCGGCCTGCGTGTAGATCGCGTCGGGCGTCACCTCCCAGCGGTGGAAGCGGTAGCGCCACGCCGGTACGACGACGGCGAAGAACAGGGTCGTCAGCAGCGCGGCGACGGTCACGAGGGCGGCCGGCCAGCGCGCCTCGGGAGCGGCCAGCGCCACCAGGAGGGCGATGAGCGTGACCGGGATTCCGATGGCCAGCGGCGGGATCCGCCAGAGCGTCTTGGCCCGTGCTTCGACCCGGTGGGCGGGCTCGCGCAGGGCTTGGGTTGGTTGAGTCATCCCGGCCAGTATGGCAGTGAATCGGTGCGTCGCGGCGGCGCCCAGGCTGAGCGAGCCGAGTCGCGACGAGCGCCCTAGACTGAGCCCATGGCGACTGATCCCAAGAGCGGACATTCCGAAACTTTCGACGAGGACTACGAGATGGCCGCCCCGGGGCAGGTCGACGTCACCCCCGAGATCGACGAACTCGCGGAGTTGCAGCGCGCCGCGGGGAAGGTGCCGTCCGACGACGGTCCGGACGCGCCGTGGCGGCAGGGCTACCCGTACGACAAGAAGTTGTCGCGCCGCGCCTACGAGCGCGACAAGCGCAAGCTGCAGATCGAGCTCCTCAAGCTGCAGGCCTGGGTGAAGGAGTCGGGCGAGAAGATCATCATCCTGTTCGAGGGTCGCGACGCGGCCGGCAAGGGCGGCTCGATCAAGCGCTTCACCGAGCACCTCAACCCCCGTGGCGCACGCGTCGTCGCGCTGGAGAAGCCGAACGAGCGCGAGCTCACCCAGTGGTACTTCCAGCGCTACGTCCAGCACCTGCCCGCCGCCGGTGAGATCGTGCTGTTCGACCGCTCCTGGTACAACCGCGCCGGCGTCGAACGGGTGATGGGCTACTGCACCCCGCAGCAATACTTGGAGTTCACGCGCTCGGCCCCCGAGTTCGAGCAGATGCTGGTTAACTCCGGCATCCACATCGTCAAGTTCTGGTTCTCCGTCGGCCGCGCCGAGCAGCACGCCCGGTTCGTCGCGCGGTCCACCGACAAGGTCAAGCAGTGGAAGCTGTCGCCGACCGACCTCGCCTCGCTCGACAAGTGGGACGCCTACACCGAGGCGAAGGAGGCGATGTTCTTCTACACCGACACCCCGCACGCCCCGTGGACCGTCGTGAAGTCGAACGACAAGAAGCGCGCCCGCCTGGAGGCGATGCGCTGGGTGCTCTCGCGCTTCGACTACCCGAACAAGGACCACCGGGTCGTCGGGACGCCCGACCCGAAGATCATCGGCTCGCCCAAGACCGTGTACGACGAGGGTGAGGCGCCGTCGGGCACGTTCCCGATCGTCGACCCGGGCTAGGGTGCACGCATGACTGAACAGACCGAAGAGGTCGTGCGCGCCGAGCGCCGCGGCCACACGACCGTCCTCACCATCGACCGTCCGAAGGCGCGCAACGCCGTCAACCGCGACGTCACGGTCCAGCTCGGCAACGCCTTGGCCGACTTCGCCGCCGACAGCGATCAGTGGGTGTGCGTGATCACCGGCACCGGCGAGGCTTTCTGCGCCGGTGCTGACCTCAAGGCCATCGCCACCGGGCAGGGCATCGATGATCCCGAGCACCCCGAGCGCGGCTTCGCCGGCGTAGTGCAGCACGTCATCGACAAGCCGATCATCGCGGCGGTCAACGGCTTCGCGCTGGGTGGCGGCACCGAGATCGTCCTCGCCTGCGACCTCGCCGTCGTCGCGGAGAGTGCGACGTTGGGCCTGCCCGAGGTCAAGCGCGGCCTGATCGCCGGTGCTGGCGGCCTCCTGCGCCTGCACAAGCAGGTGCCGCCGAAGATCGCGTCGGAGCTGGTGCTCACCGGCCGTCCGATGACGTCGGCCGAGGCGCTGCAGTGGGGAATCGCCAATCGTGTCGTCGCCGACGACCAGGTCGTCGATGCCGCCGTCGAGTTGGCCGAGGCCATCGCCAAGAACGCGCCGCTGGCCGTTCAGGCGAGCAAGCGCCTGATGCGCGAGAGTGCGGCCGAGTCCGACTGGGCCGAGCCGATCTGGCAGCGCAACGCCGAGGAGTTCATCGGCTTGGCGGGTACCGAGGACTTCCTCGAGGGGCCGATGGCGTTCGCGCAGAAGCGCGATCCGGTCTGGAAGGGCCGCTGATCGGCCGCCGGGCGTAGGCTCGCGCGTATGCGCAAACCCGATTTCGTCTCCGAGGCGAGTGGCTGGGTCTTGGAGACCGGTCACCGCACCCTGCTCGCGGTGACCGGCGGTCGGTACCCCAAGTCCGTGATGGGCATGCTGCCCGTCGAGTTGCACACGGTGGGCCGAAAGTCGGGCAAGGCATACGGGACCATGCTCAGCAGCCCGGTGCAGGAGGACGGCACGATCGTCGTCGTCGCGTCGAAGGGCGGGCACAGCGACCACCCCGATTGGTACAAGAACGCGCTGGCGACGCCCGACGTCGAGGTCACGGCGAACGGGGAGACCAAGCCGTACCGCGCGCGGACGGCGACGGCCGACGAGCGTGCCCGGCTGTGGCCGAAGGTCGTGAAGGCCTACCGCGGGTACGCCGGCTATCAGCGCAACACCGACCGCGAGATCCCGCTGCTACTCCTCGAGCCGCGCTAGGTCTGGCCGGCGCCGAGGTCGGTCCCGCTGCCCGGTTTCGGTCACGCGCCCTCGATCGAGGACGCGGGACCGAAAGGAGGGTGCGGGAACGTGGCTCCCTAGCTTCTCAGCGAGTCCTCGGCGGTGGCGAGCAGTGCCGACGGAGTCGTCTCCAGCGCGGCCGCGAGACTCCACAGCCGCTCGACCGTGATGGTGGTCTGGGCTTGTTCGAGGCGCTGCAACTGCGAGCGGGACAGATCAGCGGTGCGGTCGATGACCTCGCGCTGCGGCAGGCCCAACTCGTTGCGCCGGGCCAGCAGGGCGTTCGCCAGGGCCTGGCGCCGGGCCGCGGTGTCGGGAGGGGACATTCGACCAACGTACGCCCCGGGTCGTCGTGGCGTCAGCGCCAGATCGCGAATCCGACGGCGACGCACAGCAACGTTCCGACGAGCACGTACACCGGCCACGGTCCGGGCATCGCGCCGCCGCGGTTCAGTGCGCGATCGACTTCGCGCCACCGCACGACGCCCACCACGGCGGTGAACGCGCCGAGCGCGATAACGGTTGTGCCGAGGATCAGTCGAGCGGTCGGGCTGAAGGACCCGAATAGGTGGAGGATCGCGACGCCGGCGGCGATCAGTCCGATCGACGTGCGTACCCAGGCGAGCACGGTGCGCTCCGCGGCAAGGGTGAAGCGAGCGTCTACCGCTCCGGGTGGGGGAGTGTCGTCGGCCATCGCCTCGGACTATACGAGGTGTGAGCCGAACGGATAGGGCGTCAAGGTGTGAACAATTCATCCAGATGCCGGTCGACCACGGCCAGCGCGGCTTCCGGGGTGACCACGTCGAACTCGATAAGCGGCGCGAGTCCGGTCAACGAGATCACCCGGTCGGTCTCGACGTCGGCGTCGCGCTCGGCGGAGATCAATCCCGCAGCCATTGACGTGCGAATGAGTTCCGCCACGTGCGAACGTCCGTCGCGTAGGCCTTGGCTCGCTTGTTGCCGGAGTGTGCTGTCGTGAAGCGCTTCCAGGACGAAGGCGGCGTTCAGCCGACTGGTCGCCCGCGACTGTGGCCGGAGGGGAAGCAGTTCGATGACCGCAGTCCGCAAGACGTCGCGAGGCGATTTGACCCCACGTTCCAGCTGGTGTGCGACACGGCCGGCGCTCTGCTCGGAGGCGTACGCCATCGCGAATGTGAGCATGTCCTGTCGGGTGCGGAAATAGTGCTGCAGCTGACCAAGCGAGACGTTAGCCTCCTGCGCCACTGTGCGCATTGTCGCCGCCGACCAGCCGCGGCGATCGACGACTTGCCACAGCGCTCGCGCGATCGCCGCGCGACGCTCGGTGTGGTCAACCTTCTTGGGCACTGGTGACTCCCTCACAATTCCCGGTACTGTATACAATACAACTGACTTGGAAAAGCGAAGGCAGGTGGTGGCGATGGCGAAATCGCGTCGCAACCCGTTCCGCAACACCAGCGCTGTCGTCCTCGACGCTGAAGTCGTGATCGCCCTAATGGCCGAGCGGCAGATACAGAAGGCCGTCGAGCGAGGAGACCTCGACGACCTGCCAGGCAGCGGGAAGCCCCTCGATCTGACCGACCACGACGATCCCGACTGGTGGCTCAAGCGCTACTTGAAGCGGGAGGGCCTGGTCATGCTCCCGCCGGCCATCCAACTCCGCAAGGACGACGAGGAATTGGACGCCAAGCTGGACGAGTTGCGGACCGAGCGATCGGTGCGGGATGAGGTGGCGGAGTTCAATCAGCGCGTCGCCGAGGCCCGGTACCGAGTTGCTGGCGGACCCCCGCTGATCACGGCTCCACGGGATGTCGAAGAGACAGTGTCCGCGTGGCGGAGTCGCAGGAGTGCGCTATCGGAGAGCGGCCTGCCAGTCGTCGCCACACCGCGTCGCCGGAGGTGGTGGCACGTTCGAAGGTTCTGAGCATGGTGACCCGCGACATGAAAGAGCCCGCCACCTGGCTTGTTGCCTGGTGGCGGGCTGTTCCTAGTAGCGGGGACAGGATTTGAACCTGCGACCTCTGGGTTATGAGCCCAGCGAGCTACCGAGCTGCTCCACCCCGCGTCGGTGAACACAACGTTACCGGCGAGCGATACGGCCGTGCAAATCGGTTTCCGGTGAAGGGAATCACATCCGCCAGCGCCGCTGGTCAGTATCTGTTCTGGCAATCCCGACCTTTCAAATCCTGAATATTGCGTGTGGGTTTAGTGCACTCCGGCAGATTTACGGGCAGAGTGGAAATCGCATTTCCGTGAGCTTCAGTGAGAGGAAGCACCCCATGGCTAAGAAGCCCGAAACCAACGCCGCGGCCGAGAAGGCCGCTGCAGCAGCCCAGACGGCAGCGGACAAGGCTGCCGCAGCCGCTCAGACGGCGGCGGACAAGGCTGCCGCGGCAGCCAAGCAGGCGGCAGATGCTGCTGCGAAGGCGGCTGCCGCTGCTGGTACGCCCCCGACCGCGGAGATTCCGCAGCCGACAACCGCGCCCCTCGCCGGGCACCAGGGCCTGCCGCACGTCGCGGCCGCCGGGGAGTCCAAGGGCAACTGGTGGCGCGAGCACCTCGCGACGACCGTCGCGGCCGTCGCGCTGTTGAGCCTGGTCATCGGCCTGGGCGGCGGGTTCGCGCTCGGCCACTTCACCAAGGACGACGATCGCGGCAGCTACTCCAAGCGCTACGACAAGAGCTGGAAGAAGAAGCACAAGAAGGACGGCTACGGCCGCTACAGCCCGTACGGCACCGACGACGATGACGACGACGACTTCGGTTGGGGCCCGCGTCGCGGCCCCGGTGGCAGCGACGGCGACTGGGGCGGCCCGTACTGGAACCGGCGTGGTCCGGGCAACGGCTACGACGGCGGGTCGCGCCCGACCCTGCCGCTGCCGGGTCAGCCCACGCCCGGTCAGCAGGCACCGTCGTGGCAGCGGCCCGGCGGCGGTCAGCCCGCATAGGCTTCGGTAGCAACGACGAGGGGCCGGGAGATTCGATCTCCCGGCCCCTCGTCGTTTGTCGCTGCTAGCTCACTTGAGGTCGGAGCTGCTCTTGTCGAGCACGCGACGCGCGATGATGAGCTGCTGGATCTGCTGCGTGCCCTCGAAGATGTCCAGGATCTTCGAGTCGCGGGCCCACTTCTCCAGCAGGGTGCGCTCGGAGTAACCGAAGGTCGACGCGAGCTCGACCGCCTTGTTGGTGATGTCGTTGACGCTGCGCCCGGCCTTGGCCTTCGACATCGACGCCTCCATGGAGTTGGGCATCTTGTTGTCGGCCATCCAGCCGGCGCGCATCGTCAGCAGGTACGACGACTCGTACTCGGCCTCGAGGCGGATGAACTCGGCGGCCGCGGCGGACTGGTCGATGGCCGGCTTGTCGTAGTCGATCTCGATCCCGTTCTCCTCCAGGATCTTGCGCAGCTCCTCCAACGCGGCGCGGGCCACGCCGACGGCCATGCCGGCGACCAGCGGGCGCGTGTTGTCGAAGGTCTGCATTACGCCGCCGAAGCCCTTCTTGACGTCGACCTCGGGGGAGCCCAGCAGGTTGTCCTTGGGGATCCGGCAGTTCTCGAAACGGATCACCGCGGTGTCCGACGCGCGGATGCCGAGCTTCTCCTCCAGGCGCTCGATGGTGACGCCGGGGTGCTCGCGCGGCACGACGAACGACTTGATCGCGGCGCGGCCGAGGCTCTTGTCCACGCTCGCCCACACGACGATGTGGGTGGCGCGCGAGCCCGCGGTCACGAAGATCTTCTCGCCGTTGATCACGTACTCGTCGCCGTCGAGGGTGGCGGTCGTGGTGACGGCCGAGGAGTCCGAGCCGAAGCTGGGCTCGGTGATGGCCATGGCGGCCCACACCTTGCCGAAGCGCTCGAGCTGCTCGTCGGTGGCGACCGCGGCGATCGCCGAGTTGCCCAGACCCTGGTACGGGATGGACAGCATCAGGCCGACGTCGCCGTAGGAGGCCCAGATCGAGTTGAGGATCGCCGACATGTTGCCGCCGTTGACGATGGTGCCCTCGGGGACTTCCTTCTTCTCGTCGCCGCGACCACCGGCGGCGCCGGCACCGGCCTGGCCGGCGGCGGCGAGGCCGTCGTACAGCGCGGCGATGGTGTCCAGCTCGACCGGGTAGGCGTGCTCGGCGCGGTCGTACTTGCGCGAGATGGGTCGGAAGACCTCGAGGGACGCCTGCTTGGCCTGGTCGATGTTGGCCGCGAACTTCTTGGGGATTTCGAGACTGATAGCCATCGGAATTCTCCTGGTTCTCGAGAGTTCGCCGCCCTTAGAGGACGACGATCCCCTCGCCGAGGCCGGCGCCGCGCAGGTCGCGGTACCAGCGCTCCACCGGGTGCTCCTTGGTGAAGCCGTGGCCGCCGAGCAGCTGGATGCCGTCCAGGCCGATCTGCAGACCCTTGTCGATGGTCAGCTTGCGGGCCAGGGCCGACTCGCGGGCGAACGACAGCCCCTGCTCGGCGCGCGAGGCACCGCGCAGGGTGACCAGCTTGAGGCCGTCGAGCTCGGTGGCGATGGTGGCGACCATGAAGGCCACCGCCTGGCGGTTGGAGATCGGCTCGCCGAAGGCTTCGCGCTCGTTGACGTAGGGGATCACGTAGTCGAGCACGGCGCGACCGGTGCCGGCCGCGAGGGCGGCCCAGCCGAGGCGGGACAGGCGCACGACGTCGCGGTACGCGGCGAACGAGGTGTCGCCGTCCTTGCCGCCGATGATCGCGCTCTCCGGGACGGTGACGTCGTCGAGCAGGAGGCGGCCCATGCCGGCGGCGCGCAGGCCCATGCCGGGGTCGGCCTCGACGACGAGGCCCTTGGAGTCGGACTCGACGATGAACAGCGCGGGGCGACCGTCGAGCTCGGCGCCGACGATGAACAGCTCCGACGATCCGGCGGCCGGGACGAACGACTTCACGCCGGTCAGGCGGTAGCCGCTGGGCACCCGGGTGGCCTTGGTGGACAGGCTGAACGCGTCGAAGAGCGGCTTCGGCTCGGCGATGACCACGGCCGACTGCGGCACGTTGTCGCCGGCGAAGTCGGGCAGGTAGGTCGACTGCTGCTCGTCGGAGCCGAAGTTGGTGAGCGTGGTGGCGACACCGCTGGGGGCCAGCAGCGGCACCGCCAGGCCCATGTCGCCGTAGGCCATCGCCTCGGCGACCAGTGCGTTGGTGACGACCCCGCGCTCGGCAGCCGCGCCGTCGAACTCCTCGGGGACGTTGATCATGGTGATGCCCAGCTCGGCGGAGCGCTCCAGGATCTCGGCGGGCGCCTCGGCCTTGGCGTCGGCCTCGTAGGCCGCCGGGCGCAGGATGCCGCTGGCGAAGTCCTTCACCGTGTCGGCGATCATCTGCTGCTCGTCGTCGGGCGTCAGGTTGAACAGGCCCTTGCCCGCGACGGCGGGGCGCTTGGCCTTGCCGTCGCCCTTGGTCTTGGTGAAGGCGCGGTTGGCGGCGCCGAGCGTGCGGAAGCCGGTCTTGGTGCCCTCGTAGGCGACGCGGTTGAGCGGCTCGCGGAGGCCGAACTTCTCGGCGAACTCGGATCCGGTGACCTTGGTGAGCGCACCCATGGCCACGCCGATGGGGCTGCGCTTGTTCTTGCCCTTGCCGACGGAGGAGGTGTCGCGGGGTTCAGTGTTCGTCATGAATCGCTGCTACCTGTTCTGGGAGGAACTGTGGACGACCCCCGTCGGACGGACCGGGGCGGCGGTCGCTTAGCGGGCTTCTTACTCGCTAGTAAGAACAGACCTTACTCCACGGTAAGGAGTGTTGTCGACAGGGGTCGGTACCCTGGTGTCATGACCACCCCCGCCGTGCCGGAGACCGCCGGATTGTCGTCGTCGCACGACCACGGCAACCCGCACCCGCGGCGCTCGGCACTGATCGGCGCCATCGGGGGAGGGGCCGTCCTCGCGATCGCCGCGGCATGGCCGACGGCCAGTGTCACCGACGGCCCGGGCACCTGCATCTTCCGGCACGTGACCGGGCTGCCGTGCCCGGGCTGCGGGCTGACGCGCAGCTTCGTGATGCTCGCGCACGGCGACGTGTCGGCGGCGTTCGGATTCAACCTGTTCGGCCCGGTGTTCTTCGCGGCGGTGGCCGCCACCGTCGTCGTCGCGCTGTGGGTGCTGGCCACCGGGCGCGGACAGCCCTTGGAACGCTGGAAACGGGTGGCGTTCAGCAAGGCGACGCTGGCCGTGCTCGGTGTGTGGCTCGCCTACGGCGCCGTGCGGATGATCTCGGCCGGCGCGCACCTGGGCTGGTTCCCGACCATCGCTTGACCCCTCGCGCGGTTGACCGCGCGGTTAACGCCGTCGCGGCCGGCGCGCGGGTGGCAGCATGAACGCCATGCGGATCACGTCCTACGGCCATTCGTGCTTCCTCGCCGACATCAACGGCACTCGGATCCTGTTCGACCCCGGCAACCTGTCGTCGGGCTTCGAAGACCTCACCGGCCTCGACGCCATCCTCATCACGCACCAGCACCCCGACCACGCCGACACCGCGCGACTGCCCGCCCTCGTCGCCGCGAATCCCGACGCGCAGCGCTGGTGCGATCCGCAGACGGCCGCACAGTTGAACGCCGACCCGACGATGGGGACGTGGGGCGACGCGCACGTGGGTCAGCGCTTCGCGATCGGGCCGCTCACCGTCCGGGCCACCGGCGGCCGGCACGCCGTGATCCACCCCGAGCTGCCCGTCATCGACAACATCGCCTATCTCGTGGGCACGGACGAGCGTCCCGGGATGCTGCTGCACCCGGGCGACTCGTACTACATCCCGTTTGCCTCGGTCGAGGTGCTGGCACTGCCGGCGGCTGCCCCGTGGATGAAGCTGTCCGAGGCGGTCGACTATCTGCGCGGCGTCGGGCCGGCCAAGGCTTTCCCGATCCACCAGGGCGTGCAGTCGTCGGCGGGAAAGGGCATCCACAACGCACGGATCACCGAGATGCGCCCCGGCGGCACCGAGTTCACGGTCGTCGAGCCGGGGGCGACGGTCGAGTTCTAGAAGCAGCACGGTTTCGCTGGTCCCGCGTCGATCGGCGGGGGATTGGCGAAACGCCGCGGGATTGCGGGCGCCTCGAGAGCGTCGACGATCGCGGGCAAGGCTGTCGCCGACGTCGCGCGGATCGAGTGCGTCGCGAGGTCGCTGAGTCCGGACTCGTCGGGGTTGATCTCGATGATCGGCACCCCGCGCTTGGCGGCCTCGGCGGGCAAGCCGGCGGCGGGGTGGACCAGGCCGCTGGTGCCGACGATGAGCACCAGGTCGCAGCGGGCGAAGGAGATCAGCGCCCGGTTCCAGTCGTCTTGCGGCAGCATCTCGCCGAACCACACGACGCCCGGGCGCACCGGGCCGCCGCACGCGTCGCACGCGGGCGGGGTCAGCCGCAGCGAATCGAGGTCGTCGGCGTCCAGGGCATCGAGGTCGTCTCGCCCGACTTCCCCGACGTACGGGTCGCCGCACACGGCGCACCGCGTCGCCGTCAGCCGCCCGTGCAGGTGGCTGACGACGGTGCTGCCGGCGCGCTCGTGGAGATCGTCGACGTTCTGCGTGACGACGTCGACGGTGCGCTCGGCGGTGGCGAGGTCGGCCAGCGCGCGGTGACCGTCATTCGGCTCGACGTCGTCGAGTTGTCCGATGCGCCAGGCGTACCAGCCCCAGACGAGGTCGCGATCGGCGGCCCAGCCGTCGACCGACGCCAGCATCATCGGGTCGAGGCGGCCCCACAGGCTGTCGCCCGACCCGCGAAAGGTGGCGATGCCACTC
Organism: Gordonia sp. (in: high G+C Gram-positive bacteria); assembly: GCF_047602025.1. Lineage (GTDB taxonomy): Bacteria > Actinomycetota > Actinomycetes > Mycobacteriales > Mycobacteriaceae > Gordonia. The sequence continues at coordinate 2,141,180 of NZ_JASGII010000001.1, read as the reverse complement.
TCGGCGGACACCCCGGCGCCGGTGAACACGGTGACGTGGCGGGCGTCGCGGACGAGTGCGACGACGTCGTCGGGGATGACGGTCATACGGCCGAGTCTGCCCGATGACCGCGCTACGGTGGCCGCGTGACTGAGAACAACGTGACCACGATGCAGCCGCTGACCGTTCCGCTGAAGAAGTACCTCTGGTGGTTCGTCGGCATCTCGGTGGGGATGAACATCCTCATCGGGATCCTCGGCAGCGTCATCGGCGGCAGCGGCCTGGGCGGCGTCAGCATGATGGTGCCGTACCTCGCGGCGATGACCGCCGTCGACCGATTCGTCAACGACCACCACCGCGGCCCGAATGACGACGAGAAGCGGGCGCTGGTCTGGTGGTCGTTCGGCTTCACGATCCTCTGGTCGCTCGTCGGCGGGGCGCTGGTCCTGCTGGCGCTGCGGGACACCTCGTTCGTGCACGAGCTGGGTGTCGGGTGGATCGTCGGCATCGTCGTCGTCACCAGCCTGATCGCCTTCCTGATGATCTGGGCCACCTACACGTTCTGGCCCAAGCGTGCCCTGCGCAACCGACAGCGCCTCCAGGAGCGTCTCGCCGCCAAGGCGGCCAAGAAGGCGCAGCAGGACTAGTCGCGCTCGTCGGGGAACTCCCGGCGAATCGTCTCGAGATCGTCGGCACCGATCGGCTCCAGCAACTCGACGACCTCGACCGGATCCAGGGTCTCCGCCGACGCGGTCACCCAGTCCCGGTGCCACCCCTCCGGCGGGTGCGTGAGCAGCTGTCGGTGCTCAAGCCATTCGAACAGGTCGTGGTAGGTCATCGTGACCTGCGGGTCGACCCGGCGGAACAGCTTGCGCGGCGTCAATTGGTCGAAGGAGTCCAGCCCCATCGACGACACGATCTGCAGCGCCGAGTTCACCGTCTTGTCTTGGTAGTTGTAGACGCGCTGGATCTTGTCCTCGACGACCAGCGCCCGCGCCCGTGCCGGGTCCTGCGTAGCGACGCCGACGGGGCACGTGTTGGTGTGGCACTTCTGCGCCTGGATGCACCCGATCGCGAACATCATCGCCCGCGCGGCGAGGGTGAAGTCGGCGCCTTGGCAGATGCGCTTGACGATATCGATGCCGGTGGCGACCTTGCCGGACGCGCCGATCTTGATCTGTTCGCGCAGGCCGACGCCGACGAGCGCGTTGTGCACGAACATCAGCCCCTCGGTCAGCGGCATCCCGACGTGGTCCTCGAACTCGACCGGACCGGCACCGGTGCCGCCCTCGGAACCGTCGACGATGATGAAGTCGGGCGTGATGTCGGTGGCGAGCATGCCCTTGCAGAGGGCGAGGAACTCGCGCTTGGACCCGATGCACAGCTTGAAGCCCACCGGTTTGCCGTCGGACAGCTGCCGCAGCTGCTCGATGAACTCCATCAACTCGACGGGGGTGTGGAAGGCGTTGTGGGCGGGCGGGGAGACGACGGTCGTGCCGACCTCGACCCCGCGGGCCGCCGCGACCTCCGCGTTGACCTTCGACCCCGGCAGCAGCCCGCCCAGTCCGGGCTTCGCGCCCTGCGACAGCTTGATGTTGATCGCCTTGACCTGGTCGAGCCGGGCGCGCTCGGCGAACTTGTCCGGATCGAAGTGCCCGTCGTCGGTGCGGCACCCGAAATAGCCCGACGCGACCTCCATGATCAGATCCCCGCCGCGCTTGCGGTGGTACTTGCTGATCGACCCCTCGCCCGTGTCGTGGGCGAAGCCGCCCAATGCCGCGCCGCCGTTGAGGGCCTCGATCGCGTTCCCCGACATCGAGCCGAAGCTCATGGCCGAGACGTTGAGCAGTGCGATGTCGTACGGCTTGGTGCAGCGCGGTCCGCCCAGCCGTACCCGTGGCTGCGGCCCGTCGGGCTTGGGCTTGGCGCGCAAGGAGTGTGCGACGAACTCGTACCCGACGGCGTTGACGTCGCGCTGGGTGCCGAACGGCTCCTCGCCGTGGTTCCCCTTGGCGCGGTCGTAGACGAGGTCGCGAAGTTCGCGGTCGAACGGGCGGCCCTCGATGTTGGACTCGACGAAGTATTGGCGCACCTCGGGGCGGATCTCCTCGAGGAGGAACCGCAGGTGCCCGATGATCGGGTAGTTGCGGGTCACCGAGTGCCTGGTCTGGATCAAGTCGTAGACGCCGAGGCACCCGAGGGCGCCGATGCCGGCGGCGATCAGCCACCAGGCGAGGCTGCCGTAGAACCGCCCGAGGCCGGCGACCGCGGTCGCGACGACGAACACTGAGAAGACGGCGAGCCACCTCATAGGGCCCAATCCTGGCACTGCGGCCGGTGTGCGTCAGTGGAACGCGCGGATCAGCGGAGCTTGTTCAGCACCTCGTCGTGCAGGGTTCCATTCGTGGCCACCGCGCTGCCGCCGCGCGGCCCGGGTTCGCCGGCGAGGTTGGTGAACGTGCCGCCGGCCTCGCGGACCACGATGTCGACGGCGGCCAGGTCCCACAGCGAGACCTCCGGCTCGGCGGCGATGTCGACCGCGCCCTCGGCCACCAGGCAGTAGTTCCAGAAGTCGCCGAAGCCGCGCACGCGCCACACGTCGTCGGTGAGGCCGACGAACTTCTCGCGCAGTCCGCGCTCGGCCCACCCCGACAGGCTGGAGAAGGCCAGGCTCGCGTCGTCGAGCGATGACACCTCCGACACCGACAACCGTCGCGGTTCGTCGTCGCCGGGGCCGGTCGCGAACGCTCCGGCGCCGGCCGCGGCCCACCACCGTCGCCCCAGGGCCGGCGCGGACACGACGCCGACGATCGGCACGCCGTCGTCCAGCAGGGCGATGAGCGTCGCCCACACCGGGACACCGCGGACGAAGTTCTTGGTGCCGTCGATCGGGTCGATCACCCACTGGCGCCCGACGGCCACCGCGTCGCCGCCGAACTCCTCGCCCATGATCCGGTCGTCGGGCAGGCGGGTGCCGATCTGCTCGCGCAGCATCTTCTCGCACGCCAGGTCGGCGTCGGAGACGGGCGTGAGGTCGGGCTTGGTGCTCACCGACAGGTCGATGGCGCCGAAGCGCGGCAGCGTGAGGGCGTCTGCGGCGTCGGCGAGCGTCAAGGCGGTGGCTAGGTCGGCCATGAGGACCTAGGGTATCTGTCATGGTTGTTGGCTTGATCACGACGGCAGTGTTGGCGGCGACGGTTGTCGCCTTGATCCTCGGTCTGCGCGGACGCAAACCGTCGGCGGAGAAGTTGGCGGCGATGAGCAGCGGCACTCTCACGGTGACCGGCGTCAGCGAGCGCCCCGCCAAGGGCGACGCCAACGGCAAGGCCTTCCTGACGATCTCCGGCACGATCATCGGCGCCGACATCGCGCCGACCGAGGTCTACGGCTCGTTCGACTACTCCCTCGACGCGCCGTGGCCCACGATCGGCCAGGACCTGCCCGTGCGCTACAACCCGCGCAAGCCCGACCAGTCGTGGGTCCTGATGGCCGACGGCGACCGGCCGTAGCCGACCGCCTCCGGCGCGGCGCGCCCGATTCTGCCCGGTAGGCTGGTTCCCCGTGCAGCCCGATGTGATCGCCGACCTGGAATCCCTCGACTCGACGTTGACGACCGTCGAGAAGGTTCTCGACCTCGATGAGCTGCGCCGCCGCATCGACGAACTCGAGTTGCAGGCGTCCGACCCCGAGTTGTGGAACGACCAGGACCACGCGCAGAAGGTCACCAGCGACCTCTCCCACGCGCAGAGCGAACTGCGCCGCGTCAGCGAACTGCGCCAGCGCCTCGACGACCTGCCGGTCCACTATGAACTCGCCGAGGCCGAGGAGGGCGACGACGCCGCGGCCGCCCTCGCCGACGCCGACAAGGAGCGGGCTTCGCTGCGCGCCGACATCGAGGCGATGGAAGTCAAGACCATGCTCGCCGGCGAGTACGACCAGCGCGACGCCCTGGTGAACATCCGCGCAGGCGCCGGCGGCGTCGACGCCGCGGACTGGGCGCAGATGCTCATGCGGATGTACACGCGCTGGGCCGACGCCCACGGTTACGGCGTCGAGGTCTACGACACCTCCTACGCCGAGGAGGCGGGCATCAAGAGCGCGACGTTCGCGGTCAAGGCGCCCTACATGTACGGCACCCTCTCGATCGAGCAGGGCACGCACCGCCTGGTGCGGATCAGCCCCTTTGACAACCAGGGCCGTCGCCAGACCTCCTTCGCCGAGGTCGAGGTGCTGCCCGTCGTGGAGACGACCGACCACATCGACATCGACGAGAACGACCTCAAGGTCGACGTCTACCGGTCGTCGGGCCCGGGTGGGCAGTCGGTCAACACCACCGACTCGGCGGTGCGCCTCACGCACCTGCCGACCGGGATCGTCGTGACCTGTCAGAACGAAAAGAGCCAGTTGCAGAACAAGGCGTCGGCGATGCGCGTGCTGCAGGCCAAGCTGCTCGAGCGCAAGCGCGCCGAGGAGCGCGCCGAGATGGACGCCCTCAAGGGCGACGGCGGCTCGAGCTGGGGCAACCAGATGCGCTCCTACGTCCTGCACCCGTACCAAATGGTGAAGGACCTGCGGACCAACCTGGAGAACAACAACCCCACCGGCGTCCTCGACGGCGAGATCGACGACTTCATCGAAGCCGGCATCCGCTGGCGGATGGCCGACGGCGACGCCGATGACAACGGCTAGCCGACTGGGCGACGCCGCCACGCGGGCGGTCGACCGGGCTTGGGACTGGCTCAGCCTCACCGGTGTGCCGATCGCACTGTGGGTGATCGGCGGGATCCTGCTCGCGCAGGGGATCGGCTGGGTCCTCGGCCGCGTCGCGCGCCGCGTCACCACGCGCACCCAGGAGCGCGACGCCCTCGGCCGCGACGACTACCTCAAGGTCGTCGAGCAGGCCAGCCACACCCGTGCGGTGCTGCGCGTCGTGCGCTGGGCGCTGATCTCGGCGATCGCCTTCGTCGTGGGCCTGCGGGTCCTCGCGCTGCTCGGGGTCCCGGTCGCCGGGCTCGTCGGGCCGGGCGCCGTCATCGGTGCCGCGGTCGGCTTCGGCGCCCAGAAGGTCGTGCAGGACCTGCTCGCCGGCTTCTTCATCGTCTCCGAGAAGCAGTACGGCTACGGCGACCTCGTGCGGCTCACGCTCGGCGGCGGGGTCGTGATGGAAGGGCACGTCGAGGACATCACGCTGCGGGCCACCAGCCTGCGCACCACCGACGGCGAGCTCGTCACCGTGCCCAACGGGCAGGTAATCGCCGCGACCAACCAGTCCCGCGACTGGGCGCGCGCCGTCGTCGACATCAAGTTCGACCAGAACGCCGACCTCACCGTCGTCACCGAGAAGCTCGTCAAGGCCGGCGAGGCCTTTGCCGCCGACAAGCGCTACGGGCCGCTGCTGCTGGACGCGCCGACGCCGCTGGGCGTGGTCGACATGGGCGACGACGCGTACACGGTGCGGGTCGTGGCGCGCACGATGCCGGGCAAGCAGTTCGACGTCACCCGCAAGTTGCGGGTGTACCTGGTCGAGAAGCTGCGCAAGGGCGGGGTGCCCGTGCGCGCCGGATACAGCCCCGATGCCCCCGAGGAGGACGCATGACGGCGAGTCGGTTCACCAAGCGCTTCTCGACGGTCCTGTTGGTCGTCGCGTTCGTCGTCCTGTTCGCCGTCTATCTCAGCAGCGCCGATCAGGGCCGCGACGACGTACCGTCGCCGCCCACTGTGACGGTGCAAACACCCGCCCGGTAGGGGGCGGCGCGCCTGAGAGCCGCACTCAGATCTCGTGGCTACACTGGCTTTCCGTGATCAAGCTGGAAAAAGTCACCAAGCAGTACAAGGCCTCGACGCGGCCCGCGCTGTCCGACATCAACCTCGAGGTCGACAAGGGCGAGTTCGCCTTTCTGATCGGCCCGTCGGGGTCGGGCAAGTCGACGTTCTTCCGGATGCTCCTCAAAGAGGACAAGCCGACGTCGGGCGACATCTGGGTCGGTGACTTCCATGTCAACACGTTGCGCGCCGGCCAGGTGCCGAAGCTGCGCCAGTCCATCGGCTGCGTGTTCCAGGACTTCCGGCTGCTGCAGCAGAAGTCGGTGGCCGAGAACGTCGCCTTCGCCCTCGAGGTGATCGGCAAGCCGCGCGCCACCATCAACCAGGTCGTGCCCGACGTGCTCGAGTACGTCGGTCTCGGCGGCAAGGCCGACCGCATGCCCGACGAGCTGTCCGGCGGTGAGATGCAGCGCGTGGCCATCGCCCGCGCCATCGTCAACCGTCCGCTTGTGCTGTTGGCCGATGAGCCGACCGGCAACCTGGACCCGATCACCAGCCAGGAGATCGTCGAGGTGCTCGATCGCGTGAACCGGCGGGGGACCACCGTCGTGATGGCCACCCACGACCGCCAGATCGTCGACGCGATGCGCCGTCGCGTCCTGGAGTTCGACAACGGGCGCCTGGTCCGCGACGACAAGCACGGCGTGTACGGCATCGGCTGAGCCGCCGCAGACGAGGAGAGCAGCAACCATGCGCGCCAATTTCATCATCACCGAGGTCCTCAACGGACTGCGTCGCAACGTGACCATGACGATCGCGATGATCATCACCACCGCGATCACGCTGGGCATGCTCGGCGCCGGCCTGTTGGTCATGCAGATGGCCAACAAGAGCCAAGAGATCTTCTTCAACCGCGTCGAGATGCAGATCTTCGTCAACACCGACGTCGCCAAGGCCGACCCCAACTGCGAGCGGGTGCCCTGCACGCAGTTGCGCGACGACCTGAAGAAGGAGTCCGGCGTCACCAACGTGGAGTGGGTGAACCTCGACGACGCGTACAAGCGCGCCAAGGAGGTCTTCAAGAACACCCCGGAGATGGCCGAGGCCGTCAACCCCGACACCATGCCCGCCTCGTTCCGTGTGAAGGTCAACGACCCGGCCAAGTACGGCGAGGTCATCGACAAGTTCAAGGGCCGCCAGGACCTCGGCGTCGACGGCGTGCAGGACCAGCGACAACTGGTCAGCCGCCTGTTCAGCGTCCTCGACGGCGCCCGCAACGCGGCATTCGTGCTGTCGCTGATCCTCGGTGTGGCAGCGGTGCTGTTGATCGCGAACACCGTGCAGATGGCCGCCTACACGCGCCGGACGGAAGTCTCGATCATGCGGTTGGTGGGTGCGACGCGCTGGTACACGCAGCTGCCGTTCCTGATCGAGGCCGTGGTCGCCGCGGTGATCGGCACCGTCCTCGCCGTCGCCGGTCTGATGATCGGCCGCAAGTACTTCTTCGACGAGGCGCTCAACGACCTGTACCGCGTCAACATCCTGGCGCGCGTCTCCTCGGCCGACGTCCTGTTCGTCACGCCCTGGCTGCTGCTGACCGGAATTGTGTTGGCGGGTGCGACGTCGTATGTCACCCTGCGTTGGTACGTGCGCGAATAGCGCGCACCGCGGGAAGGCAAGGCAGTGAAGGAAAAGGGTCGCAAAGTCATCGCGACCAACCGCAAGGCGCGGCACAACTACGCGATCCTCGACACCTACGAGGCCGGTGTGGCGCTCCTCGGCACCGAGGTCAAGAGCCTGCGCGACGGCAAGGCGTCGCTGGTTGACGCGTTCGCGACCATCGACGACGGCGAGATCTGGCTGCGCGGGCTGCACATCGCCGAGTACGGCTCGGGGTCGTGGACCAACCACGCGCCGCTGCGCAACCGCAAACTGCTGATGCACCGCCGGGAGATCGACAACCTCGTCGGCAAGATCCGCGATGGCAACCTGACCCTGGTCCCGCTGTCGCTGTACTTCAACGACGGCCGCGTGAAGGTCGAGCTCGCCCTCGCCCGCGGCAAGCAGGCGCACGACAAGCGCCACGACATCGCCAAGCGGACCGCCCAGCGCGAAGTCGAGCGCGAGCTTGGCCGTCGCGTGAAGGGCATGTAGCGGTCGTGCAACGAGTCCGTGCGGGGCTTGGCGTGGCAGCGCTGGTCGGCACGCTCGTCGCCGGGTGTGCGGTGCGGGAGCCGACCCCGTCGGCGCCACGGCCCCACTTCGAGATTCCGGTCGACAACTGTTCGGTCCAGCAGATCAGTGTGCAGGCCGATGCTCTTGTCGCCACCGGCCTTCGCGATGCGGGCTATCGCCGCGTCGTCGTCGATTCGTGTGCGTCGTCCCCGGCGCGCGATGCCGCCGCGCGGGCGCTGGGTGCTCGGGGGATAGAGCTGGAGACGACGACGCCGGAGCGCGCTTATGAAGTGCGGGTGATCCCGGCCGTGGACCAGCCCGAGCGGGTGCGGCGCTCGATGACCCGGGCGGTGATGGTCGCCGAACAGATCGTCGCGTGGGGCGAGCCGGGCATCGTGCCGCCCGATGTGCGCGCCGTCCTGGCAAATCCGACGGTTCTGGCCCTCGCGGGCGACGACCGAGTAAGCGTTGGAGGGCGTGTGCCTGCCCGCGCGGTACGTGCCGAACCGGCGGTTGGTGAGCCGGCCGAGGTCTGGTCGCGGGCGATTGGCAGGAAGGGCCTGATCGTGTCGCTGCACAACCCGCGAACGACGCCCGCAACGGTGACTGTCTCCACCGGAGCGCTGGGATTGGCGGGCCAAATCCGGGGGATCGACGCGTGGACCGGGCGCGAATACTCGAGCAGCAGCGGGTGGCTGGGCGGGGAGGTCGGCGCCGGCGACACACTCCTGATCCAAATCGTGTGACCGGCGGGGCATCTGGTTTGATCTAGGGATGCTCAAACGTTGGACTGCCCGCGGCGTCGTGACCCTGGTGTCGGCCGCCGCCGCACTGACCCTCGCTTCCGTCCCGTCGGCCGAGGCGCGCGTCGTCAAGGTCGACCGCCGCGACGGGCAGCTGGTGCTCGTCCACGTGTACTCGCCGTCGATGCGCAAGACCATCGTCAACGAGGTCCTGAACTCAGGTGGCGGCGCCCAGCCGGTGTTCTACCTCCTCAACGGCGGTACCGGCGGTGCGACCGGCGACAAGTGGCGGACCTTCACCAGCTACCGCAAGTTCTTCGCCGGCAAGGCCGTGACCGTGGTGTCGCCGGTCGGCGGCGGTTTCGACTACTACGCCGACTGGCGCTACCCGGACCTGGCTCGCGGCATCAGCAAGTGGCAGACGTACCTGATGCGCGAGCTGCCGGCCGCACTCGCGTCGGTGTTCCCGTTCAACGGTCGCGCCGCGATCGCCGGCGTCTCGCAGAGCGGCGCCCCCGCCCTCGATATCGCCGGACGGTCGCCGATGTATCGCGCGGCCGCGTCCTACAGCGGCTGCCCGGCGTCGACGAGCATCTTCGGCTTCACCTCGATCTGGGCGTTCACCCTCGCGGGCGGCGGCAACCCGATCAACATGCGCGGGCTCTCGCACGACCCGGCGTGGTACCGCCACGACCCGGCGCGCAACCCGGTCCGCCTGCGCGGCAAGTCCGTCTACCTCGGCACCTCGACCGGCATGCCCGGCGAGGTGGACAAGGCGACGCCGCTGCCGGCGCTGCTCATCGGCCCGGCCCAGGTGGAGGCCGTCACCCACGTGTGCACCGGCATCATGCGCGACTCGCTCAACCGCGCCGGGGTGCCGAACACCTACCGCGTGTTCCGCCACGGCGCACACACCTGGAAGCTGTTCGAGCGCCAGATGATGGACTCGTGGCCGCAGATCGGGCGGGCCATCGGCGCCTGACCGTCGGGGCGCCCGACGAATAATCGGGATGATTTGTCGGGAGTCCGCGGTTACACTTGAATGTCCGCCGTGCAAGCGGTGGATCCCTACTCGGGGCTGATCGGTTTCGACTCTGTGCGTCGAGTTGGGGGAAGCGTGTCGGTGCAGGCTAGAGACCACCGTAAGCGTCGTAGCAACCAATTAAGCGCCGATTCCAATCAGCGCGACTACGCTCTCGCTGCCTAAGTAGCGAAGCTAGTCTGTCGGCCCGGGTGGTGTTCCCACACCCGGATGCCGGCATCAGCTTAGGGAACTCACCGACTCCGCCGGTCGCGGGTGGGATCGGGACAATCAACAGCGACTGGGATCGTCATCTCGGCTTGTTCGCGTGACCGGGAGATCCAAGTAGAGACACTGCGAACTGCACACGGAGAAGCCCCAGTGAAGCGGCGGAGGACCCGGGTTCAATTCCCGGCAGCTCCACTCTCAAAGCAAAGGGCCCCCTGATTGAGCTGGTCAGGGGGCCCTTTGTTGTTTCCGCGCGTTCTCGGCAGTCACAACCTAAGCCTCGACGGCGGGCGGCGATCCCGGCAACGGGCGGTCGGCCGTCTCCGGCATCGCGACGACCGCGGCAATCGCAATAGCGGAGAAGGCCATGATGTACAGCGCCGGCGCGTAGCGGTTGCCAGTCCAGTCGACGAGCTGGTTGGCGACCAGCGGCGTGGTCCCGGCGAAGAGCGAGGCCGCGACGTTGTAGGTGAGGCCCATCCCGGTGAACCGCGACGCGGTGGGGAACAGGGCGGGCAGTGCCGACGCGGTCATCGAGACGAACAGCGCCACCGGAACCGCGGCCAGCGCCAGCGCCGGGTAGACGACCCAGCGGTGGTCATGCGATTGCTGCAGCAACGCGAACGCGGGCAGCATGAGAACCAGCGTCGACGTCACCGCCGCGGCGTAGACCGGGCGTCGACCGATCCGGTCCGACAACCGCCCGAGCAGCGGCAACGCCAGCGCCATGACCACCAGCACCGGAATCGTCGCGACCGCGGCCCGCAACGGGGCGACGCCGACCTCCTTCTCCAGGTATGTCGGCATGTAGCTCGTGAGCGCGTACCCCGCGGTGCCCTCGGCGGCCACCAGGGAGATGCCGATGAGGACCGGCCGCCAGTAGTAGCGGATCACCCCGGCGACGCCGTGGCGGACGCGGGGATCGCGCGGGTCGACCGGCTCGTCGCCGATTGCCGCCTGCTCGTCGACGGTCTCGGAGAAACCGGGCGTCTCCGGGATACGCATGCGCAACCAGATGGCGATCGCACCGAGGGGCAGTGCGACCAGGAACGGGAGGCGCCAGCCCCAGTCCTGCATCCCGGCGTCGCCGAGAGCGAGCGTCGTGAAAGCGACCAGCCCGGCGCCGGCGGCGAAGCCCAGGTAGGAGCCGGTGTTGAGGATCGAGGCCCAGAAGCCGCGGGTGCGGTCGGGGGAGAACTCGGCGACGTACGTCGACGCCCCGGCGAATTCGCCGCCGGTGGAGAAGCCCTGCACCATCTTGAGCAGATAGAGCGGGATGATCACCAGCACGCCGGTCCCGGCGCCCAACCAGCCCTCGACCTGGGCGGAGGTCGGGAGCAGGCCGATGAGGGCGGTGGCGCCGGCCATGATCGCCATCGTGAAGTACAGGACTTTGCGGCGGCCGATGCGATCGCCGAGCGGGCCGAGGACGATGCCGCCGAGCGGGCGGACCAGGAACGACACCGCGAATCCGAGCAGGGTGAGCGTGAGGCCGAGGCGCTCGCCGAACCCGCTGAGAAAGACGTGATTCATAGTGATCGCGAGGTAGCCGTAGACGCCGAAGTCGTACCACTCCATGAAGTTTCCGACGAAGGCGCCGGACAGCGCGGTCCGCATCGACGTCCGGTCGACGACGATCAGATCGGGGCGCTCGGGCTCGGCCATGGTGTGTGGATCCTCCCACAACGGTTTGTGGATCCTCGCCCGGCTGTGTATGAATAATCACAGCAAGGTCACAGATAGATCACGACCCTGATCCCGAGGAGTTACTCATATGAGCATCACCAAGCTCACCGTTCGTGCCGCGATCGCCGGCGCGATGATCATCACCCCGGCCACCGCCGTTGTCGCCACCGCTGACGCGGCCGGCCACAACTGGGACGCCGTCGCGCAGTGCGAGAGCGGCGGCAACTGGGCCACCAACACCGGCAACGGCTACTACGGCGGCCTCCAGTTCAGCCTGGGCACCTGGCGCGCCAACGGCGGCACCGGCATGCCGCACCAGAACTCGCGCGAGGCTCAGATCGCCGTCGCCGAGCGCGTCCTGCAGACCCAGGGCGTCGGCGCATGGCCGCACTGCGGCCCGCGGCTGTACAGCTAGACAAAGCCCCACGAAACCGGCCGACCTGCTCACGCGGGTCGGCCGGTTTCGTGTTGCGGGGCGTACCCCGGGTCAACGCAGGTCGCGCAGCAGCCCACCGACGAAATCGATCGCCGAGCCCTGCCAGGTGCCGACGTGGTCGAGCATCGGGTGCTTGCCGCCGGGGATCTCGACGTAGCGGGCGTCGACGCCGCGTGCCCGCAACTCGTCGATCCCCTTGGCCGTGCGCTTGGCCAGGGTGACGTTGTCGGCGGTGCCGTGCAGCGCGAGTACCCGCGCCCCGCCGTGGATCTCGCGCCAGTCGGCGAACTGCCACCACGGCGCGAGGCCCAGCACGCCGATCACGCGACGGTCCGAGGCGAGTTGCGCCGCCACACGACCGCCCATCGAGTGACCGATGACGACGATCGGGATTCCGGGGTTCCGCTTGGCCATCCGCTCCAATGCCGCCTTGGCGTGCCACATCGGGCTGGCCTGGCCGCCGTTCCAGCCGTAGACGCGGTAGCGGACCTGCTCGACGTCGACCTGACCGCGGAAGCGGGCACGCAGCGACCAGGTGAACGGGTACATCCGCAGCGCCGAGTCCTGCCAGGGCGAGAACGGCTTGTAGGAGAAGTCGGTGCCGCCGGGCAGCACGAGGATTCCGAGCCGAGGTGCCATGGCGCGGTCTCCCGAGGGTAGGGGGCGGTTTGTCATCGGACAGGATAACTTGGGTGCCATGGCCGCCCACCCCCGCGCCGGTACGCCGGCCAGCGCCGAAGACCTGATCGACGTCGACGAGGTCACCCGGGCGTATTACGACCTCGTCCCCGACCCGGCCGATCCTGCCCAGCGCGTGGTTTTCGGCACGTCGGGCCACCGCGGTTCCAGCCTCGACGGCGCCTTCAACGAGGCGCACATCGTGGCGACGACCCAGGCGATCGTCGAGTACCGCGCACAGGCGGGCATCGACGGCCCGCTGTTCATCGGCTTCGACACCCATGCGCTGTCGATCCCCGCGTGGCGGACGGCGCTGGAGGTGCTCGTCGCCGGCGGCGTCGACGTCCACACCGCTGCGGGCGACGCGGTCACGCCCACGCCGGCGGTGAGCCGGGCGATCCTCGAGCACAACGCCGGCGGCGGTTCGCGCGCCGACGGCATCGTCGTGACACCCAGCCACAACCCGCCGCGCGACGGGGGCTTCAAATACAACCCGCCGTCGGGCGGCCCGGCCGACTCCACGATGACGACGGCCATCGCCGACCGTGCCAACGAGATCCTCGAGGGCGGTCTGCGTGCCGCCAAGCGCATCTCCTTCGACCGGGCGCGCGAGCAGGCCACCGACTACTCCTTCCTCGACAACTACGTTGACGCGCTCGGCTCCGTCATCGACCTGAAAGCCATCGCCGACGCCGGGATCCGCATCGGCGCCGACCCGCTGGGCGGCGCGTCGGTCGACTACTGGGCGGCGATCGGGGAGCGCTACTTGCCGTCGCTGACGGTGGTGAATCCGGCCACCGACCCGCGGTTCACGTTCATGACCCTGGACACCGACGGCAAGATCCGGATGGACTGCAGTTCGCCGAACGCGATGGCGTCGCTGATTGCCGAGCGCGACCGCTACGACATCGCGACCGGCAACGACGCCGACTCCGACCGGCACGGCATCGTGACCCCCGACGCCGGGCTGATGAACCCGAACCACTACCTCGCCGTCGTGATCGACTACCTGTTCACCCACCGCGACGGCTGGGGCGCCGATGCGGCCGTGGGCAAGACGCTGGTGAGCTCGTCGTTGATCGACCGCGTCGTCGCGGGGATCGGGCGGCGACTGGTCGAGGTGCCGGTCGGGTTCAAGTGGTTTGTCGACGGCCTGCTCGACGGCTCGATCGCCTTCGGCGGGGAGGAGAGCGCCGGAGCGTCGTTCCTGTGCTTCGACGGCGGGCCGTGGTCGACCGACAAGGACGGCATCATCCTGGCGCTGCTGGCCAGTGAGATCCTGGCCGTCACCGGGCAGACCCCGAGCCAGCGGTTCGCCGAACTCGCCGAGCGCTACGGCACGTCGGCCTACGCCCGCATCGACGCGCCGGCCAACCGTGAGCAGAAGGCCGTGCTGGCCGCGCTGACACCGGATCGGGTGAGTGCCCGAGCACTGGCCGGCGAGGAGATCACCGCGGTGCTGACCCGGGCGCCGGGCAACGACGCGCCGATCGGCGGGCTCAAGGTCACGACCGCCAACGCGTGGTTCGCCGCGCGCCCGTCGGGCACCGAGGACGTCTACAAGATCTACGCGGAATCCTTCCTGGGTGAGGACCACCTCCATCGCGTGCAGCGCGAGGCGCAGGCCGTCGTCGACGCCGCCTTGGCCGACGGGTGAAGTCTTAGCGGGGTCTCAGCGCCACTCGGGTAGCGTGCTACTGCAGAAGTTCCACCTTTTCCGATACAAGGAGCCATCACGTGACTGCCAACAAGGGCGGGCCCCAGATCCCCAACGTCCGAGGCGGCTACAAGCCGAACTCCTCGTCGAACGTGCTCACCTACGTCCTGGTGTCGCTGGCAACCCTGCTCATCGCCGCGCTCGTCATCGGCGGCGTCGTATGGTCGGCTAACCGGGAGAAGGATGCGAAGGACCAGGCGACCACCAGCGTCGACCTCAACGGCCCGGTGACCCCCGGGGTCGCCGACCTGACTTTTGGTGCGCCTGAGGCCCCGGTCGCCATCGACATCTACGAGGACGCGATGTGCCCGGCCTGCGCGGCATTCGAGCAGACTGACGGCGCCGCGGTGGCCGACGCGATTCGCGGCGGCAAGCTGCGGGTGCGGTTCCGGCCGCTGAACTTCCTCAACGAGGCGTCGGCGTCGAAGGACTACTCCACCCGTGCCGCGGGCGCGCTGCAGTGTGTGGCGGGCGAGAAGAACCAGGACCTGTTCCTGAAGTTCCACACCTCGCTGTTCGAGGATCAGCCGGCCGAGTACGGCAAGACCGACCACAGCAACGACGAGCTGGCCAAGATGTCAGCCAAGGCCGGTGCGACGGTCGAGACGCAGCGCTGCATCGCCAAGGGCGCCCAGGTCGGCGCGGCGGCGGCCTCGGCGCAGGAGTCGAGCACGCTCCTCACCGACATCACCAAGCGCGACGACCCGACGGGCAGCGTCAGCACCCCGTCGATCACGCGCGACGGCAAGCTGCTCAAGCGCACCGACAAGTGGCTGCAGGACCTCCTGGGCAACTAGATCCAGGGCGGTGATCGCCTCCGTTGGGATTTGGAGGCGGTCATCGCGATGGTGTAGTTTCGCTAATGCGCTTCGGCGCGAACGGGGCTATGGCGCAGCTGGTAGCGCACCACACTGGCAGTGTGGGGGTCAGGGGTTCGAGTCCCCTTAGCTCCACCGCGAGAAACCCGCTCTGACTTCGGTCGGAGCGGGTTTTTTCACGAAATAGGGGTTCAAGAACGCAGCAGAGCATTGTGTTGCGGTGAGTCAAGGTTTGACAGGCCTGAGTCCCCGAATGAGTGCAGCGAGCCCGGTCTCGAATTCGTGGTCCGAGCCCAAGGCGACGACGTACCGGATGCTCTCGAGGAAGTGGTTCGCTTCGTCATCGGTTCGGCTGGTTGTAATGACGATATCGCCGCCGTCGCGGGCGGTCTGCTGCTCGATAGCAGAGCCGATCGTGTATCGCGCGACCGCGATGAGGGCGAGGATGGCTTCCGCCGCGGTGAAGCCCGCGTCCTCGAGGAGGCTCACCTGGGCGATCGCGGTGTCGAGGTGTGGGCTTCGTGAGCCGGAGGATGCGATCAGTCGGGCGCCATCGCGGATGCTGAGCATTGCCCGGCGCATGCTCCGCGCGTTCCGAGTCACGAAGGTGTCCCACTGCTCACCGTCATGGGGGAGGCGGTCCGTGTGCCACGTGGAGAGGATCTCGTCGGCCACGGCGTCCAGCAGGTCGGCCTTGCTGGCGAAATGGTGGTACAGCGCCGGCTGGCGGATGCCTAGCTGCGTCGCGATCGCGCGAAGTGACACTCCATCCAGTCCGCGGTCGTCCAGCACCACGATTGCGGCGGCGACGATCTCGGCTCGGCCGGTGCGCGGCGGGTATGGCATGGCTACAGAATATCGTGGCTGGTCGTCGAAGACTATCACTGATAAGCTTTGTGCAGCCGACTAGCGAGAGGATCATATGAGCGACAATCAGGCCTGGGTCGGCACGGTGGTCAAGAAGTCGCGGGGGCTGCTAGACGGATCGAATCTGTATCGGCGGCTCACAGTTCAGACCGATGCCGGTGTCACAGAGAAGATCCGCGTTGACCGGGCGCTTTGGAACGAGTTGCAGGTCGGAGACCGCCTGGCCAAGGACGCGGGTCAAGAGCCTCGCCTCGCGTGAGGGCAGAACACCAGCCGCACTGCCGGATCGAGGACACCAAAGCACGATAAGGAGAACGTCTTGGGAGCACTCACCGTCGCGATGTTCATGACCATCGATGGCTACACGCAGACCGTCGAACGGAGCCTGATTGCTCCGGCCTGGGCCGGAGACATGCAGGAGCACTGGTCGGGCGCAAACGCTCACGAGGGGCAGCTCCTCCTTTACGGCCGCACCGCATTCCTGGAGAATTCCACGATCTGGCCCGCTGCGGCGGTGGACGCTCGCGGCCCGGATGAGCATCGGGCGTTCGCGGTGACGATGAATGCCCTGCCGAAAGTAGTGGTATCGGCGACTCTTACAGACCCGGGATGGAACGCTACGGTGGAGTCCGGCCCACTGCCAGAGGTGATCGAACGAGTCAAGGGCGGCTTCGACGGCGAGATCGTCGCCGTCGGTGGCGTCAGCCTGGTGCGCTCGCTCGTCGCCAGCGGCCTCGTCGACCGTTATCGACTCCTCGTCATGCCTCGCATCGCGGGCTCTGGAATCTCGATCTTCGACGGTGAGCACAGCCCGCGAGACCTCGAACTCGTGTCGCAGCAGACCTTGAGCACTGGCTCCGTCATCCTCGAATACCAGCCGGACGCCGCAAACAACGAAGGAATGGACTCCGGATTCACCCGTGGCGGTTAGGGATTACCCTCGCCCCATGAGCCTTGGTGTACGAGGACTCGCTGTCGCGGCAACAGCAGGTGCAGCCTTCGTTCTCACGTCGGTCGCGGCGGCCGGTGCGGTGCCGTATGTGCCGCGAGGGCGCAACGCGCGGACCGGGCAGGTAGCGACGCTCGCTTACGGCCCGGCATGCTTAGGCGAAGTGACGGGCTTCGCGTTCGTGCGCAAGGCGGACCCGGGCGCCGTCGACTTCGGAGTGTCGGGCGGCTTCGTCGGGATCTCCGGCAACGGGGGGCCGTGTGTGGTGAGGGCGACGATCCACTGGGCCAACGTCACCACCGGCAAGCGTGCCGCGGTCAGTGGGTTTGCGCGCGGCAATCTGCCCGGCCTGGGGGAGAACCAGAGCGGTTTCAGCAAGCGGGTGAACACCGGAAGGGGCACTGTCCGGTTCAGCGTGACCACCGACCGGCCGTACCTGGCTCAACCTTCAGTCACCATCCAGACGTACTGATGCCCGATGAACCGAGGGGCGACAGTTCACAGGCCTCTGTGACCTGCCGTTCTGGCTAAGCCGGACAATGCTGGCCGCTGTCATGGCATCGTGACGCCCGTGAAGGTGATGGTTGCCGGTGCCACGAGTGTGATCGGTCTCCCGGTGACGAAGCAACTCCTGCAGGCGGGTCACGACGTCGTCGGGTTGACGAGAGATCCACAGAGGGCTGCGCTAGTCGAAGCCGGCGGGGCGCGGAGCAGGATCGTCGACGTTCTTGACCGTGACGCGACCGTCCACGCGGTGCGCGACGAATGCCCCGACGTCGTGTTGTCGCTCCTGATCACGTTGCCGCGCTACGGCCCGCGTCGACTCCGCGACTTCGCGCCATCCATGGCACTCTGGCGCACCGGAGTGCCCAACCTGATTGCCGGTGCGCACGCAGCAGGCGCCCGACGGTTCGTCGCCGAATCGATGATCTTCGCCTACGGCTACCGGCGATTCCCGCAGACCCTGACTGAGGACGACCTCTATCCCGGTCCGCCGCCATCGGGGATCGGCGGAGCGGAGATGCTGGACGCGCTGCGCCGCATGGAAACCGGCGTGCTGGAATTCGGCGATTCCAATCATCAAGGAATCGTGCTGCGCTACGGAATCTTCCACGGCGGGGGCGTGCCACACAGCGGATACATGACGTCGCTCGCGAAGCTGTGGTTGATGCCGGTGCCGACCGGTGGGGGCGTCCTGTCGTGGATCGAATTGGGCGACGCGGTCGATGCCACGGTGGCGGCCGCGCTGTCCGACACGGCGAACGGCGTCTACAACGTCGTGGACGACGAGCCGGTCAGCTTCCGCGACTATATGGACTCACTCGCCGCAAGCCTGCGTCGGCCCAGACCCCTGCCGTTTCCGCGGAGTGTCCTCGGGCTGGCGGCACCGTATGCCGCGCAGGCATTCGGCGGTGTCGAGCTGCGCGTCGCAAACGACCGGGCGAAACGCGACCTCGACTGGCGGCTGCGGTATCCGAACAAGGACGCCCTCTTTGCCGGCGGCCTTGATGGGTAGGGCGATGCGGCGCCTCAACGATTGGGCGGCCCGCCACCTGACCGACGACCAGCGCGCCAACCGTCGTGCCGCGCTCTTGCCGACGCCGTTGTCCGGACCGGGCTTCTACGCTGATCCCGTCGACCTAACCGGGCTGTCGAACGGCGAGGTGATCCGCTCCGAATCGGTGTCGCCTCGGGTACCACGACGGGGTGTCGCCATCCGACGGTTCCTGGTCCGCTCCACCGATACCGCCGGAGACGCCGTGCCGGTCGCGGCGACGCTGCTCGAGCCGCGCCGACCGTGGCGGGGGAGCGGTCCGCGTCCAGTGGTCGTGCGCAATCAGCCGATCAATTCGCTGGGCCTCAACGCGGCACCCTCGCGCCGGATCGCGCGGGGCACCTACATCGACGCGCCACCTCTGCTGCCGCTGTTGCTGCGCCGCGGATACGCGGTACTGATCCCCGACCACGAGGGTCCGCGGATGGCCTACTCGGCCGGGATCATGGCGGCGCATGCGGTCCTGGACTCCGTGCGCGGCATGCGGCATCTTGCGCCCGAGCTCGTCGAGTCGGCGATGGTGATGGACGGCTACAGCGGCGGCGCGATCGCCACCGCGTGGGCCGCCCAGGAGCAGGCGTCGTATGCGCCCGAGCTGCGGTTCCGCGGCGCCGTCTGCGGTGGTACCCCCACCGACTTCGGTCTCCTGCAACACAGCATGAACACCGGCCTCGGTTCCGGCCTGCTCGCCGCGGCCACCATTGGTCAGGCGCGCGAATACCCAGAACTGGCCGAACTGTTCGGCGACTTCGCCCTCTACATGGCGATCCGCATGAAGGACCTGCCGCAGATCCGGCTGGCGGCATCGGGCCTGGCCCGTCTCGACATGAACGCGCTGGCCGCCGTGCCCGACGCCTTCGACTCGCCGATCGCACGAGGAATCATCGAAGCCAACAAGCCCGGTGCGACGGCCCCGACGATGCCGGTCCTGCTCTACCACGGGTCGCACAGCAAACTGCTCGGCGATCAGTTCATCCCGGAGGAGGGCGTCGTCGAACTCGCCCACCGATGGCGGCACCTGGGCGCCGACGTCGAGTTCCTACCGGTCCCCGGTGAACACATGATCGCGGCGGGTTGGGCGATGCCGACGGTGCTGCGCTGGATGCGCGCGGCGCTCGCCGACTAATCTCTGGCGGCCTGCTGGCGCAGGCCCTCGAGGATCAACTCGAGGCCGGCCTGGAACTGTTCGGTGTCGTCGTGACCGTCGAACTCGTCGACGATGAAGTGGATGAAGGGGTATTCGTCGGGGTCGAGAGCGCGCCACCCGTCGGCGGCTTCGTGGAGGAACTCGTCGCGGTTGGTGTGACCCTCGAGGAGTTCGGGTGGCGGAGTGTGCCCGAGGTCGGTCGCGGTGCCGATGACGAAGCTCGTGACGGCCGAAACCGCGCCGAAGGCCTCCCGCGGGGTCAGCGGCAGGCGCATGATCTGCTGGCCGATCAACTCGTAGATCTGCATCCCGCTGGTGTGGGCGTCGGTCTCGCGCATAAGCAGGGTGCCGAGCCACGGGCGGTCCACGACAGCGTCGAAGAGGGCCTGGGCGATCGAACGGATGTCGTCGACGGGATCTGCGGCGCCGTGGAACTCCCGGGCCTGCTCGACCACACCCTGCAGAACGTGGTCGGTCGCCCGGTCCAGGAGCTCGGCCTTGTTGGACACATACCAATAGATGGAGGCGACGCCGCCGCCGAGGCGCGCGGCGAGGGCGCGGAAGGTGAGGCCCTGCTCGCCCTTCTCGTCGAGCAGTGCGACGGCTTCGGACAGCACGGCCTCCATCGAATGGGACGCCCGACGTCGTCCCGTCTTCGCCTCGTTCTGTGCGGTCACCGTGCTCCTTTTCGTCCGTCGGTTGCATCCTATCGAACGTCGTTCTATTGTAGCGAACATCGTTCGATAACCGAACAGCGTTCGATAGAACGCCTGATACCCAAGGAGGTGTCTCATGGCCGCTGCGAATGAGACTTCGACCCCGGCGCGCACCTTCACGTCGCTGCGTGCCGCGTGGATCCCCATGCTCGCCCTCTGCCTCGCGTTCTTCGTCGAGATGGTGGACAACACGCTCTTGACCATCGCGCTGCCGACCATCGGCCGCGATCTGGGCGCCGGCACCACCGGCCTGCAGTGGGTCACGGGCGCGTACTCGCTGACCTTCGGCGGACTTCTCCTCACCGCGGGTTCGGCAGCCGACCGGATCGGACGGCGCAAGGTCCTGCTCTGGGGCCTGGCGGTGTTCGGCGTGCTGAGCATCGGTGTGCTCGCCGTGAACTCGGTGGGGCACCTGATCGCGCTGCGCGCCTTGCTGGGGATCGCGGCCGCGATGATGGCCCCGATCACCAACTCGCTCGTGTTCCGCCTGTTCGACGACGACGCCCTGCGCATGCGTGCGATGACGATCATGATCGTCGTCGGGATGAGCGGCTTCATCCTCGGCCCGGTGCTCGGCGGCACCGCCCTGGCCCACGTCAGCTGGCACTGGTTGATCCTGGTGAACGCACCGATCGCCCTGATCGCCTGGATCGGCGTCCGTCTGGGCGTGCCCGCCGACGAGCCCGACGGCCTCACCGACGACAGGCTCGACCTGCCCGGTGCCGCGCTCAGCGTCCTGGCCATCGGCCTGGGCTGCTACACGTTGACGTCGGGCGTCGAGAACGGTTGGGCGTCGTGGCAGACGGTCGGCTCGATCGTCGGTGCGCTGGCCGCGCTGGCGGGCTTCGTGTGGCATGAGCGCCGCACGCGCGAGCCGATGCTCGACCTGGGTGTATTCGCCAACGGCACTATCCGGGGCGCGGCGATCGCCCAGCTCGCCACATCGATCGCCATGGCCGGGGTGATGTTCGGGCTGATCCTGCACTTCCAGTACGCCTACGGCTGGAGCCCGATGAAGGCCGGCCTCGCCAACCTGCCGATGATCATCACCATGGTGCTGGGCACGCCGCTGTCCGAGCAGCTGGCCAAGCGCTATGGCCACCGCGTCGCCTGCCTGATCGGTGCCGCTCTGCTCGCCGTCGCGCTGGGCGGTCTCGCATGGGGCGTCGAACACGGCTACGTGTGGATCGCCGTATTCCTGGTCGTATTCACACTTGGCCTGCGGACGCTGATGACGATCTGTGCCGTCGCGCTGGTCGGTGCGATGCCGGAGAACCGGACGTCGCTGGGAGCCTCACTCAACGACACGGCTCAGGAGGTCGGCAGCAGCGTCGGCACCGCGATCGTCGGAACGCTGATCGCCGTGTTGGTCACGACGGTCTTGCCGACGGGCACGTGGAGCCCGGACCTCGTGCACTCCTACTTCTCCGGCGAGCGCATCACCTACGCGATACTCGCGGTCCTGGTCGGCATCGTCGCGGCAGTCGGAGCGCTGGCGCTCACCGACTCACGGGAGACCGAAGAAGCCCACTAGGGTCACTGCGCCCATGGGGGAGCGACGCGCTGCCCGTCGCCCATCACGGCGTTCATGCCGAGCGTCGTGGTGACCCAGGCGCGCGCGGGCTCTGGGCTCGAATTGCTGACGCACAGCGTCGTGCCGGCCGGGACGAGGATCGCCTCGCCGGTCGCCGCGGTGAAGCGCTCGTCGTCGAGCTCGACGTCGAGTCGGCCGTCGAGGACGTGCAGGACCTCCTCCTCGGTCATCGAGTGCGGCGTGCCCGTCGTGTGGGGCGGAAAGTCGGCGCGCCAGGCGGCAAGCCGGCGGGTGCCGCTGTGCGATGCGGCGAACGAGTGGAAGCGCACGCCGTGCAACTCGAAGGTGCGGGCGTCGTCGGCGGTGAGGTGGGGCATGGGGTTCTCCTAGCAGTATTGGTCAACTAGATTGACCATAGATGGTCAATCAGGTTGACCGCAAGGGGCTAGGATGGACACCATGACTTCGTCGGACGACGCGCAGCTGCCGTTTCTGCTGGTCTCGGCATTCCGCGGCCTCGTGGACTCGGTGCACGCCCACCTGGAAACCGTCGGGTTCCCCGGGGTGCGCAGCACCCACGGCTTTGCGATGCAGGCGATCGGCGACGGCTGTACCGGTGTCGAACTCGCGCACCGGCTCGGTGTGTCGAAACAGGCCGCCGCCAAGACCGCGGCCGCGCTCGAGGAGATGGGATTCATCAGTCGCGAGCCGAGCACCGCAGACCGTCGGGAACGGATCCTCCGTCCGACCGATCGCGGCCGCGAGATGCTTCGGCTCTCGGGCGAGGCCTTCCGGCGCGAGGTCGGCGCGTGGCGCGCGCGGCTGGGGGACGGGCCCGTCGACGCGACGGTGGCGACTCTCGCCGCGGCTGCGCGCGGCCACTCGGCGATCGACCCGGATGGGTGGGGCGGCTAGGCGCGCTCCTAGTCGGCGAAGGTGATGCCGCGCTCGCGCATCGCCTCGTCGAGGATGCGCACCGCCTTGGGGCCGACGCCGTGCGTGGCGAGCAGTCGGCGCTTGCCGAGTGCGGCGACGTCGGCCAAGGTTGTGACCCCCGCGTTGATAAGCGCACTGGTCGCCGGGCGGCCGATCCGGGGCAAGTCGCCGATCTGGTCCGGCATGTCGCGGGTGCTCACGACCCCCAGCTTAGACTGCGGCCATGGCTGAACCGGGGCGCGCGCGATGGGCCTGGTGGGCGCTCGCCTACCTGTCGCTCGGCCTCGGCTTCGCCGGCGTGGTGCTCCCCGTGCTGCCGACGGTGCCGTTCATCCTGCTGGCCGCCTACGCCGCGGCACGCGGGTCGGACCGGTTGCACCGCTGGTTGCTCGACCACCCGCGCTTCGGCCCGATGATCACCGATTGGCAGGAGCACGGCGCGGTGAGCCGGCGGTCGAAGTGGCTGGCGACGATCAGCATGCTGGTGTGCGGGGTCGTCCTCCTGCTGGTGGCGCCGATCCGGCCGGTGGCCTACGTGAGCATCGGGATCATGGCCGTCGTCGGCACGTGGTTATGGCTTCGCCCGGAGGCGAAGACGGGGCTCGACGACGCGGGGTAGCCTGAGGGAATGGAACTACTACGCAGCGTAATAGTCTTTCTCCACATCGTCGGCTTCGCGATCACCTTTGGATCGCTCGTCGGCGAAGCGGCAGCCCACCGCTTCCAGTTCACGAAGATCGCCAACTACGGTCTGCTCGTCTCGCTCGTCACCGGTTTCGCCCTCGCGGCGCCGTGGGGCACCGACGCGGAGCTGAACTACGTGAAGATCGGCGTCAAGATGGTGATCCTGGTGCTCCTGGGCGGGATCATGGGCATGGGCGTCGCCCGCGAGCGCAAGACCGGCGAGGCGCCCGAGCGCGGGCTGTTCTACGCCGCCGTGCTGCTCTCGGCGGCCGCCGCGGGCATCGCCGTCATCTGGTAGTCGATCGAGCCCTACAGCTTGGGCGCCCGGTGATCGCGCAGCCCGTCACGAGCCGCCGATGCGAAGACGTTCAGCCCGGCGGCCCGCGAGAGGTAGGCGATCGCGTACTGGCCGCGCACGCTGTTGCCCGCCTCGTCGAGGGGCGGGGAGAATGTTCCGACCGCGCCTTTGCCGGGCGTGATGGCGACGATGCCGCCGCCCACGCCCGACTTGGCGGGGATGCCGATTTCGAACAGCCACTCGCCCGAGCGCTCGTACATGCCGGAGGTCGCGATGACGGCCAGGGTGTCGCGACAGACCTGCGGTGATACGACCTTCTCGCGGGTCACCGGGTTCACGCCGCCACCGGCCAGCGTCGCGCCCATGACGGCGAGGTCGTGGGCGGTGACGCGCAGCGAGCATTGCCGCGTGTAGATGTCGACCATCTCCTGCGGGTCGTTGTCGAGGCGGCCGTAGCTCTGCAGCAGCCGGGCGAGCGCCAGATTGCGCTGATTGGTGCGCATCTCCGACTCGTAGATGTCGTCGTCCATGACCAGCTGGCGCCCGGCGAAGGCCGACAGCCCGGCAAGGATCGCAGTCCACTGTTCGTCGGGGGACGCGCCGGGCATCAGCGCCGTCGTGGCAATGGCGCCGGCATTGACCATGGGATTCCGCGGGCTGCCCTCGTGCAACTCGATGGCCATGACCGAGTTGAACGGCATCCCGGTGTTGTTCACCCCGATCTTGTCTTTGACCGCGTCGTGGCCCAGAGCGTTCGTGACCAGGGCGTAGACGAACGCCTTCGACGTCGACTCGATCCCGAAGGGAACGGTGGCATCGCCGACGTCGCTGGTCTCCCCGTCGAGCGAACAGGCCGAGATGCCGAACAGCTTCGGGTCGACCTTGGCCAGCGCCGGGATGTAGTCCGCCACGGCGCCGTCATCGAGATTTCGATAGCGCTCATGGGCGACGCGGAGCAGGCGGGCGACCTCCTCGCCGACGGGCAGGGTGGTCGAGACGTGCTGGTCGACATCGTCGTTATCGGTGCGGAACATGCCCCACGGTATCGCGCAACGACAAGCGCACCGGGGCAATCGCCCCGGTGCGCTTCACGTCGGTCCGGCTCAGTTGGCCGCGTCGAAAGCCTCGACGATGTGGCCGGGTATGCGCCCGCGGTCACTGACCGAGTAGCCGTTGCTGTTGGCCCAGTCGCGGATCCGCTGCGTCTCCTGCTTACCGCGGCCACCGCCGTGACGACGACCCGAGCGCACCGGTCGCGCGGCCTTGATGTACCTGTCCAGCGAGTCCCGGAAAGCGGCGGCATTGCGCGGCGAGGTGTCGAATTCGTACGATTTGCCGTCGATGCTGAATCGGACGGTCTCGTGCTCGTCCAATTGCTGGCCGTCGAGATCGTCGAACACCTGGATAATTGCTTTCCGCGCCATATCTTTTCCCTTATCGATTTCAGCGGGTGCTCGTTATCGCACGCCAACCAATGGGGACGATAACAGCAATTCCTTAATGCGTGCTGTTAAGTCGGATTATGAGGTCGGGGGAACCGACGGAGTGGTGCTCGTGCCGTCCTCGGCGCCGGATCCACCCGCTGTGCGCGGTGCCCGCTCGTCGGGCCGAATGGCGCGGTACCCGTCCTTGGTGATGGCGAATCCGGTGTCCCCGGACTGCAGGCAGAAGACGCCGTCCACCGTGTTCAGGCACTTGAACCGACCGGCGGCCAGCGTGCGCCCGAACGGCAGGATCGTCGAACGGCTCAGGACGGGAAAGAGATCGGCACACCCACCGGCCGCCGCGCCGGCCGGGCCGAGGGTGGCGAGGTGGGGGTTCCACTGGCACGTTGCGGGCGTCCCGCGCGGCGGGGCGGGAGCACCGTCGATGCGATCCGACGTGCAGGCGAGAGTGCCGGTGCCGCTGGCGCCCGTCGAGCACAGGACGGCGCGGTCGGGACTGCTGAAGTGGAATCCGCTGGACTCGGCCAGCGGGGACTGCGGCGTCTTCGCCCCGCGGTGGTAGGCGTCGCTGTTGGCGCGCGGGGCGACGTTGATGATGTGCCCGTAGGAGAGGTCGTCCCAGTAGCCCGACGAGGAGTCGCGCTCCTCGGCGGCCGACGGGTCGATCGAGGTGGCGCCCACCGACGACTCGGTGGTGAGCACGTCGGTCCCCGGGATCACGACGGTGCGCGACTCGTCCGGCGTCGCCAACTCGGACACGATCGTGCAACCGCCCAGGCAGATCATTGCGGTGACGGTCACCAGGCAGGTGGCGATCGTCCCGGCGATGCGCACCCGTCGCCGCCTGGTGTGCTGTCGTCCGTACCCTTGCATGCTGTGGCGACTCCCAAGATTGTGCTGTTCTACGTGTTCGCGCCGCTGCCCGATCCCGAGGCGATCCGACTGTGGCAGTCGGCGGTGGCCTCGGCCTCGAACCTGCGCGGCCGAATCATCGTCTCGCCCCACGGTATCAACGTGACGGTCGGCGGGGACCTCCCCGACGTGAAACGGTACGTGCGCGCCACCCGGGAGTACCCCGCGTTCAAGGCTGCCGACGTGAAGTGGTCGACGGGTACCGGCGACGAATTCCCCAAGCTGTCGGTGAAGGTGCGTCCGGAGATCGTCACCTTCGGCGACCCCGACCGGATTCGCGTCGACGAGAACGGTGTCGTCGGCGGCGGGACCCGGCTGACCCCCGAGGAGGTCAACGAGCTGGTCGACGAGCGCGGCGACGACGTCGTCTTCCTCGACGGGCGCAATGCGATCGAGGCGGGCATCGGCCATTTCCGGGGTGCGGTGATTCCCGCGGCCGAAACCACCCGCGACCTCTTGCGGCTCGTGGACGCCGGCGAATTCGACCGATTCCGCGATCGTCCGGTGATCACCTATTGCACCGGTGGCGTGCGGTGCGAGATCTTTAGCGCACTACTGGCCGAACGCGGCTTTTCCGAGGTCTATCAGATCGACGGCGGAATCGTCCGATATGGGGAGCGGTTCGGCGACGACGGGCTGTGGGAGGGTTCCCTCTATGTCTTCGACGGCCGGATGAGCGTCGACTTCTCCGACCGCGCCGCAGTCGTCGGCAGCTGCGGCAAGTGCGGTGCGGCCACGAACAATGTCGCCAACTATCCCGACGCCGACGGGCGCGATTTGATGGTCGTTTGCGGAGGTTGTGTGCCATGACGACGGTGCCGGTCATCGTGCTCGCCGGGTTCCTCGGTGCGGGCAAGACGACGCTGCTCAACCACGTGCTGCGCGAAGCCGGTGACGCGCGGTTCGGAGTCATCGTGAACGACTTCGGCACCGTCAACGTTGACGCCCTCCTCGTCGCGGGGCAGGTCGACGGGGTGGTCGGGTTCGGCAATGGCTGCCTGTGCTGCGCCACCGATTCGGACGGATTCGAGGACGCGGTCTCCACCCTGGTCCGCACCGACCTCGACGCGGTGTTGGTCGAGGCGTCCGGCATCGCCGAGCCGCGCAGCCTGGTTCGCCGCGTCGTGGCGCTCGACGACGATCGGGCGGCCTACGGCGGTCTCGTCTACGTCGTCGACGCCGCCGCCTTCGCCACCGGCGACCTCCCCGACGAGGCGCTGGCGCAAGCGCGCGACGCCGATCTCGTCGTGGTCAACAAGGCCGACCTCGTCGACGCGGCGGCGTTGGACCGGCTACGGCTGCGCCTCGACGGGATCAACGACAGCGCACCGCGCGTCACGACCGCCGAGGCGGCCATCGACCCGGCGCTGCTCGTCGATGCGCGCGACCGCGCCGCGCACGCCGGCCCGCAACAACTGACCCTGGACGCGTTGCTGCGCGACGAGGAGCCGGCGCACGATCATGGCGAGGTCCACCTCCACGATCGGTACCAGCAGCACACCTGGGAGAACAACGGTCCGGTGAACCCGCGTGCGCTCGCCCGCCTCCTGGAGCGGCCGCCGGCCGGCTGCTATCGCCTCAAGGGGTGGGCGCACGTCGAGTCGGAGTACTACACCGGGACGCTCGAGTTCTCCGCCGTCGGCGGGCGAGTGCGCGCGACACGGGCGCGCCGACGGGGGAGCGCGGCCGAGAACGTCGTCGTGCTGATCGGCGTCGGCATGGACGATGCGGACCTCGACCGCGCCCTGGCGGAGCTGGCCGAGGTCGAGCCGGACGACGAGTACGGCGTGCTGAGCCTGCTGCGCTACGACCCCGTGACCGTCGCCGGGCCCGCCGACACCGACTGATCGCCTGCATCGACCGCAGATCACAGCCTGCTAACAGATGTGCTCGCAGCTTGCCCCCGTCGACCGCGCGATGTTTCCCTTGTTACTGAAGTTACTAATGTGACTAGTGGTGTTTACACCGGAGGAAGAGTCATCATGCGCAAGTCCCTGCCCGCCGTCGCGCTGTTCGCAGCCCTGTCCGCGTCCATCGCGATGGCACCGACGGCCACCGCCGCCCCGCGCCCCGCGGCCCCGGCTCCGGCTGCTCCCGCACCGGCCGCTCCCGCCCCGGGAGCGCCCGCGCCCGGTCCCGCGGCGCCGCAGCAGCCCGCTGCCAAGTCGCTGACCGGCAAGACGATCTTCCTCGACCCCGGCCACCAGGGTTCGGCCGCCGGCCACAACCTCAACAAGCCGGTGCCCGACGGTCGCGGCGGGATGAAGCCGTGCCAGACCACGGGTGCGACCGGCGTTAACGGCGTCGGCGAGCACACCGTGAACTGGCAGGTCGCCCAACTGGTCAAGGGCGCCCTGGAGAGTCAGGGTGCTCGCGTGGTGCTCAGCCGCAACGACGACATCGGGTGGGGCGGGTGCATCAACGAGCGGACCGCGGCGGCGAACCGCTCGCGCGCCAACCTGGCCGTCAGCATCCACGCCGACTCGTCGGGGCAGGGCGCCAATGCCGGTAAGAGCGGCTTCCACGTGATCGTGCCCAAGCTGCCGCTGCCGGACAAGAAGGCCGACTCGGTGCAGCGCGGCGCCGGCCGCAAGGCGTCGTCGGCGATGCGCGATGCCTTTAAGAAGGCCGGCTTCCACCCCTCGAACTACCTGGCGACCAACGACGGTCTCCAGGAGCGCGCGGACATCGCCGGACCGAACACCTCGCACGTCCCGCTCGCCTTCGTCGAGATGGGCAACATGTCCAACCCGAGCGAGGCGCAGGCCCTCTCGGCGCACGACGGCCAGCTGAAGTACGCGGCTGCCATCACCGACGGCGCGATGAACTTCCTGACCGGCTCGTCGGCCGGCACGGGACTCTTCGCCGCGCCGGGCGGCACCGAGCCGGGTGCCGACGGCGCCGGACTCGGCGGCCTGCTGCCGGGGATCCAGGAGATGATGCGGTCGGGCAACCTGGCCGGTATCACCGGGTTCATGACCGGCCCGGCGGGCGACGCTGGCTCCGAGGTCCTCAAGGCCATGCTGGCCGTGGTCTACGGACTGTTCGGCGGCAAGCTGCCCATCTGACACCCGAGCCGGGGAGCGGTCACTAGTCTGGAGCCCATGGGCTTCAAGGATCTCTTCTACATGGCACCGCCGGTGCGCACGCTGCACGGCAAGAAGGTGCTGATCACCGGTGCCGCCAGCGGCATCGGCCGGGCAACCGCACTGGCGTCGGCGGCCGAGGGCGCCGAACTCGTGGTCACCGACCTGTTCCCTGAGCCGCTCGCCGAGCTGGTCGCCGATGTGACCGCCGCGGGCGGGACGGTGCTGTACCAGGAGGCCGGCGACGTCTCCGACTACGACTGGGTGTGCAAGTTCGCCCAGCACGTGGCCGCCAAGGCCGGTGTCATGGACGTCGTGATGAACATCGCCGGCATCTCCGCGTGGGGCACCGTCGACAACCTCGAACACCGGCACTGGAAGTCGATGGTCGACGTCAACCTCATGGGCCCCATCCACATCATCGAGTGCTTCATCCCGCCGATGATCGAGCGCGGCCAGGGCGGTCAACTGGTCAACGTCTCGTCGGCCGCCGGACTGTTGGCCCTGCCGTGGCACGCCGCCTACAGCGCGAGCAAGTTCGGCATCCGCGGCGTCTCGGAGGTCCTGCGCTACGACCTGCGCCAGCACCACATCGGCGTGAGCCTGGTGTGCCCGGGCGCGGTCGACACCCCGCTGGTCAACACCGTCGAGATCGCCGGCATCGACCGCGACAACGAAGAGGTGTCCAAGGCCATCGGCGGCTTCCACAAGATGGCGGCGTCGCCGGAGAAAGCCGCCAAGGCGATCATCAAGGGCATCAAGAAGAACCACTACATCGTCTACACGTCGTTCGACATCCGCTTCGGCTACTGGTGGTCGCGCAAGTTCGCGTTCCCCTACGAGGTGACGATGCGCGCCGCGAACGACCAGTTCTCGCGCCTCGCCCGGAAGGCGCCCGTGCCGAAGAAGGCCGTCGCCGCACCGAAGGGCACGGCGGCGCCCAAGGCCAAGGCGAAGGCCAAGGGCTGAGGGCTACTTCGCCTTCTTCTTGGCGGCGTTCTTGGCGGCCGCCTTCTTCGTCGGCTTCGCGGCGCCCTTGCGCATCGACGCGATGATCTGCGGGCGCAGCTCGGCCGCCTTGATGACGGCGTCGGCCGAGCCGACCTCCACCGCGCGCTCGATGTTGTGAATCGCGTCGAACTCGGTGGCGATCTCGGAGATCTTCTCTGCGCGGACCGCTGCCCGCATCTCGTCGAGCTCGGCGGCCAGCGACGCGCGATCGGCACCGGTGGCCGCGGCGACCCGCTCCTCGAGTTCCTCGACGCGGGCGTCCTTCGCGGTCCGCGAGCGGACCTCGCCGGCGAACACGACGGCCGCCGCGGGGGCGCCGCCCAGCACCGACGCGAACGAGCCCTCGAGGGCGAGCACCGTCATGTTCGGGTTGAGCGCCTTGGAGAAGACCACGAAAGCGCCGCCGTGGTAGCGGGAGATGACGCAGAAGACGATCGGACCGTCGAAGTTGACGATCGCTCGGCCGATCTCGGCGCCGTACTCGAGCTGCAGCTTGCGCAGTGACTCCGGGGAGCCGTCGAAGCCGGACAGGTTGGCCAGCACGACGACCGGACGGTTGCCGCTCGCCGCGTTGATCGCACGGGCCGCCTTCTTCGACGACTGCGGGAACAGGGTGCCGGCGGTGAAGGTGTCCGGGCCGTCGCTGGGGATGAACCCGCGGCGGGGGACCGGCTTGGACTCGATACCGATGAGCGACACCGGGGTACCGCCGATGTGCGCCTCCTGCACGACCGTGTTCTCCGCCTCGGCCATGCCGGCCCACCGCTCCAGGACCGGCTGGTCCTGGTCGGCGACGGCGCGCATGACGGTCCGGATGTCGAAGGGCTTCTTGCGGTCCGGGTTCTTGTCGGCGGAGAAGATCTCGCCGACCGTGGCGAACTCGCTGCCCTCGACGTCGTGCGGGTAGTCGGAGATGTCGCGGTCGACCGGGTCGGTGGACTCGGCGGCGCGCGGCGCCTGCTCGCCGGGTGCGACGTAGCTGTGCTCGTAGTAGTTCATCAGGATGTCGCGCGCGGACGGCAGGTCCGGCGCCCAGTACTGCGACTCGCCGTTCGGACCCATGACGCGGTCGTAGCCGCCGATGCCGAAGTTGTCCTCGGCGGAGACGCCGCCGGAGAAGTCCAGCGCGTTCTTGCCGGTCAGCACCATGGCCGAATCGGGCGTCATGATCAAGATGCCCTTGGTGTGCATGAGCATGGTCGCCTCGGCGTTCCAGTACGCCTGGCCGCCGACGTTGATGCCGGTGACGACGATGTTGATCTCGTGACCGTCCTGGGTGAACTCGACGATCCGCTTCAGGGCGGCGGCCACCCAGTCGAGGTTCTCGGTGCCGGAGTTCATCTCGACGGCCGCGCCGGAGGACAGGGCGTACCACTCCAGCGGCAGGCCCTCCCGCTCGGCGAAGTCCATCGCGGCGATCAGGCGCCGGCACTCGGGCTCCTTGAGCGAGCCGAGGGCCTTGGTCGGGTCACTCAGCAGGATGACGCGCTTGACGCCCTCCGGGTACTTCGGCGACGGCGTCGAGATGGTGCCGACGACGACGGCCGCGGTGTTCTCGCCCTTGGGGCGCTCGACCGGGACCAGGTTGTTCTTCGCGTCGAGGTCGTACTCGGTGAAGTCGCCGAGCATTTCGGTGAGCTCGTACGGGTACATCGTGCCGCGGCTGTGCGCGCGCAGCACCTTCTGGCGGTACTCGTCGAGCGGCTCGACGGCGTCGTCGGAGGGATCGCCGACGGTGATCTGCAGCTCGCCGGCGGCGTCGCGCGTGACGTGTGCGGCGATCTTGCGCAGTTCGCCGGTCTTCTTGTCGCGCTGTCGGCCGATGAGGAGGATCTCCTCGAGCCCGGCGCCCTCGGTGGAGACCGAGTTGGCCAACGTGTGCTCGACGACGTAGCGGAACTGGTTCTGCGACACGTCGATCGGCGGCCAGATGTACATGACGATCTGGTTGGTGTTGAACCGCTTGTTGCGCGGACGCTGTGCCTGTGCGCGACGGATGGAGTCGACGCAGGTCGCGAAGTTCGACTCGGCCGTCGGCAGCGTGATCAGCTTGCCGTCCTCCTCGCCGACCGCCGTCAGGTCGCGGATCTGGGTGAACGCGACCAGGCGGTCGTCGGCGGGGTTGGTCTTGGCGACGCAGCGGTAGAGGTAGACCTCTTCGTCCGACGACGGCAGGCGCGTGAGGTCGAACTTGCGCCACCGTTCCATCTGCATGCGCTGCGCGATGAACGGGTGCAGGCCGCGGATCAGGCGGTCCTCGGTCATCCCGGTCGCCGACGGGCGGAAGGTGAAGTGGTGGTGCATCGTGTCGCCGGTGCCGGCCACGGTGATCGTGACGCGGTGGACCTGGCTCGGGAGCAGGCGCGAGGCGACGATGTCGTGCAGGGCGTCGGCCATCGCGTCGATGTTGTCCGGCTGGTCGTCCCAGCTGACGTAGATGTCGGCGTCGATCGACGACGTCCCGTCGGCCAGCTCGGCCAGGCCGAGGACGGCCTTGTCGAGTCCGGCGAATCCGGTGGCCACCGACACCAGTGCCGATCCACGGCGCTGCGCGGTGACGAAGGTGCAGCCGGCGGCCTTGACTGCCTGGACCTCGGCGAGGTCCTTGTTGCCGTAGTAGCGGCGGGTGAGGACCTCGAGCAGCACCGTCGAGTCCTCGCCGTCGCCGACGAGGCGCTCGCCCAGCAGGCTGACCAGCGGCTCGGTGCTGCTGACCATCTTGGCGATGTGCTCGTCGCGGTCGTCCGCGGTCGGGTTTGCGTCGAGGTAGTCCAGGTGGTCGCGGATCTCGGAGTAGACGTCCTCGCGCTGACGCAGCAGGCGGGGGGCGCCGAACCAGGCGTGCAGCACGCCGCGGGCGAGGTCGGCGATCGCCGGGATGCGGACCTGGGTCGCCGAGACGAGGCGCTCGAGCGCCGAGCCGACCGGGTCGGCCAGCTCCTCGCCCGGGATGGGCTCGCGCAGCCACAGGCGCAGCAACGCGGTGATCACCGGCGCCGTCTCCTCCTGGCGCTGCAGCGCCAGGAAGGCGCGGAACACGGCTCCCTCGAGGTCGGGGGTGCGTTCCAGGTCGGTGATGCCGTAGTGGCCCAGCGCGTAGTCCAGACGCGTCTGGAAGCTCTCCGGGATCGCCGACACCTCGACGTCGAGGCTCTGCAGGTAGGTGTGGAAGTGCTCACGGGCGCTGTGCACGCGCTCGTTGCTGGTGTCGTCGTCGCGGGGGCGGACGCGGGCGAGTTCGGCCAGGTCGGCGAAGACGTCGATCAGTTCGACTTCCTGCGCGAGCGGCGGACCGGCGGCCTCGACGACCTCGCGCCGCGAGGCCAGGTAGTCCTCGAGCAGGTTGCGGTCCTCGTCGGGGTTGACGTCGAAGCCCAGCAGCAGGCTGCGCAGCTCCTCGCGGTCGCGATCGGCGCGCTCGGCCGGCTCGACGTCGGTCGGCGCCTCGGGCAGATCGAGAACGGCCACTTCTTCGGATGCGCCGTCGGACTCGTCGGCGTCCTCCAACGGCTCCAGGCGCAGCAGCGGCGCACCGGCCTCCACCTGGATGCCGGCGGTCACCTCCGACTCCTTGAGGCGGGCGCGGAACGGTGCGCGCAGCACCGTCTCCATCTTCATGCTCTCCAGGACCAGGATCGGGTCGCCGGCCTGGACTTCCTGGCCCACCTCGACCGGTGTGGCGATGACTAGCGCGGGAGCCGGAGCGCGCACGATGCCGCCCTCGTCGCGGCTCACGCGGTGGGTGACGCCTTCGACGTCGACCAGCGAGATCGGGCCGTGGGTGTCGGTGAGCAGCCGGTAGCGGGTGCCGTTGACGGTCATCTGCGCGGCGTGGTCGTCGAACCGCTCCAACTCGACGTCGGCGGTGCGAACGTTGCCCCCCGCCTCGATCACGATGCGGAAGCGGCGGCCGCCGATCCGTGCCACGCGCACCCGGTACGCGGCGCCGCGCAGCTTGAAGTCCAGCGGACGGCCGCTCTCGTGGTGGACCTGGGGGCGGCCGCCGTTGGCGGTGGCCAGCAGGCGGTTGAGCTCGGCGATCTCCGATTCCTCATAGGCGTCGATGGCCGCGGCGGCCAGCGCGATGGAGGAGTGCTCGTGCGAGACGAGGCGGCCCTCGTCGCGGACGCGGTCGATCCAGCCGGTGTCGGCGCTGCCGTCGATGACCTCCGGCTCGCCGAGAAGGTCGAGGACGAAGCTCTTGTTGGTGGCGCCGCCCTCGATGATCACGCCGGTCTGCGCCATGGCGCGGCGCAGGCGGCCGAGCGCCTGGTCGCGGTCGCTGCCGTAGGCGATGATCTTCGCGATCATCGAGTCGAAGTCGGCGGGGATGGTGTCGCCCTCGCTGACGCCGGTGTCGACGCGGATACCGGGACCGGTCGGCAGGTCGAGTCGGGCGATCTTTCCGGGGCTGGGCGCGAAATCGCGGTCCGGGTCCTCGGCGTTGAGGCGGGCCTCGACGGCGTGGCCGCGCTCGACCGGCTTCTTGCCGGTCAGCTTGCCGCCGGAGGCGACGTGGATCTGGGCGCGCACCAGGTCGAAGTCGTTGGTGACCTCGGTGATGGGGTGCTCGACCTGCAGGCGGGTGTTCACCTCGAGGAAGGCGAACATCTTGTCGCCGGGGTGGTACAGGAACTCGACGGTCGCCGCGCCCTGGTAGCCGACCTTCACGGCCAGCCGCTCGGCCGACGCCTTGACCTCCTCGACCTCCTCCTTGTTGAGGACGGGCGAGGCGGACTCCTCGATGATCTTCTGGTTGCGGCGCTGCACCGAGCAGTCGCGCACGCCCAGGGCCCACGCCTTCTGCCCGTCGGAGATCACCTGGACCTCGACGTGGCGGGCGCCGGTCACCAGGCGCTCGAGGAAGACCACGCCGCTGCCGAAGGCGCGCTCGGCCTCGTCGCGGGTGCGCTGGTACGCGTCGACCAGGTCGGCCTCGTCGTCGACGCGGCGGATGCCGCGGCCGCCGCCGCCGGCGGTCGCCTTCAGCATCAACGGGTAGCCGATGCTCTTGGCGGCCTTCTTGGCCTCTTCCTCGGTCTCCACCTCGCCGCGGCTCCACGGGGCGACGGGCACACCGACTTCCTCGGCGATCAGCTTGGCGCCGATCTTGTCGCCCAGCTTGCGCATCGCCTCGGGCGACGGGCCGATGAAGGTGATGCCGATCTTGTCGCACAGCTCGGCGAAGGCCGGGTCCTCGGCGACGAAGCCCCAACCGACCCACGCCGCGTCGGCGCCGGACTCGCGCAGCGCTTGCTCGAGGATCTCAAGGTTGATGTACGGCCGGTTCGCCGCCGGGCCGAGGTCGATCGCCAGGTCGGCTTCACGCACGAACGTCGCGGTGCGGTCGACGTCGGTGTAGAGCGCGACGGTTTGCACGTTCTGCCCGGTCTCGGCGTTGAGGTCCCGAACGGCGTTGATCAGCCGCATGGCGGCCTCACCCCGGTTGACTATGGCGATGCGGCGAAACATTCGGTCCTTCGGCGTCGGGCCGCTCATTCGGGCGGCGTGGGCGGAAGCTCGCGCGGTGCCGACCCGGGCTGCCGGATTTGGGCACACGAAGCAGTTCGGAGCTGGCCCGAACTATGCGTTCATCGTAGGGGTATCGCCATCGGGGGATACACCTACTCTCACGTAACCTCATCCAACGTGACGAAGGCAACTGTCTACTCGCCAGTATTGGTGGTTTCGGCGACGAAAGCCGAGGCGGCCCACGTCCCGACGGGGACCCGGCTGCTCATCACGGGCCTGGGCAAGGTGACCGCAGCACTGGCCCTGGCGAGGGTGTTGGCCGCCGCCGAGCACGGCGGCGAGCCGCCCGTCGAGACGGTGGTGAACATCGGAACCGCCGGGGCGCTGCACGATCGGCGCAGCGGGCTGTTCCTGCCGTCGCGGGTCATCGAGCACGATCTGGACGCCGACGTCCTCGCCGACCTGGGCTACCCGGTGCGGGCGGCATGGGATATCGCCGGCGGCGACGGCACGGTGCTCGCGACGGGGGACACCTTCGTCAACGATTCACGGCGACGCGCGGAGTTGGCGTCGGTCGCCGACCTCGTCGACATGGAAGGCGCGGCACTGGCGCGGGTGGCCGCCGACTTCGGCGTGCCGCTGCGGCTGGTGAAGGTCGTCAGCGACTCCGCCGACGAGAGCGCGAACGATTGGCCGGCGCAGGTCGATGCGGCCGCCCGCAAGCTGGGGCGGTGGGTGGCGCAGGCCCGGTAGCTGGCTAGAAGCCGTCGTCGTCGAGTGGGGGCGGTGCGGCGCGGCGACGACCGGCCTGCGGGGGCGGCGTCGTCTTGCGGGCCGGGCGCACGGCCGGCTGTGCCGGACCGCGCTCCGGGCGGACGTTGCGCGCCGCCGGTCCGGCAGCGGGGCGACGGGGCTGGCCCTGTGCCTGCGCGGCGCCGGCCGGGCGGCGGTTGAGACCGCCGCTGGGCACGACGGTCGGCGCGGCACGCGTGGCCGACGCGGCCGGCTGGCCGGGGCGGCGGCGCTGGGCGGCCGCCTCCGCCTGGGCGGCGGCACGGCTGGCCCGCACGGCGGCCGATTCGGGGCGAGCGGGGCGCGGCTGCTGCGCCGGCTGGTGCGGTCGTCCGGGCGCCGGTTTGACGGCGGCCTTCTTGGCCGCGGCCTTCTTCTCCTTCGCCTTGGCGGCGAGTTCCTGACGGGCCTTCCGGAGCCGCCGCAAGCGCACCAGCACGACCGTCAGCACGGCCAGGAAGGTGAACAGGATGACGGGGAAGTCGTTGGAGAAGGTGAAGATCTGCTTGATCAGCAGCGAGTTGAGCTCGGGGACGTGCGCACTAGTGAACAGGCCCTTGATCTTGACGCCGATCACGCGGGCGAAAACCAGGCCGATCGCGACCAGCGGCGGCTGAACCGCAGCGGTGAACAGCGCCTTGTTGCAGACCGCCAGCGCGGCGATCAGGCAACCGACGGCGAACAGGACCTGCCGGGCGTGCAGGCCGTCGCCGATGCCGAAGAGGCGGGCGGCGATCGAGTCCAGTGCGATCCCGGCCAACGAGAACCCGAAGGCGATGAGGACCGCACCCCACCACGGCACACCGCGCCGGTTGGCAGCGACAGACTGCTCGGCGAGTGGCACGTCGGATTGGGCTTGCAGGAAACGCACGTCTCAACGGTACCGGGTCGACCCCCGATTACCGGTAACCCACCACGCGGGCGGGTGTCGAGCCTCACGTCGAC
Organism: Gordonia sp. (in: high G+C Gram-positive bacteria); assembly: GCF_047602025.1. Lineage (GTDB taxonomy): Bacteria > Actinomycetota > Actinomycetes > Mycobacteriales > Mycobacteriaceae > Gordonia. Next base: position 2,103,587 of record NZ_JASGII010000001.1, on the reverse strand, counting down.
GGCGACGTGCCCGTGGCGGTCCGTCGGACCTCGGTGGTGACGAGCCGGGGCGGCTCCGGCGGGTCTGCCGAGCCGAACACCTCCAGCTCGCTCAGCTTCCGCGCGGTCACGCCGAGACGCGACTCGACGGTGCCCACCGTGGCGTTGTAGGACTCGACGGCCTTGCCCAGGCTCGCGCCGAGTCGGTCGAGGTGCGACAGCACGCCGCCGAGCCGACCGGCCAGTTCCTTGCCGAGGGCGTGGATGGTCTGCGCGTCCTCGGCGATCGACTGCTGCTGCCAACCGAGGGCCACGGCGCGGAGCAGGGCCACCAGTGACGACGGCGTCGCCAGCACGACGTTGCGGGAGAAGGCGTACTCGAAGATCTCCGGGTTCGCCCGGGCCGCGGCCTCCAGGATCGGATCGCCCGGCAGGAACATCACCACCATCTCCGGGCTCGGGTCGAAGGCGGCCCAGTACGACTTGGCGCCGAGCGCGGCGATGTGGGACTTCACCGCCCGCGCGTGATCGGCGAGCAGCTGTTCGTGGTCGGCGTCCGACGCGGCCAGCGCGTCCAGATAGGCGTGCAACGGCACCTTGGCGTCGACGACCAGATGGCGGTCGCCGGCGAGGTGCACGACCAGGTCGGGGCGCACCGACGAGCCGTCGTCAGACTCGACGTGGACCTGCGTGGAGAAATCGCAGTGCTTGGTCATGCCCGCCAGCTCGACCACGCGCTCGAGCTGCATCTCGCCCCACCGGCCGCGCAGGTGCGGCGTGTGCAGCGCATTGGTCAGGGCCTGGGTCTGCGTGCCGAGGCGGTGGGACGCCTGCTGCATGTCGCGCACCTGGGCGGTGAGCCCGGCGTAGGCACCGATCCGGTCCCGCTCGGTGCGCTGCACCTGCTCGGCCAGACGATGCAGGGATTCGTTGAGCGGCCCGACGACGTGGTGCACCGACGCCCCGATGGCCGCCGACTGCCGTCGGGCGGCGTCCTCGCTGGCCGACGCGAGTGCGCGCGAGGCGAGATCCGCCGATTCGCGCACCGCTTGTGCTTCGGCGCGTGCCGCGGCAAGAGCGGGTGCCAGCCGGGACGCCTGGAAGCTCCACCCGACGGCGAAGCCGGTGAGCAGCGCCAGGCAGACGAGCGCGATGACGATGGAGGTGGTCATGCCCCGATCGTCGCAGTCACCTCTGACATTGGCGGTCAGCGCGCCTCGTGATCGAGCAGCCACCGCTTGCGCTCGACGCCGTAGCGGAATCCGCCGATCTTCCCGCGCGCGTTAAGAATCCGGTGGCACGGGACGAACAGGACGGCGGCGTTGCGGGAACATGCCGCTCCGGCCGCGCGCACCGCCTGACCGTTGCCGGCGAGTTCGGCCACCTCGGTGTAGGTGCGCGTATCGCCGGGGCCGATCGAGCGCATCACCTGCCACGCCTGCTCCAGGAACGGTCCGCCCGACTGGGCGACGGCTACGCCGCCGAGCACCGCCGGCTCACCGTCGTAATACGCCTGGACGGCCGCGCGCAGGCGCTTGCGCTGCTCGCCGGTCGACTTCTTGAGGCCGTCGGCGCGCAGCGCGGGGTGGATCAGCGCCATCAGGTAGTCCGGGTCGTCGGTCCAGCCCGACGCCAGCACGGTCCCGTCGTCGCGGTGGATCAGGGTGAATCTCCCGTTCGGCGTCGGCATCGTCAGGTGGGCGGCCTTGGTCTGCGTGCTGGTCATCGTCGTCTCCTCGGTTGTCGGTGCGGTAATAACTCAGACGCACCGGACCGGCTCAACGGTTCCCTCACGTGCGCGGCGGTCTCGTGTGTGACAATTTCGCGGTGACTGAAAAAGCCGCCTCCACCGCCAAGCGCGACGACGTCGAATCGACGCCCGTCCAGCGCGATCGCCTCCACGTCGCCGGCGACTGGTTGGCCAGCGCCGCACGCGTGTCGCTGCAGATCATCTGCGTCGCCGTCCTGCTGTGGGGCCTGGCCAAGGTCCTGGGCAAGATCCAGTCCATCCTGATGCCGATCGCCCTGGCACTGCTGATCGCGACGGTGCTCTGGCCCGCGGTCGGCTGGCTGCGCCGTCGGGGCTTCCCGGACTCGCTCGCGGCAGCGCTCATGACCATCACCGGCGTCGCCGCGGTCGTCGGGATCGTCGCCGGGATCGTGCCGTCGGTGATGCAGCAGTCCAAGGGGCTGGGCCAGAAGGCGATCGACGGCGGCAAGAAGGCACTCGAGTGGTTGCACGGCCCGCCGTTCAACGTCGAGCAGAAGGAGCTCGACAACTTCATCCAGACGATCACCAAGAAGCTCGAGGGGAGCGCCGGTCAGATCGCGCAGACGGCGATGAGCGGCGTATCCACGCTGACGTCTTCGCTGCTGTCGGTGTTCACCATCCTCTTCCTGGTGTTCTTCTTCCTCAAGGACGGCCCCAAGTTCTTGCCGTGGCTGCGCTCGACGTCGGGCACCCGGGCCGGTGACCACCTGGCCGAGCTTCTCGCGCGGATCTGGAACACGCTGTCGGGATTCATCCGCACGCAGGCCATCGTGAGCTTCATCGACGCGTTCTTCATCGGTGCCGCACTGTTCTTCCTCGGCGTTCCGTTGTGGTTCCCGCTGACGGTGATCACCTTCGTCGCGGGCTTCATCCCCATCGTCGGTGCCGTCGTCGCCGGCATTCTGGCGGTGTTGATCGCGCTGGTCGGCAAGTCGTGGATCGCGGCGCTGATCATGCTCGGCGTGATCCTGCTGGTGCAGCAGATCGAGGGCAACGTCCTGCAGCCGATGCTGCAGGCGAAGGTCATGGAGCTGCACGCCGCGATCGTGCTGCTGGCCGTCATGCTGGGCTCGGACCTCGCCGGCATCCCCGGAGCGTTCCTGGCGGTGCCGGTGGCAGCGACGGTCGCGGTGATCTTCCGCTACGCCAACGAACAGCTGGCGCGCAAGGCGGCGGAGGAATCACCGCCGGACGAGGACGCCGACCGCAAACCGAAGTCGAAGGGACGCGCCGCAGCGCAGGCGAAGGCCGCCGCGGCGAAGGTGAAGGCCAAGACCGCGGGTGCCGCACGGGCGAAAGCCTAGGTTCGGGCCGCCTCAATGGCGGGACCGATGATCGAGGCGAGGTCGGCGGCGACGTCCCGGTCGCCCTCCGGCGGCATGGTCACGTAGCTCATCGCCATGCGAGTCAGGGCGCGTGAGATGCGCAGGGCGTCGTCGGGCGGCAGCGACAGCCACGTCGAGTCGGCCAGTGCCTGCAGCAGGATGTCGGACGCGGTGGTGATCAGCGGTCCGGCGTCGGTGGTCACGATCTTGAGCAGATCCGGCTTGGCCTCGCCGGCCAGCAGGGAGGCGATCAGCGGGTCGACGGCGACGCCGGTGAAGAACTCGCCGAACCCCTCGTGCAGGGCGCCTTCGACGTCGCCGACGTGCTTGGCGAGCTGATCGGCGACGATCGACGCCAGCTGGGCGGTCAACCGTTCGGCGTAGGCCTGTGCGAGCCCGTAGCGGGTGCCGAACTCGTTGTAGACGGTCTGACGGCTGACCCCTGCCGCCGAGGCGACGTCGGACATGCGCACCTGCGACCAGTCCTTCTCGACCAGCAGCTCGCGCAAGCCGTCGAGCAGGGAGTTGCGCAGCAGCGAGCGGCTCGCCTGCGCGTACGACTGGACGGTCATGTGCCGACCTTACTGCCGATGGCCTCGTCGATCTCGGTGCGCAACGCTCGGCCCGCCGCGGCTCGGCCCAGGCAGACGGCGCCGATGAGGGTGTCCCCCTGGAAGCAGCGCACGGTGGCGTCGAAAGCGTCGATGTCGCCGTCGACCTCGGTGCGGTCCGCCGATCCGGGCCAGCCGACCAGCTGGATGTTCTTGCCGTGCTGGATCGTCCAGGCGAGTGGGATGCGGGGGACGGGCGCGGCCGCCGACGTGTCCAGGCCGAGGTCGGCCGCGATCGTCGTCGCGACCAGCTTGCCGTGCTCGGTGGCGGTCATCCACTGCTCGGCGCGCGACGGTTCGCCGGTGATCGGATGCGGTCGCGCGGCGACGTCGCCCGCGGCGTAGACGCCGGCCACGTCGGTGCGCAGCTCGTCGTCGACGACGATGCCGGCCGGCCCGACCGCGGCCCCGACGCTCTCCGCGAGGCCGGTGTCGGGGGTCATGCCGATCGCGGCGATGACGGTGCCCGTGTGCACGCCGTCGGCTGTGGTGACGGTGTCGGGGGTGGCCGAGGCAACGTCGACGCCGGTGACGATGTCCACGCCGTTGGCGCGGTGCAGGTCGGCGATGGCGGTGGCGACGTCGTCGGGCAGGACGCGGGTCAGCACCGCGGGCGCGGCCTCGAGCACGGTCACCGACTCGGCCGTTGCGGCGGCCGACGCGGCGATCTCCAGTCCGATGAGACCGCCGCCGACGATGACGACCGGCTTGCCGTCGAGTGCCCGCTGCAGTTCGACGGCCTCGTCGTGCCGGCGCAGCGTCGGCACCGCGGCGTCGACTGCTGCCACCGAGCGCGGCCGGCCCCCGGTGGCCAGCACGAGGGCGTCGTAGTCGAAGCGGCGACCGTCGGCGCAGACGACCCCTCGACCGTCGGCGTCGATGTGCTCGACCGTGGTGCCGGTGACGATCGCGATGTCGCGCTCATCCCAGAACTCGGGCTTGCGCAGTCGGATCTTGTCGTGGGACAGGTCGGCGCCGCACAGGTCCTTGCTCAGCGCGGTGCGCCGATAGGGCAGGTGCGGTTCGTCGCCGATGACGGTGACCGGACCGGTGTACCCCAGTGATCGGAGGGTCTCGGCGGCGGTGATGCCGGCGATCCCGCTGCCGACGATCACCACCCCGGCCGACCCCGGATCGGTGCTCACGGGCGGGCCACCTCGACCATGGTGAAGTCGCTCTTGGCGGCTCCGCAGTCCGGGCAGCTCCAATCGTCGGGGATGTCGTCCCAGCGGGTGCCCGGCTCGATGCCGTCCTCGGGCCAGCCGAGCTCCTCGTCGTACTCGAAGCCGCACTGTTCACAGCGGTAGAGCTTGAAATCCATGGTCAGACTCCTTCGAAGTCGATCTTCTCGCGGACGCCGCAGTCGGGGCAGGCCCAGTCGTCGGGAACGTCGGCCCAGGCGGTGCCGGCCGGGAAGCCCTCGCGGGGGTCGCCGGCGGCCTCGTCGTAGGTGTACTCGCAGACCGGGCAGCGGTAGGCGCTCATGCGGCGGCCCCGTGCTTGGCGAGGACCTTCTCCCGCTTGTTCGGCTGGATGTTGGCCTTGGTGATGTCGCCGTCGTAGTGCTCGAGGACGCGGTGGTCCATCACCTTGCGCCACAGCGGCGGGACGTAGGCCAGGGTGATCATGCTGGCGTAGCCGCTGGGGAGGTTGGGCGCCTCGTCGAAGCTCCGCAGCACCTGGTAGCGGCGCGTCGGGTTGGCGTGGTGATCACTGTGCCGCTGCAGGTGGTACAGGAAGATGTTGGTGCAGATGTGGTCGGAGTTCCAGCTGTGCTGCGGCGTGCAGCGCTCGTAGCGACCGCTCGCGGTCTTCTGGCGCAGCAAACCGTAGTGCTCGAGGTAGTTGACCGTCTCGAGCAGGGAGAAGCCGTAGATGGCCTGGATGATCATGAACGGCAGGATCTTGATGCCGAACAGGGCGAGCATCGCGCCCCACAGGACGATCGAGAAGGCCCAGGCGTTGAGCACGTCGTTGCTGGGGTGCCAGAACGACTTGCCGGCGCGGTCGAGGCGCTTGCGCTCGAGCTCGATGGACGACTTCAGGCTGCCCCACACGCTGCGCGGGAGGAAGCGCCAGAACGACTCGCCGTAGCGGGAGGTGGCCGGGTCTTCCGGGGTCGCGACGCGGACGTGGTGGCCGCGGTTGTGCTCGATGTAGAAGTGGCCGTAGAAGGTCTGGGCCAGGGCCACCTTCGACGCCCAGCGCTCGAGGCTCTCCTTCTTGTGGCCGAGTTCGTGGGCGGTGTTGATGCCGATGCCGCCCATGACGCCGACCGAGATGGCCAGGCCGATCTTCGAGATCAGGCTCAGGCCGTTGTCGTAGCCGAGCCAGGACAGGTCGCCGGCCGACCACAGGTAGCCGGCGGTGAACAGGCTGGCGATCTGGAACGGCACGTACGCGTAGATGCAGTAGCGGTAGTACTTGTCCTTCTCCAACTGCTCGATGATCTCGTCGGGCGGGTTGGAGCCGTCCGGGCCGAAGAACACGTCCAGGATCGGCAGGAGGCCGTACACCAGGATCGGGCCGATCCAGAACAGGACACCCGACAGCGTCGCGAGCACGTTCAACACCGGGTTGTCGAAGTGCGCGGCGATCGCGTGAACGCCGGCGATCAGGGCGAGTGCGACGAAGATCGCGGTGGCCGGGATCAGGCCCAGGAGCCAGAGGTAGCGCTTCTTGTCGCGCCAGGCCATCGGGTCGGGGATGTCGTCGTGCGAGGTGTCGCGACGGATGGACGATGTGGTCATCGAAGACCTCCTTGCTGAGTCGGACTGTGACTGCTGCCACTAGACATTAGGGGAAGTCCTGTCGAATGTCTATACATACGCACTGATTTGTAAAGCAGCAGGCCGTGCGATGCGGTTTTGCCGACCGGGCTTCTATACGATGTCGACACGTATGTGCTGCTCATCGGCGTGATCGTCGCCGGGCACCGGAAATGTGGAAGCGGGGAGAACGCGTGGGACTGGCCGAGCGGATTGCCGAGCGCGGCGACGGGGTGCTGTTGTTCAGCCTCACCCCGCCGCGGTCGTCGACGACCCCGGAGGACGCCCAGCGCATCGCCGACATCACCCTCGACCGCCTGGACTCGCTCGACCTCGACGGGCTGATCCTCTACGACATCGACGACGAGAGCGACCGCAATCCCGTCGAGCGGCCCTTCCCGTATCTGCCGACGATGGATCCGGCCTCGTTCCTGTCCGATCACCTGACCAGGTGGCGACGCCCGGTCGTCGTCTACCGCTGCGTCGGGAAGTACGACGAGGAGTCGATGGAGCGCTGGCTCGCCGCGCAGGACCCTGGCAAGGTGCTCAGCGTCTTCGTCGGGGCGTCGACGAGCGGCAAGGAGCGCGCGCTCGAACTGCCGGCCGCGCAGAAGCTGCACGCCGAGGTGAATCCGAAGCTGCAGTTGGGCGGCGTCGCGATTCCGGAGCGCCATTCGCGCTCGGGCTCCGAGCACCACCGGATGGTCGCGAAGCAGCAGGCGGGGGTGTCGTTCTTCGTCACCCAGGTCGTCTACGACGTCTCGGCGGCGAAGTCGATGCTCTCGGACTACTTCTACGCGTGCGAGGAGGCCGGGATCGCGCCGGTCCCGGTGATCTTCACGTTGTCGGTGTGCGGCTCGATGAAGACCGTCGAATTCCTGGAGTGGCTGGGCGTCGACGTCCCGCGCTGGATGCGCAACGACCTGGCCCACGCCGACGATCCGTTGACCGTCTCGCTGAATCAGTGTTTGGCCGCGGCCGCCGAACTGGCCGCCTTCGCGCGACGACTGGGCACGCCGCACGGGTTCAACGTCGAAAGCGTGTCCAACCGACGCCGCGAGATCGAGGCGTCGGTTGAACTCGCTTCCACGCTGCGGGGCTAGCCGCCCCGGTTGGTTACTTGTCCTTGTCGGACTTGGTGGACTTCTTCTTGGCGGCCGGCTTCTCGGCCTTCTCCGACTCGGCCGTGGGCCAGTCGTCGAGCGCGTCGATCGGGATGCCGTAGGGCAGGAACCGCACGCGGCGGGTGCCGTCGTTGGTCTGCTGGTTGGCGCGCAGGGCCTCGATCTCGGTGGCGAACACCTGCTCGACCTGGGCCTTCTTGCCGACCTTGCCGATGATCGCCCAGACGCCGTTGCCGGCCTCGGCCGCGGTCTCGGGCTCGGGGTGCGGGCGCTTGCGGGTCTGGGTGAACGGCGCGCCGAACGCGGCGCCCTGGCCACCGAGCATGTCCGAGAACATGTTCCGCAGGTTCTCGCCGGCTTCGCGCGCAAAGCGATCGAAGTCGTCGGAGTTCATGCCGAAGGGGTTGTCATTGAATCCCATGGGGTTCTCCTTTAAGAATCCGGGCTGGTGAACTGCTCAACGTGCGGTCCGCCGAGTTTGTTCCGGGGGTGTGCCCGATAGACTGACGACCCGTGAGTCTCACCCTCGGAATCGTCGGACTGCCCAACGTCGGCAAGTCCACCCTGTTCAACGCGCTGACGCGCAACGACGTGCTCGCCGCGAACTACCCGTTCGCGACGATCGAGCCGAATATCGGCGTGGTCGAGCTGCCCGACAAGCGCCTCGAGCGGCTCGCCGAGATTTTCGGGAGTGAGCGGATCCTCCCCGCCACGGTGTCGTTCGTCGACATCGCCGGCATCGTCAAGGGCGCCTCCGAGGGCGAGGGCATGGGCAACCAGTTCCTCGCCAACATCCGTGAGGCCGACGCCATCTGCCAGGTTGTGCGCGTCTTCGCCGACGATGACGTCGTGCACGTCGACGGCCGCGTCGATCCCAAGTCCGACATCGAGGTCATCGAGACCGAGCTGATTCTCGCCGACCTGCAGACGCTGGAAAAGGCGATCCCGCGGCTGGAGAAGGACGCGCGCAAGAACAAGGACCTCGCCGAGACGCTGGCGGCCGCGCAGAAGGCGCAGGAGCTGTTGAACGACGGCAAGACGCTGTTCTCGGCGAAGGACTCCTTCGACCTGTCGTCGGTGCGCGAGCTGCACCTGCTGACCGCCAAGCCGTTCCTCTACGTGTTCAACTCCGACGAGGGTGTGCTCACCGACGACGCGAAGAAGCAGGAGCTGCGCGACGCCGTCGCTCCGGCGGACTGCATCTTCCTCGACGCCAAGGTCGAGAGCGAGCTGCTCGAGCTCGACGAGGAGGACGCGCAGGAGCTGCTGGACTCGATCGGACAGGACGAGCCCGGGCTGCGGTCGTTGGCGCGCGCCGGCTTCCACACGCTGGGCCTGCAGACCTATCTGACCGCGGGTCCGAAGGAGTCGCGCGCCTGGACGATCCACCAGGGCGACACCGCTCCCAAGGCCGCCGGAGTCATCCACACCGACTTCGAGAAGGGCTTCATCAAGGCCGAGGTCGTCTCCTTCGACGACCTCGACGCCGCCGGGTCGATGGCCGACGCCAAGGCCGCCGGCAAGGTCCGCATGGAGGGCAAGGACTACGTCATGGCTGACGGCGACGTCGTGGAGTTCCGGTTTAACGTGTAGCCAGCGGCTTCCGCCCCCAAAGTGAGGTTCTCGTCGACTTGCTACGGCTTGATCAGGCTGTAGACGTACATGTCTCGGCGTGCCGGACCCACCTGCTGCCAGCTCCGGAGGAGTCCTTCGCGCACGAAGCCGCCTCCACGAGGCTGCGTTGGCAGGTTCGACGTGCAACTCGAGACGTGCGACGTCGGGAAACGTGAGTGCCCAGTCGCTCAAGCACTGCAGGGCCGCGTTCGCGTACCCGTGGCCCCGCGCGCTTTCGACGATCCAGTAGCCGGTGCTGGCGCGACCCCGGTCAATGTTCTGTGTCCACAGACCGATCTGTCCCACGGCACAATCCTCCGCGGCAGTGGCGATACAGAATGAGTATCCGATTCCTTCAGCGCGGCGGTCACGCTGACGCCGCAGGTATGCAAGCGCGTCATCAGTGTCGCCGTGAGCGGTAACGGTCGTGATCAACGGGATCAAGGCATCTCTGCCGGCCTCGACTACGAGCGGTGCATCGGTGTCGCGAAACGCCCGCAGCCGGATCGGAGGGTTCTCTAAGGTAGGGAGGTCAGTGGGCAGAGCCATCTCGCAAGGGTATTCCGTGTCACGCACGTTCTGTTCGCAGAGGTTGTTCCGTGGCGGAACGGCGTCGAGTTCCGGTTCAACGTGTAGCCGCTTGTTCGACGGAACGATTCGGTCGGTCAGCGACACCAGTTCGGACGCGGCTCGTCGCGGGTGTCGATCCACTCGATGTAGCCGCTGCCGTCGACGGTATCGGAGAACACCTCTCCGGTGTACGAGTAGGCACTGACGTAGCCGCGGCCGTGTCCGGACCGCCACGGCGCATCGGGGGTTCCTTCGAGGTTGAGGATCTCCGTGCCGCCGTCGCGGACCAGCCACCGGAAGCGGGTCGGCACGCGCATGGCCCGGCCCTGCGAATCGACCAACGGATCGCCGTAGTCGAGAACCTCGAAGGAGACATCGTCGAAGACGCGGGCCGGTTCGCCAAGGGTCCGGAGATGGACCAGGAGGCACGCGATGCTGTCGCGCGCACCGACGCACGTCAGCAGCAGTTGGCGCTGCTCGTCGAGCTGAATGATCTGGTAGGTGAAAAAGTCACCTGGCAGCTTGAGCGCCGTCGGCATAGGTTGGCGCACCACGCTCTGCGGGGTCATCGCCTGCGCGTACTCGAAGGTGCCCAGTCCGCTGATCTCGGTGGTGCCCCGCTCATCGGTGAGGGTTCCGCGGAACGGTGCGAGCAGACTGAGGTGGTCGTAGACCGGGGTGCGAACAAAGTACGAGACCTCGTCGGTGATGGTCGAGGTGAAATCGACGCTGAATCCCGGATAGCTGCCGACCACGTGCGCAGTGTCCCCGGCGACGTCGATCGTCAGGTCGTCACCCCAGCGCAGATGCGAACCGTCGTCGGCGAACTCGCAGTCGACGGCCGTGTCGTAGGCCTTGAAGAAGTTCTCGCCGTTGTACGCGGTGGACGAGAACACCGTGGTGGTGTTGCGGGCGTCGGCGGCGGCGTTCTCGTCGGTGTCGAACATCTCGACGCCGGGTGCGCCGATCAGGGTCATCGTGTTCAGGTATCGATACGGCTCGGGCAGCAGCGGTAGGAACACTCCGTAGTGCACCATTGACCATCGGCGCTGGCCGTTGTGCGGCACCATCGCCGGCTTTCCCGTGTACGGCGCGACGGAGCCCGTGAGCCGGGAATCGAGCAGCGGGAGCGCTCCGCCGGTGATCATTCTGGCCAGGAGTCGCGACGGTGTCTTGCTCACTCAGTCGTCGGAGTCGTCGGGGAATCCGTCGGCGGCGATCTCGGTGGTGATGTCGTCGGTGGCGTCGGAGTTGTCGACGGCGGGATCGTCACTCGTGTGCTTGCTCTTGTCGGCCATGTGCCCTCCTCTACGTATGGGGAAAGTGTGCCAGCTATTTCAGGGATCGGCGCATCAACAGGCGCGGGAAACCGTTCAGCACCGAATCGGTGACGGCGGTTTCGACGAAGCCTGCGCGCTCGAACATCGCCCGCGTGCCCACATAGGCCATCGTCAGATCGACCCGGGCATCGCCGTTGTCGACGGGATACGACTCGACGGCGGGGGCGCCGCGCTCGGCGGCGAACGCCACCGCTCCCTCGATCAGCGCGTGCGTGATGCCCTGCTTGCGAAAGCCCGGTCGGATGCGCAGACACCACAGCGACCAGACATCCAGCTCGTCGACGTGGGGGATCTTCCGGTTGCCGGCAAAGGACGTGTCGGCGCGCGGGTGGATCGCCGCCCACCCCACCGGGTCGCCGTCGAGGTAGGCGAGCACGCCCGGCGGCGGGTCTTCTCGGCACAGCTCACGGACGCGGTCGGCGCGCGCCGATCCATGCAGCGCCTGGTTCTCGGCGTTGCCGATTCGGTAGGACAGGCAGAAGCAGACGTTCGACGTGGGCTTCTTGGGGCCGACCATTGTCGCGACGTCGTTGAAGTCAGTCGCCGGTCGGACGTCGATACTCACGTCGCGAGTATGCCGGATATCGCTCGGCAAGCGCTTCCGAAGCATCACGAGGCCATCCCCCGAACGCCTACCATCGGCAACATGCGCATCTTCGCCAAGCGTCGCCCGCAGCCGCGTCCCCGCGACCGGTGGGACCACAGCCACTGCCGCAGCCCGCAGAACCCGCGGGGCAAGACCTGTTACTACAGCCCGTTCGGCTTCTGGACCAGCTAGGTATCAGTCGTCGGAAGCGACGATCAGGTGCAGTTGCCCGGCCTGTCGGTCGATGACGACGAATTCGTGGAAGCCGGTGATCCCGACGACCCAACCGCACTCATGTTCGTCCTCGGCGTCGGGATTGCGCAGCTGGTACACGTCGCCGCGTTCGAGCAGATCATGGACGGTGTCCAATCGCGCCATGGCGTCGGCCGGCTGCCGGAAACCAGGATCGGTCCAGTCCGGCTCGTTGGCCCACCGCTGGAGCTCGGCCCACGCGGCTGCCGCCGTCGTCGGCTCATAGCTGTCGACGGTGATCGCTCGAAGATGCCACTTCCCGTGGATTGACTCGGCGGTGATCGGTCTGGGCTCGGCCGGGAGAGGGCCCATGTAGCCGTGGGCGAAAGCTGGTGTCTCGAACAGTGAAGACAGAACCGCGTCGTCGGATGCGGTGTCGTCGATGGCGAAGTGCACGATGTCGACCCACATGCGCCTACCGAGTTGGACGAAGTCGTCGCCGATCATCGCTAGTGCCATGAGTCCACGGTAGGTCACGGGAACCGTCGGATCGGCGGTCTGCGTCTAACGTGCATGAAGCTCAGAACACCAGAGTATGATTACGGTATGACCAAGAAGATCGCCATCAGTCTGCCCGACGCGCAGGTCGCGGCGATCAAGCGCGCGGTAGACGAAGGGCGCGCAACGTCGGTGTCGGGCTACATCAGCGATGCTCTGGCCCGCGTCGAACGCGAGGACAGTCTGGCAAACCTGCTGGCCGACCTCGACGTCGAGTACGGCCCCGTCGGTGCGGAAGCGCTCGAGTGGGCCGACCGACAGTTGGCCGGCGAATGAGCGGATTGACGCTCGATGCCGGCGCTCTAGTGGCTCTGGAACGCGGGGACGAGCAGGTTCGCGCGCTTCTGCGCCGCGCCGGCGAACGGTCCCTCAATGTCAGCGTTCCTGCCGGTGTGGTCGCCCAGGTATGGCGAGGTGGGGCGCGGCAGGCCGCGGTCGCGCGGCTTCTCGCACTGCCGTCGACGGAAGTCGTGCTCCTTGACGAGTTCGGCGCCCGCGCGGTCGGACTGGTGTGTGGCGCCAGCGGGCACGCAGACGTCGTCGACGTTCATGTCGCTCTGGTCGCCCGAGAGCGGGCAGCCGTGGTTGTGACTTCAGATCCCGATGACCTTGCCCGCGTCGACCCGGGTCTAAGGCTGGTTGTGGTCTGACCTTGCGCCAGCGCGGTGGGTTGAAACCACTATGTGGTCCCAAATCACCGCGCTAACGTGGGCCCATGGTCGCCGTCGTACAGGTCAACCTGATCGTCGCGGACATCGATCGGAGCCGCGAGTTCTACGAGCGGATCGGCGTCGCGTTCGTGCCGCGCCACCGCACGGGCGACGGTCCGCCCGAAGCGTGGGTCTCGGTGGACACCGGGATCACCTTCGTCTTGCACTCGACCGGATTCGCATCGTGGTGGGACGAGAGCGCCCCGCGGCCGGTCCCGGGCGGACCGCAGATGGATCTCGAGGTGGCTTCGCCCGCCGAACTCGACCGGATCGTCGGCGAGCTGGTCGCCGCCGGCGCGACGGTCGTCAAGTCGCCGGCCGACATGCCGTTCGGTCCGACGGGCATGCGGTTCGCCATCGTTCTCGACCCCGACGGCTATCGCGTCGGCCTCAAAGCGCCACTCGCGTGACCCACGCGCGTTCCGCGGAACGTCACGTCAGCAACAGCGCGCATCCGCCGACGCGGCTTCGTGCCGCGCGGCCCAGTATTCGCGTTCGGACATCACCGGCTGACCCGGATGTTTGGCCCGCCGATGCGACAGGTACCGCTCGTAGTGGTTGTCGCCCATGAGCGACGCGACATACCAGCGGACGCCCTTCACGGCGTCGGCAACGCGTCCCATTGCTCCTGGACCTTCCGTTCGGCGGGGGTGGCGATCAGCCCGTTCGGCGCGAAGCGGTGGCTCGCCTCGGACTCTTCCTCGGTCAGCGGTCGACTGTCGCCGCGCAGGGTGCGATAGACCTGCCACGCGCCGACGACGACCACCGCGAGCACCAGCACCGCGAACACGATCGACAGCGTGCCCTGGATGAAGGTATTGCGGACGACGGCGTCGATCTCGGCGGGTGTCTTGGCCGAGCCGAACGCCTGCAGCCCCTGCTCGGCGGCCGCCCGGAAGTTGGCGTGCTGCTTCCAATACCCGACGGCGGCGTCGCCGCTGAAGATCTTCTGCCATGACGCGGTCATGGTCACGACCAAGTCCCAGACGAGGGGGATCGCCGGGATCCACGCCCACTTCAGGTACCCCTTCTTGATCACGACGACGGTGACGAGCGTGAGGGCCATCGCCGCGAGCAACTGGTTGGCGATGCCGAACAACGGGAACAGCGTGTTGATGCCGCCGAGCGGATCGGTGACGCCCATAAGCAGGATCGAGCCCCACCCGGCGACGACGAACAGCGACGCCACCCAGGCGCCGACCCGCCAACTCGGATCGCGCAACCTGCGCAGCGGGCCGCCGAGGTTGCTCAACCCGTCGGAGACGAGGAACCGGGCGACGCGGGTGCCGGCGTCGATGGTGGTCATGATGAACAGCGCCTCGAACATGATCGCGAAGTGGTACCAGAACGCCTTCATCGACGAGCCACCGAACACCTGGTGCAGCACCTCCGACATGCCGAATGCGAGGGTGGGCGCACCGCCGGTCCGCGAGACGACGGACTCCTCGCCGACGTCCTTGGCCGCCTGGGCGATCTGATCAGCGGTGACCGGCGCGCCCGAGAGCCCGAGCGAATTGACGTAGGCAGCCGCAGTCTCGGCGGTACCGCCGGTCTGCGCGGCGGGCGCGTTCATCGCGAAGTAGAAGTGCTGGTTGATGATCGACGCGGTGATCAGCGCCATGATCGCGACGAAGGACTCGGTGAGCATGCCGCCGTACCCGATCAGCCGCATCTGCCCTTCCTTCTCGAGCAGTTTGGGCGTCGTCCCCGAGCCGACCAGGGCGTGGAATCCGGAGAGGGCGCCGCACGCGATGGTGATGAACAGGAACGGGAACAGCGAGCCGGCGAACACCGGGCCGTCGCCGCGGGTGGCGAAGTCGGAGACGGCGGGCGCGTGCATCACCGGGCGGGCGATGACGATGCCGACGGCGAGGAGTGCGATAGTGCCGACCTTCATGAACGTCGAGAGGTAGTCGCGCGGGGCCAGCAGCAACCACACCGGCAGCACCGACGCGGCAAAGCCGTAGATGATGATCGCCCAACTGAGCTGCGTCGGCGTCAGCGTGAACAACCTGGCGCCCCAGCCGCTCTCACCGACGTACCGCCCACCGATCACCGCCGCCAACAGCAGCACGCAGCCGAGGGCCGACACCTCCGACACCCGGCCGGGTCGCAGGTAGCGCAGGTACACGCCCATGAACAGGGCGATGGGGATGGTCGCGGCGATGGAGAACACGCCCCACGGGCTGTGGCCGAGGGCCTTGACGACGACCAGGGCGAGCACCGCGATCAGGATCGTCATGATCGCGACGATGGCGATGATCGCGGCGGCCCCGCCGACCGGTCCGAGTTCGTCGCGAATCATCTGGCCCA
The DNA here is from genome assembly GCF_047602025.1 of Gordonia sp. (in: high G+C Gram-positive bacteria). Classification (GTDB taxonomy): domain Bacteria; phylum Actinomycetota; class Actinomycetes; order Mycobacteriales; family Mycobacteriaceae; genus Gordonia. Next base: position 2,088,126 of record NZ_JASGII010000001.1, on the reverse strand, counting down.
ACGACCGTCCGCGGCGCCGGGTGGCGATCCACAGGACGAGGTAGTCCTGGACGCAACCGGCGAACACGGCGCCGACGATGATCCAGATCGTGCCCGGCAGGTAGCCCATCTGCACGGCCAGCACCGGGCCCACCAGCGGACCGGCGCCGGCGATCGCGGCGAAGTGGTGTCCGAACAGCACACGACGGTCCGTCGGCAGGTAGTCGGTGCCGTTCTCCAGCACCTCGGCCGGCGTGGCGCGCTCGTCGCGCGGGCGCACGATCTTCATCTCGATCAGCCGCGCGTAGAACCGGTAGCCGACGACATAGGTGCACACCGCGGCCAGGACGAACCACACCGCGTTGACCGTCTCACCGCGGCTCGCGGCGATGATCGCCCAGGCGATGGCGCCGATCACCGCGATGACGGCGAAGACGATCTTGTGGCGGGTGGTGATGGGGGAGCGGTCGATGATCGCGACCGGCGGCTGCTCCGGGTCGGTCCGGATGTAGCTGATGTCGCCGTCGGTATCCGTGGTCGACGGTGCGGGTGCGGACACTCGGTTCTCCTGATTCACGGCGTCGGGCCCGTAGAATTCGGGCTCCGCGAGCCTAACCGTAGGGAGATCGACGTGTCGCAGGAACTGCCCCCGTGCCCGGAGTGCGCCGAGGGGTACACGTATGAGAACGGCACCCTGCTGGTGTGCCCGATGTGTGCTCACGAGTGGGCGGTTGCGGCCGACATTGACGTGGCGCCCTCCGGCGGCATCAAAGACTCTGTCGGCAATGTCCTCGCCGACGGCGACACCGTGACGGTCGTCAAGACCGTCAAGGTCAAGGGCGGTGGCGGCGGAACCATCAAGTCCGGCACCAAGGTCAAGGGGATCCGCCTCATCTCCGACGGCGTCGGCGACCACGACATCGATGCGACCGTCCCCGGCTTCGGCCGCATGCAGCTCAAGTCGAGCGTCGTCAAGAAGGTGTAGCGACGTGCTCATCTCGGCGTTGGACCGTCGCCGGCTCGGTGTTCCCACGGACCGGGCGGTGCTGCGGTTCAACGACTTCGAACGCCTCGACGAGGTGGCGCGAACGAACTCACACGAACTTCTCCTGGAGGGGAAGGCGGCCTTCGAGCTGTCGTTCTGGTGCGGCACCTGCCCATTCCTGTTCCGCCGCAAATGGGGCTCCTACAAGACCCTCTCCGACGACGTCGCGACGCTCGCGGAGCTGGAGCAGCCGATCAGCGAGGTCGATGACAAGGTGTTCGACACCTTCGGCCAGCTCATCGCCGAGGGTGAGTACCTGCCGCTGTTGCTGGAGGTGCGGCCGACGCTGGTCACACCCGGCGACGAGCGTGACTACTTCGCGCACGAGCAGGTCGCGACGTGGGGCCTCGACCCGTTCTGGCTCCTGCCGCAGAACCCGCAGAGCTTCTACTACCGGACCTTCGAGACCAAGGTCGACGACGATGCCCACCTCTATGAGTTCGTCGTCCCGATGGTGCCGCCTGCGCTGAATGAACGCGATCGCGTGCAGCACTACGTCGAGTTGATGCGCGACGGCATCACGCCGACTGCGGTGGCGCTGTCGAACCTGGAGGTGCGGGCGCCCGCGACCAGCTGGCCAGACGATGACTCGTACTGGCACTGGTGCCTGACGCACTTCCTGCTCGACGGTCACCACAAACTGGAGGCCGCGGCCACGACGGGCGAGCCGGTCCAGATCCTCGCCTTGGTCAGCGTGGCCGATAGTCGTGGCGAGGCGAGGCGCGACCTCGATCGGCTCCCCGAACTCCTGACTCGACGCCAAGTGGCGCGGCGCCCCGGCGAGTGATGGCTAGGGGCAGGTGACCTTGATCTCGAAGGGCTTCTGCGCGGGCGCCATCGGGTTGGCCGGGTCGACGCCGGTCACGGTGCCGCTGATCGTGTAGTGCTTGTCGTGCTTGCTGACCTTCACGTCGCCGCCGGGCGCACCCTTCGTCCAGCCGAGGGCCTGCCCGTTGGTGATGCCGAGGCCGACGCTTTCAGCCTCGGGGTTGTCGCCGGTGGTGACGGTGGCGCCCACGGCACCGGCGATGCCGCCGGCCTTGTCGCCGATGGCGATCAGCACCTTCCCGGCGGACTCCGTGCAGGCGACGACCTTCGACGTCAGTTCGACGGGCTTGCCGTCGACCGTCACCGAGGCGTCGTCGCCGGTCTTCGAACTGCTGGAACACGCGCCGAGTGCGCCGATGAGGCCGATTGCGCCGGCGCTCGCGATGAGAAATCTGAACTTGCGCATGATTGCTCCTGAGGTGTGTGCCTGTGCAGTCCGGGCGGGCTGCTGACGTCAAGCTAGACCCGTGCGCCGATGCACGGTCGGAGTTCGGATACGGGCGGTGCCCATGGGTCCAGCGGTGCGGGAGAGCGGCTTCTCGGCGCATGGCATCGTGGAGTCATGCCGCGCAGCGACGTGCCCGCCGACCTGATCGACGGTCTCGGTGTGCGCGCCGTCCACCCGGTCTCCGGCGGCGATATCGCGCGCGCCTATCGGTTGGAGACCCGCGACGGCCCGTTGTTCCTCAAGTGGCGGCCCGACTCCACGCCCGATCTCTTCGCGCGCGAAGCCGTCGGACTGCGGGTGTTGCGCGAGCATCGCGGCAACCTAGCCGTCCCAGAGGTGCTGCGCGAGGGCCCGTCGGGCCTGGTGCTCGAATGGATCGAGAGTGGCGCGCCGTCGTCGACGACCGAGGAAGACCTGGGCCGCGGGCTGGCCGAACTGCACCGGACGACCAGCGACCACTTCGGTTCCCTCGACGGCGCGCTCGCCGGCTATCTCGGGTCGGCGCGGGTCGACCTGACTCCCACCGCCGACTGGCCGGAGTTCTTTGTCCAGCGGCGGGTGGTCCCGTTGATCGAGCGCGGTATCGCGCAGGGGGTCGTCGCACCGGAGGCGCGCACGTTGATCGACGAACTGCTGCCGCGGGCCGCCGAACTCTGCGGTCCGCCCGAGCCGCCCGCGCTCGTCCACGGCGACCTGTGGGCCGGCAACCGGATGGTCGGCGCAGGCGGCCAGAACTGGCTCATCGATCCCGCCGCGCACTGGGCGCACCGTGAGATCGACCTGGCCATGATGAACCTCTTCGGCGGCTTTGGCCGCGACTGCTTCGCCGCCTACGACGAGGCGTTCCCGCTCGCCGACGGGTGGCAGGGTCGCATCCGCTGGTATCAGCTCCCGCCACTGCTGGTGCACGCGATCCTGTTCGGCGGCGGTTACGGATCGTCGGCGCTCGGTGTACTGCGGCACTACGCCGGCTAGTCGTGATCTGACATTTTCTGCAGCTGACGAGGCATTCGAGGGGAATATCCCCTCGGGGGGCGTCTTTCGCGCAGAAATTGTCAGCGTGCGACGCGGGCGACGTCCCGTTGGAGCATGCCCGGCCAGCGCCCGACCTCCTCGGCGTCGCGGGCGACGACCAGCGAGGCGTGGGGGAACAGGTTGGCCAGACCCTCGGCGGTCGACAACGGGTGCGACGGGTCGTCGGCCCAGGCGAGGATGCGCGTCGGCGCGGTGATCGTCGTCAGCTGCGACGGCTCGGGCAGGTCGCTGGCCGCGGCGCCGCGGAACACGGCGGGCAGATTCGCCTCGGCGACCTCGGGGAGCGTCTCCGGATGCCCGACGGCGGCGGGCGGTCGGGGGACCTCCCGGTTCGCGGCGAGGAAGGCGCCCTCGCCCTCGGTCTCGATGAGTTCGGCGTTGCGCAGGTACTGCTCGGCTTGCGCGATCCGCGTGCCCCACGCGGTCGGCGGCAGCAGGATCGTGAGTCCGGCGAAGCGGTCGGGTTCGCGGACCGCGGCGTGCATCAGCGTGCCCGACCCCATCGAGGTGCCCACCCCGTAGACGCGCTCACCCGGGAAACGGTGGTCGAGCAGGCGCAGCAGGTCGTCGGCCAGGTTGGTCCAGACGTAGTCCTCGGGGACCGCCCGACCGGTCGACCGCCCGTGTCCGCGGGCGTCGTAGCGGAGCAGCCGCGTCCCCGACAGCCCGCGCCCCAGGTCCAGATCGAGGACCCGGTCACGGGCGCGACTCGACGTCAGGCCGTGCAGCTGCACCACCGGGTATCCGCCCTCGTCGCTGAGCTCGGTCGACAGCGCGGCGCCGGGGACCTCGAAGACCGTCATGGGCAACCTCTCGTCACCCGGCCATCGTACGAAGCCGCGCCCGGCGGCGCCGGGTGACCCGCTGCACACCGGCGCGCGCGGCGCGGGGACGACCAGTAGGGTACGGCGCATGCGGCTCACCAACGTCGCCCATCTGCGGCTCCCCTTCGGCAGGTTGATGGGTTACGACGTCACCGTCTCCGATCCCGGAGCATCGTTGCCGCTGTCCTTCGACCAGCGTCGCCACGTCGGAGAGGGGGAGCGGCCCGGCTCGTGGATGGCGCTCTCGTTCCGCCTGACCGAAGCCGTCGACCGCGACGCCCTCGCCGCGGCCTGGCTCAAGGTGATCGCCCGGCACGGCACGCTGCGCACGGTGTTCCTCCCCGGCGCCGACGGCGAGCCGGCGCTCGCCGAGGTCGAGATCGGCCCGGGGCAGTGGGTCGAGCACCCGGTTGCCGCCGGACAGGCGGTCAACGACGCACTGCAGACCGTGCTGGACCGCACTTGCACGTCGTACTCGCGCCCGGCGCATCGTCTGTGTGTGTTGGAGACCGCCGCCGGACCGACCATCGTGGTCGCCGCCGACCACTCCCACGTCGACATGTGGTCGATGCTGGTCATCCTGCGCGACTTCCTCGCCGAACTCGGCCGCGGCGGCGAGGCGCCGCTCCTGGCCGAGGCCCCCGCCTTCGTCGACCACACCCGCGCGCTGCAGCGGCGTCCCGCGGCGCCCGAGGACGTGCGCCGCCGCTGGGCCGAGATCATCGCCGACAGCGGCGGAGTCATGCCGTGCTTCCCGCTGTCCCTCGGGCCGGCGTCCCCGCAGGCCGAACGGGTCGAGGTCCGCGACGTCTTCGACGTCGACGACAGCGCCGCCTTCTCCGCGCAGGCCCGCGAGGACGGGGTGTCGACGTTGGCGCTCGCCGTCGCGGCGATGACCGCGGTCACCCACGAGCTGGCCGACGCCCCGCTGCGGGCGGTGTTCCCGGTGCACAGCCGCTATGAGGACACCTGGCATGACTCGGTCGGCTGGTTCATCACCAACTCGGTGCTCGAGAACGACATCCCCGAGCCCAAAGCGGCGGCCGCGGCGGTGCGGGAGGCGGTCCGGCTGGGCTCCTGGCCACTCGACGATGTCCTCGCGCCGTGGGGCGGCATGCCCGAGGCGCCCGGCATGTTCGCGATCTCCTGGCTCGACCTGCGCCGACTGCCGGTGCGCGTCGACACCGCCGGCCTCGACGCCCAATACGTCGGCGCCGCGATCCGCACCGACGGCGTGATGCTGTGGTTCATCCTCGACGGCTCCGGCTTGCACCTGCGCTGCCGCTACCCGGACACCCCGGAGGCGCGCCAGAACGTCGGCGGCTGGCTCGACCTGCTGGTCGCCCGACTGCAGGCCGGCGCGCGCTCGTCGGTCGGCGGCGTGCTGCGCCCCGGCGGGCCCGACGGACCCGTCTATCGCATCGACCGGGCGACGCGGGCCGACGTCCCGGCCATCGCCGCCCTGTTGCTCGACGACAAGGTCGGTGCCGCGCGGGAGGTCGAGGAGTTCGCGCCCTACGAGGCCGCCTACGACAAGGTCGCGCGCGACGAGTCGCACTACCTGGCCGTGGTCCGCGACGCCGACGGTCGGATCGTCGGCACCATGCAGCTCACCGTGCTGCCGGGCCTGGCCCGCGGTGGGGCGACGAGGCTGCAGATCGAGGGGCTGCGCGTCGCGCGGTCGGAGCGCTCGCGGGGACTGGGCGCCGCGATGGTGGAGTGGGCCCACGAGCACGGGCGCTCGCACGGCGCCACGCTGTCGCAGGTCACCACCGACGAGGTGCGCGAGCGGGCGCGCGCCTTCTACGGCCGCCAGGGCTACACGGCCAACCACGTGGGCCTCAAGCGCGACCTGTAGCAGACTGGGGGCATGAAACCTGGAGACAAAGCCCCTGACTTCGCCCTGCCGGACCAGACCGGCACCACCCGGAAGCTGAGCGAGCTGCTCGCCGACGGCCCCGTCGCGCTGTTCTTCTACCCGGCGGCCTTCACCCCGGGCTGCACCAAAGAGGCGTGCCACTTCCGCAACCTCGCCGCCGAGTTCGCCGACGCCGGCGTGCAACGCGTCGGGATCAGTCGCGACGCGGTGGAGAAGCAGCAGCGCTGGACCGACGAGCATCAGCTCGACTACCCGCTGCTCGCCGACGTCGACGGCGCGGTGGCGCAGGCATACGGGGTCAAGCGCGGACTGCTCGGCAAGGTCGGCATGCCCACCAAGCGCACGACCTTCGCCATCCGCCCCGACGGCACGATCGCCGAGGTCATCGCCTCGGAGTTCGACATGTCGGTGCACGCCGACAAGGCACTCGCCGCGCTGGGCAAGTCCTAGCGGGGTCTTAGAGGCGGCGCACCACGAAGCTCGCCGCGGCGACGGTCATGCCGTTGAACGGGTACAACCCGTGCTGGATGCTCGGCCCGCCGACCGGTGCCCCGTTGCAGATCGTGTCGCCCGGTGCACAGAAGCTCGCGGTCTTCCCTCGGAACCGGCCGCCAATGGTGATGGGCGGTGCGCCGACGTCGCGGATGAAGCGGGCCGACGGGGCGCCGAAGAAGATCGCCGCCGCGAGGTGACGGGTGACCGACGCCGGCAGCGGGGGAGCGGCCAGGTGGGCGTACTTCTCGTACTGCGGCGGGATGCGCAGCTTGTCCACGAGGGCATAACCGGCCACGACGGCGCCCTGCGAGTAGCCGCCGAGCACGATGCGGGTGCGCGGGCATTGCGCGGCAATCCGCTTCACCTCGTTCTGTGCGACCTTGACGCCGTTGTTCACCGAATGGGCGAAGTAGGCGCGGTCGCGGAACTTGTCGCTCGCTGCGTAACGCACGCCGGTGACGCGCAACGACTTGCCCGGCGTCTGGCCGCGCAGCGCCTCGACGAAGGCCTGCCCGTTGTAGCCCACCGGTGCGCCGGGCTCGGCGGTGCCGCGCGCCCAGACGACGTGGATGTCGGAGCACGGTGCGGCCGACGCGGTCGTCGGCATGAGCGCTACTCCGGTGGCGGCGAACAGGGCGGCGGCGGCAAGGGCTGACCAGCGGCGAATCATGGGTCAATCGTAGCGGCTAGGGTCGGCATATGGCCGCGTCAAACCTGACTCCACCGGGCCGTCGAGACACGTCGTCCATCGTCTTCGCCGAGTTCGCGCCCGATGATGTCGAGGTCGCCGAAGCCGTCGGCGAGTACTTCGCCGAGCTCGGCGAACGGTTTCCGGAAGGGTTCGACGCCAGCGCTCCCGACGACGGCGACGAGTTCCGACGGCCGGCCGGCTGCTTCGTCGTCGCGCTCGCCGATGCGTCCCCGGTCGCGTGCGGCGCGCTGCGGACGATCGGCCCCGGGATCGGTGAGATCAAGCGGATGTGGGTGCACCAGGATTGGCGCGGTGCGGGACTCGGCTCGCGGATGCTGCGCGAGTTGGAGTCGCGCAGCCGGCAGCTGGGGCACCGGTCGGTGCGGCTCGATACCAGTGCGGCGCTGACCGGGGCGGTCGCGATGTACGAGCGTGCGGGGTATCGGCGCGTGCACCGCTACAACGACAACCCGTACGCGGAGCTGTTCTTCGAGAAGACGTTCTAGCCGGCAGAATCGCCGTGGCCGAGGTGCCAATCGGGCAGCGCGGCGTCGCGGACCCGCCGCTTGAGGGTGGCGGCGTCGGGGAAGCCCTCGTCGACGGCCCGGTCCCACACCCGCCGACCGTCGACGTCGACGGTGAACACACCGCCCTCGCCCGGCACGAGGGTGACCGCACCGAGTTCGGCGCCGAACGTCGAGAGCAACTCGCTCGCCATCCAGGACGCGCGCAACAGCCAATTGCACTGCGCGCAGTAGGTGATCGTGACCCGGGGTGCCGCCATTTGGCCCACCCTGCCAGAACGCCACTAGATTCGAGTAATGGCCTCGACCCGCGCAGCCGTGCGCCGACTGCACCCGGTCGACGCCCGGATGCTCTGGGCCGCGCCGCGGGCCCACAGCGATCAGTTCCTGCTGTTCGCGTTTGCTGCCACCGGCGTCGACGCGGCCGCGGTCGAGCGCCAGGTGCTGGCGGCCGCCCGGGGAATCGAGCGGTTCGGCGTGGTGGCGCGCGAGGTCCCCGGCCACCTCGACTACCCGTCGTGGGCACCGCGGCCCCCGACCTCGGAACAGGTTCTCACCCACACCGTCGACGCGGGGACCTGGGCTGGCATGCTGCGGCACCTGGGCGGTCTGATCGCCGACCAACTCGACGCCCACGAGGCGGCCTGGCGGGTGCACCTGTTCCCCGGGATCGCCGACCCGCGTGACGGCTCACCGCTGCGCGTGGCGGTGCTGCAGATCTCGCACGCCCTCGCCGACGGCCGCGGCAGCAGCGCGCTGGCGCGCCGACTCTTCGCCGCTGACCCGCCGGCGCATGCCGCCACACGGGAGCCGGCTCCGCGCGCTTCCGTGGCCGCGGCGCGCGGGGTCGCCCGACTGCCGGTCCAGGTGGCGGGCATGGTCGGCGGCGGGCTGCGCGCCTACCGCCTCTCGCGCGCCGAGGCGGCGGTTCCCGGCCCGGTGCCGCCGTGCCGGGCCAACCGCCCGCCCGGAGTCCGTCGCGAGCTGCGGACGGTCACGGTGGACAAGTCCGCGGTCGGGCCGCCGGTCACACCCTGGGCAATCGGGGCGATCGGTCGGGCGATGAGCGCGGCCGGTCTCGTCGACGCGGCGCCGGTCGTCGAATTGACGGTGGCCCGCGACCCGGAGCCCGGTCTGGCCAACAACTTCTTCATGGCTGGCATCGTCGCCGGGGATGCCGATGCCGTGCACACGCAGGTGGCGGCGGCCCGTCGGCGCGACGCCGATGCCGCCCGGGTGGCGGCGCGCCGCGCGGAGGCGTGCACCCCCGCCGCGCTGATGCACTGGGCGACGACCGGGTTCCCGGCGACCGACCCGCCGGGCGCGGTCACCGGGCACACCGTCGTCTCGTCGGTGAACCGTGGCGCCGCCGATCTGGTGCTGGCGGGCGGGGCGGTCCGGCTGACGGCGGGCTTCCCGGCGCTCTCCACGGCGCACAGCCTGACCCACGGGGTGCACGGAATCGGCGACGCGATCACGCTGTCGGTGCTGGCCGACCCCGACATCATCGATGTGGACGGATACGTCGCGGCGCTGACCGCCGCGCTGTAGGGCCTACGGCTCGATGGCGTTGACCGCGCGACCGCGGGTCAGGCGCTTGGGCAGCCGGTCGGCCAGGCCGCCCAGGGGGGCGACGGAGGCGTTGAGGAGCTCGACCGTCTCCTTCAGATCGGCGACGGCCTCCTTCATCGCCAGGAGGCTCGGAGTCAGCTCGTTCATGGTCTCGGCCAGTTCGGCCACCCGGTCCAGCGGTCCGCCCGGGGCGATGGTGCGCTCGACCGCGCCCTGTTCGCCGAGCAACTGGTCGAGCAGGCCGTCCTCGTCGGCGAGGCGGTCGATGATGCCGCCCGGCTCGGCGACCTTGTCCAGGACGCCGCCCGGCGCGGTCAGCTTGTCGACGATGCCGCCCTCGGAGGTGAGCCGGTCCAACAGGCCCTCGTTCTCGGTGATCTGGTCGACGACGCCGCCGTCGCGGGTCAGCCGGTCGAGCGGGCCGCCCTTGGCGGTCAGCCGCATGAGGATGCCGTTCTCGTCGGTGGCCTGGTCGAGGAAGCCGCCGGTGGCGGTCAGCTTCTCCAGGATTCCGTGGGAGTCGGTGAGCCGGTCGACGACGCCGCCGCGCTGGAGCAACCGGTCCACCGGTCCGCCCGGGGCGAGCGCGCGCCCGATCGGACGGTCGGGGCCGAGCAACTCGGCGACGTGGCTGAGGATCTCCAGCGGCGAGCGCGTGTCGCCGATGAGGTCGTCGTTGACGCCGAGCGCGTGGTTGACCTCGCTCTGCACGCCCTCGGCGGCGACGCGGGCCACCGAGATCGCCGATTCGACCGCGCCGAGGGCGACACCGGTGACGGCGAAGCCCAGGCGGATCGGCAAGCCGACGATCATCTGGGGGCTCAGCTGCGGCGGTTTGTCAGACATGGCCCCAGCATAGGGCACCCCAACCGCCCCACCGGCGCAAATGCGCGAGGACTACTTCCGTCGGCGGGGTGCCGGCTTGTCGCGCTGGTGATCGGCTTCGGCGACGTGCACCGACTCCTCGGGGGCGAGTCCGGCCATCGCCTCGGCCGCCGCCTGCTGCTGCTCCTCGAGCGGGGTCTGGGTCTTGAGCCGGACCTCCTTGATGAAGAGGATGGCGACGAGCGCGACGACGGCCATGACCGCGGCGATCAGGAAGATCGTCGGCACCCCGTCGCCGAAGGCGGCGCGCTGCACGGCCTCGCAGTCGGCGGGCAGGTCGCCGGCGATTCCGGCCTTCAGCTTGGTGCCGCACTGCTCGACCTGCGCCAGTGCGCCGTCCTTGCCGAGCGACGGCATCAGCGTCGCAGCCAGACCGCGCAGCCCGGACAGGGTGAGGTCCTTCACGTGGGTCGCGAGAACGGCGCCGAGGATGGACACGCCCGCCGCGCCACCGAGGGAGCGGAAGAAGGTGATGGTCGACGTCGCCACGCCCAGGTTCGCGGCCGGGACGGCGTTCTGCACCGGCAGGACGAGGTTCTGCATCGTCATGCCCATGCCGGTGCCGAGCAGGAACAGGAAGATCCCGACCAGCCACATGCTGGTGTGTTCCTTGATCGTCGAGAGCAGGTAGAACCCGGCGGTCATCAGGACCGCACCGGTGACCAGGAAGATCTTCCAGCGGCCGAACTTGGTGATCAGGCTGCCCGAGACGGTCGAGAAGATCAGCGAACCGCCGACCATCGGGAGGGTCAGCAGGCCGGACACCGTCGGCGAGTAACCACGGCCGAGCTGGAAGTACTGGCCGAGGAACACCGCCGAGCCGAATAGGGCGACGCCGACCGAGATGCTGGCGATGGTGGCGAGGGTGATCGTGCGGTCGCGGAACAGGCCCAGCGGGATGATCGGGTCCTCGACTTTGAGGAATCGCGGCAAGGCGGGGTTGAGCACCTTGCCCTCGGCCAGGACGGCCAGGATCAGCAGCACGGCGCCCAACGCGGCCAGGGCGTAGGAGCGACCCGATGCCCAGGGGAAGGACTTGCCCGCCAGGGTCACCCAGATGAGGAGGACGACGACGCCGCCGGCGATCAGCAGCGCACCGAGGTAGTCGATGGCCACGCCGGGCTTGCGGATCGTCGGCACGTTCAGCGTCTTCTGGATGACGATGAGGGCGATGACGGCCAGCGGTACGCAGACGTAGAACGTCCAGCGCCAGCCGAGCCAGCTGGTGTCGGTGATCAGGCCGCCCAGCAGCGGGCCGCCGACCGTCGCGATTGACATGACCGCGGCGATCGGCCCCTGGTAGCGGCCGCGCTCGCGCGGCGAGAACATCGACGCGATGACGATGATCACCAGTGCCTGCAGGCCGCCCAGGCCGAGGCCCTGGATGGCGCGGAAGAAGATGAGCATTCCGGCCGACTGGGACAGGCCGGCCAGGATCGAGCCCAACGTGAACACGGTCAGGGCGATCTGCACCAGGAGCTTTTTGCTCATGAGGTCGGCGAACTTGCCCCAGATGGGGGTGGTCGCGGTCGACGCGAGCAAGGTCGCGGTCACGACCCAGGTGTACTGGTCGGTCGTGCCGTGCAGGCTCTTGATGATCTCCGGCAGGGCGATGGAGACGACGGTCGAGGACAGGAACGCGACGAACATGCCCAGGAGGAGGCCGACGAGGGCCTCGATCTTCTCGCGCTGGGTCATCGGCGTGGTGTCGAGCTGGTCAGGTGAAGTCACCGCGCCCACGGTAGACGCCGATCGTTGCGTCTAGCAACTAATAAGCGGTTGCGGCGGCAGTGATCTCCGTCGCTCTCACTCCGCGTCCCCGGACAGGCTCGCGTCCAGCCGCCGCATCAGGTCGATGAGGGTGCGCAGGTCGACGGGGTCCCACTGGGCCAACCGGTCGCGCCAGCGGGGCACCGCCTCGGCGAAAACTGCGGCGATGCGGCGGCGCCCGGTGTCGGTGAGCTCGACGACGCGGGCCCGCGCATCGTCGGGGTCGGGGAGGCGGGTCACCAGGCCGAGGCGCTGCAGCGAGTCCACCTGGCGGGTGACCGTCGACTTGTCCAGACTCAGGTGCTGCACCAGGTCCGACATGGGAGCGCTGCCGCGCCGGGCGACGGCCATCAGCAGCGGGTAGCAGGACGGATCCATCCGCGAATCGAGGGCGTGGGCCCGGTTGCGGCTTCGTTCGCGACCACTGCGCCAGAACTCGGTGAGCTGTTCCTCGAGTTCGGCGATCAGGGCGTCGTCGGCGGGCCCGAGTCCGTGCTCCGCGTCGGCGGGCCGGCTCACCCCTTCGCCTTGGCGGCCGCCTTCGCCGCCTTCTTGAACTCGCGGACCTGCTTCAGCGAGTCGGCGTCGACGACGTCGGCCACCGAGCGATAGCCCTTCTTGGCGTAGTCGCCGGCCGCGCTCGTCCATCCCTTCGGGGCGACGTCGAGCTGCTTGGCCAGCAGGGCGAGGAAGATCTTCGCCTTCTGCTCCCCGAAGCCGGGCAGCGCGCGCAACCGCTTGAGGAGCTCGGCGCCGTTCGGGGCGTCGGCCCAGATGGCGGTGGTGTCGCCGCCGTACTCGTCGACGACCGTCTGTGCGAGTGCCTGCACGCGCCCGGCCATCGAGCGGCCGTAGCGGTGCACGGCCGGCGGGGTGGCACACAGGTCGGCGAACTGCTCGGGGTCGGCGGCCGCGATTGCCGCGGGATCGAGGCTGCCGAAGCGCTGGGCGATCTTCAGCGGTCCGGCGAACGCGCGCTCCATCGGAAACTGCTGGTCGAGCAACATTCCGGTGAGCAGCGCGAAGGGGTCCGACGACAGCAGTTCGTCGGCGGCGGGGTCCTGCGCGATGGTCAGGTGCGCGGATTTCGGCAAGTTGGCCATGACCGAAGTCTATCGACCGTTAGGGTGGTCGCATGCAAAGCGGAGTGAAGACTGCACTCGGCCTGGCGGGGGCCGCGATGATCGCCGGTGGCGCCGTCGCTCCCGCGCAGGCCGCACCCGGCGACGATCCCTACGAGGGTCCGGCCAACCGGAGCTACGTGAAGACGATGCGGTGCCCGGTGCGCGACCCCTGGCCGGGCCCCGACCTGCAGACGCGCGTGGACGTGTTCAACAACATCGCCCACCCCTCCGACGGGCTGCCGGCACCGGCGATCGCACTGATCGCCACCACGGACCGGGTCCCGCTGACGATGACCACGATCGTCGAATACACGATGTGGACGCGCGTCCTGTGGCGCAACGTCGACACCGGCCGCAAGGGAGTGGTCAAGGTCCGCACCCGCGCCGACCGCAACACCTGGCAGGTCGTGCTGCACCCCGGTCGCGGGAACGTGCGCTTCGAGATCCGCCAGTCGGTCGAGGCGATGTTCGTCGTGCCGGGCGTGAACCCGCAGACCGCGTCGTGTCACGGGTCGGCACAGTCCGTCTAGCGGTCCAGCAGCGCGTCGACCAGTAGGTACTGCGCGGCGAAGTAGCTGCCGAGCACCCACGCCTCCGCGCCCGCGCGGACGCCGGGGGAGTGCAGCAGGTGCCGCCGGTTGATGATCGCGATGTCCGACGCCTGGAACAGCAGGCCGCCCACCTTGGCCTTCGGGCCGTCGTCGGCCGCGATGGTGGACATCCCGGCCAACAGCGCTCCGTAGGGTCCGAGGACGGGCAGCGCCGACGGCGCCTTCGCCGTGAGGATGGCGGCCGGTTCGCCCATCGCGGCCATGCGCGGGGCGAACGCCCGCAGGTCGTATCGCGCCCCGCGGCGGGCGAACCCCGCCTGGTAGCAGATCTGGGCGCCCGAGAAGAACGCGGCGCCGCGCCGCAGGTAGGGGTTCTTCGCCGATGATTCGGCGGGCTCGAACTCCTCGCGCAGCATCCAGTAGTCGCCGGCCATGGAGAGGCCGATCGCCCCGAGGGCGAGCGCGCGGTCGACCCGGCCGATCCGACGATCGGCGGCCACGCGAGCGGCCAGCAGCGCCATGGGCAGCGGCTTGGTCAGGGTCGCCCAGCGACGGTTGTGCGCCGCGCCGGCGGCAGTCGCGGCGACCGCGGCCGCTGCGGTGGCGGTGAGCCAGCCCTTACGAATTGACGACTCCGACCGAGGGCAGGAAGAAGCACTCGCGGTTGCCCGCGGCGCCGGCGGTGCCGTAGACGGCGGCCAGGACGGTGCCCTTGCCGGTGTCGACGGGGGTCAGCCGCACGCCGGAGATGCCCGGCAGGATCTTGATCATCGGGTTGTTGTCCGCGAGCGGGGTCAGCTCGTTGACGCCGCCGCGCATGGTCGCGGTGTTGAACCAGGCCACGCGCATGGTGCCGCGCTTGCCCGCGATGGTGGTCTCGGCCGGGATGAAGGCGAAGGCCGTCTGCTTGTCCTTGACGATGTTGGGGTCGGGGACCTCGATCCCGGGCAGCGGGAACGGCAGCTTCATCAGCGGGGTGAGGGGGCTGTCCTTGCGCACCGGCCACGGACCGGGGATCGCCGCGGTGCCGGCGTTGACGATGCCGAGCGGGTTGTCCGGCGTCGGTGCCGCGCAGAACGGTGCGACCGCCGGGCTCAGCGGTTGGACGCCCGCCTGGCGCAGCAGGGTCAGCGGGTCGCTGACCGCGTCGACCATCTTCACGCTGGCGACCTGTGCGCCGGCCGGCTTGGACGGGGCCAGCTGACCGGCCGAGCCGATCAGGGCCTGCACGATCTCGACGAAGAGTCGGTCGCCGCCCACGGACTTGAGGAACTTCACGACCATCGCCAGCTGGCTGTCGTAGGGGACCGGGCCGTTGCCGGCGCCGGGCAGCTGCACGTCGGGGACCGACGGCGAGCCGGGCGCGCCGGGGGCGGCCGGTGCGCGCGGCGGCAGTGGTGCGCCATGGGCGGGCGACAGGCCGGCCGTCAGGGCGGCGGCAGTCGCCAATCCGACGGCAGCAGCGGCTGCCGAGCGCGAGAACTTGCCGAACATCGTGTCACTCCCGTGTTACTTCTGAGGTTTCAGTGACAGAAAAACACGGATGTGACTAGCGGGGCAATCGTCGAGTCCGAGCTGTGATGCGCCCGCAACCGGCCGTAGACATGACTGTTCGACGCGTCCGAGGCGCGTCGAACCGCGGGTGGGGATCGGTCAGGCGTAGGCGATGCCGATGACCGGCACGATCGGGCAGGAGATGACCGGCTTGCGCTTCTTCTTGGTCGTCACGTCACCGGAGATGACGCTCAGGATGCGGCCGTGGCCCGTGCGGGCGATCGCGGTGAAGGTCCCCGGGCCGTTCTTGGCGTTGATCTTCGCGTTGCGGCGCAGGTTGATCGCGCCGGTGCGGCCGTTGTCGAGGTTGAGCCACTGGGCGACGAGCGGGCGGCCGGGGTTGTTCACCGCTGCGCCGGTGCCCATCGAGGTGTAGACGTAGCCGATCTGACCGCGCTTGGGGCCGGGGGCGGGCGCCTTCTGCGGCCCGGCGGTGACCAGGGCGCGGCCGAGCGAGTTGCCGCCGCCGAACGAGCCCATGGGGCCGTTCGCCGCATCGGGCATGCAGCCGACGCCGATGGTCGGGTAGAGGAACTCCTGGATCCGCGGGGCGGCCTGGCCGCGGGGGATCTCCGGGTCGCCGGGCTTGGCCTTCTTCTTGTCCGTGTCCTTGTCGACGTGGAAGCGGCCGCGGTGGGCGGCGAACGTGCGCTTGCCCGGCTCGCCGAGGAAGTCGACGATCTGCTGCCACACCGCGCGGACCTCGGGGGCGAGCGACTTGTTGGTGGCCAGCGTGTTCGCGTCGGCGAAGATCGCCGGATTGACCTTGCCGTCCGGGCCGGGAGTCGCCATCGAGCCGACGATGGCCGGGGCGTACGCGCCCAGCGAGTCGAGGATGCGGCGATCGATCTTGGCCGGCGCGCTCAGGGCGGCGCCCAACTCGTCGGCGGAGTCCGCGGCGGGTGCGGCGACGACGGAGGCGGCCGGGGAGATGAGTCCGGCGGTGAGGGCGATCGTGGCCGCGGTCAGCGGGAGATTCACTCGCACGGGTGGTGTCCTAACGGTCTACTTCGGTCTTCCAATCGCGCGTCAGTCTATGTGCGCGCACGGTGCTGGGTCGAACTCAAGCCTGCGGAGCACCATAACCCCAAGACGCTGTGACCTGTGTGTCTGGTGATGCAATTGTTACTAAGGGTGTTCTCAGTCGGGTCGGCGGCGGTGCCCGATCTGGTGGTTAGATCGACCCATGCGCAGTCGACACACCGCGGGCCCGTCCACCACCGCCCGGATCGCCGGGGCGGTCGTCGCCGCCGTACTGGTCGCCGGAGCGGCGGCCGGGTGCGGGCGCTCGGACGACGGCGAGTCCGTCACCATGCTCACCCACGACTCCTTCGAACTGCCGACGGCGGTCATCGACGGCTTCAAGAAGGCGACCGGGCTGACGCTCAAGATCGCCAAGTCCGGCGACGCCGGCAAGTTGGCGTCCCAGATCTCGCTGACCCCCGGCTCGCCGAAGGGCGACCTCGTCTACGGCGTCGACAACACCTTCGCCGCCCGTCCGGTCGAAGCCGGGGCCCTCGAGCCGTACACCTCGCCGGCCGCGGCCAACGGGGCCGACGAGTACGCGCTGGCCAACGCGCCGGGCCTGCTGACCGCGATCAACCGCGGCGACGTCTGCCTCAACGTCGACTCCGCCTGGTACGACGGCAAGGAGATGCCGCCGCCGACCTCACTCGACGACCTCACCAAGCCCGAGTACAAGGGCCAGGCCGCCCTGCTCGACCCGGCCACGTCGTCGCCGGGCATCTCCTTCCTGCTGACGACGATCGGCCAGAAGCGCAGCGGCTGGGAGGACTACTGGCGCAAGCTCGTCGCCAACGACGCCACGATCGTGTCCGGCTGGGCGGTCGCCTACAACCAGCTGTTCAGCGCGGGCGCCGGACACGGCTCCAAGCCGATCGTCGTCTCCTACGCCTCGTCGCCCGCCGCGACGCCGGGCACCGCGGCCCTGCTCGAGACCTGCTTCCGCCAGGTCGAATACGCGGGCGTGCTCAAGGGCGCGGCGAACGTCGTCGGCGCGCACAAGGCCATCGACTACCTGCTCAGCCCGACCGTGCAGAAGGCGCTGCCGTCCTCCATGTACGTCTACCCGGTCACGCGCGACATCCCGCTGCCCGACGGCTGGGCCACCCGCGCGCCGATCCCGGAGTGGACCGTGAACATGCCGCCGGACTACATCGCCAAGAACCGGGAGACCTGGCTGCAGCAGTGGCGGGACGCCGTCGGACGGTGACCCGCTCCCGCGTGGGCCTGCTGCTCCTCGGGGCGGTGCCGCTGGCCTTTCTCGTCGTCTTCTTCGGCTGGCCGCTCGGCGCGCTGTTCGCCCGGGCCGTCGCGTCGAACGACGGCACCGGCCTGTTCGGCCTCTGGCGGCGCGCCGGCGCCGGTCCGCTGCTGACCTTCACCCTCGCGCAGGCCGCGGCCTCGACGGTCCTGACGCTGCTGGTGGCCGCACCCATCACCTGGCTGGTTGCCCGGGTGCGCTTCACCGGGTCGCGGCTGCTGATGGTCGCCGTCACGCTGCCGTTCGTGCTCCCCAGCGTCGTGGTGGGGATGGCGTTCCGCGCGGTCTTCACCGGCCCGCTGTCCTTCCTGCCCGCCGGCCTCGGCGGCGCCCTCGACGACGCGGGGCCCGCGCTGGTGCCGGTGCTCTGCGCGCACGTCTTCCTCAACACGGCGGTGGTCGTGCGCGTCGTCGGCGCGGCGTGGTCGGGGCTCGATCCGCGCGTGGCGCAGGCGGCCCAGCTGGCCGGCGCCACTCCTGCGCGCGCGTTCGCGACCGTGACGCTGCCGCGCCTCTTCCCGGCCATCGCCGCGGCCGCCGCGCTGGTCTTCCTGTTCTGCACGACCAGCTACGGCGTGATCATGGTGCTCGGCGGCGGGCAGTTGCGGACCGTCGAGACCGCGATCTACGCCGAGGGCGTCGCGAACTTCCGGCTGCCCGAGGCGGCGGCGCTGTCGGTGTTGCAGATCGCCGTCGTCGCGCTGACCCTGGTCGTCGCCCGACTGCTCTCGCGGCGCGCGGTCGCCGACAAGCCCGGCGACGAACTCCCGCCGCGCCCGCGCGGGTGGACGCGGGTCGCGATGGCGTTGACGATCGCCTGGACCGCGGTGTGGCTCGTCTTCCCGCTGGCCGTGTTGGTGCTGTGGTCGGTTCGCCCCGCGGGGCCCGGCAGTTGGACGCTGGCCGGCTACCGCGCGCTCGGGCACGAGGTCAACGGCATCACGCCGCTGTCGTCGTGGGTGCTCTCGCTGGGCACCGCCACCGTCGCCGCGATCCTCGCCTTCCTGATCGGCCTGAACGTCGCCGTCGTGGTCACGCGGCTGCGCGGGCCGGCGCGCGCCGCGGGCGAGCTCATCACCACCATCCCGCTCGGCGTGAGCGCGGTGACCCTCGGGTTCGGCTACACCCTCGCGCTGACGCACTGGCCGCCGCGACTGGCCACCTCGTGGATCGTCATCGCGGTCGTCCAGGCGCTCGTCGTCATGCCGATCGTCATCCGCGTGGCGATACCGGCCCTGGAACAGGTGCCCGCGGGGCTGACCCGCGCGGCGCGATCGCTCGGCGCCGGCCCGCTGCGCGTGTTCGCCACCGTCGAGTTGCCGGTCGTCAGCCGCTCGCTGGGCGCCGCCGCCGGATTCGCGTTCATCCTCAGCCTCGGCGAGTTCGGTGCGACCAGCTTCCTGGTCCGCCCCAGCACGACGACGCTGCCGGTGATGATCGGCACTGCGCTGAGCCTGCCGGGCGAGGCCAACTTCGCGACCGCGATGGCGTGTTCGGTGGTCCTGGTGGTCGCCACCGCCATCGCCGTCGCCGTCGTCGAGGCGGTCCGACCCAATGCGGGGTCCCTGCTATGACGCTGGAATTGCGGAACGTGAGCATCGCCTACAACGGCAAGCGGGTCGTCCACGACGTCACGCTCACCGTCTCGGCGGGGGAGACGTCGGCGGGATCCGGTCCGGTGACCGCCATCCTCGGCCCGTCGGGCTGCGGCAAGTCGACGCTGCTGCGCGCGGTCGCCGGCATCGAGCCGCTCACCGGCGGGACCATCTCCTTCGACGGGCGCGACCTCGCCGGCGTGCCGCCGCACCGCCGCGACTTCGGCATGGTCTTCCAGGACGCCCACCTGTTCCCCGGCCGCACGGTCGCCGCGAACGTCGCCTACGGACTGCGCGCCCGGCGCTGGCCGCGCGCGCAGATCGCCGAGCGCGTCGCCGAGATGCTCGAGCTGGTCCGCCTGCCCGGGCTGGCCGACCGCCGCGTCGACGGCCTCTCGGGCGGGCAGGCCCAGCGCGTCTCCCTGGCGCGCGCGCTCGCCCCACGACCGCGCCTGTTGCTCCTCGACGAGCCGCTCGCCGCGCTCGACGCCAACCTGCGCGGCCGCCTGGCCGACGACATCGTCGAGATCGTCCACGCCACCGCCACCCCGGCCATCGTCGTCACCCACGACCACGACGAGGCGGCCACGATGGGCGACGACGTCGTCGTCATGCGCGAGGGATCGGTCGTCGCCGCAGACACCGCGGCGCGCGTGTGGCGTTATCCCCGGGACGAGTGGGCCGCGCGCTTCCTCGGCTGGGAGCACAGCCTGCCGGCGCGGCACGTCGGAGACGTCGTCCGGACCGAACTCGGCGACCTCCGCGCCGACGAACTCGGCCTCGCCGCCGACGAGCGCGTCGACGCCGTCGCGATCCGCGCCGGCTCGCTGCGTGCGCGCCGGGTCGCGTCCGACGGTTCCACCAGCCTCCCGGTGCTGCGCGTGCGCGAACTGCCCGACCGGACGCACGTGATCCTCGACGGCTCCGCGCTGTCGGCGCCGGTCGCCGAGCTCGGCGCCCTCGTCGACGATGCCGACGGACCCCTGCCGCGGCCGGGGGAGACGATGTCGGTGACCCTGGTCGGCGCCCGCACCGGCATCATCCGGAGCACATTGCCGTGACGGCGCCGCGCGTCGTCGTGGCGGGCGCGGTCATCCGCGCCGACGGGCCCGGTGCCCGCATCCTGCTCGCCCAACGCGCCTACCCGCCGGAGCTGGCCGGACTGTGGGAGTTGCCCGGCGGCAAGGTCGAGCCGGGGGAGACCGACGAGCGGGCGCTCGAGCGCGAACTGCGCGAGGAACTGGGCATCGCGGTGACCATCGGCGCCGCGGTGGGCGCCGACGTGCCGTTGCCGGGCGGTCTGGTGTTGCGCGCCTATGCGGCGCGCTGGGAGTCGGGGGAGCCGGCGGCGCTGGAGCACCGGGCCGTCGCGTGGTTCGACGAGGCACACCTGGCGCGGGCCGCGGCTGCGGGCGAGATCGTGTCCGCCGATACGGGCTGGGTGCCCGACCTGGTGGAGCTGCTCAGGCGACGCGCGCCTTCTTGATGGCCTTCTTGAGCTGTTTGGGCGGCATCGACTCGACGTCGAGCTTGCCCAGGCGGTGCACCACCACCGGGCAGCGCATGCAGCGCACGTCCTTCTGACAGCACTTCTTCTTGGGCTTGAGGGTGCGCAACTTGTCCGCGCTCTTCTTGCTGCCCATGCCTTCAAATTAGCATAGGGATACCTAATTGATGCCCCGCCGCCCATACGTGAGTGATGTCTCACCCCGCCCGTCGATTTCGGGTCGGGGCGGGGTCCGCAGCTAGGATTGCAGGGTTGGCGACGGCGCCGACCGTCCCACACCCTCGCCGCCACGCGATTCCGCCCGGCCCATCTTCAGAAAGTCCTGCTTGTGAGCGCTGCTCGAAACTTCCGCAACGTCGCGATCGTCGCACACGTCGACCACGGGAAGACCACCCTCGTCGACGCGATGCTCCGCCAGTCCGGCGCCTTCGCCGAGCGCGCCGAACTCGTCGACCGCGTCATGGACTCCGGCGACCTCGAACGCGAGAAGGGCATCACCATTCTCGCGAAGAACACCGCGGTCCACCGTCGTCAGCCCGACGGCACCGAAGTCATCATCAACGTCATCGACACCCCCGGTCACGCCGACTTCGGCGGCGAGGTCGAGCGCGGCCTGTCGATGGTCGACGGCGTCGTGCTCCTCGTCGACGCCTCCGAGGGCCCGTTGCCGCAGACCCGCTTCGTCATGCGCAAGGCGCTGGCCGCCGCGCTGCCGGTGATCCTGGTCGTCAACAAGACCGACCGCCCCGACGCCCGCATCGACGAGGTCGTGCACGAGGCGCAGGACCTGCTGCTCGACCTCGCCTCCGACCTGGAGGACGAGGAGGCCAGCCAGGCCGCCGAGCTCGCCCTCGAACTCCCGGTGCTGTACGCGTCGGGCCGCGCCGGCGTCGCGTCGATGAACAAGCCCGCCGACGGCTCGGTGCCCGACGGCGACAACCTCGACCCGTTCTTCGACGTCCTGATGGAGCACGTCCCGGCGCCCAAGGGCGACCCGGACGCGCCTCTGCAGGCGCACGTCACCAACCTCGACGCCTCCGACTTCCTCGGTCGTCTCGCCCTCGTGCGCATCCACAACGGCACGCTGCGCAAGGGCCAGCAGGTGTCGTGGTGCCGCGAGGTCGACGGCGAGCCGGTCGTCGAGAAGGCCAAGATCACCGAGCTGCTGGCCACCGTCGGCGTCGACCGCCAGCCGGCCGACGAAGCGGTCGCCGGTGACATCGTCGCCGTCGCCGGCATGCCCGAGATCATGATCGGCGACACCCTCGCCGACGCGGACGACCCGCAGCCGCTGCCGCGCATCACCGTCGACGAGCCCGCCATCTCGGTCACCATCGGCACCAACTCCTCGCCGCTGGCCGGCAAGGTGTCCGGCCACAAGCTGACCGCGCGCATGGTCAAGTCGCGCCTGGAGTCCGAGCTGATCGGCAACGTGTCGCTGCGCGTCGTCGACATCGGCCGCCCGGACGCCTGGGAGGTGCAGGGCCGCGGCGAGCTGGCGCTGGCCATCCTCGTCGAGCAGATGCGCCGCGAGGGCTTCGAGCTGACCGTCGGCAAGCCGCAGGTCGTCACGCAGCAGATCGACGGCAAGGTGCACGAGCCGTTCGAGCACCTGACCATCGACGTCCCCGAGGAGTACCTCGGCGCCGTGACGCAGCTCCTCGCAGCCCGCAAGGGCCGGATGGACCACATGGCGACCAACGCCCACGGCTGGGTCCGCATGGAGTTCATCGTGCCGAGCCGCGGGCTGATCGGCTTCCGCACCGACTTCCTCACCGAGACCCGCGGCACCGGCATCGCCAACGCCGTCTTCGACGGCTACGCGCCGTGGGCCGGCGAGATCCGCTCGCGCCACAGCGGCTCGCTGGTCAGCGACCGTCAGGGCACGGTCACGCCGTACGCGATGATCCAGCTCGCCGACCGCGGCACCTTCTTCGTCGATCCGGGCGACGACACCTACGAGGGCCACGTCGTGGGCATCAACCCGCGCCAGGAGGACCTCGACATCAACGTCACCCGCGAGAAGAAGCTGACCAACATGCGCCAGTCGTCGGCCGATGTCATGGAGACGCTCGCCAAGCCGATGCAGCTGGACCTCGAGGGTGCGATGGAGTTCTGTGCCGCCGACGAGTGCGTCGAGGTCACCCCGGAGGTCGTGCGGGTGCGTAAGGTGCATCTGGACGCGACGACGCGCGCCCGCGAGCGTTCGCGGGCCAAGGCGCGCGACGCAAACGTGTGACGACGACGGTGTGACGGGGAGGCGCAGGTGCGCAGAGCGGTGCTAGCCCGGCGTTCGGGTCGCACGTGTGCCGTTTTGCTGCCGGCCGTCGTGCTGCTCGTCGGGGGCTGCATGGCGTCGCCGCCGCCACCGGTGCAACCGAGCGCGCCACCGCCGGTCCAGGCGGAGTATCCGACCGAGAAGACCATCTACGTCGCGACCGATGCGATCGGCGCGGGGTTCAACCCGCACCTGGCCGCCGACCAGTCGCCGGTGACCACGGCCGTCGGAACCCTCACCCTGCCGAGCGCGTTCGAGCCCGTCGAGGGCGACGCCGGGCTGGAGTGGCGCCTGTCGGAATCGCTGCTCACCTCCGCCGAGGTGACGTCGACCGCGCCGTTCACCGTCACCTACAAGATCCAGACCAATGCCCAGTGGTCCGACGGCCTGCCGATCACCGGCGACGACTTCATCTACCTGTGGCAGCAGATGTCGCGGCAGCCCAACGCGGTGGCCCCCGCCGGGTACCGCCTGATCGACTCGGTGCAGACCGGCGCCGGCGGCAAGTCGGTCACCGTGGCCTTCGCCCGCGAGTACCCGCAGTGGCGCGAGCTGTTCCGCTCGCTGCTGCCCAGCCACGTGCTGCGCGCGCAGCCCAGCGGCTTCCAGACCGGGATGGACTCGGGCAAGCCCGTGTCCGGCGGTCCGTTCTCCATCGTGCGGATCGACCCGGCCCGCGACGAGTTGCGCCTGGTCCGCAACGACCGCTTCTGGCGCGAACCGGCCAAGCTCGACCAGATCGTGTTCCGCCGCCCGGGCACGCAGTCGCAGACCGTGCAGTCGATCCGCACCGGTGACTCGGCACTGGGCGTCGTCAGCGCCGGGCCCGCCCAGGAGCAGCTCTTCGAGTCGGTGCCGGCGACGGTCGCGCGCCGCAACCTCGTGGCCCGCGTCCTCGACGTCCACGTGAACACCCGCTCGGCCGCGATGCGCCAGCAGCCGGTGCGCGCCGCGATCCTGGCCATGATCAACGGCGACCTGGTGCGGGCCGCCTCCGCGGGCGACGACGACGTCGCACCGTTCTCCAACACCGTGTACTCCCCGTCGGATCCCGGCTACTTCAACCCCGGCCGGTCACGGCCGGGGCCCGGCGCGGTCGACGCGCTGCTCGAGTCGGCCGGCTACCGCCGGGGCGAACCGGTCCCGCCGCCCCCGCCGCCGACGCCGGATCCGCTCCCGACGCCGACGAAGAAGCCGAAGCCGGGCCCGTCGTCGTCCTCGGTTCCGCCGACGCCCGCGACACCGCCGCCGCCGGCTCCCGAGGCCCGCGACCGCCAGATCCCGCCCGGGGTGTCCCCGGTGCTCAAGGGCGACGAGCCGCTGCAGGTGCGCGTCGGCGCGGTGGCCACCGATCCGCGCACGGTCGCCGCGGCGTCGGCGATCACCGACCAGCTGCGCGCGTCGGGCGTCCACGCCTCGGTGGTCAAACTCTCCAACAGCGAGCTGTACGGCACGGCCGTGAACTCCTCGCGCGTCGACCTCGTCGTCGGCTGGTCCGACGGCGGGATCTCGCCGGCCACCTCGCTGGCCTCGCTCGTGGACTGTTCGCAGCCGAAGAAGGAGACCCAGGACGCCGCCCCGACCGGACCGGGCGGCAAACCCGCCGTGCTCGGCGGCAACATCTCCGGCCTGTGCGACGCCCCGCTCATCGACCTGGCCCGCCAGGCGCTCGCCGCGCCCGACCCGAGCGGGCTGTTGGCCCAGGCCGAGGGCATGCTGGCGCAGGCCGCGATCTACCTCCCGATCTACCAGGACTCGGTGCTGGTCGTCGTGACCGACGAGGTCGTCGGCGTCCCGCTGACCGGCCCGGTGCAGACGTCGATCTTCGCGGGCGCCGACCGCTGGGTGCAGCGGTGACCGACTCCCGCGCCGACCGCCGAATGGTGCTGGTCCACGCGCATCCCGACGACGAGTCGCTGATGACCGGCGGCACCATCGCGCACTACCTGGCCCGCGGCGTCGACGTGCGCGTCGTGACGTTCACGCTCGGCGAGGAGGGCGAGGTCATCGGCGAGCGGTGGGCCGGCCTCGTCGCCGACGGCGGCGCCGACCAGCTCGGCGGCTTCCGCATCGGCGAACTGACGGCCGCGCTGGCCGCCCTCACCCCGCCGGGCCGCGAGCCGCTGGCGCCGGTGTTCCTCGGCGGCGCCGGACGCTGGCGGGACTCGGGCATGGCGGGCTCGGCCGCCGCCGAGCACCCACGGGCGCTGGTACGGGGGTCGCTCGACGAGGAGGTCGCGGCGCTGCGCGCCGAGCTGACCGCCGCCGACCCGCAGGTCGTCGTCACCTACGACGCGGCGGGCACCTACGGCCACCCCGACCACCGTCGCGTCCACGAGGTGTGCGCCGCCGCGGTCGCCGCCCACGTCGCCGACACCGGGCGGCCGGTCAAGCTGTACGAGTCGGTGTCCGAGCGCTCGGCGGTCGAGCAGGGTCTGGCCGCCGCCGACGGGCGGGTGCCGGCCGGCTGGCGGATGCCCGCTCCGGGCGAGCTGCCCGGCTACGCCGACGACGAGATCACCGCGCAGGTCGACGTCAGCGCCGTATTCGACCGCAAGGTCGCCGCGCTGGCCGCGCACGCCACCCAGGTCACCGTCGCGCCGTCGGGCACCGAATACGCGCTGTCCAACAACATCCTGCAGCCGATCGGCGCCATCGAGCACTTCCGGCGCGTCGATCCGGGCGTC
The DNA here is from genome assembly GCF_047602025.1 of Gordonia sp. (in: high G+C Gram-positive bacteria). GTDB lineage: Bacteria > Actinomycetota > Actinomycetes > Mycobacteriales > Mycobacteriaceae > Gordonia. The sequence continues at coordinate 2,062,571 of NZ_JASGII010000001.1, read as the reverse complement.
GACCGCCGAGCGCCGCGGGAGACCGACCTGTTCGGGGGAGTCGCATGAAGACAGACGGTGCGGACGCCGCCCTCCTGGCCCTGCTGTTCGTCGACGGGATCATCGTCGGAATCCTCTCGGTCGCCTTCCTGACGCCGTACGCGGGGACCGTGCCGGTCCCGATCGGCATCCTCATCGCCGCGCTGGGCAACGCCCTGCTCGTCGCGCTGTCCGCCCGGCTGGCGGAGCCGCCATGGAATTGGGCGCCGGTCGCGGGCTGGTTCCTGGTGATCCTCGCGGCCTTCACCGGCGTGCCCGGCGGCAACGTCGCCTTCGTCAACGACTGGCGCACCCCGCTGTTGATCGTGGCGGGTCTGGTCGCACCCCTGGCGGTCACCGGATTCGATGGTTCGCGGCGCCGCATCGAGCAGGCGCGGCAACGGGACATCGAACGCGCCGCCCGGGGGCGCTAGCATCGGGATGGTGACCGATGAACGCCCCACCGACGCTGCGATGCGCCGCGCCCTGCGCCGCGCCCGCGACGGGGCCACCCTCAACGTCGACGAGGCCGCCGTCCTGCTGGCCGCGACCGGCGACGACCTGACCGATCTCACGGCCAGCGCCGCCCGCGTGCGCGACGCCGGACTCGCCGCCGCCGGCCGCGACGGCCAGATCACGTATTCGCGCAAGGTCTTCATCCCGCTGACCCACCTGTGCCGCGACCGCTGCCACTACTGCACCTTCGTCACGGTGCCCGGCAAGCTCGCCGCCCAGGGCAAGGGCATGTTCCTGGAGATCGACGAGGTCCTCGAGATCGCCCGGGCCGGGGCCGCGCTCGGGTGCAAGGAAGCGCTCTTCACCCTCGGCGACCGCCCCGAGGACCGCTGGCCGCAGGCGGCCGAATGGCTCGACGAGCGGGGCTACGACTCGACCCTGCAGTACGTGCGGGCCGCGGCCATCCGCGTGCTCGAGGAGACCGGCCTGCTGCCGCACCTGAACCCCGGCGTCATGTCGTGGGAGGAGATCTCCCGCCTCAAGCCGGTCGCCCCGTCGATGGGCATGATGCTCGAGACCACGTCGCGCCGCCTGTTCGAGGAGAAGGGCCAGGCGCACTACGGCAGCCCGGACAAGGATCCGGCCGTCCGCCTGCAGGTGCTCACCGACGCCGGGCGGCTGTCGGTGCCGTTCACCACCGGGATCCTCGTCGGCATCGGCGAGAACCGCCGCGAACGCGCCGAGTCGATCATGGCGATCCGCCAGAGCCACAAGGCGTTCGGCCACATCCAAGAAGTCATCGTCCAGAACTTCCGGGCCAAGCCGGACACCGCGATGCGCGGGGTGCCCGATGCCGATCTCGCCGAGTACCGGGCCGCCATCGCGGTCACCCGGCTGCTGCTCGGCCCGGCGATGCGGGTGCAGGCGCCGCCGAACCTCGTCGACGCGGCGGAGTGTGCCGACCTGATCGCCGCCGGCATCGACGACTGGGGCGGGGTGTCGCCGCTGACGCCCGACCACGTCAACCCGGAGCGGCCCTGGCCGAACCTGGACACCCTCGCCGACATCACCGCGGCGAGCGGCTTCACCCTCACCGAGCGGCTCACCGCCCAACCCCCGTACGTGCTCGCCGGCTCGCCGTGGATCGACCCGCGCGTCGCGGGCCACGTTCGCGCCCTGGCCGACCCGGCGACCGGGCTGGCCCGCGCGGGTGCGCTGCCGGTCGGCATGCCGTGGCAGGAGCCCGATGAGGAATGGGTCTCCACCGGACGGGTCGACCTGAACACCGAGATCGACGGCGAGGGCCGGCGCACCGAGACCCGCAGCGACCTCGGCTCGGCCTTCGGCGACTGGGAAACCGTGCGCGGTCAGGTCGCGGCGCTCGCCGACGCCGATTCCGGCGCCCCGAGCCGACTGTCGTCGGAGGTGGCGGCCGCGCTGCGGCACGCCGAGAAGGACCCCGCCGGGTGCAGCGACGACGACTACCTGGCGCTGGCCAACGCCGACGGCGACGACCTGGAGGCGCTGGTCTCGCTCGCCGACGCGCTGCGCGCCGACGTCGTCGGGCCCGACGTCACCTACGTCGTCAACCGGAACATCAACTTCACCAACATCTGCTACACCGGCTGTCGGTTCTGCGCCTTCGCGCAGCGCAAGGGCGACGCCGACGCCTTCACGCTGTCGGCCGACGAGGTCGCCGACCGCGCCTGGGAGGCGCACGTCGCCGGGGCGACCGAGGTCTGCATGCAGGGCGGTATCGACCCCGAGCTGCCGGTCACCGGCTACGCCGACCTGGTGCGCACGATCAAGGAGCGCGTGCCGTCGATGCACGTGCACGCCTTCAGCCCGATGGAGATCGTCAACGGCGCCTCCCGCGGCGGGCAGTCGGTGCGCGACTGGCTCGTCGCCCTGCGCGAGGCCGGCCTGGACACCATCCCCGGCACCGCCGCCGAGATCCTCGACGACGAGGTCCGCTGGGTGCTGACGAAGGGCAAGCTGCCGACCGCCACCTGGATCGAGGTCATCACGACCGCGCACCAGGTGGGACTGCGCTCGAGCTCGACGATGATGTACGGCCACGTCGACGCCCCGCGGCACTGGGTCGGCCACCTGAACATCCTGCGGTCCATCCAGGACGAGACCGGTGGCTTCACCGAATTCGTGCCGCTGCCGTTCGTGCACCAGAGCTCGCCGCTCTACCTCGCCGGCGCGGCCCGGCCCGGCCCGACGCAGCGCGACAACCGCGCGGTGCACGCGCTGGCCCGCGTGATGCTGCACGGGCGCATCGACAACATCCAGACGAGCTGGGTCAAGCTGGGCGTCGAGGGCACCCGCGCGATGCTCACCGGCGGCGCCAACGACCTGGGCGGCACGCTGATGGAGGAGACCATCTCACGGATGGCCGGCTCGATGCACGGCTCGGAGAAGACGGTTGCCGAACTGCACGCGATCGCCGACGGCATCGGGCGTCCGGCGCGCCAGCGCACCACCGAGTACGGCCGCGTGGAGAGCGGAAAGGGTGATCCCCGCCATGCTGGCGGCGCCCCGATTTCGCTGGCCAGCGCCCATGACCGATAATCGGTGGTTGAAGACTTCAGCTTTCCCCGGCGCCGCGGTTCAGCCCGTAAACCGCGCCGCCCGGCGCCGATGATTTTTCCGGCGTCGTGACCCGCCAGCGTTAAGGAGACCGTGGTGACCTACATCATCGCCGAGCCCTGTGTGGACGTCATGGACCGTGCCTGCGTCGAGGAGTGTCCGGTCGACTGCATCTACGAGGGTGGTCGCCTGCTCTACATCCAGCCCGACGAGTGCGTCGACTGCGGTGCCTGCGAGCCGGTGTGCCCGGTGGAGGCCATCTTCTACGAGGACGACGTGCCCGACGAGTGGGAGCCCTACGTGGCGGCCAACGTCGACTTCTTCGACGACCTCGGCTCGCCCGGCGGCGCGAGCAAGACCGGCAAGGTCGACTATGACCCGCCGTTCATCAAGAACCTCCCGCCCATGGGCGAGGACTGACCGACACATGGCTGGCGCAGCAGATGGCGGTCGACGGCGCGTGAGCGCCGCCCTCCCGGATTTTCCCTGGGACACCATCGCCGGCGCCCGCGCGACCGCCGCCGCCCACCCCGGCGGCCTGGTCGACCTGTCGGTAGGCACCCCGGTCGACCCCGTCGACCCGCTGATCCGGGACGCGCTCGCGGCCGCCGCGGAGTTCCCCGGGTACCCGACGACCGTCGGCACCCCGGAGTTGCGGACGGCGGCCGCGCAGGCGCTGACCCGCCGCTACGGGAGCGTCGAGTTGGGCGCCGACCAGATCCTGCCGGTGATCGGCACCAAGGAGGCGATCGCCGGGATCTGCACGACCCTGGGCCTGGGCGCCGACTCGACCGTCGTCATCCCCGAGGTGGCCTACCCGACCTACGAGGTGAGTGCGCTGCTCGCCGGTGCCCGCGCGGTGCGCGCCGACACCACCGGTACGGCACCGGGCGGCGACGCCGCGCTGGTGTTCCTCAACTCGCCGTCGAATCCGACCGGCGCGGTCATGGGCGTCGACGAGCTGCGCGCCGCGGTGGCCTGGGCGCGCGAGCGGGGCGCGGTCATCGTCTCCGACGAGTGCTACCTGGGCCTGGCCTGGGACGCGCAGCCGGTGTCGATCCTCGACCCGCGCGTCTGCGACGGCGACGTCAGCGGCCTGCTCGCCGTGCACTCGCTGTCCAAGATCTCCAACCTAGCGTCCTACCGGGCGGGCTTCTTCGCCGGTGACGCCGACCTGGTCGGCGAACTCCTCGCGGTGCGCAAGCACTCGGGGCTGATGGTGCCGTTCCCCATCCAGGGGGCGATGACCGCCGCCCTGGCCGACGACCGCCACGTCGACGAGCAGGCGGCGCGCTACCGCGCGAGGCGCGAGGTCCTCAAACCGGCCGTGATCGAGGCGGGCCTGCGCGTCGACCACTCGGAGGCCGGCCTGTACCTGTGGGCCACGCGCGACGAGGACGCCCGCGTCACCCACCACTGGCTGGCCGAGCGGGGCATCCTCGCGGCGCCGGGCGATTTCTACGGGCCGTCGGGTGCGACGCACGTCCGGATCGCGCTGACCGCGACGGACGCGCAGATCGCCGAGGCGGCGCGGCGGTTGCGCTCGCCGGGCGCCTAGCGGGCGCGCCGGACGGCGACGGCGAAGCCGTCCCAGCCCTTGACCCCGACGGTCTGGATCGCGGTCGCGTCCAGCCGCGGATCGCTGCCGAGCAGCTCCAGCGCCCGGCGCGTGCCGTCGCCGTCGGGTCCGTCCTCGGTGATCCGGCGCACGACGTTGTCGACCACGATCACCGCACCCGGCTCGGTCAGCTCCAGCGCCCATTCGAGGTAGTCGGGGTTGTGTGCCTTGTCGGCATCGAGGAAGACCAGGTCGAACGGCCCGGTCACCTTCGGCAGCGTCTCCAGGGCCGGTCCGACCCGGATCTCGACGCGGTCGTCGAGCCCGGCCTTCGCCAGACTCGCGGCGGCGACGTCGGCGTGCTTTTGCTCGGACTCCAGGCTCACGACGAGGCCGTCGGCTCCGACGGCCCGCGCCAACCACGCCGTGCTGTAGCCGCCGAGGGTGCCGACCTCCAGCACGCGGCGGGCGCCGGCCATGCTCGCCATCAGGTAGAGCAGCTTGCCCTCGTTGGGGGAGACCGCGATGTCGGGCAGCCCGCCCTGCGCCTGTGCCGCGCGGATCATCTCGAGGCCCGCCGCGTCACGGGCGACGGTCGTCGTCAGGTACTCGTCGGTCTGCGTCCAGCGCTGGGCGTCGTCCATGGTGCTCACGGTACGCCCGCTCCCGGCGGCTAGGGCAGGACCGAGAAGCCCCGCGGCAGGCCGCCCCGCCCGGTCAGCGCGAGCAGGATCTCGCCGCCCGATCCGGCGCGCGTCCCGAGCTCGACGGCCAGGTCCAACGCGCGCCGGCTCACCTCGGCGGGTGCGGACGGCGGGCGGCCCGTCGCAGCGGCGATGTCGAGGCCGTGCACGGCCAACTCGAAGGTGCGGGTGGGCAGGTAGTCGTGCAGGCGCATGCCGCCGACGATCGTTGTCACGATGCCGTCGGGGGCACTGCGCAGCAGTGTCGTCACGCGCCGGGCAATCGCCGCGAACTCGCCGGCCGGATCGTCGCCGAGAGCGGCTCCCGCGTCTACGCCGCGCTGCAGCACGGCGGCGGCATCGGTGGCCGGACCCGCCCCGGTCTGCTCGTAGTAGGCCGCCGCGCTGTCGACGTCGACTTGCGCGGCCGGCTTGGCGAGATACTGCTCGACGGTCAACAGCGCCCGGCTGGTGTGCCCGACGAGCGCGCGCAGATTCCAATCGCCCAAGCCGGGGCCCGACCACGCGCCGGTGGGGATCTTGGCGACGAGGCCGCCGGCCCAGTCGGCCGCCGCGGTGAACACCGCGATTTCCGACTGCAGGCCGCCCATGACTCAGTCGTTCTGGTGCAGGGCCGCGTTGAGGGCGATGCCGTCGCCCTTCCACGGCACGACCTCGACGGCGCCGGTGGTGCTGTTGCGGCGGAACAGGATGTTGGACTGGCCGGCCAGGTCGCGGGCCTTCACCTCGGTGCCGTCCGGGCCGACGACCTTGGTGCCGGCGGTGACGTACAGGCCCGCCTCGATGACACAGTCGTCGCCGAGCGGGATGCCGCAGCCGGAGTTCGCGCCGAGCAGGCAGCGCTTGCCCAGCGAGATGATCTCCTTGCCGCCGCCGGAGAGCGTGCCCATCGTCGACGCGCCGCCGCCGATGTCCGAACCGTCGCCGACGACGACACCGGCCGAGATGCGTCCCTCGACCATCGAGGTGCCCAGCGTGCCGGCGTTGAAGTTCACGAAGCCCTCGTGCATGACCGTGGTGCCGTCGGCCAGGTGGGCGCCCAGGCGCACCCGGCTGGCGTCGCCGATGCGGACGCCCGAGGGGATCACGTAGTCGACCATGCGCGGGAACTTGTCGATCGAGTTGACCGTAACGTTGCCGCGGGCGCGCAGCTTGGCGCGGACCTGCTCGAAGCCCTCGACCGGGCAGGGGCCGAAGTTGGTCCAGACGACGTTGGCGAGCAGCCCGAACTGGCCGTCGAGGTTGACGCTGTGCGGCTCGACCAGGCGGTGCGAGAGCAGGTGCAGGCGCAGGTACACGTCGTGGGCGTCCGTCGGGGCCGACGACAGGTCGACGATCGTGGTGCGCACGGCCACCGTTTTCACGCCGCGATCGGCGTCGGCGCCGACCAGCGCGGCGAGCTCGGCCGGGACGTCGTCGCCGCTCAGTTCCTTGGTGCCCGACGACGACACGACGCCCAGTTCGGGCTCGGGGAACCAGGTGTCCAGGACGGTGCCGCCGTCCGTGATGGTGGCGATGCCGGCTGCGAATGCTCCTTGAGTGCTCACGGTCGGCAATCCTACCGGGGCGCCCCGGTACGGTTAGCACCATGGCTTTGCACAAGGCGGCGCTGGATCTGCGCGCCGACCCGGCGGTGTTGACCGCCGCACTGATCGACATCCCGAGCGAGTCGCGCGACGAGTCGGCGATCGCCGACGCCGTCGAATCCGCCCTGCGCGAGCAGACGTCGGGTTTCGAGATCATCCGCGACGGCAACCGGGTGCTCGCCCGCACCGACCTGGGCCGCGACCGCCGCGTGCTGCTGGCCGGGCACCTGGACACGGTGCCGATCGCCGACAACGTCCCGCACCGCTGGGAGAAGCGGCCGGCCGGAGACATCATCCACGGCTGCGGCAGCGTCGACATGAAGTCCGGCGACGCCGTGTTCCTGCACCTCGCCGCCACCCTGGACAACCCGCGCCACGACCTCACCCTGGTCTTCTACGACTGCGAGGAGATCGCCGCCGAGTTCAACGGGCTCGGCACGATCGAGGAGCGGTTGCCGCAGTGGCTCGACGCCGACGTCGCGATCCTGGGCGAGCCCACCGGCGGGCTCATCGAAGCCGGCTGCCAGGGGACGCTGCGCGTCCGGGTCACCACCACCGGCACGCGCGCCCACACGGCGCGCGCCTGGATGGGGGAGAACGCCATCCACCGCCTCGGCGGACTGCTCGAGACGCTGAGCGCCTACGAGCCGCGCCGCGTCGACATCGACGGCTGCGAGTACCGCGAGGGCCTGCAGGCGGTCGCGCTGGGCGGCGGAGTCGCCGGCAACGTCGTGCCCGACGCGGCCAGCGTCGACATCAACTTCCGGTTCGCCCCCGACCGCACCCCCGAACAGGCCCTCGCACATGTCCGCGAGGTCATCGCGGACGCTCCCGGGGGAGCAGGCTTGGCAGTCGAGCTCACCGACTGCGCCGCGGGCGCGCTGCCCGGGCTGTCGAACCCGGCGGCCGCCGAACTCGTCGCCGCCGCCGACGGCAAGTTCCGGGCCAAGTACGGCTGGACGGACGTATCCCGGCTCGCCGCGCGGGGGGTGCCGGCGGTCAACTTCGGCCCCGGCGACCCCAGTATCGCCCACATGCGCGACGAGCACGTCCTCGTCGAGCAGATCCACGACGTGCACCGCGTCCTGCGCGACTACCTCACCGGAGACCGGTCGTGACCGGCGCCGACCCGGGCCGCTACGTCGGGCCCACGTGGCTCAGTGGCGCCGCCGGCGACCCGGCGGTCACCTCCGATCGGCGCCTGCTCAACCGGCGTCCGCCACGCTCGGTCGACGAGCTCAACCAGCTCAAGATCGACGACTCGTGGCGGGTGCTGCGCATCCAATCCGAGTTCGTCGCCGGGTTCGACGCCCTGCTGCACCTGGAGGACACGGTCGCGGTCTTCGGGTCGGCGCGCACCAAGCTGGGCAGCCCCGAATACGACCTCGGCATCGACTTGGGCCGGGCGATCGGGGAGGCCGGCTACGCGGTCATCACCGGCGGCGGCCCGGGCAGCATGGAGTCGGTCAACCGGGGTGCGAAGCAGGCCGGCGCGCTGTCGGTCGGCCTCGGCATCGAGCTGCCGCACGAGCAGGGGCTCAACCCGTTCCTCGACATCGGCGTCAACTTCCGCTACTTCTTCGCCCGCAAGATGATGTTCGTCAAGTACAGCCAGGCCTTCGTCTGCCTGCCGGGCGGTTTCGGCACGCTCGACGAACTCTTCGAGGCGATGACCCTGGTGCAGACGGAGAAGATCACGCTGTTCCCGATCGTGCTCGTCGGCCGGGAGTTCTGGGCGGGGCTGGTCGACTGGATCCGCCTGCGCCTGGTCGACGAGGGGATGATCGACCCGACCGACGGCCAGCTGATCACCGTCGTCGACACCCCCGCCGAGGTCGTCGATGTCCTCGAGGCCGCCCGCGCGGCGCGGGAGGAACAGTGACGGCGATCTGCGTCTACTGCGCCTCGGGCCCGGTGCCGCAGCACTACCTCGACCTGGCCGCCGACCTCGGCACCGCGCTCGGGGAAGCGGGCCACACGCTGGTCAGCGGCGGCGGCAACGTCTCCATGATGGGTGCGGTCGCGGCGGCGACCCGAGCCGCCGGCGGCAAGACCGTCGGCATCATCCCGGGCCACCTGGTCGACCGGGAGGCGGCCGACCGCGACAGCGACGAACTCGTCGTCACCGAGACCATGCGCGAGCGCAAGCGCCTGATGGAGGAGCGCGCCGACGGCTTCATCACCCTGCCGGGCGGGATCGGGACGCTCGAGGAGCTGTTCGAGACCTGGACCGGGGGGTTCCTCGGCGAACACGACAAGCCGGTAGTCGTGCTCGACGCCGATGGCTTCTACCAGCCGCTGCTGCGCTGGCTGACCGATCTGCAGGGTGCGGGATTCGTCGCCGCGGAGGCGCTCGAGCGCCTGCAGATCGCCCAATCGGTGGCGGATGCCATGGCGCTGGTTACCCGGAAGTAGGATGGTCGGCGACTCAGCGACGAGGGGACGGTCAATGGCAAGCACGGCGTCGACGAAGAAGGTTCGGATCACCGACCTGGCCAAGGGCGTGGTGGACATGATCCCCACCGCACCGCTCATGGTGCGGCACGCACCCGGGCTGATCCACAACCCCGCGACGGCACAGAAGACCATCGGCGCGGTCTTCGCCCGGCACGCCGCCAAGCACCCGTCCCGGCCGTTCGTCCGGTTCGAGGGCGAGTCGACGAGCTACGGCGAGGCCAACGCGATCGTCAACCGCTATGCCGCGCAGCTCGCCGCCGACGGAGTCAAGACCGGGGACGTCGTCGCACTGCTCGGCAAGAACTCGCCGACCTTCCTGTACCTCGCGCTCGCGGCGGTGAAACTCGGCGCCACCGCCGGGATGATGAACTACAACCAGCACGGCGCCGTCGCCGACCACTCCATGAAGCTGATCGAGCCGTCGGTGCTGGTGTACGACCCCGATTGTGCCGACGCGGCGAAGTCGATCTCCGCCGACTGCCTGCCCGAGCACGTCTACGACTACACCGCCTTCGACAAAGCGGCCGCCGGCCGTCCCGCCACCAATCCGGCGGTGACGGCGACGCTGCCGGCCTCGACCAGCGCCTTCTACATCTTCACCTCCGGCACCACCGGGCTGCCGAAGGCCAGCGTCATGAGCCATCAGCGGTGGCTGGCGAACATGGCCGGAATCGGCGGCATGGCCGTGCGGCTGCGCAGCAGCGACACCCTGTACGTGCCGCTGCCGCTCTACCACAACAACGCGCTGTCGGTCTCGCTCGGCGCCGTCCTCGCCGCGGGTGCGACCATCGCCATCGGCAAGCAGTTCTCCGCGTCGCGGTTCTGGGACGAGATCACCCTCAACCGCGCCACCGCGTTCTGCTACATCGGCGAGCTGTGCCGCTACCTGCTGGCCCAGCCGCCCAAGCCCACCGACCGCAGCCACGGCGTGCGCCTGGCCGTCGGCAACGGCATGCGCCCGGAGATCTGGGACGATTTTGCGCAGCGGTTCGGCATCAAGCGGATCGTCGAGTTCTACAGCGCCAGCGAGCTCAACCTCGCCTTCGTCAACGTGTTCGGCGTCGCCAAGACCGCCGGGTTCTGCCCGCTCCCGTTCAAGGTCGTCGCGTACGACAACGAGACCGGCGAGCCCAAGCGCGACGCGAAGGGGCGGCTGACGGCGGTCCGCAAGGGCGAGCCCGGACTCCTCATCGCCGGGATCAGCGACCGCGTGCCGCTCGACGGCTACACCGATTCGGCCGCCACGGAGAAGAAAATCATCCGCGACGGCTTCGCCGACGGGGATTCGTGGTTCAACTCCGGCGACCTCGTCCGCGAGGTCGGTTGGGGCCACATCGCCTTCGTCGACCGCCTCGGCGACACGTTCCGGTGGAAGGGCGAGAACGTCGCGACCACCGAGGTCGAGGGCGCCTTCGAGGGGCTCGACGGCGTCGAGCAGGCCGTCGTCTACGGCGTCGAGGTCCCCGGCTGCGACGGCAAGGCCGGCATGGCCGCCGTCCAGCTCAAGGACGGCGCGACGCTGGACGTGCCGGGCCTGGCCGAGCACCTCTACGAAGCGCTGCCGAACTATGCGGTGCCGCTGTTCATCCGCATCATCGGCGAGGTCGAGGCCACATCCACCTTCAAGAACCGCAAGGTCGAGCTGCGCGACGAGGGTTTCACCGAGGTCGGCGGCGACCCGCTGTACGTGCTGCGCGGCCGGGCCGACGGCTACGTCGCGGCCTACGACGAGTACGCCGCCGACGTCGCCGCGGCCCGCGCACCGCGCGGCTGACCGCGGCGCGCCCCGGTAGCGTGGATGCGGTGACCACGACCACGACGCTGTGCGGCCGGCCGGTGGCCGCCGACCGCGCCCTGGTCATGGCGATCATCAACCGCACCCCGGACTCCTTCTACGACCGCGGGGCCAGCTTCGACGACGACGCCGCGCGCCGGCGCATCGAGCAGGTGGTGGTCGAGGGTGCCGACATCGTCGACATCGGCGGCGTGAAGGCCGGCCCCGGCGAGTCCGTCGACGCCGCTGCCGAGGCCGACCGGGTCGTCGGCTTCATCGCCTGGGTGCGCACCAACTTCCCCGACGTCGTCATCAGCGTCGACACCTGGCGGGCCTCGGTCGCCGAGCTGGCCTGCGACGCCGGTGCCGACCTGATCAACGACACGTGGGCCGGCGCCGATCCCGGTCTGGTCGAGGTGGCCGCGCGCCGCGGGGCCGGATTGGTGTGTTCGCACACCGGGGGCGCGGTGCCGCGCACCCGCCCGCACCGCGTGCGCTACGGCGACACTTCGACCGGCATCGTCGACGCCGTCGTCGCCGAACTCGGCGCCGCCGCCGCGCGGGCGCTCGCCGCAGGTGTGCCCGCAGACGGGATCGTCATCGATCCGACCCACGACTTCGGCAAGAACACCCATCACGGGCTGGCCCTGCTCCGCCATACCGACCGACTCGTCGCGACCGGCTACCCGGTCCTGATGGCGCTGAGCAACAAGGACTTCGTCGGCGAAACCCTCGGCGTCGAGTTGGAGGAGCGGGTGGCCGGCACCCTGGCCGCGACCGCACTGGCGGCCGAGCACGGCGCGCGGATCTTCCGGGCGCACGAGGTGGCTCCGACCCGTCGGGTCGTCGAGATGGCCGCGGCGATCACCGGTCGGCGCGCCCCGGTGCGCGCGGTCCGGGGGCTGGCATGAGCGGCGTGCCGGCGGTGCCCGGCGCGACGATTGCCACGTGGGACCGGCCGACCTGGACCGTCGACGAACTCGTCGCCGCCAAGGGCGGGCGGACCATCGCGGTCGTGCTGCCCGCGCTCAACGAGGCCGACACCGTTGCCGGCGTCGTCGATTCGATCAAGCCGCTGCTCGGCTCCCTCGTCGACGACCTCGTCGTCCTCGACTCCGGGTCCACCGACGCCACCGCCGCCCAGGCGCGCGCCGCCGGGGCGCGCGTGGTGAGCCGCGAGGAGGCGCTGCCACAGGTGCCCCCGGTCGACGGCAAGGGCGAGGTGCTGTGGCGGTCCATCGCCGCGACCACCGCCGACATCTTGGTGTTCATCGACTCCGACCTGGTGGCACCGGACCCGATGTTCGTGCCGAAACTGGTCGGTCCGATCCTCACCAAACCGGCCATCGAACTGGTCAAGGGCTACTACCGACGGCCGTGGCGCACGGCGGCCCAGCACGTCGAGGACGGCGGCGGCCGCGTCACCGAGCTCGTCGCCCGCCCGTTGCTGGCCGCGCTGCGCCCCGAGCTGTCGCACGTCGTGCAGCCGCTCGGGGGTGAGTACGCGGGAACCCGCGAGCTGTTGTCGTCGTTGCCCTTCGCGCCCGGCTACGGCGTCGAGATCGGCTTGCTCATCGACACGCTGGAGGCCCGCGGTCCACAGGCGATCGGCCAGGTGAACCTCGGCGTGCGCATGCACCGGCACCGGCCGCTCACCGAGCTGGGCGTGATGAGCCGCCAGATCGTGGGCACTCTGCTGCGCCGGTGCGGCATCGACGACTCGCAGGCCCCGCTGGTGCAGTTCGCCGCGGCCGCCGACGGCTCGTTTGCGACCCAGGTGACCGAGACGGTCCTCACCGACCGTCCGCCGATGAACTCCGTCCAGCCGAAGGGTGACCGCCGATGACCATGATCCTGGGCTATGCGCTGAGCATCCTCCTGGTGGCCGGGCTGTTGTTCGCCGTCGTGTGGTTCGTCTTCGGCCGCGGCGAGGAACTGGCCCCGCTCGACGACGATCTGACCGTCACCGAGCTGCCGCGCGCCGGGATCACCGGCGCCGACGTCCGGGCCGTGCGGTTCGGCCTCGTCTTCCGCGGCTATCGCCCGTCCGAGGTCGATTGGACGCTGGAGAAGCTGGCCCGCGAGATCGACGAATTGCGCGCCGTCACCGACGCGCTGCGCGAGCGCGCGGAGCCCCCCGCCGGGGGAGGGTCCGTCGGCGGCCCGGTCTCATGACCAGCTACAATTGACTGAATTGGAAACTCGGAGGGAGTTACAACGATGGCGGCGTTGAAGCCACGCACCGGAGACGGCCCGATGGAAGCAGCCAAGGAGGGCCGCGGGATCGTCGTGCGCATTCCTGTCGACGGTGGCGGTCGCATCGTGTTCGAGCTGACGGCCGACGAGGCCGCCGCGCTCGCGAAGGAACTCCAGGGAGTCGCCGGCTGACGCCGGTCCCCGCTGACCACCCGCCGGGTTTCGCGCTGGCGTCGGTTCTCGACGCCCTGCGCTGTCCCGTGTGCCACGACCGCCTGACGGTCGTCGGCGATTCACCGCGCCCGGCCACGATCGGGTGCGTGAATGGCCACCGCTTCGACGTGGCCCGACAGGGCTACGTCGCCCTGCTCGCCGGCCGCAGTGCCGGACTCTCCTCGGACACCGCGGACATGGTTGCCGCGCGCCGCGTCGCGCTCGACTCCGGGCCGTACCGGGTACTGCGTTCAACCCTGGCCGGGATTGTCGTCGAGCACCTGCCCGCCGACCCGCCGCTCATCGTCGACGCCGGCTGCGGCACCGGGCAATACCTCGCCTCGTGTCTCGACGCGCTGCCCGCCGCGCGCGGGCTCGGCCTGGACCTGTCCAAGTTCGCGGCTCGCGCGGCCGCCCGGTGCCATCCGCGCGCCGCGGCCGTGGTCGCCGACCTGTGGCAGCCCTGGCCGGTCGGCGACGACAGCGCGGCCGCAGTGCTGGCGGTGTTCGCCCCGCGCGGCTTCGCCGAGGCGCGTCGCGTCCTGGTCGACGACGGCGTCTTGGTCGTGGTGACCCCGTGCCCCGACCACCTCGCCGAACTGCGCGGTCCACTGGGCATGCTCGACGTCGAGGCCGACAAACACGACAAGCTCGTCGCGGCGCTGGCCGAAGCCGGATTCACGACGCCGACCGCCACGGCGGTGACGACCGTCGACGAGTGGTCGGCCGCCGACATCGCCGCAGCGGTGGCGATGGGCCCCAGCGGATTCCACACGACCCCCGCGGAGACGAACGAGCGCGCCCGGCGGCTCGTCGGCGACGGGGGTACCGTCCCGGTCACCCTGTCGGTCGACGTGACCGTCGCCCGGCGCACAGCGGCACCACCGGCGCTGGGTTAGGTTGGAGGCGTGAGAGCAGCACCGCACGTCCTGGGAATCGTCCTTGCCGGCGGTGAGGGCAAGCGCCTGTACCCGCTGACCGCCGACCGCGCCAAGCCCGCCGTCCCCTTCGGCGGCACCTACCGCCTCATCGACTTCGTGTTGTCGAACCTGGTCAACGGCGGCTATGAGCGCATTTGCGTCCTGACGCAGTACAAGTCGCACTCGCTGGACCGCCACATCGCACAGACCTGGTGGTCGAGCGGTTTCCACGGCGAATACATCACCTCCGTCCCCGCGCAGCAGCGCCTGGGCAAGCGCTGGTTCACCGGTTCGGCCGATGCGATCCTGCAGTCGCTCAACCTCGTCTACGACGAGAACCCCGAGTACCTCGTCGTGTTCGGCGCCGACCACGTGTACCGGATGGACCCGTCGCAAATGGTCGCCGCTCACATCGAATCCGGTGCCGCCGCGACCGTCGCCGGCATCCGGGTGCCCCGTGCGGAGGCGACCGCCCTCGGCTGCATCGACGCCGACGACTCCGGCCGCATCACCCGCTTCGTCGAGAAGCCCGCCGACCCGCCCGCGACGCCGGACGACCCGAACACGACGCTCGCGTCGATGGGCAACTACGTGTTCACCACCGAGGCGCTCATCGAGGCGCTGCGCGAGGACTCGGAGAACGAGGACTCCGGCCACGACATGGGCGGCGACATCATCCCGCTGTTCGTCGGCAAGGGCGAGGCCGCCGTGTACGACTTTCGCGACAACGAGGTGCCCGGCGCCACCGAGCGCGATCGCGGCTATTGGCGCGACGTCGGAACCATCGACGCCTTCTACGACGCGCAGATGGACCTGGTGCTGCCGAACCCCGCCTTCACCCTCTACAACCGGCGCTGGCCGATCCGCGGCGAGACCACCAACCTGCCGCCCGCCAAGTTCATCCTCGGTGGTTCGGTGCAGGACTCGGTGGTCGGCGCCGGCTCGATCGTCAAGGCCACCGCGGTGTCCGGCTCGGTCATCTCGACCGACGTCGTCATCGAGGCGGGCGCCGTCGTGCAGAACTGTGTTGTCATGCCGGGCGCCCGGATCAACTCAGGCGCCGTCGTCCGCAACGCGATCCTCGACAAGAACGTCGTAATCTCCCCGGAGGCCCAGCTCGGCGTCGACCTCGAGCGCGACCGCGAGCGGTATTCGGTCAGCGAGGGCGGCGTCGTGACCATCGGCAAGGGCGTCGTCGTCGACTAGGCCATCGACCCGGCGTTGTCCTCGGAAAGCGAGAACAACACCGGGTTGATCCGGCGGATGGAACCAGTGCTGGCGTCGTGCGCGTCTAACCAGCATGGATCTCGATGAGTTGATCATCCGTCACGACGGCGTGCTCACCCGTGCGCAGGCCCTGGACAGCGGCATGAGCCCGGCCGCCATCCAGCGGCGCATCGACTCGGGGCGGTGGCGTCGGATCGCGCGCGGCGTCTACCTGGTCGCCACCCATGCGCGATCGGAGCGCGCCCAGGCGCGTTTGGCGGTCCACTCGGTCGGGGCGCGTGCCGTCCTCGGTGGTACCGCCGCCGCATGGTGGCTCGGGCTGTGGGTCGACCCGCCGCGCAAGCACCTGGTGTACACCGCCGTGTCCGGCCGCCATCCCCGGCGAACGTCGACGACTGTCGTTCGTGAGCGCGCGATCGCCGTTGAAGACGTCGCGGTTCATCGCGGCCTGCGCACGACGGCGCCGGCGCTCACAGCGCTCGACGCGTCGATCGAGTCGGGGATCGCCATCCTCGACTCCATGTTGTTGCGCAGGGTCGTCACCCTGGATGCGCTGCGCGCCGCGCATGAGCGGTATCCGAAGCGGCACGGCGTCGGCGTTGTGTCCGGCTATCTGGTGCTACTCGGTTCCGGCGCGCGTTCAGAGGCCGAACGCCTGGCCGTCAGGGTTTTTCGCCGGGCCGGAATCCAGGGTTGGTGCGCCAACTATCCGTCCTGCGGCTACATTCTCGATTTCGCCTTCCCCGCACGGCGGCTGGCGATCGAGATCGACGGGCTCGCCTTCCACCGTGATGCGCGGGCCTTCCAGCACGACCGGACGCGGCGCAACGCCTTGATCGCGGCAGGTTGGGAGGTGCTGAACTTCACCTGGGCCGACCTCGTCGACCGGCCAGACGAGTTGGTCCGCCGCGTGCGACAAGTGCTAGCCAATCGAGCGGCCTGATCAACCCGGCGTTGTGCTCGGAAACCGGCGAAAACGTCAGGCTGATCGCACTGATCGCCGGGCGGCGTCGACCAGCGGCTCCAATTCGTCATTGGGGATGTCGTCGAGCGGCCACCAGCGCAGGTCCAGCGACTCGTCGCTGCGCACGATCTCGGGCAGTGCGCCGTCGGCTGTCGCCGGCGCGATCGCCACGTAGCGAACGTCGAGGTGGCGCGTCGGCACGCCGAGCGAGCAGGTGATCGGGTGGGTGTGCAGGTGCGCCGGGCCCGGCAGCAGCGTGAGCCCCGCAATGCCCGACTCCTCGGTCGCCTCGCGCAGCGCGGCCGCCTCGATGCCCGCATCCTCCGGTTCGCAGTGCCCGCCCAGCTGCACCCACTTGCCGATCCGCGGGTGCAGCGTCAGCAGCGCGTGCGTGCCGTCGGCGTCGACGACGAGCGCCGAGGCCGTGATGTGCCCCGGCTCGTTGGCGCGCAGGCAGCCCCGCGGCGAGGCGTCGAGGAAGGCCAGGTAGGTGTGCCGCAGCGTGTCCTGGGCCGCGTCGTCGGTGTGCCACGACGACAGCGCGGCGCGGGCCGACGCGTGCAGGCTCACAGTTCGACCACCAACCCGGTGGGATCGGCGGCCGGCCGGGTCGGGACGTTGGATCCGTCGTCGGGCCGCTCGGGCAGGTAGCCGATCGCCACGGCGCCCAGCGGCTGCCACCGCTCGTCGAGACCGAGCTGCTCGCGCACGATCTCGGGGGCGAAGATCGTCGAACCGATCCAGCAGCTGCCGATCTCGCGCGCCGAGAGCGCCACCAGCAGCATGCCGACCGCGGCGCCGGTGGCGACGGTGAACATCGTGTGCTCGGCGGCGTTGCGACGCTCGTCCGGGTAGGTGTGTGCCCCGTCGGGGACGAGGAAGGGGATGACGACTTCGGGGGCGTCGTAGAGGATCTGGCCGCGCCGCACGCGCTTGGTGATCGACTCGGGGGTCTTCTCATCGCCGCGCAGGTCGGCGCGCCAGGCCTCGCCCATCGCGTCGAGCAGTGCCGTGCGGCGCTGTCGGTCGCGCAGCCAGACGAAGCGCACCGGGTGCGTGTGGTGCGGGGCGGGGGCGGTGAGGGCCTCGGCCAGGGCGGCCCGCATCTCGTCGGCGTCGACCGGCCCGGGGGCGAAGGAGCGCACCGAGCGTCGCGTCAGCACCGCCTCGCGCCGACCCTGCGCGATGGCGAAATCGGTGCCGAGGCGGAACAGGTCCTCCTCGCCGGCGCGGACGAGCTTGCTCGCGCTGCTGCCGTCGTCCACGACGGGCAGGCCGCGCACGATCGCCGCGGCGACGCCGTCGAGCTTGCCCTTCGCCAGATCCGCGGCGGCGGCGATCTCGTCGGCGACGGCGATCTCGGTGACGACGAGCTCGTTGCCGTGGCTGTCCCGACTGCCCTCGTAGCTGTGGCTGACGGCCAGGCCCGCGGCACCGATCGCGACGTCGGTCTGGCCGATCCGCCAGGCGCGGCCCATCGTGTCGGTGATGACGACCGCGACGTCGACGCCCGCGTCGGCAAAGGCCGCCCGGGCCGCCGCCGCACTGGCGTCGGGATCGACGGGCAAGAGCGCCAACTGGTCCGATGCGACGTTGGACCCGTCGACGCCGGCGGCCGCCTGGATCAGGCCGTAGGAGTTCTCGGTGATCAGCGTGCGGTTCTTCTGCGCGACGATGCGCACCGACTCGTCGTCGACGAGGCGGCGGCGCAGGGCGTCGCGCTCCTCGGGGTCGGCCGGCGCGTCGACCATCCGCCCCTCGGTCTTGGAGAAGACCTTGGAGGTGATGACGACGATGTCGCCGTCGCGCAGGTCGGCGGCGTCGAGGATGGCCGCCGCGACGTCCATGCCCGGGGCGAACTCGGGGAGCCCCGGAACGGGGATGATCTCGATCGGCCCGGGGGAGCGGTGGTCGCCCGCGCGGCTCATGCGCCCTCCGCGGGGGTATCCACGCCGACGAGCGCGCACGCGGCCCGGATCATCGCCGCTGTCGCCGACGGGTCGGTCATGAGTAGCGGTGCGGTGCCGATCGCGATGCCGTCGACCTCGGCGGTGTCGCCGTCGGCGATCAGCCAGCCGTCGAGCAGTCCGGCCTTTGAACGGGCGCCGTAGTGCGCGGCGATCGCCTCGGCGGTCGTCGCGACACCGATGACGGTCAGGCACTCGTCGGCCATTCCGCGCAGCGGCTTGTTGTCGATCACCGGACTGATCCCGACGATCGGTGCCGACGCCGTCCGCAGCGCCGCGCGCACGCCGCCCACCGAGAGGATCGCGCCGACGCTGACCACGGGGTTGCTGGGCGCGAAGATGATCACGTCGGCCTCGGCGATCGCCGCCGCGGCCTCGGGGGTGAGCTGTGCCGGTTCCCCGCGACCGGAGCTACCGCCGCCGACCTGGGCGAAGCCGGTGGTCGGCACCTGGGCGCGATAGCGCACCCACCACTCCTGGAAATGGATCGCGCGCTGGGCCCCGTCGGGGGATTCGGGCGGCGTGATCACAACGTGCGTCTCGTGCCGCTCATCGGTGACCGGCAGCAGGCGCACGCCCGGATCCCAGCGGCGGCACAGCGCGGCGGTGACGTCGGTCAGCCGATAGCCCGCTTCGAGCATCTGGGTGCGGATCAGATGCGTGGCCAGATCGCGGTCGCCGAGGCCGAACCAGTCCGGATCGGCACCGTAGGCGGCGAGTTCCTCCTTGGCGTGCCAGGTCTCGTCGCGACGTCCCCACGCGCGCTCCTCGTCGATCCCGCCGCCGAGCGTGTACATGCAGGTGTCCAGGTCGGGGGTGATGCGGACCCCGTGCATCCAGGCATCGTCACCGACGTTCACGATCGCGGTGACGGTGTGCGCGCCACCGGGGTGGTCGCCGGAATCGGGGAACGGGGTCCGGCCGAAGAGTTCGCGGGCGCCGAGCAGCAGGCGCGCGCCGCCGACGCCGCCGACGAGTACAGTGACCTTCACGAGGCTCCACTGTAGTGGGCGCCCGAATCGGCGGGCATCGGCCAGAATCCCTCCAGTACGTGTCGAGACAACGGATTCGGCGTTGTCGGTGGTATACGCGAATTTTCTGGTTCCGCTTGACCTGGGCAAGGGCAGGCGTGTCTAATCACATGAGTGTCATTTGCGGTTTTGAATTGCGGCTGACCGAATGCGAATTGCCTTGGGGCACAGCGCATTCGACCGTATGTTCGAATCCGTCGGATGGTTCGCCACACCGGGGTGTTCGAGTGGCGGCGGCCGACCGGGACACGAACGGCAAGCACATTTCGGGGCGCAGCGGCCGGCGGCGTGGTGCCGCCCGACCGACGACGCTGACAGACAGACCACCTGAAGGAGACGCTGAGATGGGATTTGATACCCCGCTGGGCGACGACTCGTCTGCGTACGGCAACCCGACGCCGATTGCCGGGCCCGCGCCCTTGGGCGCCCGACCGCACCTGTCCGTGGTGCCCGACGACTTCGACGCGCTGTTCGACGACGTCGAGGAGACGTGGCAGGACCGGGCGCTGTGCGCCCAAACCGACCCGGAGGCGTTCTTCCCCGAGAAGGGCGGCTCCACCCGCGAGGCCAAGCGCATCTGCTCGGGCTGCGAGGTCAAGGCCGAGTGCCTCGACTACGCCCTGCAGAAGGATGAGCGCTTCGGCATCTGGGGCGGACTCTCCGAGCGGGAGCGCCGTCGCCTCAAGCGCGGGATCATCTAACCTCCCGCGACTTCCGCGGCCCGACTACGCCGGGCCGTTCTCGACCGTGTCCTCGTCGATGCCGAGATAGGTCGCCACCTGCTCGACGAGCACCTCCCGCACCAGCTCGGCCAGGTCGTCGCGTCCCTTGGCGCGGACCTCGAGCGGCCGCCGGAACACCACGATCTGGGCCGGTGTCGCATTGCCCGCGGTGTCGATGCCCGCCGGGATGAGCCGGGCCAGCGGGATGGCCCGGTCGGCGGACACCTCCGCCGGCCACTGCACCGAGGCCGGATCGTGCGGCAACATCCGCGGCACGTCGTCGACGGCGATGTTCAACTCCAGGAGTTGGTCGTGCCAGCGGCGATCGATCTCCGCCAAGACCTCGATCACGACCGTGTCGAACTCGTCCGACCGCGACGTCCAGGCCGGCACCGTCTGCGGCAGCAGCGGCGAGCGCAAACCGCGGGCCCGCCGGTCGCGGGCCCGACGGGTGCGCATGGTCTGCCGTCGCATGGCACCGAGTCTAGGTCCGGTCGCGGCGACGGTGCTCCGCGCCCACCCGTCGGTGTGTCTGCCGGGGTCGGCCGCCGCGGCGGGCTAACCTTTCAGTCGTGACCGATCCTCGTCAGTGCTCCCGTCCGGGGTGTTCCCGCCCGGCCGTCGCGACGCTGACCTACGACTACGCCAGCTCGACGGCCGTGGTCGGCCTTCTCGCCGCGCTGTCCGAGCCGCACTCGTGGGATCTGTGCGCCGCGCACGCCGATTCGATCACCGTGCCGCGCGGCTGGGAGATCATGCGCACTTCGAGCGGGTTCGCCCCGCCCACCGAGGAGCAGGAGTTGACCGCGCTGGCCGAGGCCGTCCGCGAGTCGGTCGCCGTCGGCTCCGAACCGCTCGACGGCTTCGACGACCTGCCCGCGCGACCCTCGGCGGGCGAGGCCGCCCCCGCGCGTCCGCGCCCGGGTCGGCGCGGCCATCTCCGGGTGCTGCCCGACGTCGATTAGGGCGTTCTCGGCCGACACCGGGCGCCACGACGCGCCGCGGATGGATAGTGTGGAGGCATGCGCACCACAGGGGTCGATCTCGACGATCCGAGCAGCTTGATCGACGCCGACGTCGACGGTCTGCTGCACGCGTCGGCGCGCGCCGGGGCCCAGGTGCGCGCGGTGGCCGAAGCGGTCCGCGAAGGCGTCATCGAGCCGCTCGCAACACTCCGGCCGCGCAGCGTCGTCATCGTCACCGGCGCCTCGGTCGCCGCCGCCCAGTCAGCGCGCTTCGTCATCGCCCACACCGCGGCGCGGCTGGACGTGCCGCTCGTCTCGGCGCCCGCGCTGCCGGGCTGGATCGGCCCGCTCGACGTCGTGGTCCTCGTCGGCGACGACGCCGGCGACCTCGCGCTCGCCGACGCGGCGTCGCGCGCGGCGCGCCGCCACGCCGAGTTCGTCGTGGTCGCGCCGATGGAGGGCCCGCTCGCCAGTGCGGTCGGCGGTCGCGGCATGGACCTGTCGCCGCGAATCGTCGTACCCGAACAATTCCGCTTCGTCGGCCACGTCGCGGCTCTCATCGCGGTCTGCCAGGGCCTGAAAGAGGTGCGCTACGTCGGCGGCGACCTCGACCTCGACCAGCTGGCCGAGGCGCTCGACGCCGAGGCGGCCCGCAACCACCCGGCGCAGGACGCCTACGGTGCGCCCGCGAAGACTCTCGCCGACCGCTTTCGGGCGGCCCCGCCGGTCTTGAGCGGCGACAGCCCGGCATCGGATGCGCTGGCCGCTCGGTCGGCGAGCACCCTGTTCGCCGTGGGCGGCGTCTCCGCGACGGCCGTCGACCTGACCGCGGCGATGACCCGGCTGCTGCGCGGCGGTACCGCCGGCGTCGACTCGATCTTCCACGACCCGGAGCTCGACGGTCCGGTGCCGACGCGCCCCCGCCTGTTCGTGCTCAGCACCCCGGCGGGGCAATGGCAGGCCCGGCGCCGCGTCGCCGCGCTGCCCGACGCCGAAGTGCTCGTCGGCGCCGAGCCGGACGATTCCGCCGCCCCCGCCGAACCGACCCCGGGCGGCGCCGAGGATGCCGGCGGATTGGTCGAACACCTGGTGCTGGCGGCGCGGTTGGAGATGGCCGCCGTCTACGCCGAACTGTTGGGAGCGCGGTAGCGGTGCGACTGCTCGAGGGGGTCGTGCGCCCCTACGCCTGGGGCTCGCGCACGGCGATCGCCAAGATTCGCGGCCTGCCCGTGCCGTCCGCGCACCCGGAGGCCGAGCTGTGGTTCGGCGCGCATCCCGGTGGTCCGGCCGAGTGCCTCGACGACAAGGGGAAGCCGGACCGCACCCTGCTCGCCGAGATCGAGGCCGACCCCGTCGCCACTCTCGGGCAGCCCGTGATCGACGAGTTCGGCGTCCGGCTGCCGTACCTGTTGAAGGTCTTGGCCGCCGAGGAGCCGTTGTCGCTGCAGGCGCACCCGACCGCGCAGCAGGCGGCCGAGGGCTTCGCCCGGGAGAATGCGGCCGGGATCCCCATCGACGCGCCGGAGCGCAATTACCGCGACCCGTGGCACAAGCCCGAGGTGATCCTGGCGATGACGCCGTTCGACGCGCTCGCCGGGTTCCGCAACCCGGCGCGGACCGTCGACCTGCTGCGCGAGCTGTCGCTCCCGGAACTCGATCCGTATCTCGGGATGATCGCCGGCCAGCCCGACCGGGACGGCCTGCGGGCGCTGTTCACCACCTGGATCACGCTCCCCGAGACGGTGCTGGCCGACCTCGTCCCCGCGGTCATCGACGCCGCCGTCGCCGTGCTCGCCGGCGGCAAGACCGAGTTCGACGCCGAGCTGCGCACCCTGCTGGAGTTGGGCGAGGCCTACCCGCGCGACCCCGGCGTCCTCGCGTCGCTGCTGCTCAACCGAATCCACCTCGAACCCGGCGAGGCGCTGTACCTCGCCGCGGGCAACCTGCACGCCTACCTGCACGGCACCGGCATCGAGGTGATGGCGAACTCGGACAACGTCCTGCGCGGCGGCCTGACCCCCAAGCACATTGACGTCCCCGAGCTCCTGCGCGTGCTGGACTTCGACCCGGCCGACCCGGCCGACCTCTCGCCTGCGGTCTCCACCCTCGGGGCCGAGCGGATCTACACGACGCCGGCGCCGGAGTTCCGCCTGTCGAAAGTCGAACTCGACGGCACCGGGCTCCGCCAGCCCTCGACCATCTCCTTCGACATGCCCGGCCCGCAGATCATCGCGGTGACCGCCGGCCGGATCGAGGTGCGCGGCGGCGGCCACACCATCACTGCCAAGTCCGGTCAGGCGGTCTGGCTGGCCGACGCCGACCCCGACGTCACCGTGGCGGCGGTGACGTCGAAGGCCGTTTGCTACCGCGCCCGCGTGCCGCTCGGGGTCACCGCGAAGTAGGTCCCGCCGGGATGCCCGCCACGAGTCGACACTCGTCGGGCCCGGCGACGTTCTGCAGATCGAGGGCCACGCCGTCGACCACGGCCCGCAACCGCCCGTCGGCCCGCCCGCGGATGTCGGCCCACGGCGCGGCGGACGTCCCAGTGCCCGCGGCGCGGGATATCCGCAGCACCCACTCGTCGCCGTCCGACTCGTCGACGAGGTCGACGTCGGCGAGCACCGTCGACGCCCCCGGAGCCGTGGCGCCCAGCGCGAGGACGCCGGCGTCGCCGACGTGCTCGAGCAGCGGTCCCCAGCGCGCCGCCGCGGCGGTGTGCACGCTGATCGCCGCGCCCGAGGCGATACAGCGGCCCAGCAGCAGTCCGACGAGTCGGGTGTCGCCGCGCACGACGGCCGGGCGGTGCGCCGCGAACAGGGGCAGGGTCACCGCGCGACCGTCGGCCAGTGCGCCGATCAGCGGTCCGTCGTCGCCGACGGGGAACGACCAGCGGTGCAGCGCCGCGGCGTCGGCGGGCAGTGGCGGCCGGTTGGCCCGGGTCGGCCCCGGCGCGGGCAGCCAGTCGAGCAGGGCGGCGGGGGAGGCGGTGCCCGCCGTGGCGGCCGCCGGAATCGCGTGGACCCGGCGCCCGGCGCCGGGGATCTCGACGACGCCGACCAGGCCGTGTAGCTCCGGCGCCGACGGCGGGCCGGACAGCTGCAGCACGGTCGTCGTCGCCACCGGCTGGTCGGCCAACAGGGCGCGCGCCGTCCCCGGGCCGGCGTCGGGCCCCAGATCGAGCGTGCGCCAACGGATCGCGCCGCCGTGGACCCCCTCCTCATCGGCGTGCACCTCGAGCCCGGCGGGGGTCTCGACCGCGTCGGGCGGAACGAGGCCGGCGCCCAGCACGTGATCGGTCTGTTCGCGCAGCCCCGCAGCCGAGAGCGGCGCGGCTCGCAGGCCCGCAGCGGACAGGTGGGCCGCCAGGCGCCGGGTGACCACCGCGGCGGTGCGCAGGGCCGCCGCGGTGGCGTCCCGTCCGGGCGCGTGGCACAGATCGGTGCCGCGGATGCGGAGTACGACGACCGTGCGCCGCGACGCCGCGATCGGCAACGGGCCCAACGTCGCGCGATAGGCGGTGGCCAGCGGGCCGGCGCCGCAGTAGCGGTACTCGGTCACCAGCAGGTCCAGGCTCACGGGCACCCGGCACGACTGCCGGAAGCGGTGGAGCTGGGCCAGACTCACGACCGAGGAGTGGGCGCCGATGGCCGTCGCGGCGCTGTTCGTGTGGACCCGCGGCACCGGTCGACACGGCTCGATCCGGACCGCGGTGACCAGCGTGTCGCCACCCCATCGGACGCCGACCGGCGATGTCGCCCCGCTCGTCGCAGCCGCGCCGGCCAGGTTCTGGTCCGACTGCGGCGGGATGTCGAAGGCGGGCGCCACGGTGAGGTCGGACCGCGCGGCACCGCCTCGGCGATGGATGACAGTCGGCAGCAGCACCACGATTCCCCCGATTCGTCGCGTTTGCCCCACGAGCCCCCCGGCTGCGTGCAACAGTGTCAGCACGCTAGCGCAATCAACGGCCGATCCGGGGGGATTTGGGCCGGGCCGGCGTAATCGGAGTTGGGGGACACCGATGGTTCGACAGTTGACCACGCGCGCCCAGGTGAGCGGCTACCGCTTTCTCCTGCAACGCGCGGAACACGCTCTGGTGCGCCGCGACGCGCGCATGCTGCACGACCCGATGCGGGCGCAGCGCCAATCCATCACCGTGGGCATCGTGCTCGCGGTACTCGTCACCGCCGGGAGCGGCGTCTACGGGCTCATCCGACCGGTCGGCTCGGTGGCGGACTCGCCGATCGTGCTCAACCGGGCCGACGGCGGGCTGTACGTCGTCGTCGACAAGACCGCGCACCCGGTGCTCAACCTGGCGTCGGCGCGGTTGATCGCGCAGTCGGCGGCGGCGCCGAAGACCGTGAGTCCCGCCGCGCTGCGGGATCTGCCCCGCGGCCCGACCCTCGGCATCGTCGGTGCGCCGAACGCCCTCGGCTCCGGCGCGGCGACGTCGTGGAGCGTGTGTGATGCGGCGGAGCGGGCGGGCGGGTCGCCGCGCACGGCCGTCGTCATCGGCCCCGCCGGCGCCGATGGGCTCCGCGGCGATCCGGCGGCCGGGCTGCTGGCCGCCGTCGACGGCGATCACCACCTCGTCTACCGCCTCGGGGAGGGCCTGTCCGCGCGAACGGTGCGCGCCCGGGTGGACACCCGCTCCGCCGCGATCCGCCGGGCGCTGCGCCTGGACGGCGCCGCGCCGCGTTCGCTCTCGGCCGGGATGTTCGACGCCCTCGAGGAGGTGCCGCCGTTGCGCGTGCCCGCGATCCCCGGCGCGGGCCGTCGGGGCGTCCTGGGACTGCCGGTCGGCACCGTGTTCGCGGTGACCGGCGTCGACGGCGGGGCCGAGCACTTCGTCGCCTTCGCCGACGGGGTGCAGCCGGTGCCGGCGACCGTCGCCGAGCTGCTGCGCGCGGCCGACGACTCCGCCGGGACCAAGGTGGTATCGGTGCCGCCGGGCAAAGTCGCGGCGGTGCCGGTGGTGCGCCGCCTCGCGGTCGACCATTTCCCGCGCCGCGTCCCGCGGCTGCTCGTCGCGGCCGATGCACCGGTGGTCTGTCAGCGGTGGGTGCGCGAGCCCGGCGCCCCGGCGGCGACGACCTCGCTGCGCGCCGGACACGCGGTGCCGGGACCGGCGGCAGTCGTGCCGGTGGGGGCCGACGGGGCCGGTCCCCGCGTCGACGAGATCCGCGTCGCGCCCGGCTCGACGCACGATGTGCGGTTGACCGGCATGGATCCGCAGAGCACACGGCGGACCGGGCGGGTCGTCATCGGGGACACCGGGATGCGCCACGGCGTGCCCGACGATGCGACGGCCCAGGTGCTCGGGCTGGGCGAACCGGGGCTAGCGCCGTGGCCGGTCGTGCGGCTGCTGCCGGCCGGACCGGAGTTGTCGCGCGCCCAAGCGATGGTCGCGCGGGGCGGATTCGACCAGTAGGTCAGCCGGCGATGGAGATGGCCAGTTGCTCCCACTGCTGGACGATCTCCGCGGTGGACAGCCCCTCGACGTCGGAGAGGAACGCCGCCGCGTCCGCGTGGAGCGGGGCCTCGAGGGCGAGGGCGGCGACTTCGGGGCGGGCGACGCCGAGTTCGATCAGCAGCATGCGGACGTGCGTGGTGGACGCCATGACGACGGGCATCGTGTAGCGCTGCATGCCGCCGGCCTCGAGCGCCTGGTTGAGGATGTCGCGGTGGGCGAGGGTGTGCTCGAGGCGGGCACGGCCGTAGGCGAGCAGGCGCTCGAGCGGCGGGGCGCCGGGGCCCAGCGGGGGAGGGCCGAACAAGAAGCCGTGCTGGAGTTTGCGCTCGTCGTGGTCGATGAGTGCGCGCATCAGGCCGGTGCGGCTGCCGAAGCGGCGGAAGACGGTGCCCTTGCCGACGCCGGCCGCCGCCGCGACCTCGTCCATGGTGACGTCGGCGGCGCCGCGCTCGGCCACCAGTCGGGCCGCGGCGTCGAGGAGGCGGGCCCGGTTTTGCGCGGCATCGGCCCGCTCGTCGCGCTGCGCCAGCAGGTCGTCGCCCACCAGGGGCGTCCCGCCGCTCTCGCCGATATCCACGTCATGCAGGGTAGCCGCCCCGGGCGATCGGCACGTTCGGGTGACCGATGGCGGTGGTGCGGGAGTGTCTGGTGGGACGGCGCCGCGCGACACGCCGGACACGCCGAGACACGCCGGGAAAATGTGGACGAGCGAGCCCCCGACCTGCGAGTTTCATAATTGTAATTCACAACTTCTAGTGTTCATCGCCAATGTCAGACACAAGGTGTAGTGTTCTGGGTACTTCAAACGACATCGATGGAATTCGGAGCTGATGATGGCAATCACCGTCTACACCAAGCCGGCGTGCGTGCAGTGCAACGCCACCTACAAGGCGCTGGACAAGGCCGGTGTCGAGTACCAGGTCATCGATATCTCCGAGGATGCCGAGGCCCGTGACTACGTCATGGCGCTGGGCTACCTGCAGGCCCCCGTCGTCGTCGCCGGGGACGAGCACTGGTCGGGCTTCCGCCCCGACCGCATCAAGGCGGTCGTCGCCGCCACCGCCTCCGCGTAGCGAACGGGCCTCCGGTCATGTCGCTGTCGGTCGTCTACTTCTCGTCGGTGTCGGAGAACACGCACCGATTCGTCGAGAAGCTGGGCCTGGCGGCGATCCGCATCCCCGTTCACGACCGCGACGAGGCACCGCTGCTCGTTGACGAGCCGTACGTGCTGATCACGCCGACCTACGGCGGCGGGCGCAGCGCGACGACCACGGCCGGCGGCGGCTACGTGCCCAAGCAGGTCATCCGCTTCCTGAACAACCCGCACAACCGTTCGTTGATCCGCGGCGTCATCGCCGCGGGCAACACCAACTTCGGGCCGGAGTACTGCCGGGCCGGCGAGATCATCGCCGCCAAGTGCCAGGTCCCGTACCTGTACCGATTCGAACTCATGGGCACCACCGACGACGTCGAGCGCGTCCGCGAGGGTCTCGGCGAGTTCGCGACCACCAGCGGCGAACTGCTCGCCACCTAGTCCCCGTCAGTCCCGATCCAGCAAGATCCCTTCCCACCAGGAGTCCATCGTGTCGTCGCCCACCTCCACTTCCGACACCGCCTCGGCCAGCCAGTCCGGCGTCCACCCGAGCCCGTCGGGGCATGAGCCGGGGGAGCTCGACTACCACGCGCTCAACGCGATGCTCAACCTGTACGACGCGGACGGGAAGATCCAGTTCGACAAGGACAAGCAGGCGGCGCGCCAGTACTTCCTGCAGCACGTCAACCAGAACACGGTCTTCTTCCACAACCTGGACGAGAAGCTCGACTACCTGGTCAAGGAGAACTACTACGAGCCCGAGGTCCTCGAGCGCTACAGCCGTGACTTCGTCACCGAGCTCTTCGACCACGCGTATGCCAAGAAGTTCCGCTTCCCGACGTTCCTCGGCGCGTTCAAGTACTACACGAGCTACACGCTCAAGACGTTCGACGGCAAGCGCTACCTGGAGCGCTTCGAGGACCGCGTCTGCATGGTCGCGCTGACCCTGGCCGACGGCGACGAGGTGCTCGCCCGAGAGCTCGTCGACGAGATCATCTCCGGCCGTTTCCAGCCGGCGACGCCGACCTTCCTCAACTCGGGCAAGAAGCAGCGCGGCGAGCCCGTCTCCTGCTTCCTGCTCCGCATCGAGGACAACATGGAGTCGATCGGCCGCTCGATCAACTCGGCGCTGCAGCTGTCCAAGCGCGGCGGCGGCGTGGCCCTGCTGCTGAGCAACATCCGCGAGCACGGCGCTCCGATCAAGAAGATCGAGAACCAGAGCTCGGGCGTCATCCCGATCATGAAGCTGCTGGAGGACTCGTTCTCCTACGCCAACCAGCTCGGTGCCCGCCAGGGCGCCGGCGCGGTGTACCTGCACGCGCACCACCCGGACATCTACCGCTTCCTGGACACCAAGCGCGAGAACGCCGACGAGAAGATCCGCATCAAGACGCTGTCGCTGGGCGTCGTCATCCCGGACATCACGTTCGAGCTGGCCAAGCGCAACGACGACATGTACCTGTTCAGCCCGTACGACGTCGAGCGCGTGTACGGCAAGCCGTTCGCCGACATCAACGTCTCGGAGAACTATCACGACATGGTCGAGGACAAGCGCATCCGCAAGACCAAGATCAAGGCGCGCGAGTTCTTCCAGACGCTGGCCGAGCTGCAGTTCGAGTCGGGTTACCCGTACATCATGTTCGAGGACACGGTGAACCGGTCGAACCCGGTCGACGGCAAGATCACCCACTCCAACCTTTGCTCGGAGATCCTGCAGGTGTCGACGCCGTCGACCTTCAACGACGACCTGTCCTACTCGCACATCGGCAAGGACATCTCCTGCAACCTGGGGTCGATGAACATCGCCAAGGCGATGGATTCGCCGGACCTCGGGCAAACCATCGAGGTTGCGATCCGCGGCTTGACCGCCGTTGCCGATCAGACGTCCATCGACTCGGTGCCGTCGATCAAGCTCGCCAACGACCGCGGCCACGCGATCGGCCTCGGCCAGATGAACCTGCACGGCTACCTGGCCCGCGAGCGCATCTTCTACGGCAGCGAAGAGGGCGTCGACTTCACGAACATCTACTTCTACACCGTCCTCTACCACGCGCTGCGGGCGTCGAACCGCATCGCGAAGGAGCGCGGTTCGGCATTCGAGGGCTTCGAGCGCAGCAAGTATGCGAGCGGCGAGTTCTTCGACAAGTACACCAATCAGGTGTGGGAGCCGCAGACGCAGAAGGTGCGCGACCTGTTCGGCGAGGCCGGCATCCACATCCCGAACCAGCAGGACTGGCGGGAGCTGAAGGAGGCCGTTCAGCGCGACGGCATCTACAACCAGAACCTGCAGGCGGTGCCGCCGACCGGTTCGATCAGCTACATCAACCACTCGACGAGCTCGATCCACCCGGTCGCGGCGAAGATCGAGATCCGCAAGGAAGGCAAGATCGGCCGCGTCTACTACCCGGCGCCGTACCTGACGAACGACAACCTGGAGTACTACCAGGATGCGTACGAGATCGGCTACGAGAAGATCATCGACACCTACGCGGCCGCGACCCAGCACGTCGACCAGGGCCTGAGCCTGACGCTGTTCTTCAAGGACACCGCCACCACCCGCGATGTGAACCGCGCGCAGATCTACGCGTGGCGCAAGGGCATCAAGACGCTGTACTACATCCGCCTGCGCCAGATGGCGCTCGAGGGGACCGAAGTCGAGGGCTGCGTCAGCTGCATGCTCTGACCTGCTGAAACGCCAACGTTGGGCCCGATCTTCGGATCGGGCCCAAGGTGGTTTCAGTCCTGTTGGCTCAGTACAGGTAGACGACCGAGTTCGAGCCGCCGCGGCAGACGACGAGCTTGCCGCGAGGGGCGCAGTTCATCGGGATGCGCACCTTCTGCTGGGGGGCCCAGCCGTTGGCGACGCGCTTGCCGCCCATCGGCCCGCCCTTCAGGTAGGCGGTGCGCACGCTGATCGCGAACCGGCAGCTGGCCAAGTGGCCGGCCGGTACCGCGACACCGGTGACCCCGGGGCAGCGCTTGGCGCCGGCGGGCAGCTTCGGCGGCGCCGGCGGTGCGACGACCGACGGGGGCGGCGCGGGCGTCGAACTTTCCGCGGCCTTGGTGTCGGACCCGTTCGATTTCACCGCAGCGACGACGCCCCCGGCGCCCAGGCCGACGAAGATCGCCGCGAGCAGTACGACCAGGCCGCGCCGACGCTTCGGTGCTGGGGCGTTGTCGGCATCGTCTGCGACCATCGCCTCGGTGTCGTTGACGTCGTCGTACTCTGGCTCGGCAGGCGGTCCGGGTTGCCAGGCCGGGGGGCCCGACTGCGGTGCCGGCCCGGGTTGCCATGGCGGCGGCCCGGACCGGGGCGGCGGGCCTGGGCGCGAAGGCGGCGGCGGACCCGGTTGTCCCGTCGGCGCCGGGCCGGGGTGACTCATCGGTGCCGGTCCCGGCTGCCACGGCGGCGGACCGCTTTGCGGCGGAGCGGACGGCGGCGGACCCGGCCGCGGCGGGGACCCGGGCGTGGGTGGGAACGGCCCGGGAGCCGGCGGACCGTCGTCCGGCGGTCCGGCGGGCCCTCGGTTCGGATCGAAGTCAGTCATTGATGCGTCCCCTCGTATGCGCGTATATATGTGATCTTAAGGCGCGAACCGCCCCGACACGCTGATTGCGACACGCCCAAAAGGGACAAGACACACCATCTTGTGGTCCTGCTTGACGCCAGGCGCAACGGGTAGTGTTGGTCGCACTCCCTCCGGGGTCTGAAAATCGTCTGCGAAACAACCGAGGTGTCATGTCTGCGACCGCCCACAGCCCCGCCGATGGCGCGCCGATCAAGCTGGTCAGCCGGGTCTCTGCCATCAACTGGAACCGCGTCCCCGATGAGAAGGACGCGGAGGTTTGGGATCGCCTGACCGGCAACTTCTGGCTGCCGGAGAAGGTGCCGGTGTCCAACGACATCCCGTCGTGGAACACCCTCACCGAGTACGAGAAGCAGCTCACCATGCGGGTCTTCACCGGCCTGACCCTGCTCGACACCATCCAGGGCACCGTTGGCGCCGTGTCACTCATCCCGGACGCCACCACCCCGCACGAAGAGGCGGTGCTGACCAACGTCGCCTTCATGGAGTCGGTCCACGCCAAGAGCTACAGCTCTATCTTCTCGACGCTGTGCTCGACGAAGGAGATCGACGAGGCGTTCCGCTGGTCGGAGGAGAACGAGAACCTCCAGCGCAAGGCGAACATCGTCATGGACTACTACCGCGGCGACGACCCGCTCAAGCGCAAGGTCGCCTCGACGCTGCTGGAGTCGTTCCTCTTCTACTCGGGCTTCTACCTCCCGATGTACTGGTCGTCGCGCGCCAAGCTGACGAACACCGCCGACCTGATCCGCCTGATCATCCGCGACGAGGCCGTGCACGGCTACTACATCGGCTACAAGTACCAGCGCGGGTTGGAGACGCAGACGCCGGAGCGCCGCCAGGAGCTCAAGGACTACACGTTTGAGCTGCTCTTCGACCTCTACGACAACGAGTCCGACTACACCGAGACCCTCTACGACGAGGTCGGTCTCACCGAGGACGTCAAGAAGTTCCTGCGCTACAACGCGAACAAGGCGCTGATGAACCTCGGCTACGAGGCGATGTTCCCCCGCGACGAGACCGACGTGAACCCGGCGATCCTCTCGGCGCTGTC
Source organism: Gordonia sp. (in: high G+C Gram-positive bacteria) (assembly GCF_047602025.1). Classification (GTDB taxonomy): domain Bacteria; phylum Actinomycetota; class Actinomycetes; order Mycobacteriales; family Mycobacteriaceae; genus Gordonia. The sequence continues at coordinate 2,030,014 of NZ_JASGII010000001.1, read as the reverse complement.
GCCGAACGCCGACGAGAACCACGACTTCTTCTCGGGTTCGGGCAGTTCGTACGTCATCGGCAAGGCCGTCAACACCGAAGACGAGGACTGGGACTTCTAGGTCCCGACGCCTCGGCTCCGACCGCCGAGGTGCTCGTACATCGCGGCCAACTCGTCGGCGGCCTCCGCGACGTCCAATGCAGCGATGCCCGTCGCCCGCAGCGCTTGGCGCAGCAGCGGCGCCTCGAATTCGGTGAACGCGTGGAAGTCGGTCAACGTCGGCGCGTCGGGCAGGGCGGCCCGGTCGCCGTAGAAGTCGTCGTCGACGACCCGGCCGGCGTCGACGACGTGCCCACGATCCGGCGCGTCTGGTTCCGGTGTCCCATTGGCCAGTGCGAGCAGCTCGGCCAACGGCGCGCCCATCACCGCCAACAGCACCGAGGGATCGTGGTCGATCTGTGCCGCGACTTCGTACGCGGTGGCCAGGACGTGGATGCACCGGTCGTCGATCGGGCACGTGCAACCGGCGACGGCGTCGGCCGCCTCGGTCGGCGCGACGAACTCGAGCAGCCCGACCGGTTGGCCCCCGCGCGCCACGTCGGTGAGATCGCCCAGGCGTCCCGCCGCACGCAGCAGGCCGACGACGGTGGGCGCATCGACGGTCCGCAGTTCGATGGTGACCTCGAACGGGTCGAGCTGGCTGCCACTGACCGATGAGGTGATCCGCCCGCCGTCGACGGTTAGCCCGTGGACGTGTCGGTCGCGAAAGTAGCTGCGCGCCTTACTCATTCGGCGCGAATCGGCAGCGGCGAAGGCGCGCAGGAACGCCGCGCCCCACGGCGTGACCCCGTAGGAGCGCGACGGCGCGCGCCGACTCCGACCGCTACTCGCGCGCGCCACTACTCGCTCACCGCCTCGTCGCGCAGGGCCAGCAGATCGAAGACCTCGTCGTCGGCCAGGTCGGCGAGCCAGCTCTCGCCGGCCGAGACAGTGAGCGCCGACAGCTCGCGTTTGGCGGTGATCATCTCGTCGATCCGCTCCTCGAGCGTGCCGACGCAGACGAACTTGCGGACCTGGACGTGTTGCTCCTGGCCGATCCGGTAGGCGCGGTCGGTGGCCTGGTCCTCGACGGCCGGGTTCCACCATCGGTCCGCGTGCACCACCTGGTTGGCGGCGGTGAGATTGAGGCCGGTGCCACCGGCCTTCAACGTGGCGAGCAGCAGCGGCGGGCCGGCCTCGGATTGGAATTCGGCGACCAGCCGGTCCCGCTCGGTGCGCGCCAGGCCGCCGTGCAAGACGGGGATGTCCGCGTTGAGCACGTCGGACAGCCATGGCGCGAGCAGGTGTGCGAATTCGGCGAACTGGGTGAACACCAGCATGCGGTCGCCCTCGTCGACGGCGGTGGCGGCGAGGTCGGCGATCAACTCGACCTTGCCGGAGCGGTGCTCGCCGCCGCGATTCATCGTCGACCCGTCGGCGAGGTAGTGCGCGGGGTGGTTGCAGACCTGCTTGAGGCGGGTCAGCGCCGCGAGGACCGTGCGCCGCCGCAACGCACGCTGCCGCTTGTCGGTCAGCGCGGCCATGAGTTCGTCGACGACGGCCCGGTACAGGGCGGCCTGCTCGACGGTGAGGTTGGCGCGCACGGTCAACTCGGTCTTCGCGGGCAGGTCGGGCGCGATCTCCGGATCGGTCTTGGTCCGGCGCAGCAGGAACGGCCGGGTGATCGCGCGCAGTCGTGCCGCGGCGGCGGCGTCGCGCTCGCGCTCGATGGGTTCGGCGAAGCGGGCCTTGAAGGTCGACGCCGAGCCGAGCAGGCCCGGATTGACCAGGTCGACGACGGCTCGCAGGTCTTCCAGGCGGTTCTCGACGGGCGTACCGGTGAGCGCGACGCGGTGCCGCGCGCGAATGGTGCGCAGGGCCTTGGCGGCCGCGGTGGCGACGTTCTTGACGTGCTGTGCCTCGTCGACGACGAGGCGCTGCCACGGGCGGCCGTCGGCGGCGGGGGAGGCGAGCAGGTCGCCGTCGCGGGTCGCGATGGCGAACGTGGTCACCACGACGTCGGCGTCGACCACCGCCCGCCGGAAGGCCTCGCCGCGCAGGCGGTCGGGCCCGTGGTGGACCGTCACGCGCAGGTCCGGGGCGAAGCGCTCCAGTTCGCGCGCCCAGTTGCCGACCAACGACATCGGACACACGATCAGCGTCGGACCGGACTCGCGCACCGACGCTCGCTCGAGACACAGCAGGGCGATGACCTGGATCGTCTTGCCCAGACCCATGTCGTCGGCGAGCACGCCGCCGATCCCTTGGCCGGACAGGTGCGCCAACCAGTCGAGCCCGCGACGCTGATACGGGCGCAGTTGCGCGTGCAGCTCCGGCGGCGGCTCCACCGGTTCCGGGTGGGGCGGGCGACCGGCGGCGACGTCGTCGAGCCAGCCGAGGCCCGGCGCGGCGACGATCGGGACGGGCGCCCGCGTCTCGGCGACCCCGGTGATCAGGGCCAACAACTCGCGCGCGGTCGTGGCGGGATCGGCCGCGGCCGCCGCGCGCTGCTCGGTGATGAACCGTGCGGCCCGGGTCAGCGCCGCGTCCTCGGCCAGGACCCAGACGCCGCGGATGCGCACGAGGTCGCCCTTCTGACGGGCCAATTCGTCGATCTCGGCCTGCGACAGCTCGCGCGCGCCCGGGCCGTCGCCGAGGGCGAGGCGCCATTCGAAGTCGGCGAGGTCGTCGAGCCCGACGATCGCGGCCCGCCCGGTATTGGTGGCGACCGGGTCGGCTCGCGCGCGCAATCCCGGGCGGACCGTCGCGATGCTGCGGGGCAGGAGCACGGTGAACCCGGCCTCGCGCAGCGCTGCCGCCCCGGCGCCCAGGAACTCGTCGGCGCCCTCGGTGCCCAACAGGAAGTCGAGCGACTGCGGATCGGTGTCGGCATCGCGAAGGATCGGGCAGGCGGCGAGGACGTCCGCCAGCGCCGAGGTGATGTCCTCCAACTCGGGGCCCGACACCCGGTGCGGGGCGACGGCGACGATCGCGCCCGTCGCATCGCGGCGACACACCTCCACCCGCCACAACGGGGGCAGATCGCGATCGGTTTCGCCCGGCCCCGGCTCCGCCGGCAGGTGCAGGCGCAGCACCACCGCCGGTTCGTCGGCGCCGGCACTGGACGACCAGCGGCCCCACGCGGTGAGCGCGGTCGGACCGCGGTCGCCGGGCAACGGCCGTGGGGCGTCGACCAGGTCGTCGAGCAGGGTGGGCCGCGGCGTCGCCGCGCGCAGCCGCTCACGACAGAGCGCATCGGTCATCTCCGCGACGAAATCGGCGACCGCATCCCGACGGCTGCCGGCGTGCGGGTCGTTGCGGGTCAGGGCGTCGGGACAGCGGTCGAGCATCGCCGCCAACCACGACCGCCAGCGCGGGGTGTCGACGAGCTGCCAGCGCAGCAGGTGTTCGCCGTCGACGACGCAGACGGCGGGTGCGACGGCCCCCGCGTCGACCGCTGCGCGCACTCCGTCGAGCAGGCGCCGGTAGTAGCGGAGGTCGCCACCGGCGGCGGCGTCGGCGGGGTCGAGGTTGGCCAGTGCGGCCAGCGCGGTGGTCCGGCCGAGGACGACGCAGGGCCGCATGGTCCGCGTCCCGTCGGCGCCGACCAGGTCGAGTGTGCGGCGGGGAGCCCGGTCGACCAGGTGCTCGGCCAGTGCCGCGGGCACCTCGCCGACGGCGAGCGGTTCGTCGTCGCGGCCGGGTCCGGTCCGCCACAGCGCCAGACCCAGGCCGGGGCGCCACAGCGCGCGGAGCGCCGGACCCGTCGGCGGTGCGACGGGGGCGGCGGCTGGCATGGACGCCACTGTATCGAGCGACCCGGACAGGCGGTCCGGTCGCGCGCGGCGCCGGCACGCCGACATGCGCCACTAAGCTGGTCCCATGGCCACCGACACCAAGGACTGGAGCGTGTTCGCGGCGCAGCGCTGCGACGAGTGCGGCTTCGACGCATCCACGCTCGACCGGGACGAGCTAGCGCCGGCCGTGGTGAGCGCGACCGCGGACTGGGCGGACTATCTGCGCGACGTGGACGAGGAAACCGCGCGGCAGCGTCCCGCGCCGCAGGTCTGGTCCCCGCTGGAATACGGCGCCCACGTGCGCGACGTCGTCCGGCTGTTCACCGATCGCGTCGGCCAGATCCTCACGACCGACTCGCCCGCGTTCGCGGGATGGGACCAGGACGCCGCGGCGGTGGCCGCCCGCTACAACGACCAGGACCCCGCGATCGTCGCCGAGGAGATCTCCGCCGACGGGGAGCGGCTGGCCCGCCTCGTCGTCGGCATCGACGACGACGGATGGGAGCGCGCCGGAACGCGCGACGGGCAGGAGTTCACCGCCGAATACCTGCTGCGCTACCTGGTGCACGACGTCGTGCACCACCGCGACGACGTCGACCGGCCCACTACCGGCGCGGCAGCCGGCGACACCGGCGACTAGTACTCGGCCGAGTTCCCGGCGAGCGACTTCTTCAGGTCGGCGAGCACGAGCGTCGCCGCGGCCAGGCCCGATGCCCGGTACCAGACCTCGTCGTCGACGCCGAGGACGCGCTTCCACGTCGGGGCGCCCATGTCGAGCCAGCGGTCCGACAGCAGCACCTTCTTGCCGTGCTCAAGCCCGTCGGGTTCGAAGCTGACGTAGATCAGGTCGCCGTCGGCGACGGTGAAGTTGTCGTCGGTGACCTTCAGCGGCTCGGCTCCGCGCTGGCCCGCCGGGCGCTGCACGCCGACGAGCGAGAGGATCTGGCCGGCGAAGCTGCCGGTGCCGGCGATGGTCTCCGAGTCGGGGCCGAAGCGCACCAGCGAGACCTGCGTGTGCGGGGCGTCGCGGAGCTTGCCGACGGCGTCGGCCTCGGCGCGGAACTCGCGCAGCCGACGGTCGGCGGCGGCGGGACGGCCGAGCGCGGCGGCGACGGCCTTGAACGACTCCTCCCACCCGGCGGCATCGATGCCGACCGAGCGGACCCCCTTGAACGCCGCGCCGGCGCCGGCGGTCTTGGTCGTGGTCAGCACCAGGTCGGGCTTCGCCGCGGCGACGTCGCCGCTGTTCGGCGCGGTCCCGATCGCCGGCACGGCCGTCAGCTGCGGGCCAAGGTAGGCGGGCACCGAGCCCGGCGCGGCGGTGACCGCAACGACCTTGCCGCCCAGCCCGAGCGCGCACACGGCGTCGAGCAGGGCGGGGTCGGTCACGACGACGCGCGCGGGGTCGCGCCCCTCGGCCGGAGCGGGGGAGGAACAGGTCTTCGAGTAGTCCCGCGCCGGGTGGACGAGGTTAACCTCGGCGATGCGCGTGGTGGAGGTCGAGATGGGCTTGCCGTCGGGGGTGCGCAGGATGTCGTCGCCGTTGCCGCAGGCGGCGAGCAGGGACATCCCGGTGACCGCGGCGAGGACGGCCGCACCGGTGTGGCGAAGGATTCGAGGCACGGTCAAACGCTAGCACTGGCGGCCCGCCACCTGCGGCGACGGCGCAGCCGGAAATCAAATACGACACTTCGTAGGACCTCCGGTCCCAATACGAGTGCCCAGGGTCTAGGATTGGCCGTAACACTCGCCCTCGAGGAGGAATAGTGACCGCGGTCGACCAGCCCAGCACCCAGCAACTGGCCCCAGTGCGCCCGTACCCGGAGCGCCACCAGCCCAAGGGCTCGTTCCTCTACAAGGTGCTGACCACCACCGATCACAAGCTGATCGGGATGATGTACATCACCGTGTGTGTCGCCTTCTTCATGATCGGCGGCCTGATGGCCCTGCTGATGCGCGCCGAGCTGACCCACCCGGGCCTGCAGTTCCTCTCGAACGAGCAGTTCAACCAGCTGTTCACCATGCACGGCACGGTCATGCTGCTGATGTACGCGACGCCAATCGTCATCGGCTTCGCCAACTTCATCCTGCCGCTGCAGATCGGTGCGCCCGACGTCGCGTTCCCGCGCCTCAACGCCTTCGGTTTCTGGCTCTTCCTCTTCGGCTCGACCGTCGCGCTCGGCGGCTTCCTCACCCCGGGCGGCGCCGCTGACTTCGGCTGGACCGCCTACGTGCCGCTGACCAACGACATCCACTCGCCCGGCGTCGGTGCCGACCTGTGGATCATGGGCCTGGGCGTCGGTGGTCTCGGCACCATTCTGGGTGCGGTCAACATGGTGACCACCGTGGTGTGTCTGCGCGCCCCCGGCATGACGATGTTCCGGATGCCGATCTTCACCTGGAACGTCCTCGTCGCGAGCCTGCTCATCCTGCTGATCTTCCCGCTGCTGACCGCCGCGCTGCTGGGTGTCGAGGTGGACCGTGCCTTCGGGGCCCATCTGTTCGACCCGGCCAACGGCGGCGTGATCCTGTGGCAACACCTGTTCTGGTTCTTCGGCCATCCCGAGGTGTACGTCCTGGCGTTGCCGTTCTTCGGCATCGTGTCGGAGGTGTTCCCGGTCTTCGCGCGCAAGCCGCTGTTCGGCTACACCGGCCTGGTCTACGCGACCCTGTCGATCGCCGCCCTGTCGGTCGCGGTCTGGGCGCACCACATGTTCGTCACCGGCTCGGTGCTGCTGCCGTTCTTCTCCTTCATGACCTTCCTCATCGCGGTCCCGACGGGCCTGAAGTTCTTCAACTGGATCGGCACCATGTGGAAGGGGAAGATGACCTTCGAGACACCGATGCTGTGGGCGATGGGCTTTATCGTCACCTTCCTCTTCGGCGGCCTCACCGGCGTGCTGCTGGCCAGCCCGCCGATCGACTTCCACATCTCGGACACCTACTTCGTGGTGGCGCACTTCCACTACGTGCTGTTCGGCACGATCGTGTTCGCGACCTTCTCGGGCATCTACTTCTGGTTCCCGAAGATGACCGGCCGCATGCTCGACGAGCGCCTCGGCAAGATTCACTTCTGGCTGACCTTCATCGGCTTCCACCTGACCTTCCTGGTGCAGCACTGGCTGGGCAACCAGGGCATGCCGCGCCGCTACGCCGACTACCTGCCGTCGGACGGCTTCACGACGCTGAACATGATCTCGACCACCGGCGCCCTGGTCCTCGGCCTCTCGGCGCTGCCGTTCCTGTGGAACGTCTTCCGCAGCTACCGCTACGGCGAGGTCGTGACCGTCGACGACCCGTGGGGCTTCGGCAACTCGCTCGAGTGGGCGACGTCCTGCCCGCCGCCGCGGCACAACTTCACCGAGCTGCCCCGGATCCGTTCGGAGCGCCCGGCGTTCGAGCTGCACTATCCGCACATGATCGAGCGCATGCGCGACGAGGCCCACGCGGGCTCCGGCGGCCACTGACAGGTGGGGCAGCCGGGTACGCCCTCCGTCCTCATCACGGTCAGCGGGCCTGACCGTCCCGGAGTCACCTCCGTCCTGATGGGCGTGCTGGCCCAGGCCGGCGTCGAGCTGCTCGACGTCGAGCAGGTCGTGATCCGCGGGCGCCTCACCCTCGGGGTGCTGGTCTCCGCGGTCACCGATGTCGAGGACCTCACCGACCGGGTCGACGAGGCCATCGCCGCCGCCGGGTTGATCGCCGAGGGCTTTGCGGTCCACGTCGAGTCGGGGAACAACGCCGTTGCGCAGCCGCCGTCCACCCATGCGGTCGTCGTGCTGGGCAGCCCCGTCACGGCGCGCGCCTTCCGCTCTTTGGCCGCCGCCCTGGCCGCCAAGGACGTCAACATCGACTCGATCCGCGGCGTCGCGGATTACCCGGTCACCGGGCTCGAGCTCATGGTGAGCGTCCCCGCCGACACCGAACTCGCCGACTCCGCACTGCGCGAGACCCTCGTCGAGGTCGCCGGCGCGCACGAGATCGACATCGCCGTCGAGCGCGCCGGGTTGGCCCGGCGGGCCAAGCGGCTCATCGTCTTCGACGTCGACTCCACGCTGATCCAGGGCGAGGTCATCGAGATGCTCGCGGCCAAGGCCGGGCGGGAATCGGAGGTCGCCGCCGTGACCGCCGCGGCGATGGCCGGCGAGATCGACTTCGAGGAGTCGCTGCACCGCCGGGTCGCCGCTCTGGCGGGCCTGGACGCCGGCGTCGTCGACGAGGTGGCGGCCACGCTGGAGCTGACCCCCGGCGCGCGGACGACCATCCGCACGCTGCGCCGCCTCGGCTACCGCTGCGGCGTCGTGTCCGGCGGATTCGAGCAGGTCATCAAACCGCTCGCGAAGGAGTTGAACCTCGACTTCATGCGCGCCAACACCCTGGAGATCATGGGCGGCAAGCTGACCGGCAGGGTCGTCGGGGAGGTCGTCGACCGGCCGGGGAAGGCACGCGCACTGCGCGCCTTCGCCGACGAGGCCGGGGTGCCGCTGGAGCAGACCGTCGCGGTCGGCGACGGGGCCAACGACATCGACATGCTGGGCGCCGCCGGATTGGGCATCGCGTTCAACGCCAAACCCGCGCTGCGCGACGTCGCCGACACCGCGCTGAGCCACCCGTTCCTCGACGCGGTGTTGTTCGTCCTCGGAGTGACCCGCGACGAGATCGAGGCCGCCGACGCGGTCGACGGCACGTTGCGCCGCGTCCCCCTGGATTAACCGTGCCCTCCCGGGAAGCCGTCGCCGCGAACCACGCGCGCTTGGCCCGCTATCTCGACGCACCCGATCACGGCGACCCCGACGATCCGGCGCAGATCTGGGCCATGCAGCTGGCGCTGCGGGTGGAGAAGGCCGATCCGCCCGAGCGCCACGGACTCCTCGTCGCCGCGGCGCGCGCCGTCGCCGCGCTCTGCCTCGACGAGCGCAGCGCGCCGGGCGGACCGTGGGCGGAGCCGATGGACGCTTGGTGCGACGCGCGGATACGCAAGATCGCGCGGCGCGCCCGCGGGGCACAGTGGACCGCGGCGCAGCAGGTGTGGGGCCTGACCGTCGACGACGGGGAGTCGGCGCGCGCCTTCGTCCCGACGCGGGTCGGCGAGGTCGACCAACGGATCCGCAAACTGCAGATCGAGGGCACCGACGTTCCGGGGGACCTGCCGGGCGAGCCCGACGACGATGCCGGCGGGCTGGTGCTGTGGGTCAACCCGGGGCTGGCCATGACCGTCGGCAAGACCGCGGCGCAGGTCGGGCACGCGGCGATGCTGGGGGTGTCGCTGCTGACCGTCGACGAGACGTATCAGTGGTTGCTCGACCGCTGCCCGCTGTCGGTGTGCGAGCCGTCGCCGCGGCGGTGGGCCGAGCTGCTCGCCGAGGAGGCGCGGGGGAGTGCGGTCGCCGTGCGCGATGCCGGGTTCACCGAGATCGCGCCGGGTTCGGTGACGGTGATCAGCTCCCGGCCACCGTCGACCACTGGCCGTAGTTCGGCTTGAGGATGGTGTTGACGTCCACCTCGCAGCCGCCGACGTACTTCTGGCCGGGGATCTGGTGGATGTGTGCGGAGGGGTGCAGGTAGCCCTTCGGCGTGCCCCAGTCGTGCTGCCAGAACCAACTCGCCAGTCCGGCGTTGACCGCCCACTGGATCGTCGGCGCGTTGGCGTAGATGCCGGTGCGGGCGTGCCCGATGACCGACTCCCACCCCTTGATGTACGGGGCGATCTTGCTGGTGAACTGGCTCTGCGACGGGTTGTCGTCGATGGAGGCGTAGATCGGCGCATCAGCGGGACCGCCGGCCGCGTTGTGGATCTCCAGCCCGCGCTTGGCGTGCTTCACGCCGGCGTCGTAGCCGCCGAGCCAGTCGGCGGTCTTGGCCTTGCCGAACTGGTAGTTGGAGACGACGGTCAGTCCGGCGGCGCGCATCGACACCGCTTCGGGGGCGGTGAGCGGCTTGGCCTTCATGAATTCGGCGCCCGGGCGGCGATCGGAGACGTAGCGGACGACGCCCAGGTGGCCGGCGGATTTGATGGCCAGCGGTGACGGAACCGCCTTCGAGTAGTCCAGCAGCGTGCCGTGGCTGGTGCCCCTGGCCAGCGAGGCGGGCAGGCTCGGGGCGGCGACGACGAGGCCGGAGTTCAGCACGGTGACGGCGGTGGCGCCGGCGGCTCCCGTCGCGGCGGCGGCGAGGAACTGTCTGCGATTGATTGGCATTCCTCAAACGTAACGTCGGCCCCACCCGTCACACCAGGGTTGTTGGCGGTCGGTGATCCGATCTCTACCTGGGCTTAATCAGGGGCGACCCCGGTTGCTCAGCGTCCGGGCGCCAGATTCACGACGGTGTCGAACCACGCTTGGCGGTCCGGGGCCAGCGAAGCGACGATCAACTCGTCGGCGTCGGCGTGCTTGGCGAAGTCGCGCAGCTTGTCCTGCACGTCGGCCGGGGTGCCGACGGCGGCGTAGCGCATCATGCCCGCGACCTGCTGTCCGACGGGCGAGTCGATCAATTGCTCGGCCTCGTCGTCGGTGATCTTCCGGTGGTGGGCGACGAGGTGTTTGATGCGCTGCAGCACGGCTTGGTGGAGCTGCTCGGCGGCGAACTCGGCGTCGTCGATGGCGACCGCGGTCGCTCCGGCGATCACGTAGGGCTCGCTCTGGCCACCGCCCGGCAGCGGGGCCGGCTGGAAGTCGCGACGGTAGAGCGCCACGGCCTCGGTGAGGGCCTGCGGCGCGAAGTGCGAGGCGAAGGCGTACGGCAGCCCGAGTGCGGCGGCGAGCTGGGCGCCGAACAACGACGACCCCAGGATGTAGAGGTCGACGTTGGTGCCGGCGCCGGGGGTGGCGCGCACTCCGGCGACGCGGGACTCGTCACGCAGGTAGCCCTGGAGCTCGAGGACGTCGCGCGGGAACTGCTCAGCGGCGGCATGGGTGCGCCGCAGCGCGGCGAAGGTCGCCTGGTCCCCGCCGGGCGCGCGGCCCAGGCCGAGGTCGATGCGCCCCGGGTACAGCTCGGCGAGGGTGCCGTACTGCTCGGCGATGGTGAGGGGCGAGTGGTTGGGCAGCATGACCCCGCCGGCGCCGAGGCGGATGTTCTCGGTGTGGGCCGCCATGTGGGCGATCAGCACGGCCGGCGCCGCCGACGCGATGGCCGACATGTTGTGGTGCTCGGCGTACCAGAGGCGCCGGTAGCCGGTGGTGTCGGCGAACTTCGCCAGGCGCGTCGAATGGGCCAGGGATTCGCGGACCGTTTCGCCGGGCCCGACTTGGGCCAGATCGAGGATGGATAGCGGTACGCCGACCGGCGAGGAAGAAGGTGCAGAAGCCACGTCAGAGTCAGCGACCGGGCGCGACCCGGTATTCCCGCGCGACGCGCGGCATCCGGTACGGCGCCCCGGCCGGTGATCCGGCACGATAGGGGTGTGACCACCGAACTGCCCGATCCCGATCTGCTCCTCGACTTCCGCGACGTCTCGTTGGTGCGCGGCGGCAACACGCTCGTCGGGCCGGTCAACTGGCAGGTGGAGCTCGACGAGCGGTGGGTCATCCTCGGCCCGAACGGTGCCGGCAAGACGTCGCTGCTGTCGATCGCGGCGGCCCGGGCGCACCCGACGAGCGGCATCGCCTTCGTGCTGGGCGAGCGCGTCGGCCGGGTGGATCTGCGCGAACTGACCACCCGGGTCGGCGTGACGGGCGGCAAGGAGGTCGAGCGAATCCCGCCGGACGAGATCGTCGAGGACCTGGTGATCTCCGCCGGATACGCGGTCCTCGGCCGCTGGCGCGAGAACTACGACGACATGGACCGCGGCCAGGCGTTCGCCACGCTCGAATCACTCGGGGCCGACCACCTGGCCAAACGCACCTACGGCACGTTGTCGGAGGGGGAGCGCAAGCGCGTGCAGATCGCCCGCGCGCTGATGACCGACCCCGAGCTCCTACTCCTGGACGAACCGGCCGCCGGCCTGGACCTGGGCGGCCGCGAGGAACTGGTGGACCGGTTGGCGCAGCTCGCCGCCGACCCCGATGCCCCGGCGCTCGTGCTCATCACGCACCATCCGGAGGAAATACCGCCGGGGTTCACCCATGGCATGCTGCTGTCCGAGGGCGGGGTTGTCGCCCAGGGACTGCTGGGCGACGTGTTGACGGCGCAGAACCTGTCGACCGCCTTCGGCCAGCAGATCGCGCTCGACGTCATCGACGGCCGCTACTTCGCCCGCCGCGCGCGGGGCCATTGACCGCACCTTCCGCTACAACGGCACGACTGGTGAGGGTGGCTACACGCCCAACTGATCACCGGTAACGTACGCGGCATGACTGAAACCGCAGCCCCGTTGCGCGATGCGTCGACGGTGGTCTTGGTCCGCGACGGTGCCGACGGGATCGAGGCGTTTCTCCAGCGCCGCGTCCAGGCGATGGCCTTCGCCGGCGGGATGACGGTCTTCCCGGGCGGCGGCGTCGATGAGCGCGACGCCGAAGCCGACCTCGCGTGGATCGGCCCCGAGGTCACCTGGTGGGCCGAACAGTTCTCGACGTCCCCGACGTCCGCCCAGGAGCTGGTGTGCGCGGCGGTGCGCGAGACCTTCGAGGAGTGCGGCGTCCTGCTGGTGACGCACGCCGACGGTTCCGCGCCCGACGTGGCGGCGTTGATGCCGGCGCGCGCCGCCCTGGAGAGCCGTGAGTTGTCGTTCGCCCAGTTCCTCCGCGAGCACGACCTCGCCCTGCGGGCCGACCTGCTGCGCCCGCTGGCGCACTGGATCACGCCGAAAATCGAGAAGCGCCGCTACGACACCCGCTTCTTCCTCGCCGAACTTCCCGCCGGGCAGGACGCCGACGCGGAGACCTCCGAGGTGGAGGAGGCCCAGTGGTACCCGGCGGCGCGGGCGCTCGACGACTGGACCGCGGGGAAACACTTCCTGCTGCCGCCCACCTGGACCCAGCTGCGCGAGTTGGCGGCCCACGACTCGGTGGCCGACCTCTTCGCGGCCAAGCGGGAGATCAAGCCCATCGAGCCGGGCACGCCCAACGACGATTTCGAGGGCCTGCGCTTCACCCATGCTGACGAGTACTTCGCGTCGATGAACCCCCGGGCCCGCGAATTGTTCTTCAACCGCAAGCCCTGACTCAGTCCAACCCGTCCCGATCCGCCCACTCGACCAGCGTGTCGATCGCAAACGCGACATCGTCGATCTCGGCGTGCAGGTCGCCGATCTCGGCGAAGCGCGGCGGCACCGTCGCGATCGTGAAGTCGTCGGGCACGACGTCGTCGATCTCGGCCCACGTCACCGGCGTCGACACCGTGGCCCGCGGATTGCCGCGCACCGAGTAGGCGGCGGCCATCGTGTGATCGCGCGTGTTCTGGTTGAAGTCGAGGAACACCGCGCTCGGGTCCCGGTCTTTGCGCCACCACGTCGTCGTCGCATCGTCGGGCAGCCGACGTTCCACCTCGCGGGCAAACGCGAGGGCGGCGCGACGGACGTCGGCGAACCCCCACTGCGGCGCGATCCGCACGTAGACGTGCAGGCCGTGCCCGCCGGAGGTCTTCGGAAAGCCACGGATGCCGAGTTCGTCGAGCACCTCGTGGACGCCGGCGGCAACGCGCCGCACGCGGTCGAAGGGGCAGTCGGGCATCGGGTCCAGGTCGATCCGCCACTCGTCGGGCCGTTCGACGTCGAAGCGCCGCGAGTTCCACGGGTGGAACTCGACGGTCGACATCTGCACCGCCCAGATCACGTCGGCCGCGCTCGTCACGCACAGCTCGTCGGCGGTGCGCCCGTAGCGCGGGAAGTAGATCTCGGTGGTCTCGATCCAGGCGGGCGCGCCGGCGGGCAGCCGCTTCTGGTGGACCTTCGGGCCGTCGACGCCCTTGGGGAAGCGGTGCAGCATCGTCGGGCGGTCGCGCAGCGCGCGGACGATGCCGTCGGCGACACTCAGGTAATAGCGGGCGAGATCGAGTTTCGTCTCCCCCCGCTCGGGGAAGTAGACGCGGTCGGGACTGGAGAGTTCCACGACTCGACCATCGGCCTCGATGGGTATCCGGTCGCCGCGATCAGCCACATCGCCCAGCGTATAGGCTGATGCCCATGGCTGAGTTCGTCACTTTGGAAACCTCGAAAGACCACCCCGGCGTCGGCACCATCCTGCTGAACCGACCGCCGATGAACGCGCTGAACCGCCAGGTCCAGACCGAGCTCGCGGCGGCGGCCGAAGAGGCGAGCACGCGCGACGACATCAAGGCCGTCGTCGTCTACGGCGGGCCGAAGGTGCTGGCCGCCGGCGCCGACATCAAAGAGATGAACGACATGACCTTCGCCGAGATGAACAAGGTCGCCGGCAAGCTGCAGGACGGGCTGGGCGCCATCGCGCGGATCCCGAAGCCCACCGTGGCCGCCATCACCGGCTACGCCCTCGGCGGCGGCCTGGAGGTCGCCCTCGGCGCCGACCGCCGCATCGCCGGCGACAACGCCAAGCTCGGCGTGCCCGAAGTCCTGCTGGGCGTCATCCCCGGCGGCGGCGGCACGCAGCGCCTCGCCCGGTTGATCGGTCCGGCCAAGGCCAAGGACATGATCTTCACCGGCCGCTTCGTCGAGGCCGAGGAGGCCCTCGCCATCGGACTGGTCGACCAGGTCGTCGCACCCGACGAGGTCTACAACGCCGCGCTCGCGTGGGCCGATCAGTTCGCGAACGCCGCGTCGATCGCACTGGCCGCCGGCAAGGCCGCCGTCGACCGCGGTCTGGACTCGGATCTGTCCACCGGGCTGGCCATCGAGGCGCAGCTGTTCGCCGCGCTGTTCGCCACCGAGGACCGCACGATCGGCATGGAATCCTTCGTCGAGAACGGCCCTGGTAAGGCTAAGTTCACCGGCCGATAGGATGGTCGCGAACCATCCACCCGCCAGGGAGCAGTAATGAGTACCAACACGCCGGAATCCGATCCTGCGCCGAACCCGCACGCCACCGAGGAGCAGGTGCGGGCCGCGATGCAGGACACCAAGCTCGCGCAGGTGCTCTACCACGACTGGGAGGCGGAGACCTACGACGAGAAGTGGTCGATCTCCTTCGACCAGCGCATCATCGACTTCGCCAAGGAGCGCTTCGACAAGATCGTCCCGAACGCGCCCCTGCCGTATGAGCGGGCCATGGAGCTGGGCTGCGGCACCGGCTTCTTCCTGCTCAACCTGATGCAGGCCGGTGTCGCGAAGAAGGGGTCGGTCACCGACCTCTCGCCGGGCATGGTCAAGGTTGCCCTCCGCAACGCGGAGAACCTGGGTCTGGACGTCGACGGCCGCGTCGCCGACGCCGAGAAGATCCCCTACGACGACAACACCTTCGACCTGGTCGTCGGCCACGCCGTGCTGCACCACATCCCCGACGTCGAGCAGTCGCTGCGCGAGGTGCTGCGCGTCCTCAAGCCGGGCGGCCGCTTCGTGTTCGCCGGCGAGCCGTCGACGATCGGCGACTTCTACGCCCGCCGCATGAGCCGGGCGACCTGGTGGGCGACCACCAACATCACCCGCTTCGGCAAGCTCAAGGAGTGGCGCCGCCCGCAGGAGGAGCTCGACGAGTCCTCGCGCGCCGCCGCCCTCGAGGCCGTCGTCGACATCCACACCTTCTCACCGGCCGACCTGGAGAAGCTGGCCGCCTCGGCCGGTGCGGACAACGTCGAGACCGCCAGTGAGGAACTGGCCGCGGCCATGCTCGGCTGGCCGGTCCGCACCTTCGAGGCCGCCGTGCCGAAGGAGAAGCTGGGCTGGGGCTGGGCCGGGTTCGCCTATGGCGGGTACAAGCGCATGACGTGGCTGGACGAGAAGGTCCTGAAGAGGTTCGTGCCGCCGCAGTTCTTCTACAACGTGCTGGTCACCGGCACCAAGCCGACCGCCTGATTCCCCCTCGCCCGACTTGATCACCACCGACGACGTCGCGTTCCTGCGGTCGCGGCACGGTCTCAAAGCGCTCGAGAACACCGACCAGCTGGCCCTGACGCCGACGACGCTGATCGCCGACGTCGCCGAACTGCGCGCCCGCTACGGCGAGCGCGCGCCCGCCCTCGCCGAAACGGTGCGCTGCCGCCGGCGAGCGGTCGGCAAACTGCGCGACCCCCAGCGCTGGCTCCTCACCGAGGAGGCGCTGCAACAGGCGACCCCCGGCGTCGTCGCCGCCCACCGGGCCGCCGAGATCGCCGCGCGCTTCCCGGGGGTACTCGTCCACGACGTCACCTGTTCGGTCGGCGCCGAACTCGTCGAACTCACGGCCTCCGGCGGGGTCGGCGGCGTCCTCGGCTCCGACCTGGACCCGGTCCGGCTGGCGATGGCCGCGCACAACGTCGACGGGGCCACCCTGCTGCGCGCCGACGCGCTGACCCCCACCTCGACCGCCGACGTCGTCATCGCAGACCCCGCACGGCGCCGCGGCGGCACGCGCACCTTCCGCATCGAGGAGACCTCGCCGCCGCTGCTCGACGTCCTCACCCTGTACGCCGGCCGGCCGCTGGTCGTGAAGTGCGCGCCGGGCGTCGACTACGGCACGCTGCGCGCCCGCTTCGGGTTCGACGGCCAGGTGCAGCTCGTCTCGCTCGACGGCGGCGTGCGGGAGGCGTGCCTGTGGACCGAGCTCGACGACAGCGCGCAGCAGCGCGCAACGGTCCTGCGCACCGTCGACGGCGAGGTGCGGTGCGAGGAGATCACCGACCTCGATCCCGACGACGCCGGTGCCGGAGCGCCCGGGCAGTGGATCGTCGACCCCGACGGTGCGATCGTGCGCGCCGGGCTGGTGCGGCACTGGGCGGCCCGCCACGGACTGTGGCAGCTCGACCCGAAGATCGCCTATCTGACCGGTGATTCGATCCCGCCCGGCGAGCGCGGTTTCGAGATCCTCGAGCAGGCCCCAATGAAGGAGAAACCGCTGCGCAAGGCCCTCGCCGACCGTGATTGCGGGAGCCTGGAGATCCTCGTGCGCGGCGTCGACGTTGACCCGGACCAGCTGCGCAAGCGCCTGAAGCTCAAGGGGTCGGCGCCGCTCGCACTGGTCATCACCCGCATCGGCTCGCGCGGGGTGGCCTTCGTGTGCGCCCCCGGCGTCCGCCGGCCGTGACGGGCTAGCGGCCGATCTCCGCCTTGGAGTCGAAGAAGTAGACCTGGCCGATGTGGGTCGCCACGGCGAGCTGGCCGTTGGGGGAGACCGACACGCCGGTCGCGAACCCCTTGGCGTCGGGCAGGGGCAGCGAGCGCAGCGTCTTGCCGTCCTCGGCGGACACCTCGGTCAGGACCAGGGCGTCGCCGTTGCCGCGAACGACGGTCCAGGCGGTGCCGGAGTTGGTGAGCGTGGACAGGCTCGCCGTCTTCAGGTCGGTGCGCGACCACACCTGCTCGGCCTTGTCGCCGCGGTCGGCGAACATGCGCAGCGGGCCGCCGAGCGGGCCGGTGGGGATGATCTTGCCGTCGGGGGTGGCGGTCAGCGTGGCGAAGCCCGGGTCGCCGTAGTCGAAGGTCCACTTCGGCTTGCCGTCGGCGGCGTGCAGGGCGACCAGTTTGCCCAGGCGGCTGAACGCGTAGACCGTCTTGCCGTCGGCGGAGACCGCCGTCGGTCCGACGATGCCGCCGGGGACGTCGGCGTGCCACGCTTCGCGCACCTCGCGCTTGCCGTCGACCTCGCGGTAGTCGAGGGCGCGGACCTGCGAGGCGATGGCGCCCTGCGGCCAGAAGTTCAGGTAGGCCCGCTGACCGTCGAAGTCGACGGCGGCGGGGGCCGGGATGCCGCAGCGCGGCCCGCTGACGACACAGTCGCCGAACCCCTGCATCGCGTTGTCCGGGTTGGCGTCGGCGCGCAGCCGCACCTCGGGCGCGGCGAAGGTCGCGTCCTGGGTGTTCAGCAACAGGATCTGGCCCTGGGTGGTGGCCATGAGGGCCACCGAGGGCGCGACGAACTTCGCGGATACCGGGACGCCGATGACCGGCATCCGCCAGCGGATGGCGCCGCCGGCGGTCCACCCGAGGAACATCGTCTCCTCGCCGACGTAGGGCTGGTCGAACTGGTCGATGAGCGGGGACTGCACCTCGATGCCCGGGCGCATCCGCTTGCAGTAGTTCATCCGCCCGGCGCGCGGGTCCAGGACCATCCAGTTGCAGCCGTCGGGCGTGTTCGCCGTGACGCTCACGTTCGACTGGTTGGAGACCGTCAGCGGGGAGTTGATCGGGCCGCCGGTGGGGCGCGTCCAGCTCAGGGCGAGGTCGTCGGGCACCCGCGGATAGGCGAAGTTCGTGTTGCCGGCGTTGCCGCCGAAGCTCGACCACCCGGGGCTGGCGAGCGACTTCACCTGGACCTGGCCGTCGGAGCAGGCGGCGAGTGCCACGGTCGTCACCGCGGTCGCCACGATCGCTGCCGCGCGGGCGAGGCGGCGGATCGGGGTGGGCCGGGGGGCTCGCGACATCGGGGGTGCTCCTTCGCCGGGTCGGGTGTGCGGCCCGGGCGGGTCCGGGTTGCCCAGTGAGCCTATCGTGTCCGATTTCGCGCTCCACTAAGGTTTCACCCATGACCACGATGTGGAACGCCTCCTACCGGGACCGGTGGCGGGCCGGGCGCAAGCGCGACCCCGACCAGGCGCGCTTCCTGACCATGGCCTCGCTGCGCTGGGTGCTGGCCAACCGCGCGTACACGCCCTGGTACCTGGTGCGCTACCTGCGGCTGGCCCGGTTCCGCCTGGCCAACCCGCACGTCGTGCTGCGCGGGATGGTGTTCCTCGGCAAGGGCGTCGAGATCCATGCGACGCCCGAGCTGTCGCGGATGGAGATCGGCCGCTGGGTGCACATCGGCGACGGCAACTCGATCCGCGCGCACGAGGGCAGCCTGCGGATCGGCGACAAGGTCGTCTTCGGCTGCAACAACGTCGTCAACTCCTACCTCGACATGGAGATCGGCGCGTCGACGCTCATCGCCGACTGGTGCTACATCTGCGACTTCGACCACAAGATGGACAGCCTCGAGCTGCCGATCAAGGACCAGGGCATCGTCAAGGGGCCGGTCCGCATCGGTGCGGACACCTGGGTCGCGGCCAAGGTGTCGGTCCTGCGGAACACGATCGTCGGCCGCGGCTGCGTCCTGGGTTCGCACGCGGTCGTCAAGGGCGTCATCCCCGACTACGGCATCGCCGTCGGCGCGCCCGCCCGCGTTGTGCGCAACCGCAAGGACGACTGGGAGGCGAACGCCGCCAAGCGGGCCGAGCACGAGGCCGCCCTCGCCGACATCGAGCGCAAGAAGAAGGCCGTCTAACCGCCGAGTGGGCGGTCAAACACCGCCGAGTGGGCGGTCAAACACCGCCGAGTGGGCGGTCAAACACCGCCGAGTGGGCGGTCAAACACCGCCGAGTGGGCGGTCAAACACCGCCGAGTGTGCACCCGGGGGGTTCCGCGCGCCCAGGGGGTGAGCGCACACTCGAACCCGGAGGTGGTTCGGATGGCGTTTCACGCCTACGTCTTCTACAGCGGCAACTGCGCCGAGGCCTTCGGCTTCTATCAGCAGGTCTTCGGCGGTGAGCTGTCCATGATGCGCAACGGCGACGCCCCGCCCGATGCGCGCATGCCCGACACCGACGATGCGGTGGTGATGCACGCATCGCTCAAAGTCGGCGACGGGCTGCTGATGGGGTCGGACGACCCATCCGGCGACGACGGCCGCAAGGTGGGCTTCACGGTGTCCTACACCGCGCCCGACGCGGCGACGGCGAGGTCGGTGTTCGAGGCCCTGTCGGCCGGCGGCGAGGTGACGATGCCGATCGCCGAGACCTTCTGGGCCCCGGTGTTCGGCATGGTCACCGACAGGTTCGGCGTGCCCTGGATGGTCGACACCGAGCCGGCGTCGGCGGCTTAGGCCAGCGGCTGGTTCGGGTCGCGCTCGGGCAGCGGGCGCTCGACGATGTTCGGCCGCCCGATGGGGTGCCGGACGCGACGCTTGGCGGCCAGATAGACGCCCGCGGTCCGCTCGGCGACGGTCCGCCAGGAGAACTCCTCGGTGAGCCGGTCGTAGGCGCGCTGGGCGCGTACCTCGGCGGCGGCCGGATCGTCGAGGGTGGCCCGCACCGCGGCGGCCAGCGCCGTGACGTCAGCCGGCGGGAAGGTCATGCCGGTGACGGAGTCGGTGACGGCCTCGCCGAGGCCGCCCGCCGTCGACACGACCAGCGGGATGCCGGTGGCGGCGGCCTCGAGGGCGACGATGCCGAACGGCTCGTAGCGGCTGGGCAGCACGATGGCCGCGCAGCGGTGCATCAGCTCGATGAGCTCGTTCCGGTCGACGGCGCCGAGGAAGTCCACGGCCCCGACCACGCGGTGCTTGCGCGCCAACTCCTGCAGCCACTCCAACTGGGTGCCCGACCCGGCGATGGTGAGACGCGTGCCGGGATGGGTGCGACGGATCCGGGGCAGCGCGGCGAGGAGGTCCTGCACGCCCTTCTCGTACTCCAGGCGCCCGGCGAACAGGAGCTCGGCCGCTCCCTCCTGGGGAATGCGCGGCTCCGACGATTCGGCCCGCTCGCGCAGCTCCCGGCGCCGGCGCGGCCATTCGTCGACGGCGATGCCGTTGTGGATCACCTGGATCTCGGCGAGCTCTGGGCCGAACAAACGGCTCACCTCGTCGCGCATCGACGTCGAGCAGGTGATGAGCGCGTCGGCCTCGCGGGCCAGCCACCACTCGACGGAGTGGACCTGCCGGTTGGTCTTGGCCGCGACCCAACCGCTGTGGCGGCCGGCCTCGGTGGCGTGGATGGTCGCGACGAGCGGCACGTCGTAGAACTCGGCCAGCGCGATCGCCGGGTGCGCGACAAGCCAGTCGTGGGCGTGCACGACGTCGGGCACCCACGCCGCGCCGGTGCCGTCGTCGCGCAGCAGGCGCAGCCCGGCGCGGATCATTGTGTGCCCCATGGCGAGCGTCCACGGCATCATGTCGGTGCCGAAGTCGAATTCGGGCGGGTCCTCGGCGGCGGCGATGATGCGCACGCCCTCGGCGGTGGTGACGGTCGTGGGGTGGGTGGTCGCGTCGGAGCCGGTCGGCCGGCGCGTCAACACGACGACGTCGTGCCCGATGGCGGCCAGCTCGACGGCGAGGTTGTGCACGTGGCGGCCGAGTCCGCCGACGACGACGGGCGGGTACTCCCAGGAGACCAGCAGCAGCTTCATCGGCCGGCTCCCTTCGTGTACGCCTCTGGACCGGGCAGGCGCCGCGCGTCCAGGTCGGCGAACAGGTTGTCCGCCGCGAACCAGCCGTCGGCCAGCGCGCCCGCCGACGATTCGCGGCCGCGGGCCGCGGCGTCGGCGATCTCGCGGGTCGCGTGCGCGTGCTTGTGGGCCCGATCGGTGGCGTAGCCGCCGGCCGTGTCCTTGGACACCATAAAAGGCCAATCCGACGCGACGGTCATCAGGGTCTCGCGCAGAATCTGGTCACTCACCCGGTCCCGCACCGCGGTGTCCTCGGTGCGCTTGTCGACGGCCGCCAGCGCGGTGTCGACGACCTCGGCGTTGAGGTCGACGAAGTGCTGCACCTGCGGGCCGGCCCACACACGCCAGTCCTTGCCCGAACCCCACGACGACGGCGGCAGGTCGACGGGCTCGCCGACGAAGCCGCTGCTCCGGGCGGTGGCCAACGACCCGACGGTGACGCCCGCCTCGGGGAGTCGGCGCAGCACCCGGTCGAGCCACTGCGGGCCCTCGTGCCACCAGTGGCCGAACAGTTCGGTGTCGAAGGCGGCGACGACGAGCGCCGGGCGGCCGATGCGCGCGGACTCGCCGATCAGCCGCTCGCGGACCGTCTCGATGAAGTCGTCGACGTGCTTGTCGATGACCGCATCGACGCGCGCCGGGTCGTAGGGCGCCTTGTCCGGTCCGTCGACGGTTCGCCCGGTGACGCGGGAGAGCTTGAGGCCGGACTCGTGGTCGTAGGTGTGGAAGTCGCGGTAGGCGCCGTGCCCGGGGTACCCGGACTTCGGCGACCACACCCGGTAGCTGACGGTGAGGTCGCGGCCGAAGGCGACGACGTCGGTGTCGCCGACGGGGCGGCCGAGCGCGGTGTCGCCGTGCAGCGTCGGGCCGTCGACCATGAAGTGGTCGACGGCCGCCTCGGCGTATTCGACCTCCATCCCGGGGTCGAAGGCGCACTCGGGCGCCCAGATGCCGGTGGGGGTGTAGCCCCAGCGCCGGTGGGCGTCGGCGAGGCCCTCGGCGAGGGAGAACTGTCGCATCCGCGCGTCGAGGAGCGGTGCGAACGGGTGGGCGAGCGGCCCGCCGAGCAGCTCGATGATCCCCGACGACAGCAGCGCCCGGATCGTCGGCGAGGCGCCGTGACGCCAATGCTGTTCGAAGTCGGCGAGGGCGGCGGAGGCCGCGCGGAAGTGGTCGGTCCCGGCTTGTGCGCGCACCGGGTCGCGGTCGGTCGCCAACTCCATCGCCCGCAACTGCCAATTGGCCAACCACTCGTACATCGACGACGTGCAGTGCGGATCGTCGAGCTGGGCCGCCAGCACCGGGGTGATGCCGAGCGACATCACATCGGTGAAGCCGTCGTCGGCGAGGCCGCGCAGCACCGCGAACACCGGCTGATAGCTGGCCGCCCACGACTGGTAGAGCCATTCCTCGCCGACCGGCCACCGGCCGTGGTCGGCCAGCCACGGCAGGTGCGAGTGCAGGACCAGGGTGAACTGGCCCGGCACGGCGGTGGCGGAGGGAGTCACGGCGGTCGCTACTTGCGGACGGCGATCGCGAACAGATCGAGGCTGGCGTCGACGTCGCCCGGGCGGATGTCGAAGTCGGCGGTCGTGACGCCGGCGACGTCGGCGGCCAGGGCGGCCGGCCACGGCTCGTCGGCGAGGGCGCGCTGGATCTGGGCGTCGATGATCGACCCGTCCCACTTGGCGTCGAGCTCGAGCAACCGCGGGCCGTGGTGCACGCCGAGCATCTGCTCGACGGTGAACGCGCGGCCCGACCCGTCGCCGTCGACGAGCAACTCGGTCAGCTCCATCGCGTTCAGCTCGCGGGTATGGAACGGGTTGACCGGGGTGTCGCTGCCCGGGGTGAAGGTGATGCGGTTGGGCGTCGACATCAGCAGTCGCCCGCCCGGGCGCAGTACGCGGTGGCACTCGGCGACGAAGGCCGGCTGGTCCCACAGGTGCTCGATGACCTGGAAGTTGACGATGACGTCGACCGACTCGTCGGCGATGGGCAGGTCGATCAGGTTGCCCTGGTGGACGACCAGCTGCGGGTAGCGGGCGCGGGTGTGCTCGACGGCGGACTGGTCGTAGTCGACGCAGACCACGCTGCGGGCCCGCCGGGACAACAGGTCCGCGCCGTAGCCCTCGCCGGATCCGGCCTCCAGCACGTCCTTGCCGTCGACGAGGTCGGCGATGTACTCGTAGGCGACCTCGTGGCGGCGGAACCAGTAGTTCTCCTCCGGGATGCCGGGCACGGTCCGCTCGCCGGTCAGCGCCAGCGTGGCGGCCGGGTCGGCGGCGTCTGCGTTCGGTGATTCGCTCATCACCTGATGAGGGTAGTCGCCCCCGGCGACCCGGGTAGTTGTCCCCATGGGCACGACGACCGCGACGCGGCAAGATGATCATCATGACCACCACACCGGGACTCAGTCCCGCCAACGACAGTCCCCCTCGGGTCGGCGACATCGTCGCCACCGTGTTGCTGAGCCTGCTCGCCGTCGCCGCCGGTCTGGTCGCGGCCTTCTTCACGGCCTTTTTCGTGATGGCCAGCGACGGCTGTTCCCCGTCGGCGGGCAACTGCCGCTACGGCCTCCTCGACGGGGCCTACGTGGTGTCCTGGGGCGGTACCGCCCTTGGCGGTGTGGTGCTGCTGATCGGCCTGATCGTGGCCGTGGCCTCGAAACGCCGACCGCTGTTCGTCTGGCCGCTGCTGGCGCTCGGCATCATCGTCGCGACCTTCCTGATCGGCGCGGCCATGGTCGAGGCCGGCACCGGGGTCGGGATGTTCTGATGCCGACCGTCGAGGCCAGCGTTCACGTCGACGTGCCGCCCGATGTCGCGTTTGCGGTGTCGCAGACCACCGGTGCGGCGCGACGGCGCTGGGACGGGTTCATCCGCAACCAGCATTTCCTCGACGGCGCCACGACGCCCGACAAGGGCGTGCGCACCTTCACCCGCCAGCGTTTCGGCCCGTCGATGGTCAGCCGCTACGTCTCGTACGCCCCGCCGAACAACGTGGGGATGACGATGGAGCGCGGGCCCTGGTTCTTCGCGAAGATGGGCGGCGGCTGGCGGTTCACCGCCGACGGCGACGGCACCCTCGCGGTGTGGAAGTACAACTTCACCTGCAAGCCGGCCTGGCTCGCACCCATCGCCGAGCGAATCGGCGTCTTCCTGTTGGGGCACGAAATCCGCCGCCGCATCGCCGGATTCGCCCGCGGCTGCGCCGACCCCGTCGTATTGGCCGCGGCGCGGCGGTCACTCGAGCAGCACTGAGCCGCGGCTCAGTGTGCGGCGACGCAGAACTGGTTGCCGTCCGGGTCGGCGAGCGTCACCCACTCGAGTCCGGGCATCTCGCGCCGGGCGACCAGCGTCGCGCCGCCGGCCAAGAGTCGCTGCACCTCGGCCTCACGGTCCTCGGTGATCAGATCGAGGTGCACGCGGTTCTTGCCCGGCGTGGGGTCGTCGACCTTCTGGAACGCGAGCATCGGCTTGCCCTCCCCGGTGGCGACCGTGACGAACCAGCCCTCGTTCTCCTCGACGATGGTGCCGCCGGTCTGGTCGGCCCACCACCGCGCGAGCGGCAACGGATCGAGGGTGTCGAAGGTGATCATGCCCACGGAGATCGTCATGGGTGGATCGTAATCGGGCCACCGGACACAATCCCGCCGATTTTGTGAGGTACGCCGCGTTCGCCGGTCGGTGTCGACACGTTAGAGTGTTGGGCGACCCTAACGGCCTTACCGGTTGGTAAGTAGCCTCACCCGATGCAGGAGGTCGACGTAGACCCATGACAAACATTGTCGTACTCATCAAGCAGGTGCCCGACTCTGGCTCCGAGCGCAAGCTCAACGACAGCGATTTCACCCTCGACCGTGAGATCGACCCGGTGATCGATGAGATCAACGAGAAGGCTGTCGAGGCCGCGCTGCAGATCCAGGAGGCCAACGGCGGCGAGGTGACGATCCTGTCGGCCGGCCCGGAGAAGGCCACCGAGGCGATCCGCAAGGCGCTGTCCATGGGCGCCGACAAGGCCATCCACATCCAGGACGACGCGCTGCACGGCTCCGACGCCGTCCAGACCGCCTACGTCCTGGCCCGTGCGCTGGGCACCGTCGAGGGCGTCGAGTTGGTCATCGCCGGCAACCAGGCCACCGACGGCGGCGTGGGTGCCGTCCCGGCCATGATCGCCGAGTACCTCGAGCTGCCGCACCTGACGTCGCTGCGCGAGTTGACCGTCGACGGCGAGAGCCTCAAGGGCGAGCGCGAGACCGACGAGGGCATCGTCTCGGTCGAGGGTGCGCTGCCCGCGATCGTCAGCGTCAACGAGAAGATCAACGAGCCGCGCTTCCCGTCCTTCAAGGGCATCATGGCCGCCAAGAAGAAGGAGATCGCCGTGGTCGGTCTCGGCGACATCGGTGTCGAGGCGGGCGAGGTCGGCCTCGCGAACGCGCCGACGGCGGTCACCGCGGTCACCCCGAAGCCGGCCAAGCAGGCCGGCGAGCGCGTCACCGACGAAGGCGACGGCGGCACCAAGATCGCCGAGTTCCTCGTCGCGCAGAAGATCGTCTAACCCACCCCCATCGACACTGAAATCTCAGGAGAAACAACATGGCTGAAGTACTCGTTCTCGTGGAGCGGGACACCGAGGGTGGGCTGAAGAAGGTCACCTCGGAGCTGATCACCGCCGCGCGTGCGCTCGGCGCCCCGTCGGCCGTCGTCGTCGGAGCCCCCGGCAAGGCCGACGCGGTCCTCGGCGACCTGGCCGCGGCCGGCGCCGAGAAGATCTACGTCGCCGAGTCCGACGAGGCCGCCAGCGTGCTCGTCTCGCCGATCGTCGACGTGCTGTCGACCGTCGCCGAGCAGGCGTCGCCGGCCGCGATCATCGTGGCCGCCAACACCGACGGCAAGGAAGTCGCCGGTCGTCTGGCGGTCCGCCTCGGTTCGGGCGTCCTCGCCGACGTCATCGAGGTCAAGGAGGGCGGCAACGCCGTGCACTCGATCTTCGGTGGCTCGTTCACCGTCGACGCCCAGGCCAAGGGTGCCGTGCCGATCTTCTCGGTGCGCCCCGGCGCCATCGAGGCGGCCCCGTCCGCGGGTGCCGGCGAGCGCGTCGACATCGCGGTTCCGGCGCAGGCCGAGAACGCGGTGAAGATCACCAAGGTTGAGCCGAACGTCGGCGGCGACCGCCCCGAGCTCACCGAGGCGTCGATCGTCGTGTCCGGTGGTCGCGGCGTCGGCAGCGCCGAGAAGTTCTCGGTCGTCGAGGAGCTGGCCGACTCGCTCGGTGCCGCCGTCGGTGCCTCGCGCGCCGCGGTCGACTCCGGCTACTACCCGGGCCAGTTCCAGGTTGGTCAGACCGGTAAGACGGTCTCGCCGCAGTTGTACATCGCGCTGGGCATCTCCGGTGCGATCCAGCACCGCGCCGGCATGCAGACGTCGAAGACCATCGTCGCCGTGAACAAGGACGAGGAGGCGCCGATCTTCGAGATCAGCGACTACGGCGTCGTCGGCGACCTCTTCAACGTCGCCCCGCAGCTGACCGAGGAGATCAAGAAGCGCAAGTAGGCTTCGCGTAACCCGCACAGCCCCCGGCCGACCCCTGTGGTTGGCCGGGGGTTCGTGTTTGGTCGGCAATTCACCCGGTGGACTCCGACGCGTCACGCGGCGTAGGCCATGTCGTCGCCCGTTCCGAATTCCATGGGCGCCATGACAGTGATAACCGAATCCGCCGTCACGCCGGTGCCGCCCAGCCCCGCGGTCGCCCCGTCCACGTCCAGCCGTCGCCTCTTTGCAGGCGGCGGCTTTGTTGTATCCCTCTCGACCGATCCGATCGACATCGTCGACGCCCAGCGCCTGCGCTACCAGGTGTTCACCGCCGAACCCGGCTTCTCCTCGGCACTCGGGGACCCCATCACGCGCCTCGACGTCGACCGCTTCGACGAGTTCTGCGAGCACCTGCTGGTGCGCGATGAGCGCAGCGGCGAACTGGTCGGCTGCGCGCGGCTCCTGTCGCCGATCCGGGCGATCGCCGCCGGCGGCTGGTACAGCGCGACCGAGTTCGACCTCGCCGAACTCGCACCGATCGCCTCCCGGACGGTCGAGATGGGACGGGCGGCCGTCGCCGTCGGCCAGCGCCACGGCTCGGTCACGGCCCTGATGTGGGCCGCCGTGCTCGCGTACGTCGAGGAGACGGGGAACTCGCACCTCATGGGCTGCGTCTCGGTGCCCCTCGGCACCCCGGGCGCGGAACGCGGAAGTGCACTGCGCGGCATCCGCGACGAACTGCGCAACCGGCACCGCGCGCCCTGGCAGGCCTTCCCGCACGGCGGCTCGATCGTCGACGGGACGCGCCTCGATGACATCGAACCGCCCGCCCGCCTGATCGTCCCGCCGCTGCTGCGCGGCTACCTGCGCCTGGGTGCGCGCGTCTGCGGCGAACCGGCCATCGACCCGGTTTTCGACTGCGGTGACTTCCTCACCGTGTTGAGCTACGACGACGCGGACAACCGCTATCGGCGGCGACTCACCGACACGGTGCGCCGACTCAGTGGGCAGGCCTGACATGGACCGGCACGCCTGGTACCCGACGGGGGAGTGCGGCGGCGGCTGCATCCACCCGCCGCGCGGGCGGGCCGGTGCCATTCGCCAGGCGGTCCGCGTGGCCCGTTTGCTGAGCGTCGTCCTGGTGCTGGCACTCGTCGCCCCGGTGGCCTGGCGCGTGGCGCCACGGCGTCGCCACCGACTCGCGTCGTGGTCGTCGCGCCGCGTGCTGCGCGCCCTCGGTGCGACGGTGGTGGTCGACGACCGCAGACTCGTCGACGCCGATCCCCGCGTCCCGGTCGGCGGCCTCATCGTCGCCAACCACGTCTCGTTCCTGGACATCCTCGCGATCGCGACGATCACCCCGGCCCGCTTCGTCGCGAAGGCCGAAGTGCTGGCGATGCCCGGCATCGGCGTCCTGGCCCGCCGAGTCGGGGTGATCGGCATCCGCCGTGAATCGCTGCGCCAGCTTCCGGCGACGGTCGACCGGGTGGCCGACGCGCTCCGGGCCGGCGGCGCGGTCGCGGTATTCCCCGAGGGGACGACCTGGTGCGGCGCGGCGGCGGGCCGCTTCCGTCCCGCCTTCTTCCGCGCCGCCCATGCGGCCGGATCGCCGATCATGCCGATGACGGTGGCGTTCCGCGAGGACGATGGCCACCACTGCTCGGCCGGTGCCTTCATCGGCGACGACGGCCCCCTGGACACGCTGCGGCGGATCCTGGCGGTCCGCGACCTGGTCATCACCGTGACGGCCCACCCCGTCCAGTTGCCGACGCCGGATCGGCGCGCCGATGCCCGTGCCGCCGAGGCCGCGGTGTGGGGCGGGGCTCAATCGGCCCGATCGTCGGACAACTCGAAGTACTCGGCGGGTGCGAAGCCTGCGCGTCGCGCGATGGTCGACGTCGGGAAAGCGCGCAGTCGCGCGTTGTAGCGCGACACGTTGCCGTTGTACAGCCGTCGGGCCGCGGCGATCCGGTCCTCCGTGTCGGTCAGGGCGGCACGCACCTTCGCGTAGTGCTTGGAGGCTTGAAGTTTGGGCGTGCCCTCGGCGACGACCTGCAGTCGGCCGAGGGCACGGGCCAACTCCGCATCCTGCTCGGCCGCCGTCTCCACGACATCGCGATCGTGGAGTGCGCGGAACGCGGAATCGGGATCGTCGGGCAGGGTGGTGGCGCTGCGCTGCTCGGCCAGCGCCAGCAGGGTGTGCGCCTCGTGCCTGGCGTACGCGCGTGCGACGTCGGCGAGACGCGGAATGAGATCCCAGCGGCGCACCAGTTCGATGTCGATGCCCCGCCACGACTCGACGACCACGGTCTGCATGCGCACCAGTGCGTTGTGTGCGCGAACCGGCCACGTCACGACATAGGCCGCCGCCACGACGAAGCCGACGATCAGCAGCCACTTCATCGGCCGTACTCCTCCCAGACGTAGCGCGGAATGCCGTCGGCAATCACCTGCAAGGTGCGGTAGAGCCGGGTGATGTCGTCCCCGCGCGACCCGCCGATGCTGATGGCGAGGAGCTGACGACCCACGATGGCGATGCGGGTGTTGGCGGTGACCGGCAGGTCCATCGACAGGAGCCCGTCGAGCGTCGTCGGGGGCAACGCGGCTTTGGCGAAGCGTTGATCGGGGCAGAGCACGGCCCATTGCTCGTTGAACGTGATCGATTCGAACTCGACGACATCGCCCGCGCGGGTGCTGATGGTGGGGCCGATGCTGAGCGCCGGCAGCGCCTTGGGAAGGGTGAGCGAGAAGACGTTGCGGTAGTGCGAGGTGAACTGGATCCGATTGTTGTTCCACCACGTGTAGTACAGATAGCCCGCGGGGTAGCGGCCGACCTTCCCCGACATGACTGCGCGGACCCGCTTGCGGCGGGCGCGAGCGATGGTGAACGGCTCGATGTCGAGTTGTGGGACCGGCACCGTCGGATGTTCGTCGAGCGTGAACCCGTGGGCGTGGGCCCAGCTGCGCAGCTCGGTGCGGCGCAACGACTTCACGATGATCCCGGCGGGGAAGAAGGCGAGGGCGGGCGTCACGATCGCGAGCAGCACGCTGGAGCGGGTGCTGAACAACAGCGGCCAGCGGGTGACCTCGAGGACGACGAGCACGATGAAGGTGGCCAGTGAGATGAGAGTCAGTGCACGGGCCGACGGGACCACCGAGCGCATGGGCGCCGGATGGTCGAAGGTGGGGCGGTCGGCGGCGGGCACCGGTCCACCGTAATACCTGGCGTCACGCGCCATCTGTCGGCAGACCGACCCGCTGCCGCCGCTGACGGGATAGCGTGGGCGAATCACTCGAGGAGGCTTTCGATGAAGCGCGGAATCGGCGTCATGTTCTTGAGCGCGATGCTGGCGACGACCGGTGCGGGGGTGGCCCAGGCACGGTTTGCGCCGCCGCTCGGCGACTTCGGCAGCCAGGCCCCGCCGCCGGGAAAGCTCGCCCCCAAGGGAAACGTCACCAAGGTGGTCGCCGGGGTGCGCAGCATGGGCGGCAGCGGCGGCTATGCGCCCCTCGTGAGCTGGTCGGCGCGGAACCAGCGCGGTGCGGCGGTCACCGGGGACCGGTGCCGGATCGAAATCACCTTCCCCGGCCAACGCTGGCCGATGTACAAGTCCACCGCCTGCCAGGGTTCGAGGGGCTTCCCGAATCGCCGCTACACGGAGGCCGCGCGGTATCCGATCACCGTGCTCGAGCGCACGTCGGGTGCGTACGCCACCGTGACCTTCGACGTCGTCTGACCGCGCCAAGCCGTCGCCAAGGGTGCTCCAAGCGGCGGTGGTGACTCTGATCGTCGTAAGGACTGTCTACGACGAGGAGTCACCCCCATGTCCGCACCCGTTGCCCGGTTCAGCCGGGGACAAACCACCACCCTCGTGGTCGCCTGCGCCGCGACCGCGATGCTCATGCTCGACATCGCGGTGGTCAACACCGCGCTCCCGACGATCGCCCGCGAGCTGGACGCGGGCCTGACGGCCCTCAAGTGGGTCGTCGACGGCTACACCCTGGCGCTGGCGACAGTCGTCCTCACCGCCGGCGCCTGGGCCGACCGCGTCGGCCGCCGCTTCGTGTTCCAACTCGGCACGCTCGTGTTCACGCTCGCGTCGACGGCCTGCGCGCTGGCGCCGACGATGCTGTCGCTCAACGGCGCGCGCGTCATCCAGGGCCTCGGTGCGGCACTGTTGTTCGCGACGTCGCTGGCGCTGCTCGCCGACGCGTTTCCAGGCGCCGTGGAGCGCAGCAAGTCGCTGGCCGTCTACGGCGCGACTATCGGCGCCTCCTTCGCCGCCGGGCCGCTGCTGGGCGGCCTGCTCACCGATTTGATCGGCTGGCGGGCCATCTTCCTGGCCAACGTCCCCATCGGCGTCGCCCTCTGGGTCGGTACCCGCAAGGTTCGCGAGTCCCGCAGCGCCGCCCCGCGCCGTGGCGACTGGGCCGGTCAGGCCGCGGTCATGGTGGGCCTGGCCGCGCTGACCTTCGGCTTGATCGAGGCCGGCTCGAGCGGCTGGACCGATCGGCTGACGGTTGGCTCCCTCGCCGTGTCCGCCGTCGCGCTGGGGCTGTTCGTCGCGATCGAGAAGCGCGTGGCCGACCCGATGATGCCGGTGGCGATGTTCGCCAATCGCGGCTTCGCCGGCGCACAGATCGCCACCTTCGCCATCTCCGCGTCGCTCTTCGCCGTGTTCGTCTACTTCACGCTCTACCTGCAGGGCGTGCTCGGACTGTCCGCCATCGAGGCGGGCCTGGTCCCGATGCCCGGCACCGTCATGATGCTGGTCGCGGCGGGCGTCACCGACAAGTTGCTCGGCCGCGTCGCGCCGTGGGTGTTGATCGCGGCCGGCCTGCTGGCGGTCACCGCGGGCATGGCCTGGCTGACGGTCGGCGGAACCAACAGCAGCCCCTGGGACGTCGTGGGCGGCTTCCTGCTCGCCGCGATCGGCGCCGGCGTGTTCAACCCGGTGGTCAGCGGTGTCGTGTTGGCCGAGAGCGACCACGACGACGCCGGGCTAGCCACCGGTATCAACGACACGTTCCGGCAGGCGGGCATCGCGATCGGCGTCGCCGGTCTGGGCGTTTTCTTCCCGGTGCGGTCCGTGCTGCAGGGCGGTTCTCCCCAGGCCTACGTCGACGGGCTGCACGCCGCCCTGTGGTGCAGCGCGGCGATCGCGCTGGCCGGCGCCGCCGTGGTCGCCTGGCTGATGCGCGACGCCCGCGCGACGACGGCCGATCTCGGCGTCGACTCGGATGAGGAGCGTGAGATCCTCGCCCCCGAATACACTCTGACCGTCGAGGCAGAGTGAGGGGCGCGGTGGCGCGAGAGTATCTGGTCCTGGGGCCGTTGGAGGTCCGTCGGGACGGCGACCGAGTCGAACTCGGCCCACCCAAGCAGCGCGTCGTGCTCGGCGCGCTGCTGGTGGCGCGCGGCGCGGTGGTCTCGGTGGACCGCCTGGTCGACACGGTCTGGCCCGACGATCCGCCGGAGGCGGCGACGACGAGTCTGCAGGCCTACATCTCGAACCTCCGCCGGTTGTTGCGCGGGGACGCCGGCGAGCCGTCGCCGATCGAACGGGTGGCCGGCGGATACCGGCTCGACCCGGGACAGGGTCGGCTCGACCTGGCGGAGTTCCTGGACCTCGCCCGCGAGGCCCAACGCGCGCGGGAAGACGGTCGTTGGGAGGACGCGCTGACGGCGTCGGCGGACGCGACCGGCCTGTGGCGCGGCGATCTCCTGGGTGCCGAGGCCGACGGGGCCGAATGGCTCGCCGCCGAGTCGCTGTCGCTGCGGGAGACGCTCGCCGCAGTCGGGGAGACCCAAGTCAGCGCGCTGCTGGCGGCCGGCGACACCGGTTCGGCCCTGGCCGAGATCGTCGCCGCGCGCGCCACCGACCCCTTCCGCGAGCGGGCCGTGTGGCTGCACATGGTCGCCCTCTACCGTGCGGGTCGGGCCGCCGAGGCACTCGACGCCTACACCGACTACCAGCGCCGACTCGACGAGGAGCTCGGACTGGACCCGGGCGTCGAACTGGTCGACCTGCACGGCGCGATCCTGCGGCAAGACCCGTCCCTCGCGGCCTGGCCGCGACCGCCGCACTGGTCGGGGGCCGCCGTCGTCGAGTCGCCCGTCGATGCTGGGCCGATGATGCCCGCCGAGACGGACCGGGTAGGGGCCGCCCTGCCGCTGGTGGGCCGCGGCGAGCAGGTCGCGGGGCTCGCTGAGACGGTCGCGGCGCCCGGCGCGCACTGGGCCCTGCTGACCGGGCCCGCCGGCATCGGCAAGACGCGACTGGCGCAGGAGGCCGCGAGCCTGGCGTCTGCCGCCGGGCGCGAGGTGCTGTGGGTGCGCTGTCCCGACACCGAGGGAACCCCGGCGTGGTGGCCGCTGCGGCAGTTGTGCCGCGAACTCGGGGCCGACCCGGACGATGTGTTGGCGGTGCCCGACGGTGCCAGCGCCGACACGGCGCGGTTCGCGGTCTACGAGCGCGTGCAACACCTGCTCGACGTCAATGCGGCGGCGCGCCCGCTCACGATCATCGTCGACGACGTGCAGTGGGCGGACGCGATGACGCTGGGCCTGCTGTCGTTCCTGGTGACGGCTCTGCGCGACACCCCGATCACCTTCGTCGGCACGATCCGGGACGGCGAGGGAGGGGCGGAGGTCGAGCGCTTCCGCGAAGCGGTGTCGCGTGCGGGCGGCACGACCATGGTCGTGCCGCGTCTGGAGCCGGCGGAGGTGGCGGTCCTGGTGCAGGAGGTCGCCGACGTCGAGCCGGACGAGGAGTCGTTGGCCGCCCTCGTGCGCCGCACCGACGGCAACCCGCTGTTCGTGTCCGAGTTCGCGCGCCTGCCCGTCGAGCAGCAGCGCGCCGACATGGTGCCCGACGCGGTGCGCTCGGTGCTCGACCGCCGTCTCGGCTCGCTGGACCCCGCCGTCCTCGAGGTCATCGCGCATGCGGCCGTGCTCGGTGAAGACGTGGACGTGGCACTGCTGTCGGCGGTGTGCGGGCGCGACCTCGACGATGTCGCGGACTGCCTCGACGAGGCGGTCGACGAGCGGATCCTCGTGACCGATCAGTCCGGCGGTCGCGCCCGATTCGCCCACGCGCTGCTGCGCGAGCAGGCGCTCTCGTCGATTCGTCCATTGCGGCGCTGCCGCATCCACCTCCGCGTGGCCGAGGCCCTGGTCGATTCGCCCGCCGCCGACGCGAAGGCGTCTCGCGCGGCACACCTGCTCGACGCGCTGCCGGTGGCCGACGCGTCCGACGCCGTCGCCGCGTGTCGCGCGGCCGCGGAGGACGCGTTGCGGCACTGGGACTCCGAGAGCGCCGCGCGCTGGCTCGCCGCCGCGCTGCGCACCCGTGAGGAGGCCGACCCGCAGGCCGCCGACGTCGACGATCTGTTGATCGACCTGCTCAACGCCCAGGCCCGTGCCGGACACCTGCAGGAGGTCATCGCGACCGTCGAGGAGCGGTTGAACCTGGCCATCCGGGCGGGGCGGACGACGACGGCCGGCCGCGTGGCCGGCGTGCTGATCCGGGCCGCCGGAGCGTGGCCGTGGATCGGCCCCCACGTGGAAGCGGAGAGTCTGCGCGCGGTGCTCGCCGAGACCGCGGGATTCGTGGCCGACGACCCCGCCAGCCTCGCCCGAGTCCTCGCCGCCAGTGCCCTCGGCGAGAGTTACGCGCGCGACGCGGCGGTGCCCGCCGCGCTGCTCGAGCGCGCCGATGCGGCGGCTGCGTCCGCCGGCGGCGACGCCGCGTCGGCCGATGTCACGCTGGCGAAGCTGATCACCTACTCGTGCGTCGCCCCGTTCGCCGAGGCCTCGTTCGAGTGGGCCGAACAACTACGTCGGTCGAACCACCCGGACCGCGACGTCGACAACGTCATCGTCGACACCGTGATGACCACGGCGGCCATGCTGCTCGGCGACGTCGGCGGCGCCGAGGATCTGACCCGGCGCGCCATCGCGGCGAGCGAACGGCTTTGTCTGCCCATCGTGCGCGCCCAGTTGCGCTGGATGCAGGCGTCCCTGGCCGTCTGGCACGGGCGGTTCGACCTGGCCAAGGATCATTTCCGCACCGCGATCGCCGTGCACGAGGACACCCAGCTGTACGTCGCCGGCAGTGGCGCACTCGCGATGATGGCGCTGGCGACCGAGCAGGGGGTGCTGGGGGAGTTCATCGACACCGGCGGGATGCTGCCGGTCGACTGGGCGAAACTCATCGTCGATCAGTTCACCGACAACCAGGTGATGGTGATGCTGGCCGCCGGTGTCGCGGCGATCGCGGGCGCCGAGGGCGATCGGGAACTCGCCGAGAAGATGGTGCGCTCCTGGCTCGCCGACGACCGGGCCATGGTGTGGACGTCGCTGGGCAACGCGGTCCTGCTGGCCGGCGTCGTGGCGGACTTGGGTCTGGTCGAGTACGCGCCCGCGCTGCGCGACTACCTCGCCGACTACAGCAAGTGCATCGCGGTGACCGGCCACGTCGGCTGCGTCGGCCCGGTGGCGCTGTACCTCGCCGAGCTGGCCTTCCTGCTCGGCGATACCGCGGCGGCCGACGAACTGGTCGCCACGGCGTGGGGGATCGCCCGGCGCGGCGACGGCAAGCCGTCGATCCTGCGCTGCCGGCTGCTCATGGCGCGGATGCATCCCGATCAACCGGGCCGTCGCGCCGAACTCGCCGACATCGAGGCCCGGGCCGGTGCCCTCGGCACCGAGTCGGTGGCCGCCGCGGCGCGGGCCCTGCTGGCCGACTGATCGGTTCTGCGCAGGTCAGCGGCCTCGATCCGGCACTCCAAGTCGGCGCCAAGTGCATAAC
Organism: Gordonia sp. (in: high G+C Gram-positive bacteria); assembly: GCF_047602025.1. Classification (GTDB taxonomy): domain Bacteria; phylum Actinomycetota; class Actinomycetes; order Mycobacteriales; family Mycobacteriaceae; genus Gordonia. The sequence goes on along the minus strand of NZ_JASGII010000001.1, from coordinate 1,994,676 downwards.
AAGCGTCGCGGGCGACGGTAGATGCGAGCCCGAACAACCGGGCTCCCCGACCCGGCGGATTTCCGTCGCGGCCACATCTATCGGAGAGAGCCATGAGCAATGCCCACACGCCCCCCAACCTCGCTGACCTGCGCGGCCGCGTACGCGGTGCGGTGCACGGTCCCACAGACCCGGGTTATCCCGCTGTCGGCTTCAACGTCGCAGTCGATCGTCGGCCGGCGGCCGTCGTTGACGTCGCCGATGCGGCCGATGTCGCCGCCAGCGTCGCCTTTGCCGCGACGCACGGCCTGACGGTCGCCGTCTTCGCGACCGGCCACGGCGGCACCCCGGTCGGCCCCACCACGATCCTGCTGCGCACCACGGACCTGGACTCGTGCGTCGTCGACGCCGAGTCCCGAACCGCGCGCGTCGGCGCCGGCGTGCGGTGGCAGACCGTGATCGATGCGGCCGCCCCGCACGGGCTGGCGGCCCTCTGCGGCTCGGCCCCGAGCGTCGGCGTCGCCGGCTACATCTCCGGCGGCGGCATCGGCCCGTTGGTGCGCACGGTCGGATCGTCGGCCGACCACGTCCGCGAGATCACCGTCGTCACCGGCGATGCGGCGGTGCGCACCGTGTCGGCCACGGAGAACCCCGAACTGTTCTGGGGCCTGCGCGGCGGAAAGGCGACGCTCGGCATCATCACCGAGGTGGTCCTCGACCTGCCCGAGATCGCCGAGTTCTTCGGCGGCGCGGTCTACTTCGACGGCGGCGACGCGGCCGCGGTTCTGCGGGCGTGGCGGGAATGGTCTGCGGGCCTGCCCGACGAGGCGTCGACCTCGGTGGCGCTGTTGAACCTGCCGCCGCTGCCGGACGTGCCGCCGATGCTGGCCGGCAAGCTGACCGTCGCGGTGCGCTACGCCTGCCTCGCCGATCCAGAATCGGCCGCCGAGTGGTTCGCGCCGATGCGCGCGGCCGCGTCGCCGCTCCTGGACGCCGTCGGTCCCATGCCGTACGCGGCGATCGGCGCCGTCCACGCCGACCCGCCGGGTCCGATGCCGGCGACCGAGCACGGCGGCCTCCTCGCCGCGCTGCCGGACGAGGCGATCGACATCCTGCACGGCCTGGCGACCTCACCGGCCGCGCCGCTGTTGCCGGTCGTCGAGGTGCGCCAACTCGGCGGTGCGTTCGCGCGGGAGCCGGAGGTGCGCTCGGCGCTCTGCCACCGCGACGCCGCGTTCAACCTCAACATGGTCGGCATCCTCGCCGACGAGGAGGCGGCCGGCGCGGTCCTGGGCGCGATCGGATCCTCCTACGAGGCGCTGGGTCCGTGGCTGACCGGCGGCGTGCTGCCCAACTTCGTCGCCACCGACGACCGGGCACGGATCCGCGACTGCTACGACGACGACACCGCCGCCTGGCTGTCGGCGCTGGCCGACCAACTCGACCCGAAGGGCGTCTACCGGGTGGGCCAGGTGATGCGCGGCTGACCGGGGACGCGCCGCCGACCCCGAGCCCGGCTGCGAATTGGAGGGCTCCGGCGGCGCGTCTATCCTGGTGAGCACTATGTCCGCCGCATCCGAGGGGTCTGTCTACCTCGACAATGCCGCCTCCACGGCCGTGCGCCCGGAGGCGGTGTCGGCGATGCTGCCGATCCTCGCCCAGCCGGGCAACCCGTCGTCGCTGCACGCCGCCGGCCGCGCCGCCCGCCGCCACCTGGAGGAGGCGCGCGAATCGATCGCGGGCAACCTCGGCGCGCGCCCCAGCGAGGTCGTCTTCACCTCCGGCGGCACCGAGTCGGACAACTTGGCGCTCAAGGGGATCGTCGCCGCCCGCCGCGGCGCCGATCCGCGGCGCCGCCGCGTCGTCATCTCCGCCGTCGAGCACCACGCGATCCTCGATCCGGCCGAGGCGATCACGACGGGCGACGACCTCGAGCTCGTCGTCATCGGCGTCGACGACGGGGGCTTCCTCGACGTCGACGCGCTGGCCGCCGAGGTCGCCGGGCACGCCGACGAGATCGCGGCGATTTCGGTCATGTGGGCGAACAACGAGGTCGGCACGATCCAGCCGATCGAGCAGATCGCCGCGGTCGGACGCGAGCACGGCATCCCGGTGCACTCGGATGCGATCCAGGCCGTCGGCCACATCCCGGTCGACTTCGCCGCCAGCGGCTTGTCCGCCATCTCGGTGGCCGCCCACAAGTTCGGCGGGCCACAGGGCATCGGTGCGCTCATTCTCGGCCGCGACGTCGCGCTGGCGGCGCTCACCCAGGGCGGCGGGCACGAGCGCGACCTGCGCCCGGGCACCCAGAACGTCGCCGGTGCGGTCGGCATGGCAGCGGCGCTAGCCGAGGCGACCGGCAACCTCGCCGCCGAGGCGAAGGCCGTCGCCGCGCGCCGCGACCGACTTTTCGACCACCTACTCGGCGTCGAGGGCACGCGCGTCAACGGCCCGCGCGGCGACCTGCGCCTGCCGGGCAACGCCCACGTGTCCTTCGACGGCTGCGAGGGAGACTCGCTGCTGATGCTCCTCGACGCCCAGGGCATCGAGTGCTCGACGGGGTCGGCGTGCACGGCCGGCGTCGCGCAGGCGAGCCACGTGCTGCTGGCCATGGGCCTGCCGATGGACGTCGCCCGCGGCTCGCTGCGGTTCAGCCTCTCGCACACCACCACCGACGCCGACATCGACCGCGTGGGCGCGGTGATCGGCGATGTCGTCGCCCGGGCCCGCGCCGCCGGGCTCGTCGCGTCCGGCGGGCGATCATGAGGGTGCTCGCCGCCATGAGCGGCGGCGTCGACTCGGCGGTCGCCGCCGCCCGTGCCGTCGACGCCGGACACGACGTCGTCGGCGTGCACCTGGCGCTGTCCGAGACGCCGGATGCGCTGCGAAGCGGATCGCGCGGCTGCTGCTCGCGCGAGGACGCCGACGACGCGCGCCGCGTCGCCGACATCCTCGGCATCCCGTTCTACGTGTGGGACTTCGCCGAGCGGTTCCGCGAGGACGTCATCGACGACTTCGTCGCCGCCTACGCCGCCGGCGAGACCCCCAACCCGTGCCTGTCGTGCAACGAGAAGATCAAGTTCGCCGCGCTCGCCGAGAAGGCCCACGCCCTCGGCTTCGACGCGCTCGCCACGGGCCACTACGCGCGCCTGGTCGACGGTGAGCTGCGTCGGGCCGTCGACAACGACAAGGACCAGTCGTACGTGCTCGCCGTCCTGACCGCCGACCAGCTCGCCCGCGCGATGTTCCCGGTCGGGGACACCCCCAAGCCGCGGATCCGCGAGGAGGCCGCCAGCCGCGGCCTGCTCGTCGCCGACAAGCCCGACTCGCACGACATCTGCTTCATCCCCACCGGGGACACCCAGGCCTTCCTCGGCGCGAAGATCGGCGTGCGACCCGGCGCCGTCGTCGACGCCGAGACCGGGGAGCGGCTGGCCGAGCACGACGGCGTCCACGGCTTCACGATCGGCCAGCGCAAGGGCCTCGGCATCGACGCCCCCGCGCCCGACGGCCAGCCGCGCTACGTCACCGGGATCGACGCGCAAACGGCAACCGTCACCGTCGGGCCCGCGTCGGCACTGGGCGTCAGCCGAATCACCGCGCGGCACGCGATCTGGACGTCGGGCACGACTCCCGGCGGAGCTGTCGAGTGCACCGTGCAGGTGCGCGCCCACGGCGGCCTCGCACCGGCCGTGGCCACCCCGGTCGAGGTCGACGGCGAGCCGGGCATCGAGATCGAGCTGCGCGAGCCGCTGACCGGAGTCGCCACCGGCCAGGCCGCGGTGCTCTATGTGCCCGACGCCGAGCGCGGGGACCTCGTGATCGGCTCCGGCCGCATCGCCGCCACCGCATGACCCGCCTGCTCGGCGGCCGGGGCACCGGTGTCGGACCCATGCCCGGAGTGGACCCGCTCGCCGCTGCTCGCACGGTTTTCGACGAGGTGGCGCTGCCCTATGTCCCCGAACTGCCCGCGCGCGGCCTCGGCGCCGATCCGATCGGCCGGGCGGCCGCGCTGCTCGTCGACATCCCCGTCGACGTCGTCGGCGGCGACTTCCGCCTCGGTGGCGGGCGCACGCGGCTGATGAGTCGCGCCGAGGGCTTCCTGCGGTCGGACCTCGACGCCGTCGAGGAGGTCATCGAGCGCAGCGGGTCGTCGGCACCGGTGAAGCTGTCGGTACTCGGCCCGTTCAGCTTCGCCGCCCTCGTCGAGCTGCCCGGCGGCCACAAGCTCGTCCACGACCCGGGGGCCTGGCGCGACGTCGTCGCGTCACTGGGGGAGGGCCTCGCGCAGTGCGGCGACGAACTCGCCCGCCGATTCGGCTCGGAGATCGTCGTCCAACTCGACGAGCCGCTCGTCGGACGGGTTGTCGACGGTCAGATCGCGCCGCTGACCCGGCTCGACGTCAACCCGCCCATCCCGGTCGCGGACGTGGCCGCCGCACTGTCTGGTCTGGTCCGGCGCGTCGGTCGGCCGATGGTGCTGCACACCGGCGACCAGCGGCGGTGGGATCTGGTCGCGGCACTGCCCGGCTGGGCGGCGTCGTTCGACCTCACCGGCGTCGGCGTCGACGAGTACGACGCGCTGGGTGCCTTCCTCGACGTCGGTGGGGAACTGGTCGCGGGGATCGTGCCGATCGAAGAGCCGTCGTCACCGGTGTCCGCCGACGAGTTGGCGACCCGGGTGGTCGACCTCGTCGACCGGATCGGGCTGCCGCGCACCGTGCTGGTGAAGCAGGTCGCCGTTGCGCCAGCGGGTGGGCTGGCCGGGGCGGGGGACTGGGCGGGCCGTTCGCTGGCGTTGGCGACCCGTGTCGCCGAACAGCTGGGCCACGCCGACTAATCCGCCGAGTGGGCGGTCAAACCGTGCCGAGTGGGCGGTCAAACCTTGCCGAGTGGGCGGTCAAACCTTGCCGAGTGGGCGGTCAAACCCTGCCGAGTGGGCGCTACTCGGCGTCGAGTTCGGCGATGGCGCGCTTGGGCGCCACCTCGCGGAACGACGCGTCGAGGAGTTCGCCGACCTCCGCCCAGTCGGTGTCGTCGTCGAGGATCAGACCGACCCAGCCGTAGGCGCCCATGTAGGCGGGCAGGAAGAAGCGATCGTCGGCGAGCAGCGCCTCCCGTTCGGCGGGATCGGCGACGACCAGCAGCGCCTGGTCGAAGCGTCGACCCGCGGTGCCGTCGTCGCGGCGCTTCTCACCGCCGCCGTACATGCCGAACATCTTCGGGCAGCGGAACGTGGGACGGCCGTGCGCGACCTTCTCGGTCGCGGTGGGGAAGGCGAGCGCGAGCTCGCGGACGCGCGCCAGGACCGGGTCGTCGTCGGAGAACATGATCGGGTGCGGCACGCACCCCATTCTGCGCCGCCGACGGGTCGGACCCCTGCATTACGCTGCATACCGTGGACAACGGCGATGTGCAGCGCGAGTGGAACGACCTGGCCGAACAGGTCCGCGACCACCAGTTCCGCTACTACGTGCGGGATTCGCCCATCGTGTCCGACGCCGAGTTCGACGAGCTCTTCCGCAAGCTTCAGGCGCTCGAAGAGGCCTACCCCGAACTGGCCGTGCCCGACTCCCCGACGAAGCTGGTCGGCGGCGGTTTCGCGACCGAGTTCGGCGCCGTCGACCACCTCGAGCGGATGCTCTCGCTCGACAACGTCTTCAACGACGACGAGATGCGCGCCTGGGTCGAGCGCACCGACGCCGCGGCCGGCGCGAAGGTCCCGTTCCTCTGCGAGCTCAAGATCGACGGCGTCGCCCTCAACCTCGTCTACGAGAACGGCAAGCTCGTGCGGGCGGCCACCCGCGGCGACGGCCGCACCGGTGAGGACGTCACCCTCAACGCGCGCACGATCGAGGACATCCCCGACGAGCTGGCGCCGTCGGCGAAGTACCCGGTGCCCGAGGTGCTGGAGGTGCGCGGCGAGGTCTTCTTCCGCCTGGCCGACTTCGAGGCACTCAACGCCAGCCTCGTCGAAGCGGGCAAGGCGCCCTTCGCGAATCCGCGCAACAGCGCCGCCGGATCACTGCGGCAGAAGAACCCGGCGATCACCGCCCAACGCCGCCTCGGCATGTACTGCCACGGCGTCGGCTTCACACGGGGCTGGCGACCGGAGAGCCTGCACGACGCCTACCTGGCGCTCGGGGAGTGGGGGCTGCCGGTGTCGAGTCACACGACCCGGGTCGACGACTCGCAGCAGGTGCTCGAGCGGATCGCCTACTGGGGCGAGCACCGCCACGACGTCGAGCACGAGATCGACGGCATCGTCGTCAAGGTCGACGACTTCGCGGTCCAGCGCCGCCTGGGCAACACCTCGCGGGCGCCGCGCTGGGCGATCGCCTACAAGTACCCGCCCGAGGAGGTCACCACCAAGCTCCTCGACATCCGCGTCGGCGTCGGCCGCACCGGCCGCGTCACGCCGTACGCGTTCATGGAACCCGTCTTGGTCGCCGGCTCGACCGTCGCCCGCGCGACGCTGCACAACGAGTCCGAGGTCCGCCGCAAGGGCGTGCTGATCGGGGACACCGTGACCATCCGCAAGGCCGGCGACGTCATCCCCGAAGTCCTCGGGCCGGTCGTCGACCTGCGCGACGGCAGCGAACGCGCCTTCGTCATGCCGACGTCGTGCCCCGAGTGCGGAGCTTCGCTGCGGCCCGAGAAGGACTCCGACGTCGACATCCGCTGCCCCAACGCGCAGACGTGCCCGGCGCAGCTGCGCGAGCGCCTGTTCCACCTGGCTTCGCGCGGCTCTTTCGACATCGAGGCGCTCGGCTACGAGGCCGCGACGGCGCTGCTGACGTCGAAGATCATCGTCAACGAGGGCGACCTGTTCGCCCTCACCGCCGACGACCTCGCCAGGGCAGACCTCTTCGTCACCAAGGCGGGCGCGCTCTCGGCGAACGGCAAACGACTGCTGGACAACCTCGCCAAGGCCAAGCAGGTGCCGCTGTGGCGCGTGCTCGTCGGGCTGTCCATCCGCCACGTCGGCCCGACCGCGGCCCGCTCGCTGGCCACCGAGTTCGGCTCCCTCGACGCGATCGAGGCCGCCGACGAGGACCAACTGGCCGCGACCGACGGCGTCGGCGGGATCCTGGCCGCCTCGATCCGGGATTGGTTCTCCGTCGACTGGCACCGCGAGATCGTCGACAAGTGGCGCGCCGCCGGGGTCTCCATGGTCGACGAGCGCGACGAGTCCATCGCCCGCACGCTCGAGGGCAAGACGATCGTCGTCACCGGTTCGCTGGTCGACTTCTCCCGCGACGGCGCGAAAGAGGCGATCATCGCGCGGGGCGGCAAGGCGTCGGGGTCGGTGTCGAAGAAGACCGACTACGTCGTCGTCGGCGAATCGCCGGGATCCAAGGCGGAGAAGGCCGAGCAACTCGGGGTGCCGATCCTCGACGAGGACGGCTTCAAGCGGTTGCTGGAGACCGGCGCCGCGGAGTAGCAGGACCGGTCAGGTGGCCGACCGCCCGATGCTCCCGATGATCCCGATCAGGTAGCCGAGCCGGGCCACCTCGGCCGGCCGGAAGTCGGGGCCGCCGACGCGGCCGAGGAGCAGGGCGCGCGGACCGCCCTCCAGCGGTGCGGCGACGAGCCGGGTGTCCGAGTCGCGCCAGGTCTGCGGCACGCCGGGGTCGTGCGGGTCGATCGTCGCCGCCGTCGAGAGCGGCAGCCAGGAGGCGGCCGCCAAGGGAGTCTCCGGTGCCCCCGAGCTGCCGCACACGGTGACCGTCGCACCCGCGTCGGTCTTGGCGACGACGGTGGCCCAGGACGCGCGCAGGACCTCGGGGGCGTCATCGACCAGCTTCTGCAGGCGGTCGGATCCGGCGGTCGCGACGTGGTCGACGAGCTCGAGTTCGCGGTGGGTGTCCAGCACGCCGGCATAGGGGCGGACCGAGTCGACGTGGGCGCCGGCCGTGCTCGCCGCGGTGATCAGGGTGTCCGGCAACGAGCCGAAGGGCAGATCCACGACGATGTCGTCCACGGCGTATCCGTCGCCGCGCTCGATGACCTCCAGCGAGATGATGTCGGCGGCCACCCCGCCGAGCGCCACCGCGAGTTGGCCGAGGCTACCGGGGCGGTCATCGATGGTCACGCGCAACAGATACGACACCCGCCCATTGTTCCACCCGCGGCGTCCGGCGGCGCGGCGAAGGCGGCCGGGCCGCCCGGCGCTGAAGCCGACGGCGCCGCCCAATAAGCTGGAGGGTGAAGCCCCCGGCTGGAAGGACGAGGAACTTGGCTGCCATCTCGCGCGACGAGGTCGCCCACCTGGCGCGGCTGTCGCGGCTCGCGCTGACCGACGACGAGCTCGACCACTACGCGACCCAGCTCGATGCGATCCTGGGCCACGTCGCCTCCATCTCCGAGGTGGCCGCCGACGATGTGCCGCCGACCGCCCACCCCGCCCAGCTCGACAACGTGCTGCGGGCCGACCGGGTGACCCCCGGCCTCACCCGCGAGCAGGCGCTCTCCGGCGCACCCGCCGTCGAACAGGACCGCTTCGCCGTCCCGCAGATCCTGGGGGAGGAGCAGTAGTGGCCGCCGCGAAGACCAGCTACACCGGCGTCGACGACCCGATCCTGGGCGCGACCGCCGCCGAGCTCGGCGAGAAGATCGCCAACCGCGAACTCTCCTCGGTCGAGGTCACCCGCGCCCACCTGGACCGCATCGCCGAGATCGACGAGACCATCGGCGCCTTCCTGCACGTCGGCGCCGACGAGGCGCTGGCCGCCGCCGAAGAGGCGGACAAGGCTGTCGCCTCCGGCGCGGCGACGTCGCCGCTGACCGGCGTGCCGATCGCCCTCAAGGACGTGTTCACCACCGTCGACGCCCCGACCACGTGCGGCTCCAAGATCCTCGAGGGGTGGGTGCCGCCCTACGACGCGGCCGTCACCGAGCGGCTGCGCGCCGCGGGGCTGCCCATCCTGGGCAAGACCAACATGGACGAGTTCGCCATGGGCAGCTCGACGGAGAACTCCGCCTACCAGGTCACGCGCAACCCGTGGGACATCGAACGGATCCCCGGCGGCTCCGGCGGCGGCAGCGCCGCGGCGCTGGCGTCGTACTCGGCGCCCCTGGCCATCGGCACCGACACCGGCGGCTCGATCCGCCAGCCGGCCGCGGTGACCGCGACCGTCGGCGTCAAGCCCACCTACGGCACGGTGTCGCGCTACGGCCTCGTCGCGTGTGCGTCGTCGCTGGACCAGGGCGGACCGTGCGGCCGCACGGTGCTGGACACCGCGCTGCTGCACGAGGTCATCGGCGGGCACGACCCGCGCGACTCGACCTCCATCGACGCGCCGATCGGCGACCTGGTCGCCGCCGCCAAGAAGGGCGCCGACGGCGACCTGTCGGGCGTGCGCGTCGGTGTCGTCAAAGAACTCGCCGGCGAGGGCTACCAGGAGGGTGTGCTCGCGTCCTTCAACGCCGCGGTGAAGACCCTCACCGACCGCGGCGCCGAGGTCGTCGAGGTCAGCTGCCCGCACTTCACCTACGCACTCGGCTCCTACTACCTGATCCTGCCGTCGGAGGTGTCGAGCAACCTCGCGCGCTTCGACGCCATGCGCTACGGCCTGCGCGTCGGCGACGACGGCAGCCACAGCGCCGACGAGGTGATGTCCCTCACCCGGGAGGCGGGCTTCGGCGCCGAGGTCAAGCGCCGCATCATGATCGGGACGTACGCCCTGTCGGCCGGTTACTACGACGCCTACTACGGGCAGGCCCAGAAGGTGCGCACGCTCATCGCGCGCGACTTCGCCGCCGCCTACGAGACCGTCGACGTGCTGGTCGCCCCGGTCACCCCGACCACGGCGTTCAAGCTGGGGGAGAAGGTCGACGACCCGCTGGCGATGTACCGCTTCGACCTGTGCACCCTGCCCGTGAACCTGGCCGGCGTCGCCGCGATGTCGGTGCCGTCGGGGCTGTCCGACGGTCTGCCGGTCGGTCTGCAGATCATGGCGCCGGCGATGGCCGACGACCGGCTCTACCGGGTCGGCGCCGCCTACGAGGCGGCGCGCGGCCCCATCGCGTAGCCGTTAGATTTGGCCCACGACCACCCAGCGACGACGAGGAGCACGCATGCCCCGCTTCGGGATCCTGACCTCCGGCGGTGACTGTCCGGGTCTCAACGCCGTCATCCGCGCCATCGTCATCGACGCCGACTCCGTGCACAACGACTACGAGTACGTGGGGTTCAAAGACGGCTTCTGGGGACTGGTGTACGGCGAGACCATCCCCCTCGACCGCAACACCGTCCGCGGCATCTCCAAAGAGGGCGGCACCATCCTGGGGACGAGTCGGTTCGGGCCGTACACCGAGCCCGACGGCGGTCCGGAGAACATCAAGAAGGCGCTGAAGCGCATCGGCGTCGACGGCGTCATCTCCATCGGCGGCGACGGCACGATGGCGGCCTCGGCGCGGCTGTTCGAAGACGGCATCCCCACCGTCGGCGTCCCCAAGACCATCGACAACGACCTCGCCGCCACCGACTACACGTTCGGCTTCAACACCGCCGTGGAGATCTCCACCGAGGCCGTCGACCGCCTGCGCACCACCGGCAACTCGCACAAGCGCTGCATGGTGCTCGAAGTGATGGGACGGCACGCCGGCTGGATCGCGCTCTACTCGGGATTGGCCGGCGGCGCGCACGCCATCCTGATCCCCGAGGCGCCCGAATCGTTGGAGCAGGTGTGCGAGTGGGTCTCCAGCGTCCGCGATCGCGGACGTTCCCCGATGGTCGTCGTCGCCGAGGGCTTCACCCTCCCGGAGATGAGCGAGGCTCATTCGCACAAGGGGCTCGACGGTTTCAACCGTCCCCGGCTGGGCGGCATCGGCGAGATCCTCGCCCCGCTCATCGAGGAGAAGACCGGTATCGAGACCCGCGCGACCGTCCTGGGCCACATCCAGCGCGGCGGCGTCCCCAGCGCGTGGGACCGCGTCCTGGGCACCCGGTTCGGCTTCGCGGTGCCCGAGCTGATCGCCGACGGCGGCTGGGGCCAGATGCTCGCGCTGAACGGCACCAAGATCGTGCGCGTGCCCTTCACCGAGGCTGTCGGCCACACCAAGAACGTGCCGCTCGACCTGTACAACGAGGCCCGCGCCGCCTTCGGCTGACCCCGCCCGACCAGCGACAACACCGGGACTGCCCGGGGATAGGATGAGACGCATGACTGCGCCTGCGACCGAGCTCATGGAGTTCGACGACGTCCTCGCCGCCTACGATCCCGTCCTGGGCATGGAGGTGCACGTCGAGTTGGGCACCGAGACGAAGATGTTCTGCGGCTGCCCGACGGCCTTCGGCGCCGAGCCGAACACCCAGGTGTGCCCGGTCTGCATCGGCTTGCCCGGTTCGCTGCCCGTCGCCAACGCCGCCGCCATCGAGTCGGCCATCCGCATCGGACTGGCGCTGAACTGCTCGATCCGCCCGTCCAGCGTGTTCGCGCGGAAGAACTACTTCTACCCGGACCAGCCGAAGAACTACCAGATCAGCCAGTACGACGAGCCGATCGCCTACGACGGCCACCTCGAGGTGGTCCTGGCCGACGGGACTCCGTGGCGGGTCGAGATCGAGCGCGCCCACATGGAGGAGGACACCGGCAAGTCCCTGCACATCGGCGGCACCGGGCGCATTCACGGCGCCAGCCATTCGCTGCTCGACTACAACCGCGCCGGCGTGCCCCTCGTCGAGATCGTCACCCGGCCGATCGAGGGCGCCGGCGAGCGCGCGCCCGAGGTGGCCCGCGCCTACGTCACCGCGCTGCGCGACCTGCTCAAATCGCTGAACGTGTCCGACGTCCGCATGGACCAGGGGTCGCTGCGCTGCGACGCCAACGTCTCCCTCATGCCCAAGGGTGCCCAGGAGTTCGGCACGCGCACCGAGACCAAGAACGTCAACTCGCTCAAGAGCGTCGAGACAGCGGTCCGCTACGAGATGTGCCGCCAGGGCGCCGTGCTCGCCGGTGGCGGCGAGGTCGTGCAGGAGACCCGCCACTTCCAGGAGGGGGACGGCACCACGTCGGCGGGCCGCCGCAAGGAGACCGCCGAGGACTACCGCTACTTCCCCGAGCCGGATCTGCCGCCGGTCAGCCCGGACGCCGCGTGGATCGAGGAGCTGCGCGGCACCCTGCCCGAGCTGCCGTGGGTGCGCCGCGCGCGCATCCAGGAGGAGTGGGGCGTGTCCGACGAGGTCATGCGCGACCTGGTCAACGTCGGCGCCGTCGACCTCATCATCGCCACCGCCGACGCCGGCGCCTCGCCGGAGGCTGCCCGCAGTTGGTGGGTGTCCTTCCTCGCGCAGCAGGCCAACAGCCGCGACGTCGAGCTCGCCGACCTCCCGATCACCCCGGCACAGGTCGCCCGCGTCATCGCCCTCGTCGACGAGGGCAAGCTGACCAACAAGCTGGCCCAGCAGGTCGTCGTCGGCGTGCTCGACGGCGAAGGGGAGCCTGACGAGGTCGTCGCCGCGCGCGGGCTCGAGGTCGTGCGCGACGACTCGGCGCTGCAGAAGGCCGTCGACGAGGCGCTCGCCGCCAACCCGGACATCGTGGAGAAGATCCGCGGCGGCAAGGTGCAGGCGGCCGGCAAGATCGTCGGCGACGTCATGAAGGCCACGCGCGGCCAGGCCGACCCCGCGCGGGTCAAGGAACTCGTCCTCGCCGCCTGCGGTTAGGCGGCGAAGCCGGGCTACATCCGGCTTTCCTCGCTGCCCCCGCCGGCCGGGACGAGGAAGCGCACGACGCGGTCGTCCTGCGAGACGACCTTCGGCCCGTACTGCTTGTTGACCGTCGCGAACTGGATCAGCCCGTTGCCGACCGGTCGCATCCGGCCGATGGCGCCGTACTGCTTGTCCAGCGCGACAGTCGGCTTGTCGACGTTCGGCTTGTCCGGGGTCGGCGCCGTGATGACCTCGATGTGTTGGGTGCGGATCGTGCCCACCGCGATCACGCCCTCGGTGACCGCACAGCCGCCCAGCCCCGGCTTGTCCGGCCATGCCCACACCGTGCGCAGACCGCTCTTGGTGACGCGGGAGAGCCGGTCGGCGTTGTCCGCGCCGTCGGCGAGGAAGATCGCGTCGCTCGACGGGCACAGCGCCGGGTTGGACCCGACGCCCGACGCGAGCACCTTCGGCGGGGCGTTGCGGCCGGAGGTGAATTCGGTGACGAGCAGGACCTTGCCGGCGAGGGAGGCCGGGTTGTTGGCGGCCGCGGGGTTGCCGGCGTCGCCGGTGGCCACCACCAGCTCGTTCTGCGAACGGAAGAACATCGAGCCGAGGTTGCCGGTGGCCCCCTTGGGGATGCCGGTGAGGATCGGCTTGGGCACATCGCCCTTGGCGATGCGGACGATCCGGTTGTCGGTCGGCGTCGTGATGTAGGCGTAGATCAGCCGGTCCTGGCGGTAGGTCGGCGAGAGGGCGAAGTCGATGAGGCCGCCGTCGCCGGAGCCGTCGACGCCGGGCACGTCCCACAGCACCTTGTGCTCGGAAAAGCGCTTGGCCTGGATGATGCGGCCGGTGGTGCGCTCGGCCACGACCGTCACATCGCCGCGCTCGTCGCCCGGGGTGACGGCGGCCGTCGACGCCAGGCACGTGGTGATGACGTTCGGATCGGGGTCGACGCACGGTCCGGGGGGAGGGGTCGGCAGTCCCTGCGGCGGTGGCGGCGGCGTCTTCGGCGGCTTCTTCACCTCGAAGGACTCGTTGTACCGCGAGAACGGCCCCGCCTTGCGCTCGTTGTCCTGCTTGCTGAAGTCCGCGCAGCCGCTCAGGCCCGCGGTGGCCAGCACGGCGGCAGCGGCACCCAGGGCGAGAGCGGTGCGGAATCGGCGCGTGCGGCGCGGCGTCCGCGCGGCGTCGACGTCGGGAACGGCGGGCATGGCTACAGCCTAGCGATTCGGTGCCCCGCGCCGCCGGTGACACCGCCGCGACGTCCGCCGATCGGGCGACCGGTGTGAGCAAGCCCGCGCCCGACCGTTCTGCGTCGGTGGCGAAATCGATGACGATTCGCGATAGCGTGGAGCAATGGGTTCCCACCGCCGTGACGGATCGAAAGACGACGCCGAGGCGCAGGAGAAGCGCCGGGTCGAGCAGACGCGGATCCCCGCGCCCCCGAGCGGTTTCGCCCGGGTCGACAGCCTCGACGACCTCGACGAGCACTCCAGCCCGGGCACGGGCGGTCAGCCGAGCGCGGCGGCCGACGACACGGTTCCGGTGCCGGTGACCGAGGGGGCCGAGCCCGAGTTCGCCTTCGACCCGGCCCCGGCCGAGCACCCGGCGCCCGAGCCGGACCCGCCGAAGGAGCGCCGGGGGCCCCGCTGGGGTCGCAAGAAGGCCGAGGACACGGCCGAAGTGCCCGTGAGCGGGGAGGTCCCGGCGGTACCCGAGCCCGCCGAACCGCCCAAGCCGACCGAGTCGTCCGTGCCCGCCGTCGTCGACGAGGAAGAGGCTCCGTTGCCCGAGACCGTGCCCACCGAGGCCGTGCACACCGTCGGCGACGATCAGCCCACCGATCTGTTGCCGGTCGCCGAGCCGGAGATCCCGACGCTGCCGGATCCCGCCACTGAGGCGGTCGCGACCCCGACCGCCAAGGTGCGCACCGGTGAGCCGTACGAGGAGCACGACGAGGCGATGCGCAGTCGGCGCATCACCGACCTGGAGGACCAGATCGCCGACCTGCGCCGCCTCGGTCGGCGCGGCACGACCGACCTCGGCCTGCTGCTGTTGCGCCTCGCCGTCGGCGCGTACCTGGCCGTCGACGGCTGTCGCAAACTGTTCGGCTGGATGGGCGGACCGTCGCTCAACGGCTTCGAGACCGACCTGCTCAACACCCCGAAGCCCGAGCTCGGCTTCAGCAAGTCGTCGGCCGGGATCATCGCGGTCGGCTGGTCGGTCACCGAGCTGGTGGTCGGCGTCGTCCTGATCGCCGGGTTCATCACCCCGATCATCGCCGCCTTCGGCCTCGCGCTCGCCTCGCTCGACCTGGCCTACGGCGTGACCAAGGCCGGCGGCGTCCACGTCTTCGCCGACCAGGCGGACCAGGGCGGCGTTGCCTTCCAGCTCGCGCTGTGGATCATGCTCGCCGTGATCATCCTGGCCGGACCCGGGCGCTACTCGATCGACGGCAGTCGCGGCTGGGCCCGACGGCCGGGCGTCGGCTCACTGCTGTTGCTGATCAGCGGGATCGCCCTGGCGGTGCTGATCTGGATCGCCTTCAACGGGGCCAACCCGCTCGTCTCGACGGGCAACCGCGTCGGCTGACCGGCTCAGGCGTCCTCGGCCGTCAATTCGCCGACCGCGGCGATCTGTTCGGCTGCTGATCGTCGTAGAAAGTCGGCGATTGTGCGCAGCTCGGCGTCCGAGTAGGACGCGTAGAGCGCATGCAGCCGTTCGGTGAACGGCTCGAAGAGTTGTCCGGTGTCGGCGAGGATCTGCTGCTCGTCAGCCGCGATGATCACGCGGCGACCGTCATCGGTGTCGCGCTGTCTGCGGACATAGCCGCGAGCCTCCAGGCGGTCGATGACATCGGAAATCGTTGGTCGTGCCATCCCGGTCGCTTCGGCGAGTTGGGAGTGGGTGAGCGGTCCCGATCGCAACACGACGTCCAGCGACTTTTGGTCGGTAACCGAAAGACCCATCAGGCGGGCGATGGTGGTGTGGAACATCACCGTGGACGTGCTCACCTCGCGCCCGGCCATATCGACCTCGTCGATCAGTGCGGCCCTCGCATCACCTGCCATGGCCGCCACGCTAGCAGCCGACTTGACAGGGACGCGCGCCAACGAGAATAGTTCGTTCGGACAAACAAACTAATTGGAGTTGGCATGAAGGTTCTCGTCATCGGTGCCGGTATCGCGGGTTGCGCGGCCGCGGTCGCGCTGCGCAAAGCTGGACACGACCCCGTCGTCTTCGAAAGCCACGATCAAACAGCAGATGGAGTCGGGGCATGGCTAACCCTGGCCGCCAACGGCATCGACGCGCTGGCTGCCATCGACATCGATGAACCTGCGCTTGGCGGGGGCTTTCCGACACCACGCTTCGAATTGTTCGCCCACGACGGGCGGTCGCTCGCGACGTTTCTCACCGGCCCGACCGACACCTATCGGACGACTACAACCATCCGGCGCGCCGATCTGTACCGGATTCTGCGCGATGCCGTCGCGGCGCGCGGCATCACGATTCACTACGGCCGAGCGCTGACAGGTGTCGAAACCACGTCGTCGGGCGGTGTCCGGGCTGCCTTCGAGGACGGCTCCATCGCCGACGGCGACCTCCTTGTCGGCGCGGATGGCCTTCACTCCGCGGTGCGCCGGATCATCGACCCGCAGTGCCCACCGCCGCGGTACACCGGTCTGCTGAACACCGGCGGGTTTGCCTCCGGTGCCGGCCTACGTCTCGACGGCACCATGGAACAGGGCACGATGGAGTTCCGGTTCGGCCGTCGCTGCTTTCTCGGCCAGACTCTCGCGCCCAATGGCGATGTGTGGTGGTTTGCCAACCCGTTCAGCGACCGGGAACTCGGTGCCGACGAGTTGCGCGCACTCGATGGGCCGCGCTGGCGGGAGGATCTCGCGGACCTGTTTACCGGGGACGACATTCCCGCTCGTGCCCTGATTGACGCCACCGACCACGTGTACGCCGGGTGGAACACATACGACCTGCCTCGCGTGCCGATATGGCACCGCGACCGAGTCGTCATCATTGGCGACGCGGCGCACGCAATCTCTCCCACTTCGGGGCAGGGCGCCTCGCTGGCCATTGAAGACGCCGTCCAGCTGGCCCGGGCGCTCCGGGACCTGCCCTACGAGAAGGCGCTTCCGGCGTACGAGGCGATGCGCCGCAACCGCGTCGAACGCGCCGTTGCCGAAGGCGCGCGCACAGGCAGCAGCAAGTCCGCGGGGCCGTTCGGCCGCTTCGTGCGGAACCGTGTGGTGATGCCGATCATTGCGCGTAAGGCCCGTCGCCAAGACCCGACGGCCGATTGGCTCACCGGATCTCGGATCGACTGGGATCAACCGGTGTCTTGACGCCGGTCTCAGTCGACGATGCGGACCGCGCCCTTGTCGGCCGACGACGCCATCTTCGCGTAGGCGCGCAGCGCCTTGGAGACCGTGCGCTGCCGGTCCTTGGGCTGCCACGGGTGCTCGGACGCCTCCATCTTGGCGCGTCGCTCAGCGAGGGTCTCGTCGTCGACCAGCACCTTCAGGGTGCGGTTGTGGACGTCGATGAGGATCTCGTCGCCATCTTCGACCAGGCCGATGTCGCCGCCGGCCGCGGCCTCCGGTGAGGCGTGGCCGATGACCAGTCCGGACGAGCCGCCGGAGAAGCGCCCGTCGGTGACCAGGCCGCAGAACTTGCCCATCCCGGTGCCCTTCATGAAGGCGGTCGGGTGCAGCATCTCCTGCATGCCGGGGCCGCCGGCCGGACCCTCGTAGCGGATCACGAGGACCTCGCCCTTCTGCAGCTCCTTGGACAGGATCGCGTGGACCGCGTCCTCCTGGCTCTCGACGACGCGCGCCGGTCCCTGGAAGTGCCACAGCGACTCGTCGACGCCGGCGGTTTTGAGGATCGCGCCGTTCTCGGCGATGTTGCCGTGCAGCACGCACAGGCCGCCCTCGACGGTGTAGGCGTGTTCCTTGTCGCGGATGCAGCCGTTCGCCGCGTCGGTGTCGAGGGAGTCCCACCGGTTGGTGGTCGAGAACGGCTCGGTGGTGCGGACGCCGCCGGGTGCGGCGTGGAAGAGCTCGATCGCCTCGGTGGTCGCCGTGCCGCTGCGGATGTCCCAGTCGGCGAGGTACTCGTCGAGCGAGGGGGAGTGGACCGGGTGGACGTTCTTGTTCAGCAGTCCGGCGCGGTTCAGCTCGCCGAGGATCGCGGGGATGCCGCCGGCCCGGTGGACGTGCTCCATGTAGTAGTCGGGCGAGTTGGGGGCGACCTTGGCCAGGCACGGCACGTTCCGCGAGATGCGGTCGATGTCGTGCAGGTCGAAGTCGACCTCACCCTCCTGCGCCGCGGCGAGGATGTGCAGGACCGTGTTGGTCGAGCCGCCCATCGCGACGTCGAGGGCCATCGCGTTCTCGAAGGCCTCCCGGGTCGCGACGTTGCGCGGCAGGACCGACTCGTCGTCGTCGGCGTAGTAGCGCTTGGCGATCTCGACGACGAGCTTGCCCGCCTTCAGGAACAGCTGGCGGCGGGCCTCCTGGGTGGCCAGCGTCGAGCCGTTGCCGGGCAGTGAGAGGCCCAGGGCCTCGGTCAGACAGTTCATCGAGTTGGCGGTGAACATGCCCGAGCACGAACCGCACGTCGGGCATGCCGACCGCTCGACCTCGAGCAGTTCTTTGTCGTCGACGTTGTCGTCGGCCGAGGCGGAGATGGCGTCGATCAGGTCGGTGCCGGGGTGCACGACGCCGTTGATGACGACCGAGGTGCCGGCCTCCATCGGCCCGCCGGAGACGAACACGGTGGGGATGTTCAGGCGCATGGCCGCGTTGAGCATGCCCGGGGTGATCTTGTCGCAGTTGGAGATGCAGACCAGGGCGTCGGCGGTGTGCGCGTTGACCATGTACTCGACCGAGTCGGCGATGATCTCGCGCGAGGGCAGCGAGTACAGCATGCCGCCGTGGCCCATCGCGATGCCGTCGTCGACGGCGATGGTGTTGAACTCGCGCGGCACGCCGCCGGCGGCCGTGACCGCCTCGGCGACGATGTCGCCGACGTTCTTCAGGTGCACGTGGCCGGGCACGAACTGGGTGAAGGAGTTCGCGATCGCGACGATCGGCTTGCCGAAGTCGTCGTCGGTCATGCCGGTGGCGCGCCACAGGGAGCGCGCACCGGCCGCCTCTCGTCCGACGGTGGTGGTGCGAGACCGCAGGGCTGGCATGGTGTCCTCGCTGGTTGCAGTGGTGGACCGGGGTAAGTCCGTTACCAGTCCAGTTTACGCGCCGCGGCGAGCGCTTTTAGCACTGCTCAGTCGTCGGTGCGCGCTTCGCGCTCGGCGGCGAACGGATCGGGCAGGCGCCCGCCGCTGCGCTCGGCGATCGCGGGCACATCCTGGAAGCCGACGGCCGGCAGTGGGATGCGGTCCCCGCGCGAGGTCACCGCCCGGGTCGCCGACCACTTCGGGAACTGCAGGCCGGCGAGATCGTCCCAGGCGACGCGGTCGGTGCGGATGGTGCGCACCGCGGTCAGCCCTTCGTCGTCGACGACGGTCCGCAACCGGTGGATCCACAGGCCGACGAGGATCGGGGCGGGCAGCATCCACCAGAAGTAGGCGAAGGCGTTGCCCGCGAAGATCATCACGATCACGATCACCGCGATGATCGACAGATAGGCCACGCCCGACAGTCGGATCACCAACGGCGCGTCGTCGGTGTCGGGGGATGCGGGGGAGTCGGTGTCGGCCACGGCCCCATTGTGGC
Source organism: Gordonia sp. (in: high G+C Gram-positive bacteria) (assembly GCF_047602025.1). GTDB lineage: Bacteria > Actinomycetota > Actinomycetes > Mycobacteriales > Mycobacteriaceae > Gordonia. The sequence continues at coordinate 1,975,287 of NZ_JASGII010000001.1, read as the reverse complement.
ACTTGCGGCCGCACCGGCGGCGAATCGGTGCCAGTGGTCTGCGCCACCGAGTTTGACTCGGCGCGCCGCGCGGTCCTAGTGTTGTCGACGTGATGAACAACGGGATTCTCGTAGTACTCGGTCGGCGCGTCGCCTGACCGGTCACTTCGTAGACCCTCGTCAACACCGACGCGCCCCTCGCACAGCACTGCTGTCGAGGGTTTTTTAATGCCTCAGACCCACCCCGAGCCAGTAAAGAAGGAACCACGCTCGTGAGCGCTCCGAAAGCAGACGCACCCGGCACCGACGCCGCGCAGACGTTCGAGACCCTGCGCACCAAGTCGCCGGCCGGCGGCACGCTGCGCACCTCCCATTCGCGAACGGTGGCCCCCGAGCGGGTCAGCGGCGCCCAGTCGGTCGTCCGCGCCCTCGAGGAACTCAACGTCGACGTCGTCTTCGGCATCCCCGGCGGCGCGATCCTGCCCGCGTACGACCCGCTGCTGGACTCGCAGAAGGTCCGCCACGTCCTGGTCCGCCACGAGCAGGGCGCGGGTCACGCCGCCACCGGCTACGCGCAGATCGCCGGCAAGGCCGGCGTCATGATGGCGACGTCGGGCCCGGGCGCCACCAACCTGGTCACCCCGCTGGCCGACGCGCAGATGGACTCGGTTCCGGTCGTCGCGATCACCGGCCAGGTCGGTCGCGGCCTGATCGGCACCGACGCCTTCCAAGAGGCCGACATCTCCGGCATCACCATGCCGATCACCAAGCACAACTTCCTGGTCAGCAATGCCGCGGACATCCCGCGCGTCATGGCCGAGGCCTTCTACCTCGCCGAGAGCGGCCGCCCCGGCGCGGTCCTCGTCGACATCCCGAAGGACATCCTGCAGGCGCAGACCACGTTCTCGTGGCCGCCGCAGATGGACCTGCCCGGGTACCGCCCGGTCACCAAGCCGCACGGCAAGCAGGTCCGCGAGGCGGCGCGCATGATCCTGGCGGCCAAGTCTCCGGTCCTCTACGTCGGCGGCGGCGTCATCAAGGCCAACGCGGCACCGCAGCTCAAGGAGCTGGCCGAGCTGACCGGCATCCCCGTCGTCACGACCCTGATGGCGCGCGGCGCGTTCCCCGACAGCCACGAGCTGCACATCGGCATGCCCGGCATGCACGGCAAGGTCTCGGCGGTTGCCGGCCTGCAGCGCAGCGACCTGCTGATCACCCTGGGCGCCCGGTTCGACGACCGCGTCACCGGCCAGCTGGACTCCTTCGCCCCCGAGGCCAAGGTCATCCACGCCGACATCGATCCCGCCGAGATCGGCAAGAACCGCCACGCCGACGTCCCGATCGTCGGCGACTGCCAGGCGGTGATCATCGAGCTGATCGAGGCGCTGCGCGCCGAGCTGGCCAGCGGCGGCGAACTGCCCGACATGCGCGCGTGGTGGCGCTACCTGGACGGGCTGCGCGAGACCTTCCCGCTCAGCTACGACAAGCAGTCCGACGGTTCGCTGTCGCCGGAGTACGTCATCGAGGCGCTGGGCAAGGCCGCCGGGCCCGACGCCGCATACGTCGCCGGCGTCGGCCAGCACCAGATGTGGGCCGCGCAGTTCATCACCTACGACAACCCGCGCACGTGGTTGAACTCGGGCGGCCTGGGCACGATGGGCTACTCGATCCCCGCCGCGATGGGCGCCAAGATGGCCGACCCCGAGCTCGAGGTCTGGGCCATCGACGGCGACGGCTGCTTCCAGATGACCAATCAGGAACTGGCCACCTGTGCGATCGAGGGCGTGCCCATCAAGGTCGCGCTGATCAACAACGGCAACCTGGGCATGGTCCGCCAGTGGCAGACCCTGTTCTACGAGGAGCGCTATTCCAACACGGACCTGGCGACCCACTCGCGCCGCATCCCCGACTTCGTCAAGCTGGCCGAGGCGCTCGGTTGCGTCGCGTTCCGCGTCGAGAAGGAAGAGGATGTCGCGCCGACGATCGCCAAGGCGCGCGAGATCAACGACCGCCCGGTCCTGATCGACTTCATCGTCGGCGCCGACGCCCAGGTGTGGCCGATGGTCGCCGCGGGCACCGGCAACGACGAGATCATGGCCGCCCGCGACATCCGGCCGCTCTTCGACGACGACGAGGCCGCATCCGAGCCCGCCGTCATCCACGAGGCGATGGCCCAGGAAGAGGCCGCCGGCGAGCGCGAGATGGAGGAGACCAAGTGACCACGACGCACACGCTGTCCGTCCTCGTCGAGGACCGCCCGGGTGTTCTCGCCCGCGTCTCGGCGCTGTTCTCCCGCCGCGGGTACAACATCGCCTCGTTGGCGGTGGGCCCGACCGAGATCAAGGGCATGTCCCGGATGACGATCATGGTCGAGGTGGAGGACTTCCCCCTCGAGCAGGTCACCAAGCAGCTCAACAAGCTGATCAACGTGATCAAGATCGTCGAGCAGGACCCCGACCACTCGGTCAGCCGCGAACTCGTGATGATCAAGGTCCGCGCCGACGCCGCCCAGCGCGGCGAGGTGCTCGAGATCGTCAACCTGTTCCGTGCGCACATCATCGACGTGGCGCAGGAATCGCTCACCGTCGAGGCCACCGGCACCGGGGAGAAGCTCGAGGCGCTGCTGCGCATGCTCGACCCGTACGGCATCCGCGAGATTGCGCAATCGGGCGCCGTCACGCTGGGTCGCGGACCGCGGAGCATGTCCACCAACAGGTAGTGCTTCGGCACCTGAGACAATCGAACACAACCAACCGGTCGGCGCCGCCGACCAGCACATTGAAGGGAACCAACTGTGGCAGTCGAGAAGTTCTACGACGACGATGCCGATCTGTCGATCATCCAGGGCAAGAAGGTTGCCGTGATCGGCTACGGCAGCCAGGGCCACGCGCACTCGCTGTCGCTGCGCGACTCCGGCGTGGACGTCGTGATCGGCCTGCGCGAGGACTCGAAGTCGCGCGCGAAGGCGGAGGAGCAGGGCCTGAAGGTCATGACCCCGGCCAAGGCCGCCGAGTGGGCCGACCTCATCATGCTGTTGGCCCCGGACACCAGCCAGGCGAAGATCTTCACCGAGGACATCGAGCCGAACCTGAACGCCGGTGACGCCCTGTTCTTCGGCCACGGCCTGAACATCCACTTCGGTCTGATCAAGCCGCCGGCCAACGTCACCGTCGGCATGGTCGCCCCGAAGGGCCCGGGCCACCTGGTCCGCCGCCAGTTCGTCGACGGCAAGGGCGTTCCGGCGCTCATCGCGGTCCACCAGGACCCGACCGGCGACGGCCAGGCGCTCGCGCTGAGCTACGCCAAGGCCATCGGCGGCACCCGCGCCGGCGTGCTGAAGACGGACTTCAAGGAAGAGACCGAGACCGACCTCTTCGGCGAGCAGGCCGTGCTGTGCGGCGGCACCGAGGAACTGGTCAAGACCGGTTTCGAGGTGCTGGTCGAGGCCGGCTACGAGCCGGAGATGGCCTACTTCGAGTGCCTGCACGAGCTGAAGCTGATCGTCGACCTCATGTACGAGGGCGGCATCGCGCGCATGAATTACTCGGTGTCCGACACCGCGGAGTTCGGCGGCTACCTCTCGGGTCCGCGCGTCATCGACGCCGACACCAAGAAGCGCATGAAGGAGATCCTGTCCGACATCCAGGACGGCACCTTCGTCAAGCAGCTCGTCGCGAACGTCGAGGGCGGCAACAAGCAGCTCGAGGCACTGCGCAAGGAGAACGCCGAGCACCCGATCGAGGTCACCGGCCAGAAGCTGCGCGATCTGATGAGCTGGGTCGACCGGCCGATCACCGAGACCGCCTAGGTCATAGCCGCAAGCAAAAGGAACCCCCGGTGCCGTACGGCACCGGGGGTTCCTTTTATCTGTCGTGCCTTAGATGACGCGGAACCCGCCGTAGGAGGTCGAGCGCACACGGTTGAGGATCGGGCCGATGTTGGTGCCGGTCTCCGGTCCCACGCAGGCGAAGAAGTAGTAGGCGTTCACCATGCCGACGAGACGGTTGCCGACGGTGACCGGGGCACCCGAGTCACCCTCGATGACGCACATCTGGGAGAAGTGGGTCTTGCGGTCCGAGGCCCACACGATGCCGCAGGTGTGACCGGTGGTGCGGCCCTGCTTGCACATGACGGTCGGGAAGCTCAGCGGACGGGTGTTGACCCCGGTGATGGTGGTGCCGCGAACCGTGCGGACCGGGCGCACCGAGCCGTTGAGCTCGATGATGGCCATGTCCAGGTCCGTCGCCGAGTAGGTGATGGTGCCGATCTGGCCGCGGTTCTGGTACTTCTCCGAGAAGACGCGCTGGCCCGGGGTGCCGCAGTGGCCGGCGGTGAGCGCGATCAGCCGCCCGTTGGCCGCCCGGCCGACGGAGTTGATCGTGCACGCAGCAGCAGAGTTCCCGCCCTTGAGCACCAGGATCGGCGTACCGCCGCCGACCGGGAGGGGAGCGGCGTTCGCGGTGGCCGCGCCGGCTCCGCCCAGGGTGAGCGCGGCGAGCACCGCGAGGGGGGCGGTCAGCTTCCGGGACATGTAAAACTCCACTTCGTTGGTTCCGTGACGGGCATCCGGCCGCGGACAGATGCTTGCCGATCCGGGCGCGAACACACATACAGTACCCAGGATTACTGATAAGTAGCTGGATCCGTGCGCGATCCGGTGAGAATCCGCCGCGTTCGCCGCGATTTCGGCCTATTCAGATGAGCGCGCGGGTGTGCGCGTCCTCACATCCTATCGGTGCGGGGCCGGGCGCCTGCAACCCGCACTTCGGCGGCCACTAAACTCGGGGCCAGTACCGGCGCGACCTGCCGGTTTCCCACCCGAACACCCGCGAATCACCAGGAGACACCCGTGACCGCAACTGGCCGTCCAGTCGTCCTCATCGCCGACAAGCTCGCGCCGTCCACCGTCGAAGCCCTCGGGGACGACGTCGAGGTGCGGTGGGTCGACGGCCCGGACCGCCCGAAGTTGCTCGAAGCGGTTGCCGATGCCGACGCCCTCCTGGTGCGCTCGGCCACCACCGTCGACGCCGACGTGCTCGCCGCTGCCCCCAAGCTGAAGATCGTCGCCCGCGCCGGCGTCGGCCTCGACAACGTCGACGTTCCGGCCGCCACCGAGCGCGGCGTCATGGTGGTCAACGCGCCGACGTCGAACATCCACTCGGCCGCCGAACACGCGATCGCCCTGCTGATGTCGACCGCGCGCCAGGTCCCCGTCGCCGACGCCACCCTCAAGGACCACACCTGGAAGCGCTCGTCGTTCTCCGGCGTCGAGCTGTTCGACAAGACCGTCGGCGTCGTCGGACTGGGCCGCATCGGCCAGCTGGTCGCGGCCCGCCTGGGCGCCTTCGAGACCAAGATCATCGCGTACGACCCCTACGTGTCGGCGGCGAAGGCCGCGCAGCTCGGCATCGAGCTCGTCACCCTCGACGAACTCCTCGAGCGCGCCGACTTCATCACCATCCACCTCCCGAAGACGCCGGAGACCGCCGGCCTCATCGGCAAGGAGCAGCTGGCCAAGGTCCGTGACGGCGTCATCATCGTCAACGCCGCCCGCGGCGGCCTGATCGATGAGCAGGCGCTTGCCGACGCCATCACGGCCGGCAAGGTCCGCGGTGCCGGCCTCGACGTGTTCGACAGCGAGCCGTGCACCGACTCGCCGCTGTTCGACCTGGACCAGGTCGTCGTCACGCCGCACCTGGGCGCGTCGACCGCCGAGGCGCAGGACCGCGCCGGCACCGACGTCGCCAAGAGTGTGCGTCTCGCGCTGGCCGGCCACTTCGTGCCCGATGCGGTCAACATCACCGGCGGCGCCGTCGACGAAGAGGTCGCGCCCTGGCTGGAGCTGGCGCGCAAGCTCGGCGTCATGGTCGGGGCGATCAGCGCCGACGTGCCGGCCTCGGTGACCGTCGACGTGCGCGGCGAGATCGCCGCCAACAACGTCGACGTGCTCGGCCTGTCCGCCCTGCGCGGCATCTTCTCGGCCACCACAGACGAGCCGGTCACCTTCGTCAACGCCCCCAGCGTCGCGGAGGCGCGCGGCGTGGCCAGCGAGGTCACCCGGGCCACCGAAAGCCCCAACCACCGCAGCGTCGTCGACGTGAAGGCAGTCTTCGCCGACGGGTCGTCGCACAACGTCGCCGGCACGCTGTCGGGACCGCGCCAGGTGGAGAAGATCGTCAACATCAACGGCCGCAACTTCGATCTGCGGGCCGAGGGTCAGAACCTGCTGCTGAGCTACGGCGACAAGCCGGGCTCGCTGGGCAAGATCGCCACCGCGCTCGGCGCCGAGGGGATCGACATCCAGGCGGCCGGCCTGTCGCAGGATGCCGAGGGCCACGGCGCGACCGTGCTGCTGCGCGTCGACAAGCCGCTCGACGACAAGCTGATCGCCAAGATCGGCAAGGCCGTCGACGCCAGCCTGGTCAAGCAGGTGGACCTGTCGTGAAGCTCGCCGTCATCCCCGGGGACGGGATCGGTCCCGAGGTCGTCGCGCAGGCGCTGCGCGTGTTGGAGAAGCTCGACCCCGAGCTGACGACCACCGAATACGACTTCGGCGCGCGTCGCTACCACGCGACCGGCGAGCTGCTCACCGACGAGGACCTGGCGTCGCTGCGCGAGCACGACGCGATCCTGCTCGGTGCGATCGGTGACCCGAGCGTGCCGTCGGGCGTGCTCGAGCGGGGCTTCCTGCTCAAGCTGCGCTTCGCGATGGACCACCACGTCAACCTGCGCCCGTCCCTGCTGATGAAGGGCGTGTCGTCGCCGCTGGCCGGCGACCCGAAGATCGACTTCCTCGTCGTCCGCGAGGGCACCGAGGGGCCGTACACCGGCAACGGCGGCGCCATCCGCGTCGGCACGCCGCACGAGGTGGCCACCGAGGTCAGCGTCAACACGCGCTACGGCATCGAGCGCGTCGTCCGCGACGCCTTCGCTCGCGCGCAGCAGCGTCGCAAGAAGCTGACGCTGGTGCACAAGAACAACGTGCTCACCTTCGCCGGTTCGATGTGGCAGCGCACCGTCGACGAGGTGGCGACCGAGTTCCCCGACGTCGCCACCGACTACTGCCACGTCGACGCCGCGATGATCTACCTGGTCACCGACCCCGAGCGCTTCGACGTCATCGTCACCGACAACCTGTTCGGCGACATCGTCACCGACCTCGCCGCCGCCGTCTCCGGCGGAATCGGCCTGGCCGCGTCGGGCAATATCGACGCGGGCGGCACCAACCCGTCCATGTTCGAGCCGGTGCACGGCAGCGCGCCCGACATCGCCGGGCAGAGCAAGGCCGATCCGACCGCCGCGATCCTGTCGGCCGCACTGTTGCTGCGCCACCTCGGCCGCGACGAGGACGCCACTCGCATCGAGAAGGCGGTCGCCGCCGACGTCGCCGACCGCGGTGACGGCCCGATCAACACCGTCGAGGTCGGCGACCGGATCCTCGCCCGCGTCTGAGAACTCCCGCCGGGACTACCTCGGATCGCGGGGCACCAGGCCCAGTGCGAGCAGCGGCGGGATCGCGCACAGGGCGTAGGCCCAGGCGTAGCCGTGCCGCTCGATCGCCCCGGCGACCACGGGCACGGCGGCAGCGCTGATCAGGTACTGGCTGGTGTTCTGGATCGCCAGACCGCGACCGCTCCACCGCGGGCCGGAGTACTCGGCGATGGCGGTGTACGCCAGGCCGTTGTCGGCGACCACGACGATGGACGCGCCGACCATGCACAGCACCGCGACCGGGCTGCCGATCGCGTCGGTCGCCGCCAGAACGGCCATCAGCAGCGCCGCGGCGGCGGCGATGATGCGGATGGGGCGCATCCGGGAACCCCACGCGTCGGACCAGCGGCCCGCGACGATCCGGCCGAGCGCCGAGAGGACCTGGGTGATGGTCACGACGACCCCCGCGTGGAACGGTTCCCAGTGGCGGGCGATCATCAGCCAGGCCGGCACGAAGGTCCACAGCGCCATCTGGGGGATGACCAGCGCCATGCTGACCAGGTGCACGCGCACCAGGAAGCGGCTGCGCCGGTATGGGTTCTCATCGTCGGGAGCGCCCGTGGCGGCGGGCGGGCGCGGCGGGTCGACGATCCAGATCGCCGTCGCGGCCAGCGCGACCACGGCGACGACGGCGAACACCGCGAACCCGGCCACCGCGCCGTACCGCTGCGCGAGCACCGGCACCGTGAGACCGCTGACGCCGACGCCCAGCGGCTGGGCCATCTGCCGGACGCCCATGGCGGTGCCGCGCTGCTGGGCCGGGAACCAGCCGACGACGATCCGCCCGCCGGCCCCGTTGGTCGCCGCGGCCACCCCGCCGCCGACGAGCAGCCCGAGCCAGACGACCCACGCCGGTGCGGCCGCCGCGACGGCCGCCGTCGTGGCGATGGTGGCCACCACGGTCAGGGACAGCGACAACAGCAGAATCTGGCGCTCGCCGACGCGGTCCAACGCCCAACCCCACAGCACCGTGGTCGCGACCATGCCGACCATGGGCGCGGCGGCCAAGAACGATGCGGCCTGCAGGCTCATGCCGTCGCTGATCAGGCGCGGGATGACGAAGGCGACGCCGCTCACGAGGCAGGCGGTCGCCATGGCGGCCAGGAGCGAGCAGGCCAGGATCAGCCAGCGCTGTGCGGTCGAGCGCTCCGGTGCCGTCTCCACCCCGATTTCCCCTGTCCCAATCAATGAGATGAACTGTTTCATATTCTAGAACGCGCGCCGGTGGCCGGAGAATCGCCCTCCCGCCCGTTGGGATAGGCTGGCGACCATGCGTTTAGGACGAGTCGCCACCCGCGACGGGGTGGCTTTCGCGGCCATCGAGGGAGACGCCGGCAACGAGACCGCGCGTGAGATCGCCGAGCACCCCTTCGGCACCCCGACCTTCACCGGGCGGAGCTGGCCGCTCGCCGACGTCCGGATCCTCGCGCCGATCCTGGCCACGAAGGTGATCTGCATCGGCAAGAATTACGCGGCGCACGCCGCCGAGATGGGTGGTGAAGCTCCCGCGGACCCGGTGATCTTCCTCAAGCCGAACACCTCGATCATCGGCCCCGAGGTCCCGATCGCGCGCCCGCCGTCGTCGGACCGCGTCGACTACGAGGGTGAGCTGGCCGTCGTCATCGGGCGCCCGTGCAAGGACGTCAAGGCGGCGCAGGCGCGCGACGCCATCCTGGGTTACACGATCGCCAACGACGTCACCGCGCGCGACCAGCAGAAGGTCGACGGTCAGTGGACCCGAGCCAAGGGGTACGACACCTTCTGTCCGCTCGGCCCGTGGATCGACACCGACTTCGACCCCGCCGACGTCGAGATCCGCACCGAGGTGACCGCCGCCGACGGGAAGACCGCGGTCAAGCAGCAGTCGCGCACGTCGCTGATGCTGCACGGCGTCGGCGAGATCGTCGAATGGATCTCGCGCGTGATGACGCTGCTGCCCGGCGACGTGATCTTGACCGGCACCCCCGAGGGCGTCGGCCCGCTGGTCGCCGGTGACCGCGTGTCGGTGACCGTCGAGGGGCTGGGCACGCTCACCAACCCCGTCGTCGACAAATGACCTCGCACATCCGCCGTACCGCACCGGCACCGACCACCGCCGAGGTCAACGGCATCACCCTGTCCTATGAGGACTCGGGCACCGCCGGCGAGCCCGTCGTCATGATCATGGGCACCGGCAGCCCGGGTCGGGTGTGGAAGGCCAATCAGACCCCGGCGCTGATCCGGGCCGGCTACCGCGTCATCACTTTCGACAACCGCGGAATCGCTCCGTCGTCGGAGTGCGCCGAGGGCTTCACCGTCGACGACATGGTCGCCGACACCGCCGGCCTCATCGAGCACCTCGGCCTCGGCAGGGCACACGTCATCGGCACGTCGCTCGGCGCGCGCGTGACGCAGGAACTCGCGCTCGCGCGGCCCGACGTGGTGCGCTCGGCCACCATGCTGGCCACCTACGGCCGGTCGACGCCGCTCGTCACCGCCTTCGGGGCGGGGGAGCGGGCGCTGCACGACCAGGGCATCACCCTGCCGCCCGAGTACGCCGCCGCGGTCACCGCGCACCTGAACCTCTCGCCGCACACCCTGGCCGACGACCGCTCGGCGCGCGACTGGCTCGACATCATCAAGTTCTCGCCGCAGACCACCACTCCGGGCGTCCGCGCCCAGATGGGCGTGCACGAGCGGGAGATCAACCGTCTCGACGCCTACCGCGCCATCGCCGTGCCGACCCTCGTCGTCGGGTTCGCCGACGACCGCACGCTGCCGGAGTTCCTCGCCCGCGAGGTCGCCGACGCCATTCCCGGCGCCGAGTACGCGGTCGTGGAGAAGGCGGGGCATTTCGGGTACCTCGAGCGGCCGGACGAGGTCAACGAACTCCTGGTCGCCTTCCTCGCCAAGAACCGCGCGACTGCCTGATCGCCGCGCCGCGGGCGTTCGCTACGGTTGACGCCATGACCAGCAACGTCCGCGTCCGATTCTGTCCGTCGCCCACCGGCACCCCGCACGTCGGGCTCGTGCGCACCGCGCTGTTCAACTACGCCCACGCCCGCCACAACGACGGCGATTTCGTCTTCCGCATCGAGGACACCGACGCCGCCCGCGACAGTGAGGACAGCTACGCGGCGATCCTGGACTCGCTGCGCTGGCTGGGGCTCGACTGGGACGAGGGCCCGGAGAAGGGCGGCCCCTACGGCCCCTACCGGCAGTCCGAGCGCCGCGAGATCCACCGCGACGTCGTCGCCAAGCTCCTCGAGTCCGGGGAGGCCTACGAGGCGTTCTCGACCCCCGACGAAGTCGAGGCGCGGCACAAGGCGGCCGGGCGCGACCCGAAGCTCGGCTACGACAATTTCGACCGCGACCTCACCGACGAGCAGAAGGCCGCCTACCGCGCCGAGGGACGCAATCCGGTGGTGCGCCTGCGGATGCCCGACGAGGACATCACCTGGACCGACCTGGTGCGCGGCGAGACCACCATCAAGGCCGGCACCGTGCCCGACTTCGCCCTCACCCGCGCCAGCGGAGACCCGCTCTACACCCTCGTCAACCCGGTCGACGACGCAATGATGAAGATCACCCACGTCCTGCGCGGCGAGGATCTGCTGTCGTCGACGCCGCGCCAGATCGCGCTTTACCGCGCGCTCGAACGGATCGGCGTCGCCGACGGGGTGCCGGAGTTCGGCCACCTGCCGTTCGTCATGGGCGAGGGCAACCGCAAGCTCTCCAAGCGTGATCCGCAGTCGAGCCTGCTGCACCACCGCGACCGCGGCTTCCTGCCGGAGGGCCTGCTCAACTACCTGGCGCTGCTGGGCTGGGGATACAGCGGCGACACCGACGTCTTCACCCTCGAGCAGATGATCGAGGCCTTCGACGTCAAGGACGTGAACTCCAATCCGGCGCGCTTCGACGAGAAGAAGGCCGAGGCCATCAACGCCGAGCACATCCGCATGCTGGCCCCGGCGGACTTCGCCCGGCGGTTGGGCGACTACCTGGTGTCCCAGGGCCACCTCGATGCGTCGCCCGCCGGGCAGTCGGACTTCGACGGGCTCGCCGAGCTGGTCCAGACCCGCATCCAGGTGCTCGGCGACGCGTGGGATCTGATCAAGTTCTACTACGTCGACGACGCCGACTTCGTGATCGACGAGAAGTCGGCCGCCAAGAACCTCGGCCCCGATTCCGGACCGGTGCTCGATGCCGCCATCACGGCCCTCGACGGGTTGGCGACCTGGGACACCCCGTCCATCGAGGACGCGCTCAAGACCGCGCTGGTCGACGGTCTCGAACTCAAACCGCGCAAGGCCTTCGGCCCGGTCCGCGTCGCGGTCACCGGCGCCGCGGTCAGCCCGCCGCTGTACGAGTCGATGGAGCTGCTCGGCCGGGACAAGTCGCTCGCGCGGCTGCGCGAGGCACGCGCCAAGTACGCGGAATAGGACCACTGGCCAGCGCGTTTATGCTATCGGCCGACGTCCTGCTAACCTACTTGTCGGTCCTTTCGCCGGGCGGTGACGCGCGGGGAGAGGGAACCCATTGGGGTATGGTGTAATTGGCAACACAGCGGTTTCTGGTACCGCCATTCTAGGTTCGAGTCCTGGTACCCCAGCGGACTTCACGGTCTGAAACGATCAGCCTGATGATCGACTCGAACCGTCGAAGATCTGTTCAGGCCCCCTTCGTCTAGCGGCCTAGGACGCCGCCCTCTCAAGGCGGTAACGCGGGTTCAAATCCCGTAGGGGGTACAACGCGAGGAGCGCCGCCACCGATTCGGTGGGGGCGCTCCTTTGCTTTGGTCGAGTGGTCAGTCGTCGGAGACGGGCGCGGTGGTTCCACCCAGCGGCATCGCCGGCAACCCCAGTTTGCGGTGGTCCCAGCTGCGGGTGCGGTCGGCCTTGATCCGGATGGCGACGCGCTTGTTCATCATCTGGTCGACGAACGGTCGCATCTCCTCGGTGTACGGCCCGTTGTAGCGCTCCCAGACGCTGATCCCGCAGGCGAGGATGTTCGCCTCGTCGTCGAAGATCTCCGCGGTGCCCTCGATGGCGACGCCGCGCAGCTGGTCGTAGGTGAGGCCGTCCTCGATCATCAGCGAGCAGCGCGGGTTGCGCCCCAGGTTGACGGCCTTCTGCGACTTGAGCTTGGTCTCGATCCACAGGTCGCCGTCGATGACGCCGTACCACATGGCGACCAGGTGGATGGTGCCGTCGGGGCCGTGCGTGGCGAGCGTGGCGGTGCGCTGCTCGTTGATGAACCGGCTGATCTCCTCGTCGGACATGAGGATCTGATTGCGTTGGTTGACGCCCATGGTCCGACCCTAGCGGAGATCAATCGGCGGTATGGCCGAGGCGGTCCTGCAGGGCGGCGGCCGCGGCGAGGAGATCGGCGGCCCACCGGGCGCCGGGGCGTCGGCCGATGCGCTCGACCGGACCGGAGACGGAGATCGCGGCGATCACCTCGCCGTCGGTGTCGCGGACCGGCGCCGACACGCTGGCGACGCCGGTGGCGCGCTCGGCCACGCTCTGGGCCCAGCCCTTTTTGCGGACGTCGGCGAGGGTGCGCTCGGCGAAGACGCTGTCGTCGAGCAGGGCCGCGCGCACGGCGTCGGGTGCCCATGCCAGCAGCACCTTGGCCGCCGAGCCGGCGGTCATCGGCAGCCGACTGCCGACCGGGACGGTGTCGCGCAGCCCGCTCGGCGGTTCCAGAGCCGCGACACAGAGTCGCTCGGCGCCGTCGCGCCGGTAGACCTGCACCGACTCGCCGGTGATCTCGCGGAGCTTCGGGAGGATGGTCAGCGCGGCATCGGGGATGCGGTCGACGTGCGACCCGGACAGCTCGCGCAGGGCGGGGCCGGGAATCCAGCGGCCCGTGGTGTCGCGCGTGATGAGCCGGTGGGCCTCGAGGCCGACGGCCAATCGGTGTGCGGTGGCGCGGGGGAGCGCGGTCGCCTCGCACAGCTCGGCGAGATTGCACGGGCGCGCCGCGACCGCGGTCAACACCGTCACCGACTTGTCCAGGACGCCGATTCCGCTGACCGCTTCCGATGCGGTACCATTTCCCATAGATCGATACTATCTGTCCAGATAGTGAGATTCCAACAATTGCAGCCCGATTGTTGTCGCGAACACCAGCGAGGAGCCATGAGCAACAGCCCGGCCAAGCCCCGCACCCTTGCCGAGAAGGTGTGGGACGACCACGTCGTCGTGCCCGGCACCGCCGACGAGTCGGGGCAGCGGAATCCCGACCTCATCTACATCGACCTGCACCTGGTGCACGAGGTGACCTCGCCGCAGGCCTTCGACGGCCTGCGCCTGGCGGGCCGCCCGGTGCGGCGCACCGACCTCACCATCGCCACCGAGGACCACAACGTCCCCACGGTCGACATCGACAAGCCGATCGCCGATCCCGTGTCGCGCACCCAGGTCGAGACGCTGCGCCGCAACTGCGCGGAGTTCGGCGTCCGGCTCTACCCGATGGGCGACGCCGAGCAGGGCATCGTGCACGTCGTCGGACCGCAGCTGGGACTGACCCAGCCCGGCATGACGGTCGTCTGCGGCGACAGCCACACCTCCACGCACGGCGCGTTCGGCGCGCTGGCCATGGGCATCGGCACCTCCGAGGTCGAGCACGTGCTGGCCACCCAGACGCTGTCGCTGCGGCCGTTCAAGACCATGGCCATCACCGTCGACGGCGAGCTGCCCCCGGGCGTCACCAGCAAGGACCTGATCCTGGCGGTCATCGCCAAGATCGGCACCGGCGGCGGACAGGGCTACGTGCTCGAATACCGCGGGCCGGCGATCGAGAAGCTGTCGATGGAGGCGCGCATGACCATGTGCAACATGTCCATCGAGGCCGGTGCCCGCGCGGGCATGATCGCACCGGACCAGATCACCTACGACTTCCTCAAGGGCCGCCCGCACGCGCCGACCGGAGCGGAGTGGGACGCCGCCGTCGAGTACTGGGACAGCCTGCGGACCGACGAGGGCGCCGAGTTCGACGCCGAGGTCCACATCGACGCCGCGGAGCTGACGCCGTTCGTCACCTGGGGCACCAACCCCGGTCAGGGAGCGCCGCTCGGCTCCGCCGTGCCCGACCCCGAGGACTTCGGGAACGACAACGACAAGCAGGCCGCGGCGCGCGCACTGGAGTACATGGGCCTGACGGCGGGCACGCCGCTGCGCGAGGTGCCGGTCGACGCCGTGTTCGTCGGCTCCTGCACCAACGGCCGGATCGAGGACCTGCGGGCCGTCGCCGAGGTGCTGCGGGGCCGCAGTGTGGCCGACGGGGTGCGGATGCTCATCGTGCCCGGCTCGATGAAGGTGCGCGCCCAGGCCGAGCAGGAGGGCCTCGGCGAGATCTTCACCGCCGCCGGTGCCGACTGGCGCCAGGCGGGCTGCTCGATGTGCCTGGGCATGAATCCCGACCAACTGGCCCCCGGCGAGCGCTGCGCATCGACGTCCAACCGCAACTTCGAGGGCCGTCAGGGCAAGGGTGGGCGCACCCACCTGGTGTCCCCGGCCGTCGCCGCCGCGACCGCGGTGCGCGGCACCCTGAGCTCACCGGCCGACCTGTAGGAGACACGATGGAACCGCTCATCAGCCACACCGGCATCGGTGTCCCGCTGCGCCGCAGCAACGTCGACACCGACCAGATCATCCCGGCCGTCTACCTCAAGCGGGTCACCCGCACCGGTTTCGAGGACGGACTGTTCTCGTCGTGGCGCACCGACCCGGACTTCATCCTGAACACCGAGCCGTACAGTCGCGGCTCGGTGCTCGTCGCCGGCCCCGACTTCGGCACCGGGTCGTCGCGCGAGCACGCGGTGTGGGCGCTCATGGACTACGGCTTCCGCGTCGTCCTGAGTTCGCGATTCGCCGACATCTTCCGCGGCAACTCCGGCAAGGCCGGTCTGCTGGCCGCGCAGGTCGACCAGGGCGACATCGAGCTGCTGTGGAAGCGGTTGGAGAACGAGCCCGGCCTCGAGCTGACCGTCGACCTGGAGGCAAAGACCGTCACCGCCGGGGACCTGGTCGTGCCCTTCCAGATCGACGACTACACGCGCTGGCGCCTGCTCGAAGGCCTCGACGACATCGGGCTGACCCTGCGCGAGGTCGAGGCGATCGACGCCTTCGAGCGCGCCCGCCCGGCCTTCAAGCCGACGACGCTGTAGCCCGACGCGCGGGCGGATCCCGCGCGATGGACGTTTCCCACGCCGCCGTTTACGGTGAGGTGAGCTGCATCACAGCAGGTGGTGCACCGCGGGAAGGTCCGGAGGTCGAATGAACAAGGCCGAGCTCATCGACGAGGTGGCCAAACGCCTCGACTCGGACCGGCAGACCGCCACCGATGCCGTCGAGCAGGTCATCGACACCATCGTGCGGGCGGTCGACCGCGGCGAGAAGGTCACCATCACCGGTTTCGGGGTGTTCGAGAAGCGCAAGCGGGCGCCGCGCGTGGCGCGTAATCCGCGCACCGGGGAGACCGTCAAGGTGGAGGCGGTGGCGGTGCCCTCGTTCCGGCCGGGCGCGCAGTTCAAGGAAGTCGTCGCGGGTCGGGTCAAGCTGCCCAGCGGGTTCCCGGCGATCAAACGCGGTGCCGTCGAGCCCGTGAAGAAGAAGGCGTAGACCGCTACCGGTAGTCGGGGAGCGGGTCGTCGATGTGGTCGGCGGCCACGACGCGCCCGTCGGCGTCGATGGACAGGACCCAGACGCTGCCCTTCCGGTTGCGGTTCGGGGGCAGTTCGAAGTCGTCGCGCCCCGCCCACCAGGCCATCAGGGGGGCGATGGCCTTGCCCTGGCTGCACACGATGTGGACGGCGTCGCGGTCGGCCGCCAACTCCCGCATCCGCTTGTGCGCGGCCTTGGGCTCCTGCGCGTACGCCTCCTCGGTCATCGTCTTCTCGAGGTGGATCTTCTTGTCGCCGAGGACCTTCGCCAGCGGCTTCGAGCGTCTCGACGCAGCGGCGCCGGTCGGCGGCGTGGAGCTTCTTGGCGCCGAATAGCGGCAGGAGTTCGGCCAGGGCCTGCGCCTGGGCGCGACCGCCGCGCTCAAGGGGGCGCTCGTCGTCCGGCCCCGCGTACCGGGACCGCCGCCCGGCTTTCGCGTGCCGGACCACCAGCATCGTGTGCAGATCGGCCGGCATGGTCTCGAACTCTTCGACGACCAGCTTGTCGAGGGTGTAGGTCAGGATCTCCCGTGCCGCCGTGGGGGTGGTCCACACCAACTCGTCGACCTCTTTGTTGGCGGCGAACTCGCCCCCGGTCATCCGGGCCGACCAGTAGCGGACGTGCTTGCGCTTGGACTCGCCGACCGCATAGGTGACGTGGCGCAGGTGCCTGCCCAGGACCACCGAATACCCGGTCTCCTCCCGGATCTCGCGCACCGCCGACGCGTAGACGGTCTCGCCGGGGTCGGTCTTGCCCTTCGGGAGCGTCCAGTCGTCGTACCGGGGTCGGTGGATCAGGGCGATCTGCGGTTCGCCCCACTCGTCGCTGCCGGGGCGCCAGAGGACTCCGCCGCCCGCCCAGACCGTGCGTATCGCCATCCGCCCGGCGCCTACGCCGATCCGGCCGCCGCGCGGCGGTAGTGGGCCATGAGCTCGGTCTGGTGGTCGCGGACCTCGACGCCGGCACCCGGCGACGCGGTCCAGTGGCCGTCCTCGCCGAGCACCCAGCACCGGGTGTGCGGGTCGAGGGCGGAGTCGAGGATGTCGCCGAGCTGGCGGGTCAGCCGCTCGTCCTCGACGTGCGCCAACACCTCCACGCGGCGGTCCAGGTTGCGATGCATCATGTCGGCGCTGCCGATCCAGAACTCGTCCTGCGCGCCGAAGTGGAACATGCGCGAGTGCTCCAAGAAGCGGCCGAGGATCGAGCGCACCGCGATGTTGTCGCTGACCCCGGGGATGCCCGGCCGCAGCGCACAGATGCCGCGCACCACGATGTCGACGGGAACCCCCGCCTGCGACGCGCGGTACAGGGCGTCGATGATCTGCTCGTCGACCAGGGCGTTGGCCTTGAGGCGGATGCGGGCCGAACCGTCGCCGGCGCGGTGGCGCTCGATTTCGCCCTGGATCCGTTCGACGATGCCCGAACGGATGCCGTCGGGCGCCACGAGCAGGTTGCGGTAGGTGTGCTTGCGCGAGTACCCGGTCAGCGTGTTGAACAGGTCGGTGAGGTCGGCGCCGATCTCGGGCGCCGCGGTGAACAGGCCCACGTCCTCGTAGAGGCGGGCCGTCTTCGGGTTGTAGTTGCCGGTGCCGATGTGGCAATACCGGCGGATCGTCGACCCTTCGCGGCGCACGACGAGGCACGTCTTGCAGTGCGTCTTGAGTCCGACCAGGCCGTACACGACGTGCACGCCGGCCTGCTCGAGCTTGCGCGCCCACTTGATGTTCGCCTGCTCGTCGAAGCGGGCCTTGATCTCGACCAGCGCCACGACCTGCTTGCCGGCCTCGGCGGCGTCGATCAGAGCGTCGACGATCGGCGAATCGCCCGACGTGCGGTAGAGCGTCTGCTTGATCGCCAACACCTGCGGGTCGGCCGCGGCCTGCTCGATGAAGCGCTGCACGCTCGTGGAGAACGACTCGTACGGGTGGTGCACCAGCACCGCGCCCTCGCGGAGCGTGGAGAACACGCTCTTGGGGGTCTCGCGCTCGCCGAACGCCGGGTTGGTCACCGGCACGAAGGGCGGATCCTTGAGCGCCGGGCGGTCGACGTCGTAGATCTGGAACAGCGCCGAGAGGTCGAGCATGCCGGGGACGGCGATGACGTCAGCCGGATCGACGTCGAGCTCGCGCAGGAGCAGTTCGAGCATGTGCTCGCTCATGTCCTCTTCGATCTCCAGGCGCACCGGCGAGCCGAACCGGCGGCGCGCCAGCTCGCGCTCGAGGGCCTGCAGCAGATCTTCGTCGCGGTCCTCGTCGACCTCGAAATCGGCGTTGCGGGTGATGCGGAAGGCGTGGTGCTCGACGATGTCCATGCCGGGGAACAGCTCGCCCAGGTTCGCCGAGATCAATTCCTCGAGCGGCAGGAACAGCATCGGGGCGGGCCCGCTCTTGGCCGGGGCGTCGACCAGCTGGTCCACGCGCAGGAATCGGGCGACGTTGTCCGGGACCTTGACGCGGGCGAAGTGCTCGGCGCCGTCAGAGCTGTCGCGGACGGTCACGGCCAGGTTCAGGCTCAGACCGCTGATGTAGGGGAACGGGTGGGCCGGGTCGACGGCCAGCGGGGTCAGGACCGGGAACACCTGCTCGGTGAAGTAGGCGACGAGGTTCTTGCGCTGGGTCTTGTTGAGCTCGGCCCAGGTGACGATGCGAATCCCCTCGGCGTCGAGTGCGGGCTTCACCGATTCGTTGAAGACGCGGGCGTGCCGGGTCGCGATCGACTGGGTGCGCTTGGCGATGCGCTGCAGCTGCTCGCGCGGGGACAGCCCGTCCGCCGAGCGCACCGACAACCCGGTCTCGTCGCGGCGTTTGAGGCCGGCGACGCGGACCATGAAGAACTCGTCGAGATTCGAGGTGAAGATCGCGAGGAACTTGGCGCGCTCGAGCAGCGGCAGCGAGGTGTCCTCGGCCAGCGCCAACACGCGGCCGTTGAAGTCGAGCCAGGACAGCTCGCGGTTCAGGTACCGGTCGGCGGGCAGATCGGCGGACTCGTCGGGATGGGCGGTGGCCGCCGGCGGTGCGCCGGGGCCGGAATCGGCGGGATTCGGATCGGCCACCGACGACTCGGCGGGGCCGGTCGCCGTCGACTTCGCGGGGGCATCGGCGCTCACCGCCTCATCATGCACCATGGCCGCCGGAGCCGCAGCCGGTGGCCGGTTGCTCCCGGGCGGCCAACCAGGCCGCCGTGGCCGGACCGACGCCGACCCGGGCGGCACGGGCCAGGTCGGCCAGGGTGTCCACGTCCGTGCGCAGTCCGGCCCACTGGTCGGCGGCGCCGATCTCCACCACGTCGGCAGCGCGGTGGCGGGCCGCCGAATCGGGGCCGAACAGCGGCGGGGCATCGACGTCGACGGGCCGCAGCAGCGCGGCCGTCCCGCCGCCGGAGTGGTCGGCGACGAAGGACTGCGGGTGGTCGTGCCCGGTGGCGTGGTCGTGGGCCGCGATGGCCGCGCGCAGGTCTGTCGCGGTGACGGCGGGCAGGTCGGCCTGCAGGAACATCACCGACCGGGGCGCGGGGGCCCGGGCGGCGAACTCGCGCTGGCCGTGGGCGAAGGCGGCGTTGAGGCCGCCGCCGGGTTCGTCGGCGGTGAGCGCGCCGGAGGCCCGCGCGGCGGCGGCGATCCGCGGATCAGGAGTCACGACGACGGTGGTCATCTCGGCCGCCGCAGTAGCGGCGAGCACGTCGGCGAGCATGGCCAGCACGAGTGCCGACCGGTCGTCGGCCGCGCCGTCGAGCCGCGACTTCGCCTCCGGCAGCGGCTTGACCGCCAGCACCGCACCCCACCTCACGGCTCCATCATGGCAGGGCGCGCCGCGGACTACCCTGGCGAGCATGGCAACGGCGACATCCACCATCGAGTTCACCGGTCGGGTGAGCGGCATCGGCGACCGCCTGGTGATCCGATTCCCGGCCGACGCGAGCGCGGCGCTGCCCTCGCGCGGCCAGGTCGCGGCGGCGGTCACGGTCAACGACGCGACGCGCGAGACGGTCGTCGAACCGGACGGCCGGCGCGGTCATTGGCTGCCGGCCGACGACCTGGGCCTGGCGGCGGGCGACGCGGCCGCGGTGCGCATCGCGCCGACCAGGGACTGGCCCGAACCGGCCAAGCCGGACGACTTCGCGTCGGCCTTGGCCGCCGCACCCGACACCGCCGACCTGTGGGATGAGATCACCCCGATGGCCCGCTGGGAGTGGGTGCGCTGGATCGGCGCCACCAAGAACCCGCAGACCCGCGAGCGCCGCATCGAGGTGGCCATCGACAAGCTGCGCAAGGGAAAGCGACGGCCGTGCTGCTTCGACCTGTCGTCGTGCACCGATCCCGAGGTCGCCAAGAGTGGCAAGCTGATCGAGGACTGACCGCTAGGCTGGGCAAAAGGGATCAACGGGAGGGGTTTGCGTGCAGGCCGTGGTGATGGGGGCCGGATCGTGGGGGACGACGGTGGCCAAGGTGCTCGTGGACGCCGGGACCCCGACGCGGATCTGGGCGCGCCGACCGGAGTTGGCCGACGCGATCAACAGCACCCACCAGAACCCCGACTACCTCCCGGGGATCGAGTTGCCCGCGGCGCTGACCGCGGTGAGCGACGTGCCCGCCGCCCTCGATGGTGCCGACGTGGTCGTGCTCGGCGTCCCGTCGCAGTCGCTGCGGGGAAACCTCGAGCAGTGGCAGTCACACATCGCCGACGACGTGGTCTTCGTGTCGCTGGCCAAGGGCGTGGAAACGTCCACCATGATGCGCATGTCGGAGGTGATCGCCGATGTCACCGGCGCCGCCCCCGAGCGCATCGCCGTGCTGACCGGGCCCAACCTGGCCAAGGAGGTCGCCGCGGGGCAACCGGCGGCCACCGTGATCGGATGCGTCGACGAGGAACGGGCCGTCGTCCTGCAGGAGGCCTTCTCCACCAACTACTTCCGGCCGTACACGAACACCGACGTCGTCGGCTGCGAGCTCGGCGGCGCCGTGAAGAACGTGATCGCGCTGGCCTGCGGCATGGCCGCCGGCGTCGGTTTCGGCCAGAACACGCTGGCCACGATCATCACCCGTGGCCTCGCCGAGACGATCCGCCTCGGCGTCGCCGCCGGCGCCGACGTGCGGACGCTCGCCGGTCTCGCCGGAATCGGCGACCTGGTCGCCACCTGCTCGTCGCCGCTCTCGCGCAACCGCACCTTCGGCTATGCGCTCGGTCAGGGCAAGACACTCGAAGAGGCCCAGGCCGAGACCAACGGCCAGGTGGCCGAGGGTGTGAAGTCGTGCGCGTCGGTCCGCGAACTGGCCCGCATCCACGGCGTCGACGTGCCGCTCACCGACGCCGTCGACGACGTCTGCCACCGCGGGCTCACCGTTCCGGACGCGATCGCGATGCTCCTCGGCCGTCCCCGCAAGCCGGAGATCCGCTAGTCAGCGCAGTTCCAGCGGTGCCCGCGCCAGGGTCTTATCGATCAGCGCGGTCGTCTCGCTGATCGGCGCCGGGCCCGAATCCCGGGGCAGCCACAGCGCGACGTACGGCCGGTGGTCGACGGCGACGTACGCGACGCCGGTCTGCTGCTCGTCGGTGATGAACCATTGCGCGGCGTCCACGACCTGCAGTCGGGACGAGGGCTCCAGGCCGGCCGGGCGGGCCACGCCGCAGCGCAGGACCACCGAATCGCCGTTGTCGGAGCGCCAGCGCGCCGTGGTGCCAGACACGGACCTGTGGCCGTAATCGCCCAGCTTGGCCGGCAGCGCGGCCATCAGCGGGGCGCACGCCCGCGCCGCGTCGGGGGCGGCGGGCATGGCGTCGAGCGGGGTCGTCGGATCCGGGCGCAGCAGGGCGAAGGTGATGAACCCGGCCAGGATCATCGCCGGGACGGCGATCAGCGTCGCCGCGAAGGCGGGGGACAGGCGTCCGTCCTCGTCGCGGATCGTGCGGCGCGCATGGTCGTCGCGCGGCGCGCGCTCGTCGTTGCTGTCGGCAGGCACGCCACCAGCCTAGTGCCGCCTAGACTGGTCGATCGTGACGAGGCAGCCGACGGTCGGCGAGGTGGGCGAGCGGGCGATGCTCGCGCGCTTCGCCCGTGCCGCGGCCGCCGCACCGCCCGCGGTGGTCGGGCCGGGCGACGACGCCGCGGTCGTCGAACCGGGCGCGACCGTGCTCGGCGTCGACACCGCCGTGCAGGATCGGCACTTCCGCCTGGAGTGGTCCGATCCGCGGCAGATCGGGGCGCGCGCCGTCGTGGCGGCCGCCGCCGACGTCGCCGCGATGGGGGCGCGGACCACGGGGATCCTGATCGCGTTGGCCGCCCCGCCGTCGACGCCGGCCGACCTCGTCGAGGCGATCAACGCCGGGGCCGTCGCGCAGGCGGTCGGGTTGGGTGCGTCGGTGCTCGGCGGCGACCTCGTCGAGGCCGGTGAGATCGCCGTGTCGATCACCGCCGTCGGCGTGCTCGACGGCGTCGCACCGGTCCTCCTGTCCGGCGCGCGCGTCGGAGACGTGTTGGCGGTCAGCGGGCCGCTGGGGGCCTCGGCCGCCGGATTCGCGGTCCTCAGCGGGTCGGGCGAGCGCGGCGGAGCGGCCGACGCGGTCGTCGCCGCCTTCTGCTGTCCGGCGCCGGATCTCGCGCAGGGGCCGATCGCCGCGCGGGCCGGGGCGCACGCCCTCACCGACGTCTCCGACGGGCTAGTCGCGGAGTTGGGGTTGATGTGCGCGGCCGCCGGTGTCGCCGTGGCGGTCGACTCCGCCGCGCTGCCCGTCACCGACGCGGTGCGGGACGTGGCGGCCGACCTCGGCCACGATCCGGTCGAGTGGGCCCTCGGTGGCGGCGAGGACCACGAGCTTCTCGGTGCGTTCGCCGCCGTCGGCGACGTCCCCGCCGGGTGGACCGTAATCGGGCGGGTCACCGACGCCGGTCCGGCGTCGCCGCCGGTCCTCGTCGACGGGCGGCCGACGCGGGTCCAGGGGTGGCGCAGCGTCTGAAGGCGCTAGATTCACTGTCGTGGCCATCTACGCACTCGGCGACCGCGAGCCCACGCTCGGCGTCGACACCTACGTCCATCCCGACGCCGTCGTCATCGGCGGCGTCACCCTCGGCGACGAGGTGTCGGTGTGGCCCGGCGCGGTGCTGCGCGGCGACTACGGCACCATCACCGTCGGCGCGCGGACGAATATCCAGGACGGCACCGTCGTGCACTGCACGGCGACCCACCCGACGGTGATCGGCGCGCGCTGCGTCGTCGGCCACAACGCGCACATCGAGGGTGCGACCATCGGCGACGACGTGCTCATCGCGTCGGCGTCGACAGTGCTCAACGGCTCGACCGTCGGTAGCGGGGCCATCGTCGGCGCCGGTGCCGTCGTGCCGTTCGACGCCGAAGTCCCGTCGCGACGGATGGCGCTGGGCATCCCGGCCAGGATCCGCGAGGGCTACGAGGTGCCCGAGGGCCACCTCGACCTGAACACCGCGCTCTACTTCGAGAACTCGAAGTACTACCGCACCGCGCTGCGTCGACTGGACTGAGCCGCCTGATGCCCGCCAAACCGCTGTCCGAACTCGTCGCCCCCGACTGGGCCGAGGCACTCGAACCCGTGGCGCCCGTCATCGCCGAGCTGGGCGAGTTCCTGCGCGCCGAGATCGCCGCCGGTCGCCACTACCTGCCCGCAGGGCGGCACGTCCTGCGCGCGTTCACCCGGCCGATGGCCGACGTGCGCGTGCTGATCGTCGGGCAGGACCCCTACCCGACGCCCGGGCACGCCGTCGGGCTCAGTTTCTCCGTCGCCCCGGACGTCCAGCCCATCCCGCGATCGCTGGCGAACATCTACACCGAGTACTGCGAGGACCTGGGCTATCCGCGGCCGACGACCGGTGACCTGACGCCGTGGGCCGACCACGGCGTGCTCCTGCTGAACCGGGTGCTGACCGTCGGGGCGGGGGAGACCGGGTCGCACCGCGGCAAGGGGTGGGAGCAGGTCACCGAGTGTGCGATCAAGGCGCTGGTGGCCCGCGACGATCCGCTCGTGGCCATTCTGTGGGGTCGCGACGCGCAGAACCTGGCGCAGTGGCTGCCCGATGTCCCGACGATCGCGTCCGCGCACCCGTCGCCGCTGTCGGCGTCCCGTGGCTTCTTCGGCTCGCGCCCGTTCAGCCGCGCCAACAGCGAGCTGGAAGACCTCGGCGCGGAGCCGGTCGACTGGCGCTTGCCCTAGGTGCCCACTCGGCGTTGTTTGACTGCCCACTCGGCGAGTTGTAACCGCCCAGTGGGCGGAACGCGCGGGCGGTTAGGGCCAGACGGGCTTGCGCTTCGCCACGAAGGCGTCGACGCCCTCGATGCCGTCGGGGTCGCCGCCGAGGCGGGCGATCGAGGCGGATTCGGCCGCCATCTGGTCCACCAGGGTCGTGTCGGCGCTGCCGCGCAGCAGCGCCGCCGTCGCCTCCAGCGTCGCGGCCGGACCGGCCGCCAACTCGACGGCGAGTTCGCGGGCGCGGGTGTCGACCTGCTCGTCGTCGACGATCTCCGACAGTAGTCCCAGTGCCAACGCCTCGTCGGCGCCGATGACCTTGTCGGTGAGGATGATCGCCCGGGCGCGGGCCGGGCCGACGGCGCGCGGCAGCGTCCAGGTGAGGCCGCCGTCGGGGCTCAGTCCGATGCCGCGGTAGGCGGGGCGCATCTTCGTCGACGGCCCACCGACGACGACGTCGCCGTGCAGGGTGAGGCTCATGCCCGCACCGGCGGCCCAGCCCTTGGCGGCGACGACGACCGGGCGGCCGCACGAGTCGAGCAGGCCGATCATCCGGTGCAACTGGTCGGCGAGCTGCGCGAGGAACGCCGGTCGGTCCGGCGCGCTCGCGAAGGAGCCGACGTTGCCGCCGGCGCAGAAGTTCTTGCCGGTGCCCCGCAGGAGGATCACCCGCTCGTCGCGCTTGCCCGCGGCGAGGTCGGTCAGGGCCAGCACGGCCTCGTCGACGGCGTCGTCGTCGAGGGCGGTGCCATTGTTCGGGGTGGAGACCGAGACGGTCAGCACGCCGTCGGCGGAGGTGACGAGATCACTCATGCGGCTCACCCTATCGGGCCGCCGACAGCAGCGACCCCCGACGGGCGATGCCCATCGGGGGTCGCTGCGGTGAAGCTCTTACGCGCTGGTCTTGCCAGCCTTCAGGCACGAGGTGCAGACGTTCTTGCGCGTGCGGTTGCCCGGGGCGACCTCGACTCGCACGGACTGGATGTTCGGGTTCCAGCGGCGGCTGTGGCGCCGGTGCGAGTGCGAAACCGACTTGCCGAAGCCGGGGCCCTTGCCGCAGATGTCGCAGACGGCAGCCATATCGAACACTCCCTTGATCGTCGAGAAATTGTAGGTCTGTATGCGGGATCAGCCGCAGGCGAGGGTTCGCCGCGCTGATCGCAACCTGTCAAGGATAGCCGTAGCGCGGGGCGGCCTCCAAATCAGGCGGCTGGGCTAATCTCGATTCCGATGTCCGATCCTGTTCCCACCCCTGCACAGCGCGGTGACCGCCGTCCCCGGGTCAACCCGCAGCTGCTGCGCGACTGGGCCCGGGCGGCCGCCGACGGCCTGGCCGCGGGCCGTTCGGAGATCAACGAGCTGAACGTCTTCCCGATCCCCGATTCGGACACCGGATCCAACATGGCGTTCACCATGAACGCCGCGGCCGACGCCGCCGAAGCGGTCGACGCCGACGCCGATGTGGCCACCGTGACCCGGGCCATGGCCGACGCCGCCGTCGCCCACGCCCGCGGCAACTCCGGGATCATCCTGTCCCAGGTCCTGGTCGGCGTGGCCGACGCCGCCTCGATCGCCGCCACCGAAGGGGACCACACTTTCGCCCGCCTCTTCGCGGGCGGTCTGCAGCTCGCCTCACTGGCGGCCGTGCGCGCGGTCAGCGAGCCGCGCGAGGGGACGGTGCTCACCGTGCTGCGCGAGGCGGCCGTCGCCGCCGGCGAGGACATGTCGGCCTCGCCGGCCGATCTGGCGCGGACCGCGGCCGAGGCCGCCGCCGACGCCCTGGAGCGCACGCCCGAGCAACTGGCCGAATTGGCCTACGCCGGCGTCGTCGACGCGGGCGGCCGCGGCCTGCTGGTCCTGCTCGACGCGATGGTGCTGGTGCTCACCGGCGTCGCGAACAAGCGCCGCAACTACCGCGGGCTGCTCGTCGAGGGCGCACTGCCCGTGCAACGGGC
Source organism: Gordonia sp. (in: high G+C Gram-positive bacteria) (assembly GCF_047602025.1). GTDB lineage: Bacteria > Actinomycetota > Actinomycetes > Mycobacteriales > Mycobacteriaceae > Gordonia. The sequence continues at coordinate 1,949,004 of NZ_JASGII010000001.1, read as the reverse complement.
CGACGAGGCCTGCGACGGCAGCTCCGACATGGACTTCGAGGTCATGTACCTGCTCGACGCCCCGCCCGAGGACCGCATCGGCCGACTGCGCGACTACCTCGCCGAGATCGGCGACGCCGTCGTCATCGTCGGCGACAGCAGCGAACAGGGCGAGCGGTTCTCCGTGCACGTGCACACCAACGAACCGGGCAAGGCCGTCGAGGCCGGCGCGGTGGTCGGGGCGATCAGCGACGTGCGCATCTCCTGCTTCGCGCTCGACGCCCTGCGCGCGGCCAGCACCGACGACGAGCCGTTGCCCAAACACAAGCGGGCAGTCGTCGTCATCGCCAAGGGGAGCGGCGCGCAAGAGCTGTTCGCCGAGGCCGGTGCCGCCGTGGTGAGCGCCGACGACGGGCTGACCGCCGAAGCGGTCGCCGAGGCGATCCGGGCCACCGACGCCGCACACGTGGTCGTCATGGCCAACGGCGAATTGGCGTCGCAGGAACTGGTGTCCGTCGCCGCCGGTGCGCGGTCGACGCACCGCAGCGTCGTCTTCATCCCGACTTTGTCGATGGTCCAGTGCCTGTCGGCGCTGGCCGTGCACGATCCCGCCGAATCCCCCGACGTCGACGCCTACGCGATGGCCGAGGCCGCGGCGGGCACGCGCTGGGGCTCGGTCCGCCGGTCCGACGGCCCGATGATGACGCTGGCCGGCACCAGCGAGGCGGGCGACATGCTCGGCTACATCGGCTCGGACGCCCTGGTGATCGGCGACGACCCGTTCACCGCGACGACAGCGCTGCTCGACCTCATGCTCGCGACCGGCGGCGAGCTGATCACCGTCCTGGCCGGGTCGCTGCTGGACGAGGAGGTCATCACCCGGCTCGAGGACCACGTCAAGCGCGTGTTCCCCGGCGTCGAGCTGACCGTGTACCCGTGCGGCCAGGCCGATTCGGTGCTGCAGGTCGGGGTCGAGTGAGCGCGACCCCGTCGACGCCATTGGCCGACGTGCTCGACGGCCCGATCGCCGAGAAACTGGCCGGGCTCGGCCTGGAGACCGTCGGGCAGCTGCTGTTCTACACGCCGCGGCGGTACGCGCAGGCCGGTGTCGTCGCCTCCGACGAACTCCCCGAGGAAGGGGAGTGGATCACCATCGTCGGGCGCATCACCAAGGCAGATCTGATCAGCATGCGCCGCCGCCACGGCCAATTCCTCAAAGTCCTCGTCGACGACGACAACCGGGTGTACGAGGCGAGCTTCTTCAACCCGCGCTACATCAAGAACAAGCTCCGCCCCGGCGCCCGGGTGATGATGGCCGGCAAGGTCAAGCTCTACCAGGGGCGGGTCCAGCTCTCGCATCCCGAATGGGCGGTGCTGCCCGACGGCTCCGATCCGGACGTCGCGGTGGTCGGGAACTCGATGATGCAGCAGTTGTACGCCGTCGAGCAGGAGGCCCGCGAGGCGGAGACCGGTGACGACGTCGGCCTCGACGAGGCCTTCGAGCGGGCGATCCTGCCGATCTACCCGGCGACCAAGGACGTGCAGACCTGGGACATCTGGGCTGCCGTCCGCGCGGTGCTGGCCCAACTGGACACCGTGCCCGACGCGCTCACCGAACAGCAGCGCGCGGAGCGCGGACTGATCGGCACCGACGAGGCGTGGCGGCGGATCCACCTGCCCGATCAGCTCGCCGACGTCGAGGCGGCGCGCGACCGCCTCCGCTTCGACGAGGCCTACGCCATGCAGCTGATCCTCGCCGAGCGCGCCCGACTCGGCCGCGCGGAAACCGCCCGGGCGTGCCCGCATGTGCCGGGCGGCCTGGAGGACGCGCTGCGGGGGCGGCTGCCGTTCACCCTCACCGACGGGCAGGAGGCGGTGCTCGCCGAGATCGACGCCGAACTCGACGCCGCCGTCCCGATGAGCCGCCTGCTGCAGGGCGAGGTCGGCTCCGGCAAGACCCTCGTCGCACTCCTGGCGATGCTGCGGGTCGTCGACAACGGGCAGCAGTGCGCGCTGCTGGCGCCCACCGAAGTCCTCGCCGCCCAGCACTACCGCACGATCCGGACCATGCTCGGCGACCTCGGCATCGGGGGCGAGCTCGGCGCCGCGGATGACGCGACGTCGGTCGCGCTGGTCACCGGGTCGCTGCGGACCGCCGACAAGAAGCAGGCGCTGCTCGACGTCATGACCGGCACGTCGGGGATCGTCATCGGCACCCATGCGCTGCTCCAGGAGAACGTCGAGTTCTTCGACCTAGGCCTGGTCGTCGTCGACGAGCAGCACCGCTTCGGCGTCGAACAGCGCGACGTCCTGCGCGCCAAGGCGGCGGGCGATCGCGTGCCGCACCACCTGGTGATGACGGCGACGCCCATCCCGCGCACCGTCGCGATGACCGTCTTCGGCGATCTGGAGACCTCGGTGCTCACCGAACTGCCCAAGGGGCGTCAGGAGATCAGCTCCTCGGTCGTGCCGATGGGCAAGCCGACCTGGATGAACCGGGTGTGGGAGCGCGCCGAGGAGGAGATCGAGCAGGGCCGCCAGGTGTACGTGGTGTGCTCCCGGATCGGCGACGACACGAGCGACAAGAAGGCTGCGGCGAAACAGTCCAGCGGGCCCGAACCGGTCTCGCTGCTGGATCTGTACGACGAGGTCGGCGCGCGGCTGCCGCAGCGGCGCATCGAGATGCTGCACGGGCGGATGCCGGCCGACGAGAAGGCCGCGGTGATGGATGCGTTCACCCGCGGCGAGGTCGACGTGCTGGTGTCCACGACGGTCATCGAGGTCGGTGTCGACGTGCCGAACGCCACGGTGATGATCATCGTGGACGCCGATCGCTTCGGCGTCTCGCAGTTGCACCAGCTGCGCGGTCGCGTGGGCCGTGGCGGCCTGCCCGGCCTGTGCCTGCTGATCACCGGGATGCCGGAGGCGTCGGCCGCCTTCCGGCGATTGACCGCCGTCGCCGCCACCGTCGACGGGTTCGAATTGGCGCGCCTCGACCTCGCCGAGCGCCGCGAGGGCGACGTGCTGGGGGAGTTGCAGTCCGGCGGATCGTCGTCGCTGCGGTTCCTGTCGCTGCTCGACGACGCCGACGTCATCGCCGATGCGCGCGCGCTCGCCCAGGAGGTCGTCGGCGACGGCTTCGACCTCGCGCGACACCCTGGCGCCGGCGTCATCATCGACGCGGTCGTCGGATCCCGCGCGGACTTCCTCGACAAGTCCTGACGCGCCGGCCCGAGGTGTTCGTTCACCTTCCGTTCACCCGGTGTATGGTTGTCGTAAAGCTTTACCAAGCCTTTACGAATCATCGGAGGATCAGCGATGCGGGCCCCCATCACCCTTGCCGCCGCGGCGATCGTCGCGGCCGGCGCCATGACCGGCACCGCTGCGCCGAGCGACGCGGCCGGCGAAGCGATCTGGTACACCGTCAGCGCCGCGACCGACACCGTCACGGTCACCTACGGCGGCGTCACGCAGAAGATGTCGCTCGGGTACGCCGGCCCGGACGACGGGTACACCACCAGCTTCCCGCGGCCGACGAGCGGGCCGCGTAAGCCCCAGTTCCTCAGCGTCACCGGCTCGACTAGCCAGACGTGCGAGATCTCCAAGGCCAACCGCGACCTGTTCAACGACGCGGAGGTCCTGGCCAAGGTCACCTCCTCGTCAACGGCGACCTGTCGGGCCTGAGCGGCCCGGCCGCCGCGCGGAACCACTCGTAGGCGCTGCTGCGTCTAACCCCCTGTGAGGGGAATACGAATCGTCCTGCCGCGCACGGCGTGGCTCGCGCTCATCGTCGCCGTCGCGCTGGCGGTGTTCGCCGCCGGCTCGCTGGTCGTCGACCGCTGGCGGGCGCCGTCCCCGTCGGCGGCGGGATGGCTCGCCGAACTGGAGCGGATCCCGCGGGTGGCGGCGCGACTGCCGCACCGCTCGGACTACCTGCGGTCGGCCTTCGGCGCCGCCTGGGCCGACGCCACCGACGCGGCGGGCGGCAACAACGCCTGCGACACCCGCAACGACATCCTGCGCCGCGACCTCGGCGAGATGGTCACGACGACCGGTCCCAAGTGCGCGGCCACCGTCACCGCGGGCCGGCTGCGCAGCCCGTACACCGGCCGGGTGCTCGTCTTCCGGCGCAGCCGTGCGACGGCCGTCCAGATCGACCACATCGTGCCGCTGTCCTACGCGTGGGACATGGGCGCCCACGGGTGGTCGTCGACGGTTCGCCTGCGCTTCGCGAACGATCCGGCGAATCTCGTGGCCGTCGACGAGCGGTCGAATCAGGACAAGAAGGACCTCGAACCGGCCCGCTGGATGCCCCCGGCGCGGGGATTCCACTGCCAGTACGCCAAGCAGTTCGTCGCCGTCCTGGTCGCCTACCCGATGCTTCTCGACGAGCCGTCGGCGCGCACCCTGCGCCGCGCCCTGCGCGGGTGCGGGTGAGGCGGTGGAAGCCCCGGCGCCACCGCGGCGTTAACCTGGATCGAGCAGTTCTCCTCGAGCAAAGGAACCCGATGAGCGCACCGACCCTGGATTCCGGCGCCACCGCGGCCGGTGATCCGGTGACCGCCCAGGTGCACGCGCTGGCCAGCGCGGCCAAGACCGCATCGCGCCGCCTGATCGGGCTCTCGACCGCCGCCAAGAACGACGTGCTGACCGCTGCCGCCGCGGCGATCGAGGCGGCGCAGGAGGAGATCCTCGCGGCCAACGCCACCGACATCGCCCGCGCGGAGGCCGACGGCATCGAGGCCAGCCTCCTGGACCGCCTGCGGCTCACGCCCGAGCGGGTCACCGGGATCGCGAACGGACTGCGCCAGGTCGCCGGGCTGCCCGACCCGATCGGCGAGGTCGTCGCCGGCAAGACCTTGCCCAACGGCATGACCCTGCGCCAGGTGCGGGTGCCGCTGGGGGTCGTCGGCATCGTCTACGAGGCCCGCCCGAACGTCACCGTCGACGCCTTCGGCATCGCCTTCAAATCCGGCAACGCCGTGCTGCTGCGCGGCTCGAGCTCGGCCGCCGACTCCAATGCCGCGCTGGTGGCCGTGTTGCGCGAGGTGCTCGCCGCCCACGACATCGACCCGAACGCCGTCGCCCTATTGCCCGCCCATGACCGCTCCAGCGTCACCGCGCTGATCCAGGCGCGCGGGCTGGTCGACGTCGTCATCCCGCGCGGCGGGGCCGGACTGATCAACGCGGTCGTGGCCAACGCCACCGTCCCGACGATCGAGACCGGCACCGGCAACTGCCACGTCTACGTCCACTCGGCCGCCGACCTCGACATGGCCGAGAAAGTCGTCATCAACGCCAAGACCCGCCGCCCCAGCGTCTGCAACACCGCCGAGACGGTGCTCATCGACGCCGACATTGCCGACGTCGCACTGCCCCGGATCGTCGCCGCGCTGCAGGCCGAGGGCGTGACGATCCACGGCGACGAGGACGGCATGGAACCGGCCGACGAGCAGGACTGGAGCGAGGAGTACCTGTCCCTCGACATCGCCGTGCGCCGCGTCGACGACCTCGACGACGCCATCGAGCACATCGGCCGCTACGGCACCGGGCACACCGAGGCGATCATCACGTCCGACCTGGCGGCGGCCAACGAGTTCACCAAGCGGGTCGACGCCGCCGCGGTCATCGTCAACGCCTCCACCGCCTTCACCGACGGCGAGCAGTTCGGCTTCGGCGCCGAGATCGGCATCTCCACCCAGAAGCTGCACGCCCGAGGCCCGATGGGCCTGCCCGAGCTGACCTCCACAAAGTGGGTCGTGTGGGGCGACGGCCAGATCCGGCCCGTCTGATGGCGGGCAAGAAGGCCGCGCCGGCCGCCGCCGAGATCGTGCCGTCCTTCGCGTCGGTCGACGACGTCGCAGCGCGGCTGAGCGAGACCGGCTACCTGCCCGACGCCGCGACGACCACCGCCACCTACCTGGCCGACCGCCTCGGCAAGCCGCTGCTCGTCGAAGGCCCGGCCGGCGTCGGCAAGACCGAGCTGGCAAAGGCCATCGCGTCGGCGATCGGCGCCGAGCTGGTCCGCCTGCAGTGCTACGAGGGCCTCGACGAGGCCCGCGCGCTCTACGAGTGGAACCACGCCAAGCAGATCCTGCACATCCAGTCCGCGGGCTCGCGCGATTGGGACGCGACGAAGGCCGACATCTTCTCCGACGAGTTCCTGTTGCCCCGGCCGCTGCTCAAGGCGATCTCCCGGTCGGAGCCGACGGTGCTGCTCATCGACGAGGTCGACAAGGCCGACGTCGACATGGAGGGCCTGCTGCTGGAGGTGCTGTCGGACTTCGCGGTCTCGATCCCGGAGATGGGCACGGTGCGCGCCGTGCGCCGCCCGATCGTCATCCTCACGTCGAATGCCGCCCGCGAGCTGTCCGAGGCGCTCAAGCGCCGCTGCCTGTACCTGCACATCGACTTCCCCGACGCCGCCCGGGAGAAGGAGATCCTGGCCAGCCGGGTGCCCGAGCTGCCCGACGCGCTGGCCGCCGAGGTCGTCCGGATCATCGGGGCGCTGCGCGGCCTGGACATCCGCAAGAAGCCGTCGGTGTCGGAGACCATCGACTGGGGCAACACGCTGCTCGCCCTGGCCGGCGGCGCCGCGCCCGGCACCCCCGAGGCCAAGCTGACCAAGGGGCGGATCGACGACTCGCTCATCTCGCGCACCCTCGGCGTCGTCCTCAAGCACCGGCCGGACCTGGCGACCGCGCGCAAAGACCTCAAGCTGGACTGACCACCGTGTCGGCGCCGTTCATCGATCACCTCGTCGAGTTCGTCGACGAACTGCGCGAGCGCGGCATCGAAATCGGCCCGGCCGCGCTCCTCGACGCCGGGCAGGCGGTCGAGGTGTTGGACCTGCTCGACCGCGAATCACTGCGCGAGGGGCTGGCCGCCACGCTGCTGTCGACGCACATGCACCGGGACGTGTTCAAACGGGCCTTCGACCTGTGGTTCCCGCTGGGCGCCGGCGCCCGCACCACCGACGTCGAGGTGCCGCGCGATGCGACCGGCGAGATCGACGTCGATGCCTTCCGCGAGATGGTCGCCGAGGTGATGGCCGACGACACCGCGGCCGCCGACGGCCGACAGGGGCAGTTGGTCGCGATGATCGTGCAGGAGTTCGGCCGGTACGAGGGGGCCCGCGGAGAGGCGTTCTCCGCGTATCAGGCGACGTCGACGATCAACCCGCAGACCCTGATCGCCGCGATCGCCGCGGCCATGGCGCGCGGGGCCGTCGACGACGAGTCGGGTGCCCGGCCGGGAACCCAGCCGCGCTACCGCCGGGCGGCGGGGGATCGTGCCGCCGAATTGCGCGCCGCGATCGAGGCGGAGACGCAGCGACGGATGGCCGGCCAGCACGGTCGCGACCAGGTGGCCGAGTATGCGGTGCCCAAGCTGCCCGAGCAGATGAGCTTTCTGCACTCGAGCGCGAAGGACCTCGCCCAGATCCGCCGCACCATCGAGCCGCTGGCGAGGCTGTTGGCGTCGCGGTTGGAGATCCGTCGGCGGCGGGCTCGGCACGGCCCGGTCGACGTCCGCCGCACCCTGCGCGCGTCGATGTCGACTGGCGGCGTCCCGATCAAACTGACGCACCGCCGCCCGCGTCCGGGACGGCCCGAGTTGGTGATCATCTGCGACGTGTCCGGCTCCGTGTCCGGGTTCTCCCAGTTCACGCTGCAACTGGTCTTCGCGCTGCGCCAGCAGTTCTCCAAGGTGCGCGTCTTCGCCTTCGTCGACACCGTCGACGAGGTGACCGAGTTCTTCGAGCGCGGCCAGTCCGACGACTCCTTCGGCGAGGTCATGCACCAGATGATCACGACGGCCAAGATCGCCACCCGCGACGGCCACTCCGACTACGGGCACATGATCAAGGGCTTCGCCCGCGACTACCTCGACTCGCTGACCCACCGCGGCGCGCTGCTCATCCTCGGCGACGCCCGCAACAACTACCACTGGACCGAATCGGAATCGCTGGCCGCGCTCACCGAGCGGGTGCGGCACTCGTATTGGCTGAACCCGGAGCGGCGTGAGGACTGGGGGACCGGGGATTCCGACGCCGACAAATACGCCGAGATCATCGAGATGCACGAGTGCCGCAACGCCGAGCAGCTCGCCAAGGTGATTGGTGACCTGCTGCCGGTGTGAGCGTAAGCTTTGGCCGCATGTCAGCAGATGCGTCGGGCGGCACTCCCGCGCCGGGCACCCGCCGCCGGGTCGGCGTCATGGGCGGCACCTTCGATCCGATCCACAACGGCCACCTCGTCGCGGCCAGCGAGGTCGCCCACCGGTTCCGCCTGGACGAGGTCATCTTCGTGCCGACCGGGCGGCCGTGGCAGAAGACCGGCACCGGCGGGGGAGAGCCCGGACAGGCGGTGTCCCCGCGCGACGTCAGCCCCGCCGAGGACCGCTACCTGATGACCGTCATCGCCACCGCCTCAAATCCGCGGTTCGCCGTCAGCCGCGTCGACATCGAACGCGCGGGCAACACCTACACCGTCGACACCCTGCGCGACCTGCGCCGCCTGCTGCCCGAGGCGGAGCTGTTCTTCATCACCGGTGCCGACGCCCTCGAGTCGATCCTGTCCTGGCAGGAGTTCGACGAGCTGTTCGCACTGGCCCACTTCATCGGTGTGAGCCGGCCCGGCTACGAGTTGTCGGCGACGCACCTCGCCAAGCAGTTGGCGACGCTGCCGCCGGACACGCTGCAGATGCTGGAGATCCCGGCACTGGCCATCTCGTCGACCGAATGTCGCGCGCGCGCCGCGGCCGGCCAACCGGTCTGGTACCTGGTTCCCGACGGCGTGGTGCAATACATCGCGAAGCGCGGGCTCTACCGCCGCTGGCCGAACTCGGGCCCGAGCGTCACCGCTCCGGCGCAGGACTGAAGGAGCAGTAGGACGTGACGACGACCGACCCGGTGCCCGCCGGGCCACACGAGGTGACGGTGGACACCGACGCCGGCTACGAGCGCGGCCTGACCCAACGCACCGTCCAGATGATCGCCCTCGGCGGCGCTATCGGCATCGGCCTCTTCTACGGCTCGGGCGGCGCCATCGAGAAGGCCGGTCCGGCCCTGATCCTGGCCTACCTCGTCGCCGGAGCAGCGGTGTTCATCGTGATGCGCGCCCTCGGCGAACTCTTGATGTACCGACCGGTGGCCGGCGGCATCTCCGAGTACGCCGACGAGTTCCTCGGCCGCTTCGCCGGCTTCAGCCAGGGCTGGACGTACTGGGCGGTGTGGGTCAGCACCTGCATGGCCGAGATCACCGTCGCCGGCAAGTACATCCAGTACTGGTGGCCGCAGATCCCGGTGTGGGTGACCGCGCTCGTCTGTCTCGGCGCGCTGTTCGTCGGCAACCTGATCTCGGTGGGCGTCTTCGGACGCGCCGAGTTCTGGTTCGCCAGCATCAAGATCTTCACGATCATCGGCATGATGGTCATCGGCATCCTCGTGCTGCTGCCGATCAGCGGCTTCGGGCCCGAGCACGGCCCGTCGGTGGCCAACCTGTGGAACGACGGCGGGTTCTTTCCGACCGGCTACTGGAGCGTCCTGCTCATCCTGCAGATCGTTGTGTTCGCGTATGTCGGGGTCGAGCTGGTCGGCGTCACCGCCGGCGAGGCGCAGGACCCCAAGGTCACCCTGCGCAAGGCGATCAACGCGGTGCCGTTCCGCATCGCCATCTTCTACGTCGGCGCGCTCCTGGTGATCCTCACCGTCAAGGGGTGGCGCGACTATCACGACGGCACGAGCCCCTTCGTCCAGGTCTTCGAACACGTCGGGATCCCCGGGGCAGCCGCGATCATCAACTTCGTCGTGCTCACCGCGGCGCTGTCGTCGTGCAACGCCGGCATCTTCTCCACCGGCCGCATGCTGCGCTCGCTGGCGATGCGCGGCGACGCTCCGCGCCAGCTGTCGGGACTGTCGTCGCGGCACGTGCCGCTGCCGGGCATCGTGCTGTCGGCCGCGATCATGCTGTTCGGCGTCCTGATCAACTACTTCGACGAGAAGCGCGCCTTCGCGTGGATCACTTCGGTGTCCACCGTCGGCATCCTCGTGGTGTGGGCGACGATCATCGCCGCGCACCTCGGGTACCGCCGCCGCGTCAAGAAGGGCCTGCTGCCGGAATCGGAGTACGCGGTCCCCGGCGCGCCGATCACGTCGTACGCGGCGCTGGCGTTCTTCGCCGGCGTCCTGATCCTGCTGCTGTTCACCGCGACCGGCCGGACGGCGCTGATCGTCGGCGCGGTCTGGTTCGCGCTGGTCGGCATCGCGTACCTGTTCTGGCGCAACTTCCAGCAGCACCGGACCCACGAGTGGGCCGATGACGACGACGAGTCCGACGCCGTGACCGCCGCCGTCGCCACGACCGCTGCCGCCGGTGCCGCGGCAACGGTGCGCGCGCTCGACGACGAGACGCCGAACGTGACCCCGAATGTCACCCGGTCCAAGTCGGCGCCGGTCGTCGAACCCGAGCCGGAACCCGAGCCCGAAGCGCCGAAGATGACGCTGGAGGAGGCGGGCCCGGAGCCGGCCGACTTCTTCCGGTGGGCGGTCGCGTCGTGCGCCCTGTTCCTCCCGCTGGGCCTGGTCTCGGTCATCAAGGCCGCGTCGGTGCACCCGCAGTGGGAGGCCGGCGAGTACGCGATGGCGCTGCGCTCGGCACGCACGGCGCGCATCGCGGCGATCGCCGCCGCCGTCATCGGTGCGGCGGTGATCGTCGGCGCGCTGGTCTGGGTGCTGTTCGGCAACGGCTAGCGAGCCCGGTCGCGCTTTGAGCGCGCGGGCCGTGCCATCCTGTATCCCATGACCGCAGCACCCGAATCGGTGGAGATCGCGCGCATCGCCGGTGCCGCCGCAGCCGACAAACTGGCCGTCGACGTCGTCGCGATCGACGTGTCCGAGCAGCTCGTGATCACCGACGTGTTCCTCATCGCGTCGGCGGACAACGAGCGGCAGGTGAACTCGATCGTCGACGAGGTCGAGGAGAAGCTGCGCGAGGCGGGGCACAAGCCCGCGCGGCGCGAGGGTGCGCGCGAGGGTCGTTGGGCGCTGTTGGACTACACCGACGTCGTGGTCCACGTCCTCCATTCTGACGAGCGCGAGTTCTACGCCCTCGAGCGGTTGTGGAAGGACTGCCCGCTGATCGACCTGGGCCTGCCCGGGGGATCGACCGATCCGGGGACGCAGACGTCGTGAGGGCGGGTCCCGACACTCATGACACCAGTGTCGAGCGGCTCACCCCGGTCGTGCGCCGGTTGCTGCTGTGGCGCCACGGCGAGACCGACTACAACGCGGCCAGCCGGATGCAGGGCCAGCTCGACACGGACCTGTCCGAGCGCGGTCGGCGACAGGCGGCGGCCGCGGCGGCCGCGCTCGCCGAGCGCGACCCGTTGCTGATCCGCTCCTCCGACCTGCGGCGGGCGGCGGAGACCGCCGACCGGCTCGCGGAGCTGACCGACCTCGACGTCGCCCGCGACCCCCGGCTGCGGGAGACCAACCTCGGTCAGTGGCAGGGGCTGACGCACACCGAGGTCGACGCGATCGCGCCCGGCGCGCGCCGGGTGTGGCGCGATGACGCGACATGGGCACCGCCCGAGGGCGAATCACGCGTCGACGTCGCCGCTCGGATCACGCCGGTCGTGCACGACCTGCTCGCCGAGCTGCCCGAGTGGGGCACCGGGGAGCGCCCCGAGGCGCCCGTCGTCTTGGTCGCCCATGGCGGCTGCATCGCCGCGCTGACGGCGTCGCTGCTCGGGCTGCCCGTGCCCAACTGGCCGGCGCTGGGTGGGCTGGCCAACTGCGGCTGGGTCCAGCTGTCGGGCCACCAGATCGAACTCGACGGCGAGGACGTGCTGCGCTGGCGGCTGGACGTGTGGAACAGCGGGGTCGAGGAATGACGGTCGAGCGCAGCGAGGGGGATGTGACCCGTGAGCGCACCGTCGTCGTGCTGTCGGACTCGCTGGCCTACTACGGACCGGTCGGCGGCCTGCCCGCCGACGACGACCGCATCTGGCCGAACCTGGTCGGACAGCGCCTCGGGCGCCGGGTCGAGCTCTTCGGCCGCATCGGCTGGACGAGTCGCGACATCTGGTGGGCCATCACCCAGGACCCCAACATCTGGGCCGCGCTGCCGCACGCCGATGTCGTCGTCCTCGCCTACGGCGGCATGGACAGTTTGCCGTCGCCGCTGCCGACCGCGCTGCGCGAGCAGATCCGCTACCTCCGGCCGGGTCGGCTGCGCCAGGTGGTCCGGGACGGCTACTCCTGGCTGCAGCCGCGCGCGTCGCGCCTGGGCTGGCCGATGGCACTGCCGCCGCGGGTCACCGTCGAGTATCTCGAAAAAGTGCGCGACGCCATCGCACAGCTGCGCCCCGAGCTGCCCATCGTCGTCTGCCTGCCGCCCACCCACGCCAGCCCGTACTACGGGAACGTCCACACCGGGCGCATCCCCACGACCACGGCCATGCGGACCTGGGCCGACGAGCACGGACTGCCGACCGTCGACTTCTATCCGATCACCCGCGACGCCTTCACCGATCACCCCGACGAGATGAACCCCGACGGCATCCACTGGGGCTTTGCCTGCCACGCCGAAATCGCGGCGATCACCGCCCCGGTGGTGCAGTCGGCGCTCGTCGGCGATGGGGACGACGGGGCCGCCGCGCGGTGAGCGGGCGACCGGCTAACGTAGAGCCGTGCCCGTCGTCGTCGTCACCGATTCGTCGTGTTGCCTGCCGCCCGAGATCGCCGAGGCCTACGGGATCCGGCAGGTGCCGCTACACGTCGTGCACGACGGCCAGGACTACCGCGAGAACATCGATGAGATCCCCGACAGGCTGATCGCCACGCCCGGCGTGACCACGTCCGGGGCCACCCCCGCCGACCTGGAGAAGGCGTTCGCGAAGGCGGTCAAGGACGCCAAGGGAGATGGCGTCGTCGCGGTCCACATGTCCCGCAAGCTGTCGAGCACCTGGAGTGCGGCCCGCGTGGCCGCCGACAAGTACGACGGCGCGGTCCGTGTCGTCGACTCCCGCTCGGTCGGCCTGGCGGTCGGCTTCACCGCGCTCGTCGCGGCACAGGCCGCCGCGCGCGGTGAGGAGCGCGACCGCGTCTACGAGGCGGCGGTGCGCGAGGCGGCGACCATCGAGTCGATGATCTGCGTGTCCGACCTGGACCACTTGCGCGCGAGCGGCCGGATCAGCGCGGCCGGGCGCATGCTGGGCTCGGCGCTGTCGATCAAGCCGATCCTGCACACCGTCGACGGCTCGCTCACGCTGAAGGAGCGGCAGCGGACCTTCTCGAAAGCGCTCGCCAAGATGGTCGACTCCGCCTGTGAGATCGCCGGTTCGCGGCCGGTCTCGGTGGGGGTGCAGCACTGCGGGGCGCAGGACGTCGCCGACGAGGTGATGGCCGAACTGCGCAGCCGCATCCCCGACGTCGTCGTCTCGCTCACGGCGCCGCTCGGGCCGGTGCTGAGCGTCCACGTCGGCGAAGGCGCCGTCGGAGTCACGATCGGCTCGACGCTCACCCCGCTGGACTGATCGTGCGAGAGTCGGCCACCACCGAGCGAAACGGCGCACTGACCAGGTTCTCGGCCGCAGTCTCGCGAATACTCGCCCCGCGCGCACCGCGGGGTATCGCCCTACCCGATCCGGTGGTCCAATTCGAGCTGTCGTCGACGGCGCCGGGCTCCACGACCGGTCTGCGCGCCGCATTCGAGTTCCCGACCGCTGCCAACGGGCGCCCCTATTCGATCCGCGAGATCGGCGTCGAGTTCCCCGACGGTTTCAGCGTCGACTTCTCCGCCGTGCCCCTGGTCGGAGCGTCGCGCTGGCGCATGTTCGTGAGTCGCAAGGCGTACCGCGCGCCGGGCCTGGTCGGCTCCGGCACCGCCCGCGTGGACTTCGGCATCCCGGGCATGGACAAGGTCGGCAGTCCGTTGCACGAAATCGTCCTCAGCGACGGGTGCTTCTTCGCATACGAGCACAACAAAGTCCTCGGCGTCACCGTATTCCCGCTGCTGTTCAAGACGCCGCTGGATGATTCCGGCTTCCTCTGGGAGATCGGCGAGGCGCCCAGCTTCCGCGGTCCCGACGGATTGGACGCCCTGATGACGGTGTCGGTCGACTTCATCGACCGCGGCGTGTTCCGGCTGCCCGCACAGGCCCCCGAATCCGGTGCGTGGGAGTTTGTGCTGAATCTGCGGTACTACAACGAATCACGCACCCGGATGGTCGTACCGATACCCGTGGAGCGGGGTTGATGGGCATCACAGGCACCGCGTTGGCCGCCGCACGCGGCGTGGGATCGGCCGCTGTCGGCGCAGTGCGGGGGCGCCGTTGGCCCGCCGGGGTCAACGCATGGGGACAGCCCTCCCGCGGCGGCGAGTTGCCCGTGGTCCTGGTGCCGGGGTCGTTCGTGCCCGGCGAATTCTATTGGTACCGGCTGGCGCCGGGGCTGATCGCCGACGGGCATCCGGTCTTCGCCTGCAACCTGCCCGGCCTGGGCACGCGGGAACCGGCACGCCAGGTCGCCGCGCTGACCGAGTTCGTCAGTCGAGTCCGCACGGCGACCGGGAGCAGCCGCGTGATCCTGGTCGGACAGTCCTTCGGCGGCGTGATCATCCGCGACCTGTTGCGTTCCGACGACGACGTGGCCGGGGCGGTCCTGGTCAGCGCGCAGAACCACGGCTTCCGGCCGGGGTGGTCGCGGTTCTTCGGTGCGCCCATCGCACGGACGGTCGTCGGCCTGGTGTGCCCGATGGCCCTGCGGCTCATTCCCGGCAGCGCCTACCTCGCCGACCTCGACGCGGCCGAACCCGGCGCCCCGATCACAACCGTCACCAGCACGCGCGACGCCTTCGCGGCACCCGAGTCGGTCGCCGTCGCGGGAGCCGACAACATCGTGCTGCAGGACCTCGTCCCGCAGATCCGCAGCGGTCACATGCTGATCGGCTACGACCCGGTGGCCGTGGATCTGATCCGCGGTGCCGTCGCGTCGGCGAGCTGAGTCGTCCACAGTCTGACGTCGTCCACAGGTGGACGGCGTTCAACCTTCGGTGCCAGCGGCCGCAGCGGCCGTCGGCCCTATCGTCGGGTCATGCAACGGGGGCGCTCGGGGGAGCCGGACATCGTGCGGCAGCGGCTGGCCAGACTGGCGCGCCCGGCCCCGGCGTCCGGGCCCGAACCGATCGTGGCGCCGCCGGAACCGGTGTCTGCTCCAGAAGAGGTGCCGGAGCCGGTTCTGGCGGGTGCGGCGGCCGGCCGCCAGCAGTGGGGGATCGGGGCCCCGACTCCCGCCGCCACACCGCGGTGGCTGGATCCGACTTCCTGGGATGTCGAGCCCGACGCCGATGACTTCGCGCTGACCGACCTCGGTGACGAGTGGGATGACGACGGCCAGCACGACGAGCCGGGACACCGGTGGCAGACCTTGCCGCCGGCTGCGATCGCGCTGGTCGGCGTCGGGGTCGTCGCCGCGCTGATCGCCGCCTACCTGGCGCTGCGCGCTCCGGCCAACCCCGTCCCCGTCGTGGATTTTCCCGCCTCCGCCGGTCCCACCGCGTCCCGGTCACCCCGGGAACCGGCGAAACCGCCGGTGGCGGCCGACCCGATCGTGGTGAGCGTCGTGGGGCTGGTCCACCGTCCCGGATTGGTCCGCATGCCGCCGCAGTCGCGGGTCGCCGACGCCATCCGCCGGGCGGGCGGACACCTGGCCGGTGCCGACCTCCTCTCGCTGAACCTGGCCCGACCACTTCGCGACGGCGATCAAGTCATTGTCGGGCTCGCCCGCGGACCCGGGCGGCCCGGACTGCGCAGCGCGGTGATCGGAGTCGACGGCGCCCCGTCCGCCCCCGGTGCGCCGGCTGATGCCGGACCGGGGACCGCGGCGCCCAGCGGCGGCAAGATCGACCTCAACACCGCCACCGAGCAGCAACTCGACGGCCTGCCCGGCGTGGGACCGGTGACCGCGAAGGCGATCGTCGACTGGCGCACCGCGCACGGCCGGTTCACGTCCGTGGACCAACTCACCGAGGTCGACGGGATCGGCCCCGCCCGCTTGCAGCGGTTGCGCGATCTGGTCACCGTCGGGTCCTGAGCATGCCGCGCCTCGACCTGCGGTTGGCGATTCCCGCTATCGGGTGCTGGTCCATCACCTGGTTGGGCATCAGCTCCGCGCGCGGCGTGCTGGTCGTCGCGATCCTGCTGTCGCTCGGCTGCGTCGGCGGTGGCGCGGCCGCTCTGGCCGGGTGCACTCGGTGCGAAAGCGGACACGGTCGGCGGGAAAGTGGGCACGGTCGGGGGATGGCGGGGGCTGCGACGATCGTGCTCGCGACCGCGGGACTGACCGGAGGAGCGGGTATCGCCCTGCTGATCCGGGCCGACCGCGTCGACGCCCACCCGCTGCGGCAACTCGCGGGTGCCGCGGTCACGGCCGTGGTCAGTCCGATCGAGGATCCGAAAGTCGGATCGCGCAGCCCAGAGCTCGTCTGGGCGCGCGTGCGGCTGCACGCGGTCGACGGTCGCTCGGTGCCCGCCGCGACGGCGGTGCTGTTCGCGTCGAACCGTCCGGGCGCGCCGTCGGGCCGGTGGCTCGACCTGCGTGTGGGTCAGCGCGCCCGCGGGGTGGTGACCGTCCGCATCCCGGAGGGGCGGGGGCTGGTCGTGGCGCAGCTGACGGCCCGCGGGCCGCCCACCGTCGTCGCCGAGGCACCCGGTTACCTGCGGCTCGCCGAAGCAGTCCGCGGGCGATTTCGGGCGGTGTGCGCCGATGCGGTCGGCCATCGCGCGGCCGGGTTGTTGCCCGGGCTGGTCGTCGGCGACACCAGCATGGGGGAGGCCGAGGTGGAGGATCAGTTCCGGCGGGCCGGACTCACCCATTTATCCGCTGTTTCCGGAGCCAACTTCGCGCTGATCGTCGGGGCGGCGGTGCTGGTCTTCGCCGTCGTCGGCGGATCGCTCCGCACGACCGCGATCGCCGGACTCGCCGCGACGATCGCCTTCGCGGTGCTCACCCAACTGTCCCCGAGCGTGATCCGCGCGGCGATCATGGGCGGCATCGGCCTGCTGGCGATGGCGGGCTCGCGCAGCCGCGACGCGATGCCCGCGCTGGCTGCCGCGGTGGCGCTGGCCCTGCTGGTGTGGCCCGAGCTGGCCGTCGACGCGGGCTTCGCGATGTCGGTCGCGGCGACCGCGGCGCTCATCGCGTGGTCGCCGGTGCTGCGCGACCGGCTGGTCGGGCACCGTTGGCCGCGCGGCGCGGCAGACGCCGTCGCGATGGCGACCGTCGCCTTCGTCGTCACCGCGCCGCTGGTTGCGCTGATCTCGGGGCGGGTCAGCCTGACCGCGGTGCTCGCCAACATCGCGGTCGCACCGGTCATCCCGGTGGTCACCGTCCTGGGGGCGCTCGCCCTGGTGTTGGCGGCAATCGACGTGGGAGCGGCCACGGCCATGGCACGACTGCTCGTGGTCGCCTGCGAGCCGGGGCTCTGGTGGATCCTCCGAGTGGCGCGATTCCTCGGTGGCCGCTGGGCGGCGGTTCCCGCGGGACCGTTGTGGGTCCTGTTGGTCATCGTCGCGGCGATCGTCGGCCGGTCGGTGCTGCGTCGGCGGTCGGGGGACAAGTACAGTCCGTTTGATGGGCGGTTGGTTCTGGTTCGGATTCCTCGGTGGCTGGCTGCTGTTCGCCGGCCCGATCTACCAGGCCGCGATCGAACTTCGCGACCCCGGAATCACCCGCGATGAAGCCGAGGAGATGCGGGAACGGGTGGGCTCGATACCCGCGCCGAAGCCGGTGAGCCGCTGGTGGTGGCTGCTGCCGCCGGTGGCCTATGTGCTGAGCATGCGGCGTCGGCGCCAGTGGCGGACCGCCGCCCTCGGCGCGATGAACATGGACGACTGGCGCTTGATGCAGTCGTACAAGAACAAGGCGACCGGATGGCTCATCGTCGCCCTCGGTGCGCTGTGCATCGCCTACAAGGAGACCGGCGAACTCGTCGAGCACCAGGGCTGGAACGGTTGGACCATGGCGGCGCTGATCGTGGTGCCGTTCATCCTGAGCGTCGGCTACACCGTCAGCAGTCTCGGGCGCGAGCACCAACTCGAGGCCACCGTCGCCGCGAGCCACGGCGTCGGAGACGCGCCGTAGGATGAGTTCGTGAGCGAACCCCTGTACCTGCTGCTCGGCGACAACGACTTCCTCCTCGAACGCGGGGTGCACCAGGTCGTCGCCGCGGTGGGCAAGGGGTCGTCGGAACCGGTGCCGGTCACCCGGGTGCGCGCCGGCGACGTCACCGGCACCGAACTCGCCGAACTGCTCAGCCCGTCGCTGTTCGGCGACGCGCGGGTCATCGTCGTCGAGGCGGCCGCGGAGGCGGGCAAGGAGCCGGCAGCCGTCATCACCTCGACTCTCGGCGACATCCCCGACGGGATCACCCTCGCCATCGCCCACACCGGGGGCGGGCGCACCAAGGCGATGGTCGGCGCACTGCAGCAGGCGGGCGCCACGGTCATCGACTGTGCCACGCCGCGCTGGCCGTCCGACCGCGCCGACTTCGTGCGCCGCGAATTCCAGAACCTGGGCGTGCGGGTGCCGCGCGAGGTCGTCGACCTGATGCTCGCGAACGTCGGCTCGGACCTGCGCGAGCTCGCCGCCGCCGCCAGCCAATTGGTCGCCGACACCGGCGGCAAGATCACCGAGCAGGCCGTCGAGACCTACTACGCCGGCCGCGCCGAGGTGAAGGGCTTCGAGATTGCCGACAAGGCGGTCACCGGCGACGAGGGCGGGGCCCTGGAGGCGCTCGCGTGGGCGGTGCACCACGGCACGCCGCGGGTCATCCTGGCCGATGCGCTCGCCGAAGCCGTCCACGGCATAGCCCGCGTCAAGGGTCTGGGCAACGCGAACCCGCAGTCGGCGGCGGCCGACCTCGGGATGCCGCCGAGTCGGGTGAAGAAGCTGCAGGCGCAGGCCGCCGCGTGGGACGCCACCTCGATCGGCCGGGCTGCCGTCGTCGTCGCCAAGCTCAACGGTGATGTGAAGGGGCAGGCCGCCGACGCCGACTACAGCCTGGTGAGCGCCGTTTCGGCCGTCGCGGGCCTGCGACCGCGCCGCGGCCGCTGACCGGTCGCCCGCCCCCCGCAAACGCGAATCACCCCGGCGACCGCGTGGTCGTCACCGGGGTGATTGCAGAACAGGTGCCGCGGAGCGGCGTCAGGCCAAGCTCAGAGCTTGTTGACGGCGATGGCCATCGCCGACTTCTTGTTGGCGGCCTGGTTGGCGTGGATGACGCCCTTGCTGGCCGCCTTGTCGAGCTGGCGGCTGGTCGCGGCGAGCAGCTCGCCGGCCTTCTTCTTGTCGCCGGATTCGACGGCCTCGCGGAAGGTGCGGATCGACGTGCGAAGGGCGGAGCGAACCGACTGGTTGCGTCGACGCGCCTTCTCATTGGTCTTGATGCGCTTGACCTGCGATTTGATGTTTGCCACGCGAGTTTGTCCTCTAACTAGATCTGGGATGACAACGACCGTCGACTTTACCAGTCGGCTCCGTGGCCGCCCAAATCGTCGGGTGCGGTGCTCGCTAGGGTGAGCGGTATGTCCGTCGTGTACGTCCACATCGGTCTGCCGAAGACCGGGACCACCCATTTGCAGGACCGGTTGTGGCGCAACCGCGACCTCGCTCTCAAGGCGGGGCTGCTGTACCCGGGCGATGCCATCGACGATCACTTCCACGCCGCGGCCCACCTGCAGCCGAAGCGCTACCTCGACTGGGTCGACCCGGAGCGCAAGCGCGCCTGGCCGACGATGGTCGCGCAGATGCGCGCCTGGCCCGGCACGAGCCTGGTGTCGCACGAATTGTTGGCGACCGCGAACCGCGAGCAGATCGCCGAATTCGTGGGCGCGCTCGACTTCGCCGACGAGGTCCACGTCATCGCCACCGTCCGTGACCTCGCCCGCCAGTTGCCGTCGGCGTGGCAGGAGAACGTGAAGAACCAGCGTCGCGGCACCTTCGACGAGTTCGTCGACGCGGTGGCCGGCCGTGCGGACTCGACCGACCTGGGCCACGGCGAGGAGGGGCCGTTCTGGGAGTTCCAGGACTATGTCCGCATCCTCGACGACTGGTCGTCGGCGGTGCCCGACGAGCGGATCCACGTCGTCACCGTGCCGGCCGGGGGCGGCCTGTGGGAGCGCTTCCTCGGCGTGCTGGGCGTCGATCCGGCTGCGTTGTCGGCCCAGGTGGAGAGCTCCAATTCATCCCTGTCGGCCGCACAGGCCGAGTTCCTGCGCCAGCTCAACGACCGGCTGCAGCCCACCGACGTCGAGTGGTCTCGGTACGAGCGGATCGTCAAGGGCGAGGTCATCGGGCAGGTCATGTTCGCCGAGGAGGAGCGCGGCGCGCCTCAGGGACTCTCGACCGAGCAGCGCCGCTGGGCGGCCGGGCAGGCGCAACGGATGACCGCGGCGATCGCGGCGCGCGGCTACGACGTCGTCGGCTCGCTCGACGACCTGGCGGTCGACGCGGCGGCGGGATCCGATGCGTTGCCGCCGTCGCAGCAGGAAGTGCTCGACGCGGCGTTGGACGCCCTGGCCGGCTGGGTGAAGATCGCCCCGGTGCCGGCGACGCCGCCGCGGTGGGAGTCGGCCGCCCGCAACACGGTGCGCAAGGCCCGTCGACGAGCCGCCGGCGTGCGCAACCGGGTGCGCCAGCGGCGCGCGGCGCGCTGAGGGCGGACTACCGCCAGCCGTAGTCGCGGCGCAGCTCGTCGGCGACGGCGTCGAACCGTTCCCGGTCGAGGGCGGCGCCCTCCCGACGGATCCGATCGGCTGGGATGTCCAGCACCCGGTCCAACCGCACGTAGCTGGGCCGGCGCTCCTCGTCCCAGACGCCGGCGCCGATCGGGCGCCAGTTCGGCTCGTCCGCGTGATACGGCTTGCTGGAGAGCATCAGGCCCAGCACCTGGTCGGGCTCGGGGTCGTGGGGGTCGCGGCCGACGACGAGCACGGGCCGGTCCTTGCCCTGGGCGGGGTCTTCCTCGAAGGGCACCCAGGTCCACACGACTTCACCCGGATCGGCGTCGCCGTCGAGGTTCGGGCGGTACTCGACGGCCCGCGCCAGCTGCTCGGTGGGGGATGCGTGTGGGGCCGCGCCGGGTGAGCGCGGCCCCACACGATCAGGCTCTGGTCGCGGTGTCACCGCGCGGTGCACGCCCAGCCGCGGACGTGGGAACCGGGGCCGGCCTTGCGGCGGGCCGCGGCGGAGGCGGCGGCGCGGGTCGGGAAGCCGCGGGCCGTGCCGACCCGGGTGCGGCCGGCCATGAACTTGTACGCGACGGCGCCACACGAGTTGTAGAAGGCGATGTAGCCGCAGGTGGAACCGCAGCGGCCCTTCGCGGCGCGGATCGCCGCGCCCTGCGTCGGATAGTTGACGCCGTAGCCGGTGGCGCCGCTGTAAGTCCAGGCGATGGCGCCCCAGTTGACGCGGGCCTGTGCCTCCGGTGCGTTGGCGGGCGGGACGAGTGCGGCGCCAGTTGCGATTGCCGCGGCGATTCCGAGGGTGGCGATGTGTTTGCGTGCGCTCATGCGGGCAAACCTAACGCAGCTCGGCCGACCGTGGTTGCGCGTCGTCGCACATGCGAATTACGCGGGGTCGACGATCACGTCCATCACGGCATCGGCGGCCAGTCGGGCGACGTCGGTCTTCGCCGGGTTCAGCGCATGGGGCGCCGCCACGGTGACGATGCGCGTCGGGGCGTCGATCAGTGCAACCGCTGCGGCCAATTCGTCGGCGGAGGCGAACGGGTCGGTGCGGCCGTGGACGACGACCGTCGGCACGGTGATCTGGGGCAGGTGCTCGGTGCGCAACCGCTCGGGCTTGCCGGGTGGGTGCAGCGGGTAGGAGCTGAGGAACAGGCCGTCGGTCAGTCGGCCGCCATCCTCGGCGACGACCATCGACGCCTGGCGACCGCCGTAGGAGTGGCCGCCGACGATGAGCGGGATGCCGCCGGCCAGGTCGCGCACCTGCGCCATCGCCCGCCGGATCCCGGCGCGGTCCACGGCCGCCCGCGACGGTGACGGCGGCCCCTTCGGCCGCTGTTGCCGGTAGGGGAGGTCGATGCGGGCGACGAGGAGTCCGCGGGCGCAGAACTCGTCGGCATAGGCGCGCAGGATCGCCGCGTTCCGGTCGCCGCCGGCGCCATGCGCCAGCACGACCGCGGCCAGCGGCGATGAGTCGGGTTCGTGCAGGTCGGCGACGACCGCGGGCAGTTCGTCGCCGGCAGCGGGAATGGTGAGTGATCGCACGCCTCCCACCGTAGGCCCGGCCGCGCTGGGCGGCACCGGCATGACAGACTGGAGGGCAGACCTTCGCGACGAGGAGCGCCTCTCATTTCCAGCTTTGCCGACAAGACGTTCACCGACCCCGAACGCATCCGCAACTTCTGCATCATCGCCCACATCGACCACGGGAAGTCGACCCTGGCCGACCGGATGCTGCAGCTCACGGGCGTCGTCGAGGAACGGCAGATGCGCGCGCAATACCTCGACCGGATGGACATCGAGCGCGAGCGCGGCATCACCATCAAGGCGCAGAACGTGCGCCTGCCGTGGCAGGTCGGCGACACCGACTACGTGCTGCACCTCATCGACACCCCCGGCCACGTCGACTTCACCTACGAGGTCAGCCGAGCCCTGGAGGCGTGTGAGGGCGCGGTGCTGCTCGTCGACGCCGCACAGGGCATCGAGGCGCAGACCCTCGCCAACCTCTACCTGGCGATGGAGAACGACCTGGAGATCATCCCGGTCCTCAACAAGATCGACCTCCCCGCCGCCGACCCGGATCGCTACGCCGCCGAGCTCGCGCACATCGTCGGCTGCGAGCCCGACGACGTCCTGCGCGTCTCCGGCAAGACCGGCGAGGGCGTGCCCGCACTGCTCGACCGCATCATCGAGCGGGTGCCGCACCCGGTCGGCGACGCCGACGCCCCGGCCCGCGCGATGATCTTCGACTCCGTCTACGACACCTACCGCGGCGTCGTCACCTACGTCCGCGTGGTCGACGGCAGGATCGTGCCGCGCGAGAAGATCGCCATGATGTCGACCGGCGCCACCCACGAACTCCTCGAGGTCGGCATCGTCTCGCCCGAGCCCAAGCCCACCGGCGGCCTCGGCGTCGGCGAGGTCGGCTACCTCATCACCGGCGTGAAGGACGTGCGCCAATCGAAGGTCGGTGACACCGTCACGACCGCTCGGGGTGGGGCGACCGAAGCGCTCACCGGCTACCGGGAGCCGGTCCCGATGGTCTACTCCGGCCTGTACCCGGTTGACGGCTCGGACTACCCGGTGCTGCGCGAGGCGCTGGAGAAGCTGCAGCTCAACGACGCCGCGCTCACCTTCGAGCCGGAGACGTCGGTGGCGCTCGGCTTCGGCTTCCGCTGTGGGTTCTTGGGCCTGCTGCACATGGAGATCACCCGCGAGCGCCTGGAGCGCGAGTTCGACCTCAACCTCATCTCCACCGCCCCCAACGTCGTCTACCGCGTCGTCATGGACGACGGCTCCGAGCACGTCGTCACCAACCCGTCGGACTGGCCGTCGGGCAAGACGAAGGAGATCTGGGAGCCGATCACCAAGACCACGATCATCGCGCCCAGCGAGTACATCGGGGCGATCATGGAACTGTGCCAGTCCCGCCGCGGCGAGATGGGCGGCATGGACTACTTGTCCGAGGAGCGCGTGGAGATCCGCTACACGCTGCCGATGGCCGAGATCATCTTCGACTTCTTCGATTCGCTGAAGTCGCGCACCCGCGGCTACGCCAGCCTCGACTACGAAGAGGCCGGCGAGGCGCAGGCCGACCTGGTGAAGGTCGACATCCTGCTGCAGGGCGAGGCCGTCGACGCGTTCAGCGCGATCGTGCACCGCGACGCCGCCTACGCCTATGGCAACAAGATGGCCCTCAAGCTCAAGGAGCTGATCCCGCGCCAGCAGTTCGAGGTGCCGATCCAGGCGGCCATCGGGTCGAAGATCATCGCCCGCGAGAACATCCGCGCCATCCGCAAGGACGTGCTCGCCAAGTGCTACGGCGGCGACATCAGCCGCAAGCGCAAGCTGCTCGAGAAGCAGAAGGAGGGCAAGAAGCGGATGAAGACGATCGGCCGCGTCGACGTCCCGCAGGAGGCCTTCGTCGCCGCGCTGTCCTCCGACGCGGTCGGCGACAAGCCGAAGGGCGCCAAGTAGTGGCGCTCGCCGTCGGCTCGTTGCCCTACGGGCTGCCCGACTTCGCCGCAATCGCCGACGCCGACATCGAACCCGCGGTCGACGAGGCACTGACCGCCCACCGCGCCGAGATCGACGCGATCACCGCCGATCCCGCCGAGCCGACCTTCGCCAACACGATCCTGGCGGTGGAGAACTCCGGTCAGGACCTCGCGCGGGTGCTGCGGATCTTCTACGGCATCCTCGGTCCCGACGCCACGCCCGAGCGCACCGACATCGCCGCCCGGCTGGCCCCGCGGCTCGCCGACCACACCAGCGCGATCCGCAGCGACCCCGCGCTGTTCACGCGGATCGCCGCCGTGTGGGATCGGCGCGAGGCTCTCGGCCTCGCCGAGGACGAATCCCGCCTGCTGGGCCAGCAGTACCGCGACGGCGTGCGCGCGGGCGCGAAGCTCGACGACGCCGGTCGCGAAGAGATGCGCCAGATCACCGCGCGGCTGGCCGACCTCACCACCGAGTTCGGCCGCCTCGTGCTCGAGGAGGCCAACGCGTCGGCCGTGCACTTCGCCGACGAATCGCGGCTCGACGGGCTCTCGCCGGGGGAGAAGTCGGCTGCCCGCGAGCGCGCGGCCCAGGCCGGTCGCGACGGCTACCTCGTCGCACTGGAGCTGCCCACCAGCCAGAGCAGCGTCGCCGACCTCACCGATCCGGTCGCCCGTCGCGCCGTCTTCGACGCTTCACTGGCCCGCGGCTCGCGCGGCAACGAGTTCGACACCACGGGCATCGTCGCCGAAGTGGTCCAGTTGCGTGCCCGCCGCGCCGAGCTCCTCGGCTACCCCGACCACGCCGCCTACGTCATCGACGAGGAGACCGCCCCCGACGTCGACGCCGTCGAAGCGCTGCTCGCCCAGGTCGCCGCGGCGGTCCGCCCGGCCGCGGCGGCCGAGGCGACGGCCCTGCGCGAACTCGCCGGTGGGGACGTCGCCCCGTCGGACTACACGTTCTGGCTCGCCCGCCATCAGCGCGCGCGGGCCGAGGCCGACATCGACGGCTTCGCGCACTACTGCGAACTCGACCGCGTATTGCGCGACGGCGTCTTCTTCGCCGCCGGCAAGCTGTACGGGCTGACCTTCACCGAGCGCGCCGACCTGGCGGGCTATCACCCCGACGTCCGGGTCTTCGAAGTCTTCGACGAGCACGGCCACGGGGTCGGGCTCTACCTGGGTGACTACTACGCGCGGCCCACCAAGCGCGGCGGGGCCTGGATGACCTCCTTCGTCGACCAGTCCCGCGAACAGGGCACCAAACCGGTCGTCGTCAACGTGCTCAACGTGCCCAAGCCCGCCGACGGCGAGCCGACGCTGCTCAGCATCGACCAGCTGACGACCCTGTTCCACGAGTTCGGGCACGCGCTGCACGGGCTGCTGTCGGACGTGCGGTTCGTCTCGCAGTCGGGGACGTCGGTGCCGCGCGACTTCGTCGAGTTCCCGTCGCAGGTCAACGAGCACTGGGCGCTGCACCCCGACGTCCTCGCCAGCTATGCGCGCCACGTCGAGACCGGTGAGCCGGCGCCCGCCGAGCTGATCGAGCAGGTGCGCGCGACGTCGAGCACCGAACCGGCACACGCGACCGTCGAATACCTCGGCGCGGCCATCGTCGACCTGGGTTGGCACCGGCTGACCGGCGCGCGGCTCGCCGAACTCCGCGTCGCGGAGGACCCGGGCGTGTGGCCGGCGGTCGAGGCCGCCTCGCTCGAGCGGGCCGGTGCGGCGAACGACCTCATCCCGCCGCGCTACCGCAGTCCGTACTTCAACCACATCTTCGCCGGCGGCTACTCGTCGGCGTACTACGCGTACATCTGGTCCGAGGTGCTCGACGCCGCGACCCGCGAATGGTTCGACGCGGGCGGCGGCCTGAGTCGGGAACTGGGCCGCCGCTTCGTCCAGACGACCCTGTCGAAGGGCGACAGCGTCGACCCGCTCGCCGCGCACCGGGAGTTGATCGGCGGGGCGGCCGAGGTCGCGCCGCTGCTCCGGCGGCGCGGGCTCGCCTGAGCCGCGCGACTATGCTGGACGGCGCGCGGCTGGCCGCGGGTTTTTAATCAGGCTGATTGCAAGAAGGGTGCGCCGGTGTCCGGGTTCCTCTCCTGGTGGGACGGCGTAGAAGCGTGGCTGATCCGGCTCCCGTTCGTGCCGCAACTCATCGTGTTCCTGCTCGCCGTCGTGCCCCTGGCGATCGGCCTGGCGATCCTGCTGTCGCGCGCGATCGAGGTCGGCGCCGGCGTCGCCGCGCGGGTGCGGGCACGGATCACCGCCGTCTGGAACCTGCAGGTGAAGGATGGGATCGGCGCGCTGCGCCACGACATCGCGACAACCTCAGCGCGGATCCGCGCGCAGCGCCGCGGGAAGGACAAGACTCGACCATGAAGCGCTCGCCGGTGACCTGGGCCCTGCTCGGCCTGCTCCTGCTCGTCGTCGTGGCGTGGCTGATCATCGGCTAACACGCCGCAACCGACCGCGCACCGGGGCGCCGCTGTGCGGCGGCGACGGGCGCCCGGCCTTGCTAGTTTGACCCGGTGACCTCGACGATCCCCCTGCGCCGCGCGCTGACCGCCCTGATCGCGGTCACCGCGGTCGCCCTGGGCACCGCCGCGTGCGGCGGTGGATCGACCGACGAGCCCGGCGGACAGGACATCTCCTCGGGCAGCCGACACCTCAAGCTGGTCGCCTACGCGGTCCCCAAGCCCGGGTACGACGCGATCATCCCGGCGTTCCGCGCCACCGCGGACGGTCGGGGCGTCGGCTTCGCACAGAGCTACGGCGCCTCCGGCGACCAATCGCGCAAGGTCGCGCGCCGCGTGCCGGCCGACGTTGTCAACTTTTCCGTCGAGCCCGACATCGCGCGCCTGGTGAAGGAGGGCGTCGTCGCCGAGGACTGGAAGTCGCAGGCGCTGAACAGCAGCACGCCGTTCGGCTCGGTGGTGGCACTCGTGGTGCGCAAGGGCAACCCCAAGAACATCCACGACTGGGACGACCTGCTCAAGCCGGGCGTCCAGGTCATCACGCCGAACCCGGGCAGCTCCGGGTCGGCCAAGTGGAACCTGTTGGCGCCCTTCGCCGCGAAGAGCGACGGCGGGCGCAACCGGCAGGCCGGTCTCGACTACATCGGCGAGCTCGTCCGCGACCACGTCCGCGTGCAGCCGAAGTCGGGCCGCGAGGCGACCACCGCCTTCGAGCAGGGCCAGGGCGACGTCCTGATCAGCTACGAGAACGAGGCGATCATGCTCGACCGGGCCAACGCGACCGCGCCGCGCGGCCAGCAGGTCGAGTACGTCATTCCGCCGCAGACCTTCAAGATCGAGAACCCGGTCGCGGTGACCACCACGAGCGAGGACCCGCGGGCCGCGCGCTCCTTCGTCGACTTCCTCTTCACGCCGACGGCCCAGCGGCTGTGGGCCCGCGCCGGCTTCCGCCCGGTCGACGACGCCGTGGCCGCCGAGACCGCCGACCTGTTCCCGGGCCGGATCACCCGGTTGTGGACGATCAGCGACCTCGGCAAGGTCCTCGGCCGCGACACCGCCGCCGCGGGCGACGGCAAGGACCTGACCGGGTGGAAGGCCGTCGACGCCGCGCTGTTCGGCGCGGACGGCGCGGTCACCGAGATCTATACCGCCGGGGGTCGAAAATGACCGCGGCGGCCGACACGCAGGCGCCGGCCGGATTCCTCGGCCGGCCGCAGACCTTCCGGGGCGTCTCCCCGCTGGGCGTCGGCGTGGCCTGGCTCTGGCTGAGCGTCATCGTGCTGCTGCCGCTCGCGGCCATCGCCGTGCAGTCCTTCGGCAACGGGTGGAGCGGCTTCTGGTCGGCGATCACCGAGCGCAGCGCGATCGACGCCCTCGCGATCACCGTCGGCGTCTCGATCGTCGTCGCGCTGATCAACGTCGTGTTCGGCACCCTCATCGCGTGGGTGCTCGTCCGCGACGACTTCCCCGGCAAGAGCTTCGTCAACGCGATCATCGACCTGCCGTTCGCGCTCCCGACGATCGTCGCCAGCCTGGTCCTGCTGTCGCTGTACGGTCCCAACTCGCCCGTCGACATCCAGCTCAACGCGACGCGGCCGGCACTGGTGATCGCGCTGACCTTCGTCACGCTGCCGTTCGTCGTGCGCCAGGTGCAGCCGGTGCTGCTCGAGTCGGACACCGACGTCGAGGAGGCCGCGGCCGTCCTCGGCGCGAGCAACCGGGTGACGTTCACCAAGGTGGTCCTGCCGGCCCTGCTGCCCGCGATCCTGACCGGTGCGGGCCTGGCCTTCACCCGCGCGATCGGCGAGTTCGGGTCCGTCGTCCTGATCGGCGGCAACATCCCCGGCAAGACGCAGGTCGCCTCCCAGTACATCCAGCAACAGATCGAGATCGACGAGCCGGTGAACGCCGCCGCGATCTCGGTCGTCCTGCTGCTCATCGCGTTCCTGGTGCTCCTCGTCCTGCGCATCGTCGGCCGACGGCAGTCGGTGCGGGAGGAGGAGGACCGGTGAAGGTTTCCCCGCTGACCCGGTACGCGCTGCGGACGATCGCGCTGGTGTATCTGTTCGTGCTCCTCGTGGTGCCGGTCGCACTCATCTTCTGGCGCTCCTTCGAGCACGGCTTCGGGCAGTTCTGGGAGTGGATCACCACGCCGGCGGCCATCTCGGCCCTGCAGTTGAGCCTGCTGATCGTCGCGATCGTCGTACCGCTGAACATCGTTTTCGGCGTCGCGACGGCACTCGCATTGACGAGGGGTAGCTTCCCGGGCAAGGGCCTGCTCCAATCGGTCGTCGACCTGCCGTTCGCGGTGTCGCCGGTCGTGGCGGGCGTCGCCCTGATCCTGCTGTGGGGTCACGGCGGCTGGTTCGGCGGCGTCGAGAGCCTCGGGTTCAAGGTCATCTTCGGTTTCCCCGGCCTGGTCCTGGCGACGCTGTTCGTGACGCTCCCGTTCGTCGTGCGCGAGGTCGAGCCGGTGCTGCGCGAGATCGGCACCGAGCAAGAGCAGGCGGCGGCGACGCTCGGCGCCAACGGGTGGCAGACGTTCAGCCGGATCACCCTGCCGGCCATCCGCTGGGGACTGACCTACGGCGTCGTGCTGACCATCGCGCGCTCGCTCGGCGAGTACGGCGCGGTGACCATGGTGTCGTCGAACTACCCGGGCATCTCGCAGACCCTCACCCTGCTCGTCCACTCCCGGTACACCGACGATTACAACGAGTTCGGCGCGTACGCGGCGGCGACACTCCTGATGCTCGTCGCGATCCTCGTCCTCGTCGCCATGACCGTCGTCGAGCGCCGCGTGCAGGGCCGGTACGCGGGAGCGTCCGAAGAGGCGCTCGCCGTGCCCGACGGCCCCGCGTCGACCGACCCCCGACTCGCCCAGCAGAAAGAAGGCGTCTGACATGTCCATCTCGGTGATCGGGGCGAACAAGCACTACGGCGACTTCGCCGCCCTCGACGACGTCACCCTCGACATCCCGCAGGGGTCGCTGACCTCGCTGCTCGGCCCGTCGGGCTCGGGCAAGTCGACGCTGCTGCGCGCCATCGCCGGGCTCGACAGCCTCGACTCGGGGACGGTGCTCATCAACGGCACCGACGTCACCGACCAGTCGCCGCAGAAGCGCGACATCGGCTTCGTCTTCCAGCACTACGCCGCGTTCAAACACCTCAACGTGCGCGACAACATCGCGTTCGGCCTCAAGATCCGCAAGCGCCCGCAGGCCGAGATCGACCGCAAGGTCGACGAGTTGCTCGAGATCGTCGGCCTCGAGTTCGTGCAGAAGCGCTTCCCGTCGCAGCTCTCCGGCGGCCAGCGCCAGCGCATGGCCCTGGCCCGCTCGCTCGCCGTCGACCCGAAGGTGCTGCTGCTCGACGAGCCGTTCGGCGCCCTCGACGCCAAGGTCCGCGAGGACCTGCGCAAGTGGCTGCGCCGCCTCCACGACGAGGTGCACGTGACCACGGTGCTGGTGACCCACGACCAGGCCGAGGCGCTCGACGTCTCCGATCGCATCGCCCTGCTGAACCAGGGGCGCATCGAGCAGGTCGGGTCGCCCGACGACCTCTATGACCGGCCGGCCAACCCGTTCGTCGCCTCGTTCCTCGGTTCGACGGTCCGCCTCAACGGCGAACTCGTCCGCCCGCACGACATCCGCATCAGCCGCAGCCCCGAGGTCGCGCTGCCCGGCGGCGACACCGACCTGGACACCGGCACGGTCAAGGCGACCGTGCAGCGCGTGGTCAACCTGGGGTTCGAGACCCGCGTGGAATTGGTCTCGGCCGCCAACGGCGAGGAGTTCTCCGCGCAGATCACCCGCGGCGACCAGAACGCCCTGCACCTGCAGCCGGGCGAGACGGTTTACGCGCGTGCGACCAAGGTCGCCGGGTTCGACGCGTAGGCGGCAGTTGGTCCCGCTAGGCTCGGCGGATGCGCCACGCGTACCGGTCGGACCCTGTGCGGACGGCTCGTCGAATAGCGCGCTACGACGACTACACGTCGCAGTCCATTCTGGCCGCCGGCGGGGAGTTCGTGTGTGCCCACGGCCCGGACTGTCTGTCCGCAGCGCGGGCGAACGATGCGGATTGCGCGTTCTACGAGGGCCAGCTCGGTTACATCGGAGACAACTACGACCTCACGATTGACGGCCATCCGTGGCGGATGGCCGTGGTCGGCATGGAACTCGGCGGCAAGCCACCGCTGCAGGCCCACGTGCGGCGGGCGGAGCGGACCGCGCATCACAATCTCGTCATCGACCCGGCGTCGCCGACGCGGAACCCGCACATGCGTGGAACGCGCCTCGCGTTGAACTACTGCTTCGGACTGCCGCTGCAAGCAGAGGAGATTGATCTCGAAGGTCGGCCGGAATCGGTTTTCACCGCCTACTCGCTGCTGAACGCACGACTGTGTTCCGCGACGACCAAGCCGAACAGCATGGACAGTGCCGGTGTCTCGACGATGACCCACAACTGCTTCGACCACCTGAGCGAGATCCTGCGCATCCTCCAGCCCACACTGGTGCTGATCCAAGGGGTCGGCGTGTGGCGAGAGCTCGCGGACCAGATCATGGTCGATGGCGAGCGGGTCGGCGAGAACCTCGTCGTCTCACCGGCGTTCGGCGACCCGCCGACGATGATCGCCCACTTCACGCACCCGTCGGCGCGTGGGGCGTGGGGATGGTCGCGGGCCGACGCGCCCTACTTCGTCGAAACCGTCGTTCCTACGCTGCGGGCGGCCGTCGAGCGCAGCTGGACTGCGTCAGTTCGCGACGATTAGTCGGCTCAGCGGCACCCGGTTGTCCGCCACGGCGGCGACCGCGTCGACGACCGCCGGGTGCGCGCCCAGCGGGCCGGCGACGGCGCAGCCCGGCGCCAGGAAGCGCAGCAGGCCTTCGACGCGTTCGGTGAGCAGGCCCGCGGACAGGAAATAGGGGAGGCCGACGATGCGCGTGGCCCCCGCCGCGCGCAGCCGCGCCAGTGCGCCGCGCAGCTCGCGGGCCCGTGGCCCGAGCTTCGTCGCGAAGACGACCTCGACGGGCAGGCCGGTCAGCCGCGCCACCTCGGCGCCGCGGCGGCGCGCGGCCTCGTCGGAACCCTCATCGGAGGAACCGACGGCGTACATCAGCACCCCGTCACCGCTGTGCGCGCCGGCCTCGTGCAGGCGGTCGACCAGCGCGGTCGCCAGGCTGATCGAGCCGAGGACCGGCGTCTGATCGATGACCGCGCCCGGGTGGCGGCGGCGCGACTCGTCGAGCAGCACCGGCAGGTCGAACCGGCTGTGATAGCCGTCGCCCAGTAGCAGCGGCACGACCGTCACCCGGCCGCCGGCGCCCGCCAGCGCGTCCAACGCGGTGCCGACCAGCGGATCGGTCAGGTCGAGATAGGCCAGCTCGACGCGGCGGTCGGGCGTCGCGGCCCCCACCGCGTCGCGCACGCCGCGCAACGTCGTGGCGAACCGGGGATCCCGGCTGCCGTGCGCGACGAGTAGCAGACTCACGCCGGCGCCGGATCGAGGTGCAACTGCTCGAGGGCGTCGCCGACCAGGCCGGCGGCCAGCGTGTTGCCGCCCGCGGGATCGATCAGCAGGAAGCTGCCGGACTCGCGGCTGTGGCTGTAGTCGTCGGCGACGATCGGCTCGGCGGTCTGCACCGCGATGCGCCCGATCTGGTTGAGCTCCAGCGACTCGGGCGAGGCGACGAGCGCCAACTCCTGCTCGTCGAACACCACGTCCAGCGACCCGACGATCGCCTGCGTCGTGCGCGTGCCGTGCTTGAGCAGCAGCCGTGCGCCCGGGCGCAGCGGCTTGTCGCCGAGCCAGCACACCGTCGCGGTGAACTGCTGGATCGGCTCCGGCGCTGCTGCGGCCGCGGCGATGACGTCACCCCTCGAGACGTCGACGTCGTCGGCCAGCAGCAGCGTGACGCTGTGCCCGGCGGTGGCGGAGGCGAGTTGGCCGTCGGCGGTGTCGATGGCCGCGATCGTGGTGCGGGTGCCCGACGGCAGGATGACGACCTCGTCGCCCTGCGACACCGTGCCGGCCGCGACCTGCCCCGCGTAGCCGCGGTAGTCGGGGAACTCGGCGGTGCGCGGACGGATCACGTACTGCACCGGGAAGCGCAGGCCGACCGGTTCGCCGGAGCGCTCGTGGATGTTCGGCACGGTCTCCAGGTGCTCGATGAGCGTCGGGCCGTCGTAGTACGGCGTGGCGTCCGACCGCGACGCGACGTTGTCGCCGTGCAGCGCCGACACCGGGATCGCGAGCACCTGCTCGTCGGTCCAGCCCAGCGACCGGGTCAACTCGGCGAAGTCAGCGGTGATCTGGTCGAACACCTCGGCACCGTTGTCTACGAGGTCGATCTTGTTGACCGCCAGCACCAGCTGCGGCACGCCCAGCAGCGCCATCACGGCCGCGTGGCGGCGGGTCTGCGCGACGACGCCGTTGCGGGCGTCGACCAGCAGGATCACCAGCTGTGCGGTGGACGCGCCGGAGACCGTGTTGCGGGTGTACTGCACGTGGCCGGGGGTGTCGGCGAGCACGAAGGAGCGCTCGCCGGTGGCGAAGTACCGGTAGGCGACGTCGATGGTGATGCCCTGCTCGCGCTCGGCGCGCAGGCCGTCGACGAGCAGCGACAGGTCCGGGCCGTCGAGTCCGCGGGCCTCCGACGCCCGGTTCACGGCGTCGATCTGGTCGGCGAGCACCGACTTCGTGTCGTAGAGCAGGCGGCCGACGAGGGTGGACTTGCCGTCGTCGACGCTGCCCGCGGTTGCGATGCGCAGCAGGTCGGGGGAGTGTTTCATCAGAAGTATCCTTCGCGCTTGCGGTCTTCCATCGCAGCCTCGGACACGCGGTCGTCGCCGCGGGTGGCGCCGCGCTCGGTCAGGCGGGAGGTGGCGACCTCGGCCAGGACCGCCTCGTTGTCGGCGGCGTCGGACAGGACGGCGCCGGTGGTCGAACCGTCGCCGACGGTGCGGTAGCGCACCGACCGGGTCTCGACGGTCTCGCCGTCGCGCGGGCCGCCCCACGGTCCGGCGGTCATCCACATGCCGTCGCGCTGGAACACCTCGCGCTCGTGCGCGTAGTACAGCGGTGCCAGCAACACCTGCTCGCGCGCGATGTAGCGCCACACGTCGAGCTCGGTCCAGTTGCTCAGCGGGAACACGCGCACGTGCTCGCCGGGGGCGTGGCGGCCGTTGTAGAGGTTCCACAGCTCTGGGCGCTGGCGCTTCGGATCCCACTGGCCGAAGGCGTTGCGCAGCGAGAAGACGCGCTCCTTGGCGCGGGCCCGCTCCTCGTCGCGGCGGGCGCCGCCGAAGACCGCGTCGAACCGGTTCTCGGTGATGGCGTCGAGCAGCGGGATGGTCTGCAGCGGGTTGCGGATCCCGTCGGGGCGCTCGCTGAGGCGGCCGTCGGCCAGGTAGTCCTCGACGCTGGCGACGTGCAGCCGCAGGTTGTGCCGCTCGACGATCTCGTCGCGGAACCTGATGATCTCCGGCAGGTTGTGGCCGGTGTCGACGTGCAGCAGCGAGAACGGCAGCGGCGCGGGCCAGAAGGCCTTGAGCGCCAGGTGCAGCAGCAGCGTCGAGTCCTTGCCGCCGGAGAACAGGATCACCGGTCGCTCGAACTCGCCGGCCACCTCGCGGAAGATGTGGATCGACTCGGACTCGAGCGCGTCGAGGGTGTCGAACTCCCGGTCGTCGCGCACCAGGGGCGTGCTCTGGGTATCGATGCTCATGAGACGTGCAACCCACATTCTGTCTTGGCGCGCCCGGCCCAACGGCCACTGCGCGGATCGGCTCCGGCGGCTGGTTTCGCGGTGCACGGCTCGCACCCGATCGAGGGGTAGCCCTCGTCGACCAGCGGATTCACCAAGACCCCGTGGGTCTCGATGTAGGTCTGGAACTCCTCGTCGGACCAGGCGGCGAGCGGGTTGATCTTGACCAGCCCGAAGCCCTCGTCGAAGGAGATCAGCGGCGCGTTCGCCCGGGTGGGCGCCTCGACGCGGCGGATGCCGGTGACCCACGCGGAGAAGCCGGCGAGCGACGCCTTGAGCGGCTCGACCTTGCGCAGCCGGCAGCACTCGCCGGGTTCGCGGGCGAACAGGTTCTTGCCCAGCAGCTCGTCCTGTTGCTCGACGGTGTGCTCGGGCGTGACGTTGATCAGGTCGAGGTTGTAGACCTGGGTCACCGCGTCGCGGGTGCCGATCGTCTCGGCGAAGTGGTAGCCGGTGTCGAGGAACAACACCTTGAGGCGGGCATCGCCGCGCAAGTCGGCGTCGATGGCCTTGTCGGCGACGTCGATGAGCACCGCGTCCTGCATGTTGGCGGCGATCACGAAGTCGGTGCCGAAGGTCTCGGCGGTCCAGCGCAGCAACTCGTCGGCGGTGGCGTCGGGGCCGAGGTCGGCGGCGCCGCGCTCGGCGATGGTGCGCAGGGTGTCGGTGTCGATCGTGGCAGTCATCGGTCCCTCCCTCACTGCAGCTCGGCGTCGTCGGCGCGGGCGGCCCACTCGGCGAAGCGCTCGCCCTCGTGGCGCCCGGCGATGAAGTTGCGGACCACGCGCTCGATGTAGGTGGTCGCCTCGTCGGCGTAGATCTTGTGCTGGCGCAGCTTGCGGCCGAAGCCGCTGTCGAAGCCCAGGGCGCCGCCCAGGTGGACCTGGAAGCCCTCGACGGGGGTGCCGTTGCCGTCGTCGATCAACTGGCCCTTGAGGCCGATGTCGGCCACCTGCACGCGGGCGCAGGAGTTCGGGCAGCCGTTGAAGTTGATGGTGATCGGCACGTCGAGCTGCTCGTTCAACTCGGCCAGCCGCGTCTCCATCTCCGGGACGAGCGCCTGGCTGCGGCTGCGGGTCTCGGTGAACGACAGCTTGCAGTACTCCAGGCCGGTGCAGGCGATGAGGTTGCGGCGCCAGCGCGACGGGCGGGACGTGAGGCCGACCGCCTCGAGCGCGGTGTCGAGACCGGCGATCTTGTCGTCGGGCACGTTCACGATGACCAGCTTCTGGTACGGGGTGAGGCGCACCGAGTCCGAGCCGGCCGCCTGCGCCGCATCCGCGATCGCGTCGAGCACGTCGGCCGACAGCCGCCCGGACACCGCCGAGTAGCCGACGGCGTTGAGGCCGTTGGTCAGCTTGGTGACGCCGACGTGGTCGATCGGGTGTTTGGGCTGCTCCGGCGCGGGGCCGTCGATCAGCTTGCGCTTCAGGTACTCGTCCTCGAGGACCTGGCGGAACTTCTCCACGCCCCAGTCCTTGAGGAGGAACTTCAGCCGCGCCTTCGAGCGCAGGCGGCGGTAGCCGTAGTCGCGGAAGATCGAGACGACGCCCTCCCAGACGTCGGCCACCTCGTCCAGCGGCACCCACGCGCCCAGGCGCTGGGCGAGCATCGGATTGGTCGACAGGCCGCCGCCGACCCAGAGGTCGAAGCCGGGGCCGTGCTCTGGGTGCTCGACGCCGACGAAGCTCACGTCGTTGATCTCGTGGACGACGTCCTGCTGCCCGGAGACGGCGGTCTTGAACTTGCGCGGCAGGTTCGAGAAGGAGCGGTCGCCGATGTAGCGGCGCTTGATCTCCTCGATGGCCGGCGTGCCGTCGATGACCTCGTCGGCCGAGAGCCCGGCGAGCGGGGAGCCGAGCATGCCGCGCGGGCAGTCGCCGCAGGCCTCGGTGGTCTCCAGGCCGACTTCCTCGAGGCGGCGCCAGATCTCCGGGACGTTCTCGATTTCGATCCAGTGGTACTGGATGTTCTGGCGGTCGCTGATGTCGGCCGTGCCGCGCGCGAAGTCGCGGGAGATGCCGGCCAGCGTGCGGACCTGGGCGAGGTCGAGCTTCCCGCCGTCGGTGCGCACCCGCATCATGAAGTACGGGGCTTCGAGGTAGTCGATGTTGTCGTCGTGGGTGTGCGTGCCGTCGTAGCCCTCGGCGCGCTGGGTGTAGAGGCCCCACCAGCGGAACCGGCCGCGCAGGTCGGCCTTGTCGATGCCGTCGAAGCCGACCTTCGAGTAGATGTTCTCGATGCGGTCGCGGACGTTGAGCGGGTTGTCGTCCTTCTTGGACTGCTCATTCGGGTTCAGCGGCTCGCGGTAGCCCAGGGCCCACTGGCCCTCGGCGCGCGTCTTCTTCGGCCGCGGCCGGCGGGCCGGAGCCTCGCCGCCGGCGGCGCGTGCGGGCCGCTCCGGCCGCTCGCGGCGGGCGGGAGTCTTGCCGACGTCGTCGCCGACGGACTCGGGGGTGGTGAGCGTCATGGATTCTCCTCGCGCGGGCATTGCTGCGCGCAGCGTTCATGGGGCTGGCATGAATGGTGAACTCGGATTCGGCATCCGGGGTCGGTGCGCTGCGCCGCGCGACCGAGAAGGGGGACTACTCGCTGGCCGAATCCGGCTAGCGCATACAGGATGCGCTGTCGCAGCGCATGAGGTCGATGTGGCGCCGCTGGATCAGGCGCAGTCCTCGTGTAGTCACGAGACCCATAGTGCCATGTCTGCCCACACCGCGTCTACTTGGGCAGACTTTCAATCATCGTGAGATAAAACACCGGGGACGGTGCGCTGCCCGATGGGCGCGCGCGGCCGATGGGGGATGATGGAACGGTGACCAGCCCGTCCGCCGTTTCCTGGCGCAACCTGCCCGACGCCGTGGGTCGGCGGCTCGCGTCGGCCGGTTCCGGTGCGGGGCTCGGGCTGTATTTGCACGTGCCGTTCTGTGCGACGCGGTGCGGCTACTGCGACTTCAACACGTACACCGCCGGCGAGCTGGGGTCCTCGTCGTCACCGCAGTCGTGGCTGGCGGCGGTACAGCGGGAACTCGACGGAGCCGCGCGGCTGCTCGGCCCGCGCCCGGTGACGACGGTGTTCGTCGGCGGGGGCACCCCGTCGCTGTTGGGCGGCGACGGCCTGGCCGACCTGCTGGGAGCGGTCCGCACCAGCTTCGACCTCGCGCCGGGCGCCGAGGTGACGACCGAGTCGAATCCGGAGTCGACGTCGCCGGAGTTCTTCGCGACGATCCGCGACGCGGGGTACACCCGGGTGTCGCTGGGCATGCAGTCGGCGGCGGCCCACGTGCTGGCGATTCTGGAACGCACGCACACCCCCGGGCGGGCGCTGGCGGCGGCGCGGGAGGCCTCGGCCGCCGGGTTCGAGCACGTGAACCTCGACGTCATCTACGGCACGCCGGGGGAGACCGACGCCGACCTCGATGCGACGCTCGACGCGGTGCTGTCGGCCCCGGTCGACCACGTCTCGGCGTACGCGCTCATCGTCGAGGACGGGACCGCGTTTGCCCGCAAGGTGCGCCGCGGAGAGATTCCCGCTCCCGACGACGACGTGCTGGCGTCGCGGTACGAGCGGATCGACGCCCGGCTGTCCGACGCGGGCTTCGACTGGTACGAGGTGTCGAACTGGGCGCGCGGCGCCGACGGCGCGTGTCGGCACAACGAGGCCTATTGGCGCAGCGACGACTGGTGGGGCATCGGCCCCGGTGCCCACTCGCACGTCGCGGGCGCCCGCTGGTGGAACCGCATACACCCGGCGACCTATGCGACGGCGCTCGACGAGGGCGAGTGGCCCGGCGACGGCTTCGAGGTCGTCGACGCCGGGGACGCGCACACCGAGGCGGTCATGCTGCGGTTGCGGATGCGCACGGGGCTGCCGGTTTCCGAGCTCGACGACGGGGAGCGGGCGCGCGCCGACACCGCCGTCGCCGACGGGCTGTTGCGGGTAGTCGATGACGCCTACGTGCTCACCGATGCCGGCCGCCTCCTGGCCGACGGGGTCGTGCGCCAGATCCTCGTCGACTGATCTCCCGCGAGCGGATTGTCGTCGCGCGGGCGCAATCGTCAACGCGCGACGACAACGGCTACGCGCGAGTGGAGATCCAGTACCTGCGCTTGCCGTCGCGCACGTCCTCGAGGACCCCGCCGCACTTCTCGATCGCCCGCCGCGAGGCGGTGTTGTCGTCGTCGCACGTCACCAGGACCTCGGCGATGCCCAGCGCGGCCGCTTCGGCCAGGCCCAGCCGGAGTGCCCGCGTCGCATGCCCCCGCCGGCGGGCCGACGGGCGCACCGCATAGCCGATATGGCCGCCCTCGGCGAGCAGGAAGTCGTTGAGTTCGTGGCGCAGGTGCAGGAATCCGACCAGCTCGTCGTCGGTGGCGCCGTCGTCGGCGGCGATCCAGAAATACGTCGACGGCACGCGGGTGCCCGCGGGATCGGCGGGCGAGCAGCGCTCGGTCATGGTGACGAACGCGGCGCAGCCGTCGCGACCGGGGACCGGCGGGCCGGACAGGTTCCACTCGCCGGAACCGTGCATCTCGCCGGGGCCGTCGAAGTCGCTGATCATCGCCGACCACGACTGCCAGCGCCCCGCGTCGGGGGCCACCAGGGCGGTCATCGGCTACGGCGCGCGGTGCCGGGCGACGGAGGGCCGTACCGCCTGCTCCTGCAGCGGCGCGGCACCGGGGGAGAGGTCGACGGCGTCGAGGTCGAGCAGGCGCGCGTGGATGATCGGGCGGTTCCGCAGGGCGCTGCGGACCGCGCGGTGCAGGCCGTCCTCGAGGTAGATCTCGCCGCGCCACTTCACGACGTGCGAGAACAGGTCGCCGTAGAAGGTCGAATCCTCGGACAGGAGCTTGTCGAGGGCCAGCACGCTGGTGACCGTCGTCAGCTGGTCGAGGCGGAACTGCCGCGGCGGAATCTTCGCCCAGTCGCGGGGAGCGAGGTTGTGCTCGGGATACGGCTTCCCGTCCAGCACCGCCTTGAAGATCATCGCCCCGCCGTTCGCGCCTAATATGGTTGTCAACCACCATATTGCACGCTCGATTGCCGGGAGGGGACTTGCCGATGACGTCGACCGACGACCGCCGGTTCGAGGTGTTGCGCGCCATCGTCACCGACTACGTCTCGTCGCAGGAGCCGATCGGGTCGAAGGCCCTGGTGGAGAAGCACAAGTTGGGCGTGTCCAGCGCGACGGTCCGCAACGACATGGCCGTCCTGGAGGCCGAGGGCTACATCGCCCAGCCGCACACCAGCTCCGGGCGCGTCCCCACCGACAAGGGCTACCGCCTCTTCGTCGACCGCATCAGTGAGATCAAACCGCTCTCCCAGGCCGAGCGTCGGGCGATCATGTCGGTCCTCGACTCCAGCGTCGACCTCGACGACGTGCTGCGCCGGTCGGTCAAACTCCTCGCCGAGCTGACCCGCCAGGTCGCCGTCATCCAATACCCGGTGCTCTCGGCCGCGACGGTCCGCCACCTGGAGATCGTCGCGCTGACGCCGGCGCGCCTGCTGCTGGTCGTGATCACCGACAGCGGCCGCGTCGAGCAGCGGATGGTCGCGCTCAGCCGCGATATCTCCGACGAGGAGGTCGCCGGTCTGCGTGACGCCTTCTCCGCCGCCCTCGACGGCAAGCGCCTCGCGGAGGCCTCCGCTGCGGTCGCCGACGTCGCCAACTCCGCGCCCCGCGAGATGTCGGACCTGGTGATCGCGGTCGCCGCGGTACTGGTCGAGACACTCGTCGAACGGGAGGAGGACCGGCTGGTGCTCGGCGGGACGTCGAACCTGGCGCGCGCGGCGTCCGACTTCTCCGCCGACCTCGGTGGCATGGACTCGGTCCTCGAGGCGCTGGAGGAACAGGTCGTCGTGCTCAAGTTGCTGGCCCGCACCCAGGGCACCGGACAGGTGACCGTGCAGATCGGTCAGGAGACCGAGACCGACAACCTCCGCGGAGCGTCGGTGGTGTCGACGGCCTACGGCGCCAGCGGCACGGTGTTCGGCAGCGTCGGCGTGCTCGGCCCCACCCGGATGGACTACCCGAACTCCATTGCATCGGTGGCCGCGGTGGCCAAGTACGTTGGAGAGGTGCTGGCCGAAC
The DNA here is from genome assembly GCF_047602025.1 of Gordonia sp. (in: high G+C Gram-positive bacteria). Classification (GTDB taxonomy): domain Bacteria; phylum Actinomycetota; class Actinomycetes; order Mycobacteriales; family Mycobacteriaceae; genus Gordonia. The sequence goes on along the minus strand of NZ_JASGII010000001.1, from coordinate 1,908,445 downwards.
GCTGAGCCCACCGCTCGCGGCGCCGCACGACGAATCGAACGAGGAATAGACGACAGTGGCTGACTACTACGGAATCCTGGGCGTCTCGCCGGGGGCGAGCGATCAGGAGATCAAGCGCGCCTACCGGCGGCTGGCCCGTGAACTGCACCCCGATCTGAACCCGGACGAGGAGGACCGCTTCAAGGAGGTCACCACCGCCTACGAGGTGCTCAGCGACCCGGAGAAGCGGCGCATCGTCGACGCCGGCGGCGACCCGCTCGGCGGTCCCGGCGGCGGCGGTTTCGCCGGTGGCGGACTGGGCGACATCTTCGAGCAGTTCTTCGGCGGCGGCAGCTTCGGCGGTGGCGGCGGCTTCGGCGGGCGCGGACCGCGCAGCCGCGTCCAGCCCGGCGAGCCCGCGCTGGTCCACACGACCCTCGACCTGGCCGAATGTGCCTCCGGGGTCAACAAGGAAATCACCGTCGACACCGCGATCCTGTGCGACGGGTGCTCGGGGGCGGGCACCAACGGCGACTCGAAGCCGGTCGCCTGCGAGACCTGCCACGGCGCCGGCGAGATCCAGGCGGTGCAGCGCTCCTTCCTCGGCCAGGTGATGACCGTCCGCCAGTGCCCGACCTGCGGTGGTACCGGTGAGGTCATCCCGGATCCCTGCCACAAGTGCGGCGGCGACGGACGCGTGCGCACGCGCCGGACGGTCACCGTCAAGATCCCGGCCGGCGTCGAGGCCGGCATGCGGGTGCGCCTGTCCGGCCAGGGCGAGGTCGGTCCCGGCGGCGGCGCGGCCGGCGACCTGTACGTCGAGATCAAGGAGAAGCGCCACGAGACCTTCGTGCGCGACAAGGACGACCTGCACGTGACCGTGAACGTGCCCTTCGCCGATGCCGCGCTCGGCGGCGCCCTCACCGTCGACGGCATCCTCGACGGCGAGCGCATCGATATCACGATCCCCGCCGGCACCCAGCCCGGCCAGATCGCCACGATCCGCGGCCACGGCATGCCGCGCGTCAACAGCGGCGCCCGCGGCGACCTGCACGCCCACCTCGAGGTCAGCGTCCCGCAACGCCTCGACGCGCGCACGACGGAACTGCTCAAGGAGTACAAAGAGCACTCCGGCGAGACCATCGAGCTCGCGTCGGCGAACTCCACCGGCACCAGCAGCGGGCTGTTCTCCCGGCTGCGCAGCGCCTTCGCCGGGCGCTAGGCACCCATGAGCCCGCCGCTGTTCTGGGTCGACGAGGTGCCGGTCGCCGGGTCGGAGGCCGAACTCTCCGGGCCCGAGGGCCGTCACGCGGTGACCGTCACCCGGATCGGCGTTGGCGAGACCATCCTGCTCGGCGACGGGGCCGGCGCCACGGCGACGTGCGAGGTGCTCGCCACCAGGGGCAAGGACACGCTGCGCGCCCGTGCGCTCGAGTACCGCTTCGTCGACCGCCCGCGCCCGATCGTCACGCTCGTCCAGGCGCTGCCGAAGTCCGAGCGGTCCGAGTTGGTCGTCGAGCTGGCCACCGAGGCCGGGGTCGACGTGATCGTGCCCTGGCAGTCCTCCCGCAGCGTCGCCCGCTGGGTCGGGTCGAAGGCCGACAAGGGCGTCGCCAAGTGGCGCACCGCGGCCGCCGCGGCGGCCAAACAGAGCCGGCGCGCCTGGATCCCCGAGGTCGCCGACCTCGCCTCGATGACCGATGTCCGGGCCCGCTGCGCGGCCGTCCTCGACGAGGGCGGGATCGTCGTCGCACTGCACGAGAGCGGCACCCGGGCTTTCGCCGAGCACGACTTCCGGGCGGCGCCGCAGGTCCTGCTCGTCGTCGGTCCCGAGGGCGGGTTGTCCGACGAGGAGCTCGCCGACCTGTCGGCCCTCGGTGCGCACACGTGCGTCCTCGGCCCGCAGGTGCTGCGGACATCGACTGCCGCCGCCGTCGCACTGGGTGCGCTGGGCGTGCTGACCGACCGCTGGGACGCCGACGCCGAGCGGGGCCCGAACTGAAGCGCCACAAGGTCGCCTACGGCCGCCACGAGTCCCAGTTCGGGCACCTCTACGAGCCGGCGAATCCGGGCGACCGCGTGCCGCTGGTCGTGCTGATCCACGGCGGGTTCTTCTCCACCCGGTTCACCCTCACCATCGAGACCGCCATCGCCCGACTGCTTGCCGAGCGCGGCGCCGCCGTGTGGAACGTCGAGTACCGCCGCGTCGAGGAACAGGGCGGCGGCTGGCCGGGTACCGGTGACGACGCGTTGGCGGCGCTGCGCGCCCTCGACGACCTCGTCCCCGCGGCACTGCCGGTTGATCTTGCGGCACGCCTGGAAGTCGACGACGTCGCCGTCGTCGGGCACTCCGCCGGCGGACTGCTCGCCGTGTGGGGGACCGCGACGCTGGGCGCCCGCACCGCCACCGCGCGCATCACCCGCGTCGTCGCGCAGTCCGCGGTCTTGGACCTGACGCACGAACTGGCGCGGCACCGGCCGACCCCGCGCAACCTGATGGGACGGCGCTACGACGAGATCCCGGAGCGCTACGCGCAGGCCTCGCCCATCCTCGCGCCGGTGTGCGACGCGCACATCATCGCGATCCATGCCGGCGACGACGCCGCGGTGCCGGTCGAGTCCAGCCGCCGCTACGTCGAGGCCGTCACCGAGCGCGGGCAGTCGGCCGAACTCGTCGTCGTGCCCGGCGAGGGACACGACGCCTTCGTCGACCCGCGCAGCGCGTGTACGCGGCAGACGCTGCGCCTGCTGGGTATTTGACTGGCGAGTTGACCGCCGGACGCGGATACACTGGTCCCAGCGCCAACAAGAGGAGTGATGTCGCACGTGACGCAAGCCGATCAACCGCACGCCGAAACGGTGGTGGAGGTCGCACCTGAGCGGATCATCGGTTTGCTCGGCACCGGCGATGTGAACCTGCGGGTCCTCGAAGAACTGCTCGACGCCGACATCCATGCGCGCGGCAACCGCATCACCCTGTCCGGCAGTCCCGCCGACGTGGCGACCGCCGACCGCGTCGTCGCCGAGCTGCTCGACGTCGTCGGCCGCGGCACCCCGCTCACCCCCGACGCCGTGCGCCGCTCGGTGGCGATGCTCGCCGACCCGTCGGCCGAGTCGCCGGCGCAGGTCCTGAGCCTGGACATCATCTCCCGGCGCGGCAAGACCATCCGGCCCAAGACGCTCAACCAGAAGCGCTACGTCGACGCGATCGACGAGAACACCATCGTGTTCGGGCTCGGCCCGGCTGGTACCGGCAAGACCTACCTGGCTATGGCCAAGGCCGTCGCCGCGCTGCAGGCCAAGGAGGTCACCCGCATCATCTTGACCCGCCCGGCCGTCGAGGCCGGCGAGCGCCTCGGCTTCCTGCCGGGCACGCTCAGCGAGAAGATCGACCCGTATCTGCGCCCGCTCTACGACGCGCTGCACGACATGATGGATCCCGAGGCGATTCCGAAGCTGATGGCCGCGGGTGTCATCGAGGTCGCTCCGCTGGCGTACATGCGGGGCCGAGCACAGCCGCTCTCGACGCGCGTCCTGACACCGACTGGATTCAAACCGATCGGCGAGCTTTGCATAGGCGACGAGGTAATCGGCTCCGATGGAAAGCCGACCGAAGTGCTGGGGGTCTACCCGCAGGGGTTCAAGAGCATCGTTCGATTGACGACTCAGGATGGCGCAACCACACTCTGCTCGGATGACCACCTTTGGTCTGTTTACACGCGCGACGATCGTCGGCGTGGCAGAGGTCCGCGAGTGCTCGCTGCGAAAGAGATGGTCGGAAACCTCCGCGCCGCGCACTACCACCGGTACGAGGTTCCGCTGCTTGCCAGCCCGGTCGAGTTCCCAGCCATCCCCGTTCCTTTTGACGCCTACGCACTCGGTTTGTTGCTCGGCGACGGCTGTATCGCAGGAGTCGCTACGCCCTCCTTCGCAACGAAGGACCCGGAGTTGGCGGAGGCGCTCGAAGTCAGTGATCCCCGGGGTTGTCGTCCGGCAGAAGACTGAGGTCGATTACATCCTCAATCGGGTGCGACTACCAGGTGAGGCAGTGAACCTGGAGAATCCCGTCACGGGCGCGATGCGCCGACTGGGCTTGTGGGGCACCAAGTCCGATACGAAGTTCATTCCAAGGGAGTACCTCCACAATTCCGCTGAGGTGCGACTCGCGGTGCTGCAGGGCCTTTTGGACACAGATGGTGGTCCGGTCCGGCAAGCCGGGCGTACCAGCCGTATTCAGTACACGACCGTGTCGGATCAGCTCCGCGACGATGTGGTGTTCCTGGTCCAGTCCCTGGGCGGCGTCGCCTACTGCCGCACGCGTGCAGCCGAAGGCCGAAAGCCGGGGAACGCTCGCGGGCGGGAAGTGCCATATCGGCATGATGCGCACGTCGTCGATATCCGGCTGCCCGAGGGCTTGGCACCGTTCCGACTCGCGCGAAAGGCTGAGCGCTATCTCGAAGGCGGCGTCAAGGCGCCGAAACGCTACGTCGAGAGCATTGAGACCGTCGGCACTGAAGAAGCGGTTTGCATCCGGGTTGCCGCCGAGGACTCGCTTTACGTCACCGAGGATTTTCTGCTGACCCACAACACCCTGAATGATTCGTTCATCATCCTCGACGAGGCGCAGAACACCACGGGCGAACAGATGAAGATGTTCCTCACCCGCCTCGGCTTCGGCTCGAAGGTCGTCGTCACCGGCGACGTCACCCAGGTCGACCTGCCCGGCGGCGCGGAGAGCGGGCTCAACGCCGCCACGCGCATCCTCGAGGGCATCGACGACATCCACTTCGCCCGGCTCACCAGCGCCGACGTCGTGCGGCACCGGCTCGTCGCCAATATCGTCGACGCCTACGACCGTGACGAGAACGGCGGCGGCAACCGGTCCGAGCGCCGCGCCGGACGGGAGCGCCGTCGGTGAGCATCGAGCTGGCCAACGAGTCCGGCGTCGACGTCCCCACCGACCTGGTCCTCGACGCGGCGAAGTTCGCGATCGCCCGGATGGACGTCCACCCCGGCGCCGAGCTGTCGGTGATCTTCGTCGACCTCGACACCATGGCCGACCTGCACATGAAGTGGATGGACCTGCCCGGCCCCACCGACGTGATGAGCTTCCCGATGGATGAGCTCACCCCCGGCGCCGGTCGCCCCGATGCGGCCGAGCCCGGTCCGGCCACCCTCGGCGACATCGTGCTGTGCCCCGAGTTCGCCCAGGCGCAGGCCAAGGAGGCGCGCCACTCCTTCGACCACGAACTCGCGGTCCTCACCGTCCACGGCGTGCTGCACCTGCTCGGCTACGACCACGCCGACGCCGAGGAGGAGCGCGAGATGTTCGGCCTGCAGAACGCGATCCTCGGCGAGTGGTACGACGACCGCCGCAACCGCGACCGTGCCGCACACCAGTCGAAGCGCGACGAGGATCTGCTCCGCAAGATCGGCTTCGCCGATGTCGACGAGGACTGAGCCGTGTCCTCGGAAACCGTCTTCCTCCTCGTCGCGGCGGCGCTCACCCCGGTCGGCGGCGTCTTTGCCGCCCTCGACGCGGCGCTGAGCACGGCCTCGCCGGCCCGCGTCGCGGACCTGGTCAGCCAGGGCCGGCCCGGCGCCAAACGATTGCAGGCCGTCCTCGAGCAGCGCTCGACCTACGTCGCCCTCGTCGTCTTTCTGCGCGTGATCTGTGAAACCGCGGCCACCGCGTTCGCCGCACTCGCCCTGGTGCGGCTGTGGGGAACCGCGTGGGGGCTGCTCGCGGCCATCGCCATCATGACCGTCGTGTCCTTCGTCGTCGTCGGCGTCGGCCCGCGCACCCTGGGGCGCCAACACGCCTACACCTTCGGCATCATCGCCGCGCCCGTGTTGCAGGCCGTCGGCACGCTGCTCACCCCGCTGACCCGACTGCTGATCCTCATCGGTAACGCCGTGACCCCCGGCAAGGGCTTCCGCAACGGGCCGTTCTCCACCGAGATCGAGCTGCGCGAGGTCGTCGACATGGCGACCGAGCGCGGCGTCGTGGAGGACGAGGAGCGCCGGATGATCCAGTCGGTCATCGACCTCGCCGACACCCACGTGCGCGAGATCATGGTGCCGCGCACCGAGATGATCTGGATCGAGCAGGACAAGAACGCCGCACAGGCCGCCAGCCTGGCGATCCGCTCGGGCCACTCGCGGCTGCCGGTCATCGGGGAGAACCCCGACGACATCCGCGGCGTCGTCTACCTCAAGGACGTGACGAGCCGCGCGATCGCCGGGCTCGCCGCATCGGTCCAGATCGCCGAGGTGATGCGCCCGGCCGAGTTCATCCCCGACTCGAAGACCCTCGACAAGGTCCTGGCCGACATGCAGCGCAGCCGCAACCACATGGCGATGCTCGTCGACGAGTACGGCGGCATCGCCGGCCTGGTCACCATCGAGGACGTGCTCGAGGAGATCGTCGGCGAGATCGCCGACGAGTACGACCGCGGCGAGGTCGCGCCGGTCACCGAGCTGGCCGACGGCAAGTACCGCGTGTCTTCGCGGCTGCCCGTCGAAGACCTCGGCGAGCTGTTCGGCCTCGACATCGACGAGGACGACGTCGAGACCGTCGGCGGCCTGGTCGCGCTGGTCCTGGGCCGCGTCCCGCTGCCCGGTGCCGAAGTCGTCTACAACGGGCTGCGGCTCGTCGCCGAGGGCGGTCCGAACCGTCGCGGCCGCCAGCGCATCACGTCGGTGCTGGTCGACCGCGTCGAACCCGTGGCCGACGAGGAGTCCGGCGCGGACGAGTCGGCGCGGCGGGAGGCCGACCATGGCGCCGCTTGAGCCCGACGACGCGAAGCTCGTGACGCTGGCGCGCGGGGCGATGGCCCGCGCGCAGGCCGCCTCGGGAGCCGCCGTGCGCGACGTCGACGGCCGCACCTACGCCGGCGCGGCGGTCTCGCTCGCCGCCCTCGAGCTGTCGGCGCTGCAGGTGGCGGTCGCGACCGCCGTCGCCAGCGGAGCCACCGGATTCGAGGCGGCGGTCCTCGTCGCCGGCGTCGACGACGACCCCGGCCTGGCCGCCCTGCGCGAGCTGAGCCCGACGGCCGCCGTCATCCGCACCGACCGCAAGGGAGAACCGATCGATGACTGACGCACCGGAGTTCCGGTCCGGATTCGTCTGCTTCGTCGGGCGCCCCAACACCGGCAAGTCGACGCTGACCAACGCGCTGGTGGGGGAGAAGATCGCGATCACCTCGAACCGGCCGCAGACGACGCGCCACACCATTCGCGGCATCGTCAACCGGCCCGACGCGCAGCTGATCCTCGTCGACACCCCCGGCCTGCACAAACCGCGGACGCTGCTCGGCCAACGGCTCAACGACCTGGTGCGTGACACCTACTCCGAGGTCGACGTCGTCTGCATCTGCATCCCCGCCGACGAGGCGATCGGCCCGGGCGACCGCTGGATCATCGAGCAGGTGCGCACGATGGCCCCGAAGACGACGATTCTGGGCATCGTCACCAAGATCGACCGCGTGACCCCGGACAAGGTCGCCGAGCAGCTCATCGCGCTGTCGCGGCTGCTCGGGGATGACAGCGAGGTCATCCCGGTGTCGGCGAAGACCGGCAAACAGCTCGACGTGCTGGTCGACCTGCTGGTCTCCCTGATGGAGCCCGGTCCCGCGTTCTACCCCGACGGGGAGCTGACCGACGAGCCCGAGCAGGTCCTGATGGCCGAGTTCATCCGCGAGGCGGCCCTGGAGGGCGTGCGCGACGAGCTGCCGCACTCGCTGGCCGTCGTCATCGACGAGGTGATCCCCCGCGAAGGGTCGGACCCGCCGATGGTGGACGTCCACGCGATCGTCTACGTCGAGCGCGACAGCCAGAAGGGCATCATCATCGGCCACCGCGGCTCCCGGTTGCGCGACGTCGGCACGCAGGCCCGCGCGCAGATCGAACGGCTCCTCGGGTGCAAGGTCTTCCTCGACCTGCGCGTCAAGGTCGCCAAGGATTGGCAGCGCGACCCGAAGCAGTTGCGCCGGATGGGTTTCTAGCCCACTAGTGCAAGAATGACCGCATGAGTCCGGGGATCGAATCCGATGTGCGGCACGACGAGCAGGAGCGCGCGGCGGTCCGCGACGTCGTCGGGCACCCGCGGTTCTGGATCGCCCCGGTCGCAATCGTCATCGCGTTGATGAGCCTGATGGCCGCCGCCTACCTGGGTGCGGTCGTCAATACCCGGGCCAACCTCCACGACTTCCACGTCGCGCTGGTCAACGAGGACACCGGCGGCCGGGTGGCCCCCGACGAGCCGGAGATGAACGTCGGCAAGCAGATCGTCGAGCAGCTGGTCCCGACGACGGCCAAGCAGGGGATTGTCCTGCAGCAGATGAGCCGGTCGGACGCGATGGACAAGCTCTATGCCGGCAAGGTCTACGGCGTCATCGCGATCGACGCGAACTTCACCAACCTCATGCTCGGCCTCGCGCGAGCGTCGGTGTTGCAGAACAAGCCGGTGCAACCGCGGATCGACGTGCTGATCCACCGCGGCTCGGGGACGTTCGCGTCGTCGATCACCACGATCCTGGCCGACGAGATGCGCGTGCAGGTCAACGAGCAGGCCGGTGCGCAGCTACTCGACAACGTGCGCTCCCAGGTGGGCAAGGACTTCAAGCTGGCCGGGGCGTCGCAATTGGCCCTGTCCAAACCGATCAACGTCGTCGTCTCCGAGCCCGAACCCCTGCCCGACGGTGCCGCCAACGGGCTCAGCGCGTTCTACTTCACGCTGTTGCTGATCCTGGCCGGGTTCACCGGCGCGATGATGGTCCACATCCTCGTCGACGCCCAGCTGGGCCAGATGCCGATCGAGTTCGGCCCGCTTTTCCTGCTGCGCAAACGCCTCCCGGTAGCGCGGTTCGGGACGCTGGTGTCCAAGTGGGTGATCATGCTGATCATCGCCGTGGTGCAGTCGGGGCTGTTCCTGCTGGTCTGTCATCTGGTGGGGACATCCCTGCCCAATGCGTTCGTGCTGTGGGCGTATTCGGTGTTGACGATCACCGCGGTCGGTGTGACGTCGAGTGCGATGATGGCCGCTTTCGGCAACACCGGCCTGTTGCTGAACCTGATCTACTTCGTCATCCTCGGGCTGCCGTCGTCGGGCGGAACCGTGCCGTTGGAGGCGAGCCCGCGGATCTTCAGCGCCATCGCGGCCGTCGAACCGATGCACATCGTCTACTACGGGGTGCGCTCGATCCTGTACTTTGACGCCGACCCCGGCTCGGGCATCATGCGGGCGGTGCTCAAGACCACCGTGCTGCTCGTCGTCGGCCTGGTGCTGGGTCTGATCAGCACCAAGTACTACGACCGCAAGGGCTGGTTCCGCCGGCCCAACGCGCTGTCGGTGCCGCCGCGGTTGGCCAAGCTGGTCGACGCCGACGTCGCCGACTCGGTCACCGTCAACGAGGCCCCCATCCAGGACACGATCGCGCCGGGCCCGGGTCGCCACGAGGCCGTCGAGGAGCCCGTGTCACAACCGAACGTCGTCCGACATCGGTGACAGAATGACGCGGTGAGGTTCTACCGCGACGAGGCCGTCGTCCTGCGCCAGCACAAGCTGGGCGAGGCCGACCGCATCATCACCCTGCTGACCAGTCAGCACGGGCTCGTCCGCGCGGTCGCCAAGGGCGTCCGGCGCACTCGGTCGAAGTTCGGCGCGCGCCTGGAACCCTTCGCCCACGTCGACATCTGCCTCTACCCGGGCCGCAACCTCGACACCATCACGCAGGTGCAGAGCATCGACGCCCTCGCCGACGCCATCGTCGCCGACTATGCCCGCTACACGACCGCCTGCGCGGTGCTGGAGACCGCCGAGCGCCTCGCCGGTGAGGAGCGGGCACCCGCCCCCGATCTGCATCGGCTGACCGTCGGAGCGCTGCGCGCACTGGCGTCGCAGACGCGGGAGAACCAGCTGATCCTCGACGCCTTTCTGCTGCGCGCGATGCACTGCGCGGGGTGGATGCCGGCGCTGGACGTGTGCGCCCGCTGCGCCACCCCGGGGCCGCACCGCGCCTTCCACGTCGCGGCCGGCGGCGCGGTGTGCGTGCACTGCCGTCCGGCCGGTGCGGCGATGCCGTCGCCGGGGGTGCTGGACCTGATGGACGCGATGTTCCGCGGCCAGTGGGCGGTCACGGAGGAGGCGTCGGAGTCGTTGCAGCGCCAGGCCAGCGGACTGATCGCCGCGCACCTGCAGTGGCACCTGGAACGACAGCTGCGCACCCTTCCGCTCATCGAGCGCGGCGATCCCCATAGGGTTGCGATGTGAGCACCGTCCGACCGCCCGACCCGCACCCGTCCGGCGCGCGGCCGCCGGCGATCCCGGCCGAGTTCGTGCCGAACCACGTCGCCCTGGTGATGGACGGCAACGGCCGCTGGGCCACCGACCGCGGCCTCCCGCGCACCGAGGGCCACAAGCGCGGCGAAGCGGTCCTGATGGACACCGTGTGCGGCTGCATCGAAATCGGCGTGAAGTGGTTGTCGGCGTACGCGTTCTCCACCGAGAACTGGGCGCGCAGCCCCGAAGAGGTGAAGTTCCTGATGGGCTTCAACCGCGACGTCATCCGCCGCCGTCGCGACGAGATGAACGAGATGGGCGTGCGCGTGCGCTGGGCCGGTCGTCGACCGCGGCTGTGGCGCAGCGTGATCCGCGAGCTCGAGGTCGCCGAAGAGCTCACGAAGAACAACTCCGTCATGACGCTGACCATGTGCGTCAACTACGGCGGCCGCTACGAGATCGCCGACGCCGCGCGGGAGATCGCGATGCGCGTCGCGCGCGGCGAGATCGATCCCAAGCGGATCAACGAGAAGACCTTCGCCAAGTACCTCGACGAACCGGACATGCCCGACGTCGACCTGTTCCTGCGGCCGTCGGGGGAGCAGCGGCTGTCGAACTTCCTGCTGTGGCAGTCGGCCTACGCCGAGTTCGTCTTCCAGGAGAAGTTGTTCCCCGACTTCGACCGTCGCGACCTGTGGGCGGCCTGCCTCGAGTACGCCGAGCGCGACCGGCGGTTCGGCGGCGTCAAGTGAGCGAGCTGAAGCGACTCTCCGGCCTGTTGGCCGAGCTCGGCACGGTCGAGGAGGCCGACGACGAGTCGGTGCTGGTGCACGTCGGCACCACGCGCGCCTCGGTCCGCGTGCTGCAGTTGGCCGAGGGGCTGCAGGTCGTGTCGGTGACGCAGCTGGTCGGGCGCAAGGTCACCAATGACGACCGCCTGCGCGACCTGCTGGAGGATCGCGGCGCGAACATCAGTTTCGGCACGCTGCGCCGCGCGCAGCCGGCCGAACGGCACACCGACGTGTTGCTGTCCTACGCGTTCCCGCTCGGCGAGATCGACGACATCCCGCTGCTCACCGTCCTGCACCTGGTGCTCTCGGGCGGGTCGGCGCTGGCCGACGATCTGGACTAGCGCTGGCAGTCCGCGCAGGTGCCGAAGATCTCGACGGTGTGACTGATGTCGGCGAAGTCGTGCGCGGCCGCGACCTTCTTCGCCCACGCCTCGACCTCGTCGGCGTGGATCTCGACGGTCGTCCCGCACGCGCGGCACACCAGGTGATGGTGGTGCGACGACGAACAGTGTCGGTAGCGGGTCTCGCCCGAGCCGTCCCACAGTGCGTCGATGATGCCGGAGGCGGCCAGCGCCTGGAGGTTGCGGTAGACCGTCGTCAGGCCGATCGATTCGCCGCGGTCGACCAGTTCGTCGTGGATCTGCTGGGCCGAGCGGAAGTCGCCCGACGTCGACAACACGTCGGCGATGGCCGCGCGCTGGCGGGTGTTCCGCTGCCCGGTGACCGGGGGAGTGCCGTGGTCGCTCACCGGTGTGCCGTCGGAACCGGTCGGGGACGCGGACGCTGAGCGGGAGCGGGTACCGGGGTGCGCTCGCACGTCTCGTCGATGCGCTCGCATGCGTGGACGATGGCGTCGGTGACGATGTGCGCGACGTGGTCGTCGACGAGGGCGTACTCGACCTCGCGGCCGCGGCGACGGCCCTCGACGAGTTCGAGGTCGCGCAGGACGCGCAGGTGCTGGCTGACCTGCGGCTGGTTCAGTTTGAGCTCGTCGACGAGCTGATGGACGCAGCGCGGCGCATCGGCCAGGAGCATCACGATGGCGATGCGGGCCGGCGCGGCGAGTGCGCGCAGCAGGTCACTGGCGGCGTCGAGCGCGGCGTTGTCCGTGCGGACGTTGGCGCGGTCGTGGGGCTGGCTGCTCATGCTGGTCTCCTCCGGAGTGCAACAAAACAATCTTATCGGAAGCTGTTTTCATTTGGCCGGACCGTGGCGCGATACACACTGGGTGTGAACGCGAGCACCGCCGCGAAATCCTTGGTCAGGTGCGCGTGATCGCTGTAGCCGAGGTCGGCGGCAATGGCGGACAGATCGGCGTGCGGGTAGTCGCGAATGAGCTGCGCCGCCTCCTGCAGTCGCCGTCGCCGGATCATCGCCGCCGGGGAGAGGCCGACATAGCGGCGCGCGAGCCGTTGCAGTGTTCGCTGAGAGACACACAGGGCGGCGGCGGCATCGGCCAGGCGCACCACCGACGAGTCGGTCATCAGCAGCTCGGCCATCGCACCCGCCAGACGGGCGTCGGGAGTTGGCTCGCCGACCCGCTCGACGAGCCAGTCGCTGAAGACTTCGACGGCTGTCGCGTGCCGCGCGGAGGCTGCGGAGCCGACCATCGCCGCGCACACGGCGGCGTGCAGGTCGGGGGCGTCAACCGGCGTGTACGAATCACGGTGCGCTCCGGGATCGTCGGTGAGGGCGGCGACGGCGGCCGGTCGCAACAGGGTGCCAACCGCCCACCCGGTGCCGCTCAGGTCGCGGTGAGAGATGCGCGTCGTCGGTCCGGACAGCACGACACCGTCGGGCTCGACGACGAGGTTCGACGCCGGGAATGACACGACTTCTTGCCGCGAGGACCGCCCGGGCGCGATGTCCCACTCGGGGATCCAGAACCAAACTACGAGCTCGGCGGCGCGCGGCGGCGGCCCGAGGCGGGTGAACGTCGGCAACCGGGCCGGATAGAGGACGCCGCGCGAGGGATCGACCACGGGTCCAGGATAGGCGCTTGAACGTGGCCGAAGCTGTCGCGAATCTACAAGCGGCAGCAGGCGTCGGGTTCCTAGCGTTGGTCCCATGAACGAATCGATTTCGGCAGCAAATGGTCGCCACACCACCGACGGCACCCCGCACGGGTTCACGACCCTGACCCCGTTCCTGGCGATCCGCAACGCGAAGGGCGCCATCGACTTCTACCGCGACGTCTTCGGCGCGACGGTGCTCGGCGTGACCGAGTCCGACGGGGTCGTCCACCACGCGGAACTGGACTTCGGCAACGGGCACCTGCAACTGGGCGAACCGGTGGCCGACTACCACCTTGTTCCACAGCCCGAGGGGGAGGACGACTGCTACTCGATCGGCTTCTATTGCCCCGATGCCGACGCCCTCACCGCCCGCGCCGTGGCGGCCGGCGCGACGATTCGTGAAGCCCCGTCGACCTTCGTCTCGGGTGATCGGTTCGCCAGCATCCGGGACCCGTTCGGCGTCCGCTGGTCGATCATGACGCGCGTCGAGGACCTCTCGCCGGAGGAGAGTGACGCACGAGTCGCCGAGTGGGCGGCCGGCCTCGGCGGCGCATAGCGGGGGCGCGGTGGGTACCGCGGCGGCTACGACTAGGCTGAGAGGCCAGTCCAGACCCGCTATTCCCCAGCTGACCAGGAGAAGTGCTACCCGTGGCCGAGCAGTCCAACGTTGAAGCCGTCGTCAACCTCGCCAAGCGGCGCGGCCTGGTGTTCCCCTGCGGCGAGATCTACGGCGGCACGCGCTCGGCGTGGGATTACGGCCCGCTCGGCGTCGAGCTGAAGAACAACATCAAGGACCAGTGGTGGCGCTCGATGGTCACCAGCCGCGATGACGTCGTCGGCCTGGACTCGTCAGTCATCCTGCCCCGCCAGGTGTGGGAGGCCTCGGGCCACGTCGAGGTCTTCAGCGACCCGCTCGTCGAGTCACTCCACACGCACAAGCGGTACCGCGCCGACCACCTGATCGAGGCCTACGAACTCAAGCACGGCCACCCGCCGGCCAATGGCCTCGCCGACATCAAGGACCCGGAGACCGGCCAGCCCGGCAAGTGGACCGAGCCGCGCGAGTTCTCCGGGCTGATGAAAACCTTCCTCGGCCCGGTCGCCGACGAGGAGGGGCTGCACTACCTGCGCCCGGAGACCGCGCAGGGCATCTTCATCAACTTCAAGAACGTGATGACCACCGCGCGCAAGAAGCCGCCGTTCGGCATCGCCCAGATCGGCAAGAGCTTCCGCAACGAGATCACGCCGGGCAACTTCATCTTCCGCACCCGCGAGTTCGAGCAGATGGAGATGGAGTTCTTCGTCAAGCCGGGCGACGACGAGAAGTGGCACGAGTACTGGATCAACGCGCGCCACGACTGGTACGTCGATCTCGGCATCAACCCGGACAACCTGCGGCTGTTCGTGCACCCCCTGGAAAAGCTGTCGCACTACTCCAAGGGCACCACCGACGTCGAGTACAAGTTCGGCTTCGCCGGCAACCCGTGGGGCGAGCTCGAGGGCATCGCCAACCGCACCGACTACGACCTGTCGACGCACTCGAAGCACTCGGGCGAGGAACTCGTCTACTTCGACCAGGCCAGCGGCGAGAAGTACACGCCGTACGTGATCGAGCCGGCAGCCGGCCTCGGCCGTTCGATGATGGCCTTCCTGTGCGACGCCTACGTCGAGGAAGAGGTGCCCAACGCCAAGGGCGGCACCGACTCGCGCACCGTCCTCAAACTCGACCGCCGCCTCGCGCCGGTCAAGGCCGCGGTGCTGCCGCTGTCGAAGAAGGAAGAGCTCGCACCGACCGCGCGCGACCTCGCCGACGAGCTGCGCAAGCACTGGACCATTGAGTACGACGACACCCAGAGCATCGGCAAGCGCTACCGCCGCCAGGACGAGATCGGCACGCCGTTCTGCATCACCGTCGACTTCGACACCCTCGACGACAAGGCCGTCACCATCCGCGAGCGCGACTCCATGACCCAGGAGCGCGTCGCCCTCGACAAGGTCGCCGAATACCTCGGCGGCAAGCTCCTCGGCGCCTGACGCTCGATCAGCCTGTCGTTTTCCTCGGATACCGGTGGAAACGCCGGGTTGATTGTCGGCGGTTGCGACGGTGCGCTCAGTCGGGGAGCACCAGCTCGCCCGTCGGCCCGGGGTTCACGGCGATCTCCCAGCGGTAGCCGTCGGGATCGCCGAAGTACCCGGTGTATCCGCCCCAATCGCGCTTGATCGCCTCGCCGACCGGGTCGGCGCCGATGCGGCGCGCCAGCGAGAGGATTTCGTCGACCTGCGCCTCGGTGCGCACGTTGTGGGCGAGGGTCACCGGCACCAGGCCGTCACCGCGTCGGATCGGCCCGACCTCGCTTTCGAATCCGCGCTCATCCCACAGCGAGAGCATCAAGTGCTCGCCCGCGCGGATCATCAGGACTTCGCCGGGAACAAACAGTTCCTCCCGCCAGCCGAGCCCGTCGATGTAGAAGCGCCGAGACCGTTCGACGTCGGCGACGGCGAGCGTGATGAAACTGATGCGCTGGTCCATCACCCCAGCCAAGCACGATCTGCGAGGATAGAGGGGTCGCGGCGCCGATCCGGCCCCGACGTTCGTGTGTTTGTGAGTGTGTGGAAGTGGGTAGGGCCGTGGCTGTCAGCGGGAAGATTGTGCATTTCGATCCCAACAAGGGATTCGGGTTCGTCGCGCCGGAAGAGGGTGGCGCCGATGTGTTCATCCACATCAACGACCTCGACATCGACGAGTCGAAACTGCGGGCGGGTGCCGTCGTCGAGTTCGACGTCGAAGACACCGACCGCGGGGCGAAGGCCACCAACGTCGTGCTGACCCAGGAGGCCCCGCCGGGCGGCGACGCCGACGCCCGCGCCGAGCGCCGCTCCGACTTCCGCCGCGATGATCGCCGTGACGACCACCGCCGGGACGACCGTCGTCGCGACGACCGCCGGGATGACCGCCATGAGCGTCGTGAGCGCCGCCCGCGCAGCACCGGCCACGGTTCGATGGATGCGGCCAGCTTCAACGAGGAGATCACCGAGATCCTGCTGGACACGTCCGGCTCGCTGACCGCGGCGCAGATCGTGCTGATCCGTCAGCGCGTCACCGACTTCGCCGTCGACCGGGGCTGGGTGCTTGACTGACCCGAGTTTCGGCGCCGCCTACCGTGCGGCCGACGTGGAGCGGCGCGTCCCCGAGGGGGACAAGCAGGCCGGCCTGCCCGGCAGCAGCATCGAGCACCGCACCGACTTCTCGCGCGACCGTGCGCGGGTGCTGCACTGCGCGGCGCTGCGCCGGCTCGCCGACAAGACCCAGGTCGTCGGACCGCGCGAGGGCGACACCCCGCGCACCCGCTTGACCCACTCGTTGGAGGTCGGTCAGATCGGACGGGGCATCGCCGTCGGCGTCGGATGCGACCCCGACCTGGTCGAACTGGCGGGCCTCGCCCACGACATCGGGCACCCGCCCTACGGGCACAACGGCGAGCGCGCGCTCGACGAGGTGGCCGCCGACATCGGCGGCTTCGAGGGCAATGCACAGAATTTGCGCATCCTCACCCGTCTCGAGCCCAAGATCCTCGACGCCGACGGCAACAGCGCCGGGCTGAACCTGACGCGGGCCTCGCTGGACGCCACCCTCAAGTACCCGTGGACGCGGGGCGAGCCGGGCAGCAAATTCGGCGCGTACGACGACGACGCCGACGCGCTCGCGTGGGTCCGGGAGGGTGCGCCCGAGCGTCGGCAGTCGCTCGAGTCGCAGGTGATGGACTGGTCCGACGACATCGCCTACTCCGTGCACGACGTCGAGGACGGGGTCATCTCCGACCGCCTCGACCTACGGTCGCTGGCCGACCCGGCCGAGCGGCAGATCCTCGCGCAGCTGGCCGTCACCCACTTCAAGGGGCTCGACGAGAACGAGCTCATCGAGGCCGCCGAGCGACTCTCGGAGATGGATGTCGTGCGCGCCGTCGGCGCCTACGACGGCACCCTGACCAGTGCGGTCGCCCTCAAGCGGATGACCTCGGAGTTGATCGGCCGGTTCGCGACCGCCGCCGTCATGGCCACCCGCGAGCACCTCGGCGACCGTCCGGCCGTGCGCTACGAGACCGACCTGCAGGTCCCGCCGCTCGTCGCCGCCGAGGTCGCCGTCCTCAAGACGATGGCGCTGCAGTTCATCTTCTCCGACCAGCGCCACCTGGCCGTGCAGGACCGCCAGCGCGAGCGCATCCACCGCGTCGCCACCTGGATGAGCGAGGCCGGCGCCGGCGGCCTCGATCCGCTGTTCGTCCCGGCGTGGGAGGCGGCCGACGACGACGGTGCGCGCCTGCGCGTTGTCGTCGACCAGATCGCGTCGATGACCGAAGGGCGTCTGGAGCGGACGGACAAGAGTAATTCCGGCATCCAGGCCCACCTCGGATAAGCACTAGACTGAACCCGTGGCAGGCCGAATCCCCGATCGAGACATCACGGCGATCCGTGAGCAAGTCCGGATCGAGGACGTCATCGGCGACTATGTCGCCCTCAAGCGCGCCGGCGCGGACCGCCTCACCGGCCTGTGCCCGTTCCACGACGAGAAGACCCCGTCGTTCCACGTCCGACCCAATCATGGCCACTTCCACTGTTTCGGCTGCGGCGAGGGCGGCGACGTCTACTCCTTCCTGCAGAAGCAGGAACACATCAGCTTCGTCGAGGCCGTGGAGCAGATGGCCGACAAGGTCGGCTACCGCATCAACTACGAGGGCGGCGGCACCAGCGTCCAGCGCGACCGCGGCACCCGGGCGCGCCTCGTCGCGGCCAACGCCGCCGCGCAGAAGTTCTACGCCGAGCAGTTGCGCACCCCGGATGCGCAGACCGCCCGCGACTATCTGACCGAGCGCGACTTCGACGGCCAGGCGGCCCTGCAGTTCGGTTGCGGGTACGCGCCCGCCGGGTGGGACACCATGACGAAGGCACTGCTGTCGCAGGGCTTCGAGTTCAAGGAGCTCGAGGCGGCCGGGCTTTCCAAGATGGGGCGCCAGGGGCCGATCGACCGCTTCCACCGCCGACTGTTGTGGCCGATCAAGAACCTCGGCGGCGACATCATCGGCTTTGGCGCGCGCAAGCTCTACGACGACGACAACATGGGCAAGTACATGAACACGCCCGAGACGATGCTCTACAAGAAGTCGCAGGTGCTCTTCGGGCTCGACCACGCGAAGAAGAACATCGCGAAGGGACACCAGGTCGTCATCGTCGAGGGCTACACCGACGTCATGGCCATGCACCTGTCCGGCGTCACCACTGCCGTCGCCAGCTGTGGCACCGCCTTCGGCGACGACCACCTCGCGCTCATCCGCCGCCTGATGATGGACGACTCCTACTACCGCGGCGAGGTGATCTACACCTTCGACGGCGACGCCGCCGGCCAGGCCGCCGCGATGAAGGCCTTCGAGGGCGAGCAGGCCATCGCCGGACAGACCTTCGTCGCCATCGCCCCCGACGGCATGGACCCGTGCGAACTACGCCAGCAGCAGGGCGAGGCCGCCGTCCGCGACCTGGTCGCCCGGCGCATCCCGATGTTCGAGTTCGCGGTGAAGACCCTGCTGAAGAACCACGACCTCGACACCGCCGAGGGGCGCGTGCACGCGCTGCGCGAGACGGTGCCCGTCGTCGCGCGCATCAAGGACGTCGCCCTGCGCGACGAGTACGCCCGCCAGCTCGCCGGGTGGGTCGGCTGGGAGGACGTGTCGCAGGTGCTGCGGCGCGTGCGCGAGGAGTCCAAGAAGAACAGTCGGCGCCGCGGACCCGCGACGCGCCGGCTGGAACCGCCGCGCACCCGCCCGGAGGCCGAGTCGACGCCGCCGCCGACCGCCAAGCCGCTGCCCGGCGACCCGCGGCTGTGGCCGCAGCGCGAGGCGCTCAAGGCCGCGCTGCAGTACCCGGCGATCGCCGGCACCGTCTTCGACTCCCTGCCCCTCGAGTGCTTCACCGAACCGGCCTACACGACGATCCGCGCCGCCATGCGCTCGCTCGGCGACACCGCGTCGGGCCTGGGCGGGGCGCAATGGGTCGACGCCGTGCACAACGCCGTCGACGACCAGTCGATCGCACCGCTGGTCACCGAGCTCGCCGTCGAACCGATGCGCGTCGACGACGACGCGGTGCCGCGGTACGTCGGATCGGTGCTCGCCCGGCTTCAGGAGGTGTGGGTCGGTCAGCAGATCGCCGACATCAAGTCGCGCCTGCGCCGCATGTCGCCGACCGACGACGCGGACTACAACGGGGTGTTCGGCGACCTCGTCGCGCTCGAGGCCTACCGGCGCAGTCTGCTGGAGCAGGCCGTGGACCCGACCGGCGACCCGGTGTAGCGCGCTGCCGCAAACCTGGTCATGTGATCCAATAGTCGCCATGGAGTCCACCCCGCAGCGCAGCGCCACGGGCCGGCGCTGGCTGTTCCTCGTCATCGCGGTCCTCGTCGCCGGACTCGTCGCGGCCTTCGTGTACCACCGGGTGACCAGCCGCGCGGGCGATTCGCCGCGCTCGCAGATCGTCGTGAACTCCGGCGCGGAGAGCTATCCGAGCCTGCAGCAGTGGATCCGCGACATCAACGCCGGCGAGGTCGACGAGGTGACCCGCAAGTGCTGGACGATGCCGCCGGAGTACATCAAGGAGCGCTACTTCGACGCGAAGACGAAGATCGCGGACGCGCTCGCCGAGGAACCGGTGCAGGGGCAGGCGGGCACCACCTGGCGCAGCCCGGCGGGGGCCTCGCTGCTGTTGACCTGGGATGAGGACAAGTCGCCCTACGCGTGCCCGAAGGTGTCGCTGAAGAAGGATGACGACGCCCCTGACTACTACGTCGCCTACCGCGTGAAGCGCTTCATCCTGCGCGAGCAGGGCAAGCCCATCAACAAGGGCGACACCGAGCAGTCGTATTGGCTGCAGTGCCAGCTGCCGGTCAACGAGGGCACCGTCGAGCACGTCAAGAAGGCCGACCCGAAGGACATCCAGGTGACGTCGACGGGCCACTTCACGTGGACGGCGAGCGCGGGCTCGGTGACCTTCGACCTGGCCTACGAGCCGGCCGAGCCGTGCATCCGTAGCGCCAAGTGAGTGCGCCGGAGCCGGCCACCGAGGAGCGACTGGCCCGGACGGCGGTGACGGTCTTCCCGCTGTTGGTCCTGGCGGCCGGGATCGCCGGCTACCTCGCCCCGGGGGCATTCACCCCGCTGGGCCACCAGGTGCCGTACCTGCTCGGCGTGATCATGTTCTGCATGGGGTTGACGCTGACCCCGCCCGACTTCGCCGCCGTCGCGCGCCGCCCGTGGGCCGTGGTGCTCGGCATCGTCGCGCACTACGTGATCATGCCGGGCGCGGGCTGGCTGATCGCCCACGGACTGCACCTGGCCCCCGAGCTGGCCGTCGGCGTCATCCTCGTTGGATGCGCACCGTCGGGGACGGCGTCGAACGTCATGGCCTTCCTCGCCAAGGGCGACGTCGCGCTGTCGGTCGCCGTCGCGTCGGTTTCGACGCTGCTCGCGCCGGTGCTGACGCCGCTGCTCGTCTGGTGGTTGGCCGGCTCCTACCTGAAGATCGACGCAGGCGGGATGGTCGTCGACATTCTCAAGACGGTGCTGATTCCGGTCGTGGTGGGCCTGCTGGTCCGCCTGGTCGCTAAGCGCTGGGTGGCCAGGGTCCTGCCCGCGCTGCCCTGGGTGTCGGCTGTCGTCATCGCCCTGATCGTCGCGATCGTCGTGGCCGGCAGTGCGGCGAAGATCGCGACCGCCGGTGCGATCGTGTTCCTCGCGGTCGTGCTGCACAACGGCTTCGGCTTCGCGCTCGGCTATCTCGCCGGTCGGCTGGGCGGCTCGATGAGAAGGCGCGCCGTGCACTCGTCTTCGAGGTCGGCATGCAGAACTCGGGCCTTGCCGCGACGTTGGCGACCGCGCACTTCTCGCCGCTGGCCGCGCTCCCGTCGGCGGTGTTCTCCGTATGGCACAACATCTCCGGGGCCGTCGTCGCGGCGTGGTTTGCCCGGCGTCCCCTCCGGGGCTGACCCCGCGTCTCGCGTGGCGGCGGGGGAGTGTCGACCGGCCGCGATGTCGGTCGGGTGGGGTTGACTTGAGGCCATGACCCCGACGACCACCTGGCGCGCCGGTCTCGGTGCCGTGCTGATCTGGTCGGCGCTCACCGGGTGCTCGGTGGCGCCCGCGCCCACCGAGTCGGGTCCCGCGTACGGCGGTGAGCCGACGGTCAGCGCCCGGCCGGACGAAGCGGGTGAGGTGCTGTCGAGCCTGGTGCCGTCGCCGTCGTCGGCCGCGGCGCCATTCGCCCGAGCCCGCGCACTGCTCGACGGTTTGCCGGTCAAGGGCAAGGCCCCGCGCACGGGCTACCGCCGGTCGGTGTTCGGCCGCGCGTGGTCCGACGACGTGTCGGTGCCGTCAGGCCGCAACGGCTGCCGCACGCGCGAGGACGTGTTGCAACGCGACCTCACTGACGTCGTGCTGCAGGGCCGGTGCAAGGTGATGAGCGGCTGGCTCGACGATCCCTACACGGGCGAGCGACTGCACTTCGAGCGCGGCGTCGACGTCAAGGCCATCCAGATCGACCACGTCGTCGCGTTGGCCGACGCCTGGCGCACCGGCGCGCAGGAGTGGACGCCGCAACGGCGACTCGAATTCGCCAACGATCCGCGCAACCTGCAGACCACGGCCGGGTGGGCCAATCGGCGCAAGGGGTCGTCGAACGCGGCGTCGTGGCTACCGCCCAACAAGTCGTTTCGGTGCACCTACGTCGGCCGACAGATCGAGGTCAAGCAGCGCTACGGCCTGTGGGTCGTCGCGGCCGAGCGCGACGCCATGCGGCGCGTGCTCGCCAAGTGCGGGGCGTAGGTCAGATCGTGTAGCAGCCCGAGCCGTTCACCCAGCCGAACTTCACGGGGTAAATCAGCCGGGTGACCTTGACGACCCCGTTCTGCTTGGCCGCGAGGCGGTAGTTGCCGGGCTGCCGGGGGACCCAGTAGCCGATGACGACGCGCTTGGTGTCGTTGCGGATCTCGTTCCAGGGACGCAGACGCTGCACTACGCGGCGGCCGCTGAGGTCGCGCACGGTCAGGCTCACCGGGGCCTTCGGGTCGGTCACCAGCGCCGACACCTGGTAGCGGCAGCCGACGACCCACGTCGGGGAGCTGCCGGTCTGCATCGCCTTCGTGACGCGCGGCGAGAAGGCCGGCTCCGCGGACGCCGGCGTGGCGACTCCCGCGGCGAGGGTCGCAGAGGCGGCGACGGCGGCCGCGGCGGCAAGGATCTGGTGTCGTCGTTGACGTGAAGCACTCATGGCTATGAGGATGGCAGAGGCGGCCGATCGGCGTGCCGTTAACCCTGCAGGATTGGGAAAATCACAGCGCGATGACAGATTCTTCGACCCGCTACCACCACGGCGACCTGCCGACCGCCCTGGTGGCGTCGGCGATGGCGCTGCTGGCGGAAGACCCGACGGCAGACCTCTCGTTGCGCGCCGTCGCCCGTCAGGCGGGGGTGTCCGCGGCGGCGCCCTATCGACACTTCGAGGACCGCACCGCGCTGGCGTCGGCCGTCGCAGCGGTCGGCTATCGGCAGTTGGCGCAGCAAATGGTTGCCACGTGTCCCGAACCGGCGTCGGTCGCGGACATCGCCGAGCTGACGGTGGGCTACGTGCGGTTCGCCCTCGACCGTCCCGGACTGTTCCGCGTCATGTTCACCGAGGGCTGCGACGTGGGAAACCCCGACCGAGTGGACGCCGTCGCGGCAATCCACGAGTACCTGCGGTCGGTGGTGCAAAAGGCGCTGCCGGCCGCCGATTCCGAGGCGACGGCCCTCGCCCTCTGGTCGCTCGCGCACGGCCTGGCGTTCCTCCACCTCGACGGCAAGCTCGACGCCTCGTCGGCTGCCGTCGTGGATGCTCATGTGCGCTCGGCGGTCGGCGCGATCCTGGCCTGATCAGAACGTTGACAACGCCAACACGCACCAATACTTTGATGTAAACACCGTACACATCTGCTGAGGGGGAATCGGTGACCAAGCGCATCCTCAACGTCGTCACGAACGTCGCCCACTACGACGACGCCTCGCATCCGACGGGGCTGTGGTTGTCGGAGTTGACGCACGCGTGGCACGTCTTCGACGAGGCGGGTTTCGAGCAGGCGCTCGTCAGCCCGACCGGGGGAGCGGTGCCGCTCGAGCCGCGCTCGCTGAAATTCCCCAACTACGACAAGACGGCCAAGGCATGGCGTGCCGATCCGGTGAAGATGGCACTGCTGGAGAACACGGCGAGCCCCGACCAGATCGACGCGAGCGGCTACGACGCCATCTACTTCACCGGCGGCCACGCGGTCATGTACGACTTCACCGACAGCGACGGTCTGCAGCGCATCAGCCGTGAGATCTTCGAGGCCGGCGGCATTGTGTCGTCGGTGTGCCACGGCTACTGCGGCCTGCTCAACACCAAGCTCTCCGACGGGGCGTACCTGATCGCCGGGCGCAAGATGACCGGCTTCTCCTGGCGCGAGGAGGAGCTCGCCCGCGTCGACAAGCTCGTGCCGTACAACGCCGAGCAGGTCGCCAAGGACCGCGGCGCCCGCTACGAGAAGGCGCTGCTCCCGTTCGTCTCCAACGTCGTCGTCGACGGTCGGCTGATCACCGGGCAGAACCCGGGATCGGCCAAGGCGACGGCGAAGAAGGTCGTCGCTGCGCTGGAGCCGGCTACGTCGGCGTGACCACGCCCGCGTGGGCGGTGGCCAGCACGTTCGCGGTTGCCAGGTCTTCCGGTTTCGCCTTGCGCGGGTCGACCGAGATGACGGTCAGGTCGGCGTAGTTGCCCTCCTTGAGGATGCCGATCTCGTTCTCGCCCTTGAGCTGCCACGCCGCGTTGGCGGTGTGCCCGCGCAGCGAGACGTCGCGGGTGACGCCCTTGCCGCCGGAGAGCTTGCGTCCCTGACGGGTGGTGCGCGTCTCGGCGACGGCCATGTTGCGCAGCGGCTCGCACGGGGTGACGGTGCCGTCGTTGTGGAAGGTGACGGCGATGCCCGCGTCGGTGGCCGTGCCGGCGTCGGCCCACGCCCCGCCGCGCTCCTTGCCGAACAGGTCGTCCTCAAGCACCTCGCCCCAGTAGGTGATGTGGTCGACGAACAGCGATGTCGTGATGCCGAGCGAGTGCGCCCGCTTGAACTGCTCGGGCGTCATCAGGCCGCAGTGCTCCAGGCGGAAGCGGTGGTCCTTCAGCTTGTGCTTCTTGATGACCTGCTCGTAGGTGTCGATGGTGAGGTCGACGGCGACGTCGCCGTGCGAGTGGGTGGCCAGTTGCCAACCGTCGCCCGCGTACTGCTCGGCGAGGGCGAGCATCTGCTCCTTGGTGTAGTTCGCCTTGCCGATGTGGTGCGGCTCCAGGCCGATGGCCTTGGTCGCGGCGTTGGTCAGGTAGGGGAACGACGTGGCGATGTTGCCGACCCACGGCGAGCCGTCGGAGATGATCTTGATGCCGATCTGCTTGAACCAGTCGTCGCCGTTGGCGAGCGGCAGGCTCGGCTTGGCGCCGGGATTCGATAGTTCGTAGGCGCGCAGGCGCACGGGCAGCACGCCGCCGCCGGCCTTCTGCAGGCCCTGCGCGAGCGGGTTGAACTGGGCCGTCCAGCCCAGATCGGCGATCGTGGTGATGCCCTTCTTCTGCAGCCCCTGCAGGTGGGCCATGAAGATCTGCGGCATCTTGTCGGCCAGGCTCGACAGGAACGGCTGTGCGATCGAGAGCACGGCGCCGGCCTCGTAGCCGATGCCGTTCAGCTCGCCGTTGGCGTCGCGGCCGTACTTGGCTCCGGGCGGGTCGGGGGTGTCCTTGGTGATCTTGCAGTACTCGGCGCACGCGGTGTTGAAGTAGATCGAGTGGCCCGAGTTGTGCGCGATCAGCAGCGGGACGTCGGGGGAGATCTTGTCCAGCTCCTGGATGTTCGGCTCGGTGAGGCCCTTCTGCAGCAGCGGGTCCCAACCGTTGGCGAACACCCAGCGGTCGGTGGCCTTCGGGTCGCTCTTGGCGGCCACCTGCTTCTTGATCGCGGCCCACACGTCGTCGGCGGTGAACAGGGTGACCGGGCGGATGTCGATCACGTTGTACGACAGCTGGAACGCCGCGGCGCTCGGGTGGCTGTGCGGCTCGATGAGACCGGGCAGGACCCAGCCGTCGGGAATGTCGACGGCCTGCGCGCCCGCCGGCTTGGCGACGTCGGCCTTGCTGCCGATCGCGGTGATCTTGCCGTCCTCGACGATCATCGCCTCGGCCGCGGCGTTCGGGTCGTCGCCGTCGAGGTCGGTGCGGACGATCCGACCGGTGATGTAGGTGGGCGCGCTCTTGTCGGTCACGAGGCCTCATTCAGTCAGGGGTTGGTACCTGCCTGAAATCTATACCTCCGCGGGCATGGGAACGCGCTGAACACGGCAAGGCACAGCGCTTTCACAGACCGGTGCTGTGCCGGTCTCAGCGTGGCGAGGGACCGGTCACGAGCGGCAGGTCCGGATCGGCCGTCCATGCGGTGAGGGAGCCGTCGTACACACCGACGTCGTTGACGCCGGCCTGGGCGAGCGCCCAAGCGACTCCCGTCGCCGCGATGCCGCCACCGCAGTAGGTCACAACCTTGCGGTTCGGATCGAGCAGGCCGGCCTCCTCGAACTCCGATCGCAGCTCGGCGAGCGGGCGCAGCGTGCCGGTGTCGGGGTCAATCAGCTGGGCGACGGGGAAGTTGACGCTCCCGGGGATGTGTCCTGGGCGCGGATACGTCGTGGTTTCACCGCGGTAGTCCTCCTCGCCGAGCACGTTGACCAGCAACGTGCCCGGATCGTCGAGTGCGGCGGCCACGTCGTCCGTCGACCGGATCAACTCGGGGCGACGCACGCCGGTGAACTCGCGCGGGGTGGCGGTTGCGGGTTCCGAAGTCACCGCGCCGCCGCTCGCCTTCCACGCGGGCAGGCCGCCGTCGAGGACGGCAACGTCGTCGAAACCCTCGAAGCGGAGTTGCCACCACAGCCGCGTCGCCCAGAACGGGGCGTGCTGGCTGTACACGACCACCTTGGCGCCGTCACCGATGCCCAGCGCGCCGGCCGCCGCGGCGAAGCGGTCGTGATCGGCCGCGGTCCACGGCTCGGCGTTTTCCGGGTCGGCGAACTCGGCCAGCAAGTCGGCGAACAGGGCGCCCGGGATGTGCTCGTCGAGATAGGTCTGCGCGCCGGACTCGATCGTGTAGGGCCCGTCCTCGGGCACCTCCAGGTGCGAGGTCGAGTCGATCAGGACGAGATCGGTGTCTTGGAGGTGGTCGGCGAGCCAGGCGACATCGACGACCTCGGGCAGCGACTGAACGGTCACGGGGTTCCTTCCATCGGGGTTGCTGCCGAACCTACGGAAGGACGGGACGCGCGTCATGCCGTCGCGCAGCGTGAACCGAATCGTTGACAGCGGCGTCACCAACGTCTCTGCGCCCGACGCAGTGGGGCGACCGGGGCTCGAACCCGGGACCTACGGATTATGAGTCCGCGGCTCTAACCAACTGAGCTATCGCCCCTTCCGGGCGTCTCCGCCCGGGGTCAGCGTACCGGCCGGCCGCGGCGATCCCGCGCCGCCGTTTGGTACTTTGAGTGCCCCTGCGGCCGACCGGCCGTCGAATGTGCCGCCTGATGGGAGATCGACCGATGACCGGCGCCGTTGCCGAGCTCTTGCCCTTCGCGCTGGGCGTCGCGATCTCGCCCGAGGTCATCTTCGCCGCGCTGCTGTTCCTGATGACGACGCGGGCGAAGCAGAACGGCGTCGCCTTCTTCCTCGGCTGGACCACCGCGATCGCGCTCACCATCACCATCGTGGCCGCGCTCGGCCGACGCCTGCCCGAGCAGCACCAGTCCGGCGGGAGCGGCTGGGGCGCGATCGTCGTCCCGCTAATCATCGGCACGGTCTTCGGCGCGCTCGCCATCATCCTGTGGCGCACCCACCGCCGCGGCGGCGAGATGAAGCACCCCGCGTGGATGCAGAAGATCGAGTCGGTCGGACCGGGCAAGACCGCGGCGATCGCGTTCCTGCTCGGCGTCATCAACCTCAAGACGGTGATGTTGGGCGTCCACGCCGGCTATACCCTCGCGGGCGCCGCCGTGGCCACGAAGATCGTCGGCATCGCCGTCTACACCCTGGTCGGCGTTTCGACCGTCGCCCTACCGGTGCTCGCGGTCCTGTTCGGCGGCGAGCGCTTCACCGGGATGCTGCACCGGGTCCGCGGATTCCTGGAGAAGAACTGGGCGCTGATCGTGGCGATCGTGAGCGCGATCCTCGCGCTGCACTCTTTCATCCACCTCGCGACGACGGCCTTCTAGCAAAGCTCCAACACCGCGGCACACCCTCCAACACCCGGCGGTGCGGGAAAGTGCTGTGCGGTGTCGGAGCTACGCGCGAGCCCTACTCGCAGGCGATGCCGTCACCATCGCGGTCGAGGTGGTCGCCGTAGCCGTCCTGGCCCTTCTGGATCGGGGCGGCGCCATCCTCGCGCGCGGCCGTGCAGTTCTCGTAGTACTTCACCGACGTCGGTGCGGCGTGTGCGCTCGCGGCGACCGCGACCGGTGCGGCCGCGGCGGCGACGATGAAGGCGGCAGCGGCGGCCTTGCTGATGGCGATGTACATGGGGACTCCGTTTCGATTCACCGACCCCGAACCCGTCGAACGCTAGTCACATCCGTGCCGGTGCAGACCCCGGACCGCGGAATTGGATCCAAACCAATCAACGGCGCACGGGGAACACCCGGGGGAAGCGCGGCCGGCGCAGAGAGCGCGCGATGAACTCGCCCAGCGTGACGCCGGTGGCCAGACCGACGCCGATCCCCAGGGCGGTGACGATGGCCCACGAGCCGCCGGTGCCGGTCATCACGCCGTACATGCCGCGGTAGATTGCCTGCCCGGGCTGCAGCGGAGTGATGCCCGCGATCGCGACGACCAGGGGCGGGGTCAGCGACCGGCGTGCGGCGATGCCGCCGACCAGGCCGATGATGATCGCCGCGGCGGCGTAGCTGAAGATCGGGCCGAGATCGGTCAGGAACAGTGCGGCGGTGACGCCCGAGCCGATCGCCCCGGCGACGAAGGCGGCCGGGAGCGCGCGGCGCTCGGCGTAGCTGGCGAGGGCGAACGCGAAGGCGGCGATCGAACCGCCGATCACGCGCGCCGGAACGTCGGCGGCGCCGAAGGGCGGAGCGGTGGTCAACGCGGGCAGATGCACGTCGAACAGCCCGACGAAACGGATCGACAGCGCCACGCCGATCATGATTCCGCCGGTCATCACCAACACCTCCGTGAAGCGCGCGACGGCGGTGATCGGCGCCCCGGTGATCGCGTCCTGCACCGAGCCGACGAGGGTCAGTCCGGACAGGAGCACGATGATCCCGGTGGCGATGATCTGTGCGGGGCTGAACCCCAGTCCGCTGTGCTGCAGCAGGGGATAGAGGAGGGCGGCCGGTAGGACGGCGAGGAAGCCGCCGGCCATCTGCTGGAAGAACGGCGGGGTGCCGATGTGGTGCAGCCGCCGGTTGAACTCGATGATCACGACCGTCGTGACGAAGGCGGTGAGCCAGACGATCCACGTGCCGCCGAGGAAGACGCCGATGCCCAGCGCCATCAGGCCCCACGCCGCCGTCGCCACCCAGCGCGGGTAGGGGTGGGGCGCCTCGACGATCTCGTCGACGACGCGGTGGGCGGTTTCCGGCGTGATCGACAACCGCTGGATCTTGCGGACCAGGCGGTCGATCTGCGCGAGCCGGGTGAAGTCGAGGGAGCGGTAGTAGACCGTGCGCGACGCGGTGATCGGCGGCAGGGTGCTGCCGCGCCGCGCGCAGATGAGGATCGTGTTGTAGGTGACGTCGACGTCGACGTTGTCGAGGCCGTAGATGCCGGCGACGAACTCGACCTGGTGACGGGTGTCGATCGCGCCCGTGCCGGCGTCGAGGAGGGCGGCACCGATCCGCAGCGCGAGGTCGAGGACCTCGGTGATCGACGCCTCGTCGTGCAGGTCGATGGGCTGGCGCGGGGCGACGACGATGCTGCCCGGCTCGATCGTGTCGATGGTGGCCTGCCGCGGGACGAGGCGGTCCAGGGCGCGGGTCACGATGTTGTCCACGGGGCACACCTCCTCGCGCTGGCGACTTGCGCTGCAAATACAAAGACCGCCTGTCGCACAGGCGGTCTTCGCTTGCTCCCCCAACTGGACTCGAACCAGTAACCGTCCGATTAACAGTCGAATGCTCTGCCAATTGAGCTATGGGGGAATGGCGTCGGCTCGGTGAGCCGGATTCCGACTTTAGCGCATGCTTTTGGCCAGGGCAAAACACCTTTTCAGCGAGGTGCGTCACCCTCCCAGATGCCCGCGTCGGCCAGGCGTTTGGTCAGTCGCTGGGCGCCGTCGTCGAACTGTCGCTGCACCTGTTCCGCGATGGCCGGACGGTCGCCGGTGCGGTAAGCCTCGACGAGCCTGGTGTGGCTGTCGACGGCGACCGCGCCCCACTCGGGGTCGGCCGCGTACAGCCGGTGCGGCGTGTAGTGAGTGGCGTTGAGCAGGAACCACGCGAGCTTGCCGCTACTGGAGATCCGGTTGTGGGTGCGGTGGAAGTCGAACTCCGCGTCGACGATCTCGTCGACATCACCGGCGTCGACGGCCCGGCGCAGCCGATCGGTGCACGCGGTCAGCGCGTCGAGGTCGGCGGGGGTGATCGCGTCCGCGGTGCGCAATGCGATCTTCACCGCGATCTGGCTCTGCAACCAGAAGATGTCCTCGACGTCGGTGGGGGACAGGTCCGCGACGACGTACCCCCGGTGCGGGGCGAGGTTCACCATCCCCTCGCCCCGCAGCGTGAGCAATGCTTCGCGCACGGGCGTGACGCTGACGCCGAGTTCGGCGGCCGTCTCGTCCATCCGGATGAAGTCGCCCGGCCGGAAGTCGCCGGTCATGATCCGGTGCCGGATCGCGGCGGCGACCTCCTCGGACAGCTGCGGTCGGCGCCGCAGCGCACCGCGCGCTGCACTCATCGACTAGAGCCCGTAGGTCTTGCCGATGATGTCGCGCTGGATCTCGTTGGTGCCGCCGTAGACGGTCGAGATGATCGCGCTGCGCATGAGCGCCTCGGCATCGAACTCCTTGGTGTAGCCGTAGCCGCCCATCATCTGCATGCCGTCGATGGTCATCGCCTTGGAGACCTCGGTGGCCTTCAGCTTCACCATCGACGCCTCGCGCGGGAACATCTGCTTCGGGTTGGCGTCGGCCTTCTCGGCCAAGTCGTAGACGAGCAGCTTGGTGCACGCGATCTCGGTGGCGTGGTCGGCCATGCGGTGGCGCAGCGCCTGGAAGGTGCCGACCGGCTTGCCGAACTGCTTGCGCTCGGTGATGAACTTCAGCGTGTCGTCGAAAGAACGCTCGGCCAGGCCCAGCTGCATGGCGCCCAGGATCAGGCGCTCGGTGTTCAGGCCCGCCATCAACTGCCACCAGCCCTGGTTCACCTGGCCGACGACGTACTCGTCGGGGATGAAGCAGTCGGTGAAGTAGAGGTCGTTCTGCTCGCGGCCGCCGAGGGTCTCGATCGGCACGATCTCCAGGCCCTTGGTGCCGGCCGGGATGTGGAACTGGGTGATGCCCTCGTGCTTCTTGTCGGTGCGCTCGGTGCGGGCGATCAGCAGGATCGACGACGCGATCGCGGCGTTGGAGATCCAGGTCTTCTGCCCGTTGATCTTCCAGCCGCCGTCGACCTTCTCGGCCTTGCAGGAAAGGTTGGCGACGTCCGAGCCGGCCTCGGGCTCGCTCATCGCGATCGACAGCGAATCGCCCTTCACGACGTTGGCGAGGACTTCCTTCTTCAACTCCTCGCTGGCGAACTTCTCGTAGGCCGCCGCGGTGATGAAGGTCGGGCCGATGCCGCCGACGGGGGCCATGCCACGGAGGGCCTCCTCGAGGAAGATGCACAGCTCGACGTTGCCGGCCCCGGCGCCGCCGTACTCCTCGCCGACGATGATGCCGGCCCAGCCGAGGTCGGCCATCTTGCGGTACAGCTCCTCGCTGTGCGGACCGTCCTGGGTGTACTTGGCACGCTGCTCGCGGGTACCGACCTCGCGGGCGCAGAAGTCGCGCACGGCTTGCGCGAAGGACTCCTGCTCGGGGGTGAACTCAACCATGGGGTGGTGGCCTCTCATCTCGGAATGTCCCACTATTCCTATCACATATATTTGATAGTTAGGACACTTGCGGTCGTCGCCTACCCTGTTGAGCCATGGGATCCAAGAAGTCCGACGACCAGCACGTGTCCCCGCTGGAGGGTGAGGCGTTCCTCAAGGCCAACCGGCGCAAGCGCGACGAGGCCAAGGCCGAAGCCGCCAAGGAGGCCGCCAAGGCGGCCGACCGCAAGCCCGGCAAGATCGAGAACCCGTCCGACGGCTTCGTCGCCGCGCTGCTGGCCCGCCCCGACGCCGAGAAACTGGTCGCCGGCCTGCTCGCCGCCTGTGCGGTGCTGGCGGTCTTGGTCCTCGGCCTGGGCATTTGGGGCTTCCGCGCCTCGCACCTCGCCGCGCAGACCGACCCGCAGTCGTCGCACGGGCAGAGCGCGATGGCGGCGGCCCGCAACGCCGCCGCCACGCTGACCACCTATGAGTCCAAGGACTACGGCGACCTGGACCGTCGGATCCGCGAACTCGCGACCAGCGACTTCGCCGACAAGTACATCAAGTCGTTGCCCGACGCGCGCAAGGCGACCGAGGCCGTCGGCGCATCGTCGAAGGGCGAGGCGAAGACCTCGGGCGTCTCGAAGCTGTCCAAGGACAAGGCCGAGGTCCTGGTGGCGCTCGACCAGACGCTCAAGTCGCCCGACATCCTGACCGTGGAGCCGAACGGCCACCTGTACCAATCGCGGGTGAAGGTTTCCCTCGTCCGCGACGGCAACCGCTGGCTGGTCAACGACTTCGCCGTTCTCTGACCGCGGGCAAACACATCCCGCGCCCGGCGCACCGTGTTAGAACGAGAGCGTGACGGAATCGGATGAACTGCTCGCGACGATCGACGACGCCGGGGTCGGGCGGCTGACCATCAACCGGCCGGATCGGATGAACGCCCTGAGCGGCCCGGTGTCGCTGCGCATCCGCGCCGCCCTCGACGACTGGGCCCGGCGCGACGATCTGCGCGTCGTCGTGCTCGCCGGCTCGGGCGGCAGCTTCTCGGCCGGCGCCGACATCACCGACATGGCCGCTGCGAACGCCGGCGAGGGCGCCGCCGCCATCGATGAGGAGAGTGCCCGAGCGATCATCGCCAACGGCTCGGAACTGGCGCGCTCGGTACGACGGATCCCGGTGCCGGTCATCGCGGCGGTCGACGGCCCCGCGGTCGGCATCGGCGCGTCCTTCGCGCTCGGCGCGGACCTGGTCTACGCCACCGCGCGCTCCTACTTCCTGTTCCCCTTCGTCAGCATCGGCCTGATGCCCGACGGCGGGGCCAGCATGCTGGTCGCCGCCTCCATCGGGCGGGCCCGCGCCAACGCGCTGCTCATGCTGGGGGAGAAGTTCCGCGCCGCGGCCGCGTTCGACGCCGGCCTGGTCACCGAGGTCGTCGACGACGAGCCGGCGCTGCGGGCCCGCGTCGACGAGGTGGTCGGCAAGCTGGCGGTGAAGTCGTCGGCCGCGCTGCGGACCACCAAGGCCGCGTCCGACGCCATCACCATGGCTCCCTTCGAGACGGCGATCGGCGAGGAGATGGCGGGCCAGGTGCGGCTGCTGCAGTCGGCCGAATTCCAGCAGACGCTGGCCGCGTTCACCCGCCACGACGGCGGAAGTTAGAAACACAGAACTGGAACGTGTTCCAATTTTGCGTTTCGGTGACTACGCTCACAATCAACGCGGGTGAAACCCGCAACAATGTCGCAAGTGAGGATGGATCGTGAAGACTAAAGGCGCACTGCTCCGGGAACTGAATTCGCCGTGGAAGATCGAGGAGATCGACATCGGCGACCCGAAGCCCCATGAGGTCAAGATCAAGATGCAGGCCGCGGGCATGTGCCACTCCGACCACCACCTGATGACCGGCGGCATCCCGATGGGCGGCTTCCCGATTCTGGGCGGCCACGAGGGCGCGGGCATCGTCGAGTCGGTCGGGGAGGGCGTCACCGACGTCGAGCCGGGCGACCACGTCGTGCTGTCGTTCATCCCGTCGTGTGGCAAGTGTCCGTCGTGCCAGGCCGGCCAGGCGAACCTGTGCGACTTCGGCATGTACCTGCTGCAGGGCGAGGCCGTCTCCGACCACACCTTCCGCATCCACACCGCCGACGGCGAGAACGTCTACCCGATGACCCTGCTGGGCACCTTCAGCCCCTACATGGTCGTGCACGAGGCGTCGGTGGTGAAGATTGACAAGGACATCCCGTTCGAGGTCGCCGCCCTCTGCGGCTGCGGCATCCCCACCGGCTTCGGCTCCTCGACCCGCAGCGGCGACGTCCGACCCGGTGAAGACGTCGCCATCGTCGGCGTCGGCGGCGTCGGCACCGCGGCCCTGCAGGGCGCCGTGCTGGCCGGTGCGCGCAACATCTTCGCCATCGACCCGGTCGAGTGGAAGCGCGAGCAGGCGCTCAAGTTCGGCGCCACCAAGGCCTATGCGACCGTCGACGAGGCGATGGGCGACATCGCCGGCATCACCGCCGGCGGCATGTGCAAGAAGGTCATCGTCACCGTCGGCGAGGTCTTCGGCAAGGACATCGACAGCTGGATGAACCTGACCTCCAAGGGCGGCACCTGCGTGCTGACCGGCATGGGCAGCATGCTCGACACCGAGGTCACGCTCAACTTCTCGATGCTGACGCTGATGCAGAAGAACCTGCAGGGCTCGATCTTCGGCGGCGCCAACCCGAAGCTCGACATCCCGAACCTGCTGTCGCTGTTCAAGGCCGGCAAGCTCAACATCACCGACATGATCACCCGCGAGTACCGCCTCGACCAGATCAACGAGGGGTACGCGGACATGCTCGAGGGCCGCAACATCCGCGGCGTCATCCGCTACACCGAGGAAGACTGGTGAGCGCCTGACCTGCGCACCCAACACCGGCGCCGGCGGCCGGGTCCACGACACGTGGACCCGGCCGCTGCGCTTTCACGGGCGGATTTGCACTAAAGTCTGTGGTAATCGCGATCACCGTCGCGAGACACCACTTTTGAAGGGCAGTTAGTAATGGCAACCGACAAGCAGAAGGCTGCACGCGCGGCTGAGCGCGAGCGCGCCGCGTCCATCGCCGAGGGCAACTGGGTTCCCTCGCCGGAGAACAAGTCGAAGGCGACCTGGTTCCGCGTGGCCGCGATCCTCCTGTGGATCGCCGCGATCGCGGTGGAGATCTACTTGATCTTCAAGATCATCGTTCCGGGCGAGCTCGGCAACAAGTTCACCCTCGCCATCATCCTCCTGGTGGTCATGGCGGCCGGCGCCCTCGTCGGCAACCTTCTCTGGAAGAAGGCCAACCACCTCGACCCGGCGTCGGAGAAGAACAAGTTCCGCTTCTTCGTGCAGAACCAGCTCGGCGCGATCATCACGATCCTCGCCTTCCTGCCGCTGATCGTCCTGATCTTCATGGACAAGAACATCGACGGCAAGCAGAAGGGCATCCTGGGCGGCCTGGCCGTCATCCTGGGTGCGGCCGTCGCCGTTTCCGGCATGGACTTCAACGCCATCTCGTCCGAGCAGATCGCGCGTGAGCGCAACGTCGTGCAGGCGCTGACCGGCCAGGACAACGTCTGGTACTCGAAGAAGGGCAGCAAGTTCCACGTCTGTGAGAAGGCCGCCCTGATCACCGGTCGGGTTCAGCAGGCCAACCTCACCCACGGCACGGTCGAGCAGGCGCACGCCGACGGCGTGTCCGAGCTGACCAAGCTCTGGGTGTCCGAAGCCCGCAACCACTGCAACGTCCCCGAGGACCGCATCCAGTACGTCCTCAGCGGCGCCGGTGGCACGCTGACCTCCGATGATCTCGACAAGACCGTCGACGACAAGGACAAGGGTCAGATCAAGGCTCCGGCGAGCCTGCCGAAGAAGGCCCCGGTTCAGGTGCCGAGCATCCCGGTGCCCGCACCGAACACTCAGCGCCCCGCTGCCTGAGTGCTGCAAGATCTGGCGCAGTGGCCGGTCGACAATGTCGCCGGCGCGCTAATCGGCCCGGGTGGTGTCACCGAGACCTACGGTGACACCACCCGGGCTTTTGCGTTGGCGTCGGTGACCAAACCGCTGGTCGCCTCCGCCGTCCTCGTCGCCGTCGAGGAGGGGGCCGTCGAACTCGACACCCCGGCCGGTCCGCCCGGTGCGACGGTGGCCCACCTCCTCGCCCACGCCTCTGGGCTCGCCTTCGACAGCCGCGAGCAGATCGCCGCCGTCGGGACCCAGCGGATCTACTCGTCGGCCGGATTCGAAGTCCTCGCCGAGACGGTCGAACAGGCGACGGGCATCGGTTTCCCCGAATACCTGGCCGAAGCCGTGACCGAGCCGCTCGGCATGGCCACCACGACCCTCGACGGTCCGGCCGGCCACGGCGCCACCTCCTGCGTCGACGACCTCGCCCGCTACGGCGCCGACCTGCTCGCACCGCGCACGGTGGCGCCGGAGACGGCCCGCAGCGCCCGCTCGGTCTGGTTTCCCGGCCTCGACGGCTTCGTGCCCGGCTACGGGCGCCACCGGCCCTGCGATTGGGGCCTGGGATTCGAGATCCGCGGCCACAAGTCGCCGCACTGGACCGCGCCGTCGGCGTCGCCGGAGACCTTCGGCCACTTCGGGCAGTCGGGGACCTTCCTGTGGGTCGATCCGGTGCGCGAGCTGGCCTGCGTCGTGCTGACCGACCGCGCCTTCGGTCCGTGGGCCAAGCCGCTGTGGAGCGATTTCAACGAGGGCTTCTACGCCTAATCTGTCACTCAAACTGCACTGCGTATCAGCAGTATCAAACTAGAACTAGCGCAACACACGCCTCATAAGGCACACTAGATACCAGCGATGTGATAGATGGTCGCCGCCCGTCGACGAGGTGTGCTTGGGGAAGACGTTCCTCGTCGAACCGGAGGTGATCACAGTGCGCAATCTGCCTCAGACTGCGGACTTCGCAACGGGCGTGGTGTACATCCACGCCGCTCCCGTCGCGCTCTGCCCACATGTCGAGTGGGCGCTGTCGTCGACCCTGAATGTGCGCGCACAGCTCAAGTGGTCGCCGCAGGACGCCGAACCCGGCATGCAGCGGGCCACCGCCGACTGGGTCGGCCCGGTGGGCACCGGTGCGCGCCTGGTGACGGCGCTGCGCGAGTGGTCGTCGCTGCGCTTCGAAGTCACCGAGGACCCCAGCGACGGGATCGACGGCACCCGCTTCAGCTACGTCCCGGGCCTCGGCCTGTGGCACGGCTCGACCGCGGCCAACGGCGACGTGATCGTCGGGGAGATGCAGCTGCGGGCCCTGATGGACGCGCAGCCCGACGGTCGCGGCCTGTCCGGCGAGATCCATGCGGCGCTGGGCACCGCGTGGGACAACGAGCTGGAGAACTACCGGCTCGGGTCGGTGGGCGCCGAGGCGACCTGGCTTGCCCAGCGGGTGGGGTAGTACACGCAGCCGCTGGATGACAAAAACGAACCCCGCACCAATCGGCGCGGGGTTCGTTTTGTTCTAGGACTTCTAGTACTTGCCGATCGCGATGGCCACGTTGTGACCGCCGAAACCGAACGAGTTGTTGAGCGCGTACTCGAAGTTGCCCTTGCGCGGCTTGCCGTGCACGACGTCGATGTCGCCGCACTCGGGATCCAGGTTCTCCAGGTTGAGGGTCGGCGGGATGACGCCTTCCTCAACAGCCTTCATGGTCAGCACCGACTCGAGGGCGCCGACGGCGCCGATCGAGTGACCCAGCGCCGACTTGGGCGCGTAGATCGCGGCGTGGTTGCCCACGGCCGCCTGGATGCCGATCGCCTCCGCAGTGTCGCCGACCGGGGTCGACGTCGCGTGGGCGTTCACGTGGCTGATGTCCTTCGGAGTCAGCCCGGCGGTCTGGATCGCGCGCGCCATGGCACGCGAGTTGCCCTGACCGCTGGGGTCCGGGGCGACCAGGTGGAACCCGTCGGAGGTGATACCCGCACCCAGGACGCGGGCGTGGATGTGCGCACCGCGGGCCTTGGCGTGGTCCTCGCGCTCGAGGATCAGCATCGCGGCGGCCTCACCGAAGACGAAGCCGTCACGATCCTTGTCGAACGGGCGCGAAGCGGCCGCGGGGTCGTCGTTGCGGGTGCTCATCGCGCGCATCATGGTGAATGCGGCGATCGGAATCGCATCGATGTAGCCTTCGACGCCACCACAGACGACCATGTCGGCGTCGCCCAGGACGATGTGCCGCCACGCGTGGGCGATGGCCTCGGCGCCCGACGAACACGCCGAGACCGGGGTGATCACACCGGCGCGCGCACCGACGTTGAGGCCGGCGACGCCGGCCGGGCCGTTGGGCATCGCCATCTGGACGGCGAGGGGCGACACCTTGCGGTAGTTGCCCGACTCCTCCATGGCCTGCCAGTTGTGGATCATGGCGTCGCCGCCACCCTGACCGGTGCCCAGCACGACGGCCAGACGGTCCGGATCCACCTCGGGCTCACCGGCGTGCGCCCAGAGGCGCTTGCTCATGACGTGGGCGACACGCTCGACGTACGCCATGCGGCGCGCCTCGACGCGGGTCACCTCGTCGGCCGGATCCTCGAGCAACTTGCCACCGATTCGGCAGGGGAGCTCGCCGTACTTGGTGACGAAGTCACCGGTCAACTCCTTGATGCCGGACTCGCCCTTGAGCAGCCGGTCCCAAGTGGAATCAAGATCGACGCCCAGCGAGGTGGTGGCGACCATAGACGTCACCACCACGCTGGGAAAGTTACCTCCCAGCGTGGAGTACTCGCGAAGCGACGTCGTCACGCGTTCTTTTCCTTCTTCTCCTCGGCGATCTGCGCGGCGATGGCGGCAGCGGCCTCGGGGTTTTCCTTCTCGAGCTTCTGGATGTAGGAGACGGCGTCACCGACGGTCTTCAGGCCGGCGAGGTCCTCGTCCGGCACCTTCAGGCCGTACTTGTCCTCGATCTGGACGGCGATCTCGACCATCGACAGCGAGTCGATGTCCAGGTCGTCGACGAAGGACTTGTCCATGGTCACCTCGGACGGCTCGATGCCGGTGACTTCCTCGATGATCTCGGCAATACCGGCGATCAGGTCTTCCTGACTAACAGCCACGGTGTGGCTCCCTTCTATCTTCTTTCACCAGTCGGTGATCGGTTCGTGTGCCGGGCAACCCGGGTGGGCTGCTTGGACGCTCGCGGTGAGCTCCGGCCCTTATCCAAGTTCCTTGACGTCGGCGATGCTCTCCGGCGTCTTCAACGCCAGGGTGGGGGTGCCCTTGAGCTCGCGCTTCGCGATGCCGACGAGGGTGCCGGCCGGGGGGAGTTCGACGATGGCGGTGGTGCCCGAGTCGCGCATGGTGACCGAGCACAGGTCCCAGCGGACCGGTCGGGTCACCTGGGCGACCAGCTTCTCGAGCGCCTCGGCGCCGGTGGTGACCGCCTTGCCGTCCGAGTTCGACAGCAGCGTGAACTTCGGGTCGGCGGGGGTGATCTTCGCGGCGGCCGCGGCGACGGCCTCCTGGGCGGGGGCCATGAAGGCCGTGTGGAAGGCACCGGCGACCGCGAGCTTGCGGGTGCGCGCCTTCTCCGGCGGGTTCGCGACGAGCTCGTCGATCGCGTCGACCTTGCCCGCGGCCACGATCTGGCCGACGGCGTTGCGGTTCGCGGGGATGAGCTCGAGTTCGTCGAGGCGGGCGAGGACCTCGTCCTCGTCGCCGCCGAGCACGGCGGCCATGGTCGTCGGCTCCAGCGCGCAGGCGCGGGCCATCTCGGCGCCGCGCACGGCGGCGAGGGTCACGGCCTCGTCGGGGGTGATGACACCGGCGATGGCGGCGGCGGCCAGTTCGCCGACCGAGTGGCCGGCCACGATGGTGTCAGCGGCCAGCGGCGACTGCTTGGCGAGCTCGTCGTAGGCGAGCAGCGCCGACGCGACGACCAGCGGCTGGGTGACGGCGGTGTCGGTGATCTCCTCGGCGGTCGCGGTCGTTCCGAGCCGCTCGAGGTCCAGGCCGGCGAGCTTGGACCACGTCGCGAGTTGATCGCGGGCACCGGGCAGCTCGAGCCAATCGGCGAGCATGCCGGGCGTCTGTGAGCCCTGTCCGGGCGCAAGCAACGTAAGCACGATGTAACTGAACACCTTGCAGCTAGGGAATGACGGTGTGGAGGAGCATGAACCTTTCTACCCGCTTTTGTGGGAATCCTACAAAAGCCACCGACACGCCTTAGGGACCGAAGTCCCGCCGTTTACCGTTACCAAAATGAGTCCAAACCGGCTCAACCTGGGACAACGATAAGAAGGCCGTGTTACTTATGTGACGGAAGTTACTGAAGTAGACGGTTTGTTTTGTGTTTGAGTCAAACGACCAACGGTGGTCGCCACCCGCAGAACATAGGCATCGCGGGGGTTAGTTGCGTCACGTCCGGTGATCTCGGCGATCCGTTTTAGTCGATATCGGACAGTATTCGGGTGCACGAACAGCGTCCGTGCACAGGATTCCACCGAGCCGCCGGCGTCCAAGTACGCCTCCAGCGTGTCGGTCAGGTTGGCGCCGGCGGCGCTCAGCGGCTTGGTCAACGTGCGCGTCAGGGTGTCGGCGGCGGTGGGATCACCGGCCAGGGCCCGCTCGGGCAGCAGTTCGAGGCTGTGGACCGGCCGCGGCGCGCTCGGCCAGCCGACGACGGCCTCCATCCCCGCCATCGCCTCGACCGCGCTGGCGTGGGCGCCGACCAGGTCGGGCATCGTGGGTCCGATGACCACCGGGCCGTCGGCGAACTGGGCGAGCAGCTCGGCGACGAAGGGCTCGCTGGGGGTGATCGGCCCGCTGACGATCGTGACCAGGGAGCTGCCCTGGACGACCGACAGCGCGGCGCGGTCATAGGCGACGGCGGTGTTGTGGATGGTCAGCGGGACCGACACGTTCTGTTCCGGCGGGGGATTGCCGACGATGACCGTCGCCGGAGCGTCGGAGGCCCAGTTGAGGGCCGCCGCGCGCGACATCAACTCGGGCCCGGTGTCGCCGCGGACGACGGCGTCGACGACGAGTGCCTCCAGGCGCGAGTCCCACGCACCGCGCGACTCGGCGGCCGAGGCGTAGATCGACGCGGCCGCGAAACCGATCTCCCGGCCGTAGCGGAGCACGGACTCGGTCAGCGCCCGCAATTGGTCCTCGTTGCGGGCCAGCAGGGGCAACCGCTTCTCGAAGAACTCCATTGCCACCCGGACCATCTCGACGGTCTGCAGCAGCGAGATGCGGCGGGCCAGGTCGGTGGGCACGCCCTGGAAGGCCGCCGCCGTGAACTTCACGTTGCCCTCGGGGTCTTCGATCCAATCGACGAAGTTGACGACCGCGGTCTGGACGAGCAGCTGCACCGACGCGCGCTGGGCGGCGTCGAGCTCGGTGAAGTACGGCAGGTGCTCGGACATCGAGTGCACCGCCTCGGTCGCCAAGCGCCCGCTGTACTGCTTCACCCGGCGCAGCAGGGTGTCCGGCAAGGCCGCCCGGACGCCGTCCGACGTCGGGACGTGCGCACCATGTTCCCCGAAGACATCGTCCATCGGGGGGCGTTGCTGCGCGGTCACCCTCTCAGGGTAGTCACTAGGCCACGCCGGGGTCGCTGGTCTGCTCGGGAGCGGCGTTCACATCGTCGATCCGGTACTTCTTGGCGGCCTCGGCGGCGACGGCGCGGTCGACCTTGCCGTCGCGCGAGGCGGCCAGCAGGACCGCGACGACGATCGACTCGGCGTCGACGTTGAAGACGCGCCGCGCGGCCGGACGGGTGTCGGAGAAGCCGAAGCCGTCGGTGCCGAGCGTCAGGTAGGTGCCCGGCACGTACGCGCGGATCTGCTCCTGCACGGCGCGCTGGTAGTCGCTCACCGCCACCGTCGGGCTGCCGTCGAGCACCGAGGTGATGAACGGGGTGGCCCGCCCGGCGTCCGGGTACAGCAGCTCGGCGCGGTCGGCCTTGATGCCCTCGCGGGCCAGTTCCGACCACGACGTCACCGAGTACACCGACGCCGCGATGTTCCACTCGTCGGCGAGCAGCTGCTGGGCGCGCAGGGCGTCGGGCATCGTGACGCCGGAGGCGAGGATGTTCACCGTCGGCGCCGCGGCCGCCGAGACCTCGGGCGCGGCGGAGTATTTGTAGATGCCGCGCAGCAGGGCGTTGACGTCCAGGTTCGCCGGGACGGCCGGCTGGTGGAACGGCTCGTTGTAGACCGTGATGTAGAAGTAGACGTCCTCCTGCGCCTCGCCGTACATGCGGCGCAGACCGTCGTCGATGATGTAGGCCAACTCATAGGCGAAGGCCGGGTCGTAGATGACCGCGCCCGGGTTGCTGGAGGCGAGTAGCGGGGAGTGCCCGTCGGCGTGCTGCAGGCCCTCGCCGGTCAGCGTCGTGCGCCCGGCGGTGGCGCCGATGACGAAGCCGCGGGCCATCTGGTCCGCCGCGGCCCACAGGCTGTCGCCGGTGCGCTGGAAGCCGAACATCGAGTAGAAGATGTAGAGGGGGATCATCGGCGTCTGGTGCGTCGAATACGACGACCCGACCGCGGTGAAGCTTGCCGTCGACCCCGCCTCGTTGATGCCCTCGTGCAGGATCTGGCCGACCTGGCTCTCCTTGTAGGCGAGCATCAGGTCCGCGTCGACCGACGTGTAGAGCTGGCCGTGGGTGTTGTAAATCTTCAGCGACGGGAACCACGAGTCCATCCCGAAGGTGCGCGCCTCGTCCGGGATGATCGGGACAATCCGATTGCCGATCTCCTTGTCGCGCAGCAACTCCTTGAAGATGCGGACCAGGGCCATCGTGGTGGCGACCTGTTGCTTGCCTGACCCCTTCGCCACGGCCTCGATGGCCGCCGAGGTGTCCGGCCGCAACGGCTCGGCGCTGCGCCGGCGGTTCGGCAGGAATCCGCCGAGGCTCTTGCGGCGCTCGAGCAGGTACTGGATCTCCGGCGAGTCCGGCCCCGGGTGGTAGTACGGCGGCAGGTACGGGTCGGCCTCGAGCTGTTCGTCGGTGATCGGCACCCGCGTGGTGTCGCGGAAGGCCTTGAGGTCGTCGAGCGCCATCTTCTTCATCTGGTGCGTGGCGTTGCGGCCCTCGAAGTGCGTGCCGAGGGTGTAGCCCTTGATCGTCTTGGCGAGGATCACCGTCGGCTGGCCCTTGTGGGCCATCGCCGCGGCGTAGGCGGCGTAGATCTTGCGGTAGTCGTGACCGCCGCGCTTGAGGTTCCAGATCTCCTGGTCGGAGAGATCCTTGACCAGTTCTTTCGTGCGCGGGTCGCGGTCGAAGAAGTGCTCGCGGATGAAGGCGCCGTCGTTGGCGCGGTAGGTCTGGTAGTCGCCGTCGGGCGTGGAGTTCATCAGGTTGACCAGGGCGCCGTCGCGATCGGCGTGCAACAGTGCGTCCCACTCGCGGCCCCACACGACCTTGATGACGTTCCAGCCGGCGCCGCGGAAGAAGGACTCGAGTTCCTGGATGATCTTGCCGTTGCCGCGGACCGGGCCGTCGAGGCGCTGCAGGTTGCAGTTGACGACGAAGGTCAGGTTGTCCAGGCTCTCGGTCGCCGCGACCTGCAGCAGGCCGCGCGACTCCGGCTCGTCCATCTCGCCGTCGCCGAGGAAGGCCCACACGTGCTGATCGCTGGTGTCCTTGATGCCGCGGTCGTGGAGATAGTGGTTGAAGCGGGCCTGGTAGATGGCGTTCATCGGCCCGAGGCCCATCGACACGGTCGGGAACTGCCAGAAGTCGGGCATCAGGCGCGGGTGCGGGTACGACGGCAGGCCGCCGCCGAATCCGGCGTGGCTGTGCTCCTGGCGGAACCCGTCGAGCTGGTCCTCGGTGAGTCGGCCCTCGAGGAAGGCGCGGGCGTAGATGCCCGGCGAGGCGTGGCCCTGGATGAAGATCTGGTCGCCGCCGCCGGGGTGGTCCTGGCCGCGGAAGAAGTGGTTGAAGCCGACTTCGTACAGCGATGCCGACGACGCGTAGGTGGAGATGTGACCGCCGACGCCGATGCCGGGGCGCTGTGCCCGGTGCACCATGATCGCGGCGTTCCATCGGATCATCCGACGGAAGTTGCGCTCGACCTGCTCGTCGCCGGGGAACCACGGCTCGTTCTCGGTCGGAATCGTGTTGACGTAGTCGGTCGACGTCAGCGCGGGGATGGAGACGTGTCGCTCGCCGGCCCGCTCCAGCAGGCGCAGCATCAGGTAGCGCGCCCGTGCCGGACCGGCGGACTCGATCAGCCCGTCCAGGGAGTTGACCCATTCGGAGGTTTCCTCCGGGTCGATGTCGGGCAGGTAGGACGCCACGCCTTCACGGATGACCCGGACGCGGTTGGGGGTGGTCGACTCGTCAGACACAGTGATCGGTTCCTCTAATTCTGTTGTCACCGCACGCTTGTGGTGTGCGGCGTCGATGTGGCCGTCGGCGCCGTGGGTGGGGCGCCTGACATCTCCACCCTAAACGTGCGCCACATTCGGCGGGCACTGTGCCCGCGGTCACTTGACCGCCAACCGAATGGTCGCCCGTGGACAGCGTTACGATTGCCGATATTCTCAAGGGGGTCTCGGCGCATCCGTGCCGGGAGTCCGATACCCAGGGGGGACTGATGACCGCGCCGTTGCCGCAGGATCCTGGCTCGCTTCCGCCTGGCGGGTACCCGCCGCCGGCCGCTCAGCCGCAGCACCCGGGCTATCCGCAGCAACCCGGCCATCCCGCGCCGGCGGGTTACCCGCAGCAGCCGCAGGGCTACGCGCAGCCCGGTCAGCCGTACCCACCGCAGCCGCCCGGCGAGCAGCACCCGTACGCGCAGGGCCCCGGCGTCTACACCGCGGTGTTCAAGTCCCACACCGGTCTGCTGATCATGGCGCTGACCACCCCCAACCAGGTCACCGGATCCCTGGCCGACGTGCGTCGGGCGTTCTGGCGCGCACAACTGCACTGCCTGTTCCTCGGCTGGTTCGGCATCCTGTCGATGCTTGCCTACAACTGGATCGCCATCTTCGGCAACATCGGAGAGTGGAACCGGGTCAAAACCCTCGCCAAACAGTACGGAGAGTCATGACGCACAAGATCGCCCCCAGCCGACGTCGACAGGTTGCCGCGGCCCTGGTCGCAGTGGCGGCCGCCGCCGGGCTGACCGGGTGCACGGTGAGCGGCAAGGCCAAGGCGCCGAACCCGCAGATCGTCACCCAGTACGTGCAGAAGCACAACGCCGAGACGCAGTGCGCGCAGCTCTCGGACTGGTTGTCGTCGGTCAACTACAACCGCATGATCGACCACTACAACGCCAACCAGAACTTCGGCGGCCTCGACAAGCAGATCATCGCCGAGCTGGACAAGACCATCGTGTCGTTGCGCGCGGCCGCGGC
Organism: Gordonia sp. (in: high G+C Gram-positive bacteria); assembly: GCF_047602025.1. Taxonomy (GTDB): domain Bacteria; phylum Actinomycetota; class Actinomycetes; order Mycobacteriales; family Mycobacteriaceae; genus Gordonia. Next base: position 1,863,867 of record NZ_JASGII010000001.1, on the reverse strand, counting down.
CAAGGACATGCCGGCGGACCTCAAGACGCAGTTCGGCAAGGTGGCCGACGTCTACAAGACCCAGCGCGACGCACTGGCCGGCGGGAACATCGACCAGATCAACGCGAGCGCCCGCGAGCGCAACGAGGCCGCTCAGCAGCTGCGCAGCCTCTGCCGCACCTACTACTGAGCACGCGGCCCCGGATTCCGCATCACGGGTTGCACTCTCGGCCGTAAGCGGGTGGGATAGCAGCACAGGCGTCGGGACTCACTCGGCTCCGACCGCGTATAGGGAGGTCGCTCGTGGTTGCCGCCGATGGTGCCGGTGCGCAGAAGCTCGGGTTGAGCAAGGGTCAGGTCGTCCAGGAGCTCGGCTGGGACGACGACACCGATGACGACCTGCGCGCGGACATCGAAGACATCATCGACGGAGAGCTGCTCGACGAGGACGCCGACGACGTCATCGACGTGGCGATCCTGTGGTGGCGCGACTACGACGGCGACCTGACCGACGCCCTGATGGACGCCATCGGACCGCTGGCCGACGACGGCTACCTGTGGGTCCTGTCGCCCAAGACCGGCAAGGACGGCTACGTGGAGCCGAGCGAGATCAGCGAGGCGGCCGCGACGACCGGCCTGACGCAGACCGGCGTCACCAACGTCGGCGACTGGACCGCGACCCGCCTGGGTCAGCCGAAGTCGCGCGGCACGCGCTGACGATGCGCGAACTGATCGCCAGTGGGCAGCGGGCGCCCGACTTCACGCTGCCCGACCAGAACAATCAACGGGTGAACCTCTCGACGGTCACCGCCGACCGTCGCGCACTGCTCGTCTTCTTCCCGCTGGCCTTCACCGGCAATTGCGAGGGGGAGCTCGGCCTGATCCGCGACCGCCTGCCCGAGTTCGACAACGACTCGTTGGCCACCATCGCGATCTCCGTCGGCCCGCCGCCCACCCACAAGGTGTGGGCCGGGGCGCAGGGCTTCCTGTTCCCGATCCTGTCCGACTTCTGGCCGCACGGCGCCGTCGCCGCCCAGTACGGGGTGTTCGACGAGCAGCGCGGCTATCCGGTGCGCGGCACGATCGTCGTCGACAAGGACCGCACCGTCCTGTTCTCCGACGCCGCCGACCCCGGCGGGCCGCGCGACGACTCCGTCTGGGAGCGCGCGCTGAAGGCCGCCGCGGGCTAGCCGATGGGCGTGCGCGCGGCACTGGCCGTGATCGCGGTCCTCGTCCTCGGCGCGTGCACCGCCGCCGACGATTCGGTGCCGACTCAGCCATTGCCGCAGCGTCGGGACGCCGGGGTCGTCGAGCAGTACGCGATCAGCGACATCCGCGTCGGCACGCACACCGGTTTCGACCGGGTGGTCTTCGAGTTCACCGGGGGATCCGGCCCACTCGGCTACCTGGTGCGCGTCGACGACGACCCGCGCGACGACGGCAGCGGCCTCCCGGTTCGGGTCGCCGGCAGAACGGTCGTCGCCGTCGTGATCACCGGGGTCAGCAACGAGCAGACCCGCGGGTATGGGGCCAGGAAGGTGATCGCGGGTACCGGCGGGATCGCCGAGGTGAGCTATCGCGGCGTGTTCGAGGGGCAGGCGGGCGTCTTCGTCGGCGTCGATGCGGTCGACCCGGCGGTTCGCGTCGAACAGCTCGCCGGTCCGACGCGGCTGGTCGTCGACGTCGCGCGCTGATCTGTGGGTTCGTTCAGTTGTCGACGACGGTGAGGACGCGCGGCCCTTCGTTTGTGACGGCCACGGTGTGCTCCGAGTGGGCGGCAGGGAGGCCGTCGGCCATGCGCAGCGTCCAGCCATCGGGATCCTTGACCAGTTCGTCGGTGCCCAGGCCCCACCACGGTTCGACCGCGAGCACCAGACCGGGCCGAAGCGTCACGCCCTTTCCCGGGCGCCCGCGATTCGGCAGGTGCGGGTCCTCGTGCATGGTGCGGCCGATGCCGTGGCCGCCGTAATCGGTGCTCACGCGATACCCGCCGTCGCGCGCGACGGCTCCGATCGCCGACGAGAGGTCGCCGAGGCGGTTGCCGGGGACGGCGGCGGCTATCCCGGCCGTACGGGCCCGGACCGTGGAGTCGATCAACGCGGTGACGTCGGCCGTCTGCTCGCCGACCTGCACGGTGACCGAGGCGTCCGCTGCCCACCCGTCGATCGTCACGGCGAAGTCGCACGTCAGCACGTCCCCGCTGCGCAGGCGGTAGTCGTGCGGCAGGCCGTGCAGCACCGCATCGTTCACCGACAGGCAGATGACGTTGCGGAACGGGCCGCTGCCGAAGGACGGTGCGTAGTCCCAGTAGCAGGACACGGCCCCGCGCTCGCTGATCATCGTCCGCGCGCGCTGCTCCAAGTCCAGCAGGTTCACGCCCGGTTCGGCCCGTCCGGAGACGTCCTGCAACACCGAGGCGACAAAGCGACCCGTCACCGCCATTTTGTCGATCTCGGCTGGCGTCTTCAGTTCGATCATCGGGCCCGCAACTCCTTCTCGGTATTCTAATACCGAAAAGGTATCACGATTGCCTGGTACAGAAATACCGGTACGCTGAGCGCATGGTTCGCGTGCCCCTCACCCCCGAGCAGATCGCCGCCGGCCGCCGCCTGGGCTCCTTCGTGCGGCAGGCGCGCGCCGGGCGCGACCTTGAATCCGTGGCCGCCGCGGCGGGGATTTCGCCCGAGACGCTGCGGAAAATCGAGGCGGGCCGGATCTCCACCCCGAGCTTCGGCACCGTGGTGGCGATCTGCGCGGCGTTGGAGCTGCCGGTCGCCGACGTCGCCGAAGTGTGGACTGCGCAGTCGGGCGAGTCCATCGCGATGTGACGTGCCGTCGGGCTGAGACGGGGATGGAGTAACCATGCGCTGGCGAGGGGTCAATCACGTCGAGTTCGCGGTCCTCGACTACGAGGACTCGTTGGTGTTCTACGACGCCATGTTCGGATGGCTCGGCTACAGCAGCTTTTCCTCGCTCAACATGGAGTACGAGTCGACGTACTACATGACCAGGACCACATCAGTCCACACAGCTACATCGGCATCCAGCCGGCAGCTTCGGGTGATCGGCTCACCCATGGCGAGCAAGCCGTGGGCATCAACCACATCGCGCTGTGGGCACGCAATCGGCGTGAGGTCGATCGGTTTCATCACGAGTTCCTGCTCGACCGCGGGGTCACCGTCACCGACGAACCCACGGCGTACCCGCAGTACTGGCCCGGCTACTACGCCGTGTTCTTCGACGATCCAATCAACGGGATTCACTGGGAGCTGGCGTGGATTCCGAGGGTTCCGTCACCTCGTCAAGCATGGGCGTCCTATCGGGCGCTCGACGGTTACGTGAAGTCGCGGGACGATCTGGCGGACTCTGTCCCCGCGCTGGGCATGCAGGCGCGCCGGGCACTGCCTCGGCGGCGATAGTGAGTGCGCGCACTAGGGATCGAACCTAGGACCGCTGGTGTGTAAAACCAGTGCTCTACCGCTGAGCTATACGCGCGCGCACCGCCAATCGAGGCGATGACCTCGCAAATCTAGCGGTTCACCCCGAGCGGGTTCAAACGGTCTCAGCTGCTGAACGGGCCGAGGCCGCGGGTCTGGAAAAAGTTCCAGATCAGTCCGGTGGTGCTGACCGGTTGACCGGGCTCCACCATCGATCCGGTAGTCGGGCCGGGCCAGCCGTGGCCGCCGCCGTCGTAGCGGACGTGCGAGATCATCGTGCCCGGCTGGCGGCAGAGCAGCCAGTCGATGCGGGTGGCGTTGCGGCGGACCTTGCGGCTCATCGGCTTCTGGCAGCCGGCGCGTCGCGCAGCCTGGTTCACATAAGCGGGGACCGGCAGCAGGTGGTTGCCGAACTTGGTACCGCCGTTGTACGGCACGATCGGGTCGGCGGTGCCATGCAGCACGAGCTTGGAGACGTTGTTGCCGCCCGCGCAGAGCGACTGCGGGTAGAAGGCGCTGGAGATCAGCGCGATACCGGCGAACTGGCCGGGCATGCGGCACGTCAGCAGGTTGGCGAGGCCGCCGCCGTTGGAGCGGCCGATCGCGAAGACGCGGCCGTGGTTGACCGAGGCCTCGGCGTTGATCTGGTGGATGATCGCACGGGTGAAGGCGACGTCGTCGGCGCGCGGGTTGGCGTAGGGGGCGCCCTGCCACGACTGCGGCCCGGCGGCGCTGCGCAGACCGTCGGGGAAGACGGTGATCGCCGGCAGTCGGGTCAGGCCGGTCGCGTGCTCGAACTCGACGGCGGACTGGCTCCGGGCGTGGAAGGCCAGCACCAGGGCCGTCGGGACGCCGCGCGAGTAGCCGACGGGCATGTGGACGCGGTAGCTGCGCTGCACGCCGTTGATCATCACGGTCCGCACCGAGGTGTGCCCGGCGACGAGCTTTCCGGCCGCGGGGGACACGCCGCCCGGAGCGGCCAGGGCGAACTGGGCAGAAGCGGTACCGACGAGCCCGGCCATCGAAAGGACACAGGCTGGTAACGCGAGACGTCGAGAAATCACGACGATCAGAATAGGGTCAATCGGCGCGATGGCCTGCATTGATCGCCCCGGCAGGTCACCGCCGCAGAGAGCATCTCCGCATGCAGCGTGATGTTTTCGTGATCTTCGGTGTGACGAGGATCACGGTCCGTCAGCCCGGCGGGGCGAGCCCGGGGCCCTGCAGTTGGAAGAACTGCCAGATGAGTGCGGCGGCGTTGATGTGATTCGACGGCCGCCACATGGCCTCGGTCGACCCGGGCCACCGGTGGGTGCCGCCGTCGATGCGGATGTGGCTGAGCATCGCGCCAGCCGGTTGGCACGCCCAGTCGATGCGCAGGGTGTTGGGTGCGATGCCGCGCTGCACGGGCGGAGCGCACGCGGCCTTGCGAGCCTGCCCCTCGAGCCACAGCGGGATGGGCGGGAGGACCGAGCCGTTCTTCATCTCGCCGTCGTACGGGACCGTCCAGTCCGCGGTGCCGTGGAACTCGATCCGCGACACCCATGGCGCGTGCTCGCACCCGACGTCGGCCTCCGGGTAGAACGCGCCGGACACCATCGCCACCGAGGCGAATCGGCCGGGCAGCTGACAGGCCAGCATGTTGACCAAGCCGGCGCCGTTGGAGCGGCCGACGGCGTAGATCCGCTTGCTGTCGACGCACGCCTCGGTGGTGAGCTTGTCGAGCACGGCCCTGGTGAACGCGACGTCGTCGGCCTGCGGCGGTGCGTACGGCGCGCCCTGCCAGGCGCTCTCGCCATCGGTGCCGCGCAGCCCCTCGGGGAAGACGGTGATCGCCGGGAGGCGCGACAGCTGCGTGTAGTGCTTGAACCACTTGGCCATCTCGCCGTGCCCGTGGAACGCGAGGATCAGGGGCGTGCGCGTGGCCCGGTCGTAGTCGCCGGGAATCTGGACGTGGTAGACCCGCTCGACGCCGTTGATGTTGACCGTGCGGCGCACCGACGCCTTCGCCTTGAGGTCGACCGCGGTTCCGCAGGCCGGTGCGGCCGAATCCACCACCCGGGGGTCGGCGAGGACGCGCTGGGTGACGCTGCCGCCGACGAGGACCAGCACCGCCAAGACGATGGCGCCTAGCGCAAGTCGACGAGAAAGCACGAGGAACAGAATAGGGTGACGGCGAGACAACCGCCGAGCAGGGAGTGGGATCGTGGGTTTTCATCAGGCGACCGGACTGCGGTCGGTCCGCATCGGCATCGCGGTCCTGAGCGCCGCCGCCATCGCCACCGTCGCACCGACCGGAACCGTCCATGCCGCACCGGCGCTCCCGGCGAATTTCCTCTGGGGCGTCGCCTCGTCGGGCTTCCAGTCGGAGGGGTCGCCCGGCGGCCGTCCGGCGAGCAACTGGACCGTGCCGAAGAAGGACGTGACGCCGATCGGGCGCTCCATCGACTTCCGCCACCGCTACCGCTCCGACATCGCCCTCGCCCAGGGGCTGGGCGCCAAGGTCTACCGCGTCGGCGTCGAATGGGCGCGCGTGCAGCCCTCGCCCACCCGGTTCGACGAGGGGGAGTGGGCCTACTACGAGGACATGGTGGGCGCGATCGTCGCCGCCGGCATGCGCCCGATGGTCACCATCGACCACTGGGTGTACCCGCTGTGGATGATGCGGAAGGGCGGCTGGGCCAATCCGAACTCGGCACGGTTGTGGATGAACTACGCGCGCCGCGTCGTCGACCGCCTCAGCAAGTTCAACCCGCTGTGGGTGACGTTCAACGAGCCGGTGATGAACACGCTGCAGCAGGTACAGCGCGGGGAGATCTCGCCGGCCGCGCTGCCACTCATGCGCGACCGGATGGTCGACGTGCACGCCCGGATCTACCGTTACATCCACCGCGTGCAGCCGGGTGCGAAGGTCACGTCGAACTCTGCGTACCTGCCCGCCGCCGAACCGCTGATCGACGCGGAGCTGACCGACCAGTTTATGCGGCACGCCGACTTCGTCGGTGTCGACAACTACTACAGCTTCTCCCTCGGCCAGACCCGTGGCGCGCTGGCCGGCGCACAGCGCCTGCTCAGCGGCAGTCTGCAGGAGGCGATGCCCGAGCTGCCGATCGACGCCGACGGAATTTACTACGTGCTGCGCTACAACGCGCGCCGCTACCCGGGCAAGCCGATCTACATCGTTGAAACGGGCATGCCCACCCGCGACGGCAAGCCGCGCACCGACGGGTATCGACGGGGCGACCACCTCGCCGACGTCGTGTACTGGGTCCAGCGCGCCCGCGCCGACGGGATACCGGTGTTCGGCCTCAACTACTGGTCGCTGACCGACAACTACGAGTGGGGCAGCTATACGCCGCGGTTCGGGCTCTACACGGTCAACGCGCTGCGCGACGGCAGCCTGCGCCGCATCCCCACTGACGCGGTGCCCGTCTACCGCCGGATCATCGCCCGGGGCGGCGTCGGACCGACGTACCGGCCGACCCGGCCCGCGGTGAGCTGCTCGGTCGTCGACCCGCTGGCCAGCTGCATCCAGCCGGTGCGCTGATGGCCGTCTCCGACGTCGATTCCGCGGCGGTCATCGAGGCGCTCACCGAGGAGTGGGCGGCGCTGCGCGAGTTGTTCGGCAGCCTCACCGCCGAGCAGATGGCAGCAGCGTCGGTATTGCCGGGCTGGTCCAACGCCGACATCCTGGCGCACATCATCGGCACCGAGTCTCTGCTGGCCGGCCGCAAGGTGCCCGAGCACGACGTCAGCGGGCGCGCGCACGTCAAGAACCCGATCGGCGAACTCAACGAGAAGTGGCTCGAGGAGTTGCGCCCCGCGAGTCCGGCCGAGTTGCTCGCGCTGTTCGACGAGATCACCGCGGAGCGGACCGCCGCGCTCGGCGCGATGTCGCCCGCGGAACTCGCCGCCGAGACGATGACCCCGGCGGGCCCGGACAGCTATGCGCGGTTCATGCGCATCCGCGACTTCGACTGCTGGATCCACGAGCTCGACGTCCGCGACGGCCTGGGCCTGACCCCGCCGCTCACCGCACGTCCGGCCGCCGTCGCCGTCGACGAGGCGGCGGCGTCGCTGCCCTATGTGCTGGCCAAGCGCGTCGGCGTGCCGAAGGGCAACACCGTTGCCATCGCGCTGACCGGGCTGGTGGACCGCGTGCTCGTCATCGAGGTCGCCGACCGGGCTCGGCTCGTGCCCCCGGGCGGAGCGGCCCCCGACGTCGCGCTCGACGTCGACACCTGCGACTTCTTCCGCCTCATCGGCGGGCGACGCGACGCCGACCCGGCGACGGTGCGCATCATCGGCGACAAGGCGCTCGGCGAACAGATCGCCAGCAATCTGGCCTACACGATCTGAGTCAGCCCGCCTCGGGCGCGATCGGGTCCCGCAGCACCTCGGCGCGACCGGCGAACGCGCGGGCACGGGAGTTGTCGAGGATTTGTGCCGGCTGCGGATCGGACAGCAGGGCGCGGGTGAGTGCGGGGGTCACCTCGATCGGCGCGTTGCTGGCCGCGATGACGATGTTGCCGGTGCGACGACCCTTGAGCATGGCCGCGTCGGACACGACGGCGAGGTGCCCGAACACCGCGCCGATGGTCGCGATCTCGGCGCGCGCCAACCGCAGCTGCCGGTCGTCGGCGCAGTTCACCAGGTACAGGCCGCCGTCGTCGAGGAGTTCGGCGACCGCCGCGGTGAACTCCAGGGTGGTCAGGTGCGCGGGCGCGCGCTCGCCGGCAAAAGCATCGCGGACGACGAGGTCGCGGGTGCCGGGCGTCAGCGACTCGACGACGGTGCGCGCATCGTCGACGCGGATCCGCAGCGCGGGCGAGCGGGGGAGGTCGAACCACTCCCGCGCATATGCCGCCAGGGCCGCATCGATCTCGACGGCCACCTGACGGGCGTCGGGATGGCGGGCGGCGAAGTAGCGGGGGAGCGCGCACGCCGCGCCGCCCAGGTGCAGGATGCGCGGTCGTGCGCCGACCGGCCAGCGCCCCTCGGCCACGTGCGCCATCTGCCGCATGTACTCGAACTCGAGACGCTGCGGGTCCTCGGGATCGATGTGACTGCTCTCGGCGCCGTTGATCGTCACCAACCAGCCGTCCGCGGCGAGGGAGAGCACCGCGGTGCCCGTGTCGATCGGATAGGCGCCCGGCTCCGGTCCGGACCGCTGCGGCGGCACCGCGCTACTTCCGGCCGTAGCGGTCGGCCAACTTGCGCTTGACCTCGTCGTCGGCGCCAGTGACCTCGGGCGCCGCGCCAATCGTCTGGCGCTGCTTCGCCCCGGTCGCGAAGCCCGCCGCGCGCAGCTTGTCGCGCGCGCTGTCGTCCTCGGGCGGCGGATCGCCGTCGGCGGGTTCGGCGGCAGCCGTGCGGCGCGCTTTGACCTCGGAGTAGAGGAAGTAGGCGACGCCCAGCGGCGCCATGATGCCGAAGGCCAGCCATTGCAATCCGTAGGACAGGTACGGCCCGGCCTCGAGCTGGGGCAGCTCGATCGTCGCCAGCGACCCCGGCTGCTTCGCCGACAGCTGCAGGTAGAACGGCGCCAGCGTGAGCTGTTCGGCCCGCCCGACGTCGACGGGGTCGATCGTGTACGCCGTCATCGCCCCGTCGACGGGAGCGACGCCGCGTCCCGCCGAGGTGCCCTCGCCGCGTCGGATCCGGGCGGTGATGGTCACCGGCTCGGCCGGCGGCGGGCCCACCTGCGGGATGGCGGCGGCCTTTTCCGGCCGCACGTAGCCGCGGTTGACGAGGAACGTCGTGCCGTTCGACTCGAAGGGGGCCAGCACCTCGACCGCGGGCTGTTCGTCGACGTGGCGCAGCCGGACGAGCACCTGGTGGTCGGTCAGGTAGCGGCCGGTGAGCGTCACCTCGCGCCACTCGACGTCGGGGTCGAGCCGGCGCGGATCGGGCACGACGTCGGCGATCGGGACCGGCGCCGTCTTGGCCGCCGACCGGATCAGCTCGTTGCGGTGCGAGGTCGTCGTGTTCTTGCCGAGCTGCCACGGCGCCAACACGGAGAAGCAGAGCGCCGCGAAGGCGACGACGCCCAGCCCCAGCGCGATCCAGCCGGGTCGGAACACGGAGCGCAGCACGGACATCCTCACCCCGCGGCGGAGTCGGCCAACTGCTCGCGGACCCACGCGAGGATCCCGGGGACGGCCGCCTCGATGAGCTCGCGGGTTTCGCCGAAGTCGCCCTGGGTGCCGTAGTACGGGTCGGGCACGTCGTCGTCCGGGTCGGAGGCGGGGTCGAAGCTGCGCAGCAGGCGGACGCGATCGCCCAGTCGCTTGCGCTGCAACGACCGCACATGATCGCCGTCCATCGCGAGGATCAGATCGGCATCGAAGTGTGTGGGCCCGAGCTGGGCCGCCACGTGGTCGTCGGGGTAGCCGTGCGCGAGCAGCTCGGTGCGGGCGCGGTTGTCGGCGGGTTGGCCGACGTGCCAGCCGCTGGTGCCCGCACTGATCACCTCGACGCGATCGGCCAGCTCGGCCTGCTCCAGCGCGGCGCGCAGGATGTTCTGCCCCATGGGGGACCGGCAGATGTTGCCGGTGCACACCACACAGATGACAAGTTTCTCGCTCATGACGCCTCCCAGCCTACGGGGGTCGTGTGGAAAGGTGGGTCGCGTGGCACAACAGGTGGCGCTCGCGAGCATCGTCGACCGGCTGGACCAGGCGTTTCCGCCGCGGCTGGCTGAGGACTGGGATTCGGTGGGGCTGGTCTGCGGGGATCCCGCCGAACCGGTGGGCCGCGTCCTCGTCTGCGTCGACGTCACCCCGGCGGTGGTCGACGAGGCCGTCGCCGGTGACTACGACCTGGTCGTCGCCCACCATCCGTTGCTGCTGCGCGGGGTGGACACCGTCGCCGCGTCGACGCCCAAAGGGGCCCTGGTCCACCGGCTCATCCGCGCCGGCTGCGGCCTCTACACCGCGCACACCAACGCCGACAGCGCCCGACCCGGCGTCTCCGACGCGCTCGCCGACCTCCTCGGTTTGAGCGGCACCGCGCCCCTGCAGCCGGTCGGTGCCGCCGAACTCGACAAGTGGATCGTGATGGTCCCGGTCGACGACGCCCCCGGGGTGCGCGCGGCACTGTTCGCGGCCGGTGCCGGTGAGATCGGCGACTACCGGCACTGCGCCTGGACGGTCGTCGGCACCGGGCAGTTCGAACCGCTGGCGGCGGCGAACCCGACGATCGGTCGGGCCGGCGGCGGCGTCGAAGAGGTCGCCGAGGCCCGCGTCGAGGTGGTCGCGCCGCGCTCGGCCCGCGGCGGAGTCCTGTCCGCGCTGCGCGCCACCCATCCGTATGAAGAGCCCGCCTTCGATGTACTGGAGTTGGCGCCGGTGCCCGATCGCTCCGGCCTGGGTCTCGGCCGCGTCGGCGAGCTCGCCGACGAGATGTCGCTGCGCGAGTTCGTCGAGTACGCCGCCGGGCGGCTTCCCGTCGCGGCCTGGGGCATCCGAGCGGCGGGCGACCCCGAGCGCCGCGTTCGACGCGTCGCGGTCTGCGGCGGCGCGGGTGATTCGTTGATCGGCGCGGCCGCCCGGGCCGGGGCCGACGTGTACCTGACCGGCGATTTGCGCCATCACGTCGTCGACGAGGCGCTGCGGTGCGGCGGCCCGGCACTCGTCGACGCCGGGCACTGGACGACCGAGTTCCCGTGGTGCGCCCCGACCGCGCGGTTGATCGGCGGATTCGGCGTTGAAGCGACCGTGTTCGCCGAACCGACCGATCCGTTCGTGCTGGCCGCACCGGCGCGCGACTAGACTCGCCGACCATGAAGGTTCCGGCGGCAGACCAGCGCGTGATGCTCGAGGTGGCCGAGGTCGACGCCGACCTGGCCAAGGTGCGCCACCAGCGCGCCCACCTGCCCGAGGAGCAGGAGATCGCCGACCTGGAGCGCAAACTCGCCGACGCCCGGGACGACGCCGTGCGAGCCGACATCGCGGCGGAGGACCTCGACCGTGAATACAAGCGGCTCGACACCGAGATCACCGGCATGCGCACCCGCGAGGAACACGACAGCGAGCTGCTGGGCCAAACCGGAATGGCGGCCAAGGCGCTGTCGGAGCTGCAGCACGAGGTCGCGGGGCTCGCGCGCCGCCGCTCCGTCGCCGAGGACGAACTCCTCGAACTGATGGAGCGGCAGGAGGCCACCGCGGAGGAGAAGTCGCGGGCCGAGACCGCGGTCGCCGACCTGACCGCCGACGTCGAGCGGGTCACCGCGCGCCGCGACGCAGCGGCCGCCGAGCTCGACGCGAAGCTGGCCGACCTCGACCAGCGCCGCGCGGCGGTGGTCGCGGAGGCGCCCGCGGAGTTGCTGACGATCTACACCCGCTTGACCGACCACGGAAAGGTCGGCGCCGGCCTGCTGCGCCAGCGCCGCTGCGGCGCCTGCAGCATGGAACTCGACCGCGGCACTGTCGCCCAGATCGCGGCCGCCGACGATGACGAGGTCATCCGCTGCGAGGAATGTGGCGCGCTGCTCATCCGCACCCACGAATCCGGGCTGTAGTCGATGCCCGAGCCGACTCGGATCGTCCTGCTCCGGCACGGGCAGACGCCGCTGTCGATCGATCGCCGCTACTCCGGGCGGGCCGACGTCGCCCTCACCGAGACGGGCCGTGAACAGGCGGCCCGGGCGGCCGCGCGGCTCGCCAATTGGCCGGTGTCGGCCATCATCAGCTCGCCGTTGCAGCGCACCCGGGCGACCGCCGAGCCGCTGGCCGCGGCCACGGGTCTGCCGGTCACCGTCGACGAGCGGCTCATCGAGACCGACTTCGGCGAGTGGGAGGGGCTGACCTTCGCCGAAGCGGCGCGGCGCGACCCCGAACTGCACCGCGCGTGGGTGGGCGACGCGGGTGCGGTCCCGCCGGGCGGGGAGAGCTTCGCCGCGACCGCCGAGCGGGTCACCGACGCCCGGGCGAGCATCGTCGCCGAGCACCCGGGGCAGACCGTCGTCGTCGTTAGCCACGTGACGCCGATCAAGTCGATGCTGCGCGACGCCATGCGCGTGGGCCCCGAGCTGCTCTACGGGCTGCACCTCGACCTGGCGTCGGTGTCGCTGGTCGAGTACTTCGGCGCTGATCGGTCCGTCGGCCGGTTGGTCAACGACACGTCTCACCTGCGCAGTTACCCGCTGGACTAGCCGCCGCCCGGTGTACCCTGAACGGGCGAACGAGTCGGCCAGGCGGCCGCGTCGCGCGGAACGGCCAGGCACCTGGTGCGCCGCGCGCCGAGGAAAGTCCGGACTCCACAGAGCAGGGTGGTTGTTAACGGCAACCCGAGGTGACTCGCGGGACAGTGCCACAGAAAACAAACCGCCGGCGCGAGCCGGTAAGGGTGAAACGGTGCGGTAAGAGCGCACCAGCGGCGCGGGTGACCGCGTCGGCTTGGTAAACCCCACCCGGAGCAAGGTCGAAGCCCGCACCCGCGAGGGTGCGGGTGCGCGGGTGTTCGAGGGCGGCTCGCCCGAGCCCGCGGGTGGACTGCTCGAGGTACCCGGCGACGGTGTGCCCAGATGGATGGTCGCCCCCGCTTCGGCGGGACAGGATCCGGCTTATCGGCCGACTCGTTCGCCCATTCGGCCGACCCCGCCCGGTGGCGTACGTTGATCGCCCGACGACGTCGATGCCGCGCCACGGCCGTCGACTACTGTGAGCGGCACGACACGATCGCAGCCGGCCCCAGGGCGCGGCTCCCCAGGTGAACAGGGAAGTACGACATGAAGAAGTCCCTCAAGCTCGCCGCCCTGACGGCGGTGGCGAGTATTGGAATGTCGCTCGGCGCCGCGCCGGCGATGGCCGACAAGGCCGTCACCGATCGCGCCTACAAGGCCACGGTGTTCCTGATGCAGGAGATGACCGGATCCGTGAAGATCCCGTTCACCTCGGGTGCGCGCTGGTCGAAGCAGATCACCTTCCAGTCGACCTGCACCGGCTACGTCGTCGACACGACCGGCTTCATCGCCACCGCCGGCCACTGCGTCGACACCGGCGATTCGCAGACCAAGAACATGTTCCGCCAGGAGGCTGTGCGCGGCGTCCTCGGCGACAACGCGGAGGCACAGCAGATCATGTCCCAGGCGGTCCGCGACGGCTGGGACGTGCGCGGTGCCAACGGCGACGGCGACAAGCCGTCGGTGACCATCAAGGTCAAGCAGCCCAGCGGTGAGCACCAGATCATCACCGACTGGACCCCCGCGCAGGTCGTCGCGTTCCAGACCTTCAAGGAGGGCGACAACGCGATCCTGCGGATCAACGCGGTGCCCTCCGGGCTGGTCGCCCTTCCGGTTGCGGCGGATGCGCCGAGTATCGGCGAGGACGTGACGAGCATCGGCTTCCCCGGCCAGGTTCGGCGCACCGTCGACACCTCGTCGCTGCCGCAGCCGTCGTTCAAGGACGGCAAGGTGTCGTCGCGCCAGCACAGCGAGTCCGGCGCCGCGCAGACCGAGGTCTCCTCGATCGTCGGCAAGGGCATGTCGGGCGGCCCGACGATCAACACCAAGGGCGAGGTCATCGGCACCAACTCGTGGGGCACTCGCGACGCCAGCGGCCAGGAGACCCAGTCGTTCAACTTCATCACCGACAACGTCGCGCTGCGCGCATACCTGAAGAACAACGGCGTGAACCTGGCCGCCGCGTCCGGCGGCGGTGGATTCCCGACGATGGTGCTGCTCATGGTGGGTATCGGCATCATCGTGCTCGGCGCGATCGCGGCCTTGGTCGTCGCCGCCAAGCGCCGGTCGTCGAAGCAGCCGGCGTTCGCCGGCGGTGCCGGCTACGGGGCGCCGGGCCCGCAGGTCCAGTACGGCCAGGTGGGTCACGGCCCGGTGCAGCACCCGCCGCAGCCGCAACAGCAGTTCCCGCCGCAGCAGGCTCCCCAGCGGCCCATGCCGCCGCAGGGTCCGCCCCCGCGGCCGATGCCGCCGCAGGGGCCGCCGCCACAGAACATGCGCCCGCCGCAGGGGCCGCCGCCGCAGGGTCCGCCGCCCGGGCCGGGTGGCCCGTTCGGACCCCGCTGATCGGATGGCGAAGCCGACCGGCACCGTCGACGACGCCGTCGCGCGGCTGACCGCCGACTGCGGACCGAGCGGTATCACCGTCACCCGGATTTCCGCGAACGAAGTCGTCCTGACCCATGCGGGCGAGACCGCCGTCGTGACCTTCGACCCCGACAAGGGCATGGTCGCGATCGCCGGCCCCGAGGTCCTGGCGAAGCGCGACATCAACCCGGGGGATAAGACCACCGCCTTCAACTACCACGGCCCGCACGACCGCCAGGACTTCTATCCGATGACCCTCCTGGCGGGCAAGGGCGTCGAGTTCAGCGGCACGTCCGTGCGGGAACCGGCCACCGGGCGGTTCGAGCCGATGCCGGCGTCCCTGCTCGGCCGCTATATCTACGACCGGACCGTGTTGTACGGCTGGAAGCAGCAGCGCACGCTCAAGAACTCATGGGTCATTGGCCTCGGCCTCGGGATGGCCGCGTTCTGGATCCTGGTCCTGTTGGGCGTCACCATCGCGCTGGTATGGACCGGCCACTACCTCATCCTCGGCCTGGTCGTGGCCGGTCTGCTGTGGGGCGGATTCCAGTTCTACCGGGGCCAGATACGGGGACGTTAACCCGTCGTGGCCGCGAACCGATCGGTCGCGGTGACCAACGCGTCGACAATGCCGGGCTCAAACGATGCGTGCCCGGCGTCGTCGACTATTTTCAGCTCTGCCGCCGGCCAGGCGCGGTGCAGGTCCCAGGCGCTGCGCATCGGACAGACGACGTCGTAGCGCCCCTGGACGATGACCGCGGGGATGTCGGCGATCGCGGCGACGTTGTCGAGCAGTTGCCCCTCGCGCAGGAATCCGTGGTTGACGAAGTAGTGGTTCTCGATGGTCGCGAACGCGAGGTCGAATCGCGCCTCGTCGTCGGAGTCCTCGCCGGGGCGGGGGAGCAGGTAACTCGTCGACGACTCCCAGCGCGTCCACGCCAGCGCCGCCTCCTGGGCGCGCAGCCGATCGGTGCCGGTCAACAGTCGGTGGTAGGCGGCGACAAGGTCGCCGTCGCGCTCATCGGCCGGAATCGGCTCCAGGTACTCCTCCCAGCGGTCGGGGTAGATGTGCGACGCCCCGCCGTTGTAGTACCAGTCGATCTCGCTGCGCCGCAGCAGGAAGATCCCACGCAGCACCAACTCGGTCACCCGCCGCGGGTGTGCCTGCGCATACGCCAGCCCGAGGGTGGAGCCCCACGACCCGCCGAACACCTGCCAGCGCTCGATGCCGAGGTGGGCGCGCAGGGCCTCCATGTCGGCGATCAGGTGATCGGTCGTGTTGACCGACAGATCGGCGCCGTCGGCGATGTGCGGGCGCGACTGCCCGCAACCACGCTGGTCGAACAGGACGATCCGGTAGGCCGTCGGGTCGAAGAAGCACCGCTGCTTGCCCGAGGTGCCGCCACCGGGTCCGCCGTGCACGAAGACCACCGGCTTCCCGTCGGGGTTGCCGGAGACCTCCCAATAGACCTCTTGGCCGTCGCCGACCGCTAGGAAGCCCTGTTCGTACGGCTCGATGTCCGGGTACAGCTCGCGCATGCACCCAGCCTAGAGACCGGTCGGGCTCAGTAGCTGTGCTCGGGGCCCGGGAAGGTGCCGCGCGCGACCTCGTCGGCGTAGGCCGCCGCCGCATCGCGCAGCTCGTCGCCGATGTTGGCGAAGCGCTTGACGAACTTGGCGGTCTTGCCGCTGGTGAGGCCGGCCATGTCCTGCCAGACGAGGACCTGGGCGTCGGTCTCGTTGCCCGCGCCGATGCCGACGGTCGGAATGGTGAGCTTGCGGGTGATCTGCGCCGCGAGCTCGGCCGGGACCATCTCCATCACGACGGCGAAGGCACCCGCCTCCTGCACCGCGATGGCGTCGGCGATGAGCTGGTCGGCCCCGTCGCCGCGACCCTGCACGCGGTAGCCGCCGAGGCCGTTGACGCTCTGCGGGGTGAAGCCGATGTGCGCCATGACCGGGATGCCGGCGGCCGACAGCGTGGCGATCTGGTCGACGACGCGCTCGCCGCCCTCCAGCTTCACCGCGTGGGCGCCGGTCTCCTTGAAGTACCGCACCGACGACTCGAGGGCCTGCTGGGCGCCGGCCTCATAGGTGCCGAACGGCAGGTCGGCGACGACCAGCGCGTGCGGCGCGCCGCGGACGACGGCGCGCACCAGCGGAATCATCTCGTCGAGGGTGACCGGGATGGTGGTGTCGTAGCCGTAGACGGTGTTGGCACCCGAATCGCCGACGAGCAGCACCGGGATGCCGGCCTCGTCGAATCGGGCGGCGGTGGAGTAGTCGTAGCAAGTCAGCATCGACCACTTCTGGCCGTCGGCCTTCATCTGGGCGAGGTGCTGGATGCGGGTGGCGCGGCGGGGCTGATCGCCGGTGGCGCCGTACACGGGTGCATCGGACATGATGTGTCTCTTTTCTGCCTCGAGTCCCTTGACGGGTACCCGGGTTTGATGTGGACGTCTTTGATTCTCCCACCGCCGCGCCCGCTGGCCAATGGGAGGCCGCGTGCGGTTGGTCACACCCTCGCGGGGCCGCCAAAAGCCCAAGAAGTAACACGCCCGTAACAGGTTGCTTCTAGGCTCGGCGGATATGGACCGCCAAAAAGAGTTCGTGCTCCGAACGCTCGAAGAGCGTGACATCCGATTCGTCCGCCTGTGGTTCACCGACGTGCTCGGTTACCTGAAGTCCGTGGCGATCGCGCCGGCCGAACTCGAGGGCGCTTTCGAAGAGGGAATCGGCTTCGACGGCTCGGCGATCGAGGGCTTCTCGCGCGTCTCGGAGGCCGACACCGTGGCCCGCCCCGACCCGTCGACGTTCCAGGTCCTGCCGTGGACCACCTCCGACGGCCGGCACCACTCGGCGCGCATGTTCTGCGACGTCGTGATGCCCGACGGCACGCCGTCGTGGGCCGATTCACGCCAGGTGTTGCGGCGCCAGATGAACAAGGCCGCCGAGAAGGGCTTCTCCTGCTACGTGCACCCGGAGATCGAGTTCTTCCTGCTGAAGGACGCGCCCACCGACGGCACCGAGCCGGTGCCGGCCGACCAGGGCGGCTACTTCGACCAGACCGTGCACAACGCCGCGCCGAACTTCCGCCGCCACGCGATCGACGCCCTGGAGTCCATGGGCATCTCGGTCGAGTTCTCCCACCACGAGGGTGCACCGGGGCAGCAGGAGATCGACCTGCGCTTCGCCGATGCGCTGTCGATGGCCGACAACGTGATGACCTTCCGCTACCTCATCAAGGAGGTGGCGATCAACGAGGGCGTGTCGGCGACCTTCATGCCGAAGCCGTTCAGCGAGTACGCGGGCTCGGCGATGCACACCCACATGAGCCTGTTCGAGGGCGAGGAGAACGCCTTCCACGACCCCGACGACGAGCTGCAGCTGTCGCCGATCGGCAAGCAGTTCATCGCCGGGATCCTGCACCACGCCGGCGAGTTCAGCGCGGTCACCAACCAGTGGGTGAACAGCTACAAGCGCCTCATCCACGGCGGCGAGGCGCCGACGGCGGCAACCTGGGGTCGCGCGAACCGCTCGGCCCTGGTCCGCCTGCCGCTCTACACGCCGAACAAGTCGTCGTCGCGCCGCATCGAGGTGCGCAGCCCCGACTCGGCGTGCAACCCGTACCTGACCTTCGCGGTGCTGATGGCGGCCGGCCTCAAGGGCATCGAAGAGGGCTATGAACTGCCCGAGGAGGCCGAGGACGACGTCTGGGCCCTCACCCCCGGCGAGCGCCGCGCGATGGGGTACCGGGAGCTGCCGGGCAGCCTTGCCGACGCGCTCAACGAGATGGAGAAGTCCGAACTCGTCGCCGAGGCGCTGGGCGAGCACGTCTTCGACTACTTCCTGCGCAACAAGTGGACCGAGTGGACCGAGTACCGCAGCTACGTGACGCCGTTCGAGCTGCGCAACTACCTGCCCCTGTAGGCGACCGCATGCGTCGCGGATCGGTGCCGAGTCCGGGCCGACTGGGATTGCTGGACCAGTCGGCCGGTGCCGACCTGTCCCAGCTCGGCTGGAACACCGAGGAACGCGCCGACGTCGCGTGGGCGCTGTCCCGGGCCCCCGACGCCGACCTCGCGCTCAAGGCGATGGTGCGGCTGCAGGCCGCCGTCGGCGATGGCTGGCCGGAACTCGACGGGCTGATCGCCTCGGACACGGGCTTTCGCGGCCGCCTGTTGGCCGTGCTCGGCGCCTCCGACGCCCTGGGCGACCACCTGGTGGCCGAACCGAAGTCGTGGCGCCTGCTCCTGCCGGGCGGGCTGCCCGACGCCGAGACGATGCGCACCGCGATGCTCGCCTCGGTCGATGCCAAACCCGATCCGTCGGCCAAGCCCGGCGACCTGCTCTACCGTGCCGCGGTGACCGGTCCCGAAGCGGTGATCGCGCTGCGCCTGGCCTACCGTGACCAGGTGCTGGTGATCGCCGCGCACGACCTCGCCGCGACCGTGCAGGACGAGCCGGTCGTGCCGATGCCGGAGATCGGTGCCCTGCTGGCCGACCTCGCCGATGCTGCCCTGACCGCGGCCCTGGCCGTCGCGATCGCCCAGGTGTGCGGCGACGACCCGCTGGAGACGCGCCTGGCGGTCATCGCGATGGGCAAGTGCGGCGCCCGTGAGCTCAACTACGTCTCCGACGTCGACGTCATCTTCGTCGCCGAACCCGCCGACTCGACGTCGGCGCGCATCGCCGGTGAATTCATGCGGATCGGGTCGGCGGCCTTCTTCGAGGTGGATGCGGCGCTGCGCCCGGAGGGCAAGGCCGGCGCCCTCACCCGCACGGTCGAGAGTCACCTGACCTACTACCAGCGCTGGGCGAAGACCTGGGAGTTCCAGGCGCTGCTCAAGGCGCGCGCCATGTGCGGCGACATGGAGTTGGCGCAGGAGTACATGGACGCGGTCACCCCGCTGGTGTGGACGGCCGCCGAGCGCGACGACTTCGTCGTCGACGTGCAGGCCATGCGTCGTCGAGTCGAGTCGCTGGTGCCGACCGAGCTGCGCGAGCGCAACCTGAAGCTGGGCAGCGGCAGCCTGCGCGACGTCGAGTTCGCCGTCCAACTGCTGCAGATGGTGCACGGGCGCGTCGACGAATCGCTGCGGGTTTACTCGACGGTCGACGCACTCGAGGCGTTGACCGACGGCGGCTACGTCGGTCGCGACGACGGGGCGAACCTCTCGGCGTCGTACCAGTTCATGCGCTCGCTCGAGCACCGGCTGCAGCTGCAGCGGATGTCGCGCACCCACGTGCTGCCCGAGCCCGACGACGACACCGCGATGCGCTGGCTGGCCCGCGCCGCGCACATCCGGCCGACCGGCGACCTCGACGCCGCCGGTGTGCTGCGCGTCGACCTGCGCAAGCAGCGGACGCGCATCCGGCAGCTGCACGAGAAGCTGTTCTACCGCCCGCTGCTGGAGTCGGTGACGCGATTCGAGGCCGACGAACTCACCCTGTCCGACGAATCGGCCGAGCGCCGCCTCGCCGCCCTCGGGTACGCCCAGCCGGACCGGGCCCTCGGACACATCCGGGCGCTGGCGTCGTCGCCGGGGCGCCGCGGGCAGATCCAACTGCTGATCCTGCCGTCGCTGCTGGAGTCGCTCAGCCGCACGCCCGACCCGGACGCCGGGCTGCTCAACTACCGCAAGCTCTGCGAGGAGCTCGTCGACGCCGAGTGGTTCCTGCGGCTGCTGCGCGACGACGGCGCGGTGGCCCAGCGGCTGATGCATGTGCTCGGCACGTCGGCCTACGTCGCCGATCTGCTGATGCGGGCGCCGGAGGTCATCAAGCTCTACACCGACGGGGCCGACGGGCCGAAACTGATCGGCGTCGAGCCGGCCGACGTGGCCAAGGGACTGATCGCGTCGACCGTCCGGCGGACCGACCTCAAGCAGGCGGTCGCGATCGCCCGCGGGCACCGCCGCGCCGAGCTCGCACGCATCGCGTCGGCCGACGTCCTCGGCATGCTCGACGTGCCGCAGGTCTGCGCCGCACTGTCCTCGGTGTGGGCCGCGGTGCTCGACGCGTCGCTGCAGGTCGTCATCGCGAAGTCGCTGGCGCCGGGGGAGGAGCCGCCGGCGCGCCTCGCCGTCATCGGCATGGGCCGCCTCGGCGGCGGCGAACTCGGCTACGGCTCCGACGCCGACGTCATCTTCGTCTGCGACCCGCTGCCCGGGGCCGATGAGACCGTCGCGATCAAGTGGGCGTCGACGGTCGCCGAGAACGTCCGCACCATGCTCGGCACCCCGAGTGCGGACCCGCCGCTCGAGGTCGACATCGACCTGCGGCCCGAGGGGCGCAAGGGGCCGGTCGTGCGCACCCTGGCGTCGTACCGGGCCTACTACGACCAGTGGGCGCAGCCGTGGGAGATCCAGGCGCTGCTGCG
The DNA here is from genome assembly GCF_047602025.1 of Gordonia sp. (in: high G+C Gram-positive bacteria). Classification (GTDB taxonomy): domain Bacteria; phylum Actinomycetota; class Actinomycetes; order Mycobacteriales; family Mycobacteriaceae; genus Gordonia. The sequence goes on along the minus strand of NZ_JASGII010000001.1, from coordinate 1,843,019 downwards.
CGCGCACCAGGTGGCCGGCGACCAGGACCTGGGCATCGAGTTCCTGCACATGGCCGACAAGATTCGGTACCCCGAGGGCGGGGTGTCGCCGGAGGCCGTGCGCGAGATCCGGCGGATCAAGGCCCGCGTCGACGCCGAGCGGCTGCCGCGCGGAGCCGATCCCGCGCTGCACACCAAGCTCGGCCGCGGTGGACTCGCCGACATCGAATGGACGGTGCAATTGGTGCAGCTGCGCCACGCCCATGACCACCCGAACCTGCACAACACCTCGACGCTGCAGTCGTTGGACGCCATCGCCGCCGACGGACTGCTGCCCGAAGACCAGGTCGACAAACTGCGCGACGCGTGGCTGACCGCGACGAAGGCGCGCAACGCGCTGGTCCTGGTGCGTGGCAAACCGGTCGACGAGCTGCCCGGGCCGGGTGCGTCGCTGCGGGCGGTCGCCTTCGCCGCCGGCTGGCCGGCGGACGAGGCGGGCGAGTTCCTGGAGAACTACCTGCGCGTCACGCGACGCGCCAAGGCGGTCGTCACCGAGGTGTTCGGGGCCTGACCCGACCATCCCGATAGGGTGATCGGCATGATGGGCAAGGCGTTCCGCATCGGCGGATTGGTGATCGGCCTGCTGCTGCTCGCGGCCGGAATCGCGGCGGTCGTGCTGCACTTCGTCCCGCAGCGCGGGAACCTCACGATCTATCCGACCAGCGCCGTCCCGTTGGCGGTGTTGACCACCCTGGCCGCTGTCCTCGTCTTCGCGAGTCTGCGCAGCTGGATCCTGGTGGCGCTGGCGGCCGTCGTCGTCGGGGCCCTGCTGGTCACCCAGATCCCGCTGTGGCGGTCTGCGCCGGCGCCGGCGGCCGAAGCACCGAGGATCACCGTGCTGTCGGCGAACTTGACGGTGGGGGCCGCCGACGTCCCGGCGCTCGCGGCGATCGTCGGCGACGTGAAGCCCGACGTCGTCAGCCTGCAGGAGGTCACACCCGAGGCCCTGGCCCGCGTCCAGGCCTCGTCCATCACCGCGGCCCTGCCGAACGTGTACGCGATCCCCGGCAACGGCGCCGCCGGGACGGTGCTGCTCACCCGTGCGCCGCAGCGCGACCAGCGCCGCCTCGACGGGATGATCCTGAACAACCTCGCGGCGGTCACCGACCTGCCCGGCGCCCGAGACACTCGCGTGCTCGCCGTCCACTCGGGTGCGCCGATCCCCGGCCGCGGGTACGGCGAGATCGCCGTCAAAGACATGTCGGTGCTGCGCGGGCACGTCGAGCAGCTCCCGTCCGGCCGCATGATCGCCATCGGTGACTTCAACGCCACCTGGGACCACAAGCACTACCGCGATCTGCTGCGGGGCGGCATCGTCGACGCCACCGATCAGGCCGGCGGGGGCTGGAAGCCCACCTACCCGACTGATCGGGTGCTGGGCCCGGTCGTCGGCATCGACCACGTCATCAGCCGTGGCTTCGTCGCGACCGACGTCGCCACGCGCACCCTGCCCGGGTCCGATCACCGGGTGCTCGTGGTCAAACTCGCTGCGAACTGAACCCCGTGGCTTGTGCCACAAGTTAGGCAGCCCTCACTCGCGGGTGGGTAGACTCCAACCATGGCAATTGCGACCACTCGCACCTCCGAGGTGCTCCGCGAAGCGACCGCGCAGGCCCACGAGAACGCCGAGCGCTCGGCCTTCGTTGAAGACCTGATGGGCGGCAAACTCGGTGTCGACGCGTACGCCGCGCTGGCCGGCCAGCTGCTGTTCGTCTACCGCGCGCTCGAGGCCGTCGGCCGTGGTTTGGCCGGCGACCCGATCGCTGCCGCCGTGTTGGACGACAAACTCGACCGGGAGGCCGCGCTGACGTCGGACCTGCGGGCGCTCGGCGTCGACGTCGACGCGCTGACGCCGTTGCCGGTGACCGCCGACTATGTCGCGGCCATCACGGCCAGCGCCGCCGACTCGGCACGCTTCATCGCCCACCACTACACGCGGTACCTGGGCGACCTGTCCGGCGGCCAGATCATCGCCAGCCGGATGCGCAACCACTACGGCATGTCCGACGACGCGCTGAGCTTCTACCGCTTCGACGGGATCGACAAGCTCAAGCGCTACAAGGACGCCTACCGCGATCGTCTCGACGCCCTCGGCCTCGACGACGGTGCCGTCGGTCGACTGACGGCCGAGGCGGTTCGCGCCTTCGAGTTCAACCAGGGGCTGTTCGCCGCCCTGTAATGCCGGACCGCTACGCGGTCTGCACGTCCTTGATCTGCAGCACGAAGATCAGCGTCTGGCCCGGCTTGATCGAGCCGTCGGGGGTGCCGTTCGGGTAGCCGTCCGCGGGGCTGACAGCGACGGCGACCTTCGCACCCTTCTTCTGGCCGACGATCGCCTTCTGGAAACCGGGGACGACGCCGTTGAGCGGGAAGTCGGTGGGCTCGCCGCGCTGGTAGGCGCTGTCGAACACGCTGCCGTCGGCGCCGTTGACGCCGTGGTAGCAGACCGAGACGGTGTCCTCGAGCTTGATCTTGTCGCCGGTGCCCTCGGCGAGGGTGTGCGGCGTGGTGTCGGCGACGGTGAACGGGCCGGCGACCGTGACGCCGGGGGCGTGCTCCTCGGTCGGGGCGACGACCTTGATCTCGCCGGTGGCGCCCTTGAAGGTCCAGTCGGCCTTGGCGTCGGTGGGCGCGGTGGCGGTCGCGCACTTGGGGGGGTCGCCGATGTCGTCCTTCTTGGAATCACAGCCGGCGAGCAGCACGGCGGTGGCGGACAGGGCGGCGAACGAGATCAGGGTGGCTTTGCGCATGCGCCCAAGGTAACAGAGCGCGGCCGGCCGGACGGGGCTCAGCGGTGCGCGGCGATCCGCGTCGCGATGCCGTCCAGGATCAGGTCGAGGCCGTACCGCAGCTCGTCGTCGTAGAAGTCCTCCCCGTCGTCGTCGAGATACTCGGCGGCGACGGCGCGGCGCAGGTTCGGATAGTTCTCGGCGTCGATCACATCGGCGAGCACGACCCCGTAGTGGTCCGCACTCGACGGCCGATCCGGGTCGAAGGCGCCCAATTCCGCCGACATCCGCACGTGGTTGCGGAGGAAGCCGGAGATGAGCAGCAGCGTCGAGAGACGCTGGCCGTCGGGAAAGGCCGTGCCGTTGAAGGCGGCGATACCCGCATCGGTCCACCGCAGCGTCTTCGGGCCGGCCGGCGGGCGGAGCATGGGCAGCTCGGTCAACCACGGGTGCGCGCGGAGCCGCCCGGCCACGCCCATCGACCATGCGGCGATTCGGGTGCGCCACTCGTCGGCGTCGTCGAACAGGCCGGCGGGGGGCAGGCCGTAGCCCTCGTCGACCATCAGCTCGTATACGTCGTCCTTGGATTCGACGTAGCGGTAGAGCGACATGGAGGTGACGCCGAGCCGGTCGGCGACGGCCTTCATGGACACGGCGGCGAGGCCGTCGGCGTCGGCGATGGCGGCCGCGGCGGCGCCGATGTCGCCGACGGTCAGCTTCGGTTTGGGGCCGCGCCGGGTGCCCACGTCGATACCCCACATGAGTTGGAGGTATCGGGGGAGCGATTCGCGCGGTGTCGCCATGTCGTCATGCTATCCCGACTACTGCTTGCGTCATACGCAGAACAGGCTTAGCATTAGCGTTCGTTATAAACAGTATGCGCTATATACATATAGGAGTGATGATGTCTTCTCCGCGTTCGCCGTGGGCGGGCATGGTGGCGCTGTGCCTGCCGATGCTGATCGTCTCCATGGACGTATCCGTCTTGTTCTTCGCCGCACCGTACATCGCCGACGACCTCCACGCGACTGCCGAACAGCAACTGTGGATCTTCGACGTGTACGGCTTCGTCCTCGCCGGACTGCTGCTCACGATGGGGTCGGTGGCCGACCGGATCGGGCACCGGCGCCTGCTGATGATCGGCGCGGTCGCCTTCAGCGTCGCGTCGGTCGCCGCCGCGCTCGCCGTGTCCCCGGCGATGCTGATCGGAGCTCGCGCCCTGCTGGCCGTGGGTGGTGCGACGCTGATGCCGTCGACGCTTGCGCTGGTGCGCCATCTGTTCGACGATCCCGCGCAGCGCGCCAAGGCGGTGGCGACCTGGAGCGCGGTGTTCACCGGCGGTGTGGCCGTCGGACCGATCATCAGCGGGATCCTGCTCGAGCACTTCTGGTGGGGTTCGGTCTTCCTCATCAACGTACCGGTCATGGTGGCCCTGCTCGTCGTCGCGCCGATCCTGCTGCCCGCGGATACCGGTGAGCCGACGCGCCGCGTCGATGTGGTTAGTGCCGTCCTCGCGCTGGGTGCGATCCTGCCGCTGATCGAGGGCATCAAGAAGCTGGGCGCCGAGGGCTGGTCGTTCACCTGGTTGCTGCTGATCTTGGTCGGTGTCGCCGTCGGCGGGCTGTTCGTGTGGCGGCAGCGGAGCCTTGCCCAGCCGTTGGTCGACCTGACGATGTTCGCCGACCGCCGGTTCTCGGTCTCCATCTGGATCAACGTCATCGGTGCGTTCGCGATCCTGGGCAACGCGATCATGATGACCCAGTACCTGCAGTCGGTCCTCGGGTATTCGCCGCTGTCCGCGGCGCTGTGGAGTGTGCTGCCGTCGGTGTTCATCGCGGCTGCGGCGCCGGCTGCGGCCGCCGGGTCGGTGCGCTTCGGTCGACCGCCGGTGGTCATCACCGGGCTACTCGTCGCCGCGGCGGGCTTCGCGGTCATCGCGGCGTTGACGACGACGCACTCGCTGGCGGTCGTCCTCGTCGGCGCCACACTGCTGGCGTCCGGCGCGGTGGCGGTGTCGGCCGTCATCGCCGACTACATCGTCGGCGTCGCGCCCGCCGACCGGGCCGGCGCCACCTCCAGCCTGCTGGAGACGTCGGGCGAGTTCGGCGGCGCGCTCGGCATCGCGGTCCTCGGCAGTGTGCTCAACGCCGTGTACCGCCTGTCCTTCGACGACGCGGACTTCGCGGGCACGGCCGCCGGGCGGAGCCTGGCCGGAGCGCTGGCGACGGCGCACGACGTCGTGGGGGAGCGCGGTCACCAGTTGGTCGCTCAGGCGCGCACCGCCTTCGTCGACGGCCTGACGACGGCGGCGTGGGTCGGAACCGGCGTCTTGGTCGCCACTGCGCTCGTGGCCGCGTGGGCGCTGCGAGGCGAGGCTAAGCCGGGAGAGGCGGACCGGTCCCGGGAGGACTTGAGTTCCTCGTCTCGCGCATAGGGTCGTGCAGTGGGTTAGTGCGGTAGTGGCCGCCACTGCCGGCCAGGCGCCATCCGGTGCGGCCGGTGTCGGATCCGTGGGTGAGGGGCGTGGTTTCCCATTGGCCGGGGTTGGTGCCGACGTTGCGGTTGTCGGGCCCGCACGCGAGGGTGAGGTCGCCGATGTTGGTCAGGCCGCCGTCAGCCCAATCCTTGGTGGCGTGGTGGGCCTGGCATTGGGAGGCCGGGCGCGGGCACATCGGGCGGGTGCAGCCACGATCACGTCCGAACAACGCCAGCCGCTGTGCCTTCGAGGCGATCCGTGCCCCGCGGTACAGGTCCAGCACCTGCCGCGTCCCCTGCTTGAACACTTCGAGCCACGGGGTCGCCTCAGCGGCCAGGTCGATCAACTCGCTCACCGGCAGCAGCGTGCCGGTCGCGGTCGTGGCGACCCCGGCGCGTCGGGCCAGGTCGGCTTCGTCGATGGTGATGACCAGCTCGGCCGGGATTCGGGCCGGTGGGCCCAGGGCGCCGTGGCCGAGGATCCAGTGGGCGGCGGTGACAAAAGCGTCATGGTTGCGCTGGGCGGGGGTGCGACGGTCGCGGGCCGCGGCGTTGGCGAGGGCGTCACGATCCTCAGCACCCAGTTCGGCGGCAGAGCCGTCGATCGAGTTCTCATCGTCCGGGTTGTTCATGCCCGGCTTGGCCCAGTTCTCGAGCCACACCTCCAGCAACGCCCGCGCGGCCGGAGTCAGATACCCCGACAGCTTGCTCATGCCTTGGGTGTCCTGACGCCCCAAACTCAGGCCGCGTTGACGCTGCCGGTCTTCGTCGTCGGTCAAGGTGCCGTCGGGGTCGAGATGCGCCAGAATCCGCTGGCCGAGCTTGCCCATGTCCTCGGGTGGAAGTTCTATCGCCGCCGCTGACAGGGTGGCCTCGGCCTGCTCGACGTCCTCGACTGGCACCGCTGCGGGGATGGCGCCCATCGCCTTCTCCACCTCGCGCACGTGATGACCAGAGGCCTGCCCGGCGGCTACGAGTTCGGCCAACAGCTCACGCCTGGGCGGCAGCTTCTCCCCGGTCATCGACGACAACCGGCCGATCGAGGCGGCCACATCCTCACGCCGACGCGCCTCAGCCGCGCCCAGCCGCAAATACTGGGCGTAGAAGTCACGGGGCTTCTTGCTTCCCGTCCGCAGGAACACCTGCCGATCAGACACCTCCACGTAGAACGCCGCATCGACGCCGTCCATGCGTCGGCGCGTCGTCTCCAACGACTCCACCGTCGCCTGCACCTGCCCATCGGTCAGCAAACCGAGCTTGGCGTCGGCGAGCTTGACCGTCGCGGCATCGATCAACGCGGCCAACTCGACAGGTGAATCCGGCAGACCGTCAGCCAACACGTTGTGCTCCCGCACCGCTGCTGTTGTCATCGGATTCGCCCCCTGCGAACTGCCGCCATGAACGTTGATTCGAACTAATGTTCATACTACCCGGCGCCAGTGACATACGCCACTATTTAGCTGTGAAGCAGCTGTGAAGCGGGCGAACACGAAAGCCCCCGGGGCACAGGGCCGGCCGGGGGCTTTCGCGGGTTGGAGATCAGCAGTCGTAGTAGAGCTGGAACTCGTAGGGGTGCGGACGGATCTGCGTCGGCAGGATCTCGTTCTCGCGCTTCAGGGCGATCCAGGTCTCGATGAGGTCCTCGGTGAACACGCCACCCGCGGTGAGGTACTCGTGGTCCTCTTCGAGCTTGTCGATGACCTCGGCCAGCGACGTCGGCGCCTGCGGGATCGACTTGGCCTCTTCCGGCGGAAGCTCGTAGAGGTCCTTGTCGACCGGCTCGTGCGGCTCGATCTTGTTCTTGATGCCGTCCAGGCCGGCCATCATCATCGCGGCGAACGCCAGGTACGGGTTGCCCGAGCTGTCCGGGCAACGGAACTCGAGGCGCTTGGCCTTCGGGTTGTTGCCGGTGATCGGGATACGCACACAGGCGCTGCGGTTGCGCTGGCTGTAGACCAGGTTGATCGGGGCCTCGTAGCCGGGCACCAGGCGCTTGTACGAGTTGATCGTCGGGTTGGTGAACGCCAGCAGCGACGGGGCGTGGTGCAGGATGCCGCCGATGTAGTAGCGCGCCAGGTCCGACAGGCCGGCGTAGCCGGACTCGTCGTGGAACAGCGGCTTGCCGTCCTTCCACAGCGACTGGTGGGCGTGCATGCCCGAGCCGTTGTCACCGAAGAGGGGCTTCGGCATGAAGGTGACCGACTTGCCGTTCTGCCAGCCGGTGTTCTTGATGATGTACTTGAACAGCTGGACGTCGTCGGCCGCGTGCAGCAGCGTATTGAACTTGTAGTTGATCTCGGCCTGGCCGGCGGTGCCAACCTCGTGGTGGCCACGCTCGAGCTCGAAGCCCGAGTTGATCAGGTTCGTCGACATCTCGTCGCGCAGGTCGACGTAGTGGTCGTACGGGGCGACGGGGAAGTAACCGCCCTTGGGGCGGACCTTGTAGCCGAGGTTCGGGCTGCCGTCGGGGTCGTTGGGCTGCGAGGCGTTCCACCAGCCGGACTCGGACTCGACCTTGTAGAAGGTGCCGTTCATCTCCGAGCCGTAGGACACCGAGTCGAAGATGTAGAACTCGGCCTCGGCGCCGAAGAAGCAGGTGTCGGCGATACCGGTCGAGGCCAGGTAGTCCTCCGCCTTGCGGGCGACGTTGCGCGGGTCGCGGCTGTAGGCCTCACGCGTGAAGGGGTCGTGGACGAAGAAGCTCAGGTTCATCGTCTTGGCCTTGCGGAACGGATCGATGCGCGCCGTCGCGGGGTCGGGCAGCAGCATCATGTCGGACTCGTCGATCGACTGGAAGCCGCGGACCGACGAACCGTCGAAGGCGAGGCCGTCCTCGAACACCGACTCGTCGAACGCCGACGCCGGGATCGAGAAGTGCTGCATCACACCGGGCAGGTCGCAGAAGCGGATGTCGACGTACTCGACCTTCTCCTTCTTGATGCCCTCGAGAAGTTCTTCTTTGCTCTTATACACCGTCCGGTGACTCCTTCACTTGTGTGTAGCCGGTGGGGGAACGAGTGGCTACTGCGCCAGGTGTCTGGCAGTGACGATGACGTTAGGGAGGGCAAGTTGCCCTCCGGTCAAAGTCATGTTTCTCCCGTGTTAACCAACGCACGACGCTGTGCCGGGCCGAGAGAGGACCGCTAACCACTATGGCAAACAAGGGGTCGTGCACTGGCGGGAACCGCCGAATGGGGGTCGACGTCGGCCCCCTAGGATGAGGGCATGGGATCCGATCCGAAGCGCCGCGCGGCCGGCGGGTGGCTGTCCGGGCCGCGCGTCGACGACACCGCTGCCAAGGACAATGAATACCCAGGTCAGGACCTCGGGCTGCCGGCCGCGGGACCGGGCAGCCTGCCGTCGGGCGCCCGCCGTGTCGGCGGTCTGTTCCTCGACTGGATCATGGCTTATGCGGCGGCTTTCCTGTTCGTCGGCAACGCGGCGACGGTGGAGGAGCGCCTGGCCGCGGTAACGTTCCCGCAGCTGGCCATTTGGTTCGTGATCGGTGTGGGAACAGTCACACTGTTCGGTTTCACGCCCGGGCAATTCGCCGTCGGCCTGCGCGTCATCCGCGTCGACCTGGGCGATGCGAACACCGAGATGCGCGCCGCGGTCGGCGTTTTCCGGGCCGTCGTGCGGCAGGTCTTGATCGTCCTGATCGTGCCCGCGCTGATCAACGACAACAACGGCCGAGCTCTCCACGATCGGGTCACCCAGACCGCGGTCGTCCGCAGCCGCTGACTCAGGGGCTGCGCAGCGCGAGGACCTTGCCCAGCGCGGCGTCGACGTCGGCGGCCTCGATTCGCATGAGCGCGTCGCGGTCCAGGTCGGCCGGATCGGCCACCGTGCTCAGCCGGAACTCGCGCTCCTCCTCGGCCGCCTCGACGACGTTGCGGATGAATCGGCCGTTGCCGGCGAGATCGATCTCGCGCTGTGGCCGACCACTGCGGCCGGCCACCAGTCCCTCGCACAGCGGTGCGCACCGCTGCCGGAGGAGATCGACGGCGCCCGGCGCCAGCACCGAGTCGCGTCCGGCGGCAATTGCCTCGCCGATCCGGGCGAGCTCGTCGGGGGAGTAGGACTCGAAGGCGATGCGCCGGGTGAACCGCGACGCTAGTCCCTCGTTGGCCGCGAGGAAACGGTCGATCTCGCCGTCGTAGCCGGCGATGATCACGACGAGCCGATCGCGGTCGTTCTCTATCCGGGCCAGCAGAGTGTCGACGGCCTCGCGGCCGAAAACGTCGCCGCCGTGCAGGCCGCTCTCGATCAGGGTGTACGCCTCGTCGATGAACAACACGCCGTCCAGGGCGCGGTCGATCAGGGCGTCGGTCTTGATCGCGGTGGCACCCAGGTGCTCGCCGACGAAGTCGCGCCGCGACGCCTCGACGACCGTATCGGTGGCGAGGATGCCCAGACCGTGGAAGAGCTTGGCGACGATGCGCGCGATCGTCGTCTTGCCGGTGCCGGGCGGACCGGTGAAGACCAGGTGCTGGGTGCGGGACTCGCTCGCCAGCCCCTTGGCGGCACGGACTGCCGCCAAAGCCGCCGATGCCCGCAGTCGGGCGACCTGCTCCTTCACCCCGGCCAGGCCGATCTGCCGGTCGAGTTCGGCGGCGGCCTCGGCGACCAGTGCGTCATCGGCCGACGGGCCGTCGTCGACGGGCACGGATTCGGGATCCCACCGGTCGCTCCGTGCGGCGATCTGCTCGGCGGTGGTGACGACGAGGCGATACCCGGGGTTGCGCAGGGCCGCGGCGGCGTCGGTGAACTCGGGCGACGCGGCGTAGACCTGCTCGAACAGGGCTTTGGCTTCCTCCGGCCGGCCCAACTCGCGCAGGCACATGCCGCGGGTGAAGCGGGCGGCCAGCGCGGCGCCGGGCACCGGGCCGTCCTCGGCGTCGTCGAACCGGCGCATCGCCTCGTCGAACAGGCCGAGCTGGGCGCAGGACGTGCCCGCCATCAGTGCCGCGACCGCCCGCAGGTGGTCGTCGTCGGACCTGAGCGCGGACTCGACGTGGATGAGCACGTCGGGCCAGCGGGAGGTGCGGAAGTGCAGCAGGGCGCGCACGAAGGCGGTGGCCGGTCCGCCCGCGGCCGTCGTGAGCGCCGCGTCGGCACCGTCGTAGTCGCCGTCGCCGATCGCGGCACACGCGAAGGCGAGCGCCGCCTCGGTCGCGTCGGTCAGCGGATAGTCCAGGTACAGACCGGTGGGGAAGCGGGCGTGCAGCGAGCGCGGCGGCAACCCGATGCGCCGCTGTTCGTCGCCGATGGATCCGCCGGCCCGGTGCAGGGCGAGCAGTGTGGCGCGGTCGTCGTCGCCGGCCGCCACGCGCCCGAGCCAGGCGTCGCCCATGTCGGGCGCGAGCTCGGTGGCGCGCCGAAGCGCGCGCAGCGCGTAGGCACGGTCGACGGCGGCGTGTTGGCCGTCGAAACTGAAGCCGAGGGCCTCCAGGCCCGCGGCGAAGAGCGTGCGCGCGGTGGTGACCGCGCCGTCGATACAGATGTCCCCCGACATGTAGTCCTCCCCCCGAAGTGACTGCGGCCCACCCTACTCAGTGGGTACGGTCCGGGACGTGGAATCGGTCGAGTTCACCGCGCGCATCGTGACGCCGGGGGAACAGCTGCGCACCGTCGACGCCGGCGACCCGACAACGCTCGCCGCGCTGCTGCCGTTGACCGCACCCGCGGACTGTCAGTCGATACGCGTGCGCGAGCAGGACCTGATCCCGCGGCTGACGGGGAAGTTCGACGCCGCCGACATCCTCTCGGCGCTGCGCGCGGCGGGGGCAGATTCGCGGCACGCGCAGACCATCGCGACCGTCCTGGGGTCGGCGACCTGCGCCGCGGAGATCACCGCCGTCGACGCCGAGCGGCAGCCCCTGCACGGCGCGGTCGCCGTGTTCTGCTCAGCGCGGGGCGATGTGGTGTCGGTGCCGGCGACGGCCGCCGACGGCGGCGCGTGGCTGACCATCGCACCGGCGACGGCTCGGCGCGTGGCGCTGGGGTGTGCGGATCTGGCTCAGCGGCGGCGCGCGGTGCGCTGAATGTTGCGCACCTTGGCGCCCTGCGGCAGCGGGCCCTTGGGCAGCGCGGCGCCGCCCTTGCGGGTGCCCAGGGCCGCCAGGCGCGCCTCGAGGGCGTCGACCTGCTTGTTGTTGATGTTCTTGGGCAGCTTGTTCAGGTGCTTCTCGAGCTTGCCGAGTTCGACCTGGCCCTCGTCGTTGCCCACCATCACGACGTAGATCGGGGTGTCGCCGACGACGCGCGCGATCTTCTTCTTCTCCTGGCTCAGCAGGCCCTTGACCCGGTTCGGGTTGCCCTCGCCGACGAGCATGACGCCCGGCTTGCCGATGACGCGGTGCACGGCGTCGAGGTGGGTGGTGCCGACGACGGCCTGCTCGATGCGCCAGGTGCCGCGCATGTTGCTCAGCGCCCAGCCCGCGGCACCGGGCTGGCCCTCGGCCTTCGTGAAGACCGTCTTCTGCACGCGGCGGCCGAACAGCACGAACGCGGCCAGCAGGCCGAACATGATGCCGATCGGGATCATCAGGTACGGCTGACCGATCAGGTAGCCGATGCCGACGGCGATCGCCACGACGAGCAGGAACACCCCGACGAGGTACGGGATGAGCTTGTTGTCTTCCTTGCGCTGCAGCTGGAACGCCTGCCAGAGCTGCTGGCGACGCTCCTTGGAGGCCTGCTTGCGCGCCTGCTTGGCGGCGGCTTTCGCCTCTTTGGTCGCCGCCTGCTTGTCTGCTGCCGAGTTCTTGGCCATGGGTTACACCTTACTGTCGAGCCGCGCGAGCAGGCTCGACGCCTCTTGGTGGGCCGACGAGTCGTCGGCCAGGTGCGCCATTGCGGGCGCGAGCGGACGGCCGTGGCGGGCCATCGCCTGCGCGTACAGGCGACCGGCGCGGTAGGAGGAGCGGACCAGCGGCCCGGCCATGACGCCGGCGAAGCCGAGTTCGGTGGCGTACTCGGAGAGCTCCACGAACTCTTCGGGCTTGACCCACCGCTCGACCGGGTGGTGGCGCGGCGAGGGTCGCAGGTACTGCGTGATGGTGACGATGTCGCACCCGGCCTCGTGCAGGTCGACCAGCGCGGATCGCACCTCCTCGATCGTCTCGCCCATGCCCAGGATCAGATTCGACTTCGTGACCAGGCCGAAGTCGCGGGCCTGGGTGAGGACGTCGAGGGAGCGCTCGTAGCGGAAGGCCGGGCGGATGCGTTTGAAGATCCGGGGCACGGTCTCCAGGTTGTGGGCGAGCACCTCCGGGCGCGAGGAGAAGACCTCTGCCAGCAGGTCGGGCTTGGCGTGGAAGTCGGGGATGAGGTTCTCCACGCCGGTGCCCGGGTTGAGCTCGTGGATCTTGCGGACGGTCTCCGCGTACAGCCAGGCACCCTCGTCGGGCAGGTCGTCGCGGGCGACGCCGGTGATGGTCGAGTAGCGCAGCCCCATCGCGGCGACGCTCTCGGCGACGCGCCGCGGCTCGTCGCGGTCCAGTTCGGCGGGCTTGCCGGTGTCGATCTGGCAGAAGTCGCAGCGGCGGGTGCACTGCTCGCCGCCGATCAGGAAGGTGGCCTCGCGGTCCTCCCAACATTCGTAGATGTTCGGGCAGCCCGCTTCCTCGCACACCGTGTGCAGGCCCTCGCGCTTGACGAGGCTCTTGAGGTCGGTGAACTCCGGGCCCATCGTCGCCCGGGTCTTGATCCACTTGGGCTTGCGCTCGATCGGCGTCTGCGCGTTGCGCACCTCCAACCGCAGCAGTTTGCGGCCGTCGGGGGCCTGGTTCGGGGAGTCGTCGGGGGTGGTCACAGTGATCCTTGGGCAGCGGGTTGGGCGGAGGGCGCCGGCAGCGGTGTGTCGAGCCAATGGGCGATGGCGTCGGCGACGGCGCCGCGGACGTCGTCGACGGTGATGGGTCGGCCGGTCTCCCGGGCGAGGGAGGTCACGCCGGCGTCGGCGATGCCGCACGGCACGATGGCGTCGAAGGCACTCAGGTCCGGGTCGACGTTGAGGGCGAAGCCGTGCAGGGCGACGCCCTTGGCGACGCGGATGCCGATCTGCGCGATCTTGCGCCGCCCCTGGTCCAGCCACACGCCCGACCGGCCGTCGACACGGCCGCTGTCGACGCCGAGGTCGGCGCAGACGCCGATGAGCGCCTCCTCGATCCGGCGGACGTATTCGACGACGTCGAGGGGCTCGGCGAGCGCGACGATCGGGTAGCCGACCAACTGTCCGGGGCCGTGCCACGTGATGCGGCCGCCGCGGTCGACGGTGATCACCGCCGAGCCGTCGGTCGGCAGGTCGGATGCCTCGGTGCGCTTGCCGGCAGTGTAGGTCGACGGGTGCTCGAGGAGGAGCAGGACGTCGTGGTCGAGCTCGCCGGCGGCGCGGGCCTCGGCGAGCTCGTGCTGCTGGTCGTACGCGGTGGCGTAGTCGACGGTGCCGAGCCACCGCACCTCCAGGGGTGCGGGGTCGCGGCGCAGGGAGTCGTTACGCATCGTCACCGCGTCCAGGTGAGGGCGTCGAGGAGCGTTCCGTCGGTGAACGAGAACCCGGCCTTGGTCAACACATCGGGTACAACGCGCGCGGACCCCAGAATCATTTCCCGGGCCATGTCGCCGCCGACGAGGCGCAGCGCGGCGGCGGGCACCGGCAGTCGCGTCGGGCGGTGCAGCACCGTGCCGTAGGTGGCGATGAACTCGCCGAAGCGCACGGGGATCGGGGCGGTGAGGTTGACCGGTCCGTCGACGTCGTGGGTCAGCAGGAACTCAATCGCGGCGACCTCGTCGCGCAGCGAGATCCACGGCAGGAACTGGCGGCCGTCACCCATCCGCCCGCCCAGCCCGGCTTTGACGACGGGCCGCAGCTTGGCGAGGAGTCCGCCGCGCGGGGCGAGGACGGGACCGGTCCGCAGGAGTGCGACGCGGGCGGACGCGGCGGCGGGTTCGGCGGCGGCCTCCCAGTCGACGGTGAGATCGGGCAGGAAACCGCTGCCCGGACCGTCGGCCTCGGTGACCTCGCGGTCGCCGGTGTCCCCGTAGTAGCCGGTGGCGCTGGCGGACAGGAACACGGGCACCTTCGCCGCGGCGATCGCCTCGGCCAGCACCTGGGTGGGGGTGATGCGCGAGTCCCGCAGCTGCTGGCGGAAATGTCCGCTCCACCGTCGGTCGCCGACGCCGATGCCCCCGAGGGACACCACGGCGTCGACGCCGTCGAGGGCCTCGTCGGGCACGCCGAAGCCCTCGGGATCCCAGCTGAACTCGTCGGGCAGGCGGGCTTCGCGGCGGACCAGTCGGACGACGTCGGTGCCGGAGCCGCGCAGCGCGGCCACCAGGGCCGTGCCGATCAGCCCCGACGAGCCGGCGACCAGGACGCGCATCGGGCGCTAGATCCCGAGGTCGGCGGCGAACTCTCCGGCCTCGAGCCGCTTGCGGACCGTGGTGACGAAGCGGCCGGCGTCGGCGCCGTCGATCAGGCGGTGGTCGTAGGTCAGCGGCAGGTAGGCCATCGACCGGACGGCGAGCGACTCGGTGCCGTCGTCGTCGGAGAGCACGACGGGGCGCTTGACGATTGCACCCGTGCCCAGCATCGCCGCCTGCGGCGGGACCAGGATCGGGGTGTCGAACAGCGCGCCCTGGCTGCCGATGTTGGTGATGGTGAACGTGCCGCCGGCGAGCTCGTCGGGCTTGAGCCCGCCCGAGCGCGCGCGCTCGGCGATGTCGGCGATCGCGCGGGCCAGCCCGGCCAGCGACAGGTCGTCGGCGTTGTGGATGACCGGGGAGAGCAGGCCCTGCGGGGTGTCCACGGCGATGCCGAGGTGAACCGCGCCGTGGTAGCTGATCTCCTTGGTCTGGTCGTTGTAGCTGGCGTTGATGTTCGGGTGGACCTTCAACGCCTCGACGACCGCGCGGGCGAAGAACGGCAGGTACGTGAGGTTCACGCCCTCCTTCGCCTTGAACGATTCCTTGGCCTCGGCGCGCAGCGCGGCCACCTTGGTCATGTCGACCTCGTGGACCTGCGTCAGCTGGGCGCTGGTCTGCAGCGACTCGAGCGTCTTCGCCGCGGTGATCTCGCGGATCCGGTTGACCTTCGCGGTGGTGCCGCGCAGCGCGGCGAGTTCCGGACGGACCTCCGGCGCGGCGGCGGCGGGCGCAGCCTTGGCGCCGGCGCCGCCCTCGGCCGCGGCCAGGACGTCCTGCTTGCGGATGCGGCCGCCGACACCGGTGCCGGTGATCTGCGACAGGTCGACGTTGTTCTCGGCGGCCAGCTTGCGGACCAGCGGGGTCACGTAGACGCCGCCGCTGCTGTCGGCCGACGCCGGTGCCTCGGTGGCCGGGGCCGCCGGGGTCGGTGCGGGCGCGGGAGTCGGTGCGGGAGCCGGGGTCGGAGCGGCCGCGGGGGCCGGAGCCGGAGCGGCAGGCGCGGGCGGCGGCGTCGCGGCCACGGGCTCGGGCGCCGGGGTGGGCTCCGGAGCCGGTGCCGGGGCCGCGGGGGCGGGAGCCGGTGCTGCCGGAGCGGGGGCGGCGGCGGGCGCGCCGCTGCCGATGACGCCCAGCTTGCCGCCGACCTCGACGACGTCGTCGGTGTTCGCGGTGATCTCCAGCAGCGTGCCGGCCACCGGGGACGGGATCTCGGTGTCGACCTTGTCGGTCGAGACCTCCAGGAGCGGCTCGTCGACGCCGACGGTGTCGCCGACGGCCTTGAGCCAGTTCGTCACGGTGCCCTCGGTGACCGATTCGCCGAGTGCGGGCATGACGATGTCGGTGCCCTCGGCGCCGCCCGCGGGAGCGGCGGACGGGGTGACGGCGGGAGTCGCGGCAGCCGGTTCGGGGGCCGCCGGTGCAGCGGGTTCGGGGGCCGCCGGTGCAGCGGGTTCGGGAGTGGGCTCGGGGGCCGGAGCCGGGGCCGCGGGCTCGGCGGCGGGCGCAGGTGCCGCCGGGGCGGCCTCGCCGGCCTCGCCGATCACGGCGAGTTCACCGCCCACCTCGACCACGTCGTCCTCGGCGGCGACGATCTTGACGAGCACGCCGGCGGCCGGGGACGGGATCTCGGTGTCGACCTTGTCGGTGGAGACTTCCAGCAGCGGCTCGTCGACCGCGACGGTGTCTCCCTCCGCCTTGAGCCACCGGGTGACGGTTCCTTCGGTGACACTTTCACCCAACGCGGGCATCTGGACGGAGAAGGCCATTGCTTTTTGACTCCTCGAACTAGTTCGGTTTTGGCAGGTGAAGCGCGAATTGGTGGTGCGCCGGTCGCCTGGTGCGGACGGGGATGGTCGCCGCTTGTTCCAACCCTACAGGCGAAGGCTCAGCCGTTCTCGGCGATGTCCTCGATCACCGCGATCAGCGTCCGGACCGGTACGCCGGTGCCGCCCTTCGGGTTGTAGCCCCAGGTGCCGCCGGAGTTGAACGCCGGACCGGCGATGTCGATGTGCGCCCACGCCTGCCCGGCCGGGACGAACTCCTTGAGGTAGGTGGCCGCGGCCAGCATGCCGCCGAACCGGTGCGTGGTCACGTTGGCCATGTCGGCCACGCGGGAGGTCAGGTCGGCGCGCAATTCGGCGGGGATCGGCATCGCCCAGCCGTTCTCGCCGACGCGGCGGGAGAGCTCGGCGACGCGGTCGCGGAAGTCGCGGCTGCCCATCACGCCGGGGGTGCGGGTCCCCAGCGCCACCATCTGCGCGCCGGTCAGCGTCGCGGTGTCGATCAGGTAGTCCGGATCGTCCTCGAGGGCGCGCACGATCGCATCGGCCAGGATCAAGCGGCCCTCGGCGTCGGTGTTGAGGACCTCGATGGTCTTGCCGCCGTACTGCGTGAGGACGTCGCCGGGCCGCTGCGCGGTGCTCGACGGCATGTTTTCGGCCATCGGGACGGTCGCGGTGACCGCGGCGTCGGTGCCGAGGCGCGCCGCGGCGATGACCGAGGCGATCACGGCGGCCGCGCCGCCCATGTCGGAGGTCATGTGGTCCATGTTGGCGGCGGGCTTGATGGAGATGCCGCCGGTGTCGAAGGTGATGCCCTTGCCGACGAGGGCGACCGACTTGCCGCCCTTCTTCCCGCCGTGGGTCAGCCGGACCAGGCGCGGCTTGCGCGAGCTGCCCTTGCCGACGCCGATGATGCCGCCGTAGCCGGCGCGCTCGAGCTTGGCGTCGTCGAGGATCTCGACGGTCAGCCCGTACTTCTTGCCGAGGGCGGCCGCGCGCTTGGCGAACTCCTCCGGGTACAGGTGGCTGGGCGGGGTGTTGACGAAGTCGCGGGCGATGGCGACCGAGTCGGCGATCGTCACCGCGCGGGCGAGTTCCTTCTTCGCCTCGGTGCTCTTCGCCGTGACGAGCAGGTGGAACTTCGCCGGAACGACGGTCTTGTCCGCGCCCTTCTTGGCCTTGGCGCCGTCGTCGGAGCGGAACAGCTCGAAGCGGTAGGCCCCCAGGAACAGTCCCTCGACGACCGGTTCGATGGCCAGCGCGGAGAGCGTCGTCGCGACGGTGGCGTGGCCGGACAGCTCGCGGGCCGCGATGCCGGCCGCCTGGCGCAGCGACTCGGCGGCCGCGCTCGCCGCGTCGGTCTCGCCGCCCTCGGCGTCGTCGTCCAGCACGCCGAGGCCGACGGCGACCACCACGTCGACGTCGAGGCCGGCCGGTGCGGGCACCCGGGTGATCTCACCGTGCTTGCCGGTGGCCCCGAGGGCGGTGAGCCCGGTCTCCAGGGCCTCGGCGGCGGCGTCGTCGACGAGGCCGTCCCCGATGATGAGGACGGGCGCGTCGCCGTCGTCGGCGGGCTGCGCGAGGCCGATCAGCAGGGCGCTGTCGGCGCGGGCGATCGAGGTGGCGAGGTCGAATTCCGGGCCGCGGACCCGGTCGGCGGTGTCAGAGTTGCTCACGACTCCAACTCTGCCACAGAAGGGCCGTTGCCCTCGGGCTAGTCTTTGCCCATGGCCGAAGCGAACGAACTCCTCGACGGACCCTTGACCGAGCAGCACCGCGAACTCGGTGCCACCTTCGCCGCCTTCGGCGGTTGGAACATGCCGGTGTCGTACTCGGGCACGGTTCCCGAGCACAACGCGGTGCGGGGCGCGGTCGGCGTCTTCGACGTCAGCCACCTCGGCAAGGCCCTGGTCCGCGGACCGGGCGCCGCGGCGTTCTGCAACGCCACGCTGACCAACGACCTGGGCAAGATCGCCCCGGGCAAGGCGCAGTACACGATGTGCTGCGACGCCAGCGGCGGCGTCGTCGACGACCTGATCGCCTACCTCGTGTCCGACGACGAGGTGTTCCTGGTGCCCAACGCCGCCAACACCGCGGCCGTCGTCGCCGCCCTGCGGGCCGTCGCGCCCGAGGGCATCGAGATCACCGACCAGCACCGCGACTACGGCGTGCTCGCCGTGCAGGGCCCGCGCTCGACGGAGGTGCTCGAGGGGCTGGGCCTGCCGACCGAGATGGAGTACATGGCCTACGCCGACGCGGCAGTCGACGTCGACGGCACGTCGTACCCGGTCCGCGTGTGCCGCACCGGCTACACCGGCGAGCACGGCTACGAGGTGCTGCCGAAGTGGGACGACACCCCGGCGGTCTTCGGCGCGATCCTGCGCGAGGTCACCGCGCGCGACGGTCTCCCGGCCGGTCTCGGCGCCCGCGACACCCTGCGCACCGAGATGGGCTACGCGCTCCACGGGCACGAACTCGGCCTCGACATCACCCCGAACCAGGCGCGCACCGGCTGGGCCGTCGGCTGGGACAAGCCGGAATTCTTCGGCCGCGACGCGCTGGTGGCCGAGAAGGAGCAGGGCCCGGCGCGACGCCTGTACGGCCTGCGCGCCACGGGCCGCGGCATCCCGCGCGAGGGGTGCGCCGTGCTGAAGCCCGGCGCCGGGAGCGAAGCGAGCGGGCCGAGTGGCACCGACGGCGGCGAGCAGATCGGCGTGTGCACGTCCGGCACGTTCTCACCGACGGCACAGGTCGGCATCGCGCTGGCCCTCATCGACACCGCGTCGGGCGTGAAGAAGGGCGACGAGGTCGTCGTCGACGTCCGCGGTCGCGCACTGCCCTGCGAGGTCGTGCTGCCGCCGTTCGTCGAGTCGCACGTCTAGGCCTCGCGCCCGCCGCGAGCCGGGAAAACGCGCTTGCGGCTGCCGAGTACGCTTTGACCCATGACCTTGGACTTCACCCGCACGCTGCACCCGCATGCCGTGCCGGACTCCCACCGCGCGGAAATCCTCGCCGACCCCGGCTTCGGTAAGCACTTCACCGACCACATGGTCGTGGCGGACTTCGATCGCGAGCGCGGCTGGCACAACGCGCAGGTCAAGCCCTACGGCCCGATCGCGCTGGATCCGTCGGCGATGGTCCTGCACTACGGCCAGGAGATCTTCGAGGGACTCAAGGCCTACCGCCAGCCGGACGGCTCGATCGCGGCGTTCCGCCCCGAGGCCAACGCCGAGCGCATGCAGCGCTCGGCCGAGCGCCTGGCGATGCCGCCGCTGCCGACCGACGACTTCATCAACTCGCTGCGCGAACTGTTGGCCGTCGACCACGGCTGGGTCCCCGAGGCCGGGGGAGAGGCCGCCCTGTACCTGCGGCCCTACATGTTCGCCTCACAGGCCGGGTTGGGCGTGAACTCGCCGTCGAACGAGTACCGCTACGCGGTCATCGCCGCACCCGCCGGACCGTACTTCTCCGGGGGCATCAAGCCGGTCAGCGTCTGGCTCTCCCGCGAGTACGTCCGCGCCGCCCCCGGCGGCACCGGGGCGGCCAAGTGCGGCGGCAACTATGCGGCGGCCTTCGTCGCCCAGGCGCAGGCCACCGAGCACGGCTGCGACCAGGTCGTCTGGCTCGACGCCATCGAGCGCCGCTACATCGAGGAGATGGGCGGGATGAACCTGTTCTTCGTCTTCGGCACCGGCGCCGACGCCCGCCTGATCACGCCCGAGCTCACCGGCTCGCTGCTGCCGGGCATCACCCGCGACTCGCTGCTGCAGCTGGCGCTCGACGCCGGGTTCGCGGTCGAGGAGCGGCGCATCTCGATCGACGAGCTGCAGACCGGCGTCGCCGACGGGGCGATCACCGAGGTCTTCGCGTGCGGCACCGCCGCGGTCATCACCCCGGTCGGCCGCGTCCGCGGCGAGTCCGAGGACTACGAGATCGGCGGCGGCAAGCCCGGCGAGGTCACCATGGCGCTGCGCGACACCCTGACCGGGATCCAGCGCGGCACCTTCGCCGACACCCACGGCTGGATGACCGAACTGCATCCCGCGCCGGCGGCCGTCACCTCCGCCTGACGGGAACTAGCCGCCGGTCGCGAGGATCTCGGTCGCCGCGGCGACCAGCGGCACGGCGGCCAGCGCGCCGCCCGAGGCCATCCCGAGGTCCAGCAGCGGCGTCAACCCGAGCCGCGTCAGGGCGATCGCGTGGGCGGGATCGGCACCGACGTGTCCGGCCAGCCACCATTCACCCGCGCCCGGCGCCAGGCCGTCGGCGACCAGGGCGGCAGCGGTCGCGCCGGTGCCGTCGAGGACCACCGGGGTGCGCCGCACCGCGGCCTGTGCGAGGAAGCCCGCGGTGGCGGCGAGGCCGGCGCTGTCGGCAACGGCCAACAGTTCCAGCCCGGTCGATCCGCGCGCCCGCCACATCCCGTCGCGCACCGCCGTGGTGCGGGCGATCCACTCGGCCGCGTCGACGCCGCCGGTGCCGACGACCTCAACCGGTTCCTTGACCGCGATGGTGCCGATGACCACGGCGGCGGCCGGGTCGTCGGGGACCGGGTCACCCGCGATCAGCAGGTCGGCGCCGCCGTCGACGAGGGAGTCGGCCACCGTGCGTCCGTAGGCGACCGAGGCGCGGGCGCGCTCCACGGGGCCGTCGTCGGGGGAGGCGGCGGGGTTCTCGGTGCGGATGGCCGCGGCGGCCCGCGCGGCGAGGGCCGTCGTCGACGGGGCGAGGTCGTCGGCACCGAAGACGACCAGTGTCGGATCGGTGATCGGGCGCGGGGGACAGGAGCCCTGGCACGCGGCGACCCAGACGGCGACCTCCGCGAGGCGGCCGAGGGCGTCCGGCGATGCGAGTCGTTCCCGGGCGTCCTCGGTGGCGGTCGGGTCCGGCGCCGTGATCTCGGGGAAGTTCTCGGCGCCGACCGGGGTGCCCATCGGCGTCAGACTTCCTCGCCGTAGGAGACCTGGGCCTTCGGCACGCGCAAGCGGCGCATCTGCAGGGCGCGCGACGCGCCGTACCAACCGAGCTTGAAGCCACCCTCCTCGGTGTCGGGGTAGCGCTCGCGCACCAGCTTGTTGACCTTGCGGCCGACCAGGACCAAGTCGATGACCACGGCGAGCACGAAGACCAGTAGCAGCAGGGTGACGATGCCCGCATACGCCGGCAGGCCGTAGATCAACACGATGAACACCAGCGCCAGGGGCGTGAACAGACCGGCGAAGTTGCGCCGCGAGTCGACGATGTTGCGCGCGTAGCGGCGCGCCGGGCCCTTGTCCTTCGGGAGCAGGTACTCCTCGTCGCCGGCCATGCGGCGGTCGCGGACCTCGTTGCGGAGTTCGCGCTGCTTGGCCTTCAGGTCGGCGCGCTCCTCCTTGGTCATCGTGGTGCGCTGCTCCTTGCGGCGGGCGCGGGCCTCGGCGCGCGTCATCGGCGGCGGGGCGACCGGGCCGCGCTTCTTCGTCGCGTCGCGTCGCTTGGGCGTCGGGCGGCCCTTGCCTTCGGTCTGCTTGGCCTTGCGGTCGGCCGCCCGGGTCGCCTCGTCGTCGACGACGGCCTCGGTCGCGTCGGCCTCTTCTACACTGCGCTGCCACGGCATTTTCACCCTTGCGAGCCTAGGCGATCGATCCGGCGGCGGCGGTCGTAGGGCTGCCGATACGCTTCGGCCATGCCGCTCCGCGTCGTGGTCGCCCCGGATGGATTCGGTGCCACCCTCACCGCCGCGCAGGCCGCCGCGGCGATCGCCCGCGGGTGGACGTCGGCACGACCGCGCGACGAGGTGCTCGTGGTGCCGCAGTCGGACGGCGGCCCGGGATTCCTCGATTGCCTCGCCGACGGCGGCGACATGCGCACGACCACGGTCCACTCGCCGCTGGGCGCCGAGGTGGCCGCGCGGTGGCTCGTCGCCGGGCCGGTGGCGTACCTGGAATGTGCACAGGCGTGCGGCCTGCACCTGGTGCCCGAACCCACGCCCGAGACCGCTCTCGCGGCCGACAGTCGCGGGCTGGGCGAGTTGATGGCCGCGGCGCTGCGCGAGCCGGGCGTCGAACGCATCGTGATCGGGCTCGGCGGATCGGTCACCACCGACGGCGGCCGGGGACTGCTCGACGCGCTCGGCGGACCGGCCGCCGCGGCCGAGGCGGTGCGCGACGTCGCCCTGGTCGCCGCGACCGACGTCGACAACCCGCTCCTCGGGCCGCGCGGCGCGGCAGCGGTCTTCGCGCCGCAGAAGGGAGCCGACGCGGCTGCCGTCGCACTGCTCGAGGCCCGGCTCGCCGAGTACGGGGAGCTGCTCGACGGGCTGGCCGGACGGGTCGTGGTCGACGACCCGGGCGCGGGCGCGGCCGGCGGCATCGGCGCGGCTCTGCTGGCGCTCGGCGCCGGGCGAGCCAGTGGCGCCGACCTCGTCGCCGGGGCCACCGGTCTGCCCGCCGCGCTGACGGGGGCCGACGTCGTCATCACCGGGGAGGGACGGCTGGACGGGCAGACGGCCCGCGGCAAGGTCGTCGCGCGGGTGGCCGACGCCGCCCGACGCGCGGGATCGGGATCGGTGATCGCCATCGTCGGCGAGTGCGCGCTCGACGACCCGGCGGTGCTGGGCCTGGACGCGGTGTCCTCGCTGGTCTCCCGCGCCGGGCGGACGCGGGCCCTGACGGAGGCGGGGGACGTCGTCGCCGAGGTTGCCGCCGAGGTGGCCGCGCGGTGGCGCGCCCCGCGGGAATAGTCATCGATGGAGTACCGTTGTTAGGAGCGACCTGACGACAAGGGAGTTACCCATGACCGTTTCCAATGAGAGCGACACCACCGCCGCCATCCTGACGGACTCGGCGGCAGCCAAGGCGAAGGCGCTGCTCGACCAGGAAGGCCGCGACGACCTGGCGCTGCGCATCGCCGTGCAGCCGGGCGGTTGCGCCGGCCTGCGCTACCAGCTGTTCTTCGACGACCGCTCGCTCGACGGCGACGTCGTCAGCGACTTCGGCGGCGTCAAGCTGGCCGTCGACC
Organism: Gordonia sp. (in: high G+C Gram-positive bacteria); assembly: GCF_047602025.1. Taxonomy (GTDB): domain Bacteria; phylum Actinomycetota; class Actinomycetes; order Mycobacteriales; family Mycobacteriaceae; genus Gordonia. The sequence goes on along the minus strand of NZ_JASGII010000001.1, from coordinate 1,819,567 downwards.
GCATGAGCGCCCCGTACGTGCAGGGCGCGAAGATCGACTTCGTCGATTCGATCGAGAAGCAGGGGTTCACCATCGACAACCCCAACGCCACCGGCAGCTGCGCCTGCGGCGACTCGTTCAACTGATCTGACCCGAGAGGGGCGGTGGGCGGCATCAGCCGCCTGCCGCCCTTTTCTGTGCGCCCGGTAGCGTGGCCCGCGTGTCTATTGCCGTATGCGGGTCCCTCGCGACCGACCACCTGATGAAATTCCCGGGCAAGTTCGCCGATCAGCTGCTCGCCGACCAGCTCGAGAACCTGTCGCTCAGCTTCCTCGTCGAGGATCTCGTCGTCCGCCGCGGCGGCGTCGGCGGCAACATCGCCTACGCGCTGGGCGAGCTCGGCGGCTCGCCCAAGTTGGTGGCCGCCGCCGGCTCGGACTTCGCCGACTACCGCGCCTGGCTGACCGATCACGGCGTGGACTGCGCCGGGGTGCGCGTCTTCGACACCGCGCACACCGCGCGGTTCATGTGCACCACCGACGAGACCATGGCCCAGTTGGCCAGCTTCTACGCCGGCGCCATGTCGCGGGCGAGCGAGATCGACCTGGCGGCGGTGTTCGCCGAGATCGGGCGGCCCGACCTGGTGCTGATCGGCGCCGACGACCCGGGCGCGATGGTCAACCACACCAAGGCCTGCCGCGACGGCGGCATCGACTTCGCCGCCGACCCGTCGCAGCAGCTGGCCCGCCTCGACGGCGACACCGCGCGCGAGCTGATCACCGGTGCCAAGTACCTGTTCACGAACGAATACGAGTGGGGCCTGCTGCAGCAGAAGACCGGCTTGTCCGCCGCGGACGTCGCGGGTCTCGTGCAGGTGCGGATCACCACGCTCAGCGAGAAGGGCGTGGACATCGTGCCCTCCGACGGCAGTCCGGCGATCCACGTCGACGTCGTGCCGGTGCGCGACGCGATCGACCCGACGGGCGTCGGCGACGGCTTCCGCGCCGGGTTCCTGTCGGCGCTTGAGGGCGGGCTGTCGTTCGAGCGCGCCGCGCAGCTCGGCTCGATGGTCGCCGTGCTGGTGCTCGAGAGCGACTCCACGCAGGGCTGGTCGTGGGACCTCGGCGAGGCGACCGAGCGCCTGTCGGACGCCTACGGCGCCGAGGCCGCGAGCGAGATCGCCGCGCACTTCGCCTGATCGTCGAGCGTGCCCGGATTGGGCATGCCCTAGAGGCGCACCGGGTACTGGTGGTCCTCGATGTTCGGCACGATGGACTTCTCGACGAAGATGCCGTGCCAGACCATGAAGATCAGCACGTTCCAGATGCGCCGGCTGTTGTCGACGACCCCGGCGCGGTGCTCGTCGAGCATCTGCAGCACGAACTGCTTGTTGATCAGCTGATCGGTCTGTGAGTTCTCGATGATCTGGTGCGCCCAGTCGTACATCTCGGTCTCGGCCAGCCAGAGGCGGATCGGAACGGGGAAGCCGAGCTTGCGGCGGTGCAGCACGTGCGGCGGGATGATCTCCTCGATCGCCTTGCGCAGCGCGTACTTGGTGGTGCCGTGGGCGATCTTCTCGTCGGCCGGCAGCGCGGACGCGACGCGCCACACCTCGTTGTCGAGGAAGGGCACGCGCAACTCGAGCGAGTTGGCCATCGTCATCTTGTCGGCCTTGACCAGGATGTCGCCGCGCAGCCACGTGAACAGGTCGAGGTGCTGCATGCGGGCCACCGGGTCCCACCCGACGGATTCGGCGTAGATCGGGCCGGTGACGTCGGTGTGCGTCCACTCCGGGCGGTAGTCGCGCAGCACCTGCTGCAGGCGGGCGTCGTCGAAGCTGCGGGCGTTGCCGTAGTAGCGGTCCTCGAGGGTCATCGAGCCGCGGTGCAGCAGGCTCTTGCCGCGGGTGCCCTCGGGGATGCGGTCGCTGACCTTGCCGGCGGCGCGGCGGGCGAACCCGGGCAGCTTGTCGAACGCGGCGAGCGACAGAGGCTCCTTGTAGATCGTGTAGCCGCCGAACAGCTCGTCGGCGCCCTCGCCCGACAGCACGACCTTCACGTGCTTGCGCGCCTCTTTGGCCAGGAAGTAGAGCGGGACGAGCGCGGGATCGGCGACCGGGTCGTCGAGGTACCAGACGATCTCCGGGATGGCCTCGATGAACTCCCGCGGGCTCACGACCTTGATCTCGTGGCGCACTCCGATCGCCTCGGCGGTCTCGGCGGCGACGTCGATCTCCGAGTAGCCGTCGCGCTCGAAGCCGGTGGTGATCGTGATCAAGTCCGGGTTGTGCTGGCGGGCCAGTGCCGCGACGAGCGTCGAGTCGATGCCGCCGGACAGGAAGGACCCGACGGTGACGTCGGCGCGCATGTGCTTGGCCACCGAGTCCTTGAGGACCTCGGTGATCTCGTCGTAGCGCGACTGCCGGGTGTCGGCGGTGAACGGGCGCACGTCGAAGCGCGGGTTGAAGTAGCGGGTGACGCTCGGCGCCTGGCCGGGGGACAGGGTGGCGTAGCAGCCCGACTCGAGTCGGCCGATGTCGGCGTGCAGCGACTCCGGCTCGGGGACGTACTGCAGCTCGATGTAGTGCTCGAGCGCACGGTGGTCGAGCGAGTCGTCGAGCCCGAGGCGGTCGATGAGTTCGAGCAGGCTCTTCTTCTCACTGCCGAAGGCCGTGCCCTTGGGACCCGTCGCCAGGAACAGCGGCTTGATGCCGAACGGGTCGCGGGCCAGGAACAGCCGCTTCGTCTCGGTGTCCCAGATCGCGAATGCGAACATGCCGCGCAGTCGGCGGACCGCTTCCTCGCCCCAGTAGTGGAAGGCCGCGACGATGGTCTCCGAGTCACCCTCGGTGTGCATCGGGGCGTCGAACTCGGCGATCAGCTGTTCGCGGAGCTCGACGTAGTTGTAGATCTCACCGTTGAAGACGAGGGCGTAGCGGTCCGGATTGTCGGCCGGGCCCCAGCGCAGCGGCTGGTGCGAGTGCTCGATGTCGATGATCGAGAGGCGGTTGAACCCGACGACCAGATCGTCGTCGTGCCAGGTGCCCGCCTCGTCGGGACCGCGGTGCCGCATGCAGTGCGACGCGGCCGCCACCAGGTCGACGGCGCCCTCGGCCGTCCCGTCGGAGGTCAGCAGACCCAGCAGTCCACACACGGTTTCCTCGCCCCACTTTCTCCGGCGCCTCGGGTGCGCCGGGAGATCAAACGTCGAGTCGAGTATGCCGTAGCGGAGCCGCGGACTCCGACTCGCCCAGATCACCGGCCCCAAACGCAACCATTTGGTCGGGTTGGTCTACGCTGCGTAGTACTAGGTGCAAGAATTGTCTTGCAGTCATGTTGCGTCGAATTTGGGCGCGCTCGAGCGGATGTTCGCGGCGCGACCGGGTGAGCAGGAAGGCATGAAATTGACACACGATGAACGGTCCACGGCGCGCGGCGCCACGGCCGCATCGCGCAAGGTCAAGCGGGTCGCGCTCGTCGCCGCGCTGGGCCTGTCCACGCTGGTCATGTCCGGTTGCGGGCCCCGCGAAGCGCTCCGCTTCGGCTGGCCGACCGGTGTGACGCCCGAGGCCGAGGCCATGGGCCACCTGTGGACGTGGGCCGTGATCGCCTCGCTGATCGTCGGTTTCATGGTCTGGATCGTGATCTTCTACGCGATCACCTTCTGGCGCCACCGCGACGGCGACGACTCCTTCCCGCGCCAGACCGCGTACAACATGCCGGTCGAATTGGTGCTGGTCACGCTGCCGTTCCTGGCCATCGCCGTGCTGTTCTACTTCACCGTCGTCGTCGAGAACAAGGTCGAGGGCAAGGCCCCGAACCCCGACGTCGTCGTCGACGTGACCGCCTACCAGTGGAACTGGAAGTTCGGCTACGACCAGATCCGCCAGCCCGACGGTTCGATGAAGTCGTACGCCACCGACGGCGGACCCTTTAAGCTGCAGCAGGAGCGCGAGGCGCTCGGCCACGGCCACGAGGGGCACGCCGCCCCGCTGCCCGCCGGAGGCCGCGACGACAAGATCCGCGACTACCTGAAGTACTCGAGCATCGAGACCCTCGGCACGCCGTCGGAGATCCCGATCCTGGTCCTGCCGGTCGGCAAGCGCATCGAGTTCAACCTCGCCGCCGCCGACGTCGTGCACTCGTTCTGGGTGCCCGAATTCCTCTACAAGCGCGACGTCGTGCCGTTCCCGAAGCAGAACCACCAGGACCCGCGCTTCCAGATCGAGAAGATCACCCGCCCGGGCGCCTTCGTCGGCCGTTGTGCCGAGATGTGCGGCACCTACCACGCGATGATGAACTTCGAGGTCCGCGCGGTGAGCGCCGAGGACTTCGACCGCTACATCGCGCTGCGCGCCGGCGGCATGAGCACCGCGCAGGCCTTGGAGGCCATCTGCCAGGTGCCCGTCTCGGTGACCACCGTTCCGTTCGAGACGCGTCGCAAGACCCACGGCGACACGCCGAAGGACATCGGCAACAAGTTCGACACCAAGCAGCCCAACTGCACGCCGCGAACCACGGGAGCCTCTGAATGAAAATCGAAGCCCGTCTCTTCGAGCTGCTGACCGCGTTCTTCATCATCGGCGCGGTCGTCTACACGGTGCTCACCGGGATGTCCTCCAAGGGCGTCGAGTGGGCCGGGGCAACGGCGTTCTTCTTCTCCGGCGGCCTGACGCTCATCATCGGCACGTACTTCCGGTTCGTGGCGCGCCGCGTCGAGATCCGCCCGGAGGACTACGACGAGGCCGAGATCGAGGACGGCGCCGGTGAGCTGGGCTTCTTCAGCCCGCACAGCTGGTGGCCGATTCTGGTCGCCGCCGGCGCCGCGCTCTTCGCGATCGGTTTCGCGACCCGGAACTTCTGGTTCTCGATCTTCGCCGCAGTCGTCATCATCGTGACCGCCGCCGGCCTGGTCTTCGAGTACCACTGGGGCCCGGAGAAGCACTGAGCGTTTTCGACGAACCGCCGCATCCGTGAGGGTGCGGCGGTTTTCGTTTGCCCGCACTTCCGCCGAGTTGGCGGTCCAATCACGCCGAGTGGGCGGTCGAACCACGCCGAGTGGGCGGTCGAACCACGCCGAGTGGGCGGTCCAATCACGCCGAGTGGGCGGTCCAATCACGCCGAGTGGGCGGTCCAATCACGCCGAGTGGGCGGTAAACCAGTCGCTGGTCAGTCGTCGCTGGTTGTAGTTTCGTGCCATGCCACACGCTCAGATCGAAGTACGACGGTCCTGGACGGCCGACGAAGAGATCGCCATCATCGACGCCGTCCACGAGGCCCTGGTGGCCGCGTTCCGGATTCCGGTCGGGGATAAGCACATCCGCTTCATCGAGCACCAGCCGCATCGATTCGCGGCGCCGCCGTCGCTGTCACAGCCGGACTACCTGACGATGGTCCACATCGACTGCTTCGCCGGACGATCCGTCGAGGCAAAGCGGCGGCTCTACCGGGAGATCGTCGAACGGCTGGAGGTGCTGGGGATTCCGCGTGATCACGTGTCCGTCGCGGTTCGCGACGTTCCCGTCGAGAACTGGGGTATTCGCGGCGGCCAGGCGGCGTGCGACGTCGACCTGGGCTTCGACGTCGGCGTCTAGACAGCCCACTCGGCGTCGTTGGACCGCCCACTCGGCGGATTCTGGTGCCCACTCGACGGATCCTGGTGCCCACTCGACGGGATTTTGGTGCCCACTCGACGGGATATTGGTGCCCACTCGACGGGAGTCTGGTGCCCACTCGGCGGTGGTCTGGTGCCCCGGGAAGGGGTGTAGGAGCACGAGAAAGGCCGCCAGGAGCGATCCTGGCGGCCTTTCTGCGGCGTTGTGCGCCTAGTCGAGCGGGTTGCCGTTCTGAGCCTGCAGCTCGCGGAGAACCTTGTTCTCGGCGACGTGCTGCTCGTGCTCCTGCTCGGCGTTGAGCTTCTGCTCGTCCTCCGGGTCGGCGAACAGCAGCCCACCGGTACCGGGGGAGCCGGCGGCGCCCAGCTTGTTCATCTTCTTCGGGATCGCCGCGCCCTCGTAGGGGAGCGGGATCGGGTGACCGTGGTCGTCGACCGGGCCGAGCGGCTGGTGCACCTCGATGTACTCACCCTGCGGCAGGCGCTTGATGATGCCCGTCTCGATGCCGTGCTCGAGGACCGCGCGGTCGCTGCGCTGGAGCCCCAGGGCCCAGCGGTAGGCGATGAAGTACGCGATCGGCGGCACGATCAGCAGACCGATGCGGCCCATCCACGTCGTCGCGTTCAGCGAGATGTGGAACTTGTAGGCGGCGATGTCGTTCATGCACGAGATCGTCAGGATCGCGTAGAACGCGACGGCCATCGCCCCGATGCCGGTGCGGACCGGGACATCGCGCGGCCGCTGCAGCAGGTTGTGGTGGGCGTCGTCGCCGGTCAGGCGCTTCTCAATCCACGGGTAGGCGAACATCAGGGTGAACATCGCGCCGATGGCGACGACGACCCAGAAGATCGCGGGGATCGTGTGGTTGCCGATGTAGAGCTCCCACGGCGGCATCAGACGGGCGAAGCCGTCCGTCCACATCATGTAGATGTCCGGCTGCGAACCGGCCGACACCTGCGCCGGGTTGTACGGGCCGATCTGCCAGACCGGGTTGATCTGGAAGATACCGGCCATCAGCGACAACAGGCCGAAGGTGATCGCGAAGAACGCGCCCGCCTTGGCGGCGAACACCGGCAGGATGCGGACGCCGACGACGTTGCGCTCGGTGCGGCCCGGGCCGGGGAACTGCGTGTGCTTCTGGTACCAGACCAGCGCCAGGTGGGCGCCGATCAGGGCCAGCAGGATCGCCGGGAACAGCAACACGTGCAGCACGTACATGCGCGGGATGATGATGTCGCCCGGGAAGTCGCCGCCGAACAGCGCCCACTGCAGCCAGGTGCCGATCAGCGGGATGCCCAGCACGATGCCGCTCATCGCGGCGCGGACGCCGGTGCCCGAGAGCAGGTCGTCGGGGAGCGAGTAGCCGAAGAAGCCCTCGAACATCGCCAGGATCAGGATCAGGCAGCCGATGATCCAGTTCGCCTCGCGCGGGCGGCGGAACGCACCGGTGAAGAAGATGCGCGCCATGTGGATGATGATCGACGCCGCGAACAGCAGGGCCGCCCAGTGGTGGACCTGCCGGACGAACAGACCGCCGCGCACCTCGAAGGAGATGTTCAGCGTCGTCTCGTAGGCGCGGCTCATGGTCACGCCGTTGAGGGGCTGGTAGTCGCCGTGGTAGGTCACGTGCGCCATCGACGGGTCGAAGAACAGCGTCAGGTACACGCCCGACAGCAGCAGGATGATGAACGAGTAGAGCGCGACCTCGCCCAGCAGGAACGACCAGTGGGTGGGGAACACCTTGTTGATCTGCCGGCGCATGCCCGCGGCAAGGTGGTAGCGCGAATCGACTTCTTCGGCCTGGGCGCCCAGGCGATCAGCAATGGTTGTCATGACTTCCGCTCCCAGAAGGCCGGTCCGACGGGCTCGATGAAGTCGCCGGCGGCGACCAAATAGCCCTGGTTGTTCACCGTGATAGGCAGCTGTGCCAGCGCGCGCGCCGCCGGGCCGAAGATCGGCTTGGCGTACTCCAGCGCATCGAACTGCGACTGGTGGCACGGGCACAGGATGCGGTTGGTCTGCTGCTCGTACAGCGACGTCGGGCAACCGAGGTGGCTGCAGACCTTCGTGTACGCGTAGTAGTCGCCGTAGTTGAAGTTCTCCTGGCCTTTGCGCTTGACCACCTTGGCCGAGTCATCGGGGCGCAGGCGGATCAGCATGACCGGGTTGCGCACGGCGCGCAGGCCCTCGAGCAGCTTGTGGCGCGACTCCTCGGTCTCGCCGTGGCCGTCCGACGGGCGCCACGGGAACACCGTCTCCATAGCGCCGGCGTCGAGGTCCTCCGGCCGCACCAGGGCGACCTGGTAGGGGTTGCCGGTGTCGCGGCGCAGGAAGATCGTCTCGTTCGGCTGCTCCGGCGGGTTGTAGATCGGGGACCAGCCCGAGTGCCACAGCGGCGCCTTGTCGCGCAGCGCCCACGGGTTCTTGATGATGCCGCCCAGCGCCGCGACCAGGCCGGTCAGCGCGAAGGCACCGAGGCCGAAGGCCGCCGAGCCGAGGATCATCTTGCGGCGGGGTAGCGTCGACGTCTCGAGTGCGTCGCCCAGCAGGGCCGCCGTCGTCTTCTTGTCGACCTCCGACGAACCGCCGTCGTGGCGGTCCTGCACCGAGATCTCCGCGGGGATGAACCGCTTGGTGATCTGGACGACGCCGATGCCGATCGAGAGGATCGACAGGCCGAAGGTGATGCCCAACAGCGGCGTGTTGAACGAGTACAGCCAGTAGTCCGGCTGGTCGGGCATGACGAACTTCCAGTGGTTGAACAGGAAGATCACCAGGCAGGCCAGCGCCGACAGGCCGGCGAGGGTGAACCAGAAGGCCACCGTGCGGGCGGCGCGCTTCTCGGCGCGGGTGCCCGGGACCGGGAAGCGGGGCTCGCGGTGCAGGATCTCGACGCCGTCGAGGTTGGTGCCGAGTTTGACGAGTTCGTCGCGGTCCATGCCGGCGAGCTCTGCCTTGCTGGGGGTGTTCTCGTTTGCGCTCATGACCGCGATCCCATCCACATTGCGAAGCCGACGATCGCACCGATGCCGACGGCCCACATCACCATGCCCTCGCTCGCCGGGCCGAAGCCGCCGAGGCCGAGGCCGCCGGGCTGTGCCGTCTCCGACGAGTACTTGATGAACCCGATGATGTCCTTCTTCTCCTGCAGGGAGAGCTGGCGGTTGCTGAACTTGGGCATGTTCTGCGGCCCGGTCAGCATCGCCGCGTAGATCTCCTGCTCGCTCGCCGGATCCAGGTTGGGGGCGAACTTGCCCGACGACAGTGCGCCGCCGCGGCCGGTGAAGTTGTGGCACGAGGCGCAGTTCAGGCGGAACAGCTCGCTGCCGCGGCCGATGTTCTTGCCGCGCAGCGACTCCTGGGCGACGACCGGGATGCCCTTGTCGTCGGTCTTGACGGTGCCGTCCGCGTTGCGCTCGTAGTACACCTGCGGACCGCCGGACACCGACTGGACGAACTTGCCCAGCTGGGTGATCTGGGCCTCGGTGAACTTGGCCGGCTTGCGCGTGACCTGCGCGTCGTTGCGGGCGGCGGGCATGCGGCCCGAGGCCACCTGGAAGTAGACGGCCGCGTCGCCGACGCCGATGAGCGACGGACCGCGGTCCTCGACGCCCTGCAGGTTGCTGCCGTGGCAGCTGATGCACGACGTGTCGTACAACTGCTTGCCCGCGTCGATCATCGCCTGCGACTGTGAGGCGGGATCGGCAACCGCGACCTGCGCCTTCGGGGTGAGCAGGGCGGTGATGACGCCGGCCGAGAGCAGGCCGGCGAGCAGCAGAACCGCGCCCGAGGCACGGCGACGCAGCTTGCGACGGGCCTTCGCGGCGCGGGCCGGGGCGGGATCGCCAGTGGCGGGATCCGACGGTCGCGGTGGAGATGTACTCATTTGTGACTCTCTACTAAGCGGACTGACCGGGGGCTGGAAGTCTTAACGGATGAAGTAGATGGTGACGAACAGCGCGATCCACACGATGTCGACGAAGTGCCAGTAGTACGACACGACGATCGCCGCCGTCGCCTGCGCCGGCGTGAACTTCGAAAGCCACGTGCGGGTCAGCAGGAAGATGAAGGCGACGAGACCGCCGATGACGTGCAGGCCGTGGAAGCCGGTGGCCATGTAGAACACCGAGCCGTAGGCCGTCGACGACAGCGTGGTGCCGTGCGACCACAGGTGGACGTACTCGTAGGCCTGGCCGCCGACGAAGAACGCGCCCATGAGGAAGGTCAGGATGTACCAGCGGCGGAGGCCGAACACGTCGCCGCGCTCGGCGGCGAACACGCCCATCTGGCAGGTCACCGACGAGAGGATCAGGACGGTGGTCACCGGAACCGCGAGCCAGAGGTTGAGCTCGGTGGGCGGCATCGGCCATTCACCGGTCGCGTTGTTCGCCCGCGCGACGAAGTACATCGCGAACAGACCGGCGAAGAACATGAGCTCACTGGAAAGCCACACGATTGTGCCGACGCTGACCATGTTGGGACGGTTCAGCGAGTGCACCCGAGCCGTGATGGCCGTTGACGGGGTACCTGCAGCGCTAGTCACATCAAGAAGTATGACGGTTCGTAGTAAAGCGTGACCACCGGGGTAGCCAAATTGGTCCAACATTTTGTGGCGCCGCAGGTGGGACGAGGTCGAGCGGGGTCCGTTCGGCGTGTCAGACCCGGTGTTTTCGGGGTCGTCCGGCCCCCGAAACGGTGATCCGGCTCTCGTTTAGGGTGGACGACGTGAGCAGCGAACAGCCGGAGCCGACCTGGCCTTTCATCCTCGGCGAGGTCTCGGAGAACCGCGACCTCACCGCCGAGCAGGCGCGGTGGGCGATGAACGAGATCATGGCCGACGCTGCGACGAGCGCCCAGATCGCCGCTTTCGGCCTCGCCGTCAAGATGAAGGGCGCCACTCCGGTGGAGTTGAACGGCCTCGCCGAGGCGATGCTGGACCGGGCCACGCGCGTGCAGATCGACCGCGATGCCGTGGACATCGTCGGCACCGGCGGCGACCGCTCGCACACCGTCAACATCTCGACGATGACGTCCATCGTCGTCGCCGCCGCCGGAGTGCCGGTGGTCAAGCACGGCAACCGGGCCTCCTCCTCCAAGAGTGGTGGCGCCGACGTCCTCGAGGCGCTCGGCGTGGCGATCTCCCTCGGCCCCGACGAGGTGGCGCGCTGCGTCGACGAGGTCGGCATCGGATTCTGCTTCGCCCCGGTGTTCCATCCGGCGTTCCGGTTCACCGGCCCGCCGCGCAAGGAATTGGGCGTGCCGACCGTGTTCAACGTCCTGGGCCCGCTGACCAACCCGGCCCAGCCGCGCGCCGGGCTGATCGGCTGCGCCTTCGTCGACCTGGCACCGGTCCTCGCGCAGGCCTTCGCCGACCGCGGCGCCTCGGTCCTCGTGGTTCGCGGCGACGACGGCCTCGATGAATTGACGACGACGAGCACCTCGACGGTGTGGCAGGTCGTCGGCGGCACGGTGACCAAGCACCACCTCGACCCCCAGGGCGACCTCGGCCTCGCGCGCGTCGAACTGTCGGCGCTGCAGGGCGGCGACGCCGAGGCGAACGCGGCCGTCGCCCGTGAGCTGTTCGCCGGCAAGGCCGGCCCGGTCCGCGACGCCGTGCTGCTGAACGCCGGCGCGGCATTGGTCGCCGCGACGCAGGAAGCACCGATGTCGCGCACCGAGCTCGTGCAGGCGCTGACCGCGGCCGTCGGCCGCGCGGCCGAGGCGATCGATTCGGGCGCTGCCGCCGACGTGCTGGCCCGTTGGGCCGAGTTCAGCAAGTCGCTGGAAAGCGCTGACGCGCCCACGGCGCTCAGCTGACTATTCGCCTACGGCGCTCAGCCGACTATTCGCCTACGGCGAAGCCGGCCTCGGTCTCCTTGCTCGCGTAACTGCGGAAGGCGATGTGGGTCATCGTGTGCGTGACGCCCTCGAGCCGGTTGATCCGATTGGTGACCACCTCGGCGATGGCGTCGTGATCGCGGACGCGGACCTTCGCGATGAGGTCGACGTCCCCAGCACACGAATAGACCTCGGTGACCCCGTCCAGGTCGGCGACGGCCTGGGCCGTCTCGGGGATCGCGTGGACGTCGGCGTTGATCAACACGAAGGCGGTGAGCATGGCTCCAGGGTATCGCCGCGCCGGCGCGCTCACGCGCGGCGCCGTGCCGTCCGTGCCGCTTGCGCCCACGACTCCCAGCCGCCGCCGCCCAGCCGAGGCAGCGCCAGGCCGCTGGACGCCTCGACGATGCGCGCGTCGGGCTCGGCGAGCCAGCGGAAGACCAGCGCGGCCTCCTCGGGCGGGGCACCGCGCAGCGGACCGTCGTCGGGGACGATCGTCTGCGCCGCGGCCACGACGGCCTCCACCACGGGCATCGGCGGCGTGCCGCGCGGCGCGGTGCCCGCGCCCGCCAACCGCCCGTGCCGCACGACGACCAGCCGCCACCCGCCCGATCCGTCCGGCCGGGCGACGACGAGGTGCTCGACCGCGCACAGTGCCCGCAGCCGTTGCGTGCGGGCCAGCGCGGCGATGACGACGACGAGCTGGTCGCGTCGGCGCGCGGCGGTCTCGAAGTGCTCGGCGGCGGCCGCCGACGTAACCGCGTCCGCCAGTGCGCGGAGCGCGGCGTCATCGTCGCCTGCGACGACCGCGAGCGCGTCGCGGACCCGGGGGAGGTAGTCGGCCACGGTCTCGGGCCGTTCACTGGCCGCCGCGCAATCGCCGATTCCGGCTGCCGGGCGGCACCAGTGGTGGTCGACGCGCGCGCCGATCCGCGCGGTGCACGACCGCAGGCCGGTGGCGCGGGTCAGGGCATCGGCGACCGACTGGGCGTCGGCACGGCGGGGGAGCGGGCCGATCGACACGGCTGCGCCCGCGTCGCCGAGGGGTTCGGCGCGCGGCGTGCGGCGGACCGTGAAGCGGGGGAAGCGCTCCTCGGTCAGCGTGACCCACCAGCCGCGCCGGGGTTGCGTCGAACGGCGGTTGTACGCGGGGTTGTGCGCGGCGAGGAGGCGGAGTTCGCGCACCTCGGCCTCGAGGTCGTGCGCGCACACGACGTGGTCGACGCGCTCGGCCAGCGCGACCATCTCGGCGATGCGCGGCCGGGAATCGCCGGAGAAGTAGGAGCGCACCCGGCGGCGCAGGTCCACGGCCGTGCCCACGTAGAGCACCTCGTCGGCGGGGCCGCGGAACAGGTAGACGCCCGGCTTGGCGGGGATCCGGTCGGCCAGGCGGCGCTTGGCGCGCTGCGCGGGGGTGGCGCGGGGGAGGAAGTCGAGCAGGTCGGCGAAGGTGCCCACCCCGCGGTTGCCGATCCTGCCGAGCAGCCCGTGCAGCACGTCCACGGTGGCACGGGCGTCGTCGAGGGCGCGGTGCGTCGGCGTCGTGGTCGCCGCGAACAGGGCGGCGAGGTCGGACAGGCGCACCGACGGCGCCTCGTCGCGTGAGAGCACGCGGCGGGCCAGGGCGACGGTGCACAGCGTCGCCGGGAAGTGCCAGTCGACGCCCAGTCGGTCCGCGGCGGCGGACAGGAACCCGAGGTCGAACCGGGAGTTGTGCGCGACGAGCACGCTGCCGCGCGCGAATTCGATGAACGAGAGCAGGACCTCCTCGATCCGGGGCGCGGCCGACACCATCGCCTCGGAGATGCCCGTCAGCGTCACGATCTCCCGCGGAATCGGCCGGCCGGGGTCCACCAGGGTGGCGAATTCGCCGACGACCTCGCCGCCGCACACCTTGACCGCGCCGATCTCGGTGATCGCGTCCCGGTCGGCACTGCCCCCGGTGGTCTCGAGGTCGACGACGACGAACGGCGTCGTCGCCAGGGACTGGGTGACCCCGCCCCGCACGCACGACGACATCTCGGCGAGCTCGGCGGCGGTCGGGACCCGCCGGTGGGCGCCGTGGCGCGGGTTCGCGGGTCGGCCGCGCGGCAGTCCGACGTCGGGCAGGCCGGAGTCGGCGAAGGTGAGCTGACCGGTGCCCGCCTCGTCCGTCTGAGTCATGGTGCGAACGCTAGTTCGACCCTCTGACACCGATTCGTTACCGCGCGGGGGCGGTCGTCGACGGCCCGGGCCTTGTCGGGGGTCGGCGTTAGCGTCGTGCCCAATCGGTCGATCAGCCCCCGGGTGAACACCCGGAGAACTCGCCCGAAGGACCAGATGAGATGGAGATCACATGAAGATTGACTGCGACAACTGCCCGGGCCGCCCGGTCGCGTGCGACGGATGCATGATGAATGTGCTGGTCGGGGCGCCCGCAAGCGCATATCCAGGAGAAATGCAGGATATTCCCAGCATCGGGGAGCAACGCGCCGACATCCTGGTGGCCATCGCGACTCTCCGCGAGGCGATGTTGGTCACCCCGGCCGAGGCGCGCGCCGCCGCAGGTCGCATCGGTGCACGTCAGGGCGGATTCGGCGATCGGTTTTTGACCATCGTCCGGGCAGGGTAAGCTGTGACGCTGGCTCGCCGACTCGACGAGTTTTGCGTGAACGTTGGACAATTGGCCGTCGTTTTCGTAACCTTTTCGAGACATTTGCGGAACGTCACGCTTCAACAGAAGTGGTCCGCGAGAGTCAATCGCTGAGTCGCCCCACACCAGGGGCGAGCCGGGGACCCACCGGAGCCGCAAGGTTCCACCTGGGGTGAATCGCAGCGTCTGATGCAGCTCGTCAGGCAACGCGTAGGACATCTTCCAGTCCGAACCCGACAGCTAACCCGGTAAGCGCAGGGAGACGAAGGAGAACTTTCTCGTGGCCAAACACCGTTTGGATCAGCCCAGCCGCGGCGCCGCCGCCGCCAAAGGCGCGGTAATCACCGGCGCCATCGCCATGGGCTCTATCGCTGCCGGCCAGGCCGCAGCGGCCCCGGTCGCCGTGCCGCACCTGGGGAACATCGAGCTGGGCGCCCTCGGCGACCACCTCGACAACCAGAAGCACGACGCCAAGAAGAAGTCCCACAAGGGCAAGACCCTCAAGGTCCGTAAGGCGCACAAGGGCAAGGCGAAGGCCAAGCCGGCGCCGCAGGCCAAGGTCCAGGTTCCGGGTGCCGGCACGTTCGCCATCCCCGGCATCAACCAGAACCAGGTGCCCAAGCAGTACCAGCCCAAGGGCAAGGACGGCGCTCCGCAGGTGCGCCAGACCGTCGGCGAGCGCGCCGTCATGAACGCGAAGAGCAAGATCGGTTCGCCGTACTCCTACGGTTCGGCCGGCCCCAACGCGTTCGACTGCTCGGGCCTCGTCTACTGGTCCTACAAGAACGCCGGCAAGACCATCCCGCGTGACAGCTACGGCCAGCTCAACGGCGGCCGTGCGGTGGCGTACAAGGATGCCAAGCCGGGCGACGTCCTGATCTTCAACGGTGGCAGCCACGCCGGCATCTACGTCGGCCACGGCCGGTTCATCCACTCCCAGACCTACGGCGTTCCCGTGCACGAGGAGAACGTCAAGACCTGGGCCCTGACCGGCGTCCGCCGCTACTGAGGCTCGTACAGCTGTTGAGGTGGGCGGATGCCGGCGGAGAAATCCGCCGCGTCCGCCCACACTCGTTTTCTTTGGAGTCGGACGAAGTATGAGAACCGTGAACCCCGCGAACAGCCGCGGCGCCGCTGCCGCGGCAACCGCCGCGCTGCTCTCCTCGGTGGCCCTGTCGGCAATCCCGACCGCCTCGGCGGTGCCGGCGCGCAACGCCAACCAGCTGGTCGCCGATTACAAGAAGCTCAGCGTCGAGGCCGAGCGCTCCTCGGAGGCGATGAACAACGCCACGATGGAGTACAACAAGCAGAAGGCGATCGTCGACCGGTCCCGCAAGGCGGCCGCGGCGGCGCAGAAGAAGCTCGACACGACCAACGCGCTGCAGGCGTCGCTGCAGGCCCGCGTCGACGGCGTGCTGAAGGCCAGCTACCGCGGTGCCCGCGTGAACCGCCTCTATGCGCTGCTCGTGAGCGACTCGCCCCAGCAGATGCTCGACCAGATGTCGGCGCTCGACGTCATCTCCCGCGAGGCGACGGGCAACCTGAAGAATCTGACGCGCGTCCGCGCCGCGGCCGTGCAGACGAAGAAGGACTCGGCCACCGCGACCGCGACCGCGAACGCGGAGATCGCGAAGGTCGAGAAGGTGCGCGCCGACTTGCAGGCCAAGCGCGCCAACCTGGCGCTGCAGGCCGTGCAGATCCGCGCGGTCTACCAGTCGATGACCGGACGCCAGCTCGCCGAGCTCCGCGGCCCCAAGTTCGACTTCAACCCGAACCTCGTCCCCAAGGGTGCCGCTCCCGCGCTCGTGGCCGTCCAGGCTGCGCTCTCGCGGGTGGGCGATCCCTACGTGTGGGGCGCGACCGGCCCGAACCAGTTCGACTGCTCGGGCCTCATGGTGTGGTCCTACCGCCAGGCCGGCAAGTCCCTGCCGCGCTCCAGCCAGGCCCAGATGGGCGCCGGTGTCCCGGTGAGCCGCGGCGACCTCAAGCCCGGCGACCTGATCCTCTACTACTCGGATGCCCACCACGTCGGCATGTATGTCGGTGACGGCTACGTCATCCACGCCTCGACCTTCGGCGTCCCGGTCAAGGTCGTCCCCGTCGACGGAGCCGGTCCCTACCTCGCCGCTCGGCGCGTCTAGTCCGCCCGTGCGCGCGCGCCGGCTGTGCGCCGTGGCCGTGGTGCTGCTCGGCGCATCCGTGCCGGTCGCGTGCGGCGGCCAGTCGGCCCCGACGGCGACCTCATCAGCGGTGACAACCGCCGACGTCTTCGAGCAGCAGCGCACCGACGGCGTCGACGCGCTCCTCGGAAAACTCGACAAAGCCCTGCTCAAGGGCGGTCCGCGCGACCTGACTCCACTCCTGGACGCCTCCGCATCGCCGGAATTCCGACGACGCCTGCAGGTGATGCAAGCCAACCTGAGTTCCGGGGTTCCGGCAGCACCCGGCACCGGCAAGCGACTGCGGTACCGGGCCTTCGAGCACTTCCTGGGCGCGGCCGAGGCGGAGGAACTGGTGCCCGACGCGGTCGCCGCGCGCCTGGCGGAGCAGGGGAGCAGCGACAACTGGGTGTCCCCGGTCCGGTTGCGGTTCGCCCTCGGCGGCGCCGGAGTGCCCGGACTGGACGAGCCGGACGTCGAGATCGAGGTCCCGCTCGTCGTCGCGCGCTATGACGACGACTGGAAGCTCGTCGGCGACCTGACCCTGTTGCGGCGTCCGGCGGGCGGGATCGGGCTGTGGAGCTTCCCGGGCGTCCGGGTCGTCGAAGCCGGCACCGCGGGGGGTTCGTCGGTCGTCGCGTCCTACCCGGGATCGGAGGACACCGCCGGGCGGGTCGCCGCGCAGCTGCCCGCCGCCGTGCGCGCGGTCACCGACTTCTGGGGCCCGCGCTGGCCGCAGAAGGCCCTCGTCGTCGCCACCGCGGCGACGCCCCAGTTCGCCGGGCTGGCCGCCAGCGGAGGGGCCGACGTCTCGGCGGCGGCCGCGGCGACCGCCTACACGACGCTCGACGTCCCGAACCACACCGTCACCGGCCAACGCGTCGTGCTCACCCCGGCGGCCCACGACCTGTCCGACCCGCTGCTCGGCGTCGTCCTGCGGCACGAGCTGAGCCACGTGGCCGTCCGGCTGGCCACCCGGGTCGACACCCCGCTGTGGCTCGCCGAGGGCGTCTGCGAGTACGTCGGCCGCAAGGGCACCTACACGGGCTTCGCCGACGTGGCCCCCGACCTCGCCGCGGCGACGCGCACCGGCACCGTGCCCGCGTGGCCCACCGACGACGACTTCACCGTTGATTCGCAGCGCGCCGCGCTGGCCTACCAGAGCGCCTGGTCGATCGCGGCCTTCGTCGCCGAGCGCTTCTCCGAGCAGGCGTTGCGCAAGCTCTACCTGGGCATTGCGGGCGCCGTCGACGACGCCGCGGTCAACGCGGCCTACCCCGCCGCGGTCGGCATACCCCGGAAGGAACTCGAGCGGCAGTGGCGGGCCTGGGTGCAGAAGCAGTCCGGCGGATGACGCGACCGGAGACCGCGCCGATCGGGCGCACCCTGCTGATCACCAACGACTTTCCGCCGCGCCCCGGCGGGATCCAGTCCTACCTGGAGAACCTCGTCGACCTCCTGCCCCCGGAGCGGGTCGTGGTCTATGCGCCGCGCTGGCGCGGCCGGTCCCACCTCGACTATGACGCAGCGGCGCCCTACACGGTCGTCCGCCACCGCACGACGCTGATGCTGCCGACGCCGCTGGTCGCGCGCCGCGCCGCGCGCCTGGTCCGCGAGCACGACATCGAGAACGTCTGGTTCGGCGCGGCGGCACCGCTGGCCCTGCTCGCGCCCGCCGTTCGGCGCGCGGGGGCCCGTCGCATCCTCGCGTCGACGCACGGCCACGAGGTGGGGTGGTCGATGCTGCCGGGCGCCCGCCAGGTGCTGCGGGTGATCGGCGACCACACCGACACGGTGACCTTCGTGAGCAAGTACACCCGCGGGCGCTTCGCCTCGGCCTTCGGGCCGAACGCGGCGCTCGAATACCTGCCGCCCGGCGTCGATATCGGCCGGTTCGCGCCGGACGAGCAGGCGCGCCGGCGGATCCGCGAGCGGCACGGGCTCGGCGACCGCCGCGTCATCGTCTGCCTGTCGCGACTGGTGCCGCGCAAGGGGCAGGACATGTTGATCCGGGCGCTGCCCGACATCCGTCGACAGGTGCCCGACGCCGCGCTGCTCATCGTCGGCGGAGGCCCGTACGCCGAGACGCTGCACGAGTTGGCCGCGGCGACCGGGGTCGACGACGACGTCGTGTTCACCGGCTCGGTGCCCGGCGACGAGCTCGCCGACTACCACAACGCGGCCGACGTCTTCGCGATGCCGTCGCGCACCCGGGGCGGCGGCCTCGACGTCGAAGGGCTCGGCATCGTCTACCTGGAGGCCTCGGCCTGCGGGGTGCCCGTCATCGCCGGTGACTCCGGGGGCGCCCCCGAAACCGTGATCGAGGGCAAGACCGGATTGGTGGTCAACGGCAAGTCGGTGCCGCAGATCGTCGACGCGGTGGTGTCGGTGCTCGCCGACCCGGCGCGGGCCCGCGCGATGGGCGCCGCCGGCCGCGACTTCGTCGAGCAGCAGTGGCAGTGGTCCCAGATCGGCGCGCGGCTGGTCCGCCTGCTCACCGAGGAATCACAGCATTAGCGCAGGTCAGCGAGTATAAATATCGGCGATCTCGCGGGCGTACTTCTCGGTCACGACGTTCCGCTTGACCTTGAGCGTCGGCGTCATCTCGCCGGTCTCCTCGCTGAAGTCGACCGGCAGGATGCGGAACTCCTTGATCGCCTCGGCATGCGACACGGTCTTGTTCGCGTCGTCGATCGCCGTCTGGATCTCGGCGCGCAGCGCCTTGTCGTCGACGAGGTCGGCGAGCGGGGTGCCGGCCGGGATCGAGTTGCGCGCCTGCCAGGCGGCGAAGGCCTCGGGGTCGAGGGTGACCAGCGCGGCGATGAACGGTTTGCCGTCGCCGACGACGAGGGCCTGCGACACCAGCGCGTTGCCGCGGATGACGTCCTCCAGGCCGGCGGGGGAGACGTTCTTGCCGCCCGCGGTCACCAGGATCTCCTTCTTGCGGCCGGTGATCGACAGGAAGCCGTCACGGTCGATCTTGCCGATGTCGCCGGTGTGGAACCAGCCGTCGGTGATCGCCTCGTCGGTGGCCTTCTTGTTCTTCCAATAGCCGGTGAACACGACGCCGCCGGACAGCAGGATCTCGCCGTCCTCGGCGATCCGCACGGCGTTACCGGCCACCGGTCGGCCCACGGTGCCGACCTTGACCGCGCCCGGCGTGTTCACCGAGAACGCGGCCGACGTCTCGGTGAGGCCGTAGCCCTCGTAGACGGGGATGCCGACGCCGGAGAAGAAGTGGCCGAGGCGGGCCCCCAGCGGAGCGCCGCCGGAGATGGCCAGCTCGCACTCGCCGCCGAGGGCCGCGCGCAGCTTCGCGTAGACGAGTCGGTCGAAGACCGCGTGGCGGGCGCGCAGCGCGACGGGGATCTTGCCGGCCTCCTTGGCCGCGTTGTAGTCGATCGCGGTCTTCGCGGCGGCGTCGAAGATCTTGCCCTTGCCGCCGTCGTGGGCGTTCTGGCGCGCGGTGTTGTAGACCTTCTCGAACACGCGCGGCACCGACAGGATGAGGCTGGGGCGGAACACCGCGAACTCGGGGACCAGGTTGGGGATGTCGTTGAAGAATCCGACTGCCATGCCGCCGCGCACGGCGACGAGGGTGACCGCGTGCGCGAGCACGTGCGCCATGGGCAGGAACATCAGCAGGCGGCGACCCGGGGTCAGCAGGGTCTTGAGCCCGCCGCTGAGCAAACCGTCGATCTCGCTCAACAGGTTCGAGTGCGTCAGCATGACGCCCTTGGGGCGCCCGGTGGTGCCCGAGGTGTAGATCAGGATGGCCGGATCGTCGGAGCGCAGCGCGGCGCGGCGCTGTGCCACCTCCTCGTCGGAAACGTTCTTGCCCGCGGCGATGAGCTCGTCGACGACGCCGGGCGCGCCGTCGAGGGCGTCGATCGTCCACTGGTGCGCGAGCTTGCCGGCCGTCTTCGTGCCCGCGATGGTCTTGCGGTGCTCGGCGCCCTCCGCGACGAGCCCGACCGCCTCGGAGTCGCTGCAGATCCAGTCGATCTGATCGCCCGACGACGTCTCGTAGATCGGCACGGTCACCGCGCCGGCGGTCCAGATGGCGAAGTCGATGAGCAACCACTCGGTGCGCGTCGCACTGAGCAGGCCGACGCGGTCGCCGGGCTTGATGCCTTGCGCGATGAACCCCTTGGCGATCGCGGTGACCCGTGCGGCGACGTCGCGGGCGGTGATCGGCTGCCAGGCGCCACCGGTCTTGTCGAGGATCACCGGCTGCTCCGGGGACTTCGCGGCGATGTCGAAGAGGATGTCGGTGCAGTCGTCGGTGTCGCCGATGGTGAAGGACGCGGGCACGGAGAACTCGGTGGGCACGGAGGGGCCTTTCGCTGGCGGTGCGAGGGATGCGGGATCGGTCCGGCGTCCATCGTATCCGCGCCGGGGGTGCCCGGGATGGGCGGGCGGGCGCCGCCGCGCGGGCATATGTGAAGCTAGAGGGCGTGACGAGTATTCAGGTGGCCGACCAGACGTTTGTGGCCGCGGCACCCGAATTGGCGGGCGAGGCGCTGGGCGACAAGGCGCAGTGGGCGCGGTGGTGGCCCGACCTGCGGCTGACCGTCGTCGAGGACCGCGGCGACGCCGGGATCCGTTGGACGGTCGCGGGGCCGGTGGACGGCACCATGGAGATCTGGTGTGAGCCGGTGATGGACGGCTTCGTCCTGCACTACTTCCTGCACGGCGAGCCCACCGGACAGCTGCCGCGGCGGCCGCGCGCGCTCTACGATGAGTTGGCCGAATTGAATCGGGCCCGTCGGGTGGCGGGCAAGGAGATGGCCTTCGAGATCAAGCGACGGCTCGAGCAGCACCGGGCCGCCGGCGATCCGGCCGTCCCGGCCGACCGGCCGGGGACGCAGACAGGAGGAGTGCGTGGCTGACCACACTGCGCAATCCATCGTGATCAACGCCGACCCCGACGCGATCATGGCGGTCATCGCCGACTTCCCCAACTATCCGGAGTGGGTGTCGGCCGCGCGCGAAGTGACAGTCGTCGAGACCGGTCCCGACGGCAAGGCCCGCCAGGTGCGCTTCGACCTCGACGCGGGGGTCCTCAAGGACACCTACGTGCTGGAGTACGACTGGGCCGAGGACGGCCTCGCGGTCAGCTGGGAGCTGGTCAGCAGCAACCTGCAGCGCGCCCAGCGCGGTCGCTACAGCCTGGTCGCCCAGGCCGTCGGCTCGACCAAGGTCTCCTACGAGCTGATGGTCGATCTGCTGGTCCCGATCATCGGTCAACTCAAACGCCGCGCCGAAAAGGCGATCATCAGCACCGCCCTCGGCGAACTCAAGAAGCGGGTCGAAGGCTGATCGACCTCACGCCCATCCAGCTCGTCCTCGGTCCGGGCGGGGCCGGGGTCTCCGCCGTGGCCGCCGCCGGTGCGGTCGGCAAACGGCGCCGGGCGACGAATTCGACGGGCCTGCTCGGCGGCGGGCAGCGGGGGACCCTGCTGGTCACCCTCGACCGCGACTCCCCGGTGCCGGAGATGGTGGGCGTCTATCCGACGCGCGGGCGGCCGGTGCCGATCAGTTCCGACGCCAGCCTCCTGTCCCTCGACCCGCTGAGCGTCCTGGAGCCGGCGTGGTCGAACTTCACCGAGGCGATCGGCGCCTCGGGCGGCCCGACGCTGCCGGTGGTGTCAGTCCTGGGCTCGGTCGCGCCCGGCGAGTTGACGTCCCTGCCCGGCTTCGAGGAACTCCTGCTGCTGCGCCGGATCCGCGACGAGGCGACCAGCGGGCGCTGGACGACCGTCGTGGTCGACTGCTCCGGCCTTGGGGACCCGTTCGCGCTGCTGCGCGCGCCGGCCGCGCTCAGCCAGACCATCGACCGCCTGTGGCCCCGGCACCGTCGACTCGCGGCCGCCTCCGAGCGGCCCGTGCTCGCCCGGGTCAGCGCTGCCGTCGACGAGGTCGACCGCGACTGCCGCGACGTGATCGACCTGCTGAGCGATCCGCACACCACGGCCGCGCACCTCGTCGTCGACTCCGGTCCCCGCGGGGAGCGCCAACTGCCGCGCCTGGCGGCCCTGGCCGCGCTCACCGCCCTGCCGGTGCGCCAGGTGTCGGGCAACGACGGCACCGCGGCGGTCGTCTCCGCGGGTTTCGAGGCCGTGGCCGCGGCGGCCGCCGCCGGACTCGGCGCCGTCACGACGCGGATTCCCGCCGTCGACGGCCCCCTCGACCGGGTGGCCCGGCTGCGGCGCCTGGGAATCCTGGTGGAACCGCCGTCCGGTGCGCCGGTGGGCACCGCCGCGGCCGTCGTCGACCGCGTCGAGGGGAGCGGGCTGCAGGCGGTCTACGAGATGCGCTGGCACCAGCCGCTTCCGGATCCCTCGGCGCTCGGGCTGGGCCGCGCCGGCGACGACTTGCTCGTCACCATCAGCGGATTCCGTTTCCCGGTGCGGCTCCCGTCGGTGCTGCGCCGCTGCTCGGTGACCGGCGCGACCTGGGACGACGATGAACTGTGCGTGCGCTTCGCGCCCGATCCGGCGGTCTGGCCGACCCGGCCGACTGCATAGCATCGGCCCGGTGGGGTCGGGTACCGTTTCACCCCATGGGAACTCCGAATGATGCCGGGTCCACCGGCAGCGACGCGGGGTCGACCGACGCAATCATCGAGGCGGCCCGCGAACTGCTCGCCGGCCTGACCACGCAGATCGACAGCCTGGCCGGCGTCTTCGCCCCCGGCGGTGCCGCGGGCACCGTCGCCGAGGGCCTCGTGGGGGAGCTGCCCGGCGAGGTCTCCACGCTGCTGCACGAGGTCGGCGAACTGCTGGCCCGACTCCTCTCCACCGTCATCGCCATCCTGGAAGCGCTGGTCAAAGCGCTGCGGTCGGCACCCGGCGACGGGGTGCCCGCCGCGGCGGCGGCCTACCAGGAGATCGCCGTGGCCATCGGCCGGGAGGCGAAGTGACGGCCGACCGGCGATGAGCGACCTGACGATCGGCATCGATATCGGCGGCACGAGCGTTCGCGCCGCGGTCATCGACGCCGACGGTCAGATGCTCGACACCTTGCGCGCGGTCACCCCGGCGACGGCGGACGCGCTCGAGCACTGCCTGGACCGGCTGGTCGCCGAATTGCACGCACGCTGGTCGGTATCGGCCGTCGGCCTGGCCATCGCCGGCTTCCTCACCCGCGATCGGTCGACGGTGCGCTTCGCGCCGCACCTGCCGTGGCGGGAGGCGCGCGTGGCCGAGGAGATGTCGGCGCGGATCGGGTTGCCGGTCTTCGCCGAGCACGACGCCAATGCCGCCGCGGTCGCCGAATGGCGCTTCGGTGCGGCCGGACGCGGCCAGAACTCGCTGGTGCTCGCCATCGGCACCGGCATCGGCGCCGGGTTGGTCCAGGATGGTCGGCTCTACCGCGGCAGCCACGGCGTCGCACCGGAGCTGGGCCACCTCGTGATCGTTCCCGGCGGCCGCCCGTGCGGCTGCGGCAAGCGGGGCTGCTGGGAGCGGTACTGCAGCGGCACCGCGCTCGTCGACACCGTCGTCGAGCTGCTGGCCGACGGCGAATGGGGGCGGTCGGCGCTGGCCGCGGAACTGTCCGCCGACCCGGGCTCGGTCACCGGCCGCCGGATCGCCGCCGCAGCCCACGAGGGGGATCCGCTCGCCCTGTCGGCGTTCGCGTCCTTCGCGACGTCCCTGGCCCACGGATTGGCGATGATCGCCGACGTCTTCGATCCCGACCTCATCGTCATCGCCGGCGGCGTCGGACGCGCATCGGGGCTGTACCTCGACGACGCCCGCGAGCAGTACGCGTCGCTCGTGACCGGTGCCGGCCACCGCACCCTGGCCCGCATCCGCGGCACCCAGCTGGGCGAATCGGCCGGCATGATCGGCGCCGCGGAGGTGGCGCGCACCGAGTTGCGCCGCCGCACCGAGCCCGCCGACGAGGCTCCGGCGACACCGGCCGCCATCGGGGACTGACGGCGCCTCGCATCCGGCTGATCGGTCCGGCGCGCTCGGGGTACGCTCACCGCATGTGGTTTTGGATCTTCAAGTACATCCTGATGGGTCCGTTCCTGCGCCTGATCGGGCGCCCCAAGGTCTACGGCCTGGAGAACCTCCCCACGTCGGGGCCGGCGATCCTCGCCAGCAATCACCTGGCCGTCGTCGACAGCTTCTACCTGCCGCTGGTGATCCCGCGACGGGTGTACTTCCTGGCCAAGTCCGAGTACTTCACCGGCACCGGCCTCAAGGGGGCGTTCCAGCGCTGGTTCTTCGGCTCGACCGGCCAGATCCCCATCGACCGCTCCGGCGCCTCCGCCGCGGCCGGCGCCCTCGACGCGGCGCGGCGCAAGCTGGCCGAGGGCGAGCTGATGGGGATGTACCCCGAGGGCACCCGCTCCCCGGACGGCCGCCTCTACAAGGGCAAGACCGGCCTGGCCCGACTGGCGCTGGAGACCGGCGTGCCGGTCATCCCGGTGGCCATGAAGGGCACCGAGGACCTCAACCCGCCCGGCACCGTCATCCCGCGCTTCGCCCGCATCGAGGTGCACCTGGGTGAGCCGCTGGACTTCTCGCGGTTCGAGGGCATGGGCGGCAACCGGTTCATCGAGCGCGCGGTCACCGACGAGATCATGTACGACCTCATGCGGCTGTCCGGCCAGCAATACGTCGACCTGTACGCCGCAGACCTGAAGAACAGTGGCTCGACGCCGGAAGACGCGTTGCGGGAAGCGGCCGAGACGGCGCAGGAGCCCCCGGCGGCCTGATCAGGCCGCGGTGGCGGGCGCGACGTCGTCGGCCCCGGTCGGCGACGGCTCGTCGGTCGACCCGGTCAGCGCCAGCCAACCGAGGGTGATGAGCGCGAGCAGCGGCCACACCGCGCCGCCGACGACGTCGACCGCGTGCGGCAACGACACCGAGTGGACCTCGGCCTGGCGCAACAGCCACGGCACGCCGAGGATCCCGACCGCAGCCCAGATGATCGCCAGGGCGCGCCCGCCGCGGCGCCGTGCCCCGCTGCCGTACCAGAGCCAGATCGCCAGCGGCACCAACCACACCCAGTGGTGGACCCACGAGATGGGCGACACCAGCAGGCCCAGGAGCTGGACGATCAGCAGCGTCGCCAACCAGTCGTCACCGGTCGTGGCGGGGCGGGGGATGGCGCGCCAGGCCGCCACGGCGACGACGACGGCCACCGCGACGGCGGTCATCCAGAGCGCACCGGTGCCGACGTCCGACCCGACGACGCGGGACAGGGCGCCGCGCAGACTCTGGTTCATGACGCGCTCGGGTTCCCCGATCCGATCCGCGTCCCCGATGAGCTCGCCGAAGTACTTGTGGGTGATGTCCGGGAAGAACAGCAGGCAGCCCAGCAGCGTCGTGCCGAACGACAGCGCCGCGGCGAGCGCACCGAGCGGTTTGCGCACCGCCAGGTACCAGACCGCGCTGATGGCCGGGGTCAGCTTGATGGCCGCCATCAGGCCGATCAGCGCCCCGCCGGCGGCCTCGCCGGCCCGGGAGCCGGCCCAGCGGATCGCGGCGAGCGTGCCGAGCATCAGGAAGACGTTGATCTGTCCGTAGTCGAGGGTCTCGCGCACCGGCTCGCACCAGATCGCCACCGCGGTCCACGCCGCGGCGACCGGGTAGCCGCCATTCGTCCGCCCGCACAGCCGCAGGGCCAACACGATCGAGCCGTACAGGGCGGCGATGGTGGCCGCCTGCCACGCCCACGCGACGACGTCCCACGGCAACAGCGACAACGGGTACAGCACGACCGCCGCGAACGGGGGATAGGTGAAGGGGAGCGGGGTGGCCACGCCCAGCCCGTTGTACTCGAAGTTGTAGACCTGGTCGGGGAGTCCGGCGGCTCCGCCGCGGTAGACGCGCAGGTCGACGAAGTTGGCACCGTTGGTGCTCAGCGTGATCCACAGGATCCGTCCGAGGACTGACGCCGCCAGCAACGCGGTCGCCCACATTGACCTGTAGCGCACGGGGCAAAGAGTACACCGGGCGCCGCCGCCCGGGGGCGCGCGCGGATACTGGTCGGCATGCGGTTCTTCTACGACACGGAGTTCATCGAAGACGGTCGGACCATCGACCTCGTGTCGATCGGGGTCGTTGCCGAGGACGGGCGCGAGTACTACGCGGTGTCCACCGAGTTCGACCCGGACCGCGCCGGGGACTGGGTGCGCGCCAATGTGCTGCCCAAGCTGCCGTCGCCGGCGTCCAAGCTGTGGCGGTCGCGACGGCAGATCCGCGACGAGCTGCTGGAGTTCTTCACCGCCGACGGCGGTACCGTCGAGCTGTGGGCGTGGACCGGCGCCTACGACCACGTCGTGCTCTGCCAGCTGTGGGGGTCGATGGTCGACCTGCCGCGCACCCTGCCGCGCTACACCCGGGAACTGCGCCAGGCGTGGGAGGAGGCGGGCCGGCCGACGTTGCCCGACCTGCCCGGCGACGCGCACGACGCGCTCGCCGACGCCCGGCACAATCTGGCCAAGTGGGAGCGGATCGTCGCTGCGAAAACGGTCGATTAGGCTGGTGCCGTGGTGAATTGGACTGTCGACGTACCGATTGACGAGCTGCCCGAGCTGCCCCCGCTGCCCGGGGGCCTGCAACAGCGGTTCGAGGACGCGATCTCCCGTCCGGCGGTGCAGCAGCCGAGCTGGCCGGCCGACGAGGCGGCCCGGATGCGGACCGTCCTGGAGAGCGTGCCCCCGATCTGCATGCCCGCCGAGGTGGAGACGCTGTCCGACCGCTTGGCGCAGGTTGCCAACGGCGAGGCGTTCCTGCTGCAGGGCGGCGACTGCGCCGAGACCTTCGCCGACAACACCGAGGCCCACATCAAGGGCAACATCCGCACCCTGCTGCAGATGGCGGTGGTGCTGACCTACGGCGCGAGCATGCCCGTCGTGAAGGTGGCGCGGATCGCGGGCCAGTACGCCAAGCCGCGGTCGTCGGACACCGACTCGCTGGGGCTGCCGTCCTACCGCGGCGACATGGTCAACGGCTTCCCGCCCGATGCCGCCGTCCGCGCCCACGACCCGTCGCGCCTGGTGCGCGCCTACGCCAACGCGGCCGCCGCGATGAACCTGGTGCGCGCCCTGACCGGCTCCGAGGCGCGCCTGCACAAGGTGCACGACTGGAACCGGGAATTCGTCCGGACCTCGCCCGCCGGCGCCCGCTACGAAGCGTTGGCCGCCGAGATCGACCGCGGGCTGAACTTCATGGACGCCTGCGGCGTGCACGACGCCAGCCTGGAGTCGGCGGAGATCTTCGCCTCGCACGAGGCGCTGGTGCTCGACTACGAGCGGGCCATGCTCCGCCTGGCCAACGCCCCCGAGGGGGGCGCGGAGAAGGTGCTCTACGACCTGTCCGCGCACTTCCTCTGGATCGGGGAGCGCACCCGACAGCTCGACGGCGCGCACATCGCCTTCGTCGAGCTGATCAACAACCCGATCGGCGTGAAGATCGGCCCGACGACCACGCCTGAGCAGGCCGTCGAATACGTCGAGCGCCTCGACCCGACCAACAAGCCGGGCCGGTTGACCCTGGTCGCCCGCATGGGCAACGGCAAGGTCCGCGACGTCCTCCCGCCGATCGTGCAGGCCGTCGAGAAGACCGGGCACAAGGTCATCTGGCAGTGCGACCCGATGCACGGCAACACCCACGAGGCGTCCACCGGCTACAAGACCCGCCACTTCGACCGCATAGTCGACGAGGTGCAGGGCTTCTTCGAGGTCCACCGCGCCCTGGGCAGTCACCCGGGCGGCGTGCACATCGAGCTCACCGGCGAGAACGTGACCGAGTGCCTCGGCGGCGCGCAGGAGATCTCCGACGACGACCTCGCCGGCCGCTACGAAACGGCCTGCGACCCGCGCCTCAACACCCAGCAGTCGCTGGAGCTGGCCTTCCTCGTCGCGGAGATGCTGCGCGGCTGACCGGGCCGGCTAGAGCCCCATCAAGACGTGGGCGCCCAGCCACCAGCCGCCGGCGGCGATGCCGCCGAACACCAGGGCCAGCAGCGCCAACCAGACCGCGACGGCGACCGGGCTCGATCCGGTGTCGGCCGGTCGCGCGTCGTCCTCGTCGTGGTCCCGTCCGTCGTCGTCGACGTCGAGGATGCTGAACCGGTGGCCGCTCTCGTCGTCGACTGACCCTGGCGCGCCCTCGTCCAGCAGGGCGGTGCCCGCGGGTCCGGGCGGGCCCGCCGGGGCGGCGGCGTCGAATCGCGCCGCGGCGGCCTGCTGGCGCCGCAGGCGGGCCGCCGTCGCGCGCTCGGCCGAGCGCTGGGGCGCCGGCACGGTGAACTTGGGCAGGTTGAGCTCCTCGGCCGCGTCGGCCAGCGCGCGGGCCATCGCGAATCCGTCCGCGTACCGGTCCTCCGGGTTGCGCTCGGTGGCCCGCAGCACGACCTCGTCGATCTGCGACGGCACGCCGTCGACGACGTCGCCGGGCGCCGGCACGTCGTAGGACAGCCGGGCATAGGCGAGGCCGAGCGGGGTGTCGCCGTGGAACGGGGTGCGGCCGGTGAGCAGCTCGAACATGACGATGCCGGCGGAGTACACGTCCGAGCGGGCATCGGCGCTCGTCGACTCCACCTGCTCGGGGGACAGGTAGGCGGCGGTGCCCAGGATGACGCTGGCCGACGTGATGCCGGCCTCGGCGACCGCGCGCACCAGCCCGAAGTCGGCGATCTTCACGTCGCCGTCGTCGGAGATCAGGATGTTCTCCGGTTTGACGTCGCGGTGCACCAGCCCGGCCCGGTGCGCGGTGCCGAGGCCGCCCAGGACCGGCTGCATGACGGCCGAGACCGCGTGCGGGGGCATCGGGCCGCGCTCGCGCAGCAGTTCGCGCAGGCTGCCGCCCTCGACCAGCTCCATCACCAGGAACACGACCGGCTCGTCGATGCCCTGGTCGTACACGGCGACCAGTCCGGGGTGTTTGAGGCCGGCGACCGCGCGCGCCTCGAACTCGAAGCGCGACAGGAACACCGGGTCGTCGCGGTAGGCGGCCGCCATGACCTTGACGGCGACGGGCCGGTGCAGGCGCTCGTCGCGCCCGAGGTACACCGCGCTCATGCCGCCGCGCGCGATGAGTGCGTCGATGCGGTAGCGCCGGTCGACCAGCGCGCCGATCAGCTGGTCGCCGGAGGTGTCCGCCGCGCGGGGTGGGCCGGGATTCACGCCTGCGAATCTACCGGGCCGATGCGCCGGGATCCGGGAGGCGCAGCCGGGGCCCGCTCGGTACGCTTGAGCCGTGAGCTCGCTGCCGCTGTCCGACGATTGCCTGCCCGACGACGCCGAGGTGCTGCCCCTCGAGGAGGTCGGCGCCCGACTCGGGGTCTCGTCCAACCGGGTCCGCACCCTGATCCGCGACCACCACCTGCTCGCACTGTCCCGCGACGGCCGGCCGTACGTGCCCGCGCTCTTCCTCGACGACGAGGGCATCGCCAAACACTTCAACGGCCTCGTCGAGGTCCTGCTCGACGGCGGCTACGGCCGGGACGAGGTCATGCAGTGGCTGTTCACCGAGATCGATGACCTCGGGATGTACCCGGCGGCGGCGCTGCACACCCATTCGGCGCGCGAGGTCATCCGACGGGCACAGGCAGCGGCGTTCTAGCCGACCATGCGGGGTTCGGCGAAACCCTTGCCGGCGGTGGACCCGTCGTGGTGGGTATAGGCCATCGCGATGTCGTGGTAGCGCTTGGCGAATGCCGCCATCCCGTCGACGAGTCGGTCGATGCCCGGCGGTCCGTTGCGATAGATGACCCGCCGCGCCGCAGCAGCGCCCGGCAGGCGATCGCGAATGCCTGCGGTTCGGGCATTGAGCTGTCCGACGCGCTTGTAGATCTCGCCGTGCAATCGGTAGGGGACGTGGAACTCTCGGGCGCCGTCGACGAACTCGTGGACCTCGTCGAGCCCGAACACCGGGACGAGCGGTGCGATTGCCGTCGCGGCGAACCCCTGGCAGCCGGCAAAGACCAGCGCGGACCGGGCGGGTCCCGGCCACCACGACAGGTAGGTGTCGGTGAACGCATCCACCGGCTGGCGCACGGTGTGCATCAGTTCTTCGCGCCACCCGGACGGATTCCCGCCGCGGGAGAAGATGTAGTCGAGTGACCGGATCATCTCCTGGCCGTCGCGGGCGCGCAGGCGGTCCGGTGCGCCCATGAGGTGGCCGAACCAGCCCGCATACATCGCGATGTCGTCGAGGTCGCGGGCCGACAGGCGCCGTCCGAGCCGGTGGTCGACGAGCCGGGTGAGCAGCGGTCCGTTGCCGAAGGCGAGGAGGGAGGTGGCGGCGATGGGTTCGCCGTACTGCAGGTAGTGCTCGTCCCCCCACGCCTTGCGCAGGCCGCGACTGGCGAGCGCGTGCATCAGCCGGACCCGCGTGATCGTCTGGAACACTTCGGTCGTGGGGTCGTAAATGTCCGGTTTCATGGCCAGCGCAAACATCCGGAAGGTCTCGACGTAGCGGCGCACCGAGTCCTGTTTGAAGCGGCCGGTGGCACCGGTGGCGGCGGAGATGTCCGCCGTCATCGCCGTCTCGAACAGTGCCCAGCCGAGGACGAGCCGAGAGGCGGACAGCGACGCCGAGGAGATCAGGATGCGGCCGCGCTCGGCGGCCTTGCGGTCCAGCCAGTCGGGTCGGGCGGTGATGTGTCGAAAGAACTCGACGAGCTCGGCGGGGGCTTCGGGAACGGAGTCGACGCCCTGGGTGAGGGCACGCTCGAACAGGGGGCGCATGGTGGCCGAGCCCTCGCGTTCGAAGAGGTCGACGACGGGAAGCACGTGTTCGTCGGCCTGCCAGAACATGTCGTCGCGCACCCGCGTGAACTCGGATGGCACGACGGTCTGCCGGACATCGAGCCACGGGCCGAACACGTACTCGCGGCTGGGCAGCCAGCGCTCGGCGAAGTCGTCCCGGCCCGGGGGGATCGGCCGCAGCGGCCGGTCGGGATGGTCGCGTCGGTTGAACTCGACGTCCGCCAGGGTGAGCGCGTGCGCAGCGGGTGTGACCATGGTCACATCATGGCACAAATATGAAGATCCTTCTCATGGGCTCGTCGGGGCGCGCGTCGCGCCTACCAGGGCGCGCAGCCGCAGCGGGTCGGGCCTGACCAGCGACACCGCGGCCAGCGCGCCGAGCACCAGGGCCAACGTCAGCCCGAGTGGCTGGTAGAGGACGATCGAGTCGTCGGGCTGGAAGACGATGAGTTGGATCGTCGAGGCGGCCACGACGACCGCCCGCAGCCACGGCGGCAGGGTGAACGCGACCGCCAGGCACAGGACCCACGTGTAGTACCAGGGCAGCGTCGACGGTTCGAGGAGCAGCACGGCGAGCATCGCCAGCACCATCCCGGCCATGGCGCGGCGCTCGGACTGTCGGAAACGGAGCCACAGCACGACCAGGATCACGGCCAGCGCCGCCGCGCCGGCGGCGCGGGTGTAGACCAGCACGGCCTGCAGGTTCCAGGCCCGCCACGGCGCGGCCAGCCAGGTGATCAGGTGTCCGACCAGGGTCGGCACCGACAGCCAGTTGATGATGCGGCCGGCCCAGCCCAATCCGGTCAACCAGCCCAGGCCCAGGCCGCTGGCGACGGTGATGGCGCCGAAGACCGCCGCCGGGATGCCCGCGGTCGCGGCAAACACTTCGACGACCCGCCGACGGTCGGGGAGCCGGCCCGCCGCGCGCAGGTGGGCCAACCACATCCAGACGACGAAGGGGATCGCGATCGCGGCGGTGATCTTGATCGTCGCCGCCACGCCGAGGACGGCCAGACCCCATGCGTGCCGACCGGTGGCCACCAGGGTGACGCCGCTGACGAGCACCCCCATCAGCAGCATCTCGACGTGCGCCCCGGCGACGAGGTGGATGAGGATCAACGGGTTGAGCAGGGCCAACCAGACGCCCTGCTGCGGCGAGGCGCCGAAATGCCGGGCCAGGCGCGGGATCGCCCACAGGCTCAGCAGCAGGCCGGGGATCAGCACCGCGCGCATGAGCTGGACACCGAGGATGACGTTGCCGTCGGCCAGGCCGGCGACCGCGCGGCCCAGCCACAGGAACGTCGGGCCGTAGGGCGCGGTGGTGGCGGCCCACACCTGGGCCATCGAATCGAGCATCGGGCCGGGGACGTGCACCGGACCGTCGGAATAGGGGTTGAAGCCGGCGCGGTACACCTGTGCCTGCGCGAGGTAGGCGTACACGTCGCGGCTGTAGACCGGCACGGTCATGGTCAGCGGTGCCGCCCACGCGAGCACGGTGGCGCGCACCTGCCACAACGGGATGGTCGAGTCCGGTGATCCGACCAGCCGGCCGATGCGGACCCAGCAGAGCACGAGAAGTGCGACACCGAGCCAGAACACGATCCCGGACAGCGTCTTGCCGTGTCCGTAGGAGAGCCAGGCGAGGCCGGCGTCGGCGGCGACGGTGTTCGGTCGCGGCACGTCGGCCACGCCGAAGGCGCCGAGTGCGACGAGGACGGCGCCGAGCAGGCCGACGGGGAACTCCCGCTGCCGCCACCACGATCGCGCGTGCACCATCACGCTGCGATCGTAGGTCCTAGGCGGCCCGGTGGGCGATCCGGTCGGCGAGCGCGGCGAGCCGGTCGCGGGCGCGCTCCGAAGTCGGCAGCGCGGCTATCCCCGCCAGTGCGGTCGTCAATTCCCGATCGATGCGCTCCTCGACGGCCGCCTGCGCGCCCGACTCGGTCAGGATCGCGCGGGCGCGGGACACGCCCTGCTCGTCGAGGTCGCCGCCCAGCAGGACGCGCAGCGCATCGGCGTCGGCGGCGCCGGCCCGGGACATGCCCTCGGCGATCAGCACCGTGCGCTTGCCGGTGATGAGGTCGTCGCCGGAGGGCTTGCCGGTCACCGCCGGGTCGCCGTAGACGCCGAGGAGGTCGTCGCGCAGTTGGAAGGCGGTGCCGAGCCCCAGCCCGATGGTTCGCAGGGCGGCGATCAGGGCGTCGTCGGCGCCGCCGAGGACCGCGCCGAGTTCGAGCGGCCGCGCGATCGTGTATCCGGCGGTCTTGTAGGCGATGACCCGCTCGGCGGCGGCCGGCGACTCGTCGCGGCCGGCCTCGTTGACGATGTCGAGGAGTTGGCCGGCGAGAACCTCGGTGCGCATGGTCCGCCACACCGGCGCGATGCGCGCGGGCAGGGGGGCGGCGAGGTCGTCGGCCCACGCCAGGGCCAGGTCGCCGATGAGGATCGCCACGGACTCGCCGAATCGCCCGGGGTCGCCGTGCCAGTCGCCGTCCCGGTGGCGGCCCGAGTAGGCGACGTGCACGGTCGGCTTCCCGCGACGGGTGTCGGAGGCGTCGATGATGTCGTCGTGGACGAGGGCGCAGGCCTGGACGAGCTCGAGGGCCGCACCCAGGTCGACCAGGGCGGCGTCGGTGTCGTCTGCGGGAGGGCTGGTGCGTGGGGACCCGTGTGCGGCGGTCCGCCCGGCGTCAGCGAACAGCGGCCGGATCCGCTTGCCGCCGCCGAGAACGAAGTCGGCGAGGGCGTCGGTGGCGTCGGCGACCGCGGGGCCGATCGTCGCGGTGTGGGTGCGCTCCGTCGCGAAGAAGTCGGTCAGGCGCTGTTCGACGCGACCGGCGAAGTCGGAGTCGTCGCTCACTTGGCCGGCGCGCCGGGGCGCGGCGT
Source organism: Gordonia sp. (in: high G+C Gram-positive bacteria) (assembly GCF_047602025.1). Classification (GTDB taxonomy): domain Bacteria; phylum Actinomycetota; class Actinomycetes; order Mycobacteriales; family Mycobacteriaceae; genus Gordonia. The sequence continues at coordinate 1,785,722 of NZ_JASGII010000001.1, read as the reverse complement.
CTCGTCGGCCAGGTGCTCGCGGCGGGCGTACCAGTAGACGGCGCCGGCGGCGAGCGCGCACAGCAGGGCGACGACGAACGACCAGCTCGGCAGGGCGGCACTGGCGGGGTCGGCGTAGCGCGCATCGGCGCTCAGGTCGGTGGACTTGCCGGCCGGGAGCACCCAAGAGACCGACTTGTCCCCGTGCTCGGCGCCGTTGGTGCCGGTGACGTCGCCGGCGAACGTCACCGAGAAGTAGACGACGTCGCGACCGTTGACCAGGTCGTTAAGGTCGGCGGCGCCGGTGAGGCGGACGGCGTCGCCGGTGCGCTTGGTGGAGATCGTGATGGCCGCGCCCGATCCGGTGAAGGCCGCCGCGACGATGTCGCCCAGCTGGCCGAATTGTCCGGCCGTGAGGTTGGCGTACACGGCGCGGGTGCCGACCTTGGTCGGCCCCTTCTGCGGCTGGTTCGGGTTCGCGCCCTTGCCATCCTTGTCCTGCATCGTCACGGTGCCGTCGTTGCCGATCGTCCCGGTGAAGTCCGACAGCGAGATCTGCGAGGTCATCGACTGCGGGATGTCGAGCTTGGGCGGACCGTGCGGGTTGTCCTGCGACGTCGCGACGATGATCTCGCCGGCGAACCGGTCGCCGACGGTGACCGAGCGGGTCAGGCAGCCGGACAGCAGGGGGACCAGCACCAGCACGGCGCCGAGGACGGCGGCGATGCGGCCGCGGGTGCGCGCGGGTTTGTGGATCGGGGTGTTCGACACGCGTTCATCGTGCCAGATCCGCGGCCCGAGCCGGGGCGGACGCGCCCAGCGCCACCCGTGCGCCCTCGGGCGCTAGGGGGCGGGCGCGGCGAACGGGAGGTCGCGGCCGAGGAAGGCGAAGGGGCGCGGGTCGCCGGCGAAGGTGAAGTTGCGCAGCACGTCGCCGAAGCCGAAGCGGCGGTACAACGACCAGGCGCGGTTGTTCTCGCCCGCCACCTCCGGGGTCGACAGCAGCACCCGGGATTCGGGCCGGTCGGCGAGCAGATTGGCCAGCAGCGCCTGGCCGACGCCGTGCCCCTGGGCGTCGGGGTGCACGTGCAGCTCGGTCAACTCGAAGTAGTCGGCGAGCAGGTGGGCGGCCCGGTCGGCGGGGTAGCCGGCTTGCCGGAGGCCGATGCGCAACTGCTGGTTCCACCACTGGTCGGGGGCGCCGCGGTAGCCGTAGGCGATGCCGACGAGGACGTCGGCGCGGTCGGCCGAGTCCAGATGGTGGCCGAGGTGGCGCTGGCGCAGGGAGTGCGCCGCCGCCGAGCGGCGGAGCCGACCGCCGTGCAGGCTGTCGCCGTCGACGGCGACGACCGCCCCGAAGGCGCTCCAGCCGGGGCGGGCGATGTGATCGCGCCACAGCGCGCGGCGCTGGGCCTCGATCCCGCGGGGGTAGTCCATGGCGGTGAGGTAGACGTCGAGGGCGGGATCGAGCCAGCGGTGCGAGTCGCCCCCGGCGAGTCGGACGACGCGCACGTCGACGGGGGCGCCGATCGACTCCGTCGCCATGGTCCCAACCTCGCTTCTCGCGTTTGTCGCACGATCACGCTAGCACTGGTATCATCGAACACAGTTTCGAATAGTGGTTGGAATGTCCGGCCCCGTCGCTACGTTCTCCTCAGTGAGAGCGTGCGCACGGCGAAAGGAGGCGGCACATGGCCCCGACGACCAAGAACGGCCCCGCGCCGGTCGAGCCGCGGGTGGTGCTCGACGCCCACCGGCTGCTGGACCAGGCGAGCCTGCTGGCCGACGACGGAGACGTCGTCGGCAACAGCGCCGAGCGGCTCCGGGTCTACTACCTGGCGGCGCTGCGCACGGCCGGAGCGGCGCTGACCGTGTTGGAGTCGCGCCGCCGCGGTCCGCGCGGCGAGCGCAACGCCTGGACCCGGCTCGGCGCGCAGGCGTCGGCCGCCCGCGACGACCGCGGGCTCGCGGAGCTGGCGCGCTTCTTCACCGGCCACTCGGTGCTGCGCCAGCGGATCGAGACCGGGCTCGTCGACGCGGTGGAGCAGGACGTCGTGGCCCGCATGCGGGTCCGGCTGGCCGAGTTCATCGCGGTGACGGAGGGCGTGCTCGAGGACTACGAGCAGGGCCGTGAGCTGCTCGCCGCCGCGCCGGCGCCCCGCAGCGCATGACCGACTGGTCGGCGCACCCGAATCGTCGCGAGGCGAATTGTGGTCGATCCGGCGATCACCTCGTATCATGAGACGTCTAGAGCACGATTGAGGAGAAGGAGGGGCGGTGCCACTATCCGAACATGAGCAGCGCATGCTCGACCAGATCGAGAACGCGCTGTACGCGGATGACCCCAAGTTCGCCTCGACCGTGCAAAAAACGGCCGGCCTGGGGTCCGGTCGGCGACGCCTGCAGGCGATCGCCCTCTTCCTCGTCGGCCTGGCGCTGCTGGTCGGCGGCATCGTCGCCGGCGTCACGATCAGCGGATTCCCCATCCTGAGCCTGATCGGCTTCCTGGTGATGTTCGGCGCCGGACTCCTCGCGCTGCGGGGCGGGTCGGGCAAGCCGTCGCTGACCGTCGTCGACGGCGGCAAGGGCGGCAAGGCCAAGGTCGCGCCGTCGCCGCGCTCCTTCGCCGAGCGGATGGAGGAGCGGTACAACCGCCGCTTCACCGAGGAGTAACCCCCGGCCGTCGTTCATTCGACCCACAGACCGCGCATCGACAGCGATGCGCGGTCTTTTTTGTGCCCGCCTGCGCGGGTCCACGGATCATCCGCGCTCCCCACATCGCCCCACCGAGTCGCGCGGTAGGCCCCCACGAGGCATCGCCGGGAATGAGTCAAGGCGCTGACCTGCGGATTTAACGCACGGAGGTCGGCTCCGGCTGCACGTCGTCTGAGTCCGTGCCCGTGTTGCGCGCGAATCCTCCCCACCGAATTTATGGGTGTTGACCTGCGCTTACCGGGTCACAGTTCGGTCATGAGGCCAGATTGGGGTGGAAAGTGGTGGAAAGTGGGGTAGTGTGTGGGAACTGGGTGAGACGAACCGGACGTCGAACCGAGTGGGGAATGGAGGTGTCACATGTCGGGTCAGCGGCTCGTCGGCACCTACACGCCCAAGTTGGACGACAAGGGGCGGCTCACACTGCCCGCGAAGTTTCGAGACGCACTGGCAGGAGGGGTGATGGTCACGCGCAACCAAGACAAGAGCCTCGCCGTGTACCGCCTCCAGGACTTCGACGCCATCGCCGAGAAGACGAAGGCGGCGTCGCGCAACGACCCGCAGGCCCGCGCCTACCAGCGCTACTTCTTCGCCACCGCGGACGAGCAGCGGCCCGACGGGCAGGGGCGGATCAACCTCTCGCCCGACCACCGGCGGTACGCGGGACTGACCAAGGACTGTGTCGTCATCGGCAGCCTCGACCACCTCGAGATCTGGGATGCGCAGACCTGGGAGGACTACCAGGCCGAGTACGAGGACGACTTCTCGGCAGCGGGCTCGGAAGCCTTCGAGAAGCTGCTGTAACAGCCATGACCCTCGCAACCGCGACGGTGGGTGAGACGAGGCCCACGTCCGATCCGACCCTGACGCACTTCCCCAGCGCCAGGTTCGCGATCGGGCGGGGACCCCGGTTCATCCACCCGACGAGAACGACAGAAGGGCCCACGACGATGAGCGGCGCGGACCACGGGCACGTCCCGGTGATGGCTGATCGGATCGTCGAGCTCCTGACCCCCGCGCTCACCCGCACCAGCCCGACCGGGGCCGGTGCGATCGTCGTCGACGCCACCCTCGGCGCCGGCGGCCACGCCGAGCTCCTGCTGCAGACCTTTGCCGACCTGACGGTCATCGGGATCGACCGCGACGGTGCCGCCCGGGCCGAGGCCGCGCAGCGGCTCGCCCCCTTCGGCGCGCGCGTCTCGATCAACGCGGGCCGGTACGACGAACTGGGCCGCGTGCTCGCCGAGCCGGTCGGCCTGGGCCGCGCGCGCGATCGCGTCGACGGCGTCCTGTTCGACCTGGGCGTCTCCTCGATGCAGCTCGACCAGCGCAATCGCGGTTTCGCGTACGCGGTCGACGCTCCGCTGGACATGCGGATGAACGCCGACGACCCCCTGACCGCCGCCGACGTGCTGAACACCTACAGCCACGGCGACCTGGCCCGCGTGCTGTCCGACTACGGCGAAGAGCGCTTCGCCGGCCGGATCGCCTCCGCGGTGATCGACGCCCGTCGCACCGAGCCGTTCACGTCGAGTGCGCGCCTGGTCGAACTGCTGTACGCAACCATCCCCGCGGCCACCCGGCGCACCGGCGGGCACCCCGCGAAGCGCACCTTCCAGGCCCTTCGCATCGAGGTCAACGGCGAGCTGGACTCGCTGCGCGCCGCGCTGCCGGCCGCGCTCGACGCCCTCGCCGTCGGCGGCCGCACCGTGGTGATGAGCTACCAGTCCCTGGAGGACCGGATCGTCAAGCGGGAGTTCGCCGAGCGCTGCCGGTCGAGTTCGCCGGCCGGACTGCCCGTCGAGCTGCCGGGCACCGCGCCGCGGTTCCAGCTGGTCACGCGCGGCGCCGAGCAGGCCACCGATCAGGAGATCGACGACAATCCGCGCTCGGCCCCGGCCCGGGTCCGAGCCATCGAACGCATCGCCGCCGACGCCGCGGCCACGGACGGGGGTGCGCGATGAGGCGCAGGCCAGACGAGACCGGCGAGATCGATCCGATCCCGACCGGCGAGCTGTCGGTCATCGACCGACCGGGCGCGCGGAAGCGCCGACCCGGTGCCGGTGCGCCCAAGCGCGCCAATCGTTCACGAGCCGCGCAGCGCGCCGTCAGCCGTCGGGCCGCGCGCCTGGCCCGCGAGGAGCAGTCGGCGCAGCAGGGCACCCCGAAGGGGCGTGGCGCCCGCGCGGCAACGCCCGCGCGCCCGAGCCTGGTCGAGCGGGTTCGCGCCCTGCCGTTCGCCGTTCCGGTGATCGCCCTCGTCGCACTGGGGCTCGTCGGCACGCTGTGGCTGTCCACGCGCGCCGCGCAGGACTCCTACGAACTCACCGTCGCCAAGGTGGCCAACCAGACGCTCGTCGACAAGCGCGACGCGCTCAAGCGGACGTACGAATCGGCGGACTCCTCGCCTGAACTCGCCGACAAGGCGGCGCGCCTGGGCCTGGTCCCGGTGCGCAACGCACCGCGCCTCGTCGTGGGGGAGAACGGCCGCGTCACCGTCCGCGGCACCCCGGCGCCGGTCCGGGGCCGGGCACCGCAGTCGATCAACCCGCGGCCGGCCACCGACAACCTGCCGCACGTGGACCCGGCCAAGGTCGAGGACTCGACCGGCCTGCCCGGTGGGGACACCGCGCCGTCGGACACCGGCCAGCCGGCACCGGAGCAGAACGCGCCGGCACCCACCGCGACCGCCCCGGGGCAGGCACAAACCCCTGGTCAGGCCCCTGCGCCCGGTCAGCAGCCGCCCGCGCCGGGTCAGCCGACACCGCCGCCCGCGCCCGCTCCCGCGCCCGCGGCGCCCAACGTGCTGCCCGCTCCGGTCGCCCAGCAGCAGGTGCGCCAGCCGACGAGCAAGCCCCGTCGGCCGGCGACGAAGCCCCGTCCGCGCGCCGCCAAGCCGCGCGCCCGGTCGCACGGCGCCCCGCCGCGGGCCCAGCGCCCCGTCAACCGCGGCGCGCCGAGGGCAAATCCCCGGCCCCGACCGTAACGGCGGGAATGATTGACCATCATGACGCGAGCCGCCGATAACGTCCGAGCTCCCCGCCCGGGGCGGCTCGGCCGACTGCGCGCCGGTGCCCCCGGCGGGAAGCCGGCCGCACAGACGTCGGCGAAGAAGACCAAGCGGGAACCGGGCAAGCGGTCGACGACCGCGCGGCGGCGTCCGGACCGCTTCACCCTGCGCACCCGGTGGGCGGTGGTCGGCGTCGCCCTCGCCGTCGTTGCCATCACCGCGCGCCTGGCACTCGTGCACACCGTGGAGGCCGGTTCACTGGCCGAGCAGGCCGCGGCCCAACGCGAGTACACCCAGGTCTTGACCGCCAAGCGCGGCTCCATCCTCGACCGCAACGGCCGACCGCTGGCGTACACCGACGAGGCGCGGGCGCTGACCTTCCGCCCCAAGGTCGTGCGGGCGGCGGTCGACGCCGCACACAAGCGCGACGACAAGCTGCCCGACGCGGACAAGCGTTTCGACCAGATCGCCAAGGGGATCTCGGCCGCACTCGGCGGATCCATCTCCGACACCGATCTGCTGACCAAGCTGAAGAGCTCGGAGGACTTCGTCTACCTGGCCCGATCCGTCGCCACCGACGTGGCCGCCAAGATCGTCGCCGACTATCCGGAGGTCGGTGCCGATCCGGAGACCCTGCGCCTCTACCCGGGCGGCTCCCTGGCGGCGAACGTCGTCGGCGACGTCAGCTTCGACGGCAACGGCCTGATCGGCCTCGAGTCGTCGATGGAATCGGTCCTCGGCGGCACCAACGGGTCCAAGACCTTCGACCGCGGCTCCGACGGCGCGATCATCCCGGGCAGCGCCCGGAACGTGCATCCGGCCATCAACGGCGCCACGATCCGACTCACCCTCGACTCGGACGTCCAGTGGTTCGTGCAGAGCCAGGTGAACGCCGCCAAGACCGCGTCGGGCGCCAAGCGGGTCGCCGCCGTCGTCCTCGACGCCAAGACCGGCGAGGTCCTCGCGATGGCCAACGACTCGACGTTCAACGCGTCCCGGCCGCTGTCGGAGCAGAAGGACGCCAATCTCGACAATCCGGCGGTGACCACGCCGTTCGAGCCCGGATCGGTGAACAAGGTCGTCACCGCCGCGGCCGCCCTGCAGTACGGCGTGACGACCCCCGACGCGATGCACCTGGTTCCAGGCTCCATCCGGATGTCCGGCGTCACCGTCAAGGACGCCTGGTCGCACGGCACCGAGCGGCTGACCACGACCGGCATCTTCAGCAAGTCGTCCAACGTCGGCACCCTGATGCTGGCCCGCCAGGTGGGGGAGAAGCGGTTCGCCGACCTGGTCACCGCCTTCGGACTGGGCCAGCGCACCGGCGTCAGCCTGCCCGGTGAGAGTCCCGGCCAGGTGCCGGCGCTGTCCCAGTGGTCCGGCGGCTCTTTCGCGAACCTGCCGATCGGCCAGGGCCTGTCGATGACGCTGCTGCAGATGGCGTCGGTGTACCAGACCATCGCCAACGACGGCATGCGCATCCCGCCCCGCATCATCACGTCGGAGAAGCGCGACGGCCACCAGGATTCGCCGCTGCCGACGCCCGAGGGCGTCCAGGTCGTGTCGCCGGAGACCGCTGCGGCGGTGCGCGACATGTTCCGCGGCGTCGTGCAGAACGACCCGACCGGCCTGCAGCGCGGTTCCGGTTTCCAGGCGGCGGTGCCGGGCTACCAGATTTCGGGCAAGACCGGAACGGCACAGCAGGTCGATCCGCGCTGCAACTGCTACTCGAACTCGCGGTACAACATCACGTTCGCCGGGATCGCCCCGGCCAACAACCCGCGGTACGTGATCGGACTCGTGCTCGACAACCCGCAGCGCAGCGCCGACGGCACCGGCGGCCAGTCCGCCGGACCGCTGTTCAGCTCCATCGCCGGGTGGTTGCTGCAGCACTCGCGCGTGCCCTTCTCGCCGCCCGCGCCGCGCCTGGTCCTCGAAGCGGGCTGACCGGCCGCGGGCCGGTAGATTAACACCCCATGGGAACCGACTCCTTCCGTCCGGCACACGTCGCGCCGACGCCGCTCGCCGAGCTGGCGACGTTGAGCGGTGCCGCGTCGGACGGCGCCGACACCGCGGTCACCGGCGTCACGCTGCGCGCGCAGCACGCCCATCCGGGCGACCTCTTCGCCGCGCTGCCCGGTGCCCGCGCGCACGGCGCCGAGTTCGTCGCCCAGGCGGTCGAGCGCGGTGCCGTCGCCGTCCTGACCGACCCGCGGGGAGCCGAACTGGTTGCCACCGCGCTGCCGGCCGATCGTCGCCCGCCGATCCTGGTGCACGACGACCCGCGCGCCGTCCTCGGGGCGGTGAGCTCGGCGGTCTACGGCCACCCCAGCCGGGCGTTGACCGTCATCGGCATCACCGGCACCTCGGGCAAGACCACGACCGCGTTCATGGTCGAGGGCGCGCTGCTGTCCGCCGGGCGGTCGGTCGGGCTGATCGGCACCGTCGCGACCCGGATCAACGGCGAGACGGAGCCGTCCTCGCTGACGACGCCGGAGGCCCCCGACCTGCAGGCATTGCTGGCCACGATGGTCGAGCGCGGGGTCGACACGGTGGTCATGGAGGTCTCCAGCCACGCGCTGTCGCTCGGCCGCGTCGCCGGCACCTCGTTCGCCGTTGGCGGCTTCACCAACCTCTCGCAGGACCACCTCGACTTCCACCCGACGATGGACGACTACTTCGACGCCAAGGCGGCGCTGTTCGACCCGCAGTCGCCGGTCGCCGCGGCGGCCGCGGTGATCTGCGTCGACGACGAGTGGGGCCGGCGGATGACCGGGCGCGCCACCGATCCCGTCACGGTCGCCACCGCCGATGCCCGGCCGACGGCCGGTGAGCCACGCCGGTGGACCGCGGTCGTGCCGGCGGCGCCCGGCGCGGCCGAGCTGATCGACCCCGACGGCGGCGAGCACGCCCTCGCGGTACCGCTGCCCGGCCGCTACAACGTGACGAACGCGGCTCTCGCGGTGGCGCTGTGCGCCGCCGCCGGAGCACCGGTCGACCAGGTGTGTGCGGGGATCGCCGACGTCGTCGTGCCCGGGCGGTTGGAACCCGTCCGGGCTGGTCAGGGGTTCCTCGCCCTCGTCGACTACGCGCACAAGCCGGCCGCGGTGGAAGCGGTGCTGGCGACGCTGGCCGCCGACTGCCGCGGGCGCATCGGGATCGTGCTGGGCGCCGGCGGCGACCGCGATGCGGGCAAGCGCCCGCAGATGGGTGCGGCGGCCGCGCGCGGGGCCGACCTGGTGATCGTCACCGACGACAACCCGCGCACCGAGGACCCCGCGACCATCCGCGCCGCGGTCAGCGCCGGGGCCCGCGAGGTCACCGACGGCCGTGCGACCGACATCCGGGAGATCGGGGACCGGGCCGCGGCCATCGCGGCCGTCGTCGCCTGGGCCGCACCCGACGACGTCGTGCTGATCGCGGGCAAGGGCCACGAGGTGGGGCAGGAGATCAACGGCGTCAAGCACGAGTTCGACGACCGCGTCGTCCTGGCCCGCGCCCTCGTCGAGGCCGCCGGGAGCGGCGATGAGTGATCGCCCGGTGACGGTGCTGACACTGCCCGACGTGGGCATCGCCGACGGCAGGTCGGCGCTGCGCCGCCTCGTCGAGGTCGCCGCCGACCGTGGTGCCGGGAGCGCACATCGCGGCGACGACGGTTCCGCGCGGACCTGGCTGGTGCTCGGCGAACTCGACGCCGCCGACGGCGACGTCCAGCAGTCCGTCGTCGACCACGATCTGCTGGGCCGGGCCGCGGTCCGGCTGGCGATCGACAAAGTCGTGTGCGTCGGCCAGTCGCGCGCCGTGCGCGCCGCGCACCAGGGCGCCGTCATGGAGGGTTCCTGGGGCGACGAGGCGCTTCTGGTCGACGACACGACGGCGCTGGTACAGCGCTGGGGCGGCGCGACCGGGGACGTGCCCGGCGCCGGTGACGTCATCGCCGTTCTCGGCGCGGTCGACACCGACCGCCTGCTCGCCGCGCTCGGCGAGCGGGACCTGGTGGTCAGTCCGATTTGAGGACCGGGTTGGATGATGGGAAGGTTCCGGTGGAGCGAACGGCGCCGGTAGAACGGATGGAGCAGACGTGCCGCACGAGGTGACGCAGATTCTGGTGGCAGGGGCGGTGTCCCTGTTCGTCTCGATCGGCCTGACGCCGGTACTGATCCGGGTGTTCTCCAAGCAGGGCTTCGGCCAGGAGATCCGCGTCGAGGGCCCGGAGAGCCACCAGACCAAGCGGGGCACCCCGTCGATGGGCGGCGTGGCCATCGTGATCGCGCTGGTCGCCGGCTACTTCGCCGCGCACCTCGTCGGCTTCTTCATCAAGGGGACCGGTCCGACCGCCTCGGGCATGCTGGTCCTCGGCCTGGCCGTCATGCTCGCCATCGTCGGCTTCCTCGACGACATCATTAAGGTGCGCAAGCAGCGCAACCTCGGCCTGAACAAGACCGCCAAGTCCGTCGGACAGGCCATCGCCGCCATCCTCTTCGGCATCCTCGTCCTGCAGTTCCGCAACAGCGACGGATACACCCCGGCCAGCGAGCGCCTCTCCTACGCCCGCGACCTCAACGCGATCTCCCTCGCCGGCCTCGGCGGCGTCGTGTTCGTCCTGTTCGTGTGGTTCGTCGTGGCCGCCTGGTCCAACGCCGTCAACTTCACCGACGGCCTCGACGGCCTGGCCGCCGGCTCCATGGCCATGGTCATGGGCGCCTATGTCCTCATCACCTTCTGGCAGTACCGCAACGCGTGTGTCGGCGGGCCCGGCGGCCGACACGACGGCGCCTGCTACCAGGTCCGCGACCCGCTCGACCTGGCCATCCTCGCCGTCGCCGGCGGCGCAGCATGCCTCGGCTTCCTCTGGTGGAACGCCGCGCCGGCCAAGATCTTCATGGGCGACACCGGCTCCCTCGCCCTGGGCGGTCTGCTGGCGGGCCTGTCGATCGTCAGCCACACCGAACTGATCGCCGTCGTCCTCGGCGCGCTCTTCGTCGCCGAGATGGTGTCGGTCGTCCTGCAGATCCTGGTATTCCGCACCTCGGGCCGCCGCCTGTTCCGCATGGCGCCCTTCCACCACCACTTCGAACTGAGTGGGTGGGCCGAGACCACCGTGATCATCCGGTTCTGGCTGTTGACGGCGCTGTCCGTCGGCCTCGGCCTCTCGCTCTTCTACAGCGAGTTCCTGAGCCGCGCCGGCCGTGGCTGACCGAGCCGCCGCCCACCGCGCCACCGAGCTCGTCCGCGGGCTGCGCGGCGCGGAGGTCGTCGTCGCCGGATTCGGCACCGCCGGGCGCTCGGCGGCCCGGTTCCTCCAGGACCAGGGTGCCGAGGTCACCATCCTCGACGCCGCGTTCGGCGACCCGGAGACCGTCGACGGGGCCGTTCGGACCGGCGTGGACGAAGCGCTGGCCGACCCGGGCTTGTGGCAGCGCGCCCGCCTGCTCGTCGTCTCGCCGGGCTTTCCACCGGATCACCCGCTGGTGGCCGCCGCACAGGCCGCCGCTGTGCCCGTGTGGGGCGAGGTCGAGCTGGCCTGGTGGGTCGATCAGAGCGGCGTCACCGGAGCACCGCGCACCTGGCTGGTGATCACCGGCACCAACGGCAAGACCACGACCACGGCCATGGTCGAGTCGATCGTCGCCGCGGCCGGCACCGCCGTCGCCGCCTGCGGCAACTTCGGGACGCCGGTGCTCGACATCCTCACCCGAGCGCCGCGCGTCGAGGTGCTCTGCGTCGAGGCGTCCTCGTTCCAACTGCACTGGGCGCCGTCGCCGACACCGGCGGCCGGGGTCGTGCTCAACGTCGCCGAGGACCACCTCGACTGGCACGGCGGCATGGACGGCTACCGCGACGCGAAGGCACGGGCCCTGCGCGGCGCCGTGGCCGTCGTCGGGGGCGACGACGCGATTGCAGCGCACCTGCCCGTTGGGGAGGGGGCCCGCCGGGTGGCGTTCACCCTGGGCGAGCCGGCCGACGGCGAGCTCGGCGTCGTGGGCGGGGTCTTGGTCGACCGGGCCTTCGGCGACGGCGTCGAGTTGATCGGTGCCGACCGGATCCAGCCCGCCGGGCCGTCCGGTCGGGCGGACGCCCTCGCCGCGGCGGCACTGGCGCTGGCCATCGGCGTTCCCGCCGCCGCCGTGACCGCCGGCCTGGACGGATTCACCCCCGCCGGCCATCGCGGGGAGCGGGTGGCCCGCGTGTCCCGCGCGGCCGCCGGGTCGGTCGATTTCATCGACGATTCGAAGGCGACCAACCCGCACGCGGCCGCCGCGGCCATCGCCGGGCGGAGCCGGGTGGTGCTGATCGCGGGCGGCCTGCTCAAGGGCGCCTCGGTCGACGAACTGATCGAGGGCGCGCGCGAGAGCCTGGGCGGCGTGGTCGCGATCGGCCGCGATCGGGGCGAGATTGTCGACGCGATTGCGCGACACGCCCCAGAAGTCCCAACTGTCACAGTATTCACAGGGGACGATGGTCGGGTGATGGCGACCACGCATGTCTTCGACAACGGCGCCGCTGCGCCGATCGGCCCCGCGGCGGGCGACGACCGCGGCGCCGCCGCAGCGGTGATGACCGAGGCGGTGCGACGCGCCTGGGGGCTCGCCGAGGCCGACGCGGACGTCGACGCGGTGCTGCTCGCGCCCGCGGCGGCCTCGCTCGACATGTTCGACAGCTATGCCGCCCGGGGCGACGCCTTCGCCGCTGCCGCCGGCGAGCTGCCGGGAGCGCAGCGATGACCACGGCGGCGCGCCCGGCCAAGGACACACCGGCCAAGGACGAGTCGGGTTCGCCCGCCCCGACCGCCGGCGCTCCGGCCGCGGAGCGCGGCAACCGTGAGCACGAATCCCTCCTCGCCTGGCCGAAGGTGATCGGCGAGGCGTTCGGCAACCTGCTGGCCCGCCCGACCGCGTCGTTCCACCTCGTCCTCGGCATGGCGCTCGTGCTGACCGTCCTGGGCCTGGTGATGGTCCTCTCGGCGTCGTCGGTGGCCAAGGACGGATCGGCCTACGGCCTGTTCACCACGCAGCTGATCTTCGCGGTGTTGGGCCTGCTGGTCTTCTACATCACCGTGCGGCTGCCGGTGCGGCTGCTGCGCCGCGCGGCCGGGCCCATGATCGTGGTGACGACGATCCTGCTGGCGCTGGTGCTCGTACCGGGCATCGGCACGCTCAGCCAGGGCGCGCGCCGTTGGTTCATCGTCTACGGGCTCTCGATCCAGCCCTCCGAGCTGGTCAAGGTCGCGCTCTGCGTGTGGGGTGCCCACCTGCTGGCCTCCCGCAATCGCGAGGGGGCGACCCTCACCGAACTGCTCGTGCCGTTGATCCCGGTCGCGGCCCTCATCAGCCTCCTGATCCTGCTCGAGCCGAACCTGTCCACGATGATCACGATCGCCATCATCGTGGCGGCGCTGCTCTGGTTCGCCGGGTTGCCGCTGCGGGTCTTCGGCAGCTTCGTCGTCAGCGGCGCGGTGATCGCCGTCGTGCTGGCCCTCATCGAGGGCTATCGCTCCGAGCGCGTCTTCAGCTTCCTCGGCGCGATCGACGACCCGCAGGGCGCCGGCTTCCAGGCGCGGCAGGCGCTGTACGCGCTCGCCAACGGCGGCATCTTCGGCGTCGGGCTCGGCCAGAGCAAGGCGAAGTGGCACTACCTGCCCAACGCCCACAACGACTTCATCTTCGCCATCGTCGGCGAGGAACTCGGCCTGGTGGGCGCCCTCATCCTGATCGGCCTGTTCCTCGGGCTGATGCTCATCGGCATGCGGATCGCCCTCCGCTCACAGGACCCGTTCCTCAAGCTGATGTCGTCGACGATCACCGTGCTCATCACCGCCCAGGCGTTCATCAACATCGGCTATGTCGTCGGCCTGCTCCCGGTCACGGGCATCCAGCTGCCCCTCGTCTCCGCGGGCGGCACCTCGACGCTCACGATGCTGGCGATGCTGGGCCTGCTCGCCAACGCGGCCCGTCACGAACCCGAGTCGGTGGCCGCCCTCAAACACGTCAAGCCGGTCGGCTGGCGCGCGAAGCTGCTGCACCTGCCCGCCCCGGTCGCCTATCGGGCGCCGCGCGACGCGAAGGGGAGCGGGCGCCCGCGCCGCTCGGAGCCGGTGTCGCGCCGTCGCGGCTCGACGCGGCGCCCCATCGCCTCGGGCGGCCGCGCCACGCGCCCCCGTACCGTCGAAACGGGTGCGATCCCGACGATCGAACAGTCGCGGCGACGCACCCCGCGCGCACCCGAGCGCCGGGTGCGCGGCGGGGAACCGCCCCGCCGAGGAGGGCGGCGATGACCGCGAAATCCGGTCCGCTGTCGGTCGTGGTCGCCGGCGGCGGCACGGCCGGACACATCGAACCGGCCCTGGCCGTCGCCGACGCGGTGAAGGCGCTCGACCCCGCGGCCCGGATCACCGCGCTGGGCACCGAGAAGGGCCTGGAGACGACGATCGTCCCCGAGCGCGGCTACGACCTGCGACTGATCCCGCCGGCACCGCTGCCGCGCAAGCCGAACGCCGACCTGGCGCGCACCCCGGCGCGGCTCACCAGGTCGATCGCCGCCGCGCGGAAGGTGCTGGCCGACGTCGACGCCGACGTGGTCGTCGGCTTCGGCGGCTACGTGGCACTGCCGGCCTACTTCGCCGCCCGCGGTCGCGCACGCAAATCGTCGCGGATCCCGCTGGTGATCCACGAGGCCAACGCCAGCGCCGGCATCGCGAACAAGGTGGGTGCCCGCTGGGCCGACCGCGTCATGTCCGCCGTCGCCGGATGCGGTCTGCCCGGTGCGGAGGTCGTCGGGATCCCGGTGCGCGGGAGTCTCGCGGCGCTGGACCGGACGGCGATGCGCGCGCAGGCGCGCCACTACTTCGGCCTCGACGAGTCGGCGCCGACTCTGCTGGTGTTCGGCGGCTCGCAGGGCGCGCTCCGGCTCAACAACGCGGTCGTCGGGGCATCCGCGGCCCTGGGGAACGCCGGTATCGGCGTCCTGCACGCCTACGGCCCCAAGAACACCATCGATCCCGAGCACCCCGCCGGGGCACCGCCCTACATCGGCGTCGGCTACCTCAAGCGGATGGACCTCGCCTACGCGGCGGCAGACCTGGTGATCTGCCGTTCCGGGGCGATGACGGTCGCCGAGGTGTCGGCCACCGGCCTGCCCGCCGTGTATGTGCCGCTGCCGCACGGCAACGGCGAGCAGGCGCTGAACGCGCTGCCCGTCGTCGAAGCCGGTGGTGGCCTGCTGGTGCCCGACGACGAGATGACCCCCGAATGGGTCGCCCGTGAGGTCCCCGCCCTCCTCGGCGATCCCGACCGACTGGCGCAGATGGCGGCCAACGCGGCCATCGGCGGGCACCGGGACGCGGCGAACCGGGTCGCGACCGCGGCCCTGGAACTCGCCGCCGCCCACCACGGTGCAAACTTGTAGGCAAGCGCTTCACGCCCGTGCGCGCACGAGAGGACGACGACAGAGACGATGGCCGATAGCGAATCGACCCCCTTGCCGGAGCACCTGAGCCGGGTCCACATGGTGGGCATCGGCGGTGCGGGCATGTCGGGCCTGGCGCGGATCCTGCTCGCGCGCGGCGGCCAGGTGTCCGGCTCCGACGCCAAGGACAGCCGCGGCGTGCTGGCCCTGCGCACGCGCGGCGCCACCGTCACCATCGGCCACGACCCTAAGGCGCTCGACGCGCTGCCGGGCGGCCCGACCGTCGTGGTCACCACCCACGCGGCCATTCCGAAGACGAATCCCGAGCTGGTCGAGGCGAAGAAGCGCGGCATCGACGTGATCCTGCGCCCGGCGGTTCTGGCGACGCTGATGGACGGCTACACGACGCTGCTGGTGGCGGGCACGCACGGCAAGACCTCGACCACCTCGATGGCGGTCGCCGCGCTCCAGCACTCCGGCGCGGACCCGTCCTTCGCGATCGGCGGCGAGCTCAACGAATCGGGCACCAACGCGCACCACGGCAGCGGGGACGTGTTCGTCGCCGAGGCCGACGAGAGCGACGGATCGTTGCTGGAGTACCCGGCCTCGGTGGTCGTCGTGACCAACATCGAGGCCGATCACCTGGACTTCTTCGGCAGCGTCGAGGCCTACGTCGAGGTTTTCGACAAGTTCCTGGCGGGTGTGCAGAAGGGCGGCGCGGTCGTCGCCTGCCTCGACGACCCGGGTGTGCGCGCCCTGCTGGAGCGGTCGGCCGACGTGCTGCGCAAGAACAAGGTGACCGTGCTCGGCTACGGCCACCACGTCCCCGGGGGGCGGCGGCCCCAGCACCTGGTCGCCGAACTCTTCGAATACACCGTCACCGCCGAGGGCGGCAGCAGCCGCATCCGCGTGCACCCCCCGTTGGTCGCGAAGACGACCGAGGTCACGCTGAACACCCCGATGCCGGGCGTGCACATGGCCCTCAATGCTCTGGCCGCGCTGCTCGCCAGCCACGCCGTCCTGGAGCGCTCGAGCGCCGCCACCAAGCCCGCCGGTGCCAAGCCCGGTGCCAAGAAGGCGGCCGCGAAGAAGACGGCCGCAACGAAGGCCGGGTCCACCACGGCCGGCGCGAAGGACGCGGCCAAGGCCGACGAGAAGGCCGCGGGGAAGTCGGACGGCAAGGCCGACGGCGATCCCAAGAAGGCGTCGCTGGACGATCTGGCCGAGGGGATCGCCGAGTTCTCCGGTGTGCGCCGCCGCTTCGAGTACCGCGGCAGCGAGGGCGGCGTCCGCGTCTACGACGACTACGCCCACCATCCGACGGAGGTGCGCGCGGTGCTGTCGGCGGCGCGCGTCGCGGCCGGTGACGGCCATGTGATCGCCGTCTTCCAGCCGCACCTGTACTCGCGGACCCAGGAGTTCGCCCGCGACTTCGCGAAGGCGCTCGATCTGGCCGACGAGGTCGTCGTCACCGAGGTGTACGGCGCCCGCGAAGAACCGATGCCCGGCGTGAGCGGGCGGCTGATCGCCGAACGGGTCGCCCGGCCCGCGCAGTTCGTGCCGGACCTGTCCGAACTGGTGCCCACCGTGGTCGACCTCGCCGAGTCGGGCGACGTCGTGCTGACCCTGGGGGCCGGCGACATCACCATGCAGGGTCCCGAGATCCTCGCGGCCCTAGGGGAGCGGGACACGTGAGCCGAGGGAGGCGCTGGCTCGTCTCCATCGCGGTCGTCGCCGTCGTCGCGGGCCTGGTCGCGGTCGCCTACTTCACCCCGGTGATGTCGGTGCGCACGGTCGCCGTGTCCGGGGTGACGCCGCAGTCCGGTCTCACCGTCGACGATGTGCGCGCCAAGGCCAAGATTCCCGCGGGACGACCGCTGCTGCAGGTCAACACCGCCGACGCGGCGAAGCGGGTCGCCGCTATCAGCGCGGTGGAGAGCGCCCGGGTGCGGCGCCAGTACCCGTCGACGATCGAGGTGATGGTCATCGAGCGCAAACCCGTCATCCGGGTGGCGACCGAACGGGCGATCGGCGTGCTCGACCGACAGGGCGTCCAGTACCGGAACTTCGACCGCGGCCAGAAGCTGCCCGCCGACGTGCGCGGCCTGCCGCTGCTGAACACCCCGAACGCCGGGCCGTCGGATCCGGCGACCAAGGCGGCGCTGCGCATCGTCACCGAGCTGCCGCCGGACGTGCTGCGGGCCGTGTCGACGGTCGCGGCCGATTCGCCGGTCGACATCAAACTGCTCATGAAGAACGGCACGACCGTGGTGTGGGGCGACGCGTCGCGCACCGCGGACAAGGCCGTTGCCTGGCGGGCGATCACCACGCGCCGGGGAACCCTCTACAACGTGTCGAGCCCGGACATGCCGTCGTACCGCTGAGCGGGCAGCGGCCCGCGCCGGCGAAACCGGCCGTCACCAGGCACGTCGGGCATCATCGGCGGTGATCAGCGAGAACTTTGGCGACACGCCGCGCTGAAGCTGGCCCGACCTGCGCGGCGCGCCTAGCGTTGCCCCTTGAAAGTTCCGTACTTGACATAACTCTAAACCTATGGTTGAGGTTTAGGGTTTCTGGAGGAGGGCGAGCCCTGTGGCGCCACCGCACAACTACCTGGCCGTGATCAAGGTCGTCGGCATCGGCGGCGGTGGCGTCAACGCCGTCAACCGGATGATCGAGCAGGGCCTCAAGGGCGTCGAGTTCATCGCCATCAACACCGACGCGCAGGCGCTGCTGATGAGCGACGCCGACGTCAAGCTCGACGTCGGTCGCGACTCGACCCGCGGCCTGGGTGCGGGCGCCGACCCGGAGGTCGGCCGCCGTGCCACCGAGGACAACCGCGACGACATCGAAGAGCTGCTCAAGGGCGCCGACATGGTCTTCGTGACCGCGGGCGAGGGCGGCGGCACCGGCACCGGCGGTGCACCGGTGGTCGCCTCGATCGCGCGCAAGCTCGGCGCGTTGACCGTCGGCGTCGTGACCCGGCCGTTCGCTTTCGAGGGCAAGCGCCGCAGCGGGCAGGCGGACGCCGGCATCGCCGCGCTGCGCGAGTCCTGCGACACCCTCATCGTCATCCCTAATGACCGGCTGCTGCAGCTCGGCGACGCCAACGTGAGCCTGATGGACGCCTTCCGCAGCGCCGACGAGGTCCTGTTGAACGGCGTGCAGGGCATCACCGACCTGATCACCACGCCCGGCCTGATCAACGTCGACTTCGCCGACGTCAAGGGCGTGATGAGCGACGCGGGCTCGGCGCTGATGGGCATCGGCTCCGCGCGCGGCGAGGACCGCGCCAAGAAGGCGGCCGAACTGGCGATCAACTCGCCGCTGCTGGAGGCGTCGATGGAGGGCGCCAAGGGCGTGCTGATCTCGATCGCCGGCGGCAGCGATCTGGGACTGTTTGAGATCCACAACGCGGCCACCCAGGTCCAGGAGGCGGCCCACGAGGACGCCAACATTATCTTCGGCACGGTGATCGACGACAACCTCGGCGACGAGGTCCGCGTGACGGTCATCGCCGCCGGCTTCGAAGGCGGTGCGCCCCGCAAGCGCACCGATGTCCCGCGGGTGGGCCACACCGACGTCCAGCCCGGCAAGGCCGGCGAGGTGAACCGTCCCAAGGGTGCGTCGATCTTCGACACCATGGACGAGGAACCGGCGGTGACGCGTGCCGACGAGCCCGCGCCCAACCGGGTCCGGCTCGACGACGACGACGTCGACATCCCCGACTTCATGAAGTGATGGCGGCCGCCGCGACACCGGGGGCGGCCATCCGCCGGGTGGTCACCACCCGCGACGGCGGCGTCTCGCGGGCCCCCTACGACTCGTTCAACCTGGGCGATCACGTCGGCGACGACCCTCGGGCGGTCGCCGCCAACCGCGCCCGCCTCGCCGAGCACCTCGGGCTGCCCGGCGACCGGGTGATCTGGATGCAGCAGACGCACAGCACGAACATCGCCGTCGTCGACGGTCCGCGCACCGAGGCCATTCCCGACACCGACGGAATCGTGACGGCGCAGCCGGGGCTGGCGCTGGCCGTGCTCACCGCCGACTGTGTGCCGGTGCTGCTCGCCGACGACGAGGCGGGGGTGATCGCCGCGGTCCACGCCGGCCGGGTGGGGGCCCGCGACGGGATCATCGGCGAGGTGCTGCGCGCGATGGTCGACCAGGGGGCGCGGCCCGAGCGCACCAGTGCGCTCCTCGGCCCGGCGGCGTCGGGGAACTTCTACGAGGTGCCCGCCGAGATGGCCGACGACGTCGAGCGGCACCTGCCGGGGAGTAGGTGCCAGACCGAGGCCGGCACCCCCGGGTTGGACCTGCGCGCCGGCATCACCCGCCAGCTGCAGGACGCGGGCGTCACCGCGATCGTCGTCGACCCGCGGTGCACGATCGCCGACGAGAAGCTCTTCAGCCACCGCCGGACGGCGCCGACCGGTCGGCTGGCGTCGGTGATCTGGCGGGAGGCCTGATGGGCAATTGTTCGGACCATCGGTTTTTCGTGCGTGTCGCGCCGCCGCAGCGCCGACTGTGCGGGCTACGGTAGGCAGCGATGGCAATCACATTGGTCACACAAACATCAACCGCCACACGGCGGGCGGCGTCGGTGGCCAGCAGAACCGCCGAGCAACAGTAGAGGGGCCCACGATGACCACGATGCAGAAGTTCAAGGCTTACTTCGGCATGGTGCCGCCGAGCGACTACGACGACGATTACCTCGAGGACGAGGCGACCGGCGCCGTCCGCCGCGTGCGCGGTCGCAGTGGCTACGACTACGAGGACGACTACTACGGCGAGGCCGGCTACGACACCGGTTACCCGGATCCCTTCGGCGGCGACGGCCACCTGGACGCCTACGGCATGGAGCCCCGCCGCGAGCGCGTGCGCGCCGGCAGTCGCTACGACGAGGACGAGCAGGAGTACGCGGCCGTCGCGGGCGGCGGCTACGTGTACACCGGTGCGTCGCGCCCGCCGCGCGCCGCCCGCCTCGAGCCGCTGCAGCGCTCGGCCAGTGCCACCCTGCGCGCCGTCGGCGCCACCCCGGCGCCCGAGGAGGCCGGCTCGGTCTTCGGCGACGGCCAGAAGATCACCACCCTGCGCCCGTCGAGCTACAGCGAGGCCCGCACGATCGGGGAGCGCTTCCGCGGCGGAAACCCGGTGATCATGGATCTCGTCGACATGAGCAACGCCGACGCCAAGCGCCTCGTCGACTTCGCCGCCGGCCTGGCGTTCGCGCTTCGCGGCAGCTTCGACAAGGTCGCCACCAAGGTGTTCCTGCTGGCCCCGGCCGATATCGACGTCTCCCCGGAGGATCGTCGCCGCATCGCCGAGACCGGCTTCTACAGCCATTCCTGACCCGGATGTGCCGCGTCCGCCGTTTTCCGGCACAGTGGTGACGTGACCGTTTTCCTGAACATCGTCGACCTCCTGCTGGGGATCTACTGGCTGCTGCTGTTGGCCCGCCTGGTTCTCGAGCTGGTGCAGTCGTTTGCCCGTGATTGGCGCCCGAAGGGGATCGTGGTCATCATCGTGGAGTCGATCTTCACGTTGACCGATCCGCCGATCAAGCTGCTGCGCCGGATCATCCCCCCGCTCAACCTCGGCGCCGTCCGCCTCGACCTCTCGCTGATGATCGTGCTGATCCTCGTCGTCATCGCCCGCCAGGTGGTCCACGGCCTCGCCTGACCGACCCCCTGCGCCGCTGGTGGGCGCCCGGAAAGTGACTACTCTGGGTAGTAACACAAGGTCATCGTCGTGCGACAGTTGTGTTGCGAGACCATCTCGGGCAGATGCGACTGACGGGATGGTTGTGACAGGATAGTGCGCTAGTGGCAGAACTGTCTGCATGTGAACAGTGCGACTGCGCAGCATTTGCTCGACGGCGGTCACGGATAGTCGAAGGCGAGATTCGCCTGCGATGCGTAGGTAAGGGGAATGGGCCATGCGGCTGACACCGGCTGATGTGCATAACGTCGCGTTCAGCAAACCGCCTATTGGCAAGCGCGGGTACAACGAGGACGAGGTCGACCAGTTCCTCGACTTCGTCGAGGCCGAGCTCGCCCGCCTCATCAACGAGAACAACGACCTGACCGCCCGTGTCGACGAGCTCGAGGCCGAGCTCGCCCATGCCCGTGCCGCCGGACCCGCCCCGCAGGCGCCGCCGGCACCCGCGTACGTGCCGCCGCCCGCCGAGCCCGCCTACGCCCCGCAGCCGCCCGCAGCTAATTTGCGTGCCGAGGAAGAGGCGAACGCCCGTGCCGCGCGCGTGCTCGCACTCGCGCAGGACACCGCCGACCGGGTCGCCGCCACCGCGCGCAGCGAGTCCGAGGCCACCCTCGCCGATGCGCGCAACCGCGCGGATGCGATCGTCGGCGAGGCGCACGTCAAGGCCGACGGCATCCTCGTCGACGCACGTCAGCGCGCCGAAGCCATCCTCGCTGAAGCGCAGACGCGCGCCGAGGCGCAACTGCGCCAGTCCGACGAGCGCGCCAAGGCCCTGGAGGCCGACGCCGAGCGGACCCACCGCGAGGTGACGGCGACGATCATGCAGCAGCGCAGCGTGCTCGAGGGCCGGATCGAACAGCTCAAGACCTATGAGCGGGAGTACCGCACCCGTCTCAAGACGTATCTCGAAGCGCAGCTCGAAGAGCTGGCGCAGCGGGGCAGTGCTGCCCCGGTCGACGGCGGTCGCGAGGCGATCGCCGACTCGGGCGGCTATCCGGGCCCCGGCCCGGGCTAATCAATAGTCAGGTGGTGTGACCCATATGTTGGTTGCCGCGATTATCGCCGCAGTGGCGGCTTTCGGACTGCTCGTCGCCGGTTTGGTGACGGGCGGATTGTGGTTGGCGATTGCGTGCGTCGTGGCGTCGGTGATCGGTCTGGTCCTGCTCGTCGTCGACATTCGGCGCTCCAGCAAGGCCAATGCCGTGGAAGACGCGCCGACGACCGGGGCCTTCCTCGGCGAGGACGTCGACGCCTACGTCGCCCAGCGCGAGGCGCGCCGCGAGACCGGTGCGTTCGCCGCCGTCGCGGGCACCGGTGCGCTGTCGCGGGTCGGTGGCACCGGCTCGCTGCCGCCGGTGTCGGCCTACCCGGAGGACGGCGGTTGGCGGGAACAGCCGCGGCCGGCCGACGACCACCCCGAATACCCGGGTCCCCCCGAACTGCCGGACTACCCGCCGGTCGACGAGTACCCGGGCGGCTACGCCGATCCGGCGCCGCGTCCGTACGCCGACAGCGCCGCCGGTTGGCGCGACGCGCGCCCGGCGGCCCCGCTGCCCGACTTCGACGAGATCGAGCCCGCGGTGCCGGTGTACCCGCCCGATCCCACCCGCCCGGTGCCGGACTACCCGCCGTTCCCCGGCGCGTCCTACCGCGACAGCGAGCCCGCCGACGACGCGTCGGCGGCCGAGCCCGCGGCACCGAGCGAGTCGCCCGCGCCGGTGCCCGAGCCGGGCTCGACCGTGTCCGGTCCCGCCTTCCCGATGCCCACGGTGACGACGCCGAGCGCGTCCGAACCGGCACCCGGTCCGTGGCCGACGGAGGCGCCCCCCGCGTGGACGCCGCCCGAGCCCCCGGCCGATCCGGCACCGTGGCCCGCCCCGGCCGCTCCTTCGGCGAGTACCCCGCCGTCGTCGCCCGCACCGGCTCCGCGCAGCGGCCCGGTGGGTGACCTGCGCGACTATGTGACCTCCACCGGTTCCATCCCGCGGATCGAGAACACCGGATCCATCCCGACCGTCGTCGGCGACACCCCGCCGCCGTCGCCGGAGCCGGCACCCGCGCAGGGCCCGACCGTGCGCTGGGAGGCCTCGATCCCGCCCACGCCCGGCTTGGTGACCGACGAGTCCCGGGAGGAGATCGCGCACGTCAACGACCTGCCGCCGACTCCGCCGCGCCGTCGTCGTCCGCCGACCGACCCGCGCGGCACCGGTGGCGACCCGCTGAATCCGAATTGGCGTCCGCCGGCGGACTGATTAAGCTGGACGTGCGTTGATCCGGCCATCACCGGGGAGCACTCGGAAGAACAGGGCCGTCGGCCCCCAGTAGAACCGAGCGGGTCCGGGCCCGTCACAGCCCGATCGAGTTGAGTGGCCGTCGCCGCCGGATTCCCGGTGTGTGGCGGCAAGCGGGGTGGTACCGCGACGACCGGCCGATGGCCGGCGCCGTCCCCGTGCCAGTGCGAGCACGGAGGTACCCACGTGGCGGCCAGCGACCAGAACCGGCCCTATCCCGTCGTCGATCTGACCGGCGGCACCCCGCGCGCGCCCAAGTTCCCCGACATCGAGCAGACGGTGCTCGACTACTGGGACGCCGACGGCACGTTCGCCGCGTCGGTGCAGGCCCGCGACGGCGCCCCCGAGTTCGTCTTCTACGACGGCCCGCCGTTCGCCAACGGTCTGCCGCACTACGGCCACCTGTTGACCGGGTACGTCAAGGACGTGATCCCGCGCTTCCAGACGATGCTCGGCAAGAAGGTCGAGCGACGCTTCGGCTGGGACACCCACGGCCTGCCCGCCGAACTCGAGGCGGAGCGCCAGCTCGACATCACCGACAAGTCGCAGATCGAGCAGATGGGCGTCGACAAGTTCAACGAGTACTGCCGCGACTCGGTGCTGCGCTACACCGGCGAATGGCGCACCTACGTGCACCGCCAGGCCCGCTGGGTCGACTTCGACAACGACTACAAGACGCTCGACCTGGACTTCATGGAGTCGGTCATGTGGGCGTTCAAGGAGCTCTACGACAAGGGCCTGGTCTACCAGGGCTACCGCGTGCTGCCGTACAGCTGGTACGAGCAGACCCCGCTGTCCAACCAGGAGTCCAAGCTCGACGACGCGTACCGGATGCGCCAGGACCCGGCGCTCACGGTCACCATGCCGCTGTCGGCCGACGGCGACCTCGCGGCCCTGGACGGAGTCAACGCGCTGATCTGGACGACGACGCCGTGGACGCTGCCGTCGAACCTGGCGATCGCGGTGCACCCCGACGTCGAGTACAGCCACGTCCGCACCGCCGACGGCACCGACTACCTGCTGGCCACGCCGCTGCTGGGCGGCTACGGCGCCGAGCTGGGCGAGTTCGAGACCGTCGGCACCTATACCGGGAAACAGTTGGCGGGGCTGTCGTACACGCCGCCGTTCGACTTCTTCACCGGGCACCCCAATTCGCACGTGGTCCTGCTGGCCGATTACGTCACCACCGACTCGGGCACCGGCATCGTCCACCTCGCGCCAGCCTTCGGTGAGGAGGACATGGACGTCGCGACGGCGAACGGCATCGAGGTCGTGCGCCCGCTCGACGAGGGTGCGCGCTTCACCGCCGAGGTCCCGCCGTACGAGGGCCAGATGGTCTTCGACGCCAATCCGGCGATCATCAAGGACCTCAAGTCCGCAGGCCGGGTCCTGCGGCACGAGACGATCGAGCACTCCTACCCGCACTCCTGGCGGTCGGGCCAGCCGCTGATCTACATGGCGGTGCCGAGCTGGTTCGTGGCGGTCACCAAGATCCGCGATCGGATGGTCGAGCTCAACCAGGAGATCAACTGGTCGCCGTCGCACATCCGCGACGGGCAGTTCGGCAAGTGGCTCGAGGGCGCCCGCGACTGGAACATCAGTCGCAACCGCTACTGGGGCGCGCCGATCCCGGTGTGGATCTCCGACGATCCGGCGCACCCGCGCATCGACGTCTACGGCTCGCTCGACGAACTCGAACGCGACTTCGGGGTGCGCCCGGACAACCTGCACCGGCCGCACATCGACGAGCTCACGCGGCCCAACCCGGACGACCCGACCGGGAAGTCGACCATGCGCCGCGTCCCGGAAGTCCTCGACTGCTGGTTCGAGTCGGGCTCGATGCCGTACGCCCAGGTGCACTACCCGTTCGAGAACCGCGACTGGTTCGACGGCAACGCGAAGACCGGTGAGATCGCGCACAACCCGGGCGACTTCATCGTCGAGTACAACGGCCAGACCCGCGGCTGGTTCTACAACCTGCACGTGCTGGCCACCGCGCTCTTCGACCGCCCCGCGTTCCGCAACGTCGCCGCCCACGGCATCGTGCTGGGCGACGACGGCCAGAAGATGAGCAAGTCCAAGCGCAACTACCCGGACGTCAACGAGGTCTTCGACCGGGACGGCTCGGATGCGATGCGCTGGTTCCTGATGGCCAGCCCGATCCTGCGCGGCGGCAACCTCGTCGTCACCGAGCAGGGGATCCGCGAGGGCGTGCGGCAGGCGCTGCTGCCGCTGTGGAATGCCTACAGCTTCCTGCAGCTCTACGCTGAGCGGCCGGCGACGTGGCGCACCGATTCCGACCACGTCCTCGACCGGTACATCCTGGCGAAACTGGCGCACACGCGCGACGAGATCACCACGGCGCTGGAGACCTTCGACATCGCCGGGGCCTGCGAGTCCTTCCGCGAGTTCTGCGAGTCGCTCACCAACTGGTACGTGCGCCGCTCGCGGGCCCGCTTCTGGGCCGGGCAGGACGCCGAGCCGGCGGCCTTCGACACGCTCTACACCGTGCTGGAGGTGGCCAGCCGCCTCGCCGCGCCGCTGCTCCCGCTCGCCACCGAGGCAATCTGGCGCGGCCTGACCGGTGAGCGGTCGGTGCACCTGACCGACTGGCCGGCCGCCGACCTGCTGCCGCGCGACGAGGAGCTCGTCGCCGCGATGGACGACGTGCGCGCCGTCTGTTCGGTGACGTCGAGTGTGCGCAAGGCGAACAAGCTGCGCGTGCGTCTGCCGCTGCTGCAGTTGACGATCGCCGCGCCCACCGCCGAGCGGCTCGCGCCCTACACCGATCTGATCGCGGACGAGATGAACGTGAAATCCGTTGTGCTGCGCGATGATCCGTCGGAATTCGGCCGCAGCGAGGTCGTCGTCAACGCCCGCGCCGCCGGGCCGCGCCTGGGCAAGGATGTCCAGCGGGTGATCAAGGCGGTCAAGTCCGGCGATTGGTCGGTGGCCACCGGCGCCGACGGCACCGAGGTCATCGTGGCCGACGGCATCGAGCTGCGGGAGGGGGAGTACTCGCGCAAGCTGGTCGCCACCGCGCCGGAGTCGACCGCCGAATTGCCCGGCGGCACCGGACTGGTCGTGCTCGACACGACCGTCACCCCCGAACTCGAGGCCGAGGGGTGGGCCAAGGACCGCGTCCGCGAGCTGCAGGAGGCCCGCCGCGACCTCGACCTGGACATCTCCGACCGAATCACGGTCCGCCTCGCGGTGCCGGCCGACCGCGCCGAGACCGCCCGCCGACACGCGGGCCTGATCGCCGACGAGGTGTTGGCGACCGGCTTCGACGTCGACGCGGGCGGCGCGCCCGGCGCCATCGAACTGGGCGACGGCGTCACCGCGGACATCGCCAAGGCGTAGGCCCGATGGGACCGGGCGGTGCCGGCGGCGGGGAGGTCTCCGCCCGCTGGGTGCTGCACCTGGACATGGACGCGTTCTTCGCGTCGGTGGAGCAATTGACCCGGCCGACGCTGCGCGGCCGACCGGTCCTGGTCGGCGGTCGCGGCGGTCGCGGCGTCGTCGCCGGCGCCAGCTACGAGGCCCGCGCGTTCGGCGCCCGCTCGGCGATGCCGATGCACCAGGCGCGCCGTCTGGTCGGCGCCGGGGGAGTCGTGGTGCCGCCGCGCGGCGCGGTGTACCGGGTGGCGAGCAAGCGGGTGTTCGACGTCGTGCGCGCGCGCATCCCGGTCATCGAGATGCTCTCCTTCGACGAGGCCTTCGGCGAACCGGCCGAGCTGGCCGGGGCGGGGGTCGACGACGCCGTCGCCTTCGCCGAGGACCTGCGCGCGGCCATCCGCGAGCGCACCGGCCTCACCGCATCGGTCGGCCTCGGTAGCGGCAAACAGATCGCGAAGATCGCCTCCGGCGGCGCCAAGCCGGACGGGGTGCTGGCCGTCGAGCCGTCGCGCGAGCTGAACTACCTGCACGCGCTGCCGGTCCGCAAGCTGTGGGGCATCGGCCCGGTGTCCGGCGACAAGCTGGCCCGCCTGGGGATCGAGACCATCGGCGACTTCGCGGACCTCGCGCCCAGCGAGGCGGCCTCGGTGCTCGGCCCGAAGATCGGCCACGCGCTGCACGAGTTGGCCCGCGGCATCGACGAGCGGCCCGTCCACGAGCGCGCCGAGGCGAAACAGATCAGCTCGGAGACGACGCTGGCCGTCGACATCGTCGCGCTGGAGGCCTTGCGCGCCGAGATCGCTCGCGCGGCGGCCGACGCGCACCGCCGCCTGCTCGCCGACGGTCGCATGGCGCGCACGGTGGTCCTCAAGCTCAGGCGGGCGGACATGTCGGTGCTGACCCGGTCGGTCACGCTGCCGGCGGGCACGACCGACCTCGACGAATTGACTGCGGCCGCGACCCGCCAGGTGCTCGACCCGCTGGAGATCGGGCCCATCCGACTCGTCGGCGTCGGATACTCGGGCCTCACCGGGGCCGAACAGTTCACCCTGTTCGACAACCCCGACGGCGGGCCGCCCGGGCCCGACCCCGCCGAAGAGGACTTCGACAGCGCCTTCGACGGGGCGGGGGTGCTCGTGCGGGCGGGCGAGCCGACGGCCGATCCGGCCGCCACCGCGGTGCCGGCCGACGACGGGGAGCCGGAGTTCGCCACCGGCTCGGACGTCCACCACGAGGAGTTCGGCCACGGCTGGGTGCAGGGGACCGGGCACGGCGTCGTCACCGTGCGCTTCGAGACCCGGGTGACCGGTCCCGGGATCGCCCGGACCTTCCCCCTGCCCGAGCCCGCGTTGCGCGCGGCCGACCCGCTCGTCAGCCTGGCGTGGGACGAGGACTGACCGGGATCTAGACCGGGCCGGAGCGGGTGAAGAAGTCGGCGACCTCGGCGCGGTCGGCGCCGGCGGTCAGCAGCGCGATCAGCGCCATCCGCGCCTGCGGTGCGCGCAGCCACTCGGAGACGATCGCGCCGGCCGCGGCGAGGTCCACGGCCCCGCCGCCACCGCCGTAGCGCGCCTCGACGCGCCCGTACGGAACGCGCGTCGACACGACCACCGTGACGCCCTGCTGCGTGGCCAGCGACACCTGCGCGGTGATGTCCGGGTGACTGTTCCCCGATCCGGTCGCCGACAGGACGATCCCGGCGGCGTGCTGGGCCACCGACGCCGCGATGGTGCCCGGGCTGACCCCGGGGTACAGGGCGAGGGTGTCGACGCGGGCGGTGCGCCCGGCGGGCACCGGCAGGTCGAGCAGCGGCCGCCCGAGCGAGGGGTCGACGACGTCGAAGGCCCGCAGCGCCTCGGTGCTCACCTTGAACAGGCCGCGCACCGGCTGGGGCTCGCCGCCGAGCAGCACCCGGACGCCGCCCGTCGCCGCCTCGTCGGCCGCGGCGGCGATGGCGGCGGCGATGTTGGCCGGACCGTCGGCGTCGGGATCGTCGCTGGGCAGTTGGGCCCCGGTGAACACGATGGGGCGCCGGTCGTGGGCGTAGAGGTCGACCAGGAAGGCAGTTTCCTCCATCGTGTCCGTGCCGTGCGTCACAACGACGCCGTCGACGGAGCTGTCCGCCAGGGCGCCGAGCACGGTTGTCGCAATGATGAACTGGTCGGCGGTGCGCAGGGCCGAGGAGTCCCGCGTCATCAGGTCGACGGTGGTGACCTCCGGCGGCTCACCGTCGTTGACCTGCGCATACGACGCTTCAACGAGGGTCATCAGGTCGCCCGAGTGCAGGACCGGGACGGCGCCGCCCGCGGTTTGGTGGGCGGCGACCGTCCCGCCGGTGGTGATGAGCACGACGCGTCTGCGACCCATGGGTCCAGCCTGTGGGAACCATTCGGCGCGGTCAAGCGTTGACGGCGTGTTGCGATCCGACGTCGGCTTTTCGCGTCGGGTGGACTAGCCTCAGTGCGGGCTTTGGCAAGTGGTGCCCGGCAGGTGCGCCGTCAGAGAAGGAATAGGAACTGTGAAACTTTCGAAGATGATCGCCGGTGTGATGATCACCGGCATGGCGCTGACCGTGGCCGCCTGTGGTGGCAACGACTCGGACGACCTGCCGCCGCTGGAGCCGGTGAGCAGCTCCGTCGAGACGTCGGCCCCGGCCGCCGCGACCGGCAAGTACGACCTCACCGGGGTGACCAACCCCAAGAAGCCGCCGCGCATCGCCGTGCTCAACAACATGCTGGAGATGGCGCTCGACCCGGCCGTGCCGAACTCGGAGAAGACCAAGCTGGTCGAGGGCTCCGAGATGGACCCGGGCGTCTTCGACAAGCTGGTCCAGGCGCGCAAGGAGAACCCGGACGCGACCTACAAGATCTTCCCGCCGGTGATTCCGGCCGGCCCGCGCAAGGCCACGGTGAAGGTCCAGGTCAAGATTGGCGACAACCCGCCCGCCAAGGCCGAGGCCGGCATCGTCTTCGTCGGCGGCCGCTGGAAGCTCGCGAAGAACACCGTGTGCCCGCTGGTCACCGGCAACAACGTCAAGACGGCGATGTGCCCGACGCCCCCGGGACCGCGCTCGAAGCCGCGTCCGCGGCCGCGGCCCCACCCGGTTCCCGCCGGCTAGAACACCGACGACCGAGCGAACCCGCTACCTGCTCCACTCGAGCTGGTAGCGGGTTTGCTGTACCAGGGGGCGCGTCGCGTCGCCGCCGACGAGTTCGCGGGCGCCGCGCACGTCGATCGATCCGCCCACCGGCAGCGCCCGGCGCAGGTCGATGGTGGCGGTGCCGCGGCCCAGGGCGGTGTAGCGCGCGATCTGCAGCTTCTTCCCCGTGCCCGGCACCGTGTACTCCGACCCGGTGGGGGCCTCGTCGACACTCAGGTCCACTTCGACGGTGTCGGCCGTGCGGGACCGCAGCGTCGCCGTGACGGTCTGCGTCAACGTGGTCGCGCCCAGCAGGGTGCGGGTGGTGCGCCAGGAGGCGCCGGTGCCCACCGGCTCGGCGGGCAGCGCGACCATGTTCTGCAGCGCGGTGACGAAGGTGTTCTCGACGATGCTCCGCGCGGTATCGGGCGCGTCGGTGGCCGGCCACAGCCGCAGCGACACCGGCGCCCGGTTCGCATCGAGCGTGAGCCCGCCGCGCGACCCGGCGTCCTTGCCGATGTCGCCGGACAGGCTGGCGTCGGCGGCCGACGCCTTCTCCAGGGTGAGGGCCACATCCTTCTCGTCGGTGCAGTGGTAGCGGGCGGCCAACGTCAGCGTGACGCTCTGATCCTCGCGGGTCGGCGCGGCGTCGGCGCGCTCGGCCATGCGCGACAGCACCGTGGTCGTAGCGGTCAGCCGGGTGTGCTGGGCATCGGTGCGGTTCGGCGCGGCGCGCAGCGGCTGCAGCGGGGCCGTGCCGGCGGAGACGAGCTCGACGGTCGGCTCGGCCAGCGAGATCGGCCGCACCGCAGGGTCGGCGGTGGTGGCGACGGTGGCGCAGGGGCCGTCGTCGGCGTTGCCGCCGCCGCACGCGGCCAGGCCCAGGGAGAGTGCCCCGACGAAGGGGAGCACGGCGGCACGGGACAGTCGGAGGTCGGGCACGCCGCCCAGCGTACTGGGCCCGCGGCGGCGTCCCAGTACGCTGGTCGCCGTGCACAAGCGAAACGTGACGCTGGCCGTCGTGGCGGTCGCCGTCGCCGTCTGGGTCATCGATGTCCTCACCAAGATGTGGGCGGTCGAGAAGCTCGAGGGCCGCGACCCGGTCTACCTGTTGGGCACCGACTGGTTGTCGCTGTCCTTCCTGCGCAACAGCGGGGCGGCCTTCTCCATGGCGACCGGTTACACCTGGGTCCTGACGATCGTCGCGCTGCTCGTGGTCGTCGTGATCATCCGGCTGTCCGGCAAGCTGCGCTCGTCGTGGTGGATCCTCGGCCTGGCCCTGATCCTGGGCGGCGCGCTGGGCAATCTCACCGACCGCCTGCTCCGCTCGCCGGGGCCGCTGCGCGGCGAGGTGGTGGACTTCATCCGGGTCGGCTGGTGGCCGGTGTTCAACGTCGCCGATTCGGCGGTCGTCGGGGGCGCGGCCCTGCTGGTGGTGCTGACTATGCTCGGCTACGACTACGACGGCGGCCGCAGCGGGTGGGCCGCCCGCCGCGCCGGGATCGACGAGTCCGACCGTGCGTGAGTCGCGGACCCTGCCGATCCCGGACGGGGTCGCGCAGATGCGCGTCGACGCGGGCGTGGCGCGCATCCTGGGCATCTCCCGCACGACCGCGGCCGAGCTCGCCGCCGCCGGCGACATCACCGTCGACGGGGCGGTCGTCGGCAAGTCCGACAAGCTGCCCGCCGGCGCCCTGCTCGACGTGCTGCTCCCCGAACCGGACCAGCCGCTGCGCGTGGAGCCGACCCCGGTCGAGGACCTGGGGGTCGTCTACCACGACTCGGACATCATCGTCGTCGACAAACCGGTCGGCGTCGCCGCGCACCCGTCGCAGGGGTGGAGCGGTCCGACCGTCGTGGGGGCCCTGGAGGCGGCTGGCTTCCGCATCTCCACCTCCGGCGCCGCCGAGCGGCAGGGGATCGTGCAGCGCCTCGACGTGGGGACGTCGGGCCTGATGGTCGTGGCGGTCTCCGAACACGCCTATTCGGCGCTTAAGCAGGCCTTCCGGGACCGCACCGTCGAGAAGCGCTACCACGCACTGGTGCAGGGCCACCTGGACCCGCCGTCGGGCACCATCGACGCCCCGATCGGCCGTCATCCCGGCAGTGACTGGCGGTTCGCGGTGACGGCGGGCGGCAAGCCGTCGATCACGCACTACGACACCCTCGAGATGTTCGCCGCCGCCTCGTTGCTCGACGTCCACCTGGAGACCGGGCGCACCCATCAGATCCGCGTGCACTTCTCGGCGCTGCACCACCCGTGCTGCGGCGACCCGACCTACGGCGGCGACCCGGTGCTGGCCAAGCGCCTCGGGCTGGACCGGCAGTGGCTGCACGCGCGCGAACTGGCCTTCGCGCATCCGGCCGACGGTCGCGAGGTCCGCTTCACTAGCGAGTACCCGGCCGATCTCCAGCACGCGCTCGACGTCCTGCGCGACGGCTGAGACGGCCCGCCTCGACGCCACATCCGTCCCACTGATCACGGCCGGGCGTGGCGCGCTGCCGCTGTCAGAGGGGGGACCTAAAGTGGACGCCGTGACCGACTCCGACTCCTTCGTCCACCTGCACAACCACACCGAGTATTCGATGCTCGACGGTGCGGCGAAGGTCGGCCCGCTCTTCGCCGAGGCGAAGCGGCTCGGGATGAGCGCGATCGGCATGACCGACCACGGCAACATGTTCGGCGCCAGCGAGTTCTACAACGTCGCCGTCAAGAACGACATCAAGCCGATCATCGGCATCGAGGCCTACATCGCGCCGGAATCGCGGTTCAGCACCAAGCGCGTCCAGTGGGGCACCCGTGACCAGCGCTCCGACGACGTCGCGGGCAGCGGTTCGTACACACACATGACGATGGTGGCCGAGAACGTCACCGGGCTGCGGAACCTGTTCAAGTTGTCGTCGCTGGCCTCGATCGAGGGCCAGCTCGGCAAGTGGGCGCGCATGGACGCAGAGCTCATCGCCGAATACTCGTCGGGGATCATCGCGACCACCGGCTGCCCGTCCGGCGAGGTGCAGACCCGCCTGCGCCTGGGGCAGGAGCGCGAAGCGCTCGAGGCCGCCGCCAAGTGGCGCGACATCTTCGGCCCGGAGAACTTCTACCTCGAGCTGATGGAGCACGGCATCGAGATCGAGAGCCGCGTCCGCGACGGCCTGCTCGACATCGGCCGCCAACTCGGCATCAAGCCGCTGGCCACCAACGACTGCCACTACGTCACCCAGTCCGACGCCGGCGCGCACGAGGCGCTGCTGTGCGTGCAGACCGGCAAGACGCTGTCGGATCCGACCCGGTTCAAGTTCGACGGCGACGGCTACTACCTGAAGTCGGCCAAGGACATGCGCGACCTGTGGGACGCGCAGGTGCCGGGCGCCTGCGATTCCACGCTCGAGATCGCCGAGCGGGTGCAGTCGTACGCCGACGTCTTCACCCACCGGGACCGGATGCCGGTCTTCCCGGTTCCGGAGGGGGAGAGCGAGGCGACCTTCCTGCGCAAGGAGGTCATGGCCGGGCTCAAGGAGCGCCGCTTCCCCGACGGCGACGTGCCCGAGGAATACCTCACCCGCGCCAACCACGAGCTCGACGTCATCATCCAGATGGGCTTCCCGGCCTACTTCCTCGTCGTCGGCGACCTGATCGCCCACGCGCACGAGGTGGGCATCCGCGTCGGCCCGGGCCGCGGTTCGGCCGCGGGCTCGATCGTCGCCTGGGCGCTGGGCATCACCAACATCGACCCGCTGCCGTACGGGCTGCTGTTCGAGCGGTTCCTCAACCCCGAGCGCGTGTCGATGCCCGATATCGATATCGACTTCGACGACCGTCGCCGCGGCGAGATGGTGCGGTACGCGACCGAGAAGTGGGGCGAGGACAAGGTCGCCCAGGTCATCACCTTCGGCACGATCAAGACCAAGGCCGCGCTGAAGGACTCCGCGCGCGTCCAGTTCGGCCAGCCGGGCTACAGCATGGCCGACCGCATCACCAAGGTGCTGCCGCCGCCGATCATGGCCAAGGACATCTCGGTCTCCGGCATCACCGACCCCGACGACGAGCGCTACGGCGAGGCCTCCGAGGTGCGCGCGCTGATCGAGTCCGATCCGGATGTCAAGAAGATCTACGACACCGCGCTCGGCCTCGAGGGCCTGATCCGCAACGCGGGCGTCCACGCCTGCGCGGTCATCATGTCCAAGGACCCGCTGACCGACGCGATCCCGGTGTGGAAGCGCGCCCAGGACGGCGCCATCATCACCGGCTGGGACTACCCGTCGTGCGAGGCCATCGGCCTGCTGAAGATGGACTTCCTCGGCCTGCGCAACCTCACCGTCATCAACGACGCGCTGGAGAACATCAAGCTCAACCGGGGCATCGACCTCGATATGGACTCGCTCCCGCTCGACGACCCGGCCACCTTCGACCTGCTCGCCCGCGGCCAGACCCTCGGCGTCTTCCAGCTCGACGGCGGGCCGATGCGCGACCTGCTGCGCCGCCTGCGCCCGACCGCCTTCGAAGACATCATCGCCGTCGGCGCGCTGTACCGCCCCGGGCCGATGGGCATGAACGCCCACAACGACTACGTGGACCGCAAGAACGGGCGGCAAGAGGTCAAGCCGATCCATCCCGAACTCGAAGAGCCGCTGCGCGAGATCCTCGCCGAGACCTTCGGCCTGATCGTCTACCAAGAGCAGATCATGCAGATCGCGCAGAAGGTCGCCGGGTACAACATGGGACAGGCGGACAACCTGCGCCGCGCCATGGGCAAGAAGAAGAAGGAAGTCCTCGACGAGGCCTACGAGGGTTTCGCGAAGGGCATGACCGAGAACGGCTTCTCCCAGGGCGCGATCAAGGCGCTGTGGGACACGGTGCTCCCATTCGCCGGCTACGCGTTCAACAAGTCGCACGCCGCCGCCTACGGCCTCGTCTCGTACTGGACCGCCTACCTCAAGGCGAACTATCCGGCCGAGTACATGGCCGGCCTGTTGACGTCGGTGGGCGACGACAAGGACAAGTCGGCGATTTACCTCGCCGACTGCCGCAAGATGGGCATCACGGTGCTGCCGCCGGACGTCAACGAGTCGCAGCCGAACTTCGCGGCCGTCGGCACCGACATCCGCTTCGGCCTCGCCGCGATCCGGAACGTCGGCAGCGGCGTGGTCGATTCGATCATCGCCTCGCGCTCGGCGAAGGGGAAGTTCACCAGCTTCTCGGACTACCTCGCCAAGATCGACGTCGGCGCCTGCAACAAGAAGGTGACCGAGTCGCTGGTCAAGGCCGGCGCCTTCGACTCCCTGGACCACCCGCGGAAGGGCCTGTTCCTGGTCCACGCCGACGCCGTCGACTCGGTGCTGGGCACCAAGAAGGCCGAGGCGATGGGCCAATTCGACCTCTTCGGCGACATGGGCGGCGGCGAGGAGGCCGCCGATGTGTTCGCGGTGCGCGTGCCCGACGAGGAGTGGGAGTCGCGGCACAAGCTCGCACTGGAGCGGGAGATGCTCGGCCTCTACGTCTCCGGCCACCCCCTCGCGGGTGTCGAGCACGCGATCGCCGCCCAGACCGACACCGCGATCAGCACGCTGCTCGAGGGCGAGGTTCCCGACGGGGCGCAGATCACCATCGGCGGCATCATCTCCAGCGTGAACCGCCGTGTGACCAAGAAGGGCGAGTCCTTCGCCGCGGTCACCATCGAGGACCTCGTCGGTGGCGTCGAGGTCTACTTCTTCCCGCGCGCGTACGCGGCGTACGCGATGGACATCGCCCAGGACAACATCGTCCTGGTGCGCGCCCAGGTCCGCCAGCGCGACGACGGCCTGATGATCGCGGCCAACGACCTCGCGGTGCCCGACCTGAAGGCCGCCGGTGCGGCGCGGCCGGTCGCGCTGACCATCAGTGCCCGGCTCTGCACCCCGGACCGGGTCAACGACCTCAAGCAGGTGCTGTCCCGCCACCCCGGGCCGTCCGACGTGCACGTGACCCTGGTGAGCGAGCAGCGCCAGACGGTGCTGCGCCTGACCGAGGACCTGCGCGTGACGCCGTCGTCGGCGCTGATGGGCGACCTCAAGGCACTCCTGGGCCCCTCGTGCCTGGGGGCGTGAGACGATTGCCGTCGTGACCGACGCGCCCACGCAGCAGCCCGCATCCGCGGACCAGCCCGCCCTGCCGACCGTCGCCGACATCGGTGCCGCCGCCGGGCGGATCGAGGGTGCCGCCATCGTGTCGCCGCTCGAGTACTGCCCGCGGTTGTCGAACCGCTACGGCGTCGACGTGTACCTCAAGCGCGAGGACCTGCAGCCGGTGCGCTCGTACAAGATCCGCGGCGCGTACAACGTGATGGCGCAGCTGAGCGCCGCCGAGCGGGCGTGCGGCGTGGTCGCGGCCAGTGCCGGCAACCACGCCCAGGGCGTCGCCTTCGCGTGCAAGACGATGGGCGTCCGGGGGCGGATCTACGTGCCGACCACGACGCCCAAGCAGAAGTGCGACCGGATCCTCTGGCACGGCGGCGACTTCGTCGAACTCGTGAAGGTCGGTGACACCTACGACGCGGCGCAG
The DNA here is from genome assembly GCF_047602025.1 of Gordonia sp. (in: high G+C Gram-positive bacteria). GTDB lineage: Bacteria > Actinomycetota > Actinomycetes > Mycobacteriales > Mycobacteriaceae > Gordonia. Next base: position 1,749,528 of record NZ_JASGII010000001.1, on the reverse strand, counting down.
GCCGCCGCGCTCGACGACGTCGCCAAGTCCGGCGCCGCCTGGATCCACCCGTTCGACGACCCGCGCACGGCGGCCGGGCAGGGCACCATCGCCCGCGAGATCGTCGAGCAGCTCGGCACCGTGCCGGACCTCACCGTCGTCCCGGTCGGCGGCGGCGGGTGCCTCACCGGCATCCTCACCTACCTGCGCGCCACCGACCCGGGGGCGCGCATCCTCGGCGTCGAGCCCGCGGGTGCCCCGTCCCTCGCGGCGGCACTGCGCGCGGGTGGCCCGGTGACGCTCGACGACATCGACTCCTTCGTCGACGGCGCGGCGGTGCGCCGCATCGGTGCACTGGCCCACGTAGCGGTGGCCGACGCCGGTCCGACGGTCGTCGAGCACGGCGGCCGGTCGTCGGGTCCGAGCAAGGATCCGCGGGTGCGGGTCGTGCCGCCGTCCGCGCCGCTGGCCGACGGCGAGTTGCGGGTCACCGAGGTCGACGAGGGCGCCATCTGCTCGACGATGCTCGAGCTCTACCAGAACGAGGGGCTCATCGCCGAGCCCGCCGGCGCCCTGGCGGCCACGGCACTCGACGACGTCGACCTCGCCGGATCGGGCCTGCGCGAGGGCGCCTCGGTCGTCGTCCTCGTCTCGGGTGGCAACAACGACGTCTCCCGCTACGGGGAGATCATCGAGCGGTCGTTGGTGCACCGGGGCATCAAGCACTACTTCCTCGTCGACTTCCCGCAGGAGCCGGGGGCATTGCGGCGCTTCCTCGATGACGTTCTCGGGCCCGAGGACGACATCACGCTCTTTGAGTACGTCAAGCGCAACAATCGCGAGACGGGGGCGGCGCTGGTGGGCGTCGAACTCGGCTCGCCCGACGGTCTGGGGCCGCTCATCGAGCGGATGGACGAGTCCCGTCTGCGCTGTCAGCGCCTCGACCCCGACTCGCCGGAGTACCGCTATTTGACGTGATGACGGGCGCCGCGACCTGAACATGTGACCCAAATCGCAATGGGATCGGTCGGGCACGGTATATTACTCACGGGTCGGATTCCGCTCGGCCGACTTTTCGGCTGGGCGGGTCACCGCACAGGGAGCCGCAGGGGGCGGCCAACCGAGGACTAGTGAAGGCAGGGGAGTGGTCACAAGTACTCCGGATACGGAAACGCCGGTGAAGTCTGCTCGGGCTTCAGCGGTGCGGAAGTGGTGGGACGGACACATCGTCGAGTCCTTCAACACCTTCGGACGCCAGCTCGGCATGTTCGTCGAGGTGTTCCGCACCCTGTTCACCGACATCGCCAAGCGCCAGTTCCCATTCGGCGAATTCGTCCGCCAGTGCGCGTTCATGGCCAGCACGTCGGTCTTCCCGACGCTGTTGGTGGCCATCCCGATCGGTGTCATCGTCTCCATCCAGGTGTCCAACATCGCCGGACAGATCGGTGCAAACGCCTTCGCCGGCGCCGCGACCGGCCTCGGTGTCATCCGCCAGGGCGCGCCCCTGGTCACCGCGCTGATCATGGCCGGCGCGATCGGCTCGGCCATCGCCGCCGACCTCGGTTCCCGCACGATCCGCGACGAGATCGACGCGATGAAGGTCATGGGCGTCAACCCGGTGCAACGCCTCATCTCGCCGCGCCTGCTCGCGACGATGGTCGTCAGCTTCCTGCTCTGCGGTTTCGTCTGCTTCGTCGGCTTCATCACCGGCTACGTCTTCAACGTCTACATGCAGGGCGGCACGCCCGGTTCCTACACGGGGTCCTTCGCGTCCTTCGCCGGACCGGCGGACCTCTGGTTCGCCCTGATCAAGGCCGTGATCTTCGGCGCGATCGTGGCGATCGTGGCCTGCGACCGCGGCCTGACCACCAGCGGCGGCCCGGCCGGTGTGGCGAACTCGGTGAACGCCGCGGTCGTCAACTCGGTCATCCTCCTGTTCACCGTCAACGTGGCTCTTACGCAGATCTTCGCGTTGATCGTTCCGGCAAAGGTGGTGTGACGTGACCGCATCCCGGTATACGCCGCCCGTCCTGCGGCCAGTCGAGATCGCCAAGGGCGCCTATCGCGGTCCGCGCGACGCCCTCGCGCGGATGGGCCACCAGCTCACCTTCCTGCTGAAGTCGCTCGGCGCCATCCCGATGACGTTCCGGCACTACGCGAAGGAGGTCTGGCGCCTGCTCGCCGACATCGCGTGGGGCAACGGTGCGATCGTGGTCGGCGGCGGCACCGTCGGCGTCATGATCATCCTGGGCATCATGGGTGGTGCCACGGTCGGCATCGAGGGGTACACCGCGCTGCACCTGCTGGGCATGGACCCGGTGGTCGGCGCGATCTCGTCCTTCGCCACCACCCGTGAGATCGCCCCGCTGCTCGCGGCCACGGCGTTCACCGCACAGGCCGGTTGTCGATTCACGGCCCAGCTGGGGTCGATGCGCATCAGCGAGGAGATCGACGCCCTCGAATCGATCGCCATCCACCCGATGCCCTACCTGGTCACGACGCGCATGATGGCCGCGGTGCTGTCCATCGTGCCGCTGTACGCGGTCGCCCTCGCGGCCAACTACCTGGCCGCGCAGTTCATGTTCCAGATCCAGAGCGGGCAGGGCGACGGCACGTATCTGTACTACTTCCACCAGTTCCTCCTCTCCGGCGACATGGTGAAGTCCTTCATCAAGGTCGTCGTGTTCGTGCTGTTGACGACGTTCATCCAGTGCTACTACGGCTATTTCGCCAGCGGTGGTCCGGAGGGCGTCGGCGTGGCCGCCGGCCACGCGATCCGCTTGGCGATCATCGTGATCGTGTTCGCCAACCTGATCATGACCCTGGTCTTCTGGGGCACGTCGGCCGGAATCAGGATTTCGGGGTAATCGCATGCCATTCATCGACACTTCGGGGCGCAACCCGTCGCTCACCAGCTACGTCATCCGCGGGGCGATCTTCCTCGCCGTGCTCGCGCTGATCTTCACGCTGCTGGGCATGCGCTACCAGGGCAAATTCGACAAGGTCGTACCGGTTACGGCGGAGCTGAAGGACGTCGGCGACGGCCTGGTGAGTGCTGCGGACGTGCGCTACAACGGCTTCATCGTCGGTGAGGTCAAGGGTGTGGACGCCGTGAACGGCGACTCCGGCGAAGAGATGCGCCTGGTCAAGATCAACCTCAACCCGAAGCAGGCCGCCGGCATCCCGGGCACCGTCACCGCGCGCACCGTCCCGTCCAACCTGTTCGGCGTGAACTCGGTCGAGCTGGTGCCGCCGTCGGACACCCAGACCGTCCAGGCGATCAAGGCCGACACCAAGATCGAGGCCGACACGTCCAAGGAGACGCTGGCCCTGCAGGACGCCCAGAACCAACTGCGCGACATCATGCGCTCGGTCCCGCCGGAGCAGTTGGCCGGCGTGCTCGGCTCGATCGCCGACGCCATGCGCGGCGGCGGCACGACCTTCTCGATGTTCTCCGAGACGCTGCGCGAGTACTTCGACGACCTCAACGCGCTGTTCCCGGCGGGTGCGCCCCCCGGGTTCGACGACTTCAACAAGACCGTCGCGGGCCTCTCCAAGTCGGCGCCCCAATTGCTCGACGCGCTCGGCAAGAGCGTTGTGCCCGCCGCGACGATCGCGGAGAACCAGAACAACATCACCGCCATGCTTTCGGCCGCACAACGGGTGACCGATGAGACGCAAGCCATGTTCGCCGCCAACGGCGACGTCGGCAAGGCGCTGGTCGGCGACCTGAACCAGGTCGTCGGTGCCGCGGTGCTCGAACCGCGCGCGCTGCCCGACGCCGTGGTCGCCCTCAACCGGCTCGCCGCCCGGGTGCAGACGGTGTTCACCGCCGTTAACGGTCACGCCCGGCTCAACCTGGGCATCAGCTTCAGCGCCTTCATGCGGTACACGCGGCAGAACTGCCCCGTCTACAACGGTGGCAAGTATGGCCAGCTGCGCGGGCCGGGCTGTGTCGGCCCGGGCACCGGCACCGGTCCGACGAGCTCGGGTCCGCTGGCGATCTTCCCGCCGAGCATGCGCCGCATGGCCGCGGGCTCGGTCACCACGGGCACCGACGTCGGCACCCTGCGCGCCATGTTGGGCCGTGAGCCGACGCCCGCGGAGATCCTGATGCTGGGCCCGCTGGTCGACTCGGTCGGCCCGAAGCGCAAGCCGAGCGTCAAGCCCCAGCTGCCCGGCGTGCCGCGCACCGCTCCGTCGCGCGGCTCCGCCAACCCGAAGAAGCCGGCCGCGCGCAAGCCCGGTCAGCCCGCTCCCCGACGATCGGAAGGAGGACGATGAGCATCCGCAAGCCGCTGATCGGCTTCTCCCTGTTCGCGGTGTTCGCACTGCTGTTGACCTACACGATCTGGTCGACGCTGATGCGGTCCGGTCCGACGACGACCAACAGCTACACCGCCAAATTCCACGACGCCTCTGGCCTCGCCGACGGCGACGACGTCCGCATGGCGGGCGTGCGCGTCGGCCGCATCGGGAAGATCAAGCTCGACGACGGCATGGCCCGCGTCGATTTCACCGTCGATCGCAAGCAGCCTGTCTTCGAGGCCACCAAGGCGTCCATCCGCTACCAGAACCTGATCGGGCAGCGCTACATCCAGCTGAGCCTGGTCGACGGCGCGCCCCGCACGGAACTGCCGTCGGGCTCAGAGCTGAAGCAGGAGTCGGAGGACTCCTTCGATGTGACGCGCCTGCTGGCCGGCTTCCAGCCGCTGTTCGAGACGCTGACCCCCGAGCAGATCAACAACCTGTCCAACGGCCTCATCCAGGTGTTCCAGGGCGACAAGGTCTCGCTGGTCACCACCACACGGCAGATCTCAGACCTGGCCAACGACATGGCCAACCGCGACGAGGTGATCGGCTCGATCGTCACCCACCTGTCCGGCGTCATGGGAGACCTGTCCAAGCAGGGTGCGCAGGTCTCCGACCTGACCAAGGGCCTGGGCGACCTGGTGTCGAGCCTGAACTCGAACTCGGCCACCTTCGGCAAGGCGGTCAACGACATCGGCCGGACCGCAGCCGGCTTCGGCGACATCCTCGCCAAGACGCAGGGCGACCTCGCCTCGGCGGGTTCCAACGCCACCACCGCCACCAACCGGCTGATCGGGATCGGCGCCAAGCTGGACCAGGCGGCGATCGACCTGCCGGTGTTCCTCGGCCACTTTCCGCTGGTTATGGGGCAGGGCGCGCACCTGAACATCTACGCCTGTGACCTCGACATCACCTTTGGCGATATCCTGCTGCCGCCGGGGATCATGAACAAGATCGGCGGCACGGCACACTCGGAGGCATGCCGATGACCCTCACGTCCAAGTACCGCGAGCGGCCACAGCTGTGGACCGGTGTCATCGGGGCCCTGGCCATGGTGGCGCTGCTGGTCGGCGTCTTCATCGTCGCCGGCGCCCACATCGGCAAGAAGAGCGTCACCGGCGATTTCCTGCAGGCCGGCGGCATCCGTCCCGGCGACAAGGTCCGCGTCGCCGGCATCGACGTCGGCGAGGTCACCGGTACCTCCCTGCAGCAGAAGACCAACGACCTGGGCGCCCATGTCAAAATCGACATGAAGGTCGACAAGGACGTGGACATCCGGTCCAACGGCGCCGCCCAGATCAAGATGTCGACGCTGCTCGGACAGCGCTACGTCGACATCTCACTCGGCGACGACAAGGACAAGTTGAAGGACAACAGGTTCACCCTCAACGCGACGACCGTGCCCTACGACCTGAACCAGACGATCGAGGCGGGCACACCGATCCTCGCCGGGGTCGACCCCGACGACCTGTCGTCGAGCCTGAAGGACCTGAACAAGCAGTTGGACGGGACTCCCGCGCTGGCGCGGCCGACAATCGACGGGCTCGCCCGCATGTCCGAGGTCATCACCAGCCGCAAGGAGCAGATCAACCAGCTGATCAAGGACACCAAAACGGTGACCTCGGTCGTCGACGACAACCAGGTCCAGTTGGCCACGATCATCGGCCAGGGGCAGCAGTTGGCGGGCAAGATCGTGGCCCGCGAGGCCATGGTCACCAAGCTCCTCGACGGCCTGGCGACGCTGACCCGCAACGCGCAGGAGATCGGCGCGGACAACGCCGGCCAGCTGGGCCCGCTGCTCGCGAACATCCAGACCGTCTCGCAGGGCCTGGAGAAGAACCGCAACAACCTTCGCAAGATGCTGGAGATCCTGCCGATCACCGCGCGCGCGACGGTCAACATCACCGGCGACGGCCCCTACGCAAACGGCTACCTGCCGTGGGGCCTGTTCCCGGACAACTGGCTGTGCACGGCCCGGGTGGTGGACGGATGCTGACGACGACCAAGACCAAGAACGGCGGCGGCGCCACGTGGCGCCGGTCGACCGCGGGGGCGGCGCTGCTCCTCGCCGCGGCACTGGGCACCAGCTCGTGCTCGATGGTTCCGCAAGGGCTGCAGTCGAAGCTGGGCCAGTCCAATGAGATCACCGCCTACTTCGACAGCGTCGCCGGCCTGTACCACGGCAACGACGTCGCCGTGCTCGGCATGCCGGTCGGCCGCATCACCAAGATCGAGCCGCAGGGCAAGCGCGTCAAGGTGAATTTCACCGTCAAGAAGGCCATCGACGTCCCTAAGGACGTGACCGCCGCGATCGTCAACACGTCGATCGTGACGACTCGCCACATCGAGTTGAGCCCCGCCTACTCGGGCGGCGACAAGCTCAAGGACGGCGACACGATCCAGGAGACGAAGGCGCCGGTCGAGATCGCGCAGCTCTTCGACTCCGTCGACAAGCTGATGGACGCCTTCGGCGGCAACGACAAGGGCACCGGACCGCTGTCGGAGTTCCTCGATCTGGCGGACGGGATCACCGCCGACAACGGCCAGCGCTTCGCCGATGCCGTCACGCAGATGAGCAAGGCCGGCAAGCTGGCGTCGGACAACAGTGACGCGCTGGTGTCGTTGATCAAGATGATCAACGACCTGTCGACCAAGTTGGTGTCGAACTACCCGAAGATGCGGAAGTTCTCCTCGTCGGTGACCGATGTCGCCGCGACACTCGACCGCCAGTCCCCGGGCCTGGTGGCCGCGCTGGGCGACCTCAACGCGATGCTCCGCAACACGACCGAGATGCTGTCCCACAACTCGGGCAACATCGCCGTCTCGACGGCGAAGCTCGCGGCGCTGGCGGAGAACCTGGGCGACTACTCGCGCCAGGTTGTGGAGACCATCGACCTCGGTCCGCTGCTCTTCCAGAACCTGTCGAACTCGATCTCCGAGGAGCAGGGCGCCTGGCGCGCCCAGGTGTTCCTGGACAAGTCGCTGGCCGACAATCAGATGCTGTCGCGGTTCTGCGAGACGATCAACCTGCACAAGAACGGCTGCCGGACGGGTCAGTTGAAGGACTTCGGCCCCGACATGGGCATCTTCTCGGCGATCTTGGAGGCCCTCAAATGACGCGTCGAAAAACCGTGCGCGCCGCGGCTGTTCTCGGTGTGAGCGCGACGCTCGTGCTGTCGGGCTGCAGCAAGCTGCCCGGCCTGACGGTCGAGCAGATCCCGCTCCCGGTGCCCGGGGGCATCGGGCCGTCGATCAAGGTGAAGACCACCTTTGACAACGCGCTGAACCTCCCGGCCCGCGCCAAGGTCCGCCTCTACGGCACCGATGTCGGCATGGTGACCAACATCGAGGCCAAGGACTACCACGCCATCGTCACCATGGCGGTCAGCAAGGACGCGAAGCTGCCGGCGAACACCGGCGCCGAGTTGCGCCAGGCGACGCCGTTGGGCGACGTGTTCATCGCGCTGCAGCCGCCGACCGGCAACGCCGACAGCCAAGTCGCCGATGGTGGTGAGCTGACCGGCAAGACGAGTGCGGCGGCGACGGTCGAGGACCTGCTGGTGACCGCGGCGGCCACCGTCGACGGCGGTTCGCTCGGTTCGCTGCAGACGATCATCAACGAGATGGCGGCCGCCATCGGCACCACGCCGCAGGACCACGACGATCTGGCCGGTGTGATCAGCGGGTTCACCACGTCGATTAACCGCCTCAACGCCAACGCCGCCCAGGTGGACAAGTCGATGCGGCTGACCCAGGGGCTGACCGCGCAGATCTCCGACGGCCGCCCGCAGATTCAGGCCGCCATCGCGAAGCTGCCCGCGGCGGTCAACGCCGTCAACTCGCAGATGTCGCTGATCCTCTCGACGGTGGAGAAGAGCAACCGGCTCACCGCCGCGACCAACGACTTCCTGAACACCCGTTCGCAGGACACCATCGATTTGGTCAGCTCGCTGGCGACGGCGGTCGCCGGGCTGAACGAGGCGTCGAACACCGTCGGCCCGCTGATGGACAACCTTCACCTGCTGCTGCCCAAGTGGGCGAAGTCGACCAAGACGTCGGCCGCCTCAGTCGGCACCCGTGTCTACTACCTGACGCCGGGCACCGGCTTCGATGCCGCGTCGCGCTTCCCCGAGCTCAAGGACCTCGACGAGGGCACGCATGCGCTCCAGCAGACGCTGCTGCGCATCCTCGCCCAGCTGGGCGCCGCGAAGGGATGCTGCGGATGATTACCTGGGTCAAGAAGCACACGTCGCTCGCCGGCAACCTCGCACTCGTGCTGGTGATGCTGCTCGGACTGGCGTACCTGTCGTTCGGCGCGATGCGCTGGCGTCCGCTGACCAACAACTACGACATGCTCGTCCACTTCCCGACCTCGGGTGGAATCCAGAAGACCTCGGGCGTCTACCTGCGCGGTGCGCGAATCGGCAGCATCGAGGACATCCAGGTCAAGCAGGACGGCGTCGACGTCAAGGTCAAGGTCAACGGTGGCGTGAAGATCAACCACAACGCCGTGGTCCGGGCGAGTGGGCTGTCGGCCGCCGGCGAGCAGTTCATCGACTTCCTGCCGCAGACCGCTGATGGCCCGTACTTCAAGAACGGCGACGAGATCGCCGTCGGCCAAACCTCGGTCGCGACCCCGTTCCCGAAGATGCTGGAGACGACGCTGGGCGTCGTCGACCAGATCGACCCGCAGAAGCTGGCGTCGACGTTCGACCAGCTCGACGTCGCACTGTCCGGCCAGGACCGCAGCAACAACGACCTGCGCGTACTCCTCGACTCGGCCGGCACGATCTTCACCGACCTCTACAAGGTGCTGCCGCAGACGCAGAACCTCATCGACAACGCCGGTGCGATCCTGAACACCACGAGCGGGATCCAACCGGACCTGCAGAGCCTGGTGAGCGGCGGCAGCTCGGTGATCAACGCGGCCATGGCGGCCGACAAGGAGCTGCGCACGCTGCTCGGCGACGGCCCGGCCCAGGTCAGCAGCCTGACCGGTTCGCTCAGCGAGATTCGCGACCCGGTCACCGACGTCCTCAAACAGGTGCGCGAGGTGGCCCGTCAGGGCGCGATCCGCGCACCGGCGATCGCCGCGCTGCTGCCCGCGGTCCGCGACGGTTCGGCCAAGTCGATGGCCATGTTCCACCACGGGGCGTGGTGGGCGATGGCGTCGTTGTACCCGCGCCCGTCGTGCACCTACCCGGTGACGCCGACCCGGCCGACCCAGCTGTTGGAACTGACGGTTCCGTACAACCTGTACTGCGTCACGGAGGATCCGAACCAGCAGATCCGCGGCGCGGCCAACGCACCGCGACCGCCGGGGGACGACACGGCCGGCCCGCCGCCGAATTTCGATCCCAACGCACGCACGGTCCCGCTCGACCGGTAGCGTGTCCCGAGCCGAGGACCCGTCCGCACCTGCGGGCGGGGACCGGCACGACGACCATCGAGACCCGAAGAAGGATGCATGGCGAAGCCTGCGAAGAATGTTGATTCTGACGGCGTCGACGACGCCGCCGAGGACCTGACCGGTGTGAAGCGCAAGTCGCGGGCCGGCTCTTCGTCGACGCCGGCCAAGAAGGCCGCGCCGAAGAAGACCGCTGCCAAGTCGGCCGCCACCGAGTCGGCGGATGCGGATGGCAAGGCCGACAAGGCCGAGGCCGTCGCGGCCGGGGACGATGCTTCTGAGAAGAAGTCCCGCCAGGTCTCGCTGACCCTCGACATGCGTCAACTGCTGTTGGCCGGCGCCGCCGTGCTGGCGGCCGCCGCGCTCATCTTCTGCATGCTCAACTGGTTCAGCGCGCGCCAGCAGGTGCGGGCCTTCAACGACATCCAGGCGACGGCCAGCAAGTTTGTGACCTCGATGGTGACCGTCAGCAACGCCGAGGAGGCCGCCAAGGCCAAGGAAGTCCTCGGGCCGATGTCGACCGGCAAGCTGCGCGAGACGCTCAGCCAGCAGCGCGACGAGCACACCAAGCAGACCAAGCAGCTCAACGTGAAGGCGACGTCGGAGATCCAGGCCGCCGCGGTGGAGAGTATTCGCGGCGACAACAGCTCCGCGCTGGTGATCGCCAAGATCGAGTCCAGCGGCTCGATGGCTCCGACGAAGACGGCGAACCGCGTCGTGATGCGCGTCGATCTGACGCGCGAGCGCCACGGTTTCTGGGCGGCGCGCAAGTGGTACGTCAACAAGGCCGAGTTGATCGGTTCGACGGTGCTGCAGGACGGCGGTCCGAAACGCCAGCAGACGCCGCTGCCGCCGGGCATGCCCGGCAGCGGATCGTCGGGCAACTGACGCCCCGCAGGCTCCTACTTGCGCTCGAGCACGACCACGGGGTGATCGGCCCCCAACAGGTCGGCGATGACCACCTCGCCGCTGAAGCGGCGACCGCCGGCCTTGTCGTGCCAGGTTCCGCGCGGCAGCGGTAGGAACGTCGATTCTTTCGGTTCGCGGGCGAAGCTGTAGGTGTGTCGCGCGCACGCGACGATGACGCACGGCTGATCGCCGTCGGGTTCACCGCGCCCGAACGCCAGGATGCGATCGGCGGCTTCGCCGGTGGCCCGGATCGCCGTGTAGGTGCCGCCCGGCCCGAACGCCGCCGCGTTGCGCCGCCGCACCGCCAGGGCGTTGATGATGGCCCGCGACTTCGGGTGCTCGAGGCTGCGGCGGTAGTCGACCGGCCGTCGGTTGTCCGGGTCGACCAGGGCATCGGTCCACCACTGGGAGCCCTGGTAGATGTCGCCGACGCCGGGGCACAGCAGGCTCACGACCTTGCGTGCGGTGGCATCGGCCCACCACGCCTCGAACGTCTGCGAGACCAGGTCGACCAACGGGCTGTTGACCGGTGCGGCGGTGACCGCGTCGACCCACGCGAGTAGCCGGGCCTCGTAGTCGTGGTCGGGATGGTTCCACGAAGAGTGCAGTCCCGCCTCGCGCACCGCCTTGACGGCATAGGCGCGCATCCGCTCGTGCCACTCGTCGTCGGGCTCGACCGGCCCCTCCTCGTCGACGGGCCACGCGCCGAAGAAGTTCTCCAGCAGGAACATGCCGGTGGCACGGTCGGGGGGATCGGCGGCGCGACAGATCTGGCTGAAGACCAGCGACCACCGTTGCGGGACCTGGGACAGCAGGCTGATGCGCGTACGGACGTCTTCGCTGCGCTTGGTGTCGTGCGAACTCATCGTGGTGAGCGCCAGCGGGTGGCGCTGCGCGCGCACGGTGTTCTCGTCGTGGAACCGGGCCATCTCGGGCAGTCCGAGCCAGGCCTGGCAGCCGAGTTCGTTGAGGGAGACCAGGCGCGGGTTCCGGTAGAACAGGATGTTCTCCACCGCGCTGGTGTAGACCGAAGCACAGAGTTGGCCCAGTTGGGCGGCCGCCGCCGGGGTGCCCTCCAACGCCGACACGACGGTCGGCACCCAGGCGCGCAGCTCCGGGTGACCGGCGGCCACGAGGTCGCCGATCTCCCGGATCAGACCGGTGCCGTCCTGCTGGTCGGGGCGGGTGACCGGCATCAGGACGATCATCTCGGCGGTCAGGGCGCACAGCTGCGCGATCGTCGGTTCCTGTCCGCCGATGGCGCGGGCCAGGGTCACGGCCAAGCGCGCGTGCTCGGCCGCGTACCGCTCGGCGAGGACCTCGTGGCGCAGCTTCTGCTGCTCGAGCAGCGTCCACGTCGCGTCCCCGGAGATGCCGGTCGAGAACTCGCACAGCTCGGTCAACTCGCGCAAGCCCGCGGCCGAGGTGAACGGCGAGCCCACGACGGCCAGCTGGTCGTAGCCGGTGGTGCCCTCGACCGGGTATTCCATCGGCAGCTGCTCGAGCGGTGACAGCATCTTCTCGACGTAGATCAGCCGCTTCTGCCCGACATCCGCCCGGAGCCGGCGCAGATAGCCGAGCGGGTCGGTGAAACCGTCGAGGTGGTCGACGCGGACCCCGTCGACAAGGTCGTCGGCGATCAGCTCGCGCAACCACCCGTGCGTGGCCTCGTAAACCTCGGGCAGTTCGACGCGCAGCGCCGCGAGGTCGCTGACATCGGTGAAGCGGCGATAGCCGTAGCGGCCGCTGGAGTGCGGGACGAGTCGGTAGTGCTGGCGGCCGGCGACGGTCGCCGCGTCGTCGCCGGGGGCCACCGTGCCGGGGGCGGTGGGGAAGACCCGGTCGTGGTAGACCAGGCGCCCCCGGTTGTCGAGGGTGACGGCCTCGAGCCCGTCGTCGCCGAGCACCGGGAGCTCGATAAGCCCGTCGGGTGTGGGCAGCAGGTCGAACCACGTCGCGTAGTCCGATGCCGGCCCGTGGGTGAGGACGTCGGACCACCAGGGGTTGGCCGAGGGGTCGGCGACGCCGACGTGCTGCGGAACGATGTCGACGATGAGTCCGAGCTTGCGCTTGCGGGCGGCCTCGCGCAGGGCGACGAAACCCTCGATGCCGCCGAGCTCGGGGCTGATCACCGCCGGGGGGCACCAGTCATAGCCGTGGGTCGAGCCGGGCATGGCCGCCAGGATCGGCGAGAGGTACAGGTGGCTGACGCCGAGCGCGGCAATGGGCTTCAGTGCCTTGCCCAGCTCGGAGAATCCGAAGTCAGGGGTGAGTTGGACACGATAAGTCGCAACGGGCGCACCGGTTTTCGCCACGGTCGCAACCTTACCGGTCAGGGACGCCCGATCCAGTCGATCTGGGCGCGAAGTTGGCGGCCGAGTTCGTCGGTCAGGCTGCGCACGTAGGTCGCCGACAGGTGGTGGTAGTCCTTGTAGACCACGATGTTCCCGATGATGGCCGGACAGAAGTCGGCGGTGCAGACCCCGGCGGTCATGTCGATGCGGTGGAAGAGCCCCTCGTGTTCCTTGGCAAACGGAATCGCGGGGTCGGTCGGGGACAGCGCCGACGCTCGTTCGGTGCCGCAGCTCTCCGCGTCACCCCCGTCGGCGAGGCACTCGGGGGTGAGGAAGCCCTGGCCTCGCTTGTCGCGCGGCCACGGGGTGTCTCGGATGCCGATCACGGGCAGGCCCGCATCCATGAAGTCTTCGAAGATCGGCTTGTAGTCGGTGGGCATCCAGTCGCCGGGGGCCTTGCGGCGCGGATGGGTCGTGTTGGTCATGACCGCGTCGACCCGGCCGGCCTCGTGTTCGGCGAGGATCTTCTTGACGACGCGCTGGCTCCAGTCGTAACACTCGGGATACGGGTTGTCGGTGCCGGACTTGAGGGGAACCCGATCGGTGGTCAGCGGGCAACCCATCTTGAGGTAGGTCGTGACCCGGAAGTGGTAGCGCTTGCCGAGGATGTTCATGGCGGTGATCCACATCTCCGCGTGCGAGCCGCCGGCGAGGGCGATGGTGCGCTTCGCCTGCTTGTCGCCGTAGACGCCGACGTGGATGTCGTTGTCCAGGAAGTCGGACATCACCCCGTCGGTACTGGTCTCCGGGAAATCGAACTCGGCGACGTTCGGGGCCGGCCGCGGCGGCTTGTCCGGCACGGGGGCGTGGTTGAGCAGCGCCCGCGCACCGGGGTAGTCCTGGATGCTGAGTGTGGTGGTGTCGACCCGCTGGTTCATCACATACCAGGTCCAGGTGCGGCTGCCGATGCCGATGACGACCATGGCCCCCAGGATGGCCGTCATGACCAGGGCGCTGTAGGTCAGCAGGTGCCGCCGCAGCCAACCCTGGTGGCGCACCACGTTCGGGGTGGGGCGGGCCTCGCCGAAGAGCGGCGCGGGACGTCGGGAGTAGCGGACGGGGTCCTCGATGTAGCGCTTGCACAGCCACGCGAGGCCGATCGAGAGCAGCAGGATCACGCTGCCCTCGACGATGCTGGCGTGTTCCTTCTTGGTCTGCGCGAGGAAGAAGATCAGCAGCGGCCAGTGGATCAGGTACAGCGAGTAGGCGATGTTGCCTAGCCAGATCATGGACGGGTGGGCCAACAGTCGGTTGACGTCGACCCGGTTCACGAGGTCGGTCGGCGACCCGGTCCCGTCGGCCGACCCCGCGCGCTTGGCCGCGGCGGATCCGGTCCAGATCAGGGCCACCGTCGCACCGACGGGGACCAGGGCCAGTGGGCCCGGGTACTCCTCGACGCCCTTGATCCAGAGACCGGAGCTGAGGATCAGGCCGAGCGCCACCAGCCCGATGACGACGCGCAGCCAGTTCGGCAGGCGCACGCGCGGCATCCAGATCGCGAGCAGGCCGCCGGCGAGCGGCTCCCACGTGCGGGCGAAGGTGTCGTAGTAGTTGAACGGCTGGTCGACGCCGTGCCGCATGTTGGCCCAGTAGATCGACATGCTGAACAGACCGAGCACCAGGATTCCGACGATGTACGTCACGCTGCGCTTGGTACCGAAGCGGGTGCGCGCCAGGAAGGGCGCCGCCAGCTTGAGCAGCATCGACGCCGCCATCGCGAGCAGCAGCACGGCGAGGAAGAACTGGCCCTGCACCGACATCGACCAGATGTGCTGCATGGGGCTGTTGCTGGCGCCGGCCGCCAGGTAGTCGCGGGAGTTCGCCGCCAACCACCAGTTCTGGTAGTAGAAGGCCGACGCGAAGACCTGCTTTCCCATGTCGATCCAGCGGCTCTGCGCGATGATGACGACCGTGAGGAGCGCGATCCCGATGAGGACGGTGTAGAGCGCGGGAATGAGCCGCTTGAGCAGGCGCTGGAACCGGGGCCAGGGATTGCCGGCGTCGCGGTAGCTCATCTGCGGCGACTGCGATGCGATCGCGTGGCGCAGGAGCGAGCCGATGAAGAAGTAGCCGGAGAGCGCGAGGAAGACGTCGACGCCGCCGGAGACCTTGCCCGCCCAGATGTGGAAGCAGGCCACCAGCAGGATCGCGACGCCGCGCAGGCCGTCCAGGTCGGAGCGGTAGCTCGACGACGCCGCGGCACCGTCCGCGCCGGCCGCCTTGGGACCGGTTCTGGCGCTGCTGAGGGTGCCGCGGGGCTTGCTCCGCGGCTTGCTCCCAGGCTTGTTGCCGGGCCGGTTTCGAGGGGCTGTCATCGGTGAGCGAACTTACCACGGCCCACCTGAGAGAACGCTCAGGCCAGGGCGTTTGCGGCGGCGGCCGCGCGGGCCCCGGCGAGCACGATGGCGAGCGCGTCATCGAACTCCGCGTCGAAGTCGCGGCCGTCGGGCTCGATCACGCCGAGCCGCTCCATCTGGCGCCGGGTCTGCTCCTCCATCGTGAGGCCGATGACGAGCTGGGCCAGTGCCGTGACCAGCCCCCGTCGGGCGGGCCCGGGCAGGTCTGCCGCCGCGGCGGCGGCGGTCAGGTGCGACAGGGATGTCATCGACGACAACCCGCTCGACCAGCTCGACGAGACCACCTCGGCGCTGTCGGGCACCGCGCACAGACGGGCCCGCATCGCGCGGACGAGGGCCTCCAGGCGCTCGTCCCAGGGCAGCTCGTCCGAGGGGACCGAGACGTCGGCGAGGATGTCGTCGCCGAGTGCGGCCAACAGCGTCTGCTTGTCCGGGTAGTGCCAGTAGAGCGCGTTGGGGGACACCCCGAGCTCGGTGGCGAGGCGGCGCATCGACAGGTCGGCCAGGCTGTGCCGGCACAGGATGTCGCGCGCTGCGTCCAGCACGTCGCCGCGGGTGATTGCCACGACTCCACGGTAGCGGGCGGGGATCGACCGCGTACACCGGCCCTGTACGGTGTACAGGAGCCCCGACCAGCAGTCGGGCCGCTGTCAGACCCGCCGCCGAGGTTGAGGAGGAGCCATGCCGCCGTCGCTGCAGGCCGCCCTCGCGCAGCTCGACGAGCAGCACGTCTGGCACCCCTACGGAGCGTTGCCGCCGGCCGTGCCGGCGCTCATGGTCCATTCCGCCGACGGCGTGCACCTCGAGACCGAGGCGGGCCGGCTGGTCGACGCGATGAGTTCGTGGTGGGCGGCGATCCACGGCTACCGCCACCCCGTCCTCGATGCCGCCGCCGCCGACCAATTGGGCGCGATGAGTCACGTGATGTTCGGCGGTCTCACGCACCGGCCGGCGATCGAGTTGGCCGCGCGCCTGGTGGAGATCACCCCCGACGGCCTGGACCGGGTCTTCTTCAGCGACTCCGGATCGGTGTCGGTGGAGGTCGCGGTGAAGATGGCGCTGCAGTATTGGCGATCGGTCGGCAAACCGGCCAAGACCCGGTTGCTGACCTGGCGCGGCGGGTATCACGGCGACACGTTCACGCCGATGAGCGTGTGCGACCCCGAGGGCGGCATGCACTCGCTGTGGACCGACGTCCTCGCCGAGCAGGTATTCGTCGACGCCCCGCCCGCGGCCTTCGACGACGGTTACGCTCAGCGGTTGCGCGACGCGATCGCCGCGCACGCCGACGAGCTGGCCGCGGTGATCGTCGAGCCGGTCGTGCAGGGCGCCGGCGGGATGCGTTTCCACGACGCCGCGTACCTGCGGGTGCTGCGCGAGGTCTGCGACGAGGCGGGCGTGCTGCTGGTCTTCGACGAGATCGCCACCGGCTTTGGCCGCACCGGGGAACTCTTCGCCGCCGACCACGCCGGCGTCGCCCCGGACATCATGTGCGTCGGCAAGGCGCTCACCGGCGGCTACCTCACGCTGGCGGCGACGCTGTGCACCGGCCACATCGCGGCGGCCATCAGCGCCGGCGAGGCGGGCGGGCTCGCGCACGGCCCGACGTTCATGGCGAACCCCCTCGCCTGCGCGATCGCCCTCGCCTCGACGGACCTGTTGCTGTCGGGTCCGTGGCGCGAGCGCGTCGCCGCCATCAACGACGGCCTGCGCGCGGGACTCGCACCGCTGGCGGATGCGCCGGGAGTCCGCGATGTCCGGGTGCTCGGCGCCATCGGCGTCGTCCAACTCGACGAGCCCGTCGATCTCGCTCGCGCCACCGCTGCCGCCGTCGGCGCCGGAGTCTGGCTGCGCCCGTTCCGCGACCTCGTCTACACGATGCCGCCGTACATCAGCACCCCCGACGACGTCGCGGCGATCTGCGCTGGAATCGAGGCGGTGGTGCGGTCGTGAGCGGCGCACTGGACTGGCTCGCCGACGCGGCGGCCGAACGCGCGGCCGCCGGACTGCACCGCGACCCGGTGGTGCGCTCAGGCGGCCTGCTCAACCTCGCCTCCAACGACTACCTCGGGCTCGCCGCCGATCCGCGCGTCATCGCCGGGGCCCGCGAGGCACTCGCCGAGTTCGGCGCCGGTGCGACGGCCTCGCGCCTGGTCGCCGGCACGACGTCGGCCCACCTCGCGCTGGAAGCGGAACTGGCCGACTTCACCGGCTTCGCCGCCGGTCTGTGCTTCTCGTCGGGGTACCTGGCCAACGTCGGTGCGATCACCGCGCTGGTCGGGCGCGGCGATCTCATCGTCAGCGATGCCGGAGCGCACGCGTCGCTCATCGACGGGTGCCGACTCTCGCGCGCCGAGGTCGTCGTCGTCGGCCGCGGCGACGTGGCCGCCGTCGAGGCCGCCCTGGCCGGCGGCGAGTGGCGCCGGGCGCTGGTGGTCACCGATTCGGTGTGCAGCATCGACGGGGCCGTCGCACCCGTCGCCGAGCTGTACCGCGTCGCGCGCGCGGCCGGAGCGGCGCTGCTCGTCGACGAGGCGCACGCGCTCGGCGTCCGCGGACCGGGCGGGCGCGGCGTGATCGCCGAGGCCGGGCTGTCGGGCGCGCCGGACCTGGTGATGACCGCGGTGTTGTCCAAGTCGCTGGGCGCACAGGGCGGCATGGTCCTGGGTCCGGCGGCCCTGCGCGCCCACCTCGTCGACACCGCGCGGCCGTTCATCTTCGACACCGCGCTCGCACCCGCCGCCGTCGGCGCGGCACGGGCGGCACTGGGGGTGCTGCGGGAGAATCCGGCGCTGCCGCTGCGCGTGCGCGCGAACGCCGCGGCGATCGCGCGGGCGGTCGGTGCCGACGAGCCGTCGGCGGCGGTCGTGTCGCTGATCATCGGCGACCCGCACCGCGCCGTGGAATTGGCCGCCCGCTGCCGCGACGACGGCGTGCTGGTCGGCTGCTTCCGGCCGCCGTCGGTGCCCGCCGGGACCTCGCGGCTGCGCATCACCGCGCGCGCCGACCTCGATGCGGCGGCCATCGAGCGGGTGGCCGCGGTCGTCAACCGGCACCGCGAGGCGGTGACCGCATGATCCTCGTCGTCACGGGCACCTCGACCGGTGTCGGCAAGACCGTCGCGACCGCGGCCCTTGCGGCGCGGGCCCGTTCGCGCGGCGCGCGGCGGATCGCCGTCGTCAAACCCGTGCAGACCGGGGTCGACGAGGCCACCCCGGCCGACCTGGCCGACGTGCAGCGCCTGGCCGGCCCGGTGACCGCCGTCGAATGTGCGCGGTTCACCGACCCGCTGGCCCCCGATGTGGCGGCGCGGCGGGCGGGTCTGCCGCAACCGCGCCGAAACGACATCGCCGCGGCGATCGCCGACACGGCCGCGGCACACGACGTGACGATCGTGGAGGGGGCCGGGGGAGTACTGGTCCGCCTGGCCGAGTCCGGCGGCGACGCGGGACCGCTCACCATCCTCGACGTCGCGGCCGACGCCGGCGCCCCGGTCGTCGTCGTCGCGTCGCCCGCGCTGGGCACCCTCAACCACACCGAACTGACCGTCGCCGCGATCCGTGCGCGCGGGCTGACGCCGGCCGGAATCGTCGTCGGCTGGTGGCCGGCCGACCCCGACCTGGCGATGCGATGCAATGCCGACGACCTGGCGCGCGTGACCGGAGTCCCGGTCATCGGTACGCTGCCCGAAGGCGTCGGCGGCATGGCGCGCGAGGAATTCCTCGCCGCGGCACCGAATTGGTTCGACCCCGACTGGGTGCCCCCGAAGACCACGACCACCGACCGCCGACCAGACGAAGGAGTCCGATCGTGACCTCAGCTTCCACCACCGCGACCCAGGGCGCGGCCGACGCCGCCGACATCCTGGCCGTCGCCCGCGAGCAGGTGCTCGAGCGCGGCGAGGGCCTGTCCCGCGACCAGGTGCTGACCGTGCTGCAGCTGCCCGACGAGCGCCTCGAAGAGCTGCTCGCCCTGGCCCACGACGTGCGCATGCGCTGGTGCGGCCCGGAGGTCGAGGTCGAGGGCATCATTTCGCTCAAGACCGGCGGCTGCCCGGAGGACTGCCATTTCTGCTCGCAGTCGGGCCTATTCGCCTCGCCGGTGCGCAGCGCGTGGATCGACATCCCCTCGCTCGTCGAGGCCGCCAAGCAGACCGCCAAGACGGGCGCGACCGAGTTCTGCATCGTCGCCGCCGTCCGCGGCCCCGACAAGCGGCTGATGAGCCAGGTGGCCGCCGGCATCGAGGCCATCCGCAACGAGGTCGACATCCAGATCGCGTGCAGCCTCGGCATGCTGTCCCAGGAGCAGGTCGACGAGCTCGCCGCGATGGGCGTGCACCGGTACAACCACAACCTGGAGACCGCGAAGTCGCACTTCCCGAACGTCGTCACCACCCACACGTGGGAGGAGCGCTGGGACACGCTCAAGATGGTGCGCGAGGCCGGCATGGAGGTGTGCTGCGGCGGCATCCTGGGGATGGGCGAGACCCTCGAGCAGCGCGCCGAGTTCGCCGCCGACCTGGCCGAGCTGGAGCCCGACGAGGTGCCGCTGAACTTCCTGAACCCGCGTCCGGGCACCCCGTTCGGGGACCTCGAGGTGCTGCCCGCGGCCGAAGCGCTCAAGGCGGTCGCCGCCTTCCGCCTCGCGCTCCCGCGGACCATCCTGCGCTTCGCCGGCGGTCGCGAGATCACCCTGGGCGATCTGGGTGCCGAGCAGGGCATCCTGGGCGGCATCAACGCGGTCATCGTCGGCAACTACCTGACGACGCTGGGCCGCCCCGCCGAGCAGGACCTCGACCTGCTGGACAACCTGTCCATGCCCATCAAGGCGCTCAACGACACGATCTAGTGATGCCCGCCGACACCGCCCCGCCGGCCGCGTCCGCCGGACCGCTCACCACACCCCACCGCTACGGGGTGTACACCGGCATCGAGACCGAGCTGCAGGCCGCCGACGCGATCCCGACGACGGCCCGGCTGGGGCTGGAACCGCCGCGCTACTGCGGGCAGTGCGGTCGGCGGATGGTCGTGCAGGTGCGCCCCGACGGCTGGTGGGCGCGCTGCTCGCGGCACGGTGAGGTGGACTCGACCGAATTGGAGCGACGATGAGCGAACCGGTGATCCTCGCCCCCGGGCAGTCGTCCTTCGAGCAACCCGTGCCGTCGGCGACGGGGCTGCGCGCCAACCGGCTGGTGTCCCGTGAGTTGATCCGTGTCGTGCTCGGCATCGCCGCCCTGGCGGCGCTGGCCGCCGTCGTCTGGTCGCTGCTGACGCCGATGCCGACGGCCGAGATCGTCCGGCCGGGGGTGGCCGCGGTTCCGTCGGAGTCGCTCGGCGAGTACTTCGACGGCATCGGCTGGTTCTGCGTGGCCATGATGGGCGTCGGCGTGGTGGCCGGCTCGGTGTTCTGGTGGTACGCGCGCTCGTGGCGCGGCCCGCTCGGCGCCGTGCTGCTGGCCGTGACCACCGTCGTGTCCTCCGGCCTGGCCATCGAGGTCGGCCTCGCGGCACTGGCTGCCCGCCTGCCCGACGCCGCCAAGCTGGAGGTCGGCGCCACGTTCCTGCGGGCCCCGAAGCTCTGGATGGGCTCGCCCGCCGAGGGCGCGGTCGGTGCTCCGGGGATCCTGCTCATCGTCATGCCGACGATGGCGCTGCTGACCTACCTGTTCCACGTCCTGTTGGCCGATCGCGCCGACCTCGCCGCCGACAGCCCGGAACCGGTCGACCCGGTCGACGCACCGTGGCCACCGGCGCAGCCCGGCGACTCCCTCTAACCGGCCGAGTGGGCGGTGAAACTCTGCCGAGTGGGCGGTGAATCGTTGCCGAGTGGGCGCTACAACGGCGGTCGCAGCGTCGCGAACTCGTCGGTGACGCGCAGCGATGAGTCGGTGAACCGGTAGAGCGCGGGCGGTCGACCGCCGCCGCGGGTGCGGCGCACACCGCCGGTCGCGGTGATCACCGCGCGTCGCGACAGGATGCGCAGCAGGTTCGTCGTGTCGACCGGGTAGCCGAGTGCCGCGCCGTAGATCTCGGACAGCTCGGACATGGGGAACTCCGCGGGCGCCAGCGCGAACGCGATGTTCGTGTACGACAGCTTGCCGGCCAACCGGTGGCGTGCGGTGGTGACGATCTCGGCATGATCGGCGACGAGATCGGGCAGCGCGTCGATCGCGTGCCAGGCCGCGCCGTCGGCGGGCGCGTCCGGCCGGACCAACCCCAGATAGGTCGACGCCACGGTGCGACCGCCGGGAATCCGTCGCGGAGCGGAGAACACCTCCAACTGCTCCAGATGGGCCACCTCGCCGGCGCCGGCCTGGTCGCGCAGGCAAGTCAGCGCGGTGTCGGCGAGTTCGGCGTCCCCCTCGATGGGGCCGCCGGGCAACTCCCAGCGGTCCTCGACGCCCGTCGGCACCAGCAGTACCTGGAGTTGCGGGTCGGGCAGCCCGGCCGGCGCCCCGATGCGAAACACGGCGCACCGGACTTCCAGGCGCACGGGGTTCGGGGTCACGAGCCGATCATAGGGCGGCACGACCGGAGTGGGGCCCGGTGGCGCGCGGCATCGATCGGGGGAATGCTCGACGGTGACCGGGTGTTACCATGAACGAGGTTTTCGACCGACAGTCGAAAACACCTGAATCGCCCAGCCCAACGGCGAGGGAGGAACGCAGATGAGCATCAGCACAGACTTCAGCAGCAGCCTGTCCTGGACCGAGGGCCCCGAGGGGTACACCGGGGTCGAGGCCACGCAGGAGTGGGCCGACGAGGTGCACCGGCTCGCCAAGGCGCGCAACGCCACGATCCTGGCGCACAACTACCAATTGCCCGCGATCCAGGACATCGCCGACCACACCGGCGACTCGCTGGCGCTCTCGCGCATCGCCGCGGAGGCCGACGAGGACGAGATCATCTTCTGCGGCGTCCACTTCATGGCCGAGACCGCGAAGATCCTCAGCCCGGACAAGCGCGTCATGATCCCCGACGCCCGGGCGGGTTGTTCGCTGGCCGATTCGATCACCGCCGCCGACCTGCGCGCGTGGAAGGAAGAGTTCCCCGACGCCGTGGTCGTGTCCTACGTGAACACGACCGCCGAGGTGAAGGGCCTGACCGACATCTGCTGCACGTCGAGCAACGCGGTCGACGTCGTGGCGTCGATCGACCCCGACCGCGACGTGCTGTTCCTGCCCGACCAGTTCCTCGGCGCGCACGTCAAGCGCGAGACGGAACGCGACAACATCCACATCTGGGCCGGGGAGTGCCATGTGCACGCCGGCATCAACGGCGACGAGCTGGCCGACCAGGCCGAGTCGCACCCCGACGCGGATCTGTTCATCCACCCCGAGTGCGGCTGTGCGACGTCGGCCCTGTACCTGGCCGGCGAGGGCGCCGTCCCGGAGGAGAAGGTGAAGATCCTCTCCACCGGCGGCATGCTCGACGCGGCCCGGGAGACCAGTGCCAAGCAGGTCCTGGTGGCCACCGAGATCGGCATGCTGCACCAGCTGCGCAAGGCGGCGCCCGACGTCGACTTCCAGCCGGTCAACGGTCGTGCGTCCTGCCCGTACATGAAGATGATCACCCCGGCGGCGCTGCTGCGGTGCCTGGTGACCGGGCAGGACGAGGTCGACGTCGCCCCCGACGTCGCCGAGCGGGCCCGCGCCAGCGTCGAGAAGATGATCTCGATCGGCAACCCCGGCTCCGGCGAATGAGTGCGGCCGACCAGGCGGTGCCCGACGAGGTGCGGGCGCTGATCCGCACTGCACTCGACGAGGATCTGCGCTACGGGCCCGACATCACCTCCGTCGCGACCGTGCCCGCGGACGCGGTCGCCGACGCGGTGATCGCCAGCCGGGCCGACGGCGTCGTCGCCGGTATTCCCGCCGCGCTCGCCGTCTTCGACGAGGTGATCGGGAAGGGCGGGTACGAGGTCACCGAGCAGCTCGCCGACGGCGACCGGGTCGCCCCCGGCGACACCGTCCTCGCGCTGCGCGCACCGACGCGTGAACTGTTGACCGCCGAGCGCACCGCGCTGAACCTGCTGTGCCACCTCTCCGGCATCGCGACCGCGACGGCCCACTGGGTGGCCGCCGTCGAGGGGACCGGCGCCAAGATCCGCGACTCGCGCAAAACGCTGCCCGGGATGCGCTTCCTGCAGAAGGCGGCCGTCCGCGCCGGCGGCGGCGTCAACCACCGGATGGGGCTCGGCGACGAGGCGCTGATCAAGGACAACCACGTCGTCGCCGCGGGGTCGGTGTCCGCCGCGTTGCGGGCTGTGCGCGAGGTCGCCCCCGACATCCCGGTCGAGGTGGAAGTCGACTCGCTCGAGCAGCTCGACGAGGTCCTCGCGCTCAAGCCGACGCTGGTGCTGCTCGACAACTTCGAGTTGTGGGCGACGCAGATGGCCGTCAGCCGACGCGACGCGCAGTCCCCGGAGACCAAGCTGGAGAGTTCGGGCGGGCTGACCCTCGACGTCGCCGCCGACTACGCCAACACCGGCGTCGACTACCTCGCCGTCGGGGCGCTGACCCATTCGGTCACCGTCCTCGACCTCGGTCTGGATATGTGATCGAAGTTGCCGTTTGGTTCGGAAAGCGGATCAAACTGCAACATCGTCACTGCGCGACCGGGATCCGTCCGACGATCTCGAGCACCGCGCGGGTGTCGGGCGCCCGCAGCGTAGCGGTCGCGACCGTGTCGCCGGCGAGCCGGATCGCAGAGGCGGTCTGAAACGGCCCGATCGGGATGTGCGGGCCGTCGGTCAGCCACAACCACGCGGCGCGATCGCCCTCACGGAACTGGCCGGACAGGTGCCGGTCACGGGTGGTCAGCAGATCAGTGACGATGCGGTCGAAGGCGGCACGCGCATCGACCGACGAACCGTATCGGATCACCGCCTGCGCCACCCCGGCGTTGTTCGGCCCGGTCGAGTGGTAGACCTCGGTGTAGCGGTGGTACCCGCGGGGGAAGGCCGCCTCCGTCGGCAGGAACAGCGGTCGGCAGTAGTAGACGGTTGGCGCGCAGGCGGTCGGGGTGTGCGACACCCGGGCGAAGGCGTCGGAATGACTCGTCCGGATATCGGATTGGGCGAGAATCGCATCCAACTCGGCCTGATTCAGCAGCTGGGCGGCGGGTGCGACACGGTGGTGCGCAGACGCACCGCAGCCGGTTGCGAGAACGGCGACGGCGGCCAGCGCGGGGAACAAACGGGTCATCCCAGACCACGCTACGACGCACCACGGGCAGGCGACCGGAAAACCTCTTGGCCCGACCGCATATCCTGGTAAAAGACCCGTCCCGACAACACCAGGAGTCACGATGCTCTCGCGCACCGACCTCCGCGGCACGACGCCGTCCGCAGCCCAGCTGCGGCGTGCGCTGCCCCGCGGGGGTACCGACGTCAACGCCGTGCTGCCCACGGTCACGCCGGTCGTCGAGGACATCAAGGCCCATGGGGCGACTGCGGCGCTCGACTACGGCGAGAAGTTCGACAAGGTGCGCCCGACCTCGGTGCGGGTGCCCGCCGACGTGATCGCCGGGGCCGTCGCCGGGCTGGACCCCGCCGTGGCCGCCGCGCTGCGCGAGGCCATCGACCGTGCCCGGGCCGTGCACTCCGACCAGCGCCGCACCACCGTCACGACCGAGGTCGCCCCGGGCGGCACCGTCGCCGAGAAGTGGATCCCGGTCCGCCGCGTGGGCCTCTACGTGCCGGGCGGCAACGCCGTCTACCCGTCGAGCGTCGTGATGAACGTCGTGCCCGCACAGGAGGCGGGTGTGCCGTCGCTCGTCGTCGCCTCGCCGCCCCAGGCAGACTTCGGCGGTTGGCCGCACCCGACGATCCTCGCCGCCTGCTCGATGCTCGGCGTCGACGAGGTGTGGGCCGTCGGCGGCGCCCAGGCCGTCGCCCTGCTCGCCTACGGCGGGGACGACGTGGACGGCACCGAACTCGACCCCGTCGACCTCATCACCGGCCCCGGCAACCTGTATGTCACCGCCGCCAAACGGCTGGTGCGCGGCGTCGTCGGCA
The DNA here is from genome assembly GCF_047602025.1 of Gordonia sp. (in: high G+C Gram-positive bacteria). GTDB lineage: Bacteria > Actinomycetota > Actinomycetes > Mycobacteriales > Mycobacteriaceae > Gordonia. The sequence goes on along the minus strand of NZ_JASGII010000001.1, from coordinate 1,724,194 downwards.
TCGACTCGGAGGCGGGTCCCACCGAGATCGCCATCCTCGCCGACGACTCGGCCGATCCGGCGCACATCGCCGCCGACCTGATCAGCCAGGCCGAGCACGACGTGCTCGCCGCGTCGGTGCTGGTCACCGACAGCGAGACGTTCGCCGACGCGGTCGACGCGGCCGTGGCCGCGCAGGCGGCGACGACCAAGCACGGCGAACGCGTCGTCGCCGCGCTGTCGGGCCCGCAGTCGGGGATCGTCCTGGTCGACGACGTCGAGGCCGGCCTGCGCGTCGTCGACGAGTACGCGGCCGAGCACTTGGAGATCCAGACCCGCGACGCCCGGGGCGTGGCCGACCGCGTGCGCAACGCCGGTGCCATCTTCGTCGGCCCGTACGCCCCGGTGAGCCTCGGCGACTACTGCGCCGGGTCCAACCACGTGCTGCCCACCTCGGGCTCGGCGCGCTTCGCGTCGGGGCTGTCGGTGCAGACCTTCCTCAAGGGCGTCCACGTCATCGACTACGACGAGAGCGCCCTGCGGGAGGTCGCCGACAAGGTGATCACCCTCGCGAACGCCGAGGACCTGCCGGCGCACGGCGACGCCGTCAAGCAGCGCTTGCGGGGCGACTCGTGACGCCCGTGCCGGGGGAGCGGACGACGCTCGCCGACCTGCCGCTGCGGGACAACCTGCGCGGCAAGAGCCCGTACGGCGCGCCGCAGCTCGACGTGCCGGTGCAGCTCAACACGAACGAGAACCCGCACCCGCCGTCGCAGGCCCTCATCGACGACGTCGCCGAGGCCGTCCGCACCGCTGCGGCCCAGCTGCACCGGTACCCGGACCGCGACGCGCTCGACCTGCGCGCCGACCTGGCGGCCTACCTGTCGGCGGCGACCGGCGTCGAGCTCGACACCCGCAACGTGTGGGCGGCCAACGGGTCGAACGAGATCCTGCAGCAGCTGCTGCAGGCGTTCGGCGGCCCGGGGCGCACCGCGCTCGGCTTCGTCCCGTCGTACTCGATGCACCCGATCATCTCCGACGGAACGGACACGACGTGGCTCGAGGCGAAGCGGTCGGCCGACTTCTCGCTCGACGTCGACTACGCCGTCGCCGAGATCGAGGCCCGCCGGCCGGACGTCGTCTTCGTGACGTCGCCGAACAACCCGACCGGCGCGGCGATCCCTAACGCGGACCTCGAGGCGATCGTGGCCGCGGCGCCCGGGATCGTCATCGTCGACGAGGCGTACGCCGAGTTCAGCGACCAGCCCAGTGCCGTCGCGCTGATCGAGAAGTACCCGGCGAAGGTCGTCGTGTCCCGCACGATGAGCAAGGCTTTCGCCTTCGCCGGCGGACGGCTCGGTTATCTGGCGGCGGCGCCGGCGATCGTCGACGCGCTGTTGCTCGTGCGATTGCCGTACCACCTGTCGGTGCAGACGCAGGCGGCGGCGCGTGCGGCGCTGCGCCACCGCGACGAGACGCTGGCCGGGGTGGCCAGCATCGTCGCCGAGCGCGAGCGGGTGGTGGCGCGGTTGCGCGAACTGGGCTTCGACGTCGCACCGTCGGACGCCAACTTCGTCCTGTTCGGCGAGTTCGCCGACCCGGCCGCCAGTTGGCAGCGCTACCTCGACGACGGCGTGTTGATCCGCGATCCCGGTATACCGGGCCGCCTGCGTGTCACCATCGGGTTGGACACCGAGAACGATGCATTCCTGCGGGCCAGCGAGGCGCTGGCCCCGACCGACCTAGTGAGGGTCTGATGAGTAAGAGCGGTAAGCGCACCGCGAAGATCGAGCGGACCACCCGCGAGTCGTCGATCGTCGTCGAACTCGACATCGACGGCACCGGGAAGACCTCCATCGACACCGGGGTGCCCTTCTACGACCACATGCTGACCGCCTTCGGCCAGCACGGCAGCTTCGACCTGACCGTCACCGCGACCGGCGACATCGACGTCGAGGCGCACCACACGGTCGAGGACACCGCGATCGTGCTCGGGCAGGCGTTCGCCGAGGCACTGGGCGACAAGAAGGGCATCCGCCGCTTCGGCGACGCCTGGATCCCGATGGACGAGACCCTCGCCCAGGCCGTCGTCGACGTCTCCGGTCGGCCATACTTCGTGCACGTCGGGGAGCCCGAGCACCTGCTCACGGCCATCATTCCCGGCGTCGAGGAGCGCACCGAGCCCGGCGGCGAGGTCACGCGCGGCGCCCCGTACTCGACGGTCATCAACCGGCACATGTTCGAGTCGCTGGCACTCAACGCCAAGATCGCGCTGCACGTGCGGGTCGAGTACGGCCGCGACCAGCACCACATCACCGAGGCGGAGTACAAGGCCGTCGCGCGCGCACTGCGCGCCGCGTGCGAGCCCGATCCGCGGGTGACCGGTGTCCCGTCGACGAAGGGCAGTCTGTGAGTCGACCGGCGGTGACGATCCTCGACTATGGATCGGGCAACCTGCGGTCGGCCCAGTGCGCCCTCGAACACGTCGGCGCGCGGGTCACCGTCACGTCCGACCGGGCGGCGGCCATCGACTGCGACGGGCTGCTCGTGCCCGGCGTCGGCGCCTACGAGGCGTGCATGGCGGGCTTCACCGAGGTGGGCGGGCCGCAGATCGTGGGTCGCCGGCTGGCCGGCGGGCGCCCGGTGCTGGGCATCTGCGTCGGCATGCAGATCATGTTCGACAGCGGCGTCGAGTTCGGCACGCAGACGCAGGGCTGCGGCGAATGGCCCGGCGAAGTCACCCGGCTCGACGCCCCCGTCCTGCCGCACATGGGATGGAACACGGTGGATGTCGCACCCGGCTCGCTGCTGTTCGACGGCATCGGGCCCGACGACCGCTTCTACTTCGTCCACTCGTACGCCGCGCAGAGCTGGGACCTCGACGAGGATCCGGCGTCGCCGATCGCGCAGGCGAGGCTCACGTGGGCGACGCACGGCTCGCGCTTCCTCGCCGCGGTGGAGAACGGGGCGCTCTCGGCGACCCAGTTCCACCCGGAGAAGTCGGGGGACGTGGGCCTGCACCTGCTCGCCAACTGGTGTCGGGGGCTGATGTGAGCGATCCGCGCGAGTTCTCCTTCATCAAGCTGGCACTGCTGTCGTTGTCGGCGGGCTTCGCGGTGCTCGTGATCTCGCTGCCGCTGATCTGGCTGGCGGCGAAGGTCGCCGCGTGGCTGGGCCTGATCGTCGCCCTCGCCGCGCTCGTCGGTATCGTCGCCGCGATCGGCGTCGTCTCGGGCCGCATGGTCGACAGGACCGCCGCCGCGCTCACCCAGCAGCGCGACAACACCACTCCGGATCGATAGGAACACCGCACCGCATGGCCACGCTCGAACTGTTGCCCGCCGTCGACGTCGTCGACGGCCAGGCCGTCCGCCTCTTGCGCGGAGCGGCCGGGACCGAGACCGCGTACGGGACCCCGCGCGATGCCGCCCTCGCGTGGCAGCGCGACGGCGCGCAGTGGGTGCACATGGTCGACCTGGACGCGGCGTTCGGCCGCGGTGACAACCGCGCGCTGCTCGCCGACGTGATCGCCGAGCTCGACGTCGCCGTCGAGCTGTCCGGCGGCATCCGCGACGACGCCGCGCTCGAAGCGGCGCTGGCCACCGGCTGCCGGCGGGTCAACCTGGGCACGGCGGCCATCGAGAACCCGCAGTGGTGTGCCGCGGCCATCGCCGAGCACGGCGACAAGATCGCCGTCGGACTCGACGTGACCCCGGACGGCGACTCGTGGAAGCTGCGCGGGCGCGGCTGGGTGACCGAGGGCGGCGACCTGTGGGAGACGCTCGAGCGCCTCGACGGCGACGGGTGCGCGCGCTACGTCGTCACCGACGTCTCCAAGGACGGCACCCTCGCCGGTCCCAACCTCGAGCTGCTGGCCCAGGTCGCGGCGCGCACCGACGCCCCGATCGTGGCCTCCGGCGGCATCTCCGAGCTCGCCGACCTCACCGCGATTGCGGGGCTGTGCGACCGGGGCGTCGAAGGCGCCATCATCGGCAAGGCCCTGTACGCCGGGCGGTTCACGCTGCCCGAGGCGCTGGCGGCGGTGCGCGAGGCCCCCTGATGTCGCCCGAATCCACGACCACCGACGTCGCCCGCCTCGCCGAGGCGGCAGCGGCGGTGCTCGTCGACGCCGAGCCGGCCTTCCGGGCCGGTGTCGGCGCACCGGGCGTCGTGACCAAGGGGAGCAGCGACTTCGCCACCCAGGTCGACCTCGACCTGGAGCGGTTCCTCACCGCCGAACTGACCGCGCGGACCGGTGTGCCCTGCCACGGCGAGGAGTTCGGCGGGGCGCCCGTCGACGACGGCCTGGTCTGGATCATCGACCCGATCGACGGCACCTTCAACTACTCGACCGGCAACCCGCTGACCGGGATCCTCGTCGGCCTGTGCGGCGACGGCGAGCCGCTGGCGGGCCTGATCTCGCTGCCGCTGCTGGACCAGCGCTACACCGGCGTCGTCGGGTCCGGGGTGACCTGCAACGGCGAGCCGTGTCAGCCATTGGCCCCGGTGTCGCTCGCGGACGCGACCATCGGCTTCGGTTCGTTCAACGCACGGTCGAAAGGGCGCTACCCGGGCGCCAAGCGCGTCGACGTGCTCGCCGCGCTCAGCGGCCGCGTCGCCAAGATCCGGATGTCCGGCAGCATCGGCGTCGACCTCGCCTTCACCGCGGCCGGCACCTACTCCGGCGCCATCACCTTCGGTCACCACGCGTGGGACAACGCTGCCGGCGCGGCCCTGGTGCGTGCGGCCGGCGGCGTGGTCACCGACCTCGCCGGGGAGCCGTGGACCGTCGCGTCGCCGTCGCTCGTCGGTGCCGCACCCGGGCTGCACGAAGAATTGATCGAGCTGGTCGACGACGTCACCGGCCAGGATTGGGAGGTGTCATGACCGTCGCCGTGCGCGTCATCCCGTGCCTGGACGTCGACGACGGCCGGGTGGTCAAGGGCGTCAACTTCGAGAACCTGCGCGATGCGGGCGATCCGGTCGAACTCGCCGCCCGGTACAACGCCGAGGGGGCCGACGAGCTGACCTTCCTCGACGTCACGGCGTCGAGTTCGGGTCGCGCGACCATGATCGACGTGGTCAAGCGGACCGCGGACGAGATCTTCATCCCGCTCACCGTCGGCGGCGGCATCCGCGAGGTGTCCGACGTCGACGCCATGTTGCGCGCGGGCGCGGACAAGGTCAGCGTCAACACCGCCGCCATCGCCCGCCCCGAGGTGCTCAGCGAGATGAGCCGACGGTTCGGTGCGCAGTGCATCGTCCTGTCCGTCGACGCGCGCACCGTCCCCGACGGCGACCGTCCGACCCCGTCCGGGTGGGAGGTCACCACCCACGGCGGCCGGCGCGGCACCGGCATCGACGCGCTGGAGTGGGCCGCCCGCGGCCAAGAGCTCGGCGTCGGGGAGATCCTGCTCAACTCGATGGACGCCGACGGCACGAAAGCCGGCTTCGACATCGCCATGCTCACCGCGGTGCGGGCCGTCGTCGACGTGCCGGTCATCGCCAGCGGCGGCGCCGGGAAGGTCGGCGACTTCGCCCCCGCGGTGCGCGCCGGGGCCGACGCCGTGCTCGCGGCATCGGTGTTCCACTTCGGCGAGCTGACCATCGGGGCGGTGAAGTCCGCCCTGGCCGACGACGGCATCACGGTGCGGACCACCGGGATCGGAGACGCGCGATGAGCCGACCCGACGACACCCTCGACCCCGCGATCGCGGCGCGCCTCAAGCGCAACGCCGACGGCTTGATCGCGGCTGTCGCACAGGAGGAGGGCACCGGTATCGTCCTCATGCAGGCGTGGATGGACGATGTCGCGCTGGCCCGCACCCTCGCCACCGGCAAGGGCACCTACTACTCGCGCTCGCGCCAGCAGTACTGGGTCAAGGGCGAGACGAGCGGGCACACGCAGCGAGTGAAGTCGGTGCGGCTCGACTGCGACGGAGACACCGTGCTGCTCCTCGTCGAGCAGACCGGACCGGCCTGCCACACCGGCAACCACAGCTGCTTCGACACCGACGAACTGCTGCCACCGAAGGAGCGAGACTGACATGCCGCTGATCCAGATCTCCCAGACGCCGGGCCTGTCCGACGCCGTCAAGCGCGAGACGATCGCCGCGGTCACCGAGGCCTACGCGCGGGCCACCGGCAAGAACCCCGACGCCGTGTGGGTGACCATCACCGAGGTGCCGCGCAGCCAGTGGGGCGTCGGGGGCGAGCCGCTCGGATGACCAGCCGCGCCCACCTGACCACCACGACGCTCGAGCAGTTCCGCGACCTCGCCGTCGACCACCGGGTCGTCCCGGTGACCCGGCGCGTCCTCGCCGACGGCGAGACGCCGCTGTCGGCCTACGCGAAGCTCGCCGGCGACCGCCCGGGCACCTTCCTGCTCGAATCGGCCGAGAACGGCCGGTCCTGGTCGCGCTGGTCCTTCATCGGCGCCGGTTCGCCGGCGGCGCTGACCGTCGTCGACGGGGAGGCCAGCTGGTGGGGGAACACGCCGGCCGGTGCGCCCACCGGCGGTGATCCGCTGGCGGCCCTCGCGGCTTCGCTGCGGTTGTTGGCGACCGACCCGCTGCCGGACATGCCCCCGCTCACCGGCGGGTTCGTCGGCTTCCTGGCCTACGACATGGTGCGCCGCCTGGAACGGCTGCCGGAGACGACCGTCGACGACCTCGGCCTGCCCGACCTGTTCCTCCTGCTCGCCACCGATCTGGCCGCCGTCGACCACCACGAGGGCACCATCACGCTCATCGCCAACGCGGTGAACTGGAACGGCAGCGACGACAACGTCGACGAGGCCTATGCCGACGCCCTGGCCCGCCTGGACCGGATGACCGAGGCGCTGGCCGCGCCCGCGCCGTCGACGGTGGGCGTCTTCGACCGGCCGACGCCCGACTACACCGCCCAGCGCACCCTCGACGAGTACCGCGAGATCGTCGAGACCCTCGTCGGCGACATCGAGGCCGGCGAGGCATTCCAGGTCGTGCCGTCGATGCGGTTCGAGATGGACACCGACGCCGACCCGCTCGACGTTTACCGCGTGCTGCGCGCCTCCAACCCGAGTCCGTACATGTACCTGTTGCGCATGCCCGACACCGTCGGCGCCGGCGACAAACCGGTGACCATCGTCGGCAGCTCGCCCGAGGCGCTCGTCACCGTCACCGACGGCGTCGCCACCACACATCCGATCGCCGGAACGCGCTGGCGCGGCGACACCGAGGAGGAGGACCTGCTCCTGGGCAAGGACCTGATGGCCGACGAGAAGGAGAACGCCGAGCACCTCATGCTCGTCGACCTCGGCCGCAACGACCTCGGCCGCGTCTGCGAGCCCGGCACCGTCAAGGTCAGCGACTACCGCCGCCTGGAGCGCTACAGCCACGTCATGCACCTCGTCTCCACGGTGTCCGGCCGCTTGCGCGAGGACAAGACCGCGCTCGACGCGGTCACCGCCTGCTTCCCGGCCGGCACGCTCACCGGTGCGCCGAAGGTGCGGGCCATGGAGTTGATCGAGGAGCACGAGATCACCCGGCGCGGTCTCTACGGCGGCGTGGTCGGCTACCTCGACTTCGCCGGCGACGCCGACACCGCCATCGCGATCCGCACCGCGCTGCTCACCGACGGCAAGGCCTACGTGCAGGCCGGCGGCGGCGTCGTCGCCGACAGCCGGGCCGACTACGAGTACAACGAGGCCCGCAACAAGGCCACCGCCGTCCTCAACGCCATCGCCGCGGCGGGGACGATGACGAAGCTCGCCGACGGGGGAGCGCCGTGACCCGCCGCGCCGTCGTCGGCAAGGTTGCCGCCTCGGTCCTGCTGTTCCTCGGCGCCGTGGGCCTGTGGGTCGCCTCGCGCGTGGTCTGGGCCCGGATCGAGGCCGCCGACGGCCTGTCGCCGATGCGCCGCTTCGAGGTCACCGGCGGCGAGTGGAGCCCGTGGCTCACGCCCGTTGCGTTGTTGCTGCTGGCGGCGATCGCCCTTGTTTGGGCGCTGCGCGGCTGGGCGCTGCGGCTGCTTGCCATCCTGCTCGCCGTCTGCGCCGTCGTGACGGCGATTCCGGCGGTCTCGTTGATGACCAGTCCGCTGGGCAGCGACTACGCCGCACGCGCCATCGACCTGCCGCAGCGCTATCGGGTGCTGGTCACCGTCCCGACGACGTGGGCGCCGTGGATCGTGCTGGCGGCGTCGCTGTGCATCGCGGCGGCGGCCGTGTTCGCGTTGCGCGCGGCCCGCGGGGCCGGCATGTCGTCGAAGTACCAGTCACCCGCCGCCCGGCGCGAGGAGCTCGAGCGCCGGGTCTTCGCTGAGCACGACCGCCGTCGGCGCGATGAGGCCCGCGCGGCCGAAACGGGCGGCGCGAAGGAGTCGACGGACACCGACGGCGGCGAGCGGATCCTGTGGGACAGCCTCGACACCGGCGTCGACCCCACGGAGTAGGCCGAGCGGCCCGATCGCGGGCCACCCGGGCGAGCCGCCCCATTCGGGCGCGGCTACCCTTGTGACTCATCCAGTAGTCGCCCTGAAACGCGGGGCACCGACGGCGGGAGGTGAGACGCCGATGAGCGAGCAGACCGTACTCGAATCGATCATCGAGGGCGTCAAAGCCGACGTCGCGACCCGTGAAGCGGCCATCGACTACCCCGCGATCAAGAAGGCCTCCGAGCAGGCCCCGCCGCCGCGCGACGCGATCGCCGCCCTGCGCCAGCCGGGCATCGGCGTCATCGCCGAGGTGAAGCGCGCGAGCCCGTCGAAGGGCGAACTCGCCACCATTCCCGACCCCGCCGAGCTGGCCAAGGTCTACGAGGACGGGGGAGCGCGCATCATCAGCGTGCTGACCGAGGAACGCCGATTCCGCGGGTCGCTGGCCGACCTGGACGCGGTGCGCGCCGCCGTCGACCTGCCGGTGTTGCGCAAGGACTTCATCGTCGGTCCGTACCAGATTCACGAGGCCAGGGCGCACGGCGCCGACGTCATCCTGCTGATCGTCGCCGCGCTGGAGCAGAACGTCCTCGAATCGCTCCTGGACCGCACCGAGTCGCTCGGCATGACCGCCCTCGTCGAGGCCCACACCGAGGAAGAGGCCGACCGGGCCCTGCAGGCCGGGGCCAAGGTCGTCGGCATCAACGCCCGCAACCTCAAGACCCTCGAGGTCGACCGCGACTCGTTCGCCCGGATCGCACCCGGCCTGCCCACCGAGGTCATCAAGGTCGCCGAGTCCGGCGTCCGCGGCACCGCCGACCTGCTCGCGTACGCGGGGGCCGGGGCCGATGCCGTGCTCGTCGGCGAGGGCCTGGTCACCAGCGGCGACCCGCGCGCCGCCGTCGCCGAACTGGTCACCGCCGGCACGCACCCGTCGTGCCCCAAGCCCGTTCGTTAAATGGCCGCCGCCACCCCTGAGAACGCCTATCCGCCGGCGAGCGCCGGCGTGGCCAGCCGCACCTCCGTCGAGCCCGACGCCGGCGGCCACTGGGGCGACTACGGCGGGCGCCACGTTCCCGAGGCGCTGATGGCGGTCATCGACGAGGTCACCGCGACCTACGAGAAGATGCGCACCGACGACGCGTACCTGACCGAGTTGGACCGCCTGCAGCGCGACTACACCGGCCGTCCGTCACCCCTGTACGAGGCGACGCGGCTGAGCGGGGACGCGGGCGGCGCCCGCCTGTTCCTCAAGCGCGAGGACCTCAACCACACCGGTTCGCACAAGATCAACAACGTCCTCGGCCAGGCGCTGCTCGCCCAGCGGATGGGCAAGACCCGCGTCATCGCCGAGACCGGCGCCGGCCAGCACGGCGTCGCCACGGCCACCGCGTGCGCGCTGCTGGGCCTGGAGTGCCTGATCTACATGGGCCGCGTCGACACCGAGCGCCAGGCCCTCAACGTCGCCCGGATGCGCCTGCTCGGCGCCGAGGTCGTGGCCGTCGAGACCGGGTCGGCCACGCTCAAGGACGCCATCAACGAGGCACTGCGCGACTGGGTGACCAACGCGCACAACACCTACTACTGCTTCGGCACCGCCGCAGGGCCGCACCCGTTCCCGATGATGGTGCGCGACCTACAGCGGGTCGTCGGCCTGGAGGCCCGCGCCCAGATCCTCGAGCAGACCGGGCGCCTGCCCGCGGCCGTCACCGCCTGCGTCGGCGGCGGCTCCAACGCCATCGGGATCTTCCACCCCTTCCTCGACGACGCCGACGTCCGCCTGGTCGGCTTCGAAGCAGCGGGTGACGGCGTCGAGACTGGCCGGCACGCCGCGACGTTCACGGGCGGTTCGCCCGGGGCGTTCCAGGGCGCCTACTCGTACCTGCTGCAGGACGAGGACGGCCAGACCATCGAGTCGCACTCGATCTCCGCGGGCCTGGACTACCCGGGCGTCGGGCCCGAGCACGCCTACCTCAAGGACATCGGCCGCGCCGAATACCGCCCGGTCACCGACGTCGAGGCGATGGACGCGCTGCGCCTGCTGTCCCGGCGCGAGGGCATCATCCCGGCGATCGAATCGGCCCACGCCGTCGCCGGTGCGCTCACGCTCGGCCGCGAGCTCGGCAAGGACGCGATCATCGTCGTGAACCTGTCCGGTCGCGGCGACAAGGACGTCGACACCGCCGCCCGCTGGTTCGGCCTGTTCGACAAGCCGCCGTCGGAGACCGAGTACGCCGCCCGCCTCGCCGAGCAGCAGCGGGCCGCGCAGAAGCCGGAGGGCGAATGAGCACGACCGTGCCCGCATCCCGACTCGGCGACACCTTCGCCGCCTGCCGCGCCGACAACCGTGCCGCCCTGATCGGGTACTTCCCGGTCGGCTATCCGACGGTCGCCGACTCGCTGGAGTCGATGCGACTGATGGTCGAATCCGGCTGCGACATCGTCGAGATCGGCATCCCGTACTCCGACCCGGTCATGGACGGGCCGACCATCGCGAAGGCCACCCAGCTCGCCCTGGCCAATGGCAGCCGGGTGCGCGACGTCTTCGCCGCGACCGAGACGGTCGCCGCCGCCGGCGCGAAGCCGGTCGTCATGGTCTATTGGAACCTCGTGCTCAAGTACGGCGTCGACGCGTTCGCTCGCGATCTCGCGGCTGCCGGTGGGTTGGGCATCATCACCCCGAACCTCATCCCCGACGAGGGCGCCGAGTGGGAGGCCGCCTCCGACGCACACAGGCTCGACCGGATCTACCTGGTCGCGCCGTCGTCGACGCCCGAGCGCCTCGCGATGACCCTCGACCACTGTCGGGGCTTCGTCTACGCCTCGTCGACGATGGGTGTGACCGGGGCCCGCGACGCGGTCTCCGACCTCGCCCCCGAGTTGTGCGCCCGCATCCGCGCGGAGTCCGACATCCCCATCGGCGTCGGCCTGGGCGTCCGCAGCGGCCGGCAGGCCGCCGAGATCGCGTCGTATGCCGACGGTGTGATCGTCGGGTCGGCACTGGTCTCCGCTGCGGAGCAGGGGCCCGACGAATTGTCCGGACTGGTCGCCGAGCTGGCCGAGGGCGTGCGCGGCGAGTTCTGAGCGGTCGCGCTGAGCCGCCGCGTCGTCCGATACTGTGGGCCACGTGAATTCCGCTCAGGTGCTCGCCTACATCCCCAGTCCCAAGCAGGGCGTGTGGCCCATCGGCCCGATCAACCTCTTCGGCCATGAGTTCACGCTGCCCCTGCGCGCCTACGCGCTGTGCATCGTCGTGGGCATCCTGGTGGCGCTGTGGTGGGGTGCCAGGCGGTGGGCGGCCCGTGGCGGCGAGCGTGGCGAGGTCCTCGACGTGGCGATTTTCACCATCCCGTTCGGCCTGATCGGCGGTCGCGCCTACCACGTGCTGACCGACTGGCCGAAGTATTTCGGTCCCGAGGCGAAGAAGCCGTGGACCGAGGTGTTCAACATCCCCTCCGGCGGCCTGGGCATCTGGGGTGCCGTGGCGCTGGGCGCGGTCGGCGCCTGGATCGGCTGCCGCATCTACGGCATCAAGCTGCCCGCCTTCGCCGATGCGATCGCCCCGCCGCTGCTTCTTGCGCAGGGCATCGGCCGGCTCGGCAACTACTTCAACCAGGAGCTCGAGGGCCGGCCCACCACGCTGCCGTGGGGCTGGGAGCTCTACCACCGCGTGCCCGACCAGAACGGGATCCTCGTGTCCAACGGCACCGTGGAGAGCATCGTCCACCCGACGTTCCTCTACGAGATGCTGTGGAACTTCTTCTTCGTCATCGTGCTGTTGGTCGCCGACCGCTACCTGCGGCTCGGCCACGGCCGGCTGTTCGCGTTGTACGTGATGGGGTACTGCTTCGGCCGGTTCTTCGTCGAGCTGCTGCGCGACGACACCGCGTCCCACCCGTTCGGCATGGGCATCCGCGTCAACTCGATCGTCGCGATCGTCGTCTTCGGCTGCGCGCTGGCCTACTTCCTGGCCGCGCCGAAGGGGCGCGAGCTGGGGCTGTCGATGTACTGGCCGAAGAAGGCCAAGGAACTCGAGGCCGAGGGCCGCGTCGGCTACATCGATCCGTGGGCCCGCGACGAGCCCACCGACGAGGCGGCGAAGGCCGATGCGCCGAGTGAGCCCGAAACCGCGACGAGTGAGCCCGATGAGGATGAGGCGGCCGAGCCCGCGGCCGACGTCGTGGACGCAGACGACGAGGCCGAGGCAACACCCGAGCCGGAGCAAGAAGCCGAGCCGGAGCAAGAAGCCGAGCCGGAGCCGGAGCCGGAACCCGCCGTCACCGCGGCGCCCGTCGTCGCACCGGTCGCCGCGGAACCGGAGCCCGAGCAGCTGGCCTTCGTCCTCGACGACGATGTCCGCATCATCAGCGTCGCGCGGGAGATCGCGGCCCCGGCCGAGGCCATCTTCGCGGTGGTGTCCGATCCGGCAATGCACCCGGCGATCGACGGCCGCGGCACCGAAGTCGCAGCCGACGAGGGGCAGCAGGTCGGTGCCGTCGGCGATGTGTTCCGCGTGACCAACGCCAAGGGCAATCCACACGACAACAAGGTTGTCGAGTTCGAGCAGGACCGCCGCCTGGCGTGGCTGCCGTCGCGCGTCGGCGAGGAGCCGGCCGGCCACATCTGGCGCTGGACGCTCGAGCCCATCGACGCCGGCCGGACCACCGTCACGCACACCTACGACTGGACCGCCCTCGCTGACAGCGAGACCAAGCGCATCGAGTTGGCCAAGGCCACGACGCCGGACAACCTGCTGGAGACGCTGAACAAACTCGCGGAGGTCGTCGAACACGGCGGCACGCCGAAGAAGGCCGCCGCGGTGACGAAGTCTGCGAAGGCCCCCGCCAAGAAGGCTGCCGCCAAGAAGACGCCGGCCAAGAAGACCGCGGCGGTGAAGAAGACGGCCGTGAAGAAGGCAGCCGTGAAGAAGGCGGCCGTGAAGAAGTCGACGGCGACGAAGGCCGCGGTGAAGAAGGCCGCGCCGAAGAAGAGTGCGGACAGCCCCAACATCGTGCGCCGGTCCGAGGCTGAGTCGGAGGACTGACCGCCGGGATGAGAGCCCCGTCGCAGGCGGAGGTTTCACCGCGGTGAATCGTGTGTGACAGATGGTCGTCGCACCCGGGCGCGGCGCGGCGCGGGTCATCGGCGGGTCTACTCTGGCCGGTGTGAACGTCCGAACGAAGATCGTCTGCACCATGGGTCCGGCGACCGCATCCGTCGAGAACATCCGCGCCCTCGTCGACGCGGGCATGGACGTCGCCCGGCTGAACTTCAGCCACGGCACCCACGACGATCACGCGACGATGTACTCCCACGTGGAGCAGATCCGCGCGGAGACCGGGAAGTCCGTCGGCGTGCTCGCGGACCTGCAGGGCCCCAAGATCCGGCTCGGCGAGTTCGGCGGCGACGGCAAGACGGTGTGGAACACCGGTGAGACGGTGCGCATCACCGTCGACGACGTCATCGGCGACCACGACCGTGTCGGCACCACCTACAAGCAGCTCGCCCGCGACGCGCAGGTGGGCGACCGCCTGCTCGTCGACGACGGGAAGGTCGGCCTGACCGTCACCGACATCGACGGCCACGACGTGGTCTGCACGGTCACCGAGGGTGGTCCGGTCAGCAACCACAAGGGCCTGTCACTGCCGGGGATGGACGTGTCGGTGCCCGCGCTGTCGGAGAAGGACATCGCCGACCTGGAATTCGCGCTGCGGCTCGGCGTCGACCTCGTCGCGCTGTCCTTCGTGCGCAACCCGTCCGACGTCGAGCTCGTGCACGACGTGATGGACCGGGTCGGCCGGCGCGTGCCGGTGATCGCCAAGTTAGAGAAGCCGGAGGCGGTGGAGAACCTGGAGGCGATCGTGCTCGCCTTCGACGCGATCATGGTCGCGCGCGGCGACCTCGGCGTCGAGTTGCCGCTCGAAGAGGTGCCCCTGGTGCAGAAGCGGGCGATCCAGATGGCGCGCGAGAACGCCAAGCCGGTGATCGTCGCGACGCAGATGCTCGAGTCGATGATCGAGAACTCGCGGCCCACCCGCGCCGAGGCCTCCGATGTGGCCAACGCCGTCCTCGACGGCGCCGACGCCGTGATGTTGTCGGGGGAGACCTCGATCGGCAAGTACCCGGTGCAGGCCGTCGCCACGATGACCCGCATCTGCCGCGCGGTGGAGACCGGTCCGCGAACCGTGCCGCCGCTCGACCACTTGCCGCGCACCCGGCGCGGCGTGATCTCCTACGCGGCCCGCGACATCGGCGAGCGCCTGTCGGCCAAGGCCTTGGTCGCCTTCACCCAATCCGGCGACACGGTGCGCCGCCTGGCGCGACTGCACTCGCCGCTGCCACTGTTGGCGTTCACGCCGATCCCCGAGATCCGCAACCAGTTGGCGCTGAGCTGGGGGACCGAGACGTTCATCGTGAATCGCGTCGGCAACACCGACGAGATGATCGACGATGTCGACGAGGTCCTCCTCGGCACCGGACGCATGGAGCCGGGCGACACGGTCGTCATCGTCGCCGGGGCGCCGCCCGCGACCGTCGGGTCGACCAACATGATCCACGTCCACCGCATCGGCGAACAGGACCACTGAGTCCGGGTCAGGTCGTGGCGACGTAGATGGCGCGCGTCGCGACGTCGCCCAGGGTGATGCCCGGCTCGGCACCGTCGACGGTGACCGTCGTCGTTCCGGCGAACGGGCGCTTGTCGGCCACCCGCACCGAGCGGTCCAGCGCGATGCCGACCTCGTTGAAGTAGCGCAGCATGGCCGGATCGGTGTCGGAGATGCGCGCGATCACGCCCGACTCGCCGTCGGCGAGGTCGGCCAGCAGGCACACGTCGGGGCTGGCGATCTCGCCGCCGGGGGACGGGATCGGGTCGCCGTGCGGGTCGCGGCTCGGGTGGCCCAGTTTCGCGTCGATGCGCTCCATGAGGCGGTCGCTGACGGCGTGCTCGAGGACCTCGGCCTCGTCGTGGACCTCGTCCCACCCGTAGCCGAGCTCGGAGACGAGGTAGGTCTCCAGCAGCCGGTGGCGGCGGACCATGCCGACGGCGGCGCGGCGACCCTTGTCGGTGAGGGTGACGGCGCCGTACTTCTCGTGTTCGAGCAGGCCCTGCTCGGCCAGCTTGCGGATGCCCTCGGAGGCGGTCGACGGGGAGACCTCGAGCTTCTCGGCGATCATCGAGGTGGTGACCTTGACCTCGTCCCACTCGCGCGCCGTCCAGATCACCTTGAGGTAGTCCTCGGCGACGGCGGTCAGCTCGGAGCGTTCGTTCCCGCGTGGCATGGCGTTCAGTCTAGTGATGCCGCGGCGCCGATTCCCGTCGAGCAGCGGCGAGTAAGGTGATCGGCGTGTTGCGATGGCGAGGTCTCGATGACGTGCCACCCGATTGGGGGCGCTGTGTGGTCACCGTCGGCGTGTTCGACGGGGTGCACCGCGGGCACGCCCAGTTGATCAAGGCGGCGACCACCGCCGCGGCGGAGCGCGGGCTGCCGTCGGTCCTGATGACCTTCGACCCGCACCCGGCCGAGGTGGTCCGCCCGGGCACCCATCCGCCGCAGCTGTCGACGCTGACCCGGCGCGCCGAGCTGGCCGAGGAGATGGGCATCGACGTCTTCTGCGTCATGCCGTTCACGCCGGCGCTCGCCGCGCGCTCGCCCAAGGACTTCGTGCACGGCGTGCTGGTGGAGACGCTGCACGCCGCCGACGTCGTCGTCGGCGACAACTTCACCTTCGGCCACAAGGCGGCCGGCAACGTGGAGAAGCTCCGCGAGTTCGGGGAGCGCTTCGGCTTCGAGGTGCAGGCCGTCTCGCTGTTCGGCGAGCACGCGGTCACCTTCTCGTCGACCTACATCCGCTCCTGCGTCGCCGCCGGCGACGTGAGTTCGGCGGCCGAGGCGCTCGGCCGCCCGCACCGCGTCGAGGGCGTCGTCGTGCGCGGCGACGGCCGCGGCCGGGAACTGGGCTTCCCGACGGCCAACGTCGCCCCGCCGATGCACGCGGCCATCCCGGCCGACGGCGTGTACGCCTGCTGGTTCACCGTGATCGGCAAGGGCACGACCGTCGGCGAGGTCAAGCACGGCAAGCGGTATCCCGCTGCGGTGTCCGTCGGCACCAACCCCACGTTCTCCGGGCGCGCGCGCACCGTCGAGGCCTTCGTGCTGGACACGACGGCGGACCTCTACGGCCAGCACGTCGCCGTCGACTTCGTCGAGCGGATCCGCCCGATGGAGCGCTTCGACTCGATCGACGACCTGGTCAAGGCCATCGCCGAGGACGTCGACAAGACCCGCGTCATCCTCGTGCGCGACGAGGCGGGCTAGCCGGCCGACGGCGGTCCGGGCGGGGGCTGGTACCCGGCGGGCGGCGGCGGGTAGCCGGGCTGTCCGGGCTGCGGATATCCGGTGAACGGCGGTTGGGCCGTCGGCTCGCGGCGGCGCGTGCCGAGGAAGACCTGGATGGCACACCCGACGGCCAGCAGGCCGCCGACACCCATCATGACGTAGCTCCCGGTGGGGTCTTCGGCCTTCTTCTTCATGGCGGCGTAGTCGTATTCGGTGGACTTGCTGCCCTTGGTGCTCACACAGGTGTCCGTCGGGCTCATCGGCTTTCCGCCGCAGTTGACGTCGGTGTCGTCGAGCGTCGCGATGCCGCCGATGAACAGGGCGATCCCGGCGGCGACGCCGATCAGGAATTTCAGTGTCCGCATGGATGGCGATGCTACCGAGCGCGCGCCGACGCGAGTCTGACGATTGGATGAGGCCGGCCGGTGGTTTCCGGGGAGCGCACGATTTGGGCCCCGACCTGCGGCGCTGGTAGATTCATCGCTCGGTGCTGCTGCAGTCCGTGGCGGCGCACCTTCCCGCCGGTGGCGGGGATCTGGACACGGTACTGAAACACGAAGGAGCGCAGCCATGTCGCTGACCGCCGAAGAAAAGAAGGCCATCCTCTCCGAGTACGGCCTGCACGAGACCGACACCGGTTCCCCCGAGGCCCAGGTCGCCCTGCTGACCAAGCGGATCGAGGACCTCACCGAGCACCTCAAGCAGCACAAGCACGACCACCACAGCCGTCGTGGCCTCCTGCTGCTCGTCGGCCGACGCCGTCGCCTGCTCAAGTACGTCGCCAAGGTCGACGTCGAGCGCTACCGCGCGCTGATCGAGCGCCTCGGCCTGCGCCGCTAACCGCGCCAAGACCGATCCGGCCCGCACCACATCCGTGGTGCGGGTCGGATTCGTTTTCGGTCGGCGACTACTTCATGAGGTCCGGCGGCACCAGGCGGCCGGGCAACTCGTCGAGCGAGTCGATGATCGTGGCCCGCGCGGCCTCGGGGCGCAGCGCGTGCAGGTGGCCCCACGGCCCGCGACGGATGAGGATTGGGCACATGTGGGCGTCGGCTGCCGGCAGGACGTCGTTGTCGGTGCGATCGCCGACGTACGCGATCTCGTGCGGGGGCAGGCCGGCGAGATCAGCCACCGCCGTGAAGAAACCGGGGTGTGGCTTCTCGACGCCGAGCTCGGCGGAGTTGCGGATCTCGTCGACGGGCAGCTCCATCGCGCGCAGGGCGGCCAGCGCCTCGGGTGGCTGGTTGCCGGCGACGATGACGCGCAACCCGAGTTCGCGCAGCGCCGACAGGGCGCGCCGGACGTCGGGATAGAGGTCGTCGGCGTCGAAGGTGTTGCGCAGGCCGGTCGGATCCTCCTCGGCCCAGGCGGCCTCCTCGGCGGCCACGTCGAAACCCGGACGGATCGTCTCGAAAGCGCGGGCCACCGGCTGGTCATCGGCGGCGCAGGCGCCGACCAGGCCCAGCATCGTGAGCGGGGTGACGCCGAGGCGGTGCGCCCAGCGAGTCCAGATCCGCGATTCGTCGATCAGGGTCTCGCCGACGTCGAACACGACCGCGCGGATGGTGGGTGGCAGCATGCACGCGACCCTACGCTTCAGCGCCAGCCGAGCTCGGGCGCCACGTGCGTCAGGATCGACTCGATCACGTGGGCGTTGTACTCGACGCCCAGCTGGTTGGGCACGGTCAGCAGGAGCGTGTCGGCCGCGGCGATGGCCTCGTCCGCGCGCAGCTGCTCGATCAGCTCGTCCGGCTCGGCCGCGTACGACCGTCCGAAGCGGGCGGTGACGTTGTCGATGACGCCGACCTGGTCTTGGTCCTCGCGGCCGCGCATCCCGAAGAAGGCGCGGTCCTGATCGGTCACCAGCGCGAAGATGCTGCGGCTCACCGATACGCGCGGCTCGCGCTCGTGGCCGGCCTCGGTCCAGGCATCGCGGAACCGCTGGATCTGCTCGGCCTGCAGCTGGTGGAACGGAACCCCGGTGTCCTCGGTCAGCAGCGTCGAGCTCATCAGGTTCATGCCCTGCTGTGCCGTCCACTCGGCGGTGTCGCGGGTGCCCGCACCCCACCAGACGCGGTCGCGCAGGCCTGGGGACTGGGGCTCGATGCCGAGCGGTCCGGGCGGATTGGGGAACATCGGCCGGGGATTTGGCTGGGCGAAGCGGGCGCCGTCGACGGCCTGCAGGAAGACCGCCGTGTGCTCGCGCGCCATGTCGGCGTCGGTCGAGTCCTCGGCGGGGACGTAGCCGAAGTACTTGTAGCCGTCGATCACCTGCTCGGGCGATCCCCGGCTGATGCCCAGCTGCAGGCGCCCGCCGGCCAGCAGGTCCGCCGCGCCGGCGTCCTCGGCCATATACAACGGGTTCTCGTAGCGCATATCGACGACGCCCGTGCCGATCTCGATCGTCGACGTCCGGGCACCGATCGCGGCGAGCAGCGGGAACGGGGAGGCGAGTTGACGGGCGAAATGGTGGACGCGGAAGTACGCACCGTCCGCGCCGAGCTCCTCGGCCGCGACGGCCAACTCGACCGACTGCAGCAGGGCGTCGGAGGCCGATCGCACCTGGGAACCGGCGCCGGCCGACCAGTGGCCGAAGGACAGGAATCCGATCTTCTTCATATCACCACTAACCGGACCGTAGTCCGAATAATTCCACTTAGAACCCGACGTCGGCGATCAAGAGCACCGCGGACACGAACATCAGCGCGACCATCGTGTGAACGATGAATCGATCGCCCTTAACCTCGGCCATCCGTCCACCGGTGTAGCTGCCGACCAACGTCGCCGGGAGCATGACGAGGAGAACCTGCCATGCGATGAGCCCGGAGAACAGCAGAGTTGCGGTGATTGTGGTGTTCAGGACGATCTGCGACCAGCGCTTGGTGACGCTTGCCTCGGCAGCGGTCATGCCGAGCAGACCCATGAGTACCAGGTTCACCAGGGTGCCGACGCCGCCGCTGAAGATCCCCTGCAGCAGGAGTGCCGCGGTAAGCAGAGCCGTACCGACGACCTTTTGTCGCGTATCCGGGGTAAACGACTCCAGTCCGACGTGGTTGACGAGGGTGACCGGAATCATGGCGAGCAGCACAACGCCCAGCGCGATTCGGTAGTGCGAGCTGTCGAAGGCCTTGATGGCTACGGGAGCGACGAGCCCGACGGCGAGTGCCAGCGCTACGACGGGCAGCACTCGCCGCATCGACAAGCGTTCCCGTACCGACTTCATCGCGCGCAGGGAGCCGGTTGCCAGTGCCAATCCGTTGATTTTGCCGGTCGCGACCGCCTGCGCGGGCGTCAGCCCGAACACGATCAGCATTGGGGTCAACACGAATCCGCCGCCGCCGCCCGCAATGCCGCTGAATATCGACATCACCAGTGCAGCGCCGGCCAGCAGACACATCTGCCACCAATGCACCGATTCAGTCTAGGGACGCGGCGGCCCGGTAAAACGGGTGTTCGACCGTCTGGGTGATAAGCTACAACGCGGAACATCGCAGTATGCCGATGTCACCGCAAACCGCTGGACGAGATGAATCAGATCGGTCCTCGGTAGTGGCCGCCGGAGTCGCGGACGCAGGTCCCACCATTCCGGCTGCTTCGATCGAAGGCCGTCTGTCCGCACACCCGATGTGTGCCCCGCCCAGTATTCGCGGCGATCAGACGCAATTGCCTTGACTCCCGACACCGACGAGGTGCGCGTACGCGTGCGCCGGAGCGGTGTCGTCACGCATATCAACCGGCGCACATTCGGCGCGCCCACCGAAGGGACACCATGTCTGACAACCACGACGTCTACGAAGACGACGTCACCGAAGCCACCGCCATCATCGACAACGGCGACTTCGGCACCCGCACCATCCGCTTCGAGACCGGCCGCCTCGCGCTGCAGGCCTCGGGCTCGGTCGTCGCCTACCTCGACGACGACACCATGATCCTGTCGACCACCTCGGCCTCCAAGGCGCCGAAGGACCAGTTCGACTTCTTCCCGCTGACCGTCGACGTCGAAGAGCGCATGTACGCCGCGGGTCGCATCCCCGGATCGTTCTTCCGCCGCGAGGGCCGCCCGTCGACCGATGCGATCCTCACCTGTCGCCTGATCGACCGCCCGCTGCGCCCGACCTTCGTCGACGGCCTGCGCAACGAGATCCAGGTCATCGAGACGATCCTGTCGCTCGACCCGAACGAGTACTACGACGTCGTCGCGATCAACGCTGCCTCCGCGTCGACCCAGATCGCCGGCCTGCCGTTCTCCGGCCCCGTCGGCGGCGTGCGCGTCGCGCTCATCCCGACCGAGGCGAACAAGGCCGGCCAGTGGGTCGCCTTCCCGACCGTCGAGCAGCTGAAGGGCGCCGTGTTCAACATGGTCGTCGCCGGCCGCATCACCGAGGGCTCGGGTGACAACGCCGACGTCGCGATCATGATGGTCGAGGCCGAGGCCACCGACAACGTGCTCGAGCTCATCGAGGGCGGCGCGCAGGCGCCGACCGAGGAGATCGTCGCCGAGGGCCTGGAGGCCGCCAAGCCGTTCATCGCCCGCCTGTGCGAGGCGCAGAAGAGCCTGGCCGAGGCGGCTGCCAAGCCGACCGGCGAGTTCCCGCTGTTCCCGCCCTACGAGGACGACGTCTTCGAGGCCGTCGAGTCCGCCGCATCGACCAAGCTCGCCAAGATCCTCACGATCGCCGGCAAGCAGGAGCGCGACGAGAAGACCGACGAGCTCAAGGCGGAGCTGCTCGAGCAGCTGGGTCCGAAGTTCGAGGGTCGCGAGAAGGAGATCGGCGCGGCCTACCGCTCGCTGACCAAGAAGCTGGTCCGCCAGCGCATCCTCACCGACCACTTCCGCATCGACGGCCGTGGCATCACCGACATCCGGTCGCTCTCGGCCGAGGTCTCGGTCATCCCGCGCGCCCACGGCAGTGCGCTGTTCGAGCGCGGCGAGACCCAGATCATGGGTGTCACCACGCTGGACATGATGAAGATGGCCCAGCAGATCGACTCGCTCGGCCCGGAGACGTCCAAGCGCTACATGCACCACTACAACTTCCCGCCGTACTCGACCGGTGAGACCGGCCGCGTGGGCTCGCCCAAGCGCCGCGAGATCGGTCACGGCGCGCTCGCCGAGCGTGCGCTCGTGCCGGTGCTGCCGAGCGTCGAGGAGTTCCCGTACTCGATCCGCCAGGTGTCCGAGGCCCTCGGCTCGAACGGTTCGACCTCGATGGGCTCGGTGTGTGCCTCGACGCTGTCGATGCTGAACGCCGGTGTGCCGCTCAAGGCCCCCGTCGCCGGCATCGCCATGGGCCTCGTGTCCGACGAGGTGACCGTCGACGGCAAGTCCGAGACCCGCTACGTCGCCCTCACCGACATCCTCGGTGCCGAGGACGCGTTCGGCGACATGGACTTCAAGGTCGCCGGCACCAAGGACTTCGTGACGGCGCTGCAGCTCGACACCAAGCTCGACGGCATCCCGTCGAAGGTCCTGGCCGGTGCGCTGAGCCAGGCGCGCGACGCCCGTCTCACCATCCTGGACGTCATGGCCGAGGCCATCGACGAGCCGGACGAGATGAGCCCGTTCGCCCCGCGCATCACCACCGTCAAGATCCCGATGGACAAGATCGGCGAGCTGATCGGCCCCAAGGGCAAGACGATCAACGGCATCACCGAGGAGACCGGCGCCAACATCTCCATCGAGGACGACGGCACCGTGTTCGTCGGCGCGACCGACGGCCCGTCGGCGCAGGCCGCGATCGACAAGATCAACGCCATCGCCAACCCGCAGCTGCCCAAGGTGGGCGAGCGCTTCCTGGGCACGGTCGTCAAGACCACCGCCTTCGGCGCCTTCGTCTCGCTGCTCCCGGGTCGCGACGGCCTGGTGCACATCTCCAAGCTGGGCCAGGGCAAGCGCATCGACAAGGTCGAGGACGTGGTCAACGTCGGCTCGAAGCTGCGCGTGGAGATCGCCGACATCGACGAGCGCGGCAAGATCAGCCTCGTCCCCGTCGCCGACGACGCGCCGGAGCCCGCCGACGCCTGATCGGCGGCCCTGGCAAGCGGCATTGACAACCAGTGCGGTGGTTTGCGACCAGATACCGGTCGCAAACCACCGCACTGTTGTCGTTCAGGGGTGGCGGAAGGCCTGGTCGGCGAAACTTCGGAACAGTGCGGCGCAGTCGGCGATGAACCGACCGCGTCCGACCCCGCAGTCGGCGAGCGCGGGACCGTGGTCGCTCGCGACGACGGCCGCGACGGCAAGGGCGAAGACGTACCACCCCGCGCCGATCGCGCGCCGGAGCACGCGCGGTGTCCGGGAGAACCCGGTGCGCAGCCGCCAGCCTTGAAACGCCACGTGGCGGAACTCGTCGTCGAGGATGCGCCGCGACATCTCGGTCAGCAGTCGGTCCCGTCCGCCGTCGGCGAGTGCGCGGTAGTAGCGCAGCGCGATGACTTCGGCGACGGCCAGCACCATCACCTCGGTGCGCAGCCCCAGCAGCCGTCGGACGTGGACGAAGACGGCATCGCTCCAGTGGGCGGCGATGGTGCGGTGGCCGCCGGCCGCCAACAGCTCGGCGATCATCCGCGCGTGGTTCTGCTCCTCGGCGACGAAGAGCCGGATCGCGGCGGCGTATTCGGCGTCACCGCTCGCGTCGGCGGCACCGATCAGCGTCGCCCCGTCTCCGCTCTCGCCGACCTGGAAGCGCTGCAGGCTGGCGGCGATCGCCGGCGTCAACCGCGCGCCGACGAACCAGTCGGGGTCGGCGGTGCGCGCCCGTACGTCGGCCGCCGTCTGGAAGTCGTCGAGCCAGTAGGCGGAGCCGTGCGCGGCGGTCGTCGTGGCGGGGGAGGTGGTCACCCGGCCGATTCTGGCAGCCGCGGCGGGCCGGGTAGTCCGATCGGGTGACGGAGCCGTCAGGCTCGGGATGCGAGCACCGCGTGCGTCACCGACGACAAACCGTCATTCACGTCGTGGCGCGCGGTGGTGATGTCGGTGATGCCGAAGGAGCCGAGCCGTTCGGTGTGCTTGGCGATATACCGGTCGGCGACGTCGCGGTCGGTGAACAGGTAAACCCCGCCGGCGGTGTTCGCGGCGGCGTCCTCGGTCCAGACTTTCCACACCAAGCCGTCTTCGGCGGCGATGTCGCGGGCCAGCCCGTCGTAGGCGGCCGCGGCCTCGGCTCCGAACGGGCCCGTCGACGGGAAATCGAAGATGACCAGGTGTGCCATGTGTGCTCCTCGGTGAACGGCGTTGTCGTCGACGTTAGGCCGAGTCGGCGGGGAGCCACATGGTCACACCCGGGCAGATTTCAACCGGCTATTGGTCGGTGCCGGTGAAGTAGGCCTTCGCCACCTCGACGACCTGCGGGGCGGGCACTCGCGGATCCGGATTGGCGGCGATCGGCCCGACCTTGACGGTCCACTTGGCCTTCGACTTGTCGATCACGGGTGCGTTGTCCATCTGCAGGACGGCCAGGTCGCCGGAGAGGCAGCCGTAGACCGGGGTCGAGTTGTCCGGTCCGCCGCCCCAGCCGCCACCGCGGCGCAGCTGACACTTGGTGCCGTCGCCCAGTTCCAGGCCCCACGGCTGGGCGTCGGCGGGCTTGGCGACCGGCTGGAGGGGGCCGCCGGCGTTGGCGCGCCGCAACTGCTTCTCCCACGGCGACTCGGCGCACAGCAGCGTGCCCGGGTCCTTTGCCGGCCAGCACACGTCGGCGTGCAGGGCGACCGGATCACACGAGCGCATCCCGTCGGTTCGCGACGACGGGCTCGCCTGACCGGCACTGCAGTCGACGTCGATGGGCGCGTCGGGGGAGACGGTCCAGCCGTCGCGGGGGGTGCCGTCCTTGGCGACGGCGACCACGGTGACCTCATCGGTCTTGTTGTTGCCGGAGCAACCCGCGATGGCCAGGGGGAGGATCAACAAGGGGAGTAGAGCCTTCGACGCGCGCACGGTGGCTGCCTTCCTGCTGGGAATGAGTCCGGTCAGGCTAACCGATCCGGCGGCGCGACTACGGGAGCAACGCCCGGAACAGGGAGTTCTCCTCGACGGCGCGGAAGCCGAGCGCGTCGTTGATGGCCACCATCGGCCCGTTCGACGTGGCGTTGTTGGTCGTCAGCACGGCCGGCCGGACCAACCGGGCCTGCAGGGCCCGCAGGTTCGCGACCTTCACCGCGGTGCCCAGTCGTCGCCCACGATGCGCCGGCAGCACCAGCGTTCCGCGTTGGCGCGCCAGCGTCCCCTCGCCCGGCAGCGCGGCCTCGGAGTACGCGACGACTCGCCCGGAGCCGCGCTCGACGGCGACGCTGATCACCCGGGGGTATCCCCGGCGTTCGGCGGCAGCGCACTGCTCGCGGTATTCCTCCGGGGTCACCACGACCGGCTCGAACGCCACGTCGCCGGTCGGCGCCTCGGTGTCCAACAGGCTGATCAGCGCGCAGAGCGACTCGTGCAATTCCTCGGGGGCCGAGCCGAAGTGGCTGGTCACCTCGTAGTCGCCGGCCCAGCGCGGGCGCGCGTCGGCCGCGAGCCGGTCGAGGAGGCCGTCGTCCACCGGCAGGTCCAGGTGCCGGACCAGTGAGGTGCTGGCGAGGACGAAGCCGTGCTTCTCGACAAAGCGGCGATAGGGATGGTCGGTGGCACCCGCGGGAACGACCGGCTCGGCGATGAGCAGGGACCGACCGAGTGCGCGGGAGCGTGTACGGAGGTGTTCTTGGAGTCGCGTGCCGACACCGCGGTTTCGGTGCGCGGGGTCGACCTTCACGTCGACGAAGGCAACGTCGAGGTTGTCGCGAATCGGCGCCTCGAGGGTGGCGACGCCGACGACGGTGTTGTCTTCGACGGCGAGCCACAGTTCGACGCGCATGTCCGGCGGCGGGTGTCGCCACTGGTCGAGCGCCGCGTCGAAGGACGGCGGCGAGTTCCAGGGCCGGGCGTGATCGCCGCAGGCGACGAGGACGGCGTAGGCGCCCCGACACGATGGCGCGTCGTCGACGTTCAGGGTGGTGATTCGCATCGCGACAGAGCGTAGGCCGCCCGCGACCGCCGGGCCACCCGATTTCGGACCGGTGCTCAGCCGGCGGCGGTGCGATCGCGTCCGTCGGGGGTGACGACGGTCGGGGACAGCGTGAACCCGTTGGCCCCCAGGTGACAGGTGACGGTGTCGACGGCGGCAACCGCGCACCTGCCGCCGCCGATCGCGATGACGTCGCCGACCTCGGTGCGCGGATAGGACGCCGTGTCGTCGAGGAACGGGCTCTGGCTCGCACACAGCCCGGTCGTGACCCAGTCCGGCCCCAGCGACGCCGCACCGCCGAACCGGCCCATCCCCATCGAGCAGCCCGCGATCGAGGGTTTGGGCAGGCTCGATAGATTTCGGTAGCAGCCGATGCGCGGTTGCTCGGGGACCCCGCCCCAGAGGGCGCCGCCGAGGTGGCCCGAGCAGATGGTCTCGTTGTCGGGGGTGACGAACCCGACCAGGGTCTTCGTCGGCGTCGGCGGTCGCGGATCCGCGCACCCGCCGATGAGCGCCGCGGCGGGGATCGACACGGCGAGGGCGGCGACAGTCCACCGGTGCGGGTTCCTCATGGCCGAAGTGTATTTGTCGCGGGCGCGCCAGTAGGGTTGCGCTGCGGGGGATTCCCCCGTTTGGGCGAATCAATCGAGGAGACGCGGGGTCATGGCGGACAGCATCAAGGTCGGGGTGCTCGGCAGCAACGGCAAGGTCGGGCAGGCGATCGTCGCCGGCGTGCGGGAAGCGCCGGACACCGAGTTCACCGTCGGCGTCGACAAGGACGACGCGCTGTCCGCCTTCACCGACTCGGGCACCCAGGTCGTCGTCGACTTCACCCACCCCGACGTCGTCATGGACAACCTGAAGTTCCTCATTGAGAACGGCATCCACGCCGTCGTCGGCACCACCGGATTCACCGCCGAGCGCCTCGACCAGGTCGAGCGGTGGACCAAGGCCAACCCCGGCGTCGGCGTCCTAATCGCCCCGAACTTCGCGATCGGCGCGATTCTGTCGATGCACTTCGCCGAGCAGGCGGCGCGCTTCTTCACCTCCGCCGAGGTCGTCGAGCTGCACCACCCGCAGAAGGCCGACGCGCCGTCGGGCACCGCGGGCCGCACGGCCGAGCTCATCGCTGCGGCCCGGGCGAAGGCAGGCCTGGCGCCGATGCCCGATGCGACGTCGACCGGGCTCGACGGCGCCCGCGGCGCCGTCGTCGGCGACGTCCACGTCCACTCGGTGCGCCTTGCCGGACTTGTCGCGCACCAGGAGGTGCTGTTCGGCACTCAGGGCGAGACGCTGACCATCCGGCACGACTCCATCGACCGCACCTCGTTCGTGCCCGGCGTGCTGCTCGGCTGCCGCGAGATCGGTGGGCACCCGGGGTTGACCGTCGGCCTCGACAAGTTCATGAACCTCGCCTAGGCGGCCACCATGAGTGCAGATCCCGTCAAACGGTCCTGGCCGACGCTCGCGATGATCGCGTTCATCGTCGTCGGCGCGCTCGTTTACATGTATGTGCTCGCGAAGGTGGGCGTCGGACTCGTCGCGACCGGCAAGCCCACCGCCATCGGCCTGGGCCTGGGTGTGCTCATCCTGCCCGCGCTGGGGCTGTGGATGCTCTACCGCACGCTCGCCGCCGGTGTCTGGCACCAGCGCCTCGCCGCCGCGGCGGTGGAGAAGGGGCGCGACCTCGACGTCTCCGAACTCCCGCGCCGGGCCTCCGGCCGCATCGAGCGCGACGCCGCCGACGGCCTGTTCGAGCAGGTCCGCCGCGAGTGGGAGGCCGATCCCGACGACTGGTGCAACACCTACCGCATCGCCCGCGCGTACGACTACGCCGGCGACCGCACCCGCGCCCGCCAGATGATGAAGACCGCCGTCGCCCAGTACCGCGCGACCCCCGAGGACTGAGCCGCGAATCATGGCCCGCCTGCTGATCGTGCACCACACGCCGTCCCCGCACTGCCAGGAGATGTTCGAGGCCGTCGTCGCCGGTGCCACCGCTCCCGACATCGAGGGCGTCGAGGTCATCCGGCGCCCGGCGCTGCACGTCTCACCCGCCGAGTTCCTCGACGCCGACGGCTATCTGCTCGGCACACCGGCCAACCTCGGCTACATCAGCGGTGCACTCAAGCACGCCTTCGACTCGGCGTACTACCAGATCCTCGACGCGACGCAGGGCCGTCCGTTCGGCGCCTACCTGCATGGGAACCAGGGCACCGAGGGGGCGGAGAAGGCGCTCTCCACGATCACCACCGGCCTCGGCTGGACCAAGGCCGCCGACTACGTCGTCGTGTCGGGCGCGCCGACGAAGGACGACCGGCAGGCCTGTTGGGAGTTGGGCGCCTCGGTGGCGGCGCAACTCATGGGGGACTGACCCGATGACGGGGGCCGGTCGCGCGGCGCCGCCCAAGTCCTCGGTGGCGCAAACCCGGCGGGCGGTGTGGAACACGCTGCGCGGGTCCAGCGGCAACCTCGTCGAGTGGTACGACGTCTACGTCTACACCGTCTTCGTCACCTACTTCGAGCAGCAGTTCTTCGACCCGGCCGACAAGAACTCGACCGTCTACGTCTACGCGATCTTCGCCGTGACCTTCGTGATGCGCCCGGTGGGATCGTGGTTCTTCGGCCGTCTTGCCGACCGTCGGGGCCGGCGCGCGGCGTTGACGGCGAGCGTGACGCTGATGGCGGGCTGCTCGTTCGTCATCGCCCTGGTGCCCGGCCGCGAGTCGATCGGCGTGGCCGCCGCGGTCATCCTCGTCCTGTGCCGCCTCGTCC
The DNA here is from genome assembly GCF_047602025.1 of Gordonia sp. (in: high G+C Gram-positive bacteria). Classification (GTDB taxonomy): domain Bacteria; phylum Actinomycetota; class Actinomycetes; order Mycobacteriales; family Mycobacteriaceae; genus Gordonia. The sequence goes on along the minus strand of NZ_JASGII010000001.1, from coordinate 1,695,688 downwards.
AGGGGTTCGCCACCGGCGGGGAGTACGGCACCTCGGCCACATACATGTCCGAGGCGGCCACCCGCGAGCGCCGCGGCTTCTTCTCGTCGTTCCAGTACGTGACGCTGGTCGGCGGCCACGTGCTCGCCCAGCTGACGCTACTGATCCTCCAGTGGCTCCTGACGCCCGCACAGCTCCACGACTTCGGCTGGCGCATCGCGTTTGCCATCGGCGGAGTGGCGGCGATCGTCGTGTTCTGGCTGCGGCGGTCGATGGACGAATCACTCTCGGCCGAGCAACTGGCGGCGGTTCGGAACGGGCAGGACACGTCGTCGGGTTCGATGGCCGAGCTCTTCGGCAGCTTCTGGCGGCCGTTGGTGCTGTGCTTCCTGATCACCATGGGCGGCACGATCGCCTTCTACGTCTACAGCGTGAACGCCCCGGCGATGGTGAAGTCCGCATACGCGGGCCACGGCATGACGGCGACCTGGATCAACCTCGCCGGCCTGGTGTTCCTGATGATGATCCAACCGATCGGCGGTCTCATCAGCGACCGCGTCGGCCGCAAGCCGATGCTGGTCTTCTTCGGCGTCGGCGGGGTGTTCTACACCTATTTCCTCATCACCTTCCTGCCGACGATCGGCACCGCGCTGGGATCGCTCGCAATGGTCTGCGCCGGCTACGTGATCATTACCGGCTACACGTCCATCAACGCGCTGGTGAAGTCGGAGCTGTTCCCGTCGCACGTGCGCGCCCTGGGGGTCGGCTTCGGCTATGCGATGGCCAATTCGATCTTTGGTGGAACCGCGCCGATGCTCTACGAGGCGGCCAAGGAGGCGCACCGGGTGCCCTGGTTCATCGCCTACGTGACGGCGGTGATCGGAACGTCGTTGATCGTCTACGTCTGCTGCCTGCGGAACAAGGCGCCGACCTTCCTGGACCGTGAGCAGGGCGCAGCATTCGACGAATCAAAGGGGACGGAATGAGTGACGAGGTCAAGCTGCTCGCGGGGTGGGACACCGTCCTCGCGGACGGGCGATCGGCCCAGCTGGCCATCATCGGTGACCGCGACGGCGAGCGCATCGGGATGGTCGCGGCGCTGGGCGACGACGCCGCCGAGCTACTCGGCAACTTCTACGACGAGCAGTCCGCCCTGCGGGCGGGATCGTTGATCTCCCAGATAATCCGGATGCCCGAACACGCGCGGATCGGCGGCGACGGCGTCCTCACCGGCGCCGATACGGACCACCCCGGCGTTGAGTGGGCAGTGCCCGGCGAGGTCAGCGACGACCCCGATCCGCAGCAGCGCCTCAGTGCCGGCGGGTTGCGGCGACTGTGGGTGGTGCCCAGCACCGACGGCGAGGTCCTCGGCCTGCTCGCGCCGAACACCGAGCCGCGCGACCTCGGCGAGTTCGTCACCGCTGACGCCGCGGACACGTTCATCGCGTTGATCGACAGGCTCATCGAGGATCCGCGCTATCGCGTGCGGGCGCCGGAGTAATGCCGTCGCCGTCAGATGACTGACGCCGCGGGCCGGTCTGGTTAGAGTGATCGGCGTCCGCGGCGCATCGCGTCGGCCACGAGCGATGACCAGGAGCCACCGATGACCTTCCCTCCGCCGCAGAACCAGCCGCAGACCCCGTCCGGCTGGGGCCAGAACCCGCCGCCCGGCGGCGCTGTCCCGCCCGGCCCCGGCGCTCCGGGCGTCTACGCCGCCCCCGGTGCGCCAGGCGTCCCGGGGCCGCCGCCGGCGCCGAAGAACAACTCCACGAAGTGGATCGTCGGTGGACTGGCGACGTTCCTGGTGGTCTCGCTGGTGGCGATCGGCGGGATCTTCCTGCTGACCAACAAGAAGTCGGCCCCGGCCGGCGACACCGTCAAGGCCTACCTCCAGGCGCTGGCCGCCGGCGACGCGAACAAGGCGCTGTCCTTCGGCGCCGGCGAGCCCGGTTCCAAGGAGCTCCTCACCAACGAGGTGCTCAAGAAGCAGATCGCGAAGGCACCGATCACCGACATCCGGATCCTCGAGGACCAGACCACCAAGTCCAGCATCAGCTTCGGCAGCGTCCACGTCAGCGTCAAGTTCGGCAGCAAGACCTCCGACGAGACCCTCTACATGAAGAAGAAGGACGGCAAGTGGAAGCTGGACAACGCGGCCGTCAAACTCAAAGTCTCCTCCGTCGGCGGCCGCACCCAGGCCTACACCGTGATGGGCAAGCAGCTCACCGACAACGACACCACGCTGTACCTGTTCCCGGGGTGGGCCGGCATCGCTCCGCTCAACCCGAACTTCAGCGTGAACACCGACGTGATCTTCGGCCTCAAGGATCTGAGCTACGCCAACCTGTCGTCGAGCGATGTGAAGCCGAACGTCTCGCCGGCCGGAATCGCCGCCGCCGAGAAGGCCATCCGCGACCGCATCGCGGAGTGCGTGCAGTCCAAGGAAGCCGCCCCGGCCAACTGCCCAAACAAGTTGCGGGGCTCGAACGCCGCCTCGGTGAGCTGGAAGATGCCGGCACTCACGCCGACGACGTTCAAGGACTACACGTTCTACGAGTACAAGCTGTCGCTGACGTACTACAGCGTGGACCTCGTCTTCCCGTACACGGCCGGCCCCGAGGCCGGCGAGTCGAAGGCCTACTCGATTATCGAGGCGGACCTGACCAAGAGCCCGCCGGCGATCAGCTTCGACCGCTAGGGAGCGACTCGCCGCCGCCGTCTCCTCGGCGGCGGCGCGGGCGCGGATAGAGTGGACGGCATGAGCGCGCCGATCCCCACGCCGTACGAGGACCTGCTGCGCCACGTGCTGGAGAACGGGACGCCCAAGGCCGACCGCACCGGCACCGGCACCAAGTCGGTCTTCGGGCACCAGCTGCGCTACGACCTGAGCGAGGGCTTCCCGCTCATCACCACCAAGAAGGTGCACCTCAAGTCCATCGTCTACGAGTTGCTCTGGTTCTTGCGCGGCGATTCCAACGTCCGCTGGTTGCAGGAGCACGGCGTCACCATCTGGGATGAGTGGGCCGACGCGAACGGCGACCTCGGACCCGTCTACGGCGTGCAGTGGCGCGCGTGGCCGACGCCGTCGGGCGAGCACGTCGACCAGATCGCGGGCGCAATCGAGATGCTCAAATCGAACCCGGACTCGCGGCGCAACATCGTGTCCGCCTGGAACGTCGGGGAGATCCCGCAGATGGCGCTGCCGCCGTGCCACGCGTTCTTCCAGTTCTACGTCGCCGACGGGAAACTGTCGTGCCAGTTGTACCAGCGCAGCGCCGACCTGTTCCTGGGCGTCCCGTTCAACATCGCCTCCTACGCGCTGCTGACGCACATGATGGCCCAGCAGGCCGGGCTCGACGTCGGCGACTTCATCTGGACCGGCGGTGACTGCCACATCTACGACAACCACGTCGAGCAGGTGACCACGCAACTCGCGCGCGAGCCGTATCCCTATCCGACGCTGCGCCTGCGCCAGCGCGATTCGATCGACGCCTACGAGTACGAGGACGTCGAAATCCTCGACTACCGGTGCCACCCGGGTATCAAGGCGCCGGTGGCGGTGTGACCGACGACTTCGCCTGGGTCCCGCTGCCCACGCGCGTCACCCTGGTGTGGGCCCAGGCCCGCGACCGGGCGATCGGTCGCGCCGGCACCATCCCGTGGCGCGTTCCCGAGGACATGGCCCGCTTCAAAGAGCTGACGATCGGCTACCCCGTCATCATGGGCCGCAAGACGTGGGACTCGCTCCCGCCGAAGTTTCGGCCGCTGCCGGATCGGCGCAACATCGTCGTCACCCGCGATCCGGACTGGTCGGCCGACGGCGCCATCCCGGCACGGACCGTCGACGAGGCGCTCGTGCTCGCCGAGGGTGAACCCGTCGCGGTTATCGGCGGCGCCGAGATCTACCGCGCGACAATGCGCCGGGCCACCGAGCTGAAGACCACCGAGATCGACCTCGACGTGCCCGGCGCCGACGCTTTCGCCCCGGAGATCGGCGACGACTGGGAGCCGTACTTCACCGGCGACTGGCTCGAATCGAGTTCCGGCGCGCGCTACCGCTTCGTCAACTACCGTCCCAGGAACCATTAGCCGAGGAGCGGACATGACCGTCGTGCGGAGCTTTGCCCCGTGGATCACCTATGCGATCGTCGCGTCGTTCAGCGACACGTCGTGGCGCTGGGGCGCGGTCGCCGCAGTCGTGGTGGGCCTGGCACTGATCCTGCAGGACCGGCGCAGCGGCGTGACGCCCGATTCGCAGATCCTTGAGATCAGCGCCGTGATCTTCTTCGTGGTCGTTGCGGTGATCGGCTTCGTCGCCCAGCACTCGGATTTCCACCGGTACGACAGCGTCTGCTCCTTCGCCTGGCTGGCGGTGACCGCGTGGGGCTCGCTGGCGATCGGCAAGCCGTTCACCGAGGGGATCGCCAAGCGCGAAGTGCCCCGCGAGTACTGGGGGAGCGAGAAGTTCAAGCGCATCAACCGGGTCATCACCGGGGCGTGGGCGTTGGCCTTCACCGCGGCGGCGCTCGCGCTGTGGCTCATCTTCGCCAAGGACTACGGCAACGTGGCCGACGGCGTCGTGCAGGTGGCCGCTTTCGTCCTGCCCATGTGGTTCACCGACTGGTACAAGGGGCGGGGAGCCGCCGCCGACGCGGAGATGACAGAGTAGATCCGGTTTCGACGGGAGGTCCGTCGACGAGATCGATACAGGGGTTTGTGCAGTGGCGGTGACGACGGACGGCAAGTCCTACGATCTGGTCATGTTCGACCTCGACGACACGCTGGCGGCGTCGAAGAGCCCGCTGACCGACGAGATGGTCGACCTCATGCGCCGACTGCTCGGCGAGGCGTCAGTGTGCATCATCTCCGGGGGCAACGAGAAGCAGTTCCGCAACCAGGTGTTGAACCGGATCGGCGACTTCGACGGCCTCGCGAACCTGCACCTCATGCCGACCTGCGGAACCCACTACCTGCGGTTCACCGACGGCGACTGGGAGACGGTCTACAAGGAGGACCTGACCGACGACCAGAAGGAGCGCGCCCTCGCCGTCGTCGAGGAGGGGGCCCGCGAACTCGGTCTCTGGGAGTCGAAGACCTGGGGGCCCATCCTCGAGGACCGCGGCAGCCAGATCACCTTCAGTGCCCTCGGCCAGCGGGCACCGGTCGACGCCAAGGCCGCCTGGGACCCGGACGGCCGCAAGAAGGAGTCGCTGCGCGCGTACGCCGCCGAGCGGCTGCCCGACCTGGAGGTCCGCAGCGGCGGCTCCACGTCCGTCGACATCACCCGCAAGGGCATCGACAAGGCCTACGGCGCCCGTCGCCTCATGGAGATGCTCGACCTGGGCACCGGCGACATCCTGTTCTACGGCGACCGCCTCGACGAGGGCGGCAATGACCGCCCGGTCAAGGATCTGGGGATCGACTCGATTGCCGTGCACGGCCACGAGGACACCGCCGAGCGCCTCATCGAACTGCTGTCGTCGGACGACTGACCGAAAACCACTCGTCTCCGGCGGTGCCCCGGCGCTAGGTTCAGACTTCCCCGATCCACGACCGCGGAAGGAGCCCCGGATGAACGCGAACGTCGAATACGGCGACCCCGACGTCGCCCTGCCCAACGAGATCCTGCGCTCCGTCGTCGGCAGCGGGGTCCACGGGATCGCCATCGCCGGCACCGACGACCACGACGAGATGGGTGTCTACGTCGAGCCGCCCGAATACCGCCTGGGCGTGCGCGATCGTCGCGACGACTACATCTGGCGCACACAGCCCGAGGGCGTCCGCAGCGGGCACGGCGACACCGACCTGGTCCTGTATTCGCTGCGCAAGTACCTGCGCCTGGCGATCAAGGGCAATCCGACGGTGATGCTGCCGCTGTTCGCCCCGCCGGAGTCTGTCGTTCTGACGACGCCGCTGGGCGACGAGCTGCGCGACATGCGGATGGCGTTCCTGTCGCAGGCGGCCGTCGAACGGTTCCTCGGCTACATGCACTCACAGCACGAGCGGATGCTCGGCCAGTCCAAGCGCAACGTGCCGAACCGGCCGGAGTTGATCGCCAAGTACGGCTGGGACGTCAAGTACGGCAGCCATGCGCTGCGCCTGGCCTACCAGGGGCACGAGATCGCCCGTGACGGGCGACTCACCCTGCCGCTGCCCGACGCGCAGCGCGAGCGCGTGCTGGCCGTCAAGCGCGGCGAGATTCCGCGCGCCGAGGTCTCCGCCGAGATCGCCGCCATCGAGGCCGAAGTCCGCGAACTCCTCGACACCGGGGCCACGCCGCTGCCGGAGCGCGTCGACCTCGATGTCATCAACGCGTGGTCCGTCGACGCCCACCGGCGACACTGGGGGTGGGTCTGATCCCCCGGGGTCAGGCCGCCCGCAGGCGGTGGCGCAGCGTGGCGACTTCGTGGGCGGTCAGACCCAGGCCGCGTCGCACGTAGCCGTCGATGCTGCCGTAACGGGAATTCGCCTCGCCGATCGACTCCCGCAGCCAGCGCAGGGTGACACCCTCGGAGCTGCCGTCGCGGGCCTGGCGGAACTTGTTCGACGCGAGATAGTCGCGCTCGACCGTCGCGCGGTCCACCCCGGCGATGGTCAACAGCAGTGCCGCCGTCCAGCCGGTGCGGTCCTTGCCCGACGTGCAGTGGAACAGGGCGGCCCGGTCGCGGCCGAGGGTCGAGGAGATCAGACGCAGGGCGCGGGCGAACCCGGCGCGGGCGCCGGCGTCGGTGACGAAGAACTTGTAGGCCGAATCGAGGTCGATGTTCTCCAAGACTTCGGCGCCGAAGATGTCCACGACGTGCTCGCGGGCGCGCACCGGACCGCGGTCGGGCTGAAGGGCGCGCTCGGGCAGCGTGCGCAGGTCGACGACGGTGGCCAGCCCGCGGGCGGCGAGCTTGCGCCGGTCCCGATCGGTCAGGTGGGCCAGGGTGTCGCTGCGCATGACGCGCGGGGTGATCGACGCGCCGTCGACGGTCCGGTAGGTCGCGAACGTGCGGGTGTTCTTGGTTCCGGTGAGCGCGACCAGGCGCGGGTCGTTCTTCATGGCCGGGGCCGGCACGGCCATCGCGGCCGGGGCCACCAGGCCGGTGAAGGTGAGGGAAGCGGCGAGGAGAGGGGCGCCCAGGCGCCGGGGGAGGGTGCGCATGGTCCGACAATAACCGGCGCTGCCCGGTTTCGCGCTATCGGGCGTTTGCGCCGCGACGGTCAGCGCAGCAGCGCGGCCCGCAGCGCGTGCACGTCCTGCGGCGTCAACCGCAAACCGACCCGCACATAGTTGTCCCAGTTGCCGTACAGGGCGTTCGCGTGCTGGAAGGCACCGCGCATCCAGGCCACGTCGACGCCGTCGTGCTGCGCCTGGAAATCAGCCTCGATGGTCTCCATCGGAGCATCGAGCAGGCGCAGGATCAGTGCCATCGCCCACCCGGAACGATCGCGGCCGGCGGTGCAGTTGATCACCGTCGTGCCGCCCGCCCGTGCGGTCTGCGTCAGCTTCAGCACCATGGCGCGCCACGCGACGAGAGCGCCGGGGTTGTCGACGAAGGTCTGGTACATCCCCGGGAAGTTCGAGTAGCCGGAGAACGGGGCCAGGCGCATCACGTCGGCGACGAAGAGCGGGGCGAAGGGCACCGCCACGTCGGGGCGCATGGCGCGCTCGGGGTCCGAGCGCAGGTCGATGATGCTGCGCACGCCCAACTGGGCGAGTTGCTGCTGTCCGACCGGGGTCACCTGGCTCAGGTCGCTGCTGCGAAACACCTTGCCGGAGATGCCGCGACCGCCGTTGGTGGTGTAGGTGGCCAGGCCGCGGGTGTTGAACGCGCCGTCGACCTTCACCCGGTAGGGCGCCGGGGCGGCGTCGGCCGGCGCGGCGGTGAGCGCCGTGGTCGCCGGGGTCAGCACCAGCGCGATCGCGGCGGCGGCGGACAGCAGGCGGCGTCGGCGCGCCGGTCGGACGGTCGTGAGCATGGGACTAATCTAGTGAATCAACCTGCAAGAGTCCTAAGAGAGGCCTGGAAACGGTGTCCGAGTTCGCCCCGCTGAAGGTGCAGTTGGTCGCGTCGACCCAGTTCACCGCACCCGACGTGCCGTGGAGCACCGACGCCGACGGAGGCGAGGCGCTCATCGAGTTCGCCGGTCGCGCCTGCTACGAGAGTTGGGACAAGCCGAACCCGCGCACCGCGTCGAACACCGGCTACCTGCGGCACGTGCTCGAAGTCGGGCACACGTCGTTGTTCGAGCACGCCACCGCCACTTTCTACATCACCGGGATCTCGCGGTCCTGCAGCCACGAATTGATCCGCCACCGGCACTTTTCGTACTCGCAACTGTCGCAACGATTCGTGCCGGAGCACGATTCGAGCGTCGTCGCACCGCCGGCGATCCGCGGCGACGCCGAACTCGAGGCGATGTTCCTCGCGGCGACCGAGGAGAGTCGGGCCGCCTACGTCGAACTCCTGGCGAAGCTGGAGGCCAAGTTCGCCGACGTGCCCAACGCGATCCTCCGGCGCAAGCAGGCACGACAGGCGGCGCGCGCCGTGCTGCCCAACGCGACTGAGACCAAGATCGTCGTCACCGGCAACTACCGGGCGTGGCGCCACTTCATCGGCATGCGGGCTACCGAGCACGCGGACGTCGAGATCCGCGAGCTCGCCGTGGCGTGTCTGCGACAGCTGACCGAGCTCGCGCCCACGGTGTTCGGCGACTTCGAGATTTCGCCGCTTCCGGACGGCACCGAAGTGGCCACCTCGCCATTCGTTCTCGAGGGGTGAGCGGGTAGCCTTGGCCACTATGAGCGCAGGTGAGACCCCGACATCCGAGCGTGCCTTCGGCACGATCGGCGTCGCCATGGTGACCCCGTTTTCCGCCGACGGCCGGTTGGACCTCGACAAGGCCGCCGAGTTGGCCGTGCACCTCGCCGACAAGGGCGTCGACAGCCTCGTCCTGGCCGGCACCACGGGTGAGTCGCCGACCACCCAGCCCGAGGAGAAGCTCGAGGTCATGGCCGCGGTTCGCGACGCCATCGGTGGCCGCGTGAAGATCATCGCCGGCGTCGGCACCTACGACACCGCCGAGAGCGTCGTGTTCGCCCAGAACGCGGCGAAGGCCGGCGCGGACGGTCTGCTCGTCGTCACCCCGTACTACTCGAAGCCGCCGCAGGCCGGCCTGCTCGCGCATTTCACCGCCGTCGCCGACGGCACCGACTTGCCGGTGATGGTCTACGACATCCCGCCGCGCTCGGTCGTGCCCGTCGCCGACGACACCATGCGCAAGCTCGCCGAGCACCCGAACATCGTCGCGGTGAAGGACGCCAAGGGTGATCTGACCGCCGGTGCGGAGATGATCGAGGCGACCGGGCTCGACTACTACTCCGGCGACGACGGACTGAACCTGCCGTGGTTCTCCGTCGGCGCCGTCGGTTGTGTCAGCGTCATCGGCCACCTGGTCGCCGACCGGTTGCGCGACCTACACATCGCGGTCGGCAACGGCGACCTGGCCAAGGCCCGCGAGCTCAACTTGTCGATGGCCCCGCTCTACCGGGCCATGTCGCGCCTGGGCGGCGTCACCCTGGTGAAGGCCGCGCTGCGCATCCAGGGCCTCGACGTCGGCGACCCGCGTCTGCCGCAGGTGCCCGCGACCGGCCCCCAGATCGAAGAACTCATCGTCGACCTGCGTGACGCGGGCGTCCTGGCATGACCGACGAGCCGGTCCGCCGCCGACGGCGCAGCGCCAGCCGGCAGGCCGGTCCGCCCGCCGAGCCGGCGCCCGCCCCTGAACCGGACGTGCCCGCCGGCGAGGTGCCGGTGGAGACGCTGGCCGTCGAGCAGTCCCACGCCCAGCCGTCGGGCAGCGCCGGCAACGGTGGTGGGGCGACGGCCGACGGTGGCGGGCAGTCGCGCAAGGGCAAGAACCGCAAGAACAAGCGCAAGAAGTCCGGGGGCGGCGGGGGAGCGGCGGCCGCCGGCGCACTGCCCGTCGACCGGCTCGGCCTGCCGCCGAAGCTGCCGACCGGCGGCCTGCGCGTGGTGGCCCTCGGCGGCATCGGCGAGATCGGCCGCAACATGACGGTCTTCGAGTTCGACGGCCAGCTGCTCATCGTCGACTGCGGCGTGCTGTTCCCCGAGGACGCCCAGCCCGGCGTCGACCTGATCCTGCCGGACTTCCACTACATCGAGGACCGGATGGACGACGTCGCCGCCATCATCCTCACCCACGGGCACGAGGACCACATCGGCGCCGTGCCGTTCCTGCTGCGCCTGCGCGGCGACATCCCCGTCGTCGGCTCCCGGTTCACCCTGGCGCTCGTCGCGGCCAAGTGCCGCGAGCACCGGCAGCGCCCCAAGCTGGTCGAGGTCGCCGAGGGCCAGCGCACCCAGCACGGCCCGTTCGACTGCGAGTACTTCGCCGTCAACCACTCGATTCCCGACGCGATCGCCGTCGCGATCCGCACGCCGGCCGGACTGGCGCTGCACACCGGCGACATCAAGCTCGACCAACTGCCGCTCGACGGCCGGCTCACCGATCTGGCGGGCTTCAGCCGGCTCGGCGACGACGGCGTCGACCTGTTCCTCGTCGACTCGACGAACGCCGAGGTGCCCGGGTTCGTCACCCCCGAGCGGGAGATCGGCGTCGTCCTCGATCAGGTGATCGGGCAGGCGCGCCAGCGCGTCATCGTCGCGTCCTTCGCCAGCCACGTGCACCGCATCCAGCAGATCGTCGACGTCGCCGACCGACACAACCGCCGCGTCGCCTTCGTCGGCCGGTCGATGGTCCGCAACATGCAGATCGCCCAGGACCTCGGCTACCTCTCGGTGCCCGACGGCGTCATCGTCGACCTGGACACCGCGGCGTCGCTGCCCGACGACCGCCTCGTCCTCATCTCGACCGGTTCGCAGGGCGAGCCGCTCTCGGCGCTGTCCCGGATGGCCCGCGGCGAACACCGGCAGATCAACATTCGTGCCAACGACCTGGTGGTGCTGGCGTCCTCGCTCATCCCGGGCAACGAGAACTCGGTGTTCGCGGTCGTCAACGGCCTCGTGCGCCGCGGTGCCAAGGTCATCACCCAGCAGAGCGCGAAGGTGCACGTCTCCGGCCACGCGTCGGCCGGCGAGCTGCTCTACCTCTACAACGCCGTGCGGCCCACGAACGCGATGCCGGTGCACGGCGAGTGGCGCCACCTGCGCGCCAACGCGGCGCTGGCCGAGGCGACCGGCGTCGACCCGGACCGCATCGTGCTGGCCGAGGACGGCGTCGTGGTCGACCTGGTCGACGGCCTCGCCGAGATCGTCGGCCGGGTCCCGGTCGGGCACGTCTACGTCGACGGGCTGTCGGTCGGCGACGTCGGCGAGTCGACCCTGTCCGAGCGCCTGGTCCTGGGCGAGGGCGGATTCATCGCGATCACCGTCGCCGTCGACGCGGCCACCGGCAAGCCGGTCTCCACGCCCGAGGTGTCCGGCCGCGGCTTCTCCGACAGCCCCGACGCGCTCAAGGAGGCCGCCGAGGTGGTCAACAACGCGCTCGACGTGCTCTCCAGCGAGGGCATCACCGATGCTCATGCCGTCGCGCAGGCCATCCGCCGTGCGGTGGGCCGCTGGGTCGCCGAGACCTACCGGCGTCGGCCGATGATCGTCCCAACGGTCCTCGAAGTGAACCAGTAGCCCGCACATCACAAATCCGACACGACGCGCTGGTACCGGTGTTGCGTGAGTGATTGTTGTGACTGGCGGTACTAAGCTTCGCCCCATGGCTTCGAAGGCACCGACTCGGTCTTCCGCGCGCTCGACCGCTACCCGCGGCACGACCGGAAAGACCAAGGCAACCAAGTCCGGCACCACCCGGACCAAGAACACCCGCACGACCACCGCCCGCACCGGCTCGGCGCGCAAGAGCGCGCCCGCCAAGGGCAACAGCCGCGGCGGCACCGGCCGGTCGCGCGCCGCGTCGAACGCGTCGGTCGACCTGCACCGCCCGAAGGCGAGTGCGGCGGTCGGGCACGGCATCGCCACGGCGTGGGGCCTCGCGGCCCGCGGCGTCGGATCGGTGGCCCGGATCGGCAGCTCGTTCGAGACGCCCGTCGACGACCCGGACGTGTACGGCGAGCAGCCGGCCGTCGAGCCGGACGGTCGCCGCGACTCGATCGCGCTGATCCTGCTGGTCCTCGGCAGCGCCCTTGCCGCCGCGGTCTGGTTCCGCGTCGCGGATCCGGTCGGGCCGATGTTCGACGGCCTGATCCGGGCCGCCGTCGGCGTGGGCGCCTACGCGGTGCCGGTCTTTCTGCTGGCCGCCGCGCTGGTCCTGATGCGCCACCCCGCCAATCCGCCGCGCCGGCCCCGCCTGTTCGTCGGGTTCGCGCTGGTCGCGATGTCGATTCTCGGTCTGGTCCACCTGATCCTCGGCCAGCCGGTCGACGTCGACGGCCGCAGCGGCGCGGGCGGCTTCCTCGGTTACGCCGCCGGCACCCCGCTGAGCAGCGGGATCACCGTGTGGCTGGCCGTGCCGCTACTGGTGCTGATCGGCCTGGGCGGCGGCGTGCTGATGAGCCGCCACTCGTTCCGCGACCTGTTCGACGCGGCCCGCGGCTACCTGGGGATCGGCACCGGTGTCGGCAGTTACGGCGTGGTCGGCGCGGATGATTTCGCCGACGGCGAGTACGAGGACTACGACGAGTACGACGAATACGAGGACTACGACGAGTACGACGACGGCTATGCCGACACCGTCGGCTACGACGCGGAGTCCCCGGTCGGGGTTCCGGCCGCCTGGGACGACGAGGCCGTCGACGACGGTTATGACGCCGGGTACGCACCCGCACCGCGGCGCGCCCCGACGCCGCACGACAACTACCCGCCGGACGGCGCGGCCGCGCGGATGCCGGCTCCCGTCGACCCGCTCGACGACCCAGACTTCGCCAACCAGGCGACGATGGCGATCGGCGACGAGGTCACCGAGCCGATCGGTACCGTGGCGCCCGCCGCCAAGAAGCCGCGCAAGCGCGCCTACCGCCTCCCGCCGGCCAAGCTGCTGATCGACGGGGATCCGCCCAAGCGCGGCGGCCGTGCCAACGACGAGATGATCGACCGGATCACCGGGGTTCTCGACCAGTTCAAGATCGATGCGGCGGTGACCGGCTACACCCGCGGTCCGACCGTCACCCGCTACGAGGTCGAGCTCGGTCCGGCGGTCAAGGTGGAGAAGATCACCGCGCTCCAGCGCAACATCGCCTACGCCGCAGCGACCGACAACGTGCGCCTGCTCGCACCGATCCCGGGCAAGTCCGCCGTGGGCATCGAGGTGCCGAACGCCGACCGTGAGATGGTCCGCCTGGCCGACGTGCTCAAGGCGCCCAAGACCCGCAAGGACAAGCACCCGCTGGTCATCGGTCTCGGCAAGGACATCGAGGGCGACTTCATCACCGCGGATCTGACGAAGATGCCGCACCTGCTCGTCGCCGGTTCGACCGGCTCCGGCAAGTCGAGCTTCGTCAACTCCATGCTGGTGTCGATCCTGGCCCGGGCCACCCCGGAGCAGGTCCGCCTGATCCTCATCGACCCGAAGGTCGTCGAGCTCACGCCGTATGAGGGCATCCCGCACCTGATCACTCCGATCATCACCAAGCCCAAGAAGGCCGCGGCGGCCCTCGCCTGGCTGGTGGAGGAGATGGAACAGCGCTACCAGGACATGAAGGCGGGTCGAGTGCGCCACATCGACGACTTCAACGCCAAGGTCCGTTCGGGTGAGATCAGCGCACCGCTGGGCAGTGAGCGCGTCTACGAGCCGTATCCGTACATCCTGGCGATCGTCGACGAGCTCGCCGACCTGATGATGACCGCGCCCAAGGACGTCGAGGATGCGATCGTCCGCATCACGCAGAAGGCGCGCGCCGCCGGTATCCACCTGGTGTTGGCCACCCAGCGCCCGTCGGTGGACGTCGTCACCGGCCTGATCAAGACCAACGTGCCGTCGCGGCTGGCATTCTCCACCCAGTCGGTCACCGACTCTCGTGTCATCCTCGACCAGCCGGGTGCGGAGAAGCTCATCGGCATGGGCGACGGATTGTTCCTGCCGATGGGCGCCAGCAAGCCCATCCGCCTGCAGGGCGCCTACATCAGCGACGAGGAGATCAACGCCGTCGTCGAGTTCACCAAGGAACAGGCGCAGCCCGAGTTCGTCGACGGGGTCACCGAGGCCAAGGCGGGCGAGAAGAAGGACATCGACGCCGACATCGGGGGCGACCTCGACGATCTGCTCCAGGCGATCGAGCTCGTCGTCAGCAGCCAGCTCGGCTCCACGTCGATGCTGCAGCGCAAGCTGCGCGTCGGTTTCGCCAAGGCGGGCCGCCTGATGGACCTGATGGAGACCCGCGGCATCGTCGGGCCGTCGGAGGGGTCCAAGGCCCGCGAGGTCCTCGTGAAGCCCGAGGATCTGGCCGGCACGATCGCGCTGATCACCGGCGGTGCCGACGCCAACGGCGCCGACGCGTTCTGATCCCTATACTCGGCACCGTGAACACACGGATGACACGCAAGGGCGCCGGCGCCGCGGCATTGGCCGTGGCCCTGGCCGTCGTCGGCTGCGGCGCGCAGGACGACTCGGCACATGCGACGCCGCCGCTGATCGGCGGACCGGGCGTGATCGCCCCCGTCACGCTGTCGATCGGGGACCTGCCCGGCCGCACGGTCGACCTGCGGGCGCGCCAGGTGCTCAACATCAACGTCCCCGACGCCGACGTTACCGCCTACCGCGGTCGCGTCGCCGACCGGCGCATCGCCTCGTTCACGCCTGGCCGCGCCCTCCCGGCCGCCCAGGGCGGCGCGCGATTCAACCCCGGCGTCAAGGCGCTGGCACGCGGCCGGACCGCGGTGACGCTCACCAAACCGGGGCGCGCCCCGGTGCGCTTCGTCGTCCGCGTGCACTAGCGCCGACTCGGGTAGACTCGGGAGCACGATCAGGAGGGGAGTATCCCCTCGCACGGCGCTCTCGTCAGTACGGCGCCTGTGATCACCGGGCGCCGATCGCCCGCGATCACAGAGCCCGGGACGCCGGTCCGCGGCCGCGGATGGGAGAGACCTCCAGCATCGCATCCGTTTGTGTTGCGCGCTGGAGGAGATTCGTTGCACATCTCAGCACTCACCTGGGGCATCACCTGCGCGGTGGTCCTCGGCTTATTCGTCTTCGACTATTTCGCCCACGTCCGCGTCCCACACGAGCCGACGCTGCGCGAATCGGGCTTCTGGACCGCGGTCTACATCTCCATCGCCGTCGTCTTCGGGCTGTTCGTGTGGTGGCAGTGGGGCGGCCACTACGCCGGCGAGTACTTTGCCGGCTATGTCACCGAGAAGGCGCTCTCGGTGGACAACCTGTTCGTCTTCGTCGTCATCATGGCCAAATTCGCCGTGCCGCGGATCTACCAGCAGAAGGTGCTGCTGCTCGGCATCCTGATGGCGCTGGGCATGCGCGCGGTGTTCATCGCCGCCGGTGCCGCGGCGATTGCCCGCTACAGCTGGGTGTTCTACCTGTTCGGGCTGATCCTCATCCTCACCGCGATCAACATGCTGCGCGACGACGACGGCCCCGCCGAGAGTCGCATCGAGCGGTTCGCCAAGCGATACCTGCGCACCGCGGAGAACTACGACGGCGACCGCCTGTTCACCCGAATCGACGGCAAGCGACTGGCGACGCCGCTGCTGCTGGTCCTGGTCGTCATCGGCGTCACCGACCTGCTGTTCGCCTTCGACTCGATCCCGGCGATCTACGGGCTCACCCAACAGCCCTACCTGGTCTTCACCGCCAACGCCTTCGCCTTGATGGGTCTGCGGCAGTTGTTCTTCCTGATCGGCGGCATGCTCGACCGGCTCGTGTTCCTGTCGTACGGACTCGCGTTCATCCTCGGCTTCATCGGCGTGAAACTGATCCTGCACGCGCTGCACGAGAACAGCCTGGGCTTCCTCAACGGCGGACGGCCGATCCCGGTGCCGGAGGTGTCGACCGGGCTGTCGCTGGCAGTCATCGGGCTGACGCTGGTGATCACGACGGTCGGGAGCCTGGCGTATTCGCGCCGGCATGACCGCGCGCCCTGAACCCGCGCCGGCCTAGTCGGCGTCGGGCAGGTCGTGGGCCTCGTCCAAGACCGCCAGCATGCGGGTGTTGCCCAGGGTGTTCGGCTTCACGTACGAGAGGTCGAGGAACTCGGCGACACCGGTGTCGTAGGACCGGCACATCTCCTCGAACACCTCGCGGGTCACCGGGGTCCCCTCGATCTCCGTGAAGCCGTGGCGGGCGAAGAACTCGGTCTCGAAGGTCAGGACGAAGACGCGGTGCAGATCGAGGTCGCGGGCCTCGGCCATCAGGCGGGCGACGATGCGGTGGCCGATGCCCCGGCCGGAGTGGGCCGGATCGATGGCGACCGTGCGGACCTCGCCGAGATCGGACCACAGGACGTGCAGGGCGCCGCAGCCGACGACCCGCGGCCCACCCGGCCCCGGCACCTCGGCGACCCAGAACTCCTGGACCGACTCATAGAGGGTCACCAGGTTCTTGGCCAGCAGGATCTTGCCCGCGTAGACGTCGATCAACTCCTTGATCCGCGGCACATCCGAGGTGCGGGCGCGCCGGACCGCGGCGGGGCCGGGGTCGGAGGGAGCCGTCATGGATGAACAGCGTAGTCGGGCATCGACGACACCCGCGTGTTTGGCCCGACCGCAGCGGCCCGTCGGCCGACGGCCCCGCTAGGCTGACACCGTGGAGATTCGCGAGGGCGCCGACGCTGCGCGTGCGGCAAGCACGCCGCCGTCCGGCGACACCGAAGCCGCGGCCGCTCCCTCGGTGTGGAACATCGCGAACTACCTCACGGTGCTGCGGCTGGCCCTGGTCCCCGTCTTCGTCGTCGTGCTCTTCATCGACGACGGAAAGTCGACGCCGTGGCGCCTGGCGGCCTTCGCGATCTTCGTGTTCGCGGCCATCACCGACCAGGTCGACGGTCGTCTCGCCCGCAAGTACGGGTTGGTCACCGACTTCGGCAAGATCGCCGACCCGATCGCCGACAAGGCGCTGATCGGGGCCGCGCTGGTCGGCCTGTCGGTGTTGGGCATCCTGCCCTGGTGGGTCACCGTCGTCATCATCACCCGCGAGATCGGCGTGACGCTCCTGCGCTTCTGGGTGCTGCGCCACGGCGTGATCCCCGCCAGCCGGGGCGGCAAGCTGAAGACGATGCTCCAGTCGATCGCGATCGGCCTGTACCTGTTGCCGCTGCCGGACCCGTGGCCGTGGGCGGCGCACGTCGTGATGGCGGCCGCGCTGATCGTCACGGTCGTGACGGGGATCGAATACGTGTATCAGGCGCTGTCGTTGCGCCGCGGCGCCGAGAGGACGGAATGACCCAGCAGCCGATGACCGACCCGCTCGCCCGCGGGACGGTGGCAGAGCAACTGGTCGCCGCCCTGTACCAGCGCGGACAGACCGTCGCGACGTCCGAGTCGTTGACCGCCGGACTGATGTCGGCGACGATCGCCGGGGTCCCCGGCGCCAGCGCGGTCCTGCGCGGCGGCCTCGTCGTGTACGCGACCGACGCCAAAGCCGCCGTCGGCGGGGTCGATCCCGCGGTGCTGGCCGTCGACGGGCCGGTTGCCGCGAGCACCGCACGGCAACTGGCGGTGCAGGCGGCACGGAATTTCGACGCGGACTGGGGCGTTTCACTGACCGGTGTGGCCGGCCCCAGCGACCAGGACGGCCATGAACCGGGAACCGTCTTCTGTGCGATCGCCCGACACCGGGCCCTGTCCGACGAGGTGTTCCCGGCCCACCACTGGCAGCTCGGCGGCGACCGCTGGGAAATTCGACTAACCTCGGTCGCATACGCGCTACAGGAGTTGCTGACGATGGTGCGCGAGACCAAGGAGGCTTGATGGCCGAGCAGAACGTGCTGCTGCGAGAGGTGCTGGGCGCCGGGTTGCGCCACGCGCGGACCGAGCAGCACCGCACCCTGCGGGAGATCTCCAGCGCCGCGCGGGTGTCGCTGGGCTACCTGTCCGAGGTCGAGCGCGGACAGAAGGAAGCATCGAGCGAACTACTCGCCGCGATTTGCGATGCGCTCGACGTCGAACTCGCCGATCTGCTGATCGACGCGGGGACGTCGCTCCGTGCCGAGGAGACCGTCTCGCCGGTTGTCGTCGCCGCTGCGCGCTCGGGCCATTCTGGTCGGCTCGCCGCCGCCTGACCCGGCGGCGCGATAGATTTGAGTCATCGGCGCACGTGGGTGACACCGCGCGCCGCCGCACCGAAACGAGAGAGTGAAGACAGATGGCCAACCCGTTGGTGAAGGCGTGGAACTACCTGAGGGCGTGGGGCAACGCCACGATCGATGACAAGGCGGATCCCAAGATCCAGATCCAGCAGGCGATCGAGGACGCACAGCGCCAGCATCAGGCGCTCTCGCAGCAGGCGGCGGCGGTCATCGGCAACCAGCGCCAGCTGGAGATGAAGCTGAACCGTCAGCTCGAGGACGTCGAGCGCCTCCAGGCGAACACCCGCCAGGCGTTGACCCTCGCCGATCAGGCGGCAGCGGCGGGTGACACGAAGAAGGCGACCGAGTACACGAATGCCGCGGAGGCCTTCGCCGCGCAGCTGGTCACCGCCGAGCAGTCGGTCGAGGACCTCAAGACCCTGCACGACCAGTCGCTGCAGGCGGCCGCGGAGGCCAAGACCGCGGTCGAGCGCAACGCGATGATGCTGCAGCAGAAGCTGGCCGAGCGGTCCAAGCTGCTCACCCAGCTCGAGCAGGCGAAGATGCAGGAGCAGGTCAGCGCCTCGCTGCAGCAGATGAGCGAATTGAGCGTGCCGGGCAACACCCCGAGCCTGGACCAGGTTCGCGCGAAGATCGAGCAGCGCTACGCCAATGCCCTCGGCTCGGCCGAGCTCGCCCGCAACTCGGTGTCGGGCCGGATGGCCGAGGTCGAGGCGTCGAGCACGAAGCTCGCCGGCCATGCCCGCCTGGAGCAGATCCGCGAGAGCATGAAGGAACTGCCCGAGGGGCAGGCCGGCAAGAAGAGCCCTTCGCTGGAGAAGAAGGCCGCCGACCCCGAGAAGGGCTGACCCCGCGCCGTGCGCGCAGCCCTCGTGGCCGGTGATGAGGCCGGTCACGCGTTTCCCGCATTCGCCCTCGCGCAGCGGCTGACCGCCGCCGGCCACTCCGCCGTCGTCTTCACCGGTCGACGCTGGTCGGGCGTCGACCTCGGCGCGGCGGAGGTCGCCGAGCTGCCCGGTCTCGCGGCCGCCGATGACGACGACGACGCGGACGCCGGCGCGAAACTCAGCACCCGGGCCGCGCGCATGGCCACGGCCCTCGCCCCGGAATTGGCCGGCAGATTCGACGTCGTGATCGGCGACGTCATCACCAAGGCCGGCGGCTGGGGCGCCGAACTGGCCGGAATCGGGTGGGTCGAGCTCTCCCCGCATCCCCTCTACGAACAGTCGCGCGGCCTGCCGCCCATCGGGATGGGGCTGGCGGCCGGAACGACCGCGGGCGGACGACTGCGCGACCGCCTGCTGCGCGCCCTGAGTGCGCGCGCCGTCGCCGCCGGTGACCGGCAGCGCCGGTCCGCGCGCGAATCGGTCGGCCTGCCCGCCGACGAGCGGCCCGCCGCCCGCCTGATCGCCACGCTGCCGGCGCTCGAGGTCCGCCGCCCGGACTGGCCGGCCGACGCGCACCTGGTGGGCCCCCTCCTGTGGGAGCCGACCGACGTCTTTTTCGACGTCCCGCAGTCGCCGGGGCCGCTCGTCGTCGTTGCCCCGTCCACCGCGGCGACCGGTCGGGGCGATCTCGCCGACACCGCACTGCGCGGGCTCGCCACCGATGTGCTGGGGCGGCCGGCCCGGGTGGTGCTGTCCGGCCTGGGCGTGGCCTCGGCCGCCGACCTGCGCGACGGCGCGGGGGCGGGGGTGGCCGCGCTCGTCGCCGGCACCGGTCGTCAGGACGAGGTGCTGACGAAGGCGGCCGTCGCCGTGTGCGGCGCCGGCCACGGGATGCTGGCCAAAGCGCTGGGAGCCGGCGTGCCGGTGGTGATGGTCCCCGGCGGCGGTGATCAGCGGGAGTTGAGCGCCCGCGTGGCGCGCCTCGGCGCCGGCGTGGTGGTGGCCGACCCCGATCCCGAACAGATCGCGGACGCGGTGCGACGTGTACTCGACGACCCCGGATTCTCGGTCGCGGCGCAGCGGATCGCCGCCTCTGGCACGTCGACGGTGGACCCGGTGCGGGTCGTCGAGCGGGCCGCGGCCGCCGGTCTGTCGTAGGCTCGCCGGTATGCGACTCACCGACTTCCACGAGCTCATGGCCGAGGAGTTCGGGGAGCAGGCTGCCGCATCGATGCTGGTCGACCACGTGTTGACCGACCTCGGCGGACGCACCGGGGCGCAGGCGATCGACGACGGCGTCGACCCGCGCGACGTGTGGCGCGCGCTTTGCCGCGATTTCGACGTCCCCCGCCCCAAGTGGTGAGACACGCCGCGGCGTGTCGGTGACGAACAGACGTTCGAACCCTGTGTAATCTCGGCGGTGGAACCGAACAACGACCGCAGCGCGTCAAAGATCTCAAGGGGTCTGTCAGACCCCGCCGATACCGTGGCGCACGCAGATCAACCGAGTACGCAGACCACGCGCACCGCCAGGACAAGGAGACATCATGGCCGCCGCTTCGCAGGATCGTGAGAAGGCATTGGATCTGGCGCTCGCCCAGATCGACAAGAACTACGGCAAGGGCTCGGTCATGCGACTGGGCGAGGAGACCAAGCAGCCGATCGAGATCATTCCGACCGGCTCGGTGGCCCTGGACATCGCCCTGGGCATCGGCGGCCTGCCGCGCGGCCGCGTCGTCGAGATCTACGGCCCGGAGTCGTCGGGCAAGACGACCGTCGCACTGCACGCGGTCGCCAACGCGCAGGCGCAGGGCGGCATCGCCGCGTTCATCGACGCCGAGCACGCCCTCGACCCGGACTACGCCGCCAGGCTCGGTGTGGACACCGACGCCCTGTTGGTCTCGCAGCCCGACACCGGTGAGCAGGCCCTGGAGATCGCGGACATGCTGATCCGCTCGGGCGCGCTGGACATCCTCGTCATCGACTCGGTGGCCGCACTGGTGCCGCGCGCGGAGATCGAGGGCGAGATGGGCGACAGCCACGTCGGCCTGCAGGCCCGCCTGATGAGCCAGGCGCTGCGCAAGATGACCTCGGCGCTGAGTAACTCGAACACCACCGCCATCTTCATCAACCAGTTGCGCGAGAAGATCGGCGTCATGTTCGGCTCGCCGGAGACCACCACCGGCGGCAAGGCGCTCAAGTTCTACTCGTCGGTGCGCCTGGACGTGCGCCGCATCGAGACGCTCAAGGACGGGACCGACGCCGTCGGCAACCGGACCCGCGTGAAGGTTGTGAAGAACAAGGTCGCCCCGCCGTTCAAGCAGGCCGAGTTCGACATCCTCTACGGCGAGGGCATCTCCCGCGAGGGCTCGCTGATCGACCTGGGGGTGAACGAGGGCTTCATCCGCAAGTCGGGCTCGTGGTTCACCTACGAGGGCGACCAGCTGGGACAGGGCAAGGAGAACGCCCGCACCTTCCTCAAGGAGAACCCGGACATCGCCGACGAGATCGAGAAGAAGATCAAGGACAAGCTCGGCGTCGGCACCGGCGGACCCGTCCCGGCCGCTGCCGAGGACGAGCTCGATCCGGACGCCCTGGCGCCGGCCCCCGTCGAGTTCTAGGCCCCGCCGTGCCCGAGGACGCCGGCACGGAAACGGCGCCCGTCGACCCCGACGGGCGCCGCAAGGTCTCCGCGTGGGATGCCGCGCTGCGGTTGTTGGGCGTACGGGCCCGCAGTCGCAGCGAGATCCGCGAGCGCCTGGTCAAGCGCGGCTTCACCGCCGACGAGATTGATGCCTGCCTGGCCCGGCTGGATAAGCACCACCTGCTCGACGACGAGGAGTTCGCGCGCGAGTGGGTGCGCTCCCGCGGCGAGTATTCGCGGCGGGGGAGCGTCGGCCTCCGGCACGAGCTGCGCGCCAAGGGCGTCGACGAGACAGTCGTGGCCGCCGCCCTGGCGGAGGTGGACCCGGACGACGAACGCCGTCGGGCCACGGAGCTGGTGGAGCGCAAGCTGTCGTCGACGAAGGCCGACCTCGGCGAGCGCGAGGTGCGCGACTCGATGACCCGACGGCTCACCGGCATGCTGTTGCGCCGCGGCTTCCCGCAGGGCGTCGCCATCGATGTGGTGCGCGAGCAGGTGCGCCGCTATTCGGAATCGGCTGCCTGATCAGGACGCGCTGCGCAGCCGCCGCTCGAGCCGGGTGGCGAAGGCGGTGAGCGAGAAGTTGATCGCGATCATCACCAGCGCAACCACGATCAGCGCCGGCAGGTAGTTGCCGTAGAACGAGGCCGACATGATGCCCGACCGGACCACTTCCACGTATCCGATCATGTAGCCGAGCGCGCTGTCCTTGAGTGCGATCACCATCTGCGAGACCAGTGCCGGCAGCATCGCGGTGACGGCCTGGGGGAGCAGGATCAGCCGCATCTGCTGCGACTTGCGCAGGCCGAGCGCCGTTGCGGCCTCCCCCTGGCCGGCGGGCAGCGAATTGATGCCCGAGCGCAGGATCTCGGCGATGACCGTGCCGTTGTAGAGGGTGAGGCCGGTGACGACGGAGGCGAACGCGAGCTGTGAGGGCGGGACCAGGCCGTACTGCGCGTACAGGTAATAGGTGAACAGGATCAGCAGCAGTACCGGGATCGCCCGGAACCCCTCGGTGAAGGCGCCGCAGAACCAGCGCACCGCCCGGTGGTCGGAGAGCCGCCCGATGCCGAGCAGCGCGCCGAGGACCAGTGCCGCGACAATCGAGACCGCGGCCGCCTCGATGGTGCCCCACAGCCCCGGGAGGATGTAGACCGTCCACGTCGAGGCGGTGATGAACGGCCGCCACATGTCTGCGTCGAGTTGGCCGCGGTCGGCCAGGCGGGTGATCACCCAGGCGGCCATCGCCGCCAGGACCAGCAGGAACACCGCGGCGACGATCGCGTTGCGGATGCGCGCCCGGCGCCCGGGCGCGTCGTAGAGAACGGTGGCCTGGCTCATCGTCGCACCGCATAGCGCTTGGCCAACCAGCCGAAGACGAGGCCCTCGGTGAGGGTGATCAGCATGAAGCCGACCGCGATGATGGCGAAGATCGCCAGCACCAGGTTGGCGTGGTTCTCGATCTGCGTCTTCATGAGCAGGGCGGCCTCGCCGACGCCGATGACCGACGCGATGGTGGTGTTCTTGGTGAGCGCGATCAACACGCTGCCCATGGGCGCGATGACGGCGCGCAGCGCCTGCGGCAGCACGATGATGCCGAACACCTTGGTGAAGCCGAGGCCCAGGGAGCGGGCGGCTTCGGCCTGTCCGATCGGGACCGTGTTGAACCCGGCGCGCAGCGTCTCGCACACAAAGGTCGCCGTGTAGAGGACGAAGGCGAGCACGGCGAGCCAGAAGTTGTTGTTCGCCACGAAGTGCGGGCCGTCGGGCGCCAGCGCTATGCCGAGGTTGGTGTAGAGGCCCAGGGAGCAGAACAGCACGATCAGCGTCAGCGGGGTGTTGCGGACGACGTTGACGTAGCCGGTGCCGAAGGCCCGCATCACGGGAACGGGGGAGACGCGCATGCCGGCGAGCACCACGCCCCACACGAGAGCGCCCACCGCGGACAGGGCCGTCAGTTTCAGCGTGGTGGCGAAGGCCGGCCAGATCGCCGGCGCCATGTCGGACCAGAGCGCGTTCATCGGGCGGCACCCGTCGGACAGGGCTGCGTTGGAGCGTCGACGAACCCGAGGTCGCCGGGCACCGGCAGGAAGCCGAAGCGGGACCCGGGGGCGTCGGCGCGCCGGATCATCGCGTCGACGGTGCCGTCGCCGATCGATGAGCGCAACGCCTTCTCCCAGGCGGAGGGCCCGCCCGGCACCGGCGCGAGCATGGCGCGCAGCGCTTCGTTGACCGCCGCGACGGACTCCGGTTGGCCCTTGGCCAGGCCGATGC
This sequence comes from Gordonia sp. (in: high G+C Gram-positive bacteria), assembly GCF_047602025.1. Lineage (GTDB taxonomy): Bacteria > Actinomycetota > Actinomycetes > Mycobacteriales > Mycobacteriaceae > Gordonia. Next base: position 1,671,669 of record NZ_JASGII010000001.1, on the reverse strand, counting down.
CGTAGTGCTCGGTGGCGAACGGCCGACCCGCGGGGACGAAGCGGCCCTTGCCGTCGCAGGTGTCGCGCGGATACGTCATCGAGAGCACCTTCAGGCCGTAGTCGGGGAAGAAGTGCGCGTAGCCCGCGAGGATCACCTCGTCGGTGGTCAACGCGTCGACCTTGGCGTTGCGCAGCGCCTCGACGCACGACGAGTACGAGTCGAACTCCTGGAGCTGGACCGCGGGCAGCTGTCGCTTCACGTTCTGCGCGGGAGTCGAGCCGGATACCGAGCACAGCCGACGCTCCGGGTTGTCTAGGTCGGTGAGCGTCGACACCGCCGACCCCTCGCCGCGGACCAGCAGGCCCTGGTAGTTCACCAGGTAGGGGCCGGCGAAGTCGACCTTCGCAAGGCGGGCGGCGTTGATCGAGTAGGTGGCCGCGATCATGTCGACCTCGCCGTAGCTGATGAGCGCCTCCCGTTGGGCCGACGGGGTCTCGCGCCACTTGATCTGCGGATGGGGCACGCCGAGGCGGTCGGCGATGTGATTGACCACGAAGGTCGAGACCGCGGGGTCGAAGCCGACGATCTCCCGCCGCACCGGGTCGCGGAGGCCGAGGCCGGGCTGGTCGAACTTGGCGCCGAGAATCACGTGGCCGGACCGGATCGAGGCGAGCAGGTCGCGGGGGCTGCTGCCGCACCCCGCGAGCAGCGTGGTCGCGAGCGACCCGGCCACGACGGCGGCCATCAGGCGGGCGGCGGTGCGAACGCGCATCAGTGGTCCAGGATCTTCGAGAGGAAGTCGCGGGCGCGGTCGGTGGCCGGTTTGGTGAAGAAGGTCTCCGGATCGGCGTCCTCGAGGATCGTGCCGTCGGCCATGAAGACCACCCGGTCGGCGGCTTTGCGGGCGAAGCCCATCTCGTGGGTGACGACGACCATGGTCATGCCCTCCTTGGCGAGCGAGACCATCACGTCGAGCACCTCGTTGACCATTTCCGGATCGAGGGCCGATGTCGGCTCGTCGAACAGCATGACCCGCGGTTCCATCGCCAGCGAGCGGGCGATGGCGACGCGTTGCTGCTGGCCGCCGGACAGCTGCGCGGGGTGCTTGTCCCGTTGGGCCGCGACGCCGACGCGTTCGAGCAACTCCATCGCCTTGGCCTCGGCCTGCGCCTTCGGCTGCTTGCGCACCTTGATCGGGGCGAGGGTGACGTTTTCGAGGATCGTCTTGTGGGCGAACAGGTTGAACGACTGGAACACCATGCCGACTTCGGCGCGCAGCGCGGCCAGGGCGCGCCCCTCGTCGGGCAACAGGGTGCCGTCGAGGTAGATCTCGCCGCTGTCGATGGGCTCGAGCCGGTTGATCGTGCGGCACAACGTCGACTTGCCGGATCCGGACGGGCCCAGCAGCACGACCACCTGTCCGGCCGGGATGTCGAGCGTGATGTCCCGGAGCACGTGCAGATCGCCGTAGTGCTTGTCGACGTGTCGCAACGAAACCATCGGGACACCTGATGTCATAACCGATCACCCTAGTACCCGCGCGGGGGACACGGCAGGGCAAGCGGCCGCGCCCGATATCCTGGACGGCGTGAGTATCGACAGCCCCGATCCGCAGACGCGCCGCTACGAGGTGCGCACGTTCGGCTGTCAGATGAACGTGCACGACTCCGAACGGATCTCCGGGCTGCTGGAAGAAGCGGGCTACGTGGCCGCCGACGAGGGGGACGAGCCCGACCTGGTCGTGTTCAACACCTGTGCGGTGCGGGAGAACGCCGACAACAAGCTGTACGGCAACCTGTCGCACCTGGCGCCGGTGAAGCGCCGCAAACCGGGCATGCAGATCGCCGTCGGCGGGTGTTTGGCGCAGAAGGACAAGTCGACCGTTCTGGACCGGGCCCCGTGGGTCGATGTCGTCTTCGGCACCCACAACATCGGGTCGCTGCCCGCGCTGCTCGACCGGGCGCGGCACAACGACGAGGCGCAGGTCGAAATCCTCGACTCCCTCGAGACCTTCCCGTCGACGCTGCCGGCGCGCCGCGACTCCGCGTACTCGGGCTGGGTGTCGGTGTCGGTGGGCTGCAACAACACCTGCACGTTCTGCATCGTGCCGTCGCTGCGCGGCAAGGAGACCGACCGCCGACCGGGCGACATCCTCGCCGAGGTGCAGGCGCTCGTCGACCAGGGCGTGCTGGAGGTGACGCTGCTCGGCCAGAACGTCAACGCCTACGGGATGTCTTTCGCCGACCCCGACCAGCCGCGCAACCGGGGCGCGTTTGCCGACCTGCTGCGCTCCTGCGGGTCGATCGACGGCCTGGAGCGGGTCCGCTTCACCTCGCCGCACCCGGCGGAGTTCACCGACGACGTGATCGATGCGATGGCCACCACGCCCAACGTCTGCCCGCAGCTGCACATGCCGCTGCAGTCGGGGTCGGACCGGGTGCTCAAGGCGATGCGCCGCTCGTATCGGCAGACGAAGTTCCTCGGCATCCTCGACCGCGTGCGCGCCGCGATGCCCCATGCCGCGATCACCACCGACATCATCGTCGGTTTCCCGGGGGAGACCGAGGAGGATTTCCAGGCAACCCTCGACGTCGTCGAGGCCGCGCGGTTCAGCTCGGCCTTCACGTTCCAGTACTCGCCGCGGCCGGGCACGCCCGCGGCGACCATGCCCGACCAGGTTCCGCCGGACGTCGTGACCGAGCGCTACCAGCGGCTGATCGAGTTGCAGGAACGCGTCTGCCTGGCGGAGAACGAGACCCTCGTCGGGACCGACGTCGAGCTGCTGGTCACCGCCGATGCCAGCCGTAAGAGTGCCGAGCACCACCGGCTCACCGGTCGGGCCCGCGACGGGCGCCTCGTGCACTACGCGCCCGGCCCGGTGGGCGAGGCGCCCGGGGCGAAGATCCGACCGGGTGACATCGTCACGACGTCGATCACGGCTGCGGCGCCGCACCACCTGATGGCCGACGGCGGCGTGGTCACCATCCGCAACACGCGCGCCGGCGACGCCCACGAGGCCGATCAGCGACCGGTAACGGCGCCGAGCGGCGTCGGTCTGGGCCTGCCGACGATCGGCGCCCGGCCGGCCGATCCGGTGGCGACCGGGTGCTCGACCGGCGGCTGCGGCTAGACCTTCAACCGATGGGACACGATGTGAGCAAGGATCCGATCGACCCGACCAGCGGGTTCGCACAGTTCGAGGACGACCTCCGCAGGGCGGAGCGCAAGGTAGCCGGGGAGATCGACCCCGGAGCCCGCGCCGTCGTCGTCGCGGCGGCCGTCCTGGTGGCCGGTGTGTCGTTGGCCCTGCCGCACGTCGCGAACGAGTTCTTCAGTTTCCGGGGAGCGGTCAGCGGCTTCGACGTCCTGAGCTTCGACGAGAAGGCACAGGCCGCCAAGATCACCATCACCTCGCGCGTCTTCGTCTACCTGCTGCTGATCTTCGGCGTGCTGTTCTCGGCGCTGGCACTGATCACCCGTCGCTGGGTGCTGTCGTGGATCGCGCTGTGCGGCTCGATGGTCTCGGTGGTCGCGGGCACGTTGGCGTGGTGGACCCGGAACACGCCCGGCCTCGATGCCCAGATCGGTTCCGACGGCAAACCCCTACCGCCCGTGCAGGGCGTCGGCATCGGCCTCGTCCTCGGTTTGATCGCGGTGATCGTCCTGTCCTTCCACTGGGCGCGCGTCGTGTGGGCGCGCAACGCCCTGCAGTTGTCGTTGGAGGCGCAGCGTCGCGACGCCGCCTTGGCCGAAGAGGAGCGGATGCGCCGCCTGGCCGATCCGGTCCAGCACGACGAACCCGAGGACTAGCGGCGAGCCCGACGTGGACGACCGGATAGCCCAGACCCCGGCACCGCCGTACGTGACGGTGGTCTTCACCTCGGTGCGGACCGGGCGCGACGATGCGGGCTATGACGCGATGGCTCTCGAAATGGACCGGCTCGCCGCGCGGCAGCCCGGCTACCTGGGGGTGGAGTCGGCGCGTGATGCCGAGGGTTTCGGGATCACGGCGTCGTATTGGACCGACGAGGCCGCCGCGAAGGCCTGGAAGGGTGTCGCCGAGCATGCCGGCGCCCAGCGATTGGGCCGCGAGCGGTGGTACGCCGCCTACCGGGTGCGCGTCGCGACGGTGACCCGCGAGTACGGGCCGTAGGCACTAGCGCTCAGAGACGGCCGATTGGGCCGCCTGGGCCCACTCGCGCCACTGGTCGGCCTGCTCGCGGAGCTTCTTCGCATCCGACGACTTGCCGCGCTCCTCGGCCTTGCGGGCCTGTTCTTCGAGGGCCTCCACCTTTTCGGCGAACTGGGCGGCGCGGGCGACGACCTCGGGGTCTTCGCGACGCCAGTTCTCGTTTTCGGCGTCGCGCACCTTGCGCTCGATGGCGCGGTAGCGGCCGTCCAGTTTCGCCATCTGGTTGCGCGGCACCTTGCCGATCGCATCCCACCGCTCCTGGAACTGGCGGAACGCTTTGCGCGCCGCCGTCAGATCGGCCTGCGGATCGATGGTCTTCTCCGCCTCGTCGAGCAGCTTGGCCTTGGCCTCGCCGTTCACCGCGAACTCCTCGTCGCGCTGGGACGCCTCGGCGTTGCGGGCGCCGAAGAACACGTCCTGCGCGGCCTTGAAGCGCTGCCAGAGGGCGTCGTCGACGTCGCGGGGTGCACGGCCGGCGGCCTTCCACTCGGTCATCAGTTCGCGGAAGCGCGCCGACGTGGGGCCCCACTCGGTCGACGAGGACAACTCCTCGGCCTGCGCGATGAGTTCCTCCTTGCGGTCCTTCGCGGCCGTCCGGTCGCGGTCCATCTCCGCGAAGTGCGCCCCGCGGCGCCGGTTGAACTTGTCGCGGGCCTTTGAGTAGCGCTTCCACAGCGCGTCATCGGTCTTGCGGTCGATGCCCTTGATGCCGCGCCACTCGTCGAGGATCGCCCGGATGCGGTCGCCGGCCGACTTCCACTGGGTCGACTCCTCGGCCAATTGCTCCGCTTCCTCGGCCAGCGCGGTCTTGCGCGCGACCGCCGCCTCGCGGTCCTTGGCGCGCTGGGCCTTGACCTCCTCGGCGACGTCGTCGGCGGCACCGGTGATCGCCTGCAGGCGCGCCTCGAGGGCGGCGACATCACCGATCACGTGGGCGTTCGGCAGCGCGTCGAGCAGGCCCTGCGCCGCCGCGCGGGTCTTGCGCGGCTCGCCGGAGCGGGCGGCGAGGCGTTCTTCGAGGATCTCGATCTCGGTCGCGAGGTCCTCGAACCGCCGCGCGTAGTGCGCGAGTCCCTCCTCCGGACTTCCCGCCTGCCACTGGCCGACCTCGCGCTCCCCGTCGGCGGTCTTCAACCACACGACGCCCTTCTCGTCGACGCGGCCGAACTCGTGCGGGTCACCGGCATGGGTCGGCTGATGGGTGATCGGGGCGCTGGTCACCGCGGGGGCGCCGGGACGGGGTCCGGGCCGGGGGCCGGGCTTGGGGGAGTCGGTCATGGCGGTGTCCTCACCGGGGTCGTGCCGCGCGTCACGGCTGCCGTCGTTCTGCGCCCGGGGGAACCCGGGCCGCTGGGCTCCATTCAAGCAGGTCGACTAGCGTCGTGGGTTGTGTTGATTTCGGCGGTTTTCGTCCCGGGCGCGCCCGCGTTGGTGCCCGAGGTGTCCGGGGTCGGCTCAGTCGAGCTCGACCCCGTGCGGTCGGCCGTCGCCGACGCGGTCGCCGCGCAGGCCGATCTGAGTAACGCGTGGTGGGCGGTGGGCCCCGACGACGGCGACGCATCCGGCGGTCAAGCGATGACGGCGGCGGGCTCCTTCGGGGGCTTCGGCGTGGACCGGGAGGTGTCGCTGACCCCGGACCCGGCGGCCAGCGGTCGGCTGCCGACCTCGATGCTCGTGGCCGGCTGGATGCGCGAGCTCACACCGGCGGCGGCGCGCGTCGTCATCACGCCGCAGACCGTTCCCGCCGATGCCGGCGCCGAGCGGTGCCGCGCTCTCGGGGAGCGGCTTGCGGAGTCGGCGGCCGGACCCGTGCCGACGGCCCTGCTCATCGTCGGCGACGGCGCGATCCACCTGGGCGAGCGCGCCCCGGGCGGCGGCCTCGACCCGGATGCGGCGGCACTGCAACGCGAGATCGATGCCGCGCTGGCCGGCGGCGACCCCGCCTCCCTACGGGCGCTCGATTGGGCGCGCTGCGAGCGTTGGGGCGTCGACGGCCGCGGTGCGTGGGAGGTCGCGGCCGCGGCGCTGCCCGGGCCGATGACGGCGACGGTGCACTACTCGGGAGCTCCGCTGGGCGTCGGCTACAACGTCGTCGGCTGGCGGTCGGCGTGAGCCCGCGGCCGATCGCCGTCGTGGGGCCCACCGCCAGCGGCAAGTCCGACCTGGCGCTCGACCTCGCCGAGCGGTTCGACGGCGAGGTCGTCAACGCCGACGCCATGCAGCAGTACCGCGGCATGGACATCGGGACGGCCAAGCTGCCCGTCACCGGCCGCCGCGGTATCGCCCACCACCAGCTCGACGTGCTCGACGTGACCGAGACGGCGACGGTCGCGCGCTATCAGCGGGCGGCGATCGCCGACGTCGAGGACATCGCGGCCCGGGGCCGGACGCCCGTCATCGTCGGCGGGTCGATGATGTACCTGCAGGCCCTGCTCGACGAGTGGGCGCTACCGCCCACCGACCCGGCCGTCCGCTCCCGCTACGAGGCAGAGCTGGAAGCGGTCGGGACCATCGAGATGCACCGGCGGTTGGCGGCCGTCGACCCGGCCGCCGCGGCGACGATCCTGGACACCGACGGTCGTCGCATCGTGCGCGCCCTCGAGGTCGTCGAGCTGACCGGAGCGCCGTTCGCGGCATCCCAGCCGCAGATCGGCGACCCCCGCTGGAACACGGTGATCGTCGGCGTCGACCGGGAGACCGAACTCCTCGACGAGCGGATCGCCGCGCGCACCGACGCCATGTTTGCGGCGGGGTTCGTCGACGAGGTCCGCGGGCTCGTCGATCGGGGGCTCCGTGAGGGTCAGACGGCGGTCCGGGCCATCGGCTACGCACAGGTGCTCGCCCATCTCGACGGCGACGGCGACGAGGTCCGGGCGCGCGAGCTGACCTTCATCGGCACGCGGCGCTACGTGCGACGGCAACGGTCGTGGTTCCGCCGCGACCCCCGCGTGGTGTGGTTCGACGGGGGTGCGACCGACCTCGCCGACCGGGCCGCGCAGCACTACCGGCGGACCGTCGATCGGTAGACTGGGCCGGTGACCAGCGCCGCCGCGCATCCCACCGCCTTCTGGAAGGGCCACGGGACGCAGAACGACTTCATCATCCTCGAGGACCTGGGGGCCGAAACGCCCCTGGAGGCGTCGACGGTGGCCGCGCTGTGCGACCGACAGCGCGGGATCGGCGCCGACGGATTGCTGCGGGTTGCCCGGGCCGGCGCACTGGTAGAGGCCGGGGTACTCGACACCCTGGGCGCGGGGATCGCCGATGGCGACCTGTTCATGGACTACCGCAACGGCGACGGCTCCATCGCCGAGATGTGCGGGAACGGCGTGCGGGTGTTCGCCCACTACTGCCGCGTGCGCGGGCTGACCGACGCCGACGAGTTCGTCGTCGGATCACGGGCCGGCGCCCGACCGGTGCAGATCCACTCGGTGACCCCGACCGAGGCCGATGTCAGCGTGTCGATGGGGCCCGCCCGTCGCGGCGCCGCATCGACGGCCGTCATCGGCGGCACCGAGTACCACGGTGTCGCGGTGGACGTCGGAAATCCACACCTGGCGTGCGTGCTTCCCGGCCTCGACGGCGGTGGGCTCGCCGAACTCGACCTGGCCGGCGCGGTGGCGCTGGAGGGCGACGTCTTCCCGGCGGGCGCCAACGTCGAGCTCCTGACCGAACCGACCGAGGACGGCGACGTGCTGGTGTCGTCGATGCGCGTCGTCGAGCGCGGCGTGGGGGAGACGCGCAGCTGCGGCACCGGCCTGGTCGCCGCCGCCACCGCACTGTTGGCGGAGCGGGGGCGCGACAGCGGGAAGCTGCGCATCACCGTTCCCGGCGGGGTGGTCGAGGTGACGATCGCCGACGGCGGCGCGTCGTCGACGTTGCGCGGCCCGTCGCGCCTGGTCGCGCGCGGCGAGATCTTCGACGGTGCGCTGGTCTGACGGGCCTCGGGGCGAGCATCAGGACATGCCGGACCAACTGGAACGACGATCCTTCGCGACCGTCGACGAGCTGTGGGACTGGTTGGCGACACACCACGAGTCGCACCCCGGTCTGTGGGTCGTGCTGGAGAAGGTGACGAGTACGAAGCAGTCGATCGGCTTCCACGACCTCTTGGAGGCGGGCATAGCGTTCGGATGGAGCGAAAGCACCCGTCGGGCGAACAACGAGACGTCCTATCTGCAGAAGTTCACCCCGCGCAAGACGAGGGGAACCGCCTCGGCCCGCAACACGGCCATTGCCGACAGGCTGGAGGCGGCGGGGCGGATGACGGCCGCGGGCCGGGCCGCGCTGGGACGCAAATGAGAGTGCGCGCCACGGGCCGACGGTGCCATCATGGACGTATATGACTGAATCTGATCTGTTCGACGCGCACGCGCCGACCACCGGCGAACTCCAACTCGACGACCGCGCCTCGCTCCAACGCGTGGCGGGCCTCTCAACCGAGCTCACCGACGTCACCGAGGTCGAGTACCGCCAGCTGCGCCTGGAACGAGTGGTGCTCGTCGGGGTCTGGACGTCGGGCACCCAGGCGCAGGCCCGTGCCAACATGGCCGAACTCGCCGCCCTCGCCGAGACCGCCGGTTCACAAGTCCTGGAGGCGGTCATCCAGCGACGCTCCAGTCCCGATGCCGCCACCTACATCGGGTCGGGCAAGGCGGGCGAGCTGCGCGACATCGTCGTCGCGACCGGGGCCGACACCGTGATCGCCGACGGTGAGCTGACGCCCGCACAGCTCAACGCGCTCGAGAAGATCGTCAAGGTCAAGGTCATCGACCGGACCGCGCTGATCCTCGACATCTTCGCCCAGCACGCGACGAGCCGGGAGGGCAAGGCACAGGTCTCCCTCGCGCAGATGGAGTACATGCTCCCGCGGCTGCGCGGTTGGGGCGAGTCGATGTCTCGGCAGGCCGGCGGTCGCGCCGGCAGCAACGGCGGCGTCGGTCTGCGCGGTCCGGGTGAGACGAAGATCGAGACCGACCGCCGGCGCATCCGCGAGCGGATGGCCAAGCTGCGCCGCGAGATCCGGGCGATGAAGACCGCGCGGACGGTGAAGCGACTCGACCGGCACCGCAGCGGGGTGCCCGCGATCACGGTGGTGGGCTACACCAACGCCGGGAAGTCGAGCCTGGTCAACGCGATGACTGGCTCGGGCGTGTTGGTCCAGGACGCGTTGTTCGCGACGCTGGATCCGACGACCCGGCGGGCGCGTCTCGACGACGGTCGCGAGGTGGTCTTCACCGACACGGTCGGGTTCGTCCGACATCTGCCGACGCAACTCGTCGAGGCCTTCCGGTCGACGTTGGAAGAAGTGGCCGATGCGGATCTGTTGATCCACGTCGTCGACGGGTCGGAGGCCTTCCCGCTGGATCAGGTCGCCGCGGTGCGCACCGTGCTCGGCGAGGTCATGGACGAGGCGGGCGGCGGGGCGCCGCCACCGCCCGAGCTGCTCGTGGTGAACAAGGTCGACGCGATGGACGGACTGAGCCGCACCGAGTTGGCCGCCGCCCTTCCCGGGGCGATCTTCGTGTCCGCCCACACCGGTGAGGGACTCGGCGAACTGTTCGACCGGATCCGCGCCGAAGTCGGCCGCCACGACGTCGAGCTGTTCGTCGACGTGCCCTTCGACCGGGGCGACCTGGTCTCGCGCATCCACGCCGACGGTGAGGTGCGCTCGACCGAGCACCACGAGACCGGCACCAAGATGCGGGTGCGGGTCCCGGCGGCCCTGGCCGGCGAGTTGGAGCCGTTCAGCTCCTGACCGGTCAGAGTCGGCGCATCACCGACACGACCTTGCCGAGGATCGTCGCGCGGTCGCCCGGGATCGGGTCGAACAGCGGGTTGTGCGGCATCAGCCACACGTGGCCGTCCTCGCGCTTGAACGTCTTCACCGTCGCCTCGCCGTCGATCATGGCGGCCACGATGTCGCCGTTGTCGGCGACGTTCTGCTGGCGCACCACGACGTAGTCGCCGTCACAGATGGCCGCGTCGATCATCGACTCGCCGACGACGCGCAGCGAGAAGAGGGTGCCGTCGCCGACCAGCTCCTTGGGCAGCGGGAACACCTCCTCGACGGCCTCTTCGGCCAGGATCGGGCCGCCGGCGGCGATCTGACCGAGGACCGGGACGTACTTCGCCGACGGCATGTCGTCGCTGCCGACGGCGGAACCGCCGGGCGGCGGCTGGTTCTTGTCCGACGGGATGTTCACCGCACGGGGGCGGTGCGGGTCGCGCTTGAGTAGGCCCTTGGTCTCCAGGGTGCGCAGCTGGTAGGCGACCGACGAGGTGGACACGAGGCCCACCGCGTCGCCGATCTCACGGATGCTCGGCGGGTAGCCCCGGTCGCGCACCGACTTGCGGATGACCTCGAGGACATCGCGCTGGCGCTGGGTCAGCCTCGCCTCCACGGCGGCCGGGGAATCGGGCGATCCGTCGGACGGATTGTTCTTCTTGGCCATGGCGGCCTCCTCTTCTCGATGTCTGGAACATTAGCGAATATTTTCGAATGTCTCAAACATTTGTTCGACGTGTCGCGGGACTTTGTCAGACCGGCGTGGTAGAACTTCGAACATAAGTTCATCGAACATACGAACGAGGAGATCGAACAGATGAGCGCTCCAGTGATGCACCGCCCGACCGTCCGCCCCGTGCGGCCGCAGCCCCGCCACGTTCCCGCGTCGGCACCCCGCCCGCCCGAGACGCGGCGCCGGCCGGTCGACACCCGGCTGCCCGCGCCGACCCCGGTGGCGAGCCGGTGCGCGGGCCCGGCCCGCCCCGTCCGAGCCGCCGTCCCCGCCCCGTCGAAGCGCACGTTAGCTCGACGTCGTGCGGTCGCCGGCATCCTCGCCGGTGCCGCACTGGCCGGCCTGGTGTGGTTCTTCGCCGTCGTCGGGGGCAACTTCGCGGCAGCCACCGCGCCCGAGCCGGTGTCGACGTCGGTGGTCCATGTCCGCGGCGGTGAGACGCTGAACTCGGTCGCCGAGCGCGTCGCCCCCGGGGTGTCGCGCCAGGCCGTCATCAACCAGCTCCGGGCGCTGAACGGCATGGCGAGTGCCGAGCTCGCCGCGGGACAGGCGCTCGTCGCACCGGTCTACGGCTGAGCGGCGAGAAGACCGTGAGCGGCGCGCCGGTATTGTTGCGGGCATGTACTGCCCCTTCTGCAAGCACGAGGACACCAAGGTCGTGGACTCTCGCGTCGCCGATGAGGGCCAGGCCATCCGCCGACGGCGGAGCTGCCCGGAGTGCGGGCGCCGGTTCACCACCGTGGAGAGTGCCGTGCTCGCCGTCGTGAAGCGCAACGGCGTCACCGAGCCGTTCAGCCGGGAAAAGGTCATGCGGGGCGTGCGCCGGGCCTGCCAGGGGCGGCAGGTCGACGAAGACGCCCTCGCCCAACTCGCCCAGCAGGTCGAAGACGCGGTCCGCTCCTCCGGATCCGCCGAAGTCCCCAGCAACGAGGTCGGACTGGCCATCCTCGGCCCGCTCCGCGACCTCGATGAAGTGGCCTACCTGCGCTTCGCCTCGGTGTACCGGTCTTTCGATTCGCTCGACGACTTCCAGCGCGAGATCGATCTCCTCAAGACCGGTCACGGGGCCAGGTCCTAGACGAAGGCGTCGAACGCCTTCACCGCGCGCTTCTCCGAGACGGGGTGCGCGGTGCGCAGTCGTTGGGCGTAGAGCCCGACCCGCAACTCCTCGACCATCCAGTGGGCGTAGTCGTTGAACGCGTCCCGCCGCGCTTCGGGCAGCTGCGCCAGCCGCTGATTCCAGTGCTCGATCACCCGGTCGATCGCCGCCGTGGCATCGCGATCGCGGGCCGGGTTCGACGCGACCGCTGCCAACCGGGCGACGGCGCCGTCGAGATACCGCGGGATGTCGGCCAGCCGGGCCGCCGGCGTGACGCACACAAAACCGTCGAACACCAGGTTGTCGACCTGCTCGGCCACATCGTCGGCGGCGAGGGTGCCGGTGTGGGCCTCGACGGCCCCGTGGACTGCCGGGAGGCGCTCGAGGATGTCGAGGACCGTGAAGAACAGCTCCGGCGCCTGCTGGGCGGCGCGTGGCGCCGTGTGTTGCCGCAGGTCGGCGAAGTCTGCCGGTGAGCGGAGTCGGGCCGTCTGCTCGGCGGTCACCGCGCCGCGGATGGCGCACCGCGTGCAATCGGCGAGCAGGGCGTCCAGCGACGGATAGGGCGACTGGCTCAGTGCGAGCTTCTGCGCGGCGGTCAGGCCGGTCGTGATCTTGCGCTGCAGTGGCGGCAGCGCGGCGTCGAGCAGGCTCAGTGCCGCGCCGTGCAGCGCGGTGTCGCGAGCGGCGGCCGAGGGGAACATCGTCGAGACGACGGCGGTGCCGTCCACGGTCAGCCCCGGGAACCGGGTGACGCGCTGCCCGGCGATCTCGGCGGTCACGGATTCGGCGAGGTCTCCGAAGGTGTCGTCGGTCCACGTCGTGGCCCGCACGGCGTCGGTTCGCTCGGGGGCGCCCCGCTGACCGCGCGCCCCACCGGCCTGCTGGAGATCGGCCAACGACCGACTGGACGCGACCGTACGGCCGCCGGCGTCGACGACGGCGAAATTCATCCTCAGGTGGTCATCGACCCGCGCGACGTCGAAGTCGCCCGGCGTGATCGTGGCGCCCGTCATCGCCGATAGTTCGCGGGCCAGGCCCGTGACCAGGGGTTCGCTGCGCGGCGTCAGGCGGGCGAGTGCCGCTTGCGCGCGTTGCGGGGCGGGCGAGACGAGCTTGCGCAGCTGTTTGGGCAACGTCCTGATCAGCGCGGTGACCAGATCCTCGCGCATGCCCGGCACGGACCAGTCGAAGCCGGCCGGCCGCACGTGGGCGAGCAGTTCTCGCGGAATCTCGACGGTGACGCCGTCCTCGGGGTCGCCCGGCGCGAACTTGTACCGCAGGGCCAGACGCAACTCGCCCTGGGCCCAGGTCCCGGGGTAGTCGGCCTCGGCGACGCCGCCCGTGTCGATCACGTCTTCCCGGCGCAGGTCCAACAGGTCGGGATTGGCCCGCCGCTCGTCCTTCCACCAGCTGTCGAAGTGGCGGGCGGAGACCACGGAGGCGGGGATGCGGGCGTCGTAGAACGCGTACAGCTGGTCGGCGCTGATCACCAGGTCGCGGCGGCGGGCCCGGTTCTCCACGTCGGCGGCGTCGTCGAGGAGGGCCCGGTTGCGGGCGAAGAAGTCGTGTCGGGTGCGCCAGTCGCCGTCGACCAGTCCGTGCCGCAGGAACATCTCCCGACACAGCGTGGGGTCGATCGAGGTGTAGGTGACCTGGCGGGAGGCCACCAGCGTGACGCCGAAGAGCGTGACCTTCTCATGCGCCATGGTGGCGCCGCGCTTCGACGACCAGTGCGGCTCGCTGTAGGAGCGTTTGCAGAGGTCGCCGGCCAGGCGCTCGGCCCACGCCGGGTCGATGCGCGCAACCGTGCTCGCGTAGGTCCGCGAGGTCTCGATGACCTCGGCCGCCATCAGGAACGCCGGCGGCTTCTTCGCCAGGGACGAGGACGGGAAGATCATCAGGGTCGTGTTGCGCGCGCCCTGGTACTCCTTGGAGTCGGGTTTGCGGGCGGCGATGTTCGACAACAGCCCCGCCAGCACCGCCTGGTGGATGGCGTCGGCGTCCCGCTCGCCGCCACGCTTGACCGACCAGCCCAGTCCCTCGGCGATCCGCCGCAGTTGCCGGTGCAGGTCGCGCCACTCGCGGATCCGTGTCCAATGCAGGTACTCGCGCTCGCAGCGGCGGCGGAACTGGTTGCCCGACAGTTCCCCGCGGATCTCCTCGAGGTAGTCCCACAGGTTCAGCAGCGCGAGAAAGTCGGATCCCGGTGCGTCGAAACGCCGGTGCATCTCGTCGGCGGCCTCGCGCTTGTCGGCGGGCCGCAAGCGGACGTCGGGGACCGACAGGGCGGCGGCGATCACCAGCACATCGGCCACCACGCCGGCTTCATCGGCGGCGACGAGCATGCGGGCGGGACGCGGGTCGACGGGGATCCGGGCCAGTGCGCGGCCGACGGGGGTGAGTTTGGGCGCCCGGTCCGGGGCCGTGGTGATGGCGCCGAGTTCGCCGAGCTCGGCGAGTCCGTCGGCGATGGCCCGTGGCGACGGCGGTGAGACGAAGCCGAAGTCGGCGATGTCGCCCAGGCGCAACGACACCATCGACAGGATCACCCCGGCGAGGTTCGCGCGCAGGATCTCCGGATCGGTGTACTGCGGACGGGCGTCGAAGTCGTCCTCGTCGTAGAGCCGGATGCAGACGCCGGCGGCGACACGGCCGCAGCGGCCGGCGCGTTGGCGGGCGCTGGCCTGGGAGATCGGCTCGATGGGCAGGCGGGTGACCTTGGTGCGGGTGGAGTACCGCGAGATTCGGGCGGTGCCGGTGTCGACGACGTAGCGGATGCCCGGCACGGTGAGCGATGTCTCGGCGACGTTGGTCGCCAGCACGATGCGCCGGCCGTTCGACGGGGTGAACACCCGGCGCTGCTCGCCGATGGACAGCCGCGCGTACAGCGGCACGATCTCGCCGCCGCCGGCGGTCCGGTGGGCCAGCGCTTTGGCGGTGTCGCGGATGTCGCGCTCGGTGGGCAGAAACACCAGGATGTCGCCCGTCGCGCCGGACCACAGCTCGGTGACCGCGGCGTCGATCTGGGCGGCCAGCTCGGTCTCCGGTTCGGGCGGCCGGTAGCGGATCTCGACCGGGTACGTGCGGCCGGACACCTCGATGATCGGCACGCTGTCGTCGGCGGTCGCGAAGTGCCGTGCGAACCGCTCGGGCTCGATGGTGGCCGAGGTGATGATCACCTTGAGGTCGGGGCGCCGGGGCAGCAGGCGCCGCAGGAAGCCGAGGATGAAGTCGATGTTGAGGCTGCGCTCGTGCGCCTCGTCGATGATCAGGGTGTCGTAGGCGCGCAGCATCGGGTCGGCCGCGATCTCGCGCAGCAGGATGCCGTCGGTCATCACCTTGACCAGGGTCTCGTCGGAGACCCGGTCGGAGAAGCGCACGCAGTAGCCGACGGCCTCGCCGATCTGTGTCCCCGTCTCGTCGGCGATCCGCTCCGCCACCGAGGTTGCCGCGATCCGCCGCGGCTGCGTGTGCCCGATGGTGCCGTTGACGCCGCGTCCGGCGGCCAGGCAGATCTTGGGCAGCTGGGTGGTCTTGCCGGACCCGGTTTCCCCGGCGACGACGATGACCTGGTGGGCGAGCAGCGCCGCGGTGATCTCGTCGCGGCAGGCGCTGACCGGAAGCTCCGCCGGAAAGATCAGCTCGGGGACGCGCGCGCGGCGCGCGGCGACCACTTCGGGGGACGGCCCCACCGGCGGTTTTGCCGAGCGGGATCGACGCTTGGGCGACGGCGACATGATTCTTCCAGCCTACGTCCGGCCGGTTGCGGGGCCGTGGGCGACGTCCTTCATGATGGAGGCATGAGTTACTCGCTGTGGCATGGGTTCGCCGACATGGGCGCGGTCACCTCCTCGGGTCCGTTCGTCATCACCAGGGGCGAGGGGGTGACGGTCTACGACGACGCGGGCAAGGAGTACCTCGACGCGACGGCCGGCCTGTGGTTCACCAACGTCGGCCACGGTCGCACGGAGATCGCCGAGGCGGTCGCCAAGCAGTTGTCGACCATCGCGCACTACTCGAACTTCGGCGACTTCGCGTCGGACACGACCATCGAACTCGCCGAGCGCCTCGCGGCCAAGGCGCCGGTGCCCGGCTCCAAGGTCATGTTCACCTCGGGCGGCAGCGACGCGGTGGAGACCGCGGTGAAGCTCGCGCGGCGCTACTGGGTCGAGCAGGGGCGACCGTCGAAGCGCATCGTTGTCGGACGCAGCAAGGCGTATCACGGCATGCACGTGGCCGGCACGTCGCTGGCCGGCATCCTCCCGAACAAGGAGGGCTACGGGGATCCGCTGATGCCCGACACCGAGACCGTCGAGTGGGACGACGCGAAGAGCCTGCTCGGCCTGATCGAACGCGTCGGCGCCGACAACATCGCGGCCTTCTTCGCCGAGCCGATCATCGGCGCGGGCGGGGTCTACCTGCCGCCGGACGGCTACCTGCGCGAGGTGCGCGAGATCTGCCGTGACCATGACGTGCTGTTCGTCGCCGACGAGGTGGTGACCGGGTACGGCCGGATCGGCGGCGACTGGTTCGCGTCGGGCCGCTTCGGCCTCGAACCGGACATGATCACGTCGGCCAAGGGCCTGACCAGCGGCTACGTGCCGATGGGGGCGATGATCGCCGCCCCGCACGTCGCCGAGCCGTTCTTCGCCGGTGGCGTGTGGTGGCGCCACGGGTACACCTACGGCGGCCACGCCGGAGCCGCGGCGGCCGCGCTGGCCAACTTCGACATCCTCGAGCGGGAGAACCTGATCGACGAGGCCAAGCGCCTCGAGGGAGACCTGGCGGCCGCCTTCGCGCCGTTGGGCGACCTCGACGCCGTGTCGGAGGTCCGCACGGGCCTCGGCGCGGTGACGGCCGTCCAACTGGCCGACCCGGCACAGGCGCCGACTGCCGTCGCCGCACTCCGCGCAGCCGGGGTCGTGACGCGCGCGGCCGGCCAGGGCGCCCTGCAGGTGTCCCCCTCGTTCGTCATGACGAGCGAGCAGGTGCGGGACCTGGCCCGCCGCTTCGCCGGGGCGCTCGAGCAACTCTGACCCGGACACCGACACCCCGGATACAACGCTGCCCCGGATCCGCGGGTTGCGCGGACCGGGGCAGTGTCGGTTCCGGTGTGCCTAGCTCAGCGCGCTCTTGGCGGTGAGAGCCGCGGCGACACCATTGACGGTCGCGGCGACCTTGACGGCCTCCCAGACCTGCTCTTTGGTGAGGCCGGCCTTGCGCACCACGTCGGCGTGCGCCGCGGTGCAGTCATGGCAGCCGTTGATGGTCGAGACGGCCAGGCTCCAGAGCTCGAAGTCGACCTTCTCGACGCCGGGGTTGCCGATGATGTTCATCCGCAGACCCATGCGCACCTCGCCGTACTCGGGGCCGAGGAAGCTCTTGGCCCGGTAGGCGACGTTGTTCATGCCCATGATCGACGCGGCGCCGAGCGCGGCGTTGAACGCCTCGCCCGACAGGTTGTCGGCGGCCTCGGCGCTGATCTCGGCGAGAACGGTGGCGTTGCCGGTCGCCACGGCACTGGCCAGGAGCGCGCCCCACAGCTGCTGCTCGGTGAGCTCGGTGGTGCGGCTCAGGGTGCCCAGGTTGAGCTTGAGGTCCTTCGCGTACTCGGGAAGGGCTTCCTTGAGGTTGTCGATGCTCATCTGGGTCAGACGCTCGCGCTCATCAGCTCGCCGGCGGCGATGGTCGGGTCGCCCTTCTTCCAGTTGCAGGCGCACAGCTCGTCGGACTGCAGGGCGTCGAGGACGCGCAGGACCTCGTCGACGTTGCGGCCGACGCTGCCGGCGGTCACCGACACGAACTGGATCTCGTTGTTCGGGTCGACGATGAAGGTGGCGCGGTCCGCGACACCGTCGGCGTTCAGCACGCCGGTGGCCTCGACCAGCTCGCGCTTGATGTCCGAGAGCATCGGGAAGGGGAGGGTCTTCAGGTCGTCGTGCTGCGCGCGCCACTGGAAGTGGACGAACTCGTTGTCGGTCGAGGCGCCGAGGACCTGGGTGTCGCGGTCGGCGAACTCGTCGTTCAGCTTGCCGAAGGCGGCGATCTCGGTGGGGCAGACGAAGGTGAAGTCCTTCGGCCAGAAGAAGACCACGCGCCACTTGCCGGCGTAGTCGTCGCTGGAAACGGTGGTGAAGTAGTCGTCGGGCTGCTGGGCGTCGACCTTGGACAGGTCACCGCCGATCACCGCGGTCAGGTTGTAGGCGGGGAACTGGTCGCCGATCGTCAGAAGTGCCATCTGGGATTCCTCCTGGAATGTGTTGGTAGCGGGACTACTGGAGTGCTGCCATCAATTCTCACGAAACACCCGCGAAAAGTCTACGTGATGATTAGCACTATATTGATAGCCATGACCGATCAAAGTTATCAGCCGTCGATCGCGGGCCTGCGCGCCTTCGTGACGGTGGCGAGAAAACTCCACTTCGGAAGTGCCGCAACGGAATTGGGGATCAGTCAGCCGGCGCTCTCGCAGGCGCTGGCGGCGCTGGAGACCGGCTTGGGCATGCGTTTGGTGGAACGGACGACTCGGCGTGTCTTCTTGACATCGCAGGGCGATGCGCTCCTGCCCAGAGCGGTCGCGGTCGTGCGCGCCGTGGACGAGTTGCTGCTGGCCTCGCGGGGCGCCGAGGACCCGCTGCGCGGCGGCGTGCGCCTGGGCCTCATCCCGACGGTGGCGCCCTACGTGCTGCCCGCGATCCTCGCCGGCATCCCCGCCGAACTGCCCGAGCTGACCCTGCAGGTGGTCGAGGATCAAACCGCGCGACTGCTGGACCAGTTGCGCGACGGCGCGATCGATCTCGCGATGCTGGCGCTGCCCGCCGAGGGCGCGGGGCTCGCCGAGGTGCCGATGTACGACGAGGACTTCGTCCTCGCGCTTCCGGTCGGCCACCGGATGGCCGGGCGCAAACGCGTCGATCCGGCCGACATGGCGGAGTTGCCGCTGCTGCTCCTGGACGAGGGCCACTGCCTGCGCGACCAGGCGCTGGAGGTGTGCCAGTTGGCGGGATTCCGACCCGATCTGGGGCAGACGCGCGCCGCCTCGCTCGCCACCGCGGTCCAGTGCGTGGAGGGCGGCCTCGGAGTGACCCTGATCCCGGCCACCGCCGTCGACGCCGAAACGGCGGGCGGCCGGCTGGCGACGGCGACGTTCGCCGCGCCGAAGCCGGGTCGACGCATCGGCCTGGCCTTCCGCGAGTCCGCGGGGCGGACCGACGCCTATCGGCGTTTCGCGCAGCTGCTCACCGGGATGATCGCGGCGGCAGCGCCGCAGACGGGCATCCGACCGGTCAGCGCGCCGGCGTGAGGACGAACAGCGGGATGAGCCGGTCGGTCTTCTCCGCGTAGTCGGCGTACGGCGGGTACGCCGCGACCGCCCGCTCCCACCACGCGGCCCGCTCGTCGGGATCGGTGATCTCCCGCGCGGTGTAGTCGCCCACCGCGGTCTCGTCGCGCACGCTGACCCGCGGATCCGCGACGATGTTGTGGAACCACTGCGGGTTCTCCGGGGCGCCGCCCTTGGATGCGACGGCCAGGTACTCGCCGTTGTGCTCGACGCGCATCAGTGGGACCTTGCGGAGCTTGCCCGACTTGGCGCCGCGCATCGTCACGATGACAACCGGCATCCCGGTGTCGAGCAGCGTGGTCCCGGCAACGCCGCCCGAACCCTCATACGCCTCGACCTGCTCACGCACCCAGTCGGAGGTGCTCGGCGCGTAGTCGTCAGGAGATTCCCAGTTTTGACTCATGCCCAGGTCAACGGTGTGGCGGAGGCAGGTATTCCGCCGCTCTCGGCGAGCCGTGGTCGGTGATCGGGCGCCGGTTGCCTAGAGTGGTCACGAACACAACCCGACCTGTGAGGACGACAATGCAGAACCTGGGCAAGGCCGCGCTGGCCACCGTGACCGCCGCTGCCGCCGCGGCGGCGACCCTGACCGTCGCGGCCGGTGCCGCGGAGGCCGCACCGCGTTACACGCAGTACGCGCCGACCCTGATCTCCGGCACCAGCTCCACCGGTGCCTGGTGGCAGGGCTTCCTGTTGAACCGCGCCCAGACGCGCAAGTTCCACAACGAGGGCACCTGGACCCTGAACCCGTTCTGGGACCCGGCCGCCTAC
This sequence comes from Gordonia sp. (in: high G+C Gram-positive bacteria), assembly GCF_047602025.1. GTDB lineage: Bacteria > Actinomycetota > Actinomycetes > Mycobacteriales > Mycobacteriaceae > Gordonia. The sequence goes on along the minus strand of NZ_JASGII010000001.1, from coordinate 1,651,759 downwards.
AACACCGAGATGGCCAAGGCGTTCAACCCCAAGCGCGGCGGCACCGGTTGCATCGTGGCGCTGACGCTGGTGCGCCCGCGCGGCGGGGCCACCGCCCCGGCGACCGGCCCGAACTTCATCCGGGACGCCGGCTATGCGGCGCGCAAGCCGGATCAGCCGAACGCCATGTACTGGAGCACCGCGAACTTCCGCTGCGTCTAGTCCGGCAACGGCCGGGGATCACGCCTCGGCCAGTTCCGACCACTCGTCCAGAAGGCTGGAGTCGGTCTCCCGGATCATCGCACCGAGCCGCTCGGTGATGTCCGCGAGCGCGGGCTCGTCCAGCAGCGTCTGGGGCAGGCCGCTGCGCAGCGCGCGGTAGCAGTCCGACAGATACCGCAGGACAACGCCCTCGCTGCGGGCCAGGCCGTGTTTGGCGATCAATTCGTTGAACGTCATGTCCGCCTCGAGCATCTCGCGCAGCACCGACTTGGGCGACGGGGGAGTCGACGACACCCACGGGTGGCCGCGCCGGTAGATCGCGAAGGACTCGTCGATCAATTCTTTGAGCGGCTGGGGCCAGGTCACCTCGTCGAGCCGGGCCATGCGCTCCTCGTATTCGAGGCCGGCCGCCTTGAATTCGGCCATCGCCGCGTCGCGGGCGGCTTTCCGCTGTGCCTGCAGGACCGGTCGCGGATCGTCGAGGGTGGCCTCGATGAGGGAGACGACGTCCAGCGCGAAGGTGGGCGAATCACCGTCGAGCAGGTCGAATCCGGCCAGGGCATAGGCCGACAGGGGGTTGGTGAGCGCGAAGTTCTCGGGCACGTCGACGGCCAGCGCGATGGCCTTGCCGTCGGCCGCCGGCGCGTCGAGCCGGGTGACGATGCCGGTGTCGAGCAGGTCGCGGTACAGCGCGATCGTGTGCCGGATGTGGCCGAGTTGGCGGGTGCGCGGCTCGTGGTTGTCCTCCAGCAGGTGGCGCACCGCGGCGAAGCAATCACCCGGCCGAGAGAGCACCTCCATCAGCATGGCCGTCGTCATCCGGAAGTGAGAGCGCAGCGGTTCGTCGGGAGATTCGGCGAGGGCCGTGAACGTCTTCTCGCCCCAGGAGACGAATCCCTCCGGCGGCCGCTTGCGGACGATCTTGCGCTGCTTCTTGGGGTCATCGCCGGCCTTGGCGAGAGCGCGGGCGTTCTCGACGTCGTGGTCGGGCGCCTGCGCGACGACATAGCCGACCGTGTCGAATCCAGCCCGGCCGGCGCGTCCGGCGATCTGGTGGAACTCGCGGGACCGCAGCCGCCGCACCCGACGGCCGTCGTATTTGCTGAGCGAGGCGAACAGCACGGTCCGGATCGGCACGTTGATGCCGACGCCGAGGGTGTCGGTGCCCGCGACGACGCGCAGCAGACCCTGTTGGGCGAGGCGTTCGACGAGGCGGCGGTAGCGGGGGAGCATGCCCGCGTGGTGGACGCCGATGCCCGAGCGCAGCAGTTTCGACAGCGTCTTGCCGAAGCCCGTGCCGAAGTGGAAGTCGCCGATCGCGTCGACGATCGCCGCCTTGGTCTCCTGGTCGGCGACCTTCGCGCTGAGCAGCGCCTGGGCCCGCTCGACGGCGGCGGCCTGGGTGAAGTGGACGACGTACACCGGCGCGCGCCCGGCTTCGACGAGGTTCTCAATGGTCTCGTGGATCGGGGTGAGGGTGTACTCGAACTCCAGGGGGACCGGGCGCACCGCATCGGTGATGGCGGCGACGTCACGCCCGGTGCGGCGGAGGTCGTCGACGAAGAAGTCGACGTCGCCGAGCGTCGCCGACATCAGCAGGAACTGGGTGTCGGGGAGTTCGATCAGCGGCACCTGCCAGGCCCACCCGCGGTCGGGATCCCCGTAATAGTGGAACTCGTCGGCGACGAGCAGGCCGATGTCGGAATCGGGCCCGTGGCGCAGCGCCATGTTGGCCACGACCTCGGCGGTCGCGCAGATGATCGGCGCGCCCGGGTTGACCGTCGCGTCGCCGGTCGCCAGGCCGACCTCGTCGGCGCCGAAGACCTCGCACAGGGCGAAGAACTTCTCACTGACCAGCGCCTTGATCGGGGCGGTGTAGCAGGCGCGCTCGCCGCGCGCGCGGGCGAAGGCGATGGCGCCGGTCGCGACGAGCGATTTTCCCGAGCCGGTCGGGGTCGCCAGGATGACGTGGCTGCCGGACACCGCCTCGAGCAGCGCCTCGGCCTGGTGGGGATAGAGCTCCAGCCCGCCCCGCCCGGCCCACTCCTCGAACTCGTCATAGGCCGACGACGGATCGGCACCGACCCGCAGGGGGCCGGTGCCGATCGTGTCGTCAGGGTGGGACTCGGGGGCGTCGGTCACGCGGTCTCGTCGGACCCCGACTCGGTGCCGTCGGGGTCGTTGCCCGACTCGCGTGCCTGCTCGGCCAGGTACCGCTGGAACTCGTCGCCGAGTTCATCGGCGCTGGGCAGCGGCTCGTCCGCGGCGAGCAGGGAGGCCTGCTGGTCGGCGGCCTCGGTGTAGGCGTCGTACTGCGATTCCAGGGCCTCGACGACCGAGGAGACCTCGCTGTTGCCCTCCAGCTCCTTGTCGATCTGGACGCGCAGGGTGTCCGCGGCACTCTCCAGCGCCTTCGTGGGCAGATCGAGGCCGGTCAGCGAGCCGACCGTGGCCAGGAGTCGCGCCGAGGCGGCCGGATACCCGGACTGGGCGAGGTAGTGGGGGACGTGGACGGAGATGCCCGACGTCCGGTAGCCGTGCTCGCCGAGTCGGAGTTCGAGCATCATCGACGCGCTGGCGGGCAGCTTCATCGGCGAGCCCCACCGCGGCAGGTCGCCGAGGAAGTCGACGTCGCTGCCGTGGGCGGTGATCGTCGACGGTCGCGTGTGCGGAACGGCCATCGGGATGGCGTTGAGCCCGACGACGTCGCTGACGCCGAAGCGGTCGGACAGGCCGCGGACCGCCGCGGTGAAACCCTCCCAGCGCAGGTCGGGCTCGGAACCCGACAGCAGCAGGAACGGCTTGCCCGCGTTGTCCCGGATGGCGTGCACGGTCAGCGAGGGCATCTCGATGCCGGTGAACGCCTGGCCGGAGAAGTCCATCACCGGTCGGCGCGAGCGGTAGTCGATGAGTTCGTCGGTGTGGAAGGTGGCGACGAGCTCGGCGTCGAGGCTGTCGCGCAGGTGTTGGGCGGCCAGGGCGACCGCGTTGCCGGCATCGGCGAATCCGTCGAGAGCATGGATCAACACCGGGCCGCCGCTCTCCTGGGAGACCTGGGGCTCGGGGAACTCGAGCTCGTACAGCGAGCTGTTCTCGGGCTGATCGTGCTCGGCGGGTTCGAAGACCATTCGATCCTCCTTTTCGGGGATGGGCTGATTGTCCCAGACGGGGCCGGGGACGTGCTACGTGAATACCTGTGGATAACAACGTCGACCGGAGCACTGGTATTCCGGGCCGGCAGGTGGCACAGTGAATGATGTGATTGGAGTGACCAAAGTGACTCGGAACGTCGGTGCAACGGCAGTGCTGCTGGCCGTCGTTGTGACGGCCTCGGCGTGTTCGGGCGACGGCGATCCGGTGGGCTCGCTGGCCGACCGCAGCGTCGCCCCCGCGGCCTTCCCGGTCCATCCGAGCGCGGTGACCCGGGTGCCGCCGGCGCAGCTGCCGGCCATCGTCGGGGACATCTCGGGCAACCCGGTGGGGGCCGAGTTCGACCCGGCGGACTGCGCGCCGCAGCCGATATCGCCGACGCCGGCCCGGACCGTGGTGCAGACGGCGTTCGGCAGCGCCACCACTCCCGACGGCCTGCCCCCGGCGTACACGACCGTCATCACCCGCATGGGCGACTCCCTCGACGATCTCGGCGAACTCGTCCGGCGCTGCGGCGACTACCGCCGAGGCGAGGTGCGGATCGTCCAGCGCATCCTCGACGGCGTGCCGTCGGTATCGGGTGCGAAGACCCTCGGCTACACGCGCACCGAGACGGCCGCCGCCGGCGATCCGGTGACGACGGTCCTGCTGGTGGCCCAGCGCCGCAAGATCCGCGTGTACGCGACCGAGCGGATCACCGGCAAGGCGGCGACGGGTGATCGGCCGACCGCCGAGCTCGTCAAGCTGCTGCAGGCGGTGGCCGCGGAGGGGTTGCGCTGACGCGGATTTCTTTCGCCGCGGAACCGTTCGGCCGCGGGCTGCGTCTCAGTCTGTATGACGAATAGCCTGCCGACCTTCTCGCTCGACACCACGACCCTGCTCACCTCGATCCCCGGGCTGCTCGGCTTCCTGCCCGAGCGGTCACTGGTGGTGTTGGCCTTCGACGCGAGTGCGTCGATCGCGGTCACCGCCCGGCACGACCTGCTGTTGGACGGTGAGGGCCGACCCACCGACCAGATGCGCGCGACGCTCATGAGCATCGCCTCGGTGTGTGCGCGGGAGGGGATCGTCGCCACGGCCGTCGCGATCGTCGACGATCGTTACGACCTGCCGTCGCGGGTGTACCGCACCATGCTGGAACTGACCGATGCGGCGCTCACCGAGGCCGGTGTGCCCGGCGGCGTGCGGGCGGGCTTCGTCGTCGAACGATTCGAGTCGGGCCGACCCTGGTACACCGCGTGGTGGGGGCTCGACGGCGCCGGCCCGGCCGACCGCGACCCCGAGGTGCCCGACGCGATGGGCCTCGATGACGCCGGCTTCGGCTGTGGTCTCCTGGGCGATCCGCAGTCCTCACCCGTCGCGCTGGAGCGCTCGTTGCACACCGGGCGGGTGGTGATGGCGAGCCGGGCGGAGATGACCGACTCACTCGGACCGGTCGAACACTGCACCGACGCCGCCTGCGGCGGGCGCCCGCGCGCCATGCGGGAGAGCCGATCACCGGCCGGCGATGCCAAGCTGCTGCGCGCCGCGCTCAAAGTGGTGACGGCCCCGCAGGCACCCGCGATGACCTGCACGACGGTGCACACGCTCAGTCGTGCGGTGAGCAATCTCCGGGTGCGCGACGCGCTGCTCGTGGTCGGCGCCGGCGAGCACCGCCTCGTCGCCGAGGCCGTGTGGCGCGACCTCACGCGGCGCACGCGGGGGACGGTGCGGGCGAGTGCCGCGACGATGCTGGCGCACCTGTACTACCTGGGCGGGGAAGGCGCGTGTGCGGGCGTGGCCCTCGACGTCGCCCTGGACGCGTGCGATTCGTGGAAGTTGGCGACACTGCTCAACTCCGCGCTGTGCCACGGGGTGCACCCGTCGATGATGCGGGAGATCCTCAGCGAGTCCTACGCGGTCGCCGCGGGTCTCGGGGTGGCGCTGCCGCCGTTGGGCCGGCCGCGTCCGGTGTGACGGCGGTCAGGCCTTCTCGACGAAGATCGAGTGGGCCATCTCCTCGGACAGCTCCAACCCGTCGTGCCCGGGGGTGGTCACGACGAAGCCTCGACCCTTGCCGGTCACGGTGACGCGCGCGTTCGGAACGATCCCGACCTCGCGGAGGGTGACGATCAAGTCCTGGTCGGACTGGGCGTGCTCGGACAGCCGGCGGATGACGACGGCCTGCGGCTCGGTACCGGTCAGCTCGGCCATGCGCACGGCGTGATCGTCCACCGGCCGCGCGTTGGCGCCCAGGAGTTCCAGGCCCGGGATCGGGTTGCCGTATGGCGACGTGGTGGGGTTGTCGAGCACGGCGAGGATGCGGCGCTCGACGTTCTCGCTCATCACGTGCTCCCAGCGGCAGGCCTCGTCGTGGACCTCGTCCCACGGCAGCCCGATGATGTCGACCAGCAGGCGCTCGGCCAGGCGGTGCTTGCGCATGACGGCGACGGCGAGATCGCGGCCCTTGTCGGTCAACTCCAGGTGCCGGTCGCCGGCGACGCGCACCAGGCCGTCGCGCTCCATGCGGGCAACGGTCTGCGAAACGGTGGGACCGCTTTGCTCCAACCGCTCGGCAATACGAGCCCGCAGCGGCACGATCCCCTCTTCTTCGAGGTCGTAGATCGTGCGCAGATACATCTCGGTGGTGTCGACCAGATCGTTCACGTGATTCCCCTGCGCCCTTTCGTCCTGGCTAACCCTACCCCTAAAGGACATCGCGTCCGGGACGTGACGCGCACGGACTAGCCTGATCAGTGTGCCGGAGACGACAACGGGAGCGGTGATCTGGAGCGACGGCTTCGAGGCGTACCGGTGGGCGCGCACCCACCCGATGAATCCGGTGCGGCTGGCGCTCACCATGAGTCTGGCCTCATCGCTCGGCGTGCTCGACGGCGTCGACCCCGTTCCACCGCTCGACATCGACGACCAGATGCTGCGGGTCGTGCACACCCAGCACTACATCGACGCGGTCCGCGCCGCCGGTGCGGAGGGCGGCAGTCCGAACGCGGCCCTGTACGAGCAGCTCTACGGTCTAGGCGACATGGACAACCCGGTGTTTCCGGGGATGCACGAGGCGGCCCGCATGCTCGTCGGCGGGTCGGTGGCGGCGGCCAAGGCCATCGCCGACGGCCGCGTCCGCCGCGCCGTCAACATCGGCGGCGGCATGCACCACGCGATGGCGTCGCGGGCGGCCGGCTTCTGCATCTACAACGACGCGGCGATCGCCATCGACTGGCTGCTCGAGCACGGCTACGACCGGATCGCGTACCTCGACGTCGACGCCCACCACGGCGACGGCGTCGAGCGCGCCTTCGCCGATGATCCGCGCGTTCTCACCGTGTCGCTGCACCAGCACCCCGCGACACTGTGGCCCGGCACCGGCTGGCCGACCGAGATCGGCGGCGACGGAGCCCCGGGTTCGGCGGCGAACGTCGCGCTGATGCCCGGGATCGTGGACTCGATGTGGCTGCGCGCCTTCCACGCGGTCGTGCCGTCGCTGATCGCCGAGTTCGCCCCGCAGATCATCGTGAGCCAGTGCGGCGCCGACAGCCACGGCGCCGATCCGCTCACCGACCTCGGCCTGTCCGTCGAGGGGCAGCGCGCGGCGATCCTGGCCATGCGCGATTTGGCCGACAAGTATTGCGAGGGCCGGTGGCTGGCCGTCGGCGGCGGCGGCTACGGCGTCGTCAACGTCGTCCCGCGGATCTGGACGCACCTGATCGCCGCGGCCCTCGGGCGCGACATCGACCCGTCGACCAGGATCGGCGACGACTGGCTGACGTCGGCCCGGGACCTGATGGCCGACGTCGACCCCGCATACGCGGCCGCGCCCGTCGGCACGATGGGGGACGGCGGCACGGCCGAGTACACGCCCTGGGAGGGTGACGCCGGCCTCGACCCGCCGCCGGGCGTCGACGAGCGCATGTTCCGCCAGACGGACCGAACCATTCTCGCCACCCGCAAAGCGGTGTTCCCGCTGCACGGCCTGGACCCGGAGGACCCGCGTGACTGAACCGAGCGACGCCGAACCGACCGACGTCGAACCGACCGCCGCGGTCGGGTCCGGCCGCGTGCGCTGGGAGTACCCGCGCGAGTGGGCCGCCGATGTCTTGGCCTCCGACGGCGGCGTGGTCCACCTGCGCCCGATCGTGCCCGACGACGCCGACGACGTGGTCGAGTTCCACTCCCAGCTGTCCGAACGGACCCGCTACATGCGCTACTTCGGCCCGACGCCGAAGCTGCCGCCGCGCGAGGTCGCGCGGATGACCACCGTCGACTACGTCGACCGGGTCGCGCTGGTCGCCCTGCTAGGCGGAAAGATCATCGCCATCGGCGTCTACGAGGGGCTGGCCGGTTCCGGGCGGCCGGAGTCGGCCGAGGTCGCCTTCACCGTCTCCGACGCCCACCAGGGGCGCGGCCTGGGCCCGATCCTGCTCGAGCACCTCGCCGGCGCGGCCGCCGAGAACGGCTTCACCCGCTTCGAGGCCGAGGTGCTCGCCGAGAACACCAACATGGTCACGGTGTTCCGCGACGCCGGATACCAGCTGAGCCGCAGCTTCGACGGATCGAATGTCCACGTCGAGTTCCTCATCGATCCGACCGAGGCGCTGATGTCGGTGCGCAACGCGCGCGAGCGGGCCTCCGAGGCGCGGAGCGTCGCGAACCTGCTGCGCCCGGAGTCGGTGGCGGTGATCGGGGCATCGTCGGATCGGCGCAAGGTCGGCAACGTCCTGCTCGCCAACATCATCCGGGGCCGGTTCACCGGTCCCGTGTACCCGGTCAACGGACCGGGGGCGGCCGAGCGCGACGAGGAGTCCGGCGCCACCGGTACGCCGTCGGTGCTCGGGATCCGCGCGTATCCCACCGTGCGGGACATCCCCGACCCGGTCGACCTCGCGGTCGTGGCCGTGCCGGCGGCGATCGTCGACGAGGTCCTCGACGACTGTCTGGCCAAGGGGGTGAAGACGCTCGTCGTCGTGTCGGCCGGTTTTGCCGAGTCCGGCGCGGCGGGGCAGGAGAACCAGCGGCGCCTGGTGGCGGCCGTGCGCGAGCACGGTATGCGCCTGGTCGGGCCGAGCGCGCTCGGCGTCGCGAACAACGATCCGACGGTCTCGCTCAACGCGACGCTCGCCCCGCGCATCCCCGAACCGGGGCGGGTCGGCTTCTTCTGCCAGTCCGGCACCCTGGGGATCGCGATCCTCGACACCGCGGCACGGCGTCAGCTCGGACTGTCGACGTTCGTCTCCGCGGGCAACCGCGCCGACGTCTCCGGCAACGACGTCCTGCAGTACTGGGACACCGACGACGCCACTGAGGTCGTGCTGCTGTACCTGGAGAGCTTCGGCAACCCGCGCAAGTTCTCCCGCATCGCCCGGCGCGTGTCGCGCGCGAAGCCGATCGTCGCGGTGAAGACGCCGGCCAGCGGCGACGAGGACCGGATCGCCCAGATGGTGCTGGAGCAGGCCGGGGTGATCCAGGTGGACACGATCTCCGAGCTCTTCGATGCGGCCGCGCTGCTCGCGCACCAGCCGCTGCCCGCCGGCCCGCGCACCGCGGTGGTGGGCAACTCGTCGGCGCTGGGGGCGCTGGCCGCCACGGTCGGCGCCGGCTTGGGGCTGGACGTGGTGCACAGCGTCGATGTGGGTCCGGCGGCGTCGGCCGCAGAGTTCAGCGCTGCGGTGGCCGAGGTGGCCGCGGGGGACGCCTGCGACGCGATCATCGCGGTGTTCGTCCCGCCGGTGGCGGTGCAGGCCGACGCCTATGCCGCCGCCCTGCTGGCCGCGACCGCCGACAGCGACAAGCCCGTCGTGTCGACCTTCCTCGGCGACGAGGGGGTGCTGTCGGCGCTATCCGTCGACGGTGCGGGCGGCTCCCCGGCGCGGGGCTCGATCCCCAGCTATCGCAGTCCCGAACGCGCCGCGGCCGCCCTCGCCCACGCGTGGCGCTACCACGCGTGGCGCCAGCGACCGGAGTCGCCGTCGTCGCGCCCGGCGGGGACCGACCCGGAGTCGGTGCGCACGCGGGTGCGCGAGTTGCTCGCCGACCACGACGGCGAGGGCATCGTGCTCAATCCGACGCAGACCCGGGAACTGCTCGCCGAGTACGGGATCGACGTCATCCCGTTCATCGAGGTGAGCAGCATCCACGAGGCGTCGGCCGCCGCGCGCGAACTGGGCTTCCCGGTCGCGGTCAAGGCGAGCTCGGGACAGTGGCGCGGCCGGCCCGACCGGGAGGGTTCGCGCCTGGACCTGCCCGACGCCACCTCGGTGGTCACGGCCTTCGCCGAGCTGTCTGAGCTGACCGGGGACGACGTGCTGCACGTGCAGCGGATGGCGCCGAAGGGCGTCGCGACGATGATCCGCGCCTTCACGCACCCTAGCTTCGGCGCGGTCGTCGCCTTCGGCATGGCCGGCCACACCTTCGAGCTGCTCGAGGACGCCGCCTACCGCGCGCTGCCGCTCAGCGACCTCGACGCCCGGGAACTCGTGGCGGCACCGCGCTCGGCGGCCCTGCTGACCGGCTACCACGGTCAAGAGCCGGTCGACACCGATGCGCTCGCCGACCTGCTGATGCGGGTGTCGTTCCTCGTCGAGGACATCCCCGAGGTGCGCGAGGTCGTGTGCGACCAGATCCTGGCGGCCACCGACGGCGCGTCGGTGCTCAACGCCCAGATGACGATCGGCCCGGTGCCCAAGCGAATGGACACCGGACCGCGTCGACTGGGCGACTAGCGCCGGTCAGCCGGCGTAGGCGCGCAACCGGTCGGCCCGGTCGCCCGCGCGCAGCTTGACCATGACCTCGCGCTCGATCTGGCGGACCCGCTCGCGGGAGAGCCCGAAGGCGCGGCCGATCTGGTCGAGCGTGCGCGGCTGGCCGTCGTCGAGGCCGTAGCGCAGTCGGATGACCTGCTGCTCGCGGTCGTCGAGGGTGGCGAGCACGCTGCGGATGTCCGAGTGCAGCAGGCCGGCGATGACGACGTTCTCGGCCGACGTCGCCTCGGAGTCCTCGATGAAATCGCCCAGCGGCGCTTCCTCGTCCGAGCCGACCGGCATGTCCAGGCTCACCGGGTCGCGGCTGTGGTCCAGCAGGTCGGCGATCTTCTCCGCCGGGATGCCCGACTCGGCCGACAGCTCGTCGTCGGTGGCCTCCCGGCCCAGCTGTTGGTGCAGCTCGCGCTTGATGCGGGCAAGCTTGTTGACCTGCTCGACGAGGTGCACGGGCAGGCGGATCGTGCGGCTCTGGTCCGCCATGCCGCGAGTGATCGCCTGGCGGATCCACCAGGTGGCGTAGGTCGAGAACTTGAAGCCCTTGGCGTAGTCGAACTTCTCCATCGCGCGGATCAGGCCCAGGTTGCCCTCCTGGATCAGGTCCAGCAGCGGCATGCCGCGCCCGGTGTAGCGCTTGGCCAGCGAGACGACCAGCCGCAGGTTCGCCTCGAGGAGGTGGGCGCGGGCCTGCTCGCCCTCGCGCACGATCGTGTTGAGGTCGCGCTTGCGGGCGGGGCTCAGCCGCTTGCGGGTCGCGAGCACGTGCTTGGCGTAGAGGCCGGCCTCGATCTGCTTGGCCAACTCGACTTCCTGCTCGGCGTTGAGCAGGGCGGTGCGCCCGATGCCGTTGAGGTACACCCGGACCAGGTCGGCGGACGGCGATTGCGCGTCGAGATCGGATTCGCTCGGAGCCGGGCGGACTGCGGACTTGGTCGACATGTGGCCTCCTGGGATCGGGTGCGTACAACCCGTTCAACGCCGGCGGTGCCCGGAATAGTTCCCCGGGTGTCTGAGAAGTGGCTGAGGACTTCGGTCAGTCGCCGGGGAGTTCGTGCGGCTCGTCGGCCGTGGCGTCGATGACCTTCGCCGGCGCCGGGATCGACGGTGCCGACTGCGCGCGGTGGGCGTACTTGTACTCGGCCACCTCGCCGCGTTTGCGGGCCGGACGGTCGTTGGCGATCAGCACGGCCACCCAGGGCAACGGGATCGACAGGGCCACGACGGCGAGTGCGAGCAGGCCGTTCTGCGTGGCGCCGTAGACGATGCACGCCAGGATCAGCGCCGGAACGCGGAAGGCCATCAGCGTCAGGTAGCGGCGCACGCGGGCCCGGTGCTGATCCTCCGGGCTGTTCTCGGCCCGGGTGATGAGGAAGGCCTCCTCGGCGGAGTGTGCGCGCATGACTCCACTCTGGCACTGAACGGCCGCCGATGCACCCTCGGGGCGGGCGACCGCGCTCGTCCACTTGGCGTCGCCGCGCCGGAGGGCCACAATGGTGGGCATGGCTACCGAGACGATTGAGCGGCCCGACGTCGACGAGCGGACCGACGAGGGCACCGACATCCCCAAGGTCTTCCACTATGTGAAGAAGGACAAGATCGCCGAGAGCGCGGTCATGGGCAACCACGTCGTCGCCCTCTGCGGCGAGGTCTTCCCGGTTACCGCGGCGCCGAAGCCGGGCTCGCCGGTGTGCGAGAAGTGCAAGAAGATCTACGACCGGATGCGCAAGGGCGACTAGCTAGTCACTCGACTCCGACGGCTGCGCGGTGCGGCCGCGCCGCGAGATCGGGCCGGTGCCCAATTTGCCGGGCAGCGCCTTGATGCCGTCGGTGATTCCCTCGGTGAGGTCGGCGCGCTGCTCGTCGATCCACAACCGCACTTTCGCGGTCCGCGACGGCGACGACGGCCAGAGCTGTTCGATGCTCGCGTTGAGTTCGGCGCCCAGCACGATGGCGAAGCCGAGGAAGAACGCGAAGAGCAGGAACGCGATCGGCGTTGCCAGGGCGCCGTAGGTGTAGCCGCTGCGGGTGAGCGCCGTCAGGTACAGGCGGAGCCCGAACGTCGCGATCCAGAAGACCGTCGCGGCGAGCGCCGCGCCGGGAAACAGCCGGTGCCACGGCAGCGGTCGGCGCAGCGCGATGTGGTACAGCGTGGTCAGCATCAGGACCAGCACGAATCCGACGAACGGGAAGTACCCGACGTTGATCGCCTGCGTCACCAGCGGGCTCCACGACGCCGGAACCAGTCGCCGCAGCAGATTCGGCCCGATCGCGACCAGCGGCAGCACGACGACCGCGGTGGCGAGGAAGCCCATGTTGACGAAGAGGGCGAAGAAGCGCTGCCACACCGGGTTGCGCTCGCCGCGCTGGCCGTGCGCGGTCATGATCGCGTCGACGTAGCACGACATCGCCGACGACCCGGCCCACAGCGAGATCACGAACGCGACCGACAGGATGCCGGCCTGCCCGCGGCTGAGCATGCTGTCCACCGTCGGCCCCACCAGGTCCTTCACGACGTCGGGGGTGAAGGTGCGTTCGGCCAGGCCGAGGAAGCGGTCGTGGATGATCGTCGTGATGTCCGGGTTCAGCCGACCGAGGAAGTACCCGATGCTGCCCAGCACCGCCAGCAACAGGGGTGCGAACGACAGCGCCTGCCAGAAGGCCGCCTGTGCCGACCAGCCGATGATGCCGTGGTCCCACGCTCCGACGGTCGTCCGCCAGGCCAAGGCGGGCATCGAGCGCAGCACGCCGCGCGGCGTCGCCCCGGGGGCGTTGCCGTCGGTGTGGGAGGGCGCGTCGACGGTCTCGTCGACGCCCGCAGCGGTGCTGTCGGTCATCGCGCCATCCACCTTTCCCGATCGGCACACCGTGGCGTGGGCAACGCGCCGCGCGGCGATGCCGCTAGTAGACTCGGACGGGTTGTCCGGTCGGGCGGCAAGTCCGGTGAGGAGTGTATTCGCGAGTGACGTCTGATGCCGTCTCGGCTATGCCGTTGCGCGCGTGGCAGCGCCGTGCGCTCACCAAATACCTGACCGCGGGGCCGCGGGACTTCCTGGCCGTCGCCACTCCCGGGGCCGGCAAGACCGCCTTCGGATTGCGCATCGCCGCCGAACTGTTGGCGGACCGGACGGTCGAGGCCGTCACCGTCGTGGCGCCCACCGAACACCTCAAGCACCAGTGGGCCGCGGCCGCCGCGCGCGTCGGCATCTCACTCGACTCAAACTTCTCCAACTCCGCCGGGGCGACCAGCTCCGACTACGACGGCGTCGTGGTCACCTACGCGCAGGTCGCCTCCCATCCGGCGCGACACCGCGTCCGCACCGAGAACCGGCGCACCCTGGTGATCCTCGACGAGGTCCACCACGCCGGCGACGCGAAGTCGTGGGGTGACGCGATCCGGGAGGCCTTCGACGACGCGGTCCGGCGGCTCGCGTTGACCGGTACGCCGTTCCGCTCCGACGACTCGCCGATCCCGTTCGTCGCCTACGAGCCGGAGCCGGGCGGTGGGGCGCGGTCGAAGGCCGACCACACCTACGGCTACGCCGATGCACTCGCCGACGGCGTCGTCCGCCCGGTCGTCTTCATGGCCTATTCGGGCCAGGCGAGCTGGCGCACGAGCGCCGGCGAGGAGTACACCGCGCGGCTGGGCGAGCCGCTGTCGGCCGAGCAGACCTCCCGTGCCTGGCGCACCGCGCTGGACCCGCACGGCGACTGGATCCCGGCGGTCCTGCGCGCCGCCCACACCCGGCTGATGCAGTTGCGGGCGTCGGGGGTGCACGACGCCGGCGGGTTGGTGATCGCCACCGATCAGACCGTCGCGCGCGACTACGCCGAGTTGCTGTCGGCGATCTCGGGGACGAAGGTCGCGCTGGTGCTCTCCGACGACCCGGGATCGTCCGCGCGCATCGCCCAGTTCGCCGAATCCGAGGACGAGTGGATGGTCGCAGTCCGCATGGTGTCCGAGGGCGTCGACGTCCCACGCCTGTCGGTCGGGGTCTATGCCACCAGCGCGGCGACGCCGCTGTACTTCGCGCAGGCGATCGGGCGGTTCGTGCGGTCCCGCCGGCTGGGGGAGACCGCCAGCGTGTTCCTGCCCTCCGTTCCGATCCTGCTCCAGCTGGCCAGCCAGCTCGAGGCCGAGCGGGACCACGTGCTCGGCAAGCCGCACCGCGACGACGGCTTCGACGATCAGGCGCTGATCGAGGCCAATGCGGTGCAGGACGAGGATGGCGAGGAGGAGGCCGCCTTCCACTCGCTGCACGCCGACGCGGAGCTGGACCAGGTGATCTTCGACGGATCGTCGTTCGGCACCGCGACCTATGCGGGCAGCGAGGAGGAGTCGGACTATCTGGGTCTGCCCGGCCTCCTCGACGCGGAGCAGGTGCGCGAGCTGCTGTCCCGTCGCCAGGAGGAACAACTCACCAAACGCGCCGCGGCGGGCGGCAACCCGCGGGCCGGTGCCGCGGAGACGGCGACGGCGGCGGCCACGCTCGCGTCGCTGCGCAAGGAGCTCAACTCGCTGGTGGCCCTGCACCACCACCGCACCGGGAAGCCGCACGGCGTGGTGCACCGCGAACTGCGCGAGCGACTCGGCGGCCCGCCGACGGCGATGGCGTCGGCCGATCAGCTCACCGAGCGCATCAGGGCGCTGCGCGAGTGGCGCTGACCCCCGGTTAGACCAAAGCGACGGCGCCGCGAGTCATCGACTCGCGGCGCCGTCGCCGTGTCTGGGTCCTCGCCTCGGTCAGACGAGCTCTGCGGTGGGCTCGGTAATCGTCGCCCCGCTCTTGACCAAGCCTGCTTCGTGCTCGGCGAAGTGGTGCTTGCAGAAGAGCAGCTCGCTGCCGGAGGGGAGCACCGCGATCACCTTGGCGGCCGCGCTGCAGCGGTCGCAGCGGTCAGCGGCGGTCAGGGTGGTAGTGGCACTCGTAGCGGTGGTGGTCATGGATCCTCCGTCCCGGGCAAGCAATCGTCCCTGTGAGCGTAGGCGAGGAATTTCCGCCTAGTCACACTCTGTCAGACGTTTGGGGCATCCGGTTTGTTCCCGGGTCCCGGTGTGTCGGATCCCACTGCGGGAAAATCCGACCGGCGCATGCCTAATCCAGGTAGTCGCGCAGGACCTGCGAGCGCGACGGGTGGCGCAGCTTGCTCATCGTCTTCGACTCGATCTGGCGGATGCGCTCGCGCGTCACGCCGTAGACCTGGCCGATCTCGTCGAGCGTGCGCGGCTGGCCGTCGGTGAGGCCGAACCGCAGTCGGACGACGCCGGCCTCGCGCTCGGAGAGCGTCTCCAGCACCGATTGCAGCTGGTCCTGCAGCAGCGTGAAGCTGACCGCATCGACTGCGACGATCGCCTCGGAGTCCTCGATGAAGTCGCCGAGCTGGCTGTCGCCCTCGTCGCCGATGGTCTGGTCCAGCGAGATCGGCTCACGCGCGTACTGCTGGATCTCCAGCACCTTCTCCGGCGTGATGTCCATCTCCTTGGCCAACTCCTCCGGCGTCGGCTCGCGGCCGAGGTCCTGGAGCAGTTCACGCTGGATGCGGCCGAGCTTGTTGATGACCTCGACCATGTGCACCGGGATGCGGATGGTGCGGGCCTGGTCGGCCATGGCGCGGGTGATGGCCTGACGGATCCACCAGGTCGCGTACGTCGAGAACTTGTAGCCCTTGGTGTAGTCGAACTTCTCGACCGCGCGGATCAGGCCCAGGTTCCCCTCCTGGATCAGGTCCAGGAAGGCCATGCCGCGGCCGGTGTAGCGCTTGGCCAGCGACACGACCAGGCGCAGGTTGGCCTCGAGCAGGTGGTTCTTGGCGCGGGTGCCGTCGTAGGCGACCTCGCGCAGCGCGCGGCGCTGGGCCATCGGCACCTTCTGGCCCGACGACTGCAGGCGCGTCAGCAGCTCGGCGGCGTACAGGCCGGCCTCGATGCGTTTGGCGAGGGCGACTTCCTCCTCGGCGTTGAGGAGGGCGACCTTGCCGATCTGCTTGAGGTAGGCGCGGACCGAGTCGGCCGACGCGGTGAGTTCGGCGTCCTTGCGGGCCTGGCGCAGCTGCTCGGACTCTTCCTCGTCCCAGACGAAGTCGCCGGACTCCTTGGCGTCCTTCTCGTCGTCCTTCGCGCCCTTGCCGTCCTTCGCCGGGGCATCGGCGTCGGCGATCTCGGCTTCGACGTCCTTCAGGTCGACCTCGGCGGCGATCTCCTCGATCGACTCGGGGCCGTCGAGCTCGGTCTCGTCCTCGGCGGGCTTCGTCGCATCCTTGGCCGCGGCCTTGGCGGGTGCCTTCTTCGCAGTGGTCTTCTTGGCGGGGGCCGCCTTCTTCGCGGCGGCCTTCTTCGCCGGTGCCGCCTTGTCGTCGTCCTTGGCCGCAGCCTTGGCGGGTGCCTTCTTGGCAGCGGTCGTCTTGCCGGTGGCCTTCTTGGCGGGGGCCGCCTTCTTCGCCGTGGCCTTCTTGGCGGGCTCAGCGGCCTTGGCGGGCGCCTTCGCGGCGGTTGCCGGCTCGGCCTCGGCCGCCTCCTCCGCCTTGCGCGGGGACGCCTTCTTGGCGGCGGCCGCGGCACGCGCGGTCAACTTCTTGGCCGTGCTCGCCGCCTTGCCGGCCGCGGTCTGGGCGGTCTTCGCGGAGGTCTTGCTGGCAGCCACGGACAACCTTTCGCAATCAAAGAGTGGTGTCGCGTCGCGGGCGGGCTGCTGCCGATCGGGCGGAGCTGCCTGCGGGCGTGCGCGGCGCGTGTGGTGGGTCTGGGGGTGGCGGCGGAGTCTGGCGTCCGTCGCAACGCGTTCCATTGTAACGAAACACTCAGGATTGAGTGGTAACCGCCTGGTCAGAGCCGGTGCGCCGTGGAGCGCGAAACACGTTCGGCGGTGTTCAGGGCCGCAACCCCTGCTCGGCGGCCATGGCCGCGCCCACGATCCCCGCGGTGTTGCGCAGCACGGCCGGTACCGCGGGCGTGGCGATGTCGAGCAGGTGGAGCCACTTGTCGGTCTTGCGGCTGATGCCGCCGCCGAGCACGAACAGCTTGGGGGTGAACAACTTCTCGTATTCGCGGAGCACCCGGGACAGTTCCTCGGCCCACTTCGCGTAGCTCCAGTCGTTCGCCTCCTTGATGCTGGCGGCTGCGCGCTTCTCCGCGATGGTCTTCCCGACCTGCAGGTGGCCGAGCTCGGTGTTCGGCAAGAGGTGCCCGCCGTCGAGCAGGACGGCAGAGCCGATGCCGGTGCCCAGCGTCAGCAGGATCACGACCCCCGCCAACTGTTCCGTCGACAAGCCGTAGCGCGCCTCGGCGAGACCGGCGGCGTCGGCGTCGTTGAGCACGGACATCGCCGGCGCCCGTACGTGCTGGGCGAACAGGGCGTAGGGGTCGGTGCCGATCCATGCCTGGTCGATGTTGGACGCGGTGCGCACGGTGCCCTCGGCGACGACGGCCGGGACGGTGCAGCCCACCTTCCCGGTCCACCCGAAATGGTCGACGATCGTGCCGACGGTCTCGGACACCGCCGCCGGGGTCGCCGGTTGCGGCGTCAGGATCTTGAGCCGGTCGCCGACGAGTTCGCCGGTGGACAGGTCGACGATCGCGCCCTTGACGCCGGAACCGCCGATGTCGACGCCGAATCCGTAGCGCGGGTCGGCGGGATCGATGTCGAGCTGGGCTGCTGTGGGAGGTGCGTCCGGCATGCCTTGAGGCTATCGGGGACAATGGAATCGTGACGACTTCTCCCGCGGGGCTGCCCGCCGAACTCGCCGAGGTCGCCGTTGCGGTGGCCGAGCGCGCCGCGGCGCACGTCCGCGCCCGCCGCCCAGAGATCTTCGGCGCGTCATCGTCGGCCGCCGACGACGCGGTGCGCACGAAGTCGGCGCCGACCGACCCGGTGACCGTCGCCGACACCGAGGCCGAGGAAGTGATCCGGTCCGAGTTGGCGCGCTTGCGGCCCGACGACGACATCCTGGGGGAAGAAGGCGGCGGTGAGCGGGAGGCGCCCGCCGGGATCCGCTGGGTAGTCGACCCCATCGACGGCACCGTGAACTTCCTCTACGGCATCCCCGCGTACGCGGTGTCGGTCGCCGCGCAGCTCGACGGCCGGTCGATCGCCGGCGCCGTCGTCGACGTGGCGCGCGGCGCCACCTATCACGCCTCGCTCGGGGGCGGCGCGTACCGGACCGACGGCGGCGGCACGACGCGGCTGTCGGCCAGCGCGGCGACCGACCCGGCACTCTCGCTGGTGGCGACCGGCTTCGCCTACGCCGCGGAGCGCCGCCGCGAGCAGGCCGCGATCCTGGTGGATCTGTTGCCGCGGGTGCGCGACATCCGGCGGATCGGCGCCGCCGCCATCGACCTGTGCCTGGTCGCCGAGGGTGCGGTCGACGCGCACTACGAACACGGCCTGTCGCCGTGGGACTGGGCGGCCGGCGCGCTCATCGCCGCGGAGGCGGGCGCCGTGGTGATCATCCCGGCGCCGTCGTCGCGGGCCGACGCCGGCGACGTCACCGCCGCGATGGCGCCCGGTGTGGCCGAACCGATGCGCGCGCTGCTCGCCGAGGTCGGCGCCCTCGGGGCGCTGCCGCTGTCGCGCGGCGCCGACTGCTAGTCGAACACCTAGCAGTGACCGTCGTGGACGGCCTTGATGAGGGTCGGGTCCACGCCGGTCTTCGGGTTGCGCGGGTCGGCGGACCGGAGGGCCTCCAGTGCGGCCTGGGCATCGGCGGATTGCTCGGTGCCGGTGAAGTACTGGCCGATGGCGAGGTCGACGTCGGTGCCCGAGCGGCCGTCCATCACCAGTTGGGCGCACGGGATCGCCAGCCACAATGCGGCGGCGCTCGCCTTGCCGGCCTGGCCGAAGCGGATCTGGCCGACGCAGTTCAGGTCGCGGTTCGGGTAGACGGCGTCGTCGCCGTACGGGTTCTCCTGAACGGGGGAGAAGCCCTGGGCGACGAGGTCGTCGGAGACGGATTGGGCCTTGCCGCGCTGGTTTGAGGCGTTGACCACGCGGACGCCGAACGTCGGCAGTGCGGCGGGCGACACCTCGAGCATCTCGCTGCGGTTCATGGCGGTGAGCTTGGTGGTGTGGTCCTTCGAATCCGACGCCTTCTTGTCGGCGGGCGGGGCGGACGGGTCGGCACTCGCCGCTGACGGCTGGTTGCAGTCGACCGGGACCTGGGTCGAGTCCCCGCGCGTCAGGGCGATGGTCCAGGCAAGGACGCCGCACGCCGCGAGGATGGCGACCGCGATGACGGCCGGGGTGGGGACGCGGCGCCGGAACGGACGCCCGTGATGGTCCTTGGAATAGCCGTTGGTGATGGAGGCGACCACGCTGGCCCACCCTTCCTGTTCCTCGTCGACACGGTCGGTGCGCCGGCCCCGCGGGGGGCTCGGCCGGTTCTGCGATCACTCTAGTCGCGCGCGGCCCGCATCCGCGGTGACGCGCCCGCGCGGTCACGATTGACTTCCCCTCGGGGGCGCGCTAGATTGCGGGCGCCTCACACAGCCGGATACTGCGCGCAGAACAGTCCAAATGTGACCAACATCACACCGGAAGCGCTCAGGGGGCAGGCACAAATCCGGGCGGTGTCCCGTTGAACATCGACACAGGCACCACAGACGCAAGGCCCAGCGTTCGACGCACGGATACCGGGGCAGAACAGGGGAGAGGGACGCGAGCATGGCAACCGACTACGACGCACCGCGGCGGACGGAATCCGACGACTTGGGCGAGGACTCGCTCGAGGAGTTGAAGGCGCGCCGCAGCGAGGCGCAGGCCGCGTCGGTGGACGTCGACGAGGCGGAGACCGCGGAGTCCTTCGAATTGCCCGGTGCCGACCTTTCCGGTGAGGAGCTGTCGGTCCGCGTCGTGCCCAAGCAGGACGACGAGTTCACCTGCAGCCGCTGTTTCCTGGTCTACCACCGCAGCCGCCTGGCCCGCGAAAAGGGCAATGAGCGCATCTGCGTCGACTGCGACTAGGCGTATTCGGTCGACGGTCCCGACCGCGGCCTGGTCCGAGTCCGCTTGCGCCGCAACAGCACCTTGCGGGACCCGTCCGGATAGAGGCGGGTCCGCTTCAACTCCCAGCCGCCGAACTCGGCCTGAATGGCCAGGCGCATCGTCGCATTGATGCGCGTCACCTCCGGCGGCAGCCGCAACAGCAGCGATTCGACGTCGTCGGCGAGCGTTTCCATTTCCCAGCCCGGCGGCAGTTGGCGCAGGCGCCGCACCCCGTCGAGCGGGTGCCCGCCGCTATCGGGCAACACGCTGCAGCCCGTCCCCGGTGGCCGACAGCACCACGACCGCGCCGGAGGTCGGATCCACGACGACCGAATCCGGCTGGCGGACCGAGGCGAACCGGGCGCGCTCGCGCGGCTCGCCCGACGAGAGGTCGTACGCGACGACTTGGTTCGCGGCGGTCTCGGTGACCCACAGCAGGTTCGCACGGTCGTCATAGGCCAGCCCCTGCGGTCCGTCGGGGATGGGGAAGCGGAACTTCATGATCAGCGGGTCGCCGTAGAACCCCAGGAGCTGCCCGTCGCGCGGGTTGGCCACGACGAGCCGGCCGTAGTGATCGGCCGCCAGCGCCGTGGCGCCGTTGCCCGCGCGCAGCGCCGCACCCCGCCCACCGGTGTCCGGCTCGACGGTGGTGATCAGCGACTGCGCCTTGTCGAGCACGGCGATCTGCCGCTTCCCGTCGTGGCGCGCGACCGCCACGGCGTCGACCGCGACGAAGCCGCCGGCCTCGGCTGTCCGCTTCAACGTCTCGTCGAGCGCGAGGAGACGGCCGTCGCCGGTGCCGACGAAGACCTCTCGGTCATCGGTGGCCACCGAGACTCCCGGCCCGTCGAGCGGGGCCGAGGCGACCGCGCCGTCGAGTCCGACGCGGACCACGGACTCGCGCCCGACCGCGACGAAACCCGTGCGGTCGGCCGCGATCGCCCCGACCTCGGGGACGACGACGACCTGCGGAGCACGCGCGAGGTCGCTCGCGCTGTAGAGGGCGATGGACTTGCCGTCGCGCGCGACGGCGGCGAGCCGGTCGTGCCCGATCGCCAGGGCGCGGCCCACCCCGGCTGCCGGAACCACGGTGCCCTCGGGGCCGGCGGTGAGCGGCGGCGCCGACAGCGGCGTCTGGGGCGTCACCGTCGGCACGTCGGGACCGTTGTCCTTATCGCTGGTGCCGCAGCCGGCGAGTCCGGTGACGAGGACCGCGGCAAGCGCGACGGACAGGACGGGCAGGCGCAGCGACATGCGGACCATCTTGCCACCGCGTCGGGAGGGCAGCCGGTCGGCCGTGAGTAGGATGGCCCGTCGTGGTGGACATGACATGGCTGCAGTTGATCGTGCTGAGCATCGTGCAGGGCTTGACCGAATTCCTGCCGATCTCCTCGTCGGGCCATATCTTCATCGTGTCGCGACTGTTCTGGAACGCCGACGCCGGCGCCTCCTTCACCGCGGTGACCCAGCTGGGCACCGAGGCGGCCGTGCTGGTCTACTTCGGCCGCGACATCTTCCGCATCATCCGCGCGTGGTTCGCCGGGCTGCGGAACCCGCGGGCGCGGGGGATGGACTACCGCATCGGGTGGGCCGTCATCGTCGCGACCATCCCCATCGGCATCATCGGACTGCTGTTCGCGTCGACGATCCGCGACGGCCTGCGCAACCTCTGGATCACCGCCATCGTGCTGATCGGGTTCTCCGGCGTGTTCTGGCTCGCCGAGCGCGTCGCCACCCAGCGGCGCACCCTCGAGGACGTGACCATGCGCGACGCGGTGGTCGTCGGCCTCGCGCAGTCGCTGGCGCTCATCCCGGGCGTGTCCCGATCCGGCTCCTCGGCCAGCGCGGGGTTGTTCCTCGGCCTGAACCGCGAGGCCGCCTTCCGCCTGTCCTTCCTACTGGCGGTGCCGGCCGTGTTGGCCTCCGGCTTCGAGGAGTTGCCCAAGGCCCTCGGCCCGAGCACCAAGGTCGGCGAGACGGTGCCGCTGATGACGGCGAGCGGGGCCCAGCTGCTGGCGTCGGTGGTCATCACGTTCCTGATCGGCTACGCGGCGATCGCCTGGTTGCTCAAGTTCGTCGAGCACCACTCGCTGAACTGGTTCGGCGCCTACCGCGTCGCACTGGGCGTGTTCCTGATCGTCCTGCTCGCGACCAATACGATCCCGGCACGCTGATCGTCGCGCCCGTAAGCTGAATCCATGGCGGTCATCCTGGTGCGGCACGGGCGCTCGACGGCGAACACGGCGTCGATCCTCGCCGGGCGCACCCCCGGCGTCGGCCTCGACGACACCGGTCGGAAGCAGGCGGCCGAGCTCCCGGCGCGCCTGGGCGATCGCGGCGCCGAGCTGGTCGCCGTGGCTCGCTCGCCGTTGCAGCGCTGCGCCGAGACCGTCGCGCCGCTGGTCGCCGAATGGGATCTCCCCGAGATCGTCGTCGATGACCTCGCCGAGGTCGACTACGGCCAGTGGACCAACCGTCCGCTGGCCGAACTCGCCAAGGAACCGCTGTGGCAGACCGTGCAGCGCCAGCCGTCGGCCGCCGTCTTCCCCGGCGGGGAGGCGATGGCCGCGATGGCGGCCCGGGCGGTTGGCGCGATCCGCGACCTCGACGCCCGCCACGGCGGCGAGGACGGCTCCCGGCTGTGGGTCGCGTGCACCCACGGCGACATCATCAAGGCGGTCATCGCCGATGCGATGGGCCTGCACCTCGACGGCTTCCAGCGCATTGTCGTCGAACCGGCGTCGCTGTCGGTGGTGCGCTATCACCCGCGGCAGACCGTGGTGCACACCGTGAACAACACCGCGAAGCTCTCGCTGCCGGCGCCCGGCGCCGAGCTGGCCGGCACCGCCGTCGGCGGCGCCACCGGAACCGACGACGAGCGGGGGGCGTAGATGTCGCGCGCCATCCACGTCTTCCGCAGCCCGGACCGCTTCGTGTCCGGCACCGTCGGCGAGCCGGGGGACCGGACCTTCTACGTCCAGGCCGTGCACGACGGCCGTATCGTCTCGGTCCTCGTCGAGAAGCAGCAGGTGGCCATCCTCGCGGACCGGATCGACGCCCTGCTCGACGAGGTCGGCCGACGGTTCGGCACCCCGATCCCGCCCGCCACCGGCGAGGTCGACGACCTGCAACCGTTGACGACGCCCATCGACGCGGAGTTCCGGGTCGGCACGATGGGCCTGGGCTGGGACGCGGGGGAGAACTCCGTCGTCGTCGAACTGCTCGCCGCGACCGAGGAGGCCCTCGACGAGAGCATCGTCCTCGACGACCGGGAGGACGGGCCCGACGCGCTGCGGGTGTTCCTGTCCACCGAGGACGCGCGACGGTTCGCCGCGCGCGCCGAGGCGATCGTGTCGGCCGGACGGCCGCCCTGCCCGCTGTGCACGGAGCCGCTGGACGCCGACGGCCACCTGTGCGTCCGAACCAACGGCTACAAGCGCGAGCCGGTGGACCTGGCGCCGTACGAGTTCGACGGGCAGGAAGCGTTCGGCGACGACGCCGGGGAATTCGACGCCGGCGACTCCGACTCCGACGATCCGAGCTGATCGGGCGTGGCCGACCAGACATCCGCGGTCCTGGCCCACGGCGACCTGACCATCGTCGGCCGCATCCCGCACGCGAGCAATGTGACCCTGGTGGCGACCGTCGACGCCGGGGCGGGCGAGCGACTGCGCTGCGTCTACAAACCGGTCCGCGGGGAGGTCCCGCTGTGGGACTTCCCGGACGGCACGCTCGCCGGCCGGGAGACCGCGTCGTACGCGATCTGCGCCGATCTCGGGTGGGACACCGTCCCGCACACGGTGCTCCGCGACGACGGGCCGATGGGGCCGGGCATGGTCCAGCGCTGGATCGACATCGCCGACCCGGCCGACCACCCGGTCGAGCCGGACCTGGTCGACCTGTGCGCTCCCGACGCGGTGCCCGCCGGCTACCGCACCGTCCTCACTGGCTTCGACGGTCGTGGGGAGGAAGTCGTCCTGGTGCACGCGGACGATCCGCGGCTGCAGCGAATGGCGGTCCTCGACGTCCTGCTCAACAACGCCGACCGCAAGGGCGGGCACATCCTGCC
The DNA here is from genome assembly GCF_047602025.1 of Gordonia sp. (in: high G+C Gram-positive bacteria). Lineage (GTDB taxonomy): Bacteria > Actinomycetota > Actinomycetes > Mycobacteriales > Mycobacteriaceae > Gordonia. The sequence goes on along the minus strand of NZ_JASGII010000001.1, from coordinate 1,627,616 downwards.
CGGCCTTGACGGCGTCGTCTACGGCATCGACCACGGCATCTGCCTGCACGCCCACGACAAGCTGCGCACCGTGCTGTGGGGGTGGGCCGGCACCCCCATCCCGGGCGCGCTGGTCGCCGACCTCGACGCCTTCGCCGCCCGTCTCGCCGACACCGACGGCCGGCTGGCGGCGGCGCTGTCCGACCTGATCACCGCGGAGGAGACCGGCGCGCTGCTGCGGCGCGCCCGCAACCTCGTCGACGATCCGGTCTTCCCCGAGCCACCGGCGAGTCGGGCGATTCCCTGGCCGCCGTTCTGAGGCCGCCCGTTGCGAGGCCGCCCGGGGACTGACCGCCGCGGCCGCCTAAGCTGGCGGCATGCAGTCGTGGTCCTTCCCGGCGGTGCCCGAGATCGCGGGGAAACCGCCCGCCCTCCGCCTCTACGACACCTCGGCGCGCCAGGTGCTGCCGGTCGCGCCCGGGCCCACCGCGACGATGTACGTCTGCGGCATCACCCCGTACGATGCGACCCACCTCGGACACGCGTCGACCTACGTGACCTTCGACTTGATCAACCGCCAACTCCGCGACGCCGGCCACGACGTCGCCTACGTGCAGAACGTCACCGACGTCGACGACCCGCTGTTCGAGCGGGCCGAGCGCGACGGCGTCGACTGGCGCGACCTCGGCGATCGCGAGATCCAGCTGTTCCGCGACGACATGACCGGATTGCGCGTGCTGCCGCCCAAGGAGTACGTCGGCGCCATTGAATCCGTCGACGAGGTCGTCGCGATGGTCGGCCGCCTCTTGGAGTCGGGGGCCGCCTACATCGTCGACGATCCCGAGTTCCCCGACGTGTACTACCGGATCGGCGCGACCGAGCAGTTCGGCTACGAATCCGGGTACGACCGGTCGACCATGGAGCGGTTCTTCGCCGAACGCGGCGGCGACCCCGACCGCCCCGGCAAGCGCGACAAGCTCGACGCCCTGCTGTGGCGCGCGCACCGTGCGGGCGAGCCGTCGTGGCCGGCCCCGTTCGGCGAGGGGCGCCCCGGGTGGCACATCGAGTGCTCGGCGATCGCCCTGAACCGGCTGGGTGCCGGCTTCGACATCCAGGGCGGCGGCAACGACCTGACCTTCCCGCACCACGAGTTCTCGGCGGCACACGCCGAGGCCGTCACCGGTGCCCGCCGTTTCGCGCGGCACTACGTGCACACCGGGATGATGGGGCTCGACGGCGAGAAGATGTCCAAGAGCCTGGGCAACCTGGTCTTCGTCCACAAGCTGCGCGAGGCCGGCGTCGACCCGGGAGCGGTGCGCCTGGCCCTCGCCGCCGAGCACTACCGGGCCGACCGGATGTGGACCGACGCCGTCCTCGACGAGGCCGTCGCCCGCCTCGGACGCTGGCGCACGGCGGCCGCCGCCGACCGCGGACCCGACCCGGCGCCGGTCGTCGACCGGGTGCGCGCCCACCTGGCCGATGACCTCGACACGGGCAAAGCCCTCGCCGCGCTGGACGCGTGGGCCGCGGACGTCGCGCTCGGCCTGGGGCAAACGGCGGGCGCGGGAGCCGAGATCATCGCCGCCGTCGACGCGCTGCTCGGCGTCGACCTGCGCTAAGGTGCTGCCGTGGCACAGGTGAGCAAGATCCCGTCGGACACCGACGAGGGCGTGTGGACGGTCGTGACCAGCACGTCGACCTACCTCTTGGACTTCGGTGAGATGACGCTGTTGCGCGCCCCGGGCGTCGGCGGCAGCGGCACCGGGACCTGGGAGGTCAGCGAGCTGCGCCGCGATTCCGAGGACATCCCGCTGCTGGGCGTCAAGGTGTGCGAGGTCGGCCACTCGGCCCAGTTCTGGGTGCGCGCCGTCGACGACCCGGACGTGCGCACCTGGCGGATCACCACCCCGGTCGTGTCGATCGAGCGGATCGGCTAGTCCGACCCGGGATTCCGGCGCCGCAGGTAGCGCTCGAAGTCGGCGGCCAATTGTTCGCCGTCGATCTCCGGCAGCGCATCCGGATCGGTCGACGTCGCATCGTCGGTCGCCTCGAGTTCCCGGATGTACTCGGCCATGTCCGCATCGTCGGCGGTCATCTCGTCGACGGTCCGCTCCCAGGCGTCCGCGCGCGTGGGCAACTGGTCCATCGGGATCTCCAGGTCGAGGATCTCCTCCAGCCGGCGCAGCAGCGCGAGCGTGGCCTTCGGATTCGGGGTGGACGACAGGTAGTGCGGCACCGAGGCCCACAGCGAGACCGACGGGATCCCGTCGGACGTCAGGCGGTCCTGCAGCACCCCGGTGATCCCGGTCGGTCCCTGGTATTGCGACTCGGCTAGGCGGTAGCGCTTGGCCGCCTCGGCGCTGTAGGCGGACCCGGTCACCGGCACCGGGCGCGTGTGCGGGGTGTCGGCCATCATCGAGCCCAGCATCACCGCCGACACCACGCCGGCCGCCTCGGCGATTTCGGCGATCTCCGCCGCGAAGGCGCGCCACCGCAGGTTCGGCTCGACGCCGCGGACCAGCAGCAGGTCGTGGTCGGATCCCGGCGGCGAGCACACGGCGAACGTGGTCGTCGGCCATTCGGTGCGCCGACTCACCCCGTCGACCAGGCGGATCGTCGGGCGGTTCACCTGGAAGTCGTAGTAGTCGTCGGGCTCCATCTCGTAGAGCTGCTGGGCGTCCCAGAACAGCTCGAGGTGCTCCACGCTGCCGGTCGCCGACTCGCCCGCGTCGTTCCAGCCCTCGAACGCTGCCACGAGCACCGGCTTGCGCAAGTCGGAGAGGCGGGGCGGAAGGGCGTCGGTCATGGGCCCAGCCTAGTCAAGCCCAGTTGGGCGCGCGGCGGTCCACGGTGCGATGATCGGGCGGTGAGCAGCGCACCGGCCCCCGCCGCCATCCTGTGGGACATGGACGGCACCCTCATCGATTCGGAGCCGATCTGGGACGTCGCCGTCGCCGACTTCTCCACCCGCAACGGATTGGTGATGGATGCCGAACTGCGCGAGGCGACGCTCGGCAACTCGCTGCCCGACGCGATGGGCAAGGTCTATGACGCGGCCGGCATCGCCGCGGCCGACCGGGACGCCGCCGCCGACTCGCGCTGGCTGATCGACCACGTCGCCGACCTGTTCGAGAGTGGTTTGCCGTGGCGACCGGGTGCCCGCGAGGCCCTCGACGCCGTCACCGACGCCGGGGTCGCCATGGTGCTGGTCACCAACACGGTGCGCGAGCTCACCGAAGTCGCCCTGGCCACGATCGGGCGCAGCCGCTTCACCGCCACCGTGTGCGGCGACGAGGTGCCGATGGGCAAGCCCGCGCCCTTCCCGTACCTGCGAGCCGCCGAACTGCTCGGCTACGAACCGCGGACCTGCCTGGTGGTCGAGGATTCGCCGACCGGGGTCGCGGCGGCGACTGCCGCCGGGTGCCCGACGCTGGTGGTGCCGTCGGCGGTGCCGATCGACGAGGGGCCCGGTCGGGTGTTCCGCGATTCGCTGGTCGGCGTCGGTGCCGACGATCTCGCGCAGGCGTGGCGCGCGGCGTTGGCGCAGAGTTAACCTTCCCGACGCCCGGCTTCGCCATAGTCGATGGGGTGAACCCCTTCGACGTCACCGGATTCCTCGGCACGGCCGGCCTCGTCGGCCTGCTGGTCCTGCTCTTCGTGGAGACCGGAATCCTGGTCGGCTTCATCTTCCCGGGGGACTCGGTCCTGTTCACCGCGGGACTCTTCGCCGCCCAACCCGACCCGTTCGCCCCGCTCTGGCTGCTGCTGATCGCCCTCCCGATCGCGGCCGCGGCCGGCGACCAGTGCGGGTACAGCATCGGCAAGCACTTCGGCCCGCGCGTGATGCGCGGTCGGTTGGCCCGCTTCATCGGCGACGAGCCGGTGGCGAAGACCGTCGAGTACTTCGACCGGTACGGCCCGGTGACGGTCGTATTCGCCCGGTTCATCGGCATCGTGCGCACCCTGGTGCCGCTGCTCGCGGGACTGTCGGGCATGAACCGGCTCCGATTCACCGCCTATTCGGTCGTCGGATCGGTGTTCTGGTGCGGGTCGCTGGTGACGGCCGGCTACTTCCTGGGCGGCATCGCGGTGCTGCGGGAGAACCTCGAGCTGTTGTTCATCGGTTCGGCGCTGACCGTCGTCGTCCCGATGGTCATCACGCTCGCGCGGCGGCGGCGCGCGGCGGCCCGAGCACGGTCGGCCCGGCTAGGCTCGGGGCCGACATGCGACGACTCCTCCTCATCGGCGCCCTTGCCGCGCTGATCGCGCCGATGGGCGCGCCGCCGCCGTCGGCCGGGGCGCTGCCCGGCCCGTGCTCGGCGGCGGTGGCCGCCATCGGCTACTCCGACGCCCTCGACAAGCAGTCGCGCCACGGCGAGCGTCTCGGCGGACTGTCCGCACTGGCCCACGACCCCCGCGGGCGGCGCTACCTGGCCCTGCCCGACCACGTCGCCGCCACGGCGCTGATCTGGCCGCTCACCGGACTCGACGACCTGCCCGCACTCCGGCCGCGGGTTGCCGCACCGCCGATCCGCCTCACCGACCGCGGCGGCCGTCCGGTGCCCGGTCGCGCCGACCACGAGGGGCTGGCGGTCCTGTCCGACGGCTCCGTGGTGGTCAGTTCCGAGCGGGGGCCGACGGTCACCGTCTACGGCCGTGACGGTCGCTGGCGCGATGACCTGCGCGTCCCGCCGCGCTACTCGGCGGGCGCCGAGGCCAACGGCTCTTTTGAGGGACTGGCGGCGACGCCGTCGGGCCGCCGACTGCTCGTGGCGATGGAGCGCCCGCTGCGCGGCGAGGACCCGCGGCTGCGCCGCATCATCGACTACCGGCCCGGCCCCGACGGCCGGCTGCGCCCGGTCGGCGAGCTCGCCTACCGCGTCCGTCCGGGAATGCGGATCGCCGAGATCGCTGCCTACGACGAGGACCGACTGCTCGTCCTGGAGACCGCGTACCGGCGCGACCGGGGATCGTCGGCGGTGCTGACCGCGGCGCGCATCGTCGGCCGGCGGGTGCTGCGCACCCCCGTCGCCGACCTGGCCGCCTGCCCGACGCTGGGCGCGCCCAGCCGCGAGGTGCAGCGCAATCCGCTGCTCGACAACTACGAGGGCATGACCGTCTCCCGCCGGGGCGTCGGGCACGTCATCCACCTGGTGTCGGACGACAACTACTCGCCCCGCCAGACCACCCGCGTGCTGACCCTGTGGGCGCGCCTGCCCTGATCCGCCCGCCCGGCCCGGCACATGGGAAGATGGACAACCGTGAAGACCTTCGAGGAACTGTTCGCCGAGCTGAGCGACAAAGCCGCCACCCGTCCGGCGGGCAGCGGCACCGTCGCCGCACTGGACTCGGGCATCCACACCCTCGGCAAGAAGATCATCGAGGAGGCCGGCGAGGTCTGGCTGGCCGCCGAGCACGAGTCCGACGAGTCGCTGGGCGAGGAGATTTCTCAGTTGCTCTATTGGCTGCAGGTGATGATGATCAAACGCGGGCTGTCGCTCGACGACGTGTACCGCCACCTGTGACCACGGCCCCCACCCCGACCCGAATCCGATAGGACCCGACAACGATGCTGCGCGTGGCAGTCCCCAACAAGGGCGCCCTCTCCGAGGCGGCCGGTGCCGTGCTGGCCGAGGCCGGCTACCGAAAGCGGTCGGACGCGAAGGATCTGACGGTCCTCGACACCGCCAACGACGTCGAGTTCTTCTTCCTGCGCCCCAAGGACATCGCGATCTACGTCGGCCAGGGCACCCTCGACCTGGGCATCACCGGCCGCGACCTCGCCGCGGACTCGGGCGCCCGCGTCGACGAGCAACTGGCCATGGGCTTCGGCGCGTCGACCTTCCGCTACGCCGCCCCGGCGGGACGGGAGTGGACGGTCGCCGACCTCGCGGGCAAGCGCATCGCCACGTCGTACGCGAACCTGGTGCGGGCCGACCTCGAGCAGCGGGGCATCGAGGCCGAACTCATCCGCCTCGACGGTGCCGTCGAGATCTCCATCCAACTGGGGGTGGCCGACGCGATCGCCGACGTCGTCGGCTCCGGCCGCACGCTGCGACAGCACGGGCTGGTGGCCTTCGGCGAGTCGCTCTGCGACTCCGAGGGCGTACTGGTGTCACGGTCCGGCGCCGAACTCGACAAGGCCGCGCGGCAGTTCGTCGCCCGTGTGCAGGGCGTCGTGTTCGGCCAGAAGTACGTGATGATGGACTACGACTGCCCGCGGGCCCTGCTCGATGCGGCCTCGAAGCTGACCCCCGGCCTGGAGTCGCCGACGGTGGCGCCGATGGCCGATCCGGACTGGGTCGCGGTGCGCGCCATGGTGCCGCGCAAGGGCCACCAGAACCTGATGGACGAGCTCGCCGAACTCGGCGCGAAGGCGATTCTCGCCACCGACATCCGGTCCTGCCGGTTCTAACGCCCGGCTACCCGGCGTCGACGGCCGCGAGCAGCGAGGTCTGCGCGGACCGGCCCACGAAGCCGGACGTGTCGTACAGATCGGCGAACGATGCGGCGTACCCGTCGGCGCCGGCCGCCATCTTCGCGTCGATGCCCACCCAGCCGCCGGTCGGTTGCCGCACCAGGTGCACGGTCGTGTCGGTGTTCATCCACGACCACCGCGTCGGATCGAGGTCACCGGCGCCCAAACCGTTGGCCACGTCGATGACGGTGAACGCCCGGGCGAGATCGCTCGTTTCCTCGCCGGCCACCAGCGGCAAGCGGGGGCGCAGCCAGACGGCGGTCGAGTCGCCGAGCCGGCCGGGCTGGGCCGCCACCGTGACGGTTCCGATGAAGCCCATGTGCCGCCAGGCCTCCGGGATCTCGACGGATTCGGGGAAGCCGGTGTTCTGCGGCAGGTCGTCGGGCAGCTCCGGCAACGGCGGCCGCGGGAGATCCTGGATCGCCGACGAGTCGCTGGACCGTAGTCGCCAGGCCGTCGTGCGGGCGACGCTGCGGTAGGTCCCGTCGGCGCCGCGGACCTCGAGTTCGGCGCACACCTGGGAGATCTGCCGGCCGGGCCGGGGGATCCAGGTGCGCACGCGGTTCACCCCGAGGCCGATGGCGCCGAGGATCTCCATCGTCACGCGGGAGAATTGCTGCCCGTCGCCGGGGTCGACCGCCTTCTCCATCGCCCGCACCAACAGCCCCGTCGGCGGTCCGCCGTGCTGGATCTGCGGCGACCACACGCTCACCACGGCGACCGTCGGCTGGAAGTACGCGTACTCCGGATCGTCGCCCGCGGGCGGCGCGATCGGCTCGAAGTAGGCGGTGAACTCCGACTCGCGCGGCGGATCGGTTACCTGGCTGGACGTCATACCCCCACGTTATGACAGAGTTGACGACACCCGATCGGCACCCGTGCCGGGCGCTGTTACGAAAGAGGAACCACACCACGATGGCGACCACCGGCCCCTTCGCCGAGGGCGACCGCGTCCAGCTCACCGACGCGAAGTCGCGCAAGTTCACCGTCGTCCTCGAAGCGGGCAAACAGTTCCACACGCACCGCGGCGCCATCGCCCACGACGACCTCATCGGCTCTCCGGAGGGCTGCGTCGTCGCCGCCACGTCCGGCACCGAATACCTGGCCCTGCGGCCGCTGCTCACCGACTTCGTGCTGTCGATGCCGCGCGGCGCGCAGGTGATCTACCCGAAGGACTCGGCGCAGATCATCGCCGAGGGCGACATCCACCCGGGCTGCCGGGTCATCGAGGCCGGCGCGGGATCGGGGGCGCTGAGCTGTTCGTTGCTGCGGGCGGTCGGCGACGGCTCGGTCCTCTCCTACGAAATCCGTGACGACCACGCGGACTACGCCCGCAAGAACGTCGAGACCTTCTTCGGCGGCGCGCCCGACAACTGGGAACTGCGCGTCGGCGACCTCGCCGACCACGACCCGGCCGACCAGGCCGACCGCATGATCCTGGACATGGTGGCGCCGTGGGAGCCCCTCGACACGGTGAAACAGACGCTGCGGCCGGGCGGGGTGCTCGTCGTCTACGTCGCGACCGTCACGCAGCTGTCCCGGATCGTCGAGGCGCTGCGCGATCAGGAGTGCTGGACCGAACCGCGGGCGTGGGAGTCGTTGCTGCGCGAATGGAGCGCCGTCGGATTGGCCGTGCGGCCCGAACACCGGATGCAGGGCCACACCGCCTTCCTGGTCACCGCGCGCCGCCTGGCCGACGGGCAGACCACCCTGCGGCCACACCGGCGCCCCACCGGACGGGCGAACAAGCCCGATTCCGGTAGCGTGGAAGGTGCGCAGCAGAAGGAGCAGTCGTGACCGAGGATCAGACCGGGACGGGCGGGTCGCGCCCCACGGGGACGGCCGAGCAGTTGCAGGAGCGCGTCGACAACCTCTCCGAGCGCAACGCAAAACTCCTCGACACCCTCAAAGAGGCACGTCAGCAGCTCGTCGCCCTGCGGGAAGAGGTCGACCGCCTGGGCCAGCCGCCGAGCGGCTACGGCATCCTGCAGTCGGTCTATGAAGACGATGCGACCGTCGACGTGTTCACCTCCGGCCGCAAGATGCGCCTGACCGTGTCGCCCAACCTCGACGTCACCGAGATGCGCGTCGGCCAGACGCTGCGCCTCAACGAGGCGCTGACGGTCGTCGAGGCCGGTGAGTTCGACGTCGCCGGCGAGATCGCCACGCTGCGCGAGGTCCTCGCCGACGGCACGCGCGCCCTGGTCGTCGGTCATGCCGACGAGGAGCGCGTCATCGTCCTCGCCGAGCCGTTGCGCGCCGTCGATGACGATTCGACCGAGAATCGGCGCAAGCTGCGCCCGGGTGATTCGCTGCTGATCGACAACAAGGCGGGCGTCGCCTTCGAACGCATCCCCAAGGCCGAGGTCGAGGACCTGGTCCTGGAGGAGGTGCCCGACGTCGACTACTCCGACATCGGCGGCCTGGGCCGGCAGATCGAGCAGATCCGCGACGCCGTCGAGCTCCCGTTCCTGCACAAGGAACTGTTCCGCGAGTACTCGCTGCGCCCGCCCAAGGGCGTGCTGCTCTACGGGCCGCCCGGCTGCGGCAAGACGCTCATCGCCAAGGCGGTCGCCAACTCGCTGGCCCGCAAGATGGCGGAGGCGCGCGGCGACAACGCCCACGAGGCGAAGTCGTACTTCCTCAACATCAAGGGTCCCGAACTGCTCAACAAGTTCGTCGGCGAGACCGAGCGGCACATCCGCCTGATCTTCCAGCGCGCACGGGAGAAGGCCTCCGACGGCACGCCGGTGATCGTGTTCTTCGACGAGATGGACTCGATCTTCCGCACCCGCGGCTCGGGCGTTTCCTCCGACGTCGAGACCACGGTCGTGCCGCAGCTGCTCAGCGAGATCGACGGCGTCGAGGGGCTGGAGAACGTCATCGTCATTGGCGCCTCCAACCGCGAGGACATGATCGACCCGGCCATCCTGCGCCCCGGGCGCCTGGACGTGAAGATCAAGATCGAGCGCCCCGACGCCGAGTCGGCCATCGACATCTTCAGCAAGTACCTCACCGAGGACCTGCCGATCCACCCCGACGACGTCGCCGAGTTCGGCGGCGACCGGGCGGCCTGTGTCCGCGCCATGATCGAGCGCGTCGTCGACCGGATGTACGCCGAGAGCGACGACAACCGCTTCCTCGAGGTGACCTACGCCAACGGCGACAAAGAGGTCATGTACTTCAAGGACTTCAACTCCGGTGCGATGATCCAGAACGTCGTGGACCGTGCCAAGAAGTACGCCATCAAGGCGCAGTTGGACACCGGGCAGCCGGGTCTGCGGATCGGGCACCTCCTCGACTCGATCCTCGACGAGTTCGCCGAGAACGAAGACCTGCCCAACACCACGAACCCGGACGACTGGGCGCGCATCTCCGGCAAGAAGGGCGAGCGGATCGTCTACATCCGCACGCTGGTCACCGGCAAGAGCAGCGGTGCCAGCCGGGCCATCGACACCGAGACGTCGACCGGCCAATACCTGTAGCCGGCGGGTCACTACGCTGGTCGACATGCAGCGAATCATCGGGATCGAGGTCGAGTACGGGATTTCCGCACCGGATGATCCGACGGCGAACCCGATCATGACGTCCACCCAGGCGGTGCTCGCGTATGCGGCCGCCGCCGGGGTGCCGCGCGCCAAGCGCACCCGCTGGGACTACGAGGTCGAGTCGCCGATGCGCGACGCCCGCGGCTACGACCTGGGCCGCGGCGGCGGGCCGGCGCCGATCATCGACGCCGACGAGATCGGCGCCGCCAACATGATCCTCACCAACGGCGCCCGGCTCTACGTCGACCACGCCCACCCGGAGTACTCCGCGCCCGAGGTGATCGACCCGATGGACGCGGTGATCTGGGACAAGGCCGGTGAGCGCGTCATGGAGGCAGCCGCGCGCCACGTCGCGAGCGTCCCCGGCGCCCCCCGGCTGCAGCTCTACAAGAACAACATCGACGGGAAGGGCGCCTCCTACGGCACCCACGAGAACTACCTGATGGAGCGCGACACCCCGTTCGCCGACGTCGTGACCGGGCTGACCCCGTTCTTCGCCTCCCGCCAGGTGATCTGCGGCTCGGGCCGCGTCGGCATCGGCCAGTCCGGCGACGAGGTCGGCTTCCAGCTGTCCCAGCGCGCCGACTACATCGAGGTCGAGGTCGGCCTGGAGACGACGCTCAAGCGCGGCATCATCAACACCCGCGACGAACCGCACGCCGACCCCGAGCGCTACCGCCGCCTGCACGTCATCATCGGCGACGCCAACCTCGCGGAGACGTCGACCTACTTGAAGGTCGGCACCACCGCCCTGGTCCTCGACCTGATCGAGGCCGGCGTCGACCTGTCCGACCTGGAGTTGGCCCGCCCGGTCGAGGCGGTGCACGCGATCAGCCACGATCCGACGCTCGCCGCGGCGGTCGCCCTCGCCGACGGGCGCGAGCTCACCGGACTCGCGCTGCAGCGCGAATATCTCGCCCGCTGCCAGCAGTTCCACGATCTGCACCACTCCGACGACGACCGGGCCGCGCACGTGCTGGCCACCTGGGCCGACGTGCTCGACAAGCTGGAGCGCGACCCCGCCGAGTGCGCCGACATCCTCGACTGGCCGGCGAAGCTGCGGCTGCTCGACGGCTTCCGCCAGCGCGAGGGGCTCGGCTGGTCGGCCCCGCGCCTGGCGCTGATCGACTTGCAGTACAGCGACGTCCGCCTCGACAAGGGGCTCTACAACCGCCTGGTGGCGCGCGGATCGATGAAGCGGCTGGTCGACGAGGCACAGGTGCTCGAGGCGATCACGACGCCGCCGCCGGACACGCGCGCCTACTTCCGCGGCGAGTGTCTGCGCAGGTTCGGCGCCGACATCGCCGCGGCCAGCTGGGACTCGGTCATCTTCGACCTGGGCGGGGATTCGCTCATCCGGATCCCGACGCTGGAACCGTTGCGCGGCAGCCGTTCCCACGTGGGCGAACTGCTCGACTCGGTGGAGTCGGCCGCACAACTCGTCGACGAGCTCACCGCCAAGTAGCCGAGAGCCGACGGGCAGGTTTCCGATAGGGTGGGAACCAATTCGCGTGAATGGGAGACGGCATGGCGCAGGAACAGAAGCGATCCGGTGGCGGGGGCGACGACGGCGACCTCGGTCCCGACGGCTCGGCCGGTCAGGAGCGCCGCGAGAAGCTCGCCGAGGACACCGACGATCTGCTGGACGAGATCGACGACGTGCTGGAGGAGAACGCCGAGGACTTCGTGCGCGCCTATGTGCAGAAGGGCGGCCAGTGAACCGGTCGCAGGGCCCGGACATCTCCTCGTTCACCGAGTACCTAGCCACCAACGCTCCCGAACTGCTGCCGGGCCGCCGGGTCGAGCGGCACGGGGTGGCCCCCGGTTCCGCCGACTCGGTGCCGCACGGCACCACGATCGTCGCGGTGTCGTACCCGGGCGGCGTCGTCATCGCCGGTGACCGGCGCGCCACCGCGGGCAACCTGATCGCCACCCGCGACATCCAGAAGGTCTTCATCACCGACGACTATTCGGCCGCCGGCATCGCCGGCACCGCGGGGATCGCGGTGGAGATGGTGAAGCTGTTCACCGTCGAACTCGAGCACTACGAGAAGATCGAGGGCGTGCCGCTGACCCTCGACGGCAAGGTGTCGCGAATGGCGGCGATGGTCCGCGGGAACCTCGGCGCGGCGTTGCAGGGCCTGGCGGCGATCCCGCTGCTCGTCGGATTCGACTACGACGCCGAGCCGACCGCGCGCGGCCGGATCTTCTCCTTCGACGTCGCCGGCGACCGCCACGAGGAATTCGGCGGCTACCAGGCCATCGGTTCGGGCTCGGTGTTCGCCAAGTCCTCGCTTAAGAAGCTCTACCGCGGCGACCTGACCGCCGACGAGGCCCTCGCCATCGCGATCGAGGCGCTCTACGACGCGGCCGACGACGACTCGGCGACCGCCGGCCCGGACACCGTCCGCAAGATCTTCCCGACGGCCGTGACCGTCGGGCCCGACGGCGCCGACGAGGTGTCCGACGAGAAGATCGCGGCGGCGGCGCGCGAGATCATCAGCAGCCGTGAGCAGCAGTACACGCGCGACGGATCGGGGGAGTAGCGATGACCTTCCCGTATTACGCCAGCGCCGAGCAGATCATGCGCGACCGGTCCGAACTGGCGCGCAAGGGCATCGCGCGCGGCCGCAGCGTCGTCGCGCTGACCTACGCCGACGGCGTCCTGTTCGTCGCCGAGAACCCGTCGAACACGCTGCGCAAGGTCTCCGAGATCTACGACCGCATCGGCTTCGCCGCCGTCGGCAAGTACAACGAGTTCGAGAGCCTGCGCCGTGCGGGCATCCAGCTCGCCGACCTGCGCGGCTACAGCTATGACCGCGCCGACGTCAGCGGACTGTCGCTGGCCAACGCCTACGCGACGACGCTGGGCACGGTGTTCACCGAGCAGCCCAAGCCCTACGAGGTCGAGCTGTGCGTCGCCGAGGTCGCCAAGCCGGGCAAGGACACCCCGTCGCAGCTCTATCGGATCGGCTACGACGGCTCGGTCGTCGACGAGACCCGCTTCCTGGTGATGGGCGGGCACACCGACGCCATCTCGGCCGCGCTCGGCGAGTCCTTCCAGCCCGATCTGACGCTGGCCAAGGCCGTGCAGACCGCGGTGGCCGCGCTGGCCACGCCGGTCACGGGCGGCGACGGCAACGGCGAGGCGGCCGCGACCGGACCGCGCGAACTGGCCGCCGCCGACCTCGAGGTCGCCGTCCTCGACCGCACCCGGCCGCGCCGTGCCTTCCGCCGGTTGAGTCACGACGAAGTCGCCGGTCTCCTCGGCGGCGCCAAGAAGAAGGGCTGATCGTGCAGCGCCGGATCATGGGCATCGAGACGGAGTTCGGGGTCACCTGCACCTTCAAGGGGCATCGTCGACTCAGCCCCGACGAGGTCGCCCGCTACCTGTTCCGCCGTGTTGTGTCGTGGGGTCGCTCGTCCAACGTCTTCCTGGACAACGGGTCCCGGCTCTACCTCGACGTCGGCTCGCACCCGGAGTACGCGACGGCCGAGTGCGACGACCTGCTGACCCTGATCAACCACGACCGCGCCGGTGAGCGGATCCTCGTCGACCTGCTGGTGGACGCGCAGAACCGGCTCGCCGACGAGGGCATCGGCGGGGACATCTACCTGTTCAAGAACAACACCGACTCGGCCGGCAACTCCTACGGCTGCCACGAGAACTTCCTGGTGGTCCGGTCCGGCGAGTTCTCCCGCATCTCGGACGTGCTGCTGCCGTTCCTGGTGACCCGCCAGCTCATCTGCGGCGCCGGCAAGGTGCTGGCCACGCCGAGTTCGGCGCAGTTCTGCCTGTCCCAACGCGCCGAGCACATCTGGGAGGGCGTCTCCAGCGCGACGACCCGCTCGCGGCCGATCATCAACACCCGCGACGAACCGCACGCCGACGCCGAGAAGTACCGCCGCCTGCACGTCATCGTCGGCGACTCCAACATGGCCGAGCCCACCACCATGCTGAAGGTCGGCTCGGCGCTGCTGGTGCTGGAGATGATCGAGGCCGGCGTCAGCTTCCGCGACTTCGCCCTCGACAACCCGATCCGGGCGATCCGCGAGATCAGCCACGACCCGAGCGGCCGGCGCACCGTCCGCCTCGCCGGCGGTCGCGAGGCCAGCGCGCTGGACATCCAGCGCGAGTACTACGCGCGGGCCGTCGCCCACCTGGCCAACCGCCACCCGGATCCGCTGATGGACAAGGTCGTCGACCTGTGGGGCCGGATGCTCGACGCCGTCGAGTCGGACGACTTCTCGTCGGTCGACACCGAGGTCGACTGGGTCATCAAGCGCAAACTGTTCAACCGCTACCTGGACCGCTACGACATCGAGCTCGGTGACCCGAAGATCGCCCAACTCGACCTCGCGTACCACGACATCCTGCCCGGCCGCGGCGTCGCCGACGTGCTGACGCGCAAGGGCCTGATCTCGCGGGTGACGACCGACGACGCGATCGACGAGGCCGTGCACACGCCGCCGCAGACGACGCGGGCCAAGCTGCGCGGCGAGTTCATCAGTGCCGCGCAGGCAGCCGGCCGCGATTTCACCGTCGACTGGGTGCATTTGAAGCTGAACGACCAGGCCCAGCGGACCGTGCTGTGCAAGGACCCGTTCCGGTCGGTCGACGAGCGCGTCGATCGTCTGATCGCCTCGATGTGAGCCGTACCCTGTAGTCCGTGCCCAAACGCGAAAAGGTTGAGCGCCAACTCAACCTCGTCATCTGCCTGTTGTCGACGCGGCAGTACCTGTCCGCCGACTACATCCGCAAGAACGTGGGCGGCTACTACGAGAACGACAGCAGCGACGAAGCCTTCTTCCGCATGTTCGAGCGCGACAAGGCCGATCTGCGCGACCTGGGCATCCCGCTGATCACCGGTCCGGCCTCCGGGTACGGCGAGGCCGAGGACGGCTATCGCATCGATCGCGAGCGCTATGAACTCCCCGACATCCACCTGGAGTCCGACGAGGCGGCCGCCGTCGCGCTGGCCACCGCCCTGTGGGATAGCGCCGAGGTCGCGGCCATCGCCCAGAGCGCGACGCTGAAGCTGCGCGCCGCCGGCATCGACGTCTCCGCCGATCAGGAGTGGGAGGTCAGTCCGGCCGCCGGCGGGCGCGGCATGGGCGACGAGCAGGTGCTCCGCGACCTGTTGGAGGCGAGTCAGCGGCGCCAGGCCGTCGAGATGACCTACCGGCGCCCGGGCGGTCGGCCGGCCCGGCGCCTGCTGGAACCGTGGGGCGTGGTGACCCACCGCGGCCGCTGGTACGTCGTCGGCCACGATCGCGACCGCGACGAGCGGCGCACGTTCCGCCTCTCCCGGATCACCGCGGTGGCGCCGATCGGCGAGACCGAGGCCTTCACCGTCGACGCCGAGCCCGGCTCCCTGCGTGACCTGGTCGCCGAGTCGGTCGACTCGGCGTTCCGCGAGGAGATCGGCCGGGCGACGATCTGGGTCGCGGATGGGCGCGCCGCGGGGCTGCGGCGCCTCGCGATGTCGTCGTCGGCGAAGGACTTCGCCGGCGAGGCCGGTGACGAGCTGATCATCGAATACGACTCGACCCCCGCGCTGGTGCGCGCCGTGCTGGGCGCGGGACCGGACGCGGTGGTCCTCGAGCCGGCACCGCTGCGCGAGGCGGTCATCGCCGCCCTCGACGGATTGGCGGTGTCGTAGATGGCGGGCGCGTCGGTCTCCCGGTTCTCCAGGCTCCTGGCGATGGTGCCGTACCTGGCGGCGCGTCAGGGCATCGCCGTCAGCGAGGCGGCCGCCGAGCTCGGGATCTCCGAGTCGCAGCTGACGAAGGACATCGAGCAGCTGTTCGTGTGCGGCTACCGCCAGAACGGCTTCGAAGACCTCATCGACGTCCAGTACGACTCGGGCTACGTCCGCGTCGCCTTCACCGCCGGCATGGACCGGCCGCTGCGCCTGACCGGTGCCGAGGCGGCGCTCCTGCAGACCGCGCTGGCGACGCTGGCCGACATCCCCGGCGTCGACGCCGATGCGACCCGTCGCGCCATCGCCAAGATCGAGGCGGCCATGGCCGCGCCGGTCCGGGCGAAGAAGAAGGGGCTGCGGGCCCGGGGCAAGGAACTCGAGCGGGCCGCCGCCGAACGCGCCGCCGCCGGAGACGAGACCGGGGCAGCGGCGCCCAGCAACGGGCGCGAGGCCGTCTACGACACGGTGCGGGACGCGGTGCGCGACCACCGGGCGCTGCGCCTGCGGTACTACACGCCGGCGCGGGACGCGGTCGGCGAGCGCGTCGTGGACCCGATCGCGGTCCAACTGATCGACGGCAAGGCCTATCTGCAGGCGTGGTGCCGCCTGTCCGAGGGCACCCGGCTGTTCCGGTTCGACCGGATCGAGGCGGCCGAGCAGCTCGACGAGCCCGCCGCCCCGCCGGAGCGGGCGGTGGCGGCCAGCGCCCCCGCCGGGTGGGCCGCGCAGAACCTGCTCACCGCCGAGTTGGCGATCGACCGGTCGGCGCTCTGGGTCGTCGAGAACTACCTCGTCGACCTGGTCGACGATCCGCCGGCGGACGGATCGGACCCGGTGCGGGCCCGGGTGCACTACGGGTCGCCGGAGTGGCTGGTGCGCTTCCTGTCCGGCTTCGGCGGCGCCATCCGGGTCGTCGATCAGCCTGACATCGCCGATCAGGTCCGCGAGCTGGCCGCCGCGGCGCGGCGCCGGTACGCGTAGCCGGTACGCGTAGCCGCCGCTATCCGTCGCTGCTGCCGAGCTCCGGAATCGGGCCGCGGTCGCCGACCACCCGGTCCAGCGAGACGAACTCCCAGCCGGCCGCTCGCATCCGCGGGAGGATGACCGCCAGGGCGGCCGCCGTGCCGGAGCCGGGCCGGTTCATGTGTGCCAGGACGATCGACCCGGGGCGCGCGGCCCGCAACTTCGCCTCGACGCCGGCGACGGACTCGGTGCCGCCGGCATCGGCGTTGACGGTGAACCCGACCGGCGTCTCGCCGTGTTCGGCCACGATGCGCACGGCGACGTCGTCATAGTGCGCGGTGCCGGTGCGGAACCAGCGCGGCGCCCGCCCGGTGAGCCGTGCGATCTTGGTGTGGTTGCGGCTGACCTCGGTGGCGGCCCCGGCGGGGGAGGCGGTGCCGGCGATGCCGTACGCGCTGCGGCCGGTGACCGACAGTGGCACGTGCCTGGTGCCGTGGTTGCCGATGGTGAACAACGGGTCGCGGGCGAGCGCCCGCGTCTCGCGCGGATGTGCGTCGATCCAGTGCGCGTTGAGGAACAGCACCGCGGGAATCCGGTGGCGGCGCAGCACGGCGATCAGGGCGCGGTCGTAGCCGCCGGCGCAGGCGTCGAAGGTGAGCGCGATCTGGCGGCCGCGCGCCGGGAACGCGGTCACGATGCCGGGCATCGCCGTGCCCCACCGGCGGGGCTGCGGGTAGCCGGTGCGGCGGGCCTCGGCCGGGGCCTCGCCGACCAGGACGGGGCCGAGGAGGCCGCCGAGCAGTGCGGCCGCGCCGAGGCGCACCATGTCTCGTCGGGTGTGCATAGCCGAATCGTAGGGCGCCGCCGCCGCGGATCCGCGGAGGTGGTCGCGTAGACTTTCCGGTGAGTCCTTCCGAACGAGCAGGAGTTGTTTCTCATGGGAGCTTTGAGCCCGTGGCACTGGGCGGTTGTCGCCATCATCGTCGTGGTGCTGTTCGGCGCCGGGAAGCTGCCCGCGGCGGCCCGCAGCCTCGGCCAGTCGCTGCGCATCCTGAAGAGTGAGATCGGCGAGATGGGCAAGGACGGCAAGGACGACGGCCAGCGCGAGCTGCCGCCGGGCGAGCAGGCCGACACCAAGGCCGCCGACTCCTCGTCGGAGAAGAAGTCGGCCTAGCCGCGCCGCCTCCACGTGCGCATCACCCTCGACCCGCGCCGCCGCCGCAGCAAGGTCAACCCCGACGGCACCATGCCGCTGGTGGACCACCTGCGCGAGCTGCGCACCCGCCTGATCATCGCGCTGATCGCGATCGGCCTCACCACGATCATCGGCTTCCTCTGGTACTCCTACGGACCGGGCCGGCTCCCGTCGCTCGGCGAGCTGCTGCGCGGGCCGTACTGCCAACTGCCCGACGACTTGCGCGCGTCGATCACCGCCGACGGCCAGTGCCGACTGCTGGCGACGGGTCCGTTCGACCAGTTCATGCTGCGTCTCAAGGTCGGTCTGACCGCGGGTGTCGTACTGGCCGCGCCGGTGTGGTTCTACCAGCTGTGGCGGTTCATCACGCCGGCGCTGCACCAGGGCGAGCGACGCTATGCCGTCGGTTTCGTCGTCACCGCGAGCGTGCTGTTCGTCGCCGGTGCCGCGCTGGCCTACCTCGTCGTCGCCAAGGCCTTCAAGTTCCTGCTCAGCGTCGGCGGCGACGTGCAGACGACCGCGCTGGCCGGCGACAAGTACTTCTCGTTCATCATCAACCTGCTGGTCATCTTCGGCATCAGTTTCGAACTCCCGGTGCTGCTGATCGCGCTCAACCTGATCGGCGTGCTGACCTATGCGCGCCTCAAGCAGTGGCGCCGCGGCCTCATCTTCGCGATGTTCGTGTTCGCGGCCGTCGTGACGCCGGGGCAAGACCCCTTCACGATGACCGCCCTCGCGCTCGCGCTCACGGTCCTGCTGGAGGCGTCGATCCAGTTCGCCCGCATCCACGACAAGCGGCGCAACCGCAAGCGGGCCTCCGTCGACGAGGTGCCCGCGGACCAGGCGTCCCCGCTGGCCGAACCGGGACCCATCCCGGCGCCGACGAACCGGGAATCGGTTCGCCAGCCCGAGGGCTTCGATGACATCCTGTAGCCGATGACGACCGGATCGCCCCCGAGCAGTGCCGACGTCGCGGGTGCCCTCTCCGATTTCACCGCGCGGCTCGACTTCTCGCTAGACGACTTCCAGCGGCGCGCCTGCGAGGCGCTGGCCGCCGGCCACGGCGTGCTCGTGTGCGCTCCCACCGGCGCCGGCAAGACCATCGTCGGCGAGTTCGCGGTGCACCAGGCGCTGGCCAGCGGAACCAAGTGCTTCTACACCACGCCGATCAAAGCGCTGAGCAACCAGAAGTTCCACGACCTCGTGGAGGTCCACGGCGCGGGCAACGTCGGCCTGCTCACCGGGGACAACTCGATCAATGCGGACGCGCCCGTCGTGGTGATGACGACCGAGGTCGTGCGCAACATGATCTACGCGGAGAGTCCGGCCCTGGACGGCCTGGCCTACGTCGTGATGGACGAGGTGCACTTCCTCGCCGATCGGTTCCGCGGTGCCGTCTGGGAAGAGGTGATCCTGCACCTGGACCCGTCGGTCCGCGTCGTGAGCCTGTCGGCGACGGTGTCGAACTCCGAGGAGTTCGGAGCGTGGATCCAGACGGTGCGCGGCGACACCACGGTCATCGTCGACGAGGTTCGCCCGGTGCCGCTCTGGCAGCACATGCTCGTCGGAAACCGGATCTTCGACCTGTACGACCGCAACTCGCTGGCCGCGGGTAAGTCCCAGGTCAATCCGGAGCTGACCCGCTACATCGCGCACCGCGACCTGCACACCACCGACGACCGCGACGATCGACGGGGTCGCGGTCGCGGCGGTCGGCAGCGGGGCCGCGGCGGCTCCGGCCGCCAGCGCAGTCGGGGCGGCCGGCCGCTCTCGCGCCCGGACATGGTCGTCCGCCTCGAGCGCGAGGGCCTCCTGCCGGCCATCGACTTCATCTTCTCCCGCGCCGGATGCGACGGCGCGCTGGCGCAGTGCATCCGGTCGGGCATCAACCTGCTCGACGACGAGCAGCGCGCGGCCGCGCTCGTCATCGCCGACCGGCACCTGGCCGAACTCTCCCCGGTCGACGCCGACGTGTTGGGCGCGGACCAATGGCGGCTCGGCATCAGCCGCGGCTTCGCCGCGCACCACGCGGGACTGCTGCCGACGTTCCGCCACGCGGTCGAAGAACTGTTCGCCGCCGGGTTGGTCCGCATGGTGTTCGCCACCGAGACGCTGGCGCTGGGCATCAACATGCCGGCCCGGTCGGTCGTGCTCGAGCGACTGGTCAAGTACAACGGCGAGGCGCACGTCGACCTCACCCCGGGCGAGTTCACCCAGCTGACCGGGCGCGCCGGCCGACGGGGCATCGACACCGAGGGGCACGCGGTCGTGGTGTGGACGCCCCAGCTGCAGGTGAACGAGGTCGCCGGCCTGGCCGGCGCGCGGACCTTCGCGCTGCGCAGCTCGTTCGCACCCGAATACAACATGGCGGTCAACCTGATCGAGCGCCTTGGCCAGGACGGTGCGCGCGAGTTGCTGTTGCGGTCGTTCGCCCAGTTCCAGGCCGACCGATCGGTTGTCGGGCGGGCGCGCAAACTCGACGCGCGGCGCCATGAACTGCGCAAGACCGATGGCGAACTGTCCCGCGCCGCGGCCGAGCGCGGCATCGACAACGCCGATGCCGACGGCGACTACTCGGGGTTCGTCGGCTACATGGAGCTGCGCGAAGACATCCGGCGGCGCGAGCGGGAACTCAAGTTCGCCCGTCGCGGGGACGTCCAGGTCGAGGTCGCCGAAGACCTGGCCGCCCTCAAGCGCGGGCAGATCATCGGGCTGTACGGCAACCGTCACCGCGGGGTCGCGGTCGTCGTCGAGGTCGCGGGCGACATCGTCGACCCGAAGCCCATGGTGCTGGCCGAGGACGGCTGGTGCGGCCGCGTCGGGGTCCGCGACTTCCTCAACCCGCCCGCGGTGCTGGGCAACATGCGCCTGGCCAAACAGATCGACCGACGGACCGGGCGCGGCCGGCGCGACCTCGCCAACGCGCTGCGCGCCACCGGCGTAAGTCTGCCCAAGGGCAAGCAGCGCAAGCGCGCCGCGGCCGCCGACGACCCGGAGCTGACCGCGCTGCGGGTGCGGTTGCGCGAGCACCCGGCACACAGCGCCACCGACGTCGACGACCTGGTCCGCCTGGCGCAGAAGCGCAACCGGCTGCTCCGCGAGGTGCGCGGACTGGAGGCCGAGATCGCTGAGCGGACCTCGGAGCTGAGCACCACCTTCGACCGGGTCGTCGCGGTCCTCGTCGAACTCGGCTACCTCGCCCGCTCCGCCGATGGCGAGGTGACCGTCACAGACGTCGGCCTGCGGTTGCGCTCGATCTACAGCGAGAGCGACCTCCTCGTCAGCGAGTGCCTGCGCGAGGGGGTGTGGGAGGACCTGTCCTTCGACGAACTGGCGGCCGTCGTGGCCAGCCTCGTCTACGCCTCGCGCCGGGACTCGGCCGCCGCCGCGGACCGCATGCCCGGTTCGGCGGCGCTGCGCGGCGCCCTCGCCGACACCACCAGGATCTGGCGCGACCTCGTCGGCGTCGAGACGCGGCACCGGGTGACGCCGACGCGCGAACCGGACACCGGGTTCTCCGTGGCCGTCGCGATGTGGGCCTCGGGTCGGTCGTTGACCGAATCCCTGATGGCCGCCGGGGATGCCGGCCAACTGCTGTCGCCCGGGGATTTCGTCCGGTGGAACCGCCAGGTCATCGACCTGTTGGATCAGATCGCCGGATGCGCCGGCCCCGGGGATCGCGTCGGCCGGACCGCCGTCGCCGCCATCAACGCCATTCGACGAGGTGTGGTCGCGGTCGAGATCGGTTGATGTGGGGTAGGTTGGGTGCCATCTGCTGCCGCGGCACGTCCGCGGCGCGCCGTGCCAGAGCCTGACGAGAGGGAGATGCCATGACCGAGCCGCAGGAGCCGCAGTCGGGTGACAACGCCACCGACCCGAGCGAAGAGGTGACCCAGGTCGTCCAGACGCCGTCGGCGGACGAGGTGACGCAGGTCGTCGAAAGCCCGGCCGCCCCCCAGCAGCAGTACCAGTACACGGTGCCCGGTGCGGCGCCGCAGCAGCCGGTCGCTCCGCCCGCGGGTCAGCCGGGCGTGCAGTACCCGGTGCCGCCGGGTGCCGCGGCCCCGCAGCCCGGCCAGCCGTACGGCGCCCCGCTGCAGCCGGGCCAGTACCCGCAGCCGGGCCAGCCGGGTCAGTTCCCGCCGGTCGGCCAGCCGTTCCCCGGTGCGCCCGCCAAGTCCGGCAATACCGGCAAGATCCTGACGATCTCGGGCCTGACCGTCCTCGCCATCGCCGCACTGCTGGCCATCACCGCCTTTTTCGTGCCGGGCTGGGCGCCCAAGAAGCTGTCGCAGGCCGGCGCCGAGAAGGGCGTCACCCAGATCCTCAAGAACGACTACCAGGTGCAGAACGTCTCCAACGTCCGTTGCCCCGCCGAGGCGCAGAAGGTGAAGAAGGGCGAGTCCTTCAGCTGCACGGTGACCGTCGACGGTCGACGTCAGCGCGTCACGCTCACCTTCATCGACAACAAGGGCGGCTTCGAGGTCGGCGCGCCGACCAGCTGACCGGGCTCAGGCCCAGTTCAGTGCTTCGCCCAGGCGGCGCAGCGATGACTCGACGCCGAGTTCGGCGCCCAGCGCGGTGAGAGCGGACGGGTCCGCCGGCCGTGCGGGCAGTGCGTCGCCGCCCTCCTCGACGACGTCGGCGTCGGTCTTGACGAACACCACGGTCCGCGCCGCCTGCAGATAGTCGGCCGACTCCTGCAGCGCGGCGGCCGCCCGGGGTTTCACCGCGGGGTCGCCACCGGCGGCGGCGCTCTCGAGGGCGTCGAGGCTGCCGAATTCGACGAGCAGCTTCGCCGCGGTCTTCTCGCCGATGCCCGGCACCCCGGGCAGGCCGTCCGACGGATCGCCGCGCAGCATCGACATCTCCGCGTAGTCGGTGCCGGCCCGCGCCGGCGACAGCCCGTACTTCTCGGCGACCTCGACCGGCCCCATCAACTGGGCCTTGGCCAGCCCCTGGCCGACGTACAGCACGCGGACCGGCACCGGATCGTCGGCGACGACCTGCAAGAGGTCGCGGTCGCCGCTGACCACGAGCACCGGATCGTCGGCCTCCGCGAACGCCAGGGTGCCGATCACGTCGTCGGCCTCGCACCCGGGAGCCCCGGCGGTTGCGATCCCCGCCGCCCGCAGCGCCGCCATGATCATGTCCACCTGCGGGGTCAGCGTGTCCGGCACCTCCTCGACGTCGCCGCCGGCGCCGGCCGGAGCGGCCTGCGCGACGCGGTGAGCCTTGTACGACGGGATCAGGTCCGTGCGGAAGGCCGGTCGCCAGTCCAGATCGAGGCACACGACCAGACGCGACGGTCGGTGGGCGGTGACGAGCGAGGAGATCGTGTCGAGAAACCCGCGGACGGCGTTCACCGGGCGCCCGTCCGGCGACGTCACCTTCTCCGGGATCGCATAGAACGAGCGGAACCACAGGCTTGCGCCGTCGAGCAGCATCAGGGAGGCCATGGCTCTCAGTGTGGCACGGCGCCGAACAGCCAATGGCCCGCGAGTAGCGTGGAGTCCATGGGATTGCGGGACTCGAGGATGTTCGCCTCGCTGTCGAACCGCAACTACCGGATCTACTTCGCCGGCGCCCTGGTCTCCAACATCGGCACCTGGATCCAGCGCGTCGCCCAGGACTGGCTGGTGCTGGAGTTGTCCCACGGTTCGGCGATGGCGGTCGGCCTCACGACCGCGCTGCAGTTCCTGCCCGCGCTGGTGCTGTCCCCGGTCGGCGGCCTGCTCGCCGATCGGATGGACAAGCGCCTGCTCCTGGCGATCACGCAGACCTGGATGGCGGTCTCCGCGGCGGTGCTCGGGCTCCTGGCCATCAGCGGGCACGCCCAGACCTGGCACGTCTACATCGTCGCCTTCGTGTTCGGCATCGGGGCGGCGGTCGACGTGCCAGCCCGCCAGTCCTTCGTCACCGAGGTGGCCGGTCAGGGGAACCTGACGAACGCGATCGGCCTGAACAGCGCCTCCTTCAACGCGGCCCGCCTCATCGGTCCGGGCATCGCCGGCCTCATCATCGGGGAGTGGGGCAGCGGGTGGGCCATTCTGACCAACGCGATCAGCTATGTGGCCATGCTGGCCGCACTCCTGCTGCTGCGTCCCGACCGCCTCAATCGGACCGAGCCCGTCGCGCGGGCCAAGGGCCAACTCCGCGAGGGGTTCCGCTACGTGGCCAGCCGGCCGGATCTGATGATCGCGCTGGGCGTGGGATTCGCCGTCGGCACCTTCGCCCTGAACTTCCAGCTCACCAACGCCGTGATGGTCAGCAAGGAGTTCGGCCTCGGCGCACAGTCCTACGGCTGGGCGGGATCGGCGATGGGAGTCGGCTCGCTGGCCGGCGCCCTGCTCGCCGCCCGCCGGTTTCGCGCGCCGGCGCTGCACTACGTCGTCGGCGCCGCGGTCGTGTTCTCGGTGCTGCTCGCGCTGCTCGGGTTCATGCCCACCTACCACGCGTACCTCGTCGCACTGCCGCTCGTCGGTCTGACGGGCCTGCTGACGATGACGGCCTGCAACATGTTCGTGCAGACCACCAGCGCCGCCGAACTACGCGGGCGCGTCATGGCGCTCTACGCGATGGTGATGATGGGCGGCACGCCGCTCGGCGCGCCGACGATGGGCTGGCTGGCCGAGACGTTCGGGCCGCGCGCACCCCTGATCGGCGGCGGGATCCTCTCGGTGGTGACCATCGCGGCGGTGGTCGTCGTGGTGCGGCTGACCGATCAGCCGAAGAGTGCGCGGCCGCCGGCGACCAAGTCCCTGCGCAGGTAGCACTCCCAGCCGAGGAGGGCCTCCCGCACCGGCTCGTCGAGCGCCCGGATCGCACGCAGTGTCCGGCTGCGCTCGAACTCGGTCCGATGCTGCTGCAGGGCGCGCCACTTGAGGTCGAGCACGCCGCGGACGTCGACCACCTCGTCGATACGGTCGTCGGGGCTGCCGAAGGCGAATGCGGGATCAGCGTCGGCGCCGCGGGCCGCCATCACCCGCTGCCAGGCACTGCCCGATCGTGACTCGCTCACCGTGACCAGGTAGACCGACGACACCTGCCACGCGGGCCCCGCGGCGGGGTAGAGGTGGCGCTCGGCGGCCGCCTCGGCAGCCGCCAGCGCGAGCCGGTGGGTGTGGATGTGGTCGGGGTGTCCGTAGATGCCGAACGCGTCGGTGGTGAGGATGACCTCCGGTCGCAGGTGCCGGATGTGCGCGGTGAGCTCGGCGACCTCCTCGTCGAACGGGGCGGCGACGAGGGCCGGGCGGTCGGCGGAATCGGCGACGCCGCCGTCGGCGTAGCCGAGCATGACCGGTTCACGGTCGACCCCGAGGGCCCGCAGCGCGTCGACGAGCTCGAGGTGTCGGGGCTTGCCGGGCGCCCAGGTCGTCGTCACGAGGTCGACGACGGCGCCGTCGGCGCGGAGCCGGGCCATCGTGCCGCCGGTCCAGATCGTCTCATCGTCCGGATGTGCTTGGACGCACAGCACACGCGGCGGCGACGGGGACATGGCCCCAGCATAGGCAGGCTTACAATGTGCCGCGAAACCACAGCGACGGAGAGGAGAACCCACGCCCATGGCCACCGCACGATCCGATGCCCCCGAGACCCGCGAGTTCCAAGCCGAGACGCGGCAACTGCTCGACCTGATGGTGCACTCGGTCTACTCGAACAAAGACAGCTTCCTGCGCGAGTTGGTGTCCAACTCCTCCGACGCCCTCGACAAGCTGCGCCTGGAGTCGTTGCGCGACAAGGACCTCGACGTCGACACCGACAACCTGCGGATCACGCTGACGCCCGGCTCCGACGGTGACGTGCGCACGCTGGTCGTCGCCGACAACGGCATCGGGATGTCGCGCGAGGAAGTCGTGGACCTGATCGGAACGTTGGCGAAGTCGGGGACCGCCGACCTGCGGCGCAAGCTCGTCGAGGCCAAGGACGCGGCCTCGTCGGAGGCACTCATCGGGCAATTCGGCATCGGCTTCTATTCGACGTTCATGGTCGCCGACAAGGTCGTGCTCGTGACCCGCAAGGCGGGGGAGTCCACGGGGACGCGGTGGGAGTCGACCGGCGACGGCACCTACACGTTGGAAACCGTCGACGACGCGCCGCAGGGCACCAGCGTCACGCTCACCCTCAAGCCCGCCGACGACGAGGACCACCTGCACGACTACGCGGACCCGGCGCAGCTGCGCGCCCTGGTGAAGCGCTACTCGGACTTCATCAGCTGGCCGATCCAACTGCCCGGCACCCCCGGCGAAGACCAGGCGGTCGAGTGGGAGACGCTCAACTCCGGCAAGGCGCTGTGGGCCCGACCGCGCGACGAGGTCTCCGACGACGAGTACGCCGAGTTCTATCGTCACGTCGCCCATGCCTGGGACGCCCCGCTGGAGGTGATCTCGGTCAAGGCCGAGGGCACCTTCGAGTACGAGGCACTGCTGTTCCTGCCCACCCAGCCGCCGCTGGACATGTTCGCGCCGCAGGGTCGCGGCGGGATCCACCTCTACGTCAAGCGCGTCTTCATCATGGATGACGCGGACCTGCTGCCCGAGTACCTGCGGTTCGTCAGCGGCGTCGTCGATGCCGCTGACCTGTCGCTCAACGTCTCCCGGGAGATCCTCCAGCAGGACCGGCAGATCCGCGCGATCCGCCGGCGCCTCACGAAGAAGGTCATCGCCACGGTCGGGGACCTGCGCGCCGGCCGCCCCGACGACTACCGCACCTTCTGGACCGCCTTCGGCCGCGTGTTCAAGGAGGGGCTCGTCAATGATCCCGACAACCGCGAGGCCATCCTCAAGGCGAGCGTGTTCGCGTCCACCAACGCCGATGCCGACGACGCCACGGGCGGCCTGACGACGCTCGCCGACTACCTCGGCCGGATGAAGCCGGGCCAAGAGGCGATCTATTACATGACCGGCGAATCGCAGCAGCAGATCCGCAATTCGCCGCACCTGGAGGCCTTCACCGCAAAGGGCGTCGAGGTGCTCACCCTGGCCGACCCGGTCGACGAGGTGTGGGTGGACGCGGTCGGCGAGTTCGACGGCCACCGATTCGTCTCCATCGCCAAGGGCAGCGTCGACCTCGACGCCGTCGGGTCCGACGAGGACAAGGCCGCCGCGGCCGAGGAGCTGGCCAAGCAGTCCGCGGAGTACGCCGACCTGCTGTCCTGGCTCGGCGAGGTGCTGGGCGAGGACATCACCGAAGCGCGCCTGTCGTCGCGACTCACCGATTCCGCGGCCTGCCTGGTGGGCGACGAGTTCTCGATGTCGCCGCAGTTGGAGAAGCTCTACCGCGCCTCGGGCCAACCGGTGCCGCACGTCAAGCGGGCGTTGGAGTTGAACCCCGCGCACCCGCTGGTGGGCGCCCTGCGCTCGGCGGTCGCCGACGAGAAGGCGCGCGCCGACCTGGTGCCGACCGCAGAACTGCTCTACGGGCTGGCCCTGCTGGCCGAGGGCGGCGACCTCAAGGACCCGGCCGGATTCGCCAAGACCCTGGCCGACGCGCTGGGCGCGCAGCTCGGCGGATAGTCAGGCGCCGGCGTAGGCGACCAGCGGCGCGATCGGGTGGTCGGCCGGCAGGTCCAGCAGTAGCGAGGCGCCGTCGAGCGGGATACCGTAGGGCTCGGCCGTCGTGACCCCGGGGTGGGCCCCGGTGACCAGTTCGCAAAACTTGGCCCGCAGACGCGGATTCGTGGTGACGACCTTGCCCATCCAGCTGACCCGCCACTTGTCGCCGCTGCGCCACCCGGCGCCCCGCAACGCGGCGCCGATGGAGGTGGCCAGTTCGGCGGCGGCGCCGTCGAGGATGCCGCGGGCGACCTCGTCGCCGGCGTCGGCGGCCGCCGCGACCACCTTCGCGAAACCGGCGGTGCGACGCACGCGCAACGGATCGGCCTGCACGACCATGTAGATCTCCGGCAGCGCGCCGAACTCCTTCTCGGCCAAGCCGGTGAGGGAGGTTGTCGGGCCCCGGCCGTCGAAGGCGCGCAGTGCAGCCGCCACGCCCTGGCGGCCGATCCAGTAGCCGCTGCCGTCATCGCCGAACATGCCCCAGCCGTCCACCTTGGCCGTCGCGGTGCCCGAGCCGAGGGTCACGACCCCGGTGCCCGCCGCCACCACGGCACCCGGCTCCAGCCGGTTGGCCGCGAGGAAGGAGGTGACCGAGTCGTGCGCCAGGGCGACGCGGGTCACGCCGAGTTTGGCGCTGGCGGTCAACAGCTCGTCGGGCCGGGTGGCCCCCGGCGTCAGACCCGAGACCCCGGCGGCGAGCTCGGCGTCGGGGAGGGTGCGCCCCTGCAGCGCGCTGGCCACGATGTCGGCGACCTGCGGCACCACGGGCTGGTCGGTGCGGACGCCCGGCAGCTCGACGACGACCGGATCGCCGGCCGTGTGATCGCTGATCCGCACACGCGCGCCGGTCTGGCCGCAGTCGATGGCGAGGCGGGGACGCCCGGGGCTCGTCACGACTACCTGCCCTGGAACTTCGGCGGGCGCTTCTCGAACACGGCGCCGGTGGCCTCGGTGAGGTCCTCGCTCGGCAGGAACGCGGCGTTCCACGCGGCGACGTAGCGCAGCGAGTCCTCGATCTGGGCGCGCCGGGTGTGGTCCAGCACGGTCTTGGTGCCCTGGACGACCAGGGGCGGCAGGTCGGCGATCTCGCGCGCCGCCGCCCGTGCCCCGGTGAGCAGGGCGTCCCGGTCGGCGAACACGTCGTTGACCAGGCCGATCTGCTCGGCTCGTGCGGCGTCGATGTCCTTGCCGGTCAGCGCGAGCTCGCGCACGTGCCCGTCGCCGATGATGCCGCCGAGTCGGGCTAGCGAGCCCATGTCGGCGACGATGGCCACGCGCACCTCGCGGACCGAGAACTGGGCGTCGGCACTGGCGTAGCGGATGTCCGCCGCCGAGATCAGGTCGACGCCGCCGCCGATGCACCAGCCCGCCACGGCGGCGATGACCGGCTTGCGGCAGTCGGCGACGGCGTTGATGCCGGCTTGCATCCGCTTGATGGTGTCGTGGAACTCGGTGCGCGGTCCGGCCTTGGCGCCGTCGGAGAGGACCTTCCCGAAATCACCGGCCATCGCGGCCAGGTCGAGGCCGTACGAGAAGTGTTTGCCGGCGCCGGTCAGCACGGCCGCCCGGACGCCGGGGTCGGTGTCCAACGCGCCGAACAGCGGCACCAACTCGCTCCAGAAGTCCGGTCCCATGGCGTTGCCCTTGCCGGGGCCGATCAGGGTCACCTCGGCGATGTGGTCGGCGACCTTGACGTCGAACGCCTTCCATTCCTGCACGTATGTCATGCCTCGTAACGCTACCCGGTGAGATCGACGGGATAGTGCCGACGCCGCGCAGCAGAGTTGTAACGTGTTCTAGAAATGCGGCCCGTTGCAACGGGCGCGGAGGAAGGCGAGAGATGTCGGTATTCGAGGGGCACCGGTCGGACCCGAAGACGCCCGAGGAGATCGAGGCGGAGGCGCAGCTCTTCGGCCCGGTCACCCAGGCGGTGCGCGGGTTGATCGACGCGACGGTGATGACCGATGCCGACCCGGCGGACATCGAGCGCGCGCGGGCCCTGGTCGACGAGGCCGCGGCGCTGTTGAACTCGCGGCGCATGGCCGCGCCGTTCGGGGTGGCGTGGAACGCCGACGGCTCGCGCCGATCGTGGGGCAACGCCGTCGTCGGGCTCCGGAACCCGATCGCGCCGCCGCTGGTCGTGCACCACGACGACGGGGTGGCGTGGGCCGAGGCCGAGCTCGGCCCGGCCTATGAGGGCCCGCCCGGCCTCGTGCACGGCGGAATCGTTGCCCTCCTCCTCGACCAGGTGCTCGGCGCCGCCGCCGACCACGCGGGCGTGCCCGGCATGACCGGCACACTCACCGTCCGCTACCGCAAGGGCACCCGGCTCGGGCCGGTGCGCGCCGAGGCCCGCGTCGACCGGGTGGAGGGCGTCAAGACCTTTGCCGTTGGTCACGTGCAGACGCCCGACGGGCTGTGCGCGGAGGCCGAGGGCATCTTCGTCCTCCCCAAAGAGGTGCGCGACCTCGGCGAGAAACTGGGCCGCCCGCAATGACCGGGCCGAGCGCGGTCGTGCTGCTGCCGGTCGGCGCTCCCGAGCGGTCTTGCGCGGCCTACGCCCGGCTACTCGGCGCGGGGACGGGCGACGGCGCGGCCCATCAGTGGCAGGTCGGCACCACCCGGCTGGTCCTGTGCGCGGGGGACAGTCAGCCACGCCTGTTGGTGCCCGCCGCCGAACTCGTCGGGCACGGGGCTGATGGCTTTGCCGCGGCGCAGAAGCTCTTGCGCCGCCGGTCCTGCGCGGTCGACCCGGTCGCCACGGTCGGCGGTGCCCCGACGGCGGTGGCCGCGGACCTGCCCGTCGGACTGATCGACGCCGCCGCACTCGACCACGTGCCCGCCGTCGACGGCGACCTCGTCGCACTCGACCATGTCGTCATGGCCAGCGGATCGCGGGACCGCGCCCTGGCGCTGTTCGCGGCGGTGCTCGGCTTCGACTTCCGACTCGAGCAGAAGCTCGACCTGCCCAAACTGGGGACCGTGCACCAACTGTTCCTGCGTGGCGCCGGAACGATCGTGGAGGTGTTGGTCGACGGGCCGGGCGACGCGCCGATCGGACTGTGGGGCCTCGCGTGGGCGAGTGGGGACCTCGACGCCACCCACGCGCGCCTGGCGGCGGCGGGCGTCGCCCTCAGCCCCATCCGCAGCGGGAACAAGCGCGGCACCCGGGTGTTCACCGTCCGCGACGACGACCTCGTCGTGCCGACGATCGTCATCGGGGCCTAGGAATCAGGCGACGCACTACATGGTTGTGCCAGACATGGAATCCTCGTTCGACCCCACGATCGTCGCCGGACCGGAAATCGAGCTCGGCCTGGACACCTTCGGCGACATGAGCGTTGGGGAGGACGGGCGACCGCTGACCGGCGCGCAGGTCCTGCGCGACGTCGTCGAGGAGGCGGTCCTCGCCGACGAACTCGGCGTCGACTTCATCGGCCTGGGGGAGCACCACCGGGACGACTACGCCATCAGCGCACCCGACGTCGTCCTCGCGACGATCGCCGGCAAGACCGGCCGCATCCGCCTCGGCAGCGCCGTCACGGTCCTGAGCTCGGACGATCCGATCCGCGTCTACGAACGCTTCGCCACGCTCGACGCGCTCTCCGACGGTCGCGCCGAGGTGATCCTGGGGCGCGGTTCGTTCACCGAGTCGTTCCCGCTGTTCGGCTACGACCTCGCCGACTACGAGATGCTGTTCGACGAGAAGCTCGACCTGTTCGCGCGGCTGCGCACCGGGGAACCGGTCACCTGGTCCGGTTCGCACCGGCCGCCGTTGACCGCCCAGCACGTGTATCCGAAGACCGAGTCCGGCCTGGTCGCGTGGATCGGTGTCGGCGGCAGTCCGGAGTCGGTGGTGCGGTCGGTGACCCACCAGATCCCGATGATGCTCGCGATCATCGGCGGCGCACCGGGCCGATTCCGCCAATACGTCGACCTCTACCGCCGCGCGCAGGTGCAGCTGGCGCCCGAAACCGGGCAGACGGCGGCGATGCCGCTCGGCGCCCACTCGCCCGGACATCTCGCCGACACCGACGAGCAGGCCATCGACGAGTATTGGCCGCACTACCGCCGGATGAACGACCGCATCGGCCGGGAGCGCGGTTGGCCGCCGGCGACGAAGGACAAGCTGATCGCCGAGGCGCGCACCGGATCGCAGTACGTCGGCTCGCCGGAGACGGTGGCGCGAAGAATCGCCGACACCGCGCGGACCCTGGGCCTGACCCGGTTCGACTTCAAGTACGCGTCCGGGCCGATGCCGCACGCCACGCTGATGCACAGCATCGAGCTGTACGGCACCCGCGTCATCCCGCTGGTCCGCGACCTGCTCGCCGCGGACTAACCCTTGAAGCGCCGCAACCGCAGGCTGTTGGCGACGACGAACACGCTGGAGAACGCCATCGCCGCGCCGGCCAGCATCGGGTTGAGCAGCCCGAGCGCGGCCAGCGGGATCGCGGCGACGTTGTAGGCGAAGGCCCAGAACAGGTTCTCCTTGATCGTCCGCAGCGTCGCGCGCGAGAGCTTGATGGCCTTCGGCACTCCCCGGAGGTCGTCGTTGACCAGGGTGATGTCGGAGGCCTCGATCGCCACATCGGTGCCCGCGCCCATCGCCAGCCCGAGGTCGGCCTGGGCGAGCGCGGCGGCGTCGTTCACGCCGTCCCCGACCATGGCGACCACCTTGCCCTTGGCCTGCAGGTCGGCGATGGTCGCCACCTTCTCGGCGGGCACCACCTCGGCGATCACCTCGTCGATGCCGACCGCTGCGCCGACGGTCCGCGCCACCGCGGCGTTGTCGCCGGTGAGCAGGATCGGCGACAGGCCCAGGTCCTTGATCTGCCGCACCGCCTCCGTGCTGGTCGGTTTGATGGAATCGGCGACGCCCAGCAAGCCGGCCGGCTTCCCGTCGATGCCGACGGCCACCACCGTCTGGCCCTCCTCCTGGGCCGCGGTGAACGCCGCGGCGAGGTCGTCGGGGAGTGCGATGGACCAATCGGCGAGCAGTGCCGGGCGGCCGATGACGACGGCCTTGCCGTCGACGACGCCCTGGACGCCGTTGCCGGCGAGGTTGGCGAAGCCCTCGGGCGTCGGCAGGTCGCCGACCTCCGCGCGGGCGCCCCGCGCGATGGCGGCGCCGATGGGGTGTTCGCTGGCGTCCTCGACAGCGCCGGCGGCGCGCAGCAGCTCGCCGCGGTCGAACCCGGGGGCGGGCAGGACGTCGGCCAGCGCCATGTCGCCGGTGGTGACGGTCCCGGTCTTGTCCATCACGATCGTGTCGATCTGCCGGGTCGACTCCAAGGTCTCGGGCCCCTTGATCAAGATGCCCAGCTGCGCGCCGCGCCCGGTGCCGACCAGCAGGGCGATCGGCGTCGCCAGGCCCAGGGCGCACGGGCAGGCGATGATCAGGACGGCGACGGCCGCGGTGAACGCCGCCGTCGGACCGGCGCCGGCGCCGAGCCACACGCCGAGCGTCGCGACCGCGATGCCGATGACGATGGGGACGAACACCCCGGCGATCCGATCGGCGAGCCGGGCCACGGGTGCCTTCCCGGACTGGGCCTGGGTGACCAGCCGCGCCATGCTGGCGAGCGTCGTATCCTCGCCGACCCGGGTGGCGCGGACGACCAGCCGGCCGCCCGCGTTGACCGTCGCGCCGGTCACCGTCGAATCCGGGCCCACCTCGACGGGGACCGACTCGCCGGTGAGCATTGATTCGTCGACGGCGGACGTGCCGCTGACGACGACCCCGTCGGTCGCGACCTTCTCGCCCGGTCG
The DNA here is from genome assembly GCF_047602025.1 of Gordonia sp. (in: high G+C Gram-positive bacteria). GTDB lineage: Bacteria > Actinomycetota > Actinomycetes > Mycobacteriales > Mycobacteriaceae > Gordonia. The sequence continues at coordinate 1,594,419 of NZ_JASGII010000001.1, read as the reverse complement.
GACGACGAACTCGTCGCCGACCGCCAGATCCTCGATGGGGATGCGTTCTTCGGTGCCGCCCCGCAGCACCGCCACGTCCTTCGCGCCGAGGTCGAGCAGGGCCCGCAGCGCCGCGCCGGCGTCGCGCTTGGCGCGCTTCTCGAAGTAGCGCCCGGCGAGGACGAACATGATGACCCCGGCCGCCGCCTCCAGGTAGATGTGCGACGTGCCGTCGCCGCGCTCGACGGAGAAGGAGAACGGGTGCTTGAGCCCCGGTTGCCCGGCGGTGCCGAAGAACAGGGCGTACAGCGACCACAGGAAGGCCGATAGCGTGCCGACGGAGACCAGCGTGTCCATCGTCGCGGCCCCGTGGCGCAGGTTGATCCAGGCGGCGCGGTGGAACGGCCATCCGGCCCAGATGACGACCGGGGCCGCGAGGGTCAGGCTGGCCCACTGCCAGTAGGTGAACTGCCAGGCCGGGACCATCGCCATCGCGATCACCGGCACCGAGAGCACGACGGCGCCGATCAGTCGGTTGCGCAGCGCGGTGAGCTCGGCATCGCCCTCGGCGGCGGGCTCGACGTCCTCGTCGTCGGCGCGCCGCTTGGGCGGCTCGGGCAGGCGGGCCGTGTAGCCCGTCTTCTCGATCTCGGCGATCAGGGCGGCGGGATCGAGGCCCGCCGGTGTGGCCACGTGGGCGGTCTCGGTCGCGTAGTTGACCTCGGCGGTGACCCCGTCGAGCTTGTTGAGCTTGCGCTCGATGCGGTTGGCGCAGGACGCGCAGGTCATGCCGCCGATCGCGAGGTCGACGGTCGTGGTGTCGCTGTCGGATGCGGTGGTCATGGATCTCCGGTCAGTGTTGGGCGTCGAGGACGAATGTCGCGGTGTGCACCTGGCCGTCGACCTGGAAGTCGAGGTAGGCGAGATAGCGACCGGCCGAGGGTGCGCCGGCGTGGAACGACACGTCCGAGCCCGTCGAACCCATGGGGTGGACGTGGGTGTAGGCGAGGTCGCCCGCCCGCAGGAGCACCAGGTGGCCCATCGCGCCGAGGTACGGCTGCAGCGCCACCTGGGCGCCGCCGCGGCGGACCTGTGCGGTGAGCATCGACGACCCGCCGTTGTCCAGGTTTCCGTCGAGGGTGACGGTGAACCCGTCGACGACGGCGGTGCGATTCAGGACCGGGGTGACCGGGTCGAAGTCCCCGGCGACCTCCAGGGTGCTGGACAGGACCAGCGGCGCGGCGCCGTCGCGGTCGCCGGGCACGAAGTCGGCGAAGACGCAGTAGGTGCCGCCGGCGGGTGCGCGCCAGTCGACGCTCCACTTGCCGGCCGCATCCCGCTGCGGGTGGACGTGGGCGAAGTGGGCGCCGTCGGAGCGCACGATGATCAGGTGCAGCTGCTTCTCGTGGGAGTCGGTGAACCGTGTCAGCGCGCCCCCGTTGGCGCCGGTGACGGTGAAGGTGACCGGTCCGGCCTCGCCCGCCCGCGCGGGGCCACTCAACTCGGTGAGGCGGTAACCGTCGGCGGTGCTGGTGGTGCCCAGTGCGGCCGCGCCGGCCGCGCCGGCCGCGGGATCATCGTGACCGGCGTGGTCATCGTGCCCGGCATGCCCGCCGTGCGCCGATGCGGTGGCGGAGACCCCGGACTGGTCGGGCACGAGGTAGCGCCCGACGAGCAGGGCAGCGCCGAACACGGCGATCAGCCCGACGGCGAACAGCGACAGGCGCGCGGGGGCGTTCACGGCCGGTCCGCTCAGGCCGGGCTGGCGCTGTAGCCGGCCTCGGTGACGGCGGCCAGGACGGCCTGATCGTCGATGGGGCCGTCGGCGGTGACGGTCAGCTCGCCCGACTTGGCGCTGACGTCGACGCCGGTCACGCCGGCGATCTCGCCGACCTCTTCGCGCACGGACGTCTCGCAGTGCCCGCAGGTCATCCCGGTGACGGTGTACTTTGCTGTGCTCATACCCCGAAACTATACCCTAGGGGGGTATAGCGCAAGGTGTTCCGCGACACGGTGTGAGCCGCGGTCACGGCACCAGGATCGCGCGGCCGGGCAGCGTGCCGGCCTCCAGGTCGGCGAAAGCCTTCGCGTAGTCGTCCAGTCGATAGTCGGTCGTCTCGACGTGGATCAATCCGCGCCGGGCGAGGGCCACGACCTCGTCCAGGTCGGCGCGCGTCCCGCCGTACGAGGTCTGCACGGTCACGCCCCACGGGACCGCGTTGACCCCGTTGAGCGTGTAGGCGAAGGAACCGCCGCCCAGGCCCGCCAGACGCAGGTGCCCCTCGGGCGCGACCGTCTTGGTCGCGAGGTCCACGGTGGCGTCGACGCCGGCGAAATCGAACACCACGTCGGCGCCGAAACCCTCGGTCTCGTCCAAGATCCGGGCCGCGGTCTGGTCGTCGGCGAGCAGGGCCAGGTCGGCGCCGAGGCGGGTGGCCTGCTCGACCTTCGCCGGATTCGCGTCCACCGCAATGATCCGGGCGGCGCCGACCGCGCGCAGGATCTGCAGCGCCATGTGGCCGAGTCCGCCCAATCCGATGACGACGACGGTGGCGCCGCCGTCGAGTCGGCCGCGCACCGTGTTGATCGCGTGCATCGGGGTGACCGCGGCATCGGCCAGCGGCGCGATCCCGTGGGGGTCCAGGGCCGGCAGCGGGCCACCGTCGAGCGGTACGACGTGGCGCACGTCGGCGACGAGGTAGTCCGCCATCGTGCCGTCCGGCCCCAACCCGGGCGTGGTGGGGAACATCCAGCGCGTCCCGTTCACCTGACAGGCGTTCGACCGGCCCTGCACGCACTGCCGGCAGTGGCCGCAGGACCACAGCAGGTCGATGATGACCGGTTGTCCCTCGCGCACCGCGGTCACCCCGGTGCCGAGCGCGTCGACGTGGCCGGCACCCTCGTGGCCGATGGTGATGCCGTGGAAGGGCGAGCCCTCCGCGCCGGCCGCCATGATGGTGACGTCCGAGTGGCACAGCCCGGCCCCGGCGATCTTGACCCGCACCTGGCCGGGCCCCGGCTCGGGCACCGGCACTTCCCGGAGCTCGAGCCGGTTGGTGTCGACGAGCTTGAGTGCGCGCATCACGGGTCAGTCGCGGATCTCGACGACGTCGTACGCGCCATCGGCGTACTCGGCGCGGATGCGCTTCTTGTCGAACTTGCCGACCGACGTCTTGGGCACCTCGGTGACGAACGCCCAGCGCTCGGGCAACTGCCAGCGCGGCACCGACTCGGCGAGGTGGGCGCGCAGTTTCGCCGGATCGGCGTCGGCCTCGTTGCCGACGACGGCGAGCACGAACGGGCGCTCGTCCCATTTATCGTCCGGCACGGCGACGACGGCGGCCTCGGTGACCGCCGGGTTGGCCATGATGGTGTTCTCCAACTCGACCGAGGAGATCCACTCGCCGCCGGTCTTGATTAGGTCCTTGGTGCGGTCGACGATCGTCATGAAGCCGTCCGGCGTGATCGAGGCGACGTCGCCGGTGCGCAACCACCCGTCGACGAACTTGTCCGGATCGACCGCCGGCCCGTCCGGCGAGTAGTAGGCACCGGTGATCCACGGCCCGCGGACCTGCAGCTCGCCGAAGGCCTCGCCGTCCCACGGCAGCTCCTTGCCCTCGTCGTCCATGATGCGGGCGTCCACGGAGGCGGGGAAGCGGCCCTGCGTCACGCGGTAGGCGAAGATCTTCTCCTCGTCGTCGACGCCGAACGGCGGCCGGGCGACGGTGCCGAGCGGGGAGGTCTCGGTCATGCCCCAGGCGTGCACGATGCGGGTGCCGAACTCGTCGAACTGCTTGATCATCGACGGCGGCACCGCGGCACCGCCGACGACGACCTCGCGCAGGTGGCTGATGTCCTGCGGTGCGGCGGCCAGCTGGGCGGCCACACCCTGCCAGATCGTCGGCACGGCGGCGGCGAACGTCGGCTTGGCCGCCGCCATGATCGCCAGCAGCGGCTCGGGCTGCAGGAAGCGGTCCGGCATGACCAGCGTCATGCCGTTCATCATCGCGGCGAAGGGCAGGCCCCACGACATCACGTGGAACATCGGCACGATCGCGAGGACGGAGTCGCTGTTGCCCAGCGCCATGCCCGACGTCGAGTTGACCTGCATCGAGTGCAGCCAGATGCTGCGGTGGCTGTAGACGACGCCCTTCGGGTCACCGGTGGTGCCCGAGGTGTAGCACATGACGGCCGCGTCCTTTTCGTCGATCTCCGGCCACTCGTACGTCGTCGACTCGCCCTTGATCAGGTCGTCGAAGGCGTGCACGGCGATGCCGTCCGGTGCTTCGAAGGCGTCGGCGGGGCCGTTGGTGACGATCACGTGCTCGACCTTCGGCGTCGCCTTGACGTACTGCGCGAGCATCGGCGCGATCGAGGCGTCGACGAGAATGACCTTGTCCTCGGCGTGGTTGATGATGAACACCGCCTGCTCGGGCGAGAGGCGCAGGTTGAGCGTGTGCAGGACCGCACCCATCGCGGGCACCGCGCCGTAGGCGATCTGGTGCTCGTTGTTGTTCCACATGAAGGTGGCGACGCGGTCGCCACGCCCGATGCCGAGCTTGGCCAGCGCGTGGGCCAACTGGGCGCTGCGATCGCCGAGTTCCGCATACGACATGGGCCGCAACTCGGTGCCGGTCCAGGTCGTCACCCCCGCCTCGGGGAAGGTTTTGCGGCTGTACTCCACCAGCCGGGCGATGGTGAGCTCGCCGGTCTGCATGGTCGATGCGATCACAGGGATGGCCTCCTCGTCGGGGTTGTGTGACTCAACCTACCCCCGACGGGCCCGCCCGCGAGGCCGTCCCGCTAGATGTTCGCGGCGGCTTTGCGATCCAGGAACCAGACCGTGTCGACGGTGCCGTGCGCACCCGCGCACGGCCAGTCCGCCGCATCGGCCCCGTGGACCCCGGCGGCGACCGCTTCGGCCTTGTCGGCGCCCGCGACGAGGAACCACACGTGGCGCGACGAGTTCACCGCGGGCAGCGTCAGACTGATGCGCCGCGGCGGCGGTTTGGGCGAATCGAGCACCGGCACGACGGTCCTCGTCCGCTCCGCCACTGCGGGCGTGTGCGGGAACAGCGAGTTGATGTGGCCCTCGCCGCCCATGCCGAGGAGGTGGACGTCGAATACCGCGCCATCGGGCCCCGCGTCGAGCCCGTCGATCAGCTTCTCGTACGCGGCCGCGGCGGCGTCGATGTCGTCGCCGAACTCGCCGTCGGACGGCGCCATCTCGAAGACTTGCGCGCCGGCGGCGTCCGGGTCGTCGAGCAGAGCCGCGCGCGCCTGGCCGACGTTGCGGTCGGCGTCGTCGGCGGGGACGAAGCGGTCGTCGCCGAAGTACAGGTGCAGCGCGGGGAAGTCGATCTCGTCGGCCCGGCCGACGAGGGCCTGCAGGAGTGCGATCCCGTTGCTGCCGCCGGTGAGGACGACGCGGGCGATGCCGCGGTCGCGCTGGGCCTGCGCGATGGTGGCGACCAGGCGGTCGGCGGCAGCGGCGACCAGGTCGGCCGCCGAGTCGTGGACCCGGGTCTCGGGGGTCGGTGTCGTCGGCATCGTCACCTCGTGGTGTGCAGGAGTCGTTTGGTGCCGCGCAGGGCGCGCGCATAGGTCTCGTCCGGGTCGAGGCGCCGCAGCTCCTCGGCGAGGCACTCGCCGGTGGTGCGTTCGCGCCACGGGGTGCGCGCGTCCGGGCGCCCCGGGTCGCGCACCAGGGTGTCCTTGCCGTCGGCGGTCAGCGACAACAGGCCGTCGGCGCAGTCGATCTCCACGCCCAGCTCGCCGGTCAGTCGCTCGGTGGGCACGCGCAGGCACTCGGCGAGCCAGCCGGCGAGGAGGTCGAGGCCGACCGACGGCCCCGGGCCGGAGACGCGGACCTGCGTCGGCTTGCGGGCCGGCGCGCGGTCGAAGGCGGCGGCGAGCAGCGCGCGCCACGGGGTGATCTGCGCCCAGGCGATGTCGGTGTCGCCGGGGGAGTAGCTCGCCAGGCGCTGGGCGAGCACGCCCTGGGCGTCGAACCGGTTGGTGCCGTCGAGGATGCGGCGACCGGCGAGCGCGCCGAGCCGGTCCTTGGCGGGGTTCTTGGGCGCGGTGCCGGGCCACCAGGTGACGACCGGCGTGTCCGGCAGCAGGAAGGGGGTGACGACGGCGTGCGCGTGCGCGCCCAGGTCGCCGAACAGGTGCAGCACGACGACCTCGGACGCGCCGGCGTCACCGCCGACACGGATCTCGGCGTCCAGGCGGGCCTTGCGGCGACGGTCGGCGGCCGCCGCGACGATGACGCGACACGGGTGTTCGCGGCTCGCCTCGTTGGCCGCGGCGATGGCCGCTTCGAGGTCGTCGCCGGGCTCGGTCTTGACGATGAGGGTCAGGACGCGGCCCAGCGTGACGGCACCGCCGCTGTCGCGCATGCGCACCAGCTGCTTGGAGACCTCGGTCGTCGAGGTGTCGTCGAGGTGTTTGATCATGGTCGCCTCCAGCTGCGGCCGGCGCGGGCCATCATCTCGTCGGCGCTCTTGGGCCCCCACGAACCGGACTCGTAGGTCTCGGGCTTGCCGCTGCGGGCCCACTGGTCGAGCACGGGGTCGAGGATCTCCCACGACAGCTCGACCTCGGCGTTGACCGGGAACAGCGACGGTTCGCCGAGCAGGACGTCCAGGATGAGGCGCTCGTAGGCCTCCGGCGAGGATTCGGTGAACGCCTCGCCGTAGCTGAAGTCCATGTTGACGTCGCGGACCTCCATCGAGGAGCCGGGCACCTTGGACCCGAATCGCAGGGTCACGCCCTCGTCGGGCTGCACGCGGATGACGAGGGCGTTCTGGCCGAGCTCGGCGGTCATCGTCGAGTCGAAGGGCAGGTGCGGGGCGCGCTTGAAGACCAGGGCGATCTCGGTGACGCGGCGGCCCAGACGCTTGCCGGTACGCAGGTAGAACGGCACGCCCGCCCAGCGGCGGGTGTCGACCTCGAGGGCGATGGCCGCGTAGGTCTCGGTCGTGGAGTCCTTGGCGAAGCCCTCCTCGTCGAGGAGCCCGCAGACCTTCTCGTTGCCCTGCCAGCCCGGGCCGTATTGGCCGCGCGCCGAGTTTTCCGCCAGGGGGTGGATGTTGCGGGTCGCCGAGAGCACCTTGATCTTCTCGGCCTGCAGTTCGGCGGGAGCGAAGGAGACGGGCTCCTCCATGGCGACCAGGGCGAGGAGCTGCAGCAGGTGGTTCTGGATGACGTCGCGGGCGGCGCCGATGCCGTCGTAGTAGCCGGCGCGCCCGCCCAGGCCGATGTCCTCGGCCATGGTGATCTGCACGTGGTCGATGTAGTGCGCGCTCCAGACCGGGTCGAACAGCTGGTTGGCGAAGCGCAGCGCCAGGATGTTCTGGACCGTCTCCTTACCCAGGTAGTGGTCGATGCGGAACACCGAGTCCTCCGGGAAGACGCTGTTGACGACGGCGTTGAGTTTGCGCGCGCTCTCCAGGTCGTGGCCGAACGGCTTCTCGATGACGACGCGGCGCCAGCGCCCGTCGCGCGGCTTCGCGAGTTCGGAGCGCTTGAGCTGGTCGCAGACGACGGGGAACGACGCGGGCGGGATCGACAGGTAGAACGCGTGGTTCCCATCGGTGCCGCGCACCTCGTCGAGGGCCAGCAGCGTCTGGGAGAGGCGGTCGAAGGCCGCGTCGTCGTCGAAGGAGCCCTCGACGAAGCGGATGCCCTTGGCGAGCTCGCGCCACACCTCCTCGCGGAACGGGGTGCGGGAGTTCTCGCGGACGGCGTCGTGCACGATCTGCGCGAAGTCCTCGTCGGCCCAGTCGCGGCGGGCGAAGCCGACCAGCGCGAAGCCGGTGGGCAGCAGCCCGCGGTTGGCGAGGTCGTAGATCGCCGGCATCAGCTTGCGGCGCGCGAGGTCGCCGGTGACGCCGAAGATCACCATGCTGCAGGGCCCGGCGATCCGCGGCAGGCGCTTGTCGCGCTCGTCGCGCAACGGGTTGCGGTGCCGCCGGGTACCGCGTGCTGTCGCCACCGCGGTCAGGCCTTGGCGCCGAGTTGCTCGGACGTCGCTGCCAAGAGCTCGGTCCAGGCGTCGATGAACTTGGTGACGCCCTCGTCCTCGAGCTGGGCGAACACGTCGTCAAGGTCGACGCCGACGGCGGCTACCTGCTCCATGACCTCCCGTGCGGCGCCCTCCTGGCCGATGATCGACTCCGTGTCGACCCAGCCATGGTCGGCGAAGGCCTCCATGGTGGCGCCGGGCATCGTGTTGACGGTGTCCGGCGCGACGAGCTCGGAGACGTAGAGGGTGTCGGGGTAGTCGGCGTTCTTGGTGCCGGTCGACGCCCACAGGGGGCGCTGGGTGCGGGCGCCCTGGGCGGCCAGATCCGGGAAGCGCACCTCCTTGGTGAACACCTCGAGGTAGCGGGCGTAGGCCAGGCGCGCGTTGGCCAGGGCGGCCTTGCCGCGCAGGGCGAGCGCCTCGTCGGTGCCGATCGCGTCGAGGCGCTTGTCGATCTCGGTGTCGACGCGGGAGACGAAGAAGGACGCGACCGAGTGCAGGTCGGCGATGTCCTTGCCGCCTGCGAGCGCGGCCTCCAGCCCGGCGAGGTAGGCCTCGATGACCTCGGCGTAGCGGTCGACGCTGAAGATCAGCGTGACGTTGACGCTGATCCCCTCGGCGAGCACGCGGGTGATGGCCGGCAGGCCCGCCTTCGTCGCGGGGATCTTGATGAGCAGGTTCGGGCGGTCGACCGTCTGCCACAGCTCGATCGCCTGGGCGACGGTGCCGTCGGTGTCGTGCGCCAGGCGCGGGTCGACCTCGATGGACACGCGGCCGTCGACACCGTCGGACTCGACGAAGACCGGCGTGAAGACGTCGCACGCGTCCCGCACGTCGTCGGTGGTGATGGTGCGGATCGCGGCGTCGACATCGGCGCCGGCGGCGGCGAGGGTGGATACCTGGTCGGCGTAGCTGTCGCCCTTCGACAGGGCCGCTTGGAAGATCGACGGGTTGGTGGTGACGCCGACGACCGAGCGGGTCGCGATCAGTTCGGCGAGGCGACCGCTGCGCAGGAGTTCGCGCGAGAGATCGTCGAGCCAGACGGAGACTCCGGCCTCACTCAGCTGCGCCAGGCGCTCATTGGTGCTCATGGTCCAATCCTCGCTTACCTACTTGGTGTTCGCCACCGACCGCTGTGCGGCCTCGGCGACGGCATCGGCGGTCACGCCGAACTTCTCGTAGAGCACCTCGTAGCCCGCGGAGGCGCCGTAGTGCTCGATGGACACGATCTCGCCGGCGTCGCCGACGAAGCGGTACCACGGCATCGCGATGCCGGCCTCGACGGCGACGCGGGCCTTGACCTGCGGCGGGAGGACCGAGTCGCGGTAGGCCTGCGGCTGCTCGTCGAACCACTCGATGCAGGGCATGGAGACGACGCGGGCGGCGATGCCCTTGGCGGCGAGCTGCTCGCGCGCGGCCACCGCCAGCTGCACCTCGGACCCGGTGCCGATGAGCACGACGTCGGGCTTGCCGCCCTCGGCGTCGACGAGCACATAGCCGCCGGCGGCGACGCCCTCGGCGGACGTGCCCTCGAGGACGGGGACGTTCTGGCGGGTCAGCGCCAGGCCCGCGGGGTTCTTGCGGCGGCCGAGGACGGTCGCCCACGCGTGCGCGGTCTCATTGGCGTCGGCGGGGCGGATTACGTCCAGGTGCGGGATCGCGCGCAGCGCGGCGAGGTGTTCGATCGGCTGGTGCGTCGGGCCGTCCTCGCCGAGGCCGATCGAGTCGTGGGTCCACACGTAGACCGGGTCGATCTCCATCAGGGCCGCGAGGCGGACCGCGCCGCGCATGTAGTCGGCGAACTGCAGAAAGGTACCGCCGTAGGCGCGGGTCGGCCCGTGCAGCACGATGCCGGACAGGATCGCGCCCATCGCGTGCTCGCGGATGCCGAAGTGCAGGGTGCGCCCGTACGGCTCGGCGCTCCACGTCGACGTCGAGATGGACGTCGGGCCGAAGGACTTCGCCCCGGCGATGGTCGTGTTGTTGGAACCGGCGAGGTCGGCCGAACCTCCCCACAGCTCGGGCAGGATCGGGCCGAGGGCGCCGAGGACCTTCCCGGAGGCGCTGCGGGTGGCGACGGACTCGCCGGATTTCCACGTCGGCAGGGCGTCGCGCCAGCCGTCGGGCAGCTCGTGGGCGTGCAGGCGGTCGAACAGCGCCTTGTTGTCCGGGTTGGCCTTCGCCCACTTGTCGAAGGCGGCGTCCCACTCCCGGTGCGCCTTCGCGCCGCGCTCGGTGAGTTTGCGCGTGTGGGCGATGACGTCGTCGGCGACGTTGAAGCTGACGTCGGGGTCGAAGCCGAGGATCTTCTTCGTAGCGGCGATCTCGTCGGCGCCGAGCGCGGCACCGTGCGCGGCACCGGTGTTCATCTTGGTCGGTGCGGGGTAGCCGATCACGGTGCGCACGCAGATGAGCGACGGCCGGTCGGTCACGGCCTGGGCCGCGTCGATGGCGGCCTCGATGCCGATGACGTTCTCGCCGCCGTCGACGGTCTGCACGTGCCAGCCGTACGCGCGGTAGCGCGCCGCGACGTCTTCGGTCAGCGCGATGTCGGTGTCGTCCTCGATGGAGATCTGGTTCTCGTCGTAGAAGACGATGAGGTTGCCGAGCTGCTGGGTGCCGGCGAGCGAGCTGGCCTCGCTGGTGACGCCCTCCTCGATGTCGCCGTCGGAGGCGATCACGTAGATGAAGTGGTCGAAGGGGCTGGCGCCCGGCTTGGCGTCGGGGTCGAAGAGGCCGCGCTCGTAGCGCGACGCCATGCTCATGCCGACGGCCGACGCCAGGCCCTGGCCGAGCGGTCCGGTGGTGATCTCGACGCCCTTGGTGTGGCGGTACTCGGGGTGGCCGGGGGTGAGCGAGCCCCAGGTGCGCAGCGCCTCGAGGTCGCCGAGCTCGAGGCCGAAGCCGCCGAGGTACAGCTGCACGTACTGGGTGAGGCTGCTGTGGCCGCAGGAGAGGATGAAGCGGTCGCGGCCGACCCATTCGGTGTCATTCGGGTCGTGCCGCAGAACCCGCTGGTAGAGCGTGTAGGCCAGGGGAGCCAGGCTCATCGCGGTGCCCGGGTGGCCGCTGCCGCACTTCTGCACGGCGTCGGCGGCGAGCAGGCGGGCCGTGTCGACCGCCTTGGAGTCCACCTCGGTCCAGTCGGAGGGGTGGGCGGGCTTGGTGAGCTGGGCGATCTCGTCGGCGTGGACCACGGTGGCGGCTTCTCCTGAACGGGGCGGGGCGGGGGTGACCCCCAGCCTAGTCATGGGCGATTCCGGTCGGGTGGTCTGCCGGGTCTACACTTCGTAGTAGCGCAGCCCCGAGCGTCTGTTCGCCCGGAGATGAAGTCGATAGCGTCGTCGAATAAGCGGAGTGAGCAAGTTGAGTAGTGAGCGCGCGGGCACCGGCAGCCCGGTGGCCGAACACTCGACCGACGCATCACCCGTATCGGTTCCCCGGCGCGTCCGGAACGTCGTGGGCGCCTACATCGCACTGACCAAGCCGCGCGTCATCGAGCTGCTCCTGGTCGCGACGATCCCGGTCATGCTCCAGGCCGACCGCGGCACCGTGAACATCGGCCTGATCGCCGCGACGCTGATCGGCGGCTGGCTGGGCGCGGCCAGCGCCAACACCCTCAACATGGTGGCCGACGCCGACATCGACCAGAAGATGAAGCGCACCCAGCGCCGTCCGCTGGCCCGGCACGCCGTGACGCCGCGCGCCGCACTCGTGTTCGGCATCCTGCTGGGCGCCGCGTCGTTCGTCGTGCTGTGGCGGTTCGCGAACCTGCTGGCCGCCGTCCTGGTGATGATCACCATCGCGTTCTACGTCGGCGTCTACACCCTGATCCTCAAGCGCCGCACCTCGCAGAATGTCGTCTGGGGCGGCGCGGCCGGCTGTATGCCGACCCTCGTCGGCTGGGCCGCGGTCACCGGGTCGCTGAGCTGGCAGCCGGTCGTCCTATTCCTGGTGATCTTCTTCTGGACTCCGCCGCACACCTGGGCGCTCGCCATGCGCTACAAGGAAGACTACGAGGCGGCCGGCGTGCCGATGCTGCCGGTGGTCGCCACCGAGCAGCAGGTCACGCGGCAGATGGTGTTCTACACCGTCGCCACGGTGCTCACCTCGTTCGTCCTGATCCCGGCCGCGGGACTCGTCTATGCGGCCGTCGCTGTGCTGGTCGGCGCGTGGTTCGCCCAGCGCGTCTGGAAGCTCTACCGCGAAACCCTGGCGGGCAAGGAAGTCGTGCCGCTCAAGGTCTTCCTGCAGTCCAACGAGTACCTCGCCGCCCTGTTCTGCGGCCTCGCGATCGACGCGGTGTTCCACCTGCCGACGATCGCCTCATACGTCGCCTGATCGGTTGTCGGCGTGAGCGACTCGCAGATCGTCGTGGTCGACCTCGATGTGTCCGCCGCCGACGCACCAGCGGTGGCCGAGCGGGTGCGCCAGTGGTTGCTCGATGAGCAAATCATCGTCGACGAGGCGGAATCCGATTGGCGGGACGTCGACCGCGCGGGCCCCGGATGGCGAGCGACGACGGAACCGGGAGTCGGCGGCGCAAGCCCGGACGGAATCGGTGCCACCGTCGGTCCGCATGTGCACCTCCCGGCTGAGAACATCGGGTCGTCGGCCCGGTGCCCGGTGTGTGGTGCGCTCGTCGACTCGGGCGCCTGGGTCGAACTCGCGAGCCCCGTGTTCACCGAGTGGATCGAGGGCAGCGGTGTGGATCGCGTTCCCTGTCCCTCGTGCGGCGCGGGCCATCGGACCCACGGGTGGCTCTGGGACGACGGTGAACCCTGGGCGTTGGGCTTCCTGGGACTGACCTTCTGGAATTGGCCCGAACTGAGTGACGACTTCCTCGCCCGGCTGCGCCACAATCTCGACGGCCATGAGACCTGCGTGATCAACGTGCATCTGTGAGCACTTCCTCCCGCAGGGGGAAATACGAATCCGTGCGGGAATCAGACGATCAGCGCGACCGAGCCGGTGGTCGCGCGCGACTCCAGATCCCGGTGTGCCTGCTCGGCTGCGCGCAACGGGTAGGTCGCGCCGACGCGGATGCGCACGGCTCCGTCGGCGACGGCGGAGACGAACCGGCTGGTGCGCAGCGCGAACTCGGCCGGATCGCTGATGAAGTGGGCGAGCGTCGGGCGGGTCACGCTGAGCGAGCCGGCCGGGTTGAGGCGCTGCAGGTCGAACGGTGGGACCGGACCGCTCGCGGCGCCGAACAGCGCGATCGAGCCGCGGACCCGGGTGGCCGCCAGGCTCGCCTCAAAGGTGTCCTTGCCGACGCCGTCATACGCGACCGCGACACCCTCGCCGTCGGTCAGTGCGCGGACCTGATCGGCCAGATCGGGGCCGTAGCGCAGCACGTGTGCGGCACCGGCCTCCCGCGACAGCGCCGCCTTCTCGTCACTGGAGACGGTGGTGATCACCGTCAGGCCCGCCGCGACGGCCAGTTGCGTCAGGATCAGCCCGACGCCGCCGGCACCCGCGTGGACCAGGACGGTGTCGCCGGGCCGCGGGTGGGCGGCGCCGTCGAGGAGGTAGTCGGCGGTCAGGCCCTGCAGCAGCATCGTCGCGGCGACGTCGTCGGGAATCGAGTCGGGCACCCGAACCGCGCGTGCGGCCTCGACGACGACCCGCTCGGCGTAGGAGGCGGGGGAGTCGCACCAAGCCACGCGGTCGCCCACCGCGAGGCCGTCGACGCCGTCGCCCAGCGCCGTGACCACGCCGGCGCCCTCGGAGCCCGGTATGTACGGCGGTCGACTGGGGTACATGCCGCGGCGCAGGTACGTGTCGATGAAGTTCACCCCGGCCGCGCGCACCTCGACCAACACCTGGCCGGGGCCCGGCTCGGGATCCGGCTCGCCGCGCCACGCCAAGACGTCGGGGCCGCCGTGCGCGGTGACGACGATCGCATGCATGTCCCCGTTCTACACCGCCCGCGGCGGCGGTATCATCGACCCCATGAGCGAAGCCGCTGAGACGACTGTCGAGAACGCCGCCCCGCAAGCGCCGGGTGAAGTGGTGAGTTCGATCCGCCGCTACGTGCAGCGCGAGGGCGGCAGCGCCACCGCGATCCTGCAGCCCATCGGCGATGCCGGTGTGCGCATCACGCTCGTCGGCGGTGACGGCGGGCTGCTCGGCGACCGCGTCGTGCGCGACGAGGCGACGGCCAAGGCGGTCGTCGACTCGGTGGAGGGACTGACGGTCTCCGACGAGTGGACCCGCGAGCTGGTCTCGACGGCTACGGTGCAGCCGTCGCACTGGCGCAAGATGGCCGGTTGGGTCGCCCACCAGCGCCGCTTCCCGAAGGCGCGCAACTCCAAGATCCTCGACTGAGTTGATCCTCGACTGAGTTCGAGCGAGGCCCGTCCGACGACGCGCTACGACGTGCCGTAGTACGAGTCGTAGGATGAGTTCCGTGGCCAATCCGATCGCGCGCACCTGGTACCGGCTCGTCGACCTGCTCCCGTTGCCGACGCTCCGCACCCAGCGCCGGCTCGCCCTCGCCGCGCTGCTCGCGCAGGCGCTGATCGCCGTCACCGGCTCGGTCGTGCGGGTGACCGCGTCCGGCCTGGGATGTCCCACCTGGCCCAAGTGCCACGACGACTCGTTGCTGCCGATCCCGTCGGCCGAGGTGCCGTGGTGGCACCAGGCGATCGAATTCGGCAACCGGCAGATCGCGGTGTGGATCGTCGTGACCACCGCGGCCGCGATCGTGTTGGCGGTGACCCGTGCCCGACGCCGGCGCGAGGTGTTGGTCTATGCGTGGATCCTCCCTGCGTCGACCCTGTTCCAGGGCATCCTGGGCGGTATCACCGTGCTCACGGACCTGCGCTGGTGGATTGTCGGCGCCCACCTGTTGGTGTCGACGGCGATGGTGTGGCTCGCCGCCACCCTGTACGTCAAGGTCGGACAACCCGACGACGGCATCCGCGTCGATGCGGCGCCGCCGCAGGCCCGTCGACTCGCCGCCGCATCGGTCGTGGCGTTGGCGCTGGCCCTTGCGGCCGGTGTGACGGTGACCGGTGCGGGCCCGCACGCCGGTGATCGCACCAACCCGGAGGCGATGGACCGCCTGCACGCGAGCATCCCGGTGCTCACGATCGTCCACGCGTCGTTCGTGCTGCTCTACGTCGCGCTGCTGATCGGGGCGGTGCTGGTGATCCGGCGCGGCGTGGTCGACGTGACGGTGGCCGGGCGGCTGCGGATCGTCCTGATCGTCGCACTGGCGCAATCGCTGATCGGGCTCGTGCAATACCTGACGAACGTGCCGGCGCTGCTGGTCGTCCTGCACGTCGCCGGTGCCTGCTCGGTCGTGGCCGAGACGGCAATCCTGTACCAGGTCATGCGGCCGCGCGTCGCGCGCGCCGTCAGCGCCTGAGTCAGTCGAACTTGAACCACTTCACGGCGGCCGCGGTGCCGACGATCGCCCACAGCGCGAGCACGCCCAGGGAGCCGAGTGCCAATGCGCCGTGACCGGCTTGTGCCAGCGCGTCGGCGAGAGCGCCCGACGGCGTCGCCTTGGCGGCCGTGCGCGCCGCGCCGGGCACCTTCGACTCGAGCACGACGAGGCTCGCGATCGCGGCGAGCACGAACCAGATGAGGTTGGCCAGGGCGAGCACGACCTCCGCCTTGCCGGTACCGCCCAGCGCGAGGCCGAGCGCGGCGAACGCCACCGTGCCGAGTACGACTGCGATGGCGGCGAACCCGAGACCCGAAACGGTCGGCCGCCAACCGATCAGCGCGGCGATGCCGCACAGGATGAGCATTTGCAGCGCGACCACCGCGAGGACGGCGATCGACTTGCCGGCGATGATGCCCCAGCGCGGGATGGGCGTCGCGCCCAGGCGCTTGAGCGCGCCGTACCGGCGGTCGAAGCCGACGGCGATCGCCTGCCCGGTGAACGCGGTGGACATGATCGCGACGGCGAGGATCACCGGCAGGAAGGTCTGGGCGCGGGCCGCCGGGGTCTCGCCGCCGGCGCCCACCGGGAAGAGGCACAGCACGATCAGCAGGGTGATCGGGATGAACATGGTGAGCAGGAGTTGCTCGCCGTTGCGCAGCAGCAGGCGCAGTTCGAGCCCGGATTGGGCGGCGAGCATCGAGCGCAGCGGTGCGGGCTCCGGGTTGGGGGTGAAGGTGCCCGGCGCAAACGTGTGGCCGCTGGTGGTGTCGGCGCTCATTGGCGCACCTCCCGTCCGGTGAGGCTGAGGAACACGTCCTGCAGGCTGACGGTGTCCACCCGCAGTTCGGTGATCAGGGTGTTCCGCTCGGCGCACCAGGCGGTCAGCTCGGCGATGTCGGCGGGGGTGGCCGGGCCGGGCAGCGCATAGTCGCCCGGGGTCGACTCGCTGCCACCGAGCTCCGCCACTGGCAGGCCCGGCGCCGCCCGGAATCGGATGCCGCCGGTGTCGCGGGTGGTCAGCTCGGCCGGCGTGCCCGCGGCGACGACCCGCCCGGCGTCGAGGATCACGATGTCGTCGGCGAGTTGCTCGGCCTCGTCGAGCATGTGGGTGGTCAGCAGGACGCTGACGCCGTCGGCCCGCAGCGCGGTGATGAGGTCCCAGACGAGGATCCGCGCGTGGGCGTCGAGCCCGGCGGTCGGCTCGTCGAGGAAGACGAGCTCGGGGCGTCCGACGATGGCACAGGCCAGTGCCAGGCGCTGCTGCTGACCGCCGGACAGCCGGCGGTACGACGTGCCGGCGACGGGGGTCAGACCGAGGACGTCGAGCAGCCAGTCGGGGTGGAGCGGGTGGGCGCTGTAGCTCGCGCACAACCGCAGCATCTCGGCGGCGCGGGCGCCCGGGTAGGACCCGCCGCCCTGCAGCATGACGCCGATGCGGGCGCGCAGGGCGTCGTTGTCGGTGCGCGGGTCGAGGCCCAGCACCCGGACCTCGCCGGCGTCGGGGGCGGTGAACCCCTCGCAGATCTCGACGGTGGTCGTCTTGCCCGCGCCGTTGGGTCCGAGCAGGGCCAACACGGTGCCGCGGCGCAGCGTCAGGTCGATGCCGTCGACGGCGGTCAGCGACCCGAAGGTCTTCTGCAGACCGCTGATCGAGACGGCGGCGTCGGCGTCGGTGGCGGCGGGGGGCACGGCATCCACCCTAGGGGGAGCGGTGGCGCCGCAATCCCGCGGGCAGCCAGCGGGGCCGGTCCTCGAAGAACAGCGCGGTGAGAACCGCCGCGGTCACGATCGCCGCGAGCAGTCCCTGGGCGACCACGATCCCGGTCGTGTTGGAGCTGGTTGGCATGACGACCGTCGCGATGAACGCGGACGAGGCGATGGCGCCGAGGCGGAACCAGCGGTCCGAGGCCCAGGCGGCCAACGGGATGACGGCCCACAGGAGGTACCAGGCCTGGGTGAAGGGGGAGAACAGCACGATCGTTGCCATGGAGATGCCGAGCGCGCCGATCGGGTGGATGCGGCCGGCCAGCGTCGCCAGCAGCCACCGGACGATGAACACGGCGGCGATGAGCTGGGCCAGCGGTCGCACGATGTTCAGGATTGCCTGGGTGTGATCGCCCAGGCCGAGCCAGATCCCGCCGAAGCCGGCGCCCACCGACAGCGCGGTCGGCATCGACATCCACGACCGAACGATGTCGCCGGTCGACAGCGTGCCGGTCCAGCCGAAGCCGAGCCCGGTGCCGACACAGATCCCGACGATGACGACTCCGGCCACCGCGCCGAGCAGTGCCGCGGAGCGCAACAGCGTGAAGAACGACTCCCGCGAGCGCCCCCACCACTCGCGGAGCGGGGCGTGCCGCAGAGCGGGGAGCGTCGCACCCCATCGACGGGCCAGGGCGACGCCGAGGAAGCCCAGCGCGATGATCGACGTCGCCTTGATCATGGCCGACATCGCGATGATCGCCGCACCGGTCAGCAGCAGCCAGCCCGTCTCCGACGGCAGCCAGCGCGAGCGCGGACTGCTCAACCGGGCGGTCGAGTCGACCGCGGCGAGGCCGAGCTCGAGGCCGACGAGCATCATTCCGAGCATCAGCGACTCGTTGTGGATGCCGCCCACCAGGTGCAGGATCACCAGCGGGTTCATCGCGCCCAACCACAGGGCGGCGATGGGGGAGACGCCGCAGCGCCGGGCCAGCCGGGGCAGGGCCCACACGATCATCGCCACGCCGGACAACGCCAGCAGTCGGTGCAGGAACGTCGCGACGGTGATGTTGTCCCCGGTGATGGCGGTGATGTGCTCGCCCAGCCACAGGAACAACGGCCCGTACGGCGCCGGCGTGTCCTTCCAAATGTTGGGCACCGAACCCGCGAGCTCGTAGAGCGGCGTGTCCGGCGGCAGCCCGCGCAGCGGACTCACCGTGTAGGGATCCATGCCGAGATAGGCGATCGCGCTCTGCGCGAGGTACGAGTACACGTCCTTGCTGAGCAGCGGGGGCGCGAAGATGATCGGCGTGATCCACAGCAGCAGCGTGTGATCGGCCTGGCGGCGCGTCATGCGCCGCGCGGGCGGCTTGCCGTGGAACACCTCCACCGACAACCGCCCGACGGCGAAGCGGCCGATCAGCAGCCACGCCACCACGAGGATCAGCGTTCCGGCGATGGACAGGGTGAGTGCGGTGGCGTACATCCGCGACGGCAACGACAGGACGCGCACGCCGGCGACGGGATTCTGGCTCACCGGCAGCTTGTCCCCGGTGCCCAGGGAGCCGATCAGCAACAGGATCGAGCCCATCGCCCCGAAGATCTTGATCCGGTTCAGCCGCTTGTTCTCGGCCGGGCGCAGCGGTCCGACTTCAGGCTCGTCGGCGTGCAGCGCCGCGACCGCGACACCGTAGTCGCCGGGTTCGTCGGCCGACTGATTCGGCGGCTCGGGCTCGGCGGCGGCACGGTGCGGCGTCAGTCCGAGGTAGTCGAGCAAGCGGGAGGACACGGCACAACTCTAGTCGGCGCGATCGGCGAGCCCGGCCGGTAAGGCGACCCTTGCTTGTGAGCCGGAAAGAAATTACGTCACACTGGTGTTGTGAAAAGCATGACCACGCCACGACGCGCCGGTGCCGCCGGCGCCGCAGTTGACGGCGGGCAGGCCCATACCGGCCCCGCCGTCGACGGTCAGACGCGTCAGCTGGTGGTCGAACTGCTGGGCGAGGACGGTCCGCTGACCGCGGGCGATATCGCCGAGCGACTCGGCATCAGTCCGGCCGGCGTCCGGCGCCACCTCGATGCGCTGCTCGACGGCGGCGAGGTCGAGACCGCCCAGACCGACCAGGGCTTCGGCGGCGGCCAGCGCGGCCGCGGCCGTCCGGCCCGGTGGTTCCAGCTCACGGCCGTCGGCCGGGGCAAGCTCCGCCACGCCTACGACGACCTGGCCAGCGCGGCGCTGCGCGCCCTGCGCGCGGCCGGCGGCGAGGAGGCCGTCACCGCCTTCGCCCACGACCGCATCGCCCGGGTCACCGCAGACGTCGCGCCCGCGGCGTCGGTCGACGACGTGCCCGCCACGATCGACGCGATCGCCCAGGCGCTCACTGGCGCCGGATACGCGGCGAACACCCGCGAGGTCGGCGCCGGCATGCAGATCTGCCAGCACCACTGCCCGGTCGCGCACGTCGCGGCCGAGTTCCCCGAGCTCTGCGAGGC
This sequence comes from Gordonia sp. (in: high G+C Gram-positive bacteria), assembly GCF_047602025.1. Taxonomy (GTDB): domain Bacteria; phylum Actinomycetota; class Actinomycetes; order Mycobacteriales; family Mycobacteriaceae; genus Gordonia. Next base: position 1,574,815 of record NZ_JASGII010000001.1, on the reverse strand, counting down.
CGAGACGCAGCGCTTCACCGAACTGCTCGGCACCCACGTCCAGCGCCTGGCGACCATCGCCAACGGCGACTGCGCCTGCACGACCCACATCCCGCTGCCGTTGCCCGTCCCGACGGTGCAGACAGCCCAGGCAGCATCCACCGAAGGCGCCCAGCCCGCGCCGCAGCAGAAGGAAGGCTCCCGATGACGCTCACCGAGCCGACACCGCCCGCCGCCCCGTTGACCCAGGACGAGACCATTGCGTCGCTGGGCACCTACGGGTACGGCTGGGCCGACTCCGACGAGGCCGGTGCCTCGGCCAAGCGCGGTCTGTCCGACGCCGTCGTCGCCGACATCTCGGCGAAGAAGAACGAGCCGGAGTGGATGCTCGAGCAGCGCCTGAAGGCCCTGCGCATCTTCGACCGCAAGCCGATGCCGCATTGGGGCGCCGACCTCGACGAGATCGACTTCGACAACATCAAGTACTTCGTCCGGTCCACCGAGAAGCAGGCCGAGTCCTGGGAGGACCTGCCCGAGGACATCAAGAACACCTACGACAAGCTCGGCATCCCGGAGGCGGAGAAGCAGCGCCTCGTCGCCGGCGTCGCCGCCCAGTACGAGTCCGAGGTCGTCTACCACCAGATCCGCGAGGACCTGGAGGAGAAGGGTGTCATCTTCCTGGACACCGACTCGGGCCTGCGCGAGCACCCGGAGCTCTTCCAGGAGTACTTCGGCTCGGTCATCCCGGCCGGCGACAACAAGTTCTCCGCGCTGAACACCGCCGTGTGGTCGGGCGGATCGTTCATCTACGTCCCCAAGGGCGTGCACGTCGACATCCCGCTGCAGGCGTACTTCCGCATCAACACCGAGAACATGGGCCAGTTCGAGCGGACGCTGATCATCGTCGACGAGGACGCCTACGTCCACTACGTCGAGGGCTGCACCGCGCCGATCTACAAGTCGGACTCGCTGCACTCGGCGGTCGTCGAGATCATCGTCAAGAAGGGCGGCCGCTGCCGCTACACGACCATCCAGAACTGGTCGAACAACGTCTACAACCTGGTCACCAAGCGGGCCAAGGCCGAGGCCGGCGCCACCATGGAGTGGGTCGACGGCAACATCGGCTCCAAGGTCACCATGAAGTACCCGGCCGTCTGGCTCACCGGTGAGCACGCCAAGGGCGAGGTCCTCTCGGTCGCCTTCGCCGGGGCCGGCCAGCACCAGGACACCGGATCGAAGATGGTCCACCTGGCGCCCAACACGTCGAGCAACATCGTCTCCAAGTCGGTGGCGCGCGGCGGCGGGCGCTCGTCCTACCGCGGCCTGATCAAGATCAACCCGGGTGCCCACGGCAGCCGGTCGACGGTGAAGTGTGACGCCCTGCTGGTCGACCAGATCAGCCGCAGCGACACCTACCCGTACGTCGACATCCGCGAGGACGACGTGACGATGGGCCACGAGGCCACCGTCTCCAAGGTCTCCGACGACCAGCTGTTCTACCTGATGTGCCGCGGTCTGACCGAGGACGAGGCGATGGCGATGGTCGTGCGCGGCTTCGTCGAGCCGATCGCCAAGGAGCTCCCGATGGAGTACGCCCTGGAGCTGAACCGGCTGATCGAGCTGCAGATGGAAGGGGCCGTCGGCTGATGGCGGACACGACTGCGGCACCCGGCATCGTCACCAACAAGGGCGAGCTGTTCACCTCCTACGACGTCGACGCCTTCGAGGTCCCCAACCAGCGCGAGGAGGCGTGGCGGTTCACCCCGTTCCGCCGCCTGCGCGGATTGCCCGACGGCACCGCGCAGCGCACGGCAGCGGCCGGTTTCGCGGCCACCCAGGCCGACGGCGTCACCGTCGAGACCGTGGGCCGCGACGACGCGCGCCTCGGCAAGGGCGGCGCGCCCTTCGACCGGATCGCGGCGCAGGCCTGGTCTTCGTTCGCCGACGCCCACATCGTCACGATCGCGAAGGAAGCGCAGGTCGCCGAGCCCATCGTGCTGACCGTCGACGGTCCCGGCACGGGCGAGACCGCCTTCGAGCACCTGCAGATCCACGCCGAGCCGTTCAGCAAGGCGACGGTCGTGCTCGACCAGCGCGGCAGCGGCACGATCGCGGAGAACGTCGAGTTCGTCGTCGACGACAGCGCCCACCTGACCGTCGTGAACATCCATGACTGGGCAGACGACGCCGTGCACGTCACCGCCCACCACGTCGCCACCGGGCGGGACGCCGTGCTGCGGCACTTCGCCGTCACCCTCGGCGGCGAGACCGTGCGCCTGTCGCCGCGCGTCCAGTACTCCGCACCCGGCGGCGACGTCGAGATGTGGGGCCTGTACTTCGCCGACGCCGGCCAGCACCTCGAGCAGCGCCTGCTCGTCGACCACGCCCAGCCCAACTGCCGCTCCCGGGTCACCTACAAGGGCGCGCTGCAGGGCGACGCCGCCAAGGGCCACGGCCACGAGGCCCACACGGTGTGGATCGGCGACGTGCTGATCCGCCCGGAGGCCGAGGGCACCGACACCTACGAGCTCAATCGCAACCTGGTCCTCACCGACGGCGCCCGCGCCGACTCGGTGCCGAACCTGGAAATCGAGACCGGCGAGATCGTCGGCGCCGGCCACGCCAGCGCCACCGGCCGCTTCGACGACGAGCAATTGTTCTACCTGATGGCCCGCGGCATCCCCGAGGACGCGGCGCGGCGCCTGGTCGTGCGCGGCTTCTTCGGCGAGGTCATCGCCAAGATCCCGGTGCCCGCCATCCGCGAGCGGCTCGAAGCCGCCATCGAAGCCGAACTCGAAACCGCCGGCGTCTGACGCCCGCGCTCCCAGCCCGAGAAAGAAGAAGCGAATGACCACCCTGGAAATCCGCGACCTGCACGCACGCGTCGCCACCACCGATCCCGACGCCGAGCCGATCGAGATCCTCAAGGGCGTCAACCTGACCGTGAAGTCGGGCGAGACGCACGCCATCATGGGCCCCAACGGCTCGGGCAAGTCGACGCTGTCCTACGCGATCGCCGGCCACCCCAAGTACGAGGTCACCAGCGGCACCGTCACCCTCGACGGCGAGGACGTCCTGGCGATGAGCGTCGACGAGCGCGCCCGCGCGGGCATCTTCCTGGCGATGCAGTACCCGGTCGAGGTCCCCGGCGTCTCCATGTCGAACTTCCTGCGCACCGCGGCCACCGCCGTGCGCGGCGAGGCCCCCAAGCTGCGCCACTGGGTCAAGGAGACCAAGGAGGCCATGAAGGACCTGGAGATCGATCCGGCCTTCGCCGAGCGCAGCGTCAACGAGGGCTTCTCCGGCGGTGAGAAGAAGCGCCACGAGATCCTGCAGCTCGACCTGCTCAAGCCGAAGATCGCCGTCCTCGACGAGACCGACTCGGGCCTGGACGTCGACGCCCTGCGCATCGTCTCCGAGGGCGTCAACCGCTACAAGGAGCGCGAGCACGGCGGCGTTCTGCTGATCACGCACTACACGCGGATCCTGAACTACATCAAGCCTGACTTCGTGCACGTCTTCGTCGACGGCCGCATCGTCGAGTCCGGCGGCCCCGAGCTGGCCGACCAGCTGGAGAAGGGCGGCTACGCCGGGTTCACCGGCGCCGCCGCGGGCAAGTAGGGGCGCGGTGAGCATCGCCGAGGGCCGCACCACGACGCCGAGTGGACTCGACGTCGTGACGGTTCGCGCGGATTTCCCGATCCTCGCCCGCCGGGTGCGCGACGGCAAGCCGCTCGCGTACCTGGACTCCGGTGCCACCTCCCAGCGCCCGCTGCAGGTGCTCGACGCCGAGCGCGACTTCCTGCTGAACCACAACGCGGCGGTCCACCGCGGGGCGCACCAGCTGGCCGAGGAGGCCACCGACGCCTACGAGCACGCGCGCGAGACCATCGCCGCCTTCGTCGGCGCCCGCACCGACGAGGTGGTGTTCACCAAGAACGCCACCGAGGCGCTCAACCTCGTCGCGTACACGCTGTCGGACGACCGGTCCGGCGACATGCTCGGCGGCAAGCCGCTCGGTCCCGGCGACACCGTCGTGGTCACCGAACTCGAGCACCACGCGAACCTCGTGCCGTGGCAGGAGGCGTGCCGGCGCACCGGCGCCACACTGCGCTGGTACGGCGTCACCGACGACGGCCGCATCGACCTGGACTCGCTGACCCTGGACGAGACGGTCAAGATCGTCGCCTTCACCCACCAGTCGAACGTCACCGGCGCCGTCGCCGACGTCGAGGAACTCGTCCGCCGGGCCCACGAGGTCGGCGCGCTGGTCGTGCTCGACGCCTGCCAGTCCGTGCCGCACATGGCCGTCGACTTCCACGCACTCGACGTCGACTTCGCGGCGTTCTCCGGCCACAAGATGTTCGGCCCGTCCGGCGTCGGCGTGCTCTACGGCAAGGCGAAGCTGCTCGAGCAGCTGCCGCCGTTCCTCACCGGCGGCTCGATGATCGAGACCGTCACGATGGAGGTCTCGACGTACGCGCCGCCGCCGCAGCGTTTCGAGGCGGGCGTGCCGATGACGTCGCAGGCCGTCGGCCTGGGCGCCGCGGTCGACTACCTGAACCGCCTCGGCATGGACAACGTCGCCGCCCACGAGCACGAGCTGACCGGTGCCGCGCTCGAGCAGCTCGGCGCGATCGACGGACTGCGCATCATCGGTCCCGCCGAGAACGTGAACCGCGGCGGCGCGGTGTCCTTCGTCGTCGACGGGGTGCACGCCCACGACCTGGGGCAGATCCTCGACGACGAGGGCGTCGCCATCCGCGTCGGCCACCACTGCGCGTGGCCGCTGCACCGTCGCCTGGGCATCGCCGCCTCGGCGCGCGCCTCCTTCGCCGCGTACAACACCGTCGACGAGGTGAACCGCCTCGCCGGCGCCATCGTCAAGGCGCAAGAGTTCTTCGGGGGCCGCTGACATGCGGATGGAGCAGATGTACCAGGACGTCATCCTGGACCACTACAAGCACCCGCACGGGCGCGGCCTGCGCGACCCGTACGACGCCGAGGTGCACCACGTGAACCCCACGTGCGGCGACGAGGTCACCCTGCGCGTCGAGCTGTCGGCCGACGGCGACGAGGTCGCCGACATCTCCTACGACGGCCAGGGCTGCTCGATCTCGCAGGCGTCGACGTCGGTCCTTTACGACCAGGTCGTGGGCCAGCCGGTCGACGAGGCACTGAAGATCCTCGACTCGTTCAACGCGATGATGACGTCGCGCGGCACCGACGAGGGCGACGACGAGATCATCGGCGACGGCATCGCCTTCGCCGGCGTGAGCAAGTACCCGGCGCGCGTGAAGTGCGCGTTGCTCGGGTGGATGGCGTTCAAGGACGCACTGAGCCGGGCTGTCGACGACGCGCCCGAGCAGAAGGTTCGAGAAGGGGAGCTGACATGACCGACGCGACGCCGAAGCAGGAGGAGCCGACGACTTCGCTCCCGCAGCTCGACGATGTCGAAGAGGCGATGCGCGACGTCGTCGACCCCGAACTCGGGATCAACGTCGTCGACCTGGGCCTGGTCTACGGCCTGGACGTCACCGACGAGGCCGTCGCCAAGCTCGACATGACCCTGACCTCGGCCGCCTGTCCGCTGCAGGACGTCATCGAAGACCAGACGAAGGCGGCGCTCGTCGCCAGCGGTCTGTGCACCGATGTCGAGATCAACTGGGTGTGGCTGCCGCCGTGGGGCCCGGAGAAGATCACCGACGATGGTCGGGAGCAACTTCGAGCCCTCGGGTTCACCGTCTAGTCTGGCGGCCATGCGCAGAGTTCAGATCACCGCCCTCCTGCTGGGGGCGCTCGCCCTCGTGGCCGCGTGCGGCTCGGGGGAGAAGAAGCCGGTCATCGGCGGCGAGGGGACCGTTATCGTCGACGGCAAGCCGCTCGACCTGCCCAAGGACCGCGTCAGCTGCGAGACCAGTGACGGCCAGGTGTCCATCTCGATCGGCGCCGAGAAGGACACGGCCGGTGCGGGTGTGGTCGTGACCGACGGTCCCAAGCCGGAGCTGCTGACCGTCGGCTTCAGCGGCGTGGGCGGCATGACCATCGGGTACGCCAAGGACGTCGGGAACGGCAGCGGCACCGTGGTGAAGACCGGGAATCGCTACACGATCACCGGCGAGGCCACCGCGATCAACATGGCCCATCCGGAGCAGGCGGGTCGCAAGCGCTTCGAGATCACCGCTCGGTGCCCGTAGGGAACGGGGCACGACGATGATCGAACTGCTCACCGGCTCCGGCCTGGCGATGTCCGCGGGGCTGAACGCCTACATCCCGCTGCTGATCCTCGGCCTCGCCGGCCGCTTCCTCGACTTCGTCCACCTGCCGCACGCCGCGCAGTGGCTCACCAACGGGTGGGTGTTGCTCATCCTCGGCGGACTGCTTTTGGTGGAGGTTGTGGCCGACAAGGTGCCCGTCGTCGACACGGTCAACGACGCCATCCAGACCTTCGTGCGCCCGGCGTCCGGCGGCATCGCCTTCGGCACCGGCGCCGCGTCGCAGACCGCTGTCGTCAGCGATCCCGGCCAGTTCTTCACCAAGGAGGGCTGGGTCACCGTCATCCTGGGCATCCTCACCGCGCTGACCGTGCACGGCGGCAAGGCCGCTATCCGGCCCGCCGCCGACGCGAGTAGTGCGGGATTCGCCGCGCCCGTGCTCAGCACGGTTGAGGACATCGGCAGTGTGGCCATGTCGATCGCCGCACTGCTCGCGCCGATCCTCATCGTGATCGCGCTGCTGATCCTCGTCCTCGGCATGTACTACGGGTGGCGCGGCTATCGCGGCATCAAGGACCGGCGCGACCGCCTCCGACAACGGTGGGGCAGCAAGCCCGCCGACGATCCGCCGCCGCCCTAGCGGTCAGCCCTCAGTCGTAGATGCGCTCGGCCAATGAGCGTTTTGCCGCGACATTCGCCTCTTTCGCGGTCTCCGGGAAACCGCCAGCGGTCGGTCGGTCGGGCACCTGCGCGTCGGCCACGACCGTCCACCGCGACCCGGCGTCGACGAGGGACTGGTGCTTGGTCGCGTAGTAGTCGGGTTTGGCGACGATCGCAGCGCCGCTGTCGCCGGCGGCCGCCGCGATCAGGTGCGGGTGGAACCGCGTGGTGAGCCACGTCTGACCGCGCCCGATCGGCAGGCCGTCGCGCCACGCCGACAGGAACGGGATCACCCGGGCGCCGGCGAGTCGGTCGCCGAGCTTCTCGACGACCGTGTAGTCGCGGCCGGGCATCGCCTCGACGACCGTCACCTTCGCGGCGGGCACCTTCCAATGCTCCAGAGTCGTCGCGGCGAAGTCGGCGAGGGCGTCGATCCCCGTGGCGCCCTCGAAGGCGAAGTCGTCGACGAGGTCGGACTGGATGCAGAGCACGACGCCGTCGTCGGGCAGCGACGGCCCGCCGCGGCGCTTGCGCACCTGATCGACGACGCGGTCGCCGAAGCTGCGCCCCGGCAGGTCGAGCCAGACGTCGTCGCCGGTCTGGGTCACGCCGGGAAGGTCGTCGGCGATCGCGGCGCGCGACGCCGAGTCGCGCACGTCGAAGACGCTGAATCCGCGGGCGGCCTCGATCAGGGCGCCGCGCTCGTCGTCGGCCAGCAACGGCAGCAGGCCCTGACCGGTGGCGAAGACGCCGGCGCTGCTCTTCCCGCCGGCCGCGGACATCGCGGCGACGATCCCGACGTGGTGCGGCCACTGGCGGTTCACGTAGCCGCCGCCGAGCAGGTGCAGCGAGGACGCCTTCAGCAACAGATCGACACCCTCGCCGAGCGCGGGCGCGACACCCAGGTTCGACGCGGCCTCGGCGACCCACTCCCACGGGCGCCGCGGATCGACGGCGGCGTCCTCGCCCTCGCCGGCCGCGACCGATCGGGCATGTTCGGCCAGGCGCCACAGGGTGTCGGTGAAGACCGCACGGGGATGGACGCCGCGCAGGAGCAGTGCGGCCTGACCGGGTGTGTGGCAGTCGAGGACGACCGTGGCCCGCGGCCGCACCCGGCGCAGGTGGGCGAGCCAGATCCGCGCGATCAGCTCGTCGCCGTAGTTCGGGTAGCCCGACGGCGCGACGAGGTAGACGATCTCCTCGCGGCGGACGGCGCGGGCGATGCGGGTGGTAACGCGCGGAGCGGTCATAGGTGTGCATGCTACCGACGCGCCGGCGCGGCTAGGCTGGCCGCAACGGCCGCAGGACACGACACGATCGAGGAGCACCCGATGACGACACCCGCCGGATGGCAGCCGGACCCGACCGGACAGTACGAGGTGCGCTGGTGGGACGGCGCCCAGTGGACCGACCAGGTCGGCAGCGGCGGCCAGGTGTTCTCCGCCCCGATTGGTGCCGCCCCGGCCGGGCAACCGGCCCAGGCGCAGCCGGTTCAGCCGCAACCGGTCCCGCAGCAGGCACCCGCACCGCAGGCCCCGGTGGCCCCGGTGGCCCCGGTGGCCCCGCAGGTGCCGAGCGACCCGTTCGCCGGCATCAGCGGCGAACTCGTCGACGGCCGGTTCAGCGAGAACGAGGATGAGGCCATCGCCAAGCAGAACCAGAAGATGCTGCGCGTGCGTGTCGGCGAGCCCTTTCTGGCGCGGCAGGGCTCGATGGTCGCGTACCAGGGCAACGTCGACTTCGCCTTCGAGGGCGGCGGTGCCGCGCGCTTCCTGAAGAAGGCGCTCACCGGTGAGGGACTGCCGCTGATGCGGGTTGCCGGACAGGGCGACGTGTTCCTGGCCGACCTCGCCAAGGACGTCCACCTGCTCAAACTGGAGAACACGGCGCTGTCGATCAGCGGCAAGCACGTGCTGGCGTTCTCCGCGGGGCTGCAGTGGAACATCGAGCGGGTCAAGGGCGCCGGAATGATCACCGGCGGACTCTTCAACACGCTGCTGCAGGGCACCGGCTGGGTGGCCGTGACGACCGACGGCCCGCCGGTCGTGCTCAACGCCGCCGAGGCGCCGACCTACGCCGACACCGACGCCGTCATCGCGTGGTCCGCCCACCTGCAGACCCAGCTCGTGTCGAGCATGAAGGCCGGTGCGCTCATCGGCCGGGGCTCCGGGGAGGCCGTCCAGGTCGCGTTCAGCGGTCCCGGGTTCGTCATCGTCCAGCCGTCCGAGGGGTTGCAGATCCCCGTCGCGTGACGCCGGAGGAACGCGGCTATCCGGTGTAGCGCGTCTCGCGCAGCACCGCGGTCGTGTTGCGGGTGCGCAGCGTCAGGGTGTTGCCGCGCAGCCGGTAGCGCGGCGCCTGGCGGGTGAAACCATCGGCCCAGCCGTCGGCCATGTTGCGCGGCGGCGGGCACGCCATCATCGTCGAGGCCAGCCGGCTGAAGTGCAGGCGGTCGCCGAGCGCCTTGACCGTGCCGCTCATCTGGTTGCACCCCGCGGTCAACCCGACCCGGCCGTTGGGTAGGAAGGTCATCTTCAGCGGACCGCCGCCGGGGATGCCCGGCGTCACCGACGTCGACGTGAACGACTTGCCGAACAGGCGCGGCGCGGCGTCGGACTGGGCGGCCGGAACCGTGATCACGGCGGCGGCAGCGGCAACGGCGGCGGCGGGGACGAGGAGCTTGGCAGTCACAGAAGTCATGCGTCCAGGCTACCCGCGCCCGCTACTCGGCTACTGGCAGCGACCTGTGCGCTACCGTTGGGGTCGCTGACGCAATCGACTCAGGAGACGGATTACCCGGTGGGCAAGATTTCCAACCAGATGTGGCGGCTCCTCGGAGCCCAAAGCGGTCGCAACCAGTCGAAGTCGGTGGCGCTGATCGAGAAGGCCGCCGACCACGAGAAGTGGGCCGCCGGTCTCGACGACGACGAGTTCGCCGCCGCGGCCCGGGAACTGGAGATCGCCTCCGACCTCGTCGACCGCGCCAAGTTCCTGGCCCTGGTGCGCGAGGCAGCCGACCGGTCGCTGTCGCTGCGCCCCTACGACGTCCAGCTGCAGGGCTCGCTGCGGATGCTCGAGGGCGACGTCGTGGAGATGGCCACCGGTGAGGGCAAGACGCTGTCGGGCGCGATCGCCGCGATCGGCTACGTCCTCATCGGCCACAAGGTGCACGTCATCTCGGTCAACGACTACCTGGCCAACCGCGACGCGGAGTGGATGAAGCCGCTGTTCGACATGTTCGGCATCACCGTCGGCGCCGTCGACGAGTCGTCGACGCCGGCCCATCGCCGCGAGGTCTACGCCGGCGACGTCACCTACGGCTCGGTCAACGAGATCGGCTTCGACGTGCTGCGCGACCAGCTCGCAACCCGCGAAGAGGACCTGATCGCGCCCACCCCGGACGTGGCGATCATCGACGAGGCCGACTCGGTCCTGGTCGACGAGGCGCTCGTGCCGCTGATCCTGGCCGGCAAGGCGACCGGTGAGGCCGCCGACGCGGCCATCGCCGACGTCGTGTCGCGGATGAAGACCAAGCACTACGAGATCGACACCGAGGGGCGCAACGTCAGCCTGACCGACGAGGGCGCCGCCTTCGTCGAGGACGAATTGGGCGTCGACCTCTACAGCGAGGCGCACGTCGGCACCACGCTGGTGCACACCAACATCGCGCTGTACGCCTACTACCTGCTCGAGCGCGACGTCCACTACATCGTCCGCGACGGCCAGGTGAAGCTCATCAACGCCTCCCGCGGCCGCGTCGCCCAGCTGCAGCGCTGGCCCGACGGCGTCCAGGAGGCCGTCGAGCTGAAGGAGAAGCTGGACCGCACCGACTCCGGCGAGGTCATCGACACGATCACCGTGCAGGCGTTGATCGGCCGCTACCCGAAGGTCTGCGGCATGACCGGCACCGCGCTCGCCGCGGGCGAGCAGTTCCGCCAGTTCTACAACCTGTACGTCTCGCAGATCCCGCCGAACACCGAGAACATCCGCAAGGACGAGCCGGACCGCGTCTACGACTCCAAGGCCAACAAGGTCGAGGCGATCGTCGACTACGTCAAGGAGGTCCACGAGACCGGCCAACCGGTCCTCATCGGCACGCACGACGTCGCCGAGTCCGAGGAGCTCGCGTACTTCCTGGAGAAGGCCGGCGTCGACTGTGTCGTGCTCAACGCGAAGAACGACGCCGAGGAGGCGTCGATCATCGCCGAGGCGGGCAAACTCGACGCGGTCACGGTGTCCACGCAGATGGCCGGTCGCGGCACCGACATCCGCCTCGGCGGGGCGAAGGGGAAGGCCAAGGCGCACGACAAGGTCGCCGACCTCGGCGGCCTGTGCGTCATCGGCACCGGCCGGTACGACACCGAGCGCCTCGACAACCAGCTGCGCGGCCGTGCCGGCCGCCAGGGCGACCCCGGCAGCTCGGTCTTCTTCTCCTCCCTGGAGGACCCGCTGGTCACCCGCAACCTGTCGTTCAAGCGCGACCCGGAGTCCAACGAGCCCGACGGCTCGATGGGGCAGCGCGGCATCGAGCTCATCGAGCAGGCGCAGCGCGTCGCCGAGGGCGTCATGCTGGAGCTGCACTCGAACACCTGGCGCTACAACAAGCTCGTCAACCAGCAGCGCGACATCATCGTCGGCCGCCGGATGACGCTGCTCACCACCGACGAGGCGCTCACCAGCCTCAAGGAGCTCGAAGCCCGAGCGGTATCAGAGCCTCGTCGACGGTCGGCTGCCGAAGGTCGACGACGATGACGACGACGCCGACGACTTCAGCGACTTCGGCCCGGTGACCGAGAAGGTCAAGCCCGAGGTCCTCGAGCAGGCGGCGCGCGAGATCATGCTGTACCACCTCGACCGCGCCTGGAGCGATCACCTCGCGTACGTCTCCGACGTCCGGTCGAGCATCCATCTGCGGGCCATCGGCCGCGAGTCGCCGCTCGACGAATTCCACCGGCTGATCCTTGACGAGTTCACCAAGCTCCCGAACGAAGCCGTCGACGAGGCGCGCAAGACGTTCCGCGAGGCGACCATCACCAACGCCGGCGTCGACCTCGACAGCGCCGGCCGGCACCGCTCGACGTCGACGTGGACGTACATGGTGCACGACAACCTCTTCTCCTCCGGCGGCGCCAAGATGCTGCAGGGCATCCTGGGCGTCTTCCGCTAGGCGGCAGCGGTGGCCGAGGCGAGCAGTGACCGCGTGGTCACGGTGCCCAACGCGCTGAGCGTGTTGCGGCTCGCGCTCATCCCGGTCTTCCTCTACGTCCTGCTCGTCGCCAAGGCCGACGGCTGGGCGTTCACGATCCTGGTGCTCTCGGGCGCGTCGGATTGGCTCGACGGCAAGCTGGCGCGCTGGCTCGACCAGTCGTCGTCGCTGGGCGCGTTGCTCGACCCGCTGGCGGATCGGATCTACCTGATCGTGATCCCGGTGGCCTTCGGCATCCGCGGCATCGTCCCGTGGTGGATCATCGGCGTGCTGGTCGCCCGGGACCTGCTGCTCGCGCTGCAGATCCCGCTGTTGCGGTCGCGCGGGCTGGTGGCACTGCCGGTGCTCTACATCGGGAAGGCGGCCACGTTCGCGCTGATGAGCTCGTTCCCGTGGCTCCTGCTCGGCCAGCTCGACAACGCGGTCGGTCGCGCGGTGCTCCCGTTCGGGTGGGCGCTGCTCATCTGGGGGATTGCGCTGTACCTCTGGACGCTGGTCCTGTACTGGTACCAGCTGGTGCTCGTGCTCCGTCGCATGCCGCGGGTCGGGGCGGGCACCCTCGATGTGAACAGCGGGGGCGCACCCGCTAGCGTTGTCGCCGACGAAGGGAAGACAAGTGGCTGATTCGAAGATTCCCGCTGAGCTCCGCTACACGGTGGAGCACGAGTGGTTGCTCAAGGTCGACGAGTCGACCGTGCGACTCGGCATCACCGACTACGCGCAGGACCAACTCGGCAGTGTCGTTTTCGTGCAGCTGCCGGGTGCCGGTGACTCGGTCGCCAGCGGCGACTCGTTCGCCGAGGTCGAGTCGACCAAGAGCGTCTCGGACATCTACAGTCCGCTCGACGGCGAGGTCGTCGCGGTCAACGATGCGCTGGAGGGCTCGCCGGAGCTGGTCAACAGCGATCCCTACGGCGCGGGCTGGCTCGCGGAGCTGCGGGTGGCCGACGGCACCGCCGACGACCTGCTCGCCGGTCTGCTCGACGAGGCCGGCTACCGGGAGCAGATCGGCGAATAGTCCGCTGCCCGCGGAGTTGGTAACGACTTGGGTTCGGCCCGTCACACCGGCCCCAACTCGCGGCGTGGGATGACCGGGGCACCGGTATGATCGGCAGTGCTTGTCACAGCGATCGGTGACGAAGATTTGTGTGCATGGATGTGTTTCGCGGTGCGAGGCCGCTGGCGGTGAACCGCCGCGCCCGAGCCGCCGATGGGGAAGACGACAGGAGAAGTGGTGAGCGACAAAGACAACGGGTTTGAGGCACCGGTCGAAACGACCTCGGTGTTCCGCGAGGAGATCATCAAGGAGCTGGACGCGGCGAGCGCATCGGGCGGCGAGCCCGGCGATCTCGGGGTGGAGCGGCTCGCGCCGGGTACGGCGCTGCTGGTGGTCAAGCGCGGCCCGAATGCCGGCTCGCGCTTCCTGCTGGACCAGGCCGCAACCTCGGCCGGTCGCCACCCGGACAGCGACATCTTCCTCGACGACGTGACGGTCAGCCGTCGGCACGCGGAGTTCCGCGTGGGCGACGGCGACTTCCAGGTCGTCGACGTGGGCAGCCTCAACGGCACGTACGTCAACCGCGAGCCGGTCGACGTCGCAACCCTGGGCAACGGCGACGAGGTGCAGATCGGCAAGTTCCGACTCGTCTTCCTCGCCGGTCCCAAAGACGGCTCCGCCGCGTCGTGACCTCGCCCGCTGCGAAGCCGGGTGACGCCGAGCCGACGATGTCGATCGGCGCGGTGGTCCAGCGGCTGCGCGACGGCTTCCCGGACGTCACCATCTCCAAGGTCCGCTACTTCGAGGACCAGGGACTCGTGTCGCCCGAGCGCACCCCGTCGGGGTACCGCCGCTTCACCGAGGCCGACTACCAGCGGCTCCGGTTCGTGCTCACCGCGCAGCGCGACAAGTATCTGCCGCTGCGGGTGATCCGCGAACAGCTCGACGACATGGACCGCGAGGAGCACGGCGGCGTCACGATGCTGTCGTCGGTGCGCACCGCCGTGGCACCGGCGACCGACTTCGGCGCCCGCGGCGGCCGGATCTCCCGCGAGGAACTGATGGAGCGCACCGGCGCCGACACCGGGTTCATCACCGACCTCATGCGCAACGGCTTGCTCAGCGCCGGTGCCGGCGGCTTCTTCGACGAAGACGCCGTCCGGCTGGTGGAGGCCGCCGCGGCGTTGTCCACCTTCGGTCTCCAGACGCGCCACCTGCGCGCCTTCAAGGTCTCCGCGGACCGGGAGGCCGGCCTGGTCGGTCAGATCGCCAACCCGATCGCCAAGGGCAACGGGCCCGGCGCACGCGACCGCGCCGAGGAGCTCGTCCGGGAGATCGCCGCGCTGTCGGTGACCCTGCACACCCAGCTCGTCAAGGCCGCGGTCCGCGACATCCTCGACTGACCCCGCAGAAGTGTAGATTTGGCCCCATGGGTCAGATGGAGGTCGTCGGCATCCGCGTCGAATCACCGGCCAGTCAGCCGGTCCTGCTCCTGCGCGAGACCGGCGGCGAGCGCTACCTCGCGATTTGGATCGGGCAGAACGAGGCCGCCTCGATCGCGCTGCACCAAAAGGGGATCGAACCGCCGCGCCCGTTGACCCACGACCTGATCGTCGACCTCGTCGAGACCTTCGGCCAGAAGCTGGAACAGGTCCGCATCGTCGACATGCGGGAGGGCACCTTCTACGCCGAGATGGTCTTCGCCGACTCCGTCGTCGTCTCCGCCCGCCCCTCCGACGCGGTCGCCGTGGCGATGCGCACCGGCGCCGAGATCCATGCCGACGAGGAAGTCCTCCTCGAGGCCGGGCTGACCATCCCCGACGAGGACGAGGTCGAGGGGCCGGGGCTCAAGGAGGACGAGGTCGAGCGCTTCAAGGAGTTCCTCGACCAGGTCTCGCCGGACGACTTCAACCTCGGCGAGGAATGACCCGCGCCGAGCGGCCCGAAGGTCACGGTTCGGTCTCTACTTGAACTTTAGGGTTTCGGGCGGGCGAGTCGCGTTGCCCGCGGCGCCGCCGGATGCCTACCGTAATCGCAGACTGCCGGGCGTGACCCGGAACATCGGGCGTATTCTGATGACCAGCGATGGCGAGGAGACAACAGTGGGCGACGACATGACCCCCGGCGACGAGCGGATGGGTGCGCAGGGCTCGCTGGCCGATGTCGCCCCCGGGCTGTTCCCGGGCGACGAGGTGCCCGACGATCTCGTCGGCTACCGGGTGCCCAGCGCCTGCCAGATCGCCGGCATCACCTACCGCCAGCTCGACTACTGGGCCCGCACCGGTCTGGTCGTCCCGTCGATCCGCGGTGCCGCGGGGTCGGGTAGCCAGCGCCTGTACTCGTTCAAGGACATCCTGGTCCTCAAGATCGTCAAGCGACTGCTCGACACCGGCATCTCGCTGCAGAACATCCGCGTCGCCGTCGACCACCTGCGCAAGCGGGGCGTCGAGGATCTGGCCCGCGTGACCCTGTTCTCCGACGGCACCACCGTGTACGAGTGCACGTCCGCCGAGGAGGTCATCGACCTCCTGCAGGGCGGACAGGGCGTGTTCGGCATCGCCGTCTCCGGCGCCATGCGCGAATTGTCCGGCACGATCGCCGACTTCCCGGGCGAGCGCGCCGATGGCGGCGAGTCCGAGGCAGCGCCCGAGGACGAGCTGGCGGCCCGCCGCCGCGCGCGCAAAACCGGCTAGCCGCTCCGGTACACTGCAACTCGCGCCGCTACCCGGTGGGAGAGCGTCACCGAACCCTGGTGACCGCCGAAGGAGCAACACCTCTCCGTCAATCTCTCAGGCACCCGGACCGCAGGGCTGACGGCGTCTCTGGAAAGTGATGGGCCCGGCCCATCCGCCCACGGGGAAAGACCGGCCGCGCCGGTTCAAACTCTCAGGCACCATGACAGAGGGAGAGGACACCCCGCGCAGAGAGCCGCCGCACATGTCCTCCCACACTCCCGCCAGCCCCGTGTTCGCCGACCGCCACATCGGACCGGACGCCGACGAACTGGCGACGATCCTCGACGTCATCGGCGTCGCCTCCCTCGATGAACTGGCCCAGCGGGCCGTGCCGTCGAACATCGCCGACAGCGTCGCGGGCACCGTGCCCGACGGGCTCGCGGTCCTGCCGGAGCCGCTGAGCGAGGAGCAGGCCCTGGCCCGCCTGCGCGAGCTCGCCGACCGCAACACGGTGCGCCGCTCGATGATCGGCCTCGGCTACTACGGCACCCACACGCCGGCCGTGATCCGCCGCAACATCCTGGAGAACCCGGCGTGGTACACCGCCTACACGCCCTACCAGCCGGAGATCAGCCAGGGCCGCCTCGAGGCGCTGCTGAACTTCCAGACGATGGTCGCCGACCTCACCGGCATGGAGGTCGCCAACGCGTCCATGCTCGACGAGGCGACCGCCGCCGCCGAGGCCATGACCCTGATGCTGCGCGCCACCAAGAACAAGTCCCGCCGGCTCATCGTCGACGCCGACCTGTTCCCGCAGACGCGCGCGGTCGTCGAGACGCGCGCCGAGCCCCTCGGCATCGAGATCGTCGAGGCCCGGCTGGACCCCGCGATCGACGGCGTCGGGCTGCCGCCGGGCGACTTCTACGGCGTCATCACCCAGAACCCTGGCGCGTCCGGCCGACTGGTCGACGTCGCCCCGATCGTCGCCGCCGCCCATGAGCGCGACGCGATGGTCGCCGTCGGCGTCGACCTGCTGGCCGCGACACTCATCACCCCGCCCGGCGAGGTCGGTGCCGACGCCTGCTTCGGCACCACGCAGCGCTTCGGCGTCCCGATGGGCTTCGGCGGTCCGCACGCCGGCTATCTGTCGGTGAAGACGGCGCTGACCCGGCAGCTGCCCGGCCGCCTCGTCGGCGTCTCCAAGGACGACGACGGCAACACCGCCTACCGGTTGTCGCTGCAGACCCGCGAGCAGCACATCCGCCGCGAGCGGGCGACCAGCAACATCTGCACCGCGCAGGTCCTGCTCGCCATCATCGCCGCCATGTACGCCAGCTACCACGGCCCCGACGGTCTGCGGGCCATCGCGCGGCGGACCCACGAGCGCGCTGCCGCGATCGCCGCCGGGCTGGGCAGCGCGGTCGTCCACGACTCCTTCTTCGACACCGTCTTGGCGCAGGTCCCCGGCAAGGCGGAGAAGATCGTCGCCGCCGCGCGCGACGCGGGCATCGATCTGCGCCTCGTCGACGACGACCACGTCGCCATCGCGTGTGACGAGACCACGACCGACGACGATGTCGCCGCCGTGCTCAAGGCCTTCGGCGCGTCGGCGAAGAAGGGCGCGGCCGCCGACGTTGAAACGCGTACCTCCGAGTACCTGACGCACCCCGCCTTCCACCGCTACCGCACGGAGACGGCGATGCTGCGCTACCTGCGGTCGCTGTCGGACAAGGACATCGCGCTCGACCGCAGCATGATCCCGCTCGGCTCGTGCACCATGAAGCTCAACGCGACCACCGAGATGGAGCCGATCACCTGGCCCGAGTTCGCGAACCTGCACCCGTTCGCGCCGACCGCCGACACCGCCGGCATCCGTGAGCTGATCGACGACCTGTCCGGCTGGCTCGCCGCCATCACCGGATACGACCGGGTCAGCCTGCAGCCGAACGCGGGTTCGCAGGGCGAGTACGCCGGACTGCTCGCCATCCGCCGCTACCACCTCGCCAAGGGCGACTCCCAGCGCGACATCTGCCTCATCCCGGCCAGCGCGCACGGCACCAACGCGGCGTCGGCGGTGATGGCCGGCATGCGCGTCGTCGTCGTGGCCTGCCGTGAGAACGGCGACGTCGACGTCGACGACCTGCACGCCAAGATCGCCGAGCACGGCCCGCAGCTGGCCGCGACGATGATCACCTATCCGTCGACGCACGGCGTTTTCGAGCACGCCATCGACGACATCTGCGCCGCCGTCCACGACGCCGGCGGTCAGGTCTACATCGACGGCGCCAACCTCAACGCGCTGGTCGGCGTCGCCCGCCCGGGGCGCTTCGGCGGCGACGTCAGCCACCTGAACCTGCACAAGACGTTCTGCATCCCGCACGGCGGCGGCGGCCCCGGCGTCGGTCCGATCGGCGTCCGCGAACACCTCGCGCCCTATCTGCCCGGCCATCCGCTGGCGCCCGAGCTGGGTTCTGACCTCACGATCAGTGCGGCGCCGTACGGCTCGGCGTCGATCCTGCCGATCACCTACGCCTACATCGTGATGATGGGTGCGGCGGGCCTGCGCCGCGCGACGCTCAGCGCGATCGCCTCGGCCAACTACATCGCCCGCCGCCTCGGCGAGCACTACCCGGTGCTCTACACCGGCGACGGCGGCTGGGTCGCCCACGAGTGCATCCTCGACCTGCGCGAGTTGACCAAGGAGACGGGCGTGACGGTCGACGACGTCGCCAAGCGCCTCGCCGACTACGGCTTCCACGCGCCGACGATGAGCTTCCCGGTCGCGGGCACCCTGATGGTCGAGCCGACGGAGAGCGAGAACCTCGCCGAACTGGACGCCTTCTGCGACGCGATGATCGCCATCCGCCGCGAGATCGACCGCGTCGGCGCGGGGGAGTGGCCGGTTGAGGACAACCCGCTGCGCGGTGCGCCGCACACCACCGAGTGCCTCGTCGGCGAGTGGGACCACCCGTACACGCGCGAAGAGGCGGTCTACCCGAGTGGACTGCCGTCGGCCGGTGCGCGCCCCAAGGCGTGGCCCGCGGTGCGCCGCATCGACGGCGCCTTCGGCGACCGCAACCTCGTGTGCAGCTGCCCCCCGATCGACGCCTTCGCCGAGTAGGCGACGATCAACCCGGCCTTGTCACCGGATTCCGATGACAACGCCGGGTTGATCAATGGGTCAGCTGGGGTAGACCAGCTTGTTGATCGACACCGCCGCCGCTGGCTGCGTCTTGAGGACGCGGCGCACCGGCCGGTACACGACGGATGCGTTGCCCTTCGGCAGCGGCCGGCGGGCGGCACGGTAGCCCAGGGCGGTCAGCACCGCGATCTGGGCCGGCTGCTTGGCGAACTCGAGGAAGCTCGCCACCCCGTCGGACTGGGCGGTGCTGACCTGCTCGCCCGACAGCCGCACCACGGGATAGTCGGCGACCGGGGTCGCCCCGCCCGGGCGCGCGGCACGGATCTTGGCGGCCATCTCCGGCGTGGACTTGGTGACCTGGAAGAGCTGCTGCTCGGTGATCGGCACCGCGTGCAGGCCCTTGCGCTGATCGCCCTTGCTCATGGCCGACACCGTCGCGGCGGCCGTGCCGTCGGGAGCCTTGGGCGCCGATGACAGCACGGCGTTGACGCCGCTGGTGACGGCGGTGGTCTTCACCTTGGCGGCGGTGAGCTGACCGGGCGTGCGGGCGATGCCCGCGGCAATCGCCTGCGCCGCCAGCGCAGTGGCGTCGGACGAGGCCCCCGTGGGCATGGCGAGGCGTAGCGAGCCCCACGCGGGCAGCCCGTACTCGGCCAGTGCGTCACTCTGCTGGGTCAGTGCGGGGAGCTTGCCCCACGCGAGCTTTCCGCGCACCTTCGCGGCCAGTGTTCCGGGCAGCGCCAGCACCACCGGTGAGGTGACCAGCGAGTCCGGTGCGCCCTGGGCGTCCTGGGGCTTGCCGACGGCGAGCTCGGCCGCCCAGATGGAGGACTGCGGAATCCAAGCGGCGGGGTAGGCGCCCATCGCCTCGGTGTCCCACTTGCCGCGCAGCGCGCCGACGGTGATCCGTGAATCGCCGGCCCGGACCTGGACGTTCACGCAGTGGTCGCGGACCACCGGGTGGGTGTCGTTGTAGCGCTTGGCGATCTCGCCGAGTGCCTCGGCGATGTCGGGGCTGGCGATGATCGGCACGTCGGCCTTGCCCTCGACGCATTTGCCGGCGGCCTGGTCGGCCTGGTCGCCGATGCGGTCGCGGGCCTCGAACCAGCCGACGCCGAGCCCGAGCACCAGCAGGGTGCTCAAAATGATCGCCAGCAGGGTGCGCGTGCGGCGCCGCGACTTCGGTCGCTGCCCGGTGATGTCCGGGACGTTAGGCAGACGCGCCATTGGCTGCCTTGTACTCGCGACGGCGACGGTGCAGGATCGGCTCGGTGTAGCCGCTGGGCTGCGCCGCACCCTCCAGGATCAGCTCCTTGGCCGCCTGGAACGCGATGCTGGAGTCGAAATCGGGGGCCATCGGCGTGTAGTCCGGGTCGTCGGCGTTCTGCCGGTCGACGACCGGGGCCATCCGCTCCAGCGCCGCGACGATGTCGTCGGCGGAGACGATGCCGTGGCGCATCCAGTTCGCCAGCAGCTGGCTGGAGATGCGCAGCGTGGCGCGGTCCTCCATGAGTGCGACGTCGTGGATGTCGGGCACCTTGGAGCAGCCGACGCCGTGGTCGATCCACCGGACGACGTAGCCCAGGATCGACTGGCAGTTGTTGTCGAGCTCCTCGCGCTTCTCCGCATCCGACCAGTCGGCCTTCGGCGCGAGCGGAATCGTCAGGATGTCGTCGACCGAGGCCGGCTTGCGCTTGGCGAGCTCGTCCTGGACCGCGAACACGTCGACGTCGTGGTAGTGCATCGCGTGCAGCGTCGCCGCCGTCGGCGAGGGCACCCACGCGGTGGTGGCGCCGGCCTTGGGCTGGCCGATCTTCGTCGCGACCATGTCGGCCATCAGATCGGTCATCGCCCACATGCCCTTGCCGATCTGGGCCTTGTGCTGCAAACCGGCGGCCAGGCCGACGTCGACGTTGTTGTCTTCGTAGGACTTGATCCACTGCTGCGACTTCATCTCGCCCTTGCGGATCATCGGGCCGGCCTCCATCGAGGTGTGGATCTCGTCGCCGGTGCGGTCCAGGAAGCCGGTGTTGATGAACACCACACGGTCCTGTGCGGCCTTGATCGCGGCCTTGAGGTTGACCGTCGTGCGGCGCTCCTCGTCCATGATGCCGACCTTGAGGGTGTTGCGGGGCAGGCCGATGACGTCCTCGACGGCGCCGAACAGGTCGCTGGTGAAGGCGACCTCGTCGGGGCCGTGCATCTTCGGCTTCACGATGTAGATCGAGCCGCTGCGCGAGTTCTGCAGGCCCTCGGCGGAGAGGCCGTGCTTGCCGATGAGGGAGGTGACCAGCGCGTCGAGGATGCCCTCGGGGACCTCGTTGCCGTCGGCGTCGAGCACCGCCGGGTTGGTCATCAGGTGGCCGACGTTGCGGACGAACAGCAGCGAACGCCCGTGCAGCTCCAGGTCGGAGCCGTCGGGGGCGGTGTAGACGCGGTTAGGGTTGAGCGTGCGGGTGAAGGTTTTGCCGCCCTTGGCCACTTCCTCGGCGAGGTCGCCGCGGTTCAGGCCCAGCCAGTTGCGGTAGCCGACGACCTTGTCCTCGGCGTCGACGGCGGCGACCGAGTCCTCGAAGTCCATGATCGTGGTGATCGCGGACTCGAGCTCGACGTCGGAGATGCCGGCCTTGTCGGTGGAGCCGACCGGGGACTTCGGGTCGAAGAGGATGTCGACGTGCAGGCCGTTGTGGCGCAGCAGGATCGACTCGGGCGCCAGGGCGTCGCCGCGGTAGCCGACGAAGGCGGTCGGGTCGGCGAAGGTGGTCACCTCGGTGTCGCCACCCAGGACGACGTTCACCTTGTCGCCGTCGATCACGTAGCGGGTGGCGTCGGCGTGGCTGCCCTGCTCGAGCGGCACTGCGGTGTCGAGGAACTTCTTGGCGTAGGCGATCACCTTGTCGCCGCGCACCTTGTTGTACGACTTGCCCTTCTCGGCCCCGCCGTCGGAGGGGATGACGTCGGTGCCGTAGAGCGCGTCGTAGAGCGACCCCCAGCGGGCGTTCGCGGCGTTGAGCGCGAAGCGGGCGTTGAGGATGGGGACGACCAACTGCGGGCCGGCGGTCTCGGAGATCTCCGCATCGACGTTCGCGGTCCCGATCTCGAAGTCCTCGGGCGGGGTGACCAGGTAGCCGATGTCGGTGAGGAACTTCTTGTAGGCGTCGAAGTCGACCTTGCCGTTCTCGGCGGGGTGGTCGCGGTGCCACTGGTCGATCTGGCCCTGCAGGTCGTCGCGGACGGCGAGCAGCTCCCGGTTGCGGGGCGCGAAATCGCCGACGACCTTCGCCGCACCCGCCCAGAACGCGTCTTGGTCTACGCCGGTGCCGGGCAGCGCCTCGGTGTTGATGAAGTCGTAGAGCACCGGGGAGACCTGGAGTCCGTGGACGGTGACGCGGTCAGACATGTCAGCCTTTCGGGAGAGCGATCCGGACAGATAAGCGCAGATAGACAGCGCGACGAGCCGGGATACATGCTACTCCCTCGCCTCCCCGGGCTACTCGGCGGTAGCCGGACGTTCGAGCGGATCGAGCACACCCGTCAACGACTCGACGGCGCCGAGCAACCGCTCGCGCACGAGCCCGCCGGCGGCGGCGAGGTCCCGCTGGTGGGCGACATACTCCGCCCGCCCGTCGGCCGTCTCCACGCGGATCGGTTCGTACCCGAGGCCGGTCAGGTCGTAGGGGCTGGCGCGCATGTCGATCTCGCGCGCCCGGTAGGCGAGTTCGAAGGCGTCGGCGACCAGGTCCGAGGCGACCAGCGGGCTCAGCTTGGCGCCGATCCGGTAGAGGTCCATCGTGGCGTGCAGGCACCCCGGCTGCTCGTGGCGGAGCTGGTCGGCGCGGGTCAGCACGGTCGCGTTGCGGTCGTGGGCCGCGTCGGTGAAGAAGCGGAAGGCGTCGAAATGGGTGCAGACGAGCTGGTTGGCCTCGACGACCGCGTCGGTTCCCGCCGGGCCGAGCCGCAGTGGCAGCCGGTGCCGAGGCGCGTCGGAGCGGTAGACCATCGCCCACTCGTGCAAGCCGTAGCAGCCGTAGCGGGGCGCTCGCGCGGCCGTGGCCGCCAGGAGCGCCCGCGTGGCCAACAGGGTGCGACGGCGCTTGCCGAGGTAGTCGCGGCCGACGGTCGCGCCGCCGCTCACCGTCGTGTAGCCCCGGGTCGACGCATAGGGGTGCTCGCCGTCGGGCGGGTCGGCCAGTACGACGCCGAATCCCGGGTGCCAGCGGCGCAGCTGCGCGGGCCGATACGGGTAGTACGTGAACAGGAAGTCGACGACGGGGTGCGCCGCGCCGCGACGACGGCCGGAGAGATAGCCGCCGATCAGCGCGTCGACCCGGGCCCGGTGGCACTGCGCGGCCAGGGTCCACTGTGCGGCGGTGAGTTCAGAGCCGGTTGGTGTCATCGGCGACGGTGCCCAACAGGTCCTCGACGAGGTCGGCCAGCGCGGCCAGTCCGATGGTCGCCCCGGCGGCGTCGACGACGGCGGCCAGGTGTGAGCTCGTGCGGCGCATGTCGGTCATGGCGTCGTCGAGCTCGGTGGCGGCGGCGATCGTCGGCAGCGGGCGGATCTGGTCGGTACCGATGATCGTCCCGGGCCCCCGGTCGTCGTCGACGATCGCGCCGAGGACGTCCTTGAGGTGGAGGTAGCCGGAGAAGGAGCAGTCGGCGGCGCGCACGGGGAAGCGCGAGTAGCCGGTCGCGGCGACCGCTTCTTCGACCGCGGCGAGGGTCGGGCCGTCGCGACCGGGAGCGGCGTCGACCCAGCGCACCTCGGTCATCGGGATCATCACGTCGCCGACGGTGCGCCCGACGCTGGCCAGCGCCCGCGTCAACCGCTCGTGCTCCTCGTCGTCGAGCAGGCCCTCGTCGCGGGACTCGCTGATCATCACGGCCAACTCGGTCTGCGACACCGTCGAGTCGAGTTCGTCGCGCGGGGTCACCCGGAGCAACCGGAGCGAGAGGTTGGCGAGCAGGTTGTAGAAGCCGAGGATCGGGCGGGTCAGGCGGACGAACAGCAGGTGTGCCGGGACGAGCAGCATCGCGGCGCGCTCCGGTCCCGCCAGGGCGATGTTCTTCGGCACCATCTCGCCGAGCAGGATGTGCAGGACCACCACGAGCATCAGGGCGACGGTGAAGCTGATTGGGTGCAGCAGGCTGTGCGGGATCGAGGCCCAGTCCAGGGGGCGCTCGAGCAGGTGCGCGATCGCCGGTTCGCCGACGCGGCCGAGCAGGATCGAGCAGATCGTGATGCCCAGCTGGGCGCCGGCGAGCATCACGGTGAGCCGTTCGGACGCGCGCATCACGGTGCGGGCACGCGAATAGCCGTCTTCGGCCAGGGCCTCGAGCCGGTCGCGGCGCGCCGAGATGAGGGAGAACTCCGCGGCCACGAAGAACGCGTTCGCGGCAAGGAGGAGGATCGTCAGTCCGACGGCGGCCCAGTCGTTCACGAGGCCACCTCTTCGGTCGCGTCGCCGGCGGCCAGCGGCTGCAGCGACACCAGGTCGATCCGCCGGCCGTCCATCGCGGTGACGCGGGCGCGCCAGTGCTGCAGCGGCGGCGAGTACCGGGTCGTCGGGCGGTCGCCGGAGCCGTCCTCGTCCTCGTCCTCGCCGGACCGGGGCCGCGACACGAGTTCGACCTCGTCGCCGACGGCGGGGATGCGGCCGAGGTGGAACATGACCAGGCCGCCGAGGGTGTCGTAGGCGCCTTCCTCGGCGCGCAGGCCCGTGGCGTCGTCCAACTCGTCGAGCCGGAGCAGGCCCGAGCACACGAAGCCGTCACCGTCGGCGGTGACCTCCTCGTTCTCGTCGTCGTGCTCATCGGTGACCGAGCCGACGATCTCCTCGATGACGTCTTCGGTGGTGACGATGCCGGCGGTCCCGCCGTACTCGTCGATGACGACGCACACCTCGAGCCCGCCGGCGGCGAGCTGCTCGACGACCGCGTCGCCGTCGAGGCTGGCCGGAACCGTGGCGACCGGCCAGACGATGGTGTCCAGGCGGGTGGTGCGCAGCTCGTCGTGCGGCACCGAGAAGGCCTGCTTGATGTGGACGATGCCGACGAGGTTGTCCAAGTCCCCCTCGTGACAGACCGGGAAACGGCTGTGGCCGGTGTCGGCGGCGACGCGGACCAGGTCGTCGACGGTGTCCTCGGGGCCGAGGGTCGTGACGCGCACGCGCGGGGTCATCAGGTCCTCGGCGGTGAGTTCGCCGAAGCGCAGCGACCGGTCGACTAGGACCGCGGTATCGGCGTCGATCGCACCGTGCCGCGCCGAGTTCCGCACCAGCGAGGCGAGTTCCTGGGGCGAGCGCGCCGACGCGAGTTCCTCGGCCGGCTCGATGCCCAGCCGGCGGACCATCCAGTTGGCGGCACCATTGAGCCCGTTGATCGCCAAGCGGAACACCGCGGAGAACGCGACCATCGGCGGCGCGGTGAGTCGCGCGGTGGCCAGCGGGCGCGCTATCGCCAGGTTCTTGGGGATGAGCTCGCCGAGCACCATCGACAGCGATGTGGCCAGGACCAGCGCCAGGCCGGCCGAGAGCCACCCGTCCCAGCTGTCGGGCACGTGCAGCCGGCGCAGGACCGGGTCGATGAACCGCGCCAGGACGGGCTCGGCGAGGTAACCGGTGATCAGCGTGGTGATCGTGATGCCCAGCTGGGCGCCGGAGAGCTGGAACGACAGGCTTCGATGGGCGCGCTCGACCTGGCGCGAGCGCAGGTCGCCGTGCGTCGCAACGTCCTCGGCGATGGTCGAGCGCTCCAGCGCCGTCAAGGAGAATTCCGCGGCGACGAAGACGGCCGTGCCGACGGTGAGGGCGATGAAGCCGATGACGGCGGCCGTCGTCGCGGCGATGCCCAACCAGTCCACCGCGGTCACCATCCGCCCGGCAACGGGCGGCCCTCGGCGAAACCGGCCGCCGACTGCACGCCCAGGACGACCTTGTCGTGCAGCTGCGGCAGGCTGCGCGCCCCGGTGTAGGTCGCGGTCGAGCGGACGCCCGAGCAGATCTGGTCGATGAGGTCCTCGACGCCGGGACGCGCCGGGTCGACCCGGATGCGCGAGGAGGAGATGCCCTCCTCGAAGAGCGACTTGCGGGCGCGGTCATAGGCGCCGTCGTCGGCGGAGCGGGCGGCGACGGCGCGTTTGGACGCCATGCCGAAGCCCTCCTTGAACATGCCGTCGGCGTCGACCAGGAGCTCGCCGGGCGCCTCGTACGTCCCGGCGAACCAGGAGCCGATCATCACGTTCGACGCACCCGCGGCAATGGCGAGTGCCACGTCGCGCGGGTGACGGACACCGCCGTCGGCCCAGACGTGAGCGCCGAGCTCGCGGGCCGCGGCGGCGCACTCGACGACGGCCGAGAACTGTGGTCGGCCCACGCCGGTGACCATCCGCGTCGTGCACATGGCGCCCGGGCCGACGCCGACCTTGACGATGTCGGCGCCCGCCTCGACGAGGTCGCGGGTGGCGCCGGCGGCCACGACGTTGCCGGCGACGAGGGGCAGGCCCAGCTCGGCACGGGCGACGGCGCGCAGGGCGGTGATCATCTTCTCCTGGTGGCCGTGCGCGGTGTCGACCACGAGGACGTCTGCGCCCGCCTCGGCGAGCTGCTCGGCGCGCCCGACGACGTCGCCGTTGATCCCGACCGCCGCGGCCACCCGCAGGCGGCCCGCATCGTCGACGGCGGGGGAGTAGAGCCCGGCGCGCAGCGCGCCCACGCGGGTGAGGACGCCGATGAGACGGCCGTCGGGGCCGGTGAGCACGGCCAGCTCGGCGTGCTGCTCGACGAGGGCGTCGAAGACGTCGCGGGGCGCGGTGCCGGCGGCGAGCCGCAGGAAGCCCGGATCGAGCACCGTCGCCACCCGGCTGAAGCGGTCGACGCCTGTGAAGGAGTCCTCGGTGACGACGCCCAGCGGTACACCGTCGTCGTCGACCACGACGGCCGCCCCGTGTGCGCGCTTGGTGAGCAGTGCCTGGGCTTCGGCGACCGACTTGTCCGGCGCGAGGAGCACCGGCGTCTCGGCGACCAGGTCGCGCGACTTCACGTAGGCGATCTGCTCGGCGGCGGCGGGAATCGGCAGGTCCTGGGGCAAGACGGCGATGCCGCCGCGCCGCGCGACCGTTTCCGCCATGCGGCGGCCCGCGACGGCGGTCATGTTCGCCACGACGATGGGGATGGTCGTGCCGGAGCCGTCGACGGTGGTCATGTCGACGTCGAACCGGGAGGCGACGTCAGACCGGTTCGGGATGATGAAGACGTCGTCGTAGGTGAGGTCGTACTCCGGCCGGTTCCCGCTGTGAAAGCGCATCGATCAAGCGGTGACTTCGGAGCGGTCTCCGCTCCAGAGGGTGTGGAAGCTGCCCTCGGCGTCGACGCGGCGGTAGGTGTGCGCGCCGAAGTAGTCCCGCAGCCCCTGCGTCAGGGCGGCCGGCAGGCGGTCGGCGCGCAGCGCGTCGTAGTACGACAGCGACGAGCCGAAGGCCGGCACCGGGATGCCCATGCTGGCGGCCGTGGCGACGACCCGACGCCACGAGTCGATGCCCGACTCGACGGCGTCGCGGAAGTAGGGGGCCAGCAGCAGCGACGGCAATTCCGGGTTCTCCGCGTACGCCTCGCGGATGCGGTTGAGGAATTGCGCGCGGATGATGCAGCCGCCGCGCCAGATGGTGGCGAGGGCGCCGGGGTCGACGTTCCAGTCGTACTCCTTGCTGCCCGCGGCGATCTGGTCGAAGCCCTGTGCGTAGGCGACGACCTTGGAGGCGTACAGCGCGTTCTTGATGTCGTCGACGAAGGTGGCGGCGTCGGTGGGGGCGGCCGCGACCTGGCCGGCGGCCAGGCCGTGGGCGGCGTCGCGCTGCGCGCGCGAGCTGGACAGCGCGCGGGCGAAGACGGCCTCGGCGATACCCGTGACCGGGATGCCCAGGTCGAGGGCGGACTTGACGGTCCAGCGGCCGGTGCCCTTCTGCCCGGCCTCGTCGACGATGACGTCGACCAGCGGCTTGCCGGTTTTGGCGTCGACCTGGTCGAGAACCTCGGCGGTGATCTCGATCAGGTAGCTGGCAAGCTCGGTGGAGTTCCACTCCTTGAACACCTTGGCGATGTCGGCGACCGGCATGTCGAGGGCCTTGCGCAGGAGGTCGTAGGCCTCGCCGATGAGCTGCATGTCGGCGTACTCGATGCCGTTGTGGACCATCTTCACGAAGTGCCCGCTGCCGTCGGGCCCGATGTGGGTGCAGCAGGGCTCGCCGTCGACCTGCGCCGCGACCTTCTCCAGCATGGGGCCGACGGCCCGGTACGACTCCGCGGGTCCGCCGGGCATGATCGCCGGGCCGAGCAGCGCGCCCTCCTCGCCGCCGGAGATCCCGGCGCCGATGAACAGCAGGCCGCGCTCGGCCAGGCTCTTCTCGCGCCGGATGGTGTCGGTGTAGAGCGCGTTGCCGCCGTCGATGATGATGTCGCCCGGTTCGAAGACCGTCGCGAGCTCCTCGATGACGGCGTCGGTCGCATCGCCCGCCTGGACCATGATCAAGGCGCGGCGCGGGCGCTCGAGGGCGGCGGCGAACTCGGCCATCGTCTCGGTCCGCACGAAGTCGCCGTCGCCGCCGTGGTCCGCGAGCAAGGCGTCGGTCTTGGCGATCGAGCGGTTGTGCACGGCGACGGTGTAACCGTTGCGGGCGAAGTTGCGGGCGATGTTGGAGCCCATCACGGCGAGGCCGGTGACTCCGATCTGGGCGGTGGCGGAAGGCGCAGTCATACCGGTCAGCTTAGCCGCCGAAGAATCGGGACAGCTCGACGAGCCACGGGATGGCTACGGCGAGTGTCGGAATCACCAGGATCGCCGCGGCCGCGGCATACGCGGCGGCAGCGGCGCGGCGCGAGTTCGGCACCGCGAGGCGGTGGATCCGCGCGACGGTCGTGGCACCGCCGGCGGCCATGGCACCGGTCGGAGCAGTCGCATCGGAGACGGCGACGAGGGCGCGCGCCAGGGTGGTCGGGCTGGTGGTGCGCACCGCCTGGTCGTCGGCGAGCGCTTCGGCGAGCAGCTCGACCGAGCCGAGGGCCGACGAGCTGCGCACGAAGCGCGGGAACGCCGCCTGCAGGGCGATGAAGGCCTCGATGACGAGGTCGTGCCGGGCGCGCAGGTGCGCCCGTTCATGGGCGAGCACGGCGCGCAGCTCGTCGTCGGAGAGGCGCTGGACCGCACCGTCGGTCACGACGACGCGTCGGCGACGGCCCGGCAGGCAATACGCGAGCGGCTGGTCGACGGCGAGGCGGCGGACGTAGCGGGCGCGCAGCGGATGCCGTTGCGCGACGACCGGCTCGTCGAGGGTGGCGATCAGGTCGACGAGTTGCCGGTGCGCGGCGCGGCGTTCCCGGGTGCGGAACGCGACGCGCAGCGCGGTGACGACCAGCCGAGCGCCGACGAGCAGGGTGGCGGCCAGCGCGAGCACGCTGAACAGCCAGAGCGGCCACCCGAGTCGGGCGATCTGTTCGTGGACGCTCGCAGTCGGGCTGCCGGCCGGTCCGGGGCGCAGCAGGTTGGCGGCGATCGCAAGGCCGGCGCTGAAGGCCGACAGCACGGCGGCGAGGGCGATGGCCTGCCACAGCGTCATCGCGGCCCGGGGTGCGCGCATCGGCCACTGTGCTCGTGCGAGCCACTCGGGCACGGGGCCGATGAGCAGCAGGCACAGGAGGCCGAACGCGACGGCGGTCACGCCGGATCGTCGGGTTTCTCGGCGGATGCCTGGGCGGCGGCCAGATCGTCGAGCGCGGCGCGCAGCGCGGCAGCTTCGTCGGCGCCCACCTGGCCGACGAAGGAGACAAGTGCGGCCTCGCGCGAACCGGGAGCGTCGGCGGAGTCGAGGACGTCGACCATCAGACTCGCGACGAGGTCCTCACGGTGGTGTGCGGCCTGGTACTTGTGGGCCCGGTCGTCGCGGATCTGGGTGACCAGGCCCTTCTTGGCGAGGCGCTGCAGCACGGTCATCACGGTGGTGTAGGCGAGGTTGCGCGAGCGGTTGAGCGACTCGTGCACCTGTCGAACCGTCTGCGGGGCAGGGGAATCCCAGAGCGTGTCCATGACCGCCCGTTCGAGATCGCCCAATCCATTCACCTTCTTCATCTTACCGATTCGCGATTGGGTGGCGCGGGCCGGCGAGGCCGGGTTGCCGCGGACGGGGGAGATGCGTGCGTCGAGGGTGGTGGTCACGTGGCGCTCCTGGGGTCGTGAGAACTTGATTCGCACTCGGTGTTTGACAACAAGGTAAGGCTAGCCTACATTAATCGGTACGCGGATCGAGCGAGTGTCCTGAGGGCTGCAGAGACCCCCGATCCACGGCAGGGCGGGCCCCACGTTGTAGGAGAACGTGGGGCCCGCCGCTGTTTGTGGGGATGGATCCACCGGGGGTCTAACCTGGCCCTATGAGCGACGACGCGACTACGCCGGACCTGTCCAGCCCGAAGGGGCTCGACGCGAATCTGGGCATGACGATTTCCGAGGCCACGGCCGACGGGGTGGTCGCCCAGATCGAGATCGGGCCGACCCACCACCAGCCCTTCGGCATCGTCCACGGCGGCGTCTATTGCGCGATGGCCGAGAGCGTTGCCAGCATCTCCGGGTTTCTGTGGCTCACCGAGACGGGCATCGGCGGCACCGCCGTGGGCGTGAACAACAGCACCGACTTCATCAAGTCCGTGAGCAGCGGCACGATCGTCGCCCGGTCCACCCCGGTCCACCGGGGCAAGCGCCAACAACTGTGGCAGGTGGACATGACGCTGCCCGACGGGACGCTGCTCGCCCAGGGGCGGGTGCGACTCCAGAACGTGCCGCTGCCGTCGTAGCGGCTCAGGCGCCCTTCTTGGCGGCGGCTTTGCGGCGGCGGTCGCGCGCCTTCTTCTCCTGGGCTTCCTCGGCTTCGCGGCGCTCGAGCGCGGACAGGGCGCCCATTGCGGTGCGGGCGTAGACCTGCTGCTCGGTGACCGCCAGCTGGGTGCGGCCGCGCGTGGTGAACGCGAAGAACCAGTTGATGAAGGTGTTCAACCGGTTGCGGAAGCCGACGAGGTACACCAGGTGCAGGGCCAGCCAGCCCAGCCAGGCGAAGTAGCCCTCGGTCTCGAACTTCTTCTTGGTGAAGGGGAGCGGCACCTGCATCACGGCGGCGTACCGCGAGATGGTGGCCATCGAACCCTTGTCGAAGTACGAGAACGGCTTACGCTGGTCGGGGGTCTGGCCGCGCAGGCCCGCCTTGATGGCATCAGCGGCGTAGCGACCGCCCTGGATGGCTCCCTGGGCGACACCGGGCACGCCCTCGACGGCCATCATGTCGCCGACGACGAACACGTTCGGGTTGTCCGGGACGGTGAGGTCGGCACCGACCTTCACCCGGCCGGCGCGGTCGAGCTCGACCCCGGTCTGGTCGGCGAGGATCTTGCCCAGCGAGCTGGCCTGCACGCCGGCCGACCACACCTTGCACTGCGCCTCGATCCGTCGGACGTTGCCGTCGGAGTCCTTGACCTCGAGGCCGTCGTAGTCGAGGTCGGTGACCATCGAGTTGAGCTGGACCTCGACGCCCAACTTTTCGAGCCGTTTCTGCGCCTTCGCCGACAGGTTCGGCCCGTAGGGGGCGAGAACGGCGGGCGCGGCGTCGAGCAGGATGACGCGCGCCTGCGTCGGGTCGATGTGCCGGAACGAGCCCTTGAGCGTGCGGTCGGCCATCTCCGCGATCTGACCGGCCATCTCGACGCCGGTGGCGCCGGCACCGATGACGACGAAGGTGAGCAGCTTCTCGCGCTCGGCGGGATCGTCGGACAACTCGGCCTGCTCGAAGGCGCCGAGGATGCGGCCGCGCAGCTCGAGGGCGTGGTCGATGGTCTTCATGCCGGGCGCGTACTCGGCGAACTGGTCGTTGCCGAAGTAGGACTGGTCGGCGCCGGCCGCGATGATCAGGCTGTCGTACGGGGTCACCGTGACGCGCTCGAGCAGCCGCGACGTCACCGTCTGGGCCTTGACGTCGATCTCGAAGACGTCGCCCAGCAGCACGGTCGCGTTCTGCTGATCGCGCAGGATGATGCGCGTCGCGGGGGCGATCTCGCCCTCGGACACGATGCCCGTCGCCACCTGGTACAGCATCGGCTGGAACAGGTGGTGGGTCGTCCGCGCGACGACGGTCACGTCGACGTCGGAGCGCTTGAGCCGCTGGGCGGCGAACAGCCCGCCGAATCCGGAGCCGATGATGACGACGCGGTGGCGAGCGGGGGTGGCTGGTGTCTCACTCGTGGTCACAGGCCAACCCTATCGTCTCAGGCTCCGGGGAGCGCGGCGGGAGACCCATGCCGTCGGCCGGTGCCCGCGCGCAGGATCTCGTACTCCACGACGTCAGGCGACGACGATTCGGCGGCCGGGCGCATCCCGATCTTGGTCAGGACGCGGCGCGACGCGATGTTGGCCGGTGCGACGCCGGCGAACACGCGCTCGGCGCGGTGGGTGGTGAGGGCCAAGTCGACGATCGCCGCGGCGGCCTCGGTGGCCATTCCGCGGCCCCACATCCGGCGCTGCAGCCGGTACGACAGCTCCACCTCGGTCCGCGGGCTGTGCCGGGGCCGCCGCAGCGACACCCAGCCGACGAATTCGCCGGTCGACTTGTCGATCAGCGTCCACACGCCGGTGCCGTGCGCGGCGTGCTCGGCGCGCGCCCGCGGGATGGTCCAGTCCGCGACGCGGGACCGCGGCGTGGGCGCCCCGCCGTTCACGAAGCGCATCACCTCGGGATCGGAGTCCAGGTGGACCAGCGAGTCGACGTCCTCGGGGAGCACGGGCCGCAGCCACAGCCTCGCGGTGTCGACGATCATGCATCCCAGTTTAGGGGCGCGACGGGCCTACTTCCCGGTGCCACTCCGGCGGCGGAAGGGCACCGGCTCGCCCTTGTGCTCGTCGAGGATCGGGCGGACGTCGTCGGGGATGGGCGTGGGCCGGCCCTCACGGGTCATGATGACGACGGTCGTCTCGGCGATCGCGCACACGGCGCCGGCCGCGTCGAGGAGTTGGTACCCGAATTCGAACGACGACCGGCCGATGTCGCTGATCGAACATGCGATCCGCACCGGGTCGGTCGAATAGTGCAGGATCGCGCGGTATTCGATCTCCTGGCGAGCGACGAGCAGGTGGATTCCCTTGCGGGCGTCGCCGAACCAACTGTTGAAGCACTCGACGCGCGCCTGCTCGAACAGTCGCGCGATTTGCACGTTGTTGATGTGCCCCAGGGCATCCATGTCGCCCCAGCGGAGCGCGATCTCGAAGACGTCGTCGGTAGCGGTCACGCAACGCAGCCTATCGGTGTCGGGCGCCGCGGTTAGTATCGCCGTGATGCTGACAGTCCACCGCGCCGAACGAGCCGACACCCTGGCCGAGGTGCTCGCCGCGACGCTGGGCACATCGCTGCGCGATCCGATGGAGACCGAGGTGGTCGCCGTTGCCGCGCACGGCGTCGAGCGGTGGTTGGCGCAGCAACTGGCCACGAGCCTGGGCGCCGGGCCGGGCGGCGACGGGATCGCCGCGAACATCGACTTCCTCGACGCCGAGCAGCTCCTCGCGCGGGTGGTCGAGCCGCTGAGCGTCCCGCGCGGCGTCGACGCCGCCGCGTGGCGGGCGGACAACCTGCTCTGGCCGGTCCTGGCGGCGCTCGACGCCTGCGCCGACGACCCGGCCCTGACGATGCTGGCCCGGCACATGGACGCGGCCGGCGACGACGCGTGGCGCGGCCGCAAACTCGCGACCGCCACGACGATCGCCCGGATGTTCGCGTCCTACGGACGCCAGCGCCCGCAGATGGTCGCGGCGTGGGCCCGCGGCGACGACGTCAGCGGTGCCGTCGTCGACGGTGAGCCGGGGCCGCTCGACCGCGACCAGCTGTGGCAACCGCTGCTGTGGCGCCAGGTGCGCGAACAGATCGCGGGCCCCCACCCCGCGGAGATCCTCGACGAGATCGTCGCGGACATCGGCGGCGACCCCGCCGCAGTCGCGCTTCCCGAGCGGGTCAGCATCTTCGGGCCGACGCGCATCCCGCAGATGCTGCGCGAGTTGCTCGACGCCGTGGCCCGCCACCGCGACGTCGCGCTGTACCTGGCCCACCCGAGCCCACGGCTGTGGGCTTCGGGAGCGGGCACCGCTGCGGCCCCGACACCGCGACGCCTGCGCACGCCGCGGCCGATCGCGATGCCACTGCTGGCCAGCCTGTCCCGCGACGTGCAGGAGCTGCAGGAGACCCTTGGCGCGACCATCGGCCGCGACGAATACCACCCCGATACCGCGGAAGCGCCGTCGACGCTGTTGGGTGCGCTGCAGCGCGCGCTGCGCGATGACGCCGCGGCGCGCGTCGCGGGACTCGTCGCCGATTCGTCGCTCGAACTGCACGCCTGCCACGGTCGGGAACGGCAGGTGGAGGTCCTGCGTGAACGCCTCCTGCACCTGTTCGCCGACGACCCCACGCTCGAGCCGCGGGACGTGCTCATCATGTGCCCGGACATCGAGGAGTTCGCGCCGCTGATCACCGGCGCGTTCGGCCACGAGGGCGCGCAGCACCCGGCGTCGGTCCTGCGGGTCCGGTTGGCCGATCGCGGCCTGCTGGCCACCAATGACGTCCTCGACGTCGTCCTGCGAGTCATCGCCCTCGGCGTCGGCCGGGTGACGGCCAGCGAGCTGCTCGATCTCGCGGCACTCGAACCGGTTCGTCGCCGGTTCGGCTTCACCGACGACGATCTGGACAACCTCGGCAGTTGGGTGGTCCGCGCGAACATCCGGTGGGGCATCGACGCCGCCCAGCGCAGCCGATTCGAGATGTCGGGTTTTCCGCAGGGCACCGCCGACGCGGGGCTGGACCGTCTGTTGCTGTCGGTGGCCGCCGACGAGGCGGATGGGCGGTGGCTGGGCACGGCGCTGCCGGTGGGCGGCATCGACTCCAGCGACACGGAGGTCCTCGGCCGGTTCGCCGAACTCGTCGAGCGCCTGCGGCTGCTCGTCCGGGAGTTCGGCGGACCACAGTCGGCGCGGGCCTGGGCCGGCGTGCTCACCGACGTTGTGGACCGGCTCACCGACGTCGACCGGGATTCGGAATGGCAGCGGGGCCAGGCGCTGCGGTTGGTGCGCGAGTCGTTGGCCGGCGATCACGAGCTGAGCCCGTCCGACGTGCGCGACCTGGTGGAGAACCTAGTCGCGGCGACCCCGACGCGGTCGAACTTCTGCACCGGCGAGCTGACCGTCTGCTCGATGGTGCCGATGCGGTCGGTGCCGCACCGGGTGATCGTCCTGCTCGGGATGGATGCCGAGGCCTTCCCGCGAACCCAGTCGGTCGACGGCGACGACATCCTCGCCGTCGAACCGCTGGTGGGCGAGCGTTCGCCGCGCGACGAGGACCGCCAGGCCTTCCTCGACGCCATCACGGCGGCGCGGGAGAACCTGATCGTCTGCTACACCGGCGCGGATCCGATCACCGGTGCGTCGGTTCCCCCGTCGGTCGTGGTGAGTGAGCTGCAGGACGCCATCGTCGACCTCGCCGGGCCGGCGACCGCGGCCGCGACGGTGCGGTCGCACCCGCTGCACGCGTTCGACGCGGCGAACTTCCTCACCCCCGAGCCGTTCTCCTTCGACCGCTCGCTGGTGCCGGGGGCGGTCGCGCTGGCCGAGCTGACCGCCGCACGGCGCGAAGGAGCCGCATGGCCGACGATGGCCGGCGCCCTGCCGCCGACGACCGGCACCGGGGATATCGACCTCGCCGATCTGACCGCGTTCATCGTGAACCCCGCCGACGGCTTCCTGCGCCAACGTCTGGGGGTGGCGTTGCCGCGCACCGACGACGGCGCTCCGGACCAGCTGTCGGTGGCGCTGGATCCGCTGGAGAAGTGGGGCGTCGGCGACCGAATGCTCACCGCGCTGTTGGCGGGGGCCGATCCCGCCGACGCCCGCGCGGCCGAGTTCCGGCGCGGAACGCTCCCGCCCTTCCAACTCGGGATGGCCGCGCTGACCCCGATCTCGACCAAGGCGCACAACCTCGCCGAGCGGGCGCGGGCCGAACGCGTCGGGGCGGCGCGGACCGTCGACATCCGGGTCGAACTGCCCGACGGCCGCCGGCTCTACGGGACGGTGCCGAACGTGTACGACAACGGACTGGTGTCCGTCACCAACTCGACGCTGAAGGGCAAGCAGCGCCTGGAGACCTGGATCGCACTGCTGGCCCTGACCGCCGGCACGGCCGACGGCGCACCGGGAGCCTGCGTGATCGGCGCGTGGGGGCAGGGCACCACGCTGCGGCGCTATGCGCCCGTCGCCGACGCCGCATCGCTGCTGGGCGCGCTGGTGGCGCTGCGCGACGCCGGGCTGTCGCAGCCGTTCGCTCTGCCGTTGGACGCGGCCGAACACGCCGTCGAGGTCTACGGCCGCACCGGCAACCCCGACCAGGCGATGAACCGTGCCCGCGGCCGGTACGAGCACGACAGGTTCGTGCAGAACAAGGCGGTGTCGCTGCTGCTCACCGGCGATCCGGCGGCCGCCGTCACCTTCGACGACTGCGCCCGCTCCGCGCCCGCCACCGTGCCGACCGACGCGCCGTGGGCCCACGAGCCCGGCTTGCCGGCCTTCCTGCGGGCGGCACTGATCGTCTTCGGCCCCATGCTCGGGCAAGAGGCGCAGCGATGACCGCCCCCGCCTTCCGGCTCGGCGACCCGCTGCCCACGGGCACGCTCGTCTTGGAAGCGAGCGCCGGCACCGGCAAGACCTACGCGATCGCCGCGCTCGCGGTCCGGTTCATCGCCGAGGGCACCCCGATCTCCCGGTTGCTGATGGCCACCTTCTCCAACGCCGCATCCACCGAGTTGCGGGACCGGACACGGTCGCGGCTGCGGGAGTGCGCCGACGCGCTCGCCGATGCCGCCGCGGCATCGACGTCGCCGGATCCCCTCGTCGCACTCCTCGCGTCGGGGACCGCCGCCGAGGTGGAGCTGCGGCGCACGCGCCTGCTGGCGGCCCTGTCGGACTTCGACGCGGCGACCATGGCCACGACGCACACGTTCTGCAACCGGATGCTGACCGTGCTCGGCTTCCTCGGCGAGCGCGACCAGCACTACACGCTGGTCGAGGACGTCGACGACCTCGCCCGCGAGGTCGGCCGCGACCTGTACCTCGCCCGGTTCGCCGGCAGCCCCGACGGGGATTACACGTTCGCCGACGCCGAGGAAATCGCCCGGGCCGTGCTGCGCAACCCGACGACCGCGCTGTCGCCGGTGGGCCAGTCGTCGGGGCCCGGTGCGACG
The DNA here is from genome assembly GCF_047602025.1 of Gordonia sp. (in: high G+C Gram-positive bacteria). Classification (GTDB taxonomy): domain Bacteria; phylum Actinomycetota; class Actinomycetes; order Mycobacteriales; family Mycobacteriaceae; genus Gordonia. Next base: position 1,537,645 of record NZ_JASGII010000001.1, on the reverse strand, counting down.
TGGGTCGGATTCGCCAACGCCGTCCGCAAACGGGTCGAGACCCGCAAGCGCTGGTCGCGCCTGCGCACCTACGACGACCTGCAGGTCCGCCTGTACGAGATCATCAAGGACGAGGAGGCGGGCGCGGCGGCCTGCGCTCGGATCCGCGGCCGCTACGACGTCGTCCTGGTCGACGAGTTCCAGGACACCGACCCCGAGCAGTGGCACATCCTGCAGCGGTGTTTCCACGGCCACCGACCGATGGTGCTGGTCGGGGACCCGAAGCAGTCCATCTACGCCTTCCGCGGCGCGGAGGTGCTCAGCTACCTCGAAGCCGCCGCCGATGCGGACGAGGAGCGCAACCTCACCGTCAACTGGCGCTCGGACGGCCCCCTCGTCGATGCGCTGGGAGCAGTCCACGTCGGCGCCGAACTGGGCAACGACCAGATCGTGGTGCACCCCGTCGAGGCGCACCACGCCGAGTCGCGGATCGGCGCACCGCCGCTGCGGATCCGCTGCTTCGACCGGCGCGACTTCACGAAGCACACGCAGGACGGCACCACGCCGCTCGTGCCGGGCGTGCGCGAACGGGTCATCGCCGACGTCGCCGACGACATCGCGGCCACCTTGGCGTCGGGGGCGCAGATCGTCGTCGACGGTTCCGATGGCCCGGTCCGACGACCCGTCGAGCCGGGCGACTTCGCCGTGCTGCTGCGGACCAACAGCACGATCGAACCGCTGCAGCGCGCGCTAGGCGCCTACGGCATCGCCACCGTCGTCACCGGGGGGCAGAGCGTCTTCGCCACCGATGCGGCGCGGTACTGGTGGTATCTGCTCCAGGCGCTCGACCGGCCGTCGGACGCGCGTCGGGTGCGACTGGCCGCGGTGACACCGCTGGTCGGCGTCACACCGCTCGAACTCGACGCGGCGGGCGAGGCCGGCGTCGGCAGTCTCGCCGCCGACCTGGCCCGCTGGGCGCGGATCTTCGACACCGGCGGGGCGGCGGCCATGACGTCGCAGATCCTGGCTGACCGCGACGTCGCCGGCCGCGTGTTGGGCCTGGCCGACGGGGAGCGGCTGCTCACCGATCTCGTGCAGGTCGCGTCGCTGATGGGCGAGGAGGCGGCGCTGACCGGCAGCGGACTGAGCGGCCTGGCGACTTGGCTGGGTGAGTATGTCGCCGACGCGAAGCGCGCCCAGCGCCGCGCCAACCAGACGCGCCGCCTCGACCGCGACACGGCCGCGGTCCAGTTGATGACGGTGCACGCCAGCAAGGGGCTCGAGTTCCCGATCGTGTACGTGCCCTTCGGCTGGGACGGTGCGCGCAAGGTCAAACCCGAGACGTTCAGCTTCCACGACGAGGCGGGCCGGAGGTATCTCGACGTCGGCGGACCCGGCGCCGACGGTCACGGTGCGCGCAAGGCGTTGGCCGACGCCGAGGAGGACGGCGAGGACCTGCGGCTGCTCTACGTGGCCCTGACGCGGGCCCGCTCCCAGGTCGTCGTGTGGTGGGCACCGAGCACGACGACCGCCGGCGGCGCCCTCCACCGCGTCCTCTTCAGTGCGGCGGCGCGGACGAAGGCGACGGACTCCGGGCAGCGCAGCCCCATACCCAATCGGATCCCGTTGACCGACGACGAGACCGAGGAAGGGGTGCTGCGCGAGGTCGCGGGGCTGCACGACGGCATCGTCGTCGAGCATGCCGGTCGCCACGGCGACGTGCCGCATTGGCACGCGCCGGCGCCGGGCCCGGCCGGTGGGGAACTGGCGGCCGCGCGGTTCGACCGGCAGATCGACGACACCTACCGCCGCACGTCGTACTCGGCTATCGTCCGGGCCGCACACGACGCGGCGCACGCAGGCGCCCAGGGTGAACAGCCCGCCGTGTCGAGCGAACCCGACGATGCCGTGGTGCGCGACGGCGAGCTGCAAGACGAACCGGTGACGGCCGACGAGCCCGACACCGTCCCGGTCGAGGGCGAGGCGGCGGGCATGCCGTCGCTGATGAACGGGCTCCCGTTCGGCGCGCGCTTCGGCACGCTGGTCCACGAGGTGCTGGAGAACGTCGACACCGACGCGCAGGACCGGCACGCACACATCCGGCAGCTGTGCGCCGAAGGCGCGGCGCGCAGTGCCTTCGACATCGACGTCGACCAGTTGGCCGATGCGCTGGAGGGGGTGCTCACCACGCCGCTCGGCTTCGGCGACCTGTGGGGCGTGCGGCCGGGCGATCGACTCAGCGAGATGGACTTCGAGTTGCCGCTCGCCGACGTCGACGGCGGGTTCACCCTGGCCGCCGTGGCCGACCTGATGCGCCGGCACCTGCCCGCCGACGATCCGCTGCTGCCCTATGCCGACGAGGTCGCCGAGGTCTCCGGCGATCGGTTCCACGGCTACCTCACCGGCAGCATCGACTCGGTGCTGCGGATCGACGGCGGTGCGGACGCCCGGTACGTCGTCGTCGACTACAAGACCAACCGCATCCGCCCCGGCGACCTGGTCGCCGAGGTGTTCTCGACCGAGGCCATGGCCGGGGAGATGATGTCGTCGCACTATCCGCTGCAGGCGCTGCTGTACTCGGTGGCGCTGCACCGGTACCTGCGATGGCGCCAACCCGACTACGACCCGGCGCGACACCTCGGACCGGTCCAGTACCACTTCGTGCGCGGGATGGTCGGGCCGGCCACGCCCGACGGCTGCGGCGTCTTCACCTGGGACGTGCCGGCCGGTCTCGTCGTCGACATGTCCGACCTGTTGGCGGGGGGCGCTCGATGACCGAACCCGTCGCCGCCCCGGCCCTCGACCCGTCCGCGGCCGACGCCGCCGTGGGCGAGGACGGCTTCCTACGGCCGTTCAACGAGGCCGGGGTGCTGACGTCGGCGGATATCCGCGTCGCCCAGCGGTTGGTGAAGCTGTCCGGGGAGACCGCCGCGGACGAGGTGCTGCTGGCCGCGGCGCTCGCGGTGCGCGCGGTGCGCACCGGATCGATCTGCGTCGCACTCGACGACGTCACCGAGTTGGACCCCGATCCGGAACAGCCGCTGCCGTGGCCGTCGAGCGCTGCCGTGGTCGCGGCCCTGCGCGCGAGCGGCCTGGTGGTCGGCGGCGGCCAGGGGCCGCTGCGTCCGCTGGCACTCGTGGATTCCGACGACGGGCCGCTGGTCTACCTGCGCAAGTACTTCGAGCAGGAACAGCTGATCCGCGGCGTCCTCGACCACCGCGCGTCGTCGCGGCCGACGGTGGACCTCACGGCGGCGCGGGCGGCGATCGACGGGGTGTTCGAGGCCGTGCCCGCGGCCGACGGCGAAGTCCACTACGACCGGCAGCGCGCGGCGGCGGCGATGGCGCTGACGTCGTGGACGACCATTCTCGTCGGCGGGCCGGGCACCGGGAAGACGCACACCGTCGCCCGGATCCTGGGTGCGCTCGAACGGGTCGTCGACGGGGATCTGCGGATCGGACTGTGCGCCCCGACGGGCCGTGCCGCCGCCCAGCTGCAGGCCTCGATCAACCGCTACGACGGGTTGTCGTCGACGCCGGTCGCCCACACCGTCCACGCACTGCTCGGGATCTGGCGCGACGGCACCGTGCGGCACGGCCCCAACAACCGGCTGCCGTACGACGTGGTCGTCGTCGACGAGACGTCGATGTTGTCGGTGACCGCGATGAGCCAGCTGCTGCGGGCGGTGCGCGACGACACGCGCCTCGTGCTCGTCGGCGACCCGCACCAGCTGGTGTCGGTCGAGGCGGGCGCGGTCCTGACGGACCTGACCGACCGTGCGCTGCGCTCGACGGCGCAGCGGCCGGTCGGTTTCGACGAGTTGGCGGACTTCGCCTCGTCGGACTTCGTCGACGAGGAAAAGGCGCAGCTCGGCGACGGAGTCATCACCTTGCGGCGGGGCTACCGATATGGGACGGCGATTGGCGATGTGGCCGCCGCGGTCAACGCCGGAGACGCCGACCGGGTGCTCGAGCTTATCGAGGCCGACGGCGGCAAGCACGTCGAGCTGGTGGATCCCGAAGACGTCGACGAGGTCCGGCGCGACACCGTGTCGTGGCTGGCGAAGCTGCGGACGGCGGGGCTGGCCGGCGATGCGGCGACCGCGGTGCACGAACTGGAGTCCTACCGGTTGCTCTGCGCGCACCGCGACGGCCGGTTCGGTGTCGGCTGGTGGTCCCGGACGATCGACGGATGGCGCGATGTGGGGCGCCGGGGCCAGTGGACGATCGGCGAGCCGCTGCTGGTGACGTCCACGGACAAGCGGATCGGCATCTACAACGGCGACACGGGCGTCGTTATCAGCGACGGCGACGGCGGCGTCGCGGTCGCCTTCGACAAGTACGGGGACATCGTCACGCTGCACCCGTCACAGCTGGCCGACGCGATGCCCGCGACTGCGATGACCATCCACCGCAGCCAGGGCAGCCAGTTCGACGTGGTCACCGTCGTGCTGCCGAACGCCGAGTCGGCGCTGCTCACGCGCGAGTTGCTCTACACGGCGATCACGCGTGCCCGCCGGCGCGTCCGGATCATCGGTACGCCCGAGTGGTTGCGCGCTGCCGTCGATCGTCGGGTCGCACGCGCGAGTGGCCTGCGCGGCGAGGTTGAGGAGTACCGACCATAGGCGGTGCTAGCGTCGTGGGGACCCGTTCTCTGAAGGGGAGGCGATGACGTACTACGGCGGCGGGACGCCCGGACCGGAAGGTCACGGGCGGCATCGGAATCCGTACACCGGTTCCGAGGATCCGCAAACGACCGCTTACGGCCCGTCCACCCAGGCCTATTCGGCGGGGCAGCAGTACCCCGGGGCGCAGGAGGACTACGGGTACGGCTACGAGGAGCCCGACGTCGAACCGGAGCCCGAGGGCAAGCCGCCGCGCCACCCGGCGATTCTGGCGTCGCTCGTCGGCGTCACGGTGTTCCTCGCGACGTCGTTGATCGCGATCACGCTCTGGGCGTTGAACGACAGCAAGTCCAAGCGCGAGCAGAACTACGCCGAAGGCCCGTCGACCACGACCGTCACCGTGACCGAATCGGTGACCGAGACGACCACGACCACCGTCCGACCGTCGCGCACCCGGCCGTCGACGGCCTACGAGTCCGAGGACCCCGACGATCCCGATACCGATTCGGTCGAGTCGGCGACGACCGGCTGGTACGCCCAGTACGGCTCGTTCACCAGCCTGGAGAGCGCCAAAGCGCTGGCGCAGGAGGTCAACGCCTCGGTGTATCGCGGCGAGGAGTTCGGCCAGCCCGGCCAGTACATCGTCGCGCAGCGGGAGTACTCCAAGAGCGGTGCGCGCGAGGCGTGTGACATGTCCGAGAAGGCATGCGTCGTCAAAGAAGTCGAGTGACCGTAGGCTGAGGCCCATGGCGAGAGCGGACAAGGCAACACGGACCGCGGCGAAGTTGCTCGACGCCCACGTCGCGTTCGAGGTGCGCCGGATCCTCGATGCCGATGATTTCGAACGCACCGTCACCGACGAGGTCGACCATTTCCTCGCTCTTGCCGACCGGCTGACGCTCGGCGAGGCGATCTCCGCCGAACCCGTCAAAGCGGTGGCACAGAAGTACGCGGTGCAGATTCCCGTCGAGGGCGCCATTCCCGAGCTCGTCGGCGAGATCGCCCGATCGTTGTACCGGAACAGCGTCGGCGGCGAGTACCGCCTGGTGGACATCGTCGACGACCGTCACTTCGACGAACTGGCCACCGGGGTCAGCGAGCTCGGCGTCACCGGGCGGGTGTTGCGCCGAGTGTTGGAGGGGCCGGCGGCAGTCGACACCGCGGTCGAGGTCGTCTCGCGTGCCGTCGACTCGGTCCTCGACGATCCGGCCGCCGCCGACGAGGCCACCGACGTCCTCGGCTGGTTGCGCGACCGCGGCGCGTGGGGTTTGCGGACCGCGGCGAAGCCGATCCGGCCGGTCATCGACACCGCCGTCGAGCAGGCCACCCGAGCCGGAGCGTCCTTCGTGCTGCACAGCACCGAGGATGACGCGGACGAGATGCTCCTGGACTCGGTGCGCGAGGTATGGCGAACGCACAAGGATGAGTCGCTCGCCGCGTACCGCGACCTGGTGACCGAGGACGACGTCGACGACATCGTCGTGCTGGTCTTCGAGTTCTGGCGCGAATTCCGGAACACCGAGTTCCTGCGCACCCTCATCGACGAGTCGATCGACTACGTCTTCGCCAAGTACGGGGACACCCCGCTCAGCGAGTTGCTCGCCGAGGTCGGCGTGCATCGCGAGGACCTCCTCGAGGAGGCGATGCGCTTCGGACCGCCCGTTCTCGAGCGCCTGCACGAGACGGGATTCCTCGAAGCAGTCGTGCGTCGACGGCTGGCCGCCTTCTACGGCTCGGCGGACTTCCGGGCCGCGTTGAAGGGGTAAACGCGCGTCACGAGAGCTGGCTGCGATAGAACTCCGTGCGCGAGAGCTTGAAACCGTAGTTCTGCGGTCCGGTGCAGTAGAGCGCCTCGGTGGACGAATAGCAGGTGATCTGCGCGCCCGAGACCGACATCGCGACGGATTCGCCGTAGTTCAGCGCCGGCCCGGGGTCGCGCCAGGTGCCCTGCAGGATCGTTGAGCACGGCGGCTTGTCGTAGTTGAACCAGCCGACGATCCGCACCGGCTTCTCGGCGCCGTCGTACAGCCCGCAGCGCGACTCCTCGGGAGAATCGCTCGGCCCGTCATGAATCTCGCAGATGAATTCGGAACCGGCGAAGCAGGCAATGTTCCCACTGGGCACCGAGAACGAGTACGTCGCGACCGAAGAGGGCTGGGCAAGCTGGAACCGTGACGCGTCGACCGGCGCGTAGGCGCCCGCGCCGTCGGGCGGAATCGCCCCCTGCTCCGGCGTGGGGGTGGGCGCGGTGGTGGTCGGTTCGGCGGCGCCAGTCGGCGTCGGCATGAGCGTGGTGGTCACCGTCGTGGTCTGTCGGGCGCGCTGATCGGGCGATGCGTCGCCGAGGCTGATCCGATCACACCCGGTCAGGGCGAGGGCGGCCAGCGGCAGGAGGGCCGCGAGCGTCAGGCTCCGAGTGGTCGTCATTTCTGGTTCCCTCCGGCGGGTAGTCGGGTCAGTGCGTGGCTCTGCTTGTTGACCGATTCGCAGCCGTCGTCGGTGACGATGACGATGTCCTCGATCCGCGCGCCCCACTCGCCGTCGAAATAGACGCCCGGCTCGACGCTGAACGCCATCCCCGGCTGCAGCACGAGGTCGTTGCCGGCGACGATGTATGGCTCCTCGTGGACCGACAGCCCGATCCCGTGACCGGTGCGGTGGATGAACTTGTCGGCCAGCCCGGCGGCGGCCAGGCGGTCGCGGGCCGCGGCATCGATCGACTCCGCGGTCGCGCCCGGCCGTACCGCGTCGACGGCGGCCCGCTGTGCGGCTTCGAGCTCGTCGAACGCCGTCACGACCGCCGTCGGCTGGTCGGCGAAGCAATAGGTCCGCGTGCAGTCGGAGTTGTAGCCCGGGGCGACGGGGCCGCCGATGTCGATGACGACGACGTCGGACTCGGTGATCACGCGGTCGGAGTGCTCGTGGTGCGGATCAGCGCCGTTGGGGCCGGATCCGACGATGACGAAGGCCGCCGCGGTGTGCCCCTCGGCGAGGATGGCGGCCGCGATGTCGGCCGCCACGGCGGCCTCGGTGCGGCCCGGCCGCAACCATTCGCCCATGCGTGCGTGGACCCGGTCGATGGCCGCGCCGGCGCGGCGCAGCACCTCGATCTCTTCGGCGTCCTTGATCATGCGCAGATCCCGCAGGATGTCGGTCGCCAGTCGCGGGGCGGTTCCTGTCGCGGCCATGAGCGGAACGAGGTGCCCGGCGGACATCGAATCGGACACCGCGACGACGGGATCGGCCGGCAACGTGGCCAGCGCCAGCGCATACGGATCCTCGCCGTCGACCCACGGGGCGAACGCCACGCCCAACTCGCCCGCGGCGGACTCGGCGAAGGACGCCAGTTCGAGTCGCGGCGTCACCAGCACCGGATCGCCGACGGCGGGAATGACCAGCGCACTGAGCCGCTCAAACGTCTGTGCGTCGGACCCGATCAGGTACTCCAGGTCGGGACCGGGCGTGATGACCAGTGCCGACACCTCCGCCGACGCCGCGAGCTGCGCCGCGCGGGCCAGTCGACGCGCGTAGACGGCGGTTGGGAAGCGGGATGCCATGGGCCCAACCCTAGTCGCGGGTGGGCGCGGGGCGGCCGAGCAAAACGGCCGAACCCATCACACGATCGACGGGGATCTCGATGACCACGCGCCGCGGATTCGGCTGCGGCTGGCGATAGCGCTGCCCGTAGCGGCGCTCGGCGTCGCGAATCCGCTCGGGATCGCGCGACACCCGGACCGGTCCCTCGAGCGTCAGCCACCGCGGACCGTCGACGTGTGTCACCGCGGCGCGGGGCCCGCGCTCGGCGTTGCGGACCTTCTGGCTGCCGTCGAAGGTGATGACGCGCACAAGCTCGTCATCCGGGTCGTAGGTGAAGCCGACGGCGACGACGTGCGGCGAACCGTCGGCCCGCGTCGTGGCCAGCGTCGCGAGGTGTCGCTCGGTCAGGAAGGTCAGGGCGTCGTCGGTCAGGTCATCGGGTCCACTCACGCGGTCCACGGTAGTCGTGGATGGGATACTGGCGGCCATGACAAGTCCCGAGCCCGGATCGATCCTGCTCTTCGGCGGCCGCAGCGAGATCGGCATGGCGATGGCCACGCGGATGGCGGCGGGGCGCCCGGTCGTCCTGGCCGCGCGACGGTCCACGGATCTCGCCGACCAGGTCGCCGCGCTGAAGGCCGCCGGGGCCGCCGACGTCGCCTGTGTCGAGTTCGACGCCGACGACACGGACTCGCACCCGGCCCTCGTCGAGGAGCTGGTGGCCCGCGGCCCGGTCGAGGCCGCCATCGTCGCCTTCGGCATCCTCGGCGACGCGGCGCGCGCCGAGACCGACGTGGCCCACGCGCTCGACATCGCCCGTGTCGACTACCTCGCCCAGGTGTCGATCCTGACGTTGCTCGCCAATGGGTTGCGCGAACAGGGGAGCGGCACGATCGTCGCCTTCTCGTCGATCGCCGGTCAGCGGGTCCGCCGCGCCAACTACGTCTACGGGTCGACGAAGGCCGGGCTCGACGGCTTCGCGTCGGGTCTGGCCGACGCGCTGCACGGGTCGGGCGTGCGGGTGCTGTTGGTCCGGTCGGGCTTCGTCATCGGCCAGATGACCAAGGAGCTGATGGACAGCGGCGTCGACCCCGCACCGATGTCGCGAACGGCCGACCAGGTTGCCGAGGCGGTCGTGCGCGCGTACGACCGCGGCAAGGAGGTCGTGTGGGTGCCGTGGGCGATCCGGCCGACGGCCTTCGTCTTCCGGCTGCTGCCGCGCTCGATCTGGCGGCGGATGCCGCGCTAGGAGCCGATTCGCTCCAGGATCGCCGCCGTGATCTCGTCCGGGCGCTCTTCGGGCAACCAGTGCGAGGCCCCGTTGATCTCGACGAAGGTGAACGGGCCGTCGACGAACTTGGCCGAGTCGGCGGCTTGGGCGCGGCCCAGGGCCGCATCGCGGTCGCTCCACACCACCGTCGTCGGGACAGCGACCCGGCCGACGAAGGTCGGCGGGGCGAAGGGGAGCGCGCGGTACCAGGCGAGGCCGCCGGGAAGGGCGCCGTAGTCGACGATGTCGCGACGGAAGGAATCGACCATCTCGTCGGTCATGCCGAAGCCCTTCATGCCGCGCCGCGACTGTTTGGTGTCGGCGGACAGGATGCGCTCGGGCAGCGCCGGAGTCTGGAAGGCGAACATGTACCAGGACCGCAGCACCTGCCCCTTGACGGCCGATCGCAGGAACGCCGCCGGATGGCCGACGGACACCGCGGTCAGCGACTTGACCTTGTCCGGGTGCTTCGCGGCCACCGCCCACGCGACGATGGCGCCCCAGTCGTGGCCGACGAGCTCGACGGGTTGCCCGATCTCGTCGATCAGCGCGGCCACGTCGTCGGCCAGCCGGGGCACCGTGTACTGCTTGCGGCCCCGCGGCCGGGCACCGGGCGAATAGCCGCGCTGGTCCGGCGCGATCGTGCGAAAGCCGCGATCGTGCAGCCCTGCGGCCACTTTCTCCCAGGCGGCAGCGCGCTGCGGGAAACCGTGCAGGAGCACGACCGGCTTGCCGTCGGCCGGACCGGAATCGATGACGTCGAACGTCAGGCCGTCGTTGCTGAACTGCGTGATAGCGGGCATGGTCACCCAACGTAGCGGTGTTGGGAGCAAAATGGGGCCGTCGCGCGTTGAGTGGGCAGAGGGAAGGACACCATCCATGAGGATTCGCTGGATCCTGCTGCTGTACGTCGCGATTGAGATCGCGGCGATCGTCGGACTCGCCAAGTGGCTCGGCCTCGGCTGGGCGCTGCTCATCACGCTGCTCACCGCGCTCGCCGGTTACGCGTTCCTCGCCTCGCGCGGCCGCCGGGTGATCAGCGATCTGCGCCGCGCGGCTCGCAACGAGATCAAGCCGACCGAGCCGCTGCCGGACACCGCGCTGCTCGGCCTGTCGTCGGTGCTCGTCATCGTCCCGGGCATCGTGTCCACCGTGCTCGGCGTCGTTCTGATGGCTGCGCCGACCCGTCGGGCGGTGCGCCCCGCGGTCACCGCATACGGCGCGAAGCGTTTCGCCGGCCTGGTCTCCGCGCTGAGCGCCAACACCGTGTATCTCGGCGGTGACGTGATCGACGGCGAGGTCGTCGACGGATCCGTCGCGGTGCCGTCGCAGCAGCGCGAGCTGCCGCCCGGTCACTGAACCGCCGCGCGCGCACGGCAGACTGTTCGGCATGTCGACGCAACTGCTCGTGGGCGGCAGCATCCACACGCCGGCCAACCCGGATGCGACCGCGATGGCGGTCACCGACGGGACCGTGGTGTGGGTCGGCTATGACGAGGTCGGGCGGCGCCTGCACCCCGATGCCCAGATCATCGACCTGGACGGCCGATTCGTCGGCCCCGGCTTCGTCGACTCCCACGTCCACCTCACCGCGACCGGTCTCGCGCAGACCGGACTCGATCTTTCCGGTGCGACCAGCCGCGACGACGTCCTCGCCCGATTGGCCAGGCATGCGGCGGAACTGCCCGCCGACGCGCTCGTGTGGGCCCGCGGATGGGACGACTCGACGTGGATCGGGGTCGACGGCGCCGGGCCGCCGACGGTGGCCGAGATCGACGCCGCCACCGGCGGTCGACCCGCCTACGTCGTGCGGATCGACGAACACTCGGCACTGGCGTCGACGGCCCTGCGCGGCCGCGTCGCCGACCTCGCCGGCCGAACCGGGTACTCCGCCTCCGGCCCGTTGACCGGCGCCGCGCACCACGGCGTGCGGCGGGCGGCGCAAGACGCGCTCAGTCCCGCCCAGCGACAGGAGGCGCGCGCGGGTGCCCTGCGGGCGATCGCCGCCCTCGGCGTCGTCTCGGTCCACGAGAACGGCGGCCCCGACATCGCCGGCCTCGACGATTTTCCCGGTGTCCGCGACACCGACACCGGGGTCGAGATCATCGGTTATTGGGGCGAAGCGGTGACCACCACCGACGAGGCCCGCGACCTGCTCGCGACGACGGGCGCCCACGGTTTGGCCGGCGACCTGTTCGTCGACGGCGCACTCGGCTCGCGCACCGCCTGGCTCGGGCAGCCCTATGCCGACGACCCGACCACCACCGGCAACGCCTACCTCGACGGTGAGGCGGTTTACGCCCACCTGCGCGCCCTCACCGAGCTGCGCCGCCAGGCGGGATTCCACGTCATCGGCGACGCGGCGATGACCGCGGTGGTCGAGGCGCTGGAGCGCCTCGCCGACGAGGTCGGCACGCCCGCCCTGGCAGCGTGCGCGCATCGCGTCGAACACGCCGAGATGGTGACGCCCGAGCAAGCGGCGGTCCTGGCGCGCTGCGGGGTGATCGCCTCCATGCAGCCGGCGTTCGACGCGAAATGGGGCGGACCCGGACAGCTGTACGAGCAGCGCCTCGGCCGGTCGCGGGCGGCGAAGATGAACGACTTCGCGGCGCTGGCCAAGGCGGGCGTCGCCCTGGCCTTCTCCTCCGACTCTCCGGTCACCCCGGTGTCGCCGTGGACGGCCGTCGCGGCCGCCGTCGGCCACCACCGCAGCGAATCCGCGGTCTCCGCACGCGCGGCCTACGGGGCGTGCACCCGCGGCGGATGGCGGGCGGCGGCCCGCAACGACGGCCTCACCGGAGTCCTCGTGCCGGGTGCACCGGCCAGCTACGCCGTGTTCGACGCCGACAAACTCGTCGTCGCGGGATCCGACGACAAGGTCCAGCGGTGGTCCACCGATCCGCGCTCGCGCGTACCGGCGCTGCCGGCCGTCGCACCCGGTGCACCGATTCCCGACTGCGTGCGGACCGTGCACCGCGGCGCGGTCCTGCACGACACCGGCGCCCTGGTCGAAACGGCGGACATGGCATGACCGCGTTGATTCGCCCGGGCGCCGCCGTCGGTGCGGGGCTGCTCATGTGGGCCGCATTCCCGCCGGGCAACCTGTGGTTCCTGGCCGTGGTGTCCCTCGGCATCCTCGCCGTGCTCCTCGGCACCGGCGAGCCGCGCCTGCGCGACGGTGCGCTGTACGGCCTGCTGTACGGCCTCGGCTTCTACGTCCCGCTGCTGCCGTGGATCGGCGAGTACGTCGGCCCGCTGCCCTGGCTGGCGCTCGCGGCGTTCCTGGCCGGCTACACGGCGTTGTTCGGCGTCATCGCGACGGCTTGCATGCGCCTGCCGCTGCCGCCGCTGTGGTTCGCCACCGGGTGGGTCCTCGTCGAGACCCTCCGATCGATGTTCCCCTTCGGCGGCTTCCCGTGGGGACGCACCGCCTTCAGCCAGGTCGACGGGCCGCTGCTGCCGTTGGCCTCGCTGGTCGGCGCGAGCGGACTGTCCTTCGGCGTCGCCCTGTTCGGTGCCGCCGTCGCCTGGGTCTTCGTGCTCGGCGCACAGGCGTGGCGCCGCGGTCCCAAACCCGCCCAGGAGGAGCATCGCGCACTCTCGATCGGCGTCGTCACCGCGGTCGTGACCGTTCTGCTCGCGCTGGCGGCGCCGCTGTTGGCGATCATCGTGACCCCGTCGACGCAGGACCGGGTGCTCTCGCCGTCGACGACTCGTGTCGCCGTCATCCAGGGCAACGTCCCCCGACTCGGCCTGGCGTTCAACGCCCAACGGCGGGAGGTGCTGGACTTCCACGTGCGGCAAACCCTCGCGCTGGCCGCGGAGGTCGACGCCGGGCGGACCCCGCCACCGGATTTCGTCGTGTGGCCGGAGAACGCGTCGGACATCTCGCCGCTGGACAATCCGGATGCGGCACAGCAGATCGACATCGCGGCGCGCGCCGTCAAGGTGCCGATCGTGTTCGGGACGATCCTGGAGAACTCCGACGGGAAGCCGACCAACACGGTGCTGGTGTGGGATCCCGAGCGCGGGGTCGTCGATCGCTACGACAAGCACATCATCCAGCCGTTCGGCGAATACCTGCCGTGGCGGTCGTTCTTCCGCCTTTTCTCCGAGTACGCCGACATGGCGGGCACCTTCGTCCCGGGTGACGGGCCGTCGGTGGTGCGCGTGCCGACGCGGACCGGGCCGGTCATCGCGGGTGTGGCCACCTGCTGGGAGGTCGCGTTCGACCGCGCCGCGCAGGCCTCCGTGGACCAGGGGGCGCAGCTGCTGTTCGTGCCGACGAACAACGCGACGTTCGGCCGCACCGCGATGACCTACCAGCAACTCGCGATGTCGCAGGTCCGGGCCGTCGAGTTCGGGCGCACCGTGCTCGTCGCGGCGACGTCGGGCGTCAGCGCCATCGTCTCGCCGGACGGTGCGGTGGTGTCGCGCACCCGGATCTTCACGCCCGCCACCCTGTCCGACTACGTGCCGCTGCGCACCGACCGCACCGTCGCGGCCCGCCTGGGCGCCACGCCGACGGTGGTGTTGTGCCTCGTCGGACTGACGGCCTTTTTGGCGGCCCTGGCCACGCGTACTAGATTCAGTCCGAACGCCCTGCGCGCGGCGCGCGCGGGAGCTGAGGCAAAGGAGCTCGATGAGTAGCGGTGCAACCGGGTCGGCAGCGGTGGTCGGCCCCACCGGGGAGAACGCCCTGGTCGTGATTCCCACCTACAACGAGCGCGAGAACCTGCCGATCGTCGTCGACCGCCTGCTGAAGGCGCTGCCCGGCGTGCACGTGCTCGTCGTCGACGACTCGAGCCCGGACGGGACCGGTGACGTCGCCGACAAGCTGGCCAAGGCCGACAAGGCCAAGCGCATCCACGTCTTGCACCGCACCGACAAGGATGGGCTCGGCAAGGCCTACCTCGCCGGGTTCACCTGGGGCCTGGCCCGCGACTACGCGGTGTTGGTCGAGATGGACGCCGACGGCTCCCACGCGCCCGAACAGCTCCACCGGCTGTTCGACGCCGTCAACGACGGTGCCGATCTGGCTATCGGGTCGCGCTACGTGCGCGGCGGCTCGACGGTCAATTGGCCCAAGCGGCGCGAGATCCTGTCCCGCGGTGCGAACACCTATGCGCGACTGGCGCTCGGGTCGTCGGTCCGCGACATCACGGCGGGCTTCCGCGCGTACCGCCGCGCGGTGTTGGAGAGTTTCGACTTCGACGCGATCGATTCGGCCGGCTACTGCTTCCAGATCGATCTGGCGTGGCGTGCCATCCAGGGTGGATTCGTCGTCACGGAGGTGCCGATCACGTTCACCGAACGGGCGATCGGGGAGTCCAAGATGGACGGCGGCGTCATCACCGAGGCGTTCCTACAGGTCGCCAAGTGGGGGATGGACAGCCGCCTCGGCCGCAAGCCTCAGTAAGGGTCCTAGCCGCGGCGGCGCTGCTTGAGGATGTCGAGGCGCTCGTTGAGCAGCACTTCGAGCTCGTCCTCGCTGCGGCGCTCCAGGAGCATGTCCCAGTGGGTGCGCGGCGGCTTCGCCTTCTTCTCCTCCGGCGCGGCGCCCTCGAGCAGGGTGCCCTCCATGCCGTTCTTGCACGGCCACTTCGACGGGATCTCTGCGTCGTCGGCGAACGGGACGTCGAAGATCTCACCATTGTCGGTCTTGTACTGCACGATGCGGCGCGGGGCCAGATCGTGGTCCCGATCGGTCTCGTAGCTGACCGCGCCGAGACGGCTTCCGCGAAGAACTCGATCTGCCATGGTGATACCTCCAGCTGTGGTGACGTGGCCCGCTCGCCAAGGCGCAGGCCGCGGTCTCGTAGCCAGTCTACGCGAGCGCGGGCCCGCTCCTCGAACGCCGACACCCCGAGCCGCGCAGCGACCCGGCCGTGGGGCCATCGGGTAGCGTTTTCAACTATGAGCACCGACGCCGTGAACCGGCCCGGCCGCCTGGTGTCGTGCGCCTGGTGCGGTCGGGAAATCGCCGATTCCGGCGTCGGCCGCAAGCGCAAGTACTGCCAGCAGTCGTGCCGGCAGCGCGCCTATGAACAGCGAACGCTGACCGCGGGGACGAGTATTCCCGACGACGCGGTGATCCTGCGGCCCGACGAGGTCCGCGAGCTGGCCGACCGGCTCTTCGAGTTGCGCTGCGCCGCCGAGGACCTGCGCACGGCGCTGCGCGAGGACGCCGACGCCGCGACGCTGGCCGACATCGCCGAGTCGGTGGTGGAGCTCGCCGTCGCGGCAGAGCGCGTGCGATGACGCCGGCCGACCCGCCCAAGAAGAAGGCGAGAAAGCCGAAGGCCGCGGCCGACGGTTCGGTCGCCAAGCGCGCCGCTGAGTTGCTGGCCAAGACCGACGCCAGCGAGAGCGCCGTCTCGCTCGCCCGCGCGGCCCGCAGCCTGATCCCCGAGCCCAGCACGGTGGTCGGCGAGGGAAGTCCCAGCGATCGGGTTGCCCGCCTCATCGCCCAGGCCCGCGGCGAGCAGCCGAGCGCCATGCGCGAGATCGGATTGGCGGCGGTCGAGGGTTGGCAGACATTGACCCGTCGACGGCGCCGGGCGCCGGAGGTTCGTGCCGCCGACGATGCGCCGGTGGCCGCGACCATCATGTTCACCGACCTGGTGAACTTCTCGACCTGGGCGCTGCGGGCCGGTGACGACCACGTTCTGGAGTTGATCCGCGCTGTCGACGGGGCGACCGAACGGGTCGTCAGCCGCCGCGGCGGCCAGGTGGTGAAGAACCTCGGCGACGGAACCATGGCCGTCTTCGACGATGCAGAGAATGCGATCCTGGCGGCGTTCGAGACGATCACGGCGGTCACCGCGATCGAGGTGGACGGCTATCGGCCCCAACTGCGGGCGGGCCTGCACACGGGCACCCCGCGCGCCGTCGGCGACGACTTCCTCGGCGTCGACGTGAACATCGCCGCCCGGGTCGGCGCGGCGGCCGGTGGCGGCGAGGTCTTCATCAGCGACGCCGTGGTCGAGGAGATCGACGCCGAGAAGTTCGTGCTGCGCCGCAAGCGGTTCCGCGCGAAGGGCGTGCCGAAGGAACTCGGCGTCCAGTCCGTCATCCCCAGGCTGTGACCGCCCCCGCCCGAGACCGTCGGTTCCTCGGACACCCGACGGGTTTGGCCGCGCTGTTCACCGTCGAAACGTGGGAACGCTTCTCGTTCTACGGGATGCAGGCCATCCTCGCGTACTACCTGTACTACTCGGCCGCGGACGGTGGGCTGGGACTGCCGCGCGACTCCGCGATGAGCGTGGTCGGCGCCTACGGGGCACTCGTGTACCTGTCGTCGGTGGTGGGCGCCTGGCTCGCCGACCGCGTGCTGGGGGCGGAGCGAACACTGCTGCGCGGCGCGATCGTCATCATGGCCGGTCACGTGTCACTGGCGCTGATCCCCGGGGTGTGGGGCGTGGGCGTCGGCCTGGTGCTGGTGGCCCTCGGCAGCGGCGCCCTCAAGACGAGTTCGACGGTTATGGTCGGCGAGTTGTACGCCCCGGAGGACCGGCGGCGCGACGCCGGCTTCTCGCTGTACTACATGGGCGTCAATATCGGCGGCTTCCTCGGTCCGCTCGCGACCGGGGCCGCGCAACAGCGTCACGGATTCCATCTCGGCTTCGCCCTGGCCGCGATCGGCATGGCCGTCGGGCTCGGTTGTTACGCGGCGTTGCGCCGGCGTCTGGGCGGCGTTGGCCTCGCGGTGCCGCATCCGTTGCCCGCCGCGCGGCGCCGGCAATACCTGGCGGGAGCCGTCGCCGTCGCCGTCGCGGTGGCCATCGCCGCGGGCCTGGGCCTGCTGCGCCCGTCAAATCTGGCCGCAGTCGCCGCGGTGGTGACCGCGCTCGTCGCGGCGACCTACTTCAGCCACATCCTGCGCAGCCCGCACGTCGACGCCGACGAGCGACGCAGGGTGGTCGCGTTCATCCCGCTGTTCGTCGCGTCCGCGGTGTTCTGGTCCCTCTACCAGCAGCAATTCACGACGGTCGCGGTCTACGCGTCGGAGCGGCTGAACCGCTCGGTGTTCGGCGCGGTCATGCCCGCCGCCTGGGTGCAGTCGATCAATCCGGTCTGCATCATCGTGTTCGCGGGCGTCTTCGCCGCGCTCTGGACGGCACTAGGGGACCGGCAGCCGAGCGCACCGGCGAAGTTCGCCCTGGGGACCGCACTGATGGGCGTGGCGTTTCTTTGTTTCCTGCCGCTGGCCGGCGGCGGTCCGAACAGCGCGCCGCTGCTCGCGCTCGCCGGGATCCTGCTGCTGTTCAGTTTCGCCGAACTGATGCTGTCGCCGGTGGGACTGTCGCTCGCGACGCGCGTGGCGCCGCGGGCCTTCCACTCCCAACTCGTCGCGCTCTTCTTCCTGTCCGTGGCGCTGGGCACGGCGCTGTCGGGGGTGCTCGCCGGTTGGTACGACCCGCAGCGCGAGACGCCCTACTTCCTGGGCCTCGGCGCGGCGTCCCTGGTGGTCGCCGGCGTGCTCGCCGCCCTGGTTCCCTGGATCGACTCCCGGATCAGAAGCTGAAGAACCACGGGTTGGCGGTGCAGACCAGCTTCGGGTAGCGAGCCGGGTTCAGGGCGCGCAGCGCGATCGAGATGGCCCGCGGGGAGTACGCCATCGACAGGTGGTCGGAGGTGTCCTGCCCGCAACCGTCCTGCAGGGTGATGTTCTTGACCCCCTTCACCCGCAGGAAGTCGACTCGTACGGCGTGACGACCTCGTCGTAGCGGCTGCCGACGACCGTGTACTGCACGCTTGGATAGGTCGCGATGTAGTGGTTGAGGCGCATGACGAACGGCGACTCGACCATCTGGTCGATCGGCCCCTGGCCGTACAGCCACGAGTAGAAGCCGGTGGTGTCCAGGCCGGCCTTGCGCATCTGGGTGCCGATCCACGCGATGCCCAGCAGCGTTGTGCCGTGGTTGGGGGCGCCGAAGGTGATGAGCCGGTCGATCTTGTTCTTCTCCGGCGCGTGCAGCGAGGCCGCTTTGCCGAACTTCATCCACTGCCGGGCGACGAGGCCGCCCTGCGAGTGGGCCACGATGTCGACCTTCTGCGCACCGGTGGCCTTGAGCACGCGATCGATGTACTTGCCGACCTGGACGGCAGAGCGGCCGATATCGGCCGTGCCCGTGATCGAGGGGAGCGCGACCCCGAAGCCGCCGCGGTCGAGGAAAGTGGTGCGCCCGTAGTAGGGCGTGAAGACGCAGTACCCGGCCTTCTTCAGCGCGGGCGCGAACGAGGCCCAGGTGTTGTAGCCGTTCTCGAAGGTGCCGTGCAGGAGCACCACCGGGTTCTGCCCCTCCTTGGGCTTGCACCGGAAATTGTTGGCGCCGGGCGGGGCGACGTCGGGATGGACGATCGAGTAGGCGTAGGCCGACCAGAAGCCGCCCTGGCGAGGCCCGACGCCGACCGTGTTCGGAACCGGCGGGAGGGGACGGCCCACATGGTCCATGCTGCCCGCGGCGGGATTCGGCGCCGGTGCCGCGGCCGCTGTCGCGCTGCCCGCAAGAGTGAGGACCGCTGCCGCGGTCGCCGCGGTGATCCGGGCGGTGTTCCGGTGCTCAGTCACTTGTTGTCCCACCAATCTCCGCGACTTGTGCGCGGCTCGTCGTGTGTTCGGAACGGCGATCGGCCAACCAGCGCAGGGCGCCGGGGGCCGTCGCGAACTCCAGGGGCAAGTGCCGCCCGAAGGGCACCAGCCGGTAGGTCAGTCGTGCGCCCAGCGCGCGGTATCGGCCGACCAGGGCGGTGATGTCCGGCGCGGAGATCACCTCGTCGCGCAGCCCCTGCACGATGTAGAGCGGCATCGAGGGGGTCGTCGCGCCCGGCCGGACGTCGGCGAGGACGGCGGCCAGCGCGGGCTCGGCGAGGAAGGCGTCGAGCCCGCGGTTCAGGTGGCGGCGGATGTCGCGGCGCATCATCCGACCGAGCATCACCAGCGTCGTGTGCCGCGCCGCCGCATCGAGGAGGTCCCCGAAGCGACGGTCCACGTGACGGTCGATCACCGGGATCAATTGCGGGTACGCGCGGCGCAGCCCGGCGATGAACACGGTCGGGAAGCCGGCGAACCAGCCGCCGTTCAGCTTGAGGAAGGTGGCCCGGGGGTCGCCGACCGGGGCGCCTGCCGCGGCCCCGACGATCGGCAGCTCCGGCGCGTATGCGGCGGCGGTCTCGGCGGCCCACAGCGTGGCCAACCCGCCCCCTGAGTAGCCCCACAGAGCGACGGGGGTGGCCTCGGGCAGGCCGAGCGGCGCGAAGGACAGCGCTGCCCGGGCGGCGTCGAGTGCCCGGTAGCCGGGCTCGCGGGCCGCGCCGAACTGTCCCCGCAGTCCGCCGTGGTCGGCGATCGACACGGTCCAGCCCCGGGACGCCGCCACGAGGGCGAGCGGCAGTTCGAGTTGGCTGAGCGAGCCCGCGGCCCGCGCACCGCGGCGGAATGCATAGGAGGGGAGGCAGCGGGTGGAGACGCCGTCGATCGCCGCCTGAAACGCCAACAGACCGCCGCCGGAACCGCGCGGTGCGAGCACCGTGGTCACCGCGAGGTCCGGCGCGCCGTCGATGTCGGTCGTCCGATACGAGAGTTGCCACGCGGTGACACCGATCGCGATCATCCCGAGCGCGGCGAGTTCGACCCGTCGCGAGCCGACGATCGTGCCCGGGGCGAGCTCGTCGAGGTCGGCGGGCCGCGCGTAGAACGGATCGTCCTCCGGGAGCGGAAGCGGGCTCGGCATGGCAATCAGCGTAGGGGGACGCGGAGCGTCGGGTCACTACACGCGGCGGAGAGAAAACCGCGCCATCTTTGTCTCCAGCGACAAGGGATTGTCCAGAATCGTCGCCGATTGCCCGTGCGGGGTAGGTTCACGGCACAATGCCTGCATGACTGACGCACAACGGGGCCCGTCGCTGGTGGCGCGGCTGCGGACGCGCTGGCCGGAGATCTCCCAGCAGATGCTGGCCGACGGCCTGGGCACGACCGCGCCGGCCGGACTGCCGGCCGAACACTTCACCGACGAGGTGCTGCCCGCGATCCAGTTGTCCGGCCATGCGGTACTGGAAGCGATCGCGTCGGATCGGGAACTGACCTACGACGAGGTTCACGCCTTCGCGGGCCCGGTCGCCGAACACCACGCCGAGGACCGGCTGCCGCTGCAGGTCTTGCTGGCCGGGATCCACGGTTCGGCGCAGGTGCTGCTCGCCACCGCGGCGGAGATGGCCACACCCGATGAGATGGACCAGCTCATCGTCGTCGGCAAACGCCTGCTGACCGTGCTGGGCCACATCAACCTGTCCGTCGTCTCCAGCTACACGGAGGTCGAACAGTCCATCTACCGACCCGAACGCGAGGCGCGGCGCGAACTGTGTGCGGCACTGGTTCACGGCCGCCCGTACGACGCGCTGGCGGCCCGCGCCGACACCGCGATCGCCGATGCCTACCTCGTCGTCACCGTGCGCGTCTTCGGCAAGCCGGAGGACGCGACGACGGCCACCCTGGTGGCGCGCCGCCGGATGCGCGTCATCCAGGGCCTCTTCGACGAGATCACGTCGTCGACGACCCCGTTGTTGTTCGACGGGGCGCAGGGCGTCGCGCTGCTCGCCGATCCGGTGGCGGACGAGGCCAAGACCGCGCAGGCGTTGGTCGACGACCTCGCTCGCGACCTGACCGAGCGGATCGGGGTGCCGGTCTATCTCGGCGTGATCGGCGGCGTCGCACCCGACGACGTGCCGGGGGCGGCCGTGGCCGCGGCCGAGCTGACTGAACTTGCCCGCGCACTCGAGCGCGCGCCCGGCGCCTACCGGCTCGACGACCTGCTTGTCGAATACCAGGTGACCCGCCCGAGCGCGGCGCGCGACCGACTGGCGCAGCAGGTGGCGCCGCTCCGCGATCAGCCGCACCTGCTCGAAGCGCTACACGCCCACCTGCGGCACGGGGCCAATCGGAAGGCGGCGGCCGATCAGGTGCACGTCCACCCGAACACGCTGAGCTACCGGCTGCGGCGCGTGCACGAGCTCACCGGCCACGACCCGTCTGATCCGTATGAATCACGCGTCTTGGCCGCCGCGCTCACGGTCGCACGGGTGCCCGACGCCCGGGCCTCGATGCCCGACGTCGGGCCGCTCTGAGCGCAGGCCGGGATTAGGACGCCGCCTGGGCCTCGTGTGCCTCGTGCTCGCGGATCTTCCGGCCGCGGATCTTGTATTTGATGATGAAGAACACGATGATCAGGCCGATCACGCCGCCGATGATCGCGCCGATCAGGGAGGCGCCCTGGAAGCCGATGATGTCGCCGAGCTTCGTCTGCGCCGAGCGGATCGAGGCGGACTTGTCCGGGTTGGCGCGGTTGACCGCGAGGGTCAGGAGGTTGGGGACGGCGGTCACGACGCCGATCGCCAGGAACACCAGGGCGATCGTGTGCTTGAGCTTGTCCCACGAGGCGACGGCCATCGCCAGGCACACGATGGGCACGAGGGTGCAGATCACGCCGATGGCGAGACCGTAGATCACGCCCTTGGTGAGGCCCGAGTCCTTGCCGACGATGCCCTCGACCTGATCGGCCCACCAGCGCGGGGCGACCGAGGCGAGGACGAAGTACAGGACGATGAGGAGCGCGACGCCGATCAGGGCGAGGAGAGCGCGCTTGATGGCGCTGCTCAGCAGCTCGCCGAAGCTCTTGCCCTTCGGCTTCTCGACATGGCCGTGGTCGTCGGCGGGGGCGGGCACGCCGGAGTCGGTCGTGGCGGGGACGTTCGTGGTGTCGTCGTGGGTCATGCGGATACTCTGACACACCCGCGACCCGATTGTGAATCAACCCTCCGCGAAGTTTGCGATGTCAAAGGCGCCAGGCCAGCGCGACGCCGAGGGCACCGGCGGCGTTGATCGCCCAGTGCAGGGCGATCGACGGCAGCAGGCTGTCGGTCTTGTAGCGCAACCAACCGAAGATGAAGCCCGCCGCGGTCGTCGCGACGACCGACAGCACGACGCCGGCAATCTGTGCGACGGACGCGTTGTGGAAGAGGTCACGCAGCCCCTGGTTGTCCTCGGACAGGTGGACCGAGGACGTGATGTGCCACAGCCCGAAGAGCACCGCGCCGACGCTCAGCGCGACCGGCACCGACCAGGTCCGCATCAGGGCTCCCTGCAGCACGCCGCGGAACAGCAGCTCCTCGGGCAGCACCGTCTGCAGCGGGATCACGACGAAGGCCGCGAAGGCCGCGGTGCTCAGCGAGCGGAACCGGTCGTCGTGGAAGAACTGGCTCCGCAACGGCGGGATCAAGACCCCGACGCCCACGACGAGGACCGCGCCCAGGATGACTAGTCCGGCCCAGGGCAGGCCGGCCCGCAGCTGGGGGAGGGTTACGCCGAGGTCGTGCCAGTGCAGGCCGCTGATCAGGGCCGCGGCCCCGAGCAGCACCGCCGTCGTCGGGATGACGAGGAAGATCGCGCGCCCGTGCCCGTAGTAGGCGATGAGGTTGGCGCTGGCGATGACGAACACGATCGTCGCGATCAGCGCCGGGTGCAGGCGGTCGAGCGCGGTGAGTTGCGTCATCCCGCGATCGTATCGGCCGACGGGCCGCGGTGGCAGACTTGACGGTGCCATGGGGACATTCGACGACGCCGAGCTGGAGCGGTACTACCGGCGCATCGAGGCCCGGACCGAAACCCCCGCTGCACCGGAGCCGACGGACCCGGCCACGCGGGGCGCTGCTGCCGCGACGGAGGAGTGCCCGACGCCCGACAAGGAGGGGCACGCCACCGAGGACGCGGCGTGGCTCGGCGTCGCGGTCATCCGCGCCGGCCGCTTGCGCACCCCGGAACTCGACGTCTACCGGTGCCGCTGCGGGCTCTGGCATATCACCAGTACCGGGGTCCGCTGAGGATTAGGCTGTGGCGCCATGGAGCGCCTGAGTGGGCTGGACGCCAGTTTCCTCTACCTGGAAACGCCCGAGCAGATGATGCACGTGTGCGCGATCTTCGTGCTCGACCCGACCACAATCCCCGGCGGCTACTCCTTTCCCAAGTTCCGCGACGCGCTCGACGTGGCGATCGCCGACATCCCGCAGTTCACCCAGAAGGTCCGCAAGGTGCCCTTCGAACTGGCCCATCCGGTGTGGGTCCACGACAGCCACTTCGACATCAACCGGCACATCCACCGCGTCGCGCTGCCCGGCGACGGCGGCTACGACGAGATGATCGAGCTGTGCGACCACCTGGCCTCGCTGCCGGTGAACCGGCACCACCCGCTGTGGGAGATGTGGGTCATCGAGGGGTACCGCGACGCCGGTCGCGGACCCGAGGGCGGCAAGGCGGGCGACCCGGCGAACGAGCAGGACAAGCTGGTCGTCTTCGTCAAGATGCACCACGCCACCGTCGACGGGGCCTCGGGCGCCAGCATCGTGTCGCACCTGTGCGCGCTGGAGCCCGATGCGCGACCGGTCGCCGCGGCCATGGGCGGAGCGTCGGCCGGCCCCAAGGACACCCGCGAGCCGGGCACCCTCGAGATGCTGGGCCGCGGCGTCGTCGCCGGCGTGCTGCACCCGCTCAGCCTGCCGCGGATCGTGCAGCCGTCGGTGGACGTCGTGGTCAAGACCGTCGAGCGGATTCGCAAGGGCACCGCGATGGCGCCGCCGTTCCGCGCACCGCGCACACCGTTCAACAACAACATCACCGGCGGTCGCGCGATCGGCCTGGCCGACATGCTGCTGGACGACTTCAAGGAGATCCGGCGGGTGAGCGGGGCGACCGTGAACGACGTCGTGCTCACCGTCGCCGGGGGAGCGCTGCGGTCCTATCTCGCCGAGCGTGACGAGCTGCCCGACTCGCCGCTGCTCGCCACGGTCCCCGTCTCGGTGCGCGAGGAGACCCAGCGCGCCGGCGGGATGAACAAGGTGTCGGCGATGTTCGCGCGGTTGGGCACCGACATCGACGACCCCTGGGAGCGGCTGCGCTCGATGGAGAGCGCGAACCGCAACGCGAAGGACCACCAGAAGGCGATCCCCGCCGACGCCCTGCAGGACTGGGCCGAGTTCGCCCCGCCCCGCACGTTCGGCCTGGCCATGCGCACGTATGCCGCGCTGCGCGTCTCCGAGCGCGGTCCGGTCGTGCACAACCTGGTCATCTCCAACGTGCCGGGGCCGCAGCTGCCGCTGTACTTCATGGGTGCGAAAATCGACGCGCTCTACCCGCTCGGCCCGATCTTCCACGG
This sequence comes from Gordonia sp. (in: high G+C Gram-positive bacteria), assembly GCF_047602025.1. Taxonomy (GTDB): domain Bacteria; phylum Actinomycetota; class Actinomycetes; order Mycobacteriales; family Mycobacteriaceae; genus Gordonia. The sequence goes on along the minus strand of NZ_JASGII010000001.1, from coordinate 1,513,028 downwards.
CGCCGGGCTGAACGTCACGGTGTTGTCCAACAACGGCGTCGTCCACGTCGGCGTGATCGCCTGCCCGGAGGCCGTGCCCGATCCGGAACGGCTGGTGGAGTACTTCCCGCGGGAGCTCGCCCGGCTCAAGGCGAGCGCGGAGGAGGCCGGCGGCGCCGGATCGGCCTAGGCGTTCAGGACGACGTCGGCGAGCTGCTCGATGTGCTCGACCGTCTTGGCGGTGACCAGCATCGTGGTCACGCCGGCGGCCTCCCATTCGCGCACCTTGGTGCGCACGTAGTCGACGTCGCCGACGATGGCCGAGTCGTCGACCACGGCGTCGGGGATGATCTGCGCGGCCTCGTCCTTGCGGTCGCTGCGGAACAGCTTGGTGACCTCGTCGACGACGTCGGAGTAGCCCATCCGGCGGTAGACCTCGGCGTGGAAGTTGGTGTCCTCGCTGCCCATGCCGCCCATGTAGAGCGCCAAGAACGGCTTGATCCCGGCCATGGCGGCGTCGCGGTCGTCGGTGATGACGATCTGTGCGGTGGCGCAGATCTCGAAGGTCTCGCGGGTGCGGCGCGCGCCGGGGCGCGCGAAGCCCTCGTCGAGCCACTCGTTGTACATGTCGGCCAGGCGCGGCGTGTAGAAGATCGGCAGCCAACCGTCGGCGATCTCGGCGGTCAGCGCGATGTTCTTCGGGCCCTCGGCGCCGAGGAAGACCGGGATGTCCGAGCGCAGCGGGTGGACGATCGGCTTGAGCGGCTTGCCCAGGCCGGTGGTCCCCTCACCCGTCAGCGGCAGCGGGTAGTGCGGACCGTCGTTGGTCACCGGCGCCTCGCGCGCCCAGACCTGGCGCATGATGTCGACGTACTCGCGGGTGCGGGCGAGGGGCTTCGGGAAGCGCTGGCCGTACCAGCCCTCGACGACCTGCGGCCCGGACACGCCCAGGCCGACGATGTGCCGTCCGCCGGACAGGTGGTCGAGCGTCAGCGCGGCCATCGCGCACGCGGTTGGCGTGCGCGCCGACAGCTGCAGCACCGAGGTGCCCAGGCGCACCTTCTCGGTCTCCTTGCCCCACCAGGCCAGCGGTGTGTAGGCGTCCGAGCCCCACGCCTCGGCGGTGAAGATGGCGTCGAAGCCGGCGGCCTCGGCCGCACGTGCGAGCTCGCCGTGGTTGGTTTCGGGGCCCTTGCCCCAGTACCCGAGTTGCAGACCAAGTTTCATAGGGGCAACGTACCTCTCCCGTCGTCGACGGTTGCCGCCGAGTCGGTGCACAGCAGCGCGACGATGGCGTCGATGAGGCCCAGGCGCGCGTCGTCGAGGTTTCCGTAGGTGCCCAGCATCCGCTCCGACGTGAGCCCGCGCATGGCGGCCGGGATGAGGGCGGCCATCTGGCGGACGCGGGCCGGGTCGACGTCGAGATCGGTGAAGGCGCGCGCGCAGGCGGCGTCCCAGCCCGGCTTCCACGAGGCGAACTCGGCGGCGGTGAGGGGATATTCCCGCTCGAGTTCGTCGAGGTCGCGGGGGAGGGCCGCGCGCAACGTCTCGATGGCCAGCGATTCCGGGGTGCGCAAGCCGACCAGCGTGGTGTCGATGAGCGCGGTGACGCGCTCGCGCAGCGTCCCGCCCGGCTTGGCGTTGGCGGGCAGATCGCCGCGCAGTTCGGCGGTCCGGCGCAGCACCGCGGCCCACAGGCCGTCGATGTCGCCGAACTGGTACTGGATCGCCCCCCAGGTGACTCCGATGTCGCGGGCGATCCGGTTGCCGGACACCGCGGTCGGGTCGCCGGTGGCCAGCGAGGCGATGGCGGCGCTGATCATGTTCTCCCGGGTGGCCAAGCCGCGCTTGTTGGCGCGGCGCCGGGGAGTCGTCGTATCCGCCATGGCGCCATCGTAGGCGAAACACGACATTTTCATAGAGGGTTCTTGTATTCTTCCGCGCATGGCCCGCACACCCCTGTCGATGGAACCGACCGGTTGGTTCCAGGTGGCCTGGTCGCCGGAGATCGCCGTCGGCCAGGTCCACACGATGACCTACTTCAGCCGCGAGATGGTGGCCTGGCGCTCCGCGTCGGGGAAGGTGTCGGTGTTCGACGCCTACTGCGAGCACCTCGGCGCCCACCTCGGCCATGGCGGCCGCGTCGACGGCGAGAACCTCGTGTGCCCCTTCCACGGGTGGGAGTGGAACCAGCAGGGGCGCAATGTCTGCATCCCCTATGAGAAGCACCCGAATCGGGGCCGCCGGATCCGCAGTTACCCGACCGTCGAGCGCAACCAGGCGATCTGGATCTGGTTCGACGCGGCGGGCGGCGAGCCGTACTTCGAGGTGCCGGACATGTGGGCGGACTTCGGCGACGACGCCGACGAGAACGACTATTACCCGCCGATCCCGGCGGCCACGATCTTCCGCCCGGGCCTGGAGATCCACCCGCAGTACATCATGGAGAACGGCGTCGACTTCGCCCACTTCAAATTCGTGCACGGCACCCCGTTCATGCCCGAGTTCACCCGGCACGACTTCGCCGGGCCGGTGTCGCACGTCGACTTCACCATTGCCTTCGAGGAGGGTGCGACGCTCGAGGGCGCCGCGAGCGGCGTCGAGTCGATCAACGCGGGCCTTGGCTGCTCGGTGACCCGGAGCTGGGGGATGCTCGAGAACCGCACCATGCCCGCCGTCACACCGGTCGACGACCACACCTCCGACGTCCGGTTCACGGTGTGGATCGGCCGCAAAGAGGACGAGCGCGGCCCCGAGTTCGACGGCGTGATGACCGAGTACGGCAAGACCATGGCCGGCTTCGTCATCGAGCAGTTCGAGGCCGACATCGAGATCTGGGCGCATCAGCGGTATTCCGACCCGCCCGCGCTGTCCAAGAAGGAATACGCGGGCTTCACCGCCCTCCGCGAGTGGGCCCGCCAGTTCTACCCCGACGGCGGCGCCGTCGACACCGACCCTGCGCGCCCGACCAGTGGCGCGATTGTGACCCCGGCGAAGGGAACCGCATGAGCACGTCCGACAAGATCCGCCTCTTCCAGGTGGCTACCGGCAATCTCGGCAGCGAGATGATCGGCCGCATCCAGGCGCACCCGGACATCGAGCTGGTCGGATTGCACTGCTACACCGCCGACAAGATCGGGCGCGACGCCGGCGAGATCGTCGGCGGCGACCCGATCGGGGTGAGGGCCACCGGCACCGTCGAGGAGATCATCGCCGCCAAGCCGGACGTGCTCACCTTCCACGGCGTATTCCCCGACGAGGACCTGTACGTGAAGGTGCTCGAAGCGGGGATCAACGTGGTCACCACCGCCGACTGGATCACCGGCTACCACCGCGACGCCAACCACCCGCACCCGTCGGGGCGCAAGGTCAGCGAGGTCATCGCCGACGCGTGCGAGCGCGGCGGGGCAACGTTCTACGGCACCGGCATGAACCCCGGTTTGAACCAGATTCTGGCCATCGCGAACTCGGCCGACGTCGCCGACATCGAGAACGTCACCGTCACCGAGTCGGTCGACGTGTCCTGCCACCACTCGGTCGACACCTGGCAGGCCGTCGGTTACGGACGGCCCGTCGACGACCCGACGATCCCGGAGTCGCTGCACAAATACACCGCCGTCTTCGCGGACTCGGTGTACCTGATGGCGGACGCCTTCGACCTCGAACTGGACGAGGTGAAGTTCGACTACGAGTTGGGCGCGTGCACCGAGGACGTCGACCTGGGGTGGTACTTCCTGCCCAAGGGCTCCCTCGGCGCCAACTACATCAAGTACCAGGGCATGGTCGACGGGGTGGCGCGCGTCGAGTCGCACCTGGAGTGGCAGATGACGCCGCACACCGATCCGTCGTGGAAGATCCGCGGCTGCTACATCACCCAGATCACCGGCGACCCGATGATCTACAACAAGCACATGGTGTTCCCCGCCAAGGGCGTCGACCTGTCCAACCCGGACAACTTCGCCTCGATCGGCATGACGGTGACCGGCATGCCCGCGCTGAACGCGCTGAAGGCCGTGGTCGCCGCCCCGCCCGGAATCGTCACCAGCAACGACCTCCCGCTGCGCGCCTTCGCGGGTCGGTTCAAGGTCTAGTGCGCGTCCACCTGCAACTCGACGGCTCCCTGCCGCGCGCCGCGGCGCATGCGCGGGAGCTGGCCGACCTCGGTGCCGACGGCACGTTCACCTTCGAGGGGCCCCACGACGTGTTCCTGCCGCTGGTCGCCGCCGCGCAGACGCCGCTGGACCTGATGACCAACGTCGCGATCGCCGGCCCGCGCAGCCCGATCCACCTCGCGCACGCCGCCTACGACCTGCAGGCCTACTCGCAGGGCCGCTTCCGGCTCGGCCTGGGGTCGCAGATCCGGCCACACATCGAGAAGCGCTACGGCTCCGTCTGGCATCCGCCGGCGAAGTTCCTCGGCGAGACGGTGCGCGCGGTCAAAGCCGTGTTCGCGGCGTGGGAGGGCGAGGAGCCGCTCGCGTTCCGCGGCGAGTTCCACACCCACACGCTGATGCCGCCCAACTTCAACCCCGGGCCCAACCCCTCCGGCCCGCCACCGGTCCTGATGGGCGCGCTGGGCCCGGTGATGACGCGCACGGCGGCACAGGTCGCCGATGGACTCTTGGTGATGCCGTTCAACAGCGCGCGGCACTTCGCCGACCGCACCGTGCCGGCCATCGACGAGGGACTGCGCCGCTCCGGCCGCTCCCGCGGGACGTTTACCGTGATCCCGCAGGCGATGGTCGCCGTCGGGCGCGACGAGACGGAACTGCGCGCCGCCGTCAACGGCGTCGCGTTCCTGATCGCCTTCTACGGGTCGACGCCGGCCTACGTGCCGGTGTTGGAGGCCGAGGGCTGGGGCGCGGTCCACGGCGAACTCAACCGGCTCTCCAAGGTCGGCGACATCCCGGGGATGCGCGCGCTGATCACCGACGAGATGGTGGCGCGCATCGGCGTCGTCGGCAGCCCCGTCGACTGCGCGACGACCATCCGAGAGCGGTTCGGCGACTACGCCGACGAGGTGTGCTGCTACTTCCCGGCCTATCAGCCGGCCGAGGCGGCGGTCGCCGATTTGGTCGCCGCGCTGCACCGCTGAGTCAGTCGCCCGTCGCCCACCGGTTGGCGATCAGCTGCATGCCGCTCGAGCCCATCGGCGTGATGGCCTCGTAGAGGCGGTAGTACTCGGTGTGGCCGATGTACCAGCGGCCGTCGAGCTTCACGTAGCGGTCCGAGTAGTACGACGTCCCGGTGATGACGGTGTCGAAGTCGGGTGCGATGACGATGTCCGACATGGACCAGCTGCCGGTGGCGGCGGGGCCGTCGACCTCGATCTCCGGGTTGCCGAAGGTGTGCGCCGACACGATGGTGCCGGTCAGCGAGGACCGCATGTAGTCGACGATCGCGTCGCGGCCGTCGAAGTGCAGCGGCTCGCCCTGGCTCACCGTGCCATACCGGGCGGTCGCGTCGGGCGCGAGCGTCGCGCCGAACTCGTCCCACAGCCGGTTGTCCAGGCACCGGCCGTAGCGGTACTTGAGCGTGGTGATCTCGTGGATGTCGGACAGGGTGGCCGGGTCGGTGGTCATCGCGGGCCTCACAGGTCGGGAAGGGGGAGTTCGAAGTTGGGGGCCAACAGGCCGCCGTCCACCTCCAGCACCTTGCCGGTCAGGTAGGCGCCGGCGGGCGAGGCCAGGTAGAGCGCCGCGGCGGCGACCTCCTCCGGTCGGCCGAGGCGCTGCAGGGGGGTGGCCGATTCGATGGCGCCCCGCATGGTGTCGTCGGCGGCCACCACCTCGAGCGCCGACGTGACGATCGAGCCGGGTGCGATGGCGTTGACGCGCACCTTGGGGTTCAGGTCGAGCGCGGCCAGGCGGGTGTAGTGCGCGAGCGCGGCCTTCGCGGTGCCGTACATGCCGAAGCCGCGCCCGGGCAGGCGGCCGACGGCCGACGTGATGTTGATGACCGAGCCGCCGTCGTCGTTGCCGAGGAGGTGGGGCGCCGCGGCGACCAGGATTTCGTGACCGACGGTGACGTTGAAGTTGAAGGCACGGTCGAGGTCCTTGCCGCGGGTGTCGAGCAGCGGTTTGGGAAACGCGCCGCCCACGTTGTTGACCAGGACGTCGAGGCGGCCGAACTCGGCGATCGCCGCGTCGACGAGCAGATTCGGCTCGGCCTTCGACAGGTCGGCCGGCACGGCCACCGCGCGCCGCCCGGTCGCCCGGATCTGGTCGGCGACGGTGTCGAGCTCGTCGGCGGTGCGCGAGGAGATGACGACGTCGGCGCCGGCTTCGGCGAATCCGAGGGCGATGGCCGCGCCGAGGCCGCGTCCGGCGCCGGTCACGATGGCGGTTTTCCCGTCGAGGCGGAAGAGGTCGAGGATCACGCCTCCCAGTAAACAAGACAGGTGTCCAGTTCGGGCGGGTTCGCGCCGATTGCGTCGGCACCGCTCACCGGCCGGGCGGACATATTAGGCTTTGCGCATGGCTACGAACCTGGAAGTGATCGCCGGCGACGAGTGCGAGTGCCCGTGCCACCGCGATCCGTCGATCCATCACGTCATGGCATGTTGCGCCGACTGCGCCGAGTGCCGGACGCGGGTGCGGACCGCCGCGCTCGCCACTCACAAGCCCGCACGGTGCGGCGGCTTCCGGATCGGCCGGCTGGCATTGCGCGTCGACGCGGTCGTCTGTCTGCTCGCCGGTGTGGCCCTGGTCGTCGCGGGCTTCACCCGCGGCTTCATGCCGGTGGCGCTGCACGTCGTGGTGGGCGTGCTACTGGCCCTGTGGGGGATCGGCCTGTGGGTCGCGCCGTCGCGCCGGCCGCTGCGCGCGGTGCTCGCCGTCGTGTTGGCCGTCAACGTCGTCGCCGCCATCGCGCTGGTGGTGGTCGGGCTGGTGGCCTCGTCGGACGGCGACCTCAAGCCGATCGCGATGGTCGCCGCCGTCGTCGTCATCGCGATCTCCGCGTGGGAGTGGGTCGGCCTGCGGCGCACCCAGGGATCGGCGCCACTCGAGGGCTAAGCGGCCGTGCGACGCTTGCTCTGCAGATAGAACCGCGCGGCCTCGACGATCGATTCGGTCGTCGGACGCGGTTCCCACCCGAGCTCGCGGACCGCTTTGCCGTGGTCCATCCGGGGCATCACATACATCAGACGCACCGACGTCGGCGTCAGATACGGGTCTTCCCGCTTGAGTCGTGCGACGAGGTCCGCCAGGAGCGCCATGCGGGTCAGCTTGCCGCGCGATACCGCTTTGCGCGGCGGTTCGACGCCGACCGCGTCGCAGGCCGTCTGGAAGATCTCTTTCGGGGCCATGAATCGCTCGGCGATGATGTAGCGCTCGCCCACGCGCCCGCGTTCGGCCGCCAGCGTCATCGCCCGTGCGGCATCGGTGATCCCGACGACCTCGGCGCCGACGCCGTCGAGGTAGAAGGGCATCTTGCCGCGGACCGCCGCCTTGACCATGCCGCCGTGTGGCGTCGGCAGGTAGTCGCCTGAGCCGTAGGTGTTGGCCACGCACATCGCGACGGCGGGCAGCCCCCGCTCGCGCGCATAGTCCATGACTAGGTCCTCCGCCGCGACGCGGGTCCGCGCGTACTCCCCGCCTTTGCGGAGCCAGTTGTTGCGCAGTTCCTCGGTGGCCAACCCGGATTTCGGGATGCCGATCGTCACCACCGAACTGGTGAACACGAACTTCTCGAGGTCGGCCGCCGCGGCGACGTCGAGCACGCCGCGCAGGCCGTCGACGTTGGTCCGCCACATGGGAGCGGGATCGCGCAGCCAGGGCCGCGCGTCGACGACGCAGTAGTAGACGACGTCGCAGCCGTCCATCGCGGTGCGGATCGAGTCGAGATCGAAGATGTCGCCAACGACCCGCTCGACGCCGTCGAGTCCGTCGATGCCGCGGGTATCGCTCGTCTCGCGCACGAGGGCGCGTACCGGTTTGCCCTGTGCGGCCAGGTCCCGCACGACGTGGGACCCGAGGAATCCGCTCGCGCCGATCACCAGACTCTTGTTCACGTTGAACCTCCCGTGCCGTCGGGTTTGAAGACGATTCGCGGCGGCGCACCGGGTCGTTGAGAGCGCTCAAACGCTGCCTGCAAGCCATCGAAGCCGACAGTCTCGCCGATCAGCGGTGAGGTATCGATCTCTCTGGACGCGACGAGGTCACACATCTCAAACCAGTCGTCCGGACCGGGACCGCCACCGAACTGAATGCTGATTCCCTTGATGTGGGCGGTCTCGGTGGGGATTGTGTCGGAGTCCGTGCCGCCGGCGCTGAAGATCCGTGTTCCGATGGGACAATGGTCGATGACGCCGGCCAGGACGTCGGTCGCACCCGAGCTTTCGAAGACCACGCAGTCGGCCTTTCCCGCAAGCTCGATCCGATCGTGCACTTCGGCCGCGTTCCCCCAAGCGGCCCGACGCCACTCTGCGAACGTGTCGGCGACGCGTGGATCTACGAGTGCGGTGGCACCCAGGCGACGCGCCAGTTCGCGCCGTGCTGGGTCGAAGTCGGCCGCGACTATGGTCGCGGCACCGCGGTGCTTCAATGCGGCGACGACGGAGAGGCCGATTGCGCCGAGGCCGATGACCAAGGGCACCGCGTTCGGCGCGGATCCGAGGCGGGTGTAGTACCAACCGACGGCCATCGCGTCGGTGAGTGCGATCTGTTCGGGTGGAATGCTTTCGGGGACGTGCTTGGCGAACCCTTCGCTGACGAGGAAGTACTCGCCGAAGGCCCCCGGTGCATCCGGAGCCATGCCGATGATACGTAACCCGGTGACTCCGACCAGGGCGGGGACAGCGGTGATCCGTGCTCCCACAGGCCACCGCCGCTGCGTGTCAGGGCCGTAGTCCACGATCTCTCCGCAGAACTCGTGTCCCATGACCACGTCGTGGTTTGGCGCGTCGACTCGCATGCCGGATCGATCGGCTGCCGACACCTCCGGATGGTCCATATAGTGATGATCGGAGGCACAAATCGCGCAGGCCAGGGTCCGCACCAGGATCTGGCCCGGGCCGGGTACCGGGCGTGGGATCGAGCGGAGGCCGAGTTCACCCCGCTTGAGGCTGAGGGCCCGCATCATCTCAGCCATGGTCCTCCACGCGTAGGACCGCATACGAGGGATCGGTGCGGTCCCGGGTGCCCGTGGGCGCGAAACCCGCGCCGTCCACAGTGCGTGTCTCGTCCAGCGCATGAAGATAGCGGCGGTGCTTGATTCGCCAAACGTCGTCGCGACGCTCCCACTGGTCGACATAGCGACCGTGCGACACGGTGTCCACCGGATCACCCTCGGCAGTCCGGTGACGGAGCCGGGCCATGACGTACGCCTCGCTGCCCGCACGATCGCCCTCGACGTTGACAAGCACGGAACCGAGATGATGGACGTGGGTCTCCATCGCCGGATGTACCTGCCCGATGAAGTCGATGAACCCGTATCCGGTCCCGCTGAACATTTCGCCATAGTCCGCGGTGGCATCAGGGTGAAAGAGCGAGCGCCCCAATTCAAGGTCGATGCGATCCATCGCCCGGCAGTAGCACGCCAGTGCGTCGTAGATCGCTTGCTTTGCCAGCAAGACGTGCACTTGGTCGTCATTCGCCATCGACGGCAGCTCCGTTCTGGGCGGTGCGGTCCCCCGGGCACAGACTAGACAGCTGTCTGGACTATTGTCGCGGTTCCGTGGAATCCGACCTCAGAGACGGGCCGAGACGATGGCCTCAAAGGTCTCTGTCGATGCCCGGTAGGGGGCCGTCTCCCGGGGCCAGGCGACGAGGAAATCGGTAAACCCGATCTCGCTGGTGCGCCCCACCACTTCGTCGTAGGCGGTGAGGCCGTCCAGCGGGTCGAGCGGGCTCATGGCGCCGGAGACGTACCGGCGGTAGTCGGGCTTGGTGTCGCCCAGGGTCTCCTCGAGGACCTCGGTGCTGCGCTTCAGGCTGGCGATCCAGGTCGTGAAATCGTCGGTCGTCGCACCCGTGGTGATCCAGCCGTCGCCGTGCCGGGCAGCGAACCGCACCGAGCGCGGCCCGGTGCCGGCGAGGAGCAGAGGCACCCGGTCGCGCACCGATCCCGCGGCCAGGCGCATGTCGTGGCAGCGGTAGTAGTCGCCCGCGAAGTCGAGGTGGTCGGTGCCGAGTGCGAGGTCGAGCAGCGTCGCGAACTCCTGGAATCGGTCGACGCGCTCTTTCGTGGTCAACGGTTCCTGACCGAGGACGCCGTCGTCGGGCGAACCACCGACGCCGAGTCCGGCCAGGAAGCGGGAACCGGACACGTCGATGAGCGTCTCGATCTCGCGAGACAGCGCCACCGGGTGGCGGAAGTTGGGGGAGATGACGAAGGAGCCCAGGCCGATCCGCTCGGTCACCATCGCCGCGGCGGTCAGCGTCGGCAGGCAGGAGAACCATTGGGCGTCGGGCAGGCCGCCCCAGACCAGATGGTCGAACGTCCACGCATGGTCGAAACCCATCGCCTCGGCCCGGCGCCATTTCGCCGCCGCGTCGGCCCACGGCTGGTCGGGCAGGAGGAAGACGCCGGTGCGCATGGGGTCATCCTAGGCGGCTCGCCTGCGCAAATGCGGCGCCTGAGGCAGGGGAGCGGGCTATGTTGTTCTGCGAAGACCGACGAGAGGAACAACCATGCGGACCATCCTGAACCGCCGCACCGCCGCGATCGCGGCCGGACTCGCCGCCACCGGCCTGATCGCCACGGCCTGCGCCACGGAGGACACCGCGACGACGGACTCGCCGGCCGCCGGGTACGAGTCGTCGAGCGCGTACGCGCCGTCCTCGTCATCGGCGTCGGCCTCCGCGGTGCCGGCCCGACCGGTTCGGCTGCGGGGCGCCGACGGCACGCCGGTGATCCTGACCGGGCCCATCGCCGCCAAGTACTCCGCGGCGACGGCGGCACAGAAGCAGGACCTCGGCAGGCCGTTGACCGGCGACCACAACTCCGGCAAACGGGCGAACGGCACCCAGTTCCAGCAGTTCACCGGCGGGGTTATCACCGCGCGGGACGCGGGGGCGCCGGCGTACATCACCTGGGGTCTGATCCGCGACGCGTGGAACGTCGAGCGCGCGCCGGACGGCACCCCGTCCGACGACGGCAAGAACGGCTCGGCCGGACCGCTCGGTGCGGCGACCAGCGACGAGGTGACCACGGGCGACATCAAGGCGTCGACGTTCGAGCACGGCAAGATCACCTACAACACGCAGACGCGCAAGGTGACGGTGACCGTCAACGGGAAGGTCGTGCCGACCAACTAGCGGTCTATCGGCGCGCGCCCAGGACCTCGCGGGCGGTCGCGCGACCCGATCGCACGGCGCCCTCCATGTAGCCGTTCCACTCGGTGGCGTATTCGGCGCCGGCCCAGTGGATCGGTCCGACGGGTTCGCGCAGGGCCGTCCCGAAGCCGGTCCACACGCCCGGGGCGAAATGTGCGCCGTAGCAGCCGCGACTGAATTCTTCGGCGGTCCAGTCCTTTTCGACATAGGCCTGCGGCGACGCAGCTTCCGGACCGAAGTACCGGACGAAGCAGTCGAGGACGGCGCCGCGGCGCTCGTCGTCGCCGAGGCGCTGCCAGCGCAATGCCTCCGAACCCTCGACGAAGCCGAGTAGCGCGCCGATCTCGCCGCCCGGCGGGGAGACGTCGAAGGTGATCTTTACCGGGCCCCGGTCAGACACGGCCTGACCGTTGAGGTCGCTGTCGCGCCAGAACGGCGTCGGATACGACGCGAAGCATTTCGCCACCGAGCCCGCCGGCACGCGCTGGGTCAGCTGGTCGCGCCAGGCGGGCAACAGCGGGTCGTAGCGGATCCGGCCGGCCAGTGTGGGCGGCACGGCGATGATCGCGCGGTCGGCGGTGAAACTCTGACCGTCGCGCGCGGTGACCGTGACGGCGCCGTCGTGCACGGAGACGCTGTCGACCGGTGTATTCAACCGGATGTCGAGGTCGTCGGCCAGGCGTTCGGCGACCAACACGGAGCCGCCGACCACCCGGTCCTGCTGGGCGCCCCGATCGACGGAGACGAGGGTCTCCAGATCGCCGTTGCTGGCCGAGTAGAACAGCGCGTGCAGCAACGAGAGGTCGGCGGCGTCAGCGGCATAGACGGCTTCGGCGGAGATGCGGAAATACGCCCGCCCGGCCGCGGTGCGCAGGTTGCGCCGGATCCAGGTCTCGTAGGTCTGGCCGTCGAGGATCACGGCCTCGGGGTGCTCCCACGGGCGGGTGGTGTCGATGGAGCCCGAGAGCCGCTTGAAGCGAGCGAGCCCCTGGAAGAGGTCGACGAGTGCGAACGGGTTGAGCTTGGGGATGGCACCCTTCTTCCCCGCCATCCGGGATTGTTTGCCGACGAGGTCGACGAGGAGCTTGCCCTCGTCGTTCCAGGTGCGGAAGGTCGCCAGCCCGAGCTGCTTGACGAGGTCGTACATCTCCTGGTGGCCCTCGCCGATCCACGTGCCGCCGAGCTCGATCGGGTGACCGCTGATCTCGCCGCCCTCCAGGCGGCCGCCGACCCGGTCGCGGGCCTCGAGAACGGTGACCGTCGCACCGGCGTCGCGCAACGTGTGAGCGGCACTGAGGCCGGCCAGACCCGCTCCCACGACGATCACATTCGGTCCGCTCATGCTCCCAGGCTAGGCCGGAGGGGGATAATCGTCAGTGTGACCACGACACCAGCAGCACCGCCGCTGCCCGCCGGCGTTCCCGACGGTGTGTGGATCGCGGGCACCGGTCGCCCGGCGTCGGGCGGCGGCACGTTCGAGGTCGTCAACCCGGCCACCGGCGACGTGCTGCACCGGGTCGCCGATGCCACCGTGGCCGATGCCGATGCGGCGATGACCGCGGCCGCGGCGGCCGCGGGGGAGTGGGCCGCTACCCCGCCACGCCAACGCGCTGAAATCCTGCGCCGTGCCTACGAGGCGGTCACCGCACGCGCCGAGGACTTCGCCCTCGTCATGACCCTCGAAATGGGCAAGACGCTCGCCGAAAGCCGCGGCGAGGTCGCTTACGGCGCCGAGTTCCTGCGCTGGTTCGCCGAGGAGGCCGTCCGGATCGGCGGACGCACTACGACCGCGCCCGCGGGCACCGGTGAGATCCTGGTGACCAAGGAGCCGGTCGGGATGTGCCTGGCCGTGACGCCGTGGAACTTCCCACTCGCCATGGGCACGCGGAAGATCGGTCCCGCGCTGGCCGCCGGCTGCACGATGATCGTCAAACCGTCCGAGGACACGCCGCTCACCATGTTGCTGCTGGCGCAGGTGTTCGCCGATGCGGGCCTGCCCGACGGGGTGCTCAGCGTGCTGCCCACCACCGCGTCGAAAGAAGTCGTCGCCGCGATCATGGCCGACCAGCGTCTGCGCAAAGTCTCGTTCACCGGCTCGACCGGCGTCGGCAGGTCGCTGGTCGAGCAGTCGGCCGAACAACTGCTGCGCACGTCGATGGAACTCGGGGGCAACGCACCCTTCATCGTCTTCGACGACGCCGACCTCGATGCGGCACTCGACGGCGCGATGGCGGCCAAGATGCGCAACGGCGGCGAGGCGTGCACCGCGGCGAATCGGATCTACGTGCACAACTCCGCGCGCCACGACTTCACCCGGCGACTCGTCGAACGCGTCGCCGCCATGACCGTCGGGCCGGGCTGGGCAGACGGTGTGGACCTCGGGGCGATCATCAACGAGCGACAACTGTCGACGATCGAGTCCCTCGTCGACGACGCCGTCAGCGGCGGGGCGCGCGTGCTGGTTGGCGGTCGGCGCGACGATGGGCCTGGCTTCTTCTACCAACCCACCGTTATCGATTCGTTACCGGCAGGTGCGCGGATCCGGACGGAGGAAATCTTCGGTCCGGTTGCGGCCGTCGTCGGCTTCGACACCGAGGACGAGGCGATCGACCTGGCCAACGGCACGCCGTACGGATTGGCGTCGTATTTCTACACGACGTCGTTGGCGCGGACGCAGCGCGTTGCCAGCCGGATCGAAGCCGGCATGGTCGGCGTGAACCGGGGAGTCATCTCGGACGCCGCCGCGCCGTTCGGCGGGATCAAGCATTCGGGCTTCGGTTCCGAGGGCGGCAGCGAGGGCATCGAGGAATACCTCAACACCAAGTACATCGCATTGCCGCCCAACGGCGGGTAATACGTCACAGTGACGTAATAACCGAGGGTGGCTGGAAGCGGAAAGTGCGCCAATTATGTTGCACTGCAACATTTTTGGTCTGAATCGAGCCTTGTTGGGTATGCCGAGCTGTTGTGCGCACGGTCTTGTCAAGCCGCCATTGCACTTCGTCGAGTGGGCGGTGAAAGTCGCCGAGTGGGCGGTCAATCCCGACCGAGTGGGCGGGCAACAATCCGACCGACTGGGCGGCGAACAATGGCCGGTGCGAACGTGGCCGCTCATCTGCGCAGGTCGACATTGTGCCGATAAGATACATTATGTCAACTTATAGGGAAGGCGACGGGCAGAGAATGCGAGTACTCCGGCACCCACCCGCCCTACCGGGCATCCGACTTAGGGGAATCCGGCAGTGGCGGCTCCGGATCTCCAAGGCCCGCCGCCTGATCGGCGAGCTCCAAGCCGGCACCGGCGTAGATGTTGAAAGCCGTGTCGACGCCGTGGTCCTTGGCCCACTGCACTTCGTCGTCGTATCGCGCGACGGTGGCCACCTGGCCGGTGAACCCGGACTCGCGCAGACACTCCAGCGCTGTCACATTCGCGCCGTGACGGTGCATCGCGAGCAATGCAGTGTGGACTGAATCCGAGTGGTGAAGTCTCTTCCAGAAGTCGAGGTCGGTGGCATCGCCCTCGATCACGCGGTACCCCTCCCCTCGCAGGGTCTGCGCGCGCGGGCCGTCGTAGTCGACGCCGACCACCCGCAAGCCGTGGTGCTGTGTGAGTCGCTGATACGCGGCCAGGCCCACGCGACCCATTCCCAGAATGACGACTTCGGCGTCGCCGGCGTCCTGCGGCCGTTCCTCCGGGATCAGTTTCTGGTCGTCCTGTACGGGTAGCCGTGCCGCGATCTTCTCCACCATGAGGTGCCCTCGCCCGTTGACCAGTGCAGACACCACGAAACTCAACGCGACGGCGATTGAAATCTCCACCAGCCAGACTTTGTCGAGCATCCCGGCGGTCACACCGACAGAGACGACGATCAGGCCGAACTCGGAGAAGTTCATGAGGCTCAAGCCGGACAGGATCGCCGATCGATACCGCATCCTCATCAGAGTGAGCAGACCCATCCAGAGCACTCCCTTGAGCGGGAGCAGCAGGAGCATGAGGAGTGCTACCTCGACCGTCGGCAGGTCGGGCAGCCCCGTCAACCCGATCGACACGAAGAAGCCGACCAGCAGCAGTTCCTTCAGATGGAAGAGTGAACGGGCGAGCTCCGACGACGCCGGATGCGACGCGAGAAGCACGCCGACGATGAGCGCGCCGAGATCGCCCTTGAGACCGACCGCGGAGAACCACGCGTAACCGGCGACGAGCGCCATCGTGATGCCGAACAGTGCCTGCATCTCACCGTGGCCGAGCCGGCTCCACACTCGACGCATCACCCGAGTCAGCGGCCACAGCAGCACGAGGCTGAACGCCCACAAGCTCGGGAGGTGACCGCCGGTGACCGTCAGAAAGACAACGGCGACGATGTCCTGCATCACCAGAATGCCGATCGCGACGCGGCCATACAGCGAGTTCGTTTCGCCCCGCTCCTCGAGCACCTTGACCACGAAGACAGTGCTGGAGAACGACAGCGCGAAAGCGAGCAGCAGAATCGTTTCGGGGTCCTGGCCGGTCAGCATCGGGATGCCGACCAGCGCCGCGGTCCAGAGAAACGCGAACCCGAGCACCATGCTCAGCACCAAGTGGAGCGACGTCGCGAGCCACACCTCGCGTCTGAGCAGGATCCGCACGTTGAGTTTGAGGCCGATCGCGAAGAGCAGAAGCGTGACGCCGAGGTCGGCCACGACTTCCAGCTGCCGCAGATGCTCGACATGAAGCGCGTTGATGACGAACCCCGCAGCAAGGAACCCGACCAGCGGAGGGAGCCGGATCGCCATCGCGAAACCACCCAGCCCGAAGGTGATCAGCAGGTAGATGGCTACGGTTGTGGTCATCGCCCAATTCTCGCGGTACAGCCGGAACGTCTGCAATTCGACGGGCTACGAAGACGCGGCATTGACAGCCGGACGGGGCTTCCGGGCGTAGACGCCGCCGGCGACAGTCCAGACCTCTCCCCTGATCACTCCTCGTCCCACGGTGCGGTGACGGCTTCGATGAAAGCTTGATCGTCGGCGCGTGCGTCCGCCGCGGCAATCAGTCGGGCTTGACGGTCGGCCTCAGCGGCGAGGTCTTCGCCGCGGACGTCGGTCAATGGTCGTCGATCGTCAGCCGGCTTTCGGGACAACCATGACCGCGCACGGCGCCGCGTGCAGGACGGCTTGACTGGTCGATCCCAGCAGCATCCCGGCGAAGCCGCCGTGACCGCGGGTGCCGACCACGACGAGCTGACCGTCGGTGGCCGCCCCCAGGATCTCCTCCGCCGACTCGGCGCCGGTGACGACTGTCTCGACGGCTACCTTCGGATACGCGGCGCGCCCCTCGGCCAATTCGGAGTCCAAGAAGGCCGACGCGGCACGGGCGATGCGGCCCATGTCCTCCTCGTAGAGCCCCTGGGAGATCACGCCGTCCCCATAGGTGTGGACCGCGACGAGCTTCGCCCCCAGGTCGTTCGCGGCCTGGAACGCCAGGTCCACCGCCGCCGCCGACAGTTCCGAACCGTCGACGCCGACCACCACCGGCCCCGTCGTCGACGGGCTCTCGGGCACGACGACAACCGGGCACTCGGCGTGGGCGGCCAGGTGCGAGCTCACCGAACCGAGCAGCAGCGCCTCCACCCGGCCCCGACCGCGACGGCCGACGACGAGCGTGTGGGCGGTCGCGGTGAGCTCCTGCAGCACCGCGGCGGGCCGACCGTCGAGCACCGCGGTGTCCACGGCCACGCCCGGAGCGGCCTCCCCCGCCACGTTCTTGGCGATGTCGAGCGCCTCCTCCGCGAACGCCCGCGATGCATCGGTGTACGCGGCGGCGGTGTTGACCACCTCGCCGAAGTGCGGTGCCGTCGGAAGCTCGACCACCGAGACGATCTGCAGGTCCCGCTTTTGCCGTGCCGCCGCGGTCGCTGCCCAGCGCACTCCGTCCAGGCCGTTTGCCGAACCGTCGACCGCCGCGACAACCGCCGTCTTCGCATCAATGGACACCGTCATCAACCTCTTTCGCACCCCGTCTGGGCTTCACGGTCCACAGTATCCGCCGCCGTGGTCGGCGCGCGGCCGGTGTCGGTTCCCTGTGAATCGGCCAAAGCCGATTTTTACCCGGGCAAAGGCACCCTAACGGCGTTACGGTAGACACGACCCCCGAACACGGGGTGCGTCTAACAAGGAGTATCAAGTGATCTATTCCGCGACCGTGGCCGAGGCCACCGAGGTTCTCGCGCGTTCGAGCTCGCTCACCAGCGTTCCCTGGTACGGCTACATCATCATCGGCGCCATCGCCGGTTGGCTGGCCGGCAAGCTCGTCAAGGGCAACGACGCCGGACTGCTGATCAACATCGTCATCGGCATCGTGGGTGCCCTGCTCGGCGGCTTCCTGCTGAGCTTCTTCCTGGACACCGCCAACGGTGGCTGGATCTTCACGCTGTTCACCGCACTGCTCGGCTCGGTGATCCTGCTGTTCCTGCTGAGCTTCGTCAAGGGTGTCGCGCGCAAGTAGCGCCCCGAAGCTGAAACCGCCCGCCCGGTGCCAACCGGGCGGGCGGTTTTATTTGTGCTCAGTGCTATCGGTGCTCGACGGCGGCGAACGCAACCGCACCCGAGTCGGCGTCGGCTTTGACCACCTCGGCCACACATTCGCTGCCGACAGCCGGCGCCGGTTTGCAGGGCGCGATGATGGCCGGCTCGGCGATGAAGATCTCCCCCGGCGCCTTCTCGTGGGCCGGGCGCATCACGGTGGCGTCGAAGCGAGCACCGATCTGGTCGGCCAGGACCACGGCCTCGGCCAAGTCGATGCTGCGGCGCGATGCCCTCGACGACAACGAATCGGCGGCGCTCATGATCTCGCCCAGCTCGGGTAACGCCGCGGTGACCCACTCGTCGACGTCGCGACCGGCGGTGACCGCCAAACACACCTCGGTGGCGAACCGGTCACCGAGTCGCCGCAGCGGCGCGGTGACATGTGCGTACAGCCCGCCCACCCCGGCGTGGATCAGTTCCTCATCGGTGACCTGCGTCGACGGGTCGATGGCGCGGTACCCGGCGCCGCGCATCAACCGCGCGCCCTGGGTCATGAGCGCCAATGTCGACGGCTCGTCGGGTGCCAGGCCGGCCAGGAACTGTCCGGGGCTGGCGCCTTCGGGCCACGGGACCCGCAGATTCTCGGCGACGCGACGCAGTTCGCCGACAGCATCGGCGGTGGCCGCCGGAAGGGTGCGGAAGAAGCCGATTCCGGCGCCCCGCATGATCTGCCCGGCGCACATCCCGATCAGCAGGGAGACCTGCGCGTTCCAGAGATCGGCCGGGGTGCGCGGTGCCAGCCGCAGCGTCCATTTGCGGGGATGGCGCAGGTTGTCGTTGGGCACCACCTCCTGATCGGGGAGCTCCAACTGGACGGCCCCACGATCCAGGGACCACCGCTGGCGCACCTCGCCGAAAGCCGGCAGCGCGGCGATCGCCGGATGCAAGGTGCCGGCCGCCGCGTCGGCGGCCACCCCCTGATAGTCGAGCCGCTCCCGCGACCGCACGACGGCCCGTTCGACGCCGGTCTGCACCACGTCGCCGTTCGCCGCCACCCGCACGGTCCACAGCACCGCGGGACGGTCGATGCCGGGCAGCAGCGATCCGGAGTTCTCGGAAATGATCCGCGGATGGAGCGGGACGTTGCCGTCCGGGAAGTACAGGGTCTCGCCGCGACGTCGGGTCTCGGTGTCCAGCGCGCCACCCGGTTCCACGATGGCCGCCACATCGGCGATGGCGTAATGGACCAGGAAACCGCCGGGATTGTCGTCGGCGGGATCGTCGACCAGCCGCACCGCCTGGTCGAGGTCCAGGGAGCCGGGCGGATCTATGGTGACCAGTTCCAGGTCTCGGCGATCCGCCCGCTGCCCGGCGAACCGGTCGTGTGCGAGCTTCGCCTCGTCCCACGCGTCGTCGGGAAAACGTTCGGTCACCCCGAGCTCGGTGCGCAGCCTGTCGAAGTCGAGGGCGGGCGCCCGCAATCGGAGCTTCATCAAACGTCCCCCCTCCCCTGCGTCGGTCGCGGCCGAATGCCGTTCCCGCCTTGTTCACGTATGCTATACGTTATTTAGTAACCGTACGGTATACGGTATATTGTCGCGGGATGAGGAAGGACGACAGTCATGGACACCATCGATCTGTTGTGGCGCAACGAGGTGCCGTCGAACAAGCGCGGCCGACCGCCCAAGTACTCCCCCGACGACGTCGTCGACGCGGCGATCGCCGTCGCCGATCGCACGGGATCGTCGTTCTCCCTGCGGGACGTGGCGGCGCAGCTCGGCACCCCCGTGATGTCGCTCTACTCCTACGTCGAGAGCCGGGAGCAGCTCCTCGAGCTCATGGCCGACGTGGTCCGCGCGGAAATGGCGCTCTCCTCCCCCGCCGGTGACTGGCGTAGCAGTCTTGTCGCGATCGCCGACGACAACCTCGCACTGTTCCGAGCACACCCCTGGCTCGCCGACCTCGAATCGGAACGGGCGACCCTGGGGCCGGGCACCCTCGCCAAGTACGAACACGAACTTGAAGCAGTCGAGGCCTTCGACCTCGACGACGTCGAGAAGGATGCGATCCTGACCCTCCTGCACGACTTCGCGCGCGCCAGTGCGCGTGCGCAGAACCATGCCCGGCAGGAGCGCGCCGAGGAAGACCCGCAGGAATGGTGGGAGCGCGAGGGCGCGAAGCTCGCGGTCCTCGGCATCGAGGCCCGCTTCCCCCTCGCCTCGCGGGTGGGTGCCGCCGCGGGCGAGGCCCAGGGCGCCGCCAACAACGCCGACACCGCGTACCGATTCGGGCTCCAGACGATCCTCGACGGCGTCGCCGCCCGACTCGCCGCCACCGCCACGACCACCGCCGACGAAGAGGGCCGCCACTGATGACCATCACCGAATGCCACCCCGCCGACTCCCACGACGTCATCCGCGTCGTCGGCGCCCGGGTGAACAACCTGCGCGACGTCAGCGTCGACCTGCCCAAGCGACGACTCACCGTGTTCACCGGGGTGTCCGGCTCCGGCAAGAGCTCCCTGGTGTTCGGCACCGTCGCCGCCGAGTCCCAGCGCCTGGTGAACGAGACCTACAGCGCCTTCGTCCAGGGCTTCATGCCGTCGCTGGCCCGTCCCGACGTCGACGTCCTCGACGGCCTCACGACCGCCATCATCGTCGACCAGGAGCGCATCGGCGGCAATCCGCGCTCGACCGTCGGCACCATCACCGACGTCAACGCCATGCTGCGAATCCTGTTCAGCCGCCTGTCGACCCCGCACATCGGGGCGTCCAACGCCTTCTCCTTCAACGTGCCGTCCGTCGAGGGCAGCGGGCAGGCCGAGACCGCCAGCGGCAAGAAGACCTCGAAGACGTTCAACGTCCTCGGCGGCATGTGCCCGCGCTGCGAGGGCATGGGCACCGTCGCCGAGATGGACGTGCGGGAGCTGTACGACGACACCAAATCCTTGAACGACGGCGCGCTGACCATCCCGGGGTTCACCCCCGACGGCTGGTACGGCCGCACTTACGCCAAGAGCGGCTACTTCGATCCGGACAAGCCGATCAAGGACTTCACCGACGACGAGCTGGCCGACCTGCTGCACAAGGAACCGACTCGCATCAAGGTGGACGGCATCAACGTCACGTACGAGGGGCTGATGCCGCGGATCCAGAAGTCCATGTTGTCGAAGGACATCGACTCGGTCCAACCCCACATCCGCGCCTTCCTGCAGCGGGCCGTCACCCAGTCGACGTGCCCGGAATGCGACGGCACCCGCCTCGCGCAGCCCGCCCGCACCGCGACCATCGACGGGGTCAGCATCGCCGACGTCTGCCGCTACCAGATCACCGACGTCGCGACCTGGCTGCGCACCGTCGACGAGCCCTCCGTCGCCCCGCTCATGGAGAACCTGCGCGCCGCCGTCGACTCCTTCGTCGAGATCGGGCTCGGCTACCTCAACCTGGAGCGCCCCACCGGAACCCTCTCCGGCGGCGAGGCCCAGCGGATCAAGATGATTCGGCACCTCGGCTCATCGCTCACCGACATCACCTACGTCTTCGACGAGCCGACCGTCGGGCTCCACCCGCACGACATCGCCCGCATGAACGACCTGCTGATCCGGCTGCGGGACAAGGGCAACACGGTGCTGGTCGTCGAGCACAAACCGGAGGTGATCGCTATTGCCGACCACGTCATCGACCTGGGTCCGCGGGCCGGTTCGGCGGGCGGCCAGATCTGCTACGAGGGCGATGTGGCCGGGCTCGAGTCCGCCGACACCCTCACCGGGCGGCACCTGCACGACCGGGCGGCGCTCAAGGAGTCGGTGCGGGCGCCGTCGGGCTCCCTGCCGATCCGCGGCGCACACGAGAACAACCTGCGGGGCGTGGACGTCGACATCCCGCTGGGCATGCTCGTCGCCATCACCGGTGTCGCCGGCTCGGGCAAGAGCTCGCTGATCCACGGCTCGGTGTCGGGGCGCGAGGAGGTCGTCGCCATCGACCAGACGGCCATCCGCGGTTCACGGCGCAGCAATCCCGCCACGTACACCGGGCTGCTCGACCCGATCCGCAAGGCGTTCGCGAAGGCGAACGGGGTGAAACCGGCGTTGTTCAGCGCGAATTCCGAAGGCGCCTGCCCCGCCTGCAAGGGTGCCGGGGTCATCTACACGGACCTGGTGACGATGGCCGGTGTGGCCACCCCCTGCGAGGACTGCGGCGGCAAGCGGTTCAGCCCCGACGTCCTCGACTACCACCTGGGCGGCAAAGACATCAGCGAGGTGCTGGCGATGCCCGTCGACCAGGCGCGGGCCTTCTTCACCGACGGCGACGCCCGCACGCCGGCCGCGGCCAAGATCCTCGACCGCCTGGTCGACGTGGGCCTGGGCTACATCACCCTGGGCCAGCCGCTCACCACCCTGTCCGGGGGCGAGCGGCAACGACTGAAGCTGGCCACCGCGATGGCCGACAAGGCCGACGTCTACGTGCTGGACGAGCCGACCACGGGCCTGCACCTCGCCGACGTCCAGCAGTTGCTGGGCATGCTGGACCGACTCGTCGACGCCGGGAAGTCGGTGATCGTGATCGAACACCACCAGGGCGTCATGGCGCACGCCGACTGGATCATCGACCTCGGTCCGGGCGCCGGTCACGACGGCGGGCAGATCGTCTTCGAGGGCACGCCCCGCGACATGGTCGCGGCAGCGGACACGCTGACCGGCAAACACCTCGCCGACTATGTCGGGTGAGACCGCTAGACCGTTGCCGCGCTCAGCGCCGGTTCGTCGACCAGGATGCGGAAGTCGCGCAGGTCGACCCTGCGCATCTGGTTGACGAACTGCGTGGCGAATCCGGGGAACATGGTGGCGTTGTAGCCGTCGGAGGTCAGGTACCAGCTCTGGCAGCCCGAATTCCAGGTGGTGCGCCGCAGCCGCTTCTGGATGTCGGCGTTGAACGCCTCCTGTGCCTCCCGGCGGACGTCGAGGGCTTTCCACCCACCGCGCTCGACCATGCCGATCGCCTCGGTGATGAATTCGATCTGCGCCTCGAGGTACACCAGCGCCGAGTTGTGGCCGGGGCCCGAGTTGGGGCCGAAGGTGAAGTACAGGTTCGGGTAGCCGGACACGGCGACGCTGCGGTACGCCTGGGCTCCCCCGCTCCACTCGTCGGCGAGCACGCGTCCGTCGACGCCGGTCACCGGATACGGCGTGCCCTGCTTGGCGACGGCGAACCCGGTCGCGTAGACGATGCAGTCGACCTGGTGCTCGATGCCCTCCACGGTGCGCACCCCCTTCGGTGCGATCCGGGCGATCGGCCACGTCACGAGTTTGGCGTTCTTCGCCTGCAGCGCCGGGTAGTAGTCGCTGGTCATCAGCAGGCGCTTGCATCCGGCGGAGAAGTCCGGCGTGAGCTGTCGGCGCAGCCACGGATCGCGCACCTGCAGGCGCAGGTGCAGCCTGGCGATGGCCTCCACGACGCGGGTCAGCGGCGTGTCCCAGACGACGCCGAGCGCCATCGTCTCGTGTCCGCCGTACCAGAGGGCGCGGGCGAGCCGTTGGGCGCCGGGGACGCGGCGGTAGACGCCCTTCGCGAACTCACCGGTCTCCAGGTTCACCCGCGGCAGCACCCAGCCGGGCGTGCGTTGGAAGACCTTGACCGACGCGGCCCGTTTGACCAGCTCGGGGACGATCTGGACCGCGCTCGCTCCGGTCCCGATGACGGCGACCTTCTTGCCGGTGAAGTCGTAGTCGTGGTCCCAGGCGGCGCTGTGGATCGCCGTACCGGCAAAGTCGGCCACGCCGGGGATGTCGGGCAGCGCCGGCGTCGACAGCGGGCCGGAGGCGACGATGACCGAGCGGGCGCGCACCGGCTCCTGCTCGGCGAAGGTGAGGGTCCACTCCCCCGTCGGGACGTCGTACGTCAGACCGGTGACCGTGCGGCCGAATTCGATGCGGTCGATGACGCCGTGGTCCGCGGCGACCTTGTCGATGTAGTCCAGGATCTCGGCGCTGCCGGAGTACGTCTGCGACCACTCGGGGTTGCGCGCGAAGCTGTACGAGTAGAGCTGCGACGGGATGTCGCAGGCCGCGCCCGGGTAGGTGTTGTCGCGCCAGGTGCCGCCGATGCGGGTGTCGCGCTCGAAGACGGTGACATCCTCGACACCGGCTTGCCGCAGGCGGATGGCGGCGCCGATCCCAGCGAAACCGGCGCCGATGACGGCGACCGCGAGGGGCCCGTCGGTGCTCATGCGACCGGCTCGTACGTGAGCTCGGTCGACCAGGTGGGCGTTTTGTGGACCAGGCCGAACGGGATCTTCTCGGTGACCTTGACCAGGCCGTCGGCCAGCAGGTGGTACGGGACGGCGTTGCGGTTGACCACCCAGCCGCCGTGGCGCGAGATCAACTGGAACATCGGCAGCCGACGGACGTACTTGCTGCGCTCGCCGACCGAGCGGTACCGCTCGATGGCCTTGTAGAGCTTCTGCTCGTCGACTCCCATCGCCACGATGTTGTCGCGCATCTTGTTGAGCAGCGGCAGGTAGCTCAGCGTGCCGATCAGCAGCGACGGGTTGACCCAACCGCCGATGAAGTCGGCGGCCAGTTTGCGGGCCCCGGCGTGGCCGAGGATGTCCATCACCTCGTAGTCGACGGCCAGGTGACGCGACTCGTCGTTGTTGATGTTCCGGAAGACCTCCTGCGCGACCGGGTCCTTCACCTCGTCGGTGATGAACTTGATCAGCGCGCCGTCCAGGGCGACCTCCAACATCGGGATGACCGTGCCCAGGAACGACAGCGACATTCCGTCCGCGTGTTTGTCGAGCCAGTTGATGACCAGCTGGACGTTGACGTTGGGCGACGGGATCTCGTCGCCGTCGAGCATGCCCCACCGGCGCATCAGCGCCAGCTCGGCGTTGGCGTGCTTCTGCTCCTCGGCGTGGAAGTGCTCGTAGATGCTCTTGAGTGTGGGGGTCGGCGCCTTCTTGGCCATGGCGGCGAACCCGCGGGCGCCCACGTTCTCGATCCACATCAGGTCGGAGAGGAAGGGCTTGAGCTTGGCGTGCAGCTCGGGCTCGATCAGCTCGGCGCCGGGGGCTTCCCAGTCGATGTCGGCCAGCGCCCACTGCTTCGCCTTGATCACGCGCAGCGTGTTGTCCAGATCCAGGGCCATGATCGTCCTTCGGTTGTGGGTTTACTGCGGCAGCACACGGTTGAGCAGCCCCGCGCCCCATGCGTACTGGGCGGGGAAATGTCGTTTCAGGTGCCACACGACGTTGGCATCGAACTGCGGCACGACGTAGAGCTTGCCGAGGTCGTTGGCGTCGAGGGTCTCGCGCGCGACCGCGTCAGGCGACACACCGGTCCACTTCATCAGGCGGTCGGCCAATCCGCGCGCACCGGCGGTGATGCGGCCGTCCTTGGCGACGTTGGTCTTGACGAACGTCGGGCAGAGGACGGTGACGGCCACCGGCGTGCCGCTGAGTTCGGCGGCCAGCGTCTCCGACAGCGACATGACTCCCGCCTTGGAGACGTTGTAGGGGCCCATCACCGGTGCAGCAGCGAACCCGGCGGCGGAGGCGACGTTGATGATGCCGCCGTGGCCCGCCTCGCGGACCAGCGGCGCGAAGATCTCACAGCCGTGGACGACGCCCCACAGGTTGATGCCCAGGGCCCAGTCCCAGTCGTCGAATCCGATCTCGCCGACCTGGTGGCCGCCGATGCCGACGCCGGCGTTGTTGATGACGAGCGTCGGCGGACCGTCGAAGAGTTTGCGGGCGGTCGTCGCCAGGGCCTGCACCTGGGAGCGGTCGGCGACGTCGCACGTGTGCGGGTCGGCGCGCCCGCCGGACGCCCTGATCAGGTCGACTGTCTCGGCGGCCCGCTCCCCGTCGATGTCGGCGCAGAGGACGTGCCCGCCCCGGCGCGCCAATTCGAGGGCGAACGCCCGGCCGATGCCGCTGCCGGCACCCGTGACGACCGCCTTCGCGTCATGACTCCGGCGGCGGCGCAGAAGCCGTATCCGAGCGGCATCGAGGACCATGCGGATCAGTCTATGCCATTGGTCAATGGCAACGTCGACCTTGGCCCGCGCTCCGCGCCGAGCTCAGCGCTTGAGGCCGTGGCGGCGCGCCACCATCGACGTGACCACGCCGCGCGGCACCAAGCGCCGCAGGGTGAACACCAGCGGAGCGTTGGAGCCGACGGCGTAGAACTCGCGCGGCTTGTCGGCTTCGATCGCCTTGACGATGGTGTTGGCGACCTTGGCGGGCGGGATCCCGGCCTGTTCGTTCGCGTCGAGGTGGGCGATCATCGTGTCGTAGTCGTCGCGGTACCGAGTCGTCGGCGATGTAGTGGGTGCGCCGCTCCCCGATCCCCGTCGCGATCGACCCGGGTTCGACGTGCGCGACCCATACGCCGAACGGTGAGAGCTCCTGCCGCGCCGACAGGGCGAAGCCCTTGAGCGCGGCCTTGGCGGCGCTGTAGGACCCGCGGTGGGCCAACGGGAAGCTCGCCAGCATCGACCCGACGGTGATGATCCGGCCGTAGCCCTGGGCACGCATGTGCGGCAGCAGGCGCTGGGTGAGCTGCACCGCCCCGAACACGTTGGTCTGGAACAACCGGTCCACGGCGTCGTCGGGCAGCTCCTCGAGCGGCCCCGACTGGCTCTCCCCCGCGTTGTGCACGACGATGTCGACATCGCCAACGGCGTCGGCACAAGCCTGGATCGAGGCACGATCGGCCAGGTCGAGCGCCGCGTATTCGACGCCGGGGACGCGATCGGCGTCGGCGATCTTCGCCGGGTTCCGGCTCGTGCCGATGACCCGGTAGCCCCGATCGACCAGTTCCCGCGCGACGGCCAGCCCGATCCCCGACGATGCGCCGGTGACCAGCGCGGTGCGTTTGCCTGTCATAGCGGGCAGGCTACTCGGCGGCCGCCGCATCCTTGGCGCTGACCGCCGCGGTCAGGTTCAGATCGTGGTCGTGGAGCTGCTGGATCGTGCTGCCGTGCCCCGTGATCGACGAGATCGAACTGGTGCCGATCTCGATGACCTTCGCGGTGCCGATGTCGAAGAAGATCCCGGCCACGGCCACCTCCCGGTCCTGCTGTGCCCGCAGGATCGTCGGGTGCGAGCGCAGGCGCTCGACCTGGACCGCGACGTTAACCATGGCCAGCTGGTCGACCTCCGGGTAACCGGCCTCGCGCGCCGCCTCCCCGACGGGGTGGCCCGCCCGGAAGCGGCCCACGCTCTGCTGGCCGTGGGCCAACCAGCGGTCGATGCTCGGCAGGCCCGCCTGGCCGGACAGGAGCCCGGCCATCGCACCGCAGGCGGAGTGGCCGCAGACGACGATCGTCTCGACGTTCAACACCTCGACGGCGAACTCGAGGGCCGCATCGACGGAGATGCCGTCGTGCTCGGGCACCAGGTTGCCGACGTTGCGGACCGTGAACAGGTCGCCCGGCCCGCTGCCGGTGATGACGTTCGGCACGATGCGCGAATCGACGCAGGTGAGGAAGAAGGCTTCCGGGTCCTGGCCGGTGCGCAGTTCGTTGAGGTGCGGGCGCAACAGGTGCGCGTGGCCCCGGTTGTAGTTGGCGATTCCGCTGGCCAGCGACGAATCCTCGGAACTGCGCCAGGGTGCGAAGATGTCGTCGAGGGTGGCCCGACCCAGGCTGCGCTGCGGCGGCTGGGTGGCCGCGGTGCTCATCTTGGCCTCGCCGATCTCGATGAAGTGGACGGTGCCGCCGGTGGCCCGGTGCTGGCGCGCCCAGTCGTCGATGGTCTCGAAAGCCGCGTGGTCGAGGAAGTCGACGGTCATCTCGACGGTCACCGGGACGCCGGCCGGGATCTTGTTCAGGCTGGCCGACAGCTTCGGCAGCGAAAGGAAGGTCGCCGACCCGTCGATCTTCACCTCCCACTGGTCGGAGTCGGGCACCTGGTCGACCTCGACGGCGACCCGGATCACGCGCCAGATCAACAGCACCGCCGCGACCGCGAGGCCCAGGAGCACGCCCTCGAGGAGGTTGAGGAAGATCACGCCGAGGACGGTGACGACGTAGACCAGCAGATCGCCGGTGCGGTGGGCCAGCTTCACGTGCGAGATCTTCACGAGCTGCGTGCCGATCACCACCAGGAGGCCGGCGAGCGCGGCGAGCGGGATCTTCTCCACCAGGGAGACCAGCGACGCGGAGAAGACCAGGATCCACACGCCGTGCAGGATCGCGGAGGCGCGGGTGCGGGCGCCGGCGAGGACGTTCGTCGAGCTGCGGACGATGACGCCGGTGATGGGCAGGCCGCCGACGAGGCCGGAGAGCACGTTCGCCGAGCCCTGGCCGATCATCTCGCGGTCGAAGTTGGTGCGGGCGCCGGTGTGCATCTTGTCCACGGCGACCGCCGACAGCAGGCTCTCGACGCTGGCGATCAAGCAGATGGTGATGACGGCCAGCACCAGCGCACCCCAGTTGCCGCTTGGCAGCTCGGGCAGGCCGATCGAGTCGAACAACGAGCCGTCGATGTTGACGCGCTTGATGTCGTCGGGACCGGCCAGCGAGACGACCGTCGCGATGATGATGGCCACCAGGGCGGCCGGCACGACGCGGACCTTCGCGGGCAGATAGTTCCAGCCGAACATGATGGCGACGACCAGGGCGCCCAGTGCCGCCGCCCACAGGTGCAGGTGCGCGATCTGGCCGGGCAGTTCGATGAGGTTCTTCCACGCCGTGCTGTGCGAGGTGCCGCCCAGCAGGACGTGCATCTGCTGCAGGGCGATGGTGATGCCGATTCCGGCGAGCATCGCGTGGACGACCACGGGTGCGACGGCCAGGGCGGCGCGCGCGACCCGGCTCAGGCCGATCAGGATCTGCAGGATGCCGGCCGCGGCGACGATGCCGCACGTCACCTTGAAGCCGAACGTGTCGATCGACTCCGCGACGACGACGGTGAGGCCCGCCGCCGGGCCGCTGACCTGCACCGCGGAGCCGCCGAGGGCGCCGGCGACGATGCCGCCGATAACGGCGGCGATCAGTCCGGCCGCCACCGGCGCGCCGGACGCGATGGCGATGCCGAGCGAGAGCGGCAGCGCGACCAGGAACACGACGACGGAGGCCGGCAGGTCGTAGCGGGCGGCGTCGCGCAAACGCGTCGCCAGGGGCGGTGTGGCGGTTGGGGCTGAGGTGGCCATGGTCTCCCTGAACGTCTGTGGTGCACGCGGCACTTCCCGGAACTACGGCGGCGCGACGCTGCACCGACGGCCTGGGTATTACGTTTCCACAGTAATACTAAAGACTTAGTAAAGCCCAAGAGAAGCGTCGGGCGCGTCGGGTAATACCCCTCACAGCCGCACCACGGCAGTGGGCTGCGCCGCAGTCCGCCGCTTAACCGCTGTTGCGCAGCGCGGTGGCCAGGCCGTTCATCGTGAGCAGGATGCCGCGGCGCACCTCCCGACTGTCCTCGCCGGCGCGATAGCGCTTGAGGAATTCGACCTGCAGCAGGTTGAGCGGCTCCAGATACGGGTACCGGTTGTAGACCGAGCGCTTGAGCGCCGGGTTGTCGGCGAGCAGGTCGTCGGACTCGGTGATCGCCGCGTGCATCGCGATGGTCAACTCGTGCTCGGCGACGATACGGCCGAAGACCCGCTCGCGCAGCTCGGGATCGGGCACGAGCTGTGAGTACCGGTGCGCCACGCCCATGTCGGATTTCGCCAGCACCTGGGCCATGTTCGACATCACGCTCGTGAAGAAGGGCCACCGGCGGTTGTAGTCGCGCAGCGTCTCAAGACGCTCGGCGTCGTCCCCGATCCACTCGGCGAAGGCCGTGCCGGTCCCATACCAACCGGGCAACATCACCCGCGACTGGCTCCACGACAGCACCCACGGGATGGCGCGCAGATCGGAGATCTCCTTGGTCTGCTTGCGGGCCGCGGGACGACTGCCAATGTTGAGCTCGCCGATCTCCGACAGCGGCGTCGAGGTCGTGAAGTACTCGACGAAACCCGGCGTCCGGTGCACGAGGTCGCCGTAGGCGGTGCGGGCGCGCGCGGCGAGGTCGTCGAGGATCTCGTAGGCGTGCTCGGAGTCGTCCCCCAGGCCCTCGACGTCGAGCAGCGACGACTCGATCGTGGCGGCGAGGATCGTCTCGAGGTTGCGGTGGGCCGAGACCGGTTCGGCGTACTTGGCGGCGATGATCTCGCCCTGTTCGGTGATGCGCAGCGAGCCCTGCACGGCGCCGGGCGGCTGCGCCAGGATCGCCTCGTAGCTCGGGCCGCCGCCGCGGCCCACGGTGCCGCCCCGACCGTGGAACAACCGCAGCCGCACCTTGGCCTTCTTCGCGGCCTCGACCAGGTCCAGCTCGGCGCGATACAGCGCCCAGTTCGCGGCGAGGTAGCCGCCGTCCTTGTTCGAGTCGGAATAGCCGAGCATGACTTCCTGCATGCCGCCCTGACCGTCGACGATCTGCCGGTACAGCGGGACGTCGAGCGCGGCGAGGATCGTCGCGGCTCCCTGCTGCAGGTCCTCGATGGTCTCGAAGAGCGGCACGACGCGCAGCCGGCAACTCGCCCGCTCTCCCCCGCCGGCGTCGTACAGGCCGGCCTCCTTGAGGAGGATCAGTGCTTCGAGCATGTCGCTGACCGACGTGCACATGCTGATCACATAGTTGGGCACGGCCTCGGGGCCGAAGGTGGCGACCGCGGTGGCCGCCGCGCGCACGATGGCCAGTTCCTTGTCGGCGAGTTCACCGAGCTCGGCCCCCGGCCCGGCGAGCGGTCGGCGCGAGCGCAGGTCGGCGGTCAGGAGTTCGACGCGCGCCGGCTCGTCCAGCGAGGCGTAGTCCGGATGGACGCCGGCCCAGGCCAGCAGCTCGCCGACCACCGTCTCGTGCACCTCGGAGTTCTGCCGCATGTCCAGGCCGGACAGGTTGAAGCCGAACGCGAGGGCGCTCTCCCGGACGCGCAGCAGGTGGTCGTCGGCGATCTCGTCGTCGCCGTTCGCGCGCAACGCCGCGTCGAGGACGTCGAGGTCGGCGCGGAAGGCCTCCTTGTCCCGGTAGCCGTCAGCGGCGGTCGGACCGCCCGCCTCGGCCGGCACCAGGTACGGCAGCGACCCGCCTTCGTCGCCGAGGCGGTCGAGCGCGGTGGCGGACAGTCGTGCCCGGATCACGCGGAGCGCGCGCCGGAAGGGTTCGTCCGGGGTGCCGACGGTGGCCTGGTCGGCCAGTGCCGCCAACTCCGGCGTCACCGTCACCAGGCGCTCGGACATGCTTAGCTCGCGGTAGAGCTCTTCCAACTGTTCCAGGTGGTGGGCGAAGGCGAGTCGCGCCGCGGACGACGTCGCGGTCGTCATCACGTCACCGGTGACGAAGGGGTTGCCGTCCCGGTCGCCACCGATCCACGAGCCCATCCGGATCATCGGCGCGTGTGCCAGCCCCGCCTTCGGGTACGCCGCGCACAGCGCCGCCCGGGTCTCGGTGTTGATCCGGGGAACGACGTCGAAGAAGGTGGCGTCGTAGTAGCGCAGGCCGGCGGCGATCTCGTCGCGGATGGACAGTCGCTCGAGCCGGATGAGGGCGGTCTGCCACATGGTGAGGATCTGGCGTCGGATCGCCGCGAGCGTCGCCGCGTCCTCGGCCGGCGTCAGCTCGGTGCGACGGCGCAGCCGCATCAGTTCGGTGATCCGGTTCTGGGCCTCGAAGATGGTGCGCCGCCGCGTCTCGGTCGGGTGCGCGGTGATGACGGGCACGACCGTGCAGTCGGCCAGCTCGGCTCCGACGCGCGCGTCGGTGAGTTTCGCGTCGGCGAGCTTGGCGTAGGTGGCCGCCAAGCTGCTGTTCTGCGGCCGGTCGCCGGCGCGCAGATGAATCTCCCGGCGGCGTTCGCGGTGCAAGTCCTCGGCGAGGTTCGCCAAGAGGCCGAAGAGGGAGAATGCGCGGGCCACCGGCAGGAGTTCGTCGGCCGGCTGGCCGTCGTAGCGCTCCGCGAGCCGGTCGCGGTCCATCTCGCTCTCGCGGATGTCGAAGGCGGCCTGGCGGGAACCCTCGACGAGGTTGAAGGTGGAGCTGCCGGAGTGTTCGCGGATGATGTCGCCGAGCATCCCGCCCAACAGGCGGATGTCCTCGCGCAGCGGCTCGGTCAGCGCCCGATCGGTCTTGTCGACCTCCAGCCGATCGACGACGGAGGTGTCGGGCCGCCACAGCGGCGACTGAACGGGAACGACGGGAGCGGGGTCGGCGGCCATGGCTCCGAGTATCCCCGAGCGGGGGCCGGACGGCACGGCGAGTCGGCGGTGGGCCCGCCGCGGCGACTATTTCTGGGCGAACCTGATGTAGAGCTCCATGCCCACGATGAGCAGGAACCACAGGCCGCCGACGGCGATGGTCAGGCGGTCGAGGTTGCGCTCGACGACGCTGGAGCCGGACAGGCTGGACTGCACGCCGCCGCCGAACAGCGATGACAGGCCGCCGCCCTTGCCGCGGTGCAGCAAGACCAGGACCACCAGCAAGAGGCTGGTGATGGCGATACCGATCTGAAGCGCGAGTTGCACGGTCGTCTGGTCCTTCTACTACGGGAGTCGAGTGGCCGCCGGGGCCATCGAAGAGTGTACGCGAACGAGCGGGGCGGTTACGGGAGCGGGCCGCCGGCGGCGATCGCCGACAGCGTTGCGAACTCCTCCGCCTTGAGCGAGGCACCGCCGACGAGGGCTCCGTCGACGTCGGTCTGTGCGATGAGGTCGCCGATGTTCTTGGCGTTGACCGAGCCGCCGTACAGCACGCGGATCTCTTCGGCGACGGCCTCGTCGGCCAGTTCGGCGATGGTGGCGCGCACCGCGGCGCACACCTCCTGGGCATCGTCGGCGCTGGCGACGCGGCCGGTGCCGATGGCCCACACCGGCTCGTACGCGATGACCGTCTTGGCGATCTCCGCCGCCGACAGACCGGCCAACGACCCCTTGAGCTGGGCGACGTTGAAGGCGATGTGCTCCCCCGCCTCCCGGACCTCGAGGCCCTCGCCGATGCAGACGATCGGGGTGAGCTGGTGGCGCAGCGCGGCCTTGGTCTTGGCGAGCACGACCTCGTCGGTCTCGTTGTGGTACGTGCGGCGCTCGGAGTGCCCGACGACGACGTATGTGCAGCCCAGCTTGGTCAGGAACGCGCCGCTGATCTCGCCGGTGTAGGCACCAGAGTCGTGCTCGGACAGGTCCTGGGCGCCGTAGGTGAGCAGCAGTTTGTCGCCGTCGACGATGGTCTGCACGCTGCGGATGTCGGTGAACGGCGGGATCACCGTCACGTCGACCTTGTCGTAGTACTTGTTCGGCAGGCGGAAGTCGATGTTCTGCACCAGGGCGATCGCCTCGAGGTGCGTCATGTTCATCTTCCAGTTGCCGGCGATCAGCGGCTTGCGACCATCAGACATTGTTCGGCGCCTCCAGGACGGTCAACCCGGGCAGTTCCTTGCCCTCGAGGTACTCCAGCGACGCACCGCCACCGGTGGAGATGTGCGAGAAGTCCTCGTCCGGGATGCCCAGGGCGCGGACCGCGGCGGCCGAATCGCCACCGCCGACCACGGTGAACGCGCCGTCGGCGGTCGTCGCGGCGATGGCCTCGGCGACACCCTTGGTGCCGGCGGCGAACTTCTTGAACTCGAACACGCCCGACGGGCCGTTCCAGAACACCGTCTTGGCCGCCGACAGCGCCGCGGCGAATCGCTTCACCGACTCCGGGCCGATGTCCAGGCCCATCCAACCGTCCGGGATCTGGTCGGCGGGGACGGTCTTCGACTCGGCGTCGGCGGCGAACTTGTCAGCCACGACGACGTCGACGGGGAGGCGGATCACGTCGGCGAACCGTTCGAGCAGGCTCTTGCAGACGTCGATCTGGTCCTCTTGCAGCAGCGAGGTGCCGACCCCGAAGCCCTGGGCGGCGATAAACGTGAACGCCATGCCGCCGCCGATGACCAGGGTGTCCACCTTCGGTGCCAGCGCTTCGATGACGCCGAGCTTGTCGGAGACCTTCGATCCGCCGAGCACGACCGCGTACGGCCGCGCCGGGTCCTCGGTGAGCTTGGACAGCACCTGCACCTCGGTGTGCACCAGGTCGCCGGCATAGTGCGGCAGCAACTTGGCGACGTCGTAGACCGATGCCTGCTTGCGGTGCACCACGCCGAAGCCGTCGGAGACGAACGCTCCGTTCACCCCGGTCAGCTCGGCGAGGTCCTTGGCGAGGGCTTCGCGCTCGGCGTCGTCCTTGCTGGTCTCGCGCGGGTCGAACCGGATGTTCTCCAGCAGGAGGACGTCACCGTCGGTCAGTCCCTCGGCACGGGCCAGAGCGTCCGAGCCGACGACATCGGCGGCGAGCTGGACGTTGCGGCCCAACTCCTCCCCCAGTCGCTTGGCCACCGGGGCGAGCGAGAGCTTCGGATCCGGCTCCCCCTTGGGGCGACCCAGATGGGCGGTGACGATGACCCCCGCACCCGCCTCGGCGAGCTTGCGGATGGTCGGCGCCGACGCCACGATGCGGCCCGGGTCGGTGATGTTGCCGTCGTCATCGAGCGGGACATTGAGATCCGAGCGCACCAGCACGATGCGTCCGGACACCCCGGTCTCCAACAGGTCGGCGAGAGAGGGCACGGCCATGCGAGGACTCCTCGGAGTTCGGTGGGACTGGGATCAGGCCGACAGCGACTTGCTGACCAGGCCGATCAGGTCGACGAGGCGGTTCGAGTAGCCCCACTCGTTGTCGTACCAGGACACGACCTTCGCCTGGTCATCGATGACCTTGGTGAGGCCGCCGTCGACGAGCGAGCTGTGCGGGTCGGTGACGATGTCGCTGGAGACGATCGGCGCGTCGTAGTACTTGAGGATGCCCTTGAGCGGGCCCTCGGCGGCCGCCTTCAGCGCGGCGTTGATCTCCTCGGCGGAGGCCTTCTTGGCCAGGTGCGCGGTGAGGTCGGTGACCGAGCCGGTCGGGATCGGCACGCGCAGCGCGTAACCGTCGAGCTTGCCCTTGAGCTCCGGGAGCACCAGGCCGATCGCCTTAGCGGCACCGGTCGACGTCGGGACGACGTTGATGGCGGCGGCGCGGGCGCGGCGCAGGTCCTTGTGCGGGCCGTCCTGCAGGTTCTGGTCCTGCGTGTAGGCGTGGACCGTGGTCATCAGGCCCTTGACGATGCCGAACTCGTCGTTGAGGACCTTGGCCATCGGGCCGAGGCAGTTCGTGGTGCACGAGGCGTTGGAGATGATGTTCTGGCTGCCGTCGTACTTGTCGTCGTTGACGCCCATCACGATGGTGATGTCCTCGTCGGAGGCCGGCGCGGAGATGATGACCTTCTTGGCGCCGGCGTCGAGGTGGCCCTGGGCCTTGTCGCGCGCGGTGAAGATGCCGGTGGACTCGACGACGACGTCGACGCCCAGGTCGCCCCACGGAATGGCCGCCGGGCCCTCCTTGACCTCGAGGGCCTTGATCTTCTTGTCGCCGACGACGATGGTGTCCTCGCCCTCCAGGCGGACGTCCTCGGGCAGGCGGCCCAGGATCGAGTCGAACTTCAGCAGGTGGGCCAGCGTGGCGTTGTCGGTCAGGTCGTTGACCGCGACGATCTCAATATCGGTGGTGCCGAGCGCCTTCTGGGCCTCGACGGCGCGGAAGAAGTTGCGGCCGATCCGGCCGAATCCGTTGACGCCTACGCGAACAGTCACGTGCTTTCTCCTTTGTGGTTGGCACGCGGCGGTGATGGGCGCGCGCCGAGGGTATGACGGGTCCTACGGGTGTGGCCCTCAGCCTAGTCGGTGCGCCACGGCCGGGCGAAACAGGCCCGCCCGGGCGTCGGCGGCGTTCTCAGGCCTCGTCGAGCAGTTCGGAGGTGACCACCGATTCGGTGTCCGGGATCCCCTCCGTGCGGGCCTTCTTGTCGGCCATCGACAGCAGGCGGCGGATGCGGCCGGCGACCGCGTCCTTGGTCATCGGCGGGTCGGCAAGCTTGCCCAACTCCTCCAGGGAAGCCTGACGGTGCGTCACGCGCAACCGGCCGGCCGCGATCAGGTGGTCGGGCACCTCGTCGCCCAGGATCTCCAGCGCCCGCTCCACGCGGGCGGCCGCGGCGACGGCCGCACGGGCCGAGCGACGCAGGTTGGCGTCGTCGAAGTTGGCCAGCCGGTTCGCGGTCGCGCGAACCTCCCGGCGCATCCGGCGCTCCTCCCACTCCAGACGGGTGTCCTGGGCGCCCATCCGGGTGAGCAGCGCGCCGATGGCCTCCCCGTCGCGGATGACGACGCGGTCGGCCCCGCGCACCTCGCGCGCCTTGGCGGCCACGCCCAGCCGGCGGGCCGCGCCGACCAGGGCGAGTGCGGCCTCGGGGCCGGGACAGCTGACCTCCAGCGCCGACGAGCGGCCCGGCTCGGTGAGCGAGCCGTGGGCGAGGAAGGCGCCGCGCCAGGCGGCTTCCGAGTCGGCGATGCTGCCGCCGACGACCTGCGCGGGGAGGCCGCGCACCGGGCGGCCGCGCAGGTCGAGCAGGCCGGTCTGGCGGGCCAGTGCCTCGCCGTCCTTGACGACGCGCACGATGTAGCGCGAGCCCTTGCGGATACCGCCGCTGCGCAGGATGTGGACGTCGGAGGCATAGCCGTAGAGGTCGTGGATCTCGCGCCGCAGCCGGCGGGCGACATTGCCGGTGTCCAACTCCGCCTCGACGACGACGCGACCGGCGACGATGTGCAGGCCGCCGGCGAAGCGCAGCAGCGCCGCGACCTCGGCCTTGCGGCAGCTGACCTGGGTCACGGCAAGACGACTCAACTCGTCCTTCACCGCAGCTGTCATCGCCACCGCTGACGTTCCTCCACTCACGACATGTACCTCGAGACCAACTATGCCAATCCCCGGCCCTGCGGACGCTGCCCGGCCGGATCGCGATCCGTACGGGCGAGCGCGGCAACCGCGTCGGCGACCCGGCGCGGGTCGTGGACGTGCTTGCCGGGCACCGCAAGGTCTCCGACGTGCAACTCCGCGCCGAACAGCGCCGCTGCCCGTGCGAGGTGGTCGCGCTCCCGCCCGGCCGGAACCGACCGCTCGTCGACGAGGACGTCGTCGATCCGGAGCTTGTCGGCATGCGCGTGCAGCACGTGGAGGTGGCGCTCGACCGAGAAGCCGGGCGTCTCCCCCGGCTCCGGG
The DNA here is from genome assembly GCF_047602025.1 of Gordonia sp. (in: high G+C Gram-positive bacteria). GTDB lineage: Bacteria > Actinomycetota > Actinomycetes > Mycobacteriales > Mycobacteriaceae > Gordonia. The sequence continues at coordinate 1,476,141 of NZ_JASGII010000001.1, read as the reverse complement.
GCGAGATTGACTATGAGCATCCTACGTGCAGATGTTGAAATCAGCGCGTTGAGCTGATCGGGCACCAAAACATGCGGGATCACGCTCGAGAACCACGACCCGGGACCCAGCACGACGAGGTCTGCCTCCGCGATCGCCGTGCAGGCGTCCTTGCTCGCCGGCGGCGCGTCGGGCAGCAGCCGCACCCGCCGCACCTTGCCGGGCGTGGTGGCCACCGCGACCTGGCCCTGGATACAGCGGCTGAGCCGGGGATCGGCCTCCAGCCCGGTGACGTCGGCCTCGATGGTGAGCGGCACGGTCGACATCGGCAGCACCGTGCCGGTGATCTGGAACAACTCCCCCAGCTTCTTGAGCGCCTGCACCGAATCACCCAGCATCTCGGTGAGCCCGAGCAGCAGTAGGTTGCCGATCGGGTGCCCGGCGAGTGCGCCGTGCCCGCCGAATCGGTGCTGCAACAGGTCGCCCCAGAGTTGCGCGTCGGCCGGGCTGCGCCCGTCCTTCTCGGTGTCGGCCAGGGCGGCCGGGGCGACGAGCAGCGCGGCGAGCGCCATCCGCAGGTCGCCCGGCGGGATGAGATCGAGTTCGCTGCGCAACCGCCCCGAGGAGCCGCCGTCGTCGGCCACGGTGACCACCGCGGTGATCTCGGGGCTGAGGAAGCGCATGGCGGTGAGCGTGGCGTACAGCCCGTGGCCGCCGCCGAGCGCGACGATCTTCCGGTTCCCGGCGCCGCTCATTCGCGCCCCAGATCACGGTGCATGACCCGGATCTCGAACTTGGGACCGTCGCCCTCGTCCTGGGCCTCGCCGAGTCGGCGCGCCAATTCCTCGGCCATGGCGACGCTGCGGTGCTTGCCGCCCGTGCAGCCGATGCCCACGCTCATGTACCGCTTGCCCTCACGCAGGTAGCCGTCCGCGACGAGCCGGATGATGTCGACGTAGAGCCGGGCGAACTCGTCGGCCCCCTCCTGGCCGAGCACGTAGTCCCGCACGGCTTCGTCCTGTCCGGTGTGCTCGCGCAACTCCGGCAGCCAGAACGGGTTCGGCAGGAAGCGCACGTCGGTCACCAGGTCCGAGTCGATCGGCAGGCCGTACTTGAAGCCGAAGGACTGGATCGACACCGACAGGCTCGCCGGCTGTTCGGTGTCCTGCGCGGCGTTGGTGAGGGTTTCGCGGAGTTTGGCGACCGGCAGCGACGTGGTGTCGATGACCAGGTCGGACTGCTCCTTCACGCCGACGAGGTAGTCGCGTTCGCGGCCGATTGCCTCGATGAGGGTGTCGTCGGTCTGGAGCGGATGGCGGCGGCGCACCTGCTCGAAGCGGCGGACGAGTACCTCGTCGCTGGCGTCGAGGAAGACCTGCCACACCGTCGTGCCGGCCGCCTCGAGATCGGCGCGCAACTGCGCCAGCTCCGGTGCCAGGTGATCGTCGGTGCCGCGCACCACCATGGCGATCCGCGACGTCGCCTCGCCGCCCGTGCGCGCGAGTTCGACGAGTTTGCCGATCAACGACACCGGGACGTTGTCGGCGACATACCAGCCCTCGTCCTCGAACACGTCCGCGGCCGCCGAACGGCCGGCACCGGACATGCCCGCGATGAAGACAACCGTGCTCTCAGCCATCGTCCTCCTGTCTACCCATTACCAGTGCATCGTGAACGGTCTTTGCGGTAGTTGGACCGATTCCGGGGACCGCGGCGATGTCGTCGACGCTCGCGGCGCGCAGGTTGGCCACCGAGCCGAAGGCGGTGACGAGCGCGGTGCGGCGCGTCGGGCCGAGACCGGGCACCGCGTCGAGCGCCGAGCTCGTCATCCGTTTGCTGCGTTTGCTGCGGTGGAAGGAGATCGCGAACCGGTGCGCCTCGTCGCGCACCCGCTGCAGGAGGAACAGGCCCTCGCTGGTGCGCGGCATGATGATCGGCTCGTCGTCGCCGGGCGCCCAGATCTCCTCCATCCGCTTCGCCAGGCCGACGACCGTCACGTCGGTGATGCCGAGTTCGTCGAGCACCGCCGCCGCGGCGTGCGTCTGCGGGGCTCCGCCGTCGACGACGAACAGGTTGGGCGGGTAGGCGAAGCGCTTCGGCTTGCCGGTCTCGGCGTCGATGCGCTCATCGCCGTCGGGCTCCGCGCGGTGCCGGAGGAATCGACGACGCGTCACCTCCGCGATGGACGCCACGTCGTCGGACCGCCCGTCGCCGGCCGCCTCTTTGATCGAGTAGTGCCGGTAGTCGGATTTGCGGGGCAGCCCGTCCTCGAACACCACGAGCGAAGCGACCACGTCGGTGCCCTGGACATGGGAGATGTCGACGCACTCGATGCGCAGCGGCGCCGAGTCCATCCCGAGGTACTCCTGGATCTCGGTGAGGGCCGCCGATCGCGAGGTGAGATCCCCGGCCCGGCGGAGCTTGTGCTGGGCCAGCGCCTCGGATGCATTCCGCTCGACGGTCTCGAGGAGATCGCGCTTGTCCCCGCGCTGCGGCACCCGGAGATCCACCCGCGAACCACGCAGGTCGGACAACCAGTCGGCCAGTTCACCGGCGTCGTCGGGCAAGTCGGGCACCAACACCTCGCGCGGCACCGATTCCCCCAACTCCCGGCTTGCCGACATCGTCACGGTGGCGTCCTGGTCTACCTGGGCGCCGTAGAACTGGGTCAGGAACTGCTCGACCTGGGCGCCGAGCGTGTCGTCGTCGGGGCGCTCGACGACCCAACCGCGCTGGCCGCGCACGCGACCGTCGCGGACCTGGAACACCTGGACCGAGGTCTCCAGTTCGTCGCCGACCATCGCCACGACGTCAGCGTCGGTCCCGTCGCCGAGGACGACCGTCTGCTTCTCCATGGCCCGGCGCAGCGCCGTCGCGTCGTCGCGCAGTCGCGCCGCGCGCTCGAAGTCGAGGTCTTCGGAGGCCTGCCGCATCTGTTTCTCGACGTCGGCGATCATCCGGTCGGTGCGTCCGGCGAGGAAATCGCAGAAGTCGTCGACGATCTCGCGGTGTTCGGCCGCGCTGACCCGGCCGGTACAGGGCGCCGAGCACTTGTCGATGTAGCCGAGCAGGCACGGACGGCCCATCTGACTGTGCCGTTTGAAGACGCCGTTGGAGCAGGTGCGCGCCGGGAACACCCGGGTCAGGAGGTCGAGGGTCTCCCGGATCGCCCAGGCGTGCGAGTACGGGCCGAAGTACCGCACCCCCTTGCGGCGCGGACCCCGGTAGACGAACAGGCGCGGGTATTCCTCGTTCAGGGTGACCGCGAGCATCGGGTAGGACTTGTCGTCGCGGTAGCGGACGTTGAACCGCGGATCGAATTCTTTGATCCAGTTGTATTCGAGCTGGAGCGCCTCGACCTCGGTCGTCACGACGGTCCACTCGACCGAGGCCGCGGTCGTCACCATCTGGTGCGTCCGCGGGTGCAGCGACGCGACGTCCGCGAAGTACGACGTCAAGCGGGACCGCAGGTTCTTGGCCTTGCCGACGTAGATGACACGGCCGTGCGGATCCCGAAACTTGTAGACCCCCGGCTCAGTCGGTATCGACCCGGGCGCGGGTCGGTAGGTCGAGGGATCGGGCACGACTCCAGATTAGTCGCCGTGGCTGACAGTGGTCCGGGGAGGATGTACCGACCATCACGATGGTGTTTGCGTCGGATTCCGACATGAACACCATCCTGATGCTGCCAATCCGGTTGTGGTCCGTTTCGTCAGCGCCGCCGCGTCCAGAGTCCGGTGGACCGGTTGCAGTACAGGCGGCCGTCGACCGACCGATGGCCGTACTCGTTGGTGTAGCAGGAGCCACCCTCCTGCTGGTAGGACGATCGGCCGCCGCCGAAGCTGCCGGTATCCGGCCACGGCCAGGGCAGGGCGAGGGCCACGGCGACCGCCAGGACGGCGGGAGCAACACGATTCATGGCCACCACGCTAGTCGTCGAGATCGCCCGTCGCGGAACCCTCGGGCGCGGCGGCCTCGGCGGCCCGGGCCGAGCGCACCCGGTCGCTCACCAACTGCGCGGCGAAGTGGACGCCGGCGCCGAGGATGAGCAGCGAGGACACCATCTGCGCCGAGACAGCGATCCGGGCACCCTGGCTCTCGGCGAAGATGTCGCCGAAGCCCGTCGTCGTGAAGATCGTGAGGCAGTAGTACAGCGCGTCGACGCGGGTGAGCTTGTCGCTGAAGCTGCCCGGGTGATAGTTGGACAGCAGGTAGTACGTGGCCGAGAACGCCGCGATGTAGAGCCCGACGATCGCGGTGAGCAAGTCGGCCGCGGCCAACGACGGATAGACGTTCAGGCGGAATCGTCGGATCGCGCCGGCACAGAACACGACGAGCAGCACGCCGCCGGCGATCAGGCCGATCGCGTTCCAGTGGCTCTGGTGGTCGATCGGCAGGAGGAAGTACGCCGCCAGCAACACGCTCGTGGCCACGACCGGGCGCAGGACCGCCCCGTTGAACCACTCACTGCGATCCGGTCGGGCGGTCATCGCGGCGCCGCCCCGTAGCGCTCCTGCAACTCGCGCACCCGCTCCATCGCCGCCACAGCCGACTCGCCGTCGCCGATGCGGATGGCCATCACGGGGACGTGTTCGTCCAACGGGAATTCCAGCCAGGCCGACGAACCGCGATCCGGGTAGCTGATGCCCACGACCTGGTCCCAACCGAAGACACGTTCGCCGATCAGGTTCCGCACCGCGACGCCCCGTTCCCCGACGCGGACGCGCGACCGGGTCAGCAACAGGATCCCGCCGGCCACCACGACGCCGACGAGCATCAGGGCCCACTGATCGGCGAGGCCGACGTTGCGCACGCCGTTGTCGCCGAAGTTGTGGGTGTGGCCGAGAACTGTGAGCTGCGACTTGGTCAGCAGGTACGCGAAGACACCGTGGATGATCAGCGCCGCGATGGCCGCGACCCAGGCCCAGATGACAATCCGGTGCGGCCGGTAGACGAAGTCCCAGTCCGAATCGTCGTTCACGTCAGCGACCGCAGGATCAGCGCCGAGGCGAGCGCGGCGTTCATCGCCTGCGCTCCCTTGTCCTCGGTGGAATCGGGCAGGCCGGCTCGGGCCAACGCCTGTGCCTCGGTGTCGACGGTGAGGATTCCGTTGCCGACCGGCGTGGACTCGTCGAGGGACACCCGGGTCAGCCCGGCGGTCACCGCGTCGCAGACATAGTCGAAATGCGGCGTCTCACCGCGGATGACGACGCCGAGTGCGACGACCGCGTCATAGCGGCGGGCCAGTGCCTGAACGATGACGGGGAGTTCGATAGCCCCCGCCACCCGGACGACCACCGCTTCGGCGACCCCGGCGTCGGTGGCGGCCCGGGTCGCGCCGTCGAGCAGTGCGGTACAGATCTGCTCGTGCCACTGCGACGCGACGATGGCCACGTGCAGCGCGTCGGCGCGCTTGAGGTCCAGGGTCGGTTCGCCGACACCGCTCATGACCGCTTCCCTTCCTCGGGCAGGTCCTCATCGTATTCGTCGAGGCCGACGAGGTCGTGGCCCATCCGATCGCGCTTGGTGCGCAGGTACCGCAGGTTCTCCTTGTTGGCGCGCACCGGCATCGGCACCCGCTCGGTGATGGCGAGGCCGTAACCGTCGAGCCCGACGCGCTTGGCCGGGTTGTTCGTCAGCAGCCGCATCGACCGCACGCCGAGGTCGACGAGGATCTGGGCTCCGATGCCGTAATCGCGCGAGTCGGCGGGCAGGCCGAGCGACAGGTTGGCATCGACGGTGTCGGCGCCGGCGTCTTGCAGCTGGTAGGCCTGCAGCTTGTGCAGCAGCCCGATCCCCCGGCCCTCGTGGCCCCGCATGTAGAGCACGATCCCGCGTCCCTCGTCGGCGACCATCTGCATGGCGGCGTGCAGCTGCGGGCCACAATCGCAGCGCAGCGAACCGAAGACGTCGCCGGTCAGGCACTCGGAGTGCACCCGCACCAGGACGTCGTCGCCGTCGTCGGCCGAGATGTCGCCCATGACGAGGGCGACGTGCTCGACGTCGTCGAAGTCGGAGGTGTAGCCGACCGCGCGGAAGTCTCCGTATTCGGTGGGAATCCGCGCGTCGGCGACCCGCGTCACGTGCTTCTCGTGGCGCCGCCGCCAGGCGATCAGGTCGGCGATCGAGACGAGGGCCAGACCGTGGTCGTCGGCGAAGACGCGCAATTCGTCGGCCCGCGCCATCTCGCCCTCGTCCTTCTGGCTGACGATCTCGCAGATGACTCCGGCGGGCGTGAGCCCGGCCAGCGTGGCCAGGTCGACCGCGGCCTCGGTGTGACCGGGACGGCGCAAGACGCCGCCCTCCTTCGCCCGCAGCGGCACGACGTGGCCGGGGCGGGTGAAGTCGACGGCCTTGGCCTCGGGACTCGCCAACAGGCGCATCGTGGTGGCGCGATCCGCTGCGCTGATCCCCGTGCCGATCCCCTCCCGGGCGTCGACGGTCACCGTGTAGGCGGTGCCGTGCTTGTCCTGGTTGGCCGACGTCATCGGCGGCAGACCGAGGCGGTCGCAGTCGTCGCCGGTCAGCGGCACGCAGAGGTAGCCGGAGGTGTAGCGCACCATGAAGGCGACCAGCTCGGGGGTCGCCTTCTCGGCGGCGAAGATCAGGTCTCCCTCGTTCTCCCGGTCCTCGTCGTCGACGACGACAACGGCTTTGCCGTCGCGGATGTCGGCGATCGCCCGCTCGACGGTGTCGAACTGGATCGGCTTCTTCTGCTCAGTCATCTCCGCCTCCGGTCAACTTCTCCACGTACTTCGCGATCACGTCCGCCTCCAGGTTCACCGGGTCGCCGACGGATGCCTCGCCGAGCGTCGTGTGCGCCAGGGTGGTGGGGATCAGCGAGATCTCGAACCAGTCATCAGCGGTGGCCGACACGGTGAGGGAGACGCCGTCGACGGTGATCGAGCCCTTCTCCACGACGTACCGCCGCAACGCCTCGGGCAGGCCGATGCGGATCACGGTCCAGTTCTCGGCCGGGGCGATCGACACGATGGTGCCGACGCCGTCAACGTGTCCCTGCACGATGTGGCCGCCGAAGCGTCCGTCGGCGCGCATGGCGCGCTCGAGGTTCACCGTCGAACCGACGGCCAGTGCCGCCAACGAACTCCGGTCCAGAGTCTCGGCCATGACGTCGACGGAGAACTCGTCGCCGCTCAATTCGGTGACGGTGAGGCAGACGCCGTTGACCGCGATCGAGTCGCCGAACGATGCGTCGCTGGTCACCGTCGGACCGCGCACGGTCAGCCGTGCGGCGTCGGTCAACTCATCACGTGCGGTGATGGTTCCGCGCTCTTCGACGATTCCGGTGAACACCTCGGGCTCCTCTCCTGCTCACCGAGTGCTCGGGGCGGGGGCCACAAGGGTCCGACGACGACGGCGGCGGTGCCGCGCGTCGCGCTGGTTCTCTCGCATCCGGACTATGACCGTCGGCTCCGGAATCACACCGGATCTGCTGACCCCGTCGCGGCCGTGCCGGCCGAACGGGCGCTCGCGGGCTGGATCGATCGCTCGATCATCACCGCCGGTAGGGAATCTCACCCTGCCCCGAGAACTCTGTTGAAAACGCTAGCACGCACCAGCTGCGGCGCGTAACCGCCGACTCCTTGGGATCGGGTCGAATCAAACTTGTCGCGATGACGGCCGACCGACGATGCGGTGTGCGATGCTTGGCGCATGAGTAACGAAGCAAAGAGCGGTTCGGGCATCGAGCACCTGTTGAAGCGGCACTGGTTCACCATCCTGGTGGCGGTCATCGCGGTCGTGTTCATCGCGCTCAACCGCACGCACACGGAGATCAACTTCCTGTTCGCCACGGTCGACACCGCGAAGTGGCTGGCCCTTTCGGTCGCTGCCATCCTGGGTCTGCTCGTCGGCTACTTCCTCGGCCGCAAATAGCGGCCGCGTACCCCGGGCTATAGGTCGGGGTGCCGTCGCAGCACCAGCTTCACATCGGCGTCCGGGGTGACCAACCCGGCCTGGACGATCACGAAGCGGTGCGCCTCGGCGAGCGTCGACACCGTTGAGTCGTCGACGGCATTGGCACCCGCTCCCAGGATCGTCGGCGCGATGTAGGCGTGCACCTCGTCGACCAGTCCGGCGGCGAGGAACGCGCCCAGAACCGCGGGACCGCCTTCCACCAGGACGTTCAGCGCGTCGGGAACAGCGGCCAGAACGTCGTGCGGATCGTGTGATCTCACCAGCTTCGTCGGCGCCGAGTCGTCCAGCACGGCGGCATCGTCGGGCAATTCCCGCTTGCCGACGACGATGCGCGTCGGCTGGTGCTCGTACAGACTTCCGTCCGGCTTGCGGGCGGTGAGCGACGGGTTGTCGGCCAGCGCCGTCCCGGTTCCGACGACGATCGCATCCATGCCGGCCCGTACCCGGTGGGCGTCTTCCCGCGCGCCCTCGCCGGTGATCCACCGGCTGGTGCCGTCGGCTGCCGCGACGCGGCCGTCGATGGTCGTCGCCGTCTTGGCGATCACACACGGCCGCCCGGTCTCCTGCCGGTGCAGCCAGCCCCGTAGCGGCCCGTTGAACGCCTCGCCCCCGCCGACGCCGACGATGACGTCGATCCCCGCCTTCCGGAGCGTGTCGGCCCCGTCGGCCGCCTCCGGATTCGGGTCCGACACCGCGAAGACCACGCGGGCGATCCCCGCATCGATGAGCGCCCGCGTGCACGGACCGGTGCGGCCGGTGTGGTCGCACGGTTCGAGGGTCACGACTGCTGTGGCCCCACGGGCCCTGTCCCCCGCCTCGCGCAGCGCCATGATCTCCGCGTGGGCCCCGCCGGCGGCTTGTGTGTGGCCGACGCCCAGCACCGCGCCCGCGTCGTCGACGATGACCGCACCCACCGGCGGATTGGGCGACGAGACCCCCATCGCCGCGCGCGACTCCGCGATGGCGCGGGCCATCGCCGCCCCGTACGGCTGGTCGGTGTTCATCGCCCTACTCGGTGCCCACGGCCGACGGCCAGTGCGCGGCGGCCTGCTCGCGCAGCGCGGCAACGGCGCGCCCCGGGTCGTCGGCGCTGTAGACCGCGGAGCCGGCGACGAAGCAGTCGACACCCGCCTCGGCGGCTTGCTCGATGGTGTCGGCGTTGATGCCGCCGTCGATCTCCACCAGAACGCTGAGCTCGCCGGCGTCGACGAGGCGTCGCGCGGTGCGCACCTTCGACAGCACCTCGGGGATGAAGCTCTGACCGCCGAAGCCGGGTTCGACGCTCATCACCAGCAGGGTGTCGATGTCGCGGAGGATCTCCAGGTAGGGCTCGAGGTTGGTGCCGGGTTTGATCGCCAGGCCCGCCTTGCCGCCGGCCGCGCGGATGTCGCGGGCGACCCCGCGCGGATCATCGGTGGCCTCGGCGTGGAAGGTGACGTTGTGGGCGCCCGCCTCGGCGTAGGGCGGTGCCCACCGGCCCGGGTCGTCGATCATCAGGTGACAGTCCAGGGGGATGTCGGTGGCCTTCAGCAGGCTCTCCACCACGGGGAGGCCCAGGGTCAGGTTGGGCACGAAGTGGGCGTCCATGACGTCGACGTGCAGCCAGTCCGAGCCGTCGACGGCGGCGGCCTCGGCGGCGAGGTTGGCGAAGTCGGCCGACAGGATGGACGGCGCGATCATCGGCGCGCTGGGTCGCTGGCACATGCTGATCAGTCTATGTCCGGCGGAGCACGGCGAGGAACATCGCGTCGGTGCCGTGCAGGTGTGGCCACAGTTGCACGTGCGGACCGGGCCCGAGGTCGTCGATGGGCATCCCGTCGGTCTGGACGAAGGTGCGCGCGTCGAGCTGTTCTGCGCCGGTGGCCGCGCAGACCGCGTCGACGACGCCGGCCGTCTCCGCCGGATGCGGCGAACAGGTCGAGTACACGACCGCGCCACCCGGCCGCGTGAGGCGGATCGCCTCGGTGAGCAGTTCACGCTGCAGCGGCACCAACTCGTCGACGTCGCCGGGGCTGCGCCGCCACCGGGACTCCGGCCGCCGTCGCAGCGACCCCAGGCCGCTGCACGGCGCGTCGACGAGCACGCGGTCGTAGCCGGGTTCCAAGTCGGTGGCGCGACCGTCGGCGACGTGGACGGTCACCGGCAGGTCGGCGGTGACCGAGCGGATGAGGTCCGCGCGGTGCTCGGACACCTCGACCGCATTCAGCCGTGCCCCGCCGACCTCGGCCAACGATCCGATCAGCGCGGCCTTGCCACCCGGTCCGGCGCAGAGGTCGAGCCACCGTCCGCCGTCGGGACCGTCGAGTTCGGCGCGGGTGAAGGCGATGGCCACCAGTTGGCTGCCCTCGTCCTGGACTCCGGCCAGCCCCTCCCGGATGACGTCGAGTTGGCCGGGGTCGCCCCCGGGAAGGTAGACGCAATAGGGCGACAACCGCCCCTCGTCGCCGCCGGACACCAGCGCCAGCTCGGTGGCGGTGATCTGGCCCGGTCGGGCCACCAGGTGTACCGGCGGACGAGAGTCGTCCGCGGCGAGGGCGGCCTGCAACGACCCGAAGGAGCCGCCGAGGGCGTCGGCGAACACCTCACCGATCCACCTCGGGTGCGCGTAGCGGAAGGACAGGTGACCCACGGGGTCCGCGGCGATGGGCGGGGCCAGCTCGTCGGCCCAGAGGTCCTCGTCTCGCTGGGAGATCTTGCGCAGTACGGCGTTGACGAAGCCCGCGGGCCCCTGACCGTCCTCGGCGCGGACCAGGTCCACGGAGGTCGAGACAGCCGCGTGCGCGCCGATGCGGGTGCGCAGCAGCTGGTAGGCGCCCAGTCGCAGGACGTCGAGCAGTCGCCCGTCGATCTCGTCGACCGGACGCCCGGCGGCGGCGCCGATGATGGCGTCGAGCGTGCCCTGGGCACGAGCGGCACCGTAGGTCAGCTCGGTGGCCAGCGCGGCGTCTCGCCCGCTGATGTCGCGCTCGCGCAGCAGCGCCGGGAGCAGCAGGTTGGCGTAGGCGTCGCGTTCGCGCACCGCGCGCAGGACGTCGCGTGCGGCCCGGCGCACCGGGTCGACGGCCTTGTCGCGGGTCTTGGTCCCCCGCCGCTGCTCGGTCATCGCAGCGACTGTCCCGGTTCCAGGCGTGCGCCGCGCGCCCAGTCGGCCGCCGGCATCTGCTTCTTGCCTGGCGGGACCACCCAGCCGAGCGCGACGACCTCGTCGGCGGTACCGACGTAGACCGCCTTCTTCGTGACGGCGATCTCGCCGGGGGCCAACGACTCCGGGGCCGCGGGTTCGGCGGCGACGCCCCGCCGGATCGGACCCAGGCGCAGGCGGATCTCACTGCCGCCCGCGTCGACCGTCGCCCAGGCGCCGGGGTCGGGCGTGTACGCACGGATGAGGCGGTCGACGATGTGCGCCGGCCTGCTCCAGACGACATGGGCGTCGTCGACGGTGATCTTGGGGGCGTGGGAGATGTCGTGGTCGGGTTGCGCGACCGGCGCCAGCTCATCGGTGGCGATCCCGTCGAGGGTCGCCACGAGGAGGCGCGAGCCCGAGTCGGCCAGCCGGGCGAGGAGTTCACCGCTCGTCTCGGTCGGGCCGATGTCGGTGGTGAGGGTGCCGTAGACGGGACCGGTGTCGAGACCGGCCTCGAGTTGGAAGGTGCTCGCGCCCGTGGTCGCGTCCCCGGCGGCGATGGCGGCCTGGACCGGAGCGGCGCCGCGCCACGCGGGCAGGAGCGAGAAGTGCAGGTTCACCCATCCGTGCGGCAGCAGGTCGAGGAGGCCGGGTGGGATCAACCCGCCGTAGGCGACGACCGCAGCGCAGTCCGGCGCCCACCGGGTGAGGGTGGCGAGCACGTCCGGGTCCACTTCCCCACCGCGCGACAGCCGCTCCGGTTGGCACACCGGCAGACCGAGTTCATCGGCCCGCTGCGCCACCTCGCTGCGGCTCACCTTGCGACCGCGGCCCGATACCGCGTCCGGCCGGGTCAAGACGCCGACGACCTCGTGATGAGGAGAGTCGACGAGTGCGTTCAACGAGGGCACCGCCACAGCGGGGGTGCCGGCAAACAGGACGCGCATTGGGCCAATACTAGGCGGGCCCGACTACGGCGGGTGACCCACTGGTCGGCGCACCGGTGCGACAGTCGCCTCGGCCCCGGCGGCGTCGGATCAACCGATGGTCGGCGGATCGACCTGCACGCGCAGGGGGCCACCGTCGTGACCGCCGACCCGGCGGGCCTGCGCCCGGCTCAGGGCCTCGGCCAATTCCCGGCCGTGGCTGCGGGCCACCCGCAACAGCAGCCGCTCGAAGTCCTCCCCCGGCTCGAACTCGCCGGGCGGCGGACGCACCCCCGGCGGCAGGGGCACCGGGCCGAGGACCTCGGCTCCGGCGGGCAGGTCCATCAGGTCGACGAATTGGCGGACGGCGTTCGGGGTGCCGTCGACCGCGGCCATGGTGACCGCGGGCGGGAAGCCCAATTCGACGCGCTGGTCGAGTTGTTCGGCCGCGAAGCCGACCGGGTCCCAGCGCACCAACGCCTGGACGACGGGCAGATCGTTCTCCGCGAGGAGGACGACGGTGCCGCCGTCGCCGCCGCTGCGGGTGAGGGCGGCGATCGCGAACCAGTGACGGGCCGCGTCCTCATCGGCCCGCAAGTCTTCCCGGTCCAGGTGCGCCCAGGTGTCGACGGCAATGGTCGTCCCGTACCCGCCGGTGACCACAGGCTCGGCGCCCGGCGTGGCAACGACGAGCCGCGCGTCGTCGGGAACCTCGTCGACCATGCGAGAGCCGTCACTGGTGACAACCGGGACGCCGCGGAAGGCGCGCCCCAACTCCTCGGCGGTGCGGGCGGAACCGATTGTGCGCGCCCGGATCTCGGTGGAACCGCACACCGCGCAGCGGGGCGCGGGATCGACGCGGCCACACCACCGGCACGCGACGCTGTGGTCGGCGGCCATGGCCAGCGGTCCGTTGCACGACCGGCAGCGGGCGTGGGTCCGGCATTTCGCGCACGCCAACGACGGCAGATATCCGCGGCGCGGCACGCTGATCAACACCGGGTGTCCGTCGTCGAGGCTCTTGCGGGCCAGGCGGAAGGCGAATTCGGGAACCCGGGCGAGGCGCACGAGGGGGTCGTTCCCGATGGCCCGGTTCTCCTCGGCGAGGGCCTGGATGCGCGGTCCCCGCTCGCGCACCACCGCGCGGTCGGCGACGAGGTCGTGCGCCCAGCCGGCCGCAACCAGTGCTTGCGCCTCCGCGGTGCGCGCGAAGCCGCCGAGCAGCAGCCCGCAACCCTGCTGGTGCGACCGCAGCACGGCGACCTCCCGGGGGTGCGGATACGGCGCCCGCGGCTCGTCGAGGCTCGGATCCCCGTCGTCCCACACGATGACCAGCCCCAGGTTGTGCACCGGTGCGAAGACGGCGCTGCGCGTCCCCAGCACCACCTGCGCCGTGCCGCGCAAGACCGAGAGCCAGCGGCGATAGCGCGCCGTCGGCCCCAGTCCGGCGGCCAGCGTCACACAGCGCTCCTGCAGCGCGCCGCACGCCGCCTCGAGGCGGTCCAGGTCGCGTTGGTCGGGCACGACGGCGATCACTCCCCGCCCCGTGGCGACCGTGTGTCCGATCAACTCGGCCAGTCGGGCCGGCCAGTCCTCGCCGGGTGTCGCCTGCCAGACCGCGCGCGGCCCCCTCCCGTCGGCGATCGCCCCGCCGTACGACGCGGCGCCGCGGTAGACCGACCAGCTGGCCAGGTCCGGATCGGGGTCGAGGAACGGGGCGCCGGGGGCCGACGGCCGTTCTTCCTTCTCCGTGCGGGCGTGCCGGGGCGGGATCGCCAAGCGCACGACGTCGGACATCGTGCCCGCGTAGCGATCAGCGACGGCACGGCACAGCGCGGCGATCTCGGGGGTGAGGACGGGCTCGGGCGAGACGACGCGATCGATCCAGCCGAGCTTGCCGTCGTGCTCGCTGGCGTCCAGCCGGCGCAGCAGGTAGGCGTCGACGAGTCGGCCGGAGAATCGCACCCGCAGTCGGGCGCCGGGCACGGCGTCGGCGTCCTGCTCGGTATCGACGAGATAGTCGAACGGCCGGTCCAGGTGCGCCAGGCCGAGCATCGGCAGCACCTGCGCCACGGGTGCGACGGCCGCCGGCTCGCGGGTGCTCACGAAACGGCTCTTCCCGCTCCGGCTGTCGGATCAGAGTCCGACGGTCGCCTTGAGCTCGGCGGCCTTGTCGGTGCGCTCCCACGGCAGGTCGACGTCGGTGCGGCCGAAGTGGCCGTAGGCGGCGGTCGGGGCGTAGGTGGTGGTCAGCAGGTCCAGGTCGCGGACGATCGCGCCGGGGCGGAGGTCGAAGACCTGGGTGATGGCCTTCTGGATGAGCTCAGGATCGACCTTCTCGGTGCCGAAGGTCTCGACGAACAGGCCCACCGGGGCGGCCTTGCCGATCGCGTAGGCGACCTGGACCTCGATGCGGTCGGCCAGCCCGGCGGCAACCGCGTTCTTGGCGACCCAGCGCATCGCGTAGGCGGCGCTGCGGTCGACCTTCGACGGATCCTTGCCGGAGAAGGCGCCGCCGCCGTGGCGGGCCATGCCGCCGTAGGTGTCGACGATGATCTTGCGGCCGGTCAGGCCGGCGTCGCCCATCGGACCGCCGAGGACGAAGCTGCCGGTGGGGTTCACCAGCAGTCGGGGGCTCGACGTGTCGAGTCCGTCGACCTTGAAGTCGGCCAGCACCGCGTCGAGGACCTTCTCCTTGAGCGCGGGTGCCAGCGTCGAGTCGCGGTCGATCCCCTCATCGTGCTGGGTGGAGATCACGACGGTGTCCAGGCGCACTGGCTTGTCGCCGTTGTACTCGATGGTGACCTGCGTCTTGCCGTCCGGACCGAGGAACGGGATGTCACCGCTCTTGCGGGCCTCGGTCAGGCGGCGGGCCAGGCGATGTGCGAGCGCGATCGGGACCGGCATGTACTCGGGGGTCTCGTTGGTGGCGTAGCCGAACATCAGGCCCTGGTCGCCGGCGCCCTGCTTGTCGAGGTCGTCGTCGGCGGCGCCGGTCTGGGTCTCGTGCGAGCCCGTCAGACCCTGGTTGATCTCGGGCGACTGGGCGCCGATGGCGACGTTGACGCCGCACGATGCGCCGTCGAATCCCTTGATCGACGAGTCGTAGCCGATGTCGAGGATGCGTTCGCGGACGATCGTCGGGATGTCGGCGTAGGCGGTCGTGTTGACCTCGCCGGCAACGTGCACCTGACCGGTGGTCACCAGCGTCTCGACGGCGACCTTGGCGTTCGGGTCCTGGGACAGCAGGGCGTCGAGAATCGAGTCGCTGATCGCGTCACAGATCTTGTCCGGGTGTCCCTCGGTGACGGATTCACTGGTGAACAGTCGCGACGAGATTGTCATCGGGTCCCTCTCGAGCCTCGTGGGTGCGGCGGCCGCGCATCGGCCCGCCGGGTAATCGCTTCCAACCTACACACCGCCGGTGACGCTCTCCGGCGGCGGTCTGGTGCGGCGGGCAGCCTCAGCGCTGCGGGAGCAGCGGCGCCAGCGCGTCCAGGATGCGGCTCGCCAGCAGGGTCTTGGAGGTCAGCGGCAGCGCGGTTTCGGTGCCTGCGCTGCTGAGCAGCCAGCCGGTGTTGTCCTCGGTGCCGAATGCCTTGCCCGAGCCGACCGGGTTCACCACGAGCAGGTCGCACCCCTTGCGCTCGAATTTCGCCCGGCCGTGGTCCAATACGCCGCCGTTCTCGTCGCCGGTCTCCGCGGCGAAGCCGACGATGACGGTGTCGGCGGCCAGCTCGCCCCGGCCGCGCGCCTGCACCAGTCCGGCAAGGATGTCCGGGTTGGTCTCCAATTCGATCGGTGCGGGGCCGGCGGCGCCCTTCTTGATCTTGGCGTCGGAGACCGCGACAGGTCGGAAGTCGGCGACCGCGGCGGCCATGATGATCACGTCCGACTCGGCGGCGCGCTTGGTCATCTCGTCGGAGAGTTCGACGGCGCTGTTGATCTGCACGAGTTCGACGCCGGCCGGATCACCCGCGTCGTTCGTGGAACCGGCGACCAGGGTGACATCGGCGCCGCGCGCCGAGGCGGCACGGGCGAGCGAGAAGCCCTGCTTTCCGGAGCTGTGGTTGCCGAGGTACCGGACCGGGTCCAGCGGCTCGCGCGTCCCCCCGGCGCTGATCAGCACGCGGACGCCCGCGAGGTCGTGCGGGAGGGCGTCGGGATCGTCGAGCAGCAGGTCGCCGAGGAGACCGATCTCGCCGGGGTCGGGCAGGCGGCCCGCACCGGAGTCGCGACCGGTCAGCCGGCCCGTGGCGGGCGGCATGACCGTCGATCCGTGGCGGCGCAGGGTCGCGACGTTGTCCTGGGTGGCCGGGTGCTCCCACATCTCCGTGTGCATCGCCGGGACGAAGAGGACCGGACAGCGCGCCGTCAGCAGCGACGCGGTCAGCAGGTCGTCGGCGCGGCCGGTCGCGGCCCGCGACAGCAGATCGGCGGTGGCCGGTGCCACGACGACCAGGTCGGCCTCCTGGCCGAGGCGGACGTGGGCCACCTCGTCGACGTTGTCGAACACGGTCGTCGAGACCGGGTGGCCGGACAGCGCCTCAAAAGTCGCGGCCCCCACGAAGTTGAGGGCGGCCGCGGTGGGAATGACGTGGACGTCGTGACCGGCCTCGGTGAAGTGCCGGATGACCGAGCAGACCTTGTACGCGGCGATGCCGCCGCCGACGCCGACGAGGATGCGCTTGCGCGCCGGAGACGTTGACGCCATGGGAGGGAGCTATTCGCCCTCGGTGTGCTCGAGCAGGTCGGAGTGGATCTCGCGCAGGGCGATCGACAGCGGCTTCTCGTGCATCCCGGGCTCCACCAGCGGGCCGACGAACTCGAGGATGCCGTCGCCGAGCTGGTTGTAGTAGTCGTTGATCTGACGCGCGCGCTTGGCGGCGAAGATCACCAGGGCGTACTTGGACGACACGCGGTCGAGCAGGTCGTCGATCGGCGGGTTGGTGATGCCCAGCGGGGTGTCGTACGCCGGTGCATCGGCGATCTCGGTGACATCAAGGTTCTGGGTGCTCACGCAAACTCCTGCTCAAACGGGCTTCGAGGATCCGGGCCGGCCCGGAGGTCTGATCGGACGCGGCGACGTTATCGATCGGGTCCGACCAGCAAGGATACCAACTTATCGGCCACCGAGTCGACTTCGCGGTTCACCAGCGTGTGGTCGTAGGTGTGGGCCAGCTCCATTTCGGCGCGGGCCGTCTCCAGTCGGCGCTCGATCACCTCGGGCGCCTCGGTGCCGCGACCGGTGAGCCGTTGCACCAGCGCATCCCAGGACGGGGGTGCCAGGAACACGGTCTGCGCCTCGGGCAGTCGCTCCACGAGGTTGGCCGCGCCCTGGATGTCGACCTCGATCAGCACGGGCACGCCCGATGCCAGCGCGTCGAGGACGGGGGTGGCGGGAGTCCCCGACCGCTGCAGGCCGCCGTGGATCTCCGCCCATTCCAGCAGCTCGTCGTCGGCGATCATCCGGTCGAAGCGCTCGGGGGTGACGAAGTGGTAGTCGCGGCCGTCGACCTCGCCGGGGCGCGGTCCGCGGGTCGTCGCCGACACGCTGAAGAACAGTTCCGGCAACCGCTGCCGAACCGCGTTGACGACGGTCGACTTACCAACGGCCGAGGGGCCGACCAGTACAACCAGTCGGCCCCTCGGCGCGGAAAGCTCGGTAGAGCGATCAGGCAAGGTCAAACTTCTCCAGCAAAGCCTTGCGCTGACGGTCGCCCAGGCCGCGGACGCGGCGGGTGGGAGCGATCTCCAGCTCCTCCATGATCTCGCCGGCCTTCACCTTGCCGACCTTGGGCAGGGCCTCCAGCAGCGCCGAAACCTTCATCTTGCCGAGGATCTCGTTGCTCTCGGCCTCCTTGAGGACCT
The DNA here is from genome assembly GCF_047602025.1 of Gordonia sp. (in: high G+C Gram-positive bacteria). Lineage (GTDB taxonomy): Bacteria > Actinomycetota > Actinomycetes > Mycobacteriales > Mycobacteriaceae > Gordonia. The sequence goes on along the minus strand of NZ_JASGII010000001.1, from coordinate 1,458,303 downwards.
GCTTCAGGTCCGTGCCGCCGCGCTTGAGGCGCTCCTTGAGCTCAGCGCGGGCCCGGCGGGCGGCCGCAGCCTTTTCCAGCGCTGCTGCGCGCTGCTCGTCAGTCAACTGGGGAAGGGCCACAGGATCCTCCAAAAATAGTGCTTGATCAGGTCTGTCCGAGTCGGAAAACTCGTTCGGCTGCGACCCTACACCGGGTCGCGGCACTGCATAGACGCTACCGAATGGGTCGTCGCCGACTACAGGGGCACCCCGTGAAAACCCCAGGACACAGGTGCTGTAGCGTGCCGCTTTCCACACCGCCGCGGCGACGGTAATCGAAGGCCTGTCGCGGAACATATGCCCAGTTCAGAGGGGATATCGCCCCCGCCCGTCCGCGAGGACGACGACCGCCGGCGGCCCGTCTCCGACCGCAGGTCCGCCAGCCGGCCCCGAGGGTCGAAATGCCCTATCGTGAATCTCGCGTTTCGCGCGTGTCGCGCGAGGTCAGAGCGCCTCGAGCGCTGTTTCCACCTCGTCGCGGGTGCGCTGCGCCGCGGTGGTCAGCGCTGCGACGTCGGGTCCGGCGCCGAGGATGCCCCGCGAGCTGGCCGGCAACAGCCATTCGGTCTGCGCGCCGGCGAAGACCTGGGCGAGATCGGCGGCGGTGGCGCCCTGGGCGCCGAGCCCCGGAGCGAGGACCACGCCGCCCAGCTCCGACAGGTCCAGCCCGTGTGCGCGCGTGGCGCCGACGACGACGCCGACCGTGCCGCGGCCATCGGCGTTGACTGCGGCGGCCTCGTCGACGATGTGCTGCCCGACGATTCCGTCCTCGGTCCGCGCCAGCTGGACCGGGGCCCCTTCCGGGTTCGACGTCCGGGCGAGCACGATGACCGCCCGGTCGGCGGCGCGCGCGGCGTCGACGGCCGGCGCCAGCGACCCGAACCCCAGATAGGGCGAGGCTGTGACGGCGTCGGAGCACAGCGGTGATTCGTCGGCCAGCCACGCCCGGGCATAGGCGGCCATCGTGGAGCCGATGTCGCCGCGCTTGGCGTCGGCCAGGACGATCGCCCCCGCTGCCCGGCACCCGGTGATGACCCGCTCCAGGGCGGTGAAGCCGGCGGCGCCGAAGGCCTCGAAGAAGGCCACCTGGGGCTTGATAACGGCGGCGACGGGTCCGAGTGCCTCGACGCAGATCTCGCCGAAGCGGGTCACTCCGGCAGCGCTGACCGGCAGACCCCACTGCTCGAGGAGTTCGGGGTGGGGGTCGATACCGGCGCACAACCGGCCGCGCGAGGCCACCGCGTCCCGGTAGCGGGACGCGAAGCCGCCGGTCGCGGTGCCGGTCACCGGTCTGCGGCCTCGGGATTGTTGACCAGGGCGGCGTGCAGGTTCTGCAGCGAGTTGACGCCCAGGTCGCCGGTCATCATCGCCTCGATGCCCTGCACTGCGGCACTCGCGCCCTGCACGGTCGTGATGCACGGGATCGTGGCGCTGACCGCGGCGGTGCGGATCTCATAGCCGTCGACGCGCGGGCCGGAGTTGCCGAAGGGGGTGTTGATGACCATGGCGACCTCGCCGTCGCGGATCTGGTCGACGATCGACCGCTCCCCCGCGGCAACCTCCGGATCCGAGTGCTTGCGCACCCGGGTGCACTTGATGCCGTTGCGGCGCAGCATGTCGGCGGTCCCCTCGGTGGCCATGACCTCGAAGCCGAGGTCGGCCAGCCGCTTGACCGGGAACAGCAGGGCCCGCTTGTCCTTGTTCGCGACGGAGACGAAGACCGCGCCGCTCTGCGGCAACGAGCCGTACGCGGCGGTCTGCGACTTGGCGAACGCGCGGCCGAAGTCGGCGTCGATCCCCATGACCTCGCCGGTCGACTTCATCTCGGGGCTCAGCAGCGAGTCGACGCCCGTGCCGTCGGCGCGCCGGAAGCGGTGGAACGGCAGGACCGCCTCCTTGACCGCGATCGGCGCGTTCACCGGGGTGTTGCCGCCGTCCCCGGTGGCGGGCAGCAACTGCGAGGTGCGCAGCTCGGCGATGGACTCGCCCATCATCACCCGAGCACACGCCTTGGCCAGCGGCACCGCCGTCGCCTTCGACACGAATGGCACCGTGCGGCTGGCCCGCGGGTTGGCCTCCAGGACGTAGAGGATGTCGTCCTTCAGCGCGTACTGGACGTTGATCAGACCGCGCACACCGATGCCGTGGGCAAGCGCCTCGGTGGCCTTGCGGACCGCTTCCAGGTCCGCCCGGCCGAGCGTGACCGGCGGGAGCGCACACGCGGAGTCGCCGGAGTGGATGCCGGCCTCCTCGATGTGCTCCATGATGCCGCCGAGGTACACCTCGGTGCCGTCGCACAGGGCGTCGACGTCGATCTCGACCGCGTCTTCCAAGAAGCGGTCGACGAGGACCGGGTGGTCCTTGGTGAGCTCGGTGGCGCGGGCGATGTAGCCGCGCAGCGACTCCTCGTCGTAGACGATCTCCATGCCGCGGCCGCCCAGGACGTACGACGGGCGCACCAGCACCGGGTAGCCGATGCGGTCGGCGACCTTGATGGCCTCGTCGACACTGGTCGCCGTGCCGAAGGCGGGCGCGGGCAGGCCGGCGGCGGTGAGGACCTTGCCGAACTCGCCGCGGTCCTCGGCGAGGTCGATGGCCTCGGGGCCGGTGCCGACGATGGGCACCCCGGCCTTCGCGAGGCGGTGCGCCAGACCGAGCGGGGTCTGCCCGCCGAGTTGGACGATGACGCCCGCGACGGTGCCAGACTCGGATTCGGCCCGATAGACCTCGAGAACGTCCTCGAAGGTCAGCGGCTCGAAGTACAGGCGGTCGGCGGTGTCGTAATCGGTGGATACCGTCTCCGGGTTGCAATTGACCATGACGGTCTCGTACCCGGCCTGCGACAGGGTCATGGCCGCGTGGACACAGGAGTAGTCGAACTCGATGCCCTGGCCGATGCGGTTCGGGCCGGAGCCGAGGATCAGCACCTTCGGCCGCTCGGTCTGCGGCGCGACCTCGCTCGTCGCGGCGGGGTCGAGCTCGTAGGTCGAGTAGTGGTACGGCGTCTTGGCCTCGAATTCGGCCGCGCAGGTGTCGACGGTCTTGTAGACCGGGTGCACCTTCAACTTGTCGCGCAGCGCCGCGACCTTCTCCTCGGTGCCGAGCTTCTTGTCGCCGCCGGCCGCGCGCAGGACGGCGATCTGCCGGTCGGACAGACCCGTCGACTTCGCCTCCCGCAGCAGCGGCTCGTCGAGCTTGTCGGCGTCGCGCACCGTCGCCCCTACCTCGCCGATCCACGCGAACTCTGCCAGGAACCAGGGGTCGATCGCGGTGGCCTCGTACAACTGCTCGATGCTCGCGCCGGCTTCCAGCGCCAGCATGATGTCGTAGAAGCGCCCGTCCTTCGGGGTGCGCACCTTCTCCAACAGCGCCGGCAGGTCGACGGAGGCGGGGTCGGGGCGGTCCGGTTCGGTCCAGAACCCGGCCGCCTTGGTCTCGAGCGAGCGGAGCACCTTGCCGAAGGCCTCGGCGAAGCTGCGGCCCAGGCTCATCGCCTCGCCGACCGATTTCATGGTGGTGGTGAGGGTGTCGTCGGCACCGGGGAACTTCTCGAACGCGAATCGCGGCGCCTTCACGACGACGTAGTCGAGCGTCGGCTCGAAGCAGGCCGGCGTCTCCTTGGTGATGTCGTTGACGATTTCGTCGAGGCTGTAGCCGATGGCGAGCTTGGCCGCGATCTTGGCGATCGGGAAGCCGGTGGCCTTGGAGGCGAGCGCCGACGAACGGGAGACGCGCGGGTTCATCTCGATGACGACGAGGCGTCCGTCCCGCGGGTCCTGGGCGAACTGGATGTTGCAGCCGCCGGTGTCGACGCCGACTTCGCGCAGGATCGCGATCGAGAGGTCGCGCATCTTCTGGTATTCGCGGTCGGTCAGGGTCATCGCGGGTGCGACGGTGACCGAGTCGCCGGTGTGGACGCCGACCGGGTCGACGTTCTCGATGGAGCAGATGACCACGACGTTGTCGCGGTGGTCGCGCATGAGCTCGAGCTCGTACTCCTTCCAGCCGAGGATCGACTCCTCGATGAGCACGTTGGCCGTCGGCGACGCGGCGAGGCCGCCGCCCGCGATCCGGTTGAGGTCGTCCTCGTCGTAGGCCATGCCGGAGCCCAGGCCGCCCATGGTGAACGACGGGCGCACGACGACCGGGTAGCCGAGCTCGGCGACGGTGTCGCGGACCTCGGCCATGGTGTGACACACGCGCGAGCGGGCACTCTCGCCGCCGACCGTGGCGACGATGTCCTTGAACATCTGCCGGTCCTCGCCGCGCTGGATGGCGTCGAAGTCGGCGCCGATCAGCTCGATGCCGTACTTCTCCAGGGAACCGCGCTCGTGCAGCGCCACCGCGGTGTTGAGCGCGGTCTGGCCGCCGAGGGTCGCGAGGACCGCGTCGATGGGGTGGCCGGCGTCGCGCTCGGCCTCGATGACCTTCTCGACGAACTCCGCGGTGATCGGCTCGACGTAGGTGGCGTCGGCGAACTCGGGGTCGGTCATGATCGTCGCCGGATTGGAGTTGACCAGCGACACGCGCAGGCCCTCGGCCTTGAGGACTCGGCACGCCTGGGTGCCGGAGTAGTCGAACTCGCAGGCCTGGCCGATGACGATCGGGCCAGACCCGATGACCAGGACGTGGTTGAGGTCGGAGCGGCGTGGCATTAGGAGCGCTTCCCTTCCGCCGCCGCGCTCATCGCGGCCGCGAACTTGTCGAAGAGGTAGGCGGCGTCGTGCGGGCCGGCCGCTGCCTCCGGGTGGTACTGGACCGAGAACGCCCGGCCGTCGATCAGCTCGACGCCCTCGACCGTCCCGTCGTTCGCGCACACGTGGCTGACGCGCGCCCGGCCGAAGTCGGTGTCGAACTCCTCGCCCGCTTCCCCCTCCAGGGCGAAACCGTGGTTCTGCGAGGTGATCGACGCCTGCCCGGTGGCGACGTCGAGGACCGGGATGTTGATGCCGCGGTGGCCGAACCGCATCTTGTAGGTCTTGCGACCGAGTGCCCGGCCGAGGATCTGGTTGCCGAAGCAGATGCCGAAGAGCGGGTAGCCGGCCTCGATGACCTGTCGCGTCAGCTCGACGGCGGCGTCGGCGGTGGCCGGGTCGCCGGGTCCGTTGGACAGGAACACCCCGTCGGGCTCCAGCGCTCTGATCTGGTCGAGGGTGGTGCCGACCGGCAGGACGTGGACCTCCATGCCGCGCTCGGCGAACATGCGCGGGGTGTTCGCCTTGATGCCCAGGTCGAGGGCCGCGACGCGGAACCGGGTGTCGCCCTCGGCGGGGACCACGTACGGCTCGTCGGTGCTGACCTCCGCGGAGAGGTTCGCGCCCGCCATCGGCGGTTGATCCTGGACGCGCCGGCGGAGTTCGTCGTCGCCGGCCAGCGCGGCGCCCGAGAACACGCCGGCCCGCATGGAGCCGTGGTCGCGCAGGACCCGGGTGATCGCGCGGGTGTCGATGCCGGCGATGCCGACGATCCCCTGCTCGCGCAGCTGGTCGTCGAGGCTGCCGGTGGCGCGCCAATTGGAGACCCGTCGGGTCGGGTTGCGGACCGCGTATCCGGCGACCCAGATCTTCCCGGGATCGGGACCGTCGCCCTTGGTGAGTCGGCTCTCCCCGTCCTCGTCGTTCCAGCCGGTGTTGCCGATCTGCGGCGCGGTGGCCACCAGGATCTGCCGGTGGTAGCTGGGGTCGGTCAACGCTTCCTGGTAGCCGGTCATCGCGGTGCAGAACACCGCTTCACCCAGGGTCTCGCCGGTCGCGCCGAAGGGCGTGCCGGTGAAGACCTGGCCGTTCTCCAGAACCAGTTTTGCGGTATCGGTCATCTGCGTGGTCACTCCGCTGCGTCGGGGTCGGTGGGCTGGGCGGCGCCGGGATAGGCGACGAGCCAGTGGGGGTAGTCGCCCTTGTCGTCGGCGCGCAGGGCGGTGGTGAGGGCGGTCCCGCCGGGCATGGTCCAGTCGAGCGCCAGGACGCCGCCGGCGTGCACGACCTTCCCGGCGGCGCGGTCGCTGGCGCGGACGCCGGTGAGCGACTCCGCGGGGATCCAGAGGTCCGTGGCGCCCTTGCGGGCGATGGCGACGCCGTGCGTGTATCCGGTCGCGGTCGCCTGTGCGCGGTCGCCGAGGCCGTCGATGTGGATGCGATCGATCCAGTTGTCCGCGCGCGTCGTGCCGAGGTAGAGGCCGCCGGTGGGGCCGACGACGACCTCGCCCGGGTTGTCGGGGGCAGCCGGGAGTCCGCCCAGCTGTTCGTATTGGGCGCGTCCCTTGCGCCCTCGGCCGGTGAAGACCAGCCAGAGGAGCCAGCCGATGAAGACCAGGAAGGCGGCGACGCCGGCCAGGAAGACGATGTTGAAGACGATTTCGCCGGCGCTCACCAGCGCACCTCCCCGCCGAGTTGGGTGATCCGGCCGCGCAGCAGCGTGGCCGTGATCGTGGCGGGCATGGTCATGCCGCCGTAGGGCGTGTTCTGCGACTTGCTGGCGAGCTCGTCGGGCTCGACGTCCCAGGCCCGGTCGGGGTCGACGAGGACCAGGTTGGCCGGTTCGCCGACGGCGATCGGCCGGCCCTGGTCGGGCAGGCCGACGATTTCGGCGGGCCGCTCGCTCATCACCCGGGCGACCCCGCGCCAGTCGAGCAGACCCGGCTGCACCAGGGTCTCGACGACGATGGGCAGCGCGGTCTCGAGGCCGAGCATCCCGGGACGGGCGTGGGCGAACTCGCAGCACTTGTCCTGCATGGCGTGCGGCGCGTGGTCGGTGGCGACACAGTCGATGATCCCCTCGGCGAGCGCGGTGCGCAGCGCCTCGGTGTCGCTCTTCTCGCGCAGCGGCGGGTTGACCCGGTTGAGGCCGTCGTAGCCCTCCAGCCGCTCGTCGGTGAGGAGCAGGTGGTGCGGTGTGACCTCGGCGGTGATGGCGATCCCCTGGCCGCGCGCCCACTTCACCAGTTCGACGGTGCCCGCGGTCGAGGCGTGGCAGACGTGGATGCGGGCCCCGGCGTCGCGGGCGAGGAGGGCGTCGCGCGCGACGATGGACTCCTCGGCGGCGCGCGGCCAGCCGGCCAGGCCGAGGCGGGCGGCGGTCGGGCCCTCGTGGGCGACGGCGCCGACGGTCAGGCGCGGTTCTTCGGAGTGCTGGGCGATCAGGACGCCGAGCCCGGTCGCGTACTCCAGCGCGCGGCGCATGACCAGCGGGTCGTCGACACACTTGCCGTCGTCGCTGAACATTTTCACCTTGCCGACGCCGGCGGCCATCATGCCCATCTCGGCGAGCTGTTTGCCCTCGAGACCGACGGTGACGGCGCCGACGGGGTGGACGTCGACCAGGCCGATTTCCCGTCCGGTGCGGTAGACGTTGTCGGTGATGGTGGCGTTGTCGGCGACGGGATCGGTGTTGGCCATCGCGAACACGGCGGTGTATCCGCCGCGCGCGGCCGCCGCCGAGCCGGTGGCAATCGTCTCGGTGTCCTCGCGGCCGGGTTCGCGCAAGTGGGTGTGCAAGTCCACGAAGCCGGGCAGCACGATCGCTCCCCCGCCGTCGACGACCTCGGCGCCCTTGGCCGCCTTCAGGCCGACGCCGATCTCGGTGATCGTGCCATCGGCGACGGCGATGTCGACTTCGTCGCCGCCGTAGGGGCGCACACCGCGCAGCAGCACGCTCATCGGTCCTCCACCTGGTCTCCTTGTGCTGAATCAGTGCCGACGAGCAGGCGCAGCAGGACGGCCATGCGCACGTGGACGCCGTTGCGCACCTGTTCGAGAACGGTCGCCTGCGGCGCGTCGGCGACCGAGTACCCGATCTCCATGCCGCGCAGCATCGGTCCCGGGTGCAGCACGACGGCGTCGTCGCGCAGCATCGCCAGGCGGGTGTCGCCGAGGCCGTATCGCACCGCGTACTCGCGGGGGCTCGGGAAGAACCCGCCGTTCATCCGTTCGGCCTGGACGCGCAACATCATGACCGCGTCGGCGGCGGGCAGTTGGGCGTCGAGGTCGTGGGCGACGGTGACGGGCCACGTCTCGACGCCGGTCGGCAACAGCGTCGGCGGGGCGACCAGGACGACTTCGGCGCCGAGCGTCGACAGCAGGTGCGCGTTGGAGCGGGCCACCCGCGAGTGCACGATGTCGCCGACGATTACGACGCGGCGGCCATCGATGCTCCCCAGCCGCTGGCGCAGCGTGAGCGCGTCGAGCAGGGCCTGGGTGGGGTGTTCGTGGGTGCCGTCGCCGGCATTGATGACGGCGGGCCCGGTCACCGCGCCAGCGGCGTCGACACCGGCGGTCCACTCGGCGATCTGATGGGCCGCTCCGGAGGCCGGGTGGCGGACGATGAGCGCATCGGCACCGGCGGCGTGCAGGGTCTTGGCGGTGTCGCGCAGGGATTCGCCCTTGCCGGCGGACGATCCGGTCGCACTGACATTGATGACGTCGGCGCTCATCCACTTGCCCGCGACCTCGAAGGAGACGCGGGTGCGCGTGGAGTTCTCGTAGAAGACGGTCATCACGGTGCGTCCGCGCAGGGTGGGCAGTTTGCGGATCTCCCGGCCGAGGAGTGCTTCGGCGAAGGCGTCGGCATCGTCGAGGATGCCCTCGGCGTCGTCGCGGCTCAGGTCGGCGGTGGACAGGAGGTGGCGCATCTCAGGCACTCCCCTCGCCGCGACCGCCGTCGAGGACCACCTCGTCGACCCCGTCCTGCTCGGTGAAGTGCACGGCGACGTCCTCGTCGCGCGCGGTCGGGAGGTTCTTCCCGACGTAGTCGGCGCGAATCGGGAGTTCCCGGTGACCCCGGTCCACCAGGACGGCCAGCTGGACGGTGGCCGGGCGGCCGAGGTCGCGCAGCGCGTCGAGCGCGGCGCGCACGGTGCGGCCGGAGAAGAGGACGTCGTCGACGAGGATCACGTGGGCGTTGTCGATGCCGCCGGCGGGCACGGCCGTGCGTTCCAGCGGCCGATGCGGCTGGGCGCGCAGGTCGTCGCGGTACAGGGTGATGTCGAGGAAGCCGGTCGGCACCTCGACGCCGGAGAATTCGGCGATCTTCTCGGCGAAGCGCTGCGCCAGGATCGGTCCGCGGCTGGGGATGCCCAGGAGGACGACGCGGTGGTCGCCGCCGTCGTCGAGAGCGGTTTTCTCGATGATCTGGTGCGCGATGCGGGCAATGGTCCGCGATACGTCGGCACCGTCGAGCAAGACCCTGCGGGCAGCACTGGTCAAGGTCGACCTCCTTCTCCGCCTCACCGGACGGATCGTTAAAGGATGTCTATCGCCTACGAGGCTACACGCTGCCGTCGTGCCCGGCGCACGCGAGGGTCGGCGCGTCCGACGCTACTGCGGCTTCGCGTCGTCGGTCTCCGCCGCGGCGGCGGCACGCACCTGCGGAGCCAGTTCCGCGATCTTCGCCAGCACCGCGTTGACGAAGGCCGGCGAGTCGTCGGTGGACAGTTCCTTGGCCAGCTGGACCGCCTCGTCGACGATCACCCACGGGTCGACGTCGTCGGCGTTGAACAGCTCCCAGGTGGCCAGGCGCAGAATCGCGCGGTCGACGGCCGGCAGGCGGTCGAGCTGCCACTTGTCCAGGTGCGAGGAGATGACGGCGTCGATCTGCGCGCTGTCGGCGACGACGCCGGCGACGCTCGTCGCGGTGTAGTCGTGGACGGTGCCGACACTGTCGTCGACGGTGTAGAGCTCGCGTCGCTGGTCGATCAGAACCAGCGGCGACACTCCCTTGGCCTCCGCCTCGAAGAGGAGGTCGACGGCGCGGTTGCGCGCCTTGTGGCGGGTGCCCGAGTGCTTCACGGTGCGGCGGTCAGGAGTTGACGCGGCCGAGGTAGCTGCCGTCGCGCGAGTCGACCTTCAGCTTGTCGCCGGTGTTGATGAACAGCGGGACCTGGATCTCCGCGCCACTCTCCATGGTCGCGGGCTTGGTGCCGCCGGTCGAACGGTCGCCCTGGACGCCGGGGTCGGTGTGGGTGACCTCCATCTCGACGGTCACGGGCAGCTCGATGAACAGCGGGACGCCCTCGTTGAGGGAGACCTGGACGGTCATGTTCTCGAGCAGGAAGCGGGAGCCGTCGCCGACGGTGGCCGGCGGAATCGAGAACTGCTCGTAATCGGTGGCGTCCATGAACACGAAGTCGGAGCCGTCGTTGTAGAGGTAGGTCATGTCGCGGCGGTCGACGGTGGCGGTCTCGACCTTCACTCCGGCGTTGAAGGTCTTGTCGACGATCTTGCCGGAGAGGATGTTCTTGAGCTTGGTGCGCACGAAGGCCGGGCCCTTGCCGGGCTTGACGTGCTGGAACTCCAAGATCTGCCAGAGCTGGTTGTCAATCTTCAGCACGAGGCCGTTCTTGAAATCCGCGGTCGTCGCCATGGGCGTGCCTTTCTGTCATGCGTGTATCGCAGTCGGTTCGTCGAATACCCGTCGGCCCGCCGGCGGCTGCCGGTCAGTCCAGGACGGTGAAAGTCCGGTCGGTCGCAGTGAGTATCCGGCAGGGCCCGTCGGACACGACCACCGTGTCCTCGATGCGGACTCCGCCGCGTCCGGGCAGGTAGACCCCGGGTTCCACCGTGACCACTGCGCCGTCAAGCAGTGTACCCGCCGCCGTCGCACCCACCGACGGGGCTTCATGGATCTGCAGGCCGACGCCGTGGCCGAGTCCGTGGACGAAGTTGTCGCCGTATCCGGCGGCGGCGATGACGCGGCGGGCCGCCCCGTCGACGTCGCTCGCCCGGGCTCCCGCGCGGGCGGCGTCCCGACCGGCCTGCGCGGCATCGGCCACGACGTCGTAGATCTCGCGCTGCCAATCCTGCGCGGCGCCGAGGACGAAGGTGCGGGTCATGTCCGAGTGGTAGCCGTCGACCACGGCGCCGAAGTCGATCTTGACCAGGTCGCCGCGGCGCAGCACCGCGTCGGTCGGGCGGTGGTGCGGGACCGCCGAGTTGGGCCCGGTGGCCACGATCGTTTCGAAGGCGATGGCTGCGGCGCCCGCGGCGTACATCGCCCATTCGAGGGTGCGCGCCACGTCGCGCTCGGTGCGGCCCGGTGCGATGACGCCGTCGGCGAGGATCGTCGCGAGCCCGCGATCGGCGACGGCGCAGGCCGATGCGATGGCGTCCACCTCGCCGTGGTCCTTGACCTCGCGCAACGCCTCCACCATGCCCGACGTCCGGACGAGCTCCGTCCCGCCGACAGCGGCGAGACGGTCGAACTCGCCCACACTCATGGCGTCGGCCTCGAACCCGATGCGCTTGCCGCCCGCTTCCGTGGCGGCCGCCAGCAGCCCCCCGGCGACATCGCGCGCGAGGACCAGGGGCAGGTCGCCGGCCTGCTCCCCCACCTGCACGGTGTACCGCCCGTCGGTGCTGATCCGATCGCCGCGCGCCGCGTCCGCCCAGACCAGCAGCGCGCCGTTGGAACCGGTGAAGCCGCTGAGGTAGCGGACATTGACGAGATCGGTGACCAGCAGCGCGTCGACACCCGGGTGGGCGGCGCCCAATGCGGCACGCAGGCGGTCGCGGCGGGCGGCCGCAGCAGAGCGGTCGGCGGACGGCGCGGGCATGCCCGCCACGCTAGCGCAACCCTGTGATTGGCTTCACTTCGACGGCCCGCTAACCTGGGTCCATGATTTCGTGGCTACTGCGCGGCCTGTCCATGGGTGCGATCGTGACGACCGCCTGGGTTCTGGTCGGTGTCTTCATGAAGGCGTCGGCGACGACCGGCTCGCTCTGGAAGGTGCTCGCGGTCGCGCTGATCGTGCTCCTCGCGCTCCTCTGGGGCGGACTCGACGGTATTCGGGACGCCCGCGCCAACCCCGATCCCGACGACTACGCCGACCTCACCATGGTGTGGCTCAAGGCCGGTTTCCTGGCGGCGGCCATCGCCGTGGTCATCGGTTACATCGTCGGCAACACGATCCTGCCGCAGATGGGTCCGCGACCGTTGTTCGTCGCGCTCACCGCGGGCATCTCGTTCCTCACCCTGCTGGTCTACGTCCCGGCCTTCGTCGGCGTCAGCGTCGGCCGCTGGTTGATCCGCCGCGAGGACAAGCGCGCCGATTCGTGGGCCGATGACGAGGCAGAGACCGTCGACGAGGCCGTCGAGGACGCGGACTACTCCGCTGCCACCGCCGAGTAGGCGGCGGCGATCAGCGACGGGTCCGGCCCTTCCAGGCGCCCGGGCTCGGCCAGACCGTCCAGCACCACGAACCGCAGCACTCCCGATCGGTTCTTCTTGTCGCCCGCCATGCCCTGCAGGAGATCGGGCAAGGCATCGGCGTCGTAGGACGTCGGCAACCCCAGCAGCTCGAGGATCGTGCGGTGGCGATCGGCCGTCTCGTCGTCGAGACGTCCCGCCAGGCGCGCCAGCTCGGCCGCGAAAACCAGCCCGACCGATACGGCCGCGCCGTGGCGCCACTGGTAGCGCTCGCGGCGCTCGATGGCGTGGCCCAGCGTGTGGCCGTAGTTGAGGATCTCGCGCAGCGACGATTCCTTGAGGTCGGCGGACACGACGTCGGCCTTGACCTGCACCGACCGCCGGATCAGCTCGGGCAGCAGCTCGCCACTCGTGTCGAGCGCGCCCGCCGGGTTCGCCTCGATGAGATCGAGGATCTCCGGATCGGCGATGAAGCCCGTCTTGACCACCTCGGCCATGCCCGCGATCACCTCGTTGCGCGGCACCGTCTCCAGGGTCGCGATGTCGATGATGACGGCATCGGGTTCGTGGAAGGAACCGACGAGGTTCTTGCCGGCGTCGGTGTTGATCCCGGTCTTGCCGCCGACCGCGGCGTCGACCATGGCCAGCAGCGTCGTCGGGATGTGGATGACGCCGATTCCCCGCATCCAGGTCGCCGCGACGAACCCGGCCAGGTCGGTGGCGGCACCACCGCCGAGACTGATGATCTTGTCGTTGCGCTTGAGGCCGATGCGGCCGCACACGTCCCAGCAGAAAGCGGCAACCTGCAGCTCCTTGCCGGCCTCGGCATCCGGGATCTCGACGCGGTGGGCGTCGAAGCCCTGCTCCGCGAGGTACGTGCGGATCGCCTCCGCGGTCTCCTGCAGCGGCGGCTGGTAGAGGATGGCGACCGAATCGGCTCCCTGCGCGGCGAGCGCCACCTCGTCGAGGAGGCCCCGCCCGATGATGACCTCGTACGGGTGGGCGGCGTTCACGCCGATGCGGATGGGCTCGGTCATTGCTGGGGACCCTTTCGGTCGGTGGCCGCGGGAAGCTTCGCCAGGATCGCGGCGACCACGGTGTCGACGTCCTGGTCGGCGTCGACGGTGAACGCGGAGACGTCGTCGTAGAGTGCCGCGCGCTCGGCGAGCAGGCTCGCGTAGGTGCCCGCCGGATCGGCGCCCGCGAGCAGCGGGCGGTCCGACCCCTCGACGCGGGCGTAGCCGGACTGGGGGGTGATGCGCAGGTGCACGACCCGGTGGTCGGCGAGCGCGTCGCGGATGTCGGGCACGGTCACCGACCCACCGCCGAGCGCCACGACCCCGTCGTGGCCGGACAGGACGTCCAGCACGGTTTCCCGTTCGAGTGCACGGAAGGCCGCCTCGCCCTGGGCGCCGAAGACGTCGGCGATGCTGCGGCCGGTGCGCCGCTCCAGTTCGGCGTCGGTGTCGAGGAACGCGACTCCCAGTGCATCGGCAAGGGCGGGCCCCACGGTGGACTTCCCGGATCCCATGAACCCGGTGAGCACGACGACCGGTCGCGTCATGGCCGCGGCGGGCGCCCGGCGATCCGCTCCAGGTAGGCGTCCAGGTTGGCCTTGGTCTCGACGAGCGAGTCGCCGCCGAACTTCTCCAGCAGGGCCTGGGCGACGACCAGCGCGACCATCGCCTCGGCGACGACGCCGGCCGCGGGCACCGCGCACACGTCGGAGCGCTGGTGGATGGCGCTGGCGGTCTCGCCCGTGCTCATGTCGATGGTGGCGAGGGCCCGCGGCACGGTCGAGATCGGCTTCATCGCGGCTCGGACCCGCAGGTCCTGGCCGTTGGTCATGCCACCCTCGAGGCCGCCGGCCCGATTGGTGGAACGCTCGACCCCGTCGGGGCCGGGCAGGATCTCGTCGTGGGCCAGGCTGCCGCGGCGCCGGGCGGTCTCGAATCCGTCGCCCACCTCGACGCCCTTGATCGCCTGGATGCCCATCAGGGCGGCGGCGAGCCGCGCATCGAGCCGGGTCTCGCCGCTGATGTGCGACCCGAGACCGATCGGCAGGCCGGTGGCGACGACTTCGACGACGCCGCCGAGGGTGTCGCCGTCCTTCTTCGCCGCTTCGATCTCGGCGATCATCGACGCCTCGGCGTCGGCGCCGAACGCCCGGACCGGGCTGTCGTCGATGGCGGCGAGGTCGCCGGAACCCGGTGTCGGACCGTCGTAGGGCTCGCTGGCGCCGATGGAGACCACGTGCGACACGATCTCGATGCCCGCGACCTGGCGCAGGAACTCGCGGGCGACGGTGCCCGCGGCGACGCGTGCGGCCGTCTCCCGGGCGCTCGCGCGCTCGAGCACCGGCCGGGCGTCGTCGAAGCCGTACTTCAACATGCCTGAGTAGTCGGCGTGGCCGGGGCGCGGGCGGGTCAGCGGGGCGTTGCGCGCGCTCGACTCCAGTTCGGCGGCGTCGACCGGGTCCGGCGCCATGACCTGCTTCCACTTCGGCCATTCGGTGTTGCCGATCTCGATGGCGATCGGGCTGCCGAGGGTCACCCCGTGCCGGAAGCCGGCGAGGAGGGTCACCTCGTCGGCCTCGAACTTCATGCGCGCACCGCGGCCGTATCCCAGGCGGCGGCGGGCCAGCTGTTCGGCGATGTGGCCCGAGGTCACCTCGACCCCGGCCACCATTCCCTCCACGAGCGCCACCAAGGCGCGCCCGTGCGATTCTCCAGCGGTGATCCAGCGCAACACGGTTCCCAATTGTTCCATGCGCACCGCCGGGCTCCGAATCCGGTCAGCCGCCGAGTACCAGGACGGCCGCCACACCGGTCAGCGCGGGCCCGTGGGGCCGTCGTCGGGGCCCCGCGCGGCGGAATCCGACCAGCGCCACCGCTTGCGCCACGAGCACCGCGGCGAGGGCTCCGGCGGGAGTGCCGACGAGGGCCCCTACGATCAGCGCGAGCTTCACATCTCCCCCGCCGACGGCGCCGAGTGCATGCGCCAGCAGGTACGGGGCGGTGGCGACGAACGCCGCCGCGAGTGCGTCAGGGGTGCCCGACGCCAGTACGCCGACGACACCGGGCAACAGCAGCGCGTTCGGCAACCGCCCGGTCCGACGGTCGCGATCACCGACGGCGAGCAGCCACGACGCGACGATCAATCCCATCCGCCAACGATCGCCCGCGTCGGTACGGCCGACGCCGACGACCGCGCCGTCGGCCGTCGCCTCTGTGGACGCGGCCGAACTGTGGACGCGCCTACGCCAGAGCGGCAGCCATCGCCGCCTTCGGCGCGGGTTGTCCGGTGAACAGCTCAACCTGTCGGTAGGCCTGGTTGAGCAGCATCACGAGGCCGCCCGCCACCTGGCCCCCGAGGGCGGTCACGCGGGCGGCGAGCGGGGTGGGCCAGGGCGCGTAGATGGCATCGACGAGGCGGATCGGCGTCGCAACCGCGTCGACCAGTCCGGCCGCCGCCTCGGCGGGAACCGTCGAGACGAGCACTGCCGCGTCCGCAATCGTCCGGTCCAGGTCCGGGGCGTCGAATCCCGCCGTGCGCGCCGACAGTCCCAGGGCCTCGGCGAGTTCCAGTGCCGCGCGGGCGCGGGCGGCGTCGCGGACGACAACGACCACCCCGTCGGCACCGGCCGCGGCGAGCGCCGCGAGCGCGGGCCGCGCCGTGCCGCCGGCGCCGAGCAGGACTGCGCTGCCGCCGCCGGTGAAGTCGGCGCCGACGGTTTCCAGCGCGCCGGTGACGCCGTCGATGTCGGTGCAGTCGGCGGTCCATCCGTCCGCGCCGCGCACCAGCGTGTTCGCCGATTCGACCAACTGCGCCCGCGGCGTCACGGTCGTGGCGTACGCCAGTGCCTCGGGTTTGCCCGGCATGGTCACCGACAGCCCGACGTACGCGTCGTCGAGCCCGTCGACAATGCCGGCCAGCTCACCGGCCCGACATTCGATCCGCTCGTAGGTCCAGCCCTCGAGCCCGAGGGCCCGGTAGGCAGCGCGGTGCAGATCCGGCGAGCGCGAGTGCTCGATCGGATACCCGAGGACGGCGGCTTTGCGGCTCACCGGACTCGGATCAGCAACCGGTCTTGAGGAACTTGTTCTCGCACGCGATCTGGCGCTTGCGCACGTGCTCGTCGAAGTTCTCCGAGAACAGGGTCTTGCCGTCCTTGTCGACGGTCAGGAAGTAGAGCCAGTTCCCCGGCGGCGGGTCGAGCATCGCCTTGAGGGCGCCCTCGCCGACCGTGGCGATCGGCGTCGGCGGCAGGCCGAAGATCTTGTAGGTGTTCCACTTCGTGTCGGCCTTGTAGTTCTCGCCGTGCACGTCGATGTTGGTCTCGGCCGCCGTGTAGTTGGTGGTCGAGTCCATCTCGAGGCGCTGGTCCTTCGCCAGGCGGTTCAGGATCACCCGCGCGACCTTCGGCAGGTCTTCGGGGTGGCGCACCTCGCGCTCGTTGATCGACGCCGCGATGAGGACCTCGTAGAGGCTCAGCTTCGTCTTGTTGCCGGCCTTGGTGAGGCCCCAGGACTCGTAGCGTCGGGCGCTGTCGGAGATCAGTTGGTTCAAGATCTCCTGCGCCGACGCCTCCGGGTTCACGGCCTCCCAGGTACCCGGGGCGATCAGCCCCTCGATCCGCCGGTAGTCGCCGGGCAGCTTCGCGACGGCGTCGCGCGCCCAGGACGGGATGCCCAGCTCATCGGCCGACGCGGTCTTGGCGGCCTGCTCCAGCTGCTCGGTGGTCACGCCGACCTTCTTGCCGTTGAGCTCGACCGAGGTGGCATCGGCGATGAGGTCGAACACGCCCGGGGTGGTCTTGCGGTCCACGCCCTTCTTGTTCTCCAACTGGACGCCCTCGGGGACGACCAGGCGGCCGACGCGGTGCTCGGTGCCGCTCATCATCTTCACTGCGGTCTTGGCGGAGATGCCCTTGCGCAGCTTGTACACGCCCGCGGACAGCGCGGTGCCATCCGACGCCAGGATGAAGGCGTGGGTCGAACCCACGACGCCCGCTTCCTCGAGGATGGCACCCATGTTCGTCAGCGACGAGTTGGCCGGGATCGTGACCAGCACGTCCTCCGAGCCGGTCGTGTCCGAGTAGTCCTTCTTGTTCTTCATCAGGTTGCTGACGCTGGCCGGGAGCCAGCCCTGACGGTTCGCGACCTTCAGACCGCCGTAGCCGACCACCAGGACGGCGACGAGCGCCGCGGCGACGAGCACGAGCTTCTTGCCGCGGCCACGGCCGGGCATCTCGTCGGCGTCGGCGGCAGCGGCCTTCTTCTCGGCCTTGGCCGCCTTCTTCGCAGCCTTCTTGTCTTCCTTGTCGGCCTTCTTGGCGTCGGCGTCGTCTTTCTTGGCCTGCTTCTCGGCTTCCTCGGCGTCGTCGTGGTCGGCGTGCCAGGCGGGGGTGGCGGGAGCCGCGGGCTCGTCGACCGGCTCGTCGGAGGCCAGCGCGGCGACGGCCGCTGCGGCATCGGCCTCGGCCTGCTTCGCCGCCTCGTCCGACACGACCGGGGCCGCAGGTGCCGGTTCGGGCTCGGGATCGGGCGTCTCGTCGACGACGGGCTCGGGCGCCTCGACCGGCTCGGCGGCCTTCGCCGCCGGTCGCTCCACGCGCTTGACGACGTTGGGCGTCACGTTCGGCTTCTCGGCCTCGGCGGACGCGTCATCGTCGCCGACGGCCGGAATCTCGCCCGTCATCCACGCGGGTGCGCCGGACTGGCCGGTCGACTGACCGCGCCGGGTGCGATGTCGCGTGGAGGGCGCAGGCTGGTCATTCTTGTCATCGGAGCCGGTGGCCCCCATGTCATCGCTCACGCGCCTCTTCCCTTCGTCGTGTCGTCGGATCCTTCGGGTTCTCCGACTGTATCGGCTGGCCGGTGCCGGGCATTACCGTTGCCCGCCGGGCGGCGCCGCGGCTACCGAACGCCATCCAACCATCCTTGCAGAATAGCGACCGCAGCGGCTTGATCTATGACTCCCCGCGCGCGGCGCGAGTCGCGGCCCGCTTCGCGCAGCGCCCGGCCCGCGGTCACCGTCGTCATCCGCTCGTCGACGAAGGTGATCGGCACTGGCGCGATCGCCGTCGCGAGCAAGTCGGCGAAGGCGCGTACCGCGTGCGCGGCCTGCGCCTCGGCGCCGCGCAGATCGCGCGGCAGGCCAACGATGACCTCGACCGCCTCATACTCGGCGACCAGTTCTGCCAACCGTTTCACCGCGGCCGCATCCTGGGCGGCGTCGGAGCGGCCGTCACGTCCGCGGGGCACCGTCTCCACCGGGGTGGCCAGAATCCCGTCCGGGTCGCACACCGCGACACCGATCCGCACGGTGCCGACGTCCACCGCCAATCGCCGACCGCGCGGCTCCAGCACTAGGACCCGTCCCGAACGACGTCGGCCAGCCGTGCCATCGCGGCGTCGATCCCGGCGGCGTCGCTGCCCGATCCCTGGGCGAGGTCCGGCTTGCCGCCGCCGCGCCCGCCGACGAGCGGGGAGATCTCCTTGACGATGGCGCCGGCCGCCAGACCGCCGTCGCGGGCCGCCGCGGTGGTGGCGACGACGAAGGGGACCTTGCCGTCGTCCGGCGAGAACAGGACGACGACCGCCTTGTCCGACTTGGCTCGGCCGCGCAGGTCCATGGCCAACTCGCGCAGCTCGCCCCCGCCGAGTCCGTCGGCGACCCGCCCGCCGATGATGTCGACGTCCCCGACGCGTGTCGCGGAGTCCACCAGGTTGGCCGTCGCGGCCCGCGCCTGTTCGGCGCGCAGCCGGGCGACCTCGCGCTCGGCGTCTTTGAGGCGCGTGACGAGTTGTTCGACGCGACCCGGCACCTCGGCGCTGGGCACCTTGAGCGACGAGGCGACCCCGGCGAGTAGCGCCCGCTCGGTCGACAGGTGGCGGAACGAGTCCATGCCGACGTACGCCTCGACGCGGCGGATCCCCGATCCCACCGACGATTCGCCGATAAGCGTGATCGGACCGATCTGCGCCGACGACCCGACGTGCGTGCCGCCGCACAGCTCCATCGAGAAGGGGCCGCCGATCTCGACGACGCGCACCACGTCGCCGTAGTTCTCGCCGAACAGCGCCATGGCACCCATGGCCTTGGCCTCCTCGAAACCGGTCTCGAAGGTGTTCACCGGGTAGTTCGCCTCGACCGCGCTATTCGAGATCTCCTCGATCTGGGTGCGCTGGTCGTCGGTGAGCGGGCCGGCCGCGTGGAAGTCGAACCGCAGGTAGCCGGGTTTGTTGAGCGATCCCGCCTGGGTCGCGGTCGGACCGAGGACCTCGCGCAGGGCGGCGTGCACCATGTGGGTGCCCGAGTGCCCCTGGGTGGCGCCGTGCCGCCATGCGGCGTCCACGGCGGCGAGGACGTCGTCGCCCTCCGCGATCTCACCGGCCTCGACGCGGCCACGGTGCAGCCACACCGACTTGCCGACCTTCTGCACGTCGGTCACGGTGACGCGCACGCCCTCGCTGGTCGTGATCGTGCCGATGTCGGCCAATTGGCCGCCGCCCTCGGCGTAGAGCGGCGTGCGGTCGAGGATGATGTCGACCTCGCTGCCCGGCCCCGCCCGGCCGATGCGCCGGCCATCGCCGAACACCGCCAGCACGCGGGCGTCGGTGACCAGCTCGTCGAAGCCGACGAACTCGGTGGGGTGGGCGTCGATGAACTCGCGGTAGACCGACAGGTCGGCGTGCCCACTCTTGTTGGCGTTGGAGTCCTCCTTGGCGCGCCGGCGCTGCTCCCCCATCAGCTCGGCGAAACCGTCCCGGTCGACGGTCAGCCCGGCGGCGTCGGCCATCTCCAGCGTCAGGTCGATCGGGAACCCGTAGGTGTCGTGCAGGGTGAAGGCGGCGGTGCCGGCGATCTGCGAACTGCCCGCTGCCTTCGTCTCCTCGACGGCCTCGGTGAACAGGGCCGAACCGGATTCGAGGGTGCGGGTGAACGCGGTCTCCTCCCCGACTGCGACCGTCAGGATGCGCTCGCGCTCGCCGCCCAACTCCGGGTACGACGGCGCCATGACGTCGATCGCCGTGCCGATGAAGTCGGCCATCGTCGGCCCGGTGGCGCCGAGGATGCGCACCGAGTACACGATGCGGCGCAGCAGGCGGCGCAGGATATAGCCGCGGCCCTCGTTCGACGGCAGCACGCCGTCGCCGATGAGCATGGCTCCGGTGCGGGCATGGTCGGCGATGACGCGGAACTTGACGTCGGCGGCCGCGTCGGCGCCGTAGGCCTGGCCGGTCAACTCGACCGCGCGGTCGATGATCGGTTTGAGCAGGTCGGTCTCGTAGACGTTGTCGACGCCCTGCAGGATGCAGGCGACGCGCTCGATGCCCATGCCGGTGTCGATGTTGCGCTTGGGCAGCGGGCCGAGGATCTCGTAGTCCTCCTTGGCGCCGCCCGCGCCGCGCTCGTTCTGCATGAAGACGAGGTTCCAGATTTCGATGTAGCGGTCCTCGTCGACTTCTGGGCCGCCCTCCTGCCCGTAGTCCGGGCCGCGGTCGTAGAAGATCTCCGAGCACGGCCCACACGGGCCGGGAACGCCCATCGACCAATAGTTGTCCTTCATGCCGCGGCGCTGGATCCGCTCGGCGGGCACACCGATCTCCTCGCGCCAGATCTGCTCGGCCTCGTCATCGTCGAGATAGACCGTCGGCCACAGGCGCGTCGGGTCGATGCCGTAGCCGCCGTCGGCCACCGGGCTGGTCAGCAGGGTCCAGGCGAACGCGATGGCCTCGCGCTTGAAGTAGTCGCCGAAGGAGAAGTTGCCGGCCATCTGGAAGAACGTGTTGTGCCGGGTGGTGATCCCGACCTCTTCGATGTCGAGGGTCCGGACGCACTTCTGCACGCTGGTCGCCCGCGCGAAGGGCGGCGTCTGCTCGCCGAGGAAGTACGGCTTGAACGGCACCATGCCCGCGTTGACGAACATCAGGTTCGGATCGTCGAGGACCAGCGGCGCACTCGGGACCTCGGTGTGACCGGCACGGATGAAGTGCTCCAGGAATCGCTTGCGGATCTCGTGCGTCTGCACTGGGCGGCTGTCCTTCGTCGGTGGGGGCGGCGGTGCGGTGGGCACCGAGGAACTGAGTCTACCGGCGACGATCAGGGGCGCAGGCGGCGGATGATCGCCCGCAGCCGCGGCAACCGTGCGGCCAACTCGCGCTCGGCGCCGCGCTCGGTCGGCGCGTAGTAGTCGACGCCGACGAGCTCGTCCGGCGGGTACTGCTGCGCGACGACGCCGTCGGGATCGTTATGCGGGTAGGCATAGCCGACGGCACTGCCCAGGTCTTTCGCCCCCGCATAGTGGCCGTCGCGCAGGTGCGGCGGCACCGAACCGATCTTTCCGGCGGCGATATCGGCCATCGCCGCACCGATCGACGACACAACGCCGTCGGACTTGGGCGCCGTCGCCAGATGGATCGTCGCCTGGGCCAGCGCCAGTTTCGCCTCCGGCATGCCGACCAGCGCCACCACCTGGGCGGCGTTCACCGCCGCCGTCAGAGCGGTCGGGTCGGCCATGCCGATGTCCTCGCTGGCGTGGATCATCAGGCGGCGCGCGATGAAGCGAGGATCCTCCCCCGCCGTGATCATGCGCGCCAGGTAGTGCAGGGCCGCATCGACGTCGGATCCGCGGATCGATTTGATGAAGGCGCTGATCACGTCGTAGTGCTGGTCACCGTTGCGGTCGTAGCGCACGGCGGCCTGGTCGATCGCCGCCTCCACGTCGGCGACGGTCAGCTCACCGCCGCGCTCGCCGGCGCCGGCGGCAGCGGCTTCCAACGCCGTCAGCGCGCGCCGCGCATCGCCCCCCGCCACCGAGATCAGGTGGGCGCGGGCCTCCCCGTCGAGCCGGACGGTGCCCGCCAGACCCGCCTCCGCCGCAACGGCGCGGTCGAGCACCGTGCCGATCTCCTCGTCGGACAACGGCTGCAGGGCCAGGACCAACGATCGCGACAGCAGCGGTGCGACGACAGAGAACGACGGGTTCTCGGTGGTCGCGGCGACCAGCAGGACGATGCGGTTCTCCACGGCGTCGAGCAACGCGTCCTGCTGGTTCTTGGAGAAGCGGTGGACCTCGTCGATGAACAGGACGGTCTGTTCGCCGGCGACCAGGCGCCGCCGCGCGAGGTCGATGACGGCGCGCACCTCCTTGACCCCCGCCGACAGTGCGGACAGGGCCTCGAAGCGCCCACCCGTGGCGCGCGAGATCAGCGACGCCATGGTGGTCTTGCCGGTGCCGGGCGGGCCGTACAGCAGCACCGACGCGGCGCCGGAGCCCTCGATCAGGCGGTGCAGCGGCGAACCCGGCCGCAGCAGGTGCTCCTGGCCCACCAGGTCGTCGAGGGATTGCGGGCGCATCCGCACCGCGAGGGGCGCCGACGGCGGCGGGGCCGACGGCGCAGCGGTTCCGTCGGGGTCGGTGTCGAAGAGGCTGTCCACTCCGCGCGTCGCCTAGGACAGCCAGTCCCGGCGCAGCGCGGCCGCGAAGTCGGTGGCGAAGGCGGCCAGCTCGCCCAGGGACGGGTTCGCCGCGGACCGCCGGGTCGCGCCGTCGGCCAACTCCAACCACCGGTCACAGGCGACGGCGGGATCGGTCGTGGTGATCGCCCAGTCGTGCACGAGCATCGCCTCTTCGGCGGCGTCGGTGGGGCCGTCGCCCGAGGCGCCGACGAAGACCACGGTCGACAGCCACACCCAGAGCAGCCGGGCCGAGGCGAGCACGTCGTACACCGCGTGCTCGTCGCCGAGCGCGGGCCACATGCCCTGCGCCTCCGACCGCCACGCGTCGACCAGTGCGGTCTCCAGTTCGGCGCGCACCGCGGGCGACCGCGAGCCGAGGTGTTCGGGGAAGGTCACCAGGCCGTAGGCGACGTCCAGCGTCGCGTCGCGGAATCCGCCCCACTCGTAGTCCATGAACCGGACGCCGTCGGCGTTGATCAGGATGTTCTCCGGTCCGACATCGGACGGGCTGAAGGCGCGGAAGTCACCCTCGGCGAACAGGCGAACCGCCGCGGCGAGCCGGTCGGCCACCGAATCGGGCACCGGGACCCGCAACGATTCGGCGATCGCCGGCAGTTCGGCCGCCACCCGGCGCGCCCAGCCGGTCGGCACGCCGTCGACCGCGCTGGAACGGCGCAGCAGTGCGTTGAAGTCTTCCTCGCCGCCGACGGTCGCAGCATGCATGCGGCCCAGCGCCTGGCCCCACGCGCTGACCGCGCGCGACACCTCCTCGAGGTCGGTGCCGGCCAGCAGATCCGTCATCGCCCGGCCGGTGCCGAGGTCGGACAGCACAATGACCCGGCGCACCGGGTCGTGGGCGATGAGCTGCGGTCCAGGCCGACTCTCGCTGGGCAGCGCGGTCGCGTACTGGTAGGCGGTCACCTCGCGGTGGAAGGACTCCGGATGGTCGTCGGCGCCGAGCGATTTGATGACCAGGGTGCGGTGTGTGGACACCGGGTTGTTCGACACCCGCGCACGGGCGACGACGCTGCGCCCGCTGCCGCCCAGATCCTCCGGGTCGGTGAGCGATACCGCGGCCCCGGCCCGCGCCGACAACACGGACTCTGCCGTGCTCAGCGCACCCTCGATCTCACTCGTGGCGATGGCGGTCATGATGGTTCCAACGTACCCAAGAAAGCGGGAAGCGTCACTTGCCGCCGGCGGGGGCAGCCGTGCCCGGCTCGGCGGCCGGCTTCGGCTTCGCGTCGATCCCCGACTCCTTCCGCTGCGCCGGCGTGATCGGCGCCGGAGCATCGGTCAGCGGGTCGACGCCGCCGCCCGACTTCGGGAAGGCGATGACCTCGCGGATCGACGGCTCGCCGGCCAGCAGCGACGTGATGCGGTCCCACCCGAAGGCGATGCCGCCGTGCGGCGGGGCGCCGTAGGCAAAGGCGTCGAGCAGGAAGCCGAACTTCTCCTGCGCCTCGTCCTCGCCGATGCCCATGATCGCGAAGACGCGCTCCTGGATGTCGCGCCGGTGGATGCGGATCGACCCGCCGCCGATCTCGTTGCCGTTGCAGACGATGTCGTACGCGTAGGCCAGCGCCGCGCCGGGGTCGGCTTCGAGCGAGTCCAGCGACTCGGGCTTGGGCGAGGTGAACGCGTGGTGCACCGCGGTCCACGCGCCGGAACCGACGGCGACGTCGCCCGAGGCCGTCGCCTCGTCGGCCGGTTCGAACAGCGGGGCGTCGACGACCCAGGTGAAGGCCCAATCGCCGTCCTTGATCAAACCCAGCTTCTCGGCGATCTCGCCGCGGGCCGCGCCGAGCAGGGCGCGCGAACTCTTCACGGCCCCGGCGGCGAAGAACACGCAGTCCCCCGGCTTGGCGCCGACGTGGGCGGCGAGACCGTCGCGCTCGGCGTCGGAGAGGTTCTTGGCGACCGGGCCGCCGAGAGTGCCGTCCTCCTGCACGAGGACGTAGGCGAGGCCCTTGGCGCCGCGCTGCTTGGCCCACTCCTGCCACGCGTCGAGTTGGCGCCGCGGCTGCGACGCCCCGCCGGGCATGACGACGGCACCGACGTACGGCGCCTGGAAGACGCGGAACGGGGTGTCTTTGAAATACTCGGCGCACTCGACGAGTTCGAGGTCGAAGCGCAGGTCCGGCTTGTCGCTGCCGTACCGGCGCATCGCGTCGGCGTAGGTCATGCGCGGGATCGGCGTGGGGATCTCGTAGCCGATGAGCTGCCACAGGGCCACCAAAACCTCTTCGGCGAGGGCGATCACGTCATCTTCGTCGACGAAGCTCATCTCGACGTCGAGCTGGGTGAACTCGGGCTGTCGGTCCGCGCGGAAGTCCTCATCGCGGTAACAGCGCGCGATCTGGTAGTACCGCTCCATGCCGGCGACCATCAGCAGCTGCTTGAACAACTGCGGACTCTGCGGCAGTGCGTAGAACGAGCCGGGCTGCAGGCGGGCGGGCACCAGGAAGTCGCGCGCACCCTCGGGCGTCGAACGGGTCAGCGTCGGGGTCTCGATCTCCAGGAAGTCGTGGCCGGCCAGCACCTCGCGGGCCGCGGCGTTGGCCCGCGAGCGCAGGCGGATGGCCTTGGCCGGATTCTCCCGGCGCAGATCCAGATAGCGGTACTTGAGGCGCGCCTCCTCGCCCGGCTGCTCGTCGAGCTGGAACGGCAGCGGCGCCGACTCGTTGAGGACCTCGAGGCTCGCCGCGTTGATCTCGATGTCGCCCGACGCCAGGTTGGGGTTCTCCGAGCCGTCGGGCCGCACCTCGACCACACCGGTGACTGCGATGCAGAACTCGGCGCGCAGCTTGTGCGACGCCGCAGCCACCGCTTCATCACGGAAGACGACCTGGACGAGGCCCGAGGTGTCGCGCAAGTCGATGAACACCACGCCGCCGTGGTCGCGCCGACGGGCCACCCAACCGGCGACCGTGACGGTCTCGCCGGCCGATTCGCGACGCAGCGAGCCTGCAAGATGGGTGCGCAGCACGGTGGGGCCCTCCCGGGGTCAGATGTGAGTGCGGATTCGACGACCGAGTCTACGTCCCCGCCCGACGCGCCGAGGAAGCCAGGGGCGAAACCTCGCCCCGCCGGGCTCACCCGAATATGCTGGGAAACCGATGCGTTCGATGACAGGAGAACAATGACATTCCAAGGCAGCGGCCCGCTCGACACCTCCACGGTCTCCAGCGGCGGCACGGGCGGCGGCGGCTACGGCGGTGGCGGGGTCGGCTACGGTGGCGGCGGCTTCGGCTCCGGCGGCGACGGCGGCCGCATCGCGATGGGCGGCGGAAGTGCGCTGATCATCCTGCTGATCTGCCTGTTCCTCGGCGTCAACCCCGGCAACCTGCTCGGTTCCACCGGGGCGCCCGGTGCCGGTGTCGGCCCGGCCCAGCCGCAGAGCACGGCCAACGACGAGATCCAGCAGCAGATCAGCCAGTGCACGATCGAGAAGGCCAACGAGAACGACATCTGCCGGATCGTCGCGACCGTCGAGAGCGTCGACAAGGTGTGGGCGCGCCTGCTGCCGGGCTACACCAACCCGAGCACCAAGATCTTCAGCCGCGCGGTGAACACCGGCTGCGGCCCGGCGTCGTCGGGCATGGGCCCCTTCTACTGCCCGGCCGACCAGACCGCCTACTTCGATCCGTCGTTCTTCGCCGAACTCAAGCGGATGGGCGGTGACGACGGCCCGCTGTCGCAGATGTACGTCGTCGCGCACGAGTACGGGCACCACGTGGAGAACCTGCTCGGCGTGCTGCAGAAGGGCAACCGGATGGGCAACAACGGCTCCGTGCGCATCGAGCTGCAGGCCGACTGCCTGGCCGGTGTCTGGGCGGCCAACGCCGACAAGGGGCCCGACGCGATGCTCGCGCCGATCACCCAGGATCAGATCTCCTCGGTCATCACGACCGCGAAGGCGATCGGCGACGACACCATCCAGGGCGCCCGCTCGAACCCGGAGGGCTGGACCCACGGCTCGGCCGAGCAGCGCACCCGCTGGTTCATGACCGGCTACCAGTCCAGCGATATGCGTCGCTGCGACACCTTCGCGACCAACGACCTGTAGGTCGCGGCGCAACCACCGCCTGGCCCCCGACCCTCTGGTCGGGGGTCAGCGCGCTTCTTGCTCCAGCAGTTCGCCGACCAGCAGCCGGATTTCTTCGACGACGGTGGAGAGCGAGACGCGCTCCTGCGTGCCGTTGGTGAGGTTCTTGACCTCGATGCCCCCCTCGGCGAGTTCGCGCTCGCCCAACACGAGCGCAAAGGCGGCGCCGGAGCGGTCCGCCGCCTTCATCGCACCCTTCATGCCGCGGTCGCCGTAGGCGAGGTCCACGGGGATCCCGACGGCGCGCAGCTGCGCGGCGATCGCGACGAGTTCGGCCTTGGCGTCGGCCCCCATGGGGACGCCGAACACCCGGCAGCGCGGCGGCTCCTCCTGCGCGACGCCCTCGGCCGCCAGCGCGAGCACGGTGCGGTCGACGCCGATGCCGAAGCCGATGCCCGACAGGTCCTGCTTGCCGCCCAGCTGGCTCATCAGTCCGTCGTAGCGGCCGCCGCCGCCGATGCCCGACTGTGCGCCGAGGCCGTCGTGGACGAACTCGAAGGTCGTCTTGGTGTAGTAGTCCAGGCCGCGGACCAGTCGCGGGTTGATCACGTAGGCGACGCCCAAGCGGTCCAGGTGGGCCCGGACCTCCGTGAAGTGTTCCGCGGACTCCGCCGACAGGTGGTCGAGCAGCAGCGGCGCGTCGGCGGTCATCGCCCGCACCTCGGGGCGCTTGTCGTCGAGGACGCGCAGCGGGTTGATCTCGGCGCGCGCCCGCGTCGGCTCGTCGAGGTCGAGCCCGGCGAGGAACGACTGCAGGCGCTCGCGGTAGGCGGGGCGGTCCGCGGCGGTGCCCAACGACGACAGCTCGAGGCGGTAACCGGACAGCCCGAGTCGGCGGAAGCCCTCATCGGCCACCGCGATGACCTCGGCGTCGAGCGCCGGATCGTCGACGCCGATCGCCTCCACGCCGACCTGCTGGAGTTGCCGGTAGCGCCCCTCCTGCGGCTTCTCATACCGGAAGAACGGGCCCGCATAGCAGAGCTTCACCGGCAGCGCGCCGCGGTCCAGGCCGTGCTGCAGGACCGCCCGCATGACGCCGGCGGTCCCCTCCGGGCGAAGGGTGACGCTGCGGTCGCCGCGGTCGGCGAAGGTGTACATCTCCTTGGAGACGACGTCGGTGGACTCGCCGACGCCGCGCGCGAACAGCGCGGTGTCCTCGAAGACGGGGAGCTCGATGTGCCCGTACCCGGCGCGCACCGCCGACTCGGTCAGCGTGTTGCGCACCCGCACGAAGTCGGCCGACTTCGGCGGGTAGTAGTCCGGGATCCCGCGCGGTGCCTGGAACTCGCTCACAGTCCGTAACGTCCTTTCGCCGGGCCGTCCGCACCGCCCGCGCCGCCGATACCGGCGAGGAACGGGTTGGTGGCGCGCTCGGCACCGATCGTCGTCTGGGGCCCGTGGCCCGGGAGGATCAGGGTGTCGTCCGGAAGCGGCAACAGCTTCGCGGCGATCGAGTCCAGCAGCTGCTGGTGGTCACCGCCGGGCAGATCGGTGCGCCCGATGGACCCTTGGAACAATACGTCCCCGGCGAACGTCACCCGCACCGGCTCGCCGTCGGGCTCGCCCGCGTCGGGCACGTCGATCCCCAGCAGCACCGAGCCCTGGGTGTGCCCGGGCGCCAGGTCCACCCCGAACCGCAGCCCGGCGAGTTCGAGTTCGTCGCCATCGGCGAATTCGATCACCTTGTCCGGCTCGTGGAAATCCAACACCCCGACCATGGCGCCCAGGGCCCGCCCGATCCCCTTCGACGGATCCGCCAGCATCGGTCGGTCGGCCGGATGGATGTAGCACGGGATGCCGTAGCGCCGACAGACCTTCTCCGCGTTCCACGTGTGGTCGAGGTGCCCGTGCGTCAGCAACACGGCCACCGGGTTCAGTCCGTGCTCGGCGCACAGCGCCACGATCTGCTCCTCGGCGTCCTGACCGGGATCGATGATCACACAGTCGCCGCCCGGCCCGCCCGGCTCCGCGTCGGCGGAGACGAGGTAGCAGTTCGTCGCAAACATCCCCGCGGGGAAACCGGTGATCAACATGGCCGCCATTCTCGCAGAAATCCACCGCTGCCGACCGACGCGGTCGATACCCGGTGTCCCCGCGACCGCGGCGGAACTGGCAAGATGACAGCAGACCTTCGACCACTCCCAGGAGAACAGTCCCACGTGAGCAGCAACGAGCCTTTGACCAACGAGGACCGGCGACTGGCCGCCAAGCGCAAGCTCGAGGCACGGCTCGACGCGGAGCGGGCCCGGCGCAAGCGCACCATGACGATCACCGTGACGATCCTCTCGGTGCTCGGCCTGGTCGCCGCGACGACCATCGTCTGGCTGGCCGAGACCTACGTCGGCACCGTCAACTGCGAGTGGGGCAAGTCGAAGAACACGCTGGCCGACACCGTCAAGGACCGCGACAAGATCATCAAGGAGCAGCCCGCCGAGCGCCAGGGCGATGCCGCCAAGTACCTGGACGAGCTGGCCGCCGGCGTGCCCAAGGAGCGCGACGCACCCGAGCCCGCCTCCAACGTCCCGGTCCCCTTCCCCGGCAGCCACCGGTATGTGAAGAAGGGCTTCCTGTTCGTCAGTTCGAAGACCCCGATGACCCTCGAGACCAGCCGGGGCTCGCTGCCGATCACCCTCGACCACGCCTCGGCGCCGTGTAACACCGCGGCCGTCGAGTCCCTCGCCAAGGGCGGCTACTACAACGGCACCGACTGCCACCGGTTGACCAACAGCGCCAACCTGAAGGTCCTGCAGTGCGGCGACCCGACCGGAACGGGCATGGGCAACCCCGGCTGGACCAGCCCCGACGAGGCGCCCGAGGGCCTCAAGTCGGCCGGCGGCATGCAGAACCCGATGATGAGCCCCGGTCCGGTCGTCTATCCGCGGGGCACGGTCGCCATCGCCAACTCGAACAACGCGATGCTCGGCCGCTCCAACACCGGTGGCGCCCAGTTCTTCATCGTGTACGCCGACTCCCAGCTGACCCCGGACTTCGCGGTCGTCGGCCACCTGGACAAGCAGGGCCTGGCCACGCTCGACGCCATCGCCAAGACCCCGATCGTCCCGGGTCTCGACGGCAACAAGGAGAGCGGCAAGCCCAAGGACCCCGTCACCATCAAGGCCGCCGTCGTCAAGTAGCCGCTGCGGCTGCTCGCAGACCGACTAGGCGGCCGAGGTGACGCGGTAGACGTCGTACACGCCCTCGATGTTGCGGACGACGTTGAGGACGTGGCCCAGGTGTGTCGGGTCGCCCATCTCGAAGGTGAACTTGCTGACCGCAACGCGGTCGTTGTTCGTGGTCACCGACGCCGACAGGATGTTCAGCTTCTCGTCGGCGAGCGCCTTGGTCACGTCCGACAGCAGACGGTGACGGTCGAGCGCCTCCACCTGGATCGCCACGAGGAACACCGACGAGTCCGACGGCGCCCACACGACGTCGATGAGTCGTTCGTCCTGTTGCTGCAGTGAATCGGCGTTCGGGCAGTCGGTCCGGTGCACGCTCACCCCGCCGCCGCGGGTGACGAAGCCGAGGATCTCGTCGCCGGGCACCGGCGTGCAGCACTTGGCCAGCTTGATCAGCACGTTGTCGACGCCTTCGACGACCACGCCGGCGTCGGTGCCGGTCTGGCGCCGCGCCGGGATCGTCGACGGGGTGGTGATCTCGGCGAGCTCCTCCTCGGCGCTGTCGATGCCGCCGAGTTGGGCCACCAACCGACTGACGACCTTCTGCGCCGACACCTGGTTCTCGCCGACCGCGGTATAGAGCGCGGTGACATCGGGATAGCGCAGCTCGGCGGCAACCGCACTCATGTTGTCGCTGGTCAACAGCCGCTGCAACGGCAGTCCGCCGCGCCGGACCTCCTTGGCGATGGCGTCCTTGCCGGCGTCGAGCGCCTCTTCGCGGCGCTCTTTGGCGAACCACTGCCGGATCTTCGACTTGGCGCGCGGGGACACGACGAAGTTCTGCCAGTCCTGCGACGGCCCGGCGTTCTCCGCCTTCGACGTGAACACCTCGACGACCTCGCCGTTGTCGAGTTTGCGCTCCAGTGCCACCAGGCGGCCGTTGACCCGCGCACCGATGCACCGGTGGCCGACCTCGGTGTGGACCGCGTAGGCGAAGTCGACCGGCGTCGACCCGGCCGGCAGGGTCAGCACGTCGCCCTTGGGCGTGAAGACGAAAATCTCCTTGACCGCGAGGTCGTAGCGGAGCGATTCGAGGAACTCCCCCGGGTCCGCCGCCTCCCGCTGCCAGTCGAGCAGTTGGCGCATCCACGCCATGTCGTCGATCTCGGCGAGCTCGGCCCGGCCGCGGCCCTTGCGCCCCGAGTAGCCGCCCTCCTTGTACCGCCAGTGCGCGGCGATGCCGAACTCGGCCGTCCGGTGCATGTCGCGGGTCCGGATCTGCACCTCGAGCGGCTTGCCCTCGGGACCGATGACCGTGGTGTGCAGCGACTGGTAGACGCCGTAGCGGGGCTGGGCGATGTAGTCCTTGAACCGGCCCGCCATCGGCTGCCAGAGCGAGTGGACGACGCCGACGGCCGCGTAGCAGTCGCGCACGTCGTCGCAGAGGATCCGGATGCCGACCAGGTCGTGGATGTCGTCGAAGTCGCGGCCCTTGACGATCATCTTCTGGTAGATCGACCAGTAGTGCTTCGGCCGGCCTTCGACGACGGCGGACAGCCGCGCGCCGGAGAGGGCCTCGTTCACCTCGTCGCGCACCTTGGCCAGGTAGGTGTCGCGGGAGGGGGCGCGATCGGCGACCAGGCGCACGATCTCCTCGTAGCGCTTGGGGTGCAGGATGGCGAACGCCAGATCCTCGAGCTCCCACTTGACGGTCGCCATGCCCAACCGGTGGGCCAGCGGCGCGATGACCTCGAGCGTCTCGCGGGCCTTGCGCGCCTGCTTCTCCGGCGGCAGGAACCGCATGGTCCGCATGTTGTGCAACCGGTCGGCGACCTTGATCACCAGGACCCGCGGGTCGCGCGCCATGGCGATGATCATCTTGCGGATCGTTTCGGCCTCGGCTGCCGAACCCAGGGCCACCTTGTCGAGCTTGGTGACGCCGTCCACCAGGTGCGCGACCTCGGGACCGAAGTCGTCGGTGATCTGTTCCAGCGAGTACCCGGTGTCCTCGACGGTGTCGTGCAGGAGTGCCGCCACCAGCGTGGTCGTGTCCATGCCGAGGTCGGCGAGAATGGTGGCAACCGCGAGCGGGTGCGTGATGTAGGAGTCGCCGGACTTGCGGTACTGGCCCTCGTGCTGGACCTCGGCGATGTCGTACGCCTTCTGCAGCAACGACACGTCGGCCTTGGGGTAGACCTCGCGGTGCAGCGCCGCCAACGGTTCCAAGACCGGCCGCACCGACGACTTCGTGGACGTCATGCGACGGGCCAGGCGGGCGCGCACCCGGCGGGTGGCCGACGCCTGCGGCTCCGGCTGGGGTGCCGGTGGGGCGGGCGCGTCGGCGCTCGGCGGGGCGTCGGCGTTCGTCGCTTCCTCCATCAGCCCTCCCCTCGTCGCTCGTACCGCGTCCAGTTTAGCCGCGCGCCGCTCGGTCGCGCTGCGCTCTAGCCGGTCGCCAGCGCGTTGATCAGTGCTCCCGCGGGCAGGTGTCGGTCGACTCGCGCCCGACCGCCGAGGTCGGCCAGTTCGAGCACGACGCCCACGCCGACGATCTCCGCGCCCGCCGCGCGCAGCAGATCGACTGCGGCGACGATCGTCCCGCCGGTGGCGAGGACGTCGTCGAGGATCAGCACGCGCCGGCCGGTGAGGTCTGGAGCATCGGCCGGGATCTCCAGCGCGGCCGTGCCGTACTCGAGGTCGTAGGACCGCGACCGCACCGGCGGCGGGAGCTTGCCCTGTTTGCGGATCGCCAGCACCCCGGTGCCGAGTCGCTGTGCCACGCCGCCGCCGAGGAGGAACCCGCGGGCGTCGATGCCGGCGACGAGGTCGACCGGCCCGACGGTGGCGGCGAGCGCCTCGATCACGGCCGCGTAGCCGTCCGCATCGGCGAGGACCGGCGTCAGATCCCGGAAGGTCACCCCGGCGACCGGGAAATCATCGGTCGTGCGGGTCAGTGCCGCAATGGCCTCGCGCGCACGGGCCAGGCTCACTGCCGGGCCCAGCGATCCATGTTCCACCCGGTGCCGTTGCGGGCGCGCCCGGCGACGACGCCGGTCAGCTTGGTGTCCCACTTCTGCTCGCGCGGCGTCGCGAAGAGCGGAATGGCGGCCACGTCGCGCCAGGCGGCGGTCTCCATGGCCCGCGACTGGGCGAGCTGGTCCCCGGCGACGGTGGTCACGGAGAACTTCGTCACCGCGTCGGCGGCCATCGGGTCCCCGAAGTCGCCGAGGTTCAGCGGGTCGCCGCGGAACAGGCCGTAGGCGTCGCGGACCACGTCGGCGGCACCGGCCGCCGCGAAGCTCGCCCCCGTGTTGAGGAGCACGGCGTCCAGCGCACCGGTGCGCAGCGCGGTTGCCGCCACGTCCGGACTGGCCGCATCGACGACCTCGATCCCGGCCCGGCGGCAGGAGTCGGCGATGTCGGAAACCATCTTCTTGCGGCGGGCGTCCGGTCCGAGGTAGCCCAGGCGCACTTTGAGTGGCGGCGCCGGCGCGCCGGTCGGCGACGGTGGCCGCTGCTTGACGAGTTCGCGCGCGCGCACGACGTCGGCGCGCGCGTATCGCTGGCCGAATTGGCCGTTGATCGGGTCGGCGAGGTCGCTGGCCGGGGTCAGCACGTGCAGGTTCCACGGCTGCGAGCCGTACCCGTAGGCCCTGGCCAGCGCGTCGCGGGGCACGCACGAGGCGAAGGCCTGTCGCGCGGGCAACGGCGCCAGCGCCCCCTTGTGCGCAATGACGATCTGTTCGGTCGACAACGCCCCCGACGCGGGCGACACCTGCGGCGGTTCGGCGCCGGCCGCCGGTTCGGTCAGGCCCGCCGTGGCATCGGCGACCTCGAACCCGCCCGCCCCGGTCCGCGCCGCGGTGTCGGTGTTGCGCCCGTAGACGATGATCGTGGCCAGCGTCGCCGGCGCACCCCACCATTTGTCGTTGCGCACGAGCCGCAGGCCCGTTTTCTGATCGAAGGACTCGGCCCGGTACGGGCCAGACGACAGGAAGCGCTTGGCGTCGAGTTGCCCGCTGGGCAGCGCGAAACCGGTGTTCCAGGACTTGGCGATCGCGGTGAGCGCCGGGGCGTTCCGGGTGCGCACCGCGTCGACGACGCTCGTTACGCCGGCGTCCTTGGCGACGACGTGGGCCGGCAGCATCGACCCGGCGCCGAAGAGGCCGCGCCAATCGCGATAGCTGCGCCCGTTGGCGAACCGCACCTTCGCGGTCTGTGCGCCCGGCATGCACTCGACGCGGTCGATGTCGCGGTAGCCGGCGGTAGTCGCCGCGTCAAAGCCGCGGAAACGGCCGCTCTGCGCCACCCAGGCCAGCACCAGATCGTCGCAAGTCATCTTCGCGCCGTCGGAGTACACCGCCTTGGGCGAGAACGTGTACTGCAGGGTCAACGTCGGGCCGGGGGCCAACTCGACCGTGCCAACGTCCCGGTCGGAGATCACCTGCCCCTGCGGACCCAGGACGCTGAATCCGCCCTGCACCCGGGTGAAGGCCATCAGCACGCCGTCGGAGTTGCCGGTGGCACTGGCCGCGTTGTAGGTGCTGAGCCGGGCATCGGTCCGGTAGTGCAGCGGACTGTCCTGGTCGGCGGCACACCCCGACAGCAGGCCGGCGCCCACGGCTGCGACCGCGACCGTCACCGCCGCCGACCGGCGCATCTGTTTCCGCACGGTCGCCAGACTAGCGCGAACGGCGCCGCTTCCCGGTGGGACGCGCGGCGTCGCCGGCCGGGACGTCATCAACTGCGTGCCGGGCCGCATGGCGCCCCGACGACACGGGCTCGCCCGCCGCGATCGCGGCACGGCGCGCCAGCACCTTGCGAGTGTGGGCGGCCACCGCCGGGTTGCGCTCCTTCAGCGTGACCAGCAGCGGGGTCGCCAGGAAGACCGAGGAGAACGTGCCGATCACGATGCCGACGAGCTGGATCAGCGCCAGGTCCTGCAGCGTGCCGACGCCGAGCATCCACACCGCGATCACCATCAGGGCGATGATCGGCAGCGCGGAGATGACGGTCGTGTTGATCGACCGCATCATGGTCTGGTTGACGGCGAGGTTGGCCTGTTCGGCATAGGTGCGTCGGGACGTCTTGAACACCGACCGCGTGTTCTCCTCGACCTTGTCGAACACGACCACCGTGTCGTAGATGGAGAAGCCCAGGATCGTGAGCAGTCCGATGACGGTCGCCGGGGTGACCTCGAAGCCGACGAGCGAATAGACGCCGGCGGTCACCGCGACGTCGAAGAACAGCGTCGCCAGCGAGGCGATCGCCATCTCCTTGTCGAAGCGGATCGCGATGTAGACGGTGACGATCACCAGGAACACCACGAGCGCGATCAGCATCTTCCGGGTGATTTCCGCGCCCCACGTCGAGCTGACGTCCGATGAGGACACGTCGGCGCGCTGCAGGGCCGGCGAGAACTCCGCGACGACGGCGTTGACGACCTTGTTGGCCTGCTCCTCGTCGAGGTGCTCGGTGCGGACCTGGATGGTCTTGGCCGACCCCGAGCCCGCCGTCTGCACCAGCTCCGGAGCAGTGCCCAGCGCCTGGGTGAACGCCTTCTCCACCTTCTCCACGGTGACCGACGAGCTCGTCGCCGGGATCGACACCTGGGTGCCGCCCTCGAAGTCGATGCCGAAGGTGAAGCCGCGCACGATCATCGACAGCAGGCAGATCCCGAGGATCACCGCGGTGACGATGTACCACTGCTTGCGGTGCGCGACGACCTCGAAGGCGCCGGTACCGGTGTACAACCGCGACAGGAAGGACCGGTTGGTGTCGGCCTCGAAATCGGCGTCGGCAACCATGGTCTCCGCCGCCTCGACCGCCGATCCCGCATTGCGGTCCAGGGTGTAGCCGCCGAGCCGGTCGGGACCGTCGCCCACACCCCGCTTGGACAGGCCGTCGACGCTGTCGCTGCCGAATCCGCCCCTGCTGAAACTCATCGCTGTCCTCCTCGGCGCGCGGTCGCACGCGCTTCGCGGCTGTCGGGGGCAAGGCCCACGGCCCGTCGGGCGGCTTCCCGGCGTTCCCGGGCGACGTCGCTGACCGCGCCGAGGCCGTTGACCGACGGCTTAGACAGGAACGTGCTGCGCGTCGCGAGCACGACCAGCGGGTGGGTCACCAGGAACACGACCATGACGTCGAGGATCGTCGTCAACCCGA
Source organism: Gordonia sp. (in: high G+C Gram-positive bacteria) (assembly GCF_047602025.1). Taxonomy (GTDB): domain Bacteria; phylum Actinomycetota; class Actinomycetes; order Mycobacteriales; family Mycobacteriaceae; genus Gordonia. Next base: position 1,422,266 of record NZ_JASGII010000001.1, on the reverse strand, counting down.
GGGTGAACGCGAAGCCGCGGACCGAGCCGACCGCCAGGATGTAGATCACGACGGCGGCGATCAGACTGACCGCGTTACCGGTCCACACCGTGCGCCGCGCGCTGGCCCAACCGCGCGGCACCGCGGACCGGAACGAGCGGCCCTCGCGCATCTCGTCCTTGATGCGCTCGAAGTAGACGACGAACGAGTCCGCGGTCATGCCGATGCCGATGATGAAACCGGCGACACCGGCCAGGTCCAGCGTGAAGCCGATCCACCGGCCGAGCAGCACGATCAGGCCGTACGACATGGCTCCGGCCAAGACCAGTGCGCCGAAGGTGAGAACGCCGAGCATCCGGTAGTACGCCAAGGCGTAGACCAGGACGGCGAGGATGCCGACGAGTCCGGCGATCAGACCGGCCCGCAGCGCCGAGAGGCCCAGCGTCGACGACACCGTCTCGGCGTCGGAGGCCTCGAAGGACAGCGGCAGCGAGCCGTACTTGAGCACATTCGCCAGGTCCTTGGCCTCGGTCTCGCTGAAGCCGTTCTGGCCGCCGCTGATCTCGGTGGAACCGGCGATGGCCGACTGGATCTGCGGCGCGGACACGACGCGGGAGTCCAGGGTCATTGCGGTGGCGGTGCCGATGTTCTTGCCGGTGTAGTCGGGCCAGATTTTGGCGCCGTCGCCCTTGAAGTCAACGTTGACCGTCCACTGGTTGGTCTGCGTGGACAGGTTGGGTGCCGCCTTGCCGATATCGCGGCCGTCGATGATCTGCGGTTCGAGCAGGTAGACCTGCTTGCCGTCGGTGCTGCAGGCGACGAGGTAGGCGTTCGGATCGTCGTTGCCCAGCAGCGGGTCGTCGGCCTTCGGGTCGCAGTTCAGCTTCGGCATCTGCGCCTTCAGCGCGGCCAACTGTTGCGGCGTCGCGCCCTTGGGCGCCTGCCGCAGCCGGCGCTGTTCGTCGACGGCGGCCTTGCGCTCCTCCGGGGTCAGCGACTTGCGATCCTTCGCCTCGACGGTCTTGTGCGGGGTGGCCGGGACCATCCCATCTGCGTCCTTGACGACCGGCCGGATGTAGAGCCGGGCCGTCTGGCCGAGATTGCGGGCCTGCCGGCCGTCGTCGCCGGGCACCGTGATGACCAGCGTGTCGCCGCTGACCACGACCTCCGAGCCGGCGACGCCGAGACCGTCGACGCGCTGCTGGATGATCTGCTGCGCCTTCTCCAGCTGGTCTTTCGCCGGTCGCGCGCCGTCCGGGGTGCGCGCGGTCAGGGTGACGCGGGTGCCGCCCTGCAGGTCGATGCCGAGCTTGGGCGTCGTCTGGCGGTCGCCGGTGAAGAACACCAGGCCGAACACGATGGCGAGCAGGGCGAAGAAGGCCAGGAGCGGCTGCCAGGGCGGGGTCTCCCCGCGGGGGCGCTGCGCCGCTTGGCGACGAGGGGTGGTCACGGTGGTTCGGTTCTCCTGGGATTACTTGTCGGCTGCGTCGTCGGCGGAGGGCGTGCCCGACTCGAGCTCGGGGGCCGCTTCCTCGACGACGGCGCCGACATACGTCTGTGCTGCGCGCTCGGTCGCCACGACCTCGCGCACGGCGATCTTGTCGTAGCGGCCCACGACGCCGGGAGCGGTCTCGATGTCGACGAAATCGCCGTTGACGTCGATGATCGTGCCGTACAGGCCGGAGATCAACTGGACCCGCGCGCCGGTCGTGAGCGCGGCCCGCATCTCATTCGCGGCGGCCTGCTGCCGCTTGAACCGGCGCGCGTTGAAGAACATCATCACGCCCAGCAGGATCAACAGCAGCGGCAAGAACAATTCCATGCCGACCAGTCTGCCAGACGAACTACTCGACCTCGTCAAACAGGTTGGGTTGGCCCTGGCCGCGCACGCCCCAGGTGGCGCTGAGCGCCCCGGCGGGCGGGACCAGGCCCAGGTGGTGCCATGCCGCGGCGGTGGCGATCCGGCCGCGCGGGGTCCGCGCGATCAGCCCGGCGCGCACCAGGAAGGGCTCGCAGACCTCTTCGACGGTGGTCGGCTCCTCGCCCACCGCGACCGCCAGCGTCGAGACGCCGACCGGGCCGCCGCCGAAGCCCTGCACCAGTGCCGACAGCACCGCCCGGTCCAGCCGGTCCAGGCCCTTGTCGTCGACGTCGTACACGGCGAGCGCGGCCCGGGCGATCGGCAGCGTCACGGCGCCGTCGCCGCGCACCTCCGCGTAGTCGCGGACCCGGCGCAGCAGGCGATTGGCGATGCGCGGGGTGCCCCGGGAGCGTCCGGCGACCTCGACGGCCGCGTCGGCGTCCAAGTCGACACCGAGGATGCCCGCCGAGCGCGCCAGCACCTCGACCAGCTCCTCGGTCTCGTAGAACTCCATGTGCGCGGTGAAGCCGAAGCGGTCGCGCAGCGGTCCGGTGAGCGCACCCGAGCGCGTGGTCGCACCAACGAGGGTGAACGGGGCGACGTCGAGCGGGATCGACGTCGCGCCGGGACCCTTGCCGACGACGACGTCGACGCGGAAGTCCTCCATCGCCAGGTAGAGCATCTCCTCGGCGGGCCGCGCGATGCGGTGGATCTCGTCGATGAACAGCACGTCGCCCTCGACGAGGTTCGACAGCATCGCCGCGAGGTCACCGGCGCGTTCGAGCGCCGGTCCGGACGTGACGCGGATCGCCGAGCCGAGCTCACCGGCGATGATCATCGCGAGCGACGTCTTGCCCAGTCCCGGCGGTCCGGACAGCAGGATGTGGTCCGGTGTGCCGCCGCGCCCCTTGGCGCCGCTGAGCACCAGTTCCAGCTGTTCGCGCACCTTGGCCTGCCCGATGAAGTCGGCGAGCGACCGGGGCCGCAGATTCGCGTCGAGCTCGCCGTCGGCCACCAGTCGCCCGGCGCTCAGGGTGCGGTCGTCGTCGGGATCGTAATCGGATGCGTCCATCGGCTACTTCTTTCCCAGGAGGGCCAGACTCGCCCGCAGCGCCGCGGCGGAGTCGGCATCGGGCTGGTCGGCGAGGACCGTGGCGACGGCCTTCTCGGCGGACGATTCGGGGAAGCCGAGTCCGACGAGGGCCTCGGTGACCTCGGTGCCGACGCGGTTGCCGCCGAGCACCGGCGCCGCCGAACCGTCGGCGACGACGCCCACCTTGTCGCGCAGTTCGACGACCAGGCGCTCGGCGACCCGTTTGCCGATGCCCGGCACGCTCGTGAGCGCCTTGGTGTTCGACGACGCGATCGCGGCGGCCAAGTCGGCCGGTTCGTGCACCGCGAGGGCGGCCATGGCCAGTCGCGGGCCGACTCCGGTCACAGTCTGCAGCAGCACGAACAGGTCGCGCGCGGCGGCGTCGGTGAAGCCGTACAGGGTCATCGAGTCCTCGCGCACGATCATCGTGGTCAACAGCGTCGCCTCGGCGCCGCGGCTCAGGCCGGCGATGGTCGCCGGGGTGACCAGGACCCGGTAGCCCACGCCGGCGCAGTCGACGACGACGTGGTCGAGGGCGATGTCGAGCACCGGGCCCCGCAGCGCGGCGATCATCGGCGGCCCGCCCGCACCGCCGCGGCCGCCTCCTTGAGGCGCTGCCGGTGGGCGTGCGCGAGGTCGTCGGCCTTGGCGCGGGCGGCAACGATCCGGTCGTCCATCGGGCCGCGCCAGCACTGGCAGATCGCCAGCGCGAGGGCGTCGGCGGCATCCGCGGGTTTCGGGCGGGTCTGCATGCCCAGGATGCGGGTGACCATCGTCGTCACCTGCGCCTTGTCGGCCCGACCGGAACCGGTGACCGCCGCTTTGACCTCGCTGGGCGTGTGGAAGCGCACCGGGATGTCGCGCTGGGCGGCGGCGAGGGCCACCACGCCCGCGGCCTGGGCGGTGCCCATGGCGGTGCCGGCCTGGTTCTGCGCGAAGACCCGCTCGATGGCGACGACCTGCGGCTCATGCGTGTCGAGCCAGTGGGCGGCCGCGGTGTGCACCGCCAGCAGGCGGTCGGCCAGGTCCATGTCGGCCGGTGTGCGCACGACGTCGACGTCGAGCGCGGTCACCGCCCGCCCGGCGCCGGACTCGACCAGTGCGATACCGCACCGCGTCAGCCCCGGGTCGACGCCCATCACCCGCATCTGCGCACTCCTGCCACCTGTTCGCGAACAACTGTTCGATATCTTAGGCGGCCGGGTCGACTCCGCGCGGTTTCGACACGCGATCGTGACCGGGTGGTTCCGGCGGCGGGTTACGCGTCGTCGTCGAGCTCGGCGAGCACCTCGTCGGAGATGTCGACGTTGCTGTAGACGTCTTGCACGTCGTCGAGGTCCTCGAGGGCGTCGACCAGCTTGACGACCTTGCGGGCGCCGTCGGCGTCGACCGGCACCTCGACCGAGGCGCGGAAGTCGGGCTCGGCCGATTCGTAGTCGATGCCGGCATCCTGCAGCGCGGTGCGGACGGCGACCAGGTCGGTGGGCTCGCACACGACCTCGTAGCTGTCCCCCAGGTCGTTGACCTCTTCGGCGCCGGCGTCCAGGACGGCCAGCAGGATGTCATCCTCGCTCTGGTCGCCCTTCTCCAGGGTCACGACGCCCTTGCGGGTGAACAGGTAGGCCACCGAGCCGGGGTCGGCCATGTTGCCGCCGTTGCGGGTCATCGCCGTGCGGACCTCGCCGGCGGCGCGGTTGCGGTTGTCGGTGAGGCACTCGATCAACAGGGCGACGCCGTTGGGGCCGTAGCCCTCGTAGGTGATGTTCTGCCAGTCGGCGCCGCCCGCCTCTTCACCGGCGCCGCGCTTGCGCGCCCGCTCGATGTTGTCGTTGGGCACCGACGACTTCTTGGCCTTCTGGATCGCGTCGTAGAGCGTCGGGTTGCCGGCCGGGTCACCGCCGCCGGTGCGCGCCGCCACCTCGATGTTCTTGATCAGCTTGGCGAACATCTTGCCGCGCTTGGCGTCGATGACGGCCTTCTTGTGCTTGGTAGTCGCCCATTTGGAGTGTCCACTCATGGCGTGAAGCTTACTTCGCGCACCAAATCGGCGAAGTAGGCGTGCACCCGGAGGTCGCCGGTGACCTCCGGATGGAACGACGTCGCCAGCACGGCGCCCTGTCGGACCGCCACGATCCGGCCGTCGGCGCGCCCGTCCGGCGTCGCCCCGGCGGGCACCGTCGCCAGCACGTCGACCGCCGGACCGGTCGACTCCACCCAGGGCGCCCGGATGAACACGCCGCGCACCGGCGGCTCGGCCGGCCGGTCGGTGATCCCGGCGAACGCCAGGTCGGCCTCGAAGGACTCGACCTGGCGGCCGAACGCGTTGCGACGCACCGTGATGTCCAGCGCGTCCAGGTGACGGGCATCGGGCCGCGTGTCGAGAATCCGCGAGGCCAGCAGGATCATGCCCGCGCAGGAACCGTAGGCCGGGAGTCCGGCCGCCAACCGTTCGCGCAGCGGCTCATACAGCTCGAAGACGTCCAGCAGTTTGGACATCGTCGTCGACTCGCCGCCGGGAAGGACGATCCCCGCCAGGCCGTCGAGTTCGGCCGCACGGCGGACCGGCCGGGGCTCGGCGCCCACCGCGCGCAACGCCGCGGCGTGTTCGCGCACGTCGCCCTGGACGGCCAACACGCCGATAGTCGGCGCGGTCACGACGTCGTCTCGTCTGGTTTCTCGTCGCGCAGCGGGATGCCCTGCACGGTCGGATCGGCGATGATCCGCGAGAGCCCCTCCTGGACGACCGCGGCGACCATCCGGCCCTGGCGGTCGAAGATCCGACCCTGGGTCAGCGCACGGCCGTGCCCGGCCGACGGCGAGGTCTGGTCGTACAGCAGCCACTCATCGGCGCGGAACGGGCGCAGGAACCACATGGCGTGGTCGAGCGAGGCCGACTGCACGTGGTCGTCGTGGACCGACTTCGCCGACGCCAACAGCGTCATGTCGCTCATGTACGCGAGGACGCACACCTGGGAGACGTGGCTGTCGTCGAGTCGGTGGCGGTAGCGGAACCACACGCGCTGTTGGGCGGCCAGCGACTTGGAGAGGACAAGCTGGTCGCGCGGCACGATCCGGATGTCGAAGTTCTCCCACTCCGAGTACAGGCGCCGGTCCTCCTCGGACGCCGCGTCGCGCCGGTCCTTGATGTCTTCGGGACCGATGACGTCGGGCATCGGGTCCTGGTGCTCGATCCCCTCGTCGGTGCCGACGTGGAAGGACGCGGACATCGAGAAGATCGCCTCGCCGTTCTGGACGCCGGTCACGCGGCGCGTGACGAAAGAGCGGCCGTCGCGGATGCGGTCGACGAGGAAGACGGTCGGCAGGTCGGGATCGCCGGGGCGCAGGAAGTAGCCGTGGAGCGAGTGGACGCCGAACTCGGCGGGCACCGTGCGCGTCGCCGACACCAGTGCCTGGCCGGCCACCTGGCCGCCGAACGTGCGGCGCAGCACGCTCGGGTACGACGGCCCGCGATAGATGTCGGTCTCGATCCGTTCCACGCGCAAGATCTCGTCAATGGTGGCCATGCCACCCATTATCGCTCAGAGCTCGTCGAGCGAGATCAGCTCGTCCTGCACGGCCCGGGCGACGAGCCCGGCCTTGGTCGGGGCCGGACGGCCCAGTTCCGCGTACTTGGCCCGGATTCGGGTCAGGTGGGTGTTCACGGTGCCGAGCGAGATGCCCAGGTCCTGGGCCACCGCCGGCTTGGAGTCCAGCAGCAGCCAGGTGCGCAAGACCTCGACCTCGCGGGTGGTCAGCGCGGGGCGCGGCAGGTCGAGCTCGGCCGACTCGGTCAGGCGCGCAGCGTCGATCGGGACCTCCGGCTCCTCCGGCGCCTTCTCGAACACGACCACCCCGCCGGGCAGCCGGCCGACGACGCGGGCGCCGAAGTCGTAGTCGGGTCGCGGGGCGGACATGCCCGAGGGGACGGCCATCCGGCGGGCGGCGAGCTGCTCCAGCGCGCGGCGGCGGCGTTCGGCGGTGGCGGCGGCGCGGCGGCGGGCCGCCTCCTCCATGCGACGCGCCTCGTCAATGGCGCGGTAGTTCGGGTTCCACGGTGCTGCTGCGGTCATCGTCTGACTCCTGTCTCGGGCGTCTCACCGAAGGGGATCTCGCGGTGCTGCCAATGACGCTAGGGCGGCCCGGCAGGTTCGGAAATGGGGAGAACTACCCATGGTGTATGCGCAGGTCAACCCATATTTATCGCTGGGTCCCGCGTGTCGGCGGGGAGCAGGCGCGCTTACGCGTTGCGCTGCGCCTCGGCGTCGAGCAGCGGCAGGTCGGCGCGGGAAACCATCTGCGAGGACAGCGCGAACTCGACCAGCCGGGCGCGCCGGTTCGTCGCGAGCTTGCCGCCGCCGGCGCGCATGCCCGACACCCCCATCTGGTCGAGCTTGTCGCAGACGTTGTCGAGCTTGCGGTTGAACTTGGTGATCGACCAGCCCAGGCGGGCGGCGGCCTGCGCCGAGCTGGGAATCGCGCTGGTGCCGCTCCCCTCGTGGCGCAGGATCTGTTCGGCCAGCACGATGATGAGCAGTCGCTGACTCTCCGTCAGGCTGGGCACGCCGACCGTCGTATCGCCGCGCTGACCGGCCTCGGTCAGCGCCACCGACCCCTCGCCCGGGGTGGCGTGGATCTCGACTTCATAGGTCGTCGGACCGGCGGTGAACACGACCACCGTCCGCCCGAAGACCAGCGGTAGGTTCGCGCCCGGGGCGATCTGCCCGGAGAAGCCCGCCTCGGCGGCCACGACCGTGGCCGAGAGGTGCGCGCCGACGTTGGAGAGGTACCAGAGGCCGCCCACACCGCGGTGGATGAGCAGGAACCGCCGGTGTAGGTAAGGGTTGTCGTCGACGGCGAGGTCGCCCTCGCGGCCGATGGTGAATCGGCCGTCGGGATCGACGGCGAACCGTTCGCCGCAGAACTCGACGTACAGGTCCGCCGACGCGTCAGGCATCGGCGTCGGTCTTCTCGTCCCCGCCGGCTTCGTCCCCGCCCGCTTCGTCCGCGCCGGTGTTGTCGTCGACGGCGTCGTCATCGCCGGTGTTGTCATCGGCGGCGTCGCCCGCGGCGACGCGAACCAGCACCACGGTGATGTTGTCGTGCCCGCCGAGTGCCAGTGCGCCCTCGACGAGGTTGTCGACGGCGTCCTGGGCGGTCTCGGCGTCGGCGAGGATGTCGGCGATCTCCGGATCGGGCAGCTCGCCGGTGAGGCCGTCCGAGCACAGCATCAGCTGGTCGCCGGGTTCGGTGGCGAAGACGAAGAAGTCCGCTCGCGGCGGTTCCATGCCGCCGCCGAGCGCGCGGGTGATCACGTTGCGGCGGGCGTCGACGCGCGCCTGCTCCGGGGTCATCATCCCGGCGTCGACGAACTCCTGGACCTGGGAGTGGTCGACGGTGACCTGCTCGAGCACCCCGTCGCGCACGCAATACGTGCGGGAGTCGCCGATGTTGAACACCAGCCAGTGCGGCGACCCGTCGCGCTCGATCAGGACGGCGCCGGTGGCCGTCGTCCCGGCGCGCCGCTCGCTGGAGGTGTCGACGTCGCCGATCTTGTCCTGGGCCTCGACCAACAGGGCGTCCACGGCCTCGCGGGTCGCATCCTGTTCCCCGCCGGTGTCGACGCGCGACAGCACGTCGAGGGCGATTTCGCTCGCCACTTCCCCGCAGTCGTGGCCGCCCATCCCGTCGGCGAGGAGGTAGGTGCCGGGGCGGACCAGGGCGCCGTCCTCGTTGGCCTCGCGGACGCTGCCCACGTTGCAGGCGACGGCCCATTCCAGGCGCAGCCCGCCGATCTCGTCGAGACCGGCCGCCACGTCGTCCCGGACGAACCCCGGCGCGCTCACGCCCGGGCTACCAGCCGCGCTCGGCGAGGCGGTGCGGCACGGGGATGTCGTCGACGTTGATGCCGACCATGGCCTCACCGAGGCCCCGCGAGACCTTGGCGAGCATCGCCGGGTCGTCGTAGAACGTCGTGGCCTTGACGATGGCTGCCGCGCGCTGCTCCGGGTTGCCGGACTTGAAGATGCCCGAGCCCACGAAGACGCCCTCGGCGCCGAGCTGCATCATCATGGCCGCGTCGGCGGGCGTGGCGATCCCGCCCGCGGTGAACAGCGTGACTGGGAGCTTGCCGGCCTTGGCGACCTCGACCACGAGGTCGTAGGGCGCCTGCAGTTCCTTGGCCGCCACGTACAGCTCGTCCTCGGGCAGCGAGGTGAGCCGCCGGATCTCGTCGCGGATCTTGCGCATGTGGGTCGTCGCGTTGGAGACGTCACCGGTGCCGGCCTCGCCCTTCGAGCGGATCATCGCCGCCCCCTCGGTGATGCGCCGCAGCGCCTCGCCGAGGTTGGTCGCACCACAGACGAAGGGGACGGTGAACGCCCACTTGTCGATGTGGTTGGAGTAGTCGGCCGGGGTGAGGACCTCGGACTCGTCGATGTAGTCGACTCCCAGGCTCTCCAGGATCTGCGCCTCGACGAAGTGGCCGATGCGGGCCTTCGCCATCACGGGGATGGTGACGGCCTCCTTGATGCCCTCGATCATGTCCGGGTCGCTCATCCGCGACACCCCGCCCTGGGCGCGGATATCGGCGGGAACGCGCTCGAGCGCCATCACGGCGACCGCACCGGCATCCTCGGCGATCTTGGCCTGCTCGGGGGTGACCACGTCCATGATCACGCCGCCCTTGAGCATCTCGGCCATACCCCGCTTCACCCGGGACGTGCCGACGTTCTCACTCACTGAATCCACTCCTGAACACGATCGCATCCCACCTGCTTGCGGAGGGATCTGGTCTTACCCGACCAGTCTAGGCCAGTGGCGACCCGTCCAGCGGGTCAGGGCCGCCGCCCTAGACCGTGACGCGGTCGACGATCTCGAAGTACGCCGGCAGCGGTGCGTGCCCCCCGAGACGGAACCACCGCACCGCGCGCCGGCCGGCGAGGGCCAGCGTGTCGCGGACCGCGTCGTTGTAGAAGCGGCGCGCCATGATGACGCGCGTCTGCGCGTCGGAGATCTCGGCGATCAGCTCGACCGGCGGCGGCGTGATGCCTTTGGTGGCGGCGCCGACCTTGCCGAGCAGGATGGACAACTCGTTCTCGACGTCTTCCCGGTCGTCGAACGGGGCCGCTTCGGCCAGATCGGCGGCACCGGCCAGCTCCACCCCCAGCGCGACCAGGCCCGCGTCGTCGCGCTCGCGCAGCGCCACCGCGATCGCCCGCGACACCACCGCCCGGCGGTCGAGGGCGGCGACGAGCGCCTGACGCGCCAGATCGGTCCGCACGTGTAACCGGTCCAACCGGTTCGCGACGCGATACGCCCACAGCAGGATGAGCAGGAGCGCCACCACGGCGACACCCACAATCAGTTCGATTCCAATCCAGTCCATGCCTCTCCCCCGCCCGTCAATCCGCGATGACGACCTTGCCGGCACCGACGGTGACGGTCTCGTAGACCCGCATGATCTGGTCGGCCACGCGGGACCAGTCGAACCGCCAGGCCTGCTCGGACCCGACGCGGACCTGCTCGGCGCGCGCCACGTCGTCGGTCAACAACTCGATCACGCCGGCGGCGAGATCGTCGGCAGAGCCGACGGCGACCAGTTTGCCCGCGCGACCGTTGTCGAGGACCCGGCGAAAGGCGTTGAGATCGCTCGCGATGACCGCCGCGCCTGCCGCCATGGCCTCGACGAGGACGATGCCGAAGCTCTCGCCGCCGAGGTTCGGGGCGCAGTACACGTCGGCCGACCGCAGCGCGCGCGCCTTCGTCTCGTCGTCGACGAGGCCGAGGAACACCAGGTGGTCGGCGAGGTCGCCGGCCCGGCGTCGCAGGGCCGCCTCGTTGCCGCCGCCGACCACGAGCACGGTGATGTCGGGGAATGCCGCGACGATCCGCGGCAGTGCGCGCATGAGGATGTCGATTCCCTTGCGCGGCTCGCCGTAGCGCCCCAGGAACAGGATCGTGCGCCCCGGGCGGGGATACCCGTCGAGCGGCTGCGCGTCGGCGAAGAACGGGACGTCGACGCCGTTGGGGATCTCGACGGCATCGGAACCCAGCGACTCCATCTGCCAGCGGCGGGCCAGCTCGGAGACGGCGATCTTGCCCTTGATGCGCTCGTGGTACGGCCGCAGCACGCCCTGGAACACGCTCAGCAGCAGTGACTTGGTGGTCGAGGTGTGGAAGGTGGTGACGATGGGCCCGTCGGCCACCATCAGCGCGAGCATCGACACCGACGGCGCGTTCGGTTCGTGGACGTGCAGCACGTCGAAGTCGCCCTCGCTGATCCACCGGCGCACCTCGCGGTAGGCGTGCGGCGAGAACGTCACCCGGGACACCGACCCGTTGTACGGAAAGGCGAGCGCGGGCCCGGCCGAGACGACATAGTCGGGCAGCTTGGTGTCCGCACCGGCGGGCGCGAGCACGCTCACATCGTGGCCGCGCTCGATGAACACCTGCGCCAGCTCGACCACGTGGGCCTGCACCCCGCCGGGGATGTCGAACGAGTAGGGGCACACCATGCCAATCCTCATTCGGCCCCCTCCACGCGGTGCCGCCGCTCCTCGCTCCAGTCCGCCTCCCACAGCGGTTGGAGCATGTGCCAATCGGCGGGGTGGGCCGCGATGTTCCGCTCGAACACGTCGGCCAGCGCCTGGGTCGCGGCCGGGATGCCGCCGGCGACGTCGATCGGTTCGCCGATGAAGAGGGTCGAGTCGGGTGCCGCGTCGAACCAGTGGTGGGCCGGCAGAAGCGCCGCGCCGGTGTCGACGGCGAGCTTGGCCGGGCCGGCGGGCATCCGCGTCGGCTCGCCGAAGAGTGTGACGGGAACGCCGTGGCGCGCGAGATCGCGGTCGCCGAGCAGGCAGACGATCCCGCCGTCGCGCAGCCGTTGCGCGAGCTCGGCGAACGGCGGCTGCTCGCCCCCGGAGAGCGGGAAGATCTCAAAGCCGAGGGATTCGCGGTAGTCGACGAACCGCCGGTACAGCGATTCGGGTTTGAGTCGCTCGGCGACGGTCGAGAAGGTGCCGTAGTTCTGTACGAGCCACACCCCCGCCGCATCCCAGTTCCCGGTGTGCGGCAGCGCGAGCACGACGCCCTTGCCGCGCGCGTGCGCGTCGGCCAGGTGCTGGCGGTCGCCGTCGGGGATGTGCACGTGGGCGGCCACGTCGACCGGATCGGCCGACGGCAGGCGGAATGCCTCGCACCAGTACCGCAGATAGGACGACATCGCGTCGACGAGCAGTTGATCGGGCACGTCGTCGGGGGTCGTGCCCACGACGCGGGCGAGGTTGCGCCGCAGTTGTGCGGGCCCGCCGCCGCGGCGGCCGGTGAACTCGCCGATGCGGGCGAACAGGCCGCGGGCGACCGGGTCGGGGGTGTGGCGCAGCGCCGACCAGCCGGCGGCGTACCCCGCCTCGGCGAGGCGCTCGGTCACGGCAGCGCGCAGATCGACCACCGGGGTCAGCGCTCCTCGTCGGTGTCGGCGGGAGTCGACGGCACCGGTTCCCGCGCGCCGGGCGAGGTGTAGATCGACCACATGCGCTGCCCGACGGTGACGATGCTCAACACGGCGAGGGTCCACATGGCGATGTGGATCGCCCAGGTCCAGTGCAGCCCCGGGAAGTCGGTGAGGCCGGCACCGGTCAGCACGATGATGAGGCGCTCGGGGCGCTCGATGAGGCCGCCGTCGCCGTTGAGGCCGGCCGCCTCGGCGCGCGACTTGGCATAGGAGATCACCTGGGAGGTGACCAGGCAGACGAGGGTCGCCGCCAGCAGGGCCCGGTGCGGCTGTTGGACCGCGGCCCACCAGGCCAGGGCGCCGAAGATCGCGCCGTCGGCGATGCGGTCGCCGGTCGAGTCGAGCACCGCCCCGAACCGGGTGCCGTAGCCGCGCTGGCGCGCCATCGCGCCGTCGACCATGTCGAGCATGACGAAGGCCCAGCACACGAGCGCCCCGGCGAACAGGTAGCCGTTGCCGAACAGGACGATCGCGGCGACGACGGTGATGACCGTGCCGGCGAGCGTCATCGAATCCGGGGTCATCCCCACGCGCAGCAACCCCCGGGCGATGGGGTTGGTGACCTTCGAGACCGCCTCGCGGCCCCCGCGGAAACTGATCACGACTTCTCCTCGTTCGCCCATTCCGCGGCCAGCAGCGCCCGGGTGTCCCGCAACAACTGCGGCAGCACCTTGGTGTCCCCGACCACGGTGATGAAGTTTGCATCACCGGTCCAGCGCGGCACGATGTGCTGGTGGATGTGCTCGGACAGCGATCCGCCCGCGGCCGCACCGAGGTTGAGGCCGACGTTGAACGCGTCCGGCGACGACACCTTCTTGATGACCCGGATCGTCTGCTGGGTGAAGGCCATGAGCTCGCTCGACTCGGCGGGGGTGAGCGCTTCCAGGTCGGCCACCTGCCGGTAGGGCACGACCATCGTGTGGCCGGGGTTGTACGGGTACAGGTTGAGCACCGCGTACACGGTTTCGCCGCGTGCGACGACCAGGCCGTCCTCGTCGGACATCTTCGGGATATCGATGAACGGATGGCCGGTGGCGCCGGCCGGCCGCTGCTCGGCGGTCACGTAGGACATCCGGTGCGGGCTCCACAGCCGCTGCAGCCGGTCGTCGGCCGACGGCTCCCCGACGGTCATCGGCGTTTCCGCGCGGTCTCGATGAACTCGCCCATGGTGTCGGCGGTGGGCGAGTCGTTGCGGCGCGACTCCTCCCATTCGTCGATCGCGCCGATCGCGTCGTCGACGGGCACACCGTTGAGCTGGGTGCCGTCGCGGAAACGGAAGCTGACCGCCCCCGCCTCGACGTCGCGTTCGCCGGCGAGCAACATGAACGGGACCTTCGCGGTGGTGTGGTTGCGGATCTTCTTCTGCATGCGGTCGTCGGACAGGTCGATCTCGGCGCGCACGCGACGGCTCTTGAGCCGGTTGATCACGCCCTCCAGGTGCGGCGCGAAGGTCTCGGCGACTGGGATGCCGACGACCTGGACCGGCGCCAACCACACCGGAAAGGCGCCCGCGTAGTGCTCGGTCAGGACGCCGAAGAAGCGCTCGATCGAGCCGAACAGGGCGCGGTGGATCATCACCGGCCGCTGCTTGGTGCCGTCGGATGCGGTGTATTCGAGGTCGAAGAGCTCGGGCAGGAAGAAGTCGAGCTGGATGGTCGACATCTGCCAGGTGCGCCCCAGCGCGTCCTTGACCTGGACGGAGATCTTCGGGCCGTAGAAGGCGGCGCCACCGGGATCGGGCACCAGCTCGAGGCCGGACTGCTCGGCGACGGTGCGCAGCGTCTCGGTGGCCTCGGTCCACAGCTCGTCGCTGCCGACGAACTTCTCCGGGTCCTTGGTCGACAGTTCCAGGTAGAAGTCGTCGAGGCCGTAGTCCTTGAGCAGTTGCAGGACGAACCGCAGCGTCTCGGTCAGCTCCTCGACGACCTGGTCCTGGGCGCAGTAGATGTGGGCGTCGTCCTGGGTGAAGCCGCGGGCACGGGTGAGGCCGTGGATCACGCCCGACTTCTCGTAACGGTAGACCGAGCCGAACTCGAAGAGCCGGAGCGGCAGTTCGCGGTAGCTGCGGCCGCGCGAGTTGAAGATGAGGTTGTGCATCGGGCAGTTCATCGGCTTGACGTAGTAGTCCTGGCCGGGCTTCCGGATGCTGCCGTCCTCGTTGTACTCGGCGTCGAGGTGCATCGGCGGGAACATGCCGTCGGCGTACCACTCGAGGTGCTTGGAGACCTCGAACAGGTGCCCCTTGGTGACGTGCGGGGTGTTGACGAACTCGTAGCCGGCCGCGGCGTGCTGCTCGCGCGAGTAGTCCTCCATCTCGCGGCGGATGATGCCGCCCTTGGGGTGGAAGACCGGCAGGCCGGAGCCGAGCTCGTCCGGGAAGCTGAACAGGTCGAGTTCGGCGCCCAACCGGCGGTGATCGCGCTTCTCGGCCTCGGCGAGGCGGTCGAGGTATTCATCCATCGCCTCGGTGGATTCCCACGCGGTGCCGTACACGCGCTGCAGGTCGGCCAGGCTCTGGTCGCCGCGCCAGTAGGCGGCGGAGCTGCGGGTCAGCTTGAACGCCGGGATGTACTTGGTGGTGGGCACATGCGGACCGCGGCACAGATCACCCCAGATCCGCTCCCCGGTGCGCGGGTTCAGGTTGTCGTAGGCGGTGAGCTCTCCCCCGCCGACCTCCATGACCTCGGGGTCGTCGCCGGCGCCCTTGTCGTCGACGAGTTCGAGCTTGTATGGCTCGCCGGCCAGTTCGCCGCGCGCCTCGTCGACCGACGAGTAGACCCGGCGGGAGAAGCGCTGGCCGGACTTGATGATCTTGCGCATCGACTTCTCAAGGGTGGCCAGATCCTCCGGGGTGAAGGGCTCGGCGACGTCGAAGTCGTAGTAGAAGCCGTCCTTGATCGGCGGCCCGATGCCCAGCTTCGCGTCGGGGAAGTGGTCCTGCACCGCCTGTGCCAGCACGTGCGCGGCGGAGTGTCGGATGACGCTGCGGCCGTCCTCGCTGTCGGCGGTCACCGGCTCGACGTCGGTATCGGTCTCCGGCGCCCACGACAGGTCGCGCAGCTGCCCCGCCGGATCGCGCACCACGACGACGGCCTGCGGGCCCTTGTTCGGCGCCTCGACCTCGCGCAGCGCGGCGCCGGCCGTGGTCCCCGCGGGCACCCGTACGGTGGCGGGCACGGCGGCAGCGGGGGGTTGCGACGACACGGGGCGGACTCCTCGACGTTGGTGCGCGAAAGCGCACGTTCACGGGCGGCACGGCGCGCGGTGATTAGACCGCGACAGCGTTTGTCCTAGATCGTATCCGTGACGGGGAGAGGACAGGTGTGGTGGTCCCAGCTGGGTTCGAACCAGCGACCCCTCGCGTGTGAGGCGAGTGCTCTTCCGCTGAGCTATGGGACCGCGGCCCCACGGGCCTGCGAGCCCGCGGGCGGGCCCGGCGAACCGGGGACGTGGTGCGCGATACAGGGATTGAACCTGTGACCTCTTCCGTGTCAGGGAAGCGCTCTCCCGCTGAGCTAATCGCGCGAGTATCAGTTGGTGGAAACCGCCTGAGTGGAGGTGGCGACGGGAATCGAACCCGTGTACACGGCTTTGCAGGCCGTTGCCTCACCACTCGGCCACACCACCATGCGAGGAACTCGCCTCGAGCGGATGACGGGATTCGAACCCGCGACCCTCACCTTGGCAAGGTGATGCGCTACCAGCTGCGCTACATCCGCATTCCGCTCCGCGCAGATCCCCGGCGAGCCGGTTCTCATTGCGGTGCGAGTGGAAACACTAGCCGACCTTCGAACGCATTGCCAAATCTCGGGGCGATTCGCGCGCCGCCGCGCAAAACCGCTCCGCTCAGACGGCGTTTGCCTCGGCGAAACGCGACAGCGCGAGCAGTCGGGACGTCGCGCGCAGGTACTTCTTGCGGTACCCGCCGGCCAGCATTTCCTCGGTGAAGATCTCGTCGAGTTTGCAGCCGGAGGTGGTCAGCGGGATGCCGGCGTCGTACAGCCGGTCGGCGAGGACGACGAGGCGCAGTGCCACCGACTGGTCGGTGGCCGGCTCGACGTCGGAGACGCACACCAGGGACACGCCGTCGACGAGTGCCTTGTACTTGGACGGGTGCAGCGCGGCCAGGTGGTCGCAGAGCGCCGTGAAGTCGTCGAGGCTGGCGTTCGGCGTCGACTCGGCCAGTTCGACGAGCGCGGCGTCGGTCCGCGGATCGGGCGCGGGCGGCAGGTCGCGGTGGCGGTAGTCGGGGCCGTCGACGCGGACGGACTCGAAGATCGCCGACAGCTTGCGGATCTCGCGCAGGAAGTCCTGGGCGGCGAAGCGGCCCTCGCCGAGCTGGCCGGGCAGCGTGTTCGACGTGGTGGCGATGGACACGCCCTTCTCGCTGAGCTCGGTCAGCAGGCGGGACACGAGCATCGTGTCGCCGGGGTCGTCGAGTTCGAACTCGTCGATGCAGATGACGCTGTGGTCGGCGAGCCGCTCCACGGTGTTGATGAAGCCGAGGGCGCCGACGAGCTGGGTCAGCTCCACAAAGGTCGCGAAGGCCTTGGGGCCGGGCATCGCGTGGTAGATCGAGGCCAGCAGGTGGGTCTTGCCGACGCCGAACCCGCCGTCGAGGTACAGGCCGATGCCGTGTGCCGGCGCCCCTTTGCGGAACAGGCCCTTCTTGCCGCCGCCGCGCACCTTCTTGGCGCGTTCGACGAAATCGCGGGCCGCCGCCAGCGCCGCGGCCTGACTCGGCTCGTCCGGGCTGGGGATGTAGGTGTCGAAGCTGACGTCGTCGAAGGTCGACGGCGGGACCATCTCGGCGATCAGGGTTTCGGGGGCGACGATCGGGTTGCGATCACACAAATGCAGCGTCATGACCTTCGCAGCCTATCGGGCACCGGCACAATGGTGTAGTGCAGATTCTCCGCAAAGCGAGCGAGGTCACACCCGATGACCTCGCCGGTCTCTACGCCCATCCCGTCCCCGACGAGCCGCGTCGGGCGTGGGTGCGGGCCAACATGATCGCCAGCGTGGACGGCGGCGCGGGCCTGGAGGGCAGGTCTGGCGAACTCGGCGGGGACGGCGATCGTCAGATCTTCGCGCTGCTGCGCTCCCTCGCCGACGTGGTCGTGGTCGGGGCGCACACCGCGACGACCGAAGGGTACGGGCAGCCCGACGGTCCGGTGCTCGCCCTGGTGTCGCGGTCGCTGAACATCCCCGACGACTACACCCCGGCCGCCGACGCCGGCACCGTCGTGTTCACCTGCACCGGCGCTCCGGCGGATCGTCGCGCCGCCCTGTCCGCGGCCGGCGCCACGCTCGTCGACTGCGGCACCGACACCGTCGATCCCGCCGCCCTGGTCGTCGCCTGTGTCGCGCGCGGGTGGCGCCGCGTGCTCCTCGAGGGCGGTCCGCGGCTCCTCGGCTCCTTCGTCGACGCCGGCGCGCTCGACGAGCTGTGCCTGACGACCGCCCCGGTCCTGCTCGGCGGGGACGCCGTGCGGCCGGTGGTCGGCGCCCGGGAGGCGATGCGGAGCATGAGTCGCGCACACCTGCTCGCCGACGAGGAGGGCTATACCTACGCGCGGTGGGTCCGGTCCCCCGATGACAGCCACCACGACTCCCCCGACACATCCGGCTAGTCTCGGTGGCATGCAGTCCCATGGCACGCGCGCGGCGCTCCTGGCCCGCCTCCTGCTGCTCCCCCTGACGGCGGTCCTCGCCGCCGGCTGCGCGGTGGGCCCGAACGCCGGTCCCGCCGTGGTCCGCGGGGGCGGCTCCAAGGGCACGCCGGGCAGCGCGTCGAAGAAGGCCGCCCCAGTGCCGGCGATCGGCGGAATCAGGACCGACCTGGACTGGAGGGACTGCCCATCGGCGATGGCCGCCCGCTACGGGGCGACGCCGGACAAGCAGCTGCGGATCAAGTGCACCACCCTGCGCAACGGCGCGAACCCGAGCGTGTCCGGCGGCCAATCGGTCAGCGTGCCGCTGGTGAGCGTCCGCCTGCCGTCGACGCCGGCCGACGCGGCGCCGCTGGTCGCCGTCACCGGGACCGACCTGCCCGCCGGTCAACTGGCGCTCGCGCTGGCCGACGGCCCCGCCGGCAAGGCACTGCTCGCGAAGCACCCCGTGGTCGCGATCGAGCAGCGCGGCCTGGCCGACGTCGACTGCCTGACCCGCGCGGACCGCACCGTCATCGCCGACTACGGGCTGGTCGGCACGGGCACCGACGCGAAGACGCGCGTCAACAAGTTGGCCGCGGCCGCGCGCAGCGCCGCCGACTCGTGCACCGACACGCTCGACGACAACGCCTTGGCGTTCTCGTACGCCCTGGCCGCGACCGACATCGAGGCGCTGCGCACCAAGTGGGGCGTCGACCGTCTCGCCGTGCTCGGCGTCGGCACCGGCAGCGAAGTCGCCCTCGCCTTCGCGGCGCAGTACCCCGACCGCGTCGGGCGACTCGTCCTCGACACCCCGACCCCCTACGGCGGCCCGACCAAGCAGCGCGCGACGGCGCGGGTGCGCGGCGTCCAACAGGCCCTGGAGACATTCACGCGGCGCTGCACCACCGACCCCGCCTGCCGCGGCAAGGAGGCCGATCCGAGCGCGCTCCTGCAGTCGGTCATCACCAAGGCGCGCGCGGGCACCCTTAAAGATGTGAACGACGCCCAGCTCCTCGACGCGGTCACGATCGAGGTCGGCCTCGCCACCGATCCGGCCCGGCTCCGCGCACTCGTCGCGGCGCTCGCCGCCGCCGACGGCGGCAACACCGGCGAGCTGGCCACCCTGGTCCGGCGCACCGCCGCCCTGCAGACCAGCGACGGCATGCTGGTGAGCCGCTGCAACAACGCCTCGGGAACCGTGGGCCTCAACGAGATCGAGGGGCTGCTCGGCGAATGGGGCAAGCAGTACCCCCTCGTCGGCACCACCCAGGCGATCGGATTGGCCCGCTGTACCGGGTGGGGCACGGCGAACCCCGCCTCCGCACCGAACTCCTACGCCGTCCCGCCACTGGTCTTCGCCTCCGGCGCCGACCCGGTGAACGGCAGCGACCCCGCGTCGCTGAACAAGGTCTTCGCCGACGGCAGCACCGCGCCGACGACCGTCAGCTGGGACGGGGTGGGCTACTCGGTGCTGAGCCACAGCGATTGTGCGGCGGGGATCGTGAACGACTACCTCGACGCCGACGGCCTCACCGGGGATCGCACCCGAGCCTGTCCCGCGACCTGAGCCGCGCCGCCTGTAGTACGGTTCGCTCGTGACGACAACCGACCGTTACCTGTTCCCGCCCGTACCCGTCGAGCGGATCGTCAAGGCGATCCTGTGGCCGGTCAGCATCTTGATGATCTTCCACAAGACCGTCGTGCTGGCGATCAACGGCGACCGCACCGACGACTTCAAGCCGGTCTACGAGGCGGCGCTGCGCTTCGTCAACGGCGGCACCGTCTACGGTGAGAGCTATCTGACCGTCGAGCCCCACTACCTGTATCCGCCGTCGGGCACGCTGCTGATGGCGCCGATCGCGTACGTGGACCCGGAGCGCTCGCGCTGGATCTTCCTGGCGCTGTCGGTGCTCGCGCTGCTCGCGTCGGCCTACCTGCTGACCCGGCTGTTCGGCTACACCGCCAAGTCGTGGGTGCTGCCGACCGTCATCTTCTTCTTCTTCTTCAGCGAGTCGGTGACCGCGACGCTGGTTTACACGAACTTCAACTCCTTCGTGCTGCTGAGCCTGGTCCTCTTCCTCTGGCTGCTGCACCGCGACAAGCCGTGGCTCGCGGGTATCGCCGTCGGCCTGACCCTGGCCGTCAAACCGGTGCTGTTGCCGGTCCTGCTGCTGCCGCTGCTCAAGAAGGGGATGTGGCGGGCACTCATCCCGGCGCTGGGCATCCCGGTCGTCCTCAACGTCCTCGCGTGGCCGCTGATCCCGGACACCGACAACTTCATGAAGAACACGTTCCCGTACATCCGGGAGACGCGCGACTACTACAACAACTCGGTTGGCGGGCTGGGCACGTTCTACGGCCTCGACTCCTGGTTGATCCTGGCGCTGCGCGTCATGTTCGTCGCGATGGCCGCGTTCGGCGTGTGGTTCCTGTGGCGCTACTACCGCGACAAGGACGAGGTGCTGTGGCTGACCGTCAGTTCGGGCATCCTGTTGACCACGTCGTTCCTGGTGGGCCCGCTCGGTCAGGGCTACTACTCGATGCTGCTGTTCCCGCTGGTGCTGAGCGTGATCCGTCCCGGCTCCCCGATGCGGAACTGGCCGGCGTGGCTGGGCGTGTACGGCTGCATGACGGCCGACATCTACTACACGATCCGCAACCCGCGCTCGGAGCACCTGCCGCGCACGTGGGAGGCCTTCGGCAACAACATGGACAAGCTCACCGTGACGTGGGGCTGGTCGCTGCTGATGATCGCCGTGTTCTTCTCCCTGCTGTGGCGCTACCTCGACCTCCGCGAAGCGGAGGGTCCGCGGACCACCGCCGCCGTCGCTACAGTGGAAGCGTGACCGGCGAACCGACCGATTTCTCCTCGTTGACCGATGAGGAGTGGGCGCGGCGCCTGACGCCGACCGAGTTCAAGGTCCTGCGCCGGGCGGGCACCGAGCCGCCGTTCACCGGCGAGTACACCGACACGAAGACCACCGGCGTGTACCGGTGCCGTGCGTGCGGCGCCGAATTGTTCCGCAGCGATGCCAAATTCGACTCCCACTGCGGGTGGCCGTCGTTCTTCACCCCCCTGGCCGGCGAGGCGATCATCGAGCGCCGCGACGCGTCGCTGGGGACGGTGCGCACGGAGGTGCTGTGCGCGAACTGCCACAGCCATTTGGGCCACGTCTTCGCCGGCGAGGGCTACGACACCCCGACGGACCTGCGCTACTGCATCAACTCGGTCTGCCTCGACCTCGAGCCGGGCGACGAGGGCTAGGGCAGCTTCGCCACCAGCGCGGCCGGCTCCACGCGCGGCCCCGTGAAGAACGGGATTTCGACGCGGACGTGGCGGCGGGCCTCGGTGGCGCGCAGATCGCGCATCAGGTCGACGATGCGGTGCAGCTCGGGCGCCTCGAAGGCGAGGAGCCACTCGTAGTCGCCGAGGGCGAACGCGGGCACCGTGTTGGCGCGCACGTCCTTGTAGCCGCGGGCCTCCTTGCCGTGGTCGGCGAGCATGGTGCGGCGCTCCTCGTCGGGCAGCAGGTACCAGTCGTAGGACCGCACGAACGGGTAGACGCACACGTAGTTGCCCGGCTCCTCGCCCGCGAGGAACGCCGGGATGTGGCTCTTGTTGAACTCGGCGGGACGGTGCAGGGCCGAGGCGCTCCAGAAGGCGTCGCTCGCCCGGCCGACAGCGGTGTCGCGGCGCAGGCGCTGGTAGGCGTCCTGCAGTTCCTCGATGGTCTCGGCGTGCCACCAGATCATGAAGTCGGAGTCGCCGCGCATGCCGGCCACGTCGTAGACGCCGCGGACGACGAGTCCACCGCGCTGGATCTCCTCGATGAAGGCGGCGAACTCGGCCCCGGCCGCGTCGCGATCGGTGAGTTCACCGGGTCGCACGGTGAAC
Source organism: Gordonia sp. (in: high G+C Gram-positive bacteria) (assembly GCF_047602025.1). Classification (GTDB taxonomy): domain Bacteria; phylum Actinomycetota; class Actinomycetes; order Mycobacteriales; family Mycobacteriaceae; genus Gordonia. The sequence continues at coordinate 1,400,273 of NZ_JASGII010000001.1, read as the reverse complement.
ACCGAGAACATCAGGTAGCGGATGGTGTTGTTGAGTTCGTCGTAGTTCAAACGGGCCATGCGCCCAAGTTACCCCGGCGCCAGATGGGCCACGACGGCGGCAGCCGCGCCGCGCGCCTGCGCGATACACGCGGGGACCCCGACGCCCCGGTACGTCGCCCCGGCGAGGGCCACGCCCGGCGGGAGGCCGGCCAGGATCGTCTCGACCCGCTCCGCGTGCCCCGGCGCATAACAGGGCAGTCCCTGCGGCCAGCGCGCGACGGCGGAGTCCACCAGCCGTGCGGGCCGACCGATGATCTCCTCGAGGGCGGCGGTCGCCGCCGTGGCGAGCTCGGCGTCGGTGGCGGTGACGGGCTCGCCCAGGCGGCCGAAGGACACCCGCAGGCGGTGCGGTTGGTCGGCACCGCCGTAATGGGCCCACTTGCGGGAACTGAAGGTGATCGCCTTGACCGGGTTCGCGCACGCGCCGCGGACGAGCTCCTCCCCCGTCGCGGCCAGCACGCCCGAGAGTTCCGGGATCGGCGTCGCCGCGTCGACCGCCAGCGCGACGACGGCGGGCGACGCGGTGGCCACTTCGCCGAGCTCGGCGGCGCTGCGCGGCGCGACGCGGGCCAATTGGCGCGCGGCCACCGGCGCCGGCGTCGCCACCACCGCGGCGTCATAGGGGCGGCCGGCGACCACCGGGCCCTCGCCCAACGCGTCGATGTCCGCCCCGAGCCGGAACTCGGCGCCGGACGACGCGACGAGCGCGTCGACCAGCTGTCGGTAGCCGCCGCGCAGTGCCCCGAACACCGGGGTCCGCGGCGCACCGGCCGGCGGCAACAGCGCCGCCACGGCCGCGGTCAAGCTCGGCGCGCCGCGGTCGAGGAGCTCGGCCAATGCGGGCAGCGCGGCACGGACACCGGTGTCGGCGGCCAGACAGGAGTAGACGCCGCCGATCATCGGGTCGACGCTGCGCGCCACCACCGACGGCCCGAAGCGGTCGGCCACGAGCTCGCCGAGCGAGCAGTCCGACCCCGGGCTCCACGACAGTGGCCGCTCTGGCTCGGCGGCCATCCGGGCGAGGTCGGCGTCGTCGGCCAGGCCGGCCACCGCCGCCGGCGATGCCGGTATGCCCATCCAGGCGGGCGCCGGCAACGGATTCAACCGGCCGTCGGACCAGACCGCGGGTCGCGCGCCCGTGGGCGACTCCACCTGGTCCGACAGCCCCAGCTCGGCGACCAGGTCGACAGCTTCGGGGCGGCGCAGGACGAAGGCCTCCGCACCGACGTCGGTGAACCGTCCGGCGACTTCGACGCCGTGCAGCAGCCCGCCGACACCGTCGGCCGCGTCGTAGACGTCGATCTCCGCCGCCGGGCCCAGCGAGCGGCGCAGGGCGTGCGCGACGACCAGGCCGGAGAGCCCGGCGCCGATGATCGCGACCCGGGTCACGCCGAGTGCACCAGCTCGACGGTCCGGGTGACCGCATCCGGGTCGGTGTCGGGCAGCACCCCGTGGCCGAGGTTGAAGATGTGGCCGGTGGCCCCGGCGGCGAGGGCGCGATCGGCGTCGCCGATCACCCGCGCCACATGTTCGGCGATGACGGCCTCCCCCGCGAACAGCACCGTCGGATCCAGGTTCCCCTGCAGGGCCTTGCCCGGCCCGATCCGGCGGACCGCCTCATCCAGCGGCACCCGCCAGTCGACGCCGACGACGTCCGCGCCGGCGGCCGCCATCGGAACCAGGAGTTCGCCGGTGCCGACGCCGAAGTGGATGCGCGGCACGCCGTGGCCGGCGACCTCGGCGAACACCCGCGTGCTGTGCGGCGCGACATACGTCTCGTAGTCGCGCCGGGAGAGCATCCCCGCCCACGAGTCGAACAACTGGACCGCCTGCGCACCGGCGTCGAGCTGGACCCGGAGGAAGGCGATGGTGATGTCGGCGAGCTTGGCCATGAGCTCGTGCCAGAGCCCCGGATCGCCGTACATCATGGCCTTGGTGTGCGCGTAGTGCCGACTCGGACCGCCCTCGATCAGGTAGGAGGCGAGGGTGAACGGCGCACCGGCGAAACCGATGAGCGTCGTCGGCGTCGGATCGAGTTCGGCGCGCAGCAGCGACACCGCCCGCCCGACGGCACCGACCGACTCCGGCTCGAGACGGCCGATCGCGGCGACGTCGGCCGCGGTGCGGACGGGTCGGGCGATCACCGGCCCGGTGCCGGCCACGATGTCCAAGTCGATGCCCGCCGCCTTCAGCGGGACGACGATGTCGGAGAAGAGGATCGCGCCGTCGGTGTCGTGGCGGCGGACCGGCTGCAGGGTGATCTCGCACACCAGCTCGGGGTCGAAGCAGGACTCGAGCATGCCGCGTCCCGCGCGAATCTCGCGGTACTCCGGCAACGACCGTCCGGCCTGCCGCATGAACCACACCGGTCGACGGGACGGTGTGCGCCCGGCAGCGGCGTCGAGCAGCGGTTTATCACTCACGGCGACCACTGTATCGGCCGGTGGCGGGCGGTGATCCGGCGCGCCTCCCACCGACCGGAGCACCCCCGCCTTACCTTGGACCGGTGATCGAACCTGGGAGTCCGGACACCGGCGTCGCGGCCGGTCGCGTCGGCGAGCCCGCCGACTTCACCGCAGCGGTGGCCTCGTTGCAGGCCGCCCGCGTGCGCACCGACGTCGAGGTCTCCCCCATCCGTCCGCCGCAGCGTCTCGCGCCGTACAGCTACGCGGTGGGCGCGGAAATCGTCACGGGCGAGCCCGAGGAGGTTCCGACCGATTCGGCCGGGTCCGCCTTCGGCCGACTGATCCTGCTGTACGACCCCGACGGCAACGACGCCTGGAGCGGCACCATCCGTCTGGTCGCCTACATCCAGGTCGACGTCGAGGCCGATCTGGCGTCGGACCCGATGCTCCCCGAGGTCGCCTGGAGCTGGCTGACCGATGCCCTGGGCGTGCCCGACGGCGAGGACGGCACGACCGGCGACTCCGGTCCGTCGCTGACCGCCCTGGGCGGCACGGTCACCTCCACCAGCTCGGTCCGCTACGGCGACATCGCCGGGCCGCCGCGGGCCCACCAGCTGGAACTGCGCGCGTCGTGGACCGCGCTGGACCCGACGCTCGCCCCGCACCTGGAGGCCTTCTGCGACGTGCTCGCCACCGCAGCGGGACTCCCGCCGACCGGCGTGACCGCCCTCAAGTCCGCCGACTGACCGCGATGGCCGATCCCGACAACACCCCCGAGGAAGCCGAGGGCCCGGCACCCGAGCCGTTGCTCGCCCCCGCGGAGGGGGTGCCCCCGGTCCTCGTCGCGCCGGCCGAGTTCGCCGCGGCGGCGGAGCGACTGGCAGCCGGGACCGGGCCGATCGCCGTCGACACCGAGCGCGCGTCGGGCTTCAGGTATTCGCAGCGCGCCTACCTCGTCCAGCTCCGTCGGGCCGGCAGCGGCACCGTGCTCATCGATCCGATCGAACACCCCGACGCCCTCGATTCGGTCATCGCCGCCCTCGACGGCCCCGAATGGGTGTTGCACGCCGCCGACCAGGACCTGCCGTGCCTGCGCGAGCTCGGCATGCGCTGCGCCACCGTCTATGACACGGAGCTGGCCGGCCGCCTGCTCGGCATGAACCGCGTGAACCTGGCCGCAATGACCGCACACTTCCTCGGGCGCGAGCTGCGCAAGGGCCACGGCGCCGCCGACTGGTCGAAACGGCCGCTGCCCGACGACTGGCTCAATTACGCCGCCCTCGACGTCGAGCTCCTCGTCGAGCTGCGGGACGCCATGGACGCCCAGTTGCGCGCCGCCGGCAAGCAGGAATGGGCGGCCCAAGAATTCGACTACATCCTGCGACGACCGCCGGCCCCGCCCCGTCCGGACCGCTGGCGGCGGACCTCCAACATCCACAGCCTCAAGACCCAACGGCAGTTGGCCGCGGTGCGCGAGCTGTGGCTCTCCCGGGAAGAACTCGCCGCGCAGCGCGACGTCGCCCCCGGCCGGGTCCTCCCGGATGCGGCGATCGTGGATGCCGCCCAGTCCGATCCGAAGACGGTCGACGAGCTGACCCGCCTCAAGGTGTTCGGCGGTCCGCGCCAACGCCGCCACGCGCGCCGGTGGTTCGCGGCGCTGCAGCGCGCCCGCGATCTGCCCGAGCAGGACCTGCCGGCCCGCAAGGCCCCGGCCTCGGGGCTGCCGCCGGTCAACCGATGGGATCAGCGCAACCCGGAGGCGGCCGCGCGCGCCGCCGTGGTGCGCCCGGCGGTCGCCGACGTCGCCGAATCGGTATCGGTGCCGGCGGAGAACCTGCTGTCGCCCGAACTGGTGCGCCAGCTGTGCTGGACCGGGGTGGCCCCCGACCCCGCCGCCGTCGACGAGGCGCTGGCCGCCGGATGGGCGCGGCCGTGGCAGCGCGATCTCACCCGCGACGCGATCGCCGCGGCGCTCGCTCAGCTCTGACCGGCGTCCTCGGCCACCTCGACCGTCTCGCCGGCGCGGGTGGGGTCCATCTGCGAGACCGTCGCGGTGATGGTGCGCGCGAGCTCCTGTGCGGTCAATCCGAGATCGGTGAGGATCTCACCGCGCGAGGCGGCGGCCACGAACTCCTTCGGGATGCCGCGCTGCATGACCGGCACGGTGCTGCCCGCCGCCGCCAGGGCGTCGACGATGGCCGAGCCGACGCCGCCGTCGACGAGACCGTCCTCCAGCGTGACCACCAGGCGGTGGTCACGGGCCGCCTTGATCACCGAACCGGGCACCGGCAGCACCCAGCGCGGGTCGACGACGGTGGCGTCGATCCCCTGCTTGTCGAGCAGGTCGGCGGTGTCGCACGCGACCGCGGCGAAGGCGCCCACGCCGACCAAGAGGACGTCGCCGGTCGGGCGCGCCGACTCGGTGCGCGCGCGCCGCAGGATGTCGACGCCGTCGGCGGTCCGCTCGAGCGCCCGGATGTCCTCGGGCACCGCTCCCTTGGCGAACCGGAGCGCGGTGGGTCCGTCGTCGACGCCGAGCGCCTCGTCGAGCTCCTCGCGCAGCCGAACCGCGTCGCGCGGCGCGGCCACCCGCAGGCCCGGCACCATCGCCATCAGCGACAGGTCCCACATGCCGTGGTGGCTGGGGCCGTCGGGACCGGTGATTCCGGAACGGTCGAGCACGAGCGTCACCGGCTGGCGCAGCAGCGCGACGTCCATGAGCAACTGGTCGAAGGCGCGGTTCAGGAAGGTCGAGTAGATGGCGACCACCGGGTGCATGCCGCCCAGGGCGAGACCGGCGGCCGACGTCAGGGCGTGCTGTTCGGCGATGCCGACGTCGTAGAGCCGGTCCGGGTAGCGCTCGCCGAACGCGGCCAGACCGGTCGGCGCGGCCATCGCCGCGGTGATGGCGACGACGTCGGGGCGGCGCGCGCCGGCTTCGACGAGCGCGGCGGAGAACACCGACGTCCAGTCGGGCGCGGTGACCGCCGCCGGGCGCCCGGTGGCCGGGTCGATGACGCCGATCCCGTGCATCTGGTCCTCTTCGTGGTCCTCGGCCGGTCCGTAGCCGTTGCCCTTGCGCGTGACGGCGTGCACGATGACCGGTCCGCCGAAGGCCTTCGCCTGGCGCAGCGCGCTCTCCAGGGCTCCGATGTCGTGGCCGTCGACGGGGCCGACGTACTTGAGGCCCAGATCGGCGAACAGCGCCTGCGGCGCGAGCAGGTCCTTGATGCCCGACTTCACGCCGTGCACCACGGCGTAGGCGGGATCGCCGACGAGGGGCATCTGCTTGAGGAGCTTGCGGCCCTCGTCGAGCACGCGCTCGTAACCCGGCTGCAGTCGCAGGCCCGACAGGTGCTGGGCCAGTCCGCCGATGGTCGGGGCGTAGGACCGCCCGTTGTCGTTGACGACGATGACGACCGGGCGGTTGGCGGCGGCGATGTTGTTCAGCGCCTCCCAGCACATGCCGCCGGTGAGGGCGCCGTCGCCGACGACGGCCACGACCGTGCGCTTCTCGCCGCGCAGCTCGAACGCCTTCGACAGTCCGTCGGCGTAGGACAGGGCGGCCGAGGCGTGCGAGGATTCGACCCAGTCGTGCGGGCTCTCGGCCCGCTCCTGGTAGCCGGTGAGGCCGTCGCGCTGGCGCAGCGTGTCGAACTCGCCGGCGCGCCCGGTGAGGATCTTGTGGACGTAGCACTGGTGGCCCGTGTCGAAGATCACCGGATCGGTGGGCGAATCGAAGACTCGGTGGATGGCCATCGTCAGCTCGACGACACCGAGGTTGGGACCGAGGTGACCGCCGGTCGCCGCCACCTTCTCGACGAGGAACCCGCGGATCTCGTCGGCCAGCCGGTCCATGTCTTCGCTGCTCAGGCGCGACAGGTCGGCCGGTGAGTGGATCGACTCCAACAGACTCATCCCTCGAGTCCTCCTGTCGTTACGCGGGCTGGCGGCGCGGGAGGCGCGCAATGCGTCCAGTCTACGGACGTTTAGCCGCGGACCAGTAGTGCCATGGCTTCGACGTGGTGTGTCAGCGGGAAGGCGTCGAATCCCCGGATCTCCGCGGGCTCGTAGCCCGCCGCCGCCGCGCGACCGAGATCTCGTGCGAACGCGGCCGGGTCGCAGCCCACGTGGACGATCGCCGACGGTGCGGCGGCAACGACTGCGTCCATCACCTCCGTCCCCGCCCCGCTGCGCGGCGGGTCGAGGATGACGGCCGTCGGGGCCGGCAGCGCCGCCAGCAGCTTGGGCGCCACGGCGCCGCGGTGCGTGTGGACCCGGTCTGCGCCGAACACCGCGGCGGCGGCAGCCAGGGCGGGTGGTTCGGTGTCGACGACGTGCACGGCCTCGGCGCCCCCGTCGAGTGCCGCCCCGGCGAACACGCCGGCGCCGCCGTAGAGGTCCCACACCGTGCCGCCCGTGACGACCGGTGCCAACCAGCCGGCGGCCACCCGTGCGTAGGCGTCGGCAGCGCCCCGGTGCGCCTGCCAGAAGGCGTCGATCGGCAGCTCCCACGCGCGGTCCCCGACCCGGTAGACGGCTCGTTCGGCCCCGACGAGGGTGCGCTGTTGCCCGCGGCCCGACGCGGCGCGGCGCCGCTGTGCCGCCGCGCGACTTCCACCACCGCCCGCGCGTCGCCGGGCATGCTCGACCGGAGCGGTCTCGGCGAGGTGCACCGCGCCGTCGTCGTCGTGGACCGCGATGAGCTCGGCACCCGGCCGCAGCCCGCCGCGATCCAGCCGGGCGACTGCGGCGCTCAGTTCCGGCGTCAACGCCGCGCACGGCTCGTCGACGACGGCGTTCGATCCGACCGCCCGAAAGCCCGGGGCGCCGTCGGTGCCGACGCCCAGGCGCGCGCGGATGCGCCACCGGTGTCCGGCGCCGTCGCCGATCGGTTCCACCGCGAGAGCCTCGGGCGGGGTGATTCGACCGATCCGGGTGAGCGTGTCGGCCAGCACCGTGGTCTTCGCGCGGCGGATGGCCCCCGGCGTCGCATACGCCAGATCGCAGCAGCCCGCGCCGGCCGCAGCCGCACGGCACGACACCGGCGTCCGGTCCGGCGAAGGCACCAGCACCTCGACGGTCCGGGCGCGCCAGAGCGAATCACGGCGCTGATCGGTGATCTCCGCACGCACGGTCTCGCCCGGCAGCGCCCCGTCGACGAAGACGACGCGGCCCTCGACCCGGGCGACGCCGGCACCCCCGTGGGCCAATGACTCGACGTCGCAGGTCAGTGTGGGCGGCGTCATCGGCCGACGCCGCGGCGGAAATCACCCGGAGCGTCGTAGGGCGCCACTTCCTTGCGCCGGTCCGAGGAGCTCAGCAGCCATGGGACCGAAGTCACCATCACGCCCGGCTCGAACAACAACCGTCCCTTCAGGCGCAGCGCCGACTGGTTGTGCAGGATCTGCTCCCACCAGTGCCCGACCACGTATTCGGGGATGAAGACGGTGATCACGTCGCGCGGGTTGTCGCGCCGCACGCGGCGGACGTAGTCGACGACCGGGCGCGTGATCTCTCGGTAGGGCGAGGCGATGACCTTGAGCGGCACCGTCATGTCGCTGTCGCCCCACTCGGCGACCAGCTTGCGGGTGTCCCGTTCGTCGACGTTCACCGTGACGGCCTCGAGCGTGTCCGGCCGGGTCGCGCGGGCGTAGCGGACGGCGCGGCGGGTGGCCAGGTGCAACGAGGAGACGAGCACGATCGAGTGGGTGCGCGGCGGCAGCACCTCCTCGTCGTCGGCGGCGTCGTCCATCTCCGCCTGCACCGTGGCGTAGTGCCGGTGGATCGCCTTCATCAGGATGAACAGCAGCGTCATGGCCAGGATCGCGATCCAGGCGCCGGCGAGGAACTTGGTGATCAGCACGACGAACAAGACGATCGCGGTCATGACCAGACCGATGGCGTTGACGACCCGGGAGCGGCGCATCCGCTGGCGGGCGGACGGATCGGACTCGTGGCTCAGCAGTCGGGTCCAGTGCCGCACCATGCCCGTCTGGCTGAGCGTGAACGACACGAACACGCCCACGATGTAGAGCTGGATCAGCGTCGTGACCTCGGCGCCGAAGGCGACGATGAACCCGATCGCGGCGGCGGCGAGGAAGACGATGCCGTTGGAGAACGCGAGACGGTCGCCGCGGGTGTGCAGCTGCCGCGGCAGGTACCGGTCCTGCGCGAGGACCGAGCCGAGCACCGGGAACCCGTTGAACGCCGTGTTGGCGGCGAGCATCAAGATCAGCGCCGTAGCGATGGCCACCACGTAGAAGGCCGGGGTGAACCCCTCAAACACGGCGTGCGCCAGCTGGGCGATCATCGAGCCCTGGCGGTAGCCCGCGGGCGCCTCGCCGGTCTGCGGGTCGATGAGTTCGGCCGCCGGATTCGCGACGTACTTCACACCGGCTTCGCGGGCCAGCATCACCAGGCCGAGCAGCAGGGTGATGGAAAAGGCGCCGAGCATCAGCAGCGTCGTCGCCGCGTTTCGCGACTTCGGCTTGCGGAACGCCGGAACGCCGTTGCTGATGGCCTCGACCCCGGTGAGCGCGGCACAGCCGGAGGAGAACGAGCGGGCCAGCAGGAACACCATCGCCAAGCCCGCCCAATGGCCCGGCTCGGCCTTCAGCTCGAAACCCGCGGTCTCGGCGCGGACCCCGTCGCCGAAGAGGACGCGGGCAAATCCCCAGCCGAGCATCACGAGGATGCTGATGATGAACAGGTACGTCGGTGCGGCCAGGGCGCGGCCCGACTCGCGCAGGCCGCGTAGGTTGATCGCCGCGATGAGCACCACGATCGCCACGCTGAACCACACCTTGTGCTCGTGCACGACGTCGACCGCCGACCCGATGTTCTCCACGGCCGACGCGATCGACACCGCCACCGTCAGGACGTAGTCGACCAGTAGCGCGCTGCCGACGACCAGGCCCGCGTTGGGGCCGAGGTTCACCGTCGCGACCTCGTAGTCGCCGCCGCCGGACGGATAGGCGTGGACGTTCTGCCGATAGCTGGCGACCACCACCACCATGACCACCGCGACGGCCAGCGCGACCCACGGCGTGTAGCTGTAGGCGGCCAGGCCGGCCATGGAGAGGACGAGGAAGATCTCCTGCGGGGCGTAGGCCACCGACGACATCGCGTCGGAGGCGAAGATGGGCAGCGCTATCCGCTTGGGCAGGAGGGTCTCGCCGAGTCGGTCGCTGCGAAACGGCCGGCCCACCAGCAGCCGTTTGACGGCTACGGGCACCTGGGACAGCGTGGACACCCCGATCACACTAGGCCCATCGGGGGCGTTGCGCGAACCCCCGGCGGTCCTGTCCCGCCGCGCGCCGGTGACGGGTGTAGGTTCACTCAGGTGCGAGTAGTGATCATGGGCTGCGGACGCGTCGGCGCGTCCCTCGCCGACGCGATGCAGCGGCGCGGCCACGAGGTGTCGGTGATCGACCGCAACGCCCAGGCCTTCAGCCGGTTGGGGCCCGATTTCACCGGCACGACCATCGTCGGCGTCGGCTTCGACCGCGACGTGCTGACCCGGGCCGGTATCACGGAGGCCGACGCGTTCGCCGCCGTCTCCTCCGGTGACAACTCCAACATCGTGGCCGCCCGTGTCGCCCGCGAGACCTTCGGGATCGAGCGCGTCGTCGCCCGCATCTACGACGCCCGCCGCGCCGAGGTCTACGCGCGGTTGGGGATTCCGACCGTGGCCACGGTGCCCTGGACGACCGAGCGTTTCGTCGCCGAACTCGACGACGACATCGACGCGGTCGCGTGGCGCGACCCGAGCGGCAGTGTCGACATCATCCAGATCGACATCGACGAGTCGTGGATCGGCACGTCGATCGCCCGCTTCAGCGAGGAGACCGGCTGCCACGTCGTCTTCCTCAACCGCGTCGGCCGGCCGATCCTCCCCGATCCGCGCACCGCGCTGCAGGACGACGACCTCGTATACGTCGCCGTGCTGTCCGCCGATCGCCCCGCGGTGTGCGCGATCGCCGCCGCCCCCAAACCGACCCATGACTGACCCGCTGCCAGGAGAACCGCTGTGAAAGTCGCTATCGCCGGTGCCGGCGCGGTCGGCCGCTCCATCGCCCGGGAGCTCATCGGGAACAAGCACGAGGTCACGCTGTTCGAGCGGGTCCCCGCCAAGATCGAGCCCGACGCGGTGCCCGGCGCGGAGTGGATCGCCGGCGATGCCTGCGAGCTGACGAACCTCGAGCGCGCCGGACTGCAGGACTACGACGTGGTGGTCGCCGCGACCGGCGACGACAAGGCCAACCTGGTCGTCGCCCTGCTCGCCAAGACCGAGTTCGCGGTGAACCGCGTTGTGGCCCGGGTCAACGATCCCCGCAACGAGTGGTTGTTCGACGACGATTGGGGCGTCGACGTGGCCGTGTCCACCCCGCGCATCCTGGCCTCGCTGGTGGAGGAGGCGGTCAGCGTCGGCGACCTCGTCCGGTTGATGACCTTCCGCCAGGGGCAGGCCAACCTGGTCGAGATGACGCTGCCGGACAACACGCCGATCGCCGGCCGGCCGGTCGCCAAGCTCGGCCTCCCGCGCGGCGCGGCGCTGGTCGCGATCCTGCGCGGCGCCCGGGTGATCGCGCCCGAACCCGACGATTCGGTGGAGGGCGGCGACGAGCTCGTGTTCGTCGCGCCGGAGGACGTCGAAGGCGATCTCAAGACCGCCATGCACCTCGACTAGGAGTCGGCCGACTCGATCTCATCCTCGACGCGTTCGGCCCGGCGGACCAGCAGGACGGTGGCGACGACCGCGAGAATCGTCAGCGGCCAACCCATCCCGATGCGGGCGCCCGCCAGCAGGCCGGTGCGACCGGTGTCGTAGAGGTGGTGCTGCACCAGGTAGCGGGCGATGAACACGACGGCCCACACGGCAGTCGCGAGGTCGTAGGCGATCAGCGTCGGCCGATGCCGGCGCCAGGCCGTGCCCGCGCCGTTGACCGCGTTCCACAGCACGCCGATCAGCGGCCACCGCACGATGATCGAAACGATCAACAGCGCCGAGTAGACCAGCATCGTCCAGATCCCGAACAGGAAGTACCCCTTCGCGTCACCGGTCCGATTGGCGATGAAGGCGCAGATGGCAACGCCGAAGAAGCCGGAGATCGCCGGGGTCACGTCCTCGCGCCGGTACAGCCGGTAGGCGAGGATCGCCGCGGCGGTCGCCAGTGCCGCGATGATGGCGCCGCGCAGGCCGAACCACGTGTTCGCCGGCACGAAGACCAAGATCGGGAGGGTCGAGTAGATCAGGCCGGCGACGCCGCCCATCTGTTCCAGCAGGGTGCCGGCCTTGCGTTCGTCGGCCGCGTCGCGGGCAGCGTCGGGATCAGTCACCGGCGAGGTCGTAGTAGGGGTTGAAGATCACCTTCGTCCCGTCCTGCTCGCCCAAGCGGCCCGACACCCAGAGCTTGCGGCCCGGCTCGATGCCCGGGATCCGGCTGCGGCCCAGCCACTTGAGCCGCACGGTGTCGGTCCCGTCGAAGAACTCGGCCACGACGCCGGACTTTCCGCCCTTGGCGCAGGTCTGCACCGAGCGCAGTTCGCCGTAGATCCGCACCTGCTCGCCGCGGCAACAGGTGGACGCCTGCTGGGCACCCTGGGCGCGCGACTCGTCGGCGATCTCCGCCGCGTCGGACACCTCGAGGTCCTCGACGAGCATGCGCGTCATCCGGCGCAGGTAGCCCGGTGCGGCCATCACACGTCCTCCGTTGAAATCGTGATCGATCCCGTTGTCGACCCCAGGGTAGCCCTGCGGCAGGATCGAGTCATGTCCAGTCCCGCTCCGCTCGTCGTCATGCCCGGCACGGGGTCCGACGACGACTACTGCCGGCGCGCCTTCGGACCCGCTGCCGGCGCGGCGGGGCGGCGCTTGCTGGCCCTCTCCCCCGACGACGATCTGGTCGACGGCTACCTGCGGCGACTCGACGCGGCCGGCGCGGACGGGCCGATCCTGGTGGGCGGCGTCTCCATCGGCGCCAGCATCGCGACCCGGTGGGCGTTGACCGCGGGACCGGACCGGTGCGCCGGCGTGTGGGCGGTGCTCCCGCCGTGGTCCGGGCCGCCCGAGGGCAGTCCCGCGGCGGCCTCGGCGAATGCCACCGCTGATGGGCTCGAACGCGATGGCCTGGCCGCGACGATCACATCGATGACGTCGAGCAGCCCGGACTGGCTGGCCGCCGAGTTGACGAGGTCGTGGACGGCGCTCTATCCGGGACTGGTCGCCCAGTTGCGTGCCGCGGCGACGTTGGTCGGCCCGACCCCCGACGAGATCGGCTCCCTGTCGGTGCCGCTGTCGGTCGTCGTCTCCGCGGCGGATCCGATCCACCCGGCCGTCGTCGGCGAACAGTGGGCGGCGGCAGCGCCGCGGTCGGCGGTGCGCCGCACGACGCTGGCCGCCTGGGGCCGTGATCCCGCGCTCCTGGGCCGACTGGCCGCCGCCGGGTGGGCAGAGGCCGCCGGTTAGGCGCTACCGGCGGTTGCGCAACCGCTGCATGGCGGTGCCGCGCGAGATCGGCCCGGTCGGGGTCTCGTCGACCGGCCGCGCCGCCGGGCGCACCGCGGGGCCGGCGTCGTAGGCCTCGGGCGGCAGCTCGTCGATGGCCAGTTGGTCTTCTTCGCCCAGCTGGCGCTGGGCCATCTTGACCTGCTCGGCCAGCACATCCGGCAGGATCAGCGGCAGCGGCTCGCGCGGCGGGAACGGATCGCTGCCGCGGCGGACCACCGATTCGGCCAGCACGGCGCGGGCCAGCTGCGCGAGGTGCCCGGCCGTCTCGCGGGGGCCGCTCGCAACGCAGCGGACCATCCAGCGCGGGCCGTCGACGCCGATGAAGCGGTGGGTCTCGTCGCCGGGGACGTCGGTGAACACCTCACGCCCCCAGTGACCGTTCTCGGTGATGGCCTCGGCGCCCTCGGCCCGGATGGAGTCGCCGAGTTCGAGCACGATCTCGCGCCACTGGCCGGGCGTCTTGGGGGCGGCGTAGGCCGCGACGGTGATCCGCCCGACCGGGGTCAGCAGGTAGACCGCCTCGGGCTGGTTGTCGACCGACATCTCGACGCTCACCTGGCCGCCTTCGACGACCGGGACCAGGATCGATCCGAGGTCGAGGTGAGAGTTGGCCAATTCTTCGGCCGTCGTCGCGAGATCGGCCAAGTCGTAGGGACCGGCCGCTTCGCCGACCCGGGCGTGTCCTGCCATCGTCTTCCTCCCTGCCTTACAGTGCGGCGTGTCCGCCGCTCGAGCCGTAGCCGCCGTCACCGCGGCTCGTGTCGTCCAGTTCGTCGACCTCCGCCAGTTCGGGGAGTTCGACGCGTTGGACGACCAGCTGCGCGATGCGGTCGCCCCGCTTGATGGCGATGGGCTCGTCGGGGTCGTGGTTGATCAGGCAGACCTTGATCTCCCCGCGATACCCGGCATCGATCGTCCCCGGCGTGTTGACGATGGACAGCCCGGTCCGCGCGGCGAGCCCGGAGCGCGGATGGATGAGGCCGACGGTGCCGTGCGGCAGCGCGACGGCGATCCCGGTGCCGACCAATTGGCGGCGCCCCGGTCCCAGTTCCGCGTCGGTGGTGGCATAGAGGTCGATGCCGGCGTCGCCCGGGTGTGCGCGGACCGGCAGCGGCAGGTCCTTGTCGAGGCGGCGGATGCGGAGCGGTCCGCTGGGTTCGGCGGCGGATGACGGAATTCGATCGGGCACACCCGCAGACTACGCTGGGCGACGTGACTGATGACGCCCAGACCGACCGTTACCGCGAACGCCTGTGGGTGCCGGCCTGGTGGTGGCTGGCCGCCGCCGCGCTCACCGTGGTCCTCGGCTACGAGATCCGCCTGGCGGGGCACCGCGCACCGTGGACCTGGTGGGCCGTGCCGGTCATCGCACTCCTCTTCGCCGCCGCGTTGATATCGCTGAGCCGCCGCGAAGTCCGGGTCAGCGCCGACGGCGAGCTCCACGCCGGATCGGCGGTACTTCCGCCCGCCGTCGTCGGGCGCGGGGCCTCGGTGCCGCCGAGCGCCAAGAGCGCGGCCATGGGTCGCCAACTCGATCCGGCGGCCTTCCTGGTGCACCACGCCTGGATCAAACCGATGGTCCTGTTGGTCCTCGACGACCCGGACGACCCGACGCCGTATTGGCTCGTGTCGACCCGTCATCCGGGCAAGGTGCTGGCCGCGATGGGGCTGGTCGACGCCCGCCTGGGGGGCACGCCGGAGAATCCCGTGGCGGTCGAGCCGGAGCGCTCGCGGCTGGTCGCGGCCGTGAGCGCCGCAGTGTTCCCGCCACTGCTCTGGCTGATGTTCCGCATCAATCCGGAGACCATCCACGGCCTCGTGTCGCGCGTGATTCGCGCCGTGGGCGCCGTGCCCGGCCTGGGGCGCCTGGTCGGCCGCGCCCTGGTCCTCGACGACCCGATCCTGCGCCAGGACGTCTTCGGCACCTCGTTCCCGGGCCCGCTCGGCCTGGCGGCGGGATTCGACAAGAGCGCGGGCGCCGCCCGCTCGTGGGGCCCGCTCGGCTTCGGCTACGCCGAAATCGGGACGATCACCGGCAATGGGCAGCCGGGCAACCCGAAACCTCGCCTGTTCCGCCTGCCGGCCGACCGCGCACTGATCAACCGGATGGGCTTCAACAACCCCGGCGCCCAGGCGGCGGCCGACCGCTTGGGCCGCAGCCGTCGACGCGGCGCGGCGCACCGGGTGCCGATCGGCGCCAACATCGGCAAGACCAAGGTCGTCGAGTTGGCCGACGCCGCCGACGACTACACGCGCAGCGCGACGCTGCTCGGTCCCCTGGCCGAGTTCGTCGTCGTCAATGTCAGCTCCCCGAACACCCCGGGGTTGCGCGATCTGCAGGCGGTGGCGGAGCTGCGGCCGATCCTCGCCGCCGTCCGCGCAGCCACCGACAAGCCGGTGCTGGTGAAGATCGCCCCGGACCTCGCCGACGCCGACGTCGACGCGGTCGCCGACCTCGCGGTCGAGGCGGGTCTGGCCGGCATCGTCGCCACCAACACGACGATCTCGCGCGACGGCCTGGCGACGCCCGCCGCCGAGGTCGCCGACATCGGCGCGGGCGGTCTGTCCGGCGCACCGGTCAAGGACCGCTCCCTGGCGGTGCTGCGCCGGCTGTATTCGCGCGTGGGCGACCGGCTGGTGCTGATCGGCGTCGGCGGCATCGGGGACGCCGACGACGCGTGGGAGCGTATCCGAGCCGGTGCCACGCTGCTGCAGGGCTACACCGGCTTCATCTACGGCGGACCGCTGTACGCCCGCGACATCCACGCCGGGCTGGCCGCACGCGTACGCGGTGCGGGTTACGCGTCGATCGCCGACGCCGTGGGCTCGGGAGTCCGCGAAGACGCCTGACGGTTCAGCGCCCGAAGGTACCGACGATGACCGACCGCGCGATGGCGTGGCCGAACAGGTTGAACCCGAGGTAGGCCGGCGTGGCGCCGTCGGGCAATCCGAGCGACTCCACGTCGACGGCGTGGACGGCGACGAAGTAGCGGTGCGGGCCGTGTCCGGGCGGCGGAGCGGCGCCGACGTAGCGCTTGAGGGAGGCGTCGTTCGCGAGGGTCACCGCGCCGTCGGGCAGCGAGCCCGCCGCACCGTCACCGGCACCCGAATCCAGCGAGGTCACCGAGGCCGGAATGTCGGCGACGGCCCAGTGCCAGAAGCCCGAGGCCGTCGGGGCGTCCGGGTCGTAGACGGTGACGGCGAAGCTGCGCGTCTCCGCGGGGAAACCCGACCAGCTCAGTTGCGGCGAGACGTCGTCGCCTCCGGCGTCCATGATTCCGCTGATCTGCGGCTGCGCCAGCGCGCCGCCGTCGGTGATGTCGGCCGAGGTGAGGGAAAACCCGGGCAACGGGGGCAGGTCGGCGTACGGGTCGTGGGCGAAGGGGGCGGCGGACATCTCTTACCTTCCGGTCGGGTGCGGTGCGCTGTGCATCAAGAAGTGCTCGAAAACCTTGGTACCGAACAACACTGAGTCCACGGGCACGCGTTCGTCAACCCCGTGGAACAACGCCGCGAAGTCCAGTTCCGGCGGCAGCTGCAGCGGGGCGAAGCCGAAGCAGCGGATGCCGAGCTTGGCGAACGCCTTCGCATCGGTGGCCCCGGACAGCATGTACGGCACGGTGCGCCCCTGCGGGTCGTGGGCCAGGATCGCGGCGTTCATGGCGTCGACGAGGTGCCCGTCGAAGGTGGTCTCGTACGGCTCGAGATGGGTGACCCACTCCCGGGTGGTGTTGGGTCCCAGGAGCGCGTCGATCTCCTTCTCGAACGCGGCCTGCCGCCCGGGCAGCACGCGGCAGTCGATGACCGCCTCCGCGGTCTGCGGGATCACGTTGGCCTTGTACCCGGCATCGAGCATCGTCGGGTTCGCCGTGTCGCGCAGCGTCGCGCCGATGATGCGCGCGAGGCCGCCGAGCTTGAACAGCGCGGTCTCCAGGTCGGGGGTGTCGGCGCCCAACTCCAGGCCCGTTTCCTCGGCGGCCGCGACCAGGAACTCGCGGACCGAATCGCTCAGGACGGTCGGGAACTCGTGGGCCCCGATCCGCGCAACGGTCTCCGCCAATTCGGTGACCGCGTTGTCCGCGTGCAGGAAAGAGCCGTGCCCGGCCTTGCCCGTGGTGCGCAGCCGCATCCACGACACGCCCTTCTCTGCCGTCTCCACCAGATACAGCCGCTTTTGGGCGCCGTCGGGCCGGTCGACGGTCAACGAGAAGCCGCCGACCTCGCCGACCGCCTCGGTGACGCCCTCGAACAGGTCCGGCCGATTCGCCACGAGCCAGTGCGAGCCCCAGGTGCCGCCGGCCTCCTCGTCGGCGAGGAACGCGAAGACCAGCTCGCGCGGGGGCACGGTGCCCTCGCGGGCGAACTGTCGGGCCAGCGCGAGCGTCATCCCGGCCATGTCCTTCATGTCGACGGCCCCGCGACCCCAGATGTAGCCGTCGGCGATCGAACCGGAGAACGGGTGGACCGACCAGTCGGCGGCCTCGGCGGGGACGACGTCGAGGTGGCTGTGCACCAGCAGCGCGCCGGCGGTGCTGGCGGGGTCGCCGGGGAGGCGGGCGAACACGTTGCCGCGCCCGGGACGGCCGGACTCGACGTAGGTGGTCTCGTAGCCCGCGTCGGCGAGCTGGTCGGCCACCCATTTCGCGCACTCCTCCTCGCCCTTCGTGGTCTCCGGCTCACCGGTGTTGGACGTGTCGAAACGGATCAATTCGGCGATCAGATCGACGACTTCGTCGAGGGCTCGAGGGGTGCTCACCCTCCCATTATGGGGATTTGGGTAATGCCCGCGTCCTCGGCTAGGGTTATCGGCGCACCGAGTCCGAGTGGCGGAATGGCAGACGCGCTAGCTTGAGGTGCTAGTGCCCTATTAACGGGCGTGGGGGTTCAAGTCCCCCCTCGGACACGCGAAACCCCCGGAACCCTGCAGGGTCCGGGGGTTTTCTCGTTCCCGCGGCGATATAGTCCGGCGGTGGCCGACCACAGGACACCGGTGTTTCTCGACTGCGACACCGGCATCGACGACTCCCTGGCGCTGCTCTACCTGCTGTCGCGACCCGACGTCGAGCTGGTCGGCGTCGCGTCGACCGCGGGCAACGTCCCCACCGACGTCGTGGTCGCCAACAACCTCGCCTGGCTCGACTTCTGCGGCCGTCCCGAGGTACCCGTGCACCCCGGCTCGCCCGGACCGCTCGTCGCTCCCCTGCGCACCGCCGAGGACACGCACGGCCCACACGGCGTCGGCCACTCCCAGCTGCCGCCGGCCACCGTCACCGCTTCGCCCGTCGACGCCCGCCGCGCCTGGGTGCGGGCCGCCGCCGCACACGCCGGTGACCTGGTGGGCCTCGCGATCGGCCCACTCACCAATCTGGCCCTGGCCCTGCGCGACGACCCCTACCTGCCCGCCAGGCTCGACAGACTGGTGATCATGGGCGGCGCCTTCGGCGTCCCCGGCAACACGACGCCGGTGGCCGAGTGGAACATGGTTGTCGATCCCGAGGCCGCCGCCGAGGTCCTCGCCGCCTTCTCCCGTCCCGATGCGGCCGACGTCCTCGTCTGCGGGCTGAACGTCACCGAGCAGATGATCCTCACGCCCGACGACCTCGCGCGACTGTTGGAATCCTGCGACGGCGCTCCCCTGGCGCGGCACCTGGCGGACGCCCTGCGGTTCTATTTCGAGTTCCACCGCGCCCAGGACGAGGGCTATCTCGCCTACGCCCACGACCCGTTCGCGGCGATGGTGGCCCTCGACCCCGGACGGGTCGAGTCGTCGCCGGCGCATGTCGCAGTCGAGCTCGACGGCACCCTCACCCGCGCGATGACTGTCGCCGACCGTCGCGGCCTCCTCGGCCCGCCGAACGCCCGCATCGTCACCGCCGCGGACACCGCGACGATGATGGCCGAACTCGTCGACGCCCTCGCGGAGCTTGCCGGGCGGACCGGCGTAGAGTCGCGCAGGTGAGCGGCACCCCAGAGCACCCCCGCACCCGCGAGGAACTCCTCGAAGCCGACATCCGCGGCACCGTCATCCGGCGGCTGGTGGTCGTCGGACTGGTGATCGCCGTGATCATGATCAGCTCGTACATCGTGCCGACCAAGGGCATCGTCGACGGCATCCAGAACTGGCGAGCGGGCCTGGGGCCGGCCTTCCCGATCATCTTCTTCATCTGCTACGCCGTGATCACCATGTTCCCGGTGCCCCGCTCGGCGTTCACCTTCTCCTCGGGCATCCTCTTCCCGGCCGTCATCGGTCTGACCGGCGCCATGGCGGCGACCATGTTCGCCGCGGTCGCCTCCTTCGTCGGCATCCGCGTGATCGGGCGCGAGAAGGTCCAGCCCTACCTCAAGCAGCCGGTGGTGCGGGCCATCGAGGCCCGGTTGGCCCGACGGGGGTGGCTGGCGGTCGGTTCGCTGCGGTTCATCGCCGCCTGCCCGTTCTCCCTGGCCAACTACACGTCGGCGCTGTCGTCGGTCCGGCTGGTCCCGTACACGCTCGCGACGCTGTTCGGGGTCTTCCCCGGCACCGCCGCCGTCGTGCTGCTGGGCCACACCGTGACCAGTGGGCCGAACCCGTGGCTGATCGCCTCCACCGTGTTCTTCTTCTCGCTGGGCATCGCCGGACTCGTGTTCGACGCCAAGCTGCCAGTCGATCCGATCGACGACGAGGCGGTCGGCCGGGCGGCCGCGGATTAGTCCTCGATCGCGGTGACGAAGTCGATCAGCTGTTCAACCGAACGCAGCAGCGGCACCTCGATGTCGCGGTAGTCGCGCACACCGGACAGCACCCGGCGCCAGCCGTCGCTCGGGCCGCCCCAGCCCAGCGCATCGCAAATCCCGGTCTTCCAATCGATGCCGCGCGGGATCGACGGCCAAGCGTCGATGCCGACGGCCGCCGGTTTCACCGCCTCCCACACGTCGATGTACGGATGCCCGCAGACCAGGACGTGTGGGCCCAGCGACTGGGTGAGACGGTCCTCCTTCGACCCGTCGACGAGATGGTCGACGAGGATGCCGGCCCGCCGTCGCGGACCGGGCTCGAACTCGGCCAGTGCCGCCGCGAGGTGGTCCAGGCCGTCGAGCCGCTGGACGACGACGCCCTCGGCCCGCAGGTCGTCGCCCCACACCCGCTCCACCAGGGTGGCGTCGTGGATGCCCTCGACGAAGATGCGGCTGGCCCGCGCCACGCGGGCACGCTGCTGCGGCGCCTTGCGCGACCCGGACGCGGTGCGGCCGTCATCTGCCGCGGGCGGCGCGGCTCTCGGCCGCTCCAACGTCACCGGCTTGCCGTCGAGCAGGAAGGCGGCCGGAGTCATCGCGAAGATCCGCGTCGCGCCGTGGCGGTCCTCGAGTCGGACGAACAACCCGTCGTACGACTTCTCGAAGCCCACGACGGCCCCGCAGTAGCCCGTCTCGGCATCTTCGACGACGAGTCCCCGGTCGGCCGGGATGACGGGTATCTGCGGACCCCGACGTCGCGGCTGTGCGAGCACGTCGCGCCCATAGCGATCAGCCATGACGACCCGCCAACCTCGCCCGAGCGCCGATCACCGCAACGGCGACGGTGAGCAGGCCGAGTCCGCCGCCGACTATCAGGAACAGGTAACCCACGCCCCACAGGCCCGTCGTGTCGTCCGCGGCGTCGAACGCCCAGCAGGTGGCAAAGCCCAGCAGAAAGCCGATGGCCCCGACCAACGGACCGGACATCCGCCAGCGCGCGAACCAACCGACCGCCCCGGACACGACGACCGCGGTAGCGCCGCAGGCGAGGACCTGCCACGGGCGGTACGGACCGTGAGCCAACCCGTCGGCCCCCGTGTAGTAATCGCCCCAACTGAGCCAGGCGAACCAAACAGCTGCGCCGCCCAACAGCCCGACGCCGAATACCGCTGCCGTGGACAGACCCCGGCTCCGCCCGGTCGGTGACGACTTCTCCATGCGGTGCACCCCGTACGCCGAAAGGGCGACCAGCGCCACGGGTACCGCGGCGATGTACATCGTCGCCCACAGCACATCAGGCGCCAGGTCGAGGATGGAACTCATGGGCCCAGCGTAGGGCCACTAGGCTGGATTGATCATGAACGCCATGCCGCAACCGGGCGAACCGGTCCTGTCCCTCGGACCGGCCCTCGTGCTGCCGACGATCGGTCCGTGGGCGGCCGCGTTCGCGGCTCACGCGTGCGCCGGGGACGACCTGCTCGACGAGTTGCGCGGCGTGGGCGCACCGGTACAGATCGTCGACGCCGAGTCGGGGGCTGCCACCGATTGGCTGGAACTGACCGCGGCAGCCACCTCGCTGTCGGTGCGACTGCCGGCACCCGGGGATCCCGCCGGCATCCCGCCCGGTCCGGCGGGGGTCGCCGCGGCTGGCGCCGGTGAGGCCCTCGTCGTCGTCACCCGCGATGATGATTCGCTCATCGTCGCGGGTGAGCACGCCCCTGACCGGCCCATGCGCTGGCTGCTCCACCGGGTCGCCGCGGCCCCCGACCCCGACTACGGCGGCCTCGGCCAGGCCCGCTCCGCGATGATCGACGCCATCGGGGATGCCACCGGCGCGCTCATCGTGATGCGCTCGACCTCGGTCGGCGATGCCTCGACGCTGCACGACGACCTCGCGCGCCACACCGCGCGCTACTCCCCCGTGTTTCCACCCGGTGCCCTCGCGCGTCCGGTCGACATCGCCGGCCTCGCGGCCCGGGCGCTCGCGATCGTGGCGCTGGCCCGCGAGCGACAGACGAGCTTCGGCCTGGCCAGTGCGGCCGCCGAGCGCTCCGAGGCGACGCTGCGCGAGGTCGAGGCGGCGGCTCGCCGGGCGCTGGCGACGGCCGTCAACCGCGTGATCGACGAATACCGGCGCTAGCCGCCGCAGCACCCGTTGCTGCAGCCGGCGCCGTTGTCGCCGCAACCGGGAGCGTCCAGGTCTCCCCCGCCGTCCGCGTAGCGCAGCACCAGGTCGGCGATCAGCCGGGTGAACCGCGGATCGGTGCCGACCGTGTCGGCCCGCACGTAGCCGAGCCCGAGTTCGGCGGCCCGCTCGGCCGCCTCGTGGTCCAGGTCCCACACGACCTCGACGTGGTCGGAGACGAAGCCCAACGGCGCGACAATCACCTGCTCGGTTCCGGCGGCGGCCACCGCGTCGAGATGGTCGAGGATGTCCGGCTCGAGCCACGGGACGGTCGGCGGGCCGGAGCGCGACTGCCAGACCTGGTCATAGTCGGCGGCGATGCCGAGGTCCTCCCCGGCGAGCCGCTCGACGACCGCGGCGGCTGCCTGCGCGACCTGTCTGCCGTAGAGCCCCCCGCCGACCGCCTGGTCGGCGCGCGTCGGGATGGAGTGGGCGGTGAACACCAGGCGGGCCGGACGCGCGGGATCCGGCAATTCGGCGACGGCCCGTCGCACGGCGTCGGCCTGGGCGTCCAGGAATGAGTCCTCGGCCCAGTACTGCGGCAACTTGCGCAGCACCACCGGGTCGTCCGCGACGGCGGGAATCCGCTCGGCCAGCGTCGCGGCGGCGCGGCCGATGTCCTCGTGATACTGCTTGCAGCCCGAGTAGCCGCCCCAGGCGGACGTGGTGAACACCAGGACGCGGCGGTGCCCGTCGCGATACAGCTGTTCGACCGCGTCCTCGACGTACGGATCCCAGTTCCGGTTGCCGAAGTAGACCGGCAAGTCGGCGCGACCGCGCTCGGCGAGACCGGCGCGCAGGGCGTCGATCATGTCGCGGTTGAGCCCGTTGATGGGCGATGCCCCGCCGAGGTGCCGGTAATGCTCGGCGACCTCATCGAGCCGCTCGCGCGGCACACCGCGGCCGCGCGTCACGTTCTCCAGGAACGGGATGACGTCCGCTTCCCGCTCCGGTCCGCCGAAGGACAGGAACAGCACCGCGGTGAACGGCTCGGCCATGAGAGGCGACTACTTGATCATGTCCTCCGGGAACCACGTGTTGTGGCTCGCCCCGCCGTCGACGTAGATGATCGAGCCGGTGGTACCGGGCAGGAAGTCCGACAGCAGCGCGACCACCGAGGTGCCGACGACGCCGGGGTTGTCGACGTCCCAGCCGATCGGCGAGGCGCCGTTCCAGTACTCGTTGAGCATGTTGAGCTTCTTGGCGTCGTCGGTCGCGGTGCCCGAGATGGCCTTGGCGGCCAGCGTCTTGATCGGGCCGGCGGCGACGAGGTTGGACCGGATCTTCTTGGCGTAGCCGACCTCGCGGGCGACGTAGCGGTTGACCGACTCCAGGGCCGCCTTGGCGACGCCCATCCAGTTGTAGTCCGGCATCGCGGTGCGCGGGTCGAAGTCCATGCCGACGATCGAACCGCCCTCGTTCATGACGGGCAGCGCGGCGCGGGCCAGCGACGCGTAGCTCCACGCCGAGATCTCAAAGGACTTGGCGACGTCGGGGCCGGGGCCCTCGAGGAAGGGCAGCGCGTCCGGGCCCATCAGGGTGCGCGGTGCGAAGGCGATCGAGTGCACGAGGCCGTCGACTCCCTCGGGGGCGAGCTCGCGAACCTTGTCGGCCAGCTGGCCCAGCGACTCCTCGTCGGTGACGTCGAGCGGGATGGCCGGCGGCACCTCCTCCGGCAGACGCTTGGCGATGCGGTCGATCAGCCGCAGGCGCTCGGGGATGCCGGTGATGATCACCTTGGCGCCCTGCTCCTGGGCGACCTTGGCGGTCGAGAAGGCGATAGAGGCGTCGGTGATGATGCCGGTGACGAGTACGGTCTTGCCGTCGAGAATGCCCATGGCTGACTCCTGTGGTTGTGGTGGTGGCGTCGGGGTGCGGGCCTAGTGGCCCATGCCCAGACCGCCGTCGACATTGATGACGTTGCCGGTGACGTAGCCGGAGTCGTCCGACGCCAGGAAGGACACCACGTTGGCGACGTCCTCCGGCTGCCCCATGCGCTTGGCCGGGATCGCCTGGTCGACCGCGGTCTTCGTGTACTCCTCCGGGAGTGCGCGAGTCATGTCGGTGTCGATGAGACCCGGCGCGACGACGTTGGCGGTGATGTTGCGGCTGCCCAGCTCACGGGTGACCGAGCGGGCGAGGCCGATGACGCCGGCCTTGCTCGACGCGTAGTTGGCCTGGCCGGGGGTGCCCATCAGGCCGACGACCGAACCGAGGTAGATGAAACGGCCCCAGCGGTTCTTGAGCATGTCGCGGGTGACCGCCTTGGTGACGCGGAAGGCGCCGGTGAGGTTGGCGTTGATGACGCGCTCGAACTGGTCGACGTCCATGCGCATCAGCAGGGTGTCCTCGGTGACGCCGGCGTTGGCCACGACGACCTCGACCGGGCCCTGGTGCTCGGCGACCTCGGCAACGGCGCGGTTGACCGACTCGGTGTCGGTGACGTCGCACTGGACGCCGAAGAGGCCGTCGGGCGCGCCCGAGCCGCGGTGGGTCACGGCGACCTTGTGGCCGTCGGCCTTCAGGCGCTGGGCGATGGCGAGGCCGATGCCGCGGTTACCGCCGGTTACCAAGACAGAACGTGAGGTAGTCATGACTGAAGAACCTATCGTGTCGGGGTTGGTCGGATGGGTATCGGGTCAGGGCAGGCGCTGGTTGAGGACCAGGGCCGCCGCGGCGCCCAGCAGGGCGAGCAGGGTGCCGGCCAGGACCCACGGGTGCGAGTTGTCGCCGCGCGTCGTCTCGTAACCGATCTGCTCCTGCAACGACTCGTAGACCTTGTTGAGCTCTTCCAGACTCGACGCGGTGAAGAACCGGCCGCCGGGAGCGCCGAGCTGGGCGATCTTCTTCAGCGACGCGTCGTCGACGGGCACCGGGACGCGTTCCCCTTCGAGTTCCACGACACCGCCGCGGGTGCCGAAGGAGATCGTGGAGATCGGGACCTTGCGCTCGCGCGCCTTGCGGGCGGCCGAGAACGCGCCGCGCGGGGCGTCCTGGCTGTCCGGCACCGTCTGCTTGCCGTCGGAGAGCAACACGATGTGGGCGGGCGGTGCGCCCTCGTCGCCGCCGAGCAGCGAGTTCAGCGTGCGGATCTGCTCGAGCGCGGCGAAGATGCCCTCACCGGTCGCCGTCTTGTCGTCGAGTTGGAGCTTGTCGACGGCCTTCTCGGTCGCGGTGTGGTCGGGCGTGGGGCTGACCAGGGTCGTCGGTGTGCCGGCGAAGGAGATCAGCCCGAGGTTGATGCCCTGGGTGAGTTCGCTGGCGAACTTCTTGGCCGCCGCCGACGCCGCCTTGATACGGCTGGGCGCCACATCGGTGGCGTTCATCGAACGCGAGACGTCCATGACGAGCATGACGGTGGCCTTGTTGCGCGGCACCTTGCGGTCGGACTGCGGGCCGGCCAGTGCGACGGTCAGCAGGATGAGCGCGACGGTGAGGATCGCGAACGGCACGTGCCGATAGCGGTCGGTCCGCTTGGGCGTGACCGAGCGCAGCACCTCCAGGTTCGCGAAGCGGATGGCGCGCGCGTTGCGCTTGCGCTGGATGTAGACGTACAGCCCGACCAGCGCCGCGACGACGAACAGGCCCAGGAGCCACCACGGATTGGCAAGCATCAGCCGACTCCCGCCGCCAGGCCGCGGCGCCGACTGGTGATGAACCGGACGGTGTCCGAGATCCAGTCGCGGTCGGTCCGCAGCGTCATCACCGGTCCGCCACACGCGCGGATCGTCTTGTGCACCTTCGCCTGGTGGGCGGCCGCCGCCGCCGCGAAGTCGTCGCGCACCTGCTCGGTGATCACGACGTCGTGGATCTCGCCGGTCTCCGCGTCGGCCAGGCGCACGTCGCCGATCGCGGGCAATTCGAGGTCGCGCGGGTCGAGCACCTCGATCGCCAGGAGTTCGTGGTGACCGCCGATGGCGCGCAGCGGGCGGTCCCAGTCGATCGGCCCGAGGAAGTCGCTGATCACGACGGCCAGGCCGCGGCGGCGCTCCGGCCGGCGCAGGGCCTCGATGCCGTCGCGCAGGTCGCCGCGCACCGTCGGCGACGTGCGGTGCGTGGTCGCGATCTTCTTCAGCAGGGTCTGCGCGTGGGCGCGTCCGCCGCGCGCGGGCACGCGCACGATCTCGTCGCCGGTCACGATGATGGCGCCGATCCGGTTGCCGCCGCCGGCGGTGAGGTGGACGATCGCCGCCGACGCGGCGACGGCCAGGTCGCGCTTGGTGATCTCGCCGACGGTGCCGAAGTCGAGGCTGCCGGACACGTCGACGACGAGCCAGGTCTCCAGTTCGCGGTCGGCGATCATTTGGCGCACGTGCGGCACCGTCGTGCGCGCGGTGACCGCCCACTCCATCCGGCGGATGTCGTCACCCGGTTCGTAGGCGCGCGCCTCGCCCGGTTCGGAGCCGGGACCCGGGATCAGCCCCAGGTGGTCGCCCTGCAGCACGCCGTCGAGCTTGCGCCGGACGGTGAGTTCGAGGGTGCGCAGCGCCGCCGTGAGCGCCGGGTCCTTGAGGAGCCCGTCGTCGAAGTGCGGCAGCGGGGTGTTACTGGCCGGCATGCGGCGTGACCTGCGCCTGCGGGGCCGCCGGCGCCGGGTTCGGGATCGCCGGGATCTGGCCGCCGGCCTGCTGCGCTGCGGCGTCGGCCTGGGTGGCGACGACCTGCGGCAGGCCCACGGTC
The DNA here is from genome assembly GCF_047602025.1 of Gordonia sp. (in: high G+C Gram-positive bacteria). Lineage (GTDB taxonomy): Bacteria > Actinomycetota > Actinomycetes > Mycobacteriales > Mycobacteriaceae > Gordonia. The sequence continues at coordinate 1,373,735 of NZ_JASGII010000001.1, read as the reverse complement.
TGCAGCACGCGGGCGATGACGTCATCGGCGTCCACCGAGTCGGCGAGCGCGTCGTAGGTCAGCACGAGGCGGTGGCGCAGCACGTCCGGCGCGATCTCGACGATGTCGGCGGGCACCACGTAGTCGCGGCCACGGACCAGGGCGAGTGCACGGGCCGCAGCGATGATGCCGAGGGTGGCGCGCGGCGAGGCGCCGTAGGCCAGCCAGGACTGGACCTCGGTCATGCCGAGCTCGGCCGGGCGGCGGGTGGCGTTGATCAGGCGGACCACATAGTCGACGAGGGCGTGGTGGACGAAGACGTTGGCCGCGGCCTCCTGCAGGCGGATCATCGTCTCCGGATCGAGGACCTGCGACGCCGTCGGCGGCACGTTGCCCATCCGGTAGACGATCTCGCGCTCCTCCTCGACCGACGGGTAGTCGACGTTCACCTTGAACAGGAAGCGGTCGCGCTGCGCCTCGGGCAGCGGGTACACACCCTCGTTCTCAATCGGGTTCTGCGTCGCCATGACCAGGAACGGGCTGGGCAGCGGATAGGTGTTGCCGCCGATGGAGACCTGGCGCTCGGCCATGACCTCCAGCAGGGCCGACTGCACCTTGGCCGGTGCACGGTTGATCTCGTCGGCGAGCAGGAAGTTCACCACGACCGGGCCGAGCTCGATGTCGAACTCCTCCTTGCCCTGCCGGTAGATGCGGGTGCCGAGGAGGTCGGTGGGCACCAGGTCGGGCGTGAACTGCACGCGGGCGAAGGATCCGCCGACGACCTTGGCGAACGTCTCGACGGCCAGCGTCTTCGCGACGCCGGGGACGCCCTCGAGGAGGATGTGGCCGCGGGCCAGCAGGCCCACGAGGATGCGCTCGACGAGCTGGTCCTGTCCGACGATTACTCGCTTGACCTCGAAGATGGCCTTCTCGAGAAGCTTCGAATCAGCCTCGCTGAGCGCGGCGGAAGTCTGCTGGCTTTTGGCGGGCTGCGACGTCAAAGCCCAACTCCTGTCGTCGGTGGCGCTGCCCGGGCACACGGGTGACCGGCAGCGGGGTGGAACGGTCTGCCCCAGCCTAGCCGCGCGGACGCGGTTAGGCGATAACGGGCGCCCCGCGCGTCAACCGGTGGATCGACGCCCCCGGCCGGCGACTCACCAGAGTCGGACGACCATGGGCATCGTGCCGCCCATGCGCACCGGGGACACCTTGACGACGCTGCCCGACTCGGGGGCCTCGATCATCTTGCCGTCGCCGAGGTAGAGCGCGACGTGCTGGCTGGCGTTGGCGCCCCAGAAGATCATGTCGCCGCGCTGCATCTGCGAGATCGGGAACCGCGGACCGGACGTGTACTGGTACCCGGTGTAGTGCGGCAGGTCGTAGCCGATGCCGGCGAAGGCGTAGATCATCAGGCCCGAGCAGTCGAACCCGACCTTGTTGTAGTCGCCGTGTGCGTCGGCCACACCGCCGTCGCGGATGCCCTTGGTCGGGCCGTTGGCGTCGCCGCCGCCCCAGGCGTAGGGCTGATTCAGCTGTGCCATCGCGCGGTTGACCACGACTTCGACGGCCTGCGGGCCGCGCAGGCCCGGGCGGACCTGGCCGCCGCCGCTGAAGCTGCCGGTGCTGCCGAACAGGGCGCCGAGCGAGCCGGTCGACAGGCGCGAGAGCGAGCTGTTGCCGCCGGTGCCGGTCAGGTCGCTGCCGGACAGGCCCAGTTCGTCGAACAGGGCCGACTGCGGGACCTGGTGCGAGCCGATCACACCGGCCAGCGCCTTCTGCGCGATATCCATCCCGGTCTTGGCGGCCGCCGCGGCCGCGTCGAGGGCGGCCTTGGGGTCGATGTCCGCGGTGGCCATCGGCGGCAGGCCGGGGATGACCGGCGCGTCGACGCGCACGTTGGTGCCGCGCAGCTTGTTGAGCTTGGTCTGCGCCGCGGCGCGCTGGGTGAGCAGTTCATTGCGGCGGCGCGACTCGTCGCGCATCGCGGCCTGGGCGGTCTGGACGGCCGTGATCGCCTCGCCCTTGCGGGTGGCGGCGCTGCGCAGCGCCGACGCCGCCTGGACGCGCGAGGCCTCGGCGGCCGCGGCCCGGTTGGCCTTCTGGTTGCGGGCGACCTTCAGCCGCTCGATCAGCGTCCGCTGCTGCGCCGAGACGCGGTCGAGCACGCTGACCTGCTCCAACACCTGCTGCGGGTCGTCGGAGGAGACGTAGTCGCGCATCGAACCGGCCGGCCCGCGCTTGTAGGCGCGCGCGACGAATCCGTCGAAGGCCTTCTGGGTGTCGGCGAGGCGATTGTCGGCGTCGAGCAGAGACTTCTTCGCGCCCTGCGACGCGACCGTGGCGAGTCGCTCGGCGACGATCGAGTTCTGGAAGTCGACGAGTGCGCGGTTCACGGCCTCGCGCTTGGTCGCGAGGGTGTTGTCCAGGTCGGTCAGGTTCTGATCGCTCGCGGCGATCTGGTTGACCAGCTTCGAGATCTGCGCCGACTTCGCGCTGGGAGCCGCGCCGGCGGTACCGGCGACCAGCGTCGACACGGCGACCGCGGCCACCAGCACGCCGCCACGGAGCATCGTGGCGACCCGGTGACTCCGTCGGGGTGCACGGGACATCTGGCTTCGCCTCACGCCGGTAACTCCTCAAATCCGCGAGGTGGACAACATCAGTCACACAAACCTCATCTGTGACATCTGAACCGTACGTCACATCCGTAAGCATGGGAAACACCCGAAACAGAATTACAAACGTGGGATTTCTGCTCCGCAGCGCTGTGATCAGCGAAAAAGCGGCAAATCGGCCCGATGTATCACTTTGGCAACGACACGCGCGGCCGTCCGCCCGGGCGAATCCTCAGTCGTCGGTCGACGCGGTCGCCTCGTCGACCGCGTCCGCGGCCCCCGGCGACGCCGCGGCGGGCACAGCGGCGGCCCGACGTCGACTCACCAGCCGCGCGCCGACGGCCGCGAGGAGCACGAACAGGGTCAACACGATCGTGATGACGGTCCAGTTCGTGTGCGGCGAGGTGAGCTGGTCGACCATCTGCCGCGCCGCGCCCGGCGGGTCGGTCAGCGTCAGGTTCTGCGACGCCTCCTCCTGCACCACGCGCGAGAACTCGGGACCCGAGCTGCCGACGGAGTCGGGACCGAGCACGATCACCGTGCCCCCGGTCTGCGGCTGCACCGCGAGCGCGATGTCCCGGTAGTAGGTGAAGAACGGCTGCTTGTCGGTCAGCACGACGACCTTGATGTCGTGCCCCTTGGCCTTCGCGTCGGCGACGACCTGCTGCAGCGCCGGGATCTGGGCCGGCGGGCCGTACACGCCCTGGGCCTTCAGGTCCCGCACGATGGCGGGTACGTCGACATTGGCCGGCACGGCGGATCCGTACGGGATCGTGGGTACCGCGGAGCTGGGCTCGGGGGCCATGGATGCGCCTTTCTGCCGGACGTCGGGGTTGGGCCGTCTGCTGGGCAAGAGTACGACACAATGGAGGAGCACCGAGCCAGCAGCCCGACACGCACCCCGGCCTGGTAACAGTACGTCCGTACTGTTAGTCTGGATGGTGTCGCGCCGCGTTTGGCGCCGCTTGACCTTGTTCGACCCGACACAGCCCGTCGGTCCGCGCTGACCAGCCTTCGTCAGCGCACCGAGGACACAGAGGAGATGTATCCAGTGAGTATTGATTCATTCGGCGCCCGCGGCACCCTTGAGGTGGGCGACAAGTCCTACGAGATCTTCCGCATCAACACCGTGAAGGGCACCGAGCGGCTGCCCTACTCGCTCAAGGTGCTGGCCGAGAACCTCCTGCGCACCGAGGACGGCGCGAACATCACCAAGGAGCACATCGAGGCCCTCGGCAACTGGGACCCGAACGCCGACCCGAGCATCGAGATCCAGTTCACCCCGGCCCGCGTGCTGATGCAGGACTTCACCGGCGTCCCCTGTGTCGTCGACCTCGCCACCATGCGCGAGGCGGTCTCCGCCCTCGGCGGCGACCCCAACAAGGTCAACCCGCTCTCCCCCGCCGAGATGGTCATCGACCACTCGGTCATCCTCGACGTCTTCGGCCGCGCCGACGCCTTCGAGCGCAACGTCGAGCTCGAGTACCAGCGCAACTCCGAGCGCTACCAGTTCCTCCGCTGGGGCCAGGGCGCCTTCGACGACTTCAAGGTCGTCCCGCCGGGCACCGGCATCGTGCACCAGGTCAACATCGAGTACCTGGCCCGCGTCGTCATGACCCGCAACGGCCAGGCCTACCCGGACACCTGCGTCGGCACCGACTCGCACACCACGATGGAGAACGGCCTGGGCGTCCTGGGCTGGGGCGTCGGCGGTATCGAGGCCGAGGCCGCCATGCTCGGCCAGCCGGTCTCGATGCTGATCCCGCGCGTCGTCGGCTTCAAGCTCACCGGCGAGATCCAGCCGGGCGTGACCGCGACCGACGTCGTGCTCACGGTGACCGACATGCTCCGCCAGCACGGCGTGGTCGGCAAGTTCGTCGAGTTCTACGGCAAGGGCGTCGCTGAGGTCCCGCTGGCCAACCGCGCCACCCTGGGCAACATGAGCCCCGAGTTCGGTTCGACCTGTGCGATCTTCCCGATCGACGAGGAGACCATCAACTACCTGCGCCTGACCGGCCGCGACGCCGAGGAAGTCGCCCTCGTCGAGGCGTACGCCAAGGAACAGGGCATGTGGCACAACCCGGATCGGGAGCCGGAGTTCTCCGAGCACCTCGAGCTCGACCTGGGCACCGTCGTGCCGTCGATCGCCGGCCCGAAGCGCCCGCAGGACCGCATCCTGCTGTCGGAGTCGAAGGTTGCGTTCCGCAAGGACATCCACAACTACGTCACCGAGCAGCACCCGGCGCCGAAGAACGGCCTGGACGAGGCCCTGGACGAGGGCTTCCCGGCCTCGGACCCGGTCGCCGTCTCCGCCGACGAGGCGAAGCTGTCGTTTGCCGAGGATGACGCGGTCGTCTCGGCCGCCAACGGCGCCGAGGGCCGCCCGAGCAAGCCGGTCACGGTGACCTCCGACGGCAACACCTTCGTGCTCGACCATGGCGCCGTCGCCGTCGCCGGCATCACCTCGTGCACCAACACCTCGAACCCGTCGGTCATGATCGGCGCCGGCCTGCTGGCCCGCAACGCCGTGGAGAAGGGCCTGGCCACCAAGCCGTGGGTCAAGACCAACATGGCTCCCGGTTCGCAGGTCGTCTCCGACTACTACGAGGCCGCCGGCCTGTGGCCCTACCTGGAGAAGCTCGGCTTCTTCCTCGGCGGCTACGGCTGCACCACCTGCATCGGCAACACCGGCCCGCTGCCGGAGGCGATCAGCAAGGCGGTTAACGACAACGACCTGACCGTCACCGCCGTCCTGTCGGGCAACCGCAACTTCGAGGGCCGCATCTCCCCCGACGTGAAGATGAACTACCTGGCCAGCCCGCCGCTGGTCATCGCCTACGCGCTGGCCGGCACGATGGACTTCGACTTCGAGTCGCAGCCCCTCGGCAAGGGCACCGACGGCCAGGACGTCTTCCTGAAGGACATCTGGCCCTCGGCGCAGGAGATCGACGACACCATTAAGGCCGCGATCAACGAGGACATGTTCCGCAAGTCCTACGCCGACGTCTTCAAGGGCGACGAGCGCTGGCAGAACCTGTCCACCCCGGACGGCGACACCTTCGCGTGGGACGAGAAGTCGACGTACGTCGCCAAGGCGCCGTACTTCGACGGCATGGCTCTCGAGCCGTCGCCGGTGACGGACATCAAGGGCGCCCGCGTCCTGGCGCTGCTGGGCGACTCGGTCACCACCGACCACATCAGCCCCGCCGGTCCGATCAAGCCGGGCACGCCGGCCGCGCAGTACCTGGACGCCCACGGCGTCGAGCGCAAGGACTACAACTCGCTCGGCAGCCGTCGCGGCAACCACGAGGTGATGATCCGCGGCACCTTCGCCAACATCCGCCTGCAGAACCAGCTGCTCGACGGCGTCTCGGGCGGCTACACCCGCGACTTCACGCAGGACGGCGGCCCGCAGTCGTTCATCTACGACGCCGCGATGAACTACCAGAAGGCCGGTACCCCGCTGGTCGTCCTGGGCGGCAAGGAGTACGGCTCGGGCAGCTCGCGCGACTGGGCGGCCAAGGGCACCGTGCTGCTGGGCGTCAAGGCCGTCATCACCGAGTCCTTCGAGCGCATCCACCGCTCGAACCTCATCGGCATGGGCGTCGTCCCGCTGCAGTTCCCCGAGGGCGAGTCGGCCAAGACCCTGGGTCTGACCGGCACCGAGGTCTTCGACATCGAGGGCATCGAGAAGCTCAACGAGGGCGTCACCCCGAAGACCGTGCACGTCACGGCCACGAAGGAGAACGGCGAGAAGGTCGAGTTCGACGCGGTCGTCCGCATCGACACGCCCGGTGAGGCCGACTACTACCGCAACGGCGGCATCCTCCAGTACGTGCTGCGGAACATGCTGAAGGCTGATGCCTAAGGTTTCCGACGACCACCTTGCCGCGCGTCGTCGGGAGATTCTCGACGGCGCGCGGCGGTGTTTCGCCGACTTCGGTTACGACGGCGCCACCGTCAAGCGGTTGGAGGAGGCCACCGGGCTGTCCCGGGGCGCGATCTTCCACCACTTCCGGGACAAGGAGGCGCTGTTCCTCGCGCTGGCCGACGAGGACGCGCACCGCATGGCCGACGTCGCCGCCGAGCAGGGGCTGGTCCAGGTGATGCGGGACATGCTCGCCCGGCCGCAGGATTTCGACTGGCTGGGCACGCGGCTGGAGATCGCCCGCAAGATCCGCACCGACGAGGCCTTCCGCGACGAGTGGCGGGCCCGCTCGGCCGAGCTGGATTCGGCGACCCTGTCGCGGTTGGAGAGCCAGCGCACCGCTGGACGGCTGCGCGACGATCTGCCCACCGCGGTGCTGGTCACCTATCTCGACCTGGTGATGGACGGGCTGATCAACCGGTTGGCGACGGGTGAGTCGACGGCGAATCTGGAAGCCGTCCTCGACCTCGTCGAGGCGTCGGTCCGGACCGACGCCCACGTCTGACCGCACGCGGGATCCGACGGCTGGTCAGGCGAGCTCGATGAGCTCCTGGTACTCGTCGGACCAGTGGTCCTCGGTGCCGTCGGGCAGGAGGATGACCCGCTGCGGATCCAGCGCCGCCGCCGCGCCCGGGTCGTGGGTCACGAGGACGACGGCACCGGTATAGCTGCGCAGCGCGTCGAGCACCTGCTCGCGCGACACCGGGTCGAGGTTGTTGGTGGGCTCGTCGAGCAGCAGCACGTTGGCCGCCGACGACACCAATCCGGCGAGCGTCAGGCGCGTCTTCTCACCACCGGACAGCGTGCCCGCGGGCTGGTCGAGCTGCGGGCCGCTGAACATAAAGGCGCCCAGCAGGCCGCGCAGGTCCTGCTCCCCCGCGTCGGGCGCGGCATGGCGGATGTTCTCCCACACGGTCGCGTGGTCGTCGAGGGTGTCGTGCTCCTGCGCGAAGTAGCCGATCTTGAGGCCGTACCCGGGCTCCAGGGCGCCGGCGTCCGGCTGCTCCACGCCGGCGAGCAGTTTGAGCAGCGTCGTCTTGCCGGCGCCGTTGAGGCCCAGCACGACGACGCGGCTGCCCTTGTCGATGGCCAGGTCGACGCCGCTGAAGATCTCCAGCGACCCGTAGGACTTGCTCAACCCGCCGGCCATCAGCGGGGTCTTGCCGCAGGCGGCGGGCTCCGGGAAGCGGATGGTCGCCGTCCGATCGGCCACCCGCTCCTCGTCCAGTTCGTTCAGCATGCGGTCGGCGCGCTTGAGCATGTTCTGGGCGGCGGTCGCCTTCGTCGCCTTGGCCCCCAGCTTGGCAGCCTGGGTGCGCAGCGCCGCGGCCTTCTTCTCCGCGTTGGCGCGCTCCCGACGGCGGCGGGCCTCGTCGGTGGCACGGGCGTCGAGGTACTTCTTCCAACCCATGTTGTAGACGTCGGCCTCGCCGCGGACCGCGTCGAGGAACCACACCTTGTTGACGACGTCGGCCAGCAGGTCGACGTCGTGGCTGATCACGATGAGACCACCCTCGTGGTTCTGCAGGAACGACCGCAGCCAGGTGATCGAGTCGGCGTCGAGGTGGTTGGTGGGCTCGTCGAGCAGCAGCGTCGTGGTGGACTTGCCGCCCTCGTCGGACGCGGCAAACAGGATGCGCGCCAACTCGATGCGCCGACGCTGTCCGCCGGACAGCGTCGACAGCGGTTGCTCCAGGACGCGATCGGGCAGACCGAGGTTGTGGCAGATGCGGGCGGCGTCGGATTCGGCCACGTAGCCGCCGAGCGAGGAGAACCGCTCCTCGAGCTGCCCGTAGCGGCGCACGGCCTTGTCTCGGGCCGCCTCGTCGACGAGCTCGGCCATCAGCACCTGCTGCTTCTCCATGTCGCGCACCATGGTGTCCAGGCCGCGCGCCGACAGAACCCGGTCCTTCGCCAGCACCGAGAGGTCACCCTCCTTGGGGTCCTGCGGGAGGTAGCCGATCTCCCCGCTGCGCACGACGGCGCCCGCGTACGGCTCGGTCTCACCGGCGAGGATCCGCAACGTGGTCGTCTTGCCCGCGCCGTTGCGTCCGACCAGGCCGATCCGGTCCCCCGGTCCGATGCGCAGCGCGGAGCCGGGCGCCGACAGGAGTGTTCGGGCACCCGCGCGAACCTCGAGATCGGTAGCGGTGATCATGACCAACCGAGTCTACGGTGCTGCCCGCACCGGCCCGAAATCGTTTGCCGCTTGTGATGACCGCCATATCCTCCCCCGATGGAACAGATCGGCGCCGATGCGCGTTGACCCGGGTATGGCAACCACAGACTTGACCGCAGCCGCCTTCGACCAGACCGTCAGCGACAACGACATCGTGCTCGTCGACTTCTGGGCATCCTGGTGCGGCCCGTGCCGACAGTTCGGCCCGATCTTCGAGCGCGCCTCGGAGAATCATGACGACATCGTCTTCGCCAAGGTGGACACCGAGGCCGAGCAGCAGCTCGCCGCCGCGGCGAACATCCGCTCGATTCCGACGCTCATGGCGTTCAAGAAGGGCTACCTGGTGTTCAACCAGCCCGGTGCCCTGCCGCCGGAAGCCCTCGAGGACCTGATCGGGCAGCTCAAGGAGCTCGACGTCGAGAAGGCGATCGCCGAGTCCGACGGCGAGGCCGAGACCAAGGCCTAGTCGTCGGCGGTCGCCCGCGCAGCCTTCTTCTTCTTGGCCGGCTTCGGGTCCATCGCGGCCCGCAGCTGGGCGTCGACATCGATGACGCGCGCGGCCCGCACCTCGGGCTTGTTGATCTCCTGGGCGACCTGCTTGGCGATGACGCGGCGCACCTCGTCGTCGACCTGGGCCAGGTTGCGGATCAGTTCGGCGCGCATGTTGTGCGACGCGACGTCGACCTGGACGTCCGCGGGCTTCGGCGGTTCCACGTCGAATTGGATCGCCAGCGGCTCCACCGCGTGACAGGTCAACGGCAGGGTGACCAGGCCGTCGACGTCGTATTTGAGCCGGTCGAGTCGCAGGTCGATCTCGATGCGGATGCGCAGCGGCAGCCGCACCGTGAACCGGATCAGATCGTCGACGGACCGCTTGATGTCGGGCTGATCGATGCTCACCCGCGCGAGCACCTTGACCATGCCGCCCGGGCCGGTCGGGATGGGGCCGACGTCGAAGGAGTCTCCGGCGACCGACGAAAACGCCTCACCGATCCGCTCCTCGGTCACCGCGACCTCGAAGAAGCGCCGGCCGAACTCTTCATACGACATGTAGTGGGTCACCGCCACAGTTTGCCACTTGGTTGCGCGTAACGCCCGGGCAACATGACCGCTGCCGCCTCGAAACACGGGGTGAGCACCATCTATCGGTATGACCCCCAGCGCGCCCCAGACGCCCGGGACGGCGGCGTTCGGCCGCTACACCGGCGGTTTCGACCAGACCGCCGTCGATGAGATGTTCCAGCCCGACGGCTCGGTCCGCCGCCCGTATCGCGGCATCGCCGAGGCGCTCGGCGCGATCGACCCCGGTGACCTGCGCGCCCGGCTGGACGCCCTCGGCCGCGCCTTCATCGACCAGGGCGTCACGTTCTCCCTCTCCGGCAAGGAACGCCCCTTCCCCCTCGACCCGGTCCCCCGCGTCATCGACGCCGCCGAGTGGGCGCGGCTGGAAGCGGGCATCACCCAGCGAGTGCGGGCGCTCGAGCTGTTCCTCGACGACGTCTACGGCGAGCAGGCGATTCTCGGGGACGGGGTCGTCCCCCGCCGGTTGATCAACTCGTGCGCGCACTTCCACCGCCAGGCCGCCGGGATCCGTCCGCCCAACGGGGTGCGCATCCACGTCGCCGGTATCGACCTGATCCGCGACGAGCACGGTGAACTGCGGGTGCTGGAGGACAACGTCCGCGCACCGTCGGGCGTGTCCTACGTCATGGAGAACCGGCGGACGATGGCGCGCGTGTTCCCCGATCTGTTCGCCACGCACCGAGTGCGCGCGGTCCGCGACTACCCGCGCCACCTGCTGCGCGCGCTGCAAGCCTCCGCGCCGCCGGCCGCCAGCGACCCGACGGTCGTGCTGCTCACCCCGGGCGTGGCCAACTCCGCCTACTTCGAGCACTCCCTGCTCGCCCGGCAGATGGGCATCGAGCTCGTCGAGGGCCGCGACCTGTTCTGCCGCGACAACGTCGTCTACATGCGCACCACCGACGGGCAGACCCGCGTCGACGTCATCTACCGCCGTATCGACGACGAGTTCCTCGACCCGCTGCAGTTCCGGCCCGACTCGATGCTCGGCGTCGCCGGACTGGTCAACGCCGCGCGCGCCGGCAACGTGGTCATCTCCAGCGCCGTCGGCAACGGTGTCGCCGACGACAAGCTCGTCTACACGTACGTGCCCGAGATCATCCGGTACTACCTCGACGAGGAGCCGCTGCTGCAGAACGTCGAGACGCTGCGCTGCTGGCTGCCCGACGAGTGTGCCGAAGTCCTGCGGCGGGTCGACGAACTGGTCGTCAAACCCGTCGAGGGCAGCGGCGGATACGGCATCGTCTTCGGTCCCTTCGCCACCCGCGCCGAACTCGACCGCGTGTCCGCCCAGATCCGGGCGAATCCACGCGGCTGGATCGCCCAGCCGCTGGTCGCGCTGTCGACCAATCCGACCCTGCTCGGCGACACCCTCCAACCCCGGCACGTCGACCTGCGCCCGTTCGCGGTGAACGACGGCGAATCCGTGTGGGTGCTGCCCGGCGGCCTGACCCGCGTCGCCTTGCAAGAGGGCTCCATGGTGGTGAACTCCTCGCAGGGCGGCGGCTCCAAGGACACGTGGGTGTTGGCCACGTCCGCGCCGTCGGCGCCCGGCGAGGTGAACGACGACGAACTCGTCGACGCCGACATCCCGCCGGCCGCCCTGCCCGCGCCCGACGTGGAGGCGCCGCTGACCCGCGGCGGCGACCTGCACCAACAGCAGCAGCAACAGCAACAGGCCGAAGCCGATCCGCCGCGCGACGAGGAGGTGGGATCCTGATGCTCGCCCGCAACGCCGACTCCCTGTACTGGATCGGGCGCTACGTCGAACGCGCCGACGACATGGCCCGCATCCTCGACGTCGCCGTCCAACAGCTCCTCGAGGACGCCACGGTCGACACCGACTCGATGGTCCGCCACGTGATGGCCGTCCTGGGCTTCGACCCGGGCAGCGACGCGCCGCAGACCGTGTGGTCCCTGGTCGACGCCGTCGCCTACGACCGAGACAGCCACGAGTCCATCGTCGGCCTCATCGAAACGGCCCGGCAGAACGCCCGCGGCGCGCGCGAAGTCATCTCCAGCGAGATGTGGGAGTGCCTCAACGCGACCTACATGGGCCTCGACGACGCCGAGCGCCGGGCGCGACTCCTCGGCCCGCACGCCTTCCTCACCCAGGTGAAGGAGCGCGCGGCCATGTTCGCCGGGTTGACCGATTCGACGCTGAGCCACGACGACGGCTACAGCTACCTCATCGTCGGGCGCTCCATCGAGCGCGTCGACATGACGGTCCGCCTGCTGATGTCGCGTTCGGCGTACCGGCGCGACGCGCTGTCGTGGATGAGCCTGCTCGTCGCGGCCGGCGGGCAGGACACCTACATCCGCGCGTACCGCGGCGCCGTCGAGACCGAGAACGTCGTCGAGTTCATGATGCTCGACCGCCTGTTCCCGCGGTCGGTGTTCAACTCGCTGTGCGTCGCCGAGCGGTACCTCGCCGAACTCGACAACCGGCCCGACCGGGTCGGCTCCCAATCGACGGCCCTGACGCTGCTCGGACGGGCCCGCAGCTCCCTCGAGTTCATCGGCCGCGCCGAGATGGTGCGCGACCTGCCGACTTATCTCGCCGACCTGCAGGAGACTTGCCGCGCGGTCAGCGAATCGATCGCCGAGGAGCACTTCCACATCGAGCCGTACGTGTCGTGGACCGACACCGGGCTCGCCGACATCACCGAGATCGACGACCCGGGAGACGATTCATGAGCGCCCGCCTGCGCCTGGTGCACACCACGGGATTCACCTATTCGGCGCCCGTCGCGTCCTCGTTCAACGAGGCCCGGATCACGCCGCGCAGCGACAGTCGCCAAAGCGTCGTGGTCGACCACGTCGACACCGCGCCGGGCGCCCGGCAATTCCGCTACACCGACTACTGGGGCACGGTCGTGACCGTCTTCGACCTCCATTCGCCGCACGAGCGCCTGGAGGTGATCGGGACCGCGGTGGTCGAGACCGAGGACGAAACGCGCGGCGAGGAGACCGCGTCGGTGGACTGGGTCCAGTTGCGCCACGGTTCGGTCGTCGACGAATACGACGAGATGCTGCGGCCGACGGTCTACACCCCGCACAGCGCCGAGCTCGCCGACTTCGCGCGCGACGCCGCGGTGGGACTGCGCCCGTCGGCCGCGGTGGAATCGGTCGTCGGCCGGGTCTACGAAGCCATGACCTATGAGCGCGGCACCACCGAGGTGCACTCGACGGCGGGCGACGCGTGGCACCACCGCAAGGGCGTCTGCCAGGACTACGCCCACATCACCCTCGCCATGCTGCGCAGCCTCGGCATCCCGTCGCGCTACGTGTCCGGCTACCTGCACCCGCACGGCAACGCCGGCATCGGCGAGGCCGTCGACGGCGAGAGCCACGCCTGGATCGAGGTGTGGACCGGCGGCTGGTGGGGCATCGACCCGACGAACAACAAGTTCATCGACGACCACCACGTCACCGTCGGCACCGGCCGCGACTACGCCGATGTCACCCCGATCAAGGGCATCTACACCGGCAGCGGCCACTCTGAACTCGACGTGTCGGTGCGGATCACGCGGCTCGCCTGACCACCGGCGAGAATCCCCTCGCCCGGACCGGTCTCGATCCGTAGTCTTCTCGGCCATGTGGATCGGTTGGTGTGAGTTCGACTTCCTCCTCGGCGACGTCCGCTCGCTCAAGCAGAAGCGCTCGGTCGTGAAGCCGATCGTCGCCGAGCTGCGCCGTCGGTTCGGGATCAGCGTCGCCGAGGTCGACCACCTCGAGCTGCACCGTCGCGCCGCCATCGGCGTGAGTGTCGTCGGACCCGATCAACGACATCTCGTCGACGTCCTCGACGAGGTCGAGCGGTTCGCCGCGTCCCGCCCGGAGGTCGAGCTGGTGGCTGCACGGCGGCGGATCATCGCGGGCGACGACATCGCCTGACCTCTCGCCGGGTTCTGGCCCCGGTCCACTTTCACGCTGCTACGGTCGGCGATCATGACGACCACCTCGGCCGCCGAATCCGAGAACTACGGGATCACCGCCAAGCTCCCACCGTCGCGCGGGTTGCGCACCGTGTGGATCGTGGCCTTCGGGTCGCTGGCGTTGGCCTTCCCCATCTACACCTATCTGGCGTTCCACAGCGGATTCAGTCGCAGCGGTATCGCCAACGCCCTGGTCGTGCAGGTGACGATCGCCTATTACCTCGGGATCTTCGCGGCTTTCCTGCCCATACCGTCCCTGCGACGCTGGACGCGGTTCCAACGTCTGCAAGGCGTGGTGCTGGCGTTCATGTTCTGCTCGTACATCACCCACCTCACGTGGGAGTTGGGCTGGTTGCTGCTGCACAGGGCGATCCCCGGCGCCCGCGACGCGGCCTGGGCATATCCGTGGTGGACCTATATCGACGGCGGCGACCTGCGTTACGTCAACCCTGCGCCGGGCTTCCTCACACTCGAGATCCTGTCGGTCATCAACGGCTGCGTCGGGCTCACCGGCCTGTTCCTGCTGTTCCGCTCGAAGTTCCGCGACTACCGGGGCACATTGCTGGTCATGGCCACCGCGGTCGAGCACACCGTGACCACCTGGTGGTACTACGGCAGCGAGATCATCGGCGGTCTCAAATCCGTCGACACCTCGAGCTTCATGGACTTTGGGGTGAAGTTCATCCTCCTCAACGGCCCGTGGCTGATCGCACCGCTGCTGGTGTTGACCTGGGGGTACCAGATGCTGCCACGGCAGTACGCCGCCGCCAGAACCAGCGTGAATCCAACGCTCCCCTGATCGGTATGCGCCGCCCACACTGATCGGCATGAGTTCACGAACCGCAGCTCCGCTGTGACTGCTGAGCTGCCGCTGGTGACGGGCACGGAATCCGAACCCCTCGCGTCGCTGCCGACGGCACGACGCATCGGTTCCGATGCCGAGGCCATCGCCGTCGCCGAGTCGCTCGCCCCCGCCTTCGCCGCGGGGGCGGGCGACCGCGACGCGGTACGCGTGCACCCGCACGCGGAAGTCGCCGCGCTCTCCCTCTCCGGCCTGCTGGCGATCACGGTTCCCGCGGAGCACGGCGGCGCCGACGTCTCTCCCGCGGCGTTGGCCCGCGTCGTCGCCATCATCGCGGCGGCCGACCCGTCGCTCGCCCAGATCCCGCAGAGCCACTTCACCTTCCTGGAGGCGCTGCGCCGCGCCGGATCGGCCGAACTGGCCGACCGCGTCTATCCGCGCGTCCTGGCCGGTGCCCGCCTCGCCAACGCGCAGACTGAACGCTCCGGCAAGACCGTGACCGACGACTCGACGACGGTGCGCGAGAGCGACCGCGGATTCCTGCTGTCCGGCGTGAAGTACTACTGCACCGGCGCACTGCACGCCGACATCCTCGCGGTCCGCGCGGTCGTGGCCGGTCCCGGCGACCGCGGCCTGTCGCGCAAGGTCATCGCGTACGTGCCCGCCGACGCGCCCGGGATCACGATCGTCGACGACTGGGAGGGGTTCGGCCAGCGCACCACCGGCAGCGGCACGGTGAGCTTCGACCGGGTGGCCGTGCGCGCCGAACAGGTTCTCGACTTCACCGCGCTGCTGGCCGAACCGGGGACCTACGGCGCCCGGGCACAGTTGGTCCATGCCGCCATCGACACCGGGATCGCCCGCGGCGCGCTCGACGCCATCCGCACCGCGGTCGCCGGTGCGCGGCCGTGGTTCGAAGCCGACGTGGAGCAGGCCGCCGACGACCCTTACCTGATCGCGCAGGCCGGCGACCTTGAGCTCACCGTCCGAGCCGCCGAATCACTGTTGCTGACCGCCGCCGAGCGCATCACCGCGGCCGACGACGCGGATGACGACGGCCGTCGGGAGCGGATCGCCGAGGCCTCGCTGGCCACCGCGGCCGCCAAAGTTGCCGCCGGACGCGCCGCACGCCGGGCCGGGGCCGAACTCTTCGACTTCGGCGGCACCCGCTCGGCGTCGGAGAAGGCCAACCTGTCCCGCTATTGGCGGGACGCTCGCACGCACACGCTGCACGATCCCGAGCGGTGGAAGCTCCACCACCTCGGCCGCTGGGCCCTGCGCCGCGACATCCCACCGACGCACACCTCCCTCTGACCCGACCGCGCCCGACCACACGAAAGCACCCCGATGACCGTCAAACTGCACTGGTTCCTCCCGACCTACGGCGACTCCCGCTTCATCGTCGGGGGCGGGCACGGCGTCGCCGCCGGATCCGCCGGCGGCGACCGTGACGCCAGCATCGGCTACCTCGCGTCGATCGCGCGGGCCGCCGAGGACTTCGGGTTCACCGCCGCCCTCACCCCGGCCGGACCGTGGTGCGAGGATGCCTGGATCACGACGGCGATGGTCGCGCGCGAGACCCGCCGGCTGGGGTTCCTGCTGGCGCTGCAGCCCGGATTGATCAGTCCGACGCTCGCCGCCCAGATGGCCGGAACGTTCGCCAAGCACGCGCCGGAGCGACTGCTGATCAACATCGTCACCGGCGGCGAGACGGCGACGCAGCTCGCCTACGGCGACACCCTGGACAAGGCGGCCCGCTACGCGCGCACCAACGAGTTCCTCGACATCGTCACCGCGCTGTGGCGGGGCGAGACGGTGTCGTATGCCGGTCAGCACCTGTCCGTCGAGCGGGCGAAGCTGCCCACCCTCCCGCTGCCGTCCCCGCCGATCTACTTCGGCGGGTCGTCGGCGCCGGCCGGGCCGGTCGCCGCCAAACACAGCGACGTCTACCTGACCTGGGGCGAGCCCGTCGACGCGGTCGCGGCGAAGATCGAGTGGATCCGCGGCTTGGCGCGGGAACGGGGCCGCGAGGTGCGCTTCGGCATCCGACTGCATGTGATCGCGCGCGATACCGCCGAACAGGCATGGGCCGAAGCGGGCCGGCTGCTCGACGGCCTCGACGACGATGTGGTCGCCGAGGCGCAGGCCGGTTTGGCGCGCAGCGAATCGACCGGCCAGGCGCGGATGCGCGAGTTGCACGCCGCACACCGCGCCGACGGGTCCTGGCGCGATCCCCATTCCCTCGAGGTCGCCCCCAACCTGTGGGCCGGGGTGGGCCTGGTGCGCGGCGGTGCGGGCACCGCTCTCGTCGGCAGCCACCGCGAGGTCGCCGAGGCCATCGGCGCGTACGCCGCGCTGGGCATTGACGAATTCGTCCTCTCCGGATACCCGCACCTCGAGGAGCTCTACTGGTTCGGCGAGGGCGTCATTCCGCAGCTCGCCCGCAACGGGCTCTTCGACGGCGGGCCGCTCGCCGCCGACGCACCGCGCTTCGCCGGCTCGGGCTTCGGATCCCCGTTCCTGCCGGCCACGCCCAACAACTGACCATCATCGACGAAAGGACCGCTCCGGTGTCCCTGACCACCATCGCCCCGACCGACCCCGCCGAGCTCCGGCGGGCGTTCGCCCACTTTCCCTCCGGCCTCGTCGCGGTCGCCGCGCTGACGCCCGACGGCCCGGTGGGCCTGTTGGTCTCGTCGTTCACCTCCGTGTCCCTGTCCCCGGCGCTGGTGTCGGTGAACCTCGCGCACTCGTCGACCACCCTGCCCAGGCTGCGGAACCAGTCGCACTGGGGAATCAGCATCCTGGGCGACGATCAGCATCACGTCGCCGACGCCTTCCGCCGCCCCGGCACCGAGCGCTTCGCCGATCTCGGCTGGAGTTCTACCCTCGACGGCGCGGTCCACCTCCATGGGGCCACGGCCGGCTTCACCACGCGCGTCGACCGCTTGATCCCCGCCGGCGACCACGACATCGCCCTGCTCGCGGTCGAGGACCACTTCGCCTCGCCGGAGACCGAGCCGCTGGTGTTCCACCGCAGCCGGCTGCGCCGGATCGACCGGGAGGACGAGCGATGACCACGCACCTGGGGCTGGCCGTCGAGACGGCCGACTCGTGGGTGCCGCTCACCCCGGCGACCGAGACCGAGGTCGAGCGACTGCGGGCGCCCACGTTGCGCGACGCGGCGCACCACACCGCGCGCAGCGACCGCCAGGTCTACATCGACGTCGATGTCTTCCTGTCGGACAGCGTCGGTGCCGCATTCTGCGGCCTTGCCCGCGTCCGACCGGGCTGGGCGCCGGGCCGCGCCGACGAGTCGCTGGTGCACGCGGGGACTCCGGCGACGCTCGCCGGCCTGCTGTGGGACATCGGCGCGGCGCGCGTCGCAGACGGCGTCACCCTTCGGTCGGCGGCGCCGGGAGTCGCCGTGGAGCGGATCCTGGCCGAGGTACTGCCACTCCTCGCGTCCCGCGGTATCGCGGTGGGCGTCACCGCCGTCGCCTGAGCGGCACCGGCCGCGTCCCGCTCCGCACTACTGTGGGTGGCAACCGCCCCCGTAGGAGTGTGCTCATGGTCGAGTTGGTCGTCTCCCCCGCGCATCAGCGCGTGCGGGACCGGGTTCGTCGGCTCACCCGCTTCGACCTGTTGCCCACACCGCAGATCCAGCGCACTTTCATTGACAACCACACCACCGGCGACCCGGTCGCCGAACGGTTCGTCGCCGAGACCTATCACGGCGAGTTAGGTCCGGAGCGCTCCCGCGAGCTGCTCGACGAGGCGCTGCGCGTGGGGATCGACAACCTGCCCGACGCGCCCGAGTCGATGCGCGCGCTGTTCGCCGAATTCGAGACCGTGCCCGACTGGGTCGATCCGGACCTGGTCGAACAGGGCGCCGCGGTCTGGCGACGGTGGGGTTACAGCCTGGGCGCCGTCGGCAACGCGGGCACGATGGACACCTACACGGAGGGATCACTGGCCGTCCCGTTGTCGCTCTCGGGCGGCTACGCGGGGGCGAGTGCGCTGCACCGCTACCTGGAGACCAGCCGCTGGTGGCTCGAGGTCTGCCGGCCCGGTGCCGCGCTGACCCCGGGGTCGACGGCGCGCGAGCTCTCCCTCAAGGTGCGCGTGATGCACGTGTCGGTCCGCGCGCGGGTGGCCGAGCACCCCGAGTGGAACGCGGTCGAGCACGGACTGCCGATCAGCCAGAGCGAGATGATGCTCACGCTCCTGGGTGGCAGCGTCGGCCCAGCCATGGGCCTGTTCGCCCTAGGGTTTCTCACGTCGCCGGCCGAGATCCGCGCGGTGTTGCACTTCAACCGCTATCTCGGGCACCTGGTCGGCTGCCAGGTGGACCAGATGTACCCCGAGACCGTCGCCGACGGCGTCCGCCTGCTCTACTACTTCGACGCGACGCGCAAGTACGACTCGGGGGCGCTCGGGCCCGAGCTCGTCGAAGGTTTTGTTCCGTCCTTCGAACCGGAACCCGACGTCCGCGGCCTGTCGCGGCTGCGGGCGCTGCTGCACCTCCAACTACAGGCCGGCTACACGCGCCTGTTCATGCTGCCGTGGAATCGCCGCAAGTACCGTCTGCCGTCGGGCGTGCCGGGTTTGGCGCTCTTGGTCGGGCGCGCACCGCTGGTCGCCCTCGTGGAGGTCGGCCGCCGGCTGTCGCCGGCCGTCGATCGGCGGTGGCAGGCGGGTCAGATGCGGCGATGGCGGCGATGGCACGCCTGGCACCTCGGGCAGCGCGAAGAGCGCTTCGATGCGGGACGGCAGCTGCGGCGCTAGCCGCTGGTGTTGGCCTGCCAGGCGCGCCGGACGAGCTCGCCCAGCACGTCGCGATCGACGTCGCCGAGACTCTTGATGTACACGCACCCCTTGCCGGTGGTGTGCGGGCCGAGACGCTCGAGCAGGTCCGCGTTGGACCCGTAGAAGGTGAGGCCGTAGAGCGTGAGCGCCTGCTTGCGCGGGGCCAGCCCGACGGCGAAGGTCTCGTGCGACTTGCCGTCGGAGTTGGTGTACGCCTGCGTGCCAAAGCCGATCATCGAACCCCACATCACCGGCGGCGCACCCGTGATCTCACCGATGAGAGCGACCGTGTCGCGGGTGTCGGCCTGCCGCCGCGCGTCGGCGATTCCGTCGAGGAAGGTGTCCACGCTGTCGGCAGTCGGCTTCATCGCACTCAGGCCTTGGTGTCGGTGGCCGGCGGATGGGCCTTGGCCGTGCGCTTCTTGGCCCCGGCCTTTTTCGCGGCCCGCTTCGTGCCGGCGGGCGCCTTGTGCGCCGCCCGCTTGCGGGTCGTCGTGTGGGACGCCTTCTGAGCGGTCGTCGGCGACGGGGCGCGACGGGCCTGGCGTCGCTCGCGCTCCTTGGTCACATTGCGGCCAAGGACCGATGCTCCCGACTCGGTGAGCGCCCGCTTCCACGGCAACGTCCCGTCGATCTCGATCTGGATCGACATGCTCAGGATGGTCCGCAGCAACACGATGATGGCGAGGACGGTGACGTTCTCCACCGACGGCTCCGACGTGACCGTGCGGATCAGGTCGGCGGCGACCAGGATTTCCAGCCCCAGCAGGATGGCGCCGCCGAGGGAGTTGCGGAGCAGGCCGAAGGAGCCGCCCTCCCCGTCGACAAACCGCTGGGCGGCCAGGTAGAACGCGATCAGGAAGCCGATGATCATCGCGAGGACCCCGAGCGCCTCGAAACCCGTGGCGACGTTGTCGAACACCTCGTGGATCTTCATGCTGCGATCCTATGGGCTAATCGAGCGTGACGACGACTTTGCCGGTCAGGTCCGGCGCGTCCAGCCGGTCCTGGATGCGGTCGGGGTCGGACCAGGGCGCGGTGCAGTCGATCACGGGGCGAACCTCGCCCCGTTCCGCGGCGGGCAGGGCCGCGGGCAGCAGGCCCGCGATCACCCCGGCCATGTGGTCGGGTCGGCTGAAGCCGAACGAGACGCCGTGGACCGTCAGGTTCCGATAGGACAGCGCGTACAGGTCCACGGTCGAGGGCGCGCCCGCGAGCCGGCCGATGTTGACGACGTGGCCGAACTGCTTGGTGGCCGGAAGGCAGGCGGCGAAGGTACTGCCGCCGAGGTGGTCCAGGACGACGTCGACGCCGTCTCCCCCGGTGGCGTCGAGCACCGCCCGCGTGAGATCGGTCTCGGGCACCAGCACCACCGTGTCGACGCCCGCCGCGCGCAGTGTCGCCGCCTTCGCTGGTGTGCGGGTGGTGCCGATGACCGCCGCGCCGCCCAGCGCCTTGACCAGTTGGCAGCCGATCAGCCCGATCCCCGTCGACGCACCGGTGATCAGCACGGTCTGCCCGGCGGTAAATCCGGCGGCGGCCAGGGCACCGTGCTCGGTGAGCAGGCCGGTGGGCAGCGCGCACGCCACCTCGGGAGCCAGGCCGTTGCGCGGCAGGACGAACCGGTGATCGGCCACGACGAACTCGGCGAACGATTCCGGCGTCGTGCCCATCACGGGATCGCCCACCTGCCACGAGTCCACGCCCGCTCCGACGGCGGCGACCTCGCCCGCGTACTCGTAGCCGGCGACGTAGCGCTCACCGGTGCCGCCGCTGGCGGGATCGGCGGCGCGCAGCACTCCCAGGTCGGCGTTGTTGGTGGCGGCGGCCCGGTTGCGAATCACCACCTGGCCGGGTCCCGGAGTCGGACGCGGCACCTCGCCGAGCACCCACGACGGTCCCACCCCACCGACTAGGGCGCGCATGGTGTCAGCCGGCATAGCGGCCGGCCGCGATCGCCCGCGCCCGTTTCTTCTCTGCCTCCGCCTCGCGGTTCTTCGGCGGAGCGGTGGTCACCAGGGCGTCCAGGAGGTGCTGGGTGCTGTGTGCGACTTCGGCAACCGCGCGATCAAACGCCTCTTGATTGGCCTTGGACGGCTTGGTCGTTCCGGCGATCTTCCGGACGTACTGGAGGGCCGCGGCGGTGACCTCGTCACTCGTCGCCGGCGGATCGAAGTTGTGGAGCGTGTGGATGTTCCGGCACATGCCGGCAACGCTACGCCCGACCACCGCCCGGGACAGCGGATCGGGTCGGGGTGCAGAATCGACTGCGTGCTGATTTCTCGCCCCATCGCCGACGGTATTCGTGCGGGCACCGTCGCCGCGCAGTACCGGAAGTGGGACTCACCGCGGGTCACCGTCGGCGGAACGCAGGTGACGTCGGCGGGGGTCGTCCGATTCGCCGGAGTGACGCGCGTCGACGACGTCGACGGGATCAGCGACGAGCAGGCGCGCGCTGCGGGAATGGCCGACGCCGACACGCTGCGCGCCGCGCTGGCGAAGAGCCGCCGGGGCGCCCACGTCTACCGCGTGGACCTCGTGTGGGTCAGCGAGGACCCGCGCGTCGAACTGCGCAACACCCTGCCGGACGACGCGGAGTGCGCGCAGATCGCCACCCGGCTCGGGCGGTTGGATCGCCGCGCGACCGGTCCGTGGACGCGCGACATCCTGGAGTGGATCCGGGACAACCCACGGGTGGTGTCCACCCGCCTGGCCGAACAGCGCGGCGTCGACCGAGCCGCCATGAAGGTCGACATCCGCAAGCTCAAGGCCCTCGGACTGACCATCAGCCACGACGTCGGCTACCAGGTCTCACCGCGCGGCGAGGCCTACTTGAGGTGGCTCGCCGCCCGGTGACGGCGCGTCGGCGCGCTACTTGCCGCAGCCGCAGCTGGCGCCCGAACCGCACTTGCAGTTCGGACCGCAGGTGCAGTTGCTACAGGTGCACTTCGGGTTGCCGCAGGCGTTCTTCTCGTTGCTCATGCCCTCATCATATGCCTCCGGGCGCATATATCCACCCGGTTCGGCGTTTTGCGGCCGAAGGTCCCGCACCGCGCTCGACCAAGACCGGCTCGAACAGCGCGCGCAACGGTTCGGCGGCCGGCCCGACGATCGTGGCGCGCTCGATCGACTCGCGCGATGCGCCGACCCACTCGTCGCGACTGATTCCGGACAGGTCCAACCACAGCCCGGCCCGCATGGCGATCAGCTGCAGTACGAGGGTCCCGGTGCGCCCGTTACCCTCCCGGAACGGGTGCACGTGGTTGTAGTCGGCGTAGATCTGCGCGAGGCGGTGCGCCATCGCCGTGCGGTCGTAGCCGGCCGCACACACCCAGGCCTCGGCGACGTCGCGGTGGACTCGGGCCAGGCCCGCGTCGAGTTCGTCCACGGCCCGGAATCGGACCCCGGGCTTGGCGATCTCGATGGTGCGCGGTTCCCCGGCCCATGGATAGACGTCGGCGAACAACGACCGGTGGACGTCGGTGACGTCGACCGTGCCCGGCGGAGCGGCCAGCAGTCGCACGGCGCGTCCGGCGCTGATGGCGTGTTCGGCGCTGGTGAGCACCCGTTGCGTGTGCAGACCGAGGTTGTTCTGCAGGACGTCGGTGCCGCGGATGAGGTAGGGCCGGCGGCGCGCGAGGACCGGTGACCGCGGCGGCTCGGCCTCGACGTAGCGGTGCCGGCACTGCGCGAGGTAGTCCTGGACGGTGATGTCCTCGGCCGCCAGGTCGACCAGCGCCGTCGTCTCATCCGGTGTCGGCGCCCACCCTTCCAGTCGCTGTGCCGCGGCGACCCAAGACGCGATCGCCCGCGCCGCGCCGGCGCTCATCGGATCTCCGTCGGCCCGACGTAGCGGAGCACGCGCTGGGCGCCGAGAACCTCGCGACCGGCACTGCGCAACAGGGCCCGGTCATGGGGGGCGAATTCGCGCAGCGGGATCACCTCGACCGAGCGGCTGCCGTCGGGCCACCCGCTGCGCCGCAATGCCCATCGGAGACCGGTGGCGGCCGCATAGGCCCGCCCCAGGGCGGCCCAGTCGATCTCGGGCAGCACGTCGTCGTCGACCGCGAGTCGCCCGAGGGTCGACCGCTCGGCGGAGCCGCCCAACACCGCCTTCAGGCGGGCCATCCGTGCGATGGGGTCCAAGATCGACCGTTTGACGTCGACGACGTCGCCGCGCCGGGTGAGCACGGCGAGGCGGGCCGGCACCGCCTCGCGGACGGCGGCGGCGTCCTGGGCCATCGCGCGGCGCAACTCCACGTGCCGCCCCGCGGCCGCGAGCATCTGCGCCGCGATGTCGAAGTCGCCGGCCGAGCCCGATTCCACTGGGCGCGAGTCGAGCGTGAGCCCGGCCATCACCACCCCGCGATCGACGGCGGGGTCGGCCGCCCATCCCTCGACCGCCGTCGTCCAGCCCGCCGCCGTCCGACAGCAGCGGGCGCGACTGGCTATGGCCCCGTTCCCGTCGGGCGGCAGACCGGCCCGTTCAAGCAGCTCGTGCACCCGGGCGGCGGCGCCCTGCACGTCGCGGCCCCGCGCCCCGCCGCCGCTGTACTCGATGAGGGTCTCGACGTCGGCGCCCGGCAGTCCCTCGCCGCGACCGCAGCTGCCGGTGATGTGCCACTGCCAGGTGGTGCCCGCCGGCGGCCCGATGAGCCGCACGGCCGCCGCGACTGTTTCGATCACCAGCGCGGACCACCAGCACGCCGCCTCCGCGGCCTCGGTGCGCTCGGCGGGCAGCGCCGCCAGGGCGGTTTGAACCGTGCCGACCAGGTCGTCCGGTCCCGCCGCTTCGCGGATCGCCGCAAGCGCGTCGTCGGGCACGGCACTGTTCATGGAGATGATTCTGTCCGTGCGGCGCGCACCGCGGCAAACCAGATCGGGTGGTTACACAGCTTCGTAATCACCAGTTTTCCTGGCCGAAACGCCGAGCCCGAACCGGGTGTTCGAGCAGCGTCGGACTACTCGGAACCCGTCGCGATGGCCAGGGCGCGACCAGTCAGCGAATCCCCGCGGGCGACCAGCTCGTCGGGCCGTCCCGCGAACAACAGGCGGCCGCCGTCCGTGCCCGCGCCGGGGCCGATGTCGATGACGTGATCGGCCCGCGCCACGACGCGCAGGTTGTGCTCGACGACGACCAGCGTCGCCCCGCCGTCGACGAGATCGTCGAACAGTGCGTTGATCCGGTCCACGTCGCCCGGGTGCAGGCCCGTCGTCGGCTCGTCCAGCACGATCCGCTCGTCGGCCAGCTCGGGCGAGCCGCTCAGGTGCCGGGCCAGCAGGAGTCGCTGCTTCTCCCCGCCGGAGAGCGTGTCGAGCGACTGCCCGACCGCGGTGTAGCCGAGGCCCACCCGCTCCAGCCACACCATCGCGGCGGCGATATCGGGTTGATCGGCGAACAGCTCGCCCACCTCCGGCGCCGCCATGTGCAGCACATCCGCGATCGAGCGCCCGTCGAGCTGCACGCCGAGGGCCGTCTCGTTGAACCGCGCGCCCCCACAGACGTCGCACGGCGTCGACACGTCGTCGAGGAAGGCGAGCTCGGTGGTGATGAAGCCCTTGCCCTTGCACGCCGGGCAGCCGCCCTTCGAGTTGAAGCTGAACCATGACGGCTCCAGCCCTGACGCCGACGCGAACACCGACCGCACCCGGTCGGCGACGCCGAGGATGCTGAGCGAGGTCGAGCGCACCCCGCCGTGCAGCGGGTCCTGCCCGACAACGGTGAACTCGGGGTGCTGGTGCGGCAGCTCCTCGGTGGCCAGCGACGACTTGCCCGAGCCGGCCACACCGGTGACGGCGGTCAGCACGCCGAGCGGCACGTCGACGTCGAACCCGGTCAGGTTGTTCGCCGAGGCGGCGCGGATCGTGACGCTGCCCGTCGGGGCGCGCACGTCGGACTTGAGGACCAACGGGCGCGACAGCAGTCGGCCGGTGAGCGTCGAGCTCGCCATCAGTTGTTTCGGGGTGCCCTCGAACTGGACCTCGCCGCCCGCCGCGCCGGCGCCGGGACCCATGTCGATGACGTGGTCGGCGGCGGCGATGACCTGGGGGTGGTGTTCGACGACGAGCACGGTGTTGCCCGCGTCGCGCAGGCGGGCGAGCAGCGCGTTGAGCCGCTGGACGTCGGCGGGGTGCAGGCCGGTGGACGGCTCGTCGAAGACGTAGGTGACGTCGGTGAGGGCACTGCCGAGGTGTCGGACAATCTTCACGCGCTGCGCCTCGCCGCCGGACAGAGTGCCTGACTGGCGGTCGAGGGAGAGGTAGCCCAGGCCCACCGACAGCAGCGCGTCGAGCGTCCGGCGGATGTTCTCCACGGCCGGCGCGACGCGCGGGTCGTCGAGCTCGCCCACCAGCTTGCGCAGCCCGGCCACCGACATCGCCGACCAGTCGACGATCGATCGCCCGTCGATCAGACTCGCCCGGGCCGCGGCGTTCACCCGTGCCCCGCCGCAGGCCGTGCACGGCCGACGGGTCATCAGCGGGTCGAGTTCCTCGCGCACGGCGGCCGAGGTCTTCGGATGGTTCTTCACGTACACGTCGCGCATGCGGGTGACCACGCCGTCGAAGCGGGCGGTCGCCGGGAACTCCGGGTCCGGGTTCGGCAGCTTGAGTTGATCGGCGTAGAGGAACAGGTCCATTTCCTCGTCGGTGTAGTCCTTGAGCGGTTTGCTGCGGTCGAACAGGCCGCAGTAGGCGAACCGCTTCCACCGGTAGACCCCGGGGCGGAACTGGCTGAAGCGCACCGGACCCTCGTCGATGTTCTTCTCCGGGTCGATCAGCTCGTCGACGTCGATGTCGACCACCGTGCCTAGGCCTTCACATTCGGGGCACATCCCGGCGGGGTCGTTGAACGAGTACGCCGGCGAATAGCCGGCCGACGGCTCCCCGATCCGCGAAAACACCAGGCGCAGGAGCGGGGCCACGTCGGCAGCGGTTGCGACGGTGGACCGCGCGTTTCCGGTGAAGCGCCGCTGGTCGATCAGCGCGGTGAAGGTGAGCCCCGACATGGACTGCACCTCCGGGGCCGGCATCTGTGGCAGTCGATTGCGGACGAAGACCGAATAGGAGTCGTTGACCAGCCGCTGCGCCTCCGCCGCGATCGTGTCCAGGACCAGCGACGACTTCCCCGATCCGGACAGGCCGGTGACCACCGTGAAGGCCTGTTTGGGTACGTCGACGCTGATGTTGCGGAGGTTGTTCGTCGTCGCGCCGACGACGGAGATGACCGGCTGATGCGCCATGGGCTATACGGTAACGCGGCTACGCGGGCTCGATCTCCAGCTCGGCGGCGATTCTGGAGATCGTCTCCGCGAGTGCGATGTCCGCATCGCTAAGGCCGTCGATCGCGTGGGTGATGAGGCTCAGCCCGACAGTGCCATAGCGGAAGTCAATGTCCGGGTGGTGGTCGGCAGCTTCGGCCTCGCCGACGATCCGGTTCACGAACTCGAGCCCGCGGACCATCGACGCGGTCCGGAACGATGCCGACAGACGCCCGTCGACGACACGCCACGGTTCCGGCGCCGAGGCTTCCGCCTCCGCCGCCGACATCGCGGAGTACCTCCGACCAGCCATACACCGGTTCTACCAGGGCCGTAGTCGAGACACACCCCCATCGATTAGCTCATTTGTTCTAATTGAGTGGGTAGTGTGCGGTACATGACCTCCGGGTTCCAGGACACGCTGTTCAGCACGGCCGATGCCGAGCCGAGCATCGTCGGCTTCGGCGGCGTCGCGCGGACCGCACTCGACGACGCCGCCTGGGTCGACGTCGTGCCGGGGTGGCTCACCGGCTCGGCCGGGCTGTACGACCACCTCCGCGCCGCCGTGCCCTGGCGCCACGAGCAGCGGAAGATGTACGACCGCGTGCTCGACGTTCCACGCCTGGTCTGCCACTACTACGAACGCGACGCGCTCCCCGATCCCCTGCTCGACGCGATGCGCGAGGAGCTGAGCGGGCACTACCGCGACGAGCTGCCCGCCGGTTTCGCCACCGCCGGACTGTGTTGCTACCGCGACGGGAACGACAGCGTCGCATGGCACGGCGACCGGATCGGCCGCGGGCGACATTCGGACACCCTGGTCGCGATCGTGTCCCTCGGCGCCCCTCGCTCGCTGTTGCTGCGCCCGCGCGACGGCGGCTCCTCCCGTCGGTTCCCACTCGGCTCCGGCGACCTGCTCGTGATGGGCGGCTCCTGCCAGCGGACCTGGGACCATGCCGTGCCGAAGGAACGGTGCGCCGGTGCGCGCATCAGCATCCAGTTCCGCCCCAGCGGCGTGTGGTGATGGTCAGTCGCGCTGTCCGGTGAGGAACCAGGTGCGCTGCTCGCCCTTCCCCTTCACCGCCACCGACCCGCGCTCGGCGAAGGTGAACCCGTCGGCCAGCCGTTCGCGCACGTCTTCGGTGACCTGGATGCGGCCCGGAACACCCGTCGACTCCATGCGCGAGGCGAGGTTCACCGCGTCGCCCCACACGTCGTAGAAGAACTTCTTCGCCCCGACGACCCCGGCGACGACGGGGCCACAGGCGAGGCCGACCCGCATCGGCAACACCTCATCGCCCGCCACCGCCACGTCGGTGACCACCCGCCGCATGTCGAGCGCGAACCGGGCCAGTGCGCCCAGGTGATCGACCCGGGGCTCTGGCACCCCGCTCACGACCATGTACGAGTCGCCGGTGGTCTTGATCTTCTCCAGGCCGTGGCTCTCGACCAGGTTGTCGAGCTCGGTGTAGAGCCGGTTGAGGAAGCGCACGACATCCGTCGGCGATGTTCGGCTCGACATCGCCGTGAACCCGGCGATATCGGCGAACAGGATGGACACGTCGTCGTAGGCGTCGGCGACGTCGTCGTGGGCCGGGTCCTTGAGCCGCTCGGCAATCGGGCGCGGCAAGATGTTGTCCAGGAGCGCCTCGGACCGGTCGTACTCCGCTTCCAGCGCGTCTTCGGCGCGCTGGATCTGCAGCAGTCCATAGCTGGCGATTCCGACGGCCAGCAGGCAGGCGGCCGCCGCGTTGACGGCGAACCCCGTGCGCATGAACCACTCGGGCACCCGATGCGTGTCGGCGGGAACAGTCAGGTGGAGCACGATGATGGCACCGATGGCCACCGCGAGTGCGGCAGCGGTGAAGGGCCATCGTCGGATGCCGACGACCATGGGCGCGGCGCCCGCCATGATCACGAAGTAGAGGAACATCCCCGCCCCGGTGCCGAGCAACACCGTGATGACCACCAGCACGACCGTGGCCACGACGATGAACCCGACGGCGGGCGCCAGCGGCGATACGTGGTTGAGCAGCGGGACCAGGGCGAAGCCCGCGGCGATGGCCAGGTTGACCAGGCCGATCCGCGCCTGCGATCCGCCGGCGACCAGCGAGGATGTCGCAAACCCGAGACTGATCAACGCAGCTGCGTACGACGCGAGGGCGATGAGGCGTTGGCCGCGTTGTTCGGCGGCAGTGGGCGGCCGGACCGGTGATCCGGCAACGCACCGGTCCCGGAACTCGTCCTCGGCCGTCATGCCGGAAGCCTAACGCGGCGCGACCCGCCGTCTCGGCGTAACGCGTCGGGGCACCGAGTCCCCCGGCGGTGCCTCGACTCGACCGTGGACTTAGGGCGCGGCCACCGCCACCGGCTGGTCTCCGGCTGACCCCACTCGGTAGCGCGTATACGCGCTGAGATGGATCGCGTGCTTGCCACGAACTACCGCTATTGGGATCACGTAGTAGTTCAACGCACCATCAACGACAAAGAAGTCGTCGACTTCTGAAGGTTCGTATAACCGCCGCTGGCGCCGCGTCACGGATAAGTACGCCTTCCAACTGTCCCCCGCACGAACCGTGGTTGTCTTCACCTGGACGCGGCGAGTGTCCCCGCCAAAGTGCACGACTAGGTCGTATCGACTCGGTTCCAGCGGCCATGCCACCTCTGCTCCGCAGAGGGTGTACCACGCAGCGGCCAGCAGCGATCCTCCTCGCGACAAGTGCGCGAGGCAGGGCTCGAACCGGCGAGGCGGCATCACCTGCGGTACCGGCGGAGTACTCGGCACCGACCGAAAGTGGTTGTACGGCAAGCCGATGGCGTCGGCTCGCGCACGGACCGAGGTGATCGCGCTGCCCGAGTGGGCCTTCAACCCAATGCTGCGGAGGACGCCCCGCCAACTAGTTGACGCGGCCACCGCAGCGGCGAGCTCGCGATCGGAATACGTCGCTGGCCTGGACATACTCCAGACCCTATGTTCGCCGTCTGACACAAAGAGGCCGCTCCCGAATCCGGGAACGACCTCTGACCTGTGTCGGGCTGACAGGATTTGAACCTGCGACCACCTGACCCCCAGTCAGGTGCGCTACCAAACTGCGCCACAGCCCGTTGCTCGTGAGAGCGAGGATCACTTTATCGCACGGGCGCCGCGCCGAACGAATCGCCTCGCGGCGGTGTCAATCGCGGTCGCGCCGCGGCAGCACGACGTGCTGTCCATCGATGTCGTGGGTGCGCATCGGCAGGCCGTAAACCTCGGTGACGCGCTCTGCGGTCAGCGTCTCCCGCGGTACGCCGACGGCGACGAGACGACCGGTGCCGTGGTCGTCGGGGGCCAGTACCGCGACGCGATCGCTGTACGCGGCGGCGAGATTGAGGTCGTGCACGACGACCAGGGCGGCGGCGCCCTCGTCGACCTGCCCGCGCACGATCGCCATGACCTGTTCCTGGTAGTGCGGGTCCATCGCGGCAGTCGGCTCGTCGAGGATGAGGATCGGCGTCCCCTGGGCGAGCACGCGGGCCAGCGCCACCCGGCCCCGCTCGCCGCCGGACAGGCTGGCGAAGCTGCGCCGGCGGAAGTCGGTGACGTCGCAGGCCGTCATCGCCGCTGCCACCGCCTCCTCGTCCTCGTGGCGCTTGTCCGTACGCGCCCACGCGTGGCGGGCCATCTCGACGACCTCGCCGCAGGTGAAGGTGAACCCGATCGTGTGCTCCTGCGGCAGGACGGCGCGCCGCTGCGCCTGCTGGATCGTGGACAGGCCCGCTATCGACTCGCCCGCCAATTCCACGCGGCCCGAGGCGACGGGCAGCGTGCCGGCGACCGCCGATACCAACGTCGACTTCCCCGCCCCGTTGGGTCCGACGAGGCAGACCAGTTCGCCCGCTTCCAGATCCAGCGAGACGTCGGCCACGACGGTGCGCTCACCGCGCGCGACCGTCAACCCCTCGATCCGCAGCGCGGTCACGACCAGCCCCCGCGCTTCATCTCGCGGCGCAGCAAGAGCAGGAAGACCGGTCCGCCGACGAGGCTGGTGATCATGCCCAGCGGGAGCTCCCCGTAGGGCACCAGCGTCCGCGATGCGAGATCGGCGGCGGTCAAGAAACCGGCGCCGGCGATGGCACTCGCCGGGATGAGCACCGCGTGCCGCGGCCCGACGATCAACCGCATGAAGTGCGGGACGACCAGCCCGACGAACAGGATGATCCCGCAGAAACTCACGGCGGCGGCGGTGAGCAGCGCGACGATCACGATCGATATCCGGCGCAGCTTCTCGACGTCGACGCCCAGGTGCCCGGCGGTGTACTCCCCCAGCGACAACAGGTCGATCCGGCGGGCCAGCAGCATCGACGCGGCTAGGCCGACGAGCACGAGGGCGGCCACGAGGAGGACCTGGTCCATCGTCGCGCGGTTGAGGCTGCCCATCTGCCAGAAGACGATCTGGTCGCGCGCCGCCGGTGTCGCCCGATAGGTGAAGAAGGCGATGAGCCCGCCGGCGAAGGCGTTCACCGCGATTCCGGTGAGGATCAGGCTGACGACCTGCGTGCGCCCGGCCGTCCGCGCCGCCAGGTACACCAGCAGGGTCGTCACCAGGCCCGCGGCAAACGCGCCGCCGGCCACGTAGTACCCGGCGGCGCCCAGCCCGCCGACGGCGATGACGGCTGCGGCGCCGGCCGCGGCACCCGAGGAGACGCCGATGACGCCCGGCTCGGCCAGCGGATTGGCGAACACGCCCTGCAGCACGGCCCCCGCGCAGCCCAGCGCCGCCCCGACGGCGAGCGCCAGGTAGACGCGCGGCACGCGCACCTGCCACAGCGTGTCCTCGTTCCCCTGTGACGGCAGCGGCCCCCACGGGAGCGACACGTGGTGCAGGAGCGAGCCGACGACCTCGCCCACCGGGATCGGGTTCTGGCCGATTGCCAGCGCGTAGACGGTGATGAGCAGCGTGAGGGCGATCAGCACGGCGAACGCCGCCCCGGCGCGCACGCGTCGGATCTCCCCCGTCGACTTCCCGGTTGCCACGGCTCTCACCCCCGATAGATCGCGGTCGCCAGGGCGAGTGCGACGTCGCCGGTCCGAGAGCCGAAGGTCAGCACCTGTCCGTCGGCCATGTCGATCACGGTGCGCGAGCTCCCGGCGGGGGTCTGTGCGACGCCCGGCACGCGGAGCAGACCGTCGACGCCGCCGACGGATTTGAGTCCCTCGGTCATCATCAGGATTACGTCGGGCGCGGCCTTGATCAGCCCTTCGGCGGTGAGCGAGGTGTACGGCTCCTTCAGCCCGGCCGCGGTCCCGGCGTCGACGCCGCCGAGGAACTCGATCATCTCCGACGCCCCGGAACCCGGGCCGCCGAGGATCATCAACCCCGTGCCCCGGGCGTAGAGGAAGGCGATCTTCGGCTTCGACCGCAGCGGCGGGACCATGTTCTTCGCCGCGGTGATCTGCTGCTCGGTGCGGCGGACGAGCGCCTCGCCGTCCGCGCGCAGCCCCACCGCGGCGGCGGTGGACCGCAATTGCGCCGCGGTGCCGTCGAGCGTGCGCGTGGACTCGCCCAGCACGACGGGGATCCGGGCGGCGCGCAGCCGGGCCGTCAGCATCGACACCGACGGCAGCGAGGCGTCGGCGAGGACGAGCGTCGGGCGCAACGCGAGCAGCGCCTCCAGGTTGGCGTTGCTGCCGTCGGGCGTCAGCACGGGGATTCCCATCGCCGCCGGAAACTTGGTCGCGATGTCCCGCCCGACAAGGTTCGGACCCAGGCCCAGCGCGAAGACCGTCGTGCCGTAGGTGCCGAAGCGGTCCAGCGCGACGATGCGGCTGACGTCGGTGACGGTCACGGCGGGGCCGTCGACCGACGGCACGGTGACCGGCAGTTTCGGCACCGGGTTCGTCGTGATCGGTACCGGGTCCTGCGCGACGGCCGCGGTACGCGGACCGGGCGGTACCACCACCATCGGCGCCGACGGCCCGCCGACGTCGAGCGGTGCCACCGTGCAGCCGACGAGCACCGCGCAGCACGCCACGAGAAGACCTAGCGCGGCAGGCGCGCCGCGCCCGGTCCGAATCCTCATGTGTGCGAGTGCGCCGCGATCAGTGCGCGTGCGCGGAACCCATGCCGACGAGCGCCTCGGCGGACTCCGGTGCCAGCTTCCAGTCCTCGCCGACCTTGGTGAAGGTGTACGGCACGGTCACCGGGGCGGGTGCGTGCGGGCTGGCGACCTCGACCTGTGCGACGGCCTTGTTGTCACCCTCGGCCTTCACCGACTTCACGGTGAACTTGTCCGGGGTGTACCCGCCGTGGGCCGCGCCCTGGGCGAATCCCTGCAGCTTCGGGCCCCACGCCGGGTCCGGCGAGTCGACCAGCTTGGCCGCGGCCTCGGGGGTGGTCGCCGGGTCGACGACGGTCCGCAGGATCTCCTGCGCCTTGGCGTCCGACAGCGTGTCGGACGACGTGCAACCGGTGGCGCCGAACAGGCCGACGACGGCGAAGAGGGCGATGAGCACACCCGCGATGCGACGGTTCATTAAGCTTTTCCTTTCATCGGTCCGGCGCCGTACGGCGTCGGCTAAGGCCATCCTAACCACCGCGTCGGCGGTCAGCGCTTGCGCCGCTGCTCCCGTTTGTCGCGGACGCGGACGTTGACCCGGATCGGCGAGCCGTGGAAGCCGAACTCCTCGCGCAGCCGGCGCTCCAGGAAGCGTCGGTAGCCCGCCTCCAGGAACCCGGTGGTGAACAGCACGAACGTCGGCGGACGCGTGGCCGCCTGGGTGGCGAACATGATCCGCGGCTGACGACCGCCGCGCACCGGCGGCGGATTGGCCGCGACGACCTCTTTGATCCAGTTGTTGAGCCGGCCGGTGCCGATGCGTTCATCCCACGACGCCAACGACTCCTCGAGCGCCGGAACGAGCTTCTGCACCGCGCGACCGGTCATCGCCGAGATGTTGATCCGCGACGCCCACTGCGCGCGGCTCAACTCGCGGTCGATCTCCTTGTCCAGCGCGTAGCGCCGGTCCTCGTCGACGAGGTCCCACTTGTTGAAGGCGATGACCAGCGCCCGGCCGGTCTCGACGACCATGCTCAGGATCCGCAGGTCCTGCTCGGACAGCGGCTCCGACGCGTCGATCAGCAGGATCGCCACCTCGGCGGCCTCCAGCGCAGACCGCGTGCGCAGCGACGCGTAGTACTCGTGGCCCGACGCGGTGCGCACCTTGCGACGCAACCCGGCGGTGTCGACGAACTGCCACACCTTGCCGTCGAGCTCGATGAGCTCGTCGACCGGGTCGACGGTCGTGCCGGCGACGTTGTCGACGACCGAGCGCTCCTGGCCGGCGAGCTTGTTGAGCAGCGAACTCTTGCCGACGTTGGGCTTGCCGACGAGGGCGACGCGGCGAGGTCCGCCGGTGGGCGCCGACACGCGGGTCCGCTCGGGCAGCACCTTGAGGACCTCGTCGAGCAGGTCGCCGGCACCGCGACCGTGGGCCGCCGACACCGGGAGCGGCTCCCCCAACCCCAACGACCACAGCGCGGCCGCCTCGGCCTCGACCCGGTCGCTGTCGACCTTATTGGCAGCGAGCAGCACGGGCACCTTGGCCCGGCGCAGCACGCGCGCCACGGCCTCGTCGGTGGCCGTCGCTCCGACCGTCGCGTCGACGACGAGGATGATGGCGTCCACCGCGGTCATCGCCCGCTCGGCCTGATCGGCGACGGCCTGCTGCAAGCCCTTGGCGTCGGGTTCCCAGCCGCCGGTGTCCACGACCATGAAGTTCCGGCCGTTCCAACTCGCCGGGTAGGACACCCGGTCGCGGGTCACGCCGGGCAGGTCCTCGACGACGGCCTCACGACGACCGAGGAATCGATTGACGAGCGTCGACTTGCCGACGTTGGGCCGGCCGACGATCGCCACCGACGGGAGCGCCGCATCGCCCTCGGCCGCGGCGTCATCGCCGACCGCGTCGACGACGTCCCAGTCGGACTCGTCGGTCCACACCCCGTCGCCGGGAAGGGAGTCGGCTCCCACTGCCTCGTCGGTCACCGGTCCACTCCGATCCTCGTCTCGACCATCCCGGTCAGGGCGGCCAGCACCTCGTTCAACGTGAGCGCACTGGTGTCCAGCTCGATCGCGTCGTCGGCTTTGCGCAGCGGCGACGCCGCCCGCGTCGAATCGAGGTGATCGCGGCGGTTCACGCTGGCCAACACCTCGTCGAGGTCGCTGTCGCGCCCGGCCGCCAGGTTCTGCCGGTGCCGGCGCTGCGCGCGGGCCTCGGGCGTCGCGGTCAGGAAGACCTTCAACGCGGCGTCGGGGAACACGACGGTTCCGATGTCGCGCCCCTCGACGACGACTAACCGATCGGCGGCCACCCGGCGCTGCAAGTCGACCATCTGGCCGCGCACCCGCGGGTTCGCCGACACCGCGGACACCGCATCGGTGACATCGCCGCCGCGGATCGCCTGCGACACGTCCTCGTCGTCCAACAGCACGACGGTGTCGCCGTCGCGGTCGCGCAGATCGATCTCCAGTCCCGACACCAGCTCGGCGACCGCGTCGGCGTCGTTGGGCGCGATCCCGGCGCGCAGCACCGCGAGGGTCGCCGCGCGGTACATCGCCCCGGTGTCGAGGTACTGCGCCCCCACCTCATCGGCCAGCAGGCGCGACACCGAGGACTTGCCGGTCCCGGCGGGTCCGTCGATCGCGACCACCCGGGTCTGGTCGCCGGTCGGCTCCTCCACGGTGCTCACAGGCCCACCGCCTGGTAGAGCGCGCCGATCTCGTCTTTGCCGAGAACCCGGATCGAGCCGGGCCGCTGATCGCCGAGCGGCACCGGGCCGACGTCGGTGCGGACCAGGCGCGTCACCGGGAAGCCCAGGTGCGCCATCAACCGGCGGACGATGCGGTTGCGGCCCTCGTGCAGCGTGATCCGCACGAGCGACGAACCGTCGAACACCTGCAGTGGCACGAACTCGTCGACCCGCACCGGGCCGTCGTCGAGTTCGATGCCGTCGCGCAGTTGGCGCGCGAGCCCGCGCGGCACCTCGCCGCGCACGGTGGCCAGGTAGGTCTTGGGCACCTCGAAGGACGGGTGCATCAACCGGTGCGCGAGTTCGCCGTCGTTGGTGAGCAGCAGCAGGCCCTCGGTCTCCGCGTCGAGTCGGCCGACGTGGAACAGGCGCTGCCCGGCCATCACCCGCTCGGCCACCAGGTCGCCGACGCACGGCCGACCCTGGTCGTCGGCCATCGTCGAGTGGTAGCCGGCGGGCTTGTTGAGCGCGAGATAGGTCATGTCCTCGTCGACCAGCACGCGGATGCCGTCGACGCGGACGATCACCCGGTGCGGGTCGACGCGCATGCCCTGCTCGGTGACGACGACGCCGTCGACGCTGACGCGACCGGCGGCGATCATCTCCTCGGCACCGCGGCGCGATGCGACGCCCGCCGACGCCAGGATCTTCTGCAACCGGGTGCCGCGCGGATCGTACGGATCGTCGCCGGCGCCGGCGGCACCGATGAACTCGCCCTCGTCGGGCACCGGGTCGGGCCGCTTGGGCCGGGCGGGTTTGGCGTTGTTGAGGCGCACCTTGCCGGACTCGACGTCGACGCGCGAGCGGCCGCGCGGCTTGCCGCCCTTGCGGTGAGCCTTTGCGCCGCCCTTGGCGCCTGTTCGTCGTGATCCCGGTGTGCCGTCTCGGCTAGCGGATGCCATGTCTTAGTCCTGCTCGTCTGAATCGGCGGGAGCGGCGGGTTCGCCGTCGTCCTGCGCGGTGCTGCCGTCCGATTCTGCCCGCCCGGCGGAGAGTTTGGCGAATCGCGGATCGGAGGTCAGCTCGTCGGAGAGGTCCTCGATGAGGTCGACGTCGGGCAGCAGCGGTCCGAGGTCGGGCAGCTCGCCCAACGACGCGAGACCGAGGCGCTCCAGGAACAGCTCGGTGGTGCCGTAGGTGGTGGCGGAGGTCTGCGGGTCGGTGCCGACCTCGTTGATCAGGCCGCGGGCGACGAGCGTGCGGATGACGCCGTCGACGTTGACGCCGCGGATGGCCGAGACGCGGGCGCGGCTGACCGGCTGACGGTAGGCGATGACCGCCAGCGTCTCAAGGGCCGCGCGGGTCAGTTTGGTGCGGGCACCGTCGAGAAGAAGGCGCTCGACGTAGGGCGCGAATTCGGCGCGCGTGTAGAAGCGCCAGCCGTCGGCCGTGTTGCGCAGGTCGATGCCGCTGCCCGCGGTCGTGAGCTCCTCGGCCATCGCGACCAGCATCTCCTTGACGCGCAGCCGGTCCTGCTCGGTGGCGGTGGCGAGTTCCTCGACGGACACCGGGGTGTCGACGACGAGCAGCACCGCCTCGAGCGCCGAGCGCAGCTCGTGGTCGTCGAGGATGATCGCACCCTCGGAGTCGAGGGTGGTCTGGGCCGCCTCGTCGCTCATCCGTAGTCCTCCACTCGGTCCATGCTCAGTTCCTCGGGGTCGCGGTCCCCGGTCCAGTTGACGGTCAACTCCCCCAGCGCCTCCTCCTGCACGAAGCCGACCGCGCGCTCGCGGTAGAGCTCCAACAGGCCCAGGAAGCGGGCAACGACCTCCAGCCCGTTCGTGCACTCGGCGACGAGCTGGGCGAAGGTCAGCGTGCCGCCGGGCGCGTCGCGCAGCAGGACGGAGATCCGCTTGGCCTGCTCGGGCACCGAGACCTTGGGGATGTGCAGGTGGTCGAGGCCGACGGTCGGCACCGGCTTCGGCGTGAGCGCGGTGGCCGCCACTTCGGCGAATCCCCTCGGGTCGACGCCGAGGGTCACCTCGGGCAGCAGCTCGGCGAAGTGGTCCTCGAGCGCGACGGCGCGCGGGTAGCGCTGCAGGGCCGACGCCTCCAGCTCGGCGAAGAGTTCGGCGACCTGCTTGTAGGCGCGGTACTGCAGCAGCCGGGCGAACAGCAGGTCGCGCGCCTCGAGCAGCGCGAGGTCCTCGGGGTCGTCCACCTCGCCCGACGGCAGCAACCGAGCCGCCTTGAGGTCGAGCAGGGTGGCGGCGACGACGAGGAACTCCGTCGTCTGCTCGAGGTCCATGTGCTCGCCCATCTCGCGGGTATAGGCGATGAAGTCGTCAGTGACCTCGTGCAGCGCGACCTGGGTGACGTCAAGGCGGTGCTGGCTGATCAGGTTCAGCAGCAGGTCGAACGGACCGTCGAAATTGTCCAGGTGGACGCGGAAGCCCTGTTCGGCGTCGTCACCAGTCGTGGTGACCGTCATCGCCGCTCGGCGTCGCGCTCGATGACCTCGGCGGCAACGCTGCGGTAAGCCTTGGCGCCGGTCGACTTCGGCGCCCAGGAGATGATCGGCTCGCCGGCGACACTGGTCTCCGGGAAGCGGACGGTGCGGTTGATCGAGGTGTCGAAGACGACGTCGCCGAAGACCTCGACGACGCGGGCCATGACGTCGCGGGAGTGCACGGTGCGCGGATCGAACATCGTCGCCAGGATGCCACCGATCTCGAGGTCCGGGTTCAGCCGCTCGCGCACCTTGTCGATGGTGTCGGTGAGCAGGGCCAGGCCGCGGAGGCTGAAGTACTCGCACTCCATCGGGATGAGCACACTGTCCGCGCAGGCCAGGGCGTTGACGGTCAGCAGGCCCAGCGACGGCTGGCAGTCGATCAGGATGTAGTCGTAGCGGTCGACGACCGGGTGCAACGCGCGACCCAGGGTCTGCTCGCGGCCGACCTCGTTGACCAATTGGATCTCGGCGGCCGAGAGGTCGATGTTGCTGGGCAGCAGGTCCATGCCCTCGACGCGGGTGCGCTGCAGGACGTCGTCGATCGATGCGAGCGGCGGCACCAGCAGGTTGTGCACGGTCTCGTCGAGCTCGTGGTGCGCGACGCCCAGTCCGGCCGACAGCGCGCCCTGCGGGTCGAGGTCGACGAGCAGCACCCGGCGGCCGTATTCGGCGAGTGCGGCGCCGATGTTGATCGTCGACGTCGTCTTGCCGACGCCGCCCTTCTGGTTGCAGACCGCGATGATGGTGGCCGGGCCGTGCGACTTGAGCGGCTTCGGCTGCGGGATCTTGCGCAGGGGGCGGCCGGTCGGGCCCAGTTTGCCCTCGTCGGCGGGGGCGGCGTCGGCTTCGTCGTCGGCGCCGGGACTGGCGACCGACAGTCGGTATTTGTCGACTTCCGGCGTGCTCACAGACCGCTCCCCCTTCTTCCGCTCGATGGTGGTGTCCACCCTAGCGGGCACGCGGGTGGGCCGTGGCGTAGACCTCGCGCATTGTGGTCACGGTGACCAGCGTGTAGACCTGCGTCGTGGTCACCGAGGCGTGACCGAGAAGTTCCTGGACGACGCGCACGTCGGCGCCGCCGTCGAGCAGGTGGGTGGCGAAGCTGTGCCGCAGCGTGTGCGGGGAGACGGCCGACGTGACACCGGCCCGCTGTGCCGCGTCGGCCAGGATCTGCCACGCGCTTTGCCGCGACAGCCGGCCGCCGCGCACGTTGAGGAAGACCGCGGGACCGCTGCGCGCGGTGGCCAGACCCGGGCGAGCGCGGACGAGATACGCCTGCACGGCGTCGATTGCGGGACCGCCGACGGGCACCAGGCGCTGCTTGCCGCCCTTGCCGCGCAGCAGCACGGTGCGGTGCTCGAGGTCGAGGTCGTCGATGTCGAGCGAGGTGACCTCGGAGATGCGGGCGCCGCAGCTGTAGAGCAGTTCGAGCAGGGCCCGATCGCGCAGGCCGCGCGGGTCGTCGCCGCCCGCGTTGGCGAGGATGGCGTCGACCTCGTCGATGGACAGCGCCTTGGGCAGTCGTTGCGCCGGCTTGGGGGGACGGACCGCGTGGGCGGCGTCGGTGGCGGCGATGCCCTCGGCGACGGCGAACTTGTGCAGGCCGCGGGTGGCGACCAGCGTGCGCGCGATTGAGCTCTCGGCGAGCGGGGTCGCGCCCTTCCCCTCCGCGTTCCCCTCCCCGGAGCGCAGCGCCACCAGGAAGTCGCGCACGTGGGCCTCCTCGACGTCGCCCAGATCGGTGATGCCCCGCGTCGCCAGGTATTCGCGGTAGCGGCGCAGGTCGCGACGGTAGGAGGCCGCGGTGTTGTCGGCCACGCCGCGCTCGACCACCAGGTGGTCGAGGTAGCGGCTCACCTGCTCGTCGAGGCGGGTCCCGGTCAGGACTCGCCTCGCGCTTTGCGGTCGTCGAAGGCCGTGGGCCGGTCGGTCCAGGGAGCATCCACCGCACGCGGCGCGACGCCCTGCTCGACGACGCGGGCCGCCGCCAGCAGCCCGGCCACCGCGGTCGCGTTGACGATCTCGCCGGACAGCGCCATGGCGACGGCCTCGGCGAGCGGCTTCCAGACGAGCGCGAGGTCGGCTTCTTCGTCGTGGCGCTCGGCGGCGGGGAGTTCACTCAGCCCGCGGGCGAGGTAGACGCGCAGGGCCTCGTCGGTGAAGCCCGGGGACAGCACGAGGTCGACCAGCACGTCCCAGTCCTGCGCGGCGAGGTCGACCTCCTCGGCCAGTTCGCGCTTGGCGGCGTCGACCGGCTGCTCCCCCGGCTCGTCCAGGAGGCCGGCGGGCAACTCCCACAGCCGACGGCCGACGGGGTGGCGGTACTGCTCGATCAGTGCGACGCGGCCGGCGTCGTCGAGGGCGACGACGGCGACTGCCCCGGGGTGCTCGACGACTTCGCGCCGCGCCACCCGTCCGCCGGGCATCGCCACGTCGTCGACGCGCAGCACGACGATGGCGCCGTCATAGCGGACGTCGGAATCGACGACGGCGAAGTCGTGCGGGGTTCCCGACACCGGACTAGTCCGACTGGTCCGCGGCGACCGCGACGGTCTCCTCGGTGCGGCCGGGGATCTCGACCGGGAGCCGCTCGGCGGCCTTGTACTCCAGTGCCGCGGCGATCAGGCTGGCAAACAGCGGGTGCGGCCGCGTCGGGCGGGACTTGAGCTCGGGGTGCGCCTGGGTGGCGACCAGGAACGGGTGCGCGTCCTTCGGGTATTCGACGAACTCGACGAGGTGCCCGTCGGGCGAGGTGCCGGAGAACACGAGGCCGGACTCGGCGATCTTCTCGCGATAGGCGTTGTTGACCTCGTAGCGGTGCCGGTGGCGCTCGGTGACCTCGGTCTCGCCGTAGGCCTCCGCCACCTGCGTACCCTCGCCCAGCACGGCCGGGTAGGACCCGAGGCGCATCGTGCCGCCGAGGTCGGCATCACCGGACACGGCTTCTTCCTGGTCGGCCATGACCGAGATGACCGGGTGGGTGGAGTTGGCGTCGAACTCGGCCGAATTGGCGTCGTCG
This sequence comes from Gordonia sp. (in: high G+C Gram-positive bacteria), assembly GCF_047602025.1. Lineage (GTDB taxonomy): Bacteria > Actinomycetota > Actinomycetes > Mycobacteriales > Mycobacteriaceae > Gordonia. The sequence continues at coordinate 1,332,886 of NZ_JASGII010000001.1, read as the reverse complement.
AAGCCGACCGAGCGGGCCGCCTCGATGACGACGCACTGCAGGCCGAGGCAGATGCCCAGCAGCGGGATCCCGCGACGGCGGGCGTAACGGATGGCACCGACCTTGCCTTCGATGCCGCGGATGCCGAAGCCGCCGGGCACCAGGATCGCGTCGACGTCGCCGAGCTCCGCCTGCGCCCCGGCGTCGGTGGCGCAGAGGTCGGACTGGACCCACACGATCTCGGTGCGCGCACGGTGGGCGAAACCGCCGGCCCGGATCGCCTCGGTCACCGACAGGTAGGCGTCGGGAAGGTCGACGTACTTGCCGACGAGGGCGACGCGGACCGTCTCCTGCGGCTCGTGCACGCGGTGCAACAGCTCGCCCCACACCGACCAGTCGACGTCGCGGAACGGCAAGCCGAGCTTGCGCACCACGTAGGCGTCGAGGCTCTCGGCGTGCAGCACCTTGGGGATGTCGTAGATGCTCGGGGCGTCGGGAGTGGAGATGACGCCCTCGATGTCGACGTCGCACATGAGCGCGATCTTCTGCTTGAGCGCCTCGGGGACGTCGCGGTCGCAGCGCAGGATGAGGGCGTCGGGCTGGATGCCGATGTTGCGCAGCGCGGCCACCGAGTGCTGGGTGGGCTTGGTCTTCAGCTCGCCGGACGGCGCCAGGAAGGGCACCAGGGAGACGTGCAGGAAGAAGACGTTGTCGCGGCCGACGTCGTGGCGGATCTGGCGGGCCGCCTCGAGGAACGGCTGCGATTCGATGTCGCCGACGGTGCCGCCGATCTCGGTGATGACGACGTCGGGGCGCACGCCGTCGTCGCCGGGCTCGCGCATGTCCAGGACGCGGCGCTTGATCTCGTCGGTGATGTGCGGGATGACCTGCACGGTCTGGCCCAGGTACTCGCCGCGACGCTCCTTGGCGATGACGGTCGAGTACACCTGGCCGGTGGTGACGTTCGCGGCCTGCGACAGGTTCACGTCGAGGAAGCGCTCGTAGTGGCCGACGTCGAGGTCGGTCTCGGCGCCGTCCTCGGTGACGAAGACCTCGCCGTGCTGGAACGGGTCCATCGTGCCGGGGTCGACGTTCAGGTAGGGGTCGAGCTTCTGCATCGTGACGTGCAAGCCGCGTGCGGTGAGGAGTTGTCCGAGACTGGAGGCCGTCAGGCCCTTGCCCAGCGATGACGCGACGCCGCCGGTGACGAAGATGTGTTTGGTGCCAGCACTTCCGTGGCGCAAAGGTCGCAAGCGGACTCTCCCGATCGGTATCGATCCGGGGCCGAAAAACCCCGATTACCTACGGGACTTCACGGTAACACCTCGCGGCGCGAATCGTGCATCTGGCGCTCCGTGCGGAGTGTCACCGCAATTGGGTCGCCGCACCGCTCAGGCCGGCGGGGTGATCGCCGTCGCACCCGAGCCGACGCCGTACGCGGCGGGCTTGCCCTGGTTGGCCGCGCGCAGCGCCAGGACGGTGGTGATCCGCCCGATCGGCTGGTTCACGTTGTCGACGGTGGCCACCGAGTTGCCCAACGACGGGTCCGCGCGCACGACGGCGATGGGCGAGCCGCCCTTGGCCGATCCGACGCGGCCGGTGAGGACGCCGCCGAGTCCGCGAGCGGCAAAGGAGCCGGCGAAGCGGCCGACGAGCTGCCCCTGGGCGCCGGAGTCCGTGGGGAATGCATCGCCGGTGACGATGACGGCGAGCTGCCCGGGGTTGAGCGCCCGGTCGGTGAACGTGATGAATCCGCCGTCGCGCACCGATTGCAGGCCCGCATCGTATTCGGGGCCGGGGATGTTGCCCCGGCCGACGCCCTCCTGCAGGAGCAGGCCCAGCAGGTCGCCCAGGCGGCCGCCGGAGTCGGTGAGCTCGGGGCGCAGCGCCTTGCCCTGCGGGATCGAGTTGTCGACGATCGAGCGCAACTTGTCGCCCTCGCGGTCGGCCAGCAGCTTGGTGGTCAGCCCCAGCTGGCCGGAGAACTTCGCACCGGCCGCCGACAGGGCCTCCTTCACCGCGGTGACGTCGTCCTCGGCGGCGTTCGGCGCGGTCACGACGACGACGCTGCGGTCCTTCAACTGGTCCTTGAGCAATCGCGGGGCCACCGCGTGGGCGAAGCCGTCGGCCGCATTGCGGGCCGAATTGGCCTCGTCGAGCTGGTCGTTGAGCTCGCCGAGCCGGTCACGACTGGTACCGGTCAGCGAGTTGACCTTGTCGCCGATGAAGCCGGTGCCCAGGAACAGTCCGACGACGAGGGCGGCGAAGACCGCCACCAGCGAGATGGCGTGTTGGCGCAGGGAGATCAACGGTCAGCTGCCCAACCCGGAGATCCACGCGGTGAGGTGGTGCCACTGCGCGACCAGGAAGTCGACGATTCCCTCTCCGCTACCGGAGAGCATCAGCGTCGCGATGACCGCGACGAGGGCGGCGAGTACCAGCAGCGCGATGCCGACGCCGGTGCCGTGCGAGCGGTACAGCGACGACATGGCGCGCGCGTCGACCAGTTTCGGCCCGACCTTGAGACGAGTCAGGAACGTCGATGGGTTGCTCTCGCCGCGGGTGCGGTCGAAGAAGTCGTCGAGGCCGCCGCCGAAGCCGACGGTGACGATCAGGTCGGCGCCGTGGTGGTCGACGAGCAGCAGCGCCAGGTCGGCGGCCGAACCGGCGGCCGGGAAGGTGATGGCGCCGACGCCGAGGTCCTGGATGCGGGTCAGGCCGGCGGCGTGGCCGTCGGTGTCCGCCGGCAGGACGAGCTGGGCGCCGCAGCGCAGCGTGTCGCGGGAGATCTCGTCGGGGTCGCCGACGATGAGGGCGGGCTGGTGGCCGGCCTTGAGCAGCACGTCGGCACCCGGTCCGACGCCCACCATGATCGGCGAGTACTCGCGGATGAACTGCTTGAGGGCGCGCAGCTGGGCTTCACTCTCGGGCGATTCGGCCACGACTACGACCGCCATGCCGTCGAGGTCCACCTCGACGTCGGGGACGCCGACGCCGTCGATGAGCAGCGGCGACTCGCTGCGCAGGAACTCGATGGTGTTGCCGGAGAAGGCCTCGAGGTGGTCCACGACGCCGGACTTGGCGTCGAGCATCAGGTCGGCGACGTCGGTCTCGATCAGCTCGGAGCCCAGGGCCACACGGCGATCACCGATGTAGAGGCGCTCGTCGTTGATGCGGACCTTCGAGCCGTCGCGCACCTTCTTGAACACCTCGGCGCCGACGTTGTCGAGCAGGGTGATGCCAGCGGCGACGAGCACCTCGGGGCCCAGGTTCGGGTAGCGGCCGGAGATCGACGGCGACGCGTTGACGACGGCCTCGACCTTGGCCTTGACCAGGGCGTCGGCGGTGAGCCGGTCGAGGTCGACCTCGTCGAGGATCACGATGTCCCCGGGGCCCACCCGTTCGAGCAGGCGCTTGGTGTCCTTGTCGATCCTGGCGATTCCGGTAATGCCAGGCAGATTGGCGTGGGAACGGCTGAGTACGGCAGGCATCTTCATAGCGCCCATCATGGGTTGTTTGGCCCGGCAAGGCACGAAGGCGCGCCGTAACACCAATCACTTTTGTCACAATTTTCTCACGCGTATCGAGCCTGAACTCGGGTTGTCTCCGCACTTTTCGAGCACAAACGACAGCGGCCCGAACCTTTCGGTCCGGGCCGCTGCGTGAGATTTACTGCGGTACTACTCGTACTTCTTGAAGCCGGCCGCCTCGGCGTCGGCCTCGGTGGCGAACCAGATCTCCGGAATCGTCGCGGCGTAGGCGCGCGACTTCGGCGTGTGGAACAGTCCGGAGTCCGCGTTGCCCTTGATCGGGTAGCCCTCGGGCTGCGCCTTGTTCGCCAGCGGGAGGTGTGCACCGACGGGCACCGGCACGGTCTGGCCGTTGAAGACCCAGGTGGCAGCTGCGCCGCCGTAGGGCTGCTCGTCGAACTCGAGTTCCTCGCGGCGGGTCTGACCCGTCACACGCTGGGTGCGCGCCTGGCGCTCCTTGCCGAACTCGACCTGGCCGATGCGGCGGACGCGCTTGCCGACCTCGACCTCTTCACCGCGCAGTTCGATCTCGAACACACCCTCCTCGAAGGAGTAGTTCGGGTCGACCACGTCGTCATTCAACTCGGTACGGTTCACGGTCAACTTCTCCTCAAAGACGTCCACATCGAGCGATGCGTTGTCGACGACGACCTTCTTGTGCACCTTGACGATGCCGGTCGGCACCTCCCGCTTTGCCGCGACGAGGTCCTCGGCGTGCAATTCGACGGTTCGTGCGGGCTCGCTGGTAACCGGTGCGGGGGCCGCAGCGGCGGGAGCCGGGGCCGGCGTCGGTGCGGGGGCCGGCGGCGGAGTCGGTGCGGGCGCCGGCGGCGGAGTCGGCGCAGGGGCGGGGGCCGGGGTCGGTACGGGTTCGGGCACCGGGGCCGGGGCGGGCTCGGGAGCCGCGGCCGGTGAGCCGTCGGCGGTCAGCCACTCGCCCGCCGCCACTTTCGCCGCCGTCAGGTCGAGGCGGATGAAGTCCGGCTCGAACGCAGCCACACCGCTCTCCGCGAGCAGCATGCTGGCTGCGTTGTTGTGGACGTCAACCACCAGATCCGCGCCCTGGGTGTCCGCCACGGTGCCGACCTCGGCGCCGTCGCGAGAGACCACCGGGGTGCCGACCTTGATGTCGTACCCGGCGAAAGTGACAATCATTTCGCATTCCCTCCGTTAAGAGCAGTTCACCACTATCGTCGCGAATTCGACTGGCGGCGTGTATATCCCGAATCCAACCCTAGCTGTTACGGGTTCGGCTCCGATTTCCGGTATTCGTCTGCGTTTGCGGGTCAATCGGAATCTCCGCGCGCACCCGGTGGTGGGGATCGACCTGGACGACGTCGACGCGCTGCCGGCGAACCTCGCCGTCGACGTGGACGTTCTTGGTCTTGCGCTGGCGGGTGATGCGCACTTCCTCGCGCACAACCAGCTTCTTGACGACGACGATCTCTTCCTCGACGACCGGGACTACGAGCGTGTCGCCATCCCAGTACGGGGTCGGCATCTCATCTACCTCGCGGTCGTCGACGGCGACGCGGTCGACCTCGACCACCTCGCGGCTGACCGGCACGGTGAGCTCTTCGCTCTCGGTGACCACCGACGTCCGGACCTGGGCGATCCCGGTGACCACTTCGCGCGTCTTAGCGGTCAGATACTCCTGGTGCAGGCCGACGGTCATCTTGTCCGGCTGCGCAGGACCCAGGTTCTCTGCAGCACCTTGCGTCACATCCATGCACAACAGACTAACGCCGCACGGTCCGATTTGTGGAGTCGGAACAGCATTCACCCATTGAGGGTTACCAATTCGGAACCCAGCCGTTTTATCCGCGCTTCTCCGATTGCGCAGTCTGCAACAGCTCTTCGGCATGTGCTCGGCCGGTGTCGGTGTCGCCCAGGCCGGCGAGCATGCGCGCCAATTCAGCGACCCGCTCATCCCCGTCAAGGGTGCGCACCGAGCTGGTCCGGCCGCTCGTCTCCTTGCCGATGACGACGTGGTGATCGGCGAACGCGGCGACCTGCGGCAGATGGGTGACGACGATGACCTGGTGCCCCTGCGCCAGCCGCGCCAACCGACGGCCGATCTCCACCGCAGCGCGCCCGCCGACGCCGGCGTCGACCTCGTCGAAGACCATGACCGACCCGCCGTCGGGTGCGGCGAGCACGACCTCGAGCGCGAGCATCACGCGCGACAGCTCGCCGCCGGAGGCCGACTTGGCGATCGGCAACGGCGCGGAGTCGGGGTGCGGGACGAGGGCGAACTCGACGACGTCGGCTCCGTCGGCCGCCACCTGGCAGGTTTCGCCGTCCACGGGGAGCACGCGGCGACCGGCGGCCTCCTCCGCGCGGTCCGGGCTCACGGTGACCCGGAGCGCGGCACCGCCCATGGCTAGGCCGTCGAGCTCCTCGGTCACCCGGAGGGCGAGCTTCTCGGCCGCCGCGGCGCGCAACTCCCGCACGGCCTTCGCCGCGCGCGACACCTCGGCGGCGGCGGCGTCGACCGAAGCGGCCAGCTCGTCGATGGACTCGGCCGGGTCGTCGATCTCGGCGAGTCGGGCGCGGGCCCGCTCCCACCACTGCCGGACACCGTCCACGTCGGGCGCGTACTTGCGCGTCAGCGCCTTGAGTTCGCCCTGGCGGACCAGCAGTTGGTCCAGTTCGGCGGCGTCGGCGGGCAGGCCCGCGATGATGCCGGACAGCTCGGCAGCGAGGTCGGTGACCACGGCCAGCGCCTCACGCACCCGCGGCAGCAGGGCTTCGAGTGCGTCGTCGCCGGAGGACTCCAACAGTGAGCGCACCTGGCCGAGTTCGGCGATGACGCCGTCGGCATCACCCCCCTCGCCCGCGGTCAGCGCGTGGGCGCGGGCCCCGGCGGTGCGCACCGTCTCCAGGTCGGTCAATCGCTTGATCGTCGCGGTCAGCGCGACGTCCTCCCCCGGCTGGGGGTCGACGGCCGCGAGCTCCTGCACGGCGAAGCGCAGGCGGTCGGCCTCCTGGGCGAGTTCATAGGAGCTCGCGCGACGCTCGGCGAGTTCGTCGGCCAGGGTGATCCACGCCTGCCGCGCGCGCCGATAGTCGTCGAGCGCCGTCGCGACGGGCGGTCCGGCAAACCGGTCGAGCGCCGCCCGCTGCTGGTCGGCGCGCAACAGGCGCAGTTGGTCGTTCTGGCCGTGGATGGTCAGCATCCCGCTGACGGCCTGGCCCAGCACGCCGACCGGCACGGAGCGGCCGCCCAGGTGTGCCCGGGAGCGGCCGTCGGCGCCCACCGCGCGCACCGCGATCAGCGAACCCTCGTCGGCCTCGGCGCCGGCCGAGTCGAGGATCTGCGCGATCTCGCCGTCCCCTTCGGGCAGCCGGAAGCGGCCCTCGACGACGGCCTTGTCGTGCCCGGCGCGGACCCGACTCGCATCTGAGCGCGCACCCGACAGCAGGTGCAGGCTGGTCACGACCATGGTCTTGCCGGCGCCGGTCTCACCGGTCAGCACGGTGAAGCCGGGGGCGAACTCGGCGGAGGCGTTCTCCAGCACCCCCAGCCCGGTGATCGTCAACTCCTCCAGCATCAGGCGCGCCTCCCCTTGCCCGGTCCCGCGGGGCGGCCCGAGCGTCCGCGCCACCCGGTGACCGGCAGGTTGAACTTGGTCACGAGGCGGTCGGTGAACGGCTCGGCGTCGATGCGGACCCAGCGGACCGATCGCTCACTGCGCACGACCTCGACCCGGGCGCCCGGCGGAACCGCGCCCGAACGCCGGCCGTCGCAGACGGCGACCGCGGCCTGTCCCCCGGCCTCGACCTCCACAGCGACTCGGGAGTGCGGCGAGGTGACCATCGGGCGGGCGAACAGGGCGTGTGCGTTGTTGGGCACGACGAGGATGGCCTCGAGGTCCGGCCACATCACCGGTCCGCCGGCCGAGAACGCGTAGGCGGTCGAGCCCGTCGGCGTCGCGACGAGCACACCGTCGGCGCCGAAGGCCGAGACCGGGCGGCCGTCGACCTCGGTGACGACTTCCAGCACGCCCCGGTGCGAATCGTTCTGCACGACGACCTCGTTGAGCGCCCAAGTGTGCAGGATGGTGGTGCCGTCGGCGCCGACCAGGGTGACGTCGAGCGTCATGCGCGGTTCGACCGTGTAGTCGCCGTCGACGAGCCGCGTCATCACGTCGTCGATGGAGCCGGCCTCCGCCTCGGCGAGGAAGCCGATGTGGCCGAGGTTGATGCCGATGACGGGCACCTCGGCCGGCTGGGCGAACTCGGCGGCGCGCAGGAAGGTGCCGTCACCGCCGAGGGCGATCACCACCTCGCACCCGAGGGCCGCGCCGTCGCCGTGCTCGACGCGGGTGACCGTCGCGCCCAATTCGCGCAGCCGATCGACGTCGACGTCGGCCCGCGCGTCCTCGCGAGTGTCCGAATCCACCAGGCGCAGTTCGATGCCGTTCGCCCCGCACTGTCGAGCGATGGCCTCCAGGGTGGGTGCCACCTGGTCCCGGCCCGTGTGGGCGACGACCAGGAAGACCCGGTCGCCCTGACCCTCGCGTTGCTGCACTCGCTCGCTCCCCTGCGTCATTGCGGCCCCCGCGCCACGACCGTGTCGATCAGGTCGCGCACGCCGCTGTCGTCGAAGCCGTCTTCGCTGCCCACCAGCGTATCTGTGGGGGCCGACAGATCGATGGGCAACCGCTCCCTGCGCGCCGCCAGTTCGTCGTCGTCGCACCGGCGGGTGAGCCACAGGAAGTATTCGACGTTCCCGGACGGCCCGGGCAGCGGCGAGAAGCCTGCGTCGCGCACCTGCAAGCCCAATGCGGCGGCCCAGCGGGCCACACCGAGGACAGCGTCGGCGCGCAGGGCCGGATCGCGCACGACACCGCCGGCGCCGACACGGTCCTTGCCCACCTCGAACTGCGGCTTGACCATCGGCACGAGGTCGCCGCCCGGTCGGGTGCAGGCGGCCATGGCGGGCAGGACGAGCTTGAGCGAGATGAATGACAGGTCGGAGACGGTGAGGTCGACCGGGCCGCCGATGTCGCCGGGTGTGAGCGACCGGGCGTTCGTGCGGTCGTGGACGTGCACGCGGTCGTCGGCCTGCAGTCGCCAGACGAGTTGGCCGTAGCCGACGTCGACGGCCACGACCTCCCGCGCCCCGCGGCGCAACAGCACATCGGTGAATCCGCCGGTGGAGGCACCGGCGTCCAGGCAGCGTCGGCCGTCGACCGTCAGGCCCTGCGGCTCGAACGCGTCGAGCGCTCCGATGAGCTTGTGGGCCCCGCGCGACGCCCACTGTTCGGCCTGGGGTTTGACGACGATGGGCGTGTCCCTGCCGACGTTCGTCGCCGGTTTCGTCGCCGGGGTGCCGTTGACGCTGACCTCACCGGCGGCGATCAGGGCGCTGGCGTGCTCGCGCGAGCGGGCCAGCCCCCGCCGCACCAGCTCGGCATCCAGTCGGGCCCGCGGTGCCATGGGTCAGGAGTGGTCGATCGCTGCCAGGGCGTCGGCGAGCACGCGGTGCGCCCGCTCGAGCAGATCTGCCTGGCGGTCCAGCGCGGCGAGCTGCTCGGCCGACATCGGCTCGCCCGCGGCCGGGTGCGCGGCGTGCCGGCCGACCTCGTCGAGCTTCTCGAGCATCTCGTTGATCGCGTCGACGACGTCCTCCGGCGACACCGACGTCGGGCCGCCGGTACCGGGAAGGTGATCGCCGGGCTTCGGCGCGCCCGCGGTGGGCTCAGGGTTCGTCATAGTGCCCTCCACGCTAGCCGACGCCGAGGCCGCGCAGCAGTCCGGTCACCGCCGGATCGTCCGAGGTCACCGCGATTTCGGCGACCTGCGCCGGCGTGAGGCCGACGGACCACACCGCGGCCACGAGCGCCGGTACCGCCGTCACGGGCGGAGCGCCCTCCGCGGAGCGCTTGATGCTGATCCGGCTGTCGTTCACCGCCACGGTCCACGGATGGTCGCCGGCGATCGCGCTGGCCGATTCCGGTGCGAGCAGGGCGCGCAGCCCGGTGCCGATGTGGGTGGGTCGACGCTCGGCGGGTGCCGCCAGGACGTCGCTCAGCGAGCTGACCCCGGTCAACACCATCAGGCTGTCGGCGTTGACGGCGTTCGCGCCCTCGATGTCGGTGTCGAGGCGGTCGCCGACGACGAGGGGCTTGCGCGCACCGACGCTGTCGACCGCGTCGTTCAGCAGCGGCGGCGCGGGCTTGCCCGCGACGATCGGCGTCGCCTTGGTGGCGGAGGCGACCGCGGCCACCATCGATCCGTTGCCGACCAACAGCCCCCGCTCGTTGGGCAGCGTCGTGTCGACGTTGGTGGCCACCCAGGTCGCTCCGGCGGCGACCGCGAGCGCGGCCTCCGACAGCGCCGCCCAACCGGTGTCCGGCGAGTGACCCTGGATGACGGCACTCGGCTTGTCGTCGGCCGTGCGCGTCGGCACGAGGCCAACTTCCGCCACCTCGGCGGCCAAGCCGTCGGTGCCGACGACGAGGACCGTCGAACCGGCTGGCACCTGTCGCGCTGCTAGTCGGGCACCGGCCTGGGCGCTGGTCACCACCTGCTCCGCGGTGGCGTCGAAACCGAGGTCGCGCAGGTGGGCGGCGACTTCGGCCGGCCGTCGACTCGCGTTGTTGGTCACGTAGCGCACCTGGTCCGAACGCAGCGCGGCAATCGCCTCGACGGCCCCCGGCAGCGGTTCGTGGCCGGCGAACACCGTGCCGTCCAGATCGAGCAACAAGCCGTCGTAGCCGTCGGCGAGTGCGGGCACGCTCGGCGAATTCTCGGGCACGCTCGGCGAATCTTCGGGCACGCTCGGCGAGGTTTCGGGCACGGTCGACGAATCGGGATCGCCGCCGTCGGTGAGGTCGACCAAGCGCAGCTCGGCGTCGGTCAGGTCGTCGACATCGGCGGCAGCGGCGTTCATGAACCAGGTGATGGCGTCGTCGTGACGACCGGCCGCCAGGAGGGCCTCGGCGTAGGCGTAGTAGAGACGGGTGGCCTCCTGGCCGGTCTGACCGGGCGTGAGATCGGCGGCCTGCAGGGTCACCACCGCCTTGTCGGCCTCGCCCAGGTCGATCCGGGCGCCGGCCTCGACGATCAGCATCTCGATCCGCTCTTCGGCGGGCAGCGAGCGAGCATCGTCCCCGCGGGCGATCTCGAGGGCTCGCTCTGGGCGGCCCAGGCCGCGCTCACAGTCGGCAATCAACGGCAGCAGCACGGTCCCGCCCAGGATACGCCGCGCCGCGCGGAGCTCACTGAGGGCCTCGTGCCACTCACCGGCGTGGTAGGCCGCGATGCCCGCGGTTTCCCGGACGACGCCGATACGGCTCGCCCGACCGCGCGCGGCGCGGGCGTGTGCCAGCGCCTGTTCCGGGTCGTCGGCGGCCAGTCGGCCGACCATCACCAGATGGCGGGCGACGGTGTCGGCGGTGGCCTTGTCGAGGGTGCGCAAGTCGCGGCGCACCTCGGGGTCGAGGTCGCCGGCGGTGAGGTCGTCGGGCAGGGGCGGCTCGGCCGCCCTGTTGTCCCGTCGCTGGTTGTCGCGTGCGGTCATCGACTATCCCCTCCGTGCGCCGAAGCGGGCACCGGCGAAGGTCTTCTTGCCCCGCCGCAGCACCAGCCAGCGGTCGTGGAGGAGGTCGCCCGGCGCGGGCGTCCAGGTGTCGTCGGAGATCTTGGCGTTGTTGACGTACGCGCCGCCCTCCCCGATCGTCCGGCGCGCGGCCTTGTTCGATTCGGCAAGGCCGCTGTCCACCAACAGCTCGACGATCGTCGGAGCGGCGCCGGCGTCGTACTCCGCCAACGTCGTCTCGCCGAGTGCGGCGGCGACCGTCGGCTCGTCGAGGCCGTCGAGTTCGCCGCGTCCGAAGAGCGCGGCACTGGCCTGCTCGACCGCGGCCGTCTGGTCGGCGCCGTGGATCATCGTCGTCATCTCGGCCGCGAGGCGCTTCTGCGCCAGACGCAGGTGGGGCTTCTCCGTCGTGGCGGCCGCCAGCTCGGCGATCTCGTCGCGGCCCAGGAAGGTGAACCACTTGAGGTAGCGGACGACGTCGGCGTCGGCCGTGTTCACAAAGTACTGGTACCAGGCGTACGGCGGCGTGAGCTCCGGATCGAGCCACAGGCTGCCACCACCGGTCGACTTGCCGAACTTCTTGCCGTCGGAAGATGTCACCAGCGGCACGGTCATGGCGTGCAGCGACGTGCCGTCGAGCCGGCGGGCCAGATCGACGCCGCCGATGATGTTGCCCCACTGGTCCGAGCCACCGATCTGCAGCGTGCAGCCGTACCGCCGGTTCAGCTCGACGAAGTCGTTCGACTGCAGCAGCAGGTAGCTGAACTCGGTGTAGCTGATGCCGTCGCTCTCCAACCGCCGCTTGACGGTCTCGCGCGCGAGCATCACGTTCACCGAGAAGTGCTTGCCGATGTCGCGCAGGAAGTCCAGCGCGCTCAGCTCGCCGGTCCACTCCATGTTGTTGACGACGACCGCGGCGTTGTCGACGCCCTCGAGTCGGACGAACCGTCGCAGCTGCCCGCCGATCCGGTCGGCCCATTCAGCGACGGTGTCGGTCGTGTTCATCGTCCGCTCGCCGACGTCGCGGGGGTCGCCGATGAGGCCGGTCGCCCCGCCCGCCAGCACGATCGGGCGGTGGCCCGCCTCCTGGAAGCGGCGCAGGGTCAGCAGCGGTACGAGGTGCCCGGCGTGCAGGCTGGCGGCCGTCGGGTCAAACCCGGCGTACAGCGTGACCGATCCGTCGGCGAGGTGCTCGCGCAGCGCGTCGAGGTCGGTGGAGGCGGCGATCAGGTCCCGCCACTGCAGCTCCTCGACGATGTCGGTGGCGCTCACCGCGCCGAACCGCCGGTGATCGCGGCGTGCTCGTCGTCGTCGACCTTGCGCGCCTCGTCGGCGAGCATCACCGGGATGCCGTCCTCGTCGATGCGGTAGGCGATGCGCAGGCGCGGGTTGTACAGCTCGTCGCCGGCGTCGAGCAGCGGTCCGTGATCGGTCGGGCAGACGAGCCGCTCGCGGACGACCGGGTCGATATCAGCAGCGCGAGACATGGGGACCACTCTAGCGGCCCGCTAGACCCACCCTCGTTCGGCCGCGACGGCCTTGGTGAATCGACGGTAGCGGCCTTCCTCGTCGCGGTACCAGACCCGCGTGCCCGGCTTCGGCACGCCCTCGGCGGCCAACGCCCCGGTGAGTGGTCGATAGGACTCGCTGACCGGGATCTCGTCGACGACGCGGATCAGGTGTGGGCGCTCCTCGGCGGGCAGTCCGCCCAGTGCGGTCCGCAACGACGTCACCGTGAGGGACGCCTCCTGACCCTCGCGCAACGAGATCGCGGCCACGGCCAGATCGTCGCCGCCCTCCTCGACGCCGCCGCCGACCGTCGCGCGGTACACGGCCGCCAAGTCGACACCCTTCATCATCGACAGCGCCTGCTCGATCGGCGGCCGGTACACCGGGCCATCCTTCGACGTGACGACGGACGGGATGGCACCCATGTACCAGAGGTCGCGGTCGGCGTCGGTGCGGAACAGGTGGTTCGACACCTCCCAGCGGTCGTGTGCGCTGAAGACGTCGAGGAGCACGGCGCTGTTCGCACCGAACCGCTGACGTGCGCCCGAGAGCAGCACGCCGACCTCGCCGGGAGCCGTCTCCTCGATGTAGCCGCCCGCGCCGACGCGCAGCGTCTCGCTCTCCGCGTCGATCGCCGCGATGCGAACGGGCGAGGTCTCCGGCAGCGGACGACCCATGGCGCCCAGCTTCTCGCCGGAGACGTTGCCCAGGATCGCCGATCCGTCGGCGGTGGCGAAGAACTCCAGGACGTGTGCCTTCGGGAAGGAGTCGACGACCTCCGACCACAGTCCGGCGGGCATGCCCGATCCCATGAAGAGGCGGATCGGGTTGTGCGGATTGATCTCGAACTTCGGATCGCGCACGACGTTGCGCATCATCGTCCAGGTGTAGGAGACGACGGTGATTCCGTAGCGCGCCACCTCGGTGCTGAACGTCTCGGCGTCGACGCCGTTGGAAAGCGCGATCCGCGAGCGGCCGACGAGGGTCGCGCCCAGGGTCGTCAGCAGACCCGACGGGTGGCTCAGCGGCGGCAGGCAGTAGACCGTGTCGTTGTTGGTCAAGCCCGCCGCCGATGCCGCGCCGAAAGCGGAGATGGCGAAGCGGTGGTTGGTCACCGGCCAGGGCGTGAGGTCGAACATCGCACCGCGCGTGAACAGGATGAACGCGAGGTCGCCCGCCAGCCCCGGATCGGGCCGGTACCAGGACGGGATCTCGACGGCCGCGGGGTCGATCTGCTCCATGTCGACGACCCGGTCGCCGTCGGCCGCCTCGAGGGTGCGGGTGTCGCCGCTGCCGCCACCGAGGACCAACACCTTGCCGCAGTGCTCGCGGGCGATCTCCAGGTGGTTGGGGTCGGTGATCACCACCCGCGTCTCGGTGGACGCGATCGCCTCGGCGACGCCCAGGTCGGTGGTGAGCAGGACCCCGACGGCACCGAGCCGCGACAGCGCTGCGACGACGACCAGCGCACTGGGGCGAGTGTCCATCAGCACGCCGACCCGCTGTCCGGGCCGGATGCCGCAGGAGATCAGTCCGGCGACGACGTTGTCGATGCGAGTGTTGACCTGTTCGTGGGTGAGGACGCGGTTCTCGAAGAGGAACAGCTCCTTGTCCCGGGCGCGCCGATTGTTCTCCGACATCAGTTTGCCGAGGGAGATCCGCGTGTTGGGGCCGATCTGGCCGAGCCGGAACAGGCGCGGCACGGTGCGCACCGACTCGGCCGCGATGGCGCGCGTGGTCCGCTGCACCGACGACGCCGAGTCGATCACCTCCTTGCCGACCGCTGCGCCCGCGTCGGCGACCGCGCCCAGGCCGTGGGTCACGCGCGACGACAGCGTGACGCCGGTGCCCGGCCCGGTGGCGTTCTCATCCATCGGCTCGACGGCCGCGGGCTTCTCCCCCGAACCGTCCTGCCAGCGGATCCACTCCGATGTCGTCGGCCAGGTCTGCGTGCCGGCGACCGAGCCGACGACGAGGCCGAAGTGGCCGACCGGCAGCCGCGACTCGTAGACGTCGGCCTTCGGGGCGGCGCGCTTGATGCCGCGGACGGCGGCGGGCTGGCCGATGTCGTCCGCCTCGCCGACGAACGCCAGCACCGGGCAGGTGATCTCGGCGAGGGTCACCAGGTCGCCGTCGATGACGAAGCCGCCGGACACCATGCGGTTGTGCGAGACGAATTGGCGCAGCAGCTCGGCGATGGCCGGACCCGACCACGCGACCCAGCCCTCGGCCTCGAGGAACCGGCGCTGGTCCTCCCGCGGGAGCAGCGCGTCGCGGTCGTGCAGCTGGCGCAGGAAGTCCAGGCGGCTGCGCGCGGTTTTGACCGGGTCAAGCATCTGGAAGCCGGTGCGGGCCAACCAGCCGGGGATGGAGATGTGCGGGAACACCTTGTCGGCGAGCAGCTCGGCACCGGGTGCGACGATTCCGGCGGGCAGGCCGAGCGGCAGCGCCGCGAGGACGTCGACCGGCGACCCGAAGGTGATGACGCTGGCGATGCCCTTCGACTGCCGATAGGCCGCGCACTGGTAGACGAACATGCCGCCCTGCGAGTAGCCGGCGAGGTGGACGTCGCGACCGGTGGCCTCCCGCACGACGTCGACGACGCGGGACAGCGCGACGATGTGGTCGGCGAGGGTGCGCTCCATGCCGCCCTCTTGTTGGTCGGGCGAGCCGAAGTCGACGACCCACGGCGTGATGCCGTGCCGGTGCAACACCGAAACGGCGCCCTTCTCCTGCGTGACGTCGTAGACGTTCGCCGACACCATCATCGGGTGGACGAGGATCACGTGCGGCCCCTCGCCCGTGTCGTCCGGGAAGTAGCGGCGCAGGCGGAACATCTTCTCGGTCTCGACGACCTGGTACGGGGCCGGTTCGGTCCCGGTCTCCAGGCCGCCGAAACGCAGGACTTCCAGACCGTTCTGCGCGGTCGCCAACACGCGGTTGACCGCTCCGCCGATCCTCTTGGGCATCTCGACCATCACTCTCCTGTGGTGTCGATGGGCGCGACTCCCCTTGCGCGCCCCAGTGACTCAGGTCACTCTACCGCCGCCCGGTGCGCGTCCTACGACCAGTGCTGCCGGTGCTTCGCCAAGCCGCTCCGCGCACCGTCGAGCTGTACCGCGACGGCCGACGGCGCGGTGCCGCCGTGGGCGCTCCGCGACTCGATGGAACCGCGGACGGTGAGCACGTCGCGCACCGCCGGCGTCAGCGCCGGGTTGATCGACGCGAAGGTCGCGTCGTCGAGGCCGGCCAGATCCGTCCCGGCCTGCTCGGCGGCCCGGACGCAGGCCCCGGCCGCCTCGTGGGCGTCGCGGAACGGCACGCCCTGGCGCACCAGCCACTCGGCGATGTCGGTGGCGAGGGTGAACCCGGCGGGCGCCAGTTCGGCCATTCGCTCGGCGTGGAAGGTCAGGGTGCCGACCATGCCGGCGATCGCGGGCAGCAGCATCTCGAGTTGGGCCACCGAGTCGAAGACCGGCTCCTTGTCTTCCTGCAGATCGCGGTTGTACGCGAGCGGCTGCGCCTTGAGGGTGGCCAACAGGCCGGTGAGGTTGCCGATCAGCCGACCGCTCTTCCCGCGGGTCAATTCGGCGACGTCCGGGTTCTTCTTCTGCGGCATGATCGAGCTGCCCGTGGACCAGGCGTCGGCGAGCGTCACGTAGCCGAACTCGGGCGTGCTCCACGCGATGACCTCTTCGGCCAGGCGCGACAGGTCGACGGCGATCATCGCGAACACCCAGGCCGCCTCCGCGGCGAAGTCCCGTGACGCGGTGGCGTCGATCGAGTTGGCCATCGGACCGTCGAAGCCGAGGTCGGCCGCGATCGCGTCCGGGTCGAGCCCCAACGACGATCCCGCCAGGGCGCCGGAACCGTAGGGCGACACCGCGGTCCGCCGGTCGGCGTCGGCGAGGCGCTCCAGGTCCCGCAGCAGCGGGTGCACGTGCGCGAGCAACTGGTGGCTGAGCAGGACCGGCTGGGCCGCCTGCAGGTGGGTCTTGCCCGCCATGACGACGTCGGGGTGGGCCTGCGCCTGGTCGATCAGCGCCTGCGCGACGTCTGCGACGCCGACGGCGACCCGGCGGAAGGCCTCGCGCAGCCACATCCGGAACAGCGTGGCCACCTGGTCGTTGCGGGAGCGCCCGGCGCGCAGGCGTCCGCCCAGCTCGGGTCCGACGCGATCGATGAGTCCGCGCTCTAGCGCGCCGTGCACGTCCTCGTCGGACTCCGCGGGGCCGAAGGTGCCGTCGGCGACGTCGGCGGCCAGCCGGTCCAGGCCGGCCAGCATCGCCGTCAGGTCGTCATCGGTGAGCAGCCCCGCCTTGTTCAGGACACGGGCGTGCGCCTTCGAGGCCTCGATGTCGAAGGGCGCGAGCACCCAGTCGAACTGCGTCGACTTGGATAGCGCCGCCATCGCCGCGGCCGGGCCGTCGGCGAACCGCCCGCCCCAGAGCGAGCCCTCGTTCGTCGTCGGCTTCTTCTTGCTCATAGCCCCAGATCACGCTTCGCCGAGATCTTCGACGACAGCCCGTGCAGCTGGACGAAGCCCTTGGCGTTCGACTGGTCGAAGGTGTCGCCCTCGTCGTAGGTGGCGAGGTTGAAGTCGTAGAGCGACTCGCTGGACCGGCGGCCGTTGACGATGATCGCACCGGCGTGCAGCACCAGCCGGATGTCGCCGGAGACGTGTTCCTGGGTGTGGTCGATGAAGGTGTCCAGCGCGCCCTTGAGCGGCGAGTACCAGAGGCCGTCGTAGACCAGCTCCGACCACTTCTGGTCGACGTGGCGCTTGTAGCGGCCGAGCTCGCGCTCGAGCGTCACGTGCTCGAGTTCCTCGTGCGCGGTGATGAGGACCATCGCCCCGGGGGCCTCGTAGATCTCGCGGCTCTTGATGCCGACGAGGCGGTCCTCGACGACGTCGAGCCGGCCGACGCCCTGCGCACCGGCGCGCTTGTTGAGCTGTTCGATGGCCTCGAGCACCGACACCGGCTTGCCGTCGATCGCGACGGGGCGGCCCTTGTCGAAGCTCAGGATAAGTTCGTCGGGCGCGTTGAAGTTGACCGTCGGGTCCTCGGTGTAGTCGTAGACGTCCTTGGTCGGGGCGTTCCACAGGTCCTCGAGGAACCCGGTCTCGACGGCCCGGCCCCACACGTTCTGGTCGATCGAGAACGGCGAGCGCTTGGTCACGTTGATCGGGATGGCGTTCTCCTCGGCGAAGGCGATCGCCTTCTCCCGGGTCCAGGCGTAGTCGCGGACCGGGGCGAGGACCTCGAGCTCGGGCGCGAGGGTGTTGAAGCCGACCTCGAAGCGCACCTGGTCGTTGCCCTTGCCGGTGCAGCCGTGGGCCACGACGGTGCCGCCGTGGTCGCGGGCCGCCTGCACGAGGTGCTTGACGATCAGCGGCCGGCTGATCGCCGAGACCAGCGGGTAGCGGTCCATGTAGAGCGCGTTGGCGGTGATCGTCGGCAGGCAGTACTCGTCGGCGAACTCGTCGCGGGCGTCGACGACGACCGCCTCGACGGCGCCGCAGTCGATCGCGCGCTGGCGTACGACCTCCATGTCCTCGCCGCCCTGACCGAGGTCGATGGCGACGGCGACGACTTCCTTGCCGGTCTCCTTGCCGATCCAGCTGATCGCGACGGAGGTGTCGAGACCTCCGGAATATGCCAGGATGACGCGTTCCGTCATGGGTGTGGTGCTCCTCGGTCTGCTCGTGTGTCGGTTTCTATTGTGCTGGCTCGCCGAACGCGTCGGCGAGGCGGGTCGTCAGACCAGTTTCTCCAGGTGTGCGACCAGGTCGGCGCCGGTCATCGGCTCGCGCGCGGCGACGAAAATGGTGTCATCGCCGGCAATCGTGCCGACGACTTCCGGCAGGCTCGCGCGGTCGAGGACGCTGGCCAGATAGTTGGCGGCGCCCGGTGGGGTGCGCAGGACCGCGAGCTGGCCCGACGAGTCGGTTCCGACCAGCATCTCCCCCAGCAGCCGGGCGAGACGGTCGGTGCCGCCGACGACGCCGCGCACCGGTGAGCCGTCCTCGGGGACGACATAGGCCCACGGCCCCCCGTCGGCGCCGCGCAGCTTCACCGCGCCGAGCTCGTCGAGGTCGCGCGACAGCGTCGCCTGGGTGACGTCGACGCCCTGGTCGGCGAGGATCGCCGCCAGCTCGGTCTGTGATCCGACGGCCCGGCTGGACAGGATCTCGACGATCCGGGCGTGGCGTGCCGCGCGGGTCGTACTGCGGACCTCGGCGGTGCTCACGACTGCTCCTGGTGGGCCAACAGCCAGACGAGCAGCGCCTTCTGCGCGTGCAGGCGGTTCTCCGCCTCGTCGAATACGACGCTCGCCGGGCCGTCCATCACCGCGTCGGTGATCTCGTCGCCGCGGTGCGCGGGCAGACAGTGCAGCACGATCGCGCCGTCGGCGGCGTGCCCGAGCAGCTCGTCGTTGATCTGGTAGGGCCGGAACGGGGCGGCCCGGTCCTTGCCGTCGTCCTCTTGGCCCATCGACACCCAGGTGTCGGTGACCAGGACGTCGGCACCGGTCACCGCCGCTACGGGGTCGGTGATCACGGTCGCCGACCCGCCGGTGAGCTTCGCCCGCTCGACCGAGGCCGCGAGGATCGCGGCGTCGGGCGTGAAGCCCGCGGGTCCGCTGACGCGCACGTGCATGCCGGCGGTGACGCCGCCGAGCATGAGCGAGTGGGCCATGTTGTTGGCGCCGTCGCCCAGGTATGTCATGGTCAGACCGGCGGCCTTGCCCTTGTGCTCGATGATCGTCTGCAGGTCCGCGAGCACCTGGCACGGATGGAAGCTGTCCGACAGCGCGTTGACCACGGGGGCCGACGAGAACTCGGCGAGCTCCTCGAGCCGTTCTTGGCCGAAGGTCCGCCAGACGATGGCGTCGACGAAGCGCGACAGCACCCGTCCGGTGTCGGCCAGGGTCTCGTCGCGGCCCATCTGCGTCGAACTCGTGTCGACGACGACGGCGTGCCCGCCGAGTTGGGCGATGCCCACGTCGAAGGAGAACCGGGTGCGCGTCGAGTTCTTGTCGAACAGCACCGCGACGCCGCGGGGGCCGGCCAACGGCTGCTGCGCGAACGGGTTCACCTTGAGCTCGGCGGCCAGCGCCAACACCTCGGCCTGCTCCTGCGGGGTCAGGTCGTCGTCGCGCAGGAAGTGGCGGGTCATGCGTTGTCTCCTTGGGCTTGGTCGAGGATGACGGGCAGCGCATCGATGAACGTCCGCGCCTGCTCCTCGCTGAGGATGAGCGGCGGCGCGAGCCGCAGCACGTTCGCGTCGGGCGCGTTGATGAGGAACCCGGCGCCACGGGCGGCGGCCTCGGCCTCCTTGGCGATGTCTTCCCGCAGCACGACGCCGAGCAACAGCCCGGAACCGCGCACGTGGTCGACGGCGGGGTGGCCGAGTTCTTCGATGCCGGTGGCGAGCGTCTTGCCGACGGCGGCGACGTGCTCGACGAGGCCGTCGCGCTCGATCGTGTCAAGTACCGCGAGGGCCGCGGCGACGCTCATCGGGTTGCCCCCGAACGTCGTGCCGTGCAGGCCGGGGGTGAACAGGTCGGCGGCCCGCGGCCCGGCGATCACCGCGCCGATCGGGAAGCCCCCGCCCAGTCCCTTGGCCAAGGTCATGACGTCGGGCACGACGCCGGCGCCCTGGTGGGCGAAGAAGGCGCCGGTCCGGGCGATGCCGGTCTGCACCTCGTCGAAGATCAGCAGGGCGCCGCGCTCGGCGGTGATCCGGCGGGCGTGCGCGAGGTAGTCGGCCGGCGGCACGACCACGCCGCTCTCCCCCATGATCGGCTCCAGGATGACGGCGGCGGTGTCGTCGCCGACGGTGGCGTCCAGTGCCGCAGCGTCGCCGTAGGGCACGAAGTCCACGCCGGGCGGCATGGGTTCGAACGGTGCCCGCTTCGCCGGTTGCCCGGTCATCGCGAGCGCGCCCATGGTCCGGCCGTGGAACGCCTTCTCGGCCGCGACGATGCCCGACCGCCCGGTCAGTCGGGCGAGTTTGAACGCCGCCTCGTTCGCCTCGGTGCCCGAGTTGCAGAAGAAGACGCGCGATCCGTCGACGCCGAACTTGTCGAGCAGCTTCTCGGCCAGGTCGACGACCGGCGGCGCGATGTAGAGGTTGGACACGTGGCCCAGGGTCGCCATCTGCTCGGTCACCGCCGCGGCGATGGCCGGGTGGCCGTGGCCGAGCGCGTTGACCGCGATGCCGCCGAGCAGGTCGAGGTACTCGTTGCCGTCGGCGTCGGTGACGGTGGCGCCCGAGCCGCTCGTCAAGGCGATGGCCGGCGTCCCGTAGTTGTTCATCATCGACGCGGCCCACCGGGCCCGGTAGTCGGCGGTACTCATGACCGTCCTCCCGCGTCGACGGTCGTCCCGAGCTCCTCGTCGCCGGCGGCCAAGAGCCGCGCGAGGACGGCATGCGGCTGCCGCCCGTCGATGACGTGGGCGGCCGAGACCCCGCCGCGCACCGCCCGCAGGCAGGCTTCCATCTTCGGGATCATCCCCGAGTCCAACGACGGCAACAGCTGCTCCAGCGCGCCGGCGTCGATGTGGCTGGTGAGCGACGACGTGTCGGGCCAATTCGTGTAGAGGCCGGGCACGTCGGTCAGCATGACCAGCCGCTCGGCACCGAGGGCCTCGGCGAGTGCGCCCGCCGCGGTGTCGGCGTTGATGTTGTGCGCCACGCCGTCGGCGTCGGGCGCGATGGTGGAGACGACCGGGATGCGGCCGGCGGCGATCAGGTCGTCGACGGCCGACGTATTCACGGCCGTGATGTCGCCGACGAGGCCGATGTCGGTCTGCTCGCCGTCGACGAGGACGGTCCGCCGGGTGGCGGTGAACAGGTGGGCGTCCTCGCCGGTGATGCCGACCGCGTACGGGCCGCGGGCGTTGATCAATCCGACGAGTTCGCGGCCGACCTGGCCGAACAGGACCATCCGCACGACGTCCATGACCTCGGGGGTGGTGACCCGGAAGCCGCCGCGGAACTCGCCCGACAGGCCGAGCCGGTCGAGCATCGCCGATATCTGCGGGCCGCCGCCGTGCACCACGACGGGGTGGATGCCGCAGGCGCGCAGCAGCACCATGTCGTCGGCGAACGCCGCCTTCAGCTTGTCGTCGACCATCGCGTTGCCGCCGTACTTCACGACGACGGTCGCGCCGTGCAACTCCTGCAGCGCGGGCAGGGACTGGGCGAGCAGGTCGGCCCGCTGGAATGCTTTGCTCATGACGAATAGGCCGAGTTCTCTTCGACGTAGTCGTGCGAGAGGTCGGTGGTGCGGATCGCGGCGAAACCCGACCCCAGGCCGAGGTCGACGAGGAGGTGGATGTCCTCGCCGGACAGATCCACCTCGCGCGCACCGGGCACGCCGACGCCGTTCCGGCAGACCTCGGCGCCGTTGAACGAGACCGCGATCTTGTCCGGGTCCAGATCGATGGGCGCCATGCCGACGGCGGCCATGATGCGGCCCCAGTTGGGGTCGGAGCCGAAGAGCGCGGTCTTGACCAGTGAGTCGCGGGCAATCGTCCGCGCACCGATCAGCGCCTGCTCCTCGTCGGTGGCGCCGACCACCTCGACGACGACCCGCTTCGTCACGCCCTCGGCGTCGGCCATGAGCTGGGCGGCGAGGTCGTCGCACGCGGCGAAGACGGCCGCGTCCAGGTCCTCCTGTGCGACCTTGATCTGGCTGGCCCCCGACGACAACAGCAGGACCGTGTCGTTAGTGGAGCAGGAACCGTCGACGTCGAGCCGGTCGAAGGTGCGCGCCGTGGCCCGCCGCAGCGCGATGTCGAGCTGGTCGGCGTCGACGAGGGCGTCGGTGGTCAACACGACGAGCATCGTGGCCAACGACGGCGCGAGCATGCCGGCGCCCTTGGCCATTCCGCCGACGTTCCAGCCGTCGTGGTGGTGCACGGCGGCCTGCTTGGGCACGGTGTCGGTGGTCATGATCGCGTAGGCAGCGTCGGTACCGCCGGACAGCCCGCCGGCCATCTCGTGGACGATCTCGGTGACGCCGGGCAGCACCTTGTCCATCGGCAACCGGTCGCCGATGAGGCCCGTCGAGCAGACGGCGACCTCGATGGCACCGGTCTCGGTACCCCAGTTGGACAGCGCTTCGGCCACCGCCTCGGCGGTCTTGTGGGTGTCGGCGAAACCCTCCGGGCCGGTGCACGCGTTGGCGCCGCCGGAGTTGAGGATGACCGCCCGCAACCGCTTCGACTCGAGCACCTGCTGGCTCCACAGCACCGGCGCCGCTTTCACCTTGTTGGAGGTGAACACGCCGGCCGCCGCGTACTCGGGGCCCTCGTTGAACACCAGGGCCAGGTCGAAGTTGCCGTTGGCCTTGATGCCGGCGGGCATGCCGGCGGCGCGGAAGCCCAACGGAGCGGTCACGCCCTGCGTCCGCCACAGCCGGTGGGCCGCGGTGGTGTGCGGGGGATGTTTTCCGGTCATGGCGCCACTCCCACGGTGGTCAGGCCCTCGGTCTCACCGAAGCCGAGCGCGAGGTTCATGGATTGGACGGCGGCACCGCCGGTGCCCTTGGTCAGGTTGTCGACGGCGCCGACGGCGACCATCGTGCCCGCCTTCTCGTCGACCGAGACCGCGAGTTGCACGGCGTTGGAGCCGATCACCGACGACGTCGCGGGCAGCCGCCCCTCGGGCAGCAGGTGGACGAACGGCTCGTCGGCGTAGGCCTTCTCGTAGGCGGCCCGGATCTCGGCCGCGTCGGCACTCGTCCGCGCGGTGCAGGTCGCGAGGATGCCCCGCGCCATCGGCGCGAGCACCGGGGTGAAGGAGACCGCGACCGGCGCCTGCGCCGCCTCGGACAGCGCCTGGGAGATCTCCGGGGTGTGCCGGTGGGTGCCGCCGACGCCGTAGGCGCGCGCGGAGCCGATGACCTCCGAGGCCAGCAGGTCGACTTTGAGCGACCGGCCGGCGCCCGACGTGCCGCTGACGGCCACGACGGTGACGTGCGGGTCGACGAGGCCCGTCGCGAGGGCGGGCAACAGCGACAGGATCGACACCGTCGGATAGCAGCCGGGTACGGCGATCCGGGTGGCCGCCGACAGCTTGTCCCGGTTGCCGGGCAGCTCGGGCAGGCCGTACGGCCACGTACCGGCGTGCTCCCCGCCGTAGTAGGTCTCCCAGTCGCCGGCGTCGGTGAGCCGGAAGTCGGCGCCGCAGTCGATGATCAGCGTCGTCGGGGGCAGCGCATCGGCGATCACGGCCGACGTGCCGTGCGGCAGGCCCAGGAAGACGACGTCGTGTCCGGCGAGGATCTCCGGGGTGGTCTCCTGGAGGACACGATCGGCCAGCGGGAGCAGATTGGGGTGGTGCTCCCCCAGCGGTGAACCGGCGTTGCCGCCGGCGGTGAGCGCCCCGATCGTCACCTCGCCGGACTGCACCCGCGGGTGCCCCAGCAACAGGCGCAGGATCTCGCCGCCGGCGTACCCGGAGGCACCGGCGACCGCTACGGAAATCGTCATGGAATCATTATGCACTACAGTGCAAATGTATTCACGTGTGGGTGGGCCAGACCTATTCGACCGCGGACCGCCGCAGCGTGATCATCGCGATCTGCGGCGGCGCACCGACGCGGACCGGCGGACCCCAGGCCCCGGTGCCGCGGGAGACGAAGACCGGCACGTCGCCCACCTTGCCGAAGCCGGAGACGATCGGCTGCTGCAGTCGGACCGCGTAGCGGAACGGCCAGATCTGTCCGCCGTGCGTGTGGCCGGAGAACTGCAGGCCGACGCCCCTCCCCTGGACGCCCTCGGCCTGTTTCGGCTCGTGCGCGAGGAAGATGAGCGCCCGACTGGGGTCTCGCCCGTCTAGCGCTTTCCGGTAGTCGGGGTGGTACGGGGCGGGCGCGGTGCGGTCGTAGACGCCGGCGAGATCGATCACGGCACCACCGCGGCGCAGTTCGACGCGCTCGTTGCGCAGCGGTCGAAGCCCGAGGATCTGCCAGACGTCGAGCCATGCCCCGCCGTCGTCGGAGTAGTACTCGTGGTTGCCGCTCACCGAGTACACGCCCAGCGGCGCGCGCAGGTAGCGGAGCGGTTCGACGCCCTTCTTCACCAGCCGGACGGTGCCGTCCGCGAGGTCGCCGCCCACCAGGACGAGGTCGGGTTTGGCCGCGTTGACCTGTTCGACCACCCGAGTGGTGAATGTTGGGCTGATCGCGGGCCCCACGTGCAGGTCGGTGATGAAGGCGACGCGCAGCCCGTCGAACTCGGGCGGGAGCTTGTCGACGGTAGCGGTGTCCTCGGTGACGGTCGGTCGTGCGGCCTCACGTAATCCGTAGGCGGTGGTCGCCGCCGCGGCGACGACCATCACCCCGGTGAGGACCGCGACCCAGCGGCGGGGGCCGTCGGACTTGCCGCGCACCAGGCGCACCAGCAGCGCGAGGAGACCGATGACGGCGGCGCCGAGCGACAGGTAGTAGACGAAGGCCCACCAGGTGTAGCCCGCGTAGCCGAGCGGTCGCGACCACGACGGATCCAGCGTCCGGCCCACCAACAGGGCGGTGATGCCGAGCAGCGAGCCGACGACCAGCACGGCGTCGGCGGCCTTGGCCCACCATCCGCTCAGCCCGGTGGCGACGACCAGCCGCCGGTGTAGCCAGTAGGCCGTGAGAGCGACGAAAAGGATGCCGATGACGACGGCGCCGAGGACGACCACGGGAGCTACCGCATCCGCGCGCCGACCACGCCGGCGGCGCGGGTGACGGCGGCCATCTTGGCGGCGCTGGCCTCGTCCTCGGTCAGCGTGCGATCCGGTGCGCGGAAGCGCAGCGCGAACGCCAACGACTTCTTGCCCGCGCCCACCTGCTCACCGGTGAAGACGTCGAAGAGCTCGAGCGACTCGAGCAGTTCGCCGGCGCCCTCGCGCAGGGCGGCGGCGACGTCGGCGGCCGAGACCTGGTCGTCGACGACGACGGCGACGTCCTGCAGGACCGCGGGGAACACCGACAGGCTCGGCGCCGGCAGCTTGGTGCTGGTGGGAAGCGCATCGATCGACAGTTCCACCGCGCACGTCCGCTTGGGTAGATTCGCGCGATCGCACACGGCCGGGTGCAGTTCGCCGGCCCAGCCTACGGTCGCGGCCCGGCCGTCGGCGTCGGTCACGACGACCTTGGCGCACCGCCCGGGGTGCCAAGGCAGGTGGTCGTCGGCGACCAGGTCGACGTCGACGCCGGCGGCCCGGGCGATGGAGCGCGCTGCCTCGAAGGCGTCGGTCGCGTCGGCGGGGCGACCGGCGCCCCACGGTCCGGCGGGCTCGGCGAGCCCGGTCAGCACGGCGGCCACGTGCAGGGGCTGGTCGGGCAGGCTCGCGTTGAGCTTCTTCAGGTCCGCGTCGGCGGGACGCGCGGTGACGTCGAAGGCGCCGATAGTCGTGCCGCTGCCGGTGCCGCCGAGCACGACCTGGCCGATGGTGAACAGCGCCAGGTCGCGCTGGCCGCGGGCCAGGTTGCGCCCGACCATCTCCAGCAGGCCGGGCAGCAGCGTCGTGTTGAGCTGCGGGCGCTCGGATTCGAGCGGGTTGAGCACGTCGACGGTGCTGCGCCGCGGGTCGTCGTCGGGCAGGCCCCACACGTCGAAGACGCCGGCCGGCATGAACGGATACGGCAGCACCTCGACGAAGCCGTCGAGGGCCAGCGTGCGCCCGATGGAGCGGCGGCGCTGCTGCGTCGGCGTGAGGCCGCGGCCGCCGGGTGCGCGCGGCACGACCGCGGGAATGTCTTCCAGTCCCTCCAGGCGCAACACCTCTTCGACCAGGTCGGCGGACTGGCGCAGGTCGGGCCGCCACGACGGCGGGGTGACGGCCAGCAGGCCGTCGTGCTCCTCGACGGTGCAGCCGACCTCGCGCAGGCGCTTCGCCGAGGTGCCCGCGGGGTAGTCGATGCCGGCGGTGCGATCGGGGGCGTCGGCCGCGAAAGGGATGACCGGCGCGGGTTCCACGGGAAGGCGGACGTCGGTCCACGCGCCCGTCTCGGCGCCGCCGGCGATCTCCTGGATGAGCAGCGCCGCGCGCGCCGAGGCGATGGCGGTGATCTCCGGGTCGACGGTGCGCTCGAACCGCTTGGCGGCCTCCGAGCTGAGCTTGTGGCGCTTGCCCGTGCGGAAGACGCGGACCGGGTCGAAGGTGGCCGATTCGAGCAGCACGTTCACGGTCTCGTCGCCGACCTCGGTGGTGGCGCCGCCCATGACGCCGGCGAGGGCGATGGCGCCCGAGTCGTCGGCGATGACAACGTCCTCGGCGTCGAGCGTGCGGTCGGTGCCGTCGAGGGTGGTGAGCTTCTCCCCCGCCTTCGCGTTGCGCACGCTGATGCCGCCGCGCACGCGGTCGGCGTCGAAGGCGTGCAACGGCTGGCCGAGCTCGAGCATCACGTAGTTGGTCACGTCGACGACGGCCGAGATCGGGCGGATGCCGGCGATCAGGAGTCGTTTGCGCATCCACCACGGCGAGGCCGCGGTGGGGTCGACGCCGGTGATCACGCGGGCGGTGTAGCGGGTGGCGCCGGTGGCCGGGTCGATGGTGACCGGCGTGCCGCCGTCGCCGGGGGTCCCCGGCTTCGCGTCGGCACCGGGCTCGCGGAAGCCGGCGCCGAGGCTGCCGGCCAGTTCGCGGCCGAGGCCGCGGACCGAGAAGGCGTAGCCGCGGTCGGGGGTCACGTTGACCTCGATGGCGGTGTCCGGCAGGCCGAGGAACGCGCGCGCGTCGTCGCCGGGCCGCGCCGAACCGGCGGGCAGGACGAGGATGCCGGTGTGATCGTCGCCGACGCCCAGTTCGGTCACCGAGCAGATCATGCCGTCGGAGGTCTTGCCGTAGGTCTTGCGCGTGGCGATCTCGAATCCGCCGGGCAGCGTCGTGCCGGGCAGCGCGACGACGACGAGGTCGCCCTCGGTGAAGTTCCGGGCGCCGCACACGATCTCGCGCGGGGCATCCTCGCCGACGGCGACGTGGCAATAGCGGATCGGCTTCTTGAACTCGGTCAGCTCTTCGATGGTCTCGACGCGGCCGATGACCAGCGGACCGGCGATGTCGCCGAACGGCTCGACCTCACCCTCGATCTCGAACCCGACGCGGACAAAGGCGGCGTCGATCTCCTCGGCCGTCGGCGGGGGGCCGCTGAGCTCGAGGACGTCGGTCAACCAGGACTGTGGGAGTCGCACGGAGTTGCTTTCGGTTCGAAGTGATGGTCAGGCGGCGGGGCCGAACGGGGCGGTGAAGCGGATGTCGCCCTCGACCATGTCGCGCATGTCGGTGATGTCGTTGCGGAACTGCAGGGTGCGCTCCAGGCCCATGCCGAAGGCGAAGCCGCTGTACTCGTCGGGGTCGATGCCGCTCGCACGCAGCACGTTCGGGTTGACCATGCCGCAGCCGCCCCACTCGACCCAGCCGGCGCCGCCCTTTTTCGCCGGGAACCAGACGTCGACCTCGGCCGAAGGCTCGGTGAACGGGAAGTAGGACGGCCGCATGCGCGTCGTCGTGTCCGGGCCGAAGAGTGCGTGCGCGAGGGTCTCCAGCGCGCCGCGCAGGTGGGCCATGGTGAGCCCGCGGTCGATGGCCAGGCCCTCGATCTGGTGGAACACCGGGGTGTGGGTGGCGTCGAGCTCGTCGGTGCGGAAGGTGCGGCCGGGGCAGGCGACGTAGATCGGCAGGTCGCGGTCGAGCATGGCGCGCACCTGGACCGGCGAGGTGTGGGTGCGCAACACCTGCCGCGACCCCTCGGGCGCGATGTAGAACGTGTCCTGCATCGACCGCGCGGGGTGGTCGGGCAGGAAGTTGAGCGCGTCGAAGTTGTAGTGCTCGGCCTCAACCTCGGGGCCCTCGGCGATCTCCCAGCCCATGCCGACGAAGACGTCGGCGATCTGCTCGGCGATGACGGTGATCGGGTGGCGCGCGCCGACGCGACGCCGGCCGCTGGGCAGCGTGACGTCGATCGTCTCCGACTCGAGGACGGCCGCGTCACGCTCGGCCTCCAGCTCGGCGGTGCGCGCGGACAGCGCGTCGGTGACGCGGGTGCGCACCTCGTTCACGGCCTTGCCGGCGGCGGCGCGCTGATCGCCGGGCAGGGTGCCCAGCGCGCGGCGGGCCAGCGATACGGGGGCCTTCTCGCCGAGGTGCTCGGTCTTGGCCACGGCCAGCGCGTCGAGGTCGGCGGCGGCCGCGAACGCCGCGACGGCGGCATCGGCCGCGGCGTCGAGCTTGGCGGGATCGAGGGCTGTCGGGTCGGCAGCGGTGTTGTCGTCGTTCTGCTTGGCCACGAACGACAGCCTAGTCGATCGGCTACCGCTGCTGACCTGCGGGTTGAGCCGCCGGAAGCGTGATCAGGCGGGCGGCGACGGCGGCTGCGGCGGTGACCGCCAGCATCGGTGCGCCGACCAGTATTCCGTCGCGGGCGAACATCAGCAGCGCGGCTCCGGTGACGACCATGAGCGCCAGCACGATGCCATCGCGCCGCCGGTTTGCCGCGGTGTGGGCGAGCGAGGTCGCCCGGGCGTCGTCCCACCACGGCAGCGGTCGGTTCTCCAGCGGCGACAGCATGGCGACGACGGGGACCAGCAGCACCAGCAGGATGACGGTCTGCACGGCGACCAGGACCAGGTGCTGGTTCGACGCCGGGTCGTCGCGGGTGAAGCCGACGAGCGAGCTCGCGCCGATGATCAGGCCCAGCAGCGGCAGGTGCCACAGGTACAGCGTCATCGCGCTGCGGTTGCCGAGTGCGACCCACCACCAGACGCGCGGTCGACGGGCCCAGCGCCCGAGTGCCCCGGCTGCGGCGATCGCGAGCAGGCACAGGACGATCGCGTGGCCGGCGAGCAGCACACTCGGCGGGCTCATGTTGGACAGCTTCTGCCCCGGCACGGTCACCATCGAGACGTCGTAGGGACCGAAGACCACCAGCGCGGCGTCGACGGCGAGCATCAGCGCGGCGCCGATGGCGGCGGCCTTCGGGGTGATGAGCTTCTTGGCATAGGCGATGCCCAGGAGCGCCGGGATGGTCCAGGCGGTCGCGAAGGTGATGTTCGTCCAGGCGGGCGTGCCGTCGCCGCTCAGCCGCGCGTAATCGGCGAGGCCGGTGAGCGCGTAGCAAACGGCGACCGCGCCGATGATCTGCGCCAGGGTGGACATCCACTGCAGCAGGGCGACGACGGCGAGGATCACCAGGTAGGCGCCGAGGAACCAGAGCAGCTGGACGCCGAGCCGGGCGATGACGTCGACGGCGGGCGCGCTGCCCGTCCACGCGGCGATGCCGAGCGCCCCGCCGATGGCGAGCAAGTACCAGAACACCGGGCGCAGCAGCCGTTGCGAGCGCCGGAACAACCAGTGCCCGGGCGAGGTCCCGGGTCGCCAGCCGTAGACGGCGGCCGCGGCGCCGGCGAAGAAGAACACCGGCAGCACCTGCAGCAACCAGGTCGCGACCTGTAGGAAGGCGTGGTCGCCGAGCAGGTTGCCGAGTTCGAGCCGGGCGCCGCCGGGGGCCGGCGGGGAGACGGTGAGCATGATCGAGTGGCCGATGACGACGACGAGCAGGCTCGCCAGGCGCAACACGTCGACCGCCCGGTCCCGGGTGTCCCCGGTCAGGCGGTCCAGTTCCGCGGCGTCGATCCGGCCGCACGAGGGCTTCTCAGTGGTGGTCATGCCTACCGATGATTGTCGCGCGCGGGCGCGGGGTCGTCCGGGGAAATACTCAATCGCGGATCCTCCCGCCGCGCCCTACCATCGCGGGATGCGACTCATCACCGACCAGACGGAGATCGACCGGCGCGGCGCGGCCCTGCTGGGCCGAGCCGGCGAATTCGCGTCGGTCGGCGGCGTCGTTGGGACCGGTTTCGACGCCTACGCGCGGATCCTGCACCCGGTGAGCCGACACGACAGCGGGGACGACGAGGTCAGTTGGGCCGACGTCGCGGCGGTGACCGGCGCGACGATGCACCCGCAGGTCCAGTGGTGGGCGGTGCTCGGCCGCCGTCTTGACGCCGACCATGGCGACTCGTACACCGTCGAGCTCCCGAACGGCTGGCACCTGAACGTCGAGTACGAGGGCGAGATGCCGCCGGCGCTGCTGACCGCCCTGACGGGTGTGCTGCGCCCGTTCACGACTCCCGACGACGTCACCGTGGCCATCTGGGGCGGGTGGGGCGAGCTCCACGTCGACGGGAACGTGGATCTGTCCATCGGACAAACCCGGCCGGCCATCCACCGGGACATCGATCCCGCGATCGGGCATGCGGTCCGCCACGGCCCGCATTTCGCGTGGCCCGCGCGCGACATGATCCTGTTCGACGCCACCCTCGGTGAGCTCGCCGACCCCGACTACGGCTACCGGGCGAGGATCTGGCCGCGTGATTGGCGGCGCGGACCCGGCCCGAACATGATCTGGCCGATCGACCTCTCATGGGCGGTCGCGACGGAGATCGACTTCAACTGGACCCTCGTCGGCGGCACGCGCGAGCTGATCGACACCATCCTCGCCGACGACCGGTTCGAGGCCTTCGAGGTGAGCGAGACCGACGAGATGACCTGGGCGTCGGACACGGTCAATTAGCCCGCGCGCTCTCATACAGGCAGATGGCGGCGGCGGTGGCCAGATTCAGGCTCTCGGCGCGGCCCTTGATGGGGATCGACACCCGGTGATCGGCGGCCGCCGCAACGGCGGGCGGCAGTCCGTGGGCCTCGTTGCCGAACAGCCAGGCGGTCGGCGCGGCCAGCACCTCCCCCGCCTCGGGCAGAGCGAGCTCACCGTCGGCGGTGGTGGCGAGCAGGGTCAGACCCGCGCCGCGCAGGGCGGCCAGGCCGTCGTCGACGGAACGCTCCCGCGCGACGGGCAGGTGGAAGACACTGCCGGCGCTGGCGCGCACGCACTTGCCGTTGTGCGGGTCGACGGCGTCGCCGAGGAACACGACGGCGTCGGCGCCCATCGCGTCGGCGCAGCGGATGATGGTGCCCGCGTTGCCGGGCTCGGACGGTTCGACGGCTACGGCGACGAGCGTCGGGCCGCCGCCGAGGACGTCGGCGAGCGGGGCGTCGAGGAGTTCGCACACCGCGAAGACGCCGGGCGGCGTGGTCGCGTCGGCGAGCTTGCCGACGGCGCGCTCGGTGAGCAGCAGGACATCGAGCCCCGCGTCACCGGCCCGCGCGAGCACGTCGCGGTGCCGCTCGGCGTCGTCCTCCCCCACCAGGACGACCTGCGCGCGCCCGGTCTCGACGGCGGCGGTCACCGCGTTGGGGCCTTCGACGAGGAAGCGCCCCTGCTCGCGCCGGGTCGCGGCGCGATGGAGTCTGGCGAAAGAAACGACCCGCGATGAGCGTTCGGTCAGAACATCCATCGCGGGTCGGTTCGGCTGGGTGCCGTGATCAGGCAGCCGGCGCGTTGACGTCGGCCGGCAGCGCCTTGCGGGCGACCTCGACGAGGCCGGTGAAGGCCT
The DNA here is from genome assembly GCF_047602025.1 of Gordonia sp. (in: high G+C Gram-positive bacteria). Classification (GTDB taxonomy): domain Bacteria; phylum Actinomycetota; class Actinomycetes; order Mycobacteriales; family Mycobacteriaceae; genus Gordonia. The sequence goes on along the minus strand of NZ_JASGII010000001.1, from coordinate 1,300,863 downwards.
GCGGGTCGCTGACGGCGATCTCGGCGAGCACCTTGCGGTCAACCTCGACACCGGCGGCCTTGAGGCCCTGGATGAAGCGGTTGTAGGTGATGTCGTTGGCGCGGGCCGCGGCGTTGATGCGCGAGATCCACAGCTTGCGGAACTCGCCCTTGCGCGCACGACGGTCGCGGTAGGCGTAGGTCATCGAGTGGAGCTGCTGCTCCTTGGCCTTGCGGTACAGGCGCGAGCGCTGTCCGCGGTAGCCCTTCGACGCCTCCAGGGTGGTGCGACGCTTCTTCTGGGCGTTTACTGCCCGCTTCACGCGTGCCATGTCGGAACCTCTTTACTTCGTCTGAGTTGGTCGGGTGGGGGCTGGACTAGCCGTTGCCGTTGAGCAGGCGCTTAATGCGCGGCGCGTCGTTGTCGGACACCACGACGGTGCCGTCCATGGCGCGCTTCTGCTTCGAGGACTTGTGCTCGAGCAGGTGGCGCTTGTTCGCCTTCTGGCGCACGATCTTGCCGCTGCCGGTCACCTTGAATCGCTTCGCGGTGCCCTTGTGGGTCTTTGCCTTTGGCATGGGTACTTCCTGTTCATCGGCCCGAGCCGGGGCTCGGGGTCGTCGGCTCCGCGGTGGCGGAACCTGAGTAGGTCTGTCGGTCGGCCGCTACTCGGCGTCGGCGGCGGGCTCGTCGGGAGTCGTCGCCGGCTGCGTGGTCTGCGTTGCGGCCTTGGCGCGGGTCTTGGCGCCCTTGTGCGGTGCCAGGACCATCGTCATGTTGCGTCCGTCCTGCTTGGCGTTGGTCTCGATGAAGCCGTAGTCGGCGACGTCGTTGCCCAGGCGCTGCAGGAGGCGGAAGCCGAGTTCGGGTCGCGACTGCTCACGACCGCGGAACATGATCGTGACCTTGACCTTCGATCCGGCTTCCAGGAACCGGATGACGTGACCCTTCTTGGTCTCGTAGTCGTGGTCGTCGATCTTGGGGCGGAGCTTCTGCTCCTTGATGACGGTCATCTGCTGGTTGCGACGCGACTCGCGCTGCTTCTGCGCTGCTTCGTACTTGAACTTGCCGTAGTCCATGATCTTGCAGACCGGCGGACGCGCGTCGGGCGCGACTTCCACCAGGTCCAGATCGGCCTCTTCGGCCAGTCGGAGCGCATTTTCAACGCGCACGATGCCCACCTGCTCGCCGTTCGGTCCGACAAGGCGGACTTCCGGGACGCGGATGCGCTCGTTGATGCGAGTCTCAGTGCTGATGGGGCCTCCTAGGTAGGTCGTATTCGTCTCGACCGCCGCTGATTCGCGGGAAGGGGGTGGGGCCACTGCCTCAACAAGAAAGCCCACCGAGGCTGGTCGCGAGGACCATGCTCGAGGGCTCCGATGCCGACCGGACGACACGCCCGCACCGCGGATCTCTCCGCCGAAGGCGTGTGCCGGACCGTGAAACTGCCGTCGCATTGCTGCCGTCGCGTCGCACGGTGGGAGCGGAACTCCACTTGCCTGCCCCGGTTACCCGAGGCGGTCGCACTGTGACAGTCTAACAGTCATGGCGCAGGACTCCTATTCGACGACGGGCGACGACGAACAGGTCCGACAGCTGGGCGAGATCCCGGCGATCGAGGTCATCACCCGGGCCATCGTCATGCTGATGAGCTCGGCTGCCGAGAAGCTCGGCCTGGCCGAGGGGGCCACCGAGGACGACGTCGATCTGGACGAGGCCCGCAAGCTGATCACCGCCCTGGCCGGGCTGTTCGACGCCTCGCGCCGCGACCTCGGGTTGCACGCCAACCCCATCCGCGACGGCGTCAAGGGGTTGCAGGCCGCCTTCCGCGAGGCCAGCGCCTATCCGGATGCCCCCGGTGAGGGGCCGGGCGAGAAACTCGTCTGACCCGGCCCCCGCCGCGGTCACTCCTGCTGGTGCAGCCGGTCGAACAGGGCCGCCAGTCCGGCAGCCTCGCCGACGTCGCCGCCGCGATGCCGGATGGTTCCGTTCTCGCAGATCTGCGCCCGCATGCCCCGCGGGGCCGGGCGCCGCTCCCGCCGACGCGGCTTGGCCGGCTCCGGCAGCACCGCCTCGAGCTCCTTGCGGGGAACGCCCGCCCAGTGGGCCGCCATGCGGACCCAGTGCCGGCAGAGGCCGCACCCGCACCGCTTGTCCCCGCGCGCCTTGTGCGCCGCCGTGCGGGCCTCGACGATCGCCACCGCGAACCGCATCTTGCCGTTGTCCACCATTCCTTTTTCCTCCATCTCCCATTGGGTATACGTCTCCTGTGAGACGTCCGATGGGCGGGGAAAATCAGGTCAGGTGGTGTGCAAGGCGGGTTTCCTTTCGGTTGGCGCATACGGATATCGCCGCGCGGAGGCAGTACGTTACCCCCGAACCGCAGATGGGGAAAGAGGCTTTATCGCTCGGCACGGGCGGGCCGATCAGCCGACCTGTTTGACGCCCTCGAGCTCCAACACCTCGGCGAGGAACTTCCCGGTGTGGCTCTGCGGCGCGGCTGCCACCTCTTCGGGCGTGCCCTGCGCGATCACGGTGCCGCCGCCGTCGCCGCCCTCGGGGCCCATGTCGATGATCCAGTCGGCGGACTTGATGACGTCGAGGTTGTGTTCGATGACGATGACGGTGTTGCCCTTGTCGACGAGTCCGTTGATGACGTCGAGCAGCTTGCGGATGTCCTCGAAGTGTAGGCCGGTGGTCGGCTCGTCGAGGATGTACGCGGTGCGGCCGGTGGAGCGCTTCTGCAGCTCGGCGGCCAGTTTGACGCGCTGCGCCTCACCGCCGGACAGCGTCGGCGCGGGCTGGCCGAGCCGGACGTAGCCGAGCCCGACGTCGACGAGGGTCTTGAGGTACCGGTGGATCGACGTGACCGGCTCGAAGAAGTCGGCGGCCTCCTCGATCGGCATGTCGAGCACCTCGGCGATGGTCTTGCCCTTGTAGTGGACCTCGAGGGTCTCCCGGTTGTACCGGGCGCCGTGGCAGACCTCGCACGGCACGTACACGTCGGGCAGGAAGTTCATCTCGATCTTGATGGTTCCCTCGCCGGTGCACGCCTCGCAGCGACCGCCCTTGACGTTGAACGAGAAGCGGCCGGGCTGGTAGCCGCGGACCTTCGCCTCGGTCGTCGCGGCGAACAGCGTGCGGATCTTGTCGAAGACGCCGGTGTACGTGGCCGGGTTCGACCGCGGCGTGCGGCCGATCGGCGACTGGTCGACCTGCACCAGCTTGTCGAGGTGCTCGAGGCCCTTGACCCGCTTGTGCCGGCCGGGGACGTGCCGCGCACCGTTGAGTTTGTTCACCAGCACCGCGGCGAGGATGTCGTTGACGAGCGTCGACTTGCCCGACCCGGACACCCCGGTGACCGCGGTCAGCACGCCGAGCGGGAAGGACACGTCGATGTCCTTCAGGTTGTTCTCGCTGGCCCCGACGACGGTGATCTGCTTGCGCTTGGTGATCGGTCGGCGGATCTCCGGCACCGGCAGGGTCTCGCGGCCGGACAGATAGGCGCCAGTGATCGACTCCTGGTTGGCCAGCAGGCCCTCGTAGCTGCCGCTGTGGACGACTTTGCCGCCGTGCTCGCCGGCGCGCGGGCCGATGTCGACGACCCAGTCGGCGGCGCGGATGGTGTCTTCGTCGTGCTCGACGACGATCAGTGTGTTCCCCAGGTCGCGCAGCCGGACCAGGGTGTCGATGAGTCGCCGGTTGTCGCGCTGGTGCAGGCCGATCGACGGCTCGTCGAGGACGTAGAGCACCCCGGCCAGGCCGGCGCCGATCTGCGTCGCCAGGCGGATGCGCTGCGCCTCGCCGCCGGACAGCGATCCCGCGGCACGGGCCAGCGACAGGTATTCCAGGCCGACGTCGAGCAGGAAGCGGATGCGGGCCTGCACCTCCTTGAGCACGCGGCCGGCGATCGCCTCTTCGCGCGCGCCCAGGGTCAGGCTGTCGAGGTATTCGGCGCACTGGGCCACCGACAGCGCACTGACCTGCGCGATCGACTTGGGCCCGAACTCGGCCGAGTCGAGGGTGACGGCGAGGATCTCCGGGCGCAGGCGGGCGCCGCCGCACGCGGCACACGGCACGTCGCGCATGTAGCCCTCGTAGCGCTCCTTCATCGCCTCGGACTCGGTCTGCTCCGAGCGGCGCTCGAGGAAGGCCATGACGCCCTCGAACTCGGTGTAGTACGACCGGGTGCGGCCGTACCGGTTGCGGAACTTCACGTGGACCTGGTGGTCGCTGCCGTTCAGGATGGCGTCCCGCGCGGCGGCGGGCAGCTTCTTCCACGGGGCGTTGAGATCGAAGCCCATCTGCTCGGCGAGCCCGCCCAGCAGGCGCAGGAAGTAGTCGGCGTTGTGCCCGGCCGACCACGGTGCGACCGCCCCCTCGGCGATGCTGAGGTCGGGATCGGGGACGACGAGCTCCTCGTCGATCACCTTGGCGACGCCGAGGCCGTCGCACACCGGGCAGGCGCCGTACGGCGAGTTGAAGGAGAAGGCGCGCGGCTCGAGGTCGTCGATGGCGATGATGTGCCCGTTGGGGCAGGCCATCTTCTCGGAGAACCGGCGCTCGCGGTTCGGGTCAGTCTCGTCGACGTCGACGAAGTCGAGCACGACGATCCCGTCGGCCAGCCGCAGCGCGGTTTCGACGGAGTCGGTCAGCCGCTGCTTGGCCGACGCCTTGACGGCGAGACGGTCGACGACGACGTCGATGTCGTGGCGCTCCTGCTTCTTGAGCGTCGGCGGCTCGGTGAGGGGGTACACCTTGCCGTCGATGCGGGCGCGGGCGAAACCCTGGGTCTGCAGGTCGGCGAACAGGTCGACGAACTCGCCCTTGCGTGAGCGCACGACGGGCGCGAGGACCTGGAACCGCGTGCCCTCCCCCATGGCGAGCACCTGGTCGACGATCTGCTGCGGCGTCTGCTTGGCGATCTTCTCGCCGCACTCGGCGCAGTGCGCGGTGCCGGCGCGGGCATACAGCAGGCGCAGGTAGTCGTAGACCTCGGTGATGGTGCCGACCGTCGAGCGCGGGTTGCGGTTGGTCGACTTCTGGTCGATGGAGACCGCCGGCGAGAGCCCCTCGATGAAGTCGACGTCGGGCTTGTCCATCTGACCCAGGAACTGGCGCGCGTAGGCCGACAGCGACTCGACGTAGCGGCGCTGACCCTCCGCGAAAATCGTGTCGAAGGCCAGCGACGACTTGCCCGAGCCGGACAAGCCGGTGAACACGATGAGCGAATCGCGCGGCAGGTCGACGTCGATGCCCCGCAGGTTGTGCTCGCGCGCCCCGCGCACGATCAAACGGTCAACCACAGCACAGCTTCCTCACGGTTCGGATAGTCCAGTCAAAGACAGTCGCGTCCAGGTATACCGGCGACCCCTGACAACTCCCCCAGTCTATGCGCCCGGGCGAATCCGCCACCGGCCACCGCTACCGTGGAACCCATGACGACGATCAGCCCTGTCGACGACTCGTACACCGGCACCGTGACCGGCCCGCACCACCCGATGCGCCGCACCACCACCGGTGCGACGATCACCAAGATGTCGGTCGGACCGATGGACAACAACGCCTACGTCCTCACCTGCGCGGACACCGGCGACCAGTTGCTGATCGACGCGGCCAACGACGCCCCCGAGCTGCTCGCACTCCTCGACGAGCTGCCCGGAACGCTGCGCGGCATCCTCACCACCCACGGTCATTTCGACCACTGGCAGGCACTCGAGGATGTGGTGAAGGCCACCGGGGTGCCGACGATGGCGGGCCGCGCAGACGCCGGGGAACTCCCGGTGCGGCCCGATCGACTCCTCGACGACGGCGACGAAATCACGGTCGGCAACCTCACGCTGAAAGCGATCCACCTGGCCGGCCACACCGAGGGGTCGATCGCCCTCGCCCTGCGCGACGCCAGCGACGACGCCGCGGGACCGCTCTCGGTGCAGTTGTTCACCGGCGACTGCCTCTTTCCCGGCGGCGTCGGGAAGACCTGGCAGGAAGGCGACTTCGAACGCCTGCTCGGCGACGTCACCAGCAAGCTGTTCGACGTCTACCCGGACGACACCGCGGTCTACCCGGGGCACGGCAGCGACACCACGCTCGGCGCCGAGCGCCCGCGACTTGACGAGTGGCGCGAGCGGGGCTGGTAGCCCGCTTCCGACCCGAGCCGAGGTCGGGTACGGCGCGTACACTGGACCAACTGTGAATCCCGATCCGCGCATCGCCGAGGAACAACGGCATCTCGACGCGGTGTACGGTCGCATCGACCGCATGCGCGCGACCACGAACCGCCGGTTGAGCGAGACGCTCGTGGAGAGCGGCGGGACGCCGCAGGCCCAGTCCGAGCGGGAGTCGTACGAGCGCCTCTACACCGAGGACTTGGCGAAACTCGACGCCGCCGAGCACAACCTCTACTTCGGGCGACTCGAGGTCGACGGCGAGGGGCCGCGCGAAACACGGCGCATCGGGCGCATCGGCGTCCTCGACGACGATGACGACGACACGACGCTTCTGCTGGACTGGCGCGCTCCCCTGTCGCGGCCGTTCTACCTCGCCACCCCCGCCGACCCGGAGGGCGTCCACATCCGGCGTCACATCCGCACCGGCAACCGACAGGTGCGCGAGGTCAACGACGAAGTGCTCGACGGCTCGTCGGCCGACGACCGGGAGGCGCTGACCCGCGGCGACGTCGTCAACGAGACCGCGCTCGTCACCGCCCTGAACGCCGCGCGGACCGGCGAGATGACCGACATCGTCGAGACCATCCAGCGCGAGCAGGACGTCATCATCCGTTCCACCCACCGCGGCGTCACCGTCGTGCAGGGCGGGCCGGGCACCGGCAAGACCGCCGTCGCCCTGCACCGCGCGGCCTACCTGCTCTACACGCACCGCGACCTGCTTGCGCGCAGCGGCGTGCTCATCATCGGGCCGAACACCGAGTTCCTCCGGTACATCTCGCAGGTGCTCCCCTCGCTCGGCGAGACCGGCGTCCTGCTCACGACCATCGGCGACCTCCTGCCCGGCATCACCACCGCCGCCGTCGACCCGCCCGCTACCGCCGCCCGCAAGGGCTCGCTGGACATGCTCCCGGTGCTCAAGAGCCATGTGCGGTCGTACGAATCGCTGCCGAAGCGGCCCGTGGTGGTGGAGTTCGACGGCTATCCGCTGCAGATCGATTCGGAGTTGATCAAGCGCGCCCGGTCCAAGGCCCGCAGCACCCGCAAGGCGCACAACCAGGCGCAGCGGGAGTTCCTCCGGTCCGCGCTGTACGGGTTGGCCGCCGCCTACGCGGGGCGGATCGGCTCATCGCTGCTCGACGGCACGCAGATGCTCTCGAGCGCCGAGATCTCCGACATCCGGGACGAGATGCGCGACGACGAGGACCTCGTCCGCGCGGTGTTGGCGTTCTGGCCGCGGTTGGAGCCGCAGCAGGTCCTCACCGATCTGCTCACCTCGCCCGCCGCGATCCGGTCGGCCACCCGCGGGTGGGACGACGACGACCGCGAGGCGTTGGAGCGGACCTCCGGCCCGATCACCGTCGACGACATTCCGCTCATCGACGAAATCGCCGAGCTCATCGGGGCCGGCACCGCCGAGGACGAGGCCGACGCGAAGGCTCGCTGGCGGCAGAAGCTGGCCGAGGCCCAGGATGCTCTCGACATCCTCACCGGCTCGGCGCCGCAGGACCTCGAGGACGAGATCGACCCGGAAATCCTCATGGCGTACGACCTCATCGACGCCGAGCAGCTCGCCGAGCGCCAACAGGTCCGTCAGCACAAGACGACGGCGGAACGCGCCTACTCCGACAGGTCCTGGACCTTCGGCCACGTCATCGTCGACGAGGCTCAGGAACTGTCTCCGATGGCCTGGCGCATGGTGATGCGCCGGACCCCCAACCGCTGGATGACGGTCATCGGCGATACAGCGCAAACGTCGGCGGCGGCCGGCGCGACGTCGTGGAGCGACATCTTCTCCCCGTACGTCGCGCAGCGCTGGCGGCTGCACGAGCTGACCGTCAACTACCGGACGCCGGCCGAGATCATGGCGTACGCGGGCCGACTGCTCGCCCGCATCAGTCCCGACCTCACGCCGCCGACGTCGCTGCGCGCCAACGGGATCGAGCCGACGGCGGTGCGCGCGCCGTTCGGGCGGGCGGTGCTCGACGCCGCGACGCTGGCCACGAGTGCGGGCTGGGACGGGCTCACCGGGTTGATCGTCGCCGACGACGACTACGAGATGGCGGTGGACGCACTCGCCGGGCAGGGCGACGTCGTGGTGCACACCGTGACCGGCTGCAAAGGCCTGGAGTTCGACAACACCGTCGTGGTGGAACCGGCGTCGATCATCGCCGCCTCCGACCGCGGGCTGAGCGATCTTTACGTGGCGCTCACGCGGGCCACACAGCGACTCGTCGTGGTCGCAGAATGCGACTTGCCACCCGAGTTGGCGGACCTACCCGGGTGGCAAGAAGAAAGCTGATTGCTACGTCGTGTGGACGATGAGCACGTCGACGTCGGCCTTGCGGGCGGCGTCGGCGGGCACCGAGCCGAGCAGGCGGCCGGACAGGGTGTTGAGGCCCTTGTTGCCGACGACCAGCAGGTCGGCGTTGACGTCGAGGACGAGCTGCAGGAGCGCCTCCACCGGCGCGCCCTTCACCGGGCGCTGCTGGATGAGCTTGGCGCCGGCAGCGGTCGCCCGCTCCTTGGCGCTGCGGAGGATCTCCTCGGTCGGCGCGGAGCCGTGGACTTGGTAGGCCTCGTCCTTGAGGACGTCCGACATCGCGTTGACGTCGCGCCCCTCATTCGGGAAGTACGCGCAGGCGATGACCAGCGTCGCCGACTCGCCGGCGATCGCGCCGGCGCGCTCGACGGCCTTCATCGAGGATTCCGAGCCGTCGGTACCGACAACCACGGTCTTGTATGCGGTCATTGACCATTCCCTCCAGTTTCACGATTCGTTAGCACCCTATCGGATTCTCCCCGGTACAGGGCCGGAGTTGGCCGCAGTGTGTTCAGGACGACTATTTGATGCCCGCGGCGTCCATGCCGCGCAATTCCTTCTTCAGGTCGGCGATCTCGTCGCGCAGCCGGCCGGCCAACTCGAACTGCAGGTCGCGGGCCGCGCCCATCATCTGATCGGTCAGCTGGGTGATCAGGTCCGCCAGTTCGGCGCGCGGCATCGCCGAGACGTCGCGCCGCTCGATGACGCCGGCGCTGGTCGAGCCCTTCGGGTTGTCCCCCTGCGCCCGCCGACCGCGGCTCGAATTGCGGCCCGATCCGCCGACCGCGACCTCGTCGTCGGCCTCGCTGTAAACCTGGTCGAGGATGTCGGCGATCTTCTTCCGCAGCGGCTGCGGATCGATGCCGTTCTCCTCGTTGTAGGCGATCTGCTTGGCCCGGCGCCGCTCCGTCTCGTCGATCGCGTTCTGCATGGAGTCGGTGATCTTGTCCGCGTACATGTGGACCTCGCCGGACACATTGCGCGCCGCGCGGCCGATGGTCTGGATCAGCGACGTCGTGCTGCGCAGGAAGCCCTCCTTGTCCGCGTCGAGGATCGCGACGAGCGACACCTCGGGCAGATCGAGGCCCTCGCGCAGCAGGTTGATGCCGACGAGGACGTCGTACTCCCCCAGCCGCAGCTGGCGGAGCAGTTCGACGCGGCGCAGGGTGTCGACCTCCGAATGCAGGTACCGCACCCGGATGCCGAGTTCGAGCAGGTAGTCGGTGAGGTCCTCGGCCATCTTCTTCGTCAGCGTGGTCACCAGAACGCGCTCGTCCCGCTCGGTCCGCTCGCGGATCTCGTGTACCAGGTCGTCGATCTGGCCCTTGGTCGGCTTCACGACGACCTTGGGGTCGACCAGCCCGGTCGGGCGGATGACCTGCTCGACGAACTCGCCGTCGCTCTGGCCCAGCTCGTACGGACCGGGCGTCGCCGACAGGTAGACCGTCTGGCCGACCCGGTCGACGAACTCGTCCCAGGTGAGCGGCCGGTTATCGACCGCCGACGGCAGTCGGAAGCCGTATTCGACGAGGTTGCGCTTGCGGGACATGTCGCCCTCGTACATCGCGCCGATCTGCGGCACGGTCACGTGCGACTCGTCGATGACCAGGAGGAAATCCTCCGGGAAGTAGTCGATCAGCGTCGCCGGCGCCGATCCCGCGCCGCGGCCGTCGATGTGCCGCGAATAGTTCTCGATGCCCGAGCAGAATCCGACCTGGCGCATCATCTCAAGGTCGTAGGAGGTGCGCATCCGCAGCCGCTGCGCCTCGAGCAGCTTGCCCTTGTTCTCCAACTCGGCGAGGCGCTCCTCCAGCTCGGCCTCGATGCTCTTCATCGCGCGTTCCATGCGCTCGGGCCCGGCGACGTAGTGGGTGGCCGGGAAGATGCGGACCTTGTCGACCTGCTTCACGACGTCGCCGGTCAGCGGGTGCAGGTAGTAGAGCGCCTCGACCTCGTCGCCGAAGAACTCGATGCGCACGGCCAGTTCCTCGTACGACGGGATGATCTCGACGGTGTCGCCGCGCACACGGAAGCTGCCGCGCGTGAACGACATGTCGTTGCGGGTGTACTGCACGTCGACGAGCAGCCGCAGCAGCGCGTCGCGGTCGACCTCGTCGCCGACGGACATCTCGACCGAGCGGTCCAAGTACGACTGCGGGGTGCCGAGGCCGTAGATGCAGGACACCGATGCCACCACGACGACGTCGCGGCGCGACAGCAGGCTGGAGGTCGCCCGGTGGCGCAGCCGTTCGACGTCGTCGTTGATCGACGAGTCTTTCTCGATGTAGGTGTCCGTCTGCGCGATGTACGCCTCGGGTTGGTAGTAGTCGTAGTACGAGACGAAGTACTCGACGGCGTTGTTCGGCAGCATCTCCCGCAGCTCGTTGGCGAGCTGTGCCGCCAGCGTCTTGTTGGGGGCCATCACCAGCGTCGGTCGCTGCACCTGTTCGATGAGCCAGGCCGTCGTGGCGGACTTGCCGGTACCGGTGGCGCCGAGCAGGACCACGTCGCGCTCGCCCCCCTCGATGCGGCGCTTGAGGTCCGCGATCGCGGCCGGTTGGTCACCCGCGGGTTCGTATTCGCTGACGACCTCGAAGCGCTTGTCGGCGCGCTCGATCTCGCCGATGGGGCGGAACTCGGAGTGCGCGAGCACCGGTTTCTCTGCGGGGAACGCCATGTCTAACAGGATAGGCGCCGGTACCGACAGAAGCTGCGCGACGAACAACGCGGCAGGGCGCGCTACGACAGGTCGCGGAAGGCTAGCGCGAAGCCGACGGCCGCCATCGCCGCGGCCGCGCCGTAGCCGATGATCGACCACCACCCGAGGTGGTAGTGCGCGGTCACCGCAACCACGGCCATGCCGGCGAAGACCAGCGCCATGCCGTATAGCGGCGGTCGCGCAGCGTAGCGATAGCGTTCCCGGAAGAGCTGCCACCCCGACGGCTTGGCCGGGCGTGATCTGATCGGCACGTTGGCGACCACCGGCAATTCGCCGGTGTAGCCCTGGCGGAGGCGCGCCTGCTCCGACACGCGGCCCCGCACCAGGTACCAGCCGCCGATCAACATGGGGATGATGACGACCAGGCTGGCGACCGTCCAGGTACCGACCGGATGGTCGAAGGCCATCAGCACCAGCACGGCGAACAGGAACGCGAGCGTGGTGTAGGCAGACCACGGCGCCAGCGGCATTCGGAAGCTCGGCCGCGTCATGTGTCCCGCGTCGGCCTCGGTCTTCAGCTTCATCTGACAGAGCACGATCGTCGCCCACGAAGACAGGATGCCCAGCGCTGATACGTTGAGGACGATCTCGAACGCTTGACCGGGGTTGAAGGCGTTGAGGACCACGCCGAACAGACAGATCACCGCCGTCAGCAGGATGCCGCCGTACGGGACGCCCTGTTTGGACATCACCCCGGTGAATGCCGGGCCGCTGCCATTCATGGCCATCGATCGCAGAATGCGGCCGGTCGAGTACAGGCCCGCGTTGAGGCTGGAGAACGCCGCTGTCAGGACGACGACATTCATGAGGTCACCCGCTCCGTCGAAGCCAAGCTTCGAGAAGAAGGTGACGAACGGACTCTCCCTGCCGGAGTAGTCGGTGTAGGGCAACAACAGCGCCAGCAACGCGACCGACCCGACGTAGAAGATCGCGATACGGGCGATCACCGAGTTGATAGCGCGCGGCATCACCTTCTCCGGGTTCTCCGTCTCACCGGCGGCGGTGCCGACGAGTTCGACGGCGGCGTAGGCGAAGATGACGCCCGAGGTCACGACGACCAGGGGGAGGACGCCGACCGGGAACCAGCCGCCGTGGTCGGACACCATGCCGAGACCCGTTCTCTCACCCTGAATCTGATGGCGGCCGGCAAGGAAGATCGTGCCGACGACGAGGAACGCCACCAGTGCCACGACTTTGATCAGTGCCGCCCAGAACTCCATCTCACCGAAGAGCTTCACCGAGACCAGGTTGACCGACAGGACGATGACCAGTGCGATCAGGGCCAGCAACCACTGCGGGACCACGTCGAACGACTTCCAGTAATGGAAGTACGTCGCGATCGCCGTGGTATCGACTATCGCGGTCATCGCCCAGTTAAGGAAGTACATCCAGCCGGCGGCGTAGGCCGCCTTCTCGCCGTAGAACTCGCGGGCGTAGGAGACGAACGACCCCGACGACGGCCGGTGCAGGACTAGTTCGCCCATGGCCCGAAGGATGAGGAAGACGAAGACACCGCACACCGCGTACACGAGGAACAGACCGGGCCCGGCGTCATGCAGGCGGCCGCCGGCACCGAGGAACAAGCCGGTACCGATAGCGCCGCCGATCGCGATCATCTGCAATTGGCGGGGTTTGATGCCCTTGTTGTATCCCTCCTCCTCGTGGGACAGCCCCGCCTGGTCCGGGGCGACGGCACCCGATCGCGTCTCTGACATGCACACCTGACTTCGATGGAAAGAATCCGGCCTTACCCTAGACGATGATGAGCGATGCGAAGTCGCCCGGTGAGGGCATCCACCCGCCCAAGCGGGAGATTTTCGACGTCCCGGCGATGACGAATACCGACAACAAGGGATTCGTGCGGCCGGTGCAGACCTACCGCGTCACCGACTACGGCCTCTACATGTCACGCACCGCCGACCACCCGCACTTCGCCCACCTGGAGACCTGGCTGCTGCCGTCCCTCGGGTTGCGCGCCAACATCTTCGGGTTCCGGGACGCCGACTACCGCCCGGGTCAGCGGCTGTACCTCGACATCGGCGAGTTCACCGGTCCCGACGCCGACGGCCGCTGGCACGCCACGGACTGGTACCTCGACCTCGTCGACGTGACCGCGCGGCCGCTCGAGCTCATCGACGTCGACGAGCTCTTCGACGCGCAGGCCGCCGGCTACCTGACCGTGGCCCAGTGCACCCGGGCCGTCGACATCGCGGCGAACGCCCTGGCCGGCGCCGCGCGACACGGCGACGACGTGCAGGCGTGGCTCGACGAGCAGGTCGGCGAGCGCCTGACCTGGCTCGACCGCCCCTGAACCGCGCTGTGCCTCAGCGGATGTCGACGACGACCCGCGCCGGACGCCCCGGGTCGGCAGATCCGTAGCCATCTTTGCCGTCGGCCGGGAAGCCGCCCGCCGCGAGCAGCTCGGGCAGCGCCGCGACGGCCTCGGCGTCGCGGGCGGTGACGGTCAGCGTCAGCGGGTCGTCGGCCGACACGGCCACGGCCGTCGCCTTGTCGCCGACGATCGCCCACAGGCGGTTGGTGAGCCGGGCGCCCAGAGCAGCCGGATTCGGGTCGTCGGCCGCCAGTTCGGGCAGGGGCTCGGCGACAACACCGGTGCGCACGTTCACCTCGTACGGCACCAGGCGCTGCGACCACAGGTCGACGGCCTTGGCGGCCAACTCGTCGGCGGTGCCGGAGTTGTCGAGCCAGGAGTCGGCGACGGCGCGCCGCTGCTCCTCGGTGGCCTGCGCCGCGATGCGCGCTCGGGCATCGGCCTCGTCGAGTCCGCGCGAGTTCACCAACCGGTGCACGCGCAGTTCCTCGTCGGCGTTCACCACGACGACGTGGTGGAAGAACGGCGCGGTGTGGTTCTCCACGAGCAGTGGGATGTCCTGGACGACGATCGCGTCGTCGGGCGCCGCCTCCAGCAGCTCGTTGGTGCGCGTCCCGATCAGCGGGTGCGTGATGGCGTTCAGCGTCGCGCGGGAGTCGTCGTCGGCGAAGGCCTTGGCCGCGAGGGCGGGGCGATCGAGCTCGCCGTCGGCGCCGAGGATGTCGTCGCCGAACGCGTCGACGAGCCGCGCCAGTCCGGGGGTGCCGGCCGCGACCACCTCCCGGGCGATCTTGTCCGCGTCGATCAGGTACGCACCCCGATCGGCAAAGCTCTTGGCGACGGTCGACTTGCCCGCGCCCATGCCACCTGTCAGTCCGACTCGAATCACGACACCAGTGTGGCAAACGCTGTCAGGCCACCGCGACCCCGACGTCGGCAAACCCGGTGGACCGCAGCGCCGCGACGGCCTTCGCATCGATTCCGACGGCGTAGTCGGTCAGCACCGTCGTGGTGAATCCGGCCTCGGCGGCGTGGACGGCGGTCTCCTTGACGCAGTAGTCGGTGGCGATGCCGGTGATGTCGACGGCGGTGATGCCGCGCGACCGCAGCTCGTCGACGAGGAGTGTGTCGTCGGCGGTGACGCCCTCGAAACCGGAGTAGGCGGCGCTGTAGTGGCCCTTGAAGACGCGCACCACCGGGATCGCGGTGATGGCGGAGACCGCGTCGTCGAGGTCGGCGACGATGCGGGCGCCGTCCGATTCGGCGACGCAGTGCACCGGCCACGACGTGTGGAAGTCCGGCTGTTCGCCGTCGCGGGCGAAGTGCTCGCCCGGGTCGATGTGCCAGTCCTGCGTGGTGACGACGAGGTCGTAGCGGTCGAGGAACGCCGGGTCGCGCAGCGCGGCGGCCAAGCGGGTCGCGACGTCGAGACCACCGGCGACGGCCAGCGAGCCACCCTCGCAGAAGTCGTACTGGACGTCGACGATGATCAGCGCGGTACCCGTCATGTCACCGATTGTAGGGAAAATGCGGCGGCCCGCCGACTCCGTGATCGGAGTGGGCGGGCCGTCGGTCCTGAGGGCTATTTCAGGTGGTCAGGCGCTCTCGCCGAGCTCGGCGTCGAGGCGCAGGATGCCGGAGCCGTCCTCGTTGACCAGGCGGGCCCGGCCGAGGATCTCGCTGACGGTGGCTTCTTCCTCGATCTGCTCGTTGACGAACCAGTCGAGCAGCGAGCGGGAGTCGATGTCGTGGGCCTTGTCGGCGGCGACGTAGAGGTCGCGGATCGACTGCGACACGTCGCGCTCGGCCTCGAGGGCGACGTCGAAGGTCTCGGTCACGCTGGTGACCTTGACCTTGGGGGTCTTGATCTCGCCGATGACCGGGTGGTTGTCGCGGTCGGTGAGGTGCTTGATGAGCTTGTCCGCGTGGGTGAGCTCTTCAGCCGCGTGGCTCTTGAGCCACTTGGAGATGCCGGGCAGGTTCATCAACTCGAGCTCGATGGCCAGCTGGCGGTAAAGCATCGCCGACTCGAACTCCATCGTGATCTGCTTGGTGAACGCCTTCTCAAGTTCTGCTGTCATCTTCATACCGACGAGGATAGAGACAAGAAACGGCCTCTACCAGCAAGTATTGGCTTCGCTAATGGAAGGTTGGCTAAGCTAACGAGATGCTGATCACGCGAATCGCCGCCCTCTCCGTCCTCGGTTGCGGAGCCGTTCTCGCCTCGTCGTCGACCTTGCCGACCACGGCGGATGCGGCCCCGACGGCCCCGCGCGTCACCTACACGCTGCGGGTCTGCGCCAGCGGCCAGACGCCGACACAGGCGTCGATCCGATACGGCGTCGGCGTGGGCGAGTCCGTCGCCGCGTCGGGCAACGCCACCCAGTGGCTCGGTTCGGGCTGCTGGAGCCGCAGCGTCGCCGCCCGCAGCTATGACCGCGCCTCCGTGAGCGCGACCGCCGCCAAGCCCAATGCCTACATCGGCTGCGCGGTGTGGGCGAACGGTCGTCGGATCGCCAAGCACTACGCCTACGGCCGGTGTTCGACGACCGGTCACGTGTAGAACCACCCACAGCGAAGCGGCCCCCGATCCGAATGGATCGAGGGCCGCTTTGCTACGCGGTGTGCGTCAGGAGTTGCCGGCGAGCTTCTCGCGCAGTGCGGCGAGCTGCTCGTCGCTGGCCAGCGAACCACCGGCGCTCTCGGCCGGGGCGCCGCCCTCGGACGAGGCGGACGACGAGTCACCGGTCGACGAGGAGTAGTCGCCCGGGTTGGCCTCCGCCTCGGCGGCGGCCTTCGCGAACTTCTCCATCTGGGCGGTGTGCATCTTGTGACGACGCTCGGCCTCGGCGTAACGCGCCTCCCAGGCCTTCTGCTGCTCGTCGTAGCCCTCGAGCCATTCGTTGGTCTCGGCGTCGAAGCCCTCGGGGAAGATGTAGTTGCCCTGCTCGTCGTAGCTGTCGGCCATGCCGTACTTCGACGGGTCGAACTCCTCGGTGTAGTCCTCGTTGGCCTGCTTGAGGCTCAGCGAGATCCGACGGCGCTCGAGGTCGATGTCGATGACCTTGACCAGTGCGTCGTCGCCGACGGCCACGACCTGGTCCGGCACCTCGACGTGGCGCTCGGCCAGCTCGGAGATGTGCACGAGGCCCTCGATGCCCTCCTCGACGCGGACGAAGGCGCCGAACGGGACGAGCTTGGTGACCTTGCCCGGGACGATCTGGCCGATCGCGTGGGTGCGGGCGAACTGGCGCCACGGGTCTTCCTGGGTCGCCTTCAGCGACAGCGAGACGCGCTCGCGGTCCAGGTCGACGTCGAGGACCTCGACGGTGACCTCGTCGCCCACGGTGACGACCTCGTTCGGGTGGTCGATGTGCTTCCACGACAGCTCGGACACGTGGACCAGGCCGTCGACGCCGCCCAGGTCGACGAAGGCGCCGAAGTTGACGATCGAGGAGACGACGCCCTTGCGGACCTGCCCCTTCTGGAGCTGGTGCAGGAACTCGCTGCGCACCTCGGACTGGGTCTGCTCCAGCCAGGCGCGGCGCGAGAGCACCACGTTGTTGCGGTTCTTGTCGAGCTCGATGATCTTCGCCTCGATCTCCTTGCCGATGTACGGCTGGAGGTCGCGGACGCGCCGCATCTCGACCAGCGACGCGGGCAGGAAGCCGCGCAGGCCGATGTCCAGGATCAGGCCGCCCTTGACGACCTCGATGACGGTGCCCTTGACGGCCTCGTCCTTCTCCTTGAGCTCCTCGATGGTGCCCCAGGCGCGCTCGTACTGGGCGCGCTTCTTGGACAGGATCAGGCGGCCTTCCTTGTCCTCCTTGGTGAGGACCAGGGCTTCGACCTCATCGCCGACGTTGACGACCTCGTTGGGGTCGACGTCGTGCTTGATGGAGAGCTCGCGGGACGGGATGACGCCTTCGGTCTTGTAGCCGATGTCAAGCAGAACTTCGTCGCGGTCGACCTTGACGATGGTGCCTTCGACGATGTCGCCATCGTTGAAGTACTTGATCGTGGAGTCGATGGCGGCGAGAAAGTCCTCAGCCGAGCCGATGTCGTTGACGGCTACTTGCGGCGAGGAGATAGTGGGGGACGACATGTGTTGGGTTGCTCCGGACAGGTATCTAGTAGGTACAGGTTGTTTGGTTTGCGGTCATCCAGCGGAAGTCGCTGGTCAACGACGTGAGCACGCGAGATGATTCGCACGTGGTCACACGCCCTTAGAACAGTACGCGAGGGCTGCTGTCCTGCACAAATGCGGTTCGACCGACCCGGAGGAGGGCAGCGTGGTCCATTCGCTTGAATTGGTCTTCGACGACGCCGCCGCCGCGGCGGTGGTCGCCGAGGTGAACCGTCTCTCGGCGGCCGGACTGCGCGCCCCGCACACCGATCAGCGACCGCACATCACCCTCGTCGCGGCCCGGGCCATCGGCCCGTCCGCGTTGACCGCGCTCGCGCCCGTGTCCCAGCGCCTGCCGGCCACCGTGCGACTCGGCGCCCCGATCGTCTTCTCCCCCGGTGCCGCCGGATCGCACGGCGGCTTCGTCCTCGCCCGCGCGGTCGTGCCGTCGACGGAGCTGCTCGGCATCCACGCGACAGTGCTGCGCCTGGCCGGCGAGCACATCGACGGCGATGTCGACCACTGCCGCCCGGGTGCTTGGACGCCGCACGTGACCCTTGCCCGCCGCCTGACCGCCGAGCAGGTGGGCGCGGCGGTCGACGTGTTGGCCGACGCCGGCGACTTCGAGGCCGTTGCCGCCGGAATCCGCCGATGGGACGGCGACACGAAGGCCGAGACCGTCCTGCCCGGGCGTGCCTGCTGATGACGGACGCCCCTCGCCCGCCGCGGGTCCTCGGCCCGGTCGACTCGACGACCAGTGATCGCGCCAACCGCACCTGGTGGGATTCGGACGCCGACTCCTACCACGACGAACACGGCGCCTTCCTCGGCGTCGAGCGCGCCGGCGGCGATTTCGTCTGGTGCCCGGAGAACGTGCGCGAAGAGGACGCCGGCCTGCTCGGCGACGTTGCCGGGAAGACGGTTCTGGAAATCGGGTGCGGGTCGGCGCCGTGTTCCCGCTGGTTAGCCTTCCGCGGCGCACACCCCGTCGGCCTCGACCTGTCCCACGCGATGCTGGCCCGCGGACTGGCGTCGATGGGGTCCGATGAACACCGCGTCCCGCTGGTCCAGGCGACCGCCGAGCACCTGCCGTTCGCCGACGAGAGTTTCGACCTGGCCTGCTCGGCCTTCGGCGCGATTCCCTTCGTCGCCGACTCGGCCGGGGTGATGGCCGAGGTCGCCCGCGTGCTGAAGCCCGGCGGGCGATGGGTGTTCGCGGTCAACCACCCGATGCGCTGGATGTTCCCCGACGACCCCGGTCCCGCCGGGCTCACCGTCGCCATCCCCTACTTCAACCGGACGCCGTACTCCGAGCGCGACGAGGACGGCGAGATCACCTACGTCGAGCACCACCGCACGATGGGTGACCGGATCCGCGAGATCCGCGCGGCCGGGCTGGTCCTCGACGACGTCGTCGAACCGGAGTGGCCCGAGGACTTCGACCAGGAGTGGGGACAGTGGTCGCCGCTGCGCGGCGCCTACTTCCCCGGCACCGCGATCTTCTGCTGTCACAGGCCCGCGTAGTCGAAGTCGCTACCGTTGGAGCCATGGCCCGCACCGTTGCAACCACCACGCTCGCCGACCGGGATGCGCTTCTCGAGTTCATCCGGCCACGCCACAACATGATCCTGGCGACGACCCGCACCGACGGCTCGCCACAAATGTCGCCGGTGATGGCCGGTGTCGACGAGGACGGCCGCATCGTGATCGCGACCTACCCGGGCCGGGCCAAGACGGTCAATGCCAAGCGAAACCCCCGCGTCAGCATCTGCGTGCTGTCCGATGCCTTCTACGAGGGCTGGGTACAGGTCGACGGCACCGCCGAGGTCCTCGATATGCCCGAGTCCGAGGATGCCCTCGTCGACTACTTCCGCTGCATCTCCGGCGAACACTCCGACTGGGACGAGTACCGCGCGGCCATGCGCCTGCAGAACAAGTCGCTGATTCGCGTCACACCGACTCGCTGGAGCCCGATCGCGACTGGCGGCTTCCCCGCCGATGTCGCCGCGCGGCTCGACGCCGCCGACGAAGCTAACTGATCTGCTGTCGCACCGCGACGCCGAATGCCGCGGTGCCCAGCGTGCCGCCGAGGTCTGCGGTGGCCGCACCGCCGGCGAGTGCTGCGGCAACCGCGGCACGGATGAGGACGGCGGCCTCGGCGCCCCGCTCGTCGGCGTCGCGCTGCGACCACCAGTCGAGCAGCATCGCCGTCGACTCGATCAGCGCGACCGGGTTCCCCCGGTCCTGCCCGGCGATATCGGGCGCCGCACCGTGGGCGGCCTGGGCCATCGCCTTGGTGTCGGAGGCGTTGATCGACGCCGCCAACCCGAGGGAGCCGGCGAGCTCGGCGGCGAGGTCGGACAGGATGTCGCCGAAAAGGTTCTCGGTGACGAGGACGTCGAAGTCGGCGGGCCGCCGGACGAGCAGCGCGGCCATGGCGTCGACGTGCTGCTCGTCGACCGTCACCTCCGGGTAATCGCGTGCGACCTCGAGGCAGACGTCGCGGAACAGGCCGGTCGTCATGGTGAGCACGTTGGCCTTGTGGACGACGGTCACGCGCTTGCGACGACGTCGGGCCCGCTCGAATGCGACGCGGGCGATCCGTTCCGATGCCGCCCGGGTGATCACGCCGACGGCCAGCGCGACGTCGGGCGTGGGCATGAACTCGCCGGAGCCTACGGCCATGTTGCGGTCGGCGTAGAGCCCCTCGCTGTTCTCGCGCACGATGAGGACGTCGATGTCGGGCGTCGTCGCGGGCACGCCCGCATACGCGCGGGCGGGCCGCAGGTTGGCGTAGAGGTCGTAGCGCTTGCGGATCACCGCACCGGGCGTCAGTCGTCCGCGGAACTCGGGCGGGTACCCCGCGGAGTCGTGCGGCCCGAGGATCCAGCAGTCGAGGTCGTCGAGCGCCGCCAGCGTCGCACCCGGCAGCGGGTCGCCGACCTCGGCGATGGCCGTCTGGCCCATCGCGAGCGGCACCGGCTCGAGCGTCAGGCCGACGCGCTCCGCGGCAGCGACGGCCACGTCGAGTGCGACGGGCACGATCTCCGGACCGATGCCGTCGCCGTTGATCACTCCGATGCGCATGCTCCCCCTCACAACAGTTTCGCCAAGAACTCTTGGGTGCGGTCGTGCTGCGGATCCCCCAGCACTTGCGCGGGTGTCCCCTGCTCGACGACGACCCCGCCGTCCATGAAGACGACCTGGTCGGCGACCTCACGGGCAAAGCCCATCTCATGGGTCACGACGAGCATCGTCATCCCGGCGTCGGCGAGCCGTCGCATGACCGCGAGGACGTCGCCGACGAGCTCGGGGTCGAGCGCGGACGTCGGCTCGTCGAACAGCATCAACTTCGGCTCCATCGCCAGCGCCCGGGCGATCGCCACGCGTTGCTGCTGGCCGCCGGACAGTTGCGCGGGATAGTGGTCGGCGCGGTCGCCCAGCCCCACCAGGTCGAGGAGTTCGCGTGCCTGCCGGGTCGCGTCGGCCCGCGATTTGCCGGCGACGAGGATCGGCGCCTCGATGACGTTCTCCAGCGCGGTGCGGTGCGGGAACAGGTTGAAGTGCTGGAACACCATCCCGATGTCGCGCCGCTGCTTCGCGGCCTGTTTCGGACTGAGTTCGTAGAGCTTGTCGCCGCGCTCGCGGTACCCCATCAGCTCGCCGTCGACGTAGAGCCGTCCGGAGTCGATCTGTTCGAGGTGGTTCACGCAGCGCAGGAACGTCGACTTCCCCGATCCCGACGGCCCGATGAGGCACGCCACCTCGCCGCGCGCGACCTCTAGCGACACCCCGTTCAGCACGCGCAGCGCGCCATACGACTTCCCGACCGCCCGCGCGGACACCATGGCCGTCACCGTGCCACCCCCTTGCTGAAGTGCTTCTCCAGGTAGTGCTGGCCGACCATGAGCACGCTGGTGGCCACCAGGTACCAGGTCGACGCGACCAGCAGCAGCGGGATCGGCTGATAGTTGACCCCGGAGATGTCGCGGGCGCGTCCGTACAGCTCGAGGGTGAACGGCACGGCGGCGACGAGGCTGGTCGTCTTGAGCATGCTGATCACCTCGTTGCCGGTGGGCGGGATGATCACGCGCATGGCCTGCGGCAGAACGGTGCGCCGCATCGTCTGCGACCACGTCATGCCCAGCGCCGTCGACGCCTCGACCTGCCCCAGACCGACCGACGCGACGCCGGCGCGGACGATCTCCGCCATATAGGCCGCCTCGTTGAGGCCGAGGCCGATGACGGCGAACAGGAAGGCCGCGTTGAGCGCCTGCACGTCGAGGTGGGCGAACTGCACGACGAAGGGAATGCCGATGTCGATGTGCTTGTAGATCGACCCGAACAGCCCCCAGAACACGAGCTGGACGTAGACCGGGGTGCCGCGGAAGATCCACACGTACACCCAGGCGCTGTACTTGAGGACCGGGTTGTCGGTCAGCCGCATCACCGCCAGGGTGACGCCCAGGACCACGGCGATGGCCATCGCCAGCACGGTGAGCAGCAGCGTGTAGCCGAGCCCGGCGAGGATCCGGGTGTCGAAGAGGTACTTCGCGTAGGTGCCCCAGCGGTACGCGGCGTTGGTCGCGGCGCCGTAGAGAAACAGCCCCACGACACCGAGCACGACGACCGCGGCGAACCATTGGCCGGGTTTGCGCAGCGGGACGGCTTCGATCTGCTGATCCATCCCTACTCCTTCGCGCCGTTGATGACCGCGGCGGTGATCATCCCGGCGTCCATGCCCCAGTGTCGGGCAATGGTCGCATAGTGGCCATGGTCGATGAGGAACTGCAGCGCGTCGCGCAACGCGGGTCCGAGGGTCGACCCCTGGGGCACCGGGATGCCGTAGGGCGCCGAGGCGTAGACCGGTCCGACGGATTCGAGCTGTCCGTCGGTCTTGCGGACCGCGTACGCGGTGACCGGCGAGTCGGCGGCGAAGGCGTCGACCTGGCCGAGGAGCAGTGCGTTGACAACCTCGTCCTGGCCGGTGAACTTGATCTTGCGGATCGCCGGCCGCCCAGCCGATTCGCACGCCCGCGACTTCGCCGGCACGTCCTGGGTGTCCTGCACGGTGGTCGCCTTCACCCCGACGCGTCGGCCGCACGCGGTCTCCGGCGTGATGGTGTCGCCGCTGCGGCGGGCCCATTGGACGCCGGCGGAGAAGTAGTCGACGAAATCGACCTGCCGCTGACGCTCCACGGTGTCGGTGAAGGCGGCGATGCCCGCGTGGAAGGTGCCCGCCTGGATCGCGGGGATGATCTTGGCGAACTCCGCCTCGACGACCCGCGGTCGCAGGCCGACGACCTTGCCGAGCGCGTTCAACAGGTCGATGTCGAAACCGATGATCTCGCCGCGACGGTTCTTGAACTCCAACGGCTGGTACGGGCCGGTGTTTCCGACGATCAACACGCCACCCGCCCGGATGTCGGCGGGAATCTGCGCGGCGATCGCCGGCTGGACCGCGACGTCGACGGCGATCGGCCCGGTGTCGTACGCCGATTCGTCATTGGTGCAGGCGGCGGCCACCACAACGACCGCCAGCAGCGCGACCAGCACCCGCACCGGGCGCATCAGTGTGCCGCGTCGTCCCACGACCGGCCGAAGCCGACCGAGACGTCCAGCGGCACCGACAGGCTGATCGCGTTGCCCATCTCCTCGCGGACCAGGGCCTCGACGGCTTCGCGCTCGCCGCGGGCCACTTCGAGGACGAGCTCGTCGTGGACCTGCAGCAGCATCCGGCTGCGCAGCTGCTCCTCGGCGAGGCGGCGGTGGACATTGATCATCGCGACCTTGATGATGTCGGCGGCACTGCCCTGGATCGGGGCGTTGAGCGCCATCCGCTCGGCCGCCTGGCGGCGCTGCCAGTTGTCGCTGTTGAGGTCGGGCAGGTACCGGCGACGGCCGTAGACGGTGGCCGTGTACTCGTTGCGGCGGGCGATGTCGACGACGTTGTGCAGATAGTCGCGCACGCCGCCGAAGCGGGCGAAGTAGGCCTCCATCTGCTCCTTCGCCTCGTCACGGCTGATGCCCAGCTGCGCGGCGAGGCCGAACGCCGACAGCCCGTAGGCGAGGCCGTACGACATCGCCTTGACGCGGTGGCGCATCTCCGGGGTGACCCCGTCGACGGGGACGCCGAAGGCGCGCGCACCGACGAAGTTGTGCAGATCTTCGCCGCTGTTGAACGCCTCGATGAGGCCGTCGTCCTCGGACAGGTGGGCCATGATCCGCATCTCGATCTGGCTGTAGTCGGCGGTCATCAGGCACTCGAACTCGGCGTCGTCGGCTCCGCCGCCGGTGGCCGGATTGGCGGCTCCGCCGCCGGTCACGATGAAGCCGCCCCGGATCTGTCGCCCGGCGGGCGTGCGGACCGGGATGTTCTGCAGGTTCGGGTCCGTCGACGACAGCCGGCCGGTGGCCGCGATCGTCTGGTTGAACGTGGTGTGGATGCGGCCGTCGGGTGCGACGGACTTGAGCAGCCCCTCGACCGTGATCTTGAGCCGCGTCGCGTCGCGGTGGTCGAGCAGGTGCTCGAGGAACGGGTGCCCGGTCTTCTCGTACAGGCCCTGCAGCGCATCGGCGTCGGTCGTGTAGCCGGTCTTGGTCTTCTTCGTCTTCGGCATCTCGAGCTTGTCGAAGAGGATCGTCTGCAACTGCTTGGGCGAACCGAGGTTCACCTGCTCGCCGATCACGTCGTACGCGGCTTCGGCGGCCGCGCGCACGCGCTCGGCGAACCCCTCCTCCAGCGTCGTGAGGTGGTCGGTGTCGACGGCGATGCCGGTGGCCTCAAGGTCGGCGAGGACGAACAGCAGCGGCAGCTCGACGTCGGCGAGCAGGTCGCGGGAGTGGATCTTGTCCAGTTCCGCGTCGAAGGCGGTGGCGAGCTCGGCGACGGCCTTCGCCGCGAGCATCAGCTCCTCGGAGCGCTTGGTGTCGTCGACGTCGCCGTCGAGCAGCGAGAGTTGGCCGTCATCGGGGGCCGCGCTGTCCACCCGCAGCTCGCGGCGCAGATAGCGCACGGCGAGGTCGTCGAGGTTGAAGCTGCGCTGCCCGGGGCGGACCAGGTAGGCGGCAAGCGCGGTGTCGCTGCTGACCCCGGCCAGTCGCCAGCCGCGGCTGCGCAGCGCGTGAAAGGCCCACTTGGCCTCATGCAGTGCTTTGTCGGCCGACGGGTCGCCGAACCATTCGGCGAGCGCCTCCTCGTCGGCGGGACTCATGGTGACCGGGTCGATGAAGGCGCACGCCTCGTCGCCGGCGGCGATGGCGATGGCCTCGACGTCGGAGTCGACGACCCGCTGCGGGCTCTTGACCATGACCCCGCTGCGGCCGCTGCGCGCGTGCGCGTCGAGCCACGCCTTGACCGCGCCGGCGGCGAGGGTTTCACCGTCGAGGTCGAACCCGGCGTCGGCCTCGGGTTCGGCCGACGACAGCGTGTTGAACAGTCGGTCGCGCAACACGCGGAACTCGAGGTCGTCGAAGAGTTTGTGGATGGCTTCGCGGTCCCATCCGACGAGGCCCAGTTCGTCAGGTCCGGCGTCGAGCTGGACGTCGCGCACCAGCTCGGTGAGCTCGCGGTTGGTCAGCACCGACGAGAGGTTCGCGCGCAGCGCGTCGCCGACCTTGCCGCCCACCTCGTCGACGTGGTCGACCAGCCCGTCCAGCGACCCGTATTCGCGGATCCACTTGGCCGCGGTCTTCTCGCCGACGCCGGGGATGCCGGGCAGGTTGTCCGACGGGTCGCCGCGCAGCGCCGCGTAGTCGGGGTACTGCTTCGGCGTCAGCCCGTACTTGGCCTCGACCTCCTCGGGGGTGAACCTGGTCAGCTCGGAGACGCCGCGCTTGGGGTACAGGACCGTCAGTTCGGGGTCGACGAGTTGCAGGGCGTCGCGGTCACCGGTGACGACGAGGACGCGAAAGCCCTTCTCCCGCGCCTGCGTGGCGAGCGTGGCGATCACGTCGTCGGCCTCGAAACCGTCGACGGCGAACACCGGGATGCGCAGCGCGCCGAGGACTTCCTTGGTCAGATCGACCTGGCCCCGGAACTCGTCCGGCGACTTGTCGCGCTGGGCCTTGTATTCGGGGAACTTCTCCGAGCGGAAGGTCTGGCGCGACACGTCGAAGGCCGCCGCGATGTGCGTCGGCTGCTCGTCGCGCAGCAGGTTGATCAGCATCGACGTGAAGCCGTAGACGGCGTTCGTGGTTTGTCCGCCGGCGGTCTTGAAGTTCTCGGCGGGGAGGGCGAAGAAGGCGCGATAGGCCAACGAGTGGCCGTCGAGGAGCATGAGCAGCGGGCGCTCGTCGCCCGACGGTGCGGCGGCGGAGGACGGGGCGGACTTCTGCGCGGGGCTCACGCCGTCAACTCTAGTGGCGATGTCCGACGCCGCGGACGTCACCAGGGGTAGTCGGCCTTGAACGCGAAGTAGGAGCCGCGGATGGTGCCGGCGAGCTTGGAGCGCTGCTTGGCGAACTTGAACTTCTCGGCCAGTTCGTCGGGCACGTCCATGCCCTCGGACAGCTTGAACCCGACGGCCCGCTTCTTGGGGTCGTCGCGGTCGTACATCACGTTGATCGACAGCCCGCTGCGGTAGAAGAGGTAGGCCAGGTGCAGGCGGTCAACGTCGAAGGCGGATGCTTCGAGGACGGGCGAGGCGATGACGATGTCGCGCTCGGTCTGCAGGATGTTCGCCACCCACGCGACGGTGTCGGCGGCATCGGCGGCGGGTTCGACGACGAGGACGTGGTCGAACTTGTTCTTGAGGAAGCGGGCCTCGTTGGCGCGCAGACCGGCGAGCGCGTCGGCGACCGGCGACGATTCGAGCCCGACCGTCGAGACGTCGGTGAAGTCGACCGTGTACCCCATCTGTCCCCCCTCGCTAGATCGGCAGCCCGACCTTGTAGAGCCAGACGTTGTTGCCCAGCAGTTCGCCGGTCGGCGCCCAGCTGTAGTGCCGCGACACCCCGTCGCCGTCGTAGTTGGCGACGAAGTCGCGCAGCTTGCCGCGGGTCTGCCGACCCGACGCGATGCCGCGGATGACGATGGTCGCCAGGTCGTAGGCCTCCAGCGCGTAGCGCACCGGCGGCATGCCGAACTTCGTCGTGTAGTCGCCGGCGAAGGTGGTCGGGTCGGGGGCGCACGAGCAGGACATCTCGACCTCGGGCGCGGCCTGGTTCGCCAGCGCCAGAAACTCCAGGTTGTTCGACTCGTCTCCGGCGGAGAACTGGATCTGCGGCAGGGCCTTCTTCAGCGCCAGCGCCAACGGCCCGGCGTCGCGGGCGGTGCCGGCGAAGAAGACGCCGTCGGCGAGGGCCTTGGTGATCGCGGCGAGGCGGGGCGCGTAGTTGAGGTCGCCGCGACGGGCGCTCACCGCGCAGTCCTTCACCGCCGACTTGCCGAGTCCCTGGCTGACCGCGCGGGCCAGCGAGGCGCTGCCGTCGGTCTCGTCGGAGATCACGCAGACGCGCTTGCGGCCGGACGCGGCGAGGTAGCGGCCCATCGCCTCGCCCTGGATGTCGTCGTTGTTGACGCCGCGGAAGAAGGTCTGCCAGTCCTTGTCGGTCAGGGTGGGCGCGGTCGCCGACGGGCTCAGCGTCACCAGTCCCGCCTTGTGGAAGACGTCGCCGGTCTCCATGGCGTCCGACGACGTCAGCGGCCCGATCACGGCGACCACGTTCTTGTTACCGGCGAGCTTGCGCGCCTGGTTCGTGGCGGTGACCGTGTTGCCCTTGGAGTCGACCTGGGCCAGCACGAGTTGGCAGCGCGGGTTCTTAGCGTTGTGCTTCTCGACGGCCATCTGCACGCCCTTGGCGATGCCGGCGCCGTCGATGCCCTCCTTGCTGGTGAGGTCGCCGGCGACCGCGATCGTCAGACGCCGGCACACGGCCTTGCCGGTTCCGGCGGGATCGGCGGGCTTGGCCGGCAGCGGCGCGTCGTACTTCTTGCCCTCGAGGTTCAGGTGGGCGACAGGGTGAATGGCGAGGTCGAGCGCCGACGGCATTTCCTTGGGGGTGCCCGACGCCGATGCCGCGGGCGAGGCGTCGTCGTCGGAGGTCGCGCATCCGGTCAATGCCAGGGCGGCACTGAGGACGAGCGCAGTCGCCGCCGAAACGCGTTGCCGTGTCCGCATCGTTCCCCTTAGGACTGGACGTTCTCGATGACCACTTCGGCCACCTGCTTCATCGTGGTGCGACGGTCCATCGCCGCGCGCTGGATCCACGCGAAGGCCTCCGGCTCGGTCATCGCGTGCTGACTCATCAGCAGGCCCTTCGCGCGGTCGATCAGCTTGCGGGTGGCGAGCGTCTCGGTGACCGAGTCGACCTCGGCCTCCAGTGCGGCCAGTTCGCGGTAGCGGCTGACCGCCAGCTCGATGGCCGGGGTGAGGTCGGCTTTGGAGAACGGTTTGACCAGGTAGGCCATGGCACCGGCGTCACGGGCCTTCTCGATGAAGTCGCGCTGGCTGAACGCGGTCAGCATGACGACCGGCGCCAGGCGCTTCTCGGCGATCTCGGTGGCGGCGTCGATGCCGTCGCGCACCGGCATCTTGATGTCCATGATGACGAGGTCGGGCTTCAGGCTCTCGGTCAGATCGACGGCGATCTGGCCGTTGGGCGCCTCGCCGACGACCTCGTAGCCCTCTTCCCGAAGCATCTCGACCAGATCCATCCGGATCAGCGAGTCGTCCTCGGCGACCAGAACCCGGCTGGGCGATCGGTCCTCGGTGGCCACGGGCGTCCTTTCCATCGGCACAAACGCTAGGGATAAGAGACTACCGGCACTCGCTGGCAACCCGCGCGATTGATCCACTAAACTCAGTGGTCGCGCCCTCGTAGCCCAATTGGCAGAGGCAACGGATTCAAAACCCGTCCAGTGTGAGTTCGAGTCTCACCGAGGGCACCACGACAGCTGTGACTGCAGTCACATCGGCGTACGCTTGGTTGGGGTACGAGGGCAAACACCGACCGAGGAGGCCACCATGGCCCAGCTGACAACCACCCGCCGCATCGTGGCCGGCGCCGCCGCGACCGCCACCCTGTTCATCGGCGTCGGAGGACTCGTCGCCTCCACCGCCGACGCCGCACCCAAGATGGGCACACCCTGCGGGCCCAACAAGGTGACCACGACGATCGGCACCTGTGCACCGATCAACTCGTCGTGCACCGGCTACGACTCGATGATCATCGGACGCGTCGACAGCACCGGCCGTTGCGTGATCCCGGGGATGAACGGCACGACCTGGTGACGTGACGCTCCTGCTGGTCGGCTTCATCGGCGGACTCCTCGCGGGGGTGTCGCCGTGCGTCCTGCCGGTCCTGCCGGTCATCCTGCTCGGCGGATCGTCGTCCCGATCGCGTGCGCTCGCCATCGTCGCGGGGCTGGCACTCAGCTTCGCGCTGATCACCCTGTTCGGCACGCTGCTCCTCGCGGCACTGCACCTGCCGTCGTCGCTCTTGCGCTGGCTCGGGCTCGGCGCCCTCGTCCTGCTCGGCATCTCGATGCTCGTCCCACCGGTCGAGCGACTGTTGGAGCGGGCATTCCAGTGGATCCCGCAGCGCGAGGTCGTGACGCGGGGTTCGGGCACGCTCGGCGGCTTTGTCCTCGGCCTCGCGCTGGGCGCGGTGTTCGTGCCGTGCGCCGGCCCGGTGCTGGCGGCGATCGCCGTCGCCGGTGCAACCGGAACTATCGGGCGCGAGACCGTCCTGCTGACCCTGGCGTTCGCCGTCGGCGTGTCCCTGCCCCTCCTGGCGATCGCCCTCGCGGGCACCAAGCTGACCACCCGGGTGCAGGCGCTGCAACGCCACCAGCGTCTGGTGCGCGGGATCGCCGGCGCGACGGTGATCGCACTGGCCCTCGCCCTCACCTTCGACGTCACCGGGGCGATCCAGCGCCGCATCCCCGACTACACCAGGTCGCTCGCCGAACCCCTCAAGGCGCGCATCCCCGTCCCCGCTGCGGCCGGCAACGGCTCGCTGCGCACCTGCCAGGAGGCGGCCTTCAACGGCACCGACGACGGTCTGGCCGACTGCGGCCGCGCCCCCGAGTTCACCGGTATCTCTCAGTGGTTGGACGGCGGGCCGCTGAGCATGGCCGACCTGCGCGGCAAGGTCGTCCTCGTCGACTTCTGGGCCTACTCCTGCATCAATTGCCAACGTGCCCTCCCCCACCTCGAAGGCTGGTGGAAGCGGTATGAGCCGGTCGGCCTACGCGTGGTCGGCGTGCACACCCCCGAATACGCCTTCGAGCACGACGTCGCCAATGTGCGGGCCGGCGCGGACAAGCTCGGCCTGACCTTCCCCCTCGCCATCGACAACGACTACGGCACGTGGAAGGCGTACCAGAACGTGGCGTGGCCGGCCGAGTACCTCGTCGACGCCACCGGCATCATCCGCCACGTCACCCTGGGCGAGGGCGAGTACGACCGCACCGAGTCCTACGTGCGCGCGCTGCTGTCCGCCGCCAATCCCTCCGTCACTCTGCCCGATCCGGTGAGCCTGCCCGACCAGACCCCGACCGACAAGCGGCGCACGCCCGAGGCCTACCTCGGCGCCGAGAAGCAGCAGATGTACGACGGCACCGGGGCGTACACGGAAGGTGTGGCGACCACCTTCGCCGACACCGGGAAACCCGCGCTGAACCGGTACCGGCTCGGCGGCAGCTGGAGCGTCTCCGACGAGGCCATCACCGCCGGTCCGGGTGCGACGATCACCCTCACCTACCGGGCGCGCGAGGTGTACCTCAACGTCGCGGGCACGGGGACGCTCACCGTGTCCGGCGACCGCGGCAACCGCACCGTCGGCGTCTCCGGTCCGCCGGACATCCGCACCGTCGCCAGCAGCCCGGATTCGCAGGAGTCGACCATCACCATCGCCGTGTCCCCCGGCCTCACGGCCTACTCGTTCACCTTCGGGTGAGCCGCCAACATCTCGATCCCGCATCCCCCCGATTCCAGGATCGACACCTCCAGCCCACGGTCAGGGAATCACCAGGATCGGCCCCTACACTCGACTCCATGCGTTTGCGACTCGTGTTTTCTGCTGCCCTGCTCGCCGTGGCGACAATGCTCACCGGCCTGGTCGGCACCTCGGCCCACGCCGCTCCGGCGGGCCCCGGCTCCTCCGGAAGCATGGACTTCGGCAGCTCCGGCAACGACGCCTTCGGGCGCGCCGGGACCTTCCTGTGGCAGAACCCCGCCGGCCGCTACATCGTGGTGCTCGGCGCCAAGCAGGGCACCTACGGTCAGACGCCCGCCATCCTGAACCGCCGACTCAGCAAGGCCGCGGCCCTCGGTCGCACCCACCCCTTCAACCGGATCATCGTCTCCGGCGGCGAGACCTGGTGGCTGCCCGTCTCCGAGGCCCAGTTCATGAACGTCGGCCTGATCCAGCGCGGTATCCCGCCGCACCAGATGGTCAACGAGGGCAAATCGCGCAGCACCGTGCAGAACGCCGCCTTCACCGTGAAGATGCTCAAGCGGATGGGTGCCGACGGCGCCGTCATCGTCACCAACGGCTTCCACATGAAGCGCGCTATCGGCAACTTCCGCTCGGCCGCCAAGGCGCAGCGAGCACGCCTCACGTTCGTGCCCGCGTACGCGTAGGCGGTAGTCCGGCCAAGCGGTTTCCAAGGCGGGTCCAAGCCGTCGGCGACAGCCTTGCCGTGTCCCATTCAGACACAGCACAAAGGATTCGCCATGACCAACCACACCTCCGCCGTCGTCCGTCGTACCGCCGCCGTCGCGGCCTGCGCCGGGCTCGCCCTCTTCGGCACCGCCTGCCACGTCTCGATCGGCTCGACGCCGATCCACAAGGCCTCCGACATCACCGCCGGCGACTGTTTGACCATCGACGGCGGCACCGGCAAGACCAGTGTCGACGCCAGTAAGAGTGACTGCGGCGCCAACGGCAAACTGACCTTCTACGCCGCCGAGACCGTTCCGACGGGCGGATCGTGCAGCGGCAGCAACTCCGCGACGATCAACTTCGACAAGGACGCCAACAAACTCTGCATGACGCCCAACTTCTCGGCGGCCAACTGCTACCAGATCCCGATTCCCGGCGGTCGCCTCGCCGACTACCGCAAGGTCGACTGTGACGCGACCGCGGTCGGTTCGACCGTGATCGCCCGCCTGGAGACCCGTGCCGGCTCGGACATCGCCTGCACCCGGGAGCAGACCAAGTGGTCCTTCGACAAGCCGCAGTCGATCGGCTACTGCCTGAAGGAAGTCGTGGCGTGAGCGAGGAACACCTCGCCACTGATCGCTCGGCGCCCGGGCGGCTCGCCGCCAGCGCCGTCCTGACGGTCACGGCCTGCGCGGCCGCACTCGGCCTCATCGCCGCGTGCGGCCCCGCGGGGTCGCCGATCACCCGCGCCGCCGACGTCAGCGCGGGCGATTGCCTCACCGTGCGCGACGGACTGTTCGACGCCCGCAAGAGCGACTGCGACGGCTCGGACCGGGCCACCTTCTACGTGGCCGAGTCCCTGTCCCAGCGGGGCGACTGCGACCTCGACACCTCCTCCTACCTGTTCGAGGGGATGTCGTTGGACTTCGACGGCACGGGCGAGAAGCTCTGCCTGACGCCGAACCTCACGGTGTCGCACTGCTATCAGGTCCCGCTCCCGGCGGGCCGGCTCCCCGACTTCCGGCAGGTCGGGTGCGACGCACGGGCGGCGCAGTCCACCGTCGTCGTCCGCCTCGTCGAACGGGCCGAGTCCGATGTCGTGTGCACCGGCGACACCATGAAGTGGTCGTTCACCAAGCCCGCGTCAATCGGTTACTGCCTGCGCGAACTGGATTCCTGACGACTACGATTCGCGTCATGAACCGCACCGCGACCATCGCCGCCATCCTGTCCACCGCCGTGGCGCTGGGCACCACCGCGTGCACGACCACCACCGAGGACTCGTCCTACGCGGCGTCGCTGACCGCGGCGGTGTCCGCACCGATCGTCGAGGAGGCGTGGACCGAGACCCCCGTCCGCGACATCGGCCGCATCGGCCAGTGGATGATCGCCGCCGACGGCAAGGTCGCCAACTGGCTGGGCATGACCCGCGACGGCAAGCCGTTCCACGAGCCGATCAACGTCATCTTCGTCGACGCCGGCGCCCGCAGCGGCGAGGACGCGAAGGCGCGGCTCGTCGACGCGATGACCAAGGCGGGCTATCCGGAGCGCACCGGGCACAGTGCCGGATACCGGGGCATCATCGACGGCCAGCTCTACAGCCAGTTGCCCGAGCGCAAGGACCACGCCTTTTCCACCCACCCGTTCCCCGAGGACAACAACCACGGTCGGATCTTCGGGCCGGCCAAGACCGACGCCGGCTGGGTGTTCGTGGGCGCGCTGAGCCGCGAGGACGTCGACTACAAGCACGCACCGCCGCAGCACGTGTACGACTCCTTCAACCGCGCGCGCGACGATCTCGCCGCCGCGCTCGACGGCAAGGGCTTCTACCGGCGCGGCGAGACGGTGCCGATGAACAACGCCGACGGCCCCGGCGCGCCGTTCACCACCGGCGACCACGACGGCAACGCCGTCGTGGTGCGCGCCAAGTAGCCCGGGCTACCGCAGGTCGACGACGCCGCTGCCGGCCGGGTCGGAGTACAGCGCGACGATCTCGTTCGCGTACTTCGTGTTGATCGGATTGCGGCGGAGCTTCATCGTCGGGGTCAGTTCCTCGCCGCCGGGCTCCCACGGCTGGTCGACGACGACGAAGCGCTTGATCTGCTCGACGCGCGACAGTTTGGCGTTGCCCTGCTCGACGGCCGACTTCACCTCGGCCACCACGTCCGGGTGGGCGGAGATGGCCGCCAAGTCGGTCTCGTCGAGACCGTGCTGGTGCGCCTTCACCGCGGCGATGTCCGGGTCGAGGACGACGAGGGCCGTCACATACGGCTTGCCGTCGCCGATCGCGACGATCTGCCCGATCAGCGGCGAGGCGGCCTTGATCGCGTTCTCGATGTTCGTCGGCGCCAGGTTCTTGCCCGATTCGTTGATCAGCAGTTCCTTCTTGCGATCGACGATGGTGACGTTGCCGTCGGGTGCGATCTGCGCGACGTCGCCGGTGGCGAGCCACCCGTCGGCGTCGATCGTCTCGGCGGTCTTGTCCGGCTGGTTGCGGTAGCCGGCCATCACGACGGGCCCGCGCACGAACAGTTCGCCGTCGTCGCCGAGCTTGACCTCGACCCCGCGCACCGGGCGGCCGACCGTGCCGATCGCCAGATTGTCCTCGGCGGTCATCGTCGAGACGCCGGTGGTCTCCGACATGCCCCACACCTCGAGCACCGGGATGCCCAGGCCGAGGAAGAACTTGAGCACCTCGGGCGGGATCGATGCCGCACCGGAGGCCGCGACGTTCATCGCGTCCATGCCGATGCCGGCGCGCACCTTGGACAGGACCAACTTGTCGGCGAGGCCGTGCTGGATGCCGAGGAGCCCCGACGGCGACTTGCCCTGCAGCCGCAGATCGGCGACCTGGTCGCCGACGCCGACGG
Source organism: Gordonia sp. (in: high G+C Gram-positive bacteria) (assembly GCF_047602025.1). Lineage (GTDB taxonomy): Bacteria > Actinomycetota > Actinomycetes > Mycobacteriales > Mycobacteriaceae > Gordonia. The sequence continues at coordinate 1,266,736 of NZ_JASGII010000001.1, read as the reverse complement.
CCCAACCGGCGAGTTTGCTCTTCACCCCGCTCGACTCTTCGGCGAGCTTGGCCTCGATGCCCGCCTTGATCTTCTGCCAGACCCGGGGCACACCGAAGAAGAACGTCGGCCGCACGTCGGGCAGCGCCGCGGCGATCGCGCGCGGGTCGGGCTCGCTGGTGATCTGCGGGCCGCGGATCATGTTCGTGGCGTGGTTGGAGACGCGGTCGGCGATGTGCGCGGCCGGTAGGTAGGACAGCAGCCGGTCGTCGAGGCCGACGTCGACGATCTCCTGCAGCGCGGTCAACTCGGCGACGATGTTGCGGTGGGTGATCTCGACGCCCTTCGGCGGACCGGTGGTCCCCGAGGTGTAGATCAGCGTCGCAAGGTCGCCGGGCTGGACGGCCCGCCAACTCGCCTCGAAATCAAATCCCTTCGGCGCCGGCGTCTTCTCGACGTCGGCGAGCGAGGTGGTCCCCGTGCCGCCGTCGACGCTGACGATCGTCTGCACGCCGGTCTTGGCCGCGGCGAGCAGCGGCAGGAACACCGATTCGGTGATGACGACGGTGTTGCCGGCGTTGCCGAAGAGGTATTCGATCTGCTCGGGCGAGCTGGTGTTGTAGATCGAGAACGGGGTGGCGCCCAGGTGCAGAATCGCGGTGTCGACGAGGTGGAATTCGGGACGGTTGGTCAGCATGATGCCGACGGTGTCGCCGCGCTTGACGCCGAGTGCGGCGAGGCCGGAGGCAATCTTCTCCACACGCTCGCCGTACTGCTTCCAGGTGATCTCGACCTTGCCGCCGACGGTGCGCAGCGCCACCCGACCCGGGTCCAGTTTGATGGTCTCCTGGAAGCCCTCGGGCAACGTCGAGATGGCTTTGCCGGAGGCGTGCGGGTACGTGATCAGTTCGTCGGCCATGGCCATCCCCTTGCGGTTTCAACAGTGAGTTGAGGCAACCGTAATCGGGTGGGCCCGGGGTCGGGACCGGTTCAGGTAAAGAATTGGTAACCGGCGCGAAGAAGCTCGATGACCTACACCTTCGCCGGGATGTCGGAGAGTTCCCAAGCTCCCTTGCCGCGCAGGACCAACTCCTTGGTGTGATGCTGCTCGGTCGCCGGCCGGTGGCTGATCGAAAGCAGAATCGTCTCGGGCAGCCGGGTGCGGACCAGGTGGTACAGCGAATACTCCAAGCCTTCGTCGAGCGCCGAGGATGCCTCGTCCAGGAACACAACCTTGGGCTTGGACAACAGGACGCGCGCAAAGGCGATGCGCTGCTGCTCGCCGGGCGAAAGAACCTTGGACCAATCCTGGTCTTCGCCGAGCCGGTCGACCAGGTGCGGCAGCGACACGTCGACCAGCATCTGCTTCAATTCGTCGTCGCTGAATCCGCTCGGCGGGGCGGGGTAGGTGAGCACGGCGCGCAGGTCGGTCAGCGGCAGGTACGGCACTTGAGACAGAAACAGTGTATCGGTGCCGCCCGGCCGGATGAACGTCCCCGTGCAGTAGGGCCACAGGCCCGACAACGCGCGGAACAGCGTCGTCTTACCGGTTCCGGAGCCGCCCTTGACCACTAGCGCATCGCCTGGGACCAGCTTCAGCGACAGATCCTTGATCAGTAGTTCCCCATTGGGCTTGTCCACAGTCACCTTCTCGAGGACAACCTCGTCGGGCCCGTCGACAGTAGCGATTACGGGCAGCTCACGGGCTTCCTTGTCCGCCTTCTGCAGGCCGTCCAAACGGATGATCGATGCCCGCCAACGAGCGAAGTCGTCGTACATGTCTCGGAAGAAGGAGAGCGAGTCACTCAGATTGCCGAAGGCGCCAGCAGTCTGGGAGAGCTGTCCCAGCGTCACCTGCCCGGTGAAGAACCGGCCGGCCTGGATGACCCAGGGCAGAATGTTCGACACCTGGCCGACACCCCAGTTCCAACCGTTGAACATGATCTGCCGGTACGTGATGGCCCAATAGTTCTTCACCACGGCGCGGAACAGTGCCATCAGGTTGCGCTGCTCGACCTGCTCACCGGAGTAGAGCGCAATATTCTCGGCGTTCTCGCGGACACGGACCAGGCCGAAACGGAAGTTCGCGCTGAGGCGGAATTTGAGGAAGGTCAACCGAATCAATGGGCGGCCGAGCCAGACAGCGACGACCGTGGCCACGAAGATAAACATCATCAGGAGGAAGACCATCGCGTGGCCTAGCTTGTACCCGAAAATGTCCAACGGCCCGGACAAGCCCCACAGCATGCCGGTGAAGGTGATCATCGTGACAGCCGCGGGGATGACACCCGAGGCCCCTCCACCGCGGCCGAACACAAACTGGTGGGTCCAATAGACCAGGTTCTCGATGTCTTCCTCGATGCGCTGGTCGGGGTTGTCCGGACCCATGGTCGTCTCGCCGCTGGTGCCCTTGACCTCGATGAATCGGTTCCGGTAGAAAGCCCGCTCGCCGAGCCAGTCCTGGCTGATGTGGCTGGTGAGCCACGCGCGCATGCGGATGTCGAAAGCCGCGCCGATCCACCACTCACTCATGCCGCGCAAAATATAAATGGTGGCCAGCACGCCGAAGATCTTGAGCGACGTCCAAAAGGCCGTGCGTGCAGGTTCAATCCGCTCCGCAAGCGACAGACCGTCGCCCTTCGACTTATCGAGAATCGCCGATCCTGCTTGCAGCGAGTTGTACATGTCCAGGCTCTGGTAGGTGAACAACACGTTCAACCGCACGGCGAAAATGGAGTAGATCAGCAGGACGATGATGAGCGTCCAGGTCAGCGGTGCCGACTCGCGCTCGGTGAAGAAGTTGCCGGCCACCCGCCAGAACTGCTGGCCCCACTTAGTGAACTTCACCAGCAGGAAACAGACCACGACCATGGCGACGAAACACACCGCCGACACCCACAGCACCCAGACGATCGAGGCCTGGAGCTCATTGCCCCAGTCGCGACCGGTTGTCACCGTTCACCACCCGTGACCGGCACGACCGGCACGTAGGCACCCTTCACCAGCGAGGCGGTGGTGACGAACTGCGGAGCGCTGTCGCCGATGCGGACGTTGTACCCGACGGCGTCGCGGCGCAGCTTGTCGAACTTGAACGGCAGGTGGCAGCGCGCCACGGTCTTGCCGGGGTGGTCGGCGTCGGGCACCTGCACGGTCTTGGCCGCTTCCAGCCGGGTGGTCAACACCTTGTCGGTCTTGTCCGACCAGGCCGTCACCGGGGTGCCCTCCTCGGCCGACGCGTCGGGGGTCAGCTTGGTGTTGCAGGGGACGATCACCCCGCCGTGACCCTTGACCGTCGAGGTCTTCAACGCGGAGCTGACGATGAACCCGGTGATCACGATGGCGATCACGCCGAGCAGCCAGAGCGCGCCGCCGACGCCGGTGAGCGAGGTGATCAGCGTGCGCGTCCGCTGCTGCCAGTCGCGGCGCGGCAGGTACGGGCCGGGGGTCAGCCACAACTGCGGCGTCCCGGTGACCGCAGGCGTCACCGACGGCCCCTGGCCCGGCTCGGGCGCCCCGCCGGGGACGGACGGGACCACCGACGGCGGTGCGGGGATGGTCGGGTCGTTCTGGTCGTGCGGCTCCACGCTGCGACTACTCCTTGGCGGTGGTGGCAATTCCGATCAGATTACCGTCGGATGCGGCAGATCGTCGGATCAACCCTTGGGCGGGAAATACTTGATCAACGCTTCCTGGACGACCGAGGTCGCCAGGACGCCGTCGCGGGTGAAGAACCGGCCCGAGCCGATGCCGCGCGAACCGGCCGCGACGGGCGACTCGGTGGCGTACAACAACCACTCGTCGAAGCGGAATTCGCGGTGGAACCACATCGAGTGGTTGACCGTCGCGGCGAAGAGTCGGTCGATCCCCCACGACAGTCCGTGCGTGGTGATGATCGAGTCGAGCACGGTGGTGTCCGAGGCGTAACACATCGCCGCGACGTGCCAGATCGGATCGTCGGGGAGCTTGCCGTCGGTGCGCATCCACACCCGGTTCTTCAGCAGCTTCTCCCCCGCTTCGCGCACCTTCCAGGTGGGGTCGTTGGCGAAGCGGATGTCGATCGGGTGCAGCGCGTTGACGAACAGCGCGATCTGGTCCTCGTAGCCCTTGAAGTGCTCGCCCAGCTCGGGCAGCTCCTCCGGGTAGGGGACGCTCGGGCTCTCGATGGCGTGCTCCAGGCCCTTGGTGTTGTCCTGGAAGGCGACGAGCATCGTGAAGATGTCCTCGCCGTCCTGGCGGGCAGTGACCTGCCGGTTGGCGAACGGCTTGCCGTCGCGCAGTCGGGTGATGTGGTACTCCATCGGCTTCGCCACGTCGCCGCCGCGGATGAAGTGGGCGTGCAGCGCGTGCACCGGCGGGTTGCCGCGGGTGAGCGAGCGCGTCGCCGCGACGACCCCCTGGCCGAGGAGCTGACCGCCGAAAGTGCGGGCGGTCTTCTGCTCCGGGTGCTGGCCGATGTAGACGTCTTCGTCGCGCTGCTCCAAATCGAGCAGCTCGAGCAGCGCGTCGAGATCCTTGGACCGGCCTGCGGCGTCGTCAGCAGTCATGAGGACAGCCTAGTAAGTGCTGCTCAGCGCAGCGTCGCCGGGCGCACCACCATCACCGAGCTCGCCCGGCGCCCCTTCTCGCGGACGAGCGCGATCGGCCGGTCGTCGGGGTCGATGACGACGTAGACGCCGGACATGCCGATCGGGTCGAGCCAGCGCCCCTGGCTGATGCCCTCGGCCTCGTCGGCGCTGATCTGCCGGTGCGGGAAGGCGATGCGGGCGGCCTCGTCGATGTGCAGGCTCAACTGCGGGTCGGCCTCCAACTCGGCAAGCGTGCGGGCGCGGGAGAGCGTGAACGGTCCGACGGCCGTCCGGCGCAGCGCGGTGAGGTGACCGCCGACGCCGAGCGCGGCGCCCAGGTCTCGCGCGAGCGCCCGGATGTAGGTGCCCGACGAGCAGTCGACTTCGACGTCGAGGTCGATGACGCCGGGTGCGCGGCGGGTGTCGAGGATGTCGAAGCGCGACACGGTGACCGCGCGCGCGGCGAGTTCGAAGTCCTCGCCGTCGCGGGCCAGGGCGTGGGCCCGCTTGCCGTCGACCTTGATCGCGGAGAACGTCGACGGCACCTGCTCGATGTCGCCGGTGAGCACCGCGACGGCCGCGGCGATCTCCTCGTCGCGCACCCCGTCGGCCGCCAGCGCGGCGGTGACCTCGCCCTCCGCGTCGTCGGTGGTCGTGGCGACGCCGAGCCGGATGGTCGCCGTGTAGGACTTGGTCGTCAGCGACAGCAGCCCCATGAGCTTGGTGGCGCGCTCGATGCCGACGATCAACACTCCGGTGGCCATCGGGTCGAGGGTGCCGGCGTGGCCGACGCGCCGGGTGTTGAACGCCTTGCGGCACTTGCTGACCACGTCGTGGCTGGTGATGCCGGCGGGTTTGTCGACGACGACCAGGCCCGCGTTCTCCAGGTGGGCGTGCTGCTGCGTCATCTAGCGCAGCGCGATCGTCGTCGTGATGAATCCGCGCGCGATCAGCCATCGGCCGGGCAGCTCGAGCAGCGGCGGACCGCCGTCCCGCGTCGCCCCGTCGATGAGGATCCGGGAGACGAAGGTGCCGTGCGCTCCCCCGCCGCCGAGCTCGCCCTGCTGCTCGAACGTGATGTGCGCGTCCTCGAAGCCGAGCCAGCGGTGCGTCAGCGGGAACCACGCCTTGTAGGTGGTCTCCTTGGCGCAGAACAGCAGTCGGTCCCAGTGCAGCCCGTCGGGGCGCTGCGCCAACACGTCGCGCTCCTCGGCGATGCTGGTCAGGTCCAGCACCCCGTCGGGCAACGGCTCGTGCGGCTCGGCGTCGATGCCGAGCGAGCGGATCTGCATCGCGTAGGCGACGATCGCGGCGCGGTAGCCGTTGGTGTGGGTGATGCTGCCGACGACGCCGTCGGGCCACAGCGGCATGTCTTTCTCGCCGCGCATGATCGGCACCGGGTCGACGCCCAGCTCGCCGAGCGCGGTGCGGGCGCAGGTGCGCGCGGTGATGAACTCCTTGCGGCGCTTGTCCACCGCGCGGCCGATCATCGACTCTTCGGCGGGCAGCGGCGCGAGGCCCTCGGGATCGCCGAACGCCTCCGCGGACGCCACCCCCGACGGCAGGATCGGCGCGATCATCGTGCGCGTGGAGATCTCGGGTGCCGGATCGCTCACGACTGTCCTTTCGTGTCCTGGGTCTTGTCCCGGGCGCGCTGCTCGAGGCGGGCGCGGCGCTCTTCGAGCCGCTTGCGCAGCGCCTCGGCGCGCTCCTGGTAGTCGGCGGGCACGGTGAACCGCGCACCGTGTTCATTCAGGTCGTCGGGTGTCCCGTCGGGCACGATCGCCCGCATGAGCGGCTCGGGCAGGCCGCGCCGCTTCCACTCGCGCGGGTAGCCGACCGACACCTCTTCGAATCGCACGCCGTCGTAGTAGGTGGTCCGCGGAATGTGCAGGTGTCCGTAGACGCAGCACGCCGCGTTGTACTTCACGTGCCAGTCGGCGGTCAGCTCGCTGCCGCACCACAGCGCGAACTCGGGGTACATGAGCACCTCGGTCGGCTCGCGGCGCAGCGGCCAGTGGTTGATCAGGATGGTCTTCTCCGACGGGTCGAGGGCGTCCAGCCGCTGCTGCGTCGCCTCCATGCGCGCCCGCCCCCACGCGTCACGCGTGCCGTAGGGCTCGGGTGAGAGCAGGAACTCGTCGGTCGCGACGACGTTCCGCTCGCGGGCCAGGGCCAGCGCCTGCAGCGCGGTCGACGTCCCCTCGGGGCGGAACGTGTAGTCGTAGAGCAGGAACATCGGCACCACGCGCACCGGATCGCCGCCGTCGCCCGGGTCGAACAGCGGGTACATGTCCTCGGGCGTGATGACGCCGAGGTCGCGGGCCATCTGCACCAGGTAGTCGTAGCGGGCGACGCCGTGGATCTGCAGCGGGTCCTTGGCCGTCGTATACAGCTCGTGGTTGCCCGGCACCCAGATGACCGTCGCGAAGCGGGCGGCCAGACGACGCAAGACGTCGGCGATGTCGTCGGTGCGCTCAGCGACGTCGCCGGCGACGATCAGCCAGTCATCGTCGGCTGCGGGGTGGATGTCGTCGACGATGTGCTCGTTGCCGCGGTGGGCCACGTGCAGATCACTGATCGCCCAGAGCGTTGCCATAACGCTCAGTCTGCCAGAGCGCGGCGGCCGGTCAGTTCGGCGTCGCCGGCTCCGGGACGCACTCGAAGACGTTGAAGCGGTAGGACTTCGGGACCGGGAAACGACCCATCGCCGACGTGAACAGCCGCATCGACGTCGACCACGTCTGCCGGGCCGCGGCCGGGGGATGCGCGAAGTTGTACGACGCGATCAACTTCAGCCCGCAGTCGGACAGCTCGGCCGGGTCGTCACACGCCCAGTAGAAGCGCGCCGAGAGCTGGTCGTACACCTTCGTCTTGTCCTGCATGTCGACCATGCCCTGCCCCGCGGTGTCGAAGGCGAACAGCGCACCGGGGAACGCCGACGCGATCGAGCGCAGCGTCTGCTTCACCCGGTCCTCGGGGAAGTACATGAGCACCGCCTCACTGATCAGCAGGACGGGCCGGTCGCGGTCGATCGCCGAGTACCAGTCGGTCTCGTGGATCGACCCGACGCGCTGGGTGTACCGCTCACCGTCGGCGATGAACTTGCGCCGCAGCGCCATCACGTCGTCGAGATCGACGTCGAGCCAGGTGACCCGGCCGTTGTCGAGCCGCTCGAACCTGGTGCTCAGCCCGCACCCCAGGTCGACGACCGTGCCATCGGGATGGTCGGCGAGGAAGTCGGTCACGATCGCGTCGAAGATCGACGCGCGCAGGACGGACCCGGCCGTGTTGGACCGGCGGTGCTTGGCGAAGTCGTAGTCGATCTGCTCGACCATCTCCGCGGCACGCTCGTCGTGCAGGATGCTCGTGCGCCGGCGGGCGTCCTGTGCCCGGCCGTACAGCGGGATGAGCAGGGTCTCCTGAACGTCGCCCAGCGATACCTGCTCCCCCATGATCAGCGCCGCTTCGGTGCCTTGTAGCCGGGCGCGTCGGGCAGCAGCTGGTTGGCGGCGCTGACCGAGCCCTCGGGGGCGTCGACGAAACGGCCGAGACACTGGCCGCGCAACGATGCCGCGGTCTTGTCCCAGATCCCGCGGATCAGCGGTTCGGCGGTGTGATCGTAGCCTACCGGCACGCCGTTGATCGGGACGGGGGTCACGCGGCACTGCCCGCCGTCGAGGTCGCCGGTGGCGTACTCGTGGGTGCTGCGGATCCGGTAGTACTTGGTCGGTCCGGGGGTGTCGTCGCCCGCATTCAGTGCATTGATGAACGAGGTGCCCGGGCAGTTCTCCTTCGCGATGTCCGCGGTGCAGGAGGCCGGCGAGCCGTACTGCGCGGTGCCGATCGCCACGTACGTCGCGACCTTGGCGGCGCCGCCCATTTGCTTGAGGTACCAGCGTGTGCTGATGCCGCCGATGCTGTGGCCGACGAGCGCGATCTTGTCGCCCGGGTGGGCGCGGCGGGTGCGCTCGACGGCACCGGCAATGATGCGCGCGTCCTTGCGCAGGTCGGTGCCGGCCAGATCGAGGACGGTGGTCGGGAAGCCGCGCGAGGTCAGGTTCTGAGCCATCGAACCGTAGGCCGACGTGAGGTTCATGCCACCGACCGATTGCCCCGGAGCCAGGATGACCCGGGTAGTCGAGGCGGCATCGGCCGGAGCGGCGAGGACGGCGCCGGCGGCGACTGCGCCGCAGGCCATGGCGAGGGACGTCTTCTTCAGCATGGCGATGAGGATACCCTAAGACGCCCAAGGTTAGGCTGGCCCACCCTGGTGCGCCCAGGCGTTGCCCCGATAACGCCACCACACCGCGGCCAGGCGCGCCAGCATAAACACGCAGAGCCCGGTCCAGATGCCGGCCAGGCCCCAGCCCCAGATGTGCGACGCCCAGATCAGCGGCAGGAATCCGACGAGCGCGGCAGCCAGCGTCGCCGTCCGCAGATAGGCGGCGTCCCCCGCACCCAGGAGGACCCCGTCGAGGGCGAACACGATCCCGGCGAACGGCAGTATCGCGACCAGGAACCACCACGGCGTCGCGATCGCACCCAAGACCGCGGTATCGCCGGTGAAGATCCGCGGCATCGCCGACGACCCCAGTGCCAGCACCCCGGCGATGCCGACCGCGACCGCCGTCGACACCACGACGACCCGCCGCGCGACGGTCCGCGCCTCGTCGCTGTTCTTCGCGCCGAGCGCGGCTCCGACGAGCGACTGTGCCGCGATGGCCAGGGAGTCGAGCAGCAGCGCGAGGAACTCCCACACCTGCAGCACCACCTGGTGGGCCGCCACGGCTGCGACGGAGTGGCGCGCGGCGACCGCGGCGGCGGAGACGAAGCAGAGTTGGAACGACGCGCTCCGGATGATCAGATCGCGGCCCACGACCAGTTGCGCACCGATGATCCCGCGGTCGGGCCGCCAGCCGACGCCGGCGCGCCGCGTCTCCCGGGCGAGGGCGGCCAGGAACAGCACACCGGTGACCGACTGGCCGACGACGTTGGCCCACGCGCTGCCGGCCAGGCCCAGCCGCGGCAGCGGGCCCACGCCGTGGACCAGTCCCACGCACAGCAGCGCGGCCAGTGACAGTCCCACCACGACGTTGACGATCGGGGCGCGGGTGTTCTGCACGCCGCGCATCCACCCGTTGCCGGCCATCGACACCAGGATCAGCGGCACGCCGAAGATCGCGATGCGCAGCCAGTCCGCCGCATCTGCCGCAACGTCGGCGTCGGGCACCAGGGCGCGCATCATCCACGGGGCTGCAACGCAGCCCGCCACGACGATCACCAGGCCGACGGCGAGCGTGATCCACGTCGCCTGCACGCCCTCCGCCACCGCGCCGTCGCGGTCGCCCTCCCCGAAGCGTCGGGCCGAACGGGCCGTCGTGCCGTAGGCCAGGAAGGTCAACTGGGTGCTCAAGATCGCCAGCACCAGCGTGCCGACGCCGAGCGCGGCGAGCTCGTGCGCACCGAGCCGTCCGACGACGGCCAGGTCGAGCATGAGGTAGAGCGGCGGCGCGACGAGCACGATCAGCGCGGAGAACGCGAGGTCGGCTATGCGGCGCACCAGGTGACCTGCTTCTAGCGCACGTCGGCACCCACCGCGCGCAGCAGCGCGGCGGTCACCTCGTCGGCCGTGCCCTCGATGCTGTAGCCCGACGCCCGGATGTGTCCGCCACCGCCGAAGTGGCGCGCGATCGCAGTGACGTCGACGGTGTCCTTGGAGCGCAGCGAGACATTCCAGCGCCCCGGCTCCGACTCCTTGAAGACGGCCGCGACCTCGGCATCCTCCGCGGTCCGCACCAGGTCGATCAGCCCCTCCGACTCGTCCCACTCCATCGACGAGAGCAGTGCGTGCGGGACCGTCGAATAGACGAGGCCGGCACCGTCGCAGGCGGATTGGACGAGCTCCGCGTCGGCCAGCACCGCGCTGGCGACGTGGAACCACGCGAACGGGTGGCTGTCGAGGAGTCGGCGGCTCCAGGTGGCCCCGTCGACTCCCGCCTCGAGCAGCCGCGTGGCGACGCCGAAGGACGCCGGCCGCGCCCACTTGAAGGACCCGGTGTCGGTGACCAGGCCCGCGTAGACGCACGTGGCGATGGGCTCGGTCAGTTCGACGCCGAGTTCGTCGACGATCTGCAGGACCAGCGACGCCGTGCAGTCCGACGACGGGTCGATGAAGTCGAGCGTGCCGAAGCCCGAGTTGGACACGTGGTGGTCGATGACGATGCGCCGCTCTGCCCGGCCGAAGACCTCGCCGAGCTCCTCGAGTCGTCCGAGTGTCGCGGCGTCGACCGACACAGCCACCGGATGACCGGCCACCTCGCCGGCCGGCACCAGCAGGTCGGCCCCGGGCAGCGCCGCCATCGCCGCGGGCAGCGACAGGTCGCCGGGATAGGCGACCTCGACGGTCATGCCCAGTGCGGCGAGCGCCTGACCGAGGGCCAGCCCGCTGCCGAGCGTGTCCGGATCGGGCCGGACGTGGCACAGGATGGTGACCGCATCCGCGCTGCGCAGCGCGGCGGCCACGTCGGCCGCGGTGGCCGTCGTCACCGGTCCGACTCGCCGCCGTGGGATTCGTCGTCCCGGTACGGGTCGGCGTCACCGGCCGGCTTGGCACCGGCGCGCTGACGCGCCACGAGCTCGTCGTTGGCGCGGGCGCGGGCGACTAACTCCTCCATCTGGCGGGCCGCGTCGGGCACCGTGTCCAGTTGGAAGGCGAGAGTCGGTGTGAACCGCACCCCGGTGCCGGCGCCGACGAGCGAGCGCAGGTGGCCGGTGGCCTTGGCCAGCGCCGCCGCGGCACCCGCGTAGTCGGGCTCGGCGTCGAGCGATTCGCCCAGCACCGTGTAGAACAGCGTCGCGTCGTGCAGATCGCCGGACACCCGGGCGTCGGTGATCGTCACGTGCGCGAGCCGCGGATCCTTGATCTCCCCCGAACCGATCGCTGAGGCGACGATCGAGGAGATCCGCTTGGCCAGCCGGGCCGCGCGAGCCTGGTCCACCATGTTGAGCCGCCTTTCGCGGAGGAGGTTGCGCCGGGGTCTCCCCTAGTCGCGCGCCTTCTCCTGCAACTCGTAGCTCTCGATGACGTCGCCGACCTTGATGTCGGAGTAGGTCAGCGTCAGACCGCACTCGAAACCGTCGCGGACCTCGGTGACGTCGTCCTTCTCGCGGCGCAGCGACGAGATCGTCAGGTTCTCCGCCACCACGACGTTGTCGCGGAGCAGGCGGGCCTTGGCGTTGCGCTTGATCAGGCCGTCGCTGACCATGCAACCGGCGATGTTGCCGACCTTGGACGACTTGAAGATCGCCCGGATCTCGGCGTGGCCGAGCTCCACTTCCTCGTAGATCGGCTTGAGCATGCCCTTGAGCGCGCTCTCGATCTCGTCGATCGCCTGGTAGATGATCGAGTAGTAGCGGATCTCGACGCCCTCGCGGTTTGCCCGCTCGGTCGCCTTGCCCTCGGCGCGGACATTGAACCCGATGATGATCGCGTCCGACGCCGCAGCGAGGTCGACGTTCGTCTCGGTGACGCCGCCGACGCCGCGGTCGATGACCCGCAGCGAGACCTCGTCGTCGATCTCGATGCCGAGCAGCGCCTCTTCGAGCGCCTCCACGGTGCCCGAGTTGTCGCCCTTGAGGATCAGGTTCAGCTGGCTGGTCTCCTTGAGCGCCGAATCCAGGTCCTCGAGGCTGATCCGCTTGCGGCTGCGCGCGGCCAGGGCGTTGCGCTTGCGGGCCGCGCGGCGGTCGGCGATCTGCCGGGCCGTGCGGTCCTCCTCGACGACGAGCACGTTGTCACCCGCACCCGGCACCGACGTGAAGCCGATGACCTGGACGGGTCGCGACGGGAACGCCTCTTCGACGTCCTCGCCGTGCTCGTCGACCATGCGCCGCACGCGCCCGTAGGCGTCGCCGGCGACGATCGAGTCGCCGATGCGCAGCGTGCCGCGCTGGATGAGGACGGTGGCGACCGGGCCGCGACCACGGTCGAGGTGCGCCTCGATCGCGACGCCCTGGGCGTCCATGTCCGGGTTGGCGCGCAGATCCAGCGATGCGTCCGCGGTCAGCAGGACCGCTTCCAGCAAACCGTCGATGTTGGTGCCCTGCTTGGCCGAGATGTCGACGAACATGGTCTCGCCGCCGTACTCCTCGGGGACGAGGCCGTACTCGGTGAGCTGGCCGCGGATCTTGGACGGGTCCGCGCCCTCCTTGTCGATCTTGTTGACCGCGACGACGATCGGCACGTCGGCCGCCTGCGCGTGGTTCACGGCCTCGACTGTCTGCGGCATGACGCCGTCGTCGGCGGCGACGACCAGGATCGCGATGTCGGTGGCCTTCGCACCGCGGGCACGCATGGCGGTGAACGCCTCGTGGCCCGGGGTGTCGATGAAGGTCACCAGGCGGTCCTCGCCGTTGAGGCTGGTGTTCACCTGGTAGGCACCGATGTGCTGGGTGATGCCGCCGGCCTCGCCCTCGCCGACATTCTCCTCGCGGATCGTGTCGAGCAGTCGGGTCTTACCGTGGTCGACGTGGCCCATGACGGTGACCACCGGGGGCCGCGACGCGAGGTCGTCCTCCCCGCCGTCGTCCTCGCCGTAGGTGAGGTCGAAGCTCTCCAGCAGCTCGCGGTCCTCGTCCTCCGGGCTGACGACCTGGACGACGTAGTTCATCTCCGAGCCGAGCAGCTCCAGCGTCTCGTCGTTGACCGATTCGGTCGCGGTGACCATCTCGCCGAGGTTGAACAGCGCCTGGACCAGCGAGGCCGGGTTGGCGTTGATCTTGTCGGCGAAGTCGGACAGCGACGCGCCGCGGGCCAGACGAATGGTCTCGCCCTGGCCGTGCGGCAACCGGACGCCACCGACGCTCGGAGCCTGCATCGAGTCGTACTCTTGCCGCTTCTGCCGCTTGGACTTGCGCCCCTTGCGCGGGGCACCGCCGGGACGGCCGAAAGCGCCGGCGGCACCGCCGCCACGACCACGACCGCCGCCACCGGGGCGACCGCGGAAGCCGCCGCCGGGAGGACCGCCGGGTGCGCCGCCGCCGCCGGGACCGCCGCGGTAACCACCGCCGCCGCCACCGGGACGACCGCCGCCGGGACCACCGGGACCACCACGACCGGGACGGCCGCCGTCGGGGCGGGCCGAACGGGTGGGCATGGCACCGGGGTTCGGGCGCGGCGGCATGCCGCCGGGGTTGGGTCGGGGACCGCCGGGACGCGGTCCGCCCGGACCGGGAGCGCCGCCGGGCCGCGGGCCCATCGGGCGCGGTGCCGGAGCGGGCGCCGACGAATACGGGTTGTTGCCGACGCGCGGGGCGCGCGGGGCAGCCGCCGGGCCGGGCTTGGGGCCACCGGGACCAGCAGGGGCGCCGGGGACGGCCGGACGGGCCGCCGGAGGCGCAGCCGACGCGGCGGGCGCCTCGGGGGCCGGGGCGGCCGGCTCGGCGGGCGCGGGCGCTGCGGGCGCAGCCGGCTTGGCGGCGGCCTTCTCGGCCGGCGCCTTCTTGGGGGCCTCGTCGGCCGGGGCCGACTCGGGCTTGGGGAATGATTCGCGAAGTCGCCGGGCCACCGGGGCCTCGACGGTCGACGACGCGGACTTGACGAACTCGCCCTGCTCTTTGAGACGTTCGAGCACCTGTTTGCTCGTCACGTTCAGCTCTTTGGCCAGTTCGTGCACGCGGGCCTTGCCTGCCACTGCTCTCCTCACTTGGAGGTCGAGCGGGCACCCGCTACGACCTCAGTTAACTCCGATACGTGCTCATCGTGGGAACTTCACGGTGTGCTCATGTCTTGCGCTACCTGTTCTTCCGGTTGGTCACCGCCGCCCGCTGCGCGCAGCGAAGCGGCGAGGCCGTCTGGATCGACGGTGAGCCCGTCGACCCGCAATGCCGGGGCGAAGGCTCTCCGGCGCACCGCTTCCGACAAGCAGTCGGTCGACGGATGCAACCAGGCGCCGCGCCCGGGCAGGGTCTTGCGGTGGTCAACGACCACCACCGGTCCGGCCGGGCCGCTCGTCGCGACCAGTCGGACCAGCTGTGCTCGATCAGCTCGTCCGCGGCAGCCGACGCACATCCTGGTCGGACGGTGCATGGTGTCTTCTCCGTGGAACGGGCGAGGTCTCGCGCAGCCTTGGCCAGTCTAGCCTGCGGGCTCGGCCAATGTCATACCGCCGCGCCAGCCCGCGGTGCTACTCCGCGCCGCCGCCCGCCGGTGCCGGAACCTCGGGGTCGGCGTCGGACCGGATATCGATCCGCCAACCGGTCAACCGGGCGGCGAGTCGGGCGTTCTGGCCCTCCTTGCCGATCGCGAGGGACAGTTGGTAGTCGGGCACGATGACGCGGGCCGCCTTGTTGGCCTCGTCGACGACGGTCACCGACAGCACCTTGGCCGGCGAGAGGGCGTTGGCGACGAAGACCGCGGGGTCGTTGGAGTAGTCGATGATGTCGATCTTCTCCCCCGCCAACTCGCTCATCACGTTGCGCACGCGCTGGCCCATCGGGCCGATGCAGGCGCCCTTGGCGTTGAGATCCGGCACGCCGGTGTGGACGGCGATCTTCGACCGGTGACCGGCCTCGCGGGCCACGGCGACGATCTCGACCGACTTGTTGGCAACCTCGGGGACCTCCAACTCGAACAGCTTGCGCACCAGGTTGGGGTGGGTGCGCGACAGCGTGATCTGCGGGCCGCGCGAACCGCGGGTGACGCCGACGACGTAGCACTTGATGCGGTCGCCGTGTTCGTAGGTCTCGCCGGGCACCTGCTCGGCTGCCGGGATCACGCCCTCATTGCCGTCTGCCTCGCTGCCGATGGCGACCAGGACCAGGTCGCGGGCGTTGGCGCCGACGTGCCGCTGGACGACGCCGCCGACGATCTCGCCCTCGTGGGCCACGAGTTCGCCGAAGTTCTTCTCGTTCTCCGCGTCGCGCAACCGCTGCAGGATGACCTGGCGGGCGGTGGTGGCCGCGATTCGACCGAAGCCCTCGGGGGTGTCGTCCCACTCGCGGAGCACAGTGCCGTCCTCGTCGACCTCCTGCGCCATGACGCGGACCTCGCCGGACTTGCGGTTGATGTCGATCCGCGCGTGCGGCGCGAAGCCGTCGGTGTGCCGGTAAGCGGTGAGCAGCGCCGTTTCGATGGCGGTGATCACGGTGTCGGTCGGGATGCCCTTGTCGGCCTCGATCATGCGCAGGGCGGCGATGTCGATGTTCATTGCGCGGTTCTCCTATTCACTTGTGCGATGTTCAGTTGTGCCGGGCGCGCCCGGTGGTTCAGTCCTCGTCGGCCAGACGCAGCTCGGCGGGGCTCGGTTCGCCGAATTCGACGACGACCACCGCCGACGCCACGTCGGCCAGGCCGACCTCGCGCACCGAGAGCCGTCCCTTCTGGTTGACGACCAGGCGCACGCGGTCGTCGACGAGACTACCGATTCGGCCGGTGAACTTCTCCCCGTTTTCACCGGTCACCTCGACCTTGCGCCCCCGGTTGCGGCGCCAGTGGCGCTCGGTGGTCAGCGGGCGGTCGACACCCCGCGAGGTGACGTCGAGCGCGTAGTCCTGCGCCCACGGCTCCTCGTCGAAGCGCGCGGTCAAGGCCCGGGTGAGGTCGGTGAGCTGGTCGAGGCCGACGCCGTCGTCGCCGTCGACGACGACGGTGATCGCCGAGACGCCGTCGCCCGGCTTGCGGCTCACCGCCACATCGTCGAGGTCGAGTCCCGTCTCGCCCACGATCGGTGCGGCCAACGCCGTCACCGTCTGCACATCCGGCGCCACGGCTCCCCCACAATCCTTCGAAGTCAACGCGCCGACACGTCCCGGGCGCGCACCACAGGAGTCTAGGCGATGGCATCATGGCCGTCGTGACTTCGTTGTCCCGTCGAACCGTCCTGCGCGGTGCCGCCGCCACCGCCGTCGCCCTGCCCCTGGGCGCCGCGGCGCTGTCCGGCTGCAGTCGCGCGCCGTCGCCCGAGGAGGTCCTCGCGGGCCGCCTGGTGCCGCTGGCGAGCGCCGCCAAGGCGTCTGCCGCCGCGGCGCGCCGACTGAAGGCGACCGATCCGCGCCACGCCGCCGTCCTCGACCAGATCGCGGCGATCCGCGACGAGCACGAGAAGCTGCTGCGCGAGGAGGTGTCCCGCCTGCACCCGGAGTCTCGGCACCTGATCGCCGAGCCGAGCACGGCGCCGACCGCCTACGCCACCGCGCCGAGCTCCGCCGCCCCGGGTTCGGCCACGGCCGCACCGCAGAGCGGGCAGCTCGACCAGTTCATCGCGGCCCTCGACGCCGACGCCCAGTCCGCCCAGCAGGTCGCGGTGACCGCGACCGGTTTCCAGGCCGGGCTCACCGCGTCCGTCGCCGCCTCCATCACCAGCCTCAAGGGATTGCTGAAATGACCGTCAACGACTCCCTTGCCGCCGCGGTGCGCGCGGAGGACGCCGCGATCTTCACCTACGGGGTGCTCACGGCATTCACCCGCTATGACGTGCGCAGCCGGGTCGCCGACGACATCGCGGCCCACCGCGTCCGCCGCCGGGACGTCGCCGAGGCGCTCACCGCCGGCGGCGGCCAGGTGCCGACGCGCGCGCCCGGGTATCGGCTGCCGGACAAGGTGAGCGACCTCAAGTCCGCCGGTCGGGCCGCCGTCGACGCCGAGACGGAGACGCAGATCGCGTATCGGGCACTCGTCGAGCAGGCGGACACCGATCAACTGCGCACGATGGCCGTCGAAGCCCTGACCGAGTCCGCGGTGCGCGCGGTGTATTGGCGCGGCATCGCCGGCATCTCCCCGGCGGCGATCGCCGTGCCGGGCGACCCGCGCGAGAAGTAGCCGCGCTCAGCCGCGAACAGCCGCGGTGATCGACGCCGCGGCGCCGTCGACCGGCACCTCGGTGGTCTCGCCGCTCAGGCGGTCGCGCACCTCGACGGTGCCGTCGGCGAAGCCGCGGCCCACGACGACCACCGTCGGAACACCGAGCAGCTCGGCGTCCTTGAACTTCACGCCCGGCGAGGCCTTGCGGTCGTCGAAGAGGACCTGCAGGCCGGCGCCGTCCAACTCGTCGACCAGGGCCTTGGCGCCGGCGATCGCGGCCTCGTCCTTGTTCGCGATGACCACGTGCACGTCGAAGGGTGCGATCTCGCGGGGCCAGCGCAGGCCCTTGTCGTCGTGCATCTGCTCGGCCAGCACGGCGACCAGGCGCGAAATGCCGATGCCGTAGGAGCCCATGGTGACGCGGACCGGCTTGCCGTCCTCGCCCAGCACGTCGAGTTCGAAGGCGTCGGTGTACTTGCGACCCAACTGGAAGATGTGGCCGATCTCGATGCCCTTGGCCGACACCAGTTCACCGGCGCCGTCGGGGGCGGGATCGCCGTCGCGGACCTCGGCGGCCTCGATGGTGCCGTCCGGGGTGAAATCGCGGCCGACGACGAGGTCGACGACGTGCTTGCCCTTCTCGTCGGCGCCGGTGATCCAGGCGGTGCCGGTGACCACGCGCGGATCGACGAGGTACTGGCCGCCGGCGGCCTTGACGCCGGCCGGGCCGATGTAGCCGCGGACCAGCGCCGGGTTGGCGGCGAAGTCGGCGTCGGCGAGCAGTTCGACCTCGGCCGGCTCCACCGCGGCCTCGAGGCGCTTGAGATCGACCTCCCGGTCGCCGGGGACGCCGATGCCGGTGATCTGCCAGTCCTCGCCCGGACGGCGAATCTTCACCAGGACGTTCTTGAGGGTGTCGGCGGCGGTCACTTCCCGGTCGAGTGCACCGTTGGCCCAGTCGACGAGCGTCTCGATGGTGGGGGTGTCCCCCGTGTCGTGGACGACGGCGGCGGGCTGCCCGTCGATCGGGCGCTCGGTGCCCGGCTGGGTGACGACGGCTTCGACGTTCGCGGCGTAGCCGGACTCGACGCACTGGACGAAGGTGTCCTCGCCGACCTCGCTGGTCGCCAGGAACTCCTCCGACGCGCTGCCGCCCATCGCGCCCGAGGTGGCCGCGACGATGACGTACTCGACGCCGAGACGGTCGAAGATCTTCTGGTAGGCACCGCGGTGCGCCCGATAGGACTCCTCGAGGCCGGCGTCGGAGAGGTCGAAGGAGTACGAGTCCTTCATGACGAACTCGCGCCCGCGCAGGATGCCCGCGCGCGGCCGCTCCTCGTCGCGGTACTTGGTCTGGATCTGGTACAGCGTGACCGGCAGGTCCTTGTACGACGAGTACTCGCCCTTGACCAGCTGGGTGAAGAGTTCCTCGTGGGTGGGGCCGAGCAGCATGTCGACGCCCTTGCGGTCCTGCAGGCGGAACAGCGCGGGGCCGTACTCGGTCCACCGCCCGGTCTGCTCGTAGGGATCGCGGGGCAGCAGCGCGGGCAGCAGGATCTCTTGACCGCCGATCGCGTTCATCTCCTCGCGCACGACCTCTTCGACGGCGCGCAGCACGCGCAGGCCCAGCGGCAGCCAGGCGTAGACCCCGGGGGCCTCGCGCCGGATGTAGCCGGCGCGGACCAGCAGCTTGTGCGACGGAACCTCCGCATCGGCGGGGTCGTCTCGCAGGGTGCGCAGGAACAGCGTCGACATCCGGGTGATCACGAGGCACCAGCTTAGTGAGCACCGGCGCTGGGTAGGGTGCTGGGGTGCGCGTGATCCTGCCTCCCTCGGAAACCAAATCGGACGGCGGCAGCGGGGCGCCCCTCGACCTCGCCGCCCTCTCGTTTCCCGAAGCCACCGACCTGCGCCGCCACCTGGTCGATTCCCTCGTCGAACTCTCCGCCGACCTCGACGCCAGCCGGACCGCGCTGGGCCTGGGCAAGACCGCCGTCGCCGAGGTCGAGCGCAACGCCGAGTTGTGGGAGGCGCCGACGCGACCGGCGATCGAGCGGTACACCGGTGTCCTCTACGACGCCCTCGCCTACGCCGACATGTCCGGGCCGACGCGGACCAAGGCCCGCGACCGACTGCTGATCGGGTCCGCCCTGTTCGGCGTGCTCGGCGCGGGCGACGCGATCCCCGCCTATCGACTCTCCGCCGGTTCCAAGCTGCCCGGCGAACCGACGCTGGCCACGATGTGGAAGCCGGTGCTGACGCAAGTCTGGGACGGCCTCGACGATTTCCTCATCGACCTGCGCTCGGGCGCCTACCAGAACCTGGGCAAGGTCCCCGGTGCGGTGACCGTCACCGTGATGACCGAAAAGCCCGACGGCACCCGGTCGGTCGTCAGCCACTTCAACAAGCACCACAAGGGCCTGGTGGCCCGCGAGCTGGTCGCCACGCGGCGGAAAGTCGCCGACATCAACACCGTCGCCGCGGTCCTCGCCGACGCGGGTCAGCGGGTCGAGATCGCCGACGCCACGACCGTCGTCGTGGTCACCGAGTGACGGCGGATAGACTTCACGCCAATGCTCCACGCCCTCACCTACGCGTTTGTCGACGCGGTCAACGTCCTGCTCATCGGAGTGCTCGTCGCACTCGCGATGATGGCGGCCGCCGGTCGCTACGCCCGCGTGGCCGCGCTGCTGGTGTTCGGCGACTGGCTCGGCGTGCTCCTCACCGCCCTGGTCGTGCTGCTCGCCTTCGACAGCCTCGGCCAATTCGTGAAGCACATCGTCGAGTCGGCGCTGTTCGGTATCCTGCTCATCCTCGCCGGTCTGGTGTCCCTGGTCCTGGCCATCCGGGGCGGGGACTCCTCGCCGCTGATCAACCGGATCTTGGAGCCGCTGCGCTCCCCCTCGCCGCTGACCGTTGTCGTCGGGGCGGTGCTGGGCGCCATCCAGTCGTTGACGTCGGTGCCGTTCTTCGCCGGTCTCGCAGTGCTCTCGGCCAGTGACATCCCGGCAGTCCAGCGCTACACCGGGCTGTTCCTCTACGCGACCGTCGCGCTGAGCCTGCCGACGCTGGCCGCGCTGTTCCTGGGACTGGTCCGCTGGGCGCCCGGCTCGCCGCTGCGCCGCCTGTTCGACGTCGCCCGCGCACACAAGGACTTGGTCGTCCGCGGCGCCGGAATCCTGGTCGCCGCCCTGTTGATCGGGATCGGCATCCTGCACGTCGTCTGACGACTACGCCTCGGCGCGACTGCCCTCGGTGAAGCCGGCGACCGCGCCGATCACGATGATCGCGGGCGGGATCAGCCCCTGCTGCGCGGCCACCTCGGCCGCGCTGGCCAGATCCGACCGCAGCAGCCGCTGCGTCGGCAGCGACGCGTTCTCGATCATCGCGACCGGGGTGTGCGGGTCGCGGCCGCCGTCGATCAGGGCGGCGGCGAACTTCTTCGAGCCGGTCGACGCCCATCATCAACACGATGGTCCCGGTGAGCCTGCCCAGCGCCGCCCAGTCGGTGAGCGAATCGGGATGGTCGGGGGCGACGTGACCCGAGACGACGACGACCTCGTGCGTGACGCCGCGATGGGTGACCGGGATACCGGCGAGGGCGGGCGCCGAGATGGCGCTGGTGATGCCGGGCACGACGGTGACGGGGATGCCCGCGTCGACGCAGGCCTGCAGTTCTTCGAAGCCGCGGCCGTAGACGTAGGGGTCGCCGCCCTTGAGGCGCACCACGAATTTTCCGGCCTTCGCGCGGTCGACGAGGATCTCGTTGATCCTCTCCTGCCGCATCGCACGGCCGTAGGGGACCTTCGCCGCGTCAATGACCTCGACGTCGGCGGGCAGGCCGGCGAGGAGTTCGGCGGGGGCGAGCCGGTCGGCGACGACAACATCGGCCCGACCGAGCAGCGCCCGACCGCGGACGGTGATCAGATCGGGGTCGCCCGGTCCCCCGCCGACGAGGGCGACACCGGCGGCATGCGGACCCTCGGGCGGGGCGACCGGCGCCGTGGAGTGCTCGATCGCGGCCAAGAGGCGGTCGCGGACCTGCGCCGAGCGCCGGTGGTCGCCGGAGGCCAGCACGCCGACGGCCAGGCCGTCGTGCCGAGCGCTGGCCGGCGTGACTGCGGTGCCCAGGCGAGCGTCGTCGGCGCGGACGCAGAAGATTCGGCGGCGCTGCGCCTCGGCGGCGACCGCGGCGTTCACCGCCGGATCATCGGTGCAGGCGATGACGTACCAGGCGCCCTCGAGGTCGCCGTCGGCGTACGCGCGGCGCAGCACCTCGACCCGCGGGTTGGACTCGACCGCCGGGGTCGGATCGAGCGCGACGACCACGACGCGCGCCTGCGCGGCCAGGAGGTTCGGGAGCCTGCGCTGGGCGACCGACCCTCCCCCGACGACCACGACTCGGCGACCGGCCAGGTCCAGTCCGGCCAGGTAGTGACCCGCGGCGGGTTCGTCGGCTGCCATAGCCGACAAGCCTACCGGCGACCGCCCCGTCGACTCAGATCGGCAGTTCGCCGGTCGCGCGGATGCGCGCCCAGATGTCGCTGACCGGGACGCCCATGCGGTGGGCCTGGCTGCGGATGAACTCGGCCAACAGCACCGACGAGGCGTAGCCGCCGTCGGCGTCGTGCGATTGGCTGCGCACCTCGTTCCACCACGTGGGGTTCTCGCAGGCCGCGGCCTCGGCCATGGCGATCGCGGTGTCAAAGCCGGGCATGTCCGTGACGGTCATCGCTACGCCCGCGCCTTCGCCCGGTCGCGGTCCGCCTTGGCCTGCATACGGGCCAGGGCGCGCTCGCGGGCGTCCTCGAACTTGACGACCTTGTCGTCGAGGTCGAGCAGGAACTTCTGCAGCTCGTCGCGGTAGTACTCGCCGGTGGGCCCGAAGTCGTCGCGCTCGAAGATGCGCCACTTCTTGAGCACCGGCGCGAGCACCTCGGTGCGGTGCTGCGGCAGGTCGTAGATGCCGTCCTTGGCGATCAGCACCGCGTTGCGGCGGAAGTTCGGCATGGTGGCGCCGGGCATCGCGAAGTTGGACACGATCGAGTAGATCGCGGCCATCGCCAGGTCCGGCACGACGTCGAGCGCCGCGGCGACGATGTTGCGGTAGAAGGTCATGTGCAGGTGCTCATCGGCGGCCACGCGCTGCAGCATGCGGTCGGCGATCGGGTCGCCGCACGCCTTGCCGGTGTTGCGGTGCGAGACGCGCGTCGCGAGCTCCTGGAAGCTGACGTAGGTCACCGACAGCAGCATCTCCAGCGCGGTGTGCTGGTGGAACGCCGGCTCCAGCTTGTGGATCTCGCGGGCATGGTCGATCGGGTCGTAACCGGCGGTCATGTGGACCAACCGGGTCTTCTCCAGCTCGACCGGGTCGACGCCGCGGGTGACGACCAGGTAGTCGCGCATCACGATCGAGTGGCGCGCCTCCTCGGCGGTCCAGCGGCCGACCCAGAAGCCCCAGGCGTCGTCGAGGGAGAAGTTCTCGGCGATGACGCGGTGGTAGGACGGCAGGTTGTCCTCGGTCAGCAGGTTGGTGATCATCGCGGCCTTGGCCGTCTCGGAGAGCTCCGACTGACTCGGATCCCAGTCCTCGCCGCCGAGGAAGGCGAAGTTGCGGCCCTCGTCCCACGGCACGTAGTCGTGCGGCATCCAGTCGACGGCGGCCTTCATGTGGCGGTCGACCTCTTTCGCGGCCACCGGCTCGAGCTCAGTCAGGAGGTCCTTGCCCTCCATGTTCTCGGTCAGTGCAATCACATCTGTAGCGGTCATACCCACAGACCCTGCCGGTCGGGCGAGGCGAATACATGAGTCAAAAGTCCTTGCGACACCGCGACATGCGTCCCGACCGCGGCGGGACTGTCGGGGTACCGTTTAGCCCATGTCCGAAGCACCGGTGCGGGTATTCATCGTCGACGACCACGAGCTGGTCCGGCGCGGTCTGCGCGACCTGCTGGCTACCGACGGCGACCTGGAGGTCATCGGTGAGGCGGCCAACGTCGCCGAGGCCCTCGTCGGGATCACCAACAACCCGCCCGACGTCGCCATTCTGGACGTGCGCCTGCCCGACGGCAGCGGCGTGGAGCTGTGCCGCGAGGTGCGCTCGCGCTGCCCGGACACCCACTGTCTGATGCTGACCAGCTACGCCGACGACGACGCGTTGCTCGCCGCGGTCATGGCGGGCGCGTCCGGCTTCGTGCTGAAGCAGATCCTCGGCCAGAACCTGGTGTCGGCGGTGCGCACCGTCGCAGCCGGCGGCAACCTGCTCGACCAGCGCAGCACCGCCGCCCTCATGGAGCGCCTGCGCGGGCGCAGCGCGGCGGCCGACGACCCGTTTGCCACGCTCACCGAGCGTGAACGCGAAATCGTCGACTTGATCGGCGAGGGCCTGACCAACCGGATCATCGCCAAGCGGATGCACCTGGCGGAGAAGACCATCAAGAACAACGTCACGCGGATCCTCGCGAAGCTGGACCTGTCCAGCCGCACGCAGGTCGCCGTGCTGGCGACGAAGAACTCCCAGCGCGGCAAATAGCGCTCAGTCCGCGCTCTTCACCTCGACGAGGGGCACCCGCCACAGCAGGCGCGTGCCGCGGCCCGAGAGTCCCGGTCCGACGACGAAGTCGCCCTCCCACTCCTCGGCCCGCTTGCGCAGGTTCTCCAGGCCGCTGCGGCGCACCCCCGGGGTGATGCCCTTGCCGTCGTCGGTTATCTCGACGGTCAACTCCCCCGCCCGCGGCTCGGCCACGACGCGGACCTCGATGCGGTCGGCCCCCGAGTGCCGCAGCGCGTTGCTCACGCCCTCGCGGACCACGGCGTCGACGTGGCTGGCGAGCTCGGGGATGACGACCGTGTCCACCGGGCCGTCGAAGCGCACCATCGGCGTCACCTCGGCATGGCCGGACACCTGGCCGATCACGGCGAGGACCCGGCGGCGCAGGGTCGCATCGTGCGACGGATCGCCGGTCTGCAGGTCGAAGATGGAGGTGCGGATCTGGGCGATCGTGCCGTCGAGGTCGTTGAGCACCTGCCCGAGCCGCTCCTGCATCGCGGCGTCGCTCGGCGCCCCCTGCGCGGTGAGGGCCTGCAACGACAGGCCCATCGCGAACAGGCGCTGGATGACGTGGTCGTGCAGGTCGCGCGCGATGCGGTGGCGGTCCTCGAGGGCCTCGAGCTTGCGCCCCATCTCGCGGCGCTCGGCATAGGCGATCGCCAACGACGCGATTTCGGCGACGCCCGCCAGACCGGAGCGTTCCTCGGCCTCCCAGTCCGGCTTGTCGTCCTGGTGCAGCACGATCGCGCCGTACACCCACGGCCCACGCACCAGCGGGACGATCGTCAGCCACCCGCCATCGCGATCGCCCCACCCGGGGACCTCGGCGTCGGGCAGCACCCGCTGCTCGGCGCTGTCGGTGATCGCCGCACCGAAGGCCACGGCGTCAATCGCCCCGGGCCACCCCGAGTTGGCGCGCAGCGTCGCCGCGGAATCCTCGGTCTCGTAGAGGTATACCGCGCGGGCACCGGTGATCTCGGCGACGTCGGCACAGATGTTGTTGAGGTTGGCCGTCAGGCTGACCCCGGCGAGCGGTTCGGCGCCGCGGCGGGCGAGCATCTCGGTCCAGGTGTGCTGGATGCGCGCCCGCTCGAAGCCGCGGGCGTTGTCGATGGCGATGCCGGCGGCGACCGCAAGCACGCCGATCAGCGCCTCGTCGAGTGCGGAGAAGGCCGGCGCGGTGCGCTTCTCGGTCAGGTAGATGCTGCCGAACACCTCGCCGCGGATGAGGATGGGCGCGCCGAGGAAGCTGCGCATCGGCGGGTGGTTCGGCGGGAAGCCCACCGACTCCGGGTGGTGCGAGAGGTCGGCGATCCGCAGCACGTGCGGGTCGTTGATCAGGACCCCGAGCACGCCCTTGCCGACCGGCGGCTCGCCCATCGTCGCGCGGACCTCCGGCGTGATGCCGGTGTAGACGAACTCGCGCAGTCCGCCGTCGGAGGAGCGCACGCCCAGCGCCGCGTAGCGGGCGTCGAGGACGCGGGCCGCGACGTCGACGATGCGCTGCACCGCCTGGTCGAGGTCGAGTCCCTGGCTGACGATCAGCACCGACTCCAGCAGGTCGCGGGCCTTGTCCGGCCGCATGCCCTGCCGGGCGAGCGTGTTCAGCGTGGGCCGCAGGCTCTCCAGCGGACTCGGCGACGACGGGGTGTCGGGCACGACGGCCTAGGCGTTCGCGGGGGCCTTCGTGAGCTCGAGGCTCTTGGAGGTCCAGTCCCACACCTTCTTGAACAGCTTCGGGTCGTCGTTCAAGGTCTTGCCGAAGGACGGGATCATCTCGGCCAGGCGCGACGACCACGGGCCCTCGTACAGGTCGCCGAAGCACTGGCTGAGGACGTTCAGCATCGCCGGCACCGCGGTCGACGCGCCGGGCGAAGCACCCAGCAGACCGGCGATGGTGCCGTCGCCGGCGGCCACGACGGCCGTGCCGAACTCGAGCGAGCCCTTCGCGCCGCTGCCGCGGATGACCTGGACGCGCTGGCCGGCGGTGATCGACTCCCAGTCCGAGCCGAGGGCCTCCGGCACGAATTCGCGCATCGTCGTGATGCGGTCGGCCGGGCTGGCGGCGAGTTCGCCGATCAGGTACTTGAGCAGGCCGAACTCCTGCGGCGCGATCGACATCATCGGCAGCAGGTTGCTCGGGCGCACCGAGAACGGCAGATCGGTGATGCTGCCGTTCTTGAGGAACTTGGGCGACCAACCGGCGTACGGGCCGAACAGCAGGCCGGGCTGGTGGTTGATGACGCGGGTGTCCAGGTGCGGCACCGACATCGGCGGTGCTCCGACGGCCGCCTGGCCGTAGACCTTGGCGGCGTGCTCGGCGATCAGCTCCGGGTTGGTGCAGCGCAGGAATTCGCCGCTGACCGGGAAGCCGCCGAAGCCCTTGGCCTCCTTGATGCCCGAGCGCTGCAGCAGGTGCAGGGCACCGCCGCCGGCGCCGACGAACACGAAGTTCGACTGCACCTTGCGCTTCTCGCCGGTGTGGTTGTTGCGGACGGTGACGATCCAGCTGCCGTCGGACTGCTTGGTCAGGTTGGTCACCTTGTGGCCGAAGAACACGTCGGCGCCCTGGCCGACGTAGTTCACCAGCTGCTGGGTGAGGGCGCCGAAGTCGACGTCGGTGCCGTGCTCGAACCAGTTGAGCGCGACCGGGTCGCTGAAGTCGCGACCGGCCGCCATCAGCGGCAGGCGCTTGGTGAACTCACCGGCGTCGGTGATGAACTCCATGCCCTCGAAGAGGGTCTCGCGCGACAGCTTGTCGTAGCGCTTGCGCAGGTAGTCGACACCGCCGTCGCCGTGGGTGAAGCTGACGTGCGGGATCGGGTTGATGAACTCGCTCGGGTGGTCCAGGACGCCGTTGTCGACCGCGTGGGCCCAGAACTGGCGGGACACCTGGAACTGCTCGTTGATCGACAGCGCCTTGGTGATGTCGACCTCGCCGTCGGCGCCGAGCGGCGTGTAGTTCAGCTCGCACAGGGCCGAGTGGCCGGTGCCGGCGTTGTTCCAGGGATCCGAGCTCTCCGCGGCGGCCGCGTCGAGGGTCTCGAACAGCGTGATGGACCAGTCGGGTTCCAGCTGGCGCAGCAGGGCGCCGAGCGTGGCGCTCATGATGCCCGCTCCCACCAACACGACGTCTGTCTTGACCACCGATGCCGACACGCAAACTCCATTCCTCGCGGTTACCCGCTCATTGTTCCCCATCGTGGCAGGCGGGTCGCCACCGGCCGACCGGTTTGTGGGAAGAACGACAAGCCCCGGGCGGCGGACTACGATCGGCAATCGTGACGAAAACCTCCGATTGGCAGCCCGACTCCGAACTCGCCGGCTATCTCCAGCGGGTCTTCGAGCTGGGCACCGACCCCGACGGCGAGTCGCCGATCGCCGCGACCCTGGTGAAGGCGCCGAAGGCGCCGCGGTCGCCGAAGGGCGCGGTGCTCTACATCCACGGGTTCACCGACTACTTCTTCCATGAGCCGCTCGCCGACTTCTTCATCGCGCAGGGCTATCACTTCTACGCCCTGGACCTGCGCAAGTGCGGCCGGTCGCGGCGAAAGGGGCAGACCGCGCACTACGTGTCGGATCTGTCCCACTACGACGTCGAACTCGGCCTGGCCCTCGACATCATCGCCGAGGAGTCGGGCATCAACGGCTCGGGCGACCGCAAAGTCATCGTCGGCGCCCACTCGACCGGCGGGCTCATCGTGCCGCTCTGGGTCGATCGGCTGCGCCGCCTGGACTCGTCGCGACACGCGCTCATCGGCGGGCTGATCCTCAACAGCCCGTGGCTGGACCTGCAGGGTCGCGCCGCGCTGCGCTCCCCCGCCGTCACCGCGGCGATTCGCGGCGTCGGCATGACGCGCAAGTTCACCGTCCTGCCGCAGGAGCTCTCGCCGGCCTACGGCGACAGCATCCACGAGAGCCGCCACGGCGAGTGGAAGTACAACCTCGACTTCAAACCGCTCGGCGGCTTCCCGGTCACGTTCGGCTGGCTCCGCGCGATCCGCAACGGCCACGCCCTGCTGCAGGCCGGTCTCGACGTCGCCGTGCCGTCGCTGGTGCTGCGGTCGGACCGGTCGTACTTCGCCAAGAACTACTCGTCGAGGACCGACCGCGCCGACGCGGTCCTCGACGTCACGCACATGGCCCGCTGGGCCGGCTGCCTGGGCGGCCGGCTGACGTCGGTGCCGGTCCCCGGGGCGCGCCACGACGTGTTCCTCTCGCTGCCCGATGTGCGGCAGCGGGCGTACGCCGAGGTCGAGGCCTGGTTGGCGAACGGACTCGTCCCCCCCGTCGCGACGGCGGCGGCCAAGAAGGCCGCGGCCGCGACCCCACCGAGGAAGACCGCGGCTCCGGCCAAGGCTGCGAAGAAGACCGCCGCCAAGAAGACAGCGGCGAAGAAGGCCCGCTAGACGCCGGCGCGATCGATGATCGCGGCGGCGAGGGCCTCGGGCGCCTTCTCCGGCACCCAGTGGTCGACACCGGCCAACTCGACGAAGCGATAGTCGCCGTCGACGAAACCCGCGCTGGCCTCCGCCTGCTCGCGGCCCAGCGCCGTGTCGCCGTCGCTCCACACCAGGGTCGTCGGGATGCTCACCCGCCGACTCGGCATCTTGGCCGCGATGTCGCCGGTGAAGTTGGCCCGGTACCAGTTCAGGCCGCCGGTGAGCGCACCCGGCTCCTGCATCTGCAGCGCCGCCTCCTTGGGGCAGGTGCGCCGCAACAGCACCGCGTTGCGGGCCAGGAGCTTCTCCTCGGCGCCCTCTTCGATGAAGAAGGAGATGTACGACGACTTCTCCCGCTGGTCGTCGCCGCCGGCGAGCGCGCCGGAGATCGCACCCGGGTGCCCGGTGCTCACCGCGACGTACCCGGTGAAGCGATCGGGGTGCCGCGACGCCAGTTGCCAGCCGATGATGCCACCCCAGTCGTGGCCGACGAGCAAGCACTTGTCGATCCCCAGCTCGTCGAGGACGCCGAGGGCGTCGGACATCAGGTTGTCGATGACGTAGGCGTCGACGTCGGCCGGACGCGCGCCGGGGCTGTAGCCGCGCTGGTCGAAGGTGATGGTGCGCAGCCCCGCGTCGTGCAGCAGCGGCAGCACCCCGGCGAAACTGGCGCTGTTGTGCGGGAAGCCGTGCAGCAGGAGGACCGGCGCCCCGCCCGCCGGGCCGCCGACCGCGACGTCGAAGACGAGGTCGCCGAGGGCGATCTGGCTGGGCGCCGCGCTCACTTGGCCGGATCCTCGTCCGGCAGGGTGAGGATCTCCGCGCCGTCGTCGGTCACGACGAGGGTGTGCTCGAACTGCGCGGTCCACTTGCGGTCGCGCGTGACCACGGTCCACCCGTCGTCCCAGATCTCATAGGGCAGCCCGCCGAGGTTGATCATGGGCTCGATGGTGAACACCATGCCCGGCTCGAGGACGGTGTCCACGCTGGGCTGGTCGTAGTGCAGCACGACCAGGCCGTTGTGAAAGGTCTCGCCGATGCCGTGACCGGTGAAGTCGCGCACGACGTTGTAGCCGAAGCGGTTGGCGTAGGCCTCGATGACGCGACCGACGACGTTGAGCTCGCGGCCCGGTTTGACCGCCTTGATGGCGCGCTCGGTGGCGATGCGGGTGCGTTCGACCAGGTCGACGGCCTCCTGGGCGACATTGCCGGCGAGGAAGGTCGCGTTGGTGTCGCCGTGGGCGCCGTCGATGTAGGCGGTGACGTCGATGTTGACGATGTCGCCGTCGGCGACGACCGTCGAGTCCGGGATGCCGTGGCAGATGACCTCGTTCAGCGAGGTGCAGCACGACTTGGGAAAGCCCTTGTAGCCCAGCGTCGACGGGTAGGCGTCGTGCGCGACGAGGTAGTCGTGGACGATGCCGTCGAGCTCGTCGGTGGTGATGCCCGGCTCGACCGCCCGGCCCGCGGCGGCCAACGCGTTCGCGGCGATCTTGCTTGCGACGCGCACCCGCTCGATGATCTCCGGGGTCTGCACCCAGGGCTCGGCGCCCTCCTTGACCGTCTTCTTGTCGACGTACTCCGGGCGGTCGATGTGGTCGGGCACGGGGCGCCGCGGCGACACCTTGCCGGGCTTGAGGGGGGCGCGAACGGACATGGCGTCCACTCTAGTGGCCGCGCCGGGCGGGCGTCAGCGGCGTGCGCCGAGTCCGTAACCCGCCGGGAGCGAGGCAAAGAAGTCGCGGGTGACGCCGACCGCGTGGGTCGAATCGCCACCGCCGACGATGAGCGTCGCGAAGGCCAGATCGCCGCGGAAGCCGGCGAACCAGGCGTGCGAACCGCCCGCGTACTCGGCCTCACCGGTCTTGGCGAAGATCGGTCCCATCCCGTTCACGACGGTGCCGGTGCCCTCGGTGACCACCGCGCGCATCATCGGCTTGAGCTCGTTGTAGATCTTCGGGTCGACCTCGGGCCGCGGCCCGGAGACCTTGGTCGGACGGCCCTTGATGAACGTCGGCACCGGCGGCGTGCCGTTGGCGACGGTCGCCGCCACCAGGGCGAGGCCGAACGGCGAGACGAGCACCCGGCCCTGGCCGAAGCCGTCTTCACTGCGCGCCACCAGGTCGGGGTCGATCGGCACCGACCCGGACTTGGCGGCCAGGCCGGGGATGTCGTAGGCGGCGCCGAGGCCCATGGCGGCGGCCTGGTTGGCCAGCGTCGACGGCCCCATCTGGCTGGCCAGGTGGGCGAACGTCGTGTTGCACGACTGCGCGAACGCACCGGTCAGCGGGATGTCGCCGAGGGCGAACTTGTCGTAGTTCGGGATCACGCGCGAGCCGATGGTGATCTCACCGGGGCACGGCACGACCGAGTCGGGGTGCGCCAGGTTTTCGCGGACTGCCGCGGCGGCGGTGACCATCTTGAAGGTCGAGCCGGGCGGGAAGAGGCCGTGCGTGGCGATCAGGCCATCGGCGTCGGCACGCTTGTTCTGCGCGATGGCCAGGATGTTCCCGGTCGACGGCTGGATCACGACCATGGCGATCTTGAAGCGGTCCGACGCGTTGACCGCGCGCTGCGCGGCGGCCTGCGCGGCTCGCGAGAGGGTCAGCGTCACCGCCGGCGACGGCGTCGGCGAGAAGTCGGTGAGTACGCCGGCGGTCAGGCCGTTCGGGTTGACGATGTCTACCCGCCAGCCGGGTGCGCCGACCGTCTCGTCGCCGACGACCTTGCGCACCTGCGACAGCAGCGCCGGAGCGAAACCGGGCTCGGTGGGCAGCAGTTCGGCCTGGTCGGTGGCCACGATGCCGGGAATGGCGAGACGGTCGCGCAGCAGGTCGAAGTCGCGGTGGCTGAGCCGGATCAGCGAATAGGGCTTGCCGGACGCGGTGGCCGTCTCAACGATGTTCTGCACGTTGAGCTTGGGGTCGAAGCGCCGCAGCGCGCCGACGGCCGACGCGGCGGCCTCCGCGGGCTCGACGCCGGCCGCCTGCGCGGCCTTGGCGTCGAACGAGATGCCGACGACGGTGCCGTTCGCCATCACGCGCGTACCGTCGGCCTCGTTGACCTCGGCGCGCGGCGCCTCGATGACGCGGAACTTGAGCTTCTGGTCGGCGCCGATCTCCGGGTGCAGGTTGGTGGGCATCCAGCGCACCGACCAGCCCTTGTCGCCGCGGCTCGCCGCGACCTGCGCGGTGTAGTTCCACTTGCGCTTGCCGGGCAGCTGCCAGGTGTAGGTGACGTCGGTGAGCGCGTTGTCGACCGAGAGTCGGATCTTGCCGGTCGTGTAGTCCAGGTGCTCGGCGGTGAGCCCGCTCCACAGATCGGCGATCGCGCTCGTCGCGGCGCTCGGCTTGTCGGTCTGCGCGGCGGCGCCCTGGGCGTCGCGCTGGGCGATGGAGGCCATGAAGCGCTCGACGACGCGGCGCGGGTTGTCCTCGGGCGAGCTGCATGAGCTCAACGAGAGGCCGACGGCGGCGGCAGAGGCGATGGCGACGGCACGGACGACGCGCTTCGAAAGGTTCATCACTCGTGATAATAGAGTGACGCATGTGAAAGTTGGGGAACGCCACGCGGGCGCGCCCGCTCAGTCGGAGTGGGCCCCGCTCAGTCGATGAGGACGGTCGCGAACGTGCCGACCTGCTCGAACCCGACGGCCATGTAGGTGCGTCGGGCCGCGACATTGAAGTCGTTGACGTACAGGCTGGGGATGCGGCCGTAGGCGCGGATCGCCGCCGCGACCGCCGCGGTCCCGGCTTTGCCGACGCCCGTCGCCCGGTACGCCGGATCGACCCAGACGCCCTGGATCTGGCCGACCGCCGACGACATCGCGCCGATCTCGGCCTTGAACACGACCCGGCCGCCGTCGAAGCGCGCGAACACCCGCTTGGCGTCGATGAGGCCGACCAGGCGTTGCCGGTACATCCGGCCGCCGTCGAAGGCGCACGGATCGACCCCGATCTCGCTGGTGAACATCTCCACCGCCGCCGGGAAGTACGCGTCGATGTCGTCGCGGGTCACCAGGCGCACCGCCGGGTCGGCGGCCAGGGCCGGCGCGCCGCGCAGCGCCATCAACTGCTGCACCGGGCGGATCTCGCGCGCCACCCCCCACGTCGGTTCGAGCCGTTCCCACAGCCCCAGCGCGAGATCGGCGGGACCGACGACCGAGGAACACTCGCGCGGCGCCGAGAGCGCGGCGTGCGCGAAATAGTCGAGGTCGGCGTGGTCGCCGGCGAGCGGGACGAGGTTCGCGCCGGCGAAGCACAGCGAATACTCGGGGTTGTCGGCCGACCACAGTTGCCCGCCGAGCCAGCGCGGCTCGATGCCGTAGGCCTCGACGCGGGCGGCGACCATGCAGGAGGCGACCGGGTCGACCGACAGCGCGCGCCGCACGGCGGGCGCATCACTGGCCGCGAGCGATCGTCGACGCGTGGTCAGCATCGGCCGGACTCCCTTTCCGCAGGTTGCAGGCGCGGCCCCGACGTCGTCGTCAGCTGACGGTGACGACGGGAGCGCCGCTACCAGTGTCGCCCGTCTCCTCGGCGATCCGCAGCGCTTCCTCGATTAACGTCTCGACGATTTGGGACTCGGGCACGGTCTTGATCACCTCGCCCTTGACGAAGATCTGCCCCTTGCCGTTGCCCGACGCAACGCCCAGGTCGGCCTCGCGAGCCTCCCCCGGGCCGTTGACGACGCAGCCCATGACGGCGACGCGCAGCGGCACCTCCATGCCCTCGAGGCCGGCGGTCACCTCTTCGGCGAGCTTGTAGACGTCGACCTGGGCCCGCCCGCACGACGGGCAGGACACGATCTCGAGTTTGCGCGGGCGCAGGTTCAGGGACTGCAGGATCGCGTCGCCGACCTTGATCTCCTCGGCCGGCGGCGCCGACAGGGAGACGCGGATGGTGTCGCCGATCCCCTCCGACAGCAGCGCGCCGAAGGCCACCGCGGACTTGATGGTGCCCTGGAAGGCCGGACCGGCCTCGGTGACGCCGAGGTGGAGCGGGTAGTCGCACTGCGCGGCCAATTGGCGGTAGGCCTCGACCATCACGACCGGGTCGTTGTGCTTGACGGAGATCTTGATGTCGCCGAAGCCGTGCTCCTCGAACAGCGACGCCTCCCACAGGGCCGATTCGACGAGGGCCTCGGGCGTGGCCTTGCCGTACTTCTCCATCATCCGCTTGTCGAGGGAGCCGGCGTTGACGCCGATGCGGATCGGGATGCCCGCGGCCGATGCCGCCTGCGCGACCTCCTTCACCCGGCCGTCGAACTCCTTGATGTTGCCCGGGTTGACGCGCACCGCGGCGCAACCGGCGTCGATGGCCGCGAAGATGTACTTCGGCTGGAAGTGGATGTCGGCGATCACCGGGATGTTGGCCTTGCGCGCGATCTCCGGCAGCGCGTCGGCGTCCTCCTGGCGCGGGCAGGCCACGCGCACGATGTCGCAGCCCGAGGCCGTCAGCTGCGCGATCTGTTGCAGCGTCGCGTTCACGTCGTGGGTCTTGGTGGTCGTCATCGACTGCACCGAGATCGGCGACTCGCTGCCGACGCCGACGTTGCCGACCTTGATCTGCCGGGTCTTGCGGCGCGGGGCGAGCACCGGCGGCGGCGCGTCGGGCAGGCCGAGGCCGATGGGCTGGGGCGACGATGAGCCGGTCATGGCGGTCCTCAGAACAGCTTGATCGGGTTGATGATGTCGGCGGTGAGCGTGAGCACCATGAACACGCCCATCACGGCGATGACCGCGTAGGTCAGCGGCATCAACTTCATGTAGTCGACGGGGCCGGCCGCCGGCTTGCCCAGGCGGCGGCGCACCGCATCGCGCAGCTTCTCGTAGCCGACGACGGCCATGTGTCCGCCGTCGAGCGGGAGCAACGGCACCAGGTTGAAGGCGCCGAGGAAGAAGTTGATGCTGATCAGCAGCAGGAGGAAGACCTCCCACACGCCCTTCTCGACGGCGTCGCCGCCGAGGACGGAGGCGCCCCACATGCTGATCGGGGTGTCCGGCGAGCGCTCGCCGCCGGTGACCGCGGTCCACAGCGCGCCGATCTTGGTCGGCAGCGAGACCAGCGCGTCCCACACAGACTTCAACAGGTCGCCGGCGAAGGCGGCCGACGCCGGGATCGCCGAAAGCAGGTTGTGCTTGACCGGCGCGGGCGGCGGCGGGTACTTGAGGCCGACCATCTTGCGGGTCTCGGTGGTCGTGGTGCCGTTGGGTCCCGGACCGGTGATGGTGACCGGCGTCGGGTTGACGGTCAGCGTGAGCCGCTGGCCGGCGCGTTCGACGCCGAGGACGACCGGGCCGGTCGACTTCGCCAGGATCGGGCTCAACTCGGCGGCGGTGGAAACGGGCTTGCCGTTGGCGGAGACGATCGTGTCCCCGGCGCGCAGCCCGGCCTCGGCGGCGGGTCCGGCACCGACGCAGGGCGCGGTGTTCTGCATCTTCTCGTTGAGCTGCGGCGCGACACAGGACGTCGACGCGACGACGGCCGGCGTCGGCTCGGAGCTCATGCTCGGCAGGCCCCAGCCGACCGCGAGGACGACGATCAACAGGTAGCCGAGGATGAAGTTCTGCATCGGACCGGCGAACAGCACGACCAGGCGCTTCCAGGCCTTCTGCTTGTACATCGCCCGCGACTCGTCCTCGGGCGCGATCTCGTCGTAGGGCGTCATCCCGGCGATGTCGCAGAAGCCGCCCAGCGGCAGGGCTTTCAGGCCGTATTCGGTCTCGCCGCGGCGGGTCGACCACAGCGACGGGCCGAAGCCGACGAAGAAGCGGCGCACCTTCATTCCGGTGGCCTGCGCGGCCCACATGTGGCCGCACTCGTGCCAGGCCACCGACAGCACCAAGGCGGCCGCGAAGGCCGCCACCCCGAGGGCAAAACTCACTGGTTCACTCCGTTGCTCTCACCATCTCGGCGGCCCGGGCTCGGGCCCACCGATCAGCGGCGAATACGTCCTCCACAGTACCTGGCTGGGCACGCCACTCGTCGGCGGCGGCGAGGACCTCGGCGATGGTCGGCACGATCGCGTCGAAGCGCGTCTTCCCGTCCAGGAAGGCTTGCGCGGCGACCTCGTTGGCGGCGTTGTAGACCGCGGTCAGGCTGCCACCGGCCGCACCGGCCTCGCGGGCGACGCGGATCGCCGGGAACACCTCGTCGTCGACGGGCTCGAAGGTCCACTGCGACGCGGTCGAGAAGTCGCACGCGGTCGACGAGCCGGGCACCCGGTCGGGCCAGCCGAGGGCTAGGGCGATGGGCAGTTTCATCGACGGCGGCGAAGCCTTCGCGATGGTCGCGCCGTCGACGAAGGTGACCATCGAGTGGACGATCGATTGCGGATGGACGGTGACGTCGATGCGGTCGTAGGGGACGTCGAACAGCAGGTGCGCCTCGATAACCTCGAGCGCCTTGTTGACCAGCGTCGCCGAGTTCAAGGTGATCATCGGGCCCATTGACCAGGTCGGATGCCGGCCGGCCTGCTCCGGGGTGACGCCGCGCAACTGATCTGCGGTCCACCCGCGGAACGGTCCGCCAGAGGCGGTGAGGACCAGCCGGTCGACCTCGGCGGCGCTGCCGCCGCGCAGGCACTGGGCGATGGCGGAGTGCTCGGAGTCGACGGGCACGATCTGGCCGGGCGCGGCGGCATCCATCACGAGCGAGCCGCCGGCGACCAGCGATTCCTTGTTGGCCAGCGCCAGTCGGGCGCCGGACTTGAGCACGGCCAGGCTCGGCGCCAGCCCCCGCGCCCCGACGACCGCGTTGAGCACGATGTCGGCGGGCACCGCGTCGATCAGGTCCACCATCGCGTCCCCGCCGGTCAGCACCGGTCCGCCGAGCGCGTCGGACACCTCGCGCGCGGCGTTCTCGTCGGCGACGGCGATCGCCGGCGGCTCGATGCCGAAGTCGCGGGCCTGAGTGATCAACGTCGCAGGATTGCCCCCGCCGGCGCCGAGCCCGACGACGGTAAACCGCTCGGGGTGCTCGGCGATCACCTCGAGCGCCTGGGTGCCGATCGACCCGGTCGAGCCCAGGATGAGTACGCGTGTGGTCACGACGCTCATTCTCCCCCATCCACGGCGCGGGGCTCCACGCCGGTTATGATGACTGCCAACGCAGTCCGAACCGTTGAAGGAGTCGTCAGGTGAGCACCGAGGTCGAGCACGCAAGCGTTGACACCGGCTGGGTCCGCGAGCCCGCGGACGCCCCGTCGGCGCGGTTCGGCTGGCACAAGTTCGGCGGCATGATCCCGACCATCACCGGTTGGATCGTCGTCGTGTTCCTGCTGGCGATGACCATCGGCAACCACGAGAGCAAGATCGAGGACATCTACCTCGTTCTGATCGCGCTCGTCTTCGCGTTCGCGCTGGTGTGGAACAGCACCCGCACCCGCCGCCACAAGCGCTCCTAGCAGCTTCTAGCGCTCTCAGCGGTCTTCGGCGGCCAACTGACCGCAGGCCGCGGCGATCTCCTGCCCGCGCGTGTCGCGGACCGTGCACGACACCCCCTGCGCTCGCACGCGGGCGACGAACTCCCGCTCCACCGGCTTGGGGCTGGCGTCCCATTCCGATCCCGGCGTCGGGTTGAGCGGGATCAGGTTCACGTGCACCAGCGACCCGAGCGCCGCGTGCAGCTTCTTGCCGAGCATGTCGGCCCGCCACGGCTGGTCGTTGACGTCGCGGATCAGGGCGTACTCGATGGACACCCGGCGGCCGGTCGTGTCGGCGTAGTACCGCGCCGCCTCCAGTACCTCGGCCACCGACCAGCGGTTGTTCACCGGCACGAGCGTGTCGCGCAGCTCGTCGTCGGGCGTGTGCAGCGAGACGGCCAGCGTGACCGCCAGGCCCTCGTCGGCGAGGCGACGGATCGACGGGGCCAGGCCGACGGTCGAGACGGTGACGTGGCGCGCGGAAATCCCGAACCCCGCGGGTGGCGGTGACGTGATCTTGC
Source organism: Gordonia sp. (in: high G+C Gram-positive bacteria) (assembly GCF_047602025.1). Classification (GTDB taxonomy): domain Bacteria; phylum Actinomycetota; class Actinomycetes; order Mycobacteriales; family Mycobacteriaceae; genus Gordonia. The sequence continues at coordinate 1,229,453 of NZ_JASGII010000001.1, read as the reverse complement.
GAACGGCGTCGACGACCCGCTTGTAGTTGGCCAGCGGCTCCCCCATGCCCATGAAGACGACGTTCGACAGGCGGCCCGGCTCGCCGAACTCGCCGTCGCGCAGCGTTCGCGCCGCGGCGCGCACCTGGTCGACGATCTCGGCGGTCGACAGGTTGCGGTCGAGGCCGCCCTGGCCGGTGGCGCAGAACGGGCAGGCCATGCCGCAGCCGGCCTGCGACGAGATGCACAGCGTGTTGCGGTCGCTGTAGCGCATGAGCACGCTTTCGAGCAGCGTGCCGTCGTGCAGCCGCCAGAGCGTCTTGCGCGTCGTGTGGTCGTCGGTGTCGATGGCTCGCACCGGCGTCATCAGCGTCGGGAACAGCTGCTCGCCGACCGACTCCCGGATGTTCGCCGGCAGGTCCGTCATCTCGGCGACGTCGGCCGACAATCGCGCGTAGTAGTGGTTCGCCAACTGCTTGGCGCGAAACTTCGGCAACCCCAGCTTCTCGACCACGGCTGCCGCCTCGTCCGGCGCGAGGTCGGCAAAATGGGTCGGCGGCTTGCCGCGCTTGGGCGCGTCGAACACCAGCGGCAAGGACGTCATGCGGTCCATTGTCCCACGGCCCGGCCGCCGATCCTCAATCCCGCGGTCGCGCCAGGGCCGGAACGAGGACGCCGAGGTGTGCCGCAAAGCGATCGGCGGGCGGCCGGTAGGCGAGGTGCCCCACCGCGACGGTGAGCGGGTGGTCCGGGCCGACGGCGCGGTCGCGATCGGCGAGCGAGTAGCGCGTCTCGTCGGCGCGTTCCTGCTCTTCGATGACGAAGCCGACCACAAACGCGGTCAAGGCCTCGAAGGAGGCCGTCAACCGGTCCAGGGAGACACCCGCCGCGGTCCAGTGCGCAAGGGCCGACTCCTGGCGGCGCAGGACTTCGGCGTCGACGAGCCTGGTGCCGGAGAACGTTCGCGCGCCGTCGCGGTGGGCCAAGTACTCCTCCCGCATCACCAACGCATAGTTCCGCAGCGCCGCCTCGAAAGTATCGGGGAACGGCTCGGCCAGCGCCCGGTCGGCGATGCGCCGCGCGACCTCGGTGCCCATCTGGTCGAGCAACTCCTGCTTCGATGACACGTGCCAGTACAGCGCCGGCGCCTTCACCCCCAGTCGCGTCGCCAAGGCGCGCACGGTCAGCCCGTCGATCCCCTCGGCGTCGAGCAGGTCGAAGGCTTCCCCGACGATCATCTCGCGCGTCAGCTTGGCGGCCACCTTGACAGCTTAACACTGTTAGAGGATGCTGGCCGTTGTATTTAACAGCGTTAAACAGGAGGCGACATGAAGGCGGCAATCGTCCACGGACCGGACCAGACACCCGTTTACGGAGACTTCGACGACCCCGTCGCGGGCGACGGCCAGCACCTCGTCGAACTGGTCGGCGCGGGTATCCACAACGTCGTGCGCTCGCGCGCGAGCGGCCACCACTACAGCTCGGACGGAACCTGGCCGCTGATCCCGGGCATCGACGCGGTCGTGCGCACCGGCGACGGCTCGCTGATCTACACGGCGACCCCGTCAGCACGCTGGGGGACGATGGCCGAGCGCATCGCCGCCCCCGCCGGCCTCGCCATCCCGGTCCCCGACGCCGCTGACCCCCTCGCCGTGGCCGCCGGGTGCAACCCCGGGCTGGCATCGTGGCTGCCGCTGGGCAAGCAGCGTGACCGTCTCGCCGACGCCGGTGGGCTGGGCACCGTGCTGGTCCTGGGTGCCACCGGGATGGCGGGCCGCATCGCCGTTGCGGCGGCCCTGGCCATGGGCGCCGACCACGTCGTCGGAGTGGGGCGCAACGCCGACATCCTGTCGTCGGTGGCTGCACGCCACGGCGATCGGGTGCGCACGGTCGCGCTCACCGGTACCGACGAGGACTCGGCGACGATCGGCGAGGCATGCGACGGCCGTGCGCCCACGACGGTGATCGACTTCCTGTGGGGGTCGGTCGCCGAGCGAACCTTCCGTGCGCTGGCGCCGTTGGCCGAGGACGCCGACGTATCGCACATCGAGGTCGGCACGATGGCCGGCGCGGACGCCGCCGTCCCCGGCGCATTGTTGCGCAGCCGCCGGTACACCCTGAGCGGCAGCGGGTTGGGCAGCGTCGACCCGGCGGACCTGATTCCCGCGATCGGCGAGTTCATCGACCGCATCGCCGACGGCACGGTCGAGGTGCCCTACCGCGCGTTCCCGCTCGACCGGGTCGGCGAAGCGTGGACCGCGCCCGGCCCCGAGCGCGCGGTCGTCGTGCCCGGTTAGCCGCTCAAACGGTCGCTCAGAGGAGCGCGGTGAGCACGGCCCAGACGATGAACGCCGAGGGCAGCAGCGAGTCCAGGCGGTCCATGATGCCGCCGTGGCCGGGCAGCAGACTGCCCATGTCTTTGATCTCCAGGTCGCGCTTGACCTGCGACTCCACGAGGTCGCCCAGCGTCGCGCAGACGACGAGCACCGCACCCAGGATCGCGCCGACCCACCAGCGATTGTCGAGCAGGAAGACCACGCAGCAAATGCCGCCGATGATCCCGAAGGTCAGCGACCCGGCCAGGCCCTCCCACGACTTCTTCGGGCTGATCGCGGGCACCATCGGATGCTTGCCGAACAGGACGCCCGCGGCGTAACCGCCGATATCGGAGCAGGCCACGACGATCATCAGGGTGAAGACGCGCTGCGAACCGTGGTCCTGCAGCACCATCGCGGCACCGAACGACGCGAGCACCGGGATCCACAACAGGACCAGCACCGACGCGGCGAGGTCGGGCAGGAAGTTGACCGGTGCTGCGTTGAGCCCCTGGCTGAGCAGGCGCCACACCATGGTGACCAGGACGGTCGCGACGAGGGCGACGAGGACTCCCGAGGTCCCCCACTGCCAAGACGAGGCGATGATGGCGGCGGTGCCTACGAGCAGCGGAATGACCGGAACGGCGAAGCCGCCCTCGCGCAGCCGCTTGATGACCTCCCACGACGCCACGACCATGGCCACGCCGACCACCAGGTACCACCACTTCGGCGCGAATAGCAGCACCGCGATGATCAGGGCGGCCAGGACGACGGCCACGGCGATCGCTGCGGGCAGGTTGCGGCCGGCTTTCGACTTCTTCGGAGCGTCGGCCGGGGCGGCGGGAGGCGGTGTCATAGCGGGGTGGGCTCAGACTTCGAGCAGCTCGCCTTCCTTGTGCTTGACGATCTCGTCGACCTGCGCGACATAGCCTGCGGTCGTCTTGTCCAGGTCCTTCTCGGCGCGCACGACCTCGTCCTCGCCGGCCTCGCCGTCCTTCTGGATCCGCTTGAGCTCTTCGGCGGCCTTGCGGCGCACGTTGCGGATGGCCACCTTGGCGTCCTCGCCCTTGGCCTTGGCCTGCTTGACCAGTTCCTTGCGACGGTCCTCGGTGAGTTGCGGCACCGAAACACGGATCAGGTTGCCGTCGTTGGTCGGGTTGACGCCCAGGTCCGAGTTGCGGATGGCCGTCTCGATGTCGCCCAGGGTCGACGTCTCGTACGGCTTGATGACGACGAGCCGCGCCTCGGGCGTGGTGATGCTGGCGACCTGGGTCACCGGCGTCGGCGAGCCGTAGTAGTCGATGACGATCCGGTTGAACATCGACGGGTTGGCGCGTCCGGTGCGGATCGAGCCCATGTCGTCCTTCGCCCGGGCGACCGCCTTCTCCATCTTTTCCTCGGCGTCGAGCAGCGCGTCGTCAATCATCGGTATCTACGTTCTCCTAGGTCGTGACGAGGGTGCCGATGCGCTCGCCGGCGATGGCGCGCGCGATGTTGCCCTCGGTCAACAGATTGAACACCAACATGGGCATCTTGTTGTCCATACAGAGGCTGAACGCGGTCGCATCGGCGACCTTCAGCCCCTTCTCCAGCACCTCGCGGTGGCTGATCTCGGTGAACATCGTGGCGTCGGGGTCCTCGCGCGGGTCCGCGGTGTAGACGCCGTCGACGGCCTTGGCCATCAGCACGACCTCCGCCTTGATCTCCAGGGCGCGCTGGGCGGCGGTGGTGTCGGTGGAGAAGTAGGGCATGCCCATGCCGGCGCCGAAGATGACCACGCGCCCCTTCTCGAGGTGGCGCACCGCGCGCAGCGGCAGATACGGCTCGGCGACCTGGCCCATCGTGATGGCGGTCTGCACACGGGTGGTCACGCCGCGCTTCTCCAGGAAGTCCTGCAGGGCGAGGCAGTTCATCACCGTGCCGAGCATGCCCATGTAGTCCGAGCGGGCGCGGTCCAGGCCGCGCTGCTGCAGCTCGGCGCCGCGGAAGAAGTTGCCACCGCCGATCACGACGGCGACCTGCGCCCCGTCGCGGACGACTTCGGCGATCTGATCGGCCACCGCGGCGACGACGTCGGGATCCAGGCCCACTTCCCCGCCGCCGAACATCTCGCCGCCGAGCTTCAGCAGGACCCGCTGGTATCCGTGCCGAGCAGTGCTGTCTCCCGACGACGTCATGTGACTCCTCGCTCGCTTCCCCCGCGCGGCCGACCGGGCGCGCGCACTCGTCTCATCTTAGGCGCAACACGACGAAGCCCCGCCCCCGACCTGCCGGACGGGAAGCGGGGCTCGCGCGGTTGATACGGCGCAGTCGGTTAGGACTGGCCCACCTCGAAGCGGGTGAAGCCCTTCACCGACGCGCCGGCGTCGGAGAGAACCGCGCCGACGGTCTTCTTGCTGTCCTTCACGAACGGCTGGTTCACCAGAACCGCGTCCTTGAGGAAGCCCTTGAGACGACCCTCGACGATCTTCGGGAGAGCGGCCTCGGGCTTGCCCTCCTCCTTCGCGGTCTCCTCGGCGATGCGGCGCTCGTTGGCCTTCACGTCCTCGGGGACGTCGGCCTCGGAGGCGTAGGACGCCTTGAGCGCGGCGACCTGCTGGGCGGCGTTGCGGGCCGCCTCGGCAGCCGCATCGCCGTCACCCTCGTAGGACACGAGCACGCCGACGCCCGGGGGCAGGTCCGATGCGCGCTTGTGCAGGTAGACCGCGACCGGGCCGTCGTAGTAGACGACGCGGCGCAGCTCGAGCTTCTCGCCGATCTTGGCCGACAGGGCCGCGATGGCGTCGGCGACGGTGCCGTCGCCCAGCTTGGCGGCCTTGAGCTCCTCGACATCGCTGGTCTTGGCCGCGATGGCCGAGTCCAGGATCTGGTCGGCGAGCTTCTGGAACTCGTCGTTCTTGGCGACGAAGTCGGTCTCGGAGTTGAGCTCGATCATCGCGCCGTCACGAGCCGCGACCAGGCCCTCGGCCGTGGAGCGCTCAGCGCGCTTGCCCACGTCCTTGGCGCCCTTGATGCGCAGTTCCTCGACGGCCTTGTCAAAGTCGCCGTCGTTGTTGGCCAGGGCATTCTTGCAGTCGAGCATGCCCGAGCCGGTGACCTCGCGGAGCCGCTTGACGTCGGCTGCGGTGTAGTTCGCCATGGGTGGCGAGCCTCCTTTTTCGGATTGGCTGGTTGGTGGGGTGACCGCTACTTGGCGGCCGGTGCCTCGTCGCCGGCGGCGGGGGCCTCGGTGGCCTTCGCGTCGGCGGCCTTGGCCTCGTCGGCCGAAGCGGCATCCTTGCCCTCGAGGAGATCCTTCTCCCACTCGGCGAGCGGCTCACCGGCGCCGACGCCGGCGTCCGGCTTGTCGTCGCCGGCACTCTGGCCGGCGCGCGCCTGCACACCCTCGGCGACGGCGGAGGCGACCACGCGGGTCAGCAGGGCCGCGCTGCGGATGGCGTCGTCGTTGCCCGGGATCGGGTAGTCGACGAGGTCGGGGTCGCAGTTGGTGTCCAGGATCGCGATGACCGGGATGTTCAGCTTGCGGGCCTCACCGACGGCGATGTGCTCCTTGTTGGTGTCGACGACCCAGATCGCCGAGGGCACCTTGGCCATGTCGCGGATACCGCCGAGCGTGCGCTCGAGCTTGTTCTTCTCGCGGGTCAGCATCAAGATTTCCTTCTTGGTGCGGCCCTCGAAGCCACCGGTCTGCTCCATGGTCTCGAGCTCCTTCAGGCGCTGCAGGCGCTTGTGGACGGTCGAGAAGTTGGTGAGCATGCCGCCCAGCCAGCGCTGGTTCACGTAGGGCATGCCGACGCGGGTGGCCTCTTCGGCGATCGATTCCTGCGCCTGCTTCTTGGTGCCGACGAAGAGCACGGTGCCGCCGTGGGCGACCGTCTCCTTGACGAACTCGTAGGCGCGATCGATGTAGGTCAGCGTCTGCTGAAGATCGATGATGTAGATGCCGTTGCGGTCGGTGAAGATGAATCGCTTCATCTTCGGGTTCCACCGGCGGGTCTGGTGCCCGAAGTGGGCGCCGCTGTCCAGCAGCTGTTTCATGGTCACGACAGCCATCGTCGGGACTCCAATTCTGTTGCAGTTGTCATCGCCCGACCGGGATTGGCGGGTGATCCTGATGCTTGCCACGACGACGGACCCGAGTTCTCGGGACTGCCCGTGCCGCGCCGACCAGCGAAGATCGGTAGCGAGCATGCGAAGTCACATCTTCTGACCGAAGTCAGACGAAGTGCGTCGATAAGTCTAATGGCGCAGGTCGCGGGCACCAAATCGCTTTTCGCACCCGCCCGTCGGGAACCGCCCGCCGACGCCCTGCGTCCTAGTCGGTATGAGGCGGGTGCTGACGATTGCCGCGGCGGTGACCCTGGGCATCGCGGCGGGCCCGACGGCCGACGCCGCCGGAGCCCGGTACGACTGGCCGCTGCGGCCGAAACCTCGGGTCGTCACCGGCTACGATCCGCCGGCGCAGCGGTGGCTGCCGGGACACCGCGGGGTCGATCTGGCCGCCGCCGACGGGCAGTCGGTGCTGGCGGCCGGCGACGGCACGGTCACCTTCGCCGGGAAGGTCGGCGGCAAGCCGGTGGTCTCGATCCGCCACACCGCGACCCTCTGGACGACCTACGAACCGGTCGAAGCATCGGTCACGGCGGGGCAGACGGTCCGACGGGGCGACGTCGTCGGAACGGTGCGCGCCGGGCACGAGGGGTGCCCGACAGTCGCCTGCCTGCACTGGGGTGCGCGAACCGGGCCCGGCCGGCTCGCCGGGTACCGCAATCCACTCGGTCTGATCGGGGCGCTGCGCGTGCGCCTGTACCCGGTCCGGCCTGACTCGGCGGCTAGTTGACCGGCGCCTTCAGGTGCGGGCGCGGGGTCTTGGCGCCGGGTCCGTCGTAGTGCCACCACTCGCCCTCGTACTGGCTGAGGCCGCCGGCGGCCATGGCTCCGCGCAGCGTCGCGCGATTCTGCTGGGCGACCATGCTGATCCCCGGCGCGTTGGCGTGCGAGGACGGGCTGAAGTCGTCGAAACCGGTGCCCATGTCCAGGCGGCGACCGTCGCGGTGCGCCAGCGTCACGTCGACCGAGCGGGCCGACTCGTGGCTGGTGGCCTGGTTTCCGGGCTTGGCGACCCACGCCGGGTTCGGCACCTTCTCCCACATCTTCACCTGCGCGGCGTGGGGTCGGTAGCAGTCCCAGAACACCAGGCGCAGCCCCTTGCCGCGCAGCTGGGCCGCCGCCCTCGTCAGACCGGGGGCCATCGACTTGTGCACGAGGCAGCGAGCGCCCGCCGGGTAGAGGCGCACGTGGGTGAAGTTGTCCGACGTCGCATATCGCATGTCGACGATCGCGTCGGGCACGGCCGTGCGGACGTCGACGAGGCCTTCGGCCGCCGCCGTCGGGTTGAGCGGCGGGACCGGTGCGGCGTCAGCGACTCCGGCGGCAGCGGCGAGCAGCGTCGCCGCGGCGACGAGGGCACGAATCATCGGCTTGATCACGGCGACCACGGTACCGGTTAGGCCCGCGGGTGTGCCTGGGCGTGCACCGCGCGGAGGCGCTCCACGCTGACATGCGTGTAGAGCTGGGTCGTCGCGAGGGACGAGTGACCGAGTAGTTCTTGCACGACGCGCAGGTCCGCTCCCCCTTCGAGGAGGTGGGTAGCAGCACTGTGCCGCAGGCCGTGCGGCCCCATCGCCGGACCACCGGCGGCTTCGACGGCCTTGGTCACGACGCTTCGCGCCATCCGCTGGTCCAGGCGGCCGCCGCGGGCGCCGAGGAGCAGCGCCGACCCCGACGCGGAGTTCGCAACCTCGGGACGACCGCGGCGCAGCCACTCCGACAGGGCCTGTGCCGCCGGCCGTCCGAACGGGACGGTGCGCTGCTTGTTGCCCTTGCCGATGACGCGGATGACTTGGCGCGCATCGTCGACGTCGGCCAGATCGAGGCCGCACAATTCCCCGACGCGGATCCCACTGGCGTAGAGCAGCTCGAGGATCACCCGGTCGCGCAACTGCATGGGCGACGGCTCCCCGGCCATCGGCTGATCACCACCCGCGATCGGAACGGCGGTGACGGCCTCGGCCTGGTCGGGCGACAAGACGTGCGGCAGCACCCGGTGCGCCTTGGGCGCCTGCAGGCGGACGGTCGGGTCGGCGCGGAGGATGCCTTCGCGGGTGGCCCACGCGCCGAAGGTTTTCGCGCTGGACACCTGCCGCGCGATCGTCGTTCGCGCGATGCCGCGACGGGTCTGCTCGGCGAGCCAGGCCCGCAGCAGCGGCAGATCGATGTCGCGCACCGCGACGCCCCGCGCACCGGCAAAGGTGATCAGACCGCGCACGTCGCCGGTGTAGGCCCGCACGGTGTGCTCGCTGCGCCCCTTCTCCAAGCGCAGGTGTGCCGCGAAATCGTCGACAACGCCCTCACTCATACCGACCAGTCCACGCGGCCGGCCGGCGCATCGCAATCCGGCGCGCCCGGTTGCGATCAGACCGTTACGCAACTCCCGCCTTTGCACACGGTTTACCAAACCCACAGGTGACACCTATGTTCAGCGCAGGTCCGCCCTACCCGCGAGGTCGATACTCAGCCGGGTGACGTCAGCACCCAGTCGCGAGTCCATGACCCGCCCCGACGGTTCCCCGGTCCGCGTTCTCGTCGTCGACGACGAAGCCGTCCTGGCCGACATGGTCGCCATGGCCCTGCGCTACGAGGGGTGGACCGTCGCCACGGCGGGCGACGGATCGTCGGCGATCACGAGCGCCCGGGACGTGTGCCCCGACGCGGTGATGCTCGATCTGATGCTGCCGGACATGGACGGCCTCGAGGTCCTCGAGCGCCTGCGCCGGTTGAACCCGCACCTGCCGGTGCTGATGTTGACCGCCAAGGATTCCACCGAGGACCGGATCGCCGGGCTCGCCGCCGGCGGCGACGACTACGTGACCAAGCCGTTCAGCATCGAGGAGGTGGTCCTGCGCCTGCGGTCCCTGCTCCGCCGCGCCGGCATCACCGCCGCCGACGGATCCACCCAGATCACCGTCGGCGACCTGGTCCTCGACGAGGACAGCCACGAGGTGACGCGCGACGGCCAGCCCATCACCCTGACCTCCACCGAGTTCGAGTTGCTGCGCTACCTGATGCGCAACCCCAAGCGGGTGCTGTCGAAGGGGCAGATCCTCGACTGCGTGTGGCAGTACGACTTCGGCGGACGGTCCAACATCGTCGAGCTCTACATCTCCTACCTGCGCAAGAAGATCGACTCCGGGCGCGAACCGATGATCCATACCCTGCGCGGCTCGGGCTATGTCCTCAAGCCGGCGACGTAGCGCTGTGTTCACCCCGGGCGCCTGGTCGTTGCGGACGCGACTGGTCGTCGGGCAACTCCTCGTGCTGGCCCTCGTGTGCATCGGCATCGGGTCGACGACGGAGATCGCCCTGCGCCACTCCCTCGTCGCCCAACTCGACAACGATCTGCAGGACGCGGTGGACCGCTCGGTGCAGGTGTCCGAGAGCGGTCGGCCCAACGCCCCGAAGCCCGGCCCCGGCCCGGTGTTCCTCGACGCCCCCGGTCAGCCCACCGGCATCGTCGCCGCCGTCGTGCGCGACGAGGGACGGTCAAGTACCGGCACGCTGGCCAGCGACGGCTCGCGCGAGAAGTTGACCGCCGCGGCGACGAAACAGCTCGCCGCCATCGCGCCGAGACGCCCGCCGTCGACCGCGGTCATCGACGGCAAGGGCGACTACCGCCTCGCCGCGGCGCGAAACAGCGACGGCGCGACCGTCGTGGTCGGCCTGCCGATGGCCGGGGTGAACCACACCTTGTGGCGAATGCTCGTGATCATGGTCGCGGTGACCGCCGCGGCGCTGGCCGCCGCGACCACCGTCGGCATCGCGGTGACCCGACGGGCCCTGGCCCCGCTGACCCGCGTCGCCGCCACCGCCCGCGAGGTGGCAGATCTTCCCCTGCACCGCGGCGAGGTCGAGCTGCCGGTCCGTGTCCCCGCGGCCGACACCGACCCGGCCACCGAGGTCGGCCAGATGAACTCGGCGCTCAATCGGATGCTCGACCACATGGGTGCGGCGCTCTCGACGCGTCATGCGAGCGAGACCCGGGTGCGACAGTTCGTCGCCGACGCCAGCCACGAGCTGCGCACGCCGTTGGCGGCGATCCGCGGATACGCCGAGCTGGCGCACCGGCACCGCACCGACGTGCCCGACGAGGTCGCGTATGCGATTGGCCGGGTGGAGTCGGAGGCCGAGCGGATGACGCGCCTGGTCGAAGACCTGCTGCTCCTGGCCCGCCTCGATTCCGGGCGACCGCTCGAGCGGGAACCGGTCGACATGTCCCAGCTGGCCGTCGACGCGGTGAGTGACGCCCACGCCGCCGGGCCGGATCATTGCTGGCAGCTCGACCTGCCGGGCGAACCCGTCGTCGTCACCGGCGACGCCGCCCGCCTGCACCAGGTGGTCGTCAATCTGCTTGCCAATGCCCGCGTCCACACGCCCGACGGCACCCTGGTGACCGTCGGGCTCTCTCCCGGTGACGGCGAGACCGTCATCAGCGTCGCCGACAACGGCCCCGGTATCGACCCGGCGCTGCAGAACGAGGTCTTCACCCGGTTCGCGCGCGGGGATTCACGCGCGCGCAGCGGCGGTGGGACGGGCCTGGGGCTCTCCATCGTCGACGCCGTCGTCAAGGCCCACCGCGGATCCATCGACCTGCGCAGCCGCCCCGGCCACACCGTGTTCCGCATCCACCTCCCCAGCGCCTGACGGGCGCACACGGCAAGGCGCCCCCGGCCATTCGGCCGGGGGCGCCTGGAACAAGTACCCAGAGGGGGAAGGGTTACTTGGACTTCTTCTTCAGCGAGAACTTCCGCTTTGCCTGGAACGGCAGGACGAGCGAGGACTTGTGCTTGGCCTTCTTCGGCTTCGACATTGGAGACTCCTTTGACTCTGTGTTCACCGGGTCGATCAACCCGATACACACGAAGTTAGGAGGGCCCGATGGGTGCCAGCCCAGCGCAGGCTATGTGTTCGCTATGTGTGCCGACGGCTAGGCCTGAGCCGATTCCTCGGCCTTGCGGAGGTCGGCCTTCCACTGGCGGAAGCCCTCCTCCGTGCGGCCGCGCCGCCAGTACCCGGAGATCGACGCGTTCTTGGCGCCGACGCCGCGCTCCTTCCGGATGTAGCCCCGCAGGTTGTGCATGACGGCCTGCGCCTCGCCGTGGATGAAGACTTGCGGCTCGCCGTCCCACCACGGCGCGTTGCGCACGGCGGCGATCAGCGGCGCGTTGTCGCCGGCGACGTCGTCGCCCACCTCGCCTGCACCGCCGCCGCGATGGATCCAGGTGACCTCGACACCGCTCGGCGCCGTGATCGGCAGCTCGTCGGCGGCATCGGCGACTTCGATGAAGGCCTGCCCGCGCGCGTCGGCGGGCAGTGCTTCGATGGCCGCGGCGACGGCGGGCAGACCGGCCTCGTCGCACGCGAACAGGTGCCACGGCGCGTCGGGGTCCGGCCGGTAGCCGCTGCCGGGTCCGACGAACCGCACGGTCTCCCCCGCCTGTGCGCGCAGGGCCCACGGGCCCGCCAGGCCCTCATCGCCGTGCACGACGAAGTCGATGGCGAGTTCCTTGGCGACGGGGTCGTAGTTGCGGACCGTATAGGTGCGCAGGACCGGTTTCCCCGGTTGACCGGTGCCGCCGCGCAGCTCCGCGGGATCGAGTCCGTCGGGCACCGCCGAGCCGTCCGGCATGAACACGATCTTGACGTACATGTCGGTGTCCCAGTCGGCAGTCACGTCATCGCGGCCGCGTACCGGGGCGAAGTCGTCGAATCCGTCGCCACCGAGGTACACCCGCACGAAGTGCGGGCTGAGCCGCTCGGTCCGCAGTACCTGCATCGTGTTCAGCCGCTTGGCCATGCACCCTCCCAAAGGTTGACGGCACCAGCCTACGCAGGATTGCCTAACTCGGCGGCGGCCGGTGTGGTGACCGAAACCCGCGTGCGGATCGTCGCTGATCCGGCAACACTGTCACCATGAGTCGAACCGTCCCGGTGTTCCGCGGAGAGTCCCTGTTCTGGGCGCTCGACGCGGCGCTGGCGGTGTGGCTGTTCGGCTTCCTCGACGGAGCGCAGGAGCGCCGTCTCGAGGACGATCCGTGGTGGGCCGAGCGCTTGCACTCGTGGCAGGTCACCGCAATCGTGGGTGGAACCAGCGTGTTCGACCTTCCCGAGGAATGGGTCGACGATCGGCTCGAGACGTTCACCACCCTCGCGCTCGACTCGGTCGCGTCGTTGCGGGAACAGGACGAGCTGGACACCGCCCTGCTCGCGAAACGCCTGGTGTTCGGCGACGCGACGACGTCGGCCAGTCGGTACCACCAGCGGAAGCAGGAGACCGTGGCCACCGAGCCGATCGCGCTGCTGGGTGAGGCTCTGGTCGACTTGGCCCACGGCACCCTGCCACCGCCGCCGAAGGGGCACCGCGTGGTACTTCGGGACCGACGACGGACCTAAGACCATCGCGATGCGCGAGCGCTGATCTCACAGGTGCCTCGTCGGATCCATGCGCTGGTGCAGGATGCGGATGACGTCAATGCCGACGACTCGCGCGACGTAGTAGATGAGATGGCTGCCGACGGCGTAGCGCCGATAGCCCTGGCGAACGGTGTCACACGTACGCCCGCGCTCGGGGTCCTCGGCGATGCGCTCCACGGCCGCGCGAATCTCCGAAACGTAGACCTCGGCTTGATGAACATCCCAGTGGTCCCTGGTGTAGTCCCAGATCGAGGACAGGTCATCCTGAGCTGCCGGCGTGAGCCGATAACTCGTCACGCCTTCTTCTTGTCCGCGATGAACGCATCGAAGTCGAAGTCTTCTGCCGCGCCGCTCGCCTCTCCATCGACGAGGGCCTGCCGGAGCGCGGACATCTGTGTTTCCCGGTCCTCCAGCAATCGCAGACCGGCACGCACGACCTCGCTGGCGGACCGGTAACGCCCCGACGCCACTTGTTGCGCGAGGAACTCGGCGAAGTGGTCGTCCAGGCTGATCGACGTGTTCTGGGCCATGTAAGCCAAGTTACCAGGATTTGGTATAGGCAGCGTCCGACGATCGGAGTCAACCACGGTTCAACGACCACCCCTCGCCCGCCGCCACGATGAAGCCGTCGACCTCCAACATCGCCAGCGCGGCCAGCACCCGGCCGCTGTCGATCCCGGCGCGCAGGACCAACTCCTCGACGGCGAGCGCACCGCTGCCGGGAATCGCTTCGTAGACGCGCGAACGATCGCCGGAGAGCGCATCAACCTTCCGCACCGGTCCGCCGTTCGGGCCACCGGCCCCATCGGGCGCGGCCAGCGAGATCAGCGAGGCCGCATCGGTGATGAGTGCGGCTTGCTCGTCGGCGATCATCCGGTTGCATCCCACCGACATCGCCGACGTGACGGGCCCGGGTACCGCTCCGAGTGGTCGCCCGAGTTTGCGGGCCCAGGCGGCCGTGTTCGCCGCCCCGCTGCGCCGACCGGCCTCGACGACGACCACCGCTGTCGCCAGCGCCGCGACGAGGCGGTTGCGGGTGAGGAAGCGGTGCCGAGCCGCCGTCGTGCCGGGCGGGTACTCGGTCACGATCAGACCGTCGCGCGCGATGGCGGTGAACAGCGCCGTGTGCGACGCCGGATAGTCAACGTCGATGCCGCATGCCATCACCGCGATGGTGCTGCCACCGGAGCCGAGCGCCGCCCGATGCGCGGTCCCGTCGATGCCGAAAGCGCCGCCAGAGATCACCGACCACCCGTGCTCGACGACGCCACCGACGAGCTGCCCGGTCACATGCTCGCCGTACGAGGTCGACCCGCGCGCGCCGACCACACCGATACCGGCCCGTACCTCGTCGGCGAGGCACCTGGTGCCCCGCACCCACAGCGCCAGCGGCGGCCCGCCCCGCTCGACGGTGTCGGCGGCGCGCAGTCCCCACAGTTGCCACCCGGGCCACTCGTCGTCGTCGTCGGGCGTGACCAGGCGCGCACCAATGGCGGCCGCCGCCTCGAGGTCCTCGGCACCGCGGTCGACGCGTGCCCGCGCCTGCGTCGCACTCGACAGCCCGGCGTACCCCGCGGGCACGTTTCGCGATCTGATGGCGGCGGCCGCATCGACCGGACCTTCCGCCTCGACGAATTCGCGCAGCGCCGTGTGCGGCGGTTCGGCGACGCGGGACAGGTAGGCCCAGGCCCGCCGGGTCACCTCGTCCGACCCGCTCACGCGAGTCCGCCCCGATCCCGGTACAGCAGCGCCTGGGCGACGTCGTCCTCGCCCGGCCAGTCCGCGCCGCGCAGGTCGCCCATGGTCCAGGCCAGTCGCAGCGCACGGTCCGCACCGCGCGCGGTCACGCGTCCATCGCGCAGGAACAGCTCGACCGGCCGCATCGCCGCCGGCGCCAGCCGATACTCCCCGCGCAGTGCGACGCCGGGCACCTCGGCGTTCGTCCGCCAACCGTGTGCGGCCCACCGTTGAGCCGCGGCACGGCGCGCCGTCTCGACGCGGGCCCGCACCGTCTCGCTCGGCTCGCCCGATTCGGTGAGCAGCGCCGTGTTGCCCGGCGGGTTCATGCGCACCCTGATGTCGATGCGGTCCATCAGCGGCCCGGACAGTTTGCCCAGGTAGCGGCGGCGCGCGATGGCCGAACAGACGCAGTCGACGTCGTGGGCCGGCGCGCACGGGCAGGGGTTGGCCGCGAGGACGAGCTGGATCCGCGCCGGATAGACGGCGACGCCGTCGCGCCGCGACACCCGGACCTCGCCCTCCTCCAGCGGTTGGCGCAGCGCATCGAGGGCCTTGGCGCCCATTTCCGCACATTCGTCGAGGAACAGGACCCCGCGATGCGCGAGCGACACCGCCCCCGGCCCGGCGATGCCGGTGCCGCCACCGAGGAGCGCGGTCACCGACACCGAGTGGTGCGGTGCGATGAACGGCGGTTCGGCGATGAGCGGTCGGCCGCTGGGCAGGAGGCCGGCGATCGAGTGCACGGCGGTCACCTCGAGCGCGTCGTCGTCGCCGAGCGGCGGCAGGATCCCGGGCAGCCGCCTGGCCAACATCGTCTTGCCGATACCCGGCGGACCGGTCATCAGCACGTGGTGCATGCCCGCGGCGGCGATCTCGAGGGCCTTGCGCGCCTGCGCCTGCCCGACGACGTCGGCCATGTCGGGGACGAGGGCGGGCGACTCGTCGACGAGTGGCGGCGCCACGTCCAGCGCCAGCTCGCCGTTCAACCACCGGCACACCTCGTCGAAGGTGTGGGCGCCGTGGATCTCCAGGTCGGAGACCAGTGCGGCCTCTGCGGTATTGGCCATCGGCACCACCGCCCCCGCGAAGCCGGCCCGGCGCGCGGCGATGAGGCAGGGCAACACCCCGCGCACCGGGCGCAGCGCCCCGTCGAGGCCCAACTCGCCGAGGAACACGGTTGAGGCGATATGGACCTGCGACAGTTCACCCATCGCCAGGCCGATGCTGACGGCCATGGCCAGGTCGTAGCCGGGCCCCGACTTCGGCATATTCGCGGGCGCCAGCGCGACGACGACCTTCAGGTCGGGAAACTTCTTGCCCGAGTTGACCACCGCCGGCCGGACACGATCGCGGGCTTCGTGCAGCGCCGTGTCGGCCAGGCCGGTGATGGAGAAGCCCGGATTGCCCCGACTGGTGTTGGCCTGGACCTCGACCACCCGCGCGGTGAACGCGTTGAGCCCGACGGAGTAGGCACGACCGAAAGCCACGGCTAGTCCCCCAGTCCGCGGTGGTGCCGCAGGACCGGAGCACCGTTTGGCCCGTCCAGCCGGATGGCGATCACGTCCAACCGCAGCGCGGCGAAGTACGGCAAATCCCCCGCCTCGCGCTGCTCCTCGACCCACATCCACCCGACGTTGAACATGCGCGCGACCTTGTCGGGCGTCACGGCGGCAACCGGGTCGTCGTACATCCGGCCGTCGCGCCGCGTCTTCACCTCGACGATTACCAGGTTGTCGGCGGCGGTGGTGGGCTCCCGCGCGATGATGTCGACCTCGCCGTACCGCGTGCGCCAATTGCGCGCACAGACGTGCCAGCCGAGAGTCCGCAGATAGTCGGCGGCGATGTCCTCGCCGAGCGCTCCGAGCCGTTGTCGTGTGTCCGCCATGCGCTCATCGTGCGCGCGGACGGCCACGCTCCGGCCCGGCGACGCCCCTTCGTCGCCGCCCCCTGTGGACGACGGCGAACTGTGGATCAGTCCCGTGCGTCCGGGAGGATGTCCAGCTCCCGCACGGTCCATTCGCCGTCGACGCGGTCGAGGATCTGGTACGAGGCGGTCCGCACGTCGAGCTGATCCTCGGCCACCCCGAAGTCGACGAGGAGAGGTCGGATCACGGCGTCGTGGGTGACCACGGCGACCGCGCAGTCCGCCTGTTCGCCGCGGTCGGCCCACCGCTCCAGCGTCGGGCGGGCCCGCGCGATGACATCGGGTGTGGGTTCCACTCCCGGCGCCGCGTCGACGGATCCGAACCGGGCGACGACCTCGGCCTTGACCTGCCCGGTCCACTCGCCGTAGTCGCGGTCGTTGAAACCCTCGTCGACTTCCGCGATCACGCCCAGAGGCTCCGCGATCGCGGCGGCGGTCTGCCTGGCGCGTGCCAACGGGCTCGACACGACGAACCCGGCTCCGCTGCCGGCCAACGCCCTGCCCAGTGCCACGGCCTGCCCCAGCCCGGTCTCGTTGAGATCCGGATCAGCCAACCCGCGCAAGCGGCCATCGGCATTGAGAGCCGTCTCGCCGTGTCGGCAAAGGTAGACGGTGGTCATGGTCATGGCTGCACCCGGCCTACTCGGGCAGGCGCAGCTCGGGCTGCTCGAGTTCCTCGACGTTGACGTCCTTGAAGGTGATGACGCGGACCTGCTTGACGAAGCGGGCGGGACGGTAGAGGTCCCACACCCAGGCGTCGGTGAGGCGCAGTTCGAAGTAGACCTCGCCGTCGGCGTTGCGCGGTGCGAGCTCGACGTTGTTGGCGAGGTAGAAGCGGCGGTCGGTCTCGACCGCATAGGTGAACTGGCCGACGATGTCCTTGTACTCGCGGTACAGGGACAGCTCCATCTCGGCTTCGTACTTCTCGAGATCTTCGGCACTCATGGGTTCAGGGTATCTCCCGGCGCGTGGGCCGCCACGTTGCGATAGGACATGCGGTGTTGCGGCGACGGTCCGAGCTCGGCGATCCGCGACATGTGCAGGCTCGTCGAGTACCCCTTGTGCACCGCGAACTCGTAGCCGGGCAGTTCCTCGTCGAGGCCCGCCATGATGTCGTCGCGGGTCACCTTCGCCAGGATGCTGGCCGCCGCGATGCACGCGGCGTTGGCGTCGCCGGCGATGATCGGCAACGACGGCACCGGCAGGCCGGGGACGACGAACCCGTCGGACAGCACATAACCGGGCGACGGATCCAGCGCGGCGACGGCCCGTCGCATCCCCTCGATGTTGGCGACGTGGATCCCGATCCGATCGATCTCGGCGGCCTCGATCACGACCACGGAGTACGCCTGGGCGTACTTGCGGATCGCGGTGTAGAGCCGCCGCCGCAGCGGTGGGGCGACCTTCTTCGAGTCGTTCAACTCCGCCAACGACCGCAGCTGATTCGGTTTGAGTACACACGCCGCGACCACGAGCGGCCCGGCGCACGCACCGCGACCGGCCTCGTCGACGCCCGCCACCGGGCCGAGGCCGCTGTTGTGCAGCGCGAACTCGTAGGTGCGCAGTGACGCTGCCCGCCGGACCGGCGGGCGCGGGGGCCAGCGCAGGGAGGCAGACATCGGTGGGGCTACTTCTGCGGGTTCACCGACCCGACGCCGCCGATCCGCTTGATCGGCCACATCTTGAAGCGCACCTTGCCGCGGATATCGCCGCGCGGAACGGTGCCGTGGAATTGGTCGGTCATGTGGAAGCGCGAGTCGGCCGACTGCGAGCGGTTGTCGCCCATGACCCACACGTTGCCGTCGGGCACCTTCACCGGGCCGAAGTCCTCGCCGAAGCAGGGCCGGTCGTCGATCTGGCTGCCCTTGTCGATGTACGGCTCGGTGAGCGGCTTGCCGTCGACCTTGAACCCGGCGCCGTCACCCTCGTTTCGGCATTCGACGCTCTGCCCGCCGGTCGCGATGACGCGCTTGACGAGGCTGTACTCGTTGGGCGGGGCGTAGCCGAACCAGGACAGGACGTTCATGACCTTGCCGCGGAAAGTCGAGCCGTCGCGCAGCGGCACGCCGCCGTCCCAGTCATCGCTGGGGGCCTTGAACACGATCACGTCGCCGGGCCGCGGGTCCCCGAAACGGTAGACCAGCTTGTCGATGACGATCCGGTCGTTCGAGCGCGCTTCGCCGTTCGGACCGGCGCCGCCGATGAGCGTCTTCTCCATCGACTGCGACGGCACGACGTACTGCCGGAAGACGAAGGTCTGACCCAACCAGCTGATGATCAGGACGATGCCGACGATGATCGCCAGCTCGGTGACAAAGGAGCGCCCACCCTCGTCGGATTTGTCCTTCTTGGACTTCCAGGGGCGGTCGGTGGAGTCGTTCTCGTCGTTGACGCCGTCAGCGTCGGTTACCTCGGACACGACTCCAGAGCCTAGTCGATCAGCGCTTCTCCTTGATCTTCGCGGCCTTGCCACGCAGATCACGGAGGTAGTAGAGCTTGGCGCGACGGACGTCACCGCGGGTGACGACGTCGATCTTGTCGATGTTCGGGCTGTGCACCGGGAAGGTGCGCTCGACGCCGACGCCGAAGGACACCTTGCGAACGGTGAAGGTCTCACGCACGCCGCCGCCCTGGCGTCGGATGACGACGCCCTTGAACACCTGGATGCGCTCCTTCGAGCCCTCGATGACCTTGACGTGGACGTCGAGGGTGTCGCCGGGGCCGAATTCGGGCAGGTCGTCGCGGAGGGACTGCTTGTCGAGGGAGTCCAGGGTGTTCATAGCGGGTTGTTCCAATCTGGCGTGTGCGTGAGTAGAGGAACCTGGCGGCCGACGCGCAGGGCGTTGGTTCAACCGGTTCATGCTCCGAGCAGTTGTCGTTGTCGACGCGGGGCCGGTAAGACCGTGACCTGCCGCGCGGCAACCGCTCTATTGTGTCAGTCCGCCTCCGGTGGCAGCAAATCGGGCCGACGCTCGGCCGTCCGCCGCAGCGACTGCTCGCGCCGCCAGGCCGCGACCTTGGCGTGATCGCCCGACAACAGCACGTCGGGGACGTCGAGCCCGCGCCATGACACCGGCCGCGTGTAGCTGGGCCCCTCGAGCAGCCCGTCGGAGAAGGAGTCGTCCTGGTGGGACACCGGGTTCCCGAGCACCCCGTCGATCAGCCGGGTGGTGGCCTCGATCATCGCCATCGTGGCGACCTCTCCCCCGATCAGCACGAAGTCGCCGATGGACACCTCTTCGACGCGCATGCGCCGTGCGGCATCGTCGACCACGCGCTGGTCGATGCCCTCGTAGCGACCGCAGGCAAACACGAGGTGCTGCTCGCGGCTCCAGCGCTGCGCCGTCTCCTGGGTGAACGGCAAACCGGCCGGCGTGGGGACGACGAGGATCGGCCCGTTCTCCATGTCGGTCTCGGTGCCGCACACCTCGTCGAGGGCCTCGCCCCACACCTCGGGTTTCATCACCATGCCGGGCCCACCGCCGTAGGGCGAGTCGTCGACGCTGCGGTGGACGTCGTGGGCCCAGTCGCGCAGGTCGTGGACGTCGAGCGAGACGATCCCCCGGTCGATGGCCTTGCCGAGCAACGCGCCGCGCAGCGCGGCGACGTAGTCGGGGAAGATCGTGACGATGGACAGGCGCACCGCTACTCCTCCAGCAGGCCGTCGGGTGGGTCGACGACGATGCCGTCGTCGAGGGAGACCGTCGGAACGATCTCGCCCACGAACGGAATGAGGATCTCGCGCCCGTCGGCCGCCGCGGTGACCGCCAGCAGGTCCGAGGCGGGCAGGTGGATCACATCGCGGACCTCGCCGATAGCAGCGCCCTCGACGGTGCGGACCGGCAGCCCGATCAGCTCGTGGTCGTAGAACTCGTTGGGATCGTCGCCGGAGTCGACGTCGGCGGCATCGATGACGAACAGCAGTCCGCGCAACTCGTCGGCGGCATCCCGATCGGCGACACCGTCCAAAGACACCAACAGCCGCCCGGAGTGATTCCGGGCGGCGTTGATGGTGAAACGACGCTCCTCAGCGTTCTTGGCGCCCTTGCCCCGCGACAGCAGGCCGCGGACCCGGGTGCCGGGGGCGAACCGCAATTCGGGCTCGTCGGTGCGGACGTCGACGACCAACTCCCCACGGACTCCGTGGGGCTTGACCACCCGTCCGACGACGAGGTCCACCGGCCCGCTACTCGTCAGCGATCGGTGTCGACGATGTCGACGCGCAGCCCGCGGCCGCCGATGCCGGAGACCAGGGTGCGCAGCGCGGTCGCCGTGCGGCCGTTGCGGCCGATGACCTTGCCGAGGTCCTCGGGGTTGACGTGCACCTCGATCAGGCGCCCGCCGCGACCGCCGGAGAGCAGCTCGACGCGGACGTCATCGGGGTTGGCGACGATGCCGCGCACCAGGTGCTCGACGGCGTCGGCGACGACGGCACTCACTTGTCGTCGGCCTTCTCGCCGTCGGCGTCAGCCTTGTCGTCCTTCTTGGCGGCGGCCTTCTTGGCCGGAGCCTTCTTGGCCGGCTTCTCCTCGGCCTTCTCGTCCTTGGCCTCGTCAGCCTTCGCCTCGTCAGCCTTGGCGCCCTCTTCCTGCGACGGCGGCAGCGAGTAGCCCGCGGCCTCGGCGTCGGCGTCGGTGGCGAACCAGATCTCGGCGACGGTGCTGTCGAAGAACGCGGTGCCCGGGCGGTGGTACAGCTTGGACTGCAGGTTGCCCTTGATCGGGAAGCCGTCCGGCTGACCGCCGTCCTCGAGCGGAGCGTGGGCGCCCTTGGGCAGGTCGGCGGCCTTTTCGGCGGCGTCGGCCTTGGCGTCCTTCTTGTCCGCCTTGGCGTCGTCGGCCTTGGCGTCGTCCTTCTTGGCGGCGGCCTTCTTCTTCGGCGTGGTGGCCTCGGCGGCGGGCTCGTTGTCGGCTGCGGCGAGCGCGGCGTTGAACAGGTCCTGCTTGCTCGGCTTCGGCTCGGCGACCTTGAGGGTGCCCTCGCCGCCCTTGAGGCCCTTGGCCTTCTGCCAGTCGCCGGTGATCTTCAGGATGGCCGCGACCGGCTCGGTCGGCTGCGCGCCGACGCTCAGCCAGTACTGCGCGCGCTCGGAGTCGACCTCGATGAACGAGGGCTCTTCCTTGGGGCGGTACTTGCCGATGGTCTCGATGACGCGGCCGTTGCGACGGGTGCGCGAGTCGGCGACGACGATGCGGTACTGCGGGTTGCGGATCTTGCCCAGACGGGCAAGCTTGATCTTGACAGCCATGTTTCCTTCAAGTGGTCACTGCGCAATTCAGCGACCCGCACAAGTGCGCGCGAGCCCGGTTTTGCGATTGATTCGGTGTGACCGCCGGTCGGTGCGTAACCGGGTCCGGCGAACCGGGGTTCCATTTTGCCAGAACGCGCACCTCCGACGGAAATCGGCCGATACTTGTCAGATGCAGCACGTCACGCGCACGACGATCGCGGCCGGTCTGGCCCTCGCCGCGGCACTCGGTTCCGCCGTGTTCGGCACGGCCGACGCCGCCGCCCAGATCCGCCCCGGCAAGTACACGATGATCAGCCAGAGCGGCGGCGCCTACCGGAACCTCCCGGCGACGAAGACGCCGGTCACGGTGTGCGCGAACGGCAACCTGTCGACGCAGTACACCGCCGACTGCGCCTGGTCGGTCATCCCCACTCCCGACGGCGGCATCGTCCTCGGCTACGAGGGAACGTTCTCCTGGATCTACTTCCAGCAGCGCGGCAACACGTACGTCGGGCAGCAGACCGACGACGGTTCGCTCGGCGGGTCCACCATCATCCTCGTCCCACGGCGACGCTGATCGCCGCGGTGTCCTCCCCTCGCCGGCTGATCGCCGCCGTCGCGCTACTGGTCTGCGGGTGCGCAACGGATCCCGCCTCCCCGGTTTCCGGTCCGGATTCTCCGCCGGTGCGCACCGCCACGCCGTCGAGCACCGCCTCGGCGGCCGCCGCCTGCGCTCCCCCGGTCGTCGCGCTCGATCCCGGGCACAACCCGGTCGAGGTGTCCGGCACCGACCCGGTGACGGGCGTCGCCATGCGCGACTACCCGAACGGCGCCGAGGACGGCGACGTCATGGCCGTCGCGCTCCTGGTCCAGCGGGCACTGACCAAGGCCGGCTACCGCGTGGTCCTGCTGAAGAAGTCGGCGGCGGAGAACATCGACTACCGCCGTCGCGTCACCCGCGCCGAGCGGGCCGGCGCCGACGTCGGCGTCAGCATCCACACCTACACCGGCGACCACAAGGTCTTCGTCCAACGCGTCGGCCTCTACCGCGAGGGCACCGGCGCCGACGGCAAGCCGTTGCGGGTGACCTTCCGAAACGCGGCCACCGCCGCCAAGAGTCAGCGGTACGCACGGGCCGTCGCCGCGGCGCGCAGTCGGTACGAGAACCGGCGGGTCGTCGTCGCCGACAACAACTTCAACGGCCGCGCGCCGCTCTGGGGCGGCAACATCCCGATGATCGCGCTCATGGCCCAGCACACGCCGTGGGTCTACAACGAGTTCGGCACCGCGACCGGCGGCGGCTCGATCCCGATCGGCGACGCCGCCATCGCGACCTACGCGCGCGGGCTCGCCGACGGCATCCGGCGGGCACTGCCGAACAAGTGCGCACGCCCGTCCCCCTGAACCGTGGGCCGCTTCCCTATCCGCTGATTGCGATCCCGCCGCAGATGATCTCGCGCGGGCGGCGCAGCGTGGACAAATCCACCCGCGGGTCGGCGTCGAGCACCAGGACGTCGGCACGGTCGCCGTCGTCGAAGACACCGACGCCCAACCACCGCCGCGCACCGGCGCTGGCGGCGTCGAGCGCTGCCGTCGACGACATGCCCATGGCGGCCAGCGCGTCGACCTCGTCGACGATCCGCCCGTGCTCGATGAACCCGCCGGCGTCGGTTCCGGCGAATATCCGCACGCCGGCCTCGCGCGCGGCGGCCATCACCTCGCCGGACCGCGCATACAGCCGGCGCATGTTGGCCTGATAGTCGGGGAAGCGGTCCGCGCCGTCGGCGATTTCCGGGAAGTTCTCGAGCTGGATCATCGTCGGCACCAGTGCGATGTCGCGACGGACCATCTCGTCGATGAGATCGGCGGTCAGCCCGGTTCCGTGCTCGATGCAGTCGACGCCGGCGGCGATCAGGTCGGGCAGCGCGTCGTGGCCGAAGACGTGCGCGGTGATCCTCGCGCCGGCCCCGTGTGCGGCGACCACGGCCGCATCGAGCTGCGTGCGGGTCCACAGCGGGGCGAGGTCGCCGACGTCCCGGTCGATCCAGTCGCCGACCAGCTTCACCCACCCGTCGCCGGCGGCCGCCTGGACAGCGACCTCGGCGGCGAGATCGTCGGGGTCGTCCAGATCGACGCCGTAGTCGCGCAGGTACCGCTTGGGGCGGGCGATGTGCTTGCCGGAGCGGATGAACCGCGGACCGCCCGGATCATCGTCGAGCGGATGGGTGTCCAGCGGCGAGCCGACCTCACGGATCAGCGTCGTGCCCGCGGCCGCGTCGGCACGCGCGAACGCCCGTGCCTGTTCGATGGTGACGCCGAGGCCGGGTGCGATCCCGACGTGGTTGTGGGCGTCGACGAGCCCGGGCAGCAACCAAGCGTCGTCGGCGACGGTGACCGCTCCGGCGACCGGTTCGAGTCGGAACCGCCCGTCGACGATCCAGCGCTCGAGGTGCTCACCGGTCAGCGCGTCGCGACCGGCGACGCGCAGGACCTCCGACGTCTGCGCCACGCGCTACTTCTTCTTCTTGCCGTTCTGGTCGAACTGGGAGAAGTCGAGGTCGGCGAGGCCGGGGGGCAGCTCGTCGAGGCCCGGCGGCATCGACGACAGGTCCGGCATCCCGCCCGGGAACGCGCCCGGCGGCATCCCGGGGAAGCCGCCGCGCGCCTTGGGCTGCGTGGGACCGCGGTTCTTGCCGCCGCGCTTGGCGTTCTTCTTGCCCTTGCCCTTCTTGCGGGTGTTCTTGCGCCCGCCGCCGGGTCCGCCCATGCGACCGGTCATCGCGGCCATCTGCTTGCGGGCCTCGAAGAAGCGGTCGACGAGCTGGTTGACCTCGGACACCGACACGCCGGAGCCGTTGGCGATGCGCAGTCGGCGCGAGCCGTTGATGATCTTGGGGTCGGCGCGCTCGGCCGGGGTCATGCCGCGGATGATCGCCTGCACGCGGTCGAGCTGCGAGTCGTCGACCTGCGCCAGCGCGTCCTTCATCTGGCCGGCGCCGGGCATCATCGCCAGCAGATTCCCGATCGGGCCCATCTTGCGGATCATCAGCATCTGCTGCAGGAAGTCCTCCAGCGTCAGCTCGCCGCCCATGATCTTCGTGGCGGCCTCTTCGGCCTGCTGGGCGTCCCAGTGCTCCTCGGCCTGTTCGATGAGCGAGAGCACATCGCCCATGCCGAGGATGCGGCTGGCCATGCGGTCGGGGTGGAAGACGTCGAAGTCCTCGAGCTTCTCACCGGTCGACGCGAAGAGGATCGGCTTGCCGGTGACCTCGCGGACGCTCAGCGCGGCACCGCCGCGGGCGTCGCCGTCGAGCTTGGTGAGCACGACGCCGGTGAAGCCGACGCCCTCCTCGAAGGCCTGCGCCGTGGTGACCGCGTCCTGGCCGATCATCGCGTCGACGACGAACAGGACCTCGTCGGGATCGGTTGCCGCCCGGACATCGGCCGCCTGGGCCATCAACTCGTCATCGACGCCGAGTCGGCCGGCGGTGTCGATGATGACCGTGTCGTAGTGGTTGTCGCGGGCGAACTCGACGCCGCCGCGCGCGACCTCGACCGGGTCACCGGCGGAGACGCCCATCTCGCCCTCGCCGCCGACACCGGTGCCCGGGTGCGGCGCGTAGACGGGAACGTCGGCGCGCTCACCGACGATCTGCAGCTGGCTCACCGCGCCGGGGCGCTGGAGGTCACAGGCGACGAGCAGCGGGGTGTGGCCCTGCTTGCGCAGCCAGGCCGCGAGCTTTCCGGCCAAGGTCGTCTTACCGGCACCCTGCAGGCCGGCGAGCATGACCACCGTCGGCGGGGTCTTGGCGAGCGTCAGGCGCCGGGTCTCGCCACCGAGGATGCCGACCAGCTCCTCGTTGACGATCTTGACGACCTGCTGGGCCGGGTTCAGCGCACCGGAGACCTCGGCACCCTTGGCGCGGGTCTTGACCCGGTCGATGAAGGTGCGCACCACCGGCAGTGCGACGTCGGCCTCGAGCAGGGCCAGGCGGATCTCGCGGGCGGTCGCGTCGACATCGGCGTCGGTCAGGCGGCCCTTGCCGCGCAGGTCCTTGAGGGCACCGGTCAACCGGTCAGACAGGGAGTCGAACATGGCGTCCAGTGTTCCATATCGGCGCGCGGCGACAGCCACCGCCGGACGGGGTCGATCAGGCTCGGGCGCAGGCCAGGGCGACCTGCTGGGCGATGAGCCGTCGACGCCGCTCGTCGACCGGGTTCTCCCAACTGAGTGCGAAGGTGTCGACCACCGTGCCGCCCATCGTCGTGACCGCCGCCCAGCGGATCGACGCACCGGCGCGCTCGAGGACCGACGACACCGTCGACAACAGTCCCGGACGGTCGGAGGCGCGCACCTCGAGGGTGGAGACGTCGTCATGCAGCCACTGCACGATCGGCGGCGCGAGCGTCGCCTGGCCGGGAACCCCGTCGGGGGTCGCCTTGGGCTCGGGTGCCGACCGCATCTCGGCCAGTCGCGCGGCGACGTCGACCGAGCCGCTGAGCGCGCCCTTCATGCGCTGGCGCAGCAGGCCGGCCGCCGGGGGGTCGCCGTAGAACGGGGCGACGATGAACGTGTTGATCGCCGCGCCCTCGACCGACCGGACCGTCGCCCGCAGGACCCGCAGATCGGAGATCGCCAGCACACCGGCCATCTTGGCCAGCACGCCGGTGGTGTCCGGCGCGCTCATGGTGACCTCGAAACGGTGCTCCTGGTCGGTGGGCGTGATCTCGACGACGACATCGTCGGCGGTGAAGCGCGCGACCTCCTCATCGGACAGCGGCTGCGGCTCGGCGACGTCCTCGCCGGCGATGAGATTGGCGGTGCTGGCGACCAGTTTGCGGGTGAGCATCTCTTTCCAATCGCTCCAGACCCCGGGGCCGGTCGCCTTCGCGTCCGCCTCGGCGAGGGCGCCGAGGACCTCCAGCAGCACGGCGCTGCCGCCGACCTTCTCGGCGACGAACTCGGCGGTCGCCGGATCGTCGACGTCGCGGCGGGCGATGGTCTTGGCCAGCAGCAGGTGATGGGTCACGACGTCGGCCAGCGTGTCCACGTCCTCCGGCCACAGGCCGAGGCGGTTGCCGATGACGCGGGCCATCCGCGCACCGATCTCGCTGTGGTCGCCGCCGCGCCCCTTGCCGATGTCGTGCACGAGGGCCCCGAGCAACAGCAGGTCCGGGCGGGACACGCGCGTGGTCAACGGCGCGGCGTGTGCGACCGCTTCCAGCAGGTGGCGGTCGACGGTCCACGCGTGGACCGCGTCGCGCGGTGGCAGGTCGCGCACGAAGTCCCACTCCGGGAAGAGGCGTCCCCACAGGCCCATCCGGTCGAGGGCCTCGACGGGGCCGAGCATCGCCGGTCCGGTGGCCAGCAGGTCGAGCAGGCTGTCGAGGATCGGGGCCGGCCAGGTGCCGCGGATCTCCGGCGCGTAGTCGGCGAGCCGGTGCAGCGTCGACGTCGAGATGGGCAACCCGGCCCGCGCCGCGGCATTGGCGACGCGCAGCACCAGACCGGGGTCGTGGCTGGGAATGGCATCGCGCGCCAACACGACTTCTCCCCCGTGTTCGACGACGCCCTCGTCGAGCGGTCGGCGCATCGGGAGCAGGCTGCGCATCGAGCGCCCCCGGCGCGGGACGGCGCCCTGGGCGGTGCGCAGCCCGACGTCGAGTGCGAAGCCGATGGTGCGGGCCTCGTCGGAGATGAGGCGGGACAGGGCGAACCGGTCGCCCAGGTGCAGTGCGGCGGCGATCTCGTCGGCGTCCTGGGCGCGGAGCTGTTCGCGGCCGCGCCCCGCGACGCGGTGCAGTTCGGTGCGCACGTCGAGCAGTCGTCGATACGCGGTGCCCAGGCCGCCACCGGGCGCGTCGTCGGCCGCGAGCCGCAGGCCGTCGGTCAGGTGCGCCAGCGCGAGCGCGTTGAGCAGCTGGACGTCGCGCAGGCCGCCGCGACCGTTCTTCACGTCGGGCTCGCTGCGGTGCGCCACCTCGCCGGCGCGCGCCCAGCGCTGCTGCGCGTGCTCGATCAGCTGCGGCAGCCGGTGCGGGGCGTCCTTGCGCCACTGCTGTCTGATCTCGCCGATCAGCAGGTCGGACAAGTCCTCGTCGCCGGCTATGTGTCGGGCGTCGAGGAGGCCGAGTGCCGCGGACAGGTCGTCGCCGGCCACGCGGAGCGCCTCCGGGACGGTTCGGACGCTGTGGTCGAGGCCGACGTTGGCGTCCCAGACCGGGTACCAGAGCTTGTCGGCGATCGTTCCGACCCGGTCGGCCTGATCGCCGTCGTGCAGCAGGACCAGGTCCAGATCGGAATACGGGAGCATCTCCCCGCGTGCCAGCCCCCCGACGGCCAGCAGCGCGAATCCGCTCCCCGGGGTCACGCCCGCCTCACGGGCCGCCCCGGACAACCAGAGTTCGAACAGGTCGCCCAGTGCTCGACGCAGCGCGGCCGCGTCGGGCACCGGGCGCTTGTCCGGCGCCAGACCCGGACCGCCGATCAGGGCGGCCCGGGCCCGGGCTAGGTCGGTGGACGGGTTGGTCGACGCTTCGGCACTCATGACTTCCGTCCCCCTTCATGTGTTCGGCCGGCGGCTAGAGCGCCTCCGGGCCGCGTTCTCCGGTACGGACGCGCACGACCGAGTCGACCGGCGACACCCAGACCTTGCCGTCGCCGATCTTGCCGGTGCGGGCGGCCTCGACGATGGTGTCCACGGTCTGGTCGACGATCCCGTCGTCGACGATGACCTCGATCCGGACCTTCGGCACGAAGTCGACGGAGTACTCGGCGCCGCGGTAGACCTCGGTGTGGCCCTTCTGGCGCCCGTAGCCCTGAACCTCGCTGACGGTCATCCCGACGATGCCGGACTGCTCCAGACCCGCCTTGATGTCCTCCAGCGTGAACGGCTTGACGATTGCGGTGATCAGTTTCATCTTCTGTTCCCTCTCAGTCCTGTTCAGCCTAGTCAGGCCAAGTCGTAGGCGGATTCGGCGTGAGCGGACTCGTCAATGCCCGTCATCTCTTCTTCCTCGCTGATCCGCCAGCCCAGGGGCTTGAGCGCGAACGCGATGATGGCGGTGACGATGCCGGTGAAGGCGAGCGCCACGAGTGCGATGACCGTCTGCACGGCGAGCTGCTTGGCGTCGTGCCCGTAGAACAGGCCCGTCTCCTTGGCCAGCAGGCCGATGCCGATGGTGCCCCAGAGGCCGGCGACCAGGTGGACGCCGACGACGTCGAGCGAGTCGTCGTAGCCGAGCTTGGTCTTCAGCGAGATCGCCAGGGCCGACAGGATGCCGGCGACGACGCCGAGGGCGATCGAGCCCACCGGAGTGAGCGCGGCACAGGCCGGGGTGATGGCCACCAGACCGGCGACGATGCCCGATGCGGCGCCGACGCTCGTCGGGTGCCGGTCGCGGATCCACTCAACGCCCAGCCAACCGATCATCGCGGCGGCGGTGGCAACGGTCGTGTTGACCCACACCAGTCCGGCGGTGCCGTCGGCGGCGAGCTCCGAGCCGGCGTTGAAGCCGAACCAGCCGAACCACAGGAGTGCGGCGCCGAGCATCACGAACGGGATGTTGTGCGGACGGTAGGCGGTCTTGCCGAAGCCCTTGCGCGCCCCGATGATCAGGACCAGGACCAGGGCGGCCATACCGGCGTTGATGTGGACCACGGTGCCACCGGCGAAGTCGATCGGCGCCACGTTGGTGGTGAACTCCTTCTTCGCTTCGTCGAAGGTGGTGCCGAACATCTTGGCCGCTAGGCCGTCGGTCGAGCCCGACAGCAGGCCGCCGCCCCACACCATGTGCGAGAGCGGGAAGTACACCAGGGTCGCCCAGACGCCCGAGAACACCAGCCAGGTGCCGAACGAGACGCGCTCGGCGAGCGCACCGCTGATCAGGGCCACGGCGATCACCGCGAAGGTCAGCTGGAAGGCCAGGAAGACGATCGCCGGGATGCTGCCACCCGCGGTGTTGAGCACGACGTGCGTCGCGTCACCGGCTTCCTTGGTCTCCATCAACTGGTCGGAGCCGAAGAGCGTGAACGGGTTGGAGAAGATTCCCCAGATGTCCTTGTCTCCGGTGATCCCGTTGCCGAAGGACATCGAGAAGCCCCACAGCACGTAGATGATGCCGACCACGCCGATCGACGCGAACGACATCATCATCATGTTCAGTACGGACTTCCCGCGGGACAACCCGCCGTAGAAGAACGCGAGTGCCGGTGTCA
Source organism: Gordonia sp. (in: high G+C Gram-positive bacteria) (assembly GCF_047602025.1). Lineage (GTDB taxonomy): Bacteria > Actinomycetota > Actinomycetes > Mycobacteriales > Mycobacteriaceae > Gordonia. The sequence continues at coordinate 1,199,517 of NZ_JASGII010000001.1, read as the reverse complement.
TCAACAACACCAGCGAGGCGCTGATCAAAACCCACGCCGTATTTCCGGTATCCGCAGGACCGAACATATCGTCCGGCAATGCCATCACGGTTTCCACCACGAGCCATCCTCCTTGGTCTCATCACACTTGGGTGCTCCAGTGCTGTGAGCAAGGTTGCTAGGCGGCTGTTTCCCCCTTGGTGCCCATGATGTTTCGCGTGCGTGAACGCTTCCGCCGGGGTTGTTTCGCCCCTGTTACGGGCCCCTGGGAAGCGGCCAAGAGGGGCCTTATCGACCCCTGACGGCCGACTACAGCAGCGCGTCGACGAAGGCGGCCGGATCGAACGGGGCCAGGTCGTCGGCACCCTCGCCGAGGCCGACGAGCTTGACCGGGACGCCGAGCTCCTCCTGCACGGCGAACACGATGCCGCCCTTGGCGGTGCCGTCGAGCTTGGTGAGCACGACGCCGGTGATGTCGACGACGTCGGCGAACACGCGCGCCTGCGTGAGGCCGTTCTGGCCGATGGTGGCGTCGAGGACCAGGAGCACCTCGTCGACGTTGGCCTTCTTCTCGACGACCCGCTTGACCTTGCCGAGCTCGTCCATCAGACCGGTCTTGGTGTGCAGGCGGCCGGCGGTGTCGATGATGACCACGTCGACGCCGGTGTCGATCCCGGTGGCGACGGCGTCGAACGCGACAGACGCGGGGTCGGCCCCCTCGGCGCCGCGCACGGTGTCGGCGCCCACGCGCTCGCCCCAGGTCTGCAACTGATCGGCCGCGGCAGCGCGGAAGGTGTCCGCGGCGCCCAACAGCACCCGCCGCCCGTCGGCGACGAGTACGCGGGCGAGTTTGCCGGTCGTGGTCGTCTTACCGGTTCCGTTGACGCCGACGACGAGGACGACCGCGGGCCGGCCGTCGTGCGGGAGTGCCTTCACGGAGCGGTCGAGCTCCGGGTGCAACTGCTCGGTGAGGACCTGGGTGAGCAGCGCGCGCGCCTCATCGGAGCTCGTCACGCTGCGCGTCGCCAGCTCGGCGCGCAGTTTGTCGGTGATCGCCATCGTCGAGGCCGTGCCGACGTCGGCCATCAGCAGCGTGTCCTCGATCTCCTCCCACGAGTCCTCGTCGAGGTCGCCGCCGCCGAGCAGGCCGAGCATGCTCTTGCCCAGGGCGCCCTGGGAGCGCGCGAGGCGCCCGCGCAGACGGCCGAGGCGGCCGGCCGTGGGCTCGATGTCGTCGAGGGCGGGGGCTTCGGGTGCCACCGGCTCCGGCGTCGGCGGCGCCTCGGGCTCGACCGGCGCCTGGGCACTCGCTTCGCTCGCTGTCGGCGGCTCGACCGGCGCGGGGGCTTCGCTCGGCGCGGGCTGGGTGGGCGCTGGCGTGACCGGCTCGGGCTCGAGGACGGCCGTGTCGCTGCCCTGGCCGAAGTCGAACCCGGCCTTGGTCTGGTACTGGCTCCGGTCGGCCTGCCCGATGGCCTTGTCCTGCGGCGGCGCGATGGAGACGCGGCGACGACGGGCGAGGACGAGGCCGAGGGCGACGAGCGCGACCAGGACGAGTACGGCGATGATCGCGATGATGACCGGTGTTTCCACAGTGCTCCCTGAGCTAGTCGGCGGCGGTGACCGTGCCGGTGGTGACGAGGTTCTGGCCGCGCATGCGCTGCGAGATCACCTGGGTGATGCCGTCGCCGCGCATACTCACACCGTAGAGGGCGTCGGCGACTTCCATCGTCGGCTTTTGGTGCGTAATCACGATCAGCTGCGACTTTTCCCGCAGTTGCTCGAACAACCCGATCAGGCGCTGCAGGTTCGTGTCGTCCAGCGCGGCCTCGACCTCGTCCATGACGTAGAACGGCGACGGACGTGCGCGGAAGATCGCGACCAGCATGGCGACAGCGGTCAGCGACTTCTCGCCGCCCGACAGCAGCGACAGGCGCTTGACCTTCTTGCCCGGCGGGCGGGCCTCGACCTCGACGCCGGTCGTCAGCATGTCGTTCGGGTCGGTCAGCACGAGTCGGCCCTCGCCGCCCGGGAAGAGTCGGGAGAACACCTCGGTGAATTCGCGCTCGACGTCGGCGTACGCCTCGGTGAACACCTCCAGGATGCGGGCGTCGACGTCCTCGACGACCTGCAGCAGGTCGGCGCGCGCACCCTTCACGTCCTCCAATTGGGCGGACAGGAAGTTGTAGCGCTCCTCCAGTGCGGCGAACTCCTCCAGGGCCAGCGGGTTGACCTTGCCGAGGGTGTTGAGGTCCTTCTGCGCCTGTTTGGCCCGGTTCTCCTGGGTGGCGCGGTCGTACGGCATCGGTGCCGGCGCGACGACGAGTTCGCCCCGCGCCTTGGCCTCCTGGAACTCGGCCATCTCCAACGCCGACGGCGGCATCGGCACATCGGGGCCGTACTCGTTGATCAGGTCCTCCGGGCTGATCGCGAATTGCTCGCTGATCTGCTCCTCGAGCTGCTCGATGCGCATCGCGGCCTGGGCCTTGGCCATCTCGTCGCGGTGCACGGCGTCGCGCAGTCCGTCCAGTTGGGAGGTCAGCGTCGACACCGTGGTCTTCAGCTCCCCCACCGTCGCGGTGTGGGCGACGCGAACCTGCTCCAGCTGGTCGCGCGCGGCTTGGGCCTGCTGCACGGCGCCGGCCAGCCGCTCGGCGACCTTCGCACCGGATTCGGCGACCGCTCCGGCGACGGTGGCGGCGTGGCGACGGGTGGCATCGGCCTTGCGCGCCCGATCGCGGGCCTCGCGCTCCTGCCGCGCGGTGCGGCGCAGCCCCTCGGCACGCCCCCGGGCAGAGGCGAATCGCTCCTCGGCGGTGCGCAGCGCCAGTCGCGCTTCGACTTCCTCGGCACGCACGGCTGCGACGGCCTTGCCGGCCTCGTCCCGCCGGCCGTCGTCGACGATGTGGTGCTGACCGTCGGCGTCCGGCTCGTCGCGCGCGATGCGCAGCCGCTCGGTCAGGGCGGCGAGCTGCTCGACGGTATCGGCGTGGCCCTCCTCGGCCAGCTGGCGCTGGCGGGTCAGGCGGTCGGCCTCGTCCTGGGCGGCGCGGATGTCCTGGCCGAAGCGGGCGAGTTGTTCGTAGGCACCCCCGAGCGAGGAATCCGACTCGTGCAGCGCGGCGAGCGCCTCCTCGGCGGCCTCGCGGCGGTCGGTCTGCTCGGTGAGCGCGCCCGACAGCGCGGCGGCCAACTCTTCGACGGAGCGGTTGGCGGTGGCCAGTTCCGCCGTGGCGGCATCGATCGCCGACTGGACCTCCAGGCTGGAGGTGCGCCGGGCCGAGCCACCCTCGACGGAGGCGGCGGTGATGCGGTCGCCGTCGGCGGTGACCACGGTGAGCTGGTGGTGGTCGGCCACGAGGCGGCTGCCGACCTTGGCGCCGTCGGTGACGTCGGAGCTGAGGACGATGACGTCGTCGAGCAGGGTGTCGATGGCGCCGCGGATCGACGCGGGGCAGGTGACCACCGAGCGGGCCCAGCGGGCGCCGGACGGCAGCTTCACGCCGCCGGGTTCGGGCAGTGCGCGCAGGCCGCAGACCAGCAGTGATGCCCGGCCTCCGTCGCCGGATTTGAGCGCTTCCAGCGCGCGGGCCGCGGCGAGTGAATCGACCGTCGCGATGGCGTCGACGGTCGAGCCGAGGGCGCCGGCGACCGACGACTCGAAGCCCGACTCGACGGTGAGGAGGTCGGACACCGGGGCGAGCAGGCCGTCGGCGGCCTTCTCCAGCAGCCAGGCGCCGCCGTCGTTTCGTTCCAGGCCGACGGCGAGGGCTTCGATGCGCGCGGTCAGCGAGGCAATCCTCTGCTCCGCTTCACGCTCCTGCGCCTGCAGCGTCTCGACGCGCTCGTCGGCGGCCTGTGCGGCAGCGGTGCACCGCTCGTGGTGCTCGTCGAGGCCCTTCTCCGCCGACTCCAGTTCGGCGACCGACTTCGACACGGTGTCCATCTCCGCCTGCGACTTGGCGGCGCGCTCGGCGGCGGCCTCGATGGCGGCGGACAGGCGGGCGGTCTCGGCGTCGACCGAGTCGGCCCGGGTGGTCAGGTTGGCGACCTCGCCCTCCAGGCGGGCCAGCCCTTCGCGGCGGTCGGCGACGGCGGCGACCGCGGCAGCGTGGGCGCGCTCGACGGCGGCCGCGTGCTCCTCGGCCTCGGTCAGGCGCGCCTTGATCTCGTCGAGGGCGGTGCTGGCGGTCTCGACCTGGGCGGCGAGCTCCTGCTCCTGGGCGGCGGCGCGCGCGGCCTGCTCGTCGAGCTCGTCCGGGTCGGGGCCGGTGGCGGCGACGGTCGGCGCGGCCAGGTGCCGGCTGCGCTCCTGGGCGACGCGGATGGTGGCGTCGACGCGCTCGGCGAGCGCGGAGAGGCGGAACCAGCCGTGGCTGGCCGACTGGGCGGCCGGCTCGATGGCGGCCAGGCTGGTCTCGTGACGGGTGAGCTCGGCGGTCGCGGCGTCGAGGGCCGCGGTGACCTCGGCCTGCTGGCGGCGGATGGTCTCCTCGAGCTGGGACTGCTCGGCCATCTCGCCGCGGCGCTGCACCAGGTCGTCGGCGGCCAGGCGCAGGCGGGCGTCGCGCAAGTCGGCCTGCACGGTGGCGGCGCGACGGGCGACTTCGGCCTGGCGGCCGAGCGGCTTGAGTTGGCGCCGCAGCTCACCGGTGAGGTCGGTCAGGCGCGCGAGGTTGGCCTGCATCGAGTCGAGCTTGCGGACGGCCTTCTCTTTGCGCTTGCGGTGCTTGAGGACGCCGGCGGCCTCCTCGATGAAGGCGCGGCGGTCCTCAGGCTTGGATTCGAGGATGGCGGCGAGGCGGCCCTGCCCGACGATGACGTGCATCTCGCGGCCGATGCCCGAGTCGCTCAGCAACTCCTGCACATCCATCAGGCGGCACGACTCGCCGTTGATCTCGTACTCGCCGGCACCGTCGCGGAACATGCGCCGCGTGATGGAGACCTCGGAGTAGTCGATGGGCAGCGCACCGTCGGAATTGTCGATGGTGAGGGTGACCTCGGCGCGGCCCAACGGGGGGCGGCCGGAGGTACCGGCGAAGATGACGTCTTCCATCTTGCCGCCGCGCAGCGTCTTGGCGCCCTGCTCGCCCATCACCCACGTGAGGGCGTCTACGACGTTCGACTTCCCCGACCCGTTGGGCCCCACCACACAGGTGATGCCGGGTTCGAACCGCAGCGTCGTGGCCGACGCGAACGACTTGAACCCTTTGAGGGTCAGGGACTTGAGATGCACGAAGGTAGAGCCTACCTACTCAGCGCTCGACGAATCCGCGCAGATCACCGCGCGCGGCCTCGAACCGTTCGACAACCGTGTCGACCCGCCCGGGTGTGTCCGGTCCGCGCAGGTAGTCGAGCAGTTCCTCGGTCTTTGCGCGAGGTCCCTCGGCGACGACGTGAACCCGTCCGTCGACGAGGTTCTGGGCATAGCCGACCAGGCCCAGTGCGAGCGCCCGCGAACGCGTCGCCCAGCGGAATCCGACGCCCTGCACGTGGCCCAGGACGAAGGCGGACAGGCGGGTGTCGGCGACGTCGGACACGGTTAGTCGGTGTTGATGGTCAGCGAGACCTGCGTGCCCGCCTTGAGCGTGCGCCCGACGGTGCAGGTGCGGTCGACGGCGCGTTGCACGACGGCGAGCAGGCGCTGGGCGGCATCCGGATCAAGCTCGGAGAGGTCGAGTTCGAAGACCTCGTCGAGTGCCGGGTAGGTCTCCGATTCGCGGTCGGCGGCGCCGCTGACGCGGACGGTCGCGTCGTAATCGTCGCCGAGGCGGCGGGCCAGCGAGACGTCGGAGGCCATGCCGGTGCACCCGGCAAGCGCGATCTTCAGCAGCTCGCCCGGGGTGAAGACGCCGTCGACGTCCTCGCCGCCGATCTGCACGGTCGCCCCGCGCGAGCTGTTGCCGACGTAGCGGCGCGATCCGGTGCGCTGCACCCACAGTTCTGTCATAGCTCTATTCAACCAGCGCTTCGGCGGGCCGACATTTCGCAGTCAGCGACGTTGGCATTTCGCGCAATAGAACGAGCTACGGTTCATGAACGCCTCGCGGCGCATCGGGGTGCCGCAGCGGTGGCAGGGCTCCCCTTCGCGACCGTAGGCGTTCAATGAGCGGGCGAAATAGCCGGACTCGCCGTTGACGTTGACGTACAGCTCGTCGAACGAGGTGCCGCCGACGGCGAGCGCCTCGTCCATGACCTCGCGCGCATGCCCGAGCAGCTCGACGAGCTTGGCCTTGGCGATCGAATCGGTGAGCCGCGTCCCGCGCAGCTTCGCCCGCCACAGCGCCTCGTCGGCGTAGATGTTCCCGATGCCGGAGACCAGCGACTGGTCGAGCAGCGCCCGTTTGACCTCAGTGTGCTTGCGCCGCATGCGCCCGGCGACGTCCGCGGCGTCGTATCCGGCGTCGTAGGGGTCGGGCGCGATGTGCGCGACCACCGCCGGCACGGTGGCGCCGAGCGTGAAGGTGTCGGGCACCAGGTCGTCGACCTGCCAACCGCCGAAGGTGCGCTGGTCGACGAACCAGAACTCATGGTCGCCCTGACGGGTACGGATCCGCAGATGCTTGGTCTCGCCCGAATCGCCGTCGTCGACGATCCGCAGCTGCCCGCTCATCCCCAGGTGGATGACCAGCGCCTGGTCGACGGTTCCGTCGGTGTCGGCGAGGTCGAGCCAGAGGTACTTGCCGCGGCGGCGGGCGGCGACGGGAGTGGTGCCGCGCAGGCGCCCGCTGAGCTCTGCGGCGCCGCCGGCCTGTCGTCGCACCGCGCGGTCGTGCAGGACTTCGACATCGGTGAACGTGTGGCCGACGACGTGCTTGTCGACACCGAGCCGGACGGTCTCGACTTCGGGGAGCTCAGGCACCCTTCTCGCCCGCGCGCTCGTCGAGCACCCGCCACGCCTCTTGGGCGGCGACCTGCTCGGCCTCTTTCTTCGAGCGGCCGACCCCGGTACCGAGCTCCTCCCCGCCGACGACGGCCGTGGCGGTGAACTCCTTGTCGTGGTCGGGGCCGGTCGAGCTGATCAGGTACGACGGCGGCCCCAGCGACTGCGCCGCGGACAACTCCTGCAGCGAGGTCTTCCAGTCGAGTCCCGCGCCCATCGACCCGGCGTCGGCGACGGCGGCGCTGAACAGATCCAAGATGACCTTCTTGGTGGGCTCGAAGCCGTGCTGCAGGTACACCGCGCCGAGCAGCGCCTCCATGCCGTCGGCGAGGATGCTGTCCTTGTCCCGGCCGCCGGTCATCTCCTCGCCGCGCCCCAGGTACAGGTGTCGGCCCAGGCCGCCGTCGCCGAGCGTGCGCGCCAGTCGGGCCAGCGCCTGACCGTTGACGACGCTGGCACGGATCTTGGCCAACTCGCCTTCGGGGCGGTCGGGGTAGTCGAGATAGAGCTTCTCGGTGATGACGATGCCCAGCACCGAGTCGCCGAGGAATTCGAGTCGTTCGTTCGTGGGCAGGCCGCCGTGCTCGTAGGCGTAGGACCGGTGCGTGAGCGCAAGGGTCAGCAGGTCGTCGTCGATCGTGGTGCCCACCGCCGCCAGCAGGACGTCGGGGTCGCGCGCGAGATCAGCCATCCGTCAGCTCTCGCCGTCGGTCATCGCCTCGAGCTTGTCCGCCAGCCCGGCCCAGCGCGGATCGATCTTCTCGTGGCCGTGGCCCGGCTCGGCCGTCGCGAGCGCCACACCGCAATCGGGGCACAGCCCCCGGCAGTTCTCGCTGCACAGCGGCGACATCGGCAGCTCGAGCCCGATGGCGTCGATCAGCGCCTGCTCCAGGTCGACCTGGTCGTCGGTCACCCGGTGCACCTCCTCGTCGGAGGTCGTCTTCTCGGTCTCGCTGTCGGGGTAGGCGAATAGCTCGGTGAGGAACACGGTGACGGTGTCCTCGAGGGGTTCGAGGCAGCGTGCGCACTGCCCGGTGGTCTCGCCGCAGGCCGTGCCGGTGACGAGGACTCCCTCGGAGACGGATTCGAGTCGCAGGTCCAGGTCCATGTCGGAGCCGGGTTCGATGCCGATCATCTCGGTGCCGATGCGGATCGGCGTCTCGACGGTACGGTGCGACTCGATCATGCTGCCGGGCCGACGGCCCAGCGATCGGACGTCGACGACGAACGGTGCGTCTACTGCGTGAACCACACCGCCACGATACGCCCCCGCCCCGGATACCCCGGGGTGCTTAGCCCGCGAGTGTGGCGCGGTCGTCGTCGACGGCGCGCGGGTACTCGACGTAGTCGTGCATGCCGGCGCCGGTGCGCAGCTGCTGGCGGCCGCGGCCGACCGAGCGCAGCGTGCCGGTGAGGACCTCTTCGAAGTCCGCCAGCTTCTTGTCGACGTAGATGTCGCAGTCGCCGCGCAGGCGGTCGGCCTCGGCGTGCGCGGCGTCGATGATGCGCTGGGCCTCGGACTTGGCCGCGTTCACGACCTCGTCGTCGGCGACCAGGCGCTGCTGCTCGGCGATGCCGTCGGCGACGGAACGCTCGTAGTGCGCATTGGCGTCCTCGACGATGCGGGCCGCCTCCGCACGGGCGCGACCGGTCGTCGACTCGTGCTCGCGCTGGGCGCTGGCGGTCAGTCGGTTGGCCTCTTCGGTGGCGTCCTCGATCATGCTGCGGCTGTGCGACGCGGCATCCTCGGCCATCCGCTCGGCGGCGGAGCGGGCCTCGGCGACGAGGCGCTCGGCCTCGGCCTGCGCCGCGGCGACCATGGCCTCGGCGTCGGTCTTGGCCTGCTTGATGGTGGAGTCGGCGTTCTGCCGGGCGGTGCCGACGAGCGCCTCGCGCTGGTCGAGCACATCCTGGGCGTCGTCGAGCTCGCCGGGGATGGACTCCTTGATGTCGTCGAGGAGTTCGAGCACGTCTCCGCGGGGGATCATGCAGCCGGCCGTCATCGGCACGGCGCGCGCCTCTTCGACGATCGCGACCAGTTCATCGAGGGCTTCGAATACGCGGTACACAGCAACACCCCTATCTCACAGCGGCCATCTGGCCACCTCAGGACTTCTGTGACCATTGTGCCCAATGTTACTGATGTGATTGGGGAGGTTTCTGAGGTCGGCGTGTCGTTGGAACCGAACTGTGGCTAGATGGTGATCTCGCCGTCGAGTTTGGCCCGCATCGCCCGGTAGACCTCGGGCGCCACGAAGGGTTCGACGTTCCCACCCAGTTTGGCGACCTCCTTGACCAGCGAGCTGGACACGTGCGCGTACCGCGGGTCGGTCCAGAGGAAGAGTGTCTCGACGTCGGCGAGCTCGCGGTTCATCTGGGCCATCGGGACCTCGTATTCGAAGTCGCTGCTCGACCGCAGCCCCTTGACCATTGTCGTCACGCCCTCGTTGCGCATGTAGTCGACGAGCAGGCCGCGCCATCGGTCGACGCGGACGTTCGGCAGGTCGGCGCACGTGCGGGCGATCAAGTCGATGCGCTCGTCGACGGTGAACATCCCCTGCTTGTTCGGGTTGACCACGACCGTCACGATCACCTCGTCGAACCGCGCCGCGGCGCGCTCGACGACGAAGCGGTGGCCGAGGGTGAACGGATCGAACGAACCCGGGCAGAGTGCGATGGTCATGCGCTCGAACCTACCGTGTCCACCCCTCCGACGCCGCAGACGTGCAGCGCCAATTCGCAGTACATCGAGTCGGCCCAGCTGAACCATTCGCGCGTGAACCGGGCGTCGTCGTCGACGTGGAAGCTCTCGTGGACGTGCCCGGTGCCGGCGGTGGTCGCCGCGATGGTCCGCAGCAGACCGAGCGATTCGTCGGCGTCGGGCGTCGTGAGCCCCGCGACGGCCAGGGCGATCGGCCACACGTACTCCGGCGGGGTGTGCGGGCTGCCCGGTCCGGCGGCCAACACCCCGCGGTAGAAGTACGGGTTGTCGGGCGAGAGGACGAACTCCCGGGTGCGCCGGTACTGCTCGTCGGCCGGGTCGATGCCGGCGACCAGCGGCAGCGACAGCAGGCTCGGCATGTTCGCGTCGTCGGCGAGCAGCACCGAGCCGAGGCCGTCGACCTCGTAGGCCCAGATGTCGCCGTGCGTCGGATGGGCGGCGGTGCCGTGGCTGGCGATGCCGGCGCGCAGCATCGCGGCCAGCTCACGGGCCTGCGACTCGTCCTCGCCGGTCGACCGCGCGGCGATCAGGTCGAGGGTGTGCGCGGCCATGAGGTTCGACGGCACGAGGTACCCGTAGACGCAGGCGTCGTCGGACGGCCGGAAGCCCGACCAGCTCATGCCGGTGACGGCGACCGGTGACCCGAGGCCGTCGCGCGGCAGGGTGTCCTGCGCGATCGTGTCCGGCCGCACGAAGCGATAGGTGGAGTTCTGCTCGTGGTCGAGCTCGGTGCTCAGCGTCCGCAGCGCGGCTCGCGCGGCGAGTGCGAAGCCGTCGTCGAAGTGATCGGTGCGACCGGTCGCCGTGGCGAGCTGCTCGGCGAGTTGGAACGGGAAGCACAGCGAATCGATCTCGTATTTGCGCTCCCACAACCACGGGTCGTCGCCGAGGTCGCGCGGCTCGTGGCAGTTGCCGTTGGCCGCAGCGTTGAAGGCGTTCGCGTACGGGTCGTGCGCGATAAAGGCGAACTGCCGCGCGACGACGCCGGCGATCAGGTTGGCGAGGGCACCCAGGTCTTCAGATGCCTCCGCCGCCAGCAGGCGCAGGTACGGCCGCATCTGCGTCGCCGAGTCGCGCAGCCACATCGCGGGGATGTCGCCGGTGATGACGAAGACCGAGCCGTCGCCCTGCCGGTGCAGGGTCCGCGCGAGGGTGCGGCGCATCCCGGCGACGAACAGCTCGGCGCACCCGGCGTCCGATGCGTCGGCGACCCGGTCGGCCCACCGCCGCAGCACCGCGGGCGGCAGCAGTTCGTCAGGATCGGGCGCCACGCCCGGCACGGTCGGGTCGATGATCACGCTGGCTCCTCGGCGTCGACCCGCTCGGCCCATTCGACGCGGGTGTCGCCGTAGACCTTCTGCAACACCGGCCGCAAGATGGGCGGCCACACCGTCGGCCTGGCCCGCCTGCCCCGCTCGAGGATCAGGTAGCCGTCGCCGACGAGCGGGCCCACGGCGACCAGGACCCGCTCGAGCTCCTCGTCGGGCAGGCCGTAGGGCGGGTCGCAGAACACCATGTCGAAGACCTGGTTCCCGGCGCCACCGAGGTAGGCCAGCGCATCGGCGCGCACGACGGTGGCGCGATCGGCCGCGTCGCAGGTCGCAATGTTCGCCTTGAGGCCGTCGGCGGCGCTGCGGCCGGAGTCGACGAACACCGCTGCCGCCGCTCCGCGTGATAGGGCCTCGAGGCCGAGCGCCCCCGTTCCGGCGAACAGGTCGAGCACGGTCATGCCGTCCAGGTCGACGCGGGAGTCGATCGCGGCGAACAGGGCCTCGCGCACCCGGTCGGACGTCGGGCGGGTGTCATCGGAGGTCACGACCAGCCGGCGGCCGCCGAACGCTCCGGCGATGATCCTCGGCATCGCGCTACGCCAGCGCCAGGTCGTCGGCGTGCACGAGCGGGCCGCGCAGCTCGGCGGGCAGGTCTTCACTGGACAGGCCGATCATCTTCGCGACTTCGTCGGAATCGTAGCCGGCCACCCCCCGGCCACACAGGCCGCCGCGCTGGTCCACCAGCTCGACGACGTCGCCGGCCGAGAACACACCGTCGACCTCGACGACACCCGCGGCGAGCAACGAACGGCGGCGGCGCAGGGCGGCCACCGCGCCGTCGTCGAGGACGAGTCGGCCGTGGGTGTCGGCGGCATGTCGCAGCCAGAAGCGCCGGGCGGACATGCGCTCTTCGCCCGCGGCAAAGGCGGTCCCGACCGACGCGTCGCGCAGGGCGGTGTCGGCGTCCTTCGCACTGGCGAGCAGCACCGGCACTCCCCCGTCGGCGGCCAGGCGCGCGGCGGCGAGCTTGGAGGCCATGCCGCCGGTGCCCAGCGAGCCGCCCGATCCGGCGATCACCCCGTCCAGGTCGTCGGGGCCGGACACCTCGGGGATGAACCGCACCGGGTGCTCCGGCGCCGCCTTGCGCGGGTCGCCGTCGTAGAGGCCGTCGATGTCCGACAGCAGGACCAGCGCCTCGGCGCCGGCCAGGTGGGCGACAAGCGCGGCGAGGCGGTCGTTGTCGCCGAAGCGGATCTCGTCGGTGGCGACGGCGTCGTTCTCGTTGACAACGGCCACCGCGCCGAGCGCCCGCAAGCGGTCGAGTGTGCGCTGGGCGTTGGCGTGGTGGGTGCGCCGGGAGATGTCGTGCGCGGTGAGCAGCACCTGGCCGACGACGCGGTCGAAGCGGGCGAAGGAGGTGCCCCAGGCATGCGCCAGCGCCAGCTGGCCGACGCTGGCGGCGGCCTGCTTGGTCGCGAGGTCCGCGGGCCGCTTGCGCAGACCGAGCGGGGAGATCCCGGCGCCGATGGCACCCGACGACACGATGATGACGTCCGTGCCGGCGCGCATGCGGTGCTCGAGCGCCTCGGCGAGCTTGTCGAGGCGCTCGATATCGAGGCCCTCGTCGAGGTCGGTGATCGCGGCGGAACCGATCTTGACGACGATGCTGCGGGCGGCGGCGATCGCATCGCGCGTCGGGGACGAGCGCGCTGCGGTGCTCACCGGTCGCCCTCGTCGTCGGAGTCGTCGTCGACGTCCAGGGCCGCGGTGTGGTCCCACTCCTCGTGGTGCTCGCGGCGCAGCTTGCGGGCCGCCTTGCGCTCGGCCGCGCCGATGCGATCGCTGCGGTCGAGGCGGATGTCGGTGCCGCGCCCGGTGATGGGGACTTCGTCGCCGCTCGGTGTCGTGGGCTCCCAGTCGAAGGTGACGTCGCCGACCGTGACCGGCGCGCCCGGCTGCGCACCGAGGCGGTGCAGCTCCTCTTCGACGCCGAGGCGGTTCAGGCGGTCGGCGAGGTAGCCGACGGCCTCGTCGTTGTCGAACTGCGTCTGCCTGATCCAGCGCTCGGGCCGCTCGCCGCGCACGATGAAACCGCCCTCGACGTCCGGATCGGGACTGACGGTGAACTCGGCGGCGTCGACGGCCTTGGGACGGATGATCGCGCGACGCGCCTCCGGCTTGGGGTTGTCCTCGCGGTACTCGCGCACCATCTTCGCCAGCGCGAAGACGAGCTCGCGCAGGCCCTCGTGCGCGACCGCGGACACCCGGAAAACCGGCCAGCCGAACTTCTCGAGGTCCGACTCGACCAGGTCGGCGAGCTCGGCCGCCTCGGGGATGTCGACCTTGTTGAGAATGATGATGCGGGGCCGCCCGGCCAGATCGCCCAGACCGTGGTCGGCGTCGAGCGCGGGTTGGTACGCGGCCAGCTCGGCCTCGAGTGCCTCGATGTCCGACGCCGGGTCGCGGCCGGGTTCGAGCGTCGCGCAGTCGACGACGTGGGCGAGCAGCGCACAACGCTCGATGTGCCGCAGGAAGTCCAGACCGAGACCGCGCCCCTCGGACGCGCCGGGGATCAGCCCGGGGACGTCGGCGATGGTGAAGGAGTCGACCGCACTCGACCGCTCGCCACCGCGGCCGGGCGCGGTCTGCACGACGCCGAGGTTGGGGGCCAGCGTCGTGAACGGGTAGTCGGCGATCTTCGGCTTGGCCGCCGAGAGCACCGACACCAGCGAGGACTTGCCCGCCGACGGGAAGCCGACGAGGCCCACGTCGGCGACCGACTTCAGTTCGAGGACGAGTTCGCGCTCCTGGCCGGGCTCGCCGAGCAACGCGAAGCCGGGGGCCTTGCGAGCCTTCGACGCCAGCGCCGCGTTGCCGAGGCCGCCGCGACCGCCCTGGGCGGCCACGAACGTCGTGCCCGTACCGACCATGTCGGCCAGGATCGTGCCGTCGCGGTCGAGGATGACGGTGCCGTCGGGCACCGCGAGTTCGAGGTCGTCGCCGTTGGCCCCGTTGCGGTTGTCGCCCTGCCCGGGCTTGCCGTTCCCTCCGCTCGCGTGAGGGCGGAAGTGGAAGTCGAGGAGGGTGTGGACCTGCGGGTCGACGACGAGGCGGACATCACCGCCGCGGCCGCCGTTGCCGCCGTCGGGACCGCCGAGGGGCTTGAACTTCTCCCGGTGCACCGACGAGCACCCGTGTCCGCCGTTCCCGGCGGTCACGTGAATCGTCACCCGGTCGACGAAACGCGACATCGGTGCCTCCTCGAACGCGGTCGGACAAATGAAACAGGGCGGGCGAAAGGATCTCGGTGATCCCCGCCCGCCCTGTGAAAGAGCTTATGCGCCCCGGATCAGGCCGAAGCGGAATCCGGAACGATGTTGACAGTCTTGCGGCCGCGCTTGCTGCCGAACTCGACCGCGCCCGCCGCGAGGGCGAACAGGGTGTCGTCGCCACCGCGACCGACGTTAACGCCGGGGTGGATGTGGGTGCCGCGCTGGCGGACCAGGATCTCGCCCGCGTTGACCTTCTGGCCACCGAAACGCTTCACGCCGAGGCGCTTGGCGTTGGAATCACGACCGTTGCGCGAGCTGGACGCGCCCTTCTTGTGTGCCATTGTTCCGTCCTCCTGCGAAGTCTCTTACTTGATGCCGGTGACCTTGAGGACCGTCAGCTGCTGACGGTGGCCCTGGCGCTTGTGGTAGCCGGTCTTGTTCTTGAACTTGTGAATACGGATCTTCGGGCCCTTGACGTGCTCGACTACCTCGGCGTTCACGGCGACCTTGGCCAGCTTGTCGGCCTCGGTGGTGAGCTTGGCGCCGTCGACGACCAGCGCGACCGGGAGCTTCACGGTGCTGCCGGGCTCGCCGTCGAGCTTTTCGACCTTCACCACGTCGCCTTCGGCGACCTTGTACTGCTTACCGCCGGTCTTGACGATCGCGTACGTAGCCATCGGGTTTTCCTTCAATCTTCGTTGTCACAAACAAAATGCCTGCCCGCGTTGCGCTGCGGGTAGGCGACTTTCCAAGGTTACGGGAGCGCCGCGCCGCGGGTCAAACCGGCGAACCGGCCCCGCGGCGTGAGCGCGCTCACTCCTCGTGCTCGGGTGCGCCCGACGGCCGGCTGGCCGCGCGACGGCGCTTCCGTCGCACCACCGCGACCGGTTCTTCGTCCGAGGAAGCGGCGGCGACGGTCGTCTTGCTCAGCGCCGGGGCGTCGTCCTGGTCGCCTTCGCCGATCACGATGGTCGTGCCCGATCCGGTCGACACCGGGGCCCGGCGCACGCGGCGGTGGCGCGACTTGGCGACGTCGGCGGCCTTGGGCTGCTCGACGGGTTCCGACGCAGGCGTGGCGGCGACCTCGACGGCCTCGGCCTCGGCCGACTCAGCCTCGGCCGACTCAGCCGTCTCTACGACCTCTACCGGCTCGACGGTCGCGGTCTCGGTCTCGACGTCGACCTGCTCGATGTCGACCTGCTCGATGTCGGCGCCGTCTTCGTCGTTCTCGTGGATGTGGGCGTGCATCGCACGGAACAGCGGGTGCTCCTGTGCGGGGGCCTTCGACTCGGCCGCCGCGGTCTCCGACTTGGCGCCGCCCTTCTTGCGTCGCGAGCGCTTCGACCCGCCGCCCTGACCGCCGTCGTCGGACGGACGCACCTCGACGGGGTCGGCGTGCACGATGACGCCTCGGCCCGAGCAGTGCGTACACGTGGTGGAGAACGCCTCCAGCAATCCGGTGCCCAGGCGCTTGCGCGTCATCTGCACCAGGCCCAGCGAGGTGACCTCGGAAACCTGGTGGCGGGTGCGATCGCGGGCGAGCGACTCGGTGAGTCGGCGCAGCACCAGGTCGCGGTTGGACTCGAGGACCATGTCGATGAAGTCGACCACGATCATGCCGCCCAGGTCGCGCAGGCGCATCTGGCGGACGATCTCCTCGGCCGCCTCGAGGTTGTTGCGGGTGACCGTCTCCTCGAGGTTGCCGCCGGAACCGGTGAACTTGCCGGTGTTGACGTCGATCACCGTCATGGCCTCGGTGTGCTCGATGATGAGCGTGCCGCCCGAGGGCAGCCAGACCTTGCGGTCCAGCGCCTTGGCGAGCTGCTCGTCGATGCGGTGCACGACGAAGGAGTCGGGGGCGTCGGGGGCGGTCTTCTCGAACTTCTCGACGCGGTCCATCAGGTCGGGCGCGACGTCGCCGATGTAGCGCTCGACGAGACTCCAGGCGGTCGGGCCCTCGACGACGAGCTTCTTGAAGTCCTCGTTGAACAGGTCGCGCACGACGCGGACGAGCAGATCGGGCTCCTCGTACAGCGCCTTGGGCGCCACCGACTTCGCCTTGCCGCCCTTGCCCGGCTTGGTCGCCGCCTCGGAGTCGGCCTCGATCTTCTTCCACTGGGCCTCGAGCCGCTGAATGTCGGCCTCGAGGTCCTCGGCGCTGATGCCCTCGGATGCGGTGCGGATGATCACTCCGGCGCCCTCGGGCACGATCTTGCCCAGGATGGACTTGAGGCGCTTGCGCTCGACGTCGGGCAGCTTCCGGCTGATCCCCGTCGACGATCCGCCGGGCACGTACACCAGGTAGCGGCCGGCCAACGAGATCTGCGTGGTGAGCCGGGCACCCTTGTGGCCAACCGGATCCTTGGAGACCTGCACCAGCACGTTGTCGCCCGGCTTGAGGGCCTGTTCGATCTTGCGCGACCCGCCGTCGAGCCCGGCGGCCTCCCAGTTGACCTCGCCGGCGTAGAGCACGCCGTTGCGGCCGCGGCCGATGTCGACGAAGGCGGCCTCCATGCCCGGCAGCACGTTCTGCACGCGGCCGAGGTAGATGTTGCCGACCATCGACGTGGAGTTGGCGGTGGTCACGAAGTGCTCGACGAGGACGCCGTCCTCGAGCACGGCGACCTGGGTGTAGTCCTCGTGGGCCTTGTCGGCGACGGCGTGCACCTTTTCGCGCACGACCATCACGCGGTCGACGGCCTCACGGCGGGCCAGGAACTCCGACTCGCTCAGGATCGGCGGTCGCCGACGGCCGGCGTCGCGGCCGTCCCGGCGGCGCTGGCGCTTGGCCTCCAGCCGGGTCGATCCGGAAATGCCCTGCACCTCGTCGCGGGCGCGCTTGCTGCGCGGCTCGCGTTCGTGCACGACGGTGTTCGGGGGATCGTCCGGCGAGCCGTCCTCGCCGCCCTCTCCCCCGCCCTTGCGGCGACGACGGCGGCGACGACGCTTGGTGGTCGCGGTCGCACCATCCTCGTCATCACAGTTCTCGTCGGCCTCGGCGTTCTCGGCGTCGTCCTCGGACGTGTCACCGTCGGCGTCGTCGGTCTTCTTCTTCTTCGCGGCCGCCTTCTTGGCCGCGGCCTTCTTCACAGCCGGCTTCTCATCGCCGGCAGCGTCGGACGTGTCGTCGGCGGCCTCGTCCTCGTTCTCGTTCTCGGCGCCCTCGGCGGCGGCATCGCCGCGACCGCGGCCACGGCCACGACGGCCACGACGGCGACGGCGGGCGCGGTTCGGCTGGTCGTCGGAGTCTCCGCCGTCCGCCTGGTCCTCGTCATCGCCGGCTTCGTCGGAGTCGGCCGCACCGGCCGCGACGGGGACTGCCTCGGCGGGGTCCGGCGGCAGGAAGAGCGGATTGGCCGCATCCGGCGCGGCGGCGACGATCGGCGCATCCGTCGCCGCGGCTGCCGCCGAGAACAGACCCGAATCGGCGGGGGCGTCGGCCGCGGCGGGAAGTCCGCCGACGCGCTCGACGACGCGCTCGGCGGTCGCCTTGTCGACGGTGGACGAGGCGCTGCTCACCTGTGCACCCAGCGCCTCGAGGTGCTCGAGCACCTCTTTGCTGGTCGACCCCAGCAGCTTCGCCAGGGCGTGGACGCGCATTTTGTCGGGAAGTTCTGTTGCCTGGGTCGACGCGTTCGCGTCGGCCGGCGACCCGTTCTCGGTCACGTATTCTCCTTGCACCCCCGGGCGCGTCAACTGGCGCGGCCACTCGGGGGCTCATGCGGTATGCGGTTATGGGTCGCGCCGCGAAACGGCGGCGACCGCGTGGCTGGTCTTCCGGTGCGGATCGGTGTTCGACCGGGAATACGCCCGATCAGAACGCGCGAAACGCTCCTCGTGGTGAACGTGGAACACGAACCTCGACGCCGCGGTGAACCCTTGTGGGAGCGGTTCGTTGCCGTGGGGAGGTCCTGCTCGCGAAGCTTCTCGCGGGCGGTGGTCCGTCACCGTGCTGCGACGGGACACGGATGTGTCGGTCGCAACACCGCCAGTATCCCACATCACTCCGGGATCCGGAGAATCCCCGCGCCGACGGCGGGGCGCCGACCGACGTCAGGCCTTGGCGAGGTCCGGGAACCAGAGTGCGATTTCGCGCGCGGCGGACTCGGGCGAGTCCGAGCCGTGGACGAGGTTGTTCTGGGTCTCCAACGCGAAGTCGCCGCGGATGGTGCCCGGGGTCGCCTTCTCGACGGGGTCGGTGCCACCGGCGATCTGTCGCCATGCGGCGATCGCGCGCGGGCCCTCGACGACGGCCGCGATCAGCGGGCCCGACGTTATGAACTCGAGGAGGTCGCCGTAGAACGGCTTGCCCTCGTGCTCGGCGTAGTGACCGGCGGCCACCTCGCGCTCGGCGGTGCGCAGGTCGAGGGCGACCAGGGACAGGCCCTTACTCTCGATGCGGCGGATGACTTCGCCGACGAGGCCGCGGGCCACGCCGTCGGGCTTGATCAGTACCAGGGTGCGTTCGGTCACGCAGGAGATAGTAACCAGATGAGTTATCCACAAGGTGAACTCGGGCGGTTCCGCCGGGCCGCGGGCGGGCGTAATCTAGGCGGACGACGACCGATCCGGGGGGATCAGATGAGGGCCAAGCAAATCGAGAACGACATCGAATCGATCTACGAGATTCTCGCCGACCACGGCGGACAGCTCGTCACGATCACCAAAACACTCGCCGACCACGGCGGACAGCTCGTCACGATCACCGAGACACTCACCGACCACGGAAACCGTCTTGACTCGATCGAGACAACACTGACCGATCACGGCGCCCGCCTCGACTCGATCGAGACAACACTCACCGACCACGGCAATCGACTCGACTCGATCGAGGCCAAGGTTGACCACCTCGACACCAAAGTCGACCAGCTCGACACCAAAGTCGACCAGCTCGACACCAAGGTCGACCAGCTGGCCACCACGGTCGACAAGATGGGCACGCAACTCGACTTCGTCGTCGAGAAGCTGAGCTAGTCGATCGGCTCTTGGCCGGGCAGTTGCCCCGCGGCCTCGCGGTGGGCGACGTCGTTTCTGACGTACACGATGTAGGCCCAGACACACGCGAAGATCAGTCCGATGGCCGCGATGGACCAGTGGATCAGGCCGCCGACGATGGTGACGAGCGTGAGGCCGCAGTTGAGGGCGAGCGCCCACGGCCGGTTCTGGACGCCGCAGGCCAGCACGAGCGCGAGGATCAGGGCGACAAGGTAGGCGATCGCGACGCCGGTGAGCCCTCCCCCGATCGTCGCGACCACCGGGAACGCCAGACCGACGACGATGGCCTGCAGGATGAGCAGGCCGCTCATCACGCCGCGAAAGCCCTTCCACGGGTCGTTGGTGGGCGGGGTGAAGCGCTGCGCGGGTTCGTCGGTCATGCCGGTTCCTTTCCGAACAGCGAGCGGGCGGCGCCCGCGGTGACGACGGAGCCGGTGATGATGACGCCGGTGCCCGAGAGCGGCCCGCCCTCATTCTCCTCGGCCAGCGCGATGGCCTGCTCGACGGCGTCGGGCAGGAATGGTTCGACGACGATGCGGTCCTCGCCGAAGATCGGCTCGGCCGCGTCGGCCAGCGTCGCGGTGTCGAGCGCCCGGGGCGAGCCGTTGTTGGTAAGCACGACCTTGTCGAGGACGGGTTCCAACGCCTCGAGCAGTCCGACGACGTCTTTGTCGCCCAACACCGACACGACGCCGATAAGTCGCTGGAAGTCGAACTCCTCGGTCAGCGCCCGGGCCAGCGCCTGCGCGCCGTGCGGGTTGTGGGCGGCGTCCAGATAGACCGTCGGCGCGCTGCGGACGCGCTCGAGTCGCCCGGGGTTGGTCATCGACGCAAAGCCCGCGCGCACCGCGTCGACGTCGAGCTGGCGGTCGGGGCCCGCGCCGAAGAACGCTTCGACCGCGGCGAGGGCGAGCGAGGCGTTCGCAGCCTGGTGCGCTCCGTGCAGCGGTAGGAAGATCTCCGGATACACCCCGCCCAGGCCCTGCAGTTCAAGCATCTGGCCGCCGACGGCGGTCCGTGCCTCGAGGACGGTGAACTCCGAGTCCTGGCGGGCGACGATCGTGCCCGCCTCGACCGTCTCGCGCAACAGCACCTCGGCCACCTCGGGGGCCTGTGGCGCCAGGATCGTGACCGGGTCGACCGGGATCAGCGCGTCGGGGTCGGCGCCCTTGATGATTCCGGCCTTCTCCCCCGCGACGGCGGCCAGCGTGTCGCCGAGATAGTCGGCATGGTCCATCGCGATGGGCGTGATGACCTGCACCTGCGACGCGACGACATTGGTCGCGTCCCAGCGGCCGCCCATCCCGGTCTCGACGACGGCCACGTCGACGGGCGCTTCGGCGAAGGCGGTGTACGCCATCGCGGTGAGGACTTCGAACTTGCTCATGCGCGGGCCGCCGGCCTCGGTCGACGAGTCGTCGACCATGGTGATGAACGGTTCGAGCTCCCGATAGGCGTCGATGTAGGCGCGCGGGCTGATCGGCGCGTTGTCGATGGAGATGCGCTCGGTGGCCAGTTGCAGGTGCGGACTGGTGATGCGCCCGGTGCGGCGGTGCATCGCGGTGAGCAGCGCGTCGATCATGCGGGTCACCGACGTCTTGCCGTTGGTGCCGGCGATGTGGATCGACGGATAGTTGTGCTGCGGCGAGCCGAGCAGGTCGAGCAGCGCGGTGATGCGGGTGAGCGACGGCTCGATCTTGGTCTCGGGCCAGCGGGTGTCGAGTTCGGCCTCGACTTCGGCGAGCTCAGCCAGGTCGCCCGGGTCCACCGGCCGCCGGACCTCGTCGGGCTCGGGGCCGCTCACGCGCCGCCCAACGCCGCCAGCTTGGCGCCCAGCCGCGCGATCTCCTCCTGCGCGAGCGCCTGTCGCGCGCGGATCTTCTCGACGACCGCGTCGGGCGCCTTGGCGAGAAACTGCTCGTTGCCGAGCTTGGCGGTGGTCGTGGCCATCTCCTTCTCGGCGACGGCCAGGTCCTTGGCGACGCGGCGCTTCTCCGCCTCGACGTCGACGGTCCCGGAGGTGTCGAGGTCGACGAGCACGGTCTCCTCGCTCAGGCGCACCTCGATCGATGCGGTGGCGGTAAAGCCGTCCTGCGCCGGGTCGAGCCGGGCGAGGGAGTCGAGGAAGTGGCGCTTGTCGGCCAGGCCCGCGGTGTCGAGGCCGCTGATCTTCGCGGCGACCCGCTGCCCCGGGCGCAGTCCCTGGTCGCTGCGGAAGCGGCGCACCTCGGTGATCAACTTCTGTAGGTCTTCGATCGAGGCCGCGGACTTCTCGTCGCTCGGCAGGCCGCTGGGCCGGGGCCACTGCGCGATGACGACGGACTCGCCGCCGGTGAGCGCCTTCCACAGGGTCTCGGTGACGAACGGCATGACCGGCGAGAGGGCGCGCAGCAGCGGGTCGAGGACGGCGCCGAGGACGCGGGCGGTCGAGTCCTTGAGGGCGTCGTCGCCGATCTGGACCTTGGCCAACTCCAGGTACCAGTCGCAGACTTCGTCCCACGCGAAGTGGTACAGCGCCTCACAGGCCTTGGCGAACTCGAAGGATTCGAAGCCGGCGTCGACTTCGGCGAGCACCTCGTCGAGTCGGCCGAGGATCCACCGGTCGGCGTCGGTGAGTTGCTCGCGCGGGGGCAGGCCGCCCGCGCAGGTCGCGTTGTTCATCAAGGCGAACCTGGTGGCGTTGAACAGCTTGGTCGCGAAGTTGCGCGAGCTCTGCGCGTGGTCCTCGCCGACGGAAATGTCGCTGCCCGGGTTGGCGCCGCGGGCCAGGGTGAAGCGCAGGGCGTCGGCGCCGAAGCGCTCGACCCAGTCGAGCGGGTCGATGCCGTTGCCGCGCGACTTGCTCATCTTGCGACCGTGCTCGTCGCGCACGAGCCCATGCAGGAACAGGTCGGTGAAGGGCACCTTGGCGTCGCGCTGCGCGAGGCCCGCAGTGTCCTTGGCGCCGACGTAGGTGCCGAACATCATCATCCGGGCGACCCAGAAGAAGAGGATGTCGTAGCCGGTGACCAACACCGACGTCGGATAGAACTTGCGCAGGTCGGCGGTGTCGTCGGGCCAGCCCATCGTCGAGAACGGCCACAGGCCCGAGGAGAACCACGTGTCCAGGACATCGGTCTCCTGCGTGTAGCCGGCGGGCGGCTCCTCCCCCGGTGCCGGGCAGACGACCTCGCCGTCGGGGCCGTACCAGATCGGGATGCGGTGGCCCCACCACAGCTGGCGCGAGATGCACCAGTCGTGCATGTCGTCGACCCAGCCGAACCAGCGCGGCTCCATCGACTCGGGGTGGATCTTGGTCTCCCCGTCGCGGACGGCATCGCCGGCGCGCTTGGCAAGCGACTCGACGGCCACCCACCACTGCATCGACAGCCGCGGCTCGATGGGCTCGCCGGTGCGCTCGGAGTGGCCGACGCTGTGCTGGTACGGGCGGACTTCCTTGACGATGCGGCCCTGCTCGCGCAGTGCCTCGCACACGGCCTTGCGCGCCGCGAAGCGGTCCATCCCGTCGAACCGCGTGCCGGTGTCGACGACGCGGGCCTGCTCGTCGAGGATCGTCGGCATCGGCAGGTCGTGGCGCTGGCCGATGGCGAAGTCGTTCGGGTCGTGCGCCGGGGTGATCTTGACGGCGCCGGAGCCGAACTCGGGGTCGACGTAGTCGTCGGCGATGACCGGGATCCGACGGTCGAGGAACGGGTGCTCCAACTCGGTGCCGACGAGTTTCGCGTACCGGTCGTCGTCGGGGTGCACGGCGATCGCGGTGTCGCCGAGCATCGTCTCCAGCCGCGTGGTGGCGACGACGATGTGCGGCTCGTCGTCCTTCATCGAGCCGTAGCGGAAGGAGATGAGTTCGCCGTCGACGTCTTCGTACTTGACCTCGATGTCGCTGACGGCGGTCTGCAGGGTCGGCGACCAGTTGACCAGGCGCTCGGCCTGGTAGATCAGCCCGTCGTCGAAGAGTTGCTTGAAAATGGTGTGCACGGCGCTGGATAGGCCGTCGTCCATGGTGAATCGCTCGCGCGACCAATCGACGCTGTCGCCGAGGCGGCGCATCTGGCCGGCGATGCTGCCCGAGATGGCTTCCTTCTCCTGCCACACGCGCTCGATGAACGCGTCGCGGCCGAGATCGTCGCGGGTCTTGCCCTCGTCGGCGAGCTTGCGCTCGACCATCGTCTGCATCGCGATCGCGGCGTGGTCCATACCGGGCAGCCACAGCACCTCGTAGCCCTGCATGCGCCGACGACGGCTGAGCGCGTCCATCAGGACGTGCTCGTAGGCGTGGCCCATGTGCAGCGACCCGTTGACGTTGGGCGGCGGGATGACGATGGAGAACGGCGGTTTGTCGCTCGACGCGTCGGCGGTGAAGTACCCGGCGTCTACCCAGCCCTGGTACAGCTCCTGCTCGTGGTCGGCAGGGTTCCAGGCAGCGGGCAGCGCGCTCGTCGCGTCGGGGGTAGTCACGGCGTCAATTCTAAGGATGACGAAGGGGCTGCCGTGCAGGGGGCGGGTTTGTACGATTCAGCCCATGTCCCCTGCCGCCGCTCAGGCGTTTCCCAAGCTCAACGAGCCCGATGTCACTCTCGAGATCACTGCCGCTCAGCTCCTCGACATGGTCGGTCAAGTAAGGGAATCGACGAAGCGCGTGATCCTCACGTACGTCGGCGCTTTGGCGTGGGCATGCGCCACCGCATTGGTCGCCGCGGTGATTGCCCCCGCTGGAACCGACGACGCCGGGGGTGGTGGATCGCACCCGGCATCGCCTTCACGGCAAGCTTGGTGGTGTTCGGCTTCACTCGACGAAAGACGCTGCGCAGGCTGCGTGATCGGTACCACACCGCCCTCGACCGCGGATATGAGCAGCCGGCATACACATACTCGGCGGCCTTCGGGCCCGACTATCTCGACGTGGTGCTGGACGGGATCATCTACGAGCGGGTGTCGTTCGCCACGATCGACCGGGTCGAGCTCCACGGCGACCTAGCCGAGATCTGGGGCCGAGTCGACCGTTCAGCCTGGATGGTCTGCCCGCGGGCACTCCTCAATGGCAGCGGGATGGACAGGCTCCGGTCGGCCGGAGTTCGAATGGAAATCGCACAATGACTTACGCCAACCAACCGGGGTGGCAGGCAAATCCCGCACGAATCAGCAAATCCCGCACCGATCGATACGGGATTTGCTGATTCGTGCGGGAGGAAGCTAGGCGGTCTTGTCGCGCGGCTCGGTGCGCGGCTTCTTGCGCGGCACGACGGTCGGCAGGACGTTGTCGCGGACCGTGTCACCGGTGACGACGACCTTCTCGACGTCGTCGCGGCTGGGGATGTCGTACATGACGGGCAGCAGGACTTCCTCCATGATCGCGCGCAGGCCACGGGCACCGGTCCCCCGGTGGATGGCCTGATCGGCGATCGCCTCGAGGGCGTCGCCCGAGAACTCCAGCTCAACGTTGTCCATCTCGAACAGCTTGGTGTACTGCTTGACCAGCGCGTTCTTCGGCTCGGCGAGGATGTTGACCAGCGAACCCTTGTCCAGGTTGGTCACCGACGCGACGATCGGCAGACGGCCGATGAACTCGGGGATCAGACCGAACTTGATCAGGTCCTCGGGCATGACCTCGGCGAAGTGGTCGGTGGTGTCGACCTCGTCCTTGGTGCTGACCTCGTTGCCGAAGCCGATGCCCCGCTTGCCGACGCGGTCGGAGACGATCTTCTCCAGCCCGGCAAACGCGCCGGCCACGATGAACAGCACGTTCGTCGTGTCGATCTGGATGAACTCCTGGTGCGGGTGCTTGCGCCCGCCCTGCGGCGGCACCGACGCCTGCGTGCCCTCGAGGATCTTCAGCAGCGCCTGCTGCACGCCCTCGCCGGACACGTCGCGGGTGATCGACGGGTTCTCGCTCTTGCGGGCGATCTTGTCGACCTCGTCGATGTAGATGATGCCGGTCTCGGCGCGCTTGACGTCGTAGTCGGCGGCCTGGATCAGCTTCAGCAGGATGTTCTCGACGTCCTCGCCGACGTAGCCGGCCTCGGTGAGCGCGGTCGCGTCGGCGATCGCGAAGGGGACGTTGAGCATCTTGGCCAGCGTCTGCGCCAGGTAGGTCTTGCCACAGCCGGTGGGGCCCAACATCAGGATGTTGGACTTCGCCAGCTCGACAGTCTCCCCCGTCTTGGCGTCCTTCTTCTCCCCGGCCTGGATCCGCTTGTAGTGGTTGTAGACCGCGACGGCCAGCGTCCGCTTCGCGTTGTCCTGGCCGATGACGTAGTTGTCCAGGAAGTCGCGGATCTCGATCGGCTTGGGCAGGTCGTCAAGTTTGACGTCGCTGTTCTCGGCGAGCTCTTCCTCGATGATCTCGTTGCACAGGTCGATGCACTCGTCGCAGATGTAGACGCCGGGACCAGCGATGAGCTTCTTGACCTGCTTCTGACTCTTGCCGCAGAACGAACACTTCAGCAGGTCGCCACCGTCTCCGATTCGAGCCATGGTGCTACCTACTTCCCTGCTGCCTGTCGTGCCGGTACACCGACGGTACCCGCCTTGTGTTCGGACTTCGAGTTACTTAGAGCGAATGTCGCCGGATTCTTCCCACTACTTCTTCATCGACTTCTTGCGGTATCCGAAGACCTCGTCGATGATTCCGTACTCCTTGGCCTGCTCGGCGGTGAGGATGTTGTCGCGGTCGGTGTCCTCGCGGATCTTCGACGCCTTCTGACCGGTGTGGCCGGCCAGGATCTCGTCGAGACGGTTGCGGATGCGCTCGATCTCGGCGGCCTGGATCTCCAGGTCGGAGACCTGGCCCTGGAAGGCGCCGCCGGTGCGCGGCTGGTGGATCAGGATGGTCGCATTGGGCAGCGCGGCGCGCTTGCCGGGGGTGCCGCCGGCCAGCAGGATGGCCGCCGCCGACGCCGCCTCGCCGAGGCAGACCGTCATGATGTCGCAGTGCACGTACTGCATCGTGTCGTAGATGGCGAGCATGTCGTGCACGCTGCCGCCGGGCGAGTTGATGTACATGGTGATGTCGCGGTCGGGGTCCTGGGACTCCAGGACCAGCAACTGCGCCATCACGTCGTTGGCGACCGTCTGGTCGATCGGGGTGCCGACGAAGACGATGCGCTCCTCGAACAGCTTGGCGTACGGGTCGTACTGCCGGTGGCCGGTCGGGGTCTGCTCGATGAAGCTCGGCAGGATGTAGCGCGCCTGCAGATCGCGCATGGCCTGCGCCGATGCCGGGACGCCGGTCTGGTTCACGTCGTTGCTCATGATGCTCTTTCGAAGTCGAAGGTGTCGGTGGCTAGAGGGAGGTGACGACGTGGTCGACGAGGCCGTACTTCTTGGCCTCCTCGGCGCGGAACCACTTGTCGCGGTCGGCGTCGGCCTCGATCTTCTCCAGCGGCTGCCCGGTGTGCTTGGCGTTGAGTTCGTTCATTTCCTTCTTGGTCTGCGCGAACTGCTCGGCCTGGATGGCGATGTCGGCGGCGGTACCGCCGATGCCCGCCGACGGCTGGTGCATCATGATCCGCGCGTGCGGCAGGGCGTGCCGCTTGCCCTTGGTGCCGGCGGTCAGCAGGAACTGGCCCATCGACGCGGCCATGCCCATCGCGTAGGTGGAGATGTCGCACGGCGACAGCAGCATCGTGTCGTAGATGGCCATGCCCGCGGTGACCGAGCCACCGGGCGAGTTGATGTAGAACTGGATGTCCTTGTCCGGCGCCTCCGCCGACAGCAGCAGGATCTGCGCGCACAGCCGGTTGGCCACGTCGTCGTCGACCTGGGTGCCGAGGAAGATGATGCGCTCGCGCAGCAGTCGCTCGTAGACCGAGTCGTTCAACGTCAGGCCGGCGACGCCGGCGGACATCGCGGTGTGGATCGGGGAATTGCTCACGGGTTCCTGCCTTCGGGATTCATCTCGCGGTCTGATCGATCTCGCATTGGTGCTTGCACCGACACTAACCAATGGCCGGGCCCAACCCTTCCCAATAACACGCCGATTCGCTCACAGCTAAACGATGTTCCACCCGAACGGGTGCCCCGAGGGGACCACGGGCCGCGGAAACGACGACGGCCGCACCGGGGAGTTCCCGATGCGGCCGTCGCGTGACGTTGCCGGACTACTTGTCGTCGGCGGCGTCCTCGTCGTCGAAGGGGCCGAAGAATTCGGTGGTGTCGATCTTCTTGCCCTTGTCGTCCTTGACCGGCACGCGGCTGATGATCGACGCCAGCGCCTTGTTGCGACGGGCGTCGGCGATCAGCGCGCCGACCTGGTTGGAGGCCTGGAGCTGGTTGACGAACTCCTGCGGCTCCATCTGGTAGCGCTGCGCCAGGAAGATGATCTGCTGGGTCAGCTCGTCCTGGCTGACCTCGGTCTCCTCGGCGTCGGCGATCTCGTCCAGCAGCAGCTGGGCCTTGACGGCGCGCGCAGCACCGTCGCGGGCGTCCTTCTCGAACTCCTCGCGGGTGGTGCCCTGCGCTTCGAGCAGGCGCTCGAACATGGCCTCGTCGCCACCGATGCTCTGCATGACCTCGGCGGTCTGGTTCTCGACGGCCTCGTCGACGACGCCCTCGGGGACAGGGAAGTCGACGGTGTCGATCAGCTCTTCGAGCACCGCGTCGCGGATGCTGTTGGCCTGCTCGATCTTCTGGTTCTGGCCGACCTGGTCGGCGACCGCGGCGCGCAGCTCGTCGACGGTATCGAACTCGCTGGCCATCTGGGCGAACTCGTCGTCGAGTTCGGGCAGCTCGCGCTCCTTGACCGCGCCGACCTTGACGGTCACGTTGGCGTCGGAATCGGCGTACTCGCCGGCCACCAGCTTGGTGGTGAACTCGGCCTGCTCACCGGTCTTCAGCCCGACGACTGCCTCGTCGAGACCGTCGATCAGCTGGCCGGAGCCGAGCTCGTGGGAGAGGCCTTCGGCGGTGGCGTCGGCGACGGGCTTGCCGTCGACCGTGGCCGCGAGGTCCAGCACGACGTGGTCGCCGTTCTTGGCGCCGCGCTCGACGGGCTTGAGGGTGCCGAAGCGCTCGCGCAGGCCCTCGAGCTGCTCGTCGACGGCGGTCTCGTCGTCCTTGACGGCGTCGACGGTGACCTTCAGCTTGGAGTAGTCCGGCAGCTTGATCTCCGGGCGGATGTCGACGGTGGCGGTGAACTTGACCGGCTTGCCGTCGACCAGGTCCTCGACGTCGATGTCGGGGTTGGAGATGACCTTGATGTCGTGCTCTTCGACGGCCTCGGAGTACTTGATCGGGAGGATGTCGTTGACGACCTGCTCCAGGACGGCGTCACGGCCGACGCGGGTCTCGATCAACTTGGCCGGGGCCGTGCCGGGACGGAAGCCCGGGATGTTGATCTGCTGGGCGAGCGCGGCGTAGGCCTGCTCGAATCCGGGCTCGAGCTCCTCGAACGGGATCTCGACGGTCAACTTCACCCGGGTCGGGTCCAACTGTTCCACGCTGCTCTTCACGCGCGTCTCTCCTTATATATGTAGGTCGTAGTGTCGGGATGACAGGATTTGAACCTGCGACCCTCCGCTCCCAAAGCGGATGCGCTACCAAGCTGCGCCACATCCCGTGGGCTCGCTGCAGAGCGGGTGACGGGAATCGAACCCGCGTAGCTAGTTTGGAAGACTAGGGCTCTACCATTGAGCTACACCCGCGAGCAGGCGGCGCTGCCGGGATCGCCGGAACCGCCGCATGCGATGACCGACTGTACCTCGCGCCGACGCGGGGCCCGAAATCGGGGCGCCGGCCCTCCGACGACACGCGGACGCGTCGTCGAGTGGAAAATGTCACAGGCCGCATAACCGCAGGCACCGCGTCGTTTCGCCGGGATCTCCCTGTGTATCGCCTGGGAGGTAAGGAAACGCTGTGGCCATCCTGAAACGTTTATGCGACCATTGTCGATGATCAATCCGAGCGGACCTGGTTCCGCGCTGGATATCACCAGGGTTGGTCTCCAACCCCGCGGTGGCAATTCGAAGCCCCAACGAATGTGAAGGAACACCAGAGAATGCTTAGCACCACCAAGCATGCTCGGCGAGGCGCTGCCAAGGGCCTGCTCGCCGGACTCGCGGGCGCCGTGGCACTGACCGCCGCGCTCCCCGCCCAGGCACAGGCCGCGCCGGTCACGATCATCCCGGGCCTGCCCCCGGTCGAGATCCCCGGCTACAAGCCGCCGAAGCCGCGTCCGAAGCCGCAGCAGAAGCAGCAGCCCTCGGGACCGAAGGCTCCGCGTCCGCCGGCGCAGCCCGCTGTCGCCAGCCGCACCGGCTGGGTCGGCCTGTCCGACGACCACCTGCACTACGTCTTCTGGTACCGCAACGGCATCTTCGACCGCTCCATGCCGGTCTCGATGGGCAACAACAAGCACCCAACGCCCAACGGCACCTACTACGTCAAGGACCGTCGTCGCTCGATGTGGATGGACTCGTCCACCTACGGCGTGCCCGTGAAGTCGCCGGAGGGCTACCGCACCTTCGTCGAGTACGCCGTCCGCATGGACTGGAACGGCATCTTCATCCACGCCGCTCCATGGTCGGTCGCCCAGCAGGGCGTCTCGAACGCGAGCCACGGCTGCCTGAACGTCAGCATGGCGAACGGCAAGTGGGTGTTCGAGCACATCCCGCGCGGCACCCCGATCGTCGTCCGCGGCACCATCGGTGGCGGCAACTGGCGCACCCCGCGCGACTAGCTCCCACATAGACGCACAGTGAGCCGGATCCTCCTCGGAGGGTCCGGCTCACTTGTTTGTGTCGCGTCCCCGACCACCTCGTATTGTGTTGATGTGCCGCCGCTGCGGTGAGCGACAACAGGAGGACTCATGACGTTGGAACCGGGCGACGAATTTGCGGGCTACCGCATCATCGAGGTCCTCGGCACGGGCGGCATGGGCACCGTATACCGCGTCACCAACGCGAACCTGGCTCGCGACGAGGCTCTCAAGACCGTCCGTCCGACGACCGGGATCCCCGACGCCGACGAGCGCTTCCGCCGCGAGGCCCACGCGGCCGCCAATCTGAGCCATCCGAGCATCGTCACCATCCACAAGTTCGACGTCACCGACGACACGCCCTGGTACACGATGGAATACCTGCGGGGCGACGACCTTGCCAAGGTCGCGGGCCGCCTGCCCGCACACGAGGTCACCGAGATCATCGGCCGGGTGGGTCAGGCGCTCGACTACGCACACTCTCGCAGCGTGATCCACCGCGACGTGAAGCCGGGGAACATCATCCTCACCCGCGGCGCCAACCGCTTGCTCGACCGTGTCGTCCTCGTCGACTTCGGCATCGTCAAGGACGTTGCCCAGCCGACGCAGCTGACCCAGCCGTACCAGCCGCTCGGCTCCCCGCCGTACATGGCGCCCGAACTCATTCGCGGCGAGCCGGCCACCGCCGCGTCGGACCAGTACGCCTTGGCGGTCACCGCCTTCCAGGCCCTCACCGGCCACACCCCGTTCGCGGGATCGACCGGCGAACTCCTCGCCGCGCACGCCACCGCTCCCCCGCCGTCGATCACCCGGCACCGCCCCGACCTCGCTGCCGCCGACCAGGCCCTCAGCCGCGCCCTCGCCAAAGACCCCGCCCAGCGCTTCGGCAGTTGTGCCGAGTTCGCCGACGCCCTGGGCTTCGCGCTGGCCGGAGCGTCGCGAGACGCGGTCGCGCCGCCGACCTTGCCACCGCCGACAATGCCGCCCGTGGCCACCTACCCGCCACCGCCGACCGCGTACGCCCCGTCCCCGTACGGCGCCGCTCCCCTGCCACCGCCGCCGCCGAAGAAGCGCCGCAAAGGCCTTTATGCCGCGCTTGCGGCCCTGCTGGTCGTCGTCGCCGGCACCACCGGCGGCGTGCTGTGGCACCGCGCCAACCAGGCTCCGCCGCAGCGGGCCGACTGGCATCTCGCGAACCCCGCGGGCGTCAAGCCAGGGGCCTGGACCAAGTTGGCCACCGAGAGCAACACCCACGGCCCCCGGTCGGTGTGCGGGATCAACGACGGCGAGGCCTACTGCTGGGGCGAGTCGAACGACATGGGTCAGCTGGGCAAGGTCGGCGCACCGGCACAGTTCCGCAAGGTCGAGAACCTCATCAAGCCCGTCATCGACATCGCCGTCGGCCCGGATTTCGCGTGCGCGATACACGACGACGGCCGACTCACCGGCTGTTGGGGACGGAACAACGGGCGCATGGACGCGCCGCGCCCCGCCACGATGCCGCCACCGGCGAAGCCGTCGAAGGAACGCGTGACCGCCATCAGTGTCGCCTCGATCCGCGGCTGCCTGATCAAGACCGGAAAGCCCAAGTGCTGGGGCAAACTCAACCTTCTCAGTGACAATCCCGCCGATATTCAAGGGAGCATGCACTGGGGCCCCACCGATGTCTCGGTGTTCGGCGAGGTGGTCCAGGTGGCGACGCGGCCGAGCACGATGTGCGTCGTCGCCAAGGGCGGCACGGTGAAGTGCCAGGGAACCACGACCGACGGCCGCATGGATGACCGCGTGACCGACGTGCACGCGCAACCCACGAATCCGATTGTCGCCGAGATGCCGATTCTGAAGGACATCGTCGAAGTCGAGGGCAGCTCTGTCGGCTTCACCTGGTGCGCGCGCAGCAAGGCGAAGGTGTACTGCTGGGGCTCGGGCGGGGACGGGTTGCTGGGCAATGGCGACGAGCGCTTCGTCAACTCGCCTCCGATCCCCGTTGAAGGCCTCACCAACCCCACCTCCCTGTCCGGCGGAATGGAGTTCTTCTGCGCGGCGGCCGAGGGCTCCGCGTACTGCTGGGGAACGAACTCGGTCGGCCAGAACGGCAACGACCAACCCGGTGTCCAGACCGCGACCAAGGTCGAGGGCGTGCACAACGTGACGTCGGTGATCGCGGGCCGCGAATTCGCCTGTGCCCTCGCCGACGGGGAGCGCTACTGCTGGGGCAAGCCGCCTGTGCAGTGAGCCGGGCACCGTAAGGTATTTCACGTGCACCACGAGGGGCGGTGCCTGGCGAAGGAGTACCCATGGCGTTGGAACCGGGCGATGAGTTCGCGGGCTACCGCGTCATCGAGGTCCTCGGCACCGGTGGCATGGGGACGGTCTATCGCGTCGCCAATCCGCGGCTCGCGCGCGATGAGGCGCTGAAGACGGTCAAGCCCACGCCCGGCATCGCCGACGCCGACGAGCGGTTCCGCCGGGAGGCCCGCGCAGCGGCAAACCTGCACCACCCCGGGATCGTGACGATCCACGAGTTCGGCGTCACCGACGACACGCCCTGGTACACGATGGCGTTTCTCGACGGCGAGGATCTGGCCAAGGTCGCCGGACGCCTGCCCGCCCGTGAGGTGTCCGAGATCATCGGTCGTGTTGGTCCGGCGCTGGACTACGCCCACGCGCACGACGTCATCCACCGCGACGTCAAGCCGGGCAACATCATCCTGACCCGCGGTGCCAACGGCCTCCTGGATCGGGTGGTGCTGGTCGACTTCGGCATCGTCAAAGACGTCGCCCAATCGTCGACGCAGCTGACCCAACCGTTCCAGCCGCTCGGCTCCCCGCCGTACATGGCGCCGGAGGTGATCCGCGGCGAGCCGGCCACCGCCGCGTCGGATCAGTACGCCCTCGCCGTCACCGCCTATCAGGCGCTCACGGGACACGCGCCGTTCACCGGCGCCACCGGCGAGCTCCTCGCCGCGCACGCCACCGCGCCAGTGCCGTCGGTGACACGGCACCGTCCCGACCTCGCCGCTGTGGATCCGGTGCTGAACCGCGCACTCGCCAAGGATCCGGCGCAACGTTTTGGCAGCTGCGCCGAATTCGCCGAGGCGCTCGATCGCTCACTGGCGGGTTCCTCCCGCGACACCATCGTGCCGGCACCGCTCCCTCCCCCGCCCGCCGGAATCACCGCGCCGCCTCCGACGTCGTACGGCGCGTACCCGTACCCGGCGCCGTTTCCCCCTCCGCGGAAGAAGCGTCGCAAGGGGCTATACGCGGCACTCGCCGCGCTACTGGTCATCGCGGCAGGCACCACCGGCGGCGTCCTCTGGCACCGTTCCACCCAAGAGCCACCGCAGCGCGCGGAGTGGCAGTTGGCCAACCCGGCCGGCGCGAAGCCCGGTGCGTGGACGGCTCTGTCGACGGCCAGCAGCGCATACGGTCCCCGGACCGTATGCGGGATCAACGACGGCGACGTCTACTGCTGGGGCGAATCCAACGAACGGGGTCAACTGGGCAACGGCAAATTCGGCGGCCCCACGACGGCGAGCAAGGTGGCGGGCTTGAAGAAGCCCACCACAGCGGTCGCCGTCGCCCCGGATTTCAGCTGTGCGATCCACGACGGCGGCAAGGCCATGGGTTGCTGGGGCGCCGACGGAGGTCACATGGGCGTGCCGAAGCCGCCGGCCGACCCCGCCACGACGTCCACGCCCGCACCGGCACCGGCGCCGATCACGGCGGTGAGCGTCTCCACTCTGCGCGGCTGCATCGTCAAGACCGCCAAGTTGCGCTGTTGGGGCAACCTCAATTCGCTCGCCAACGCACCGCTGCGCGACGAGGAGAACCTCTACTACGGACAGGTCAACGTCTCGATCTTCGGCTCTGCCTCGAAAGTGGTCGTGCGCTCATCGACGATGTGCGTCGTCTCCAGCGTCGGAAAAGTCACCTGCCAAGGCATCACCCGCGACGGCAAGATGGTGACCTCGGCCGACGCGAAGCCCTCGTTTCCGGACGAGATGCCGCTGGTCAAGGACATCGAGGGCATCGACGCCGACGGTGACGGCTGGTCGTGGTGTGCCTTCAACAAGACCGCTGTCTACTGCTGGGGCACCGGCACCGACGGTGTCCTCGGCAACGGCGAGGGGCGCAGCCTCCCGCAACCCCCGGCCCCCGTCGCCGGATTGTCGAAGCCGACCGACATCTCCGGCGGCGCCGGCTTCTTCTGTGCCGTCGACGGTGGCTCGGTGTACTGCTGGGGCAAGAACAACACCGGCCAGCTCGGCCAAGAACGCGCCGGTCAGTACTACGCCCCCACCAAGGTAGAGGGCCTGCACAACGTGACCGCGGTTTCCGCGGGCCGGGACTTCGCCTGCGCCATTGCCGACGGCGAACGCTACTGCTGGGGCAAGCCGCCGGAGTAGCGGACAGTGCTACGTCCCGACTTCTCAGCTCAGTCCAGGCCGAGTGACGCGTGTACTTCCGCCGCGCTGTAGCGGACTCCGTCGTCGTTGGCGCGTGCTTCCTTAAGGGCTGCGACGTCGGCTGAGGCTTCAAGCTCCTCCAGATACTCGAGGTCGTCGGCGGAGATGAGCGCGGCGGCGGGCTTACCGTGCTTTGTGATGACGATGCGTTCGCCGGCGTAGGCGCTGCGGGAGATGGCATCGCCGAGGTTGGCGCGGAATTCTGCGACAGGGACGCTCGTGTGCCGTTCGGTTGCCATTGTCGGTGCTCCTATCTGAGGTTGAACCAAATATACACCATTAAGTCCATAATTACCATTATGTACATAGCTAGGTACTATTGTTAGGTCATGCCCTCGGGAAAGGCCTACACCGTCGAGTACACCGGCGCAGCGGCCCGCGAACTGGCGAAGATCGCCAAGGCTGACAAGAAGCTCGCCCGGCAGATCGCAGCCACCGTCACCTCCCTCGCGGACGAACCGCGCCCACCAGCAGCCACCAACTACACCGCCATCCCCAACGCCTATCGCATCAGAGTGCGCGACCACCGCATCCTTTACACCGTCACCGACACGTCGGTGCTCGTGGAAGTGTTCCGCGTCGAACACCGCAGTTCCGTCTACAAGAAGAGGTAGCGTCGTCAGCCCGGCTGACACTCCGGACACCAGAAGAGGTTGCGGCCCTCCATGACCTCGTGGGCGACGGGGGTCCCGCAGATGCGGCACGGCTCCCCCGCCCGTCGGTACACATAGGTTCGCGGCCGGTCCGGCCGATACGCCGGTGCACCGTGATCGTCCTCGGGCCGCATCACGTGCATCTGGCCGCGCCGCACGCCGACGGGCATGAGGAGCAGCAGGTCCCGCCACAGCGCGTCGAACTCCTCGTCGGTGATCGACGTGCCCGGCCGGTGCGGGTTGATCCCCGCGCGGTAGAGCACCTCGGCGCGATAGACGTTCCCGATGCCGGCGATCACCTTCTGGTCCATCAGCAGCGCGCCGATCGGCCGCTTCGACTTCTGGATCGCGGCCCTCGCGCGCGACGGATCGGAGTCGGGCCGCAGCGGATCGGGGCCGAGCCGGGCGATCAGAGCGTCCAGATCCTCGGGCGTGTAGAGCTCACACGCGTTGGGGCCGCGCAAGTCGACAGCGGCAGTCGGCCCGACGATCCGCAGGCGCACCTGCCCGACGGGCGGACCCGGTGGCACGGCCAGATCGTGGAAGGCGCCGTAGATCCCGAGGTGGACGTGGACCAACTGTCGCGGGCCCGAGCGCGGCGTCGAAC
The DNA here is from genome assembly GCF_047602025.1 of Gordonia sp. (in: high G+C Gram-positive bacteria). Taxonomy (GTDB): domain Bacteria; phylum Actinomycetota; class Actinomycetes; order Mycobacteriales; family Mycobacteriaceae; genus Gordonia. The sequence continues at coordinate 1,163,973 of NZ_JASGII010000001.1, read as the reverse complement.
CGGGTGGGCGGTACTCCTGCACGAGGTGCTTGCCCCACGCCTGCGCGCGGTGGAAGGTCCAGCCGTCGAGCATCGCGGCTTGGTCGGCGAAGCGCCCCTGCGGGCTGCTCAGCGCAACGGGGTTCCCGCCGAACAGGCGCTGCTGGCGCCGGGCGAGTCGATGAAGGGTGTGGCCCTCAGGCACCGGGCACGGCGGGGGCTTCCCCGGTGCGCTCGTACTCGGCGAGGATGTCGATGCGGCGCTGGTGGCGCGGCTCCTCCGACCACGGCGTCGAGATGAACGCGTCGACGATGGCCAGGGCCTCGGCCTCGGTGTGCATACGGCCCCCGATACCGATCAGCTGCGCGTTGTTGTGCTGGCGCGCGAGCTCGGCGGTCTCGACGCTCCAAGCGAGCGCACACCGGGCGCCGGGCACCTTGTTCGCGGCGATCTGCTCGCCGTTGCCGCTGCCGCCGAGGACGATGCCGAGGCTGCCCGGATCGGCGACGGTCCGCTTGGCGGCGTCGATGCAGAAGGCCGGGTAGTCGTCCTGGGCGTCGTATTCGAACGCACCGCAGTCGATGACTTCGTGGCCACCGGCCGTCAGATGTTCTGCGATTCGGGCCTTCAATTCGAAGCCGGCGTGGTCGCCACCAAGATAGACGCGCATGGCGTCACTATAGTTTGGAGTCGTGGCTCACCCAGAAACGACCCCCGGCCTGTCCTCACCGATTCCCTCGGTGCCCGGAATCCCGGCCGGACCGACCCCCGAACCCCAGCAGCTCCCCGCCGACGCGACGTGGCTGCCGCCCGCCCGATTCGCCGGTGCCCCGCAGCGGCACCCGTGGGAGATCCCGATGCTCGTCGTGGTCATCCTGGCGACGCTGTTCCTCTACCTGGGCATCGTCCTGGTGGTCATGGTCAGCAGCTTCAGCTGGCAGTTGCTCTCGGTGCTGGGCCTGCCGCTGCTGCTGGCCTTCGGCCGTGGCATCGGCTACGCCCGTCAGCGGGTCGGCGCGGTGCAATTGACGCCGACCCAGTTCCCCGAGGCCTACCAGATGGTCGTCGACGCAGCGGCCCGCTACGGCCTCGAGTACATCCCCGACGCCTACGTGATGAACGGCAACGGCACGATCAACGCGATGGCCTCGGGCCACGGGTTCCGCCGTTTCGTCGTCGTCACCAGCGACCTGTTCGAGATCGGCGGCCAGGCGCGTGACCCGGAGACCTTGCGGTTCATCATCGGCCACGAGGTCGGCCACATCGCCGCCGGCCACGTGTCGTACTGGCGCCAGCTGGCGTCGTCGATCGCCTTCGCGATCCCCGTGCTCGGCACGACGCTCTCGCGCGCCCAGGAGTACACCGCCGACAACTACGGCTACTACACGCAGCCGTCGGCCGCGCCCGGCGTGATCGGCGTGCTGTCGGCGGGCAAGTACATGCTGTCGGCGATCGACTTCGACCAGTTCGCCGACCGGGCGACGCAGGAGCGCGGGCCGTTCGTGCACATCGTGAACCTGTTGGCCACGCACCCGGTGTTGACCTGGCGCGCCGCCGCATTGCGCGACCGGACCCGGCCGGGCGCGATGATCGCGCGGCCGAAGGTCATCGTGCGCGGCGTCGGCAGCGGCAACGTCGCACCGCTGAACCCGCAGCCGCCCCACCCGGCGGCCGTGCCCGACGGCTTCCTGCCGAACGGCATGATCTCGCAGACCAAGCCGTAGGGGCTCGGCGGGCTCAGTCGAAGGCCGGGTCCTCGGTGCGGGTCCGCTTGAGCTCGAAGAAGTGCGGGTTCGATGCGACGGCGACCACGCCGTCCCACAGCGTGCCGGCGTCCTCGCCCCGCGGAATGCGCGAGAGCACCGGACCGAAGAAGGCCACGTTGTTGACGTGGATCGTCGGGGTGCCGACGTCGTCGCCGACCTTGTCCATGCCCTCGTGGTGGCTCGTGCGGATGGCCTCGTCGAACTCGGTGGAGTCCGCCGCCTTCGCCAGCTCGGCGGGCAGTCCGACGTCGGCGAGCGAGCCGGCGATCACCGAGTCGAGGTCCTTGTCACCCTCGTTGTGGATGCGGGTGCCCATCGCGGTGTAGAGCGGCGAGAGGATCTCGTCGCCGCGTTCGGCCTGTGCGGCGGCCAGCACGCGCACCGGCTTCCAGGCGTGCTTGAGGCCCTCGCGGTACTCGTCGGGAATGTCCTTGCCCTCGTTGAGGACGGCCAGGCTCATGATGTGGAAGTTGACGTCGATGGGACGCACCTTCTCCGCCTCAAGGATCCAGCGGGAGGTGATCCAGCACCACGGGCACAGGGGGTCAAACCAGAAGTCAGCGCGATTGCTCATGACTCCGTTCTACTCCTCCCGCAACCTCTGGGCTTGCGCCGCCCGCAGCCGGCCGATTCCGGCGACCGCCTCCGCGTTGATCGGGGCCGCCCGCGCGGCGAAACGTTCGAGCATGCTGCGGAAGCCGTCGATGGAGTCTGCTGCCCCTTCCAACCGGTACCTCGCCGGTCCGATCGAGAAGGTAATGCCGTGCACATCGTCCGCAGCGAGCTCGGCACCCGTGAGGTCGTCGATGATGATCTTCTGGTCTGTCATGCGCGGACCGTAGCGCGCCGGTCTGACAACCGCGGTCGGGACGGCCCCCGCGCCCCGACCTCGTTAGGGTGGTACCCGTGACTGAGCCGAATCTGACCCGCGACCAAGCCGCTGCCCGTCGCGCCGTCCTCACCGACGCCGCGTACCGGATCGACCTCGACCTCACCGACGGCGCCGGCAAACCGGGCGAGACTACGTTCCGCTCCACGACGACCATCAGCTTCGGCGCCACACCCGGCGCCCAGACCTTCGTCGACCTCGTCGCACCCAGGCTCGTCTCGGCCACCCTCAACGGCACTGAACTATCCGTCGACGGCTACGACGAGGAAGTCGGCCTGACGCTGCCGGACCTGGCCGAGCGCAACGAGCTCGTCGTCGTCGCCGACTGCGCGTACTCCAACACCGGCGAGGGCCTGCACCGGTTCGTCGACCCGACCGACGACGCGGTGTACCTGTACTCGCAATTCGAGACGGCCGATGCCAAGCGCATGTTCGCCTGCTTCGACCAGCCCGACGTGAAGGCCGTCTTCGACGTCACGGTCAAGGCGCCCGCCGACTGGCAGGTCGTGTCGAACGGCGCGACCGCGTCGACGACGCCCAACGACGACGGCAGCGCCACCCACGTCTTCGCCACGACTCCCCTCCTCAGCACCTACCTCGTCGCGCTGATCGCCGGGCCGTACCGCCGCTGGACCGACAGCTACACCGACTCCCACGGCACGATCGACCTCGGCCTGTTCTGCCGCGAATCGCTCGCCGAGTACATGGACGCCGACCGCCTCTTCCAAGAGACGAAGCAGGGCTTCGACTTCTACCACCGCAACTTCGGCACCCCCTACGCGTTCGGCAAGTACGACCAGCTGTTCGTGCCCGAGTTCAACGCCGGCGCCATGGAAAACGCGGGCGCGGTGACGTTCCTGGAGGACTACGTCTTCCGTTCGCGCGTCACCAACTACCTGTACGAGCGTCGCGCCGAGACGGTGCTGCACGAGATGGCGCACATGTGGTTCGGCGACCTGGTGACGATGCGCTGGTGGGACGACCTGTGGCTCAACGAGTCCTTCGCCACCTTCGCCTCGGTGCTGTGCCAGGCCGAGGCCACCGAGTACAAGTCGTCGTGGACGACCTTCGCCAACGTCGAGAAGTCGTGGGCCTACCGCCAGGACCAGCTGCCGTCGACGCACCCCGTCGCCGCCGACATCCCCGACATCGCCGCGGTCGAGGTGAACTTCGACGGCATCACCTACGCCAAGGGCGCCTCGGTGCTCAAGCAGCTCGTCGCCTACGTCGGCCTCGAGCCCTTCCTCGCCGGCCTGCGCGACTACTTCGCCGCCCACAAGTTCGGCAACGCCACCTTCGACGACCTGCTCGCCGCACTGGAGAAGTCCTCCGGCCGCGATCTGTCCGGCTGGGGCGCGCAGTGGCTCAAGACCACCGGCATCAACGTCCTGCGGCCCGACTTCGACGTCGACGCCGACGGCAAGATCACCCGCTTCACCGTCGTCCAGGAGGGCGCCTCCCCCGGCGCCGGCGAGACCCGCGTGCACCGCATGAAGGTGGGCATCTACGGCGACGACGGCGGCAAGCTGGTCCGCAAGAGCGTCGTCGAGCTCGACGTCGAGGGCGAGCGCACCGACGTCGCCGACCTGGTCGGCGTCGACCGCGGCGACCTCGTGCTCCTCAACGACGACGACCTGACCTACGCGTCGATCCGCCTCGACGCCGACTCGCTCAAGGTCGCCACCGAACGAATTGCGGACATCGCCGACTCGATGCCCCGCACGCTGATCTGGTCGGCGGCCTGGCAGATGACGCGCGACGCCGAGATGACCTCGCGCGACTTCCTAGACCTGGTGTCGCGCGGGATCGCCAGCGAGACCGAGATCGGCGTCGTCCAGCGCGTCCTGCTGCAGGCCACGACCGCCCTGGACGCCTACGCCGACCCGCAGTGGGCCAAGGCCGCCGGCTGGCCCACCATTTCCGCGCGCCTCCTCGAACTCGCACGCGGCGCCGAACCGGGCTCGGACCACCAGTTGGCGTTCCTCAACACACTTCTCGGCGGGGTCACCTTCCCCGACCAGCACGCCGTGCTGCGGGGCCTGCTCGACGGCGACGACCCGTCGTCGCACGGCCTTGCGGGCCTGTCGGTCGACACCGACCTGCGCTGGCGGATCCTGCTCGCACTGGCCACCGCCGGCGTCGTCGACACTCCGGAGATTGACGCCGAACTCGACCGCGATCCGACGGCCGCGGGCCGTCGCAACGCCGAGGCCGCCAAGGCCGCCCGCCCGATGGTCGCGGCCAAGGACGCCGCCTGGGAGGCGGCGATGAACGACGACGGGCTGCCGAACATCACCGTCCGGTCGATCACCCAGGGCTTCGTGCGCCCGGGCCAGGACGAACTGCTGGCGCCCTATGCCGAGAAGTACTACGCCGGCGTCGCCGACGTGTGGAGCCGACGCTCGAGCGAGGTCGCCCAGACCGTCGTCGTCGGCCTCTTCCCGACGTGGGACAACACCGACGCCGGGCTGGCGCGCGCCGACGCGTTCCTCGCCGGCGACCACCCGCCGGCGCTGCGCCGCCTGGTCCTCGAGGGCCGCGACGGCATCGCTCGCTCGCTTCGGGCCCGGGCGTTCGACTCCGACGCATAGACTCCCCGGTGATGAGCACCGAGATCGAGCAGCTCCCGCCGACGCCGGAGAAGCCCAAGCGCAACCGGACGCACTGGCTCTACCTCCTGGTGATCATCGGTGTCATCGCCGGCATCGTGGTGGGGCTGGTCGCGCCGTCGGTAGGCAAGGAAGTCGCTTTCCTGGGCACGATGTTCGTCAACCTCATCAAGATGATGATCGCGCCGGTCATCTTCTGCACGATCGTCATCGGCATCGGCTCGGTCCGCAAAGCCGCGACGGTCGGCAAGGTCGGCGGGCTCGCGTTCGTCTATTTCCTGGCGATGTCGACGCTCGCGCTCGCGTTCGGCCTCCTCGTCGGCAACATCCTCAAGCCGGGCACCGGCCTCGACTTCAAGCCCGACCCCAGCAAGGGCGCCGAACTCGCCGAGAAGGCCCACGAGGCGGGCGGCACCATCGGCTTCTTGCAGGGCATCATCCCGGACACGCTCGTCTCGGCGCTGACGTCGGGGCAGGTGCTGCAGGCGCTGTTCGTCGCGCTGCTCGTCGGCTTCGCCATCCAGGCGCTCGGCAAGGACGGCGAGCCGATCCTGATCGCCGTCGGCTACTTCCAGAAGCTCGTCTTCAAGGTCCTCGCGATGATCCTGTGGACCGCTCCGATCGGCGCCTTCGGCGCGATCGCGGGCGTCGTGTCACAGACCGGCTGGGCGGCGGTGCGCGAGCTGTTCGTCTTCGTCCTCGCGTTCTACCTGACGTGCATCGTGTTCGTGTTCGTCGTGCTGGGACTGCTGCTCAAGGCGGTCACCGGGTTCTCGATCTTCCGGTTGGCTCGGTATCTCGGCCGCGAGTACCTGCTGATCGTCGCGACGTCGTCGTCCGAGCCCGCGCTGCCGTCGCTGATCGCGAAGATGGAGCACCTGGGCGTGAACACGTCGACGGTGGGCATCGTCGTGCCGACCGGATACTCGTTCAACCTCGACGGCACGGCGATCTACCTGACGATGGCGTCGTTGTTCATCGCCGACGCCGCGGGTGATCCGATGTCGATCGGCGAGCAACTCGGCCTGCTGCTGTTCATGATGATCGCGTCGAAGGGCGCCGCCGGGGTGACCGGTGCCGGCCTGGCCACACTGGCGGCCGGACTGCAGGCGCACCGGCCCGACCTGCTCGGCGGTGTGGCGGTCGTCGTCGGCGTCGACCGCTTCATGTCCGAGGCCCGCGCGCTCACCAATTTCTCCGGCAACGCCGTCGGCACCCTGCTCATCGGGCAGTGGACGCACACGATCGACAAGAGTCGCGCGACCCGGGTTCTCGACGGCGAGCTGCCCTTCGAATTGGGTGTCGATTCGCCCGTACCGCCCCAAACGGAAAACGCCTAGTAATTCGCATATGGGCGGGTTTCCCACCCCCTACCTGCGGCGATGGCGTTCGGGGTGACCCATATTCTGCGGCCGGCATTAGTGCTGGTCCGTCGCAGGTGTCAGGGTGAGCGGGCATTCGGCCCTTTGAAGGAGGAACCCCACCCATGCGCACCACGACCACCCTGGCCAAGGCCGTCGCTGCGGCAACGCTGACCACTGCCGCACTCACCGCGGGAACGGCCGCGGCGAACGCCGCGCCGCGCCGCCCGGCCGGTCCGACACCGTCGAATCCGCTGATGATCACCACCCCGATCGCCCCCGGCATCACCTACTCCGGCAACGCCAGTACCGGGCGCGCCGAACTCGCCACTCCCTGGGGCACGGTCAAGACCGCCCCCGGCGCAGCATCGGTGTCCGACAACCGCGGCAAGGCGGTGTGGGGCGACCCGAAGACCACCGGGCTGGCGCCGGTGAGTGACGCACCCACGGCCCCGCCCGCGCCCCTGCACATCCCCGTCCCGGGCACCCCCGGCATCACGCTTCCAACGCCGGCCGCACCTACCGCGTGGGCGGCCACCGCCCCCGGGTCGACCCGGGTCGACGACGACAGCTCGGTCGCACCGAAGACGCAAGAGCAAAAAGATGCCGACATCCAGAACTCGCTCAACAACGTCGGCAACAACTTCGGCCTCGCCACCGGGGTCGGCGCCTTCGTCGGCGGTGCCGGCGGTGCCATCATCGGCTGCCCGCTCGGCGCGGTTACCGGCGGCGCGTTGACCGCACTGGCCTTCCCGCTGACCCCGCTGGGTGTCGTCGGCGGCTGCATCATGGGCGCTGGCGCCGTGGCCGGCATCGGCGCCGTGATCGGTGGCGCAGTGGTCGGGGTTCCCGTCGGCATCGCCAGCGCGATCTTCGAGTATCAGCTGCTGCGCGCACACGGCGACCTGTAGCGCATCAGCTGCTGAAAATCTCCCCTGGCGAGTGCTCGAGGGCAATATGCCCTCGGCCCTTCGTCAGGGGAGATTTTTCAGCGGTGAATCAGGGCGCGACGGCCGCGGTGGCCATCACGCGGATCGCCGACACGAGGCCGTCGATCAGGTCGCCGCGGCGGAACGCGCCGGCGGCGGCGGTCACGCCGAGTGCGGCAACGCGGTCGTTGACGCGACCGGCAACCTCGCTGCCGGAGACAACGGCGATGTCCTTCGAGTTCGGCGACACCGCGATGAGCGCGCCGTGGGCGGGCTCGGGAGCCTTCAGCAGCGCCTCGCGGGCACCGGCCACCGGGTCCGAGCCCAGGTCGCCGATGTAGACCGAGAAGCGCACGCGCGCCTGCTCCGAGCAGTCCTTCAGCGCGTTGTCGAGGCGCAGCAGCTCAGCCGGGGTGAACGGGGGTCCGGGGACCTCCGCGTCCGGGAAGCGCACGGCGGAGACGCGGCCGCTGTTGGTGACGACCGTGCCGATCGGCAGGTCGCCCTTGTGGGTAACGACGTCACCACTTGCCATGTGCGGCACCGCCTTCGGTGTTCGACGCCTCCGCGTGCGACGGGGCTGCCACGTTCGGCACCTCGGTCGCGGAGAACAGGATCGGGTCGTGGTCCCACTGCTGGTCGAGCGTGTAGTGCTTGGCCGCCTTGTACTTCGTCGTTCCGGCGAAGGTCAGATACGCCATCGACAGCACGCACAGGATCACCGACGCACAAACCAAGATCACCACCGGCAAGCCGACGGGGACGATGAGGTCTTCAACCACGTCTTGGTCCTCTCTATTGCAGTTGGGCTGTGCACTGAATTTATCAGTCGGCGGGCGCACTGCGTAGCGCGGGCAACACATAGCGTCGGAAGTGTCGTCGAATGGCTTCCGGGTCGTCGGCGTCGATGGTGTTGCCGGGCACGCTGCCCAGGCTGATCAGCACTCGCGCGACCCACTCGGCGGTTTCGTCGACGTCGGTGTCCGGGTGGATGTCCCCCTCCTCCACGGCGGCGACGACGTAGCGGTGCCAGAACGCGGCGAGGTCGGGTACCAGGCCAGCGACGCCGACGCCGATGGCCGCGGCGAACTCCTCGGGCTCGGCCGTTCGCAGTCGCATCAGCGTGGCGCCCGGATCGTCGTAGGCCCGCCGGCCGATGGCGACGCCGAGGACCAGCCGGCTCTCGAAGCCGTCGACAACCTCCAGCTCGGCGTGATTGCGTTCCCAGGTCGTCTCGACGAGTCGGATCAATGCCGCCCCGACCAGCGCGTTCTTGTCCGGAAAGAGTCGGTACAACCACGCACGCGACACCCCGGCCCGCTCGGCGACGGTGCTCATCGTCGTCGCCCGGATGCCCTTCACGGCGAGCATCTCGTCGGCCACGGCGAGCAGTCGCTCCCGCGTCGTCGCCGCGTCGGTTCGGGTCATGGGGCGGAGTCTAAACAGATTTCGCCAAACCTTGTAGACACATTCAGCAATCTGTGTACTCTCGCCGCATGACCAAACCCACCGTGGCGGTGATCGGCGCTGGGATCAGCGGCCTGACGTCGTCGAAGATGCTGTCCGACTACGACGTCGAGCACACCGTGTTCGAGGCGTCAGACCGGATCGGCGGCAACTGGGCCTTCGAGAACCCGAACGGCCACTCCAGCGCCTACCGCTCGCTGCACATCGACACCTCCAAGCACCAGCTGTCCTTCAAGGACTTCCCGATGCCCGAGGAGTACCCCGACTTCCCGCACCACACGGAGGTCAAGGAATACCTCGAGTCCTACTGCGACGCGTTCTCCCTCAAGGACAACATCGAGTTCCAGAACCGGGTGCTCCACGCGCAGCGCCTACCCGGCGGCGGTTGGGAGCTCGACACCGAGAAGACCGGCAAGCGACGGTTCGATCTGCTCGTCGTCGCCAACGGCCATCACTGGGACCCGCGCTACCCCGACTTCCCCGGCACGTTCGACGGCATCGAGATGCACGCGCACCACTATGTCGACATCAAGACGCCGCACGACTTCACCGGCAAACGGATCCTCGTCGTCGGCCTGGGCAACAGCGCGGCCGACATCGCCGTCGAGCTGTCGTCGAAGTCGCTGCAGAACAAGCTGACGCTCTCCACCCGCTCGGGCGCCTGGATCGTGCCCAAGTACTACGGCTCGACGCCGGCCGACAAGTTCTACCGGACGTCGCCGCACATCCCGCTCAAGTGGCAGCGCAAGGTGCTGCAGATGATGATCCCGATGGTGGGGCGACCGGAGGACTTCGGCCTGCCGACGCCCAACCACAAGTTCTTCGAGGCCCACCCGACGCAGTCGCTGGAACTGCCGCTGCGCCTCGGCTCCGGCGACGTCATCCCCAAGCCGAACATCACCAGGCTCGACGGCGACACCGTCCACTTCGAGGACGGCACCTCCGGCGAGTTCGACATCATTATCTACGCGACCGGCTACAACATCACCTTCCCGTTCTTCGACGAGGACTTCATCAGTGCGCCCGGCAACGTCATCGACCTCTACAAGCGCATCATCTACCCCGGCATCGACGACCTGCTGTTCCACGGCTTCGCCCAGGCGACGCCGACGCTGTTCCCGTTCGTCGAGTCACAGGCGCGCCTGATCGGCGCGTACGCGGTCGGCAACTACCGCCCGCCGTCGGTCGAGGACATGCACCGCGTGATCAAGGAGGACATGGAGCTCTACACCGGCCACATGCTCGACCGTCCGCGGCACACCCAGCAGCTCGACTACTTCCTGTACGAGCACAACATGCGCACCAAGGAACTCCCCGAGGGCCTCAAACGCGCCCGCGAGCAGGGCCCGGTGACCTGGGCCGGCGTGGGCGATGCCACGACCGACAAGAAGGTGGGTGCCAGCGCATGAGCCCCGCCAAGACCCGCGCCAAGAAGGGCGACGAGCGCGTCGACGTCACCTTCACCAGCGGCGGCGACAAGTGCGCCGCGTGGTTCTATCCCGCGCCCGGCACCGCGCCGGCGCCCGTCGTCGTGATGGGCCACGGCCTCGGCGGCACCATGGACGCCGGCCTCGAACCGTACGCGCGGGCGCTGCGCGACGCCGGTTACGCCGTCTTCGCCTTCGACTACCGCGGCTTCGGCAAGTCCGGGGGCGAGCCGCGCCAGCGGGTGTCGATGCGCAGCCAGGTCGGCGACTACCACGCCGCGTGCGCGGCAGCGGCCCGCCAACCCGGCGTCGACCCGTCGAAGATCATCCTCTGGGGCGTCTCCAACTCCGGCGGACACGTCTTCGAGGTCGGCGCCTCGCGCACCGACGTCGCCGCGATCATCGCGGTGGTGCCACTGGTGAGCGGGCTGGCCGCCGCCAAGCACGCGCTTCCGCTGCACACGCCGTCGAGTCTGGTGAAGACCACGACGACGGGGTGGCGCAGCTCGATCCGCCAGCGCATGGGCAAGGCGCCGGCGACCGTCGCCATCGTCGGCAAGCCCGGCGAATTGGCCACGCTCACCGCGCCCGGCTACTACGAGGCCTACACCGAGCTGGCCGGACCGTCGTGGCGCAACGAGATCGACGCGACCATCGGCACCGAGATCGCCACGCACCGCCCGGGCAAGTACGCGAAGAAGATCACCGCGCCGATGCTCGTCCAGATCGCCGACCTCGACCAGGGCGCTCCCCCGCAGGCCGCCGCCAAGGCCGCCTTCAACGCGCGCGCCGAGGTCCGCCACTACCCGTGCGACCACTTCGACGTCTTCCAGGGCGTTGCCGGCAACAACTGGTTCGACAAGTGCGCGCAGCACCAGATCGAGTTCCTCAAGCGGCACGTCGAGGTTTAAGCCGCCAGGTACTGCTCCCAGATCGGGTCGATGTCCGAGACGGTGGCCAGCAGCCGCCAGTGGCGGCCCTTCGGAGCCGTCGGCTCGCGGTGCAGCGTCCACCCCAGCTCGTGCAGCAGGCGGTCGGCCTTGCGCCGGTTGCACGGCGCGCAGCAGGCCACGCAGTTGTCCCACGTGTTCAGACCGCCGCGGCTGCGCGGCACGACGTGATCGATCGTCGTCGCCTTCGAGCCGCAGTACACGCAGCGGTTGGCGTCGCGGCGCATCAGCGCGGCGCGCGTCATCGGGATCTGCGCCCGGTACGGGACGCGCACGAAGTGGCGCAGCCGGATCACCGACGGCACCGGCACCGCGAGCTGCTCGGAGTGCGCGATCGCGTGCGCCTCGTCGACGTGGACCGTCTCGGCCCGCCCGGTGATGGTGAGCACGATGGCCCGCCTCGTCGACACGACGGTGAGCGGCTCATAGGTGGCATTCAGCAGCAGAACGCGCTGACGCTGCCATGAGACTGAGATCACAGCATCAAGAAAACCACGGACTCGGCGGTTGCGCACTTCAATTCTGCTGTCAATCTCCCCGTGTCGTCGCAGCTCTGCGGCCCGCTCCGACGGCGGCCCGGAAGATGTGGACAATGGAGGCGTGCCCAGTTTCTACGACGAGGTCGGTGGCCATGCCACCTTCGCGGCGATCACCCAGCGGTTCTACGAGGAGGTCGCGCGCGACGAGATCCTCCGCCCGATGTACCCCGAGGAAGACCTGGGCCCGGCGCAGCGCCGACTGCGGATGTTCCTCGAGCAGTACTGGGGCGGCCCGCACACCTACTCCGACGAGCGGGGCCACCCCCGGCTGCGGATGCGCCACGTGCCGTACCACATCGGGCCCCTCGAACGGGATGCGTGGCTACGCTGCATGGAGACGGCCATCGCCGAAGTCCCGGCGGACGTCCTCGACGACGAGCACCGTACGGCGTTGCTGGATTACATGAACATGGCGGCCAATTCGTTGGTCAACGCGCCGCTGTAGACCGAAAGTGGACCCCGCCGCCATGAGTCAGACCCCCAACATCGTGCCGTCCGCGACGCGCCGCGCCGCCACGACCGCCGCACCCGTGCCGCGCAGCACCAATACCCAACTGGACCCGAGCGACACCACCTGGTGGCGCAGCGCCGTGGTCTACCAGGTCTATCCGCGGTCCTTCGCCGACTCCAACGGCGACGGCGTCGGCGACCTCGGCGGCATCATCGAGAAGATCGGCCACCTGGAACTGCTCGGCGTCGACGCCATCTGGCTGTCCCCGGTGATGCGCTCGCCGATGGCCGACCACGGCTACGACGTCGCCGATCCGCGCGCCATCGATCCACTCTTCGGCGACCTCGCCACCCTCGACGAGCTCGTCGCGCAGGCCCACGCCCGCGAGATCCGCGTCGCCATGGACCTGGTGCCCAACCATACGAGCGTCGAGCACCCGTGGTTCGGCGCCGCGCTGGCCTCGCCGCCGGGCAGCCCGGAGCGCGCCCGCTACTACTTCCGCGACGGCCGCGGCCCCGACGGCTCGCTGCCGCCCAACAACTGGGTCAGCGTCTTCGGCGGACCCGCGTGGACCCGCGTCCCCGACGGCCAGTGGTACCTGCACCTGTTCGCCCCGGAGCAGCCCGATCTGAACTTCGAGAACCCGGAGGTCGTCGCCGATCTGGAGCAGACGCTGCGCTTCTGGCTCGACCGCGGCATCGACGGCTTCCGCATCGACGTCGCGCACGGGCTCGCCAAGGCGCCCGGTCTGCCCGACATGGACCTGTCCGCCGCGCAGGTCCTCAAGCACACCGACTCCGACCCGCGGTTCAACAACCCGCAGGTCCACCCCATCCACCGGCGCATCCGGGCCGTCGTCGACCAGTACCCGGGCGCGTTCACCGTCGGCGAGATCTGGGTCGACGACAACAGCCAGTTCGCCGCGTACCTGCGCCCCGACGAGCTGCACCTGGGCTTCAACTTCCGTCTAGCGATGGCCGCCTTCGACGTCGGCGAGATCCGCGGCGCGATCGACAACTCGCTCGCCGCCGTCGCGGCGGTCGGTGCCCCGCCGACCTGGGCGCTGTCGAACCACGACGTCTACCGCGAGGCGACCCGCTACGCGCCGGACGACTCCCCGACCGGCCGGGCGATCGGCGTCGACCGTGCCCGCGCGATGCTCCTCGTCGAGTTGGCGCTGCCCGGCACCGCGTTCATCTACAACGGCGCCGAGCTCGGCCTGCCGAACGTCGACCTGCCCGACGAGGCGCTGCAGGACCCGGTGTGGGAGCGCTCCGGCCGCACCGCCCGCGGCCGCGACGGCTGCCGCGTCCCGCTTCCCTGGGCGGGCGTCGCTCCCCCGTTCGGGTTCAGCACCAACCCGCACACCTGGCTGCCGATGCCGACGGACTGGGCCGCGCTCACCGTCGAGAAGCAGCTGGAAGACGTCTATTCGACGCTCGCGCTGTACCGGGCCGCGATCGAGCTCCGGTACCAGCGCGACGAGTTCCGCGGCGACGGGATCGAGTGGTACGGCGCACCGGCCGGCTGTCTGGCCTTCCGCCGGACGGCGGGGCACCTCGTGTGCGTCCTCAACGCCGCCGACCACTCGATCGCGCTGCCGCCCGGCGACGTCCTGTTGGTCAGCAAACCCCTCGTCGACGGTCACCTCGCCGCGAATTCCGCCGCCTGGCTGGTCGCCCAGCGCTAGATGAGCGTCAGAGCACGGTGACGGCGAACTGGTCGCCGCGCCGCTGGTAGACCGAGCCGTAGCGTGCGTCGAGGCGGATCCACGTCCCACTGGCGCGCACGCGCACCGGCTCGTCGTCGGCGATGTCGTCGAGGTTCGCCGATTCGCCGATCGCCCTGCCGTTGCGGTCGCGGGCGAACCCCATGCCGGTGAGCGCGAACAGCGAGCGCAGCGCGATGCCGGCGTCGACGCCGCCGCCGGAGACCTCCAGGACGACCTGGTCGAGCAGGGAGGTCACCGGCCCGTGCCCGCCGCCGACGGGTTCCTTGGCCAGGGCCGCGCCGCGCTGGGCGAGGTCGACGATGGTCCGCAGCGGCACGTCGTCGACATGCCGATAGCCCTGCTGCGGCGGCAGGGCGCCGCGCCAGGCGCTGTCGAGGGCGAAGCCGGGGTCGATGGTCAGGTCGCCGCCGGCCGCCGCAGTGTTGAGCACGCGGGCGTCACAGACGACGTCGGCCGGGGTGAGCGTGCCAAAGACCGCGCGCGTGGCGAGCACATCGAAGCCGGTGGTGCCCCACAGGCCGACGAGGCCGTCGTCGCGCTGCTGCAGCCGGATCACCGCCGCCTCGTCCAGGCGCAGGAGCCGCCCGGTGAAGGCCGTGACGTCAGACGCGTCGGCCGCCGAGGCGAGGACGAGCTGTCGATCGCCCATCTCAGGCCTCGCGCAGGAACTCGCGCAGGTAGTCCTTTTCCGCGTCGGTCATGCGGCGCGGGCGCTGGGTCTCGATGTCGAAGGAGGCCAGGTGCGTCGACGCCACGACGGCGGGCTTCGAGTCGGGGTCGGCGCCGGCCGCGCGGACCTCGTAGCCGACGAAGAAGTCGACCGAGCGCAGCTTCTCGATGAACATGGTCACCTCGATCGGCGACTGGTCGTGGCGCAGCTGCTGCTGGTACTTGAAGTTCATCTCGACGACGACACAGCCCTCGCGCAGCGGGGCCGTCGGGCGCTCGTCGTAGAACAGCCATGGGATGCGCGCCTCTTCGATGAGCGTCACCATCCGTGCATGGTTGATGTGTTGGAAGACGTCCATGTCCGACCAGCGCACCGGCACCTTGACCACATAGCCGCGGTCGGTCCGCACTCCGTCGTCGGGAATCTCCATCACACGCGCCTCTCGCCATAGATTCAATCGTTCCGCCGCCCATTGTCCACGGGGTGGTGCGGATCGAGAAAGGTGCCCGTCAGAACGCGATGCTGCGCAGGGCCCGCGCTGCCACGGAAAGCGATTCGAAGCCGGGCTCGCCGGAGTCGCGGACCTGGGTGATCGTCTGGCGGACCCGCGCGAGGCGCGGCGCGTTGCGCAGCTCCCAGTCGGCGATCTGCGCGTCGGGCGTCTCGCCGGGGTCGGCCTGCGCGATCACCGTCTGGGTGAGGGTGCGCAGGACGCCGTGCAGGTCGTCGCGGATGGCCAGGCGGGCCTGCACCTGCCACCGGTCGTGGGCGACGAGGTGGGTGACCGCGGTCAACAGCTGCTCGACGGTGAGCCGCTCGCACAGCGTCCAGTACATCGTCCCGACCTCGTCGACGTCGCGGTCGGTGATCTCGGCGACGTCGATGATGTCCAGGAGGGCGTAGCTGTGCAGGCTCATGGCGACGCGCTCGGCGAGGTCGCGGTCCACACCGGCGGCGGTCAGCCCCGCGATCCGCTCGTCGACGTCGTGACGCGAGGCGGCACCGAGCCAGCCGTACATCCGGCCCCGCAGCTCCGCGACGCGGTCGCGATAGCGGATGACCTCGGCCGCCATGGCGAGGGGTTGCGGGCGCACCGAGAGGAACCAGCGCGATGCGCGGAACAGCAGTCGGCGCGAGTAGTAGAGCATGTCGTCGATGACGTCGGTGGCCACCGCCGCCGCCGCGACCCGTTCCCACAGCGGCAGGAGGTCGTAGACCTCGGCGACGACGACGAAGGCGCGCACCGCGTCGGTGCTGGTGACCCCGCTACCCTCGCCGAGCCGGAAGACGTGGGAGAGCCCGCCCTGGTCGACGACGTCGTTGACGACGCCGGTGGCGATGATCTCCCGGCGCAGCCGGTGCCCGGCGAGCTCGTCGGGGAATCGCTCGACGACCCGCGGCGGGAAGTAGTCCCGCAGGCGCGCAGTGAACAGGTCGTTCTCCGGCAGGTCGGACTCGAGGAGATCGGCCTTGAGTCCGAGCTTCACGTGCGCCATCAGCGTCGCGAGCTCCGGCGAGGTCAACGCGCGCGGCCGGCCGGCCGCCGCCGTCGACGCGTAGCGCTCCGCGAGCCGCGCCGACGTCGGCAGCCCTTCAAGGGCGAGGTCGACCTTGCGCCGGTCGGCCAGGTCGGCCAGCATCCGCTCGTGGGTGTCGACATAGCGCGCGGCGTGCGTGCGCTCGAAACCGAGCTCGTTGTTCTGCGCGACGTTGTCGGCCAGGACGGCCGCGGCGACGTCGTCGGTGAGCGACGCGAGTAGCGCCGGTCGGTCTCCTGGCGGCAGCGCGCCGGAGGCGATCGCCGCCTGCAGCAGGATTTTGAGGTTGACCTCGTGGTCGGAGCAGTCGACGCCGGCCGAGTTGTCGAGCGCGTCGGTGTTGATCGCGACGCCGTGCAGGTCGGCCTCGATGCGGCCCTGTTCGGTGACGCCGAGGTTGCCGCCCTCCCCGACGACGGTCGCCCGCAAGCGGTTGGCGTCGACGCGCACCCCGTCGTTGGCTTTGTCGCCGACGTCGGCGTTCGTCTGCGTCGACGCCTTGACGTAGGTGCCGATGCCGCCGTTCCACAGCAGGTCGGCCGGCGCCTGCAACATCGCCCGGATCAGCTCCGGCGGCGACATCTCCTCGACGTCGTCGTCGATCCCGAGCACCGCCCGGACCTGCGGGTTGAGCGGGATCGACTTGCGGTCACGGCGGTGGACGCCGCCGCCCGCGCTGATCTTCGACTCGTCGTAGTCCGCCCATGACGAGCGGGGCAGGCCGAACATCCGCCGGCGCTCGGCGAAGGACGCGGCCGCGTCGGGATCGGGGTCGAGGAAGATGTGCCGGTGATCGAACGCGCCGATCAGCCGGATGTGGTCGCTGCAGAGCATGCCGTTGCCGAAGACGTCGCCGCTCATGTCGCCGATGCCGACGACCGTGATGTCCTGCGTCTGCGGATCGATCCCGAGCTCGGCGAAGTGGCGGCGCACCGAGATCCACGCGCCCCGAGCGGTGATGCCCATCGCCTTGTGGTCGTAGCCGATCGACCCGCCCGAGGCGAAGGCGTCGCCGAGCCAGAATCCGTAGTCGGCGGCGACCGCGTTCGCCTCGTCGGAGAAGGAGGCGGTGCCCTTGTCCGCGGCGACGACGAGGTACGGGTCGTCGCCGTCGCGCCGCACGACCCCGGTGGGGGTGACGACGTCGCCGGTGGTCGCATCGACGTTGTCGGTGACGTCGAGCAGCGCGGCGATGAACTCGCGATAGCGCGCCACGACGGTGTCGCGGTCGGGGTCGCGCACGCCCTTGACGACGAAGCCGCCCTTCGCGCCGAGCGGCACGATGACCGCGTTCTTCACCGACTGCGCCTTCGCCAGCCCGAGGATCTCGGTGCGGTAGTCCTCGCGCCGGTCCGACCAGCGCAGCCCGCCGCGCGCGACGGTCCCGAAGCGCAGGTGGACTCCTTCGACGCGCGGCGAGTGCACGAACAGCTCGAACCTCGGCCTGGGCGCGGGCACCAGCGGGATCTGTTGCGGGGCAAGTTTGAACACCAGCGCGCGCGGGGCGGTCGTGCGGTGGTCGGTCACGTACGCGTTGGTGCGCAGCGTGGCGCGCAGGGCCGAGCGCAACGTCGACAGGACGCGGTCGGCGTCCAGGCTCAGCACCTCGGCGGCAGCGGCGTCCAGGCGCGTCGCAGCGGCCGCACGACGATCGTCGTCGACGAGGTCGGGGTCGAAGGTCGCCGCGAACAGGTCGAGCAGCGCCCTCGTCACCGACGGGTACTGCGCGAGGACGTCGGCGACGTACGCGCCGCGATAGGCGAAGCCGCATTGGCGCAGGTAGCGGTGATAGGCGCGCAGGATCGCGACCTCGCGCCAGGTCAATCCAGCGCCGAGGACGAGCTTGTTGAACGGATCGAGCTCGGCGTCGCCCCGCCACATCGCGGCGAAGGCGTCGATGAGCCGGCTGCCGCGGTCGGGGTCGTCGGCGTCGACAGGCGGGAGGACGACGGCGAAGTCGTAGGCCCAGCACACCACCCCGTCGGGCCGGTCGATCCGCAGCGCCTTCTCCTCGGAGACCCGCACGCCGAGACTGTCGAAGATGGGCAGGAGGTCGGTGAGGTCGGCCGAGTCGTCGCAGAGGTAGAGCACGACGGTGCGCGCGTCGGGCGCGGTGACCGCCACGTCGCCCGGCGCCATGGACTGCAGTTGGAGCAGGTCGTCGTAGGCGCGCGCCGGATCGCGCACCTCCTGGTAGACGGGCGACACCGACGCGGCGAACCCGAGCAGTGCCGCCGTCTGCTCGTCGCCCGCATCGGCGGGCAGCCGCGCGGCCAACTGCTCGTCCCAGGTCTCGATGAGTGCGGCGAGTCGTCGCTGCAGGTTCCGCTGCGCCGGCGCACCCGTGGTGTACGCGGCGGCTTCGACATCCCCGTCCACGTGCAACAGCACGTGCAGCAGCGCGTACGGGCCGTCGCCGACGTGCCCGGTGTACTCGACGCCGGAACCGCCGAGCTCGTCGGCGATCATCTCCTGCAGCCGCAGGCGGGTGGTCGTGTTGTAGCGCTCGCGCGGCAGGTAGACGAGGGCGGCCGCCGTCTGCGCGACGGCGTCGACCCGGACGAACGCGTGCAGCGCCGTCGCGGACGACGTGGTGAGCGCTTGCAGTCGTCGTTCGAGTTCATCGGTGGCGGTGGCGAACAGTTCGGCGAGCGGATAGGCCTGCAGGTCGGCCACCATCTCCGCGCCGACGAAGGACTCGAGGTCGACCTCGGCTCCGTCGAATACCGCGGCGACGGTGCGGCGCACGACGGGGATGTCGAAGACCGACTGGCTCAGCGCGGCGGTGTTCAGCAGGCCGACGAAACGCGCGCCACCGGGGAGGTCGAGGACGATGGGATAGTCGGTGCGCACCACACCCGTCGGGAGGTACGTGCGTGCGAGCCGGGCACGGTCGTCGAGATTCTGGGCACGCTCGGCGGAAAACTGGGCACGCCCAGCGGTTCGGCACAGCCCGCGCCGCACGTCGTCACCCGCTTCGCCCAGGGGTGTGAAGTTGCCGTCGGCGAGCCAGCGCAGCAGCGCCGCGTCCTCGGCGTCGGCGCAGTCGTCGGCGGCCCGGGTCAGCGCGTCGCGCATCGCCCGGTCGTCGGCGTGAATGGCGGCCACACCCGCCAGCGACTGTTCGAGCGCGGCGGCCAGCTCGTCGTCGGCCCCGGCGGTTTCGACACCGCTGCGGGCGCGCAGGCAGATCCACGACTCGTCGCCGACGCCGCTGCGCGGCCCGAGATCTACGAGGTCGCCGTCATCGTCGCGCCGGGCGGACACGACGGGATGGTCGACGGCCTCGACGCGCAATCCGGCGGCACCGACGGTGGCGAGCACCGCCTCGACGATCATCGGCATGTCGTCGGTGACGACGAGGACCCGGGTGTGCCCGGCGGTGCGCGTGACGCGGACGACGGGGGCGTCGTCGATGCGTCGCTGACCGGCGTCGAGGAGGTCGGTGAGCGCCGAGCCGTCGACCATCGCCCCGGCGGCCCGCAACTGCGAGCCGGCCTGCGAGGATTGCGCCCTCGACGTGGTCACACTGCCGATGCTAGTTGCCCGACAGCGGGAAAGCTGGTCGCCGCGCGCTCAGTCGCGGGTGAGCTTGCGGTGCGTGACGCGGTGCGGGCGGGCGGCCTCGGCGCCGAGGCGCTCGACCTTGTTCGCCTCGTAGGCCTCGAAGTTGCCCTCGAACCAGAACCACTTGCCCTCTTCGACGTTGCCCTCCCACGCGAGGATGTGGGTACAGGTGCGGTCGAGGAACCAGCGGTCGTGCGAGATGACCACGGCACAGCCGGGGAACTGCTCGAGCGCGTTCTCCAGCGACGACAGGGTCTCGACGTCGAGGTCGTTGGTCGGCTCGTCGAGCAGGATCAGGTTGCCGCCCTCTTTCAGGGTCAATGCGAGGTTCAGGCGGTTGCGCTCTCCGCCGGAGAGCACCTCCGACGGCTTCTGCTGGTCGGCGCCCTTGAAGCCGAAGGCGCTGACGTAGGCGCGCGACGGCATCTCGTTCTGGCCGACCTCGATGTAGTCGAGACCGTCGGAGACGACCTCCCACACCGACTTCTTCGGGTCGATGTTGGCGCGGTCCTGGTCGACGTAGGACAGCTTGACCGTCTCGCCGACCTTGACCGTGCCCGAGTCCGGCTCCTCGAGCCCGACGATGGTCTTGAACAGCGTCGTCTTGCCGACACCGTTGGGGCCGATGACGCCGACGATGCCGTTGCGCGGCAGCGTGAAGCTCAGGTCCTTGATCAGCACGCGGCCGTCGAAGCCCTTGTCGAGGTTGTCGACCTCGACGACGATGTCGCCCAGGCGCGGCGGCGTCGGGATCTGAATCTCCTCGAAGTCGAGCTTGCGCTGCTTCTCGGCCTCGGCCGCCATCTCCTCGTAGCGGGCCAGGCGCGCCTTGTTCTTGGTCTGCCGGGCCTTGGCGCCCGATCGGACCCACGCGAGCTCCTCCTTGAGGCGCTTCTGCAGCTTCTGGTCCTTCTTGCCCTGGACCTCCAGGCGCTCGGCCTTCTTCTCCAGGTAGGTCGAGTAGTTGCCCTCGTAGGGGTGCAGCTTGCCGCGGTCGACCTCGCAGATCCACTGCGCGACGTGGTCGAGGAAGTAGCGGTCGTGCGTCACGGCGAGCACGGCGCCCGGGTAGTTGGCCAGGAACTGCTCGAGCCACAGCACCGACTCGGCGTCGAGGTGGTTGGTGGGCTCGTCGAGCAGCAGCAGGTCGGGCTTGGACAACAGCAGCTTGCACAGCGCGACGCGGCGTCGCTCACCACCGGACAGGTGGGTGACCGGCGAGTCGCCGGGCGGGCAGCGCAGGGCGTCCATGGCCTGCTCGAGCTGGCTGTCGAGGTCCCACGCGTCGGCGGCGTCGAGGTCCTCCTGCAGCTTGCCCATCTCCTCCATCAGTTCGTCGGAGTAGTCGGTGGCCATGAGCTCGGCGACCTCGTTGTAGCGCTTGAGCTTCGTCATGACGTCGCCCATGCCCTCCTCGACGTTCTCCTTGACCGTCTTGTCCTCGTTGAGGGGCGGCTCCTGCAGCAGGATGCCGACGGTGGCGTCGGGGTCGAGGAAGGCCTCTCCGTTCGACGGCTGGTCCAGGCCCGCCATGATCTTGAGGATCGACGACTTGCCGGCGCCGTTGGGGCCCACGACGCCGATCTTGGCGCCCGGGTAGAACGACATGGTGACGTTGTCGAGGATGACCTTGTCACCGTGCGCCTTGCGCACGTTCTTCATGGTGTAAATGAACTCGGCCACGACGGGGCGCCTTTCAGCTGGGGGTTTGCGCGGATGCGGTTTCGGGTTCGCGCCGGCCGCGTGCCGCGACGGGGAACCCGCATGATCACCAATCGTATCGGCCGCGTCGGGAACTGCCACATCGGCCGTCGCAGGCTAGATTGCAGGGCATGGCGAAGGACACCGCAGCCCCGGCCCCGAAGCGCTCCCTGCTGCGTCGGATCGGCTCCGCCATCACGACGACGCTGCTGCTGGTGGCGTGCTTGCTCATCGCGGTGTTCGTCGCCGCGGAGTTGCTCAAACCGATGTGGTCGTTCGCAGGACTGCTGGTCCTGGGCGTCATCCTTGCCGTGATGCTGATCCTCACCGCGATCGGCATCATCAAACCGCGCACCTGGAAGCGGCTCGGCGTCGCCGCGCTACTCGTCCTGCTGGCCCTCGGCCTGGCGCTCCTCAAGGCCCCGCAGCGTGCCAGCTTCGCGTTCTCGCGCGGGGAGCTGACCACTTTGGCGCAGACGTGTGACCCGCAGCAGGCCGGGCGGTGGTACCGCACGGTGCGCGTCGACCGCGTCGAGAAGTTCCCCGACGGCGTCTGCGCGCTCTGGACCGGCGGCATCCTCGACGACTGGGGGTGGGTCTACAACCCGCAGGGCGCCACCCTGCC
The DNA here is from genome assembly GCF_047602025.1 of Gordonia sp. (in: high G+C Gram-positive bacteria). GTDB lineage: Bacteria > Actinomycetota > Actinomycetes > Mycobacteriales > Mycobacteriaceae > Gordonia. Next base: position 1,141,772 of record NZ_JASGII010000001.1, on the reverse strand, counting down.
GCCAGACCTCCCGCACGCCACGCGGCACTCGGGCCCGTGGGGCCGGTTCAACCAGGCCGGCGACCGCGACTAACCGCGCGGCGGCCAGAGCGGCGGCGGGTTGGGGCCGCAGGGCTGGGTGGTGCAGTTGTCGCGCTTGTCATCGTCCTGGCGACGTCGACGTCGGCGCGGTGAATTCGGGAATCCGGGAAACCAGTACTCGTACGGGTCGGTTGCTCTCCGCATAGCGGACCTCGGTTGCGACCAGAATGTCTGTTGAATTGGACAACTCCCAGCGTACTGCGCTGTGACCAGGGCCTCAAGGGATGCGGCGCCGGTCTTGGGTCGTTGGTCCCGATCTGCTCCCGCCCGACCCGAAATAACTGACAACAGTTGTTCCCAGAATTACCCTCGGGATATGGCCGCACCGACCCGCTCGCCCGACGCCGACAGTCGTCGACGGTTCTCCATGCCGCTGGTCTACCGCTACCTCGGCGACCGCCGCTTCGCCTACACGCTGCCCCGCGCGCTGTCGTTGCAGATCCTTCAGCCGGCCAACGCCGCGAGCCTCGTGCAGCACGTCCACGGCGGGCTGTGGGCGCACAAGAGTCGGGCGGTGGGCCAGATGGTCTACATGGTCTACACCAACCGCGACCTCACGTCGGTCATCCGCACCGCGCACGCCCACGTCAAGGGCGTGGACTTCGAGCGGCGAGCGCTACCACTCGCTCAACCCCGAGCTGTTCTACTTCCAGCACGCGACCTACGTCGACACCCTCTTCCACTCGATCGACATCTTCCACGGCGGGCTCGACCGGGCCGACAAGGAAGAGCTCTACCGGCAGTGCTGCCTCTGGTACGACGAGAAGTACGACATCTCCGACCGCGCCCAGCCGACGACCTACGACGCCTTTGTCGACTACTTCGACGACTACCTCGCCACGAACCTCGCCATGACCCCCGACGCCGCGAAGCTGCGCAACGAGGTGCTGCACCCGCCGACCTGGTACCCCCGGAAGGTGCCGGCGCCCGCGATCCGCGCGATGCTGCACCCCCGCGCCGCGCAGCTCCTCGACGTCGAGGTGACCGCGGCCGACCGGAGCGCCCTCAAAGCGTTCGCCACGGCAGCGAACCTGCGCGCCGGCATGCGCCCGCACAGGTACCAGCTCATCCCGCCGGCTCGGCACGATCCCGACGAGTAGGCGTCAGAAGGCGGGCGCCTCCTCGCGAGCCGCCACGCCGTTGATCTCGTCGTCGACCTCGATCGCCTCGATCTCGCCGACCGCCTCCGTCGGGGCCGCATCCTCGACGGGCGCGGCCGAGTCCTGCTCGTCGACGTGCCCGTCCTCGTCCCGGCGCGGATAGCCGCAGAACTTCACGATGCAGCGACTCAGGTCCAGTCCGACCGCCTTGGCGTCCATCTCCAGCGACGAGCGCTTCTCGTCGCCGACCGTGTACTCGTTGGTGCGGACGGTGCCGCTGACGATGATCGGGTTGCCCTTCTGCACCGAGGCGGCCACCCCGGCGGCGAGCTTTCGCCAGCACGACACCCCGAGGTAGAGCACCTTGTCGTTGTTCCATTCGTTCTTCTCCGCGTCGAACTTGCGCGAGTTGCTCGCGACGCGGAACGAGACGACGTCGCCGCTGCCGGTCTTGCGCACGAGCGGGTCGGTGATGACGGTCCCGACGACGGTCAGGTGTGTTTCAAACATGGTGGCCTCCCCCAGCCGATTTCAGTGGTGCGTCCACCATCGCGCACGGGACCGACGGATCGGGCCCGCGACGGCGCCCGTCTGGGGATAACGACCGGGTTGTGGAGAACTAGTTGTCGCGGCCCAGCTGCGCGAGCATCTCGTTGTACTCGCGCAGCTCGGCATCGTCGTCGCGCTCGGCGTTGCGGTCGTAGCGCCGCGCGTCCTTGTCGTCCTCGCGGTTCCACTGGATGACCAGCGCGACCATCACCAGCGCGAGCGGAATCTCGCCGGCCGCCCAGGCGATGCCGCCGCCGACGCGTTGGTCGCTGGCGAGGTCGATCCGCCACGGGAGCATCAGGCTCTTGTAGTACGTCTCGGCGATGATCCCCGACGTCATCATCAGGGCGACGCCGAAGAAGGCGTGCAACGGGATCGTCGACCACACGACGCCCAGTTTGGCGATGGGTCGGAGCTTGTACGGAGCGTGGTCGACGCCGATCACGGTCCAGTAGAAGAGGTAGCCCGACAGCAGGAAGTGGACGTTCATCAGCAGGTGCGCCGCGTGGTACTTGACGATGACGTCGAACAGCCCGCCGAGGTAGAGGACGTAGAAGCTGCCGACGAACATGACGACGGTGACGGCGGGGTGGCCCAGCACCTTCGCGACCGGGCTGCTCACGCCGTACTGGATCCACTCGCGCGGGCCGGGCGGATTGCCGCGCCCGGCCACCGGCAGCGCGCGCAGCGCCAGCGTCACCGGGCCGCCGAGGACGAGCAGCACCGGCACCAGCATCGACAGCGTCATGTGGTTGATCATGTGGATCGAGAACATCGCCGGGGCGTAGCGGCCGAAGCCCGACGAGGTCGCGAGCAGCAGGATCGCACACCCGGCGACCCACGCGACGGTCCGCCCGATCGGCCACTCGTCACCCCGCTTGCGCAGGCGGTACACGCCGCGCAGATAGACGACGCCGAGGACGATCGCCGCAGTGCCGAAGATGAGGTCGAAACGCCAGTCGAACAACAACCGGGCCAGCGTCGGCGGGCCGTCGAGACGGTAGCCGAGGGTCTCCTCCATCGGCGTGATCTTCGGGTTGATCGATCCCGCGGGCGGCGGAGTCTTCGACAGGGCCACGGCGATGCCGTAGGTCACGGCGAAGACGATCAGTTCGACGATGCCGAAGCGGACGAAGAGAGAGCGCGGTGGGTCCGGTTCGGTTTCCAGCGACACGATCGTCTGCCGCCGGTGCCACGCACCCAGGGCGCCCAGAATGAGCAGCGCCATGACCTTCGCGACGACGATCCGACCGTAAGCACTGGAGAACAAGTCGCCGAAGCCGACGCGCACCGCCGCGTTGATGACGCCCGACACCGCCACGACGAGGATCAGCCAGAACGCGGCGCGCGAGAACCGTCGCACGGCGAGGACCCGCCACTTGCCGGCCGCGAGCGCATAGGTGACGACGGCGAACAGGCCGCCGAGCCAGGCGACCGCCGCGACGATGTGCAGGATCAGGCTGTTGGCGGCGAGGTCGTGGTTGCCGCCGGCGGCCGAGTGTCCGGCCAGGGCCAGCGGCATGAGCGATGCGATGCCGAAGCCCAGCGCGCCGAAGGTGTACCCCCAGTGCATGCCGAAGCGCGCGAACAGCATTGCCAGTAGCGCGAACGCCGCGGTGACGGTCCAGGTGCGGGCGTCGGCGACCGAGCCGTAGCCCTTCCAGAATTCGCCCGAGGAGAACAGGGCGGCCACCGACTTGCCGGATTGGTCCGACACCGACAGCCCGATCATCGCGACCGCGCACACCACCCACACCGCGAAGAGCCGTCCGGCCCAGCGCATCGCGCGGTACCCGCCGATGTCGAGGACCCGGTCGGCCTGCGGCGGCACGAAGAAGGCGGCGAACAGGGCCGATCCGACGGCCAGGGACACCGCCACGTACCCGATCGCGGTGACCGCCGGAACGCCGAACGTCGTGAGGGCGCCCGGATCGGAAAGACCGAGGAGGTCGCGCGCATTGGGCGCCGACGGCGCGAACACCGCGACGGCCGTTCCCCCGGCGATCGCCGCGAGGACCGCGCCGAGGACGCGGACGGCAGCACTGCGGTCGTCCATCTCGTCCCGGGCTGTCATGCCCCCCAGCGTAATGAGCGCGGGAAAGGCGCTTCGCGCTGGATATACTCGCTGCGACCCTCGGGTCCGGCCTCCGTAGCTCAGTTGGATAGAGCAGCAGCCTTCTAATCTGCGGGTCGCAGGTTCGATTCCTGCCGGGGGCACCGAGACTTCGCGGATCTGTTGCAGTTCAGACCGGTTACCGAACCAAAACGCAATCGAAGCTCTCCCCTGGAACCACCGCGCCCGATTCTGCGTCCTAGACGTATGGATCTGAACGAGTTCCTGGCCCGCCACGACGGCGTGATCACCAGACGGCAAGCAGTCGAGCACGGGCTCTCGCAATCGGCGATCACCCGACGGATCGGCTCGGGACAATGGCATCCGGTCGCACGGGGCGTGTACCTCGCGGCAGGACACCCTCGGGGCGACGCGGCCCAGGCTCGACTCGCCGTGCACTCCGTCGGCCCCGGCGCCGTGCTCGGCGGTGCCGCTGCTGCGTGGTGGCTCGGCCTCCTCGACGAAGCACCGCGTCGACACCTCGTGCTCACAGCTCACAACGGTGAGCATCGGCGAACGACATCGACGACCAGGGTCGTCCACCGCACCCTCGCCCCGTCCGACACGACGATCTATCGCGGACTGGCTCTCACCAAACCGGAATTGACCGTGCTCGACGCATCCCTCGAGGTCGGCATAGGCATCCTCGACCGCGCACTCCTGCGGCGCTCGGTCACCCTTCCCGCACTGGTCGCGGCGAACGGCCGCTATCCGGGGCGGCCCGGGATCGCACGTGTTAACAAATACCTCGCCCTCCTCGGCAGCGGCGCACGGTCGGAAATGGAGCGGCGCGCGGTGCACCTCTTCCGGCGATCGGGCGTGACCGGCTGGATAGCCAACTTCCGCGCAGCCGGATACACCATCGACTTCGCCTTCCCCGACGCGATGCTCGCCGTCGAGTTCGACGGCTTCGCCTTCCACCGCGACGCGGCAACTTTCCAGCGCGACCGCACACGGCGCAACGCGTTGATCGCGGCAGGGTGGACGGTCCTCAACTTCACCTGGGGCGATGTGGTGGATCGACCAGACCAGATCGTCGGCCAGATCCGCAGCGCACTGAGGGTTGCGGCCTGATCTCGCTTGCAGTTGTGTCCGGTTACCGAACCGAACCGCAAGGAATTCCTCTCACAACCCCACCTGTCGCCGTGTGCGTTTATCCACACAGACGCGAAACAGAACTGGCAAGGTCGCGCAACACGCGGTTCCTACCTTGGTGCTCATCAGCCATCGAGCACAGGAGGATCCAGTGGCAGCCGCCCCCGCACCCCAGACCGTGGTCGTCGTCGGCCACGGCATGGTGGGCCACCGTTTCGTCGAGGCGCTGCGCACCCGTGACGCCGACAACCACTGGCGCATCGTCATCCTCGGCGAAGAGGCCGACGCCGCCTACGACCGCGTCGGCCTGAGCTCGTACGTCGGCGCATGGGATCGTGCGCAACTCGCGCTGGCGGGCAACGAGTACGCCGACGACCCGCAGGTCGACCTGCGCCTGGGCACCGCCGTCACCGCCATCGACCGCGACGCCAAGACGGTCACCCTCGCCGACGGCGCGTCCCTCGACTACGACGCCCTGGTGCTGGCCACCGGCTCCTACGCCTTCGTGCCGCCGGTGCCCGGCCACGACGCGGACAACTGCCACGTCTACCGCACCCTCGACGACCTGGACGCCATCCGGGCCGACGCCGACGCCGCGCTGGCCCAGAACCCCGACGCGGTCGGCATCGTGGTCGGCGGCGGCCTGCTCGGTCTGGAGGCGGCCAACGCGCTGCGTCAACTGGGCCTGCGCCCGCACGTCGTCGAATACAACCCCCGCCTCATGCCGGCCCAGGTCGACGAGGCGGGCGGGGAACATCTTGCCCGCATGGTGGGCGAGCTCGGGATCGACGTGACGCTGGGGGTCGGCACGTCGAACATCGAGACGGCCGCCGGCGGCGGACTGCGAGTGACGCTCGGCGAGGACACCGTCGTCGACGCCGCGCTACTCGTGTTCGCCGCCGGTGTCCGGCCGCGCGACGAGCTGGGCCGCGACGCCGGCCTGGACATCGCCAAGCGCGGCGGCATCGTCACCGACCTCGGCTGCGCCACCTCCGACCCGTCGATCTTTGCCATCGGCGAGGTCGCCGCGATCGAGGGCACCTGCTACGGCCTCGTCGGACCGGGCTACGCGACCGCCGAGGTGGTCGCCGACCGACTCCTCTCCGGCGACGCCCGATTCCCCGGCGCCGACCTATCGACGAAGCTCAAACTCCTCGGTGTCGACGTCGCCAGCTTCGGCGACGCTCACGGCACGACCGACGGCGCGCTCAACGTCGTGGTCAGCGACCCCATCAACGGCACCTACGCCAAGCTCGTCCTCTCCGACGACGCGCAGACCCTCCTCGGCGGCATCCTCGTCGGCGACGCCAGCGCGTACGGCCTGCTGCGACCGCTCGTCGGCCAAACCCTGCCCGGCGACCCGGTCAGCCTGATCTCCCCCGCCACCGACGGCGCGTCCGCGATCGGGGTCGGCGCGCTCGGCGACGACGCCCAGATCTGTTCCTGCAACGACGTCAGCAAGGGCACGCTCTGCTCGGCCATCACCGACGGCGCCTGCACGGTCGCGGACCTGAAGAAGCGCACCGGCGCCGGCACCGCCTGCGGCTCCTGCGTCCCGCTGCTGTCCCAGGTCCTCGCCGACTCCGGCGTCGAGCAGAGCAGCGCGTTGTGCGAGCACTTCGACACCTCGCGCGCCGAGCTGTTCGAACTGGTCCAGGCCAGCGGCATCCGCACCTTCTCCGGGCTGATCGAGCGCTTCGGCAGCGGCACCGGCTGCGACATCTGCAAGCCGACCGTCGCGTCGATCCTCGCGTCGACCAGCTCGGACCACATCCTCGACGGCGAGCAGGCGTCGCTGCAGGACAGCAACGACCACTTCCTCGCCAACATCCAGCGCAACGGCACCTACTCGGTCGTGCCGCGCGTCCCCGGCGGCGACATCACGCCGGAGCAACTCATCCTGATCGGCGAGATCGCCCGCGACTTCGGCCTCTACACCAAGGTGACCGGCGGCCAACGCATCGACATGTTCGGCGCGACCGTCGACCAGCTGCCCGAGATCTGGCGCCGACTCGTCGACGGCGGCATGGAGTCGGGGCAGGCGTACGGCAAGTCGTTGCGCACGGTGAAGAGCTGCGTCGGGTCGGACTGGTGCCGCTACGGCCAGCAGGACTCGGTCCAGCTCGCCATCGACCTCGAGCTGCGCTACCGCGGCCTGCGGTCGCCGCACAAGATCAAGATGGGCGTCTCCGGCTGTGCCCGCGAGTGTGCCGAGGCGCGCGGCAAGGACGTCGGCGTCATCGCCACCGACAAGGGCTGGAACCTCTACGTCGGCGGCAACGGCGGCATGACCCCGCGCCACGCGCAGCTGCTCGCCGGCGACCTCGACACCGACACGCTGGTCCGCTACGTCGACCGCTTCCTCGTGTACTACATCCGCACCGCCGACCGCCTCCAGCGCACCGCCGCCTGGATCGAGGAGATCGACGGCGGACTGGACCGCATCCGGGAGGTCGTCGTCGACGACGCGCTGGGCCTGGCCGCCGACTTCGAGGCCGACATGGCCCGCCACGTCGACGGCTACGAGTGCGAGTGGAAGGGCGTCCTCGACGATCCGGACAAGCTCTCGCGCTTCGTGTCCTTCGTCAACGCTCCCGACACCCCGGATCCGACGGTCAGCTTCGGCGAGCGGGGCGGCCGCAAGGTGCCGGTCCTGCTCGGCACTCCCCCGATGCCCGCCACCGAGAAGGAGAGCGCCCGATGAGCCTGAACTTCGACCTGCACCGCTGGACCCGCGACTGGACCGCGGCCTGCCCGCTCGCTCGCCTGGAGCCGTTGCGCGGCGTGGCGGTGCTCCTGCCCGACGACGCCCAGGTGGCCCTGTTCCGCCTGGCCGACGACAGCATCCGGGCCATCGGCAACATCGATCCGATCGGCCGCGCCGCGGTGATGTCGCGCGGCATCGTCGGCGACCGCGGCGGCTTCCCCATCGTCCAGTCGCCCCTGAAGAAGCAGGCGTTCAGCCTGATCGACGGCCGCTGCCTCGACGTCGACGGCGTCCGCATCCCGGTGTACGACACCCGCATCGGCCTCGACGGAACCGTCTTCGTCGCCAACTCGCCCGAGGTCCGCTTCGGCTACCGGCCCGACGGCTTCACCCGATCGCCGCGGAGCGCGTGATGACCACGCTGCTCGTCGCCCACGGCACCCGCAACACCCACGGCGTCGCGATGATCGGCGACCTGGCCCACGCCATGTCCCGCCGGCTCGACGACGAGGTCCGCGTCGGGTTCGTCGACGTCCTCGGCCCCGATCCCGCCGCCGCCCTCGACGGCATCGGCGGCACCGACACCGTGCGCGTCGTGCCCGCCTTCCTGGCCAGCGGCTATCACGTGCGCACCGACCTCCCCGACTACCTGGACCGGGCGCCGCGCCGCACGGTAGTGAGCGAAGCGCTCGGTCCGGATCCGGCGCTGGCCGAGGCGATGACCGCCCGGCTGGTCGCCGCGGGCGCGCGGCCCGGCGATGCGGTGGTGCTCGCCGCGGCCGGGTCGCGCGACCGCCAAGCGCAGGCCGACGTCGCGGCGATGGGCCGGCTGCTGTCCGCGCGGCTGGGCGCTCCGGTGGAGATCGGCTTCGTCCTGCCCGCGGCCGACGGCTCGGGTCATCCGCCGGTGTCCGAGGTCGTTGGCAGGGTCCGGAACCAGCGCCCGGGTGCCCGCGTCGCCGTCGCGTCCTACCTGCTGGCCGACGGACTGTTCGCGCGCCGCCTGCATGACACCGGTGCCGATGTCGTCGCGGACCCGCTGGGCCTGCACCCGGCGGTCGTCGACCTGGCGTGCCGTCGGGCCGAGTCGGCCCGCACCGTCCTGGCCGCGTAGCCGGAAGTACCCGAGGATCGGCGCGTCAGTCGACGGCGAGCCGGTAGCCGCGCTTGACCACCGTCGCGATGAGTTCGCGGGGCCCGAGTGCCGAGCGGAGCCGTCCGATGGCCACCTCCACAGCGTGGGCGTCAGCACCGGCCACCGGCAGCACGCGCAGCAGGTCGCCGCGGGTCACCACCTCCCCGGGCCGGGTGGCCAGCGCGTGCATCAGGGCCAGGCCCGACGGCGACACGTCGCGGACCTCGCCGTCGACGACGACGTCGCCGGCCCGCACCCCGACCCGGTGTCCCGCGATGGACAGCTCGGGGCGGCGGCGGGGCAGATCGTCGCCGATCAACCGGGCCAGCGCACCGAGCCGCATGCGTTCGGGGGCGATGCTGGGCACCCCGGCGCTGTCGAGCGGCCCGGCGGTCACCGGTCCGACGCAGTAGCAGATGACCGGTCCGCGCAGGGCGTCTACGAGGTCGCCGTGACTGCCGAGCTCCTTGGCCCGCTCGAGCATCGCGGCGACGGCGGGCGCCGACGTGAGGGCGACCGCGTCGACGCGTGCCGCCGCGATCTCGGCGAGCAGGGCGTCGAACCTGGCCTGATCCGCCGGCCCGGTCCACCGGTAGACGGGCACCCCGATGACCGTCGCACCGCGGCGGCGGAGTTCGGCGAGGAAGCCGGGGTTCGGGTCCCAGTCTTCGGTGGCGCCGTGGAGTTGGACCGCGACACGCTGGCCGGTCAGGTCCTTGGGCAGGTGCTCGAGGACTTCGACGGTCGACTCCGATTCCGGCGACCACTCCTCGCGCAACCCGGCCGCGCGCAACGCGCCGGTGGCCTTCGGGCCGCGGGAGATCACCCGCGTCTTGCCCAACTGCTCCATCAACGCCGGGGCGAGACCCCACTCGTCGGCCGCCTCGACCCACCCGCGGAAGCCGATGCCGGTCGTGGCGATGAGCAGGTCGGGGGCGGTGGCGAGGACGTCGTCGGTGGCCGCGCGCAGTGCGACGTCGTCGGCCAGCGGGATGATCGACATCGCCGGTGCGCTCAGCGTCTGCGCCCCGCGGCGCTGGAGCAGCATCGCGAATTCGTCGGCACGGCGGGCAGCGGTGATCGCGACGGTGAAACCGGTCAAACCGGTCCCTTGCGTCGTCGATGCGGTCATGGCTCCACTCTCCCGAGGCGGTGTTGCGCACTGCGACCCCTAGGGGTGTCCCCACGGTAACCAATACCTCTCACCGGCGCCTACCTCGGTGTGAGACCCGCGGTCGGGACTTTGGTCCGGCATCGGCGGCCGTCGGGCGCCACTAGGTTGGGAGGTACGACGTCGCGTAGGAGGTAGTGGTAGATGAGTACGTTCGGTGCCGGTCAGGCGCTGTTGGCCGTGTTGGTCTGGTTGGGCATGGTGATCGCCATCTCCTTCATCGAGGCGCCGCTGAAGTTCACCGCTCCGGGCGTCACCCTGGCGATCGGTCTGGGCATCGGCCGCAAGGTGTTCCGCGCGCTCAACAGCGTCGAGGGCGTCTTGGGCGTTGTGGCCGTCGTCGGCCTGGTGCAGATGGCCCGCTCCGACGTCGCCTACCCCGCCGCCATCACCGTTGCGGTCGCCGTGGCGATCGCGTGCCTGGTGGCCCAGGTCGTCGGCGTGCGACCGGCCCTGACGCGGCGCTCCAACGAGGTCCTCGCCGGCGACGGCACCAAGGCCGAGGACAAGCGCAGCACGGCGCACTATTACTACGTCGGGTTCGAGGTCGTGAAGGTCGTCGCGCTGATCGTCGCGGGGGTCATGCTCCTCGTCCACGGCTGACCGGGGCTAGCCGCCTCGGACGCGGGTGAGGATTGCCTCGAGCGGGCCGGGCAGCGCCAGGAACAGCAACGGCCAACTCCCGAGCGAGGGAAACAGCAGCGTGACGAGCAGTGCCGCTGCCAATGCGGCGATGGTGCCGATGCCCGCCCAGCCGGCCAGACTGTGGCGCACCTGCTCGTCGTCGACGACCAGATCCGGGTCGCGGACGCCCTGCCGCGAAATGCCGATCAGCGAGCCGATGGCGATGCCCAGCACGACGATGTAGGCGGCGTCGGCCCAGTGCACATGCTCGTTGGAGATCAACGCGGTGGCGAGCGGCAGCAGCACGATCGCCAGCAGGAAGACGAAGTGCAGGTTGAGCATGGTGGCGTTGTAGCCGCGGAAGTTCTCCATGATCTGGTGGTGGTTGCGCCACAGGATCCAGATCACCGCGAAACTGATGAAGAAGCCCACCAGCGCGGCGCTGTTGGTGCTGATCACCTCGCCGAGCGACTTCTGTCCGCGCAGCTCGGCCGCGAGATCGGCGAGCGGCAGGACCAGCAGGGTCATCGCGATGGCGACGACCGCGTCGGTGAAGGCCACGAGGCGCTTGAGTCCGTCTTCGGTGCGCAGCGGCGCAGGGTGCGGCATGCGAAAAGCGTAGGGCGCACGGCGCCGGCGTGCTTGGTAGATTCGCGTTATGTCCCTCCCGGCCCGCCGATGACCATGCGGATGGCGGCGTGGGAGCCCGCCGAGGCGACCACCCCCGATCCCGACCCGCACGGCCGGGCCGCCGACCTCGCCCGCTTCCTCGACGGCCGCCGTACCCTCGCGCTGACCGGAGCCGGGCTCTCGACGCCGTCGGGCATCCCCGACTACCGCAGTCCCGGCTCTCCCCCGCGGACCCCGATGACGATCCAGATGTTCCTGTCGTCGCCGGAGTTCCGCCGCCACTACTGGGCGCGCAACCACCTCGGGTGGCGGCACATGGACGCCGCGCGGCCCAACGCCGCCCACCGGGCGCTCGCCGAGCTGGAACACCGTGGCGTCGTGTCCGGCGTCATCACCCAGAACGTCGACATGCTGCACATCAAGGCCGGGTCGCGCAGCGTGCTCGACCTGCACGGCTCGTACGGCCGGGTGATCTGCCTCGACTGCGGCCACCGGGTGTCCCGCCATGCCCTCGACGAGGCGCTCGTCGCCGCCAACCCCGGCTTCCGCGACCGGGTCGCCGGGCGGGGCGCCATCGAGGTCGCGCCCGACGCCGACGTCGTCCTGGACGACACCGCCTCCTTCGTGACGGTCGACTGCCCGTCGTGCGGCGGGACGCTCAAGCCCGACATCGTCTACTTCGGCGAGAGCGTCGCGAAGGATGTCGTCGAGCGGGCCTACGCCATGGTCGACGACGCGGACGCCGTGCTGGTCGCGGGCAGTTCCCTGACGGTCATGTCGGGCCTGCGGTTCGTCCGGCACGCCGCCAAGACCGGAAAGTCGATCGCGATCGTGAACCGTGGCGCAACGCGCGGCGACGACCTCGCCGAGCTCAAGATCGACCACCGCTGCGAGGAGATCCTGCCCGCGGCGGCAGCCACTATGCACACTGTTGCATAGCAACTAGGTGCACTGCTACCGTGCACGTATGGCGTTGGAACACGCGATCATGGTCTCCCTGGCCGAGCGGCCGGGCACCGGCTACGAGATCGCGCAGCAATTCGATCGGTCGATCGGACACTTCTGGTCGGCCACGCACCAGCAGGTGTACCGCACGCTGAAGAAGCTGCACGCCGACGGCTTCGTCGACTTCGAACCGGTCGTGCAGGACGGCCGTCCGGACAAGAAGGTGTACCAACTCTCCGACGCCGGGCGCGAGGCCCTGGCCAAATGGGTCTCGACGCCCACCCCCATCACTCCCCTGCGCAACGAACTCGGCGTCAAGATCCGCGGCGCTGAACACGGCGACCTCGCCTCGATCATCCTCGAGCTCGAGCAGTACCGGGCCAGCAACGAACAGCTCCTCGAGTTCTACCGCGACTCGGCCGCCCAGGACTTCCCCGACCCCGACTCCCTCACCGGCCGCAAGCTCCACCAGTATTTGGTGCTCCGCGGCGGCATCCGTGCCGCCACCAGCGTCGTCGAGTGGTGCGACGAGGTCATCGCCGGCCTGACCGTCGAGCTCCGCTCCACCAGTCCGCAACCCAGCCCCTGACAGCCCCACTCCATCAGCCCCCAAGAAAACAAAGGACACACCGTGGCTTCTCCTACGATTCCGGTCGCCCCCAACCCGCACTACCCGCGCCTGTTCGAGCCGCTCACCATCAACGGCATGACGATGCCCAACCGCATCGTCATGGGCTCGATGCACACCGGTCTCGAAGACCGCGCGTGGGACACCGACAAGCTCGCCGCCTACTACGCCGAACGCGCCCGCGGCGGCGTCGGCCTGATCATCACCGGCGGTTTCGCCACATCGCGCACCGGCCAGCTCGCCCCGCTGGCCGGCAAGCTCACCAACGTCGCCGACGTCCGTCGGCACCGCAACTTCACCAAGGCCGTGCACGCCGAGGGCGGTCGCATCGCGATCCAGCTCATCCACGCCGGCCGCTACGGCTACACCCCGTTCAAGGTCGCCGCGGGCTCCGAGCCGTCGCCGATCCACCCGTTCAAGCACCTCAAGATGACCGAGCAGATCATCTGGCACGTGATCCGGTCGTTCGGCCAGTCCGCCAAGCTCGCCCACAAGGCCGGTTACGACGCCCTGGAGCTGATGGGCGGCGAAGGCTACCTGATCAACCAGTTCCTGTGCCCGCACACCAACGACCGCACGGACAAGTGGGGCGGATCGACGGAGAACCGTCAGCGCTTCCTCGTCGAGGTCATCAAGGAGGTCCGCAAGAACGTGCCCGCCGACTTCCCGATCATCCTCCGGCAGTCAATCGCCGACTTCGTGAAGAACGGCCAGACCTGGGACGAGATCGCGCTGATGGCCCGCAAGGCGCAAGAACTCGGCGTCGACGCCATCAACACCGACATCGGCTGGCACGAGGCCGGCGTGCCGACGATCGTCACGTCGGTCCCCCGCGGCGCCTTCGTGAAGTTCACCGAGCGGCTGCGCGACGAGGTGTCGATCCCGCTGATCGCATCAAACCGCATCAACACCCCCGAGTTCGCCGAGGAAGTCCTCGAGCGCGGCCGCGTCGACGCCGTGTCGATGGCCCGCCCGCTGCTGGCCGACCCGGACTTCGCCAACAAGGCCAAGGAAGGGCGCGCCGACGAGATCAACACCTGCATCGGCTGCAACCAGGCCTGCCTGGACCACGCCTTCGTCGGCAAGAAGGTGTCCTGCCTGCTGAACCCGCGCGCCGGCCGGGAGACGACGCTGACGCTCGGCGAGACCCGTCGCGCCCGCCACGTCGCCGTCATCGGCGCCGGTCCCGCCGGTCTCGCGGCCGCTGTCTCGGCGGCCCAGCGCGGTCACCGCGTCGAACTCTTCGAGGGCGGCGACGACATCGGCGGCCAGTTCTCCATCGCGGCCCGCATCCCGGGCAAGGAGGAGTTCAACGAGACGATCCGCTACTTCCGGCGCCAGCTCGAGATCAACAACGTCACCGTCCACCTGGGCAAGAAGGTGACCGCCGACGAGATCCTCGACGGCAGCGCCAGCGCCGCCACGGGCGACAAGGCGGCGTTCGACGATGTCATCATCGCGACCGGCGTGACCCCCCGCATCCCGAACATCCCCGGCATCGAGCACCCGATGGTCATGTCCTACGCCGACGCCGTGCTCGGCCACCGCGAGATCGGCAAGCGCGTCGCCGTCATCGGCGCCGGCGGCATCGGCTTCGACGTCTCGGAGTTCCTGACCGTCGACGAGTCCCCCACGCTCAACCTCAAGGAGTGGGAGCAGGAGTGGGGCGTCTCCGAGGACCTCGACGTCCCCGGCTTCATCACCAAGCCGCGCCCGCTGCCCCCGGTCCGGCAGGTCTACATGGTCCAGCGCAAGCCGGGCCGCCAGGGCAAGACGCTGGGCAAGACCACCGGCTGGGTGCACCGCGCGAGCGTGAAGATGAAGCACGTCGAGCAGATCTCCGGCGCCAGCTACGACCTGATCGACGACGAGGGCCTGCACATCACCGTGCACGACAAGGACGGCAACGAGACCGGCAAGCGGGTGCTCGAAGTCGACAACATCGTCGTGTGCGCGGGCCAGGAATCGGTGCGCGAGCTGGTCGACCCGCTGACGGTCGCCGGGATCACCACCCACGTCATCGGCGGCGCCGACCTCGCCTCCGAGCTCGACGCCAAGCGGGCCATCCGCCAGGGCACCGAGGTCGCCGCGGGCCTGCCCTGATCGCGGCGTGAGCCCCCACTAGGATCGGGGCCATGGGTATTCCACAGCCATCGCCGCAGGCGCGCGCGGTCGTCACCGGCGCGTCGTCGGGCATCGGCATGGCCCTGGCGCGCGAGCTGGCCGCCCGCGGCCACGGGTTGATCATCGTCGCCCGCCGTGGGGAGATCCTCGAGGAGCTGTCGGCGGAGTTGCGCGCGAAACACGACGTGCCGGTCGAGGTGCGGCCCGTCGACCTGTCGGACCCGACGGCGACGACCGTCCTGTGCGCGGAGCTGGCCGGTCGCGAGATCTCGATCCTGGCCAACAATGCCGGCATCGCGACGTTCGGCGCGCTGGCCTCCCTCGACCCCGAGTACGAGCGCGCCCAGGTGCGTCTCAACGTCAACGCGGTGCAGGACCTGACGCTCGCGGTGCTGCCGCAGATGGTCGAGCGCGGCGCCGGCGGCATCCTGATGGTCGGGTCGGCGGCCGGCAACATGGCGATCCCGAACAACGCGACGTACGCCGCGACGAAGGCCTTCGTCAACACGTTCAGCGAGTCGCTGCGCGGGGAGGTGTCGAAGCAGGGCGTGCACGTCACGCTGCTCGCACCCGGCCCGGTGCGCGACGAGACGCCGACGGCCGGCGAGGCCACCAACGTCGACGACAGCGTGCCCGACTTCCTGTGGCACGACACCGACAAGGTCGCCCGGATGAGCCTGAACGCGTTGGCGCGCAACAAGATGCGCGTCGTGCCCGGCGTGCTGTCGAAGGCGATGTCGGTGGCCGGCGGGTACTCCCCGCGCAAGATCAGCGCGCCGATCGTCGGCAGCTTCTACCGCAAGCTCGGCGAATAGGGAGAAACCGTGCAGGACAAGCTCGTGTGGATCGACTGTGAGATGACCGGTCTGGACACCACCAATGACAAGCTCATCGAGATCGCGGCGCTGGTCACCGACGGCGACCTCAACATCCTCGGCGAGGGCGTCGACATCGTGATCCACGCCGACGACGAGGCGCTGGCGGGTATGCCCGACGTCGTCACCAAGATGCACGCCGACTCCGGGCTGACCGAGGAGGTCCGCGCGTCGACGGTGACCCTTGCGGAAGCCGAGCAGCAGGTGCTCGACTACATCCGCAAGCACATCACCTCCTCCGGCCAGGCTCCGCTCGCGGGCAACTCTATCGCCACCGACCGGGCGTTCATCGCCCGCGACATGCCGACGCTCAACGCGTACCTGCACTACCGGATGGTCGACGTCAGCTCGATCAAGGAACTGTGCCGGCGCTGGTTCCCGAAGATCTATTTCGGCCAGCCGCCGAAGGGGATGTCGCACCGCGCGCTCGCCGACATCCGCGAATCCATCCAGGAGCTGCGGTACTACCGGGCGGCCGCTTTCGTCCCCGAGCCGGGCCCCGATACCGACGAGATCACTGCCATCGTCGACGGCCTGTGACGGCGACAACCCGGCTCCGCGACGGCTGGACACGCCTCATAGCAATCGATTGGTTTTCCCCAAGGTCGACCCGCTAGAGTAAGACCCTGGTTCTGGCCGATGGCGATCCCGTCGACCAGTACCGATGGTGGCTGTAGTTCAGCTGGTAGAGCACCAGGTTGTGATCCTGGAAGTCGCGGGTTCGAGCCCCGTCAGCCACCCCGAGTACACGGCGCCCGATCTGCCTCGCAGGTCGGGCGCCGTTTTTGCGTCGGGTCAGGCGGCGAGAGCGGCCGCGACGACGTCGACCACGGCGGCTTCCTCGGTCTTTGACGCAGGGGGCCACAGCAGCAGGTCCAGCACCGACCGCACGGCCACCGAGGCCTTCGCCGTGTCGCTGGCCTGGCCGAGCAATTGGCCGGCGATGGCCAGCACCGTGGGCGAACCGACCACCGACGCGGCCGTACCGGCGACATGTCGCGGGTCCAGGAACTGCCGGGCGATGCCGTCCGACCGGACGCGGTCGAGCGCCATGCCCATCACCGCGGCGATCCGGTCCTTGCCGTCGAGCCCCTCGGCGGCGGCGGCGACCGTCGCCACCATCTCCGACGCCCGCCGGCTCAGCACCGCTTCGACGATCGCGTTCTTCCCGCCGACATGCCGGTACACCGTCGCCCGCGAACAGTGCGCGCGCCGAGCGAGCTCGTTGATGTCCATCCCGTCGACGCCGCGCGCGGCCATGAGGTCCGACGCCAGCGCATAGAGCCGCTCGCGCGCTTGGTCCTCGCGGTTGTCGCCGACGAGCCAGTCTTTCGCCATGGGGCAATCATGCGAGCACTGACACCGATTTGTCTCACAATGCGACAGATTCACTGTCCGTCTCACCGCGGATCCGCAGGTCTCACCGGTGCGGTGAGACACCCGACGCGTGCCCGCCCCCGTACCGGATGTCAACTTCCGTCGTTGGCGAGCAGGACGCGCGAGGATCGCCGACGCTGGTCGCATGAAACTCAAGGACCTCGACTGGAAGTCCATCTGGCTGGTGTTCGTGGTCTGCGTCTCGGTGAGCATGGTCGTCGCCGCCATGGCGGCGCTCAACACCGCGCTGCCGTCGATCTCCAAGGACGCGCAGATCAAACCGAACGTCTCGGAGCTGACCTGGATCATCGACGGCTACACCCTCGTCCTTGCCGCGCTCCTGCTGCCGGCGGGGGCGATCGGCGACCGCCTGGGGCGGCGCGGGGTGATGATCGCCGGTCTGGTCGGATTCGGGGTGGCCTCGCTACTCGGCGTCTATGCCGACACCGCCGTGCAGTTGATCGCCACGCGGGCCCTCGCCGGTGCCGCGGCGGCGTTCATCATGCCGACGACCCTGTCGCTGATCACCTCGAACCTGCCCGAGCGCCAACGCCCCCTCGCGATCAGCGTGTGGGCGGCCGTCTCGTCCAGCGGCGCCATCGGTGGCTTCTTCGTCAGCGGCTACCTGCTCAAGTACTTCCACTGGCACTCGATCCTGCTCACGTTCGCCGTCGCCGCCGCAGTGACCGCCGTCCTCTGCCTGAGCGTCGGCACGTCGAAAGACCCCTCCCCCGACCCGTTCGACTGGATCGGCTCGGCGGCGTCGATCGCCGCGATACTCGCGTTCGTCTTCGGTCTGCTCGAGGCGCCCCAGCGCGGGTGGGACGACGCCCTGGTGATCGGATCGCTGGTCGCCGGCGTCGTGCTCGCCGTCGCGTTCTGCCTCATCGAGGTGCGCAGCCGGTACCCGCTGCTCGACGTCACGCTGTTCACCAATCGGGCCTTCGGCGCCGGTTCCCTGTCGGTGACGCTGCAGTTCTTCGCCGCGTTCGCCGCCTTCTTCCTGATCATCCAGCAGCTGCAGTTCATCTTCGACTACACGCCGCTGGCCGCCGCCGTCGCCATGTTCCCCATGCTCATCGCCTCGGGCCTCTTCTCCCTCCTGGGCAATTGGGTGGCGGTGCGCTTCCACTCACTGCGCTTCGTCGTCGCCGCGGGCGTGTTCCTCGCCGGGCTCGGCATCCTGCTCATCGGCCTGGTCGACTACCACGACTACTGGGTGCTCGCGATCTTCATGGCGATCGCGGCGACCGGTATCGGCCTCGCGGCAGCACCGTCGACGACGGCCATCATGCAGAACACCCCGCTCGACGACCAGGGCGTCGGCTCGGCCGTCAATGACACCGCCCGTGAACTCGGCGCGGCCATCGGCGTCGCACTGGCCGGCTCTATCCTCGCGGCCGGCTACAAGAGCCGCATCGCGGCGACCGCCGACACCGCCCAGCACGCGCTGGCCAACCCGGCGCTCGGCGGCAACCCGGAGAAGGCCGCACAGGCCGCCGACGCCATCCGGCGCAACATCGGCGGGGCCACCGAGGTCGTCGGGCCGTTGCTCGACGAGAAGGCACCGCCACCGGCCCGACAGCTCGGCACCCAGATCCTCGACGGCGCGCAGGCCGCCTTCAACCAGCCGCTGCACACCGCGAGCCTGATCCTCGGCGCCATCCTGATCGCCGCGTCGCTGTTCCTGGTGTGGTTCGCGCCCCGACGCATGGTCGAGGAGGCCGACGCCCCTGCGTAGGCTGCGGGGTGTGGAGATCGACGGACGCCGGGTGCTGATCACCGGGGCCTCAAGCGGCATCGGGCGGGCGCTCGCCCTCGAGTTGGCCGGACGCGGCGCCCGGCTGGTCATCGCGGCGCGCAGCGTCGACAAACTCGACGAGGTCGCGGCGGTGACCGGCGCCGAGGTGCACCCCGTCGACCTGTCGGTGCGCGGCGCGGCCGCCGAGCTCGCGACGCGGGTCGGGCCGGTCGACATCCTGGTCAACAACGCCGGCGCCGGTTTGGCCGCACCGGTCACCGTCGTCGGCGACGACGAGGCGGCGCGGGCGGCGTTCGAACTGAACTACTGGAGCCCGGTCGCGCTGATGACAGCGCTGCGCCCGCCGATGATCGTCAACGTCACCTCGCTCGCACCGGTGACGCCGTGGCCGCTGTCCGGCGGGTACGCCGCCGCGAAGGCCGCACTGTCGGTCGCGACCGAGACCGCCCGGATGGAACTGCCCGGGACGCACGTCGTCGAGGTCATCCCCGGCCCCGTCGACACCCCCGTGCAGGCGGAGGTGCGGCTTATCCCCGGCAGCGCGCAGGTCCTCGACAAGTTGCCGACGGGCAGTGCGCCGAAGCTGGCCCGGCGGATCGCCACCGCGATCGAGCGCGAGCGCACGCGCGTCGTGTTCCCCCGGCTCTACTACCCCGCCCTGGCCTTCCCAACCGTCGGCCGACGGATCCTGCGCCTGCTGGCCCGCAACGTCGAGACCGACGACACCGTGTTCCGCACCGGATCGCAGGGCGATGCCGCCTCGCGCGCGGCGCGGGAGGCCTGGCGGCCGCGCAAGCCCTGACCGTCGGGCATAGGGTTGCCCCATGCTCACCGTTGCCATCGCCTTCGCGATGAACGTGCTCGTCGCCATCGCGAAATCGATCGCCGCGGTCGTCACCGGGTCGGCGTCGATGATGGCCGAGGCCGCGCACTCCTGGGCCGACGCCGGCAACGAGGTGTTCCTGCTGATCGCCGAGCGTCGCGGCGCGAAGGGGCGCGACCGCAAGCACCCCTTCGGCTACGGCCGCGAGACCTACGTGTGGTCGATGATCGCCGCCTTCGGTCTGTTCACCGTCGGCGCCGTCGTGTCGATCATGCACGGCATCAACGCGTGGTCCGAGCCTGAGGCCGAGTCGAACTACCTCGTCGGCTACATCGTGCTGGCCATCGCGGCCGTGTTGGAGAGCGTGTCCTTCGCCCAGACCATTCGCGAGGCCAAGGCGGGCGGCCGGCGGATGTCGATGCACCCGCTGAAGTTCGTCAGCCGGACCGGCGACGCGACGCTGCGCGCGGTATTCGCCGAGGACGCAGCCGCGCTCATCGGCCTCGTGATCGCCGCTGCCGGCATGGGGTTGCACCAGGTTACGGGCGACGGGCGCTGGGATGCGGTGGGCTCGATCCTGGTCGGCGTGCTGCTCGGGTTCGTCGCCCTGTTCCTGATCGGCCGCAACCGCCAGTTCCTCGTCGGCCAGGTCGCGCCGCCGCAGGTGCAGACCGAGGTGCTGGCGCGGATGCTGGCCCGACCAGACATCGACCGGGTCACCTACCTGCACGTCGAGTACGTGGGGCCGTCGCAGTTCTACCTGGTGGCCGCCGTCGACATCGTCGGCGACCTCGCCGAATCCAGCCTCGCGCCGAAGTTGCGCAAGATCGAGGCCGACATCGAGCGCGACGAGATGATCGTCGAAGCGGTGCTCACCCTGTCTACCGACGACGAGCGCTCGCTCTCCCACGCCGACGAGGGCCCGATCACGCTGTGAGGGTAAATATTAGGGTCGCCTAACCATCCTGCTAGGCTGCTGAGTCATGACCCGACGCCTCGTCTCGCTCGCGCTCGCCGTCTTCGTCGCCGTCACGCTTGGCGCCACGACCGCCGACGCCCGCCCGGTCACCCGCCTGCCGATCATCTACGTCGCCAGCGCCATCGAGAACCCCTCGCTCTCACAGGTTTTCGACGCGCCGATGCGCGCCCGCGGGTACTCGGTCTACACCTTCCAGACCAACGACCCGACGGACCCGGACAACAACCCGTGGCTCACCATCCGCGGCAACTCGCGCAAGCTCGGCCGGTGGGTCGACGCCCTGTCGCGCCGGACCGGGCACAAGAAGTTCGACGTCGTCGGCATCTCGCAGACCGGTTTGGTCACCCGCTACTGGCTCAAGGACTTCGGTGGCCAGAAGTACATCCGCAAAGCCGTGCTGCTGTCCGGGCTGATCCTGGGCTCGCCGTTCCAGGCACAGTTGCTGCGCAAAGACGACTGCCGCATCCCCGCCGACCGTCGCATGTACCTGCCGCCCAAGCACCGCAATATCAAGCGTTCGCCCGGCTGTGCCGAGGAAGCCATGGGAAGCAATGCGGTGAACGCGTTGAACACGCCGACCCAAGCGTTGCCGGGCATCAAGTACTACAACGTCACGACGCTGCTGGAAGAGGAAGCCGCCCCGTTCTGGATCAATCTCATGACCGGTCCGGGCGACTACAAGAACATCGTGACGCAAGACCTGTGCCCGAACGACCCGGTCGTCCACATGACGTTGAACGTGCAGCCGGCGATGCACTCCCTGATCGACAGCCTGCTGCGCACGGGGGTCCCGCGGATGGCGTGCGACGTCCCGGTCGTGCCTGGCGTGCCGACGCTCGCGGACACACACCGGGTCGCCCGGGCGCCGTCCGAGGCGCCGCTGCCGCCGGGCACCGTCGTCCCGCCGCAGTTCCGCAAGTACTACCGCTGAGCTGCTAGTACACCCTTGCGTGCATGAGGCTGACGTTGTACGTCGACCACTGGCTGAGGGTGAAGTAGAGGTCGCGGTTCTTCGACCACGGGTGGATGAAGCCGCCGTAGAGCTGGTGGCGCTGCCCGGAGTTGACCAACTGCACCGGCGCCGACCAGGTTCCCTGCGGCTTGCGCGCGGTGCGCAGCACGATGGCGCCCTTGACGACGTCGAGGTAAGTCATCTCCCACCGCTTCGTCCCGGCGTTGTAGCGCACCGACAGCTCGCCGGTGGGGCCGCCGAACAGGACCGACGCGGCGTTGGCGTCGCGCGACGGGATCCAGCGGCCGTCGCGCCAGTACTGGTAGGCCGTCTTGTTGAGGACGTCGTCCTTGCGGACACGAGCCAGCCCGACCGAGCCGAGGCGGGAGTTGGGCGTGCCGAACAGGTACACGTAGTCGCCCTCGGGGACCATCGACGCGACCTGGAACTGCGAGGCGCCGAAGACGTTGTCCCACCGCAGGTGCGGTGCGCGGGTCCACGTCGAGCCCTCGTCGTCGGAGTAGGCCAGGCCGCCGTAGTTGGTCAGCCAGGTGCCGGGGATGTCGCCCCAGCTGTTGACCGACATGTAGGTCATGAACTGGCGGTCGCCGATGGCGAAGCCCGACGTCGGGATGTTGGTCTGCTCGTAGTACTTCACGCCGCGCGCGTCGATGACCTGGACCGCGTGGCAGCGCTTGTCCTGGATCATCGTGTCGATGGACATGCCGTCGGCGAGCTTGTCGTCGGAGCTGAAGCCGATGACGTTGCTGCGCCAGTCTCCACCGTTGGCGCCCGGCGGGCGGAAGCCCTCGCCGAAGGTGTCGCCGAAGGCGACGGCGATCTTGCCCGGCTTGGCCTCCCACATGATGCCCAGGTCGGTGCCGTTGATCTGCCAGCGCTTGTCGGTGCGGCTCGTCGAGCCCTTGCCGGTCAGCGTCGACACCCAGCGGACCCACTTCACCCGCGGGGTGCGCGGCGCGGCGGCCGGCGGCGCCGCATCGGCACCGGGGTTCACCCGCGGGGGCGGCGGCGGGGTCTTCGGCGGATGCGGGTTCGGCACCGCGTACGGGATGTTGATCGCCTTCGGCTTGAAGGTGATCTTGGGGAACGCCAGGCTCAGGGTATCCAGCGACCCGGTGGCCCCGGCCGGCTTCGGCTTCTTGGGGTCGGTGATGTCCGGGCAGGGGTCGACGCAGCGCTTGTCCCGCGTCGGCGGCTGCTGCGACGGGATGCGGACGATCGGCTTGCGCGGCGCGGGCTCCTGCATCGGCAGCAGCTTCGGGTACGGCAGGTCGAAGCGGATCTCCGGCGCGGCCGCCGGCCCGCGCGGCGGGTTCTTGGGCGGCAGGTCGTTGACGCAGCCCGAACTCGGCAGCCGGCGCGCGGCCATCGCGTCGGGGGCGGCCCCCAGGCCGGTGCCGATCAGGGCAGCCGAGACCGCGAGCAGCACATACCGCCGACCCGTGTTACCCATGGGGTGAAAGACTACCGTGTCCGATACGCGGCTTTCGACCTTGACGACGGGCTGAAACGCAACCGTGACGCCCGCCGTCAGTCGCCGACTACAGCGAACGGGCGATGATTTCCTTCATGATCTCGTTCGTGCCCGCGTAGATCTTCTGGACCCGGTTGTCGGCCCACATCTTGGCGATCGGGTACTCGTTCATGTAGCCGTAGCCGCCGAACAGTTGCAGGCACTCGTCGGCGACGACCTGCGAGCGGTCGCTGGTCCACCACTTCGCCATGGCGACGGTCGGGATGTCGAGCTCGCCCTTGATGTGCTTCTGGATGCAGTCGTCGACGAAGACGCGGCCGATCTTGGCCTCGGTGGCGCACTCGGCGAGCTTGAACTTGGTGTTCTGGAAGCCGAACACGGGACGGCCGAACGCCTCGCGCTCCTTGGTGTACTTCACCGTCGCGTCGACGGCGGCCTCCATGCCGGCCACCGACGTGACGGCGATGATGAGGCGCTCCTGCGGCAGCTGCTGCATGAGCTGGATGAAGCCCTGGCCCTCTTCCTTGCCCAGCAGGTTCGACTGCGGCACGCGGACGCCGTCGTAGTTGAGCTCGGAGGTGTCCTGGCCGCGCTGGCCGATCTTGTCCAGCACCCGGCCGCGGCTGAATCCCTCGCGGTCGGCCTCGACGAGGATCAGCGAGATGCCCTTGGCGCCCTCGTTGGGGTCGGTCTTGGCGACGGTGATGATCAGGTCGGCCTGGCCGCCGTTGGTGATGAAGGTCTTCGAGCCGTCGATGACGTAGTCGTCGCCGTCCTTGATGGCCTTGGTCTTGACGGCCTGCAGATCCGAGCCGGTGCCCGGCTCGGTCATGGCGATGGCGCCGACGACCTCACCGGTGGCCATCTTCGGCAGCCACTTGCGCTTCTGCTCCTCGGAGCCGTAGGCGAGGATGTAGTGCGCGACGATGCCGTTGTGCAGGCTGACGCCCCACGACGAGTCGGCGATGCGCGACTGCTCCTCCATCAGCACGGCCTCGTGTGCGAAGGTGCCGCCACCGCCGCCGTACTCCTCGGGGATGGACATGCAGAGCAGGCCCACTTCACCGGCCTTGTTCCACAGGTCGCGGTCAACGTGGTGCTGCTCGCGGAAGCGGTCGTTGTTCGGCTCGATCTCCTTCTCGCAGAAGGCGCGCGCCATCTGGCGGAGGGAGCGGAGTTCGTCGTTGGACCAGGGAGAGTTATCAGCCATGCGGGCGATCGTAACATCGCCCGATGTCAACGTTTACACCGGCAGATGTCAGCGTTCGGCGTTGCCGCGCTTCCACCGCTCCCACGGGATGTTCCAGTCGCCCAGGCCGTCCGTTCCGGGCAGTCGGGGGCCGCTGGTGTTCTTCACCGTGACCGGGTCGCCGCGCAGCGTGTTGCGCATGACCCACAGCGCGTCGTCCGGGCTGAGGTTCAGGCAGCCGTGGCTGGTGTTGGTGTTTCCCTGGGCCCACATCGACCACGGGGCCGAGTGGAAGTAGATGCCGCTGTAGGACATCTGGGTGGCGTAGTCGACCGGCGTCTTGTAGCCGTCGGGCGAGTTCACGGGCACGCCGTAGGTCGACGAGTCCATGATGATGTGCGGGTGCTTGTCACCGACAAGGTAGATGCCGTTGTCGGTCGGGGTGTCGGGCTTGCCCATCGAGGTCGGCATCGTGCGGACGACCTTGCCGTCGCGCTCGAAGACGACGGTCTTGGTCTTGTCGTCGGCGGTGATGATCATCGCCCGCCCGATCTTGAACTCCGAGTGGGCGTTCTTCTGACCGAAGACGCCGTCGCCGAAGTCCTTGCCGTAGATGTTCACGTCGACGGTGATCTTGGTGCCGGGCTTCCAGTACTCCGCCGGGCGCCAGCGCAGGTCCTGCGGACTGATCCAGTAGAAGGCGCCCTCGACCTTGGGCTCGGTCTTGATGGTGATCGAGTCCTGGGCGAGCTTGCGGTTCTTGATCGGCTCGTCGAACTTGACCGACACCGGCTGGCCGACGCCGACGAGGGTGCCGTTGCGCGGCGTCAGGTACGGCATCACGTAGTTGTTGGGCGAGCTGGTGGTGAAGGTCCGCTCCATGGTCGCCGTGCCGCCGACGCCCTTCGCCTGGACGTTCAGCGTGTACTTCGTGGCGAAGTCCAGCGGCTCTTCGTTGGTCCAGGTGGAGCCGTTGGCGGTGATCTTGCCGGGGATCTCCTTGCCGCCGCTGCTGACCTTGACCTTGGTCAGCGAGCCCTGCGACACCTTCACGTTGAGCGGTTGGCCGGGCTCGACGCCGATGGCGTTCTCCTTGAGCGGCTGGTCTTCGTCGCCGCCGGTGATCGAGATCGACGGGCCGGCGACGTCGGAGAACTGGGTGGAGTCGCCGATCTTGTCCGGGTAGGTCGGCGACTTGGTGCACGACGCGACCAGGCCGACCAGCGCGACCAGCACCGCAATCACGTAAAACGGCATGCGCCGAGTGCGGCTACGGGTGTTACCCATCATTCTCCAACCATCGGTCCCTATGAAGCTCGCGCCGGTCGAACCGGGGATGGACACCGGTGACCGCGCGCGGTTTGTCCTATTGTAGGCGAGTTTCTGTTTCGTTACATACCCGCTGGTTGTCAGGCGGGTCACAGCCTCCCGACGCTGGCTACACTCCGCGTATGGCCCCTGACCGCGCGAGCACCGATGCCCGCTGGCGAGTGCTCGGGCGCCGAGCCCTCACAGGTCTTACCGTTGCCGTCGTCGCTTATCTCGCGGCAGTCGCGCTGTGGCCCTCGATCCTCGACCGTCTCCCCTCCGCGCTGGCGTGGTTCGGGCAGCCCAACTCCGCGATCTCGATCCTGATCGCGTTGGTCCTCGTCCTGTCGTTGACGTACGTCTTCACACGTGGCCGCGGCAACACCGGTGCGCCAATCGCGGTGGTGGCGGGCTTGGCCGGCCTCAGCGCCCTGCTCGGGATGGCTTCCTTCATCCGCTGCCACGCGCCCGACCAACCGTTCTTCTTCACCGCGGTGATCTGGACAGCCAAACTGATGCGGGGCGACTTCCCCGACGGGGCGGCCAAATGCCTTCACGCGACTCCGGTCGCCGTGTACGTCGCGCAGTTGACCGCTCTGACCGCGGTGGTGCTCTCGGTCGTCGGTGTCGCGGCGACGCTGCTGCGGTCCCGTTTCGATCGCCTGCGCGCGTTCTTCGCCCGATCCGTCACCGCGGTGGTTGGTATCGACGACGACAGCGCGCCGCTGATCGCCGCGATCGCGGCGGCACGCCCCCGCCGGTCGACTCTCGTCGTCATCACCGGTTCACCCGACCGCCCTTGCATCGGGCAAGCTCGCGCCCAGGGTGCCCGCGTCGTGACGGTGGACTTCGCGCGCACCGAGACCTGGGCGTCGCTCTCCCTCTTCCGAAAGCTCGATGCGCTCTACCTCCTCGACGCCAACGCCACCCTCAATCTGGCACGGCTCGATGTCCTCTCTGAAGTGGGCGACACTCACGGCCGAAAGCGCCTGCCCGTCGTCGTGCGCATCGACGATCCCTGGCAGGCGTCCGCGTGGCGCGCCGAGCAGTTCGACCGCGCACGCTCGGAGACGGTCGCGACGAGCGATCGTTGGGCGCTGGACACCGTCGGACTCTATGAGGTCACCGCCCGCAAACTGGTTGACCAGATCATCGACGCCGACGTCGATCGCGTCCTCATCTGCGGGACCTCCCGGTTGACCCTCGCCCTCTGCGCCGAGCTCGCCGCGCGTCAGCTCGACGCCGACTACCGAGGTGGCCACGAACTCCCCGCCGCCGTCGTCGTGGACCAGGGCGCGGACGACCTGGTCGCCGACCATCGCCGCTCACGCTCCGAGTTGGGACTGCCCGCCGACCGCCCGCTGATCACCGCCGTCGACGCCGAGCCGACCGTCGCGACGCTCGCCGACCTAGTCGATGATGCGACTGCGGATCGCACCGCCATCGTCTTGGTCGACGCCGACCTCGACCCGACCCTCGCTACGCGCGTCGCCCTGCGATATCCGCGGACGCCGACATTCGCACACACGGCAACCCACGAAGCCGGAACTGCGCCGATCGGCTATTCGAGCGCACGGCCGGTCGTGGGAAAGCTGCGGATGTTCGAGACCACGATGGAGATACCCGACGGTCAAGCGCACGACTCGTGGGAGCTTGCGGCGCGATCCATTCATGAACGCTATGACGCCGAGCACCCGTGGTCGAGCCTCGACGAGTTCTACCGTGAGTCCAACCGGCGACAGGTGGCGAATGCGTTGTGGATCGTCGAAACGCACAGTGATTGCACATGGCGGGGCACCGATGACGGTCGGACCTGGACCCCGCCGGACAAGTCGGAGACCGCGCCACTCGCGCAATTGGCCGCACTCGGGTTCGACGAGCCGACCGCGCTAAGGATGGCTCAGGCCGAGCATGAGGACTGGTGTCGGTTCTATCGGGCCAACGGTTGGACCCACGGCACGCGCGACGACGCGGCCAAGCGCCACGATTTCCTCCTCGACTGGGACGAGATCGCAGCTGATCCCGAGCGGCGCGGACGAGCATTGACCAGCTTGGCGGTGACGCTGACCAAGCTCCGTGAACTCGGGTACCAGACCGCCCCGAAGGACTCCGATGCCTGACGAGTGGCAGCGGTTCGAGCGGCGCGGCGAGGTCGTGGCGCGGAAGCGCTTCACACCGTGGACCTGGACCACATCGACTGGTGAAGAGATGACCGCCGAGCCGGGCGATTGGGAGGTCAGGCCGTCGGCGGATGAGCCCGCCTGGTCGGTTCGCGAGGACATCTTTGAGGCTTCATACGAGCAGGTCGAGGGTGATCGCTATCGGCGGGTGGGAGTCGTTCGGGCCAGGCCCGCGCGTGCCGGTGAGGTCGTCCGGACGCTGGAGGGCGATGTGCCCACACGGGCCGGCGACTGGATCGTTGCCGGCGACGGGGGCGAACAGTGGCCGGTCCCCGCTGCGGAATTCGAGCAGCGGTACAGGCCCTCTGGCTAGTCGCCTTCGATTGGCAGATCGGGGCAGCCCTTCACGTACTTGAAGGACTTGCCGATCTCGCTTTCCCACGTCTTCCGGCTCATGTTGGCGTCGAGAAGTCGGCAGACGTCGTCGCGAGTGGATCGGGCGGGAAAGGCATAGTCTCCAAGTGCGCTAAACACCACGGCCCTCCCCTGATCGACGACCTGAATGCCAGCAAGGTCAAACGACCTTGATCTGGTCAATTCGGAATACCCGTGTGCATCGAGCCACTCATCGGTACGCGCTTGCTCAACGTTTGAAACTATCGGACCGGTGTAGACCCCGTCCAAGGGGCTGATCAACGCGTCGCGCCCGCGCGCAACATCCCACACACGGAGCGATGGTTTGTCAGCCTGGCGATAATCAGAGACCAAGGCAGCAGCTGTCCGACCGTCGGGACTAACAGCGACTTGCGCGACACCAGCGACGGGTGTTTCCATCGCTGCGGCTTCCACGTCAGCTGAGTAGGCGTTTCGGTAGACTCGCAGGAGCCCATCCCCTTCAGACCAGGTCGCCATCGCTTCCCCATCGATCGCCCCAACTGCGGCTACGGGCGACAGCGCCTGCGACTTGCGGACCTCACCCCTTCTCCCGTCCAAGATCGTCACGTTATGCGATGTCAGGACTAACACGTGTAACTGATCGCCGACCTCCTTGATACCGACATCAAGCAGACGCGCACCTTTCGGGCCGGTCGGTTCGTACCGTGAGATCCGCTCGCCCGTTTCGAGGTCGACGACGGAAGCCACACCACCGCAGTAGGCAACAACGACGTAGCGGCCAGACTGACTGAACGCGGCATACGGTTGAGAAAGCCGTGGACAGCCCGGTGGCGCAACCACATTCAGCGTCCTGGCGCCCTTCCCATCTAGGCCGACGATCCTAACTGCAGCCTTGCCGCTCGGATAGCCTCCCGTCCCGAAGTTCCCCGACCCCAACACCACGCGTGAACGAGCAGCGTTGAACGCGATAATTGGCGAAAAGGTGGCATCAGGCTCGCCGATATTGAAGTTGCCGTCAGTTGAACTCAGTGAACGAACCCGATCGCCGTCATATCTCACTGTCCTGAGAACGGTCATGTAGTTCCGCGGGTCTCTTTGCACGCCGAGGTGTGAGTACACGTCGGACCTCAAACCTATGCCGGCGATTGGGTCAAGGACCAGAATCCCGCTATCCGTCGATACGACGAGCGCGCCACTATCGGCAAAGGAGACGTGCCGAATCTTGCCGGGAGCCTTGATCCTTCGCTTGGCCTTCACGATATCGGTCCAGAAGATTTCTACCGCTCGGTCCGCCGCGACGGCACTCCACCGCCCGTCACGACTCACCGCAACAGAACTGCCGAGCAACGCTTCCGCTGGCGTAGCGGTCAGAGCAGTTCCCTTGGCCGGACCACCCCTGCCGCTCTTCACCTCGAAACGTCGCGCACCCGTTTTGCCCGCTGCGACTATCACCTTCGAGTCCCCACTGAAGTCAATCGATTCCAGATTAGCGTTGTCGTCGCTTTCTACCGGGAGATCGATGTCAGCGATCGAGTTCCCGGTGTTGCCATCCATCACAAAGTAGGCCCCGTCTGATCGGCGAACGACGGCCACTCCATCCTGAGACACGCCCGCAACCCGCCCATCCGCGAGCTTCTTGCTCTCGGATAGGCGTGAATTCAGAGCAATGACCTCGCGGTTTCCACCCTTTTCACCCGCACTTCGACTGATCAACACTCGATCACCGGGCAGGGGAGCCAAACCGTCAAAGTGACTGTCACGGTACTCCGATTCGCGCATTCCACTGACTGCATTCCATGCCGAGATGACAGCAGAATGATCGTCCAGCGACGCCGTGAATACGGCGCGTCCACTGCTGGAGAAGGTCGTTGGCGGCGGATCCGGGAACGTAGCAGGTATGCGACCCAACTGCCTTCCGTGCTTGTCAAGCACCACCAACTTTTTACTACTTGGTCGCCACAGCGCCAAACGATCGCCACCGTTACTTACCGCGACTCCGACGGCGTCCGCGTACCGCGTCGTCACAACACTTCGTGTATTCGTGACTAGTGCGCTGTTTGCCTTGGTGCTGAGAACAGTGTCACCGCCGCTGAAGACGTATCCCCTCTTCAATCCGCGATTCGCCGAGGTAAGACTCTCAGCGCTGTCCGCCGGCAGAATTCTCAATCCCCCTGGAAAGCTGTTGGCGAGCAGCTCGTTCCGCGGCCGCAACGTGGCATCGGCATCAAGGGAGGACGCAACGGCAACCTTTTGTGCCGCTAACCTCAAGTCTGGCGTGGAACCTAGCCCACCCTCAACCGCGAGACGTTGGGCCAGGCTCTGTCGCGCCTCTCGTTTCGCCAAGTTTCGTTGCGCTAGCGCGAGCCCGCCCGCCGCCAACGAGGCCACGAGACGACAACCCGACAATGGCGCCACGCGCCATGCGCATGGTCCTGCGGTGCTCGGCAACGTTCTCACCGATGATCGTGTCCCGGTCAACACCACGCACCGCCGACGACAAGTCAGCAACCGCGTTCGTCATCGTCGGGTTGTCCCCGTCGGCGAGCTGGGCCTGATCCAACGACGTCAGGTCAACCCACCGCGGCTCCTCCCCGAAGGCACCCCGCAGGGAGGGCGGCACAGCGCTCGCGGCAGTGAAGTCGCTCTTCGCGTCATCCCAATCCAGCACACCCGCCTGGTGGACCAGCAACACCGACCCCGACGACTTGTGCTCGACCCACCAGCGCACTTCCTTGTCGACCCACTCCGACGACGCCGCCTCGGGGGTCACCAACAAGATCA
The DNA here is from genome assembly GCF_047602025.1 of Gordonia sp. (in: high G+C Gram-positive bacteria). GTDB lineage: Bacteria > Actinomycetota > Actinomycetes > Mycobacteriales > Mycobacteriaceae > Gordonia. Next base: position 1,110,813 of record NZ_JASGII010000001.1, on the reverse strand, counting down.
GGTGCGACGACTCGTTCAGACCCCGCTCGATGGTCGACCACAGGGCTGTGTTCGCAGCCATCGACTGGTCATCGCGAAACACCCGCATTGCACGCAGCTTGTTCCACGGCTTGGCGAACTTCTCCAGTGACGTCTGCAGTTGCGCCGCCAACGCCGCCGACGGCTCCCGGGCATAACTGATGAACGCATCGAAGTGGTCCGTCGGGCTGACGCCCGCTCCCCCACGAAACCTGTCGAGCATGGCGGAAGTCTATGCCGCACAGGCGGTTCAAGATTGCAAAACTGCCTCCGCCTCAGCACTTGGTCAGTTCGGCCACTCGTCTGAGTACTGATCGGCGCCGTCCTGGAACATTCGGTAGAGCTGTTTGCGCGAGCGCGCCGACAGCCGGTCGCCGAAGACGATTCCCTCGGTGTGATCAGTCTCGTGTTGAAGGCACCGGCCGAAGGTGCCGCCCCCGGTGAGCTCGATCCGCTCGCCGAACTGGTCATAACCCCGGCACGTGGAGACCGCTGGCCGAGCCAGTTCGTGGTAGGCGCCCGGCAAGGACAGGCAGCCCTCGTCCGCCGACTCCAGACGGCGGAAGGTTCCCACCGGGAGCTCGAGTTCGGGATTGCAGACGACACCGACGCGACGTGCCCCGGTCTCGTCGGGACAGTCGTAGATGAAGGCAGCGAGATCGACGCCGATCTGCTGTGCGGCCAACCCCGCCCCCTGGGCCGCGTCATTGGTGGCGAACATGTCGGCGAGTACTTCCTGCAGGTCATCGCCGAAGTCGGTGACGCGCTTGGCCCGGCGATGAAGCACGGGGTCGCCCCATCGGACGATGGTGCGGACTGTCCCAATCCGGAGAAGCTCGGCGGTGGGCATGATCCATTACTCCTTCGATTTCCGACACGTCGCGGCCGACTGGCGGGTAGGCACGAGGGTAGTCGGAAACGACGCAAGACCCCAGGTCTGCGTTACCGCAGGCCGGGGGCCTTGTCTGTGCGCCATCAGGGACTCGAACCCCGAACCCGCTGATTAAGAGTCAGCTGCTCTGCCAATTGAGCTAATGGCGCGTGACGCGAAAGCGACCCCAAGACATTAACACCGACCGCGACGGGCGCGAAATCGATATGGCCGGTGCCGCGATCACCCCTGCGCGTTGCCCTTCTTCCACCGCTCCCACGGCACATTCCAGTCGCCCAGGCCGTCGTCGCCGGGCAGCAGTCCGGCGTGCGTGTTCTTGACGATCACGATGTCGCCGCGCTTGGCGGTGCGCAGGAACCAGGCCGCGTTCTCGTCGCTCACGTTGAGGCAGCCGTTGCTGACGTCGGTGTTGCCCTGCGAGCCGAGCGACCACGGCGCCGCGTGCAGGTAGATGCCGCTGAACGAGATGCGCGTCGCGTTGTAGACGGTCTCGCGGTAGCCCTCCGCCGACTTCACGGGCACGCCGTAGGTCGAGGAGTCCATGATCACGCTCGGCACCCGCTCGGCGACCATGTAGACGCCGGGGTTGGTCGGGGTGGAGTCCTTGCCCATCGACGTCGGCATGGTCTTGACCGGCTTGCCGTCGATGTAGACGACGATCGTCTTCGTCTTGTCGTCGGCGATCGCGACCAGGCGCCGGCCGACGGTGAAGCTCGACGTCAGGTTGTTGGCGCCGTAGATCCCGTTGCCGAAGTCGATGCCCTGCGCGTGCACCGCGATCTTCACCTTGGTGCCCGGGGCGAAGAAGTGCTCGGGGCGCCAGCGGACCATCGAGTCGTTGAGCCAGTAGAAGGCGCCCTCGACCTTGGGCTCGGTCGTGACGGTGATCGCCTTCTGCGCGTTCACCTTGTTGGCGACGGGGGCGTCGAAGTTGATCGCGACGGTCTGGCCGACGCCGACGGTCTCCCCGTCGCCGGTCACCGTCGACGCGTGGGCGAAGCCCGACGCCGAGCTGGTGGTGAACCCGACCTTCTGGGCGCTGGGTCCGGCGACGCCGTGCGCCGACGCGGTCACCGTGTAGTGCGCACCGAAGGACAGCGGCGCCGTCGACTCCCACTTGCGGCCGCCGTCGACGATGTGCCCGCTCACCGAACCGCCCGGCCCGCTGAGGGTCACATTCGACAGCAGGCCGTCGTGCGCGGAGACGTCGATCGGGGCGCCCGGCATGACGCCGACCGCGGAGTCCTTCAGCTTCTTGCCCTCCCAGCCGGTGACCTCCAGCCCGGGGCGCGCCTCCTTGTCGAACGACCCGACGTGGTCGATGTGGTCCGAATAGGTCGGCGCCTTGGTGCAGCCGCCGACCATGAACGTCGAACCGACCGCCGCGATCAGGGCCGCCGCTGCCGTCGTGCGGCGGTTCACCGGCGACGCAGCTTTCGAATCAGCAGCAGGAGCACGAAGACGCCGAGGCCGGCCGCCCCGTACTTCACCGCCGGCTTGTTGGCCACGACGAGGGCCTTCGACTTGGCGTCGTCGGCGATCCGCTGCGGGTTCGCGCGGTCGGCGAGCTGGTCCAGCGTGCTGGCGAGGTCTTCGCGGGCCTGCGCGATCTCCTGCTCGATGCGCTCGGTGTTGTCGGCCACTGGTAGGTCTCCTTGCCGCCCGCGCGCGCGTCAGCGCCCGGGCATCGTGATGTCCGAGAATCGAGGGTACTCGCCACCGGCCCGTGTGCCGAGGAACCATCCGTTAGCCTGGGTCCATGTCGAATACGCGCCTCGCCGTCGGCGACCGGGCCCCCGCCTTCACCCTCCCCGACGCGACGGGCAAACCGGTGTCGCTGTCGGACTACGCCGGCCGCCGCGTCGTCGTGTACTTCTACCCCGCCGCGATGACGCCGGGCTGCACCAAGCAGGCCTGCGACTTCCGCGACAACCTGTCGGATTTCGAGGCGTCCGGCCTCGACGTCATCGGCATCTCCCCCGACAAGCCGGAGAAGCTCGCCAAGTTCGTCGACCGCGACGGCCTGACGTTCCCTCTGCTGTCCGACCCGGACAAGAAGGTCCTCGAGGCCTACGGCGCCTTCGGCGAGAAGAAGCTCTACGGCAAGGTCGTCACCGGCGTGATCCGCTCGACCTTCGTCGTCGGCCCCGACGGCACGATCGAGGTCGCGCAGTACAACGTGCGGGCCACCGGGCACGTCGCCAAGCTGCGGCGCGACCTCGGCATCTAGGACCCGACCGGTGGGCGACCCGACGTCGACGACGCCGCTGGTCCCCCGGCGCCGGCCCAGCCAGGAGCGCAGTCGGCGCAAGTTCGAGACGATGCTCGCCGTCGCCCGCGAACTGCTCACCGACGTCGGCTTCGAGGCGATGACCTGCGAAGAGATCGCCGCCCGCGCCGAGGTGCCGATCGGCACGCTGTACCAGTTCTTCGCCAACAAGTACGTGATCGTGTGCGAGCTGGACCGCCAGGACACCGTCGCCGTGCAGGCCGAGCTCGCCGAACTCGGCTCGTCCATCCCGTCGCTGGACTGGCCGGAGCTGACCGAGCGCTTCCTCGACCACCTGGCCGCGCTCTGGCAGCACGATCCGTCGCGACGAGCCGTGTGGCTGGCCGTGCAGTCCACCCCGGCCACGCGGGCCACGGCCGTGCTCAACGAACAGGCGCTGGCCGAACAGGTCGAGCACATCCTCGCCCCGCTCATCCCGAACCAGCGCGAACGGCGCAAGACGATGGCGCGTCTGTTGGTCCACACCGCCTATTCGGCGCTGAGCTTCTCGGTCCAGGAGGGCCAGGACCGCGGCGCGACGGTCGTCGAGCTCAAGCGGATGCTCGGCGCCTATCTGCTGCGCGAGCAGGACAAGCTCGCGGACTAATCCTCTTCGAGGATCGCGACCGCGCCGGCGGTGTCGCCGTCGTGCGTGAGCGAGACGTGGACGCGCGCGTCGCCGAGGAACTCCGCGATCGCACCCGACAACCGGATCGCCGGACGACCCCAGTTGTCGGTGACGACCTCGATGTCGCTGTGCACGATCATCGGCAGCGCCGGTCGCCGGGCGAACCGGCTCACCGACCACGCCTTGATGACGGCCTCCTTGGCCGCCCAGCGCGCTGCGAGGTGGCGGTCGACGTCACCCGTGCCGGCCCCGGCGTCGCGGCGCTCACCGGCGGTGAACGCCTCGGCGAACCGGGTGCCCGGGCGCGACATCTGCTCGGCGAACTCGGGGATCGACACCAGGTCGAGCCCCACCCCGAGGACGCCCATCAGAGGCTGCAGCCGGCGCGGTAGGCGCCGTCGGCATCCAGGCGGGCATCGGCGTCGACGAGCAGCGCGGCCTCCCGCGCCGACTCGGTCTCGTGGTCCGCGCCCTCGGTGAAGCGACGGCCCGACGGGCGCTGGTAGGCGGCATCGCCGCCGCACATGGCCGACAGCAGTCGCTGCTGGCCGTCGCGCAGCCGCTCGGCGCACCGGGCCCGGTAGGCCTCCCGCTCACCGGCGGGCAGCGCGGCGATGAACGCCTCGGGGTGCACGACGGCGATCAGGCCGGAAACGTGGCCGAAGCCCAGCGAGGTCAGCAGACCCGCCTTCAGCCCGAACTTGCCGCCCATCTGCAGCGGGCGCGCCGTCGGCCACACGAGGTGCTCGTAGTCGGCGAGCGCGTCGTCGACGCAGTCCAGGCTGCGGTTGGGCGGGATGACGCCCGAGCGCAGCACCTGGCACAGGCCGATCAGCTGGAACGCGGCGGCGCCGCCCTTGGCGTGACCGGTCAGCGACTTCTGCGAGACGACGAACAGCGGGTTGCCGTCGCTGCGGCCGATGGCGGCGGCGAGGTGCTCGTGCAGCTTCGACTCGTTGGGGTCGTTGGCCTTGGTCGACGTGTCGTGCTTGGACACGACGGCCACGTCGTCGGCGGTGCAGCCGAGGGCGCGCAGCGACGTCGCGAGCGGGGACTGCGCCTCGCCGCGGGCCGCGCCAAGCGCGCCGATGCCGGGCGCCGGGATCGACGTGTGCACGCCGTCGCCGAAGCTCTGCGCGAACGCGACGACGCCGAGGACCGGCAGGCCCAGCTGCGCGGCCACGTCGCCGCGGGCGAGCAGCACGGTGCCGCCGCCCTGGGACTCGACGAAGCCGCCGCGCCGACGGTCGTTGGCCCGCGAGAAGTGGCGCTCGTCGATGCCGCGGTCGGCCATCGCCTGCGAATCCGCTGTCGCCGACATGTCGGCGAACCCGACGATGCCCTCGATGCCGAGGTCATCGAAGCCGCCGGCGACGGCGAACAGCGCCTTGCCGAGGCGGATCTTGTCGGCGCCCTCCTCCACCGACACCGCGGCCGTGGCACAGGCGGCAACCGGGTGGATCATCGAGCCGTAGCTGCCGATGTAGGACTGCACGACGTGGGCCGCGACCACGTTCGGCAGGGCTTCCTGCAGCACGTCGTTGGCCTTGGCCTCGCCGAGCACGGTGCCCAGGTAGAGCGAGCGCATGGAGGCCATGCCGCCCATGCCGGTGCCCTGGGTGTTGGCGACGTGCGTCGGGTGGACCCAGCGCATCAGCTCCTCGGGCGTGAACCCGCTGGACAGGAACGCGTCGACGGTCGCGACCAGGTTCCACAGCGCCACGCGGTCGATCGAGCTCGCCATGTCCGGGGTGATGCCCCAGCGCACCGGGTCGAAGCCGGTGGGGATCTGCCCGCCGACGGTGCGACTCAGCTCGAAGCGGCGCGGCACGCGGATCTCGGTGCCCGCCAGGCGGGTCACGGTGAACTCGCCGGTGTCGGGGACCGCGCTGATCCGGGTGTGCTCCGGATCGGCGGCGACGAAGGTGCGCGCGGCCTCCTCCGACGCCACGGTGAAGGTCAGGTCCTCATCGAGGTAGACCGACTCCAGCAGCGGCGAGGAGTTGTCGACCATGTCGCCGTCGTCGGCGTAGCGGCGGATGCCGCAGCGCTCCACCACCGCGTCGTGGTACCGATCGGCGATCTCCTCCTCGGCGACCGCGTCGCCGGTCTCGGCGTCGTACCAGCCCGGCTTCGGGTTCTCCTCCCACGTGATCATCCCGGTGCTCCAGGCGAGCTCGGCGACGCCGGCCGCCGACAGCTCGCCGGAGACCTCCATCTCGAAGCGGGTGCGCGACGAGCCGTACGGCCCGAGCTCCCCCGCGCCGACGATGACCACGAGGTCCTCGGGCTTGGCGTCGATGTCGCCCCACTCGACGGGCGCGTCCTGCGGGGCGCGCGCCGGGTGCGGGAGGGCGGCGAGGGCGGTGGCGTCTGTGTCGACGGCGTCCACTGCTTCCTCGTCGTCGCTGCGCTCCGACTCGGTTTGGGCGGCTGCGGCGAGTGCCGAGAGATCGATCGACGGGTCCAGCCCGGCGGTCAGGTCGGCCTGCAGCGGCGCGTCCTGGGCGGCGGCGCGCTGCTCGGGCGTGCACAGCGACAGCAGCTCGGCCGCCATCTCGTCGGTGCTCCAGGTGCGCACGCCGGCGGCTTCGACGGCCTCGACCATCGGGTCGTTGTGGCCCATCAGCCCGGTGCCGCGCACCCAGCCGATCAGCGCGTGGGCGAGCGTGGTCCGCGCGCCCCACGACGACTCGGCTGACCAGCGGGACACGACGGCGTCGAGCGCCGCCTTCGCCTCGCCGTAGGCCCCGTCGCCGCCGAACATGCCGCGATTGGGCGAGCCCGGCAGCACGACGTGCAGACGGGCGTCGAGGTTGTGGTCGGCGTGCAGGCCGGAGAGCCCGCCGATCATGCGCTCGACCGACCACAGCAGCACCTTCATCTCCGCCTCGGCACGCGCGCCGGCGTCGGTGAGGTCGCCGGCCACGCGCGGCGCGGCGAACGGGAACAGCAGCGTCGGGCGCATGGCGGGCTTGATCAGCTCGGTCATGCCGCCCATCGACTGCGACTGCTCCTCGCCGATCCACTCAACCAGCGCGTCGACGTCGGCGTAGCTGGCCAGGTTCGCCGGCACCGCCCACAGCGTCGCGCCGTGGCGTGCGTTGTCCCGGTAGAGCTTCTTGTAGAAGTCCAGGCGCTCACCGCTCAGCCGCGACGCCGTCGCGATGACGGTGGCGCCGCCGCGCAGCAGCCCGGCCACGACGGCGCCGGCGATGGAACCGTCGGCGGCGCCGGTGACGATCGCGATGTCGTCGGCGAAGACGCCGGGCGTCTCGTCGGCGGCGGCCTTGGCGATCTCGCCGTAAGCCTTGGCGTGGGTGCGACGCTTGTGCGCCTTGGCCTTGCCCTGCCACCACGCGGCGTGCTGGGCGATGGTCTGCCCGGCGCCGCGGAAGCGCTCGGCGACGTCGGCGTCGAGGTCGTCGGTGAGCCACAGCTCGGCCAGATCGGTGCGGGCGCTGGCCCACCTGTCGTCGATCAGCACGGCCCGACGGTCATCGAAGGCGGGTGCGACGGTGCGCGCCCAGTCCTTGCCGAGCTCGGCCGACACCAGCTCGGCGAGCTGGGCGGCATCCTCGTCGACGGCGGGGTCGAACCCTGCCGCCTCGTCGAGACCCAGCTGGCGCAGCACCGTGCGCGCGGCGGTGGCCAGCACCCCGGTGGAGCCGGTGACCTGCTCGGCGAAGTCGCCGAGCGCGGCGGCGTCGACGGTCCCGCCGGCCTCGCCACCGGTGGCGGGCAGTGCGACGGCGACGCCCTGCGCGGCGCCGACGGCCTGCACCGCGGCGTCGATGACGGCGTCGAAGGCGGCCAGGTTGGCGATCGGCCCGTCGGCGAGGTCGCCGAGGGCTCCGCCGCGGACGCTATCGCCCTCCCGGGTGCCCAGGGCGACGGCGACCGACACGTGGGTGGCCCAGCCGGGACCGAGCTGCCACACGTCGGCGATGCGCTCGGCCAGGTACGTCGGGCGCTTGCCCAGCGGACCGGTGATGCGGCGCAGCTGGTCGCCGACGGCGTCGGTCAGGACCGGCCCCAGCGGGCGGTAGCCGCGGGCGAGGGTGTTGACCGACTCGCTCAGCGCGGTCAGCGGCGCTTCGGCGGCGCCGTCGATCGCGCCCAGCGCCAGCTCGGCGCCGATGTCGAGCAGCAGTTGGTTGCGGCGCGAGGAGACGCCGTCGCACAGCGCCTCGATCGTGTCGACGGCACCGATCTGCTCGGGACGGATCTTGGTCCACTGCGCGATGACCGCGCGGACCGCGTCGGCGGGCGCGAAGGACAGGTCGTCCGGTCGCGGGCCCGCCGAGGTGGCGGGGGCCGGGGCTGCGGGCGCGGCGGCTGCGGGCTCCGCCTCCGCCGGGGTCGCCTCGGCCGGCACCTCATCGACTTCCGGTTCGGGCTCGGCGCCCTCGTCGGTGGACAGCAGCACGGCGGTGTCGCGCTCGACGTTGAGCACCTCGGCGTCGGCGGCGGCGAAGCGGTCGAGCTTGAGGGTGTTGCCGGCGATGCCGGACAGCGTCGGCGCCGACTTCACGCCGACCTCGACGAAGCGGCCGACGTTGAGGCCGCCCTGGCTCGTCGGGCCGAACAGCAGGTCCTGCGTCTCGATCCAGCGCACCGGGCTGGCGAACTGCCAGGCCAGCAGCTCGATCAGCACCACGCGCGCCAGCTCGGCGGGCCGGGCGGCCCACGCGTCGAAGTCGGCGAGGACCTCGTCGAGCGGCTCGGACGGGACGAGCTCGGCGATCTCGGTGACGAACTCGCGGCTCAGGTTGAACAGGCGCGGCACGAGGTTCGGGATGTACCGGCCGACCAGGATCTCCGGGTCGACGTGCTCGGGCAGCAGGTCGTCCAGGCGCTCGCGGAAGGCGGGCACGCCCTCGCGCAGCACGGTGGAGTGGAACGGCACGTCGATGCCGGGCACCAGGATGAAGGCGCGCTTGCCGCCGTGGGCGGCGACGCGGCGCTCGATCTCGGCCTCCAGTGCGCGCAGGCCGGCGACGGTGCCGGCGATCGCGTACTGCGAGCCGCGCAGGTTGAGGTTCACGACCTCCAGGAACTCGCCGGCCTGCTCGCCGACCTCGGCGACGAAGGCGTCGACGTCGTCGTCGGCGAGGCCGAACTGGCTCGGCCGGATCGCGGCCATGCGGTAGTCGCTATTGCCCTTGGCGTCGCGCGGCACCAGGTGGTGCATCGCCTCGCCGCGCTGGAACACGACCTCCAGGACGGCCTCCAGCGGCAGCACGCCGGCGCACGCGGCCAGCGCGTTGTACTCGCCGACGGAGTGCCCGGCGGTGATCGCGCCCTCGACGAAGCCGCCGGCCTCGCGCAGCTCGGCCACCTGCGCGACGCCGAGCGTGGCCATCGCGACCTGGGTGAACTGCGTCAGGAACAGCACGCCGTCGGGGTGGTGGTAGGTGGTGCCGTTCGCGACGAGCGTCGTCGGGTTGTCGCGGACGACGGCCAGGATCGAGAAGCCGAGGGCCTCGCGGGTGTGCGCGTCGGCGCGGTCCCAGATCTCGCGCGCCGCCGCCGAGCGGGCGCGGGCGTCCAGGCCCATGCCCTGGCTCTGGATGCCCTGGCCGGGGAAGGCGTACACGGTGAGCGGCGCGGCCAGCAGCGCGGTGGCGGCGGCGACGAGCTCGCCGTCGACCTTCATGGTGACCTCGACGACCTCGCGGCCGGCGTCGAGGCCGACGCGGTCGACGCGGACGTCGACCTGATCGCCCAGGCGGACCATGCCGAGGAAGCGGATGGTCCAGCCCTCGATCGGGCGCGGGGCCCCACCGCGGCGGGTGTCGCGGGCGGTGACGACCTGTTGGGCTGCGGCCGACAGCCACATGCCGTGGACGATCGGGGCGCCCAGGCCGGCGAGCGCGGCGGCGTTGGCGTCGGTGTGGATCGGGTTGTGGTCGCCGGAGACCAGCGCGAAGCCGGTCATGTCGCGCGGCGCGGTGATGGTGGCCGCGCGCTCGAACCTGCGGGTGGCGTCGCGCTCGTCGGACACCGCCGCGCCGGCGCGCACCGGATCGGTGAGCTCGACGTCGCCGAGGCGACCGCGAATCGCGAAGCGCTCGGTCAGCGTGGCGATCACCGTGTCGCCGTGGGCGACCTCGGCGTCGACCTCGAGCACGCGGCCGACGGAGGTGTCGGTGACCCCGCGCAGGGTCGCCGTGACGGCCAGCTCGGCGCGCTCGGCGGGGGTGGGCGCGGCGACGGCGATGGCGTGGTCGAGGTGGACCAGGTCCAGCAGGCCCTCGACGACGGGGGTGCCGTCGTCGGTGCGGGCGGCGCCGATCAGCGCGAACACCGACGGCCAGGTGAGGCCGACGAGGGCGTCGGGCACGACGGCGCCGGGCTCGGGGGCCAGCGCCGACGGCAGGGTCGCCGCGGTGACGCCGCGGTGGTCGGCGGCGAGGTCGGGGTCCCACGCGATCCTCGAGCGGGCGGTGAGCCCGCCGGTCGTCGCGTCCGCGGCGGTGACGGTGAGGCTGCCACCGGCGGCGACCTCGACGATCTCGCTCATCGCGCTGCCGGCGTCGGCCAGGCCGACCAGTGGCGCGCCGCCGTCGACGAGGGAGTCGGTGACGGTCAGCGGGATGGTCGTGGTCGTGGCGCCGATGGGGACCACCAGGTCGAAGCGGGACTTCCCGGCGCGGCGCAGTTCGGCGCCCGACGGGGCGTGCTCGGCGAGGTTCTCGTCGACGATCTCCCAGCGGTCGGGGTGACCGAGGCGCGCCACGGGGCTGGGGACGATGCGTCCGGCCCACTGGGCGTCTGCGGCGGCGAGGATGGCGGCCAGCGGCCCGGCGGTGGCGGCGCGCACGCGGCGGCGCGAATCCACGGCGACGGGGCGCTCGCCGGACGCGACGAGCTCGTCGACGAGGGCGCCCTCGAAGCGGTCGAGCAGCTCGCCCACCGGCTCGTCGACGCGGGTGATGCCGGCGACCGCGACGGGGCCGGGGATCACGCACACCTCGTCGGCGCCGTAGCGCGGGTCGTGGGCCTGCCACAGTGAGTCGCTGCGCCACCAGCGGCGCACATCGCCGTCGACGACGGGCACGAAGTTGACCGGCTTGCCCGGCGACTTGCACTGCTCCAGGAAGAAGGCGACGTCGGCGGGGTGCAGGATGTCGACGGCGGCGGCCGGGTAGACCTCGACGAGGCGGTCAACGCGGGCATGGGCGCCGGCCTGGTCGTCGCCGTCGAAGATGCTGTCGATGGCGCCGCGGTCGGCCTCGTGCAGGCGTGCCTCGGCGCGCCGCAGCATGTCGGTGAAGCGCTGCTCCCAGGTGACGTCGGCCCACGGCAGTTCGGCGCCGCGCTCCCCGACGGCCAGGGCGGCGTAGCGGCGCAGCCACTGCTCGTAGGTCATGGTGGCGACGTCGCCGAAGTAGGGCTTGGCGGTGGCGGCGAGGGCCTCGATGATCTCGTCGCGACGGGCGGCGACGGCGTCGGCGTCACCGGCGACCTCGTCGAGGATGCGGCCGCAGCGCGAGGCGCTGTTGTCGACCTCGTGGATGTCGGCGCCGAGCTGGCTGCGCCCGGAGGCCATGCCGGCGGCGGCGTGACCGGCGCCGATCCACTCGTCGCAGCCGGCTGTATCGACCAGCAGCCGCTTGACCTCCGGGCTGGTGGTGGCCTCGGCGGTCGCCATGGCGGCGGTGCCGACCAGGACGCCGTCGAGCGGCATCAGCGGGAAGTCGTGGGCCAGCGCCCAGCGGCCCGACAGGTACTCCGCGGCGCGCTCGGGGGTGCCGATGCCGCCGCCGACGCAGATGACGACGTTCGCGCGGTCGCGCAGCTCGGCGTAGGTCGCGAGCAGCAGGTCGTCGAGGTCCTCCCAGGAGTGGTGCCCGCCGGCGCGGCCACCCTCGATCTGGACGATCACCGGGTGGTGCGGGACCTCGGCCGCGATGCGGACGACGTCGCGGATCTGCGCCACGGTGCCGGGCTTGAAGGCGACGTAGTGCAGACCGGCCTCGACGAGCTCGTCGACGAGGGCGACGGCGTCCTCGAGCTCTGGGATGCCGGCGGTGACGATGACGCCGTCGATCGGGGCGCCCTGCGCGCGGGCCTTCTGGACGAGGCGCTTGCCGCCGAGCTGCAGCTTCCACAGGTACGGATCGAGGAACAGGGCGTTGAACTGCGCCTGGCGGCCGGGCTCGAGCAGCTCGGTGAGGCGCGCGACGTTGTCGGCGAAGATCTCCTCGGTGACCTGGCCGCCGCCCGCGAGCTCGGCCCAGTGGCCGGCGTTGGCCGCCGCCGCGACGATCGCGGGGTCGACGGTCGTCGGGGTCATGCCGGCGAGCAGCATCGGCGAGCGCCCGGTGAGCCGGGTGAATGCGGTGTCGACGACGCGGCGGCCGTCGGGCAGCTCGGCGAGCTGCGGGGCGAACCGCTCCCACGGGTGGGCGATCTCGGGGACGCCGCCGGGGGCGAACAGGTTGCGCTGGCCGCCGCGCAGCGCGGCGGGGATCAGGCCGACGCCGGTGCCGCGGATGAGCGACGAGCTCAGGCGGGTCACGGTGTCCGACGGGCCTAGGTCGAGGATCCACTTGGATCCGTCGGCGATGACCTCGGCGACGATCGAGGTCCAGTCGACCGGGTCGACCAGCAGGGCGGTCGCCTGGCGGCGCGCCCACGCGGTGTCCAGGCCACAGCGGCGCGCCCAGTCCTCGACGAGGTCGACGGCGTCGGCCATCTCCGGGTGGTGGAAGGCCACCGATACGGCGAGGGCGTCGAAGGTCGGCGCGAACGGTGCGCCGCCGGTGAGCTTGTCCTTGCGCTCGGCGGCCTCGGTCTCGGCGATCTGCTCGCAGCGGGCCTGCAGTGCGGCCAGGTGGCTCGGCGCACCGGCGAGGACGACGCTGCGACGGCCGTTGCGCAGCGCGACGACGGGCAGGCCGCGCTCGCCGGTGGCGTGCTCGGCGCGGTAGTCGGCGACGATCTCGTCGATCCGGGCGGGCACGACGCCCGCGACCGACAGCATCGGCGATCCGGCGGCCCCCGCGCCGAGACCGCGACGGGCGGCGGTGACGGACGCGGCGGCGCCGATCAGGCGGGCCAGTGCGACCATGGCGCCCTCGCCGGGGCGGTCGGCGACGTTCTCCCCCACCGGGACGGCGTCGACGGCGAGGCAGCCCTGCGAGTGGCCGACGACGCTGGTCGGCGGGAAGGCGTCGGTGTCCAGGCCCTGCTTGCGCAGCGAGGCGAGCGCGGCCAGCTGGGCCAGGAGGATGCCGGGGATCGACGCCACGGCGGCCGCCTGGGCGCCGTCGTCGGGCAGTCGGTCGGCCGCGCCATCGTCGGCGAGCGCGTCGGCGGCGTCGAAGAGGTCGACCCAGTGCAGCGGATCGAAGCCGTCGGGTGCGGCCATCGCCAGCTCGGCGGAGACCGGGGCGAGCAGACTGTCGGCGGCGGTCACGACCTGCTCCAGGTGGCGGCCCAGCTCGGCGTCGACGACCAGCTCGGCCAGCGTCGGCAGCCACGGCGTGCCCTGTCCGCCGAAAGCCAGGGCATAGGTGCCGCCGGTGGCGATCCGGTCGATGAGGGAGTCGCCGGCGCCGGGGGCGCCGCGGTGGGTGGACGAGATGCGGCCGGAGTCGATGCTCACAGGTGTGCTCCTTGGTGCTTGCGCGGTACTGCGGGGGTCTGGCTCCCGACCGCGTCGTCGCGGGGGATTCGACAACCATCCTGACACGGCAAAATGAGGCATCCCTCATGTTTTGGGGTGACCCGTCGGTATACCCGCCAGTAGTCCCACGAGTAACTTTTTCGGCCGCGTGACCTGCTTCACAACCGCCCGGCAAACACGCTGCTCAGGTCACTGCCGTCGGTGTGCAACGCTCTCACCTGCGACAACGTCGGTTCGTTATTGAATCGTTATCTTTGTCGGGAGTGGATGTCGCGGGCGGCCGACCCGGGTATGGTCCGGCCATGTCCGACTGCATCTTCTGCGACATCGTCGCCGGCACCGCCCCGTCGCGGCAGGTCTACGCCGACGACGACGTCATCGCCTTCCTCGACATCCGCCCGGTCAAGCCGGGGCACACCCTGGTGATCCCGCGCAACCACTCGCGCGGCCTGCGCGACCTGGCGCCGGCCGACGGCGAGAAGATGTTCGCCGTCGGCCAGAAGGTGGCGATCGCGATGCGCACGGCGCTCGACGTCGACGGCGTCAACCTGGTGGTGAACGACGGCCGGGCGGCGATGCAGACGGTGTTCCACACGCACCTGCACGTGATCCCCCGCCACCGCGGGGACAAGCTGTCGTTCGCGAAGAGTCTGGTGGTCCGCCGGGATCCGCATCCGGATGCGACCGCGGCGAAGCTGCGCCGGGCGCTCGACCAGTCCTAGCCGCCCGGGCGCGGGCCGGTCAGGAGCGGTCGCGCAGCGCTTTGAAGCCGCCGGCGATGCGGGCGAGCTTGGTGTAACCGAGTCGGGACAGGCGCGACTCGATCTCCTCGGTCTGCGCGTTGAGCGCGACGACGGCGACCTCGGCGTCGGGGTTCAGGCGGGGGTTGGCCTTGAGCTTGCCGGTGAGGGCGTCCGGGTCGACGACCACGGCGCCGGGCACGCTGCCCTGGTGGCGGACGATCTGCGGGCGCACGTCCAGAATCACCGTGTCGCCGCGCTGCGCCTGCTCCATCGCCTGCGCCGCCGTGATCTCTCGCATCTCGCCTGTCCTCCCACCTTCTCCGGTCACCGGGTCTCGTCCTGCTCAACGAGGCGCACGCGCGCCGGGTTCCCAATGTTGCCGAGAACACATCTCGATGCGGCTACCGGTGCGGCAAAGATTCGGGCACAACCGCTTACTTGCCGCCGCGACGACCGGCGACCTTCGGGCTCCCCTTGCCCTTGTAACCGCCCTTGTAGCCGCCCTTGCCGCCGCCGGGCGGACCGCTGCGACCGCCGCGCGAGCGGGGCGGGCCGAGGTCGGGGCGGATGTCGATCCGGTTCTTGCCGATCCGGGTCTGCTTGAGCGAGGCCAGCGTCTCCTTGTCGAGGTCGGCCGGCAGCTCGACGAGCGTGAAGTCGTCGCGGATGCTGATGTTGCCGAAGTCGCCGCGGGTCAGGCCGCCCTCGTTGGCGATCGCGCCGACGATCGCACCCGGGGTGACCTTGTGCTTGCGGCCGACGGCGAGCCGGTACGTCGCGAACGATCCGCCGCCGCGCTTGGGGCCGCGCTCGCGCTGCTCCCGCTCGCGGCGTTCCCCCGGCGGCGGGTCCGGCGCCATGAGGAAGCCGCCGTCGCGGGTCTCGAGGGCCAGCGCCGCGGCGATGTCGGCCATCGCGACGTCGTGCTCGCGGGCGTAGGACTCGATCAGGCCCCGGAACATGCCGTGGTGCGGCGAGGAGAGGTTCTCGGTGATCGAGTCGGCGAAGCGCGACACGCGCTGGGCGTTGACGTCGTCGGCCGACGGCAGGTCGATCTCGGTCAGCGGCTGGCGGGTGGCCTTCTCGATGGCGCGCAGCAGGTGGCGCTCGCGGGGCGAGACGAACAGCAGCGCGGTACCCGACCGACCGGCGCGACCGGTGCGCCCGATGCGGTGGACGTACGACTCGGTGTCGTGCGGGATGTCGTAGTTGACGACGTGCGAGATGCGGTCGACGTCGAGGCCGCGGGCGGCGACGTCGGTGGCGACGAGGATGTCGAGCGAGCCGTCCTTGAGCTGGTTGATGGTCCGCTCGCGCTGGGCCTGCACCATGTCGCCGTTGATGGCCATCGCGGAAAGGCCGCGGGCACGCAGCTTCTCGGCCAGCTCCTCGGTCGCCTGCTTGGTGCGGACGAACACGATCATCCCGTCGAACTGCTCGACCTCCAGCACGCGGGTAAGCGCGTCGAGCTTGCGCTGGTGGGACACCTGAAGGAACTTCTGGGTGATGTTCTGCGCCGTCGACGTCTTGCTCTTGACGGTGATCTCGACCGGGTCGTTCAGGTACTTCTGCGCGAGGCGGCCGATGGCCTTGGGCATCGTCGCCGAGAACAGCGCGACCTGCTTGGTGTCCGGGGTGTCGGCGAGGATGCGCTCGACGTCCTCGGCGAAGCCCATGGTGAGCATCTCGTCGGCCTCGTCGAGGACGAGGAACTCGAGCTCGGAGATGTCCAGGGTGCCCTTGTCGAGGTGGTCGATGACGCGGCCGGGGGTGCCGACGATGACCTGGGCGCCGCGGCGCAGGCCCGACAGCTGCACGCCGTAGCTCTGGCCGCCGTAGATCGGCAGGACCTTCAGCTCGGGGATGTGGGTGCTGTAGCGGCCGAAGGCCTCGGCGACCTGCAGGGCCAACTCGCGGGTCGGCGCGAGGACCAGTGCCTGGGGCTTGCGCGCCGACGTGTCGATGCGGGACAGGATCGGGGCCGCGAAGGCCGCGGTCTTGCCGGTGCCGGTCTGCGCGAGGCCGACGACGTCGCGCCCGGACATCAGCGGCGGTATGGTCGCCGCCTGGATGGGCGACGGGGTTTCATAGCCCACGTCGTCGAAGGCCCGGCGAACACGGTCGTCGAGGCCCAGATCGTCGAAGGACTCGGGGGCTGAATCGGTCATTATGAGTCTTGACTCTATCGCCGTTCGGCCGCAAAACCCGCATCCGTCGACGGGCGGCCGGACCAGCCTGTGACCGGCGACACGGACTTGCTACCGTGGATCGACCAATTCAGACATTCGGCGTTCGAACACCGCTTTGGGAGCTACGGCATGAGCAAGAACTTGAAGGAATACTCCACCCCCGCCCACTTCACCATCGACGAGTCGCGGACCTGCGTCGACACGGTGCTCGACTACCGGGCCAAGTTCCCCGCCATGCCGCTGTTCCGTCGCCACGAGAACGGGGCCTGGGTCAACGTCACCGCCGCCCAGTTCGCCGACGAGGTCGACGCCGTCGCGAAGGGCCTGATCGCCTCGGGCGTCAAGCCCGGCGACCGAGTCGCGCTCCTGTCGTCGACCCGCTACGAGTGGACCGTCGTCGACTACGCGATCTGGCGCGCCGGTGCGACCACCGTCGCCATCTTCGACTCGTCGTCGCCGGACCAGGTCGACTGGATCCTGTCCGACTCAGGCACCTCGCTGGTCATCCTCGAGTCCGGCGCCCACCAGAAGACCCACGCCGACGTCATCAAGGGCTGCAAGACCGTCCAGGAGACCCTCGTCATCGACGACGGCGCGCTGGCCGAGCTGACCAAGCGCGGCAAGAAGACCAAGGCCGCCGACCTCGACAAGATCCACAAGGCCGCCAAGGCGTCGGACGCCGCGACCCTCATCTACACCTCGGGCACCACCGGTCGGCCCAAGGGCGTCGTGCTGTCGCACGCCAACTTCATGTCCGAGGCGAAGGCGGTCACCGCCTCCCTCGGCACGATGATGCGCGCCGGCAAGTCGACGCTGCTGTTCCTGCCGCTGGCCCACGTGTTCGCCCGCGTCATCGCCATCACCGCGCTGGAGAACCGCGTCGTGGTCGGCCACACCAGCGACTTGACCAACCTCGTCGAGCTGCTCGGCGCCTTCTCCCCCGACTTCGTGCTGTCGGTGCCGCGCGTGTTCGAGAAGGTCTACAACTCGGCCGAGCAGAAGGCCATCGACGGCGGCAAGGGCAAGATCTTCGCCAAGGCCGCCGCCACCGCCATCGAGTGGAGCGAGGCGCAGGACACCGGCGGCGCCGGGCTGGGACTCAAGCTCAAGCACGGCGTCTTCGACAAGCTGGTCTACGGCAAGCTGCGCGCCGCTCTCGGCGGTCGCTGCGAGGCCGCCGTCTCCGGCGGCGGCCCCCTCGGCGCGCGCCTGGGCCACTTCTTCCGCGGCGCCGGCGTCCCGATCTACGAGGGCTACGGCCTGACCGAGACCACCGCCGCGGTGACCGTCAACAAGCCCGGCGAGCAGAAGGTGGGCAGCGTCGGCCGTCCCATCGAGGGCATGAGCGTCGCGATCGGCGAGGACGGCGAAGTCCTGCTCAAGGGCCCGGTCGTGTTCAACGGTTACTGGAAGAACGCGCAGGCGACCAAGGACGCCATCGTCGACGGCTGGTTCCACACCGGCGACCTCGGCAAACTCGAGGACGGCTACCTCTCGATCACCGGCCGCAAGAAGGAAATCCTCGTCACCGCGGGCGGCAAGAACGTCTCGCCGGCCCAGCTCGAGGACACCATCCGCGCCAACGCCCTGGTCAGCCAGTGCCTCGTCGTGGGCGACGGCAAGCCGTTCATCGGCGCGCTGGTCACCCTCGATCCCGAGGCCGTCCCCGGCTGGCTCGAGCGCAACGGCCTGCCCGCAGACACCCCGATCGCCGACGTGGCCAAGAACCCGGAGATCCGCAAGGAGATCCAGGCCGCCGTCGACACGGCCAACTCGCACGTGTCCAAGGCCGAGGCGATCAAGAAGTT
The DNA here is from genome assembly GCF_047602025.1 of Gordonia sp. (in: high G+C Gram-positive bacteria). Lineage (GTDB taxonomy): Bacteria > Actinomycetota > Actinomycetes > Mycobacteriales > Mycobacteriaceae > Gordonia. Next base: position 1,092,629 of record NZ_JASGII010000001.1, on the reverse strand, counting down.
CACCATTCTCGACACCGATTTCACCGTCGAGAACGGCGGCCTGACCCCGACGCTCAAGCTGAAGCGCAACGTCATCACCGAGGCGCACAAGCAAGCAATTGCCGACCTCTACACCTGAGGCATCGGCCGGGCCGACCAACGCCGCCACCGGGCGCGACTGGGCGATCGACGCGACCCGCGGCGTCGCGATCTGGAGCATGATCGCCGCGCACTTCGCGGGGCCCAAGTCGTGGACCGGTCGGCCCACGCACTCGTACCCGTACGTGGACGGCATGGCGGCGTTCGTCTTGCTGTCCGGCCTGGTCCTCGGGCTGGTGTACGGCGGGTGGATCGCCAAGCGCGGCTGGGGCTTCACCTATCGGCGGCTGGGCAAGCGCATGGTCGTGCTGTACCTGTGCCAGGGCGTCATCTGCGTGGCCGCGGTGGCCGCGGGACTGGCCGGCTTCTGGGACCTGATCAAACTGCGGCCGGTCAACGACTGGTGGGAGGGCCTGGGCCTGTCGGCGCTGCTGCGCTACCTGCCCGGCGGCGGGGACATCCTGCTGATGTACCTGGTGTTCATGGGCATCGCCGCGCTCCTGCTGCCGGTGCTGCGGCGCGGCTACGGCTGGGCAGTCCTGGTCGGGTCGGTCGCGCTCTACATCGTGGCGCAGGTCTTGAGCGCGCACGCGTACAGCCCGGACTGGTTCTACATCGCCAGCTCCCCCGGCAAGGAGTGGATCGCCCACCCGAACTGGTCGGACTGGTGGACCATCGCCTTCGGCGAGCACCACAGCAAGGACGGCAAGATCCAGAACTGGGCCGGATGGCAGATCATGTTCTTCCCCGCCCTGGTGCTGGGCTGGTACTGGCGCCGCTATCGGATCGACGAGTGGCTGATCCGACGGCTGCCGTGGCTGTTGGCGGCCGCGACCGTCGGCTGGTTCGCCCTCTACTTCAGCTTCAAGGCCGGACCGTGGCACCACATCGAGCCGAAGGTCGGCGACAAGACCAACTTCCGCTGGGGCCGGGTTTTCTCGTCATGGATCGTCGTGCTGACGCTGTACGCGATCTTCGGCCGCATCGTGCCCCACCTGCACAAGCGGAATTGGCTGCGGCCGTTCATCATGACCGGCGCGCGCAGCCTGGACTCCTTCGTCATCCAGGCGCTGCTGATGATCGTCATCCCGATCTACGTCGTGGACCGGCCGTTCTCGGCACCGGCCGCGACGGCGGTCGTGCTGGGCGTCTTCGGCATCTGCTGGGCGTGGGCCGAGTTCCGCCGGGCGCTGCTGATCGACAAGCTGCACCGCGCGCCGGTGATCATCGTGCGCCGCGTCAGCGCGCTTGGTACAGGATCCCCCGCGCGATAGCCTCGCGGACCACCGGCAGCGCGGGCCGGGCCAGCGCATCGGTGTCGACGCCGTGGTGGGCGGCCAACAGCGCGATCAGGCCGGTGAGCGGCAGCTGTCCGCGACAGCCGGCGACCAGGGCGCGGGACACCTCGTCGACGCCGAGCGTCGCTCCCGGTCCACCCGGGCGGCGCACCGCCGACCCGACGGTCTGCCAACCGTCGTCGCCGAGCAGCGACTGTTCCTCCAGCACCACCGGCATGGTGGCCAGGCACATTGCGAGAATCGCGTCGTCGTCGTGGGCGGCGAGGAAGTCCTGTCGGTCGAGGAAGGCCGCGGCCTCGTCGCCGGTGACCTCCTCCCCGGCGCCGGTGATCTCCTCGATGATCTGGAAGCCCGGCGTGCCGTCGACCGGCTTGCGCAGGGTCAACACGCCCATGCCGACGGCCACGATGCCCTCCCGCTCGAAGTAGTCGAGCCACGCGCGCCCGCGCCGAGCCGAGCTCTCCGCCGACTCGCCGGCGTCGGCGAGCCAGAGGGAGACGTAGCTGACCGGGTCGGCGAGTTCGCGCTGCACGACCCACGCGTCCAGGCCGGTGCCGGCCAGCCACTCGCGCGGGCGCGCGGCCCAGTCCTCGGGGTCGCGGACCGCCCAGTTCGCGAGGATCGTGGCGACGCCGCCGGGGTTGAGGTGATCGGGCAGTTCGCCGATGAGGCGGGCGCACAGGCCGTCGGCGGGGATGCCGGAGTCGCGGTAGATGTAGTCCTGGTCGCCGGTGCCGATGACGAACGGCGGGTTGGAGACGATCAGGTCGAACCGCTCCCCCGCGACCGGCTCGAACAGGCTCCCCGCCCGCAGGTCCCACGACTGCCCGCTGGCCCGCGCGGTGGCCGCGGCCAGTGCCAGTGCCCGCTCGTTGGTGTCGGTGGCGACGATGTGGTCGCAGTGCGCGCCCAGGTGCAGCGCCTGCACGCCGCAGCCGGTGCCCAGGTCGAGGGCGCGGGCGACGGGTCGTCGGATCACCGCGCGCGCCAGGGAGATCGACGCGCCGCCGATACCGAGGACGTGGTCGTGGGCGAGGGCCCCGGCGCGACGGCCCGCGTCCTGATCGGCGAAGACGAGGTATTCGCCGGCGTCGTCAGCATAGGGGCGCACGTCGAGCACGGGGACGACCTCGTCGCCGGAGGTGATGCGGACGATGCCCTGGGCGTCGAGGTCGTCGACGTCGATGCCGGGCAGCGCGGCGGCCAGGTCGGCGACCGGGCGCATCTCGCCGAGCAGGAAGACCGCGATGAGCGTCGACAGCGGGCGGTCGTCGGCGACGGCGGCCACCGCCGGCCAGCTGACCCCGCCGGTGAGCGAGGCCGACACCTCGGTGCCGAGGTGTTCGGCGATTCCGTCGCCGGTGAAGCCCGCCGAGCGCAGCGCTGTGGCGAAGGTCTCGATCAGGGCGAGGTCGCGGCAGGGAAGGTCGGTCACGCAGGCTTCCAGCAGCTCAGCAGCACGCCGCGGATGGCGTCGGCCTCCTGCGGGGTCACCCACAGGCCGTACGCGAGCTTCACGTCCATCTGACGGTTGACGTAGGTGCAGCGGTAGGCGCGGTTCGGCGGCAGGAAGCCCTGGGCGTCGTAGGGGCCCTTGACGTCGTTGATGTCGTGGCCGACGGCCTGCAGGTTCATCGGGTCGTTGGCGAAGTTGTGCCGCTTCGGGTAGTCCCACCACTTGGCGCCGGTGGTCCACGCGTTAGCGAGCGAGACGACGTGGTCGATCTCGACGGCGCCGGAGGTGTCCGGGCCGCGCACGAAGTGGATCGTCTGCCCCGTGTACTGGTCATAGAGGGTTCCGGTGGACACGAAGCAGCCGCCCCAGCGCATCACGACGTCGGTCATGTCGCGGTGGAGGATGTCGTCACGGGTGTTGCAGCCGTTGTGGCCGAGCGGGACGTCGACGTTGTCGTCCCACTGCGGCCCGTAGGCGCCACGGCCGTAGCCTTTGATGGACTGCCGGTACTTCTGCGGCAGTCGGGCGAGCTTGGCCAAGCCGGCGGTGTCGACGTAGGTGCCGCCCTGGCCGATGCTGACCGTCGACGGCATCCCCGACTGGGCGACCGACTGCAGCTGCTCGGTGATGAGGTCCTTCACCCCGCAGCCCGACAGTGTGGCGAGGAGCATCGCGGCGAGCGCCACGGCCAGAATCCGGAACCTGTGAATCACATCCAAATTATGCGTCAAAAAGGTGTCAACTCGGTCTAGCGGTTGGCTCGCCGCGCCGTGGCAGCTACGTTCGAAGGCGTTCATCAGCTTGAAAGACGAGGTAACACCCCTATGCGTTCCACCGCACTGCTGACCGCCGCCCTGACGCCGGCCGCCGCCATCGCCCTGTCGATGGGCGTTGCCGCGCCCGCCCTGGCGGCGCCCGCCGCCGGTGACACCACGATCGCCTCGGGCATGGAGATCCGTCGTCCCACCTCGATCGTCACCGAGTCCAAGTGCACCCTCGGTGCCGTCGGCTCGCCCACCCGCGCCTACACCGCGGGTCACTGCGGCAAGGCCGGCGAGAAGATCTACACCGTCAAGGGCGATGAGATCGGCACGATCACCTCGAACCTCATCCGCCGCAACGCCGACATCGCGGTCATCACGCTCAAGGCGGGTCAGCGGGTCAAGGTCGACAACATCGACTGGAGCTCGAGCGTGAGCAACGGCACCGCCGTCAGCAAGACCGGCGCCACCACCGGCACCACCCGCGGCGCGATCGTCAGCGCGCAGCCGAAGCTGATCAAGGCCATCGAGTGCCCGCTCCCCGGTCCGGCCGCGCTGGCCTGCGCCGTCGCCCCGCCGAGCCTGCTGGTCAACCAGTCCACCTACGTGGTCGAGTCGACCTTCCGCTCGGAGTCGGGCGACTCGGGTGCCGGCGTGCGCCGCGATGGCGGCCCGATCGTCGGCATCGTGTCGTCGAAGGCCATCGGCGCGACCGACTCCAAGGACCGTCCGCTGCAGCGCTCGTACTACACCCCGATGTCGCGGGTGCCGGGTAACCTGCGCTGAGTCAGACCGCCAAGACCGAGGAACGAGAGAGACACCCATGCGCTCAACCGCACTGCTGACGGCCGCCGCCGCGGCCGCCCTGACCATCGGCGCCGCCGCACCCGCGTCGGCCGCCCCCAAGCTGGCCGCCCCCGGCACGCCGGTCTACTCGGGCATGGAGATCCGGATCAACAAGCCGGTCGCCGACCTCGGCGTGGCCGTCCTCGCCACCGCGAGCAAGTGCACCCTCGGTGCCGTCGTCAGCTCGGGCCGCGCACTCACCGCGGGCCACTGCGGCAAGCGCGGCACCAAGATCTACACCAAGTCCGGCGCCCAGATCGGCACCGTGACCGCGAACCTGATCGGCGCCAAGGCCGACATCGGCGTCATCTCGCTGATCCGCGGCCTCGGCACCCGCGTCGACTCCATCGACTGGAGCTCGCGCGTCGCCAAGGGCTCGCCGGTCAGCAAGTCCGGCATCACCACCGGCACCACCCGCGGCACCGTGATCGACCCGCGGCAGAAGCTGCTGCGGGCCGTCGAGTGCCCGTACCCGAACCTCATCCCGGGTTCGTCGTCGATCCTGTGCGCGATCACGCCGCCGCAGCTGCTGGTGAACCAGTCCACCTACGTGGTCGAGACGTCGTTCAAGTCGCAGCCGGGCGACAGCGGCAGCGGCGTCCGCAACGGCAGCGGCCAGGTCGTCGGCATCGTGTCGTCGATCCCCCAGGCCGTCGACGCCAAGGGCAACCCGATCATCCGCTCCTTCTACACGCCGGTCTCCCGCGTCCCGGGCAACCTGCGCTAGCGGCCAGTCGAAGTCGAGAACGCCGGGCCGCTCCGTGAGAGAGCGGCCCGGCGTTTTTTCGTTGCGCTGCCCGGGTCAGCGCAGCGCGACCTTGGGGAAGTCGACCGGGATGCCGAGCGAGTTGTTGATGTAGTTCGTGTAGAGGTTCAGCGCGACCTGGCCAACCGTTTCGACGATCTCCTCGTCGGACCAGCCGAGCCCGCGCAGCGCGTCGACGTCCTCGGGCGCGGTCAGGCCGCGCTCGTCGACGAGTTTGAGGGCGAAGGCCAGGAGCCCGGCGGTCTTCGCGTCGGCGGATTCGCCGACCTGGGCGGAGCTGAGCTGATCGGCGCTCAGTCCCGCGTTCTTGCCCAGCATGGTGTGGGCGGCCAGGCAGTACTCGCACTTGTTGCGGTTGGCGACGGCGACGGCGATCTGCTCGCCCAGGGCCGGACCGAGGACTCCCCCGCCGAAGGCGCCGAAGGAGCCCCACATGCTGGACAGGGCGGCCGGCGAGTTGGCGACGGCGGCGAACATCGCGGGCACGGTGCCGAAGGCGCCGTTGATCTGGTCGAGCTGTTCCTTGACGGAGCCGGTGGCGGCGGCGCGGTCGATGAGCGGAACGTTGGGCATGGCAGTCCTCCTTGGTCGTGGCGGGCTGATCCCGCCGTGATTCCAGGATTGCCGGTGTTGATGGATGAATGAGTACGCAGAGTCTTGATTACTTACCTATTCGTCTGCTTTGCTGGGTTGATGGCCGATCTGGACCGTCTCTCACCGCTGCTGGAGCGCTTCCGGGTCCGCACGCGCCTGTTCCACACCGGCCCGTTGTGCGGGGTGACCGTGCTGCCGGCGGAGCCGGGGCGCGGCTTCCTGCACGTGCTGCGCGAGGGCGAGATGGACGTGACGCACCCCGTGGCCGATCGGAGTCTGCAGCGCATCCACGTCGAGGAGCCGAGCCTGCTGTTCTACCCGCGCCCGCTCGAGCACTCCTTCCACAACGCGCCCACCGAGGATTCCGATTTCGCGTGCGCGACGCTGGACTTCGACGGCGGTCCGACGCATCCGCTGGTGCGCGCCCTGCCGCCGTTGACCGTGCTCCCCCTCGACGAGGTGGCGTCGCTGCGGCCGACGCTGGACCTGCTGTTCGCCGAGGTCGACCGGGTGGCGTGCGGGCAGCGGATCCTCGTCGACCGGCTCTTCGAGGCGGCGCTGATCCAGTTGTTCCGGTGGATCGTCGAGCACCCGGAGCGCCTGCACCTCGACGTCGGCCTGGTCGCGGGGCTGGCCGACGACCAGTTGGCGCCGGCGCTGATGGCCATGCACGCCGAGCCCGGTGATGACTGGTCGCTCGAGTCGATGGCCGCGGCGGCCGCCATGTCCCGCAGTTCGTTCGCCGCGCGCTTCAAGGAGAAGGTCGGGCAGACGCCGGCGGACTACCTCACCGACTGGCGGCTGACCGTCGCGCAGGAGAAGCTGCGCGGCGGCGCCTCGGTGTCGGTGACGTCGGGCGAGCTGGGCTATTCGAACCCGTCGGCCTTCACCCGCGTCTTCACCCAGCGCCTGGGCCGCTCGCCCCGTGCCTGGCTGGCCGAGCAGGCGGTTGGGTAGATCGACCTCAGAGCCCCAACGGGTGACTCGACAGCCAGTCGGCGTGGTCTCGCTTGAGCTCGTCGCGGAGGTGCGCGTCGGGCGCGATGACGTCGGCGCCCCCGTCGTACGGGTGGTACAGCCACGCGGCGTCCGGCGGCGCGATGATCACGCCCTGCGCCTCGTCGTCGGCCACGCGCCGCAACAGCGCGCGCAGCTCTGCGGACTCGAGCCCCGTCCGACGGACACGCAGGTGCGCCCACCACGACTCCGGATCGTCGAGGTCCAACCGCACCGACTGCCAATACGACTGCTGCTCAGCCGACTCCGAGAACGTCGCGGTCACCACCCGCAGGTCCGCCGGGTCGGCCGATGCCGCATCGCACAGTTCGCGCAGGACGACGAGATGTCGGCGCAGCACCTCGGCTCGCTCGGCGTCGGTCTCGGCATAGCGCTTCGACTCGGGCAGGCTGTGGAACCGCACCCAGCTTCCCGCCGCCGCGTCGCGCAGCTCGTAGCCGACCGGGCGCGCGTCGGGCCACCGCGTGTGCCAGGCGTCGTCGAAGGCGGCCGCGTCGGCCGGCATCAGATCATTCATGGTGCGCGAGGGGGGACTTGAACCCCCACGTCCTAGGACACTGGAACCTAAATCCAGCGCGTCTGCCAATTCCGCCACTCGCGCGCAGCGCCGCCCAGACTACACCGAGGGCGCCCGGCTGCCGATCGGTTAAACCGGGTACCGTCGAAGGCATGTCGCAGCCCCGTCCGCCGAAGCGCCAGCGCCCGGCGCTGATCGTGTTGACGCTGGTAGCGGCCGTTGTCTGCCTCGCCCTCGCCTACTGGCAGTGGACCCGCTACGAGTCCGCGTCGGGCACCTTCCAGAACCTCGGCTACGCCCTGCAGTGGCCCGCGTTCGCCGTCGCCGTGATCTACGCCTACCGCCGCTTCGTCGCCCTGGAGAGCGACCCGCAGGAGCAGGCCAAGCTCGCCGCCGGCCGCGAGACCGAGATCCCCGACGACCTGTTGCCAGAGCGGCCGACGCTGCCCAGCGCCGACGCCCTGCGCGACGACCTCGACGCCACCGCCGTCCCCGACGAGGAGATGGCGGCCTACAACGCGTACCTGAAGAAACTGAACAAAGTGGATAGGAATCCGACGTGACCGAACAGTCCCCGACCGTCGCCCCCAACGCCGCCGCCATCCCCGGCGCGCTGACCCGCTATCGCGTGCTCGCGTGGATCACCGGTATCTGGCTGCTGTTCCTCGTCGGCGAGATGGTCGCCAAGTACGGGTTCGACGTCGAGGGCTTCGGCTGGGTCGGCGTCGTCCACGGCTGGGTCTACTTCGTCTACCTGATCTTCTGCGTCAACCTCGCCCAGAAGGCCCGCTGGAGCATCGGCAAGACCGTCGCGACGGCCCTGGCCGGCACCATCCCGTTCCTGTCGTTCTACGTCGAGCACATCCGCACCCGCGAGGTGAAGCAGCAGTTCGGGCTCGCCTAACCCGACTGCCTCCCCAGCGCCCGGTTCGACGCCGAGCGCGCCCACAATCTCGCCGAGCGTGCCTTAGCCGAAAATGTGCTCCCGTCTGCATATTTACCCTTGCGCCTAGAACAGGTGTTCGATACAATCGAAGCATGAACACCACGACCGCCGCGGCAGACGTGCCGCCGGTCGAGTCTGCGTTCCCCACCCCGACCACCCCTCGCATGGCCGAGATGTGGGCCGAATTCGTCGCCAATGATGCGCTGTGGCAGTCACGCGCCCGGGCGGTACCCGCCGCCTTCGCGTTCGGCGAACCAGAGATGACCGTCGACGTCCTCGCCAACTGCGGGGCCGCCGCCGCAATGTTGGCGTGGATCGAGTACCGCGAGATCGGGGCCATGCACGCCGAACTGCTGGCCACCGGAAAGCCCGAAGCCTCCGCCCGCGGGACCAGAATCCTCGACGTCGACGCCCAGGCCGCAGCCCGCATCGGCATGTCCCGGGGCATCACCCAGCGCGCCGCCGAATCCTGGCTCGCCGATGCCATCACCATGCGCGATCGCCTTGTGCAAGTGGGTACCTGCCTGCGCGACGGGACTATCTCGCCCCGCCAGTTCCGACTGATCATCAGCCGCGTCGAACTGATCGACCCCTGGTCGGCGGACATCGATACCGCGATCGCCGACTTGCTGCGCGGACGCACCGGGACGTGGTCCAACAAGCGCCTCGTCGACATGGTCGATCGGATCGTCTTCCGCCACGACCCCGACGCCGTGCGCCGCCGCCACGAGAAGGCGAAGAAATCGCGGTCCGTCTGGATCGCCCCCGGCGCCGACGGCATGGCCACCCTCGGGGCCACCATGACCGCCCACGACGCCCAGATCGCGTTGGGCGGCGTGCACCTGCTCGCCGACACGGCGTGCCCCCACGATCGTCGCACCGCGAGCGAGCGGCGCTGCGACGCCCTGTTCGCGTTGTTGACCGGCACCCCGTTCACCTGCGACCACGCCACCGACACCACCGAGCCGTGTACCGCGACCATTCCCGAGCCCGATGCCCTCGCGGCGTGGGTGGCCGATCGCCAGAACTCCGCGATCGCCAAGGGTCGCGTACTGGTGCACGTCATCGCCGACCGGGCCACCGTCGACGGCCAGGGCGACCAGCCAGCGTTCATGGACGGGCACGGCGTCATCTCCGCCGCCCACCTGCGCGACCTGATCGACCGCGACGACACCCGAGTCCGCCCCCTCGCACCCACCACCAACAGCACCGACGCAGCGGTGGCCTTGCCGACGCACCTGCCGTCCGACCCCTACCGCCCCTCCACGGCGCTCGATGTGTTCGTACGGGCCCGCGACGGGTATTGCACCGCCCCCGGCTGTGACCAGCCGGCATCCCGGTGCGACTTGGACCACGTCGCCGAGTACGACCACGACCATCCCGAACGAGGCGGGCAGACCACCCCCGACGGCTTGGCAGCCAAGTGTCGGCTGCACCACCTGCTCAAGACCTTCGGCGAAGAGTGGGTCGACGACCAATACCGCGGCCCCGACGGGCACCTGGTCTCCGAGGTCAGCACCCCGGAAGGCGTCCGGTGCCCCGGACCCGCCGAGACCAACGTCGAGCTGTTCCCGCGCCTCGACGAGATTCGTTGGCACACACCCGTCCGAAGTGGCGGCGCCGCCGGTGGTCGAGTGCCGGCCGAGCTTGCGAGGTCGGTGTATCGAGACCCGGCGCCGCGCGACCGCACCAAAACCAAGCACGCCCGGCGTCGGGCAGAACGTCAGGCCAACCGGGCCCACCGGCTCGCCCGCGAATGGGAAGCCGCCGAACACGAGTACCACCGGCGCAAGACCAACCCCCGCGCAACCGACGGCGACCCGCCCTTTTGACCCACTCGGTCTTGACTCACTCTGTCTTCGCTCCTCGGCGATAGCGCGCCGCAAGCACCTCGGCGCGTTCACTCAGGGCTGCGCGCAACTCGGGCGGATGGAGCACTTCGATTGCCGTGTCGAGCTGCCACGCCACCCACACGGCATGGCGCAGATCCTCCAGTTCAACCTGCAGTCGCAACCACCCGTCGGCCTCAGTCTCCACCAGCCGGACCGCTGACGCAGCCTCGTACAGTTCCTCACGTCGTGCCGGGTCGAGGCGCACCGTCACTTCGATGTGACCGCTGGAGAGGAACGCGGCGCTGCGTTCGCGCCAGAGCTCGTCCAGGTCGACCCGTGCGGGGCGTTCGGCCGATTCGGGCAGACCGACCGCCGACAACATCCGCGCGACTCGATACGTGCGGTCCTCCCCTGATTTCCGGGCAAGGAGATAGAGGCGGCCACGAACGGCGACGAGGCCGATTGGGTCGACGGTGTGCCAACGGGGGGCCTTGTCAGGCGCCGCGTAGTGGAAGCGAAGCTTGCGCCCGTTCAGCACCGTCGACCGCACCTGTCCCATCACGTCGGCATCGATCTCCTCCACCGCCGTACGGCGGGACAGCAGGTCGGCTTCCGGTTCGACCAGCAGCCGCGTGACCCGCTCGCCGGCGGTCGCCCGGTTCTCCGCCGGTAAGGCATCGACCACCTTGCGCATCGCCGATGACAATGCACCGCCCAGCCCGAACGCAGTGATACCGGCGCCCGCCGTGAGCAATGCCAACGCCTCGTCGTGGTTGAGCCCGGTCAACTCGGTGTGGAATCCCGGCAGCAGGGCGAAACCGCCATACCGGCCGCGCTCGGCATACACCGGAACGCCCGCCGTCGAGAGGGCGTCGATGTCGCGCAGGACCGTCCGCGTGGAGACCTCCAGTTCTGCGGCCAGGGCGTCGGCCGTCATCCGGCCGCGCTGTCGTAGCAGCAGGACCAGCGAGATCAGGCGGTCGGCGCGCACGGAGAGAATCCTCTCGAATAATCACGACATAGGGTGTCGTGATTATTCGCCAGGCTACTCCCACGGCGCCGAAGAGTCTCGGTCAACCGGCCGGACCGGGCGCCGATCACGAACGGAGCAACCATGCAGCGCACCGCCATCAATCCGACGACCTGGTCGCAGGAGTTCGGCTTCAACCAGGGCGAACTGGTCGTCTCACCCGGCCGAATCCTGTTCGTCGCGGGCCAAACCGCGACCGACGCGAACGGCGCCCCGCAGCACATCGACGACATGGCCGGCCAACTTCAGCTGGCCGTCGCGAACCTCGAAGCCGTCCTGACTGAGGCGGGCATGTCACTCGCCAACGTCGTGCGACTCAACGTCTTCACCACGGACGTCGACGCGTTGATGCCGCACTACGGCGTGCTCGGTGCCCGCCTGGGCGAAGCGCAGGTCTCACCCGTCACCACGATGGTGGGCGTGACGCGGCTGGCCATCCCCGGCCAGCTGATCGAGCTCGAGGCCACCGCGTGCTCGAAGTAGCGACCATCGGGGTCTACGGGTTCACCGGCGAGTCCTTCCTGCGCTGCTTGGCAGACACCCAGATCAAGCTCGTCATCGATGTCCGCCAACGACGCGGCGTCCGCGGTCCCGCATACACGTGGGCCAATTCGAAGCGGCTGCAGGCCGCGTTGACCGACGCGGGGATCGGCTACGCGCACCATCGCGAGCTGGCTCCCACCACGGAGCTGCGGCAGCTTCAGTACGCCGAGGACGACCGGCAGGGAGTCGGCAAACGGTCGCGCCGCGAACTGGCCGAAAGCTACCGGCTCCGGTACACGACTGAGGTGCTGGACCGGGCCGATCTCTCCCCGGTACTCACGGCCGCGCGCCGATCGGGGCCGACGGCCCTCCTGTGTGTCGAGCGAGACGCCCCCGCCTGTCACCGGTCACTGATCGCTCAGCGCCTGGCCGACCAGCATGGCATCGTGGTGGTGAACTTGGGACCGGACTAGTCAGCCCAGTCGGCGCAATGCCGGGAGCAACTGGGCCAGCGCCTTGCCCCGGTGACTGAGCGCGTCCTTCTCCGCCGGCGCCAACTCCGCCGACGTCCGCCCGCCCGCGGCCTCGTCGTCGGGGACGAACAGCGGGTCGTAGCCGAACCCGGCCGCCCCGCGCGGCTCGGCGACGATCCGTCCGCGCCACTGCCCGCGCACGACCGTCTCCTCCCCCGTCGGGAGCACCAGCGCGCACGCTGACACGAAGGCCGCGCCCCGACGGTCGTCGGGAACGTCGCCGAGCTGCCCGAGCAGCAGGTCGTTGTTGGCCTGATCGTCGCCGTGCCTCCCGGACCACCGCGCCGACAGCACGCCGGGCATCCCGTTCAACGCGTCGACGGCCAGCCCCGAATCGTCGGCCACGCACGGCAACCCGGTGGCCTTCGCACCCGAGCGCGCCTTGATCAGCGCGTTCTCCTCGAACGTGGCACCGGTCTCCGGCTCCTCCGGGTACTCGGGCACGTCATCGAGTCCGACGACGTCGATCCCGGTCAGCCCGGCGGCGTCGACGACGCGCCGCAGTTCCGCCAACTTCTTGGCGTTGCGGCTCGCCAACAGGACGCGCACACCCATTCCGTCAGGACTTGGTCGAGGCACCGGGCAGCGTGCCCGGGTAGTCGTCGGCGAGGACCTCGCGCTGGGCCGCGAACAGCTGCTCGGCACCGGCCTGGGCGAGGTCGAGGAGCTTGTCGAGCGTGGCCCGCGAGAAGGTGGCTCCCTCGCCGGTGCCCTGCACCTCGACGAGCGTGCCGGCATCGGTGGCCACGACGTTCATGTCGACCTCGGCGCGCGAGTCCTCTTCGTACGGCAGGTCCAGCAGCACGCGGCCGTCGACGACGCCGACGCTGACCGCGGCGATCGCGCACGACAGCGGCTTCGGATCGGCCAGCGCACCCGTGGCGCGCAGGTAGGTGACCGCGTCGACGAGCGCCACGTAGGCGCCGGTGATCGCGGCGGTGCGGGTGCCGCCGTCGGCCTGCAGCACGTCGCAGTCGAGGGCGATGGTGTTCTCGCCGATGGCGGCCAGGTCGATGCAGGCGCGCAGCGAGCGACCGACCAGGCGGCTGATCTCATGGGTGCGCCCGCCGACCTTGCCCTTGACCGACTCGCGCGAGTTCCGCTCGTGGGTGGCCGCCGGGAGCATCGCGTACTCGGCGGTCAGCCAGCCGCGGCCCGAACCGCGTCGCCACGACGGGACGCCCTCGGTCACGCTGGCGGTGCACAGCACCCTGGTCTGGCCGAACTCGACCAGGACCGAACCGGCCGGATGGGAGGTGAAACCTCGGGTGAATTTGATGGGCCGGAGCTCGTCGTCGGCTCGGCCGTCAGCACGTGTCGTCACACGGGTAACTGTAGAACAGCATCCCCCGCAACGGCGCTCAGGCGCGAGTGGCAACCGCGGACACGTCGAGCTCCTGGCCCTGCTGGACTAGTTCGATGTGCCCGGAGAAGGCCGCGCGCGCCTCGGCCATGATGTCGGCCGTCGACGTCCACGGCGGGATATGCGTGATCGCGAGGACCCCGACGCCCGCGGCGGTGGCCGCCTCACCGGCCTCGGTGCCGGACATGTGCAGATGCGGCGGACGGTTGGCCGGGTCGTGGGTCCACGACGCCTCACAGAGGAAGACGTCGGCACCGCGCGCGAGTTCGACGAGCTGGTCGCAGGGCGCGGTGTCGCCGCTGTAGGCGAGGACCTCGCCATTCGGCCCGGTGACGCGCAGGCCGTAGGTGGCCGGCGGGTGGTCCATCTTGCGGGCCTCGATCGTCAGCCCGCGCAGCGACACCTGCTCGCCCTCGGTCCACTCGGAGACCTCGAAGGTGTCGGAGATGTCGTCGATCTCGCCGGGGAACTCCGACGAGCCCGCGCCGATGCGCTGTGCGGTGCCCTCCGGACCCCACAGTGGCGCACGGCCGGTTGCCGGAACCGGCGCCCAGCGGCGCCACACCAGCATGGCGGGCAGGTCGAGGCAGTGGTCGGCGTGCAGGTGGCTGAGCACGACGGCGACGTCGTTGGGATCGGCGACGGCCTGCAGCTCGCCGAAGACGCCGGGACCGCAGTCGATCAGGACCGGCAGCTCGCCGGGCGCGGACACGAGGTATCCAGAACACGCCGCCCCGGGGCCGTTAACGCTGCCCGAGCATCCAAGGACTGTCAGATGCATGCGACCACTCTGCCACGACGACAACGCCCGTTGTCGCCCTTTCGGCCGGTTTGGGCCGGGTTGGAATCCTTCTGTGATCCGTCGGGTCGCTACAGGTGCTCGACGTGGCCGACGTTCGGGCCGAGGAACCGCTTGGCTAGCTTGGCGAACGACTCCGGATCACCGGTCGCGGTGAAGACGCGACGGGCCTCGCGGTCGGAGTGCGGGTGCAGCAGATCCAGCTCGGTGAGCACGCGCAGCACGTCCTTGGCCGTCTCCTCGGCGCTGGACACCAGGGTCACCTGATCGCCCATCGCCAACTGCACGACGCCCGACAGCAGCGGGTAGTGCGTGCACCCCAGGACGAGGGTGTCGACGTCCGCCTGCTGCAACGGTTCGAGGTAGCCCTCGGCGAGCCCGAGGATCTGCCGACCGCTGGTGATGCCGCGCTCGACGAAGTCGACGAACTTCGGGCACGCGACCGACGTGATCTGCGCCTGCGGCGCCGCGGCGAAGGCGTCGTCGTAGGCGCGGGAGGAGACCGTCGCCTCCGTCCCGATGACCCCGATGCGCCCGGTCTTGGTCGTGGCCATCGCGCGGCGCACCGCCGGGAGCACGACCTCGATCACCGGGATCGGCGCGTAGCGCTCCCGCGCGTCGCGCAGGCAGGCGGCCGACGCCGTGTTGCACGCGATGACGATCGCCTTCACCCCGCGCGAGGCGAGTTCGTCGCCGATGGCGAGCGCGTGCCGTCGCACCTCGGGGATGGTGAGCGGCCCGTACGGCCCGTTGGCGGTGTCGCCGATGTAGATGATGTCTTCGTCGGGCAGCTGGTCGATGATGGCCCGCGCGACGGTCAGCCCGCCGACGCCGGAATCGAAGATGCCGATCGGCGCCTGCTGATCAATGCCGATCGGACTGCCCTCGCTCACAAGACGACGAGTCTACGCTCAGGCCCACAGCTGGCCCTCGACGGCGGCGGCCGCCTGCACCGGGTCGGCGCCGTAGACCCCGGTGGACAGGTACTTCCAGCCGGCGTCGGGCATGACCATGGCGATGTCGGCGCGCTCGCCCTTCTTCGCCGCGGCGGCGGCCAACCGCATCCCGGCGTGCAGGATCGCGCCGGTGGAGACCCCGGCGAAGACGCCCTCGGTCTCGATCAATTCGCGCACGCGCGCGACCGCATCCTCGCCGGTGACCGAGAAGCGCCGGGTGAGGACCGACTCGTCATACAGCTCCGGCACGAAGCCCTCGTCGACGTTGCGCAGGCCGTACACCTCGTCGCCATAGCGCGGCTCGGCGGCGACGATCGCGATGTCGTCGCGCTGCTCGCGCAGGAACCGTCCGACGCCCATCAGCGTCCCGGTGGTCCCCAGTCCGGCGACGAAGGCCGTGATTTCGGGCAGGTCGGCCCACAGCTCGGGCCCGGTGCCCTCGTAGTGCGCGCGGGCGTTGGCTTCGTTGCCGTACTGGTAGAGCATGGTCCAGTCCGGGTTCTGCGCGGCGAGCTCCTTCGCCATCGCGACGGCCGTGTTGGACCCGCCGGCCGCGGGCGAGGAGATGATCTGCGCGCCGTACATCTCGAGCAGCTGGCGACGCTCCGCCGACGTGTTCTCCGGCATCACGCAGATCAGCCGGTAGCCCTTGAGCTTGCAGGCCATCGCCAGCGAGATGCCGGTGTTGCCGCTCGTGGGCTCCAGCACCGTCGCGCCCGGGGTCAGCGTGCCGTCGCGCTCGGCCGCCTCCACCATCGCCAGCGCGGCACGGTCCTTGATCGATCCGGTCGGGTTGCGGTCCTCGAGCTTGAGCCAGAGGCGGACGTGCTCGTTCCCCTCCGTTTCCTCCCACCGCGGCGAGAGGCGCGGCAGACCGATCAGCGGGGTGCGGCCCACCGATTCGATCAACGACGCGTAGCGGGCCACCGATCAGCCTCCGGCGACGGCGGGCAGCACGGTGACGTCGTCGCCGTCGGCGATCTCGGTGTCGGGTCCGCCGGTGAAGCGGACGTCCTCGTCGTTGACGTAGATGTTGACGAAGCGCAGCAGCGCGCCGTCGTCGTCGCGTAGCCGCCCGACGAGGCCCGGATAGCTCGACTCGAGGTCGCCGATGACCTCGCCCAGGGTGGCGCCGTCGGCGGACACCTTCTTCTCGCCGCCGGTGTGCGGGCGCAGGATCGTCGGGATGGAGACGGTGACAGCCATGCTCACTCCTTGGCTCGGGCCGGGTGGTCGTCGGAGTCCGGTGCGGGGACGGAGAAGGCCGGCTCGCCCGCACCCTCCCCGACAACGGTGATCGGTTCGGCGGTGATCTCGCCGTCGGAGATCCGGTAGCTGCAGACCAGCGCGGTGTCGGGGTCGGCGGTGCCGATCAGCACGTAGTGCGCGTCGGGTTCGGCGGCCAGCGACGAATCGGTGCGCGACGGGTACGGCTCGGTCGCGGTGTGCGAGTGGTAGATGACGACGGGCACCTCGTCGCGCTCGTCCATCTCGCGCCAGACGGCCAACTGCTCGCCGGAGTCGAAGCGGTAGAACGTCGGCGAGCGCTCGGCGTTCATCATCGTCACGATGCGGGCGGGCTCGTCGGATCCGTCCGGGCCGGGCAGCACGCCGCAGGCCTCATCGGGGTGATCGGCGCGGGCGTGGGCGACCATCGCCTCGACCAGGCTCCGATCGATCCGCAGCATCGCGCTCCCCTGACGTTCAACCAGCGGCCAGCGCCGACGGCAACAGTGCGCGCAGCGACGGGATGTCGGCGACCGGGTCGGCCGCCAGCACCGCGTTCACGATGGCCCGTTGGGTCACCGTAGCGGCGGCCGCGCTCACCTGGGTAACAATCGCGACGTCGGGGTTCATTCCGATCGGCGTGAACTCACGTATTGCGTCGCGCGCGTCGCCGGGGCAGGTGCCGGTCGCGACGGCGAAGATCGTGTCGCCGTCGAGCGGCGAGTGGGCGGGGACGATCGCGCGCGCGAGCCCGTCGTGCGCGGCCATCGCGATGCGCTTGGTAGACGCCTGGTCGAGGTCGGCGTCGGTGGCCACCACGCCGATGGTCGTGTTGAGCGGGGTCGACTTGGCCTTGGCCGCGGCCAGCGCCTTGCGATCGGTCGCCGACGGTTTGCGCAGCCCGTAGTAGTCAAGGTCGGCCGCGCCCGCGCCCCACGGCAGCCCGGTCGCCGGATCCAGGACGTCGCCCACCGGATTGGCGACGAAGAGCGCGCCGACGGTGATGCCGGCGGCCGGCCCGTCGGACAGCTTCACACTCGCGGTGCCGACGCCGCCCTTCAACACGCCCGCCCGGGCGCCCGTGCCGGCGCCGACGGTGCCGGTCGCAAAGTCCGCACCGGCGTCGGCGAGGGCGGCGGCGCCGAATCCGGCGTCGGGCCGTGCGCCCCAGTCCCCGACCAGCAGGTCGAAGATCACCGCGCCCGAGACGATCGGCACGACGTGGCCGTGGCCGTCCATCGGCAGCCCGACGCCCCGGTCCTCGAGTCCGCGGATCACGCCGTCGGCCGCCGCCAAGCCGTAGGCGCTGCCGCCGGACAGCACGATGGCGTGCGCGGTCTGCACGGTGTTCGACGGATCGAGCAGGTCGGTCTCCCGGGTGCCCGGGCCGCCGCCGCGGACGTCGACGGCGACCGCGGCGCCCGACGGGACGGTGAGGACGGTCGTGCCGGTGGCCCAGCCGCTGCCGGGCGAGTCCGGCGTGCCGACGACGACCGTGTCGTCCAACCGCGAGCAATGGCCGACGGCGATCCCGTCGACGTCGGTGATGCGGTCCCCCGCGCGCGCCGGGCGGCCGCTCACTCCATCAACTCCTCGACCAGGAGCCACTGTTGCTCGGTCAGCCAGCGGTACACGTGCAGGTGTGCGGCGTACGGGTGGTCGGCGGCGAGCTCCTCGGGGGTGTCCTCGGTGATGCCGAGCATCGCGCCGAGCGACAGGCGCACGTCGTTGAGGGCGGTCAGCCACTGATCGGCCTGCGCGGCGGTGAGCGTGATCTGGCCGCCGCCGACGGGCACGGTGTCGAGCAGGGTGTGTGCCGCGGCGAGCTTGTCGTCGATGATCAGCGGCTCGTTGACGCTGCGCAGCGCGCCGTTCAGGTCGCCGTTGACGGCGTCGCACCCGATCTCGTCGTCCTGGTCGGGCCGGTGGAAGTCGGGCAGCAGGCGGCCCAGCGTCGCATCGCGCGGCGCCGACGAGTGCCCGGTGCGGATCCCGGTGAGGGCGGCGAGGTCGTCCGACGGCGCGGAGTCGGCGCGCTCGGTGAGCAGCTCGCACATCGACCCGACGATCGACTGCAGCAGTTCGGACTCGTGCTGGCTGCAGTGGGTGCTGAGCGTCGCGTCGTCGCCGTGGCCCCGGCGGCGCCAGCCGGACATGAATCGGCGCGGCATCAGTGCTCCCCCACCATCTACGAGTCCCGCTGCATCGTCGCCCAGAGGCCGGCCGTGTGCAGCTTGCGCACGTCGCCCTCCATCTTCTCCCGCGTCCCCGACGACACGACGGCCTTGCCCTCGTTGTGCACCTGCAGCATCAGCTCGTGCGCCTTGGCCCGGGTATAGCCGAACAGCTTCTGGAACACGTAGGTCACATAGGGCATCAGGTTCACCGGATCGTCCCAGACGATGGCCACCCACGGGCTGTCGACGTGGTCGTCGACCGTGGTCTCGGGCTCCGCGACGGTCGCGCCACCGGGCGCGGCCGCGCCGCCACCAGTCTCGGGGGACATGAGACTAGGGTAACGAGAGTGACCCGTCCTAGCACAGCCCTGCTCACCGATCACTATGAGCTGACGATGATCTCGGCGGCGCGCACCCACCCGGCGGCGTCCCGACCATGCGTTTTCGAGGTGTTCGCGCGGCGCCTGCCCGACGGCCGCAGGTACGGCGTCGTCGGCGGCACGGGACGGGTCGTGGAGGCCCTCGCGGACTTCCGGTTCACCGACGAAGAGCTGTCGCTGGTGTCGGGTTTCCTCGACGCCGAGACCGTCGCCTGGCTGGCCGACTACCGCTTCGACGGGGAGATCGACGGCTACCGCGAGGGCGAGCTCTACTTCCCCGGCTCCCCGATCCTCACCGTCCGCGGAACGTTCGCCGAAGCGGTGGTGCTGGAGACCCTGATCCTGTCGATCCTCAACCACGACAGCGCGATCGCCTCGGCCGCCGCGCGCATGGTGTCGGCCGCCGGGACGCGCCCGGTGATCGAGATGGGATCGCGCCGCACGCACGAGCGCGCCGCCGTCGCCAGCGCCCGCGCCGCCTACCTCGCCGGCGTGACCGCGACGTCGAACCTGGAGGCCGCGCGCAGCTACGGCGTGCCCAGCGCCGGCACCGCCGCGCACGCGTTCACCCTCCTGTTCACCGGTCCCGACGGCCCGCGCGAGGTCGACGCCTTCCGCGCGCAGGTCGAGCGCCTCGGCGTCGGCACCACCCTCCTCGTCGACACCTACGACATCACCCAGGGCGTGGCCAACGCCGTCGAGGCCGCCGGGCCCGAGCTCGGCGCCGTGCGCATCGACTCCGGCGATCTGGGCATCCTCGCCCGCCAGGTCCGCGAACAGCTCGACTCGCTCGGCGCGACCGGCACCAAGATCGTCGTCTCCGGCGACCTCGACGAGTACGCGATCGCCTCGTTGCGCGCCGAGCCGGTCGACCTCTACGGCGTCGGCACCTCCCTGGTCACCGGCAGCGGCGCCCCGACGGCGGGCATGGTCTACAAGCTCGTCGAGATCGACGGCATCCCCGTCGCCAAGCGCTCCAGCCACAAGGAGTCGCACGGCGGCGCCAAGGAGGCGGTCCGCGTCGCACGGCCGACCGGGACCGTCACCGAGGAAGTGCTCTACCGCGCCGGCTCGGCCGCACCCGAGGTAGCCGGGCACACGGTCACGCCGCTGCAGATCCCGCTGGTGCGCGGCGGCGATCCCGTCGACGACCTGCCGTCGCTGACCGATGGCCGCGACCACCTCCAGCGCGCCCTCGTCACCCTCCCGTGGGAGGGCCTCGGGCTCTCGCACGGCGAGCCCGCGATCCCCACGCGCTATGCCTACTGAGGCAGCCGACACTGCCGAGCCGACGCTGGCGTCGGCGACCACCGATCTGCTCGCCGTCGCCGTCGAGGCCCTCGGCGGTCAGACCCGCGACGGCCAGGTGCGCATGGCCAACGCCGTCGCGCACGCCATCGACACCGGCGAGCACCTGGCCGTGCAGGCCGGCACCGGCACCGGCAAGTCGCTGGCCTACCTGGTCCCGGCGATTGCCCATGCGACCGACTCCGGCAAGACCGTCGTCGTCTCGACCGCCACCATCGCGCTGCAGCGCCAGCTCATCGAGCGCGACCTGCCCCGGGTGGCCGCGGCACTGGCGAAACCCCTCGGCGACGAGCCCTCGTTCGCCATCCTCAAGGGGCGGTCGAACTACCTGTGCCTGAACAAGATCCACGGCGGCGTCGCGGACGAGCCCGACTCCGAGCTGTTCGACGCCTTCGAGCTCTCGCGCACCGGGCGCGAGGTGACGCGGCTGCGCGAGTGGGCGTCCGATACCGAGACCGGCGACCGCGACGACCTCGAGCAGGGTGTGAGCGACCGGTCGTGGCGGCAGGTCAGCGTCACCGCGCGCGAGTGTCTCGGCGCGGCCAATTGCAGCTTCGCCGACGACTGCTTCGCCGAGAAGGCCAAGGACGAGGCCGCGCACTCCGACGTCGTCGTCACCAACCACGCGATGCTGGCGATCGACGCCCTCTCCCCCGCGACGATCCTGCCCGACCACGACGTCGTCGTCATCGACGAGGCGCACGAGCTCACCGACCGGATCACCTCGGTGGCCACCGACGAGCTGTCGGCGGCGTCGATCACTCTGGCCGCCCGGCGCGCGGCGAAGCTGATCGACGACGAACTCGTCGACGACGTCATCGGTGGCGGCGAGCTGCTGGAGCAGTTGCTGGAGGACGCCGCGCCCCGCTTGCTGACGTCGCTGCCGACCGGGTGGGACTCGGCGCTCGCAAGCCTGCGCGACCGGCTGTGGCGGGCGCGCAGCGGGATCGGACCGGTACGCAGCGCGCCCGGCGACTCCGACGGCGAGGCGGCGGCCGCGCGGTCGGCCGCGGTCACGGCGTTGGAGGAGTTGCACGACGCCGCGGTGCGAGTGCTGACCTCGTTTGAGGAGGCGGACCCCACGAAGCGCCGCGATGTCGTGTGGTTGGCCGAGGAACGGACCAAGTCGGGGTCACGGCGGGTGCTGCGCATCGCGCCGCTGTCGGTCGGCGGCCTGCTGCGCGCCTCGCTGTTCGCCGACTCGACGGTCATCCTCACCTCGGCGACCCTCGTCGTGGGCGGGTCCTTCGACGCGCTCGCGACGACGTGGGGCCTGCCCGTCGAGGGCAACCAGTCGCGCACCGAGGTCGCCACGACCGGGGACGTCACCGCCAGCGGCAAGGCGGTCCCCGCCGACGACGAGGTGCTGCGCTGGCGCGGCGTCGATGTCGGGTCGCCCTTCGACTACCCGCGGTCGGCAATCCTGTACGTCGCGAAGCACCTGCCGGCACCCGGGCGCGGCGGGGCGTCGGAGGAGATGCTCGCCGAGCTGGAGAAGTTGATCGCCGCGGCGGGCGGTCGCACCCTGGGACTGTTCTCGTCGATGCGGGCGGCGCAGGAGGCCGCCGAGGCGCTGCGCGAGCGCACCGACCGCACCATCCTGTGCCAGGGCGAGGACTCCACGTCGACGCTGGTCCGCAAGTTCAGCGAGGACCCGGAAACGTCGCTGTTCGGCACGCTGTCGCTGTGGCAGGGCGTCGACGTCCCCGGGCCGTCGCTGTCGCTCGTCGTCATCGACCGCATCCCGTTCCCCCGTCCCGACGATCCGCTGGCCAGCGCCCGGGCCCGCGCGATCGAGGCGTCCGGCGGCAACGGCTTCATGGCGGTGTCGGCCAACCATGCGGCCCTGCTGCTCGCGCAGGGCGCCGGCCGACTGCTGCGGTCGACCGACGACAAGGGCGTCGTCGCGGTGCTCGACTCGCGCCTGGCGACCGCGCGCTACGGCAATTACCTGCTGGCGTCGCTGCCCCCGTTCTGGCGCACCACCGACACCGCGACCGTGCTCGCGGCGCTCGAACGGCTGACGGCATGACGGCCCCGGAGATTTCCGCCGACCGCGTGCGGCCCGAGCCGCGGCCCTGGTGGCAGCTGCTCGTCGGCATCGGGATCTTCGTGGTCGCCCAGGTGACGTCGGGCTTCATGGTCGGGCTCTTCTGCCTCGGCGCTTCGGCGCGCGAGGTCGGGATCGAGAAGATGGCCTGCACATTCAAAGCGGGGGCGCCGGGCGTGGCGACCGGCCTCGATGTCGGGCTGGCGATGGCGGCGCTCATCTCCGTCGCGGGCTTCCTCGCGCTGATCCCGCTGCTCACCGGTCGTCGGGCCTACGAGCTGCGCGGGCCGCGGGCCGCGCGCGAATTCGGCCTCGGGCTGGTGTTGGGCGCCTTTCCCATCGTGCTGGCCGTCGCCGTCCTCGGGGCCCTCGGCAACTACCGCATCACCGACGTCTCGCTGGGCCGCGGCATCATCAGCGGGCTGCTGATCGGCATCGGCGCCGCGTTCACCGAGGAGATCTTCTTCCGCGGGTTCCTGCTGCGCCTGCTCGACAAACGCGTGGGCGCACTGTGGGCGACGGCGATCGTGTCGGTGATCTTCGGCTTCATCCACATCACCAACCCGGGCGCCGGGCTCCGGGGCGCGCTGTCGATCGTGGTCGCC
This sequence comes from Gordonia sp. (in: high G+C Gram-positive bacteria), assembly GCF_047602025.1. Classification (GTDB taxonomy): domain Bacteria; phylum Actinomycetota; class Actinomycetes; order Mycobacteriales; family Mycobacteriaceae; genus Gordonia. Next base: position 1,069,607 of record NZ_JASGII010000001.1, on the reverse strand, counting down.
GCCGGGCCGCTGCTGTGCGGCGCCTACTTCCTCACCCGACGGCTCTGGCTGGCCATCGGCATCCACCTCGCCTGGAACGCCACCATGTCGGCGGTGTTCGGCATCGACGTCTCCGGGACCGGCAGCGGCCGCGGGCTGTTCGCCGCCGAGCTCAGCGGCCCGACGTGGCTCAGCGGCGGCAGCATGGGCATCGAGGGGTCGGTGGTGCTCATCGTCATCGGGACCGCCCTGGGCGTGTTCCTGATGGCGGCGGCCCACCGCCGCGGGGACCTGCTGCCGAGGCGCACGGCCGAGCCGGTCGGATGAGCGGCGCCGGCGTCGACCCGGCGCTGCCCGCCGACGATCTCGCCGCGCTGGCCGACCTCGCCCATCCCGATCCGCACGCGGTCCTCGGGGCGCACCGGGTCGGCGGGCACGTCGTGTTCCGCGTCCTGCGCCCGCATGCGGTCGGCGTGGGCGTCATCATCGACTCACGCGAGTTTGAGATGGTCGAGCAGGCCGACGGCCTGTGGGTCCTGGCGCTGGCGCTGCCGGCCGTACCGCCCTACCGCTACCGGGTGCGCTACGCCGACCCCGACCGCGAGTTCACCGTCGCCGATCCCTACGCGTTCTCCCCCTCGGTGGGCCCCGACGACCTGGCGCTGATCGTCGACGGCCGGCACCGACGGCTGTGGGAGGTGCTCGGCGCCCACGTGTGCGAGCGCGACGACGGCGCCGGGCCGGTCGCGGGGGTGGCCTTTCGCGTGTGGGCCCCGGCCGCGCGCGGCATCGTCGTCGTCGGCGATTTCGAGGGCTGGGAAGGGCGCATGGCGCCGATGCGACGACTGGGGACGAGCGGGGTGTGGGAGGTGTTCCTCCCCGAGGTGCGCGCCGGCGAGCTCTACAAGTTCCGGGTCCACGGGGCCGACGGGACCGTCGTCGACAAGGCCGACCCCATGGCCCGCGCCGCCGAGCACCCGCCGGCGACGGCGTCGGTCATCGTCGCCGACGGCGATTACCGGTGGGGCGATGACGACTGGGTGCGGCGACGGGCGACCGTCGACGCCGTGCGCGAGCCGATGAGCATCTACGAGGTGCACCTGCCGTCGTGGCGGCCGGGCCTGGGTTATCGAGAGCTGGCCGTCGAGCTCGGCGACTACGTGTCCGCGGCGGGTTTCACGCACGTCGAGCTGCTGCCCGTCGCCGAGCACCCGTACGGCGGGTCGTGGGGGTACCAGATCACCTCGTTCTACGCGCCGACCGCACGGCTCGGTTCTCCCGACGACTTCCGTTTCCTCGTCGACGAGTTGCACCGTCGGGGCATCGGCGTGCTGGTGGACTGGGTGCCCGCGCACTTCCCGCGCGACGCGTGGGCGCTGGCACGGTTCGACGGCTCGCCCACCTACGAGCACGCCGATCCGCAGCGCGGCGACCACCCCGACTGGGGCACGCTGATCTTCGACTACGGGCGGCGCGAGGTCGCGGGGTTCCTCATCGCCAACGCGCTGTACTGGCTCGACGAGTTCCACCTCGACGGGCTGCGCGTGGACGCCGTCGCGTCGATGCTGTACCTGGACTACTCCCGCGGGCCCGGTCAGTGGACGCCGAATGTGCACGGCGGGTTGGAGAACCTCGAGGCGGTGGCGTTCCTTCGCGAGTTGAACGATGTCGTGCACGCGGCGCACCCCGGCGTGCTGACCATTGCCGAGGAGTCGACGTCGTGGCCGGGGGTCACGCGGTCCACCGCCGCGGGCGGCCTCGGGTTCTCGCTGAAGTGGAACATGGGGTGGATGCACGACACGCTCGCGTTCCTGCGGCGCGACACCGCCGACCGGGCCTTCCACCACCACGAGGTCACCTTCTCGCTGATGTACGCGTTCGCCGAGCAGTTCGTACTGCCGCTGTCGCATGACGAAGTCGTGCACGAGAAGGGCACGCTGTGGACGCGGGTGCCCGGGGACGCCGACACCAAGGCGCGGGCCGTGCGGTTCTTCCTCGCCTACCAGTGGTGCCACCCGGGCAAGCAGTTGTTGTTCATGGGCCAGGAGTTCGGGCAGAGCGCCGAGTGGGCCGACCAGCGCGGCGTCGACTGGCACGAACTCGACGAGGGCGACGAAGCGCCGCTGCACCGCGGCATCGCCCGCTTCGTCGGCGACCTGAACTCGCTCAACCGCGCCGTCGGTGCCCTGCACGAGCGCGACGGCTCGACCGACGGCTACGAGTGGATCTCCGCGGGCGACTCATCCGCCGCCTCGCCCGTCTTCGGCTTCTGTCGACGCGGCGACGACTCGACGCTGGTCTGCCTGTTCAACGTCGCGCCCACACCCTTCGACGAGTACCGCGTCGGGATGCCCGAGGCGGGTCGGTGGCGGGTGGTCCTGGACAGCGACGACGAGCGCTACGGCGGCGCGACGTCGTCGCCCGCGCGGGTCGGCGCGGTGTACGAGACCGACGCGGTCCCCTGGCAGGGCCGCGCGACCTCGATCGCACTGCCCCTGGCCGCCAACACCAGCGTCTGGCTCCGGCTCGAGCTCTGACATCGCCGAGTGGGCACCAAAATTCCAGCGAGTGGGCACCAGAACTCCGCCGAGTGGGCGGTCGCAATTCGCCGAGTGGGCGGTCGCAATTCGCCGAGTGGGCGGTCCAGTCACGCCGAGTGGGCGGTCAAACTACGCCGAGTGGGCGGAACCCGTCGATACGATCGCACAATGGATACCGCGGTCCGACGACTCTTCGCCACCTATGAGCGCCTGACCAACGAGGCTCTTGTCGGCGAAGCGGACGTCGCGGCCCTGTCGCGGTGCTACTCGACGGAGTTCATCGGCGCCGGACCGGCCGGCGTGCGTACCGGCCACAACGACGCCGAGTATCGCGAGGTCCTCGCACAGGGCTTCGCGGGATATCGCGGGATCGGCACCAAGAGCATGACAGTCGACGGCATCGAAGTCACCGGGATCGACGACCGCCATTGCCTGGCGCGGGTTTCGTGGTCGGCCGTATACGACCGTGGCGAAGCGCCGGATGTCTCAATCGACTTCGACGTGACCTACCTGGTCCAGCTCCGCGACGACGACGCCGTGGTCTTCGGCTGGATTGCCGGCGACGAGCAGGCCGCGCTGCGCGACCACGGCATCAGTTGGTGCCCACTCGGCGCGTTCTGACCGCCCACTCGGCGTGACTGGACCGCCCACTCGGCGAATTCTGCGGCTAGAAGAGGGCCTGGGCAAGCTTGCGGCGCGCGGCCATGACGACCGGCTCGTTGGGCTCGTAGAGCTCGAAGAGTTCCAACAATCGCGCACGGGCGCGCGCCCGATCGTCGTCGCGGGTAGCCCGGACGCACTCGACCAACCGGTCGAACGCCTCCTCCGGCTTCTGGTTGAACAGCTCGACGTCGGCGGCGGCCAACTGATCGTCGACATCGCCGGGCTTGGCGGACTCGACGATCGACGCCGGATGCTTCGACGCCCGCGACACGAAGGTCAGGTTGCGGACCAGCGATGCGGCCTCGGCGTTGTCCGGCTCGGCCTCGGCGATGGCACGGTACTCCTCGAGCGCACCGTCGACGTCGCCCTCGTCGAGCTTCGCCGCGGCGGCGGCCATCCGCGGGTCGACCGGCTGCTCGACCTCGGCGGGAGCGTCACCGGCGGGGCCGAAGGACGGCCCGAGCTGCTTGAAGATGTCGTCGAGCCACGTCTTGATCTCCGCCTCCGACTTCGCCCCGGTGAACGCGGTCACCGGCTGCCCCTGGGCGATGGCGACGACCATCGGGATCGACTGCGCCCGGAAGGCCTGCGCGATCCGCGGGTTGGCGTCGACGTCGACCTTGGCCAGCACCCACCGACCGCCCGACTGCGCGGCCAGCGACTCCAGCACCGGCGACAGCTGCTTGCACGGCTGGCACCACTCCGCCCACAGGTCGACGAGCACCAACTGCCCCATCGAACGGTTGATGACCTCGGCCTCGAAGGTCGCCTCGGTGACGTCGATGACCGGGCCGCCCGACGACGGCGCCGCCGCGTCTGCTCCCCCGGCGCCGGCGGGCGCACTCGGCGGTGCGCCAGGGGCCGGAGCGGCGCGCTGCGCCTCGGCGCGCGCCTTCAGTGCGGACAGGTCGACGGCCCCCGACATGGCGACGGCCGCTTGTTGCTGGCGGGCGGCCGCGGCCGCCTGCTGACGATTGACTGGTCTGCTCACACGTCCAGTTTGTCATGGCCGGGCGAACCGCCGCCGGGACCGGCGTGGCCGCTCGCCGCCGACAATTCGGCCAGGTGGCCGTTGCGTCGGGCCCACCACTCGAACACCAGGGTGCCGAACGGCGGCAACGACGAGGCGACCGCCAGTCCGAGCACCACCAGGTTCCACTCCAGCTTGACCGCCGTGTAGAAGCAGAGGGCGACGAAGACCAGGAACACGATGCCGTGCACCATGCCCGGGACGCGGATCGCCGAGTCCATGTCGTGGGCGCGCTTGATGTACATCGCGACCAGCAGCGCGGCCCAGGTGATCGCCTCGAGCACCGCGACGAAGCGGAACCGCTTGGCCGGCGTCGAGAGGTTGAAGAAGTCGTTCACGACTATCCCTTCGGGACCGAGATGATGAGGGCGTCGCCCTGGCCGCCGGCGCCGCACAGCGCGGCCGCGCCGACCCCGCCGCCGCGACGCTTGAGCTCCTGCGCCAGGTGCAGCGTGATGCGGGCGCCGGAGGTGCCGATCGGGTGGCCGAGCGCGATGGCGCCGCCGTTGACGTTGACCTTCTCCGGGTCGATGCCCAGCTTGCGCGTCGACGCGAGGCCGACGGCCGCGAAGGCCTCGTTGATCTCGACGACGTCGAGGTCGGCGGGCTTGATGCCCTGCCGGTCGCAGGCCTTCGCGATGGCGTTGGCGGGCTGCTCCTGCAGGCTCGAGTCGGGGCCGGCGACGACGCCGTGCGCGCCGATCTCGGCCAGCCACGGCACGCCGAGCTCCTCGGCCTTCGCCTTGCTCATCACGACGACCGCGCACGCACCGTCGGAGATCTGCGACGCGTTGCCCGCGGTGATCGTGCCGTCCTTCCGGAAGGCGGGGCGCAGCTTGCCGAGGCTGTCGACGGTGGTGTCCGCGCGCACGCCCTCGTCGACGCTGAACTCGACCGGGTCGCCCCTGCGCTGCGGAATCGGCACCGGGACGATCTCGTCGCCGAAGGCGCCGCTCTCGATCGCCGCGGCGGCCAGTTTGTGACTGCGCGCCGCGATCTCGTCCTGCTGCTCGCGGGTGAAGCCGTCGGTGTCGTTGTGCTCCTCGGTCAGTCCGCCCATCGGCTGATCGGTGAACGCGTCGTGGAGGCCGTCGTAGGCCATGTGGTCGACGAGCTCGGTGTTCCCGTACTTGAACCCGCCCCGACTGCCCGGCAGCAGGTGCGGCGCCTGGCTCATCGACTCCTGGCCGCCGGCGACGACGCAGTCGAACTCGCCGGCGCGGATCAGCTGGTCGGCGAGCGCGATCGCGTCGATGCCGGACAGGCACATCTTGTTGATGGACAGGGCGGGCACGTCCCACCCGATGCCCGCCTTCACCGCCGCCTGGCGCGCGGGCATCTGCCCCGCACCGGCGGTGAGCACCTGGCCCATGATCACGTAGTCCACCGCGGACGCCGGCACGCCGGACTTGTCCAGCGCCCCCTTGATCGCGATGGCGCCGAGATCGACGGCGCTGAAGTCCTTCAACGAGCCCTGCAGACGGCCGAACGGCGTGCGCGCGCCGGCGACGATGACACTTGGTTCCGACATGGCCACAACGCTACCAACCGGTCGAACCCGGCCGACGGGCCCATTAGACTTGCCGCCATGCCAGATTCCGCTGATCGATTCCCCGTCGTCCGCCGCGGCGGCTACGACCGCACCGCGGTCGACGGACAGTTGCAGCGCCTGAACTCCGAGTTGCACCTGCTCGCGACGGACCGCGACGCCGCGGTCGCGCACGCACAGGAGCTGACCACCCATCTCGAGCAGGCTCGTGAGGAGATTGACCGGCTGCGCCGCGAGGTCGACCGGCTCTCCGTCCCGCCGACGACGGCCGCCGGAATGAGCGAGCGTCTCTCCCGGATGTTGCAGCTCGCCTCCGACGAGGCATCGGAGATCCGCGCCAGCGCGCAGGCCGAGGCCGATGAGATCCGCTCGGTCGCGCAGCAGGATGCGCAGGCGGCCCGCGAGGAGGCGCTGGCGGCGCACCAGACCACCAGCGACGAGCTCGCGGAGCGGGCCAAGAAGCTGACGCAGGCGGAGAAGACGGCGGACAAGAAGGCGCAGCAGGTGCTGGCCGACGCGCAGTCGCAGGCCGACGCCGTCCTGAAGAAGGCCCGGAAGGACGCCGACAAGGTCGCCGCCGAGTCCGAGGCCAAGGCCAAGAAGCTGCGCACCGAGGCCGAGACCGACGCGGCGCGCACCCGCAAGGCGGCCAGCGACCTCGCCGCGCAGCGACTCCAACAGATTCGCGAGACGGCGGCCAAGACCCGGGCGGCCCACGACGAGACGGTCAACCGGCTCACCGCGCTGGCCGACCACCTGGGATCGGCGCCGCCGCTGTCGACCAAGGAGCTCGACGCGATCGCCGAGCTCACCGCCAAGGACGATCAGGAGGCGGTCGAGCAGCTGGCGTCGGGGCCGAGCGCCGTCACGCCGTCGGTCCAGCCGGCGAAGACCGCGAAGCGCTAGAAGAGCCGGAACTCGGTGCTCTCCATGCCGCGCAATTCGTCGTAGTCGAGGATGAGGCAGCGGATGCCGCGATCCGTGGCGAGGGTGCGCGCCTGCGGTTTGATCTGCTGAGCAGCGAAGACACCGCTCACCGGCGCCAGGCTGGCGTCGCGGTTGAGGAGCTCGAGATAGCGGGTGAGCTGTTCGACGCCGTCGATCTCGCCGCGCCGTTTGATCTCCACCGCCACCGTCGCGCCGTCGGCGTCGCGGCACAGCAGGTCCACCGGGCCGATCGCCGTCGGGTACTCGCGCCGCACCAGGGTGTACCCCGGACCGAGCGTCTCGACGTGTTCGGCGAGCAGCTCCTGCAGATGCGCCTCGACGCCGTCCTTGACCAGCCCCGGGTCGACGCCGAGCTCATGGCTGGAGTCGTGTTCGATCTCGGTGATGGTGATGCGCAACTGCTCGCCGGCCTTGTTGGTGACGACCCAGACCGCCTCCGCCTCGACGTCGTCGGGGACGTCCTCCTCGGCCAGCCAGCACGGCGGGCTCATCCAGTTGAGCGGCTTGTACGCGCGGTCGTCGGCGTGGACGCTGACCGAACCATCCGATTTGATCAAGAGCAGGCGGCGCGCCATCGGGAGATGGGCGGTCAACCTGCCCGCGTAATCAACCTGACATTCCGCAACGACCAAACGCACACCGGCTAGCTTAGACACATGAGAATCTTCGTCGCCTACCTGGCCAACGACGGGGGCGCCGATGCGGTGGCCCTCGCCGGGCGGATGGCGCGCACCGCGGGCGCGGAGCTCGACATCGGGCTGATCGCACCCGGCGAACACCAAGGCGCCGATCCCGGGCTGGCCGAGGTCGTGCGGGAGCAGGCCGCGGAATGGCTCGACGACGCGCGGGCGATGGTGCCCGACGTTCCAGCCGAGGCCCACGTGGCCTTCCACGACTCGATCGCACCGGGAATCATCGCCGAGGCGCAGCGGACCGGCTGCGTCACGATCGTCGTCGGCGGCTCCGGGGGCGGCATCGTGGGCAGCCACTCGCTGGGCAGCGTCGTCGACGACCTGCTGCGCTCCTCGCCCGTCCCGGTGGTGCTGGCACCGCGCGGGATCCGGAATTCGCCGGTGCGGCGCACCACCCAGATCACCTGCGCCCTCGGCACCCGGCCCGGCGCCGCAAACCTGCTGGACCTCGCGATCCAGGCGGCCCAGCGCTCGCACGTGCCGCTGCGCCTCATGTCGCTCGTCGCCCTCGACCAGCTCCCAACCGGCGGCACGGATCCCGACGCCCACCAGCGCGCGGTCGCCCATGCCGAGAAGGTGCTGCACACCGCCCAGGACCGCCTGCCCGCCGACGTCGAGGTGACGACGTCGATCGCCCACGGTTCCACCGTCGAGGAGGCCGTCGAAGCGCTCGAGTGGCACGACGGCGACCTGCTGATGGTCGGCTCCAGTCGCCTGGCCGCGCCGCAGCGCATCTTCCTCGGCGCGACGGCCGCCAAGATGCTCCGCGTGTTGTCGGTACCGGTCGCGGTACTGCCGGCGCTGCCGGAAAACATCACCTGACCAGGCATTATCCGGGCATGACAAAGCGCCCCTGGAACTTAATCCAGGGGCGCTTTGCAAATTGTGTTCGGCGGTGTCCTACTCTCCCACACTGACTAGGGTGCAGTACCATTGGCGCTGGAGGGCTTAGCTTCCGGGTTCGGAATGGGGCCGGGCGTTTCCCCTCCGCTATTGCCGCCGTAACTCTGTGAAATTTGCACCTTCACAACTCCCCGTCGTTGCCCGAACAGGGGTGTGGTGTGTTATTTCAGAGTTGCATAGTGGATGCGTTGCGTATTTCTTTGGTTCTTGCTCAATTGCACTTACGAACACTCGTGCCCAACTGAAGTTGTTGGGGTGTTGTTGTAAGTCCTCGGCCGATTAGTACCAGTCACCTGAACACATTGCTGTGCTTACAGTTCTGGCCTATCAACCCCATGGTCTGTGGGGGGCCTTACCCACGCAAAGGTGGTGAGAAACCTCATCTTGGAACAGGCTTCCCGCTTAGATGCTTTCAGCGGTTATCCCTTCCGAACGTAGCTAACCAGCGGTGCTCCTGGTGGAACAACTGGCACACCAGAGGTTCGTCCGTCCCGGTCCTCTCGTACTAGGGACAGGTTTCCTCAAGTTTCTTACGCGCGCGGCGGATAGAGACCGAACTGTCTCACGACGTTCTAAACCCAGCTCGCGTGCCGCTTTAATGGGCGAACAGCCCAACCCTTGGGACCTACTCCAGCCCCAGGATGCGACGAGCCGACATCGAGGTGCCAAACCATCCCGTCGATATGGACTCTTGGGGAAGATCAGCCTGTTATCCCCGGGGTACCTTTTATCCGTTGAGCGACACCGCTTCCACTTGCCGGTGCCGGATCACTAGTCCCGACTTTCGTCCCTGCTCGACATGTACGTCTCACAGTCAAGCTCCCTTGTGCACTTACACTCAACACCTGATTGCCAACCAGGCTGAGGGAACCTTTGGGCGCCTCCGTTACTTTTTGGGAGGCAACCGCCCCAGTTAAACTACCCACCAGGCACTGTCCCTGAACCAGATCATGGTCCGAGGTTAGAGGTCCAATACGATCAGAGTGGTATTTCAACAATGACTCCACACACACTGGCGTGCATGCTTCACAGTCTCCCACCTATCCTACACAAATCGAACCGAACACCAATACCAAGCTGTAGTGAAGGTCCCGGGGTCTTTTCGTCCTGCCGCGCGTAACGAGCATCTTTACTCGTACTGCAATTTCGCCGAGTCTATGGTTGAGACAGCAGAGAAGTCGTTACGCCATTCGTGCAGGTCGGAACTTACCCGACAAGGAATTTCGCTACCTTAGGATGGTTATAGTTACCACCGCCGTTTACTGGGGCTTAAATTCTCAGCTTCGCCACCGAAGTGGCTAACCGGTCCTCTTAACCTTCCAGCACCGGGCAGGCGTCAGTCCGTATACATCGTCTTACGACTTCGCACGGACCTGTGTTTTTAGTAAACAGTCGCTTCTCTCTGGTCTCTGCGACCACCACCAGCTCAGACAGTAAATATCGTCACCAGGGGTGGTCCCCCTTCTCCCGAAGTTACGGGGGCATTTTGCCGAGTTCCTTAACCATAGTTCTCTCGATCGCCTTAGTATTCTCTACCTGACCACCTGTGTCGGTTTGGGGTACGGGCCGTGTAACAGCTCGCTAGAGGCTTTTCTCGGCAGCATAGGATCATGGATTTCGCCGCTACGGCTACGCATCACCTCTCAGGATATGTGGAACACGGATTTGCCTATGTTCCTCCCTACAGGCTTACACCAGCACTACCATCGACTGGCTCCACTACCTTCCTGCGTCACCCCATCGCTTGACTAGTACAGCCGAGGTCCCATGCAGCACCCGCCGGCCACCCGAAGGTGGTCCATTGGGATTTGGATGGTTAGTACAACTGATTCATCATTGGGCGCGGATACACGGGTACGGGAATATCAACCCGTTGTCCATCGACTACGCCTGTCGGCCTCGCCTTAGGTCCCGACTCACCCTGGGCGGATTAACCTGGCCCAGGAACCCTTGGTCATTCGGCGGCAGAGTTTCTCACTCTGCTTTCGCTACTCATGCCTGCATTCTCACTCCCACACCCTCCACAGCTGGATCACTCCGCTGCTTCCACGGATGCAGGACGCTCCCCTACCCAGCCACACCACTAGACGCACTCCCGTGGGAACACGCCGATGTATATGTGTGACTGCCGCGGCTTCGGCGGTGTACTTGAGCCCCGCTACATTGTCGGCGCAGGATCACTTGACCAGTGAGCTATTACGCACTCTTTCAAGGGTGGCTGCTTCTAAGCCAACCTCCTGGTTGTCTTCGCGATCCCACATCCTTTTCCACTTAGTACACGCTTAGGGGCCTTAGCCGGCGATCTGGGCTGTTTCCCTCTCGACTACGAACCTTATCGCCCGCAGTCTCACTGCCGCGCTCTCACACTCTGGCATTCGGAGTTTGGCTGACGTCAGTAACCTAGTAGGGCCCATCGGCCATCCAGTAGCTCTACCTCCAGAGTGAAACACGCGACGCTGCACCTAAATGCATTTCGGGGAGAACCAGCTATCACGGAGTTTGATTGGCCTTTCACCCCTACCCACAGCTCATCCCCTCCATTTTCAACTGAAGTGGGTTCGGGCCTCCACGACGTCTTACCGTCGCTTCACCCTGGCCATGGGTAGATCACTCCGCTTCGGGTCCAGACCCAGCGACTGTATCGCCCTATTCAGACTCGCTTTCGCTACGGCTACCCCACACGGGTTAACCTTGCCACTGAGCACTGACTCGCAGGCTCATTCTTCAAAAGGCACGCCATCACCCACCCACAAGGGCGCAGGCTCTGACGGATTGTAAGCGTCCGGTTTCAGGTACTATTTCACTCCCCTCCCGGGGTACTTTTCACCTTTCCCTCACGGTACTTGTCCGCTATCGGTCACCAGGAAGTATTTAGGCTTACCGGGTGGTCCCGGCAGATTCACAGCGGATTTCACGGGCCCGCTGCTACTTGGGAAATGCTTAAACAAGACCGCACACTTTCAGCTACCGGACTCTCACCGTCTACGGCGGACCATTCCAGGTCACTTCGCCTAGCATGCGATTTTCTGACTCGTCTCCGGCACGGCAGCACCGAAAAAAACACTCCCACAACCCCACACACACAACCCCTGCCGGGTATCACATGCGCATGGTTTAGCCTCATCCGCGTTCGCTCGCCACTACTGACGGAATCACAATTGTTTTCTCTTCCTATGGGTACTGAGATGTTTCACTTCCCCACGTTCCCTCCACACCGCCTATATATTCAGCGGTGGGTAACACGACATCACTCGTGCTGGGTTTCCCCATTCGGACACCCTCGGATCACAGCTCGGTTGACAGCTCCCCGAGGCTTATCGCAGCCTCCCACGTCCTTCATCGGCTCCTGGTACCAAGGCATCCACCGAACGCTCTTACACACTTACAACAACACCTACACCCATACCTCAACCAAGGCTGAGGGCTGAATGTAGATACACAAGTGTGAACGTTAAAAACATTCGTAAAATGCTTACAAAAACCAAATTTTGAAATTGCAGATCAAACAACCTGTCACCTGAATCAACAGAATGACTGATTGTTAGATGCTCGCATCCACTATGCAATTCTCAAACAACACACACCCACCACAGCCATACCCGATAAGGCGGTATGCGGTGAGCATCAGGCTCGAGACAACCCATGGGCCCGAAGACCCGGCGTGTTCTCTCAGAACCCCGATAGTGTGCGACTTGCCCCCGGCCCCTCACGGGATTCCGGGCAACCCGTTCGCCGGCATAGAAGCCAACGGACGTTACGGTTGTGTTTGACGTTTCACCCATGAACATCAACCCCGCCGCAGAACATGCGCCTGCAGAAACGGGTGTGTGTTGAATGCTCCTTAGAAAGGAGGTGATCCAGCCGCACCTTCCGGTACGGCTACCTTGTTACGACTTCGTCCCAATCGCCGATCCCACCTTCGACAGCTCCCTCCACAAGGGTTAGGCCACCGGCTTCGGGTGTTACCGACTTTCATGACGTGACGGGCGGTGTGTACAAGGCCCGGGAACGTATTCACCGCAGCGTTGCTGATCTGCGATTACTAGCGACTCCGACTTCATGGGGTCGAGTTGCAGACCCCAATCCGAACTGAGACGCGCTTTAAGGGATTCGCTCCACCTCGCGGTATCGCAGCCCTCTGTACGCGCCATTGTAGCATGTGTGAAGCCCTGGACATAAGGGGCATGATGACTTGACGTCATCCCCACCTTCCTCCGAGTTGACCCCGGCAGTCTCCTGCAAGTCCCCGGCATAACCCGCTGGCAATACAGGACAAGGGTTGCGCTCGTTGCGGGACTTAACCCAACATCTCACGACACGAGCTGACGACAGCCATGCACCACCTGTATACCGACCACAAGGGAACGACTATCTCTAGCCGCGTCCGGTATATGTCAAACCCAGGTAAGGTTCTTCGCGTTGCATCGAATTAATCCACATGCTCCGCCGCTTGTGCGGGCCCCCGTCAATTCCTTTGAGTTTTAGCCTTGCGGCCGTACTCCCCAGGCGGGGTACTTAATGCGTTAGCTACGGCACGGATCCCGTGAAAAGGAACCCACACCTAGTACCCACCGTTTACGGCGTGGACTACCAGGGTATCTAATCCTGTTCGCTACCCACGCTTTCGCTCCTCAGCGTCAGTCACTACCCAGAGACCCGCCTTCGCCACCGGTGTTCCTCCTGATATCTGCGCATTTCACCGCTACACCAGGAATTCCAGTCTCCCCTGTAGTACTCAAGTCTGCCCGTATCGCCTGCACGCCTACAGTTAAGCTGCAGAATTTCACAGACGACGTGACAAACCGCCTACGAGCTCTTTACGCCCAGTAATTCCGGACAACGCTCGCACCCTACGTATTACCGCGGCTGCTGGCACGTAGTTGGCCGGTGCTTCTTCTGCAGGTACCGTCACTTGCGCTTCGTCCCTGCCGAAAGAGGTTTACAACCCGAAGGCCGTCGTCCCTCACGCGGCGTCGCTGCATCAGGCTTGCGCCCATTGTGCAATATTCCCCACTGCTGCCTCCCGTAGGAGTCTGGGCCGTGTCTCAGTCCCAGTGTGGCCGATCACCCTCTCAGGTCGGCTACCCGTCGTCGCCTTGGTGGGCCATTACCCCACCAACTAGCTGATAGGCCGCGGGCCCATCCCAAACCGCAAAAGCTTTCCACCACCAACCATGCGATCAGTGGTCATATCCGGTATTAGACCCAGTTTCCCAGGCTTATCCCGAAGTTTGGGGCAGATCACCCACGTGTTACTCACCCGTTCGCCACTCGAGTACCCGAGCAAGCTCGGGCCTTTCCGTTCGACTTGCATGTGTTAAGCACGCCGCCAGCGTTCGTCCTGAGCCAGGATCAAACTCTCCATGAAAAAACATTGAAATCAGACCCCGAAGGGCGTTTCAAAACAAACTGTCCTCCACAGAGGTAAAAACCCCAGCAAAAACAATCCATAAAACAAATCTGGCATCAAAAAACTGACACCAATAAATATTGGCGTCAAACAAAACAATAATTTGTCACACACTATCGAGTTCTCAAAGAACACACACCTGCCGGCGCCATCCCATCCGGGACGCATTCCAGCAAGCTGGTTGTTGTTGGGTGTTGGCCCCGCACTCGGGGCAACTCTCCCATCCTAACAGGCTCGAACCACGGTGGCAAACAGAGGTCGTCACCGTGAGTAGTTCGGGCTGGTCGGATGTGTCAACGCCCCGGTCTCCGTATTCCGTCCCGGCCCTCGCGGGTCCGGGTCGGCGGCGCCGTGGCGCGCTGACTTCTATGAAGGTACTCAACAGTTACGGGCGGGTCAAATCCGGATGACGTGACGTCGACCACAAGGTCGTCGCGGCGGCCCGATCAGTCGGAGACGCGCTCGATCTCCCCGCCCAGGCTGCGCAATTGGGCGACGAAGTCGGGGTAACCGCGGTCGATGTGCTCCACGTCGTGCACCTCGGTCACGCCGTCGGCGACCAGTGCGGCCAGCACCAACCCGGCGCCGGCCCGGATGTCCGACGACCACACCGGGGCGCTCGAGAGCCGCTCCACCCCGCGGATGACCGCGTGGTGCCCGTCGGTGCGCGCATCGGCGCCCAGGCGGACCATCTCCTCGACGAAGCGGAAGCGCGCCTCGAAGACGTTCTCGGTGACCACCGACATCCCCTCGGCGACGGCGGCGAGGCCGATCACCATCGGCTGCACGTCCGTCGGAAAGCCCGGGTACGGCAGCGTGGAGACGTTGATTGCCTTCGGGCGGTCGTCCTGGAGCACGCGGAAGCCGTCGTCGAACCGGTCCACCTGCGCGCCGGCGTCGACGAGCTTGTTGAGGACCAGGCCCAGGTGCTCGGGAGCGATGCCGCGGACCGTGACGTCGCCGCGCGTCATCGCGGCGGCAATCCCCCACGTCGCGGCGACGATGCGGTCGCCGACCACCCGGTGCGACGTCGGCTTGAGCTCGGCGACCCCCGTCACCGTCAGCGTCGACGATCCGGCGCCCTCGATCTTCGCGCCCATCTGGGTGAGCATCTCGCAGAGGTCGACGATCTCCGGTTCGCGCGCAGCGTTGTCGACGGTCGTCACACCGTCGGCGAGCACGGCGGCCATCAGGATGTTCTCCGTCGCACCGACCGACGGGAACTCGAGCGCGATCGGCGCACCGACGAGGTGGTCGGCCGACGCCACGACGCAGCCGTGCTCGATCGAGCTCTCCGCCCCCATCGCGCGCAGGCCAGTCTGGTGCATGTCCAACGGCCGCGAGCCGATCGCGTCGCCGCCGGGCAGCGCCACGACGGCCTTCTTGCAGCGGGCCATCAACGGGCCGAGCACGCAGACGGACGCGCGGAACTGCTTCACCGCGTCGAAGTCGGCGTGATGGCTCGGCATGGCCGGCGCCACGATGGTCACGGTGTCGCCGTCGACGGTCACGTCGGCACCCAGGCCGCGCAGCACGTCGGCCATCAGCGGCACGTCGGCGATGTCGGGCGAGTTGGTCAGCACGGTCGTGCCCTCGGCCAGCAGGGCGGCGGCCATCAGCTTCAGCACGCTGTTCTTGGCCCCGGTCACCTGCACTTCGCCGGTCAGCCGGGCGCCACCCGACACCAGAAAGCGATCAGTCACCCTCGTAGCCTATCGAGTCCCCGGCGACGACCGTCGACGAGCCCGCCGCGGCGGGGCGGACTCCAGCCACGCCTGCAGCGCGGTGAGCGCCTCGGGCGTCATCGCGAGCTCGTAGGCGCCGTCGGCCCCATCGGCGCCGGGCGCCAATTCGACGACGACCATGCCCTCGAGGATCTCCCGCTCGGTGCCGCGCGGCTCGCGCTTGCCGACGACCGTCATCGCGCTGCGCACCAGCGTCGCCGTCGGGCCGGGTCGGGTGGCGACGAGGCGGTAGTAGACCAGTGCGTCGTCGCCGTAGTGCGCGGAACCGTGCCGCCATCCGGCGTCGGCGCGGGCGGGCACCTTGCGCAGCAGGATCGGCTGGCCCATACGGCGCCGCTCGGACAGTCGGTAGAGCGACACCAGCACCGCCACCACCGCGATGAGCAGCACCACCAGCGCGGAGATCAGCCACAGGGCCATCAGGCCACCGCCGACGGCCGACCCGGCCGGAAAACGCCCATCGCCCGCCCGGTGCTGGGCACCGTGACGGGCGATGGGCTGTTGCTCATGACTACCTGGCAAGCGCGGCGGCGGCCGACAGGCGGGACTTGGCGAGCTGGTGCTCGACGCTGCCCGGCTCGGCCGACTCCAGCGCGGCCTCCGCGGCGACGACGTCGACGTCGGCGGCCCATTCGGCCGTCTCCGCCAGAATCGTCACCACGTCGGTCGACACGGAGAGGAACCCGCCGGTCACCGCGGCCACGCGGCGGTCGCCGTCGGCCTCGGTGATGGCGATGTAGCCGCCCTCGGTCAGCTGGCCCAGCAGCGGCGCGTGGCCGGCCAGGATGCCGACCTCGCCGTCGGTGGTCTGGGCGACGAGCATGGTGGCATCACCGGAGTACAGGCGCTCGTCGGCCGAGACGACCTCGACCCGGAAGCTCTTGTCCGCCATGGTGGTCTGCTACTTTCCGGCGATCTTCTTGGCCGCGGCCTCGACGTCGTCGAGTCCACCGCAGCTGTTGAACGCCTGCTCGGGCAGGTGGTCGAACTCGCCCTTGCAGACGCGGTCGAACGCCTCGATGGTGTCGGCCAGCGGCACGACCGAGCCCTTCTGGCCGGTGAACTTCTCGGCGACGAGGAAGTTCTGGCCGAGGAACTTCTGGATGCGGCGCGCACGCGCGACGGTGACCTTGTCCTCTTCGGAGAGCTCGTCCATACCCAGGATGGCGATGATGTCCTGCAGCTCCTTGTACTTCTGCAGGATGCGCTTGACCTCGTTGGCGACGCGGAAGTGCTCGTCACCGACGATCGAGGCCTCCAGGATGCGCGAGGTCGACGTCAACGGGTCCACGGCCGGGTAGATGCCCAGCTGCGAGATCGGACGCGAGAGCTCGGTGGTCGCATCGAGGTGCGCGAAGGTGGTCGCCGGAGCGGGGTCGGTGTAGTCGTCGGCGGGGACGTAGATCGCCTGCAGCGAGGTGATCGAGCGGCCCTTGGTCGACGTGATGCGCTCCTGCAGCTCACCCATCTCGTCGGCCAGCGTCGGCTGGTAACCGACGGCCGACGGCATGCGGCCGAGGAGGGTCGAAACCTCCGAGCCGGCCTGGGTGAAACGGAAGATGTTGTCGATGAACAGCAGCACGTCCTGGTGCTGCACGTCGCGGAAGTACTCGGCCATGGTGAGGGCCGAGAGGGCGACGCGCATACGCGTCCCCGGCGGCTCGTCCATCTGGCCGAACACGAGCGCGGTGTCCTGGAGAACGCCCATCTCCTCCATCTCGAGGTGGAGGTCGGTGCCCTCACGGGTGCGCTCGCCGACGCCGGCGAACACCGAGGTGCCGGAGAACTCGCGGGCGATACGGGTGATCATCTCCTGGATCAGAACGGTCTTGCCGACACCGGCACCACCGAACAGACCGATCTTGCCGCCCTTGACGTACGGGGTCAGCAGGTCGATGACCTTGATGCCGGTCTCGAGGATCTCGGTCTTGCCCTCGAGCTGGTCGAAGGCCGGCGGCTTGCGGTGGATGCCCCACTGCTCGCCGTCGCGACCGGTGCCCGGCGCGTCGAGGCAGTCGCCCAGCGCGTTGAAGACGTGGCCCTTGACGACGTCGCCGACCGGCACCGAGATCGGCTTGCCGGTGTCGGAGACGGCCGCACCGCGGACCAGGCCGTCGGTGGGCTGCATCGAGACGGCGCGCACGACGTTGTCGCCGAGGTGCTGCGCGACCTCGAGGGTCAGGGTCTTGGCCACTGCCTCGAGGGTGATCTCACAGTGCAGCGCGTTGAAGAGGTCGGGGATGGCTCCGCGCGGGAACTCGACGTCGACGACGGGGCCGATGACGCGGGCGACGCGGCCCACGCCGGCTGCCGACGCGCCCTTCTTGTCTGCCTTTACTGCTGCGGTCATGGTTGTTTCTCTTTCCTCGGTATGTCTGTTCTAGTCAGCCGGATCAGTGCGAGAGCGCTTCGACGCCGCCGACGATCTCGCTGATCTCCTGCGTGATCTGGGCCTGGCGGGCCTGGTTGGCCTGGCGGGACAGGGTCTTCTCGAGCTCGGTGGCGTTATCGGTGGCCGCCTTCATGGCGGTGCGACGGGCCGCGTTCTCCGACGCCGCCGAATCCAGCAGCGCGGCGAAGATGCGCGACGCCACGTAGCGCGGCAGCAGCGCGTCCAGGAGCTCCTTGGCCTCGGGCTCGAAGTCGATCTCCGGGCCGACCTGGGCGTCGGTGTTCGGGTCGAGCAGGTCGTCCCCGGTGTCGAGCTGTTCGATCTCGAACTCGACGTCGATCGGGGCCATGCGGCGCACCGTCGGCTTCTGGGTCAGCATCGACACGAAGCGCGTGTAGACCACGTGCAGCTCGTCGTAGCCGTCGATCTGCTCGCCGTCGAGCTCGACCTTCTCGTCCGAGCCGGCCAGGAACGCGTCGACCAGGTGCTTGATCGCACCGTTGATGTCGGCGAACACCGGCTGCTGGGAGAACCCGGTCCAGCTGGCGACGATCGGGCGGTCGCGGAAGGTGTAGTAGCCCACACCCTTGCGGCCCATCACGTAGAGCACCGGCTCCTTGCCCTCGGAGCGCAGCAGCGAGATCAATTCCTCGGTCTCGCGCAGCACGTTGGCGTTGTAGCCGCCGCACTGGCCGCTGTCGGAGGTGACGACCAGGATCGCCGCCCGGCGCGGGTTCTCCCGCGCGGTGAGCAGCGGGGAGTCCAGCGAGACCGACGCGCCGGCCAGCGTGGTGACCACCTTGGTGATCTCCTGCGCGTACGGCCGCGCCGCGGCCACCCGGGCTTGCGCCTTGGTGATCCGCGAGGTCGCGATCAGTTCCTGCGCCTTGGTGATCTTCTTGGTCGACTGGATCGACCGGATCCGCGAGCGCAGCTCCCGAATGGTTGCCATTGCCTACTTCTTCTTCTTGGTCACTTTGATGGTCTCGGACTCGACGTCCTCGGCATCCAGGGCCGGAGCCTCGGGATCGTTGACCACCCGGCTGCCGTCGCTGGCGACGAAGCCCTCCTTGAAGTTGTCCGTGGCCTTGGTGAGCTTGGCGATGTCCTTGTCGGTCAGCGCGCCGCCACCGGCGATGGACTTGTAGACGTCCTTCGCGCTGTGGTGCAGGTCGGCGAGCAGCTCGGCCTCGAAGCGGCGGATGTCGTCCACCGGCACCGAGTCCATGTAGCCCTCACCGCACAGGTACAGCGAGACGATCTGGTCCTCGACCGACACGGGGCTGTACTGGTCCTGCTTGAGCAGCTCGACCCAGCGGGCACCGCGCTCGAGCTGCGCCTTCGACGCGGCGTCGAGGTCGGAGGCGAAGGCCGAGAAGGCCTCCAGCTCGCGGTACTGGGCCAGCTCCAGACGCAGCGAGCCGGACACCTTCTTGAGGCCCTTGGTCTGCGCGGCACCACCGACGCGGGACACGGAGATACCCACGTTGATCGCCGGGCGGACACCCTTGTTGAAGAGGTCCGACTCCAGGAAGACCTGGCCGTCGGTGATCGAGATGACGTTGGTCGGGATGAACGCCGAGACGTCGTTGGCCTTGGTCTCGATGATCGGCAGACCGGTCATCGAGCCGCCGCCCATTTCCTCGGACAGCTTCGCGCAACGCTCGAGCAGGCGCGAGTGCAGGTAGAAGACGTCGCCCGGGTAGGCCTCGCGGCCCGGCGGGCGGCGCAGCAGCAGCGAGATGGCGCGGTAGGCCTCGGCCTGCTTGGACAGGTCGTCGAAGACGATGAGGACGTGCTTGCCGGCGTACATCCAGTGCTGGCCGAGGGCCGAACCGGTGTACGGGGCGAGCCACTTGAAGCCGGCCGAGTCGGAGGCGGGAGCCGCGACGATGGTCGTGTACTCCATCGCGCCGGCCTCTTCCAGCGCCGACTTCACGCCGGCGATGGTGGAGCCCTTCTGACCGATGGCGACGTAGATGCAGCGGACCTGCTTCTCCGGGTCGCCGGTCTTCCAGTTGTCCTTCTGGTTCAGGATGGCGTCGATGCAGACCGCGGTCTTGCCGGTCTTGCGGTCGCCGATGACCAGCTGGCGCTGGCCGCGGCCGATGGCGGTCATGGCGTCGATCGCCTTGATGCCGGTGGCGAGGGACTCCTCGACCGGCTGGCGCTCGAGCACGGTGGCGGCCTGCAGCTCCAGGACGCGGTCGGCCTCCGCCTTGATCGGGCCGAGGCCGTCGATCGGGGCGCCGAGCGGGTCGATCACGCGGCCGAGGAAGTCGTCGCCGACCGGCACCGACAGCACGTTGCCGGTCCGCTTGACCTCCTGGCCCTCCTCGATGTGCTCGTAGTCACCGAGTATGACGGCGCCGACCTCGTCGAGGTCGAGGTTCAGGGCCACGCCGCGGATTCCGCCGGGGAACTCCAGCAGCTCGTTCGCCATCGCGCCGGGCAGGCCGCTGACGTGGGCGATGCCGTCGCCGGTGTCCACGACGGTGCCCACCTCTTCGCGGGTGGAGGCCGTGTCCACCTCCTTGGTGTACGAACTGAGCGCGCTCCGAATCTCATCGGAGGAGATGGTCAACTCCGCCATGTGCTTACTCTTCCTGGCTCTGGTGATCGGGTGTCGATCAAGGTTGGTTTGTGGTTGGTGGGGGCTACCGCAGGCCGCGTCGGACGGCGGCGAACTTGCCGGCGACGCTTCCGTCGATCTGCTCGTTGCCGACGCGGACGACGACGCCACCCAGAAGCTCCGGGTCGACGTCGACGTGCAGCGTGACCGGCGAGCCGAGGTCCTTCTCGAGGTCCTTGGCCAGCTTGGCGCGCTGCGCGGCGGAAAGTTCGGTGGCCGAGCGGACGCGGGCGACGCGGCGACCGCTGATGCCCGCGGCGGTGTCGGCCAGCGACGCGAGGGCGTCGGCCGGCTTCTCCTGGGCCCGCTCGATGGCGTCGACGGCCAGCTTCTCGGTCACCGGGTTCACCTTGCCGGCGACCAGCTTCCGGAACAGGCCGGCGCGGTCGGCGGCGGGGCGGGCCCGGTCCGACAGTGCCTGCTCGAGCTCCGGGTTGCCCGCGACGATGCGGCCGAGGCGGAACAGCTCGTCCTCCACCGCGTCGCCGTCACCGGCCTTCGCCGCCGAGCGCAGCAGCGCTTCGACGCCGAGGTCGTGCAACCCGGAGACCAGGTCCGACGAGGTAGACCACTGACCGCTCGCGGCCGCGGCGACCACGCTTGCGGTGCCGGCGGAGACCTTGCCCTTGAGCACGGTCTTCGCGACGTCGCCGCGCTCGGCCGGCGGCACGGCCGCCTCGGTCAGTGCGCCGAGCAGTTCGCGGTTGTCACCGACGAGCCGTGCGACGGACAGCAGCTCGTCGCCGGTGCCGGCCGACGCCGAATCCAGCGTCGTGCGGGCCTGCGCGAGAGCCTCTCGAAGAGGATGCTGCGTACATCTACCTTTTCGTTCCTGTCTCGTAGCCGCTACTTCGAGCTGTCGAGCTCGGCGAGGAAGCGGTCGACGGTGGCCGACGCCTTGGCGGAGTCGCCCAGCGACTCCCCGGTCAGCTTCTCGGCCAGGTCGATCGACATCTTGCCGAGATCACCGCGCAGTTCGGAGACCACCTGCTGGCGCGAGGCCTCCAGCTGCTGGTTGCCGGCCGCGACGATGCGATCGGACTCCGCCTCGGCGGTGGTCTTCGCATCGGTGATGATCTGCTGGCCCTGGGCGCGCGCGTCCTCGCGGATCTTGTTCGCCTCTTCGCGGGCACCGGCGAGCTGCTCGCGGTACTTGGCCTTCTCGGCGTTGGCCTCGGCCTGCGCGGCCTCGGCGCGCTCGATGCCGCCCTCGATCTCGTCGCGGCGCTCGTCGAGCACCTTCAGGTAGCTCGGAATCACGAACTTCCAGAAGACGAAGAGGACGACGGCGAACGCGACCAGCGACCAAACGATGTCGTAGGTGTGCGGGAGCAGCGGATTGTGCTTCTCCTCGCCACCCTCTGCTGCCAGCAGCAGCGTCAGATCGGTTGCGTTGATCATGTCGTGGCTCAGATCAGAAGATGAAGCCGGCAACGATGCCGATCAGCGCCAGCGCCTCGGAGAGCGCGATGCCGAGGAACATGGTGGTGCGGATCTGGCCGGCCAGCTCGGGCTGACGGGCGATGCCCTCGATGGCCTTGCCGGCGACGATGCCCACGCCGATGCCCGGGCCGATGGCGGCGAGGCCGTAACCGATGGCGCCGTAGCCCTTACCGGTGGTGGTGGTCTCAGCTCCTTCGGCGACGATCGTGGTGGCGTCGGCGAGAGTCTGGGCGATGTAGCTCATCTTGCTATTCCCTTTCTAAATGGCTCCCCATCCGGGTGGATGAGCAGTCAGGTTCTTGTGTTGTTGCTCGGTCGGTTCGGTCGGTGGGTCAGTGCGCGTCCGCGTGGATCGACTGGTCGATGTAGACGGCGGTCAGCAGCGAGAAGATGTAGGCCTGCAGCGCGATCACCAGCAGCTCGAAGAAGGTGAAGGCGACGCCGACGATCAGTGCCGGCAGGCCGAACACGGCCATCCAGTTCTTGGCCTCGATGAAGAAGTACTGCGTCGCGGCGAAGAACAGGACCAGCATGATGTGGCCGGCCAGCATGTTGGCCATGAGACGGACGGTCAGCGTGAACGGCCGCAGGATGAAGGTCGAGATGAACTCGATCGGAATCAGCAGGAAGTGGATCGGCAGCGGCACGCCCGGCAGGACCGTCGACGCCTTGATGAAGCCGAAGAAGCCGAACTTGCGGAAGCCGACCCAGAGGTAGGTGATGTACGCGGCCGCGGCCATCACCATCGGCATGCCGATGCGCGCGTTCGACGAGATGTTCAGGAACGGGATGATCGACGTCAGGTTCAGGAAGATCGTCGCGAAGAAGATGCTGGCGATGATCGGCAGGTACTTGCGGCCGTTCTCCTTGCCCAGGATCTCCTCGGCGATCTGCACCCGGACGAAGTCGATCATGCTCTCCGCGACGTTCTGCGCACCGCGGGGAATGATCTTGGGGCTGCGCATCGCGAAGAAGAAGAACGCCGAGACCAGCAGCACCACGCCGAGGCGGATGAGCATGAGGCGGTCGAGGGCGAACGGCGTGCCGGCGAACAGGACCTGCTCGGGAAAGAAGTCGTCGAGCGTCGGTGCGTGGAACTCACCGGACTCAGCCAAGAAGGTGATCAGCGTTCTCTCCCGTGGTCGGGCCCGGTTGCCGCGCTACGGCGCCGGGTTCGATCGGACATTCTCCGCGGGGTGGTGCGGAGCACAGAAAGGGGTGGCGCTTCCGTCCGCGGGACCGCTTTCGGGGGCGCTGCCATCTTCTGTTGGATGTGACGAAACCTTATCAAGTGCTCAGGTCACGCACGCAAACCGGGGTGGTTTTCCCTGCCCGAATCTCGCTACGACACCTCGTAGTAGCAGATCAGCGCGGCGCGCTACTTCCCCGACACCTCGTCGACGTAGGGGACGCGGGTGCGCAACACGCCGTAGAACTCGGCGCCGAGGACGATCACGATGGCGCCGATGAGGGTGCTCACCAAGGCGCCCTTGTCGTAGAACGTGAGGTTCTTGAGGATCGCCATGAGGACGATGACGGCCAGCATCTTCACGAACCAGGAGCCCATGATCACGTACAGCGACGTGAAGGGCGGCAGCTTGGACGTGGCGAGCACGATCAGGAGGGTGACGAGGATGAAACCGCCGCCCACCCCGGCGCCGACGAGCACTCCCCACAGTCCCTTGGTGCCGGCCAGCGGCACCCACACCGCGAGACCGACCACGGTGAGCGCGACCAGTCCGAGCACGCCGTAGCGCAGCCCGGTCTTGAGCGCGCCGAGCGGATCGGTGAACGCGCGAACGATGTCGGGGGTGTCCTCTGCCATGCCGACCAGTCTAGGGTCGACCGGTTCCGGGGATCGGCTAGGTGCGCCGGAAGACGCGGGCGATGCGCGGCAGGAAGGTGAACGTGAGGGCGATGAGCAGACCGGCGCCGAAGATCGGGCCGAGGATCCGCAGCGGCATGATCGTGCTCGCCGCGACCGACAGCGTCAGCACGCCGACCCAGAGGTAGATCAGCAGCGCGACGCGGGCCTGGGAGTGCCCCAGCTCGAGCAGCCGGTGGTGCAGGTGCATCTTGTCGGGGGTGTAGAAGCCGACGCCGGCGCGGGTGCGGCGCACGATCGCCATCAGCATGTCGAGCATCGGGATGAACATGACCGCGGCGACCAGGACCAGCGGCGAGAGCAGGGTGAAGATGTCGGCGGTGCTGGTGCCGTAGGCGTAGCCGGGGTTCTGCGACGACGCGCTGGCCGCGGCCAGCATGAGGCCGATGAGCATCGCGCCGGAGTCGCCCATGAAGATGCGCGCCGGGCTGAAGTTGTGCGGGAGGAAGCCCAGGCAGGCGCCGGCCAGGGCGACGGTGATCATCGCCGGCGGGTAGAAGGCCTGCGCGCCGCCGAAGTCGCGCAGCTGGCCGAGCGAGTACAGGCAGATGGCCAGCGCCGCGACGAGGCCGAGGCCGGCGGCGAGTCCGTCGAGACCGTCGATGAAGTTGATGGCGTTGATGGTCGCGACGGTGATGACGACCGTCAGCAGGCCGGCCTGCACCGAGTCGAGGGACAGGACGCCGATGCTGCCGGGGACGCTGAAGGTCCACCAGCTCAGGTTCTGCGGATCGAGCCCGACGAGCACGCCGGCGGCGGTGACCTGGCCGGCGAACTTGGTCAGCGCGTCCAACCCCCACCGGTCGTCGACCACCCCGACGAGCACGATGATCAGGCCCGCGACGATCACCGCGGTCATGGTCGAGCTGTACGCGAAGCCGCGGTTGAGCGCCGGCAGTTGGGCAGCGAGGGCGATCGCGGCCACCGCGCCGATGAACATGCCGATGCCGCCCAGGCGCGGGGTCGGGATGACGTGGACGTCGCGGGCGCGCGGCACCGCCACCGCGCCGACGCGGATGGCGAACACCCGGACGAGCGAGGTGAGCAGGAACGTCACCGCGGTCGCCGTCGCACCGACGAGGACGAGTTCGCGCAACGGGACGCCGGCCGAGGAGACGGACCCGGTGGGTGCGGCGAGGAGCTCGATCACGCGTCGGCGCCCCGCAGCTCGGCGACGGGGACGTCCAGGACCTCGCCGATCTGCTCGGCGGTGATGGCGCCCTCGCGCAGGATCCGGGGCACCGGGCCGGTCACGTCGACGATGGTGGAGGCGGTCGCGGCGGCCGACGGTCCCCCGTCGAGGTACACCGACACCGCGTCGTCGAGTTGGCGCCGGGCGTCCTCGACGGTGGTGGCCGGCGGCTGACCGGAGACGTTGGCGCTCGACACGGCCATCGGGCCGACTTCGCGCAGCAGCTCGATCGCCACCGGGTGCATCGGCATCCGCAGCATCACGGTGCCGTCGGTGTCCCCCAGGTCCCACGCCAACGACGGCGCCTGCTGCACGACCAGCGACAACCCGCCCGGCCAGAACGCCCGGGTGAGTTCGCGCGCGGGCAGCGGGACCGACAGCACGAGCCCGTCGATGGTGTGCCAGGACCCGACCAGGACCGGGACCGGCATGTCGCGGCCGCGGCCCTTCGCGGCCAGCAGCGAGGCGACCGCATCGGCGTCGAAGGCGTCGCAGCCGATGCCGTAGAGCGTGTCCGTGGGCAGCACCACCAGGCGGCCCGAACGCACCGCGCCGACCGCCGCCGACAGGCCCGCGGACCGGGTCTGCGGGTCGGTGCAGTCGTAGACGGTGCTCACCGTTTCATCCTTGCACAGCGGTCACGAACCGCCGCGTACCGGCGAGGTCGGTGCGCGCGGTGATCTGGGCGTATCCGGCAGCGGCCAGCGCGGCGGCGACCGCGGGCCCGGTGGCGTCGTCGTGCTCGATGCCGACGGGCGTGCCCGTCGTCCCCAGCGCGACCATCGTCTCGAGCATCGGGGTGATCACCGCCATCCCGTCGGCGCCGCCGAAGACCGCCGCCGCCGGATCGGCACGGACCTCCGGGCTCACCTCGGTGGGCCGCCCGCCGGTCACCGTCGGCACGTAGGGCGGGTTGCTGACGACGAGGTCGAGCCGGCGGCGCGGCGGCCACCCCAGCGGACCGGCCTGCGCGGCGATCGCCGCGGCAACCCCCGCGCGGTCGGTGACGTCGGCGGCGACGACGGCGACCCGCCCGGCGACGTCGACCGGCTGGGCGGCGACGTTGCGGCGCAACCAGGTGCGCGCGGCGGCGAAGAGCTCGACGGCGACGACGCGCACGTCGGGGCGGGCGGTCGCCAGGCCGATGGCCAGGGCCCCGCTGCCGGCGCAGAGGTCGGCGACGAGCGCGCCGGGGGGCGCCGTCTCGACGGCCCACCGCAGGAGCAGCTCGGTCTCCGGGCGCGGGATGAAGACGCCGGGCCCGACCTTCAGACGCACCACCGCGTCCCCCGCGGCGAACTCCACCTCGCCGATCAGGTGCTGCAGCGGTTCACGGTTCGCGCGTCGGCGCACTAGGGCCGCGAAGTGCTCGGCGGTCGGCGGATCGACGTCGTCGACGAGGAGCAGTCGGCCGCGGTCGGTGCGCAGCGCGTGCGCGAGCAGCCATTGCGCGTCGACACGGGGCGAGGCGACCCCGGCGGCGGCGAGCCGCTCGGTCGCGTCGGCCAGCAGGGCGCTGACGGGATCGGCCACGGGGCTACTCGGCGGCGAGCCGGGCCTGCTTGTCCGCCTCGACGAGCGCGTCGAGCAACGCGTCCATGTCGCCGGCCAGGACCGAGTCGAGGTTGTTGGCCTTGTAGCCGATGCGGTGGTCGGCGATCCGGTTCTCCGGGAAGTTGTAGGTGCGGATGCGCTCGGAGCGGTCGACCGTGCGGATCTGCGCGGCGCGCCCCTCGGCCGCGGCGGCTGCGGCCTCCTCCTCGGCCTGGGCCTGCAGTCGAGCGGCGAGCACCTGCATGGCGCGCGCCTTGTTCTGCAGCTGGGAGCGCTCGTTCTGGCAGGTGACGACGATGCCGGTGGGCAGGTGCGTCAGACGCACGGCCGAGTCGGTGGTGTTGACGCCCTGGCCGCCCTTGCCCGAGCTGCGGTACACGTCGACGCGCAGGTCCTTGTCGTCGATCGCGACTTCCTCGACCTCGTCGGGCTCGGGGTAGATCAGCACGCCGGCGGCCGAGGTGTGGATGCGCCCCTGCGACTCGGTGACCGGCACGCGCTGCACGCGGTGCACGCCGCCCTCGAACTTGAGCCGCGACCACACGCCGTCGCGGGTGGCCTGCGGGGCGCGGATCGAGAGCGTCGCCTCCTTGTAGCCGCCGAGGTCGGATTCGGTGACGCCGAGGATCTGCGCCTTCCACCCGTGGCGCTCGCAGTACTTCAGGTACATGCGCACCAGGTCGGCGGCGAACAGCGCCGACTCCTCGCCGCCCGCGCCGGGGCGGACCTCCAGCACGACGTCGTCGGCGTCGTGCGGATCGCGCGGGGCCAGCAGATCGGTCAGCGCGGCGTCGAGCTGCGCGACCTGCTCGGTGAGCGCCGGGATCTCGTCGGCGAAGGAGGGGTCGTCGGCGGCGAGCTCGGTCGCGGCCGCGAGGTCGTCGCGGGCCGAGGCGAGCTTCTGGTACGTCGACATCACCGGGCCGAGCTCGGCGAAGCGCTTGGCGACGCGGCGCGCGTTGGCGGCATCGTCGTGCAGCGACGGGTCGGAGAGCTGGGTCTCCAGGCCCGCGTACTCGGCGAGGATGTCGTCGATCGCCGACGGTTGCTCGGTGGCCATGGCTGCCTGCCTCCCTCTCGTGACTACTTCTGAGAACACCAACGGCGCCCGAGCGCGTGCCGAAGCACGCACCGGGCGCCGTGGGGAAAGCTAGTTGTCGGCGGTGGCCTTCTTGTCGCGCTTGCCGTAGCGCTTCTCGAAGCGGGCGACGCGGCCGCCGGTGTCGAGGATCTTCTGCTTGCCGGTGTAGAACGGGTGGCACTGCGAGCAGACCTCGACGTTGATGCGCCCGTCCTTCTTGGTGCTGCGGGTCTCGAACGTGTTGCCGCAACCGCACACGACCGTGGTGGCCACGTACTCCGGGTGGATGTCCTTCTTCATGGTGTCCCTTTCGTGGTCGCCGGGTCACCCGTGCGAGTGGGCGCGGGTGTGAACCGGAACCGGACTTGATTCGACGATCCAGTATGCCACGGGCACGGGCCTGCTCCGAAATCGCCGAAGGCACCCGATACATTGGAACGATGGACCTGCTCGCCTCTCCCCCGACCCCCGAAGCCCCGCTGACCGGCGAGCAGAAGGCGTGGCTCGCAGGCTATCTGGCGGGGCTGAAGGCGCGCCCGGACCTCACCGCACCGGCGGCCGGCGAACAACTGCTGGTCCTCTACGGCACGCAGTCGGGCAACGCCGAGTGGGTGGCGGTCCAGGCCCAGCGCCTCGCGGCCAACCGCGGCCTGATCAGCCGGGTCGCCGACATGGAGGAGATCAGCCTCGCCGACCTGCCCGCCGCGGGCAAGATCCTCGTCGTCGTGTCCACCTACGGCGAGGGCGACGCCCCCGACGACACCGAGGACCTGTGGCGGGCCGTGGCGTCGGGCGACGCGCCCCGGCTCGACGGCGTGCAGTACGCCGTCTGCGGCCTCGGCGACTCCGGCTACGACGGCTTCTGCCAGACCGCGGTCAACCTCGACGGCCGCTTCGCCGAGCTCGGCGCGACCCGTGTGGTCCCCCGCGCCGAGTGCGACGCCAACTTCCAGCAGACCGTCGACGACTGGCTGCCCCGCGCCCTCGACGCCCTCGCCGGCATCGAGCCGGTCGTCGAGCCGCCCAAGCCGAGGGTCGAGGAGAAGCCCAAGAAGAAGGCGGCGTGGAGCCGGCGCAACCCCTACCCCGCGACTATCGTGGCCAACACCGTGCTGTCGGCGCCGGGATCGGCGAAAGAGGTCCGCCACATCGAGATCTCCCTCGGCGACAGCGGCATCGAGTACGAGCCCGGCGACGGCCTGTCGGTGATGCCGGTGAACGACCCGGCGGTCGTCGAGCTCATCATCGAGCGCCTGGGCGCCACTGGCGACGAGGTCATCACCGACCGCCGCAGCGAGCGCACGCTGCGCGAATCGCTCACCAGCCACTACGAGATCTCGACGGCGTCGAAGTACCTGGTCGATTACGTCGCCTCCCGCAGCGGCGACGCCGAGCTGACCCACCTGTCCGAGACCGGCGACCGCGAGGCCCTCGAGGCCTGGTTGTGGGGCCGCGACGTGCTCGACGTGCTGAACGTCGACCCGTCGCTCACCATCACCCCCGAGGAGCTCCTCGGCGAGCTGCGGCCGCTCGGCCCGCGCTCCTACTCGATCGCGTCGTCGCCCCGCGTGCACGACGGAGCCGTGCATCTCACCATGGCGGCCGTGCGCTATCGCTCCTTCGACCGCGACCACGGCGGTTGTGCGAGCACGTACCTGGCCGACCGGCGCGCGGTCGGCGACGAGGTCGGCGTCTACATCACGCCGAACCGTTCGTTCCGACTGCCGGCCGACGACGTGCCGATCATCATGATCGGCCCGGGCACGGGTATCGCACCGTTCCGGTCCTTCCTGCACGAGCGTGCCGCGCGCGGCGCCACCGGCGACAACTGGCTCTTCTTCGGCGATCAGCGCCGCGAGTTCGACTTCGCCTATGCCGACGAGATCGGGGGCTTCGTCGACGACGGGCTGCTCACCCGCCTGGACCTCGCCTTCTCGCGCGACCAGGAGCACAAGGACTACGTCCAGCACCGGATGGCCGAGAACGGCGCCGAGCTGTACGCCTGGCTCGAGCGCGGCGCCCTGGTCTACGTGTGCGGCGATGCCGCCCGCATGGCCAAGGACGTCGACGAGTCGCTGCACGAGATCGTCGCCGAGCACGGCGGATTCGACGCGGGCGGTGCCGCCCACTACGTCGACGAGCTCAAGACGCACAAGCGCTACCTGCGCGACGTGTACTGAGCATCCCGCTGAAGCTACTCGCGAGTAGTAGGGTGCCCTACCATCAATTAGGGTTGGCTAAGCTACGCTAGTCGGATGGAACTCACCGCCATCCCCGACGAGGAGCTGCTGAGCCCGCAGCAGCGGGCCTGGCTGGCCGGCTATCGCGCCGGACGCGTCGGCGATCCGCCGACCCCGCCGGCCGACGACGACTTCCCGCTGGTCGTCGAACCCGACGACGCGCCGACCACCACCGGCCCGGGCCCCCTGCTGGTCCTCTACGGCACCCAGAGCGGCAACGCCGAGTGGATCGCCTGCCAGGCGCAGGAGAAGGCCGACGAGCTCGGCTTCGAGACCACCCTCGCCGACATGGGCGAGGCCACCATCGACCAGATCGCGGCCGCCGGCAAGCTCCTGTTCGTCGTCGCCACCTACGGCGAGGGCGACATGCCCGACGACGCCGAGGACCTCTGGCAGGAGATCGCCGGCAACGACGCGCCGCGCCTGGAGGGCGCCCACTTCGCCGTCTGCGGACTCGGCGACTCGATCTACGACGGCTTCTGCCAGGCGGCCAAGAACGTCGACGCCCGCCTCGCCGAACTCGGCGCCACCCGGGTCGTCGACCGCGTCGACTGCGACGTCGACTTCCAGAAGCCGGTCGACGCCTGGCTGCCCGACGCGCTCGCCGCACTCGGGGCCGCCGGCGGCGCCGCGCCGGTCGAGGCGCCGGTCGTCGAGGAGGCGGTCGACGAGGACGTCGCGCCCGCGGCGGAGAGCGCACCGGCGCCGTGGGGCCGCAAGAACCCCTACCCTGCGACGATCGTGGCCAACACCGTGCTGTCCGGCCCGGCGTCGGCGAAGGAGGTCCGCCACGTCGTGGTGTCCCTCGGCGACAGCGGCATCGAGTACGAGCCCGGCGACGGTCTGTCGATGTACGCGCCGAACGACGACGCCCTCGTCGACCTGGTGCTGCGGCGGCTGGGCGCCACCGGCGACGAGACCATCACCGACCGCAAGAGCGAGCGCACGCTGCGCGACGCCCTCACCAACGGCTACGAGCTGACGACGCCGTCGAAGTACCTGGTCGACTACATCGCCTCGCGCAGCGGCGACCCCGAACTGACCCACCTGACGGCCACCGGCGACCACGACTCGCTCGACGCCTGGTTGTGGGACCGCGACGTCGTCGACGTGCTCAACGTCGACCCGTCGCTCACCATCACCCCCGACGAGTTGCTCGGCGCGCTGCAGCCGCTCACCCCGCGGGTGTACTCGATCTCCTCATCCCCGCGGGTGCACGCCGGCGAGGTGCACCTGACCGTGGCGACGGTGCGCTACCGCTCGTTGGACCGTGATCGCGGCGGCGTCTGCTCGACGTACCTGGCCGACCGCTGCCGGATCGGCGACCGCGTCGAGGTCTACCTCACCCCGAACAAGTCCTTCCGCCTGCCCGCCGACGACGCGCCGGTCGTCATGATCGGCCCGGGCACCGGCGTGGCGCCGTTCCGCTCCTTCCTGCACGAGCGCGCGGCCCGCGGCGCCACCGGCGACAACTGGCTGTTCTTCGGCGACCAGCACCGCGAGTCGGACTTCCTCTACGCCGACGAGTTCGCCGATCTCGCCGAGCGCGGCGTCCTCGACCGCCTGGACGTGGCGTTCTCCCGCGACCAGGAGCACAAGGACTACGTGCAGCACCGGATGCGCGAGCAGGGCGCCGACCTCTACGACTGGTTGCGGCGCGGCGCGTACGTGTACGTGTGCGGCGACGCGATCCGCATGGCCCACGACGTCGACGAGGCCCTGCACGACGTCATCGCCAAGGAGGGCGGCATGGACGCCGAGGGCGCCAAGCACTACGTCGACGAGTTGAAGCAGTCCAAGCGCTATCTGAGGGATGTGTACTGATGCCCGAACCCCGCAAGACCGACGACACCACCCGCTGCGGCTGCGCGAACCCGCGGTGCCCCGGGGCGGGCGCCGGCGGCGCGATCAGCGACCTCGACCGACTGCTCGCCGCACCCGACTTCACCTCCACCTTCGTCACCCGACCGGTCGACGCGGTGCTCGGCGACCTGCCCACGCTCGACCAGGTCGTCGGCGTCACGGCGGCCGGACCGGTGATCGCCAACGACCTCGGCGTCCACCACCCGCCGTCGCGGGCGGGCGATCCGCTGCGGATCCCGAGTGCCGGCATCTCGCTGCGGGTGAACCCCGAGCTGCTCGGCACCGTCCTGGTCACCGATCCGACGCCGCAGGTCCCGCCGACGCTGCGCTTCTTCGACCGGGCCGGCAACGCGGCACACGTGACCTACCTGGTCGACGGCTCGGACCGGTTGGCGTTCGAGTCGATCGGGCTGACGCTGTCCGGCGACGTCGAGCTGCACGAGGATGCCGCCGACGACCGGCCGGCGGCCGCTCCCCCGGAGAGCGCGGAGGATCCGCTGGAGGTCGATCAGTTGGGGCTGTTGGACGCCGTCCTGGCCGACAGCGGCCGCGGCCGACTGGCCGCCCTCGTCGGGCAGGCCGCCCACGTCGGCGAGCGGCGCGCCGGGTTCCACCGGGTGCCGCCGCGCTCGGTCATCGACGCGCTGACCCACGCGGCGTCGCTGACCATGCCGCTGACGACGTGCATCTCGTCGTCGGGGATCTTGCAGCTGCGCCACGACCGGCTGCACGCGGTCAAGGAGCACCACGGCTCGATGGTGCTGGCCTCGCAGGCGGCGCGGACGATGATCAACTTCACCGCCGTCGCGCAGTGCTGGGTGACGCGCGCCGAGGGCGCGTGGGGGCCGACCGGCGCAATCGAGCTCTACGACCGCCGTGGGCGGTGCTGCTTCGTCGCGACGCAGACCGGCCCGGTCGACGAGTCGACCCGGGACGGCTGGGCCGCGCTGATCAGCGACCTGGTCGATTCCCGCCGCTGAACGATCGAACTCGCCCGGACCGGCCGCGCAGGACGATCACCGCGGCGAGCACAACGCAGGCGGCCAGCTGATAGAGCGCGAACGCCGACGACGCGATCGACCAGCGGGACAGCGTGAACAGTGTGATGGTGGCGGCTGCGGCGATCGCCACGAAGAAGCCCGCGTCCTCCGACCCCGGATCCCGCCAGGCCTTGACCGCGGTGGGGACCAGCGCGAGAGCGTCGGCCGCGATGGAGAGCAGTATCGCGGTGACCGGCGAGCCGACGGTGAGCCACCCCACCAACGCGGCCGCGGCGAGTGCCGCGCAGACCTGATCGAGGCGCGTGCAGCGCGCGTAGAAGCGTCTGGTGGCCAGCGCGGTGGCAACGACGACCGCCGGGCCGAGCCCGGCCATCAGGGTCAGTGCGGCCGGCAGCCCGACGCCGTCAGAGACCTGCGCCGCGAAGGCCAGGGTGGGCACCGTCGCCCAAATGCCCCAGGTGACCAGGTTCGGCCGCGAGTGGCCGGTGGCCGTCGTCCAGGCGTAGCGCAGGCAACCGAGCAGCGCGAGCACACATGCGGGCAGCATCCAGCCCGTCGAGATCATGGTTCCCTCACCCCGGCCAACTCGGCGACCGGCCGGACGCGATCAACAGCGCATCTGCGCCCCTGCCGTGCGGCTCGGCCGGCGGGGGCGCGTAGTGCTCGCCGTCCACGTCGGCGGCGGCGAGCGAGGTCACCACCGCCAATGCGTCCGGGACCAACGCCGGCGGCATGGTGTAGTCGACACCGGCCCCGCGGGCGATGTCCCAGGTGTGGACGAGAACGTCGGCGGCGTTGATGGCAGCGGCTCGGTCGGCCGGGAAGTCGCCGAACGGCAGGCGGCAGATTCGACGCAGGTCGACGTCGGTCCACGCGGCGCGGCTCGCCGCCACGACGGCGTCGAGTGCGATGCGGCGATCAACGATCGGGACTCGTCGGCCACGCGGCGCATCGGTTCGGCCCGCGGCAAAGCGCGTGAACTTGTCGGTGACCGCCAGGACGTGGTCGAGCACATCGCCGACCGACCACGCGGGGCACGGGGTCGGCGCGTCCCAGTCGTCGCCGACGGCGGAGACGAGGCGCACCAGGTCCGTCAGCGCCTCATCGAGCGCGACGACGGAGTCCATCCGGCCGCGAGAGGCTAGTCGTCCTCGCCGGCGGCGCCCGGTGTGTTCTTCTGCACCTGCATGAGGAACTCGACGTTGTTCTTCGTCTTCTTCAGCTGGCTGATCAGCAGGTCGATGGCCTGGTGGCTGTCGAGCCCGGACAGGACGCGGCGCAGCTTGTGGACGATCGAGAACTCCTCCGGGGACAGCAGCAGCTCGTCCTTGCGGGTGCTCGACAGGTTGACGTCGACGGCCGGGAAGACGCGGCGCTCGGCGATCTTGCGGTCGAGCTTGAGCTCGGCGTTGCCGGTGCCCTTGAACTCCTCGAAGATGACGGTGTCACCGGTCGACCCGGTCTCCACCAGCGCCGAGGCGATGATCGTCAGCGAGCCGCCGTTCTCGATGTTGCGCGCCGCGCCCAGGAACCGCTTGGGCGGGTAGAGCGCGGTCGAGTCGACACCACCGGAGAGGATGCGGCCCGACGCCGGCGAGGCGTTGTTGTACGCGCGGCCCAGGCGGGTGATCGAGTCCAGCAGCACGACGACGTCCTTGCCCTGCTCCACGAGGCGCTTGGCGCGCTCGATGGCCAGCTCGGAAACGCTGGTGTGGTCCGACGGCGGGCGGTCGAAGGTCGAGGCGATGACCTCGCCCTTCACCGAGCGCTGCATGTCGGTGACCTCTTCCGGGCGCTCGTCGACCAGGACCACCATCAGGTGGCACTCGGGGTTATTGGTCGCGATCGCGTTGGCGATGTCCTGCAGGATCGTCGTCTTGCCGGCCTTCGGCGGCGAGACGATCAGGGCGCGCTGCCCCTTGCCGATCGGCATGATCAGGTCGATCACCCGGGTGTCGAGGCGCTCGGTGGTCGTCTCCAGGCGCAGCCGCTGGTTCGGGTAGAGCGGGGTGAGCTTGTTGAAGTCGGGACGCTTCTTCGACGACTCCGGATCGGTGCCGTTGACGGTGTCCAGGCGGACCAGCGGGTTGAACTTCTGCCGATTGCTCTGGTTGCCGCCGCCCTGCTGCTGCTCGCCCTCCGGGCGGACCTTCACCGCACCGGTGATGGCGTCGCCGCGGCGCAGGCCGTAGCGGCGCACGAGGTTCATCGACACGTAGACGTCGTTGGGCCCGGCCAGGTAGCCGGACGTCCGCACGAAGGCGTAGTTGTCGAGGACGTCGAGGATGCCGGCGACCGGTGCGACGACGTCGTCCTCGGTCAGCTGCGGCTCGGCGTCACGATCGCGGCCGCCGCGGCGGTTGCGCTCGCGGAACCGGCGGTTGCGGCGGTTGCGGCCACCGCCCTCGCCGTCGTCGTCGCGGTTGCGGTTCTGGTTGCCCTGGCCGCCGCCCTGGTTGTTGTTGTTGTTCTGCTCTTTGTTGCCGTTGCCGTTGCTATTGCCGCCTGCCTCGCCGCCCTCGCGGTTGCGATTGCGGTTGCGGTTGCGGTTCTGGCCGTCGCCCTGCGCATCGGCGTCCGACCCGGCGTCGGCCTTCGACTCGGCAGCGTCGTCGTTGCCCTCGGCCTTCGGCGCGGCGGAGCCCTTCGACCCGCCCTGGCGCTCCTTGATCGCGCTGATCAAGTCGCCCTTGCGCATGCCGGAGGCACCCTTGATGCCCAGGCCCGCGGCCAGCGAGCGCAACTCGGGCAGCACCATGCCGGACAGGCCGCCGGCGGCGGGAGCCGAGCCGTTGTCGCCCACCGGCGGTGCGGCAGCCGGCTCGGCGGAGGGGGTGTCAACCGGGGCCGGGGCGGCCGCCGGTGCAGTGGTGAGATCCGTTTCGGTCACGGAAGTCCTTTCGTTCCCTCGCCGCGATGCGCGAGGGGCGGGGTGAATCCCCGGTGTGGGAAATCAATGGGTCTGCTGGCGGCGGAAGTCACAAGCCGTTGCCCGGGATCAGAACCGGAGATTCGGGGGACGTCCGCAAACGGCGATTCACGATCGCTCAGCGAGACACGACAATGATACCGCGACCCTATGACCGGGGCAACACCGGCGGGCTCGCGCGCGCCGTCAGCCCACGTCGGCGGCCGTGGGGCCGTCGCTGATCGTGGTCTCGACCATCGTGAAGCCGGCGCGGTCGGCGAGCTCGGCGGGGATGTCGGCGGTGTGCAGCACCAGCACGGTCGGACCGGCGCCGGAGATCATCGCGGCGAAGCCGGCGGCCCGCAGCTCGGCGACCAGGTCGGCCGACGGGCGCATCGTCTCGGCGCGGTAGCCCTGGTGGAGCCGGTCCTCGGTCGCGGCGAGCAGCAACTCCGGTTCCGAGGTCAGCGCGTGCACGACGAGGGCGGTGCGGCTGACGTTGAACACGGCGTCACAGCGCGGCACCGCATCCGGCAACAGACCGCGGGTGTGCGAGGTCGAGGACCGCTCGTGCGCGATGTAGGCGGTCGCCCGGATTCGCGGATCGACCGACAGCCGGCGCGCGGCATAGCGCGCGTCGGGCACGCCCGCGTTCTCCGTCCAGGTGATGACCGCCCCGCCGAGCACGCTGGCGGCCGCATTGTCGGGGTGGCCCTCGAACTCGGCGGCCAGTTGCACCAGGTCGTCGGTCGACAGCGTCGGGGCACCGACGCCCTCCGGTGCCGCGGCGAGCAGTCGCGCGGCGGCGAGCAGCCCGGCGACGACCGCCGAGGCCGACGATCCGACGCCGCGCGAGTGCGGAATGGCGTTGGTGCAGTCCAGCCGCAGGCCCGTCGCCGCGACGCCCGCGTGCTGCAGGCCGCGCAGCACCGCCCGCGCGACCAGGTGGGTCTCGTCGAGGGGCACCCCGTCGACGCCCTCACCGGTGACCGCGACGCGGACGCCGGGCTCAGCGGCGGTGGTGACGGCGACGTCGTCGTAGATCCCGAGCGCGAGGCCCAGGCAGTCGAAGCCGGGGCCCAGGTTGGCGCTGGAGGCCGGCACGCGCACGGCCACCTCGAGGCCGGGCGGGAGCAGCTTGGGCACGACGTCGGGCACCGGGTCAGCCCACGCCGAGGGCGTCGGCGACGGCGCCCGGGTCGACCGGGATCGCCTTGACGTCGGGCATGCCGAGCAGCGCGGTGTCCGGATCCTTGAGCCCGTTGCCGGTGACCGTGCAGACCACCGTCGAACCGGCCTCGATCCAGCCGTCCGCGCGGGCGGCCAGCAGGCCGGCGACCGAGGCGGCCGACGCCGGCTCGACGAACACGCCGTCCTTGCCGGCGACGAGGCGGTACGCCTCGAGCAGCTTCTCGTCGGTCGCGGCGCGGAACATGCCGCCGGACTCGTCCTTGGCGGCGACGGCCTGGTTCCAGCTGGCCGGCGAACCGATGCGGATCGCGGTGGCGATCGTCTCCGGGTCCTTGACCGGGGCGCCGTTCACCAGCGGGGCCGCCCCGGCGGCCTGGACGCCGAGCATCCGCGGCAGCGCGTCGATGATCCCGTCGCGGTCGTACTCGGTGTAGCCCTTCCAGTACGCGGTGATGTTGCCCGCGTTGCCGACCGGCAGCGCGTGCACGTCGGGCGCACGGCCCAGCACGTCGACGATCTCGAAGGCGGCGGTCTTCTGCCCCTCGATGCGGGCCGGGTTCACCGAGTTGACCAGTTCGATCTCGGGGAAGTCGGCGGTCACCTTGCGGGCGAGCTCCAGACAGTCGTCGAAGTTGCCCTGGACCTGGATGATCTTGGCGCCGTGCATGACCGCCTGGGCGAGCTTGCCCATCGCGATCTTGCCCTCCGGGATCAGCACCGCGCAGGTCATGCCCGCGCGCGTGGCGTACGCGGCGGCCGATGCCGACGTGTTCCCGGTAGACGCGCACAGCACGGCCTTCTTGCCGTTGTTCAGGGCGGTCGTCACCGCCATCGTCATGCCGCGGTCCTTGAAGGAGCCGGTCGGGTTGAGGCCCTCGACCTTCAGGTAGACCTCGCACCCGGTGATCTCGGACAGGTGTCCCGCCGAGACGAGCGGCGTCGCCCCCTCGAGCAGGGTCACGATCTCCCAGTCGGCCTGGACCGGCATCCGGTCGCGGTAGGCCTCGACGAGACCCGGCCAGGCCCGGTGCACTGCGTTTGCCTTACTCATCGGTTCCTTCCATCCGCAGCACCGAGGACACCGCGGTCACCGCTTCCATGTCTTCAAGGGCCTTGACCGTGCCGGCGAGTGCGCCGTCCGGGGCCCGGTGGGTGATGACGATCAGACGGGTTTGCACGCCGTCGCCCTCCTGGCGCACGGCGGCGATACTCACGCCATGCTTGGCGAACTCACCGGCGACTCCCTCGAGGACGCCCGGCCGGTCGGCGACCTTCATCGCCACGTAGTAGCGGGTCGGGACCTCCTCGATCGGCGCGACCGGCAGCGACGCGTACGTCGACTCCAGCGGTCCGCGGCCCGAGTGCACCTTGTTGCGGGCGGCCATCACGACGTCGCCCATGACGGCCGACGCCGTCGGCGCTCCCCCGGCGCCCTGGCCGTAGAACATCAGCCGGCCGGCGTTCTCCGCCTCGACGACGACGGCGTTGTAGGCGCCGTTGACCGTGGCGAGGGGGTGCGAGAGCGGGATGAGCGCCGGGTAGACGCGCGCGGAGATCCGCTCGGTGCCGTCGGCGTCGGTGATGCGCTCGCAGATCGACAGCAGCTTGATGGTGCAGTCGAACTTGGCGGCGCTGGCCAGGTCCTCGGCGGTGATCGCGCTGATGCCCTCGCGGTAGACGTCAGCCATGGTGACGCGGCTGTGGAAGGCGATCGACGCGAGGATCGCGGCCTTCGCGGCGGCGTCGAAGCCCTCGACGTCGGCGGTCGGATCGGCCTCGGCATACCCCAGCCGGCCCGCCTCGGCGAGCGTCGAGTCGTAGTCGGCGCCGGTCTCGGCCATCGCCGACAGGATGAAGTTGGTGGTGCCGTTGACGATGCCCGCGACGCGGTGGACGGTGTCGCCGGCCAACGACTGCATCAGCGGGCGGATGACCGGGATGGCGCCGGCGACCGCGGCCTCGAAGTACAGGTCGACGTGCGCCTTCGCCGCCGCGTCGGCCAACTCCCCGGTGTAGTCGGCGAGCAGCGCCTTGTTGGCGGTGACGACGGACTTGCCCTGCTCCAGCGCGGTGCGGATCAGCTCGCGCGGCGGCTCGATGCCGCCGACGACCTCGATGACGATGTCCACGTCGTCCCGGCCCACCAGGGCCGCGGCGTCGGTGGTGAGCAGGTCGGCGGGCACGCCGCGGTCGCGGTCGGCGTCGCGCACGGCGATGCCGCGGATGACCAGCGGGGCGCCGATGCGCTCGCGCAGGTCGTCGGCGTTGTCGGTGATGATCCGCACGACCTCGGTGCCCACGTTGCCCATGCCGAGCACCGCGACGCCGAGCTCGCGCGCTGGTTGTGCGGTCACTGGGGTACCTCCAAGCTCAACAGGTCGGCGACGGTCTCCCGGCGCAGGATCTCGCGCGACTGCCCGTCGGCCACCGCGACGACCGCCGGCCGCAGCACCATGTTGTAGCGCGACGACATCGGATAGCAGTACGCGCCGGTGGCGCCCACGATGAGCAGGTCGCCGGGCGCCAGGTCGCCGGGCAGCCAGCAGTCCCGGATCACGATATCGCCCGTCTCGCAGTGCTTGCCCACCACACGGCTCAGGACGCCGTCGGACGAAGAGACGCGCGACGCCAGCCGGGCGTCGTAGACCGCGCCGTAGAGCGGGCCGCGGATGTTGTCGCTCATGCCGCCGTCGACCGAGACATAACGGCGGGTGCCGCCGCCGTCGAGGGTCACGTCCTTGACGGTGCCGACGCGGTAGAGCGTCACTCCGGGCGGACCGGCGATCGCGCGGCCGGGTTCGACGGCGAGCTTCGGCGTCGGCAGACCGAGTTCGGCGGCCTCGCGGGCGACGATCGCGCCGAGGGCGTCGGCCAGGGTCGTGACCGGCAGCGGGTCGTCGGCCGGGAGGTAGGAGATGCCCAGTCCCCCGCCGAGGTCGATGATCGACAGCTGCTCGGCACGCTCGCGGCCGAACTCCTCGATGACGTCGCCGAGCAGGCCGATGACGCGCTGGGCGGCGACCTCGAAGCCGTCGAGTTCGAAGATCTGCGATCCGATGTGGCTGTGCAGGCCGACCAGGCGCAGGTGCTCGGCGGCGAACACCGCGCGCACGGCCTCCATCGCGTTGCCGCCGCTGATCGAGAAGCCGAACTTCTGGTCCTCGTGCGCGGTCGAGATGAACTCGTGGGTGTGCGCGTTCACGCCCGGGGTGACGCGGACCAGGACGTCGGCGGTCGTGCCGTGGCGCTCGGCGACGGCCTCGAGCCGCTCGATCTCGATGAGCGAGTCGACGACGATGTGCCCGACGCCGGCGCGGACGGCCGCGTCCAGCTCCTCCACACTCTTGTTGTTGCCGTGCAGGGCGATCCGCTCGGGCGGGAACCCGGCGTGCAGGGCGACGGCCAGCTCGCCGCCGGAGGCGGTGTCCAGACTCAGGCCCTCCTGCTCGACCCACTTGGCGATCTCGACGCTCAGGAACGCCTTCGACGCGTAGTGCACCGTGCCGTAGCGGCCGAAGGCCTCGCGCATCGCGGCGCAGCGGGCGCGGAAGTCCGCTTCGTCGAAGACGAACAGCGGGGTGCCGTGCCGATCGGCCAGCTCGTCGACGCGGACGCCCGCGATGGTGACGGTGCCGTCGTCGGCCCGGGCGATGCTGCTCGGGTAGACGTTGGCGGGCAGCTGGGCGACCTCGCTCGCGGGAACGGTCTCGGTCATCGGCTACATCCGTTCCGGGGCGGAGACGCCGACGAGGTCGAGGCCGTTGGCCAGGACCTGTCGGGTGGCGGCGCACAGCGCCAGGCGCGCTCGGTTCACGTCGGTGGGCTCCTCGTCGCCGATCGGCAACACGCGACACTGCGTGTAGAAGCGGTGGTACGCGGCGGCCAGGGTCTCCAGGTAGCGGCAGACGCGGTGCGGTTCGCGCAGCTCGGCCGCGGTGGCGACGACGTCGGGGAAGTCGCCGAGGGTGCGGATCAGATCGCCCTCGGCGGGCTCGGTGAGCAGCCCGACCGTCTCCGGGTCGGCCTGCAGGCCCAGGTCGACGGCGTTGCGCGCCAGCGCCGACAGGCGGGCGTGCGCGTACTGCACGTAGTACACCGGGTTCTCGTTGGACTGCTTGCGCAGCAGGTCCAGGTCGATGTCGATGTTGACGTCGACCGACGAGCGGATCAGCGAGTAGCGCGCGGCATCCACCCCGACGAGCTCGACGAGGTCGTCGAGCGTGACGACGGTGCCGGCGCGCTTGCTCATCTTGACCGGCTTCCCGTCTTGGACGAGGTTGACCATCTGGCCGATGAGCACCTCCACCGAGCGCGGCTCGTAGCCGAGTGCGCCGGCGGCGGCCTTGAGCCGCACGACGTAGCCGTGGTGGTCGG
This sequence comes from Gordonia sp. (in: high G+C Gram-positive bacteria), assembly GCF_047602025.1. Taxonomy (GTDB): domain Bacteria; phylum Actinomycetota; class Actinomycetes; order Mycobacteriales; family Mycobacteriaceae; genus Gordonia. Next base: position 1,028,392 of record NZ_JASGII010000001.1, on the reverse strand, counting down.
CGCCGAGCATGTAGATGAGGTGGTTGAAGCCGCGGTCGAACTTGTCCTTGAGGTAGGCGATGTCCCCGGCGATGTAGGCGGCGTCGCCGTCGCTCTTGAGCACGACGCGGTCCTTGTCGTCGCCGTAGTCGGTGGAGCGCAGCCACCACGCGCCGTCGGCCTCATAGAGGTTTCCGTTGCCCTTGAGCTCGGCGATGCACGCGTCGACGAGGCCGCGGTCGAACATCGAGTTCTCGTGGGTGTAGACGTCGAAGTCGGTGCCGAACTCGTGCAGGGTCGACTTGATGTGGTTGAACATCAGGTCGACGCCGCGCGAGCGGAACGTCTCGAGCCGCTCGGCGTCGGGCAGGTCGAGCAGGCCGGGCACCGCCGCGACGACCTGCCCGGCGATGTCGTCGATGTACTCCCCGGCGTAGCCGTCCTCGGGCGTCGGCAGCCCGCGCGCGGCGGCGTCGAGCGAGGCGGAGAAGCGGTCGATCTGGCGGCCGTGATCGTTGAAGTAGTACTCGCGGGTGACCTTGGCGCCGCGCGCGGACAGCACGCGGCCGAGTGCGTCGCCGACGGCCGCCCAGCGGGTGCCGCCGAGGTGGATCGGACCGGTCGGGTTGGCCGAGACAAACTCGAGGTTGACGACCGAATCGGCCAGGTCGTCGCCGTGGCCGTAGTCGCCGGCCCGATCGAGGATCGTCGGGATGACGCTGTTCTGGGCGTCGGCGGCCAGGCGGAGGTTGACGAACCCGGGACCGGCGATCTCGGCCTCGGCGATGCCGTCGGCGGCGGCGAATCCGTCGGCCAGCCACTGCGCGAGATCGCGCGGGTTGACGCCCAGCTTCTTGCCGATCTGCAGGGCGATGTTCGTCGCGTAATCACCGTGGTCGGGGTTGCGCGGACGCTCCACCGTGACCGTCTCCGGAAGGGCGTCGGCATCGAGGCCGCGCTCGGTCAGAACGGTCTGGCAGACGCCGCGCAGCAGCGCGGCGAGATCGGCGGGAGTCACGGGAGAACATTCTATGGAATCGGCCCTGCCCAGCGACATCGGGTAGTCGGCTAGCGTGGGCCCCATGGCGAATGACGCGACGACCCCCGCAGAATCCACATCCGACGACGACCCGCGGGCCGACGGCCGCCCCCGGTGGCTGACGACCGCGCTGGTCGCGATTGCCGCCCTGTTGATCGGCGCGGGCCTCGGCCTGGCCTTCGGCAACCGCGGCGATTCCGGCGCCGGCCACGACCACCACGCCGGCGCCGGACCCACCGCCATCGGGTTCTCCCAGGACATGATCGTGCACCACGAACAGGCCGTCGAGATGACCAAGATCGTCATCGCGAACGGGGTCGACCCGAAGGTCCGCGAGCTCGCCGTCGGCATGCTGTCGGATCAAGGCGCCGAGATCGGCCAGATGACCGGCTGGCTGCAGTCGTGGGGTGCGCCGCTGAAGAACCCGGGCGCCCCGATGTCGTGGATGAACCACGGTGACGACCACTGCGCCGACGGCCACGTCGACGAGCACTGCCCCGCCACCGGCGACGCCCACGCCGGGCACGGGGACCACGGCCACGAGGGCCACGGTCAGCAGGGCCACGACCACGGCGGCGCCCCGACGTCGGCCGCGGCACCCGCCGGCGACCAGCCGATCATGGCGGGGATGGCCACCGGCGCCGAGATGGACAAGTTCCGCAGCCTGCGCGGCGCGGCGTCCGACACCTACTTCCTGCAGCTGATGCTGCGCCACCACGAGGGCGGCCACCACATGACCGGGATGGCCATCGATCCCAAGAACGGGGCGCCGGAGTACGTCCGCGCCCTCGCCGAGCAGATGAACCAGGCCCAGACCGGCGAGGAGGCGACCATGAAGCAGTTGCTCGCCGAGCGGGGCGCCAAGCCGCTGGGCTGAGGGCGTCAGGCCGGGGCGACCGGCTCCTCGTCGCGGCCCGCCGTCTCGCGGGTGAACAACCACAGCACCGCGACGATCCCCGCGAGGACCGCCGTCAGCCAGAATGCGGCGCCGAAGCCGTAGCGGTCGGCGATGAAGCCGGCGATCACCGGGCCCGCGATGGTGCCGCCGTCCTGGGCCATCTGGTAGGTCGAGAGCGCGGTGCCGCCGCGTCCGCCGTAGAGGACGTCGGCGACGGTGGCCTGGATGACCGGTGCGATCAACCCGGTGCCCATCCCGGCGACGGCGGTGACGATGAGCGCGGCGGCCACGGTGTGGGTGAACGCCAGCGCCGCGGTCGAGGCGCCCAACACCAGCATCCCGGCGATCAGGAACGGTCGGCGGCCATAGCGGTCCGACGCCCGGCCGGCCGGGATCATCACCAGCACGTCCCCGGCGGCGTACGCGGCCAGGGCGAAGCCCGCCATCCGGACGTCGGAGCCGAGCGCGGACGGATCGCTGAAGAACAGGGGCAGCAGCGAGGTGCGCAACGCGAACAGCCAGCCGTAGGCGACCGCCGTCACCAGTGCGGCGCGGTAGGCGGGGTCGGCCCACGCCTGGCGCAGCGACGGGCCGGCCGCGTGCACGGTGACGTCGCCGACGAGCGTCGACCGGCGCAGCGCCACCCACACGACGGCCGTCGCGACCAGTAGCGCGACCGCGTAGACAACGAACGGCGCGCGCAACCCCAGGCCGACGACCCCGCCGCCGACCAGTGGGCCGACGATGCTGCCCAACACGAAGCTCGACGAGTACACGCCGGACACCCGGCCGCGGATCGCCGACGGTGAGATCCGGATGATCAGGCTCATCGCGGACACGGTGAACATCACCGATCCCACGCCGCCGAGCGCGCGCAGCACGAGCAGTTGCCAGTAGCCCTGCGCGAAGGCGCAGGCGAAGGTCGACGCCGCGACGATCAGCAGACCGGCGAGGTAGACCGGCCGCTCCCCCAGGCGCTTCACCAGTGGCCCGGTGGCCGGCGCGAAGACCAGTCGCATCAGCGCGAAGGCGCTCACGACCATGGTGGCGGCGGTGATCGAGACGTTGAAGCTGCGCGCGAACTCGGGCAATGCGGGCGCGACGACGCCGTAGCCGAGGGCGATGACGAAGGCGGCGGAGACCAGCACCCAGATGACGCCGGGTACGCGCTGGCGCGCTGGTGTGGGCGGTGCGGTCATGGTGCGCCTGCCTGGAACCTTTCAAACACAATAGGTGCACACCGGCCGGAGGCCGGCAGGAATGTAGCTGTGCGCCTGCCTGGAACCTTTTCAAACACAGTAGGTGCACACCGGCCGGAGGCCGGCAGGAATGTAGCTGTGCGCCTGCACGGCGCGCTTTCAAACCCAACACCTCAGTTCACCAAGCTGGTGGCCAAGGCCCCACCGCCTGCGACTGCGCGTCCAGCGCCCGTTCAGGCACCGATACCGGCCGTTGCCGAGCACCGGTTGCTGTCGGACGACGAGGTGAAACGCCTGGTTGCCGAGTACAAGTCCGGTGTGCGGATTGTCGAGCTGCCTCGCAAGTACAAGGTCCACCGAGCGACAGTCTCAGCACACCGTGACCGGAGCAGCGTGGACTCATCGAGGAGTACAGAGCCGGAGCTTCAACAGAAGCCCTCGGCCGCGAGTACAAGGTGGCGGGCAGCACGATCGCAACAAATCTCAGGCGGGCTGGCGTCGAACTTCGGCAGCAGCCCAGGTACCTCCGAGACAGGAAGGCTGATCTTAAATATACGTAAACCTTCAAATCCTTTTGATACAGTGGTTGCAGCGGAAGAGGTCCGCGACGGCATCAGCCGAATCGAATCGAGGAACAAACAATGTTGCACACGGTTGCAGAGGTCACTGACAAGCTCTACGCCGCCATCGAGGCCGGCAAGTACAAGGTGGGTGATGCCTTGCCGAGCCTGGATGATCTCAATCGCGAGTACTTCGGTGACGGCGCTGGCCCCAGACCTGGTCGCTCGGCGTATGCACCGCTGATCGCCGCTGGGATGGTCGAAGCACGACCCGGGAGAAATGGTGGTCACTTCCTTATAGCCGACAGTCCGGAGAGCGCTACGTCGGCCATGAATCCCACTGCCCGACTGATTGCCGAGGCAAAGTCAGCGATCGAGTCGCTCGAACAATTCCGCTGGCACATCGTCGAGTTCCAGGACATTACGACCGGCGACTTTTTCGGAGAGTCCCTCCACCCCAACCGGATCGCGGCGGAGCGATTTGCAGTTTCGATCCTCACCCGCCTCGGCGAACCCAAGGAGTTTGTCGAGCAGACCGTCAGCTACGCAGGCTGGACCTGTGCGGACACTCGCGGTACCGGGTACGGAATCCGAATCTATGCGACAACCATGGGCGGAGATACGCATGTAGACATCAGTGGCAGGCGGTGAAGGGAGCCCCCTTCGGGAGACAGGTCCAATCCCCGCTAGCGAACGGTTCGCGTCAGCTTCTCGAACGAGTCCAAGGTCAGACCTAGGAAGTGCTCGACAAAAGCCATCCGCTGACCAAGAGGGTCGTTCCTGATGTTCTGCGAGACGCCCCGTGCATGAGCGTCCTTGTACCAGTCACGCAGTTCCAGTTCCGACTTCGCACCGACCTCGATGTTCCCGTTTGCCAGGTACATTGCGTCGACCTCGGTGCGGCACCGGTACCACGCAACAATCAGGTCATCGTCTGGAAACGCAACAGCGGGTGTCCCCGATCGGTCGAGCGCCTCGGCGTGAACCACCCGGTGCCCCTCCGACTCAGCCACCCGTACCTGAAGTTCGGTAATCAGGGCGCCCATCTCCCAGGGCACTCGGTGCCGGTCTTGTCGGGCGAGGTCATGAATCCAAAGGAGGGCGTCACCGTCCGGCCCGTACTTGCCGTTGAACGGCTGCATCGTGCGAATCGCGGTGATCATCTCGTCACTGAATCCGTGGAGTGGCCGTGCACCCTTCGACAGGAGAAGTGCGTCGAACGAAGCCTCATCCCTACAGATTGGGAACTGGCGATCACCCTTACGGGTCGGAGGATCTTTGCTGGTCTCGTGGATTGCGAGCTGATAGAAGGCATGGTCAAGGACCGCACGGATCGAACCCAACCACTCACCGAAGATCGTCCCCAAGAACGGATCGGAGGTATATCGAATGACGACCTGCGCCTCCGTGCCCACAGACCTCGTCTCAAGTTGCAAGCCATACCGGTCGATTGACGTGCGGTGCAGATCGGCCATTTCATTCCGATGTATCGTCGCACGCGCGAGCCGCCGCCGGGCTTCCCCGAAGTCAGGAGCGATCTGGTCAGCCATCGCTTCTACAGCTGGCTCGCTGTCGCCGCGATGTGGCCAGCGAACACTGCTGCGAAGCGTTGAAGACTCGTCTCATTGCTCATCGCGCTGTACTCGCCTTGGCGACCACCCTCCCGGGTTGACGTGATGAGCGCTGTCTCGGTGTAGTGCTGTTCGAGAACCAGTCGTCGGCAGAGGTTCTCGTAACGCGCGAGGTAGGAGGTGTTCTTGAGCTCCGGAAACACGTTGAAGTGCGGTTCCGAGACTCGCACGGGTTTCCTGGATCCTGACGCGTCCTCAACATGAATCAGCCAGCCGACGAATGGTCGCGGTTGCTTACCGAGTGCACCTTCTCGGTAAGCCGTCCAGAGATCGACCGCCGAACCGATAGCCTCCTCGGTCCTGTTGTTGAAGTTGTTGCCGAACGACGGCCCGACCTGGCTCTTGAGCTCGATGGCCGCCACCAACACACCATCCTTCAAGACGAGGAGATCCCAGTCCTTCGTCGGCCGAAAGTAACCAGGCAACGTGTTCACGCCGCGCGTTTCATACAGCTCAGCGTCGGGAAGACCATTTGAGCTCACCAGATCCGCGATAAGACGTACGAACCCATCCATAGTCTTGCCATTCGTGACTCCGGCGCGCTCGCCTTGATCGACGACACCACGAGCCCGCTGGTCGTCGGCAGCTCGACCCCGTGTCTCCCAGAACAGCTGGACAGCACGCGCGGTGTCCTGGTCGAAGTCGCCAAGATCAATCGCCATCAGTTCTCCTTGTTGAGGAATGCCAGGGTGCCTGACTTCAGGGCGTAAATACGCTCTAGCAGGTCGGTGGTCAGCTTCTCGCCGGCTTCACCTGCGTGCATCATCTCTGACTGGTCAGCTTCGGCGATGGTGTCCCATTGTGGGACACGGATTCGCTTCAGGTTCTGAGCCTGAAAGCGCAGGTAGCCACCACCAATCTTCACGGAGTACGCCGCCACGAACAGATGAGCAATACCGCTCCTCAGGAGCGCCTGGAGTGCACGCAGATCCCACGTCGCCGAAGTGATGAAATACAGATTGTGATGTGGGTAGAGCGTCCCAGGATCGTACGCAATAGCGTCACCGTTGCCCTTGATGTCCGGGATCAGGAGCTTCGGTTCATGCGTCAGGCTCGGCGTGATCCTGTCGATGGTCTTGTACCACTTGCGCTCGACATCACCCTTGGCTGTGTGCCGGCGACCAAGTTGCTCCCGGAACTGGCCAAGGTACGCGGCCAAACGTGGGTACTCGGCAAGGTCAACGAGACCACCCTCATCGCGCCATGGATTGATGACACCCTTGCCAGTCCAGGTGAGCACACCGCCCGGCACGTCCTTGTTCGTGGCCAACGGGAGTTTGCGACCGTCTTCGACGTCTAGCTCATCAAGCGGCCCGATGAAGGCCTTGTCAGCGCCAGTCGCGACGCCAATCCCCACTCGGCAGCCAGCCTCAACCACGGTCGGGAACCGCGCCTCCAGGTCGTTGATGACTGCCACCCCAGCGTTTGTAGACAGCAGCCAGGGGGCAGCGCCTCGCACGGCTTCCAGATCACGCACATCCGGCAACAGGCCGGCATCACCTCGAAGGCTGCTCGCCAGGTTTTCGAGGTAGTCGGCCTCAGCACTAGCCGCGTGAACGACACGCGTCGGCGTCGAGTCTCTGCGCTCGATCACCGTGATCGACGGGTACGCACCGACCTGCACTTCAAATGCGTCGATTCCGTACATGTCGACGTAGTGCGTCAGTGCGAAGTCCTGGGCAATCTTCGCTCGGATTCCACGGCCGTAGTCGTTGCGAGTCCAGGCGTCGGCACAGATGAAGCTCAGCTTGCCGCGCTCAGCTAGCAGGTCGAGTGACTGTTCCATGAAGGCGATATACAGGTCAGCGCGACCCACCATCGTCGGGTACATCGATCGGTAGATCGTCAGCAGCTCGCCAGGGATGAGCTCCTGTCGGACGTATGGCGGATTGCCGATGACGAAATCGAACGCCATATGGTCGCCGTCGAGGAGGAAGTCTTCGTGCTGCAGCCAGGTAGAAGCCAACTCAGCCGCTGCGGGTTTCTCGATTCCATGATCAACGAGGTGCTGGACCAAGACACCGGTGAACTGCTCGAACGTGTCGGTGTCGAGCTCAACTGCCCGGACAGCGTCACTGAGCTCGCTGGCGTCCCTGCCACCATTTGCGCGCCAGGCCTCAAGTAAGCGATCCACAGCGCGAAGCACGAATCGCCCACCACCAAACGAAGGCTCCAGGAGTCGCAGGGTGTGAAGCGGCCGGTCAGCGGTGTACCCAACGAGGTCGAGCATGAAGTCGACGACTGCAGTGCGGGTGAAGATGGCACCGCGGGCTTTCTCTTCGTGACCGTAAGCTCGCTCGGCGATATCCAGCAGCGCGGCAGCCTGCACACCCGTGCTGTGATCGGGCAGCGTTGCCGTCACAGGCTCCACCGCCAGGTCTTACTCATGCCCACGACTCCACTTCAGGTCGAATTGATTCGGTAGCAACGCTACCGGCGACCTAGGACAGGATTAGTTCGCCGCGCCGTCGAGCTCGGCAAGCAGTGCACGAAGCGCCTCAGTCGGCACAGATACAGACAACTCCCCCAAGACGCCGAGTGAGGCAGGGGCGACGATCTCAACTGTTCGTTCGGTTGCGGTCAGTAGGGTCGTGGTGTCGGATGACGTGACATCTCGGCCACCGAGGTTCACGGAGCCGGTCGTGATCAGTTCTGCGATGGCCACACGACCTTCCTCAGCTTCTCATCCATACGACACAGCCCAGCGTGCCCACTGCGCTGATGATGAAGGCGAATGCAACCCACCGTGCACATTCGAGCACACCTGCCTCCTTCTCGGTGAGCTTTCGATCGACTGCGATTGACTGACGAAGCCGCTGCGCAACGGTGAAGCGGGCGAGACGACCTGGGTGGTCGAACCACTCCTCCGAGGCCATGTCTTTGACCGTCTTGATACTGGTGGCACTTCGGTTGGCACTCTTCACAGCCACATGAATGGCGATACCAAGTGCCACGAGACCGAGCGCAGCTGACGCAGCAACGGCGAACCATGCGCCAAGGTGGATCTGCGCTCCTCGAAGCCCCAACGATCCGAGTGTGACGCAGAGGCCAAGGGCTGCCAGCAGCGTTCTCGTGAGCGACTCAGCCCGGGACTGAATCATCATGAGCCGCGCCTCCTCGCCCGAGCGGACGTCGCGGAGGTGCTCGAGGTAGACCTGCCCTTTATCAGGTGTCTTGTCGTTCTTGCTTGTCGTCGGCGGCTGCCGGTGAGTCGCCCTGGCTCAGGGTCGGACGCCTTTCATCTCATGAGGTGCAGCACTGCCTTTCACGGAGTCGTTCCATCCCATGTCGACAAGGCGGGCGTGTTCCGATTCGGGTGCGCTGCCTTCAGGAACGCCCTGCGCGCCATCCGGGTTGTTGTTGGTCGTGTCGTCAGGCATATGAGTCGCCAGGTCGTGCTGTTTGCAGCCGCCTCCGACGCTACCGGCGACCTCTGACACAACTGAGTCGCTGCGCCGAACTGATAGTCGAGCACCCATCGCGGACTCATGACTCAGGAGTCTGACGTGGGAACTACCGCCAACCACGACGGTCGTGTTGGCTCCCTTCGCCCCAGAAGTAGAAGTGCAACCGTTCCAATGTCTCGAACCGACGAATGGCCTTCGGCTGAAGCGAGCATCTTCTTGAAGTCCACATCGATGGTTGCATCGAACTCTGACCCAGGTACACGCACACCCATGCTGATGACCCGATATGAATCTGTGAGCGTCTGGGTCAGCTCATCGACATCCCGGAGGACGTTCCCAGATTCCTCCGCAGAGATCGACACTCGCCGCGTAATTCCACGCAGGTCTGCCTCGTCAACAGCCAGCGCTCTGGCCGACAATGAGATGTCCTCCCAGATTGCCGGGACACTGTCATCGTGACCTTTTAGCTTCCGCTTATCGACGCCCGCAAAAATTAGAAGCCACGGGCCAACTTCAGCAGTTAGCAAACCTGAACGCAATCGCCACGTCGTCTCGCTCGCATCCCCGGCCGCAGCATCACTGTTGGCGACCAAGGTGGCTCGGACGGCAGTCCATCCGTCAAGTGCACTCGAGGTCAGGAGAGGCGAGAGCACGATGTCCGCGTCTTCTAGTTCTCGGACATCCTCAAGGTCAGACAGATCAACAAGCCGAGAAACTCGATCCCATAGCTCGCTGTCATCCCGAATATCGTGCCGGGCCAGCAAGTACGGCAAGAGGATGCGAACGTCCGATTCGCTCAATCTGCCGCCCTCGACATCTGCGGGTAGCGCCTGCCCAGTCGTGACCGCCTGGATAATCTGCGCAGCTCTGCTCAGCTGGTAGGCCCCGGTATCGTTGTACACCGAGTACGCATAGCGCTCCAGGTCGGCCATTCCCTGCGACGCAGTCTGGGCCTCGGTCGACGTAACGCGTTCGGCGGCATCGGCCAGTCCTGATGCGAGGTCGCCGTCGAGCAAACCTTCACCCAATCGGAGAATGCTGGACTGAACCACCCGAAGCACCGGTGACTGCGGCGCATTGGAACTGGTGGTCTCAGCTCGCAGGGTCGCTACCGAATCAACGTCGGAGACGAGTACCTGTCTTGTGAGGTTGACGCTCTCTCTAACTGGCGCCACATCCTGCGGTTCCGCACTGGTCAAGCCGAGAACGATGGGCTCCGACCCTTCAAGTTCTCGCACCTCGTAGTTAGTCACACCCTCACTGAAAGTGTTTCTAAGGTAGACGGGCCTCGGTGCAGACTTGTTCCCGCTACCCGGCCAGGAGAGAAACATGTCTGGCAGGTATGTGTGATTGAAGTTGCTCGTAAGAGTGATCTCCACGGACGAGTCGAGACCATTTATCTCGCTGGCCACAATGCCCTTGACCCCACTGACAACAGCGTCTTGGCTCGGTTCATCCATCGCTCGTCGGATAGCCTCGCGGACGTCATCGATCCGAGTCATGATCGACCCTTCCTGTTCAGGATTCCCTCGATACTGCTCAGCTCAGCCGGCGTGAGGGTGAGTTCGGTCTGACGATGTGACACCGTTACGAGCCAGACCCTCTCGGCGACCTTGCGCGCAATCTCATCGTCCACCTGCCGCGGAACCATGGCTCCTGTGCTGTCTGGCACCTCCCCCAGCAGTCCGGAGTACTCCGCGATTGCAGCACGAACCGCCGACATCGAAGTGAGATCACTCCATCCCGTGACACCGAACGGGTGGGTGGTGAACCACATGAACTCCACGCCCGGATCCCTCTTGCGCTCCTCGATTTGGTACGCGGTGTGGCTGTAGGCGTGGGCCAGGAACTCCTTGTACTCAGTGGCCTGGTTTCCTGCAGTCGTGTAGTTCTTACACTCGACGTACAGCTGCGTCATTGGGTCTCGCAGAATGTGTCCCGCTGCGTCGAATACCTTCTCTGAACCGTCAAGCATGTCAAGCGCACATGCATTTTCATTGTGTGAAGCAACCATCGGAAGCTCAATCCACGTTGTGCTCTCCAATATCTTCTGCGCCAGGTGGACACCTTCGAGTCCAAGCTGGTGCATTCGCTCACGCCCAGGCATGTACGGAAGGTAGCACGCGCGAATTTGGATTCAACGGACCCAAACGCCCAGGTAAAACTAGCTCTTCATCAAGAAGATGGCAGATACGCCCAAGTCTCCAGCAATCCGCTCCACCGACCGCAACGTCAAGTGTGCGCTGAGCGAGCCATTCGGCTCGCTCAGCGCCTATGCCAAGGCATTTGGGGCCGACGAGGACGCCTCAGACGGGGGTCGGACCAACAAACGCCCCCGCACAATGGCGAGGGTTTGAAGGAACCAGGTTTGGTGCCCCCGGCAGGAATCGAACCTGCGGCCTTCTGCTCCGGAGGCAGACGCTCTATCCCCTGAGCTACGGGGGCTCGGGACGCTCGACAGCCTATCCCACCGCCGGGCGGTGCTCCAACGGGGTTAGAGCGCGACGGTGCGGGCGGTCGCGACCTCGCGATAGCGCTCCGGCGCACAGGTCAACACGATGACCTGGGCGTGCTCTCCGGCCCGCGTGAGCACCTGCGCCATCTGCGCGACGCGCTCGGAATCGGAGTGCCCCAGCGCGTCGTCGATGATGACCGGAACGCCATCGGCCTCGTCGACGAGCATGGCGCAGGCGAGCCGCGCGATGATCCCGATCTGTTCGCGCGCGCCGACCGAGAGTTCGTCGAAGGACACCGTCGCATCGTCGAGCGTGCGGGCGGTGATGCCGAGCTGATCGTCGACGTCGAAGCGGACGTCGTCGCCGAAGAGCGGCCGCGCCAGGTCCTCCAGGTGACGGCGGAACGGTTCGCTGAACCGGGCGTGGGCCGCGCTGCGGTGGTCGTTCAGGACGGCGCGCAGCGTCTGCGCCGCGCGGGCGCGCGCGGTGACCCGGTCCAGCTCGGCCCGGGCGGCGGCATGCGCGGCGGCGGCTTCCTCGCGACGGTCGGTGCGCGCGTCCTCGCGGCAGAGGTCGATGCGGGCGCGGGCCTGCGCCAGTCGCTGGCCGATCTCGGTGTGCTCGGCCGCGAGAGCGGCAATCCGGCTGTCGAGCACCTCGACGCGGTTCTCCACCTCGGCCAGGTCTGCGGCCGCCAACTCGGCGCGCAGCTGGCGCGCCGCGGCCGCCGTCGACTCGGCCCGTTCGGCGCCGGCCGCGACGTCGGCATCCAGGGCGGCGTCGGAGAGCACCGCACGGAAGGCCGTCTGCGCGGCCACCAGCTCGTCGAGTTCCCGCTCGTGGCGGTCCACCGCTGCGGCCGCGTGCTCGGCGGCGGCGGTGAGGCGGGCACGACGACCCTCGTGCGCGGCAACAGCGCGCTCAGCGGCCAGGTGCGCGGCGGCGCTCTCGCGCTCGGCGGCCCGTAGCGCGGCGAGATCCGGTGGGTCTTCGACCGGTTGTGCGTCGCCGACCTGTTCCCGCAGGTCCGCGACGGTCGCGCGCAGGTCGTCGAGGGTGGCTCCCCCGAGGATGCGGTCGAGGTCGGCTCGCGCCGCGGCGACGCGCGGTTCCAGCGCGAGCCGCGCCTCACCGAGACCGATCAGCGCATCGCCGTCGTCGGCCCCGTGCGCGACGCACAGCCCGTCGAGCTGCGCAGCGCGGTCATCGCGCCGGGCGTCGAGGTCGACCGCGGCGCTGGGCGCCCGCAGTTCGATGCGGGCGACGCCGGGCACCTCGACGACGGTCTCCCCCACCACCGGGATCGACGCTTCGGGCGCGTCCGCGCCGTCGACCAGCACCGGCTGCCCGCCGAGGCGGACCACGCGCAGCGTCGTGGCCGCGGCGTCGACCTGCGCCGTGAGGGACACCAGTTCGTCGCGCAGTGCGCGGGCCCGTGCCAGCACAGCGGCGTCGACGGTGTTGTCAGTGAGTGCCCGCTCCGCGTCCGCCAGCGCGCGATGCGCCGCCTCGGCACGGCTCACCCGGTCGGTCGCGGCGGCAAGCTTGCGCGCCACCGCGGCCCGCTGCTCCTGGGCCTCGGCCGTCGCGACGGCCTCGCGCGCATCCGCCAGCGCAGCTTCGGCCGCCACCCGGGCGGCTTCCAGCTCCTCGCCGCCCGCGTCGGCGTGGGCGGCCGCGGCGTCGGCCGCGGTGCGCTCGGCCATCGCGGCCGCCTTGGCCGCCGCGATCTCCTCGATCTTCGCCGAGGCGCGTCGTCGGGTCTGCTGCTCGCCGAGGAGCTTCTCGTGGCGCAGGCGGGCCGCCTCGGCCGCCGACTCCGCCTTCTCGGTTCGGTCCCGCACGCCGTAGGCGGCACGGCGGGCGTCCTCGGCCGCCTCCAGGTCGGCGCCCAGCTGTTCCTGCGCCGACTCGACGCGCTTGCGCTCCCCGGACAGGCGCTCGAGCGCCTCGACATCCTCGTCGACAGATGCCAGTGCCGCGTCGAGCTCGGCCAGCAGGGTGCGCGCGGCCTTCTCCCGCCGCTGCGCCTCGAGCAGTTCCCCGGTCGGCTGTGCGCGCCCGGCGGTGTAGTACTTCGCGAACTCGGCCTCGACCGCGGCGAGCAGGGCGCCGTCCTCACCGTCGGCCGGGTCGTCCCCCTGGTCGGCGACGGCACGGTCCAGGGCGCGCGTCACCGAGGCGCTGTCGGACATCGCCACCGCCGCTCCGTCGCCGTCCTGCACGACGCGGGAGGCGTGCAGGAGCGCGAGGTCCACGGACTCGCCCAAGATCTCGGTCGCCCGGTCGTGCGCGGCCTTGCCGGTGTGCTGTTCCGGGTGGGGCTCGTGGACGATCAGCGACGTCGACTGCCCCTTGTTGAAGGTCTTCGCGTAGGTGAACCGCCACGGGCCGCAGCTGATCTCCGCCTCCACCTCGGTGCCGACGTCCCGGCCCGCCGGCTGAACGGCCTGGGCGCGTCGGCTCTTCGACGACGACGGCACGTCGAGCAGCAGGTCGAGGGCCTCGACCATCGACGACTTGCCGGCCTCGTTGCGGCCGGACACGACGGTGACGCCGCGGTCGGCAAACAGACACTCGCGGTCCTGGACGCCGCGGAAGTTCCGCAGCCGCAGTCGGTGCAGCTTCATCGCTTGTCACCGCCCACCAGGCGGCCCAGCAGTCCGAGCGCGTCCCGCGCGGTCCGCGCCGCGTCCTCGTCGGCGCCGTTGGCCTGGTCGACGAGCTGCGCCGCGGCGTCGGCGGCATAGCCGCGCAGACCCAGGCCGTCGACGTCGGCCGGATCGGCCACCACGTGCAAGTCGTCGCGCGATTCCCACCGCACCAGTCCGGCGAACCGGTCGGCCGACGCTTCCAGGAGTTCTTCGAGCGCCGCGTGGTCGGCGACCGACAGCGTGCCGACCAGGCCCAGGCGCACGACGGTGGTCGCCTTGTCCGGCAGGTCGTCGAGCCGGGCGGCCAGCGCGTCGATGTCGTCGGCGCCGCCGACGTCGGCGGTGAGCGACCGGAAACGCCACGTGCCGACCGGGTGCGGCGTGACCGTCACAGACCGGGTGGCCCCGCGCGTCAGGCCGACGACGAGGACTTCGCCCGACCGGGTCTCGACGTTGTCGAAGTCGGTGACCTCCGGGGCGCCGGAGTACCAGATCCGCCCGGTGTCACCGAGGTCGGTGACCGAGTGCCGGTCGCCGAGGGCGACGAAATCGACGGCCTCGTCGGCGATCGCGCGCTCCAGCGGCGACACGGCGACGATCGCCGGGTCGGAGCCGGGCGAGAGCTCGTCGGTGCCGCCGTGCCCGACGACGATGCGGATGCGGTCGGCGGCGGACAGGCGCGCGACCTGTTCCCCCACGAGATCGCTGGTCGGCGCCTTGTTCGACCACGGCGCGACCACGAGGTCGACGCCGTCGGCCACCTCGTGGGCACCCGGCCGGTCGAGTACGACGACGTTGTCGGGGCGGCGCGAGACGAACACCGTCGAGCGGTAGATGCTCCCGGCGTTGAACGGATCATGGTTGCCCGGCAGCAGGTAGACGGGCATGCCGAAGGCGGCCAGCTTGTCGAGCGCCTGGGTGACGATCCGCGCCGAGGCGCGGGGGTCGTCGAAGACGTCGCCGCAGACGACGGCGAACTGTGCTCCCGCCTCGCGCGCGATCGCGGCCATCCGGTCGATCGCCGCCAGCCGGTCGGCGGTGAACTGCGCCTGGGCGTCGGGCGGGAGGAAGTGGCGCGTCATGCCGAGCTGCCAGTCCGCCGTGTGCAGGAAGGTGACGGCGCGCTCGGTGCCGCGCGCCGCGGCGTTGCCGAGGCGCGCGTCGTCGTCGAACAGCGAAGCGGTCACGCCCCCGATCGTAGGAGCGCGCACCGACAAAACCCGGGAGGCGCCGCCGCGAGGGACGACACCCGCTCCACCGAATGTCAGACGCTCCGGGATTTCCCGGAGCGTCTGACAAT
This sequence comes from Gordonia sp. (in: high G+C Gram-positive bacteria), assembly GCF_047602025.1. Lineage (GTDB taxonomy): Bacteria > Actinomycetota > Actinomycetes > Mycobacteriales > Mycobacteriaceae > Gordonia. Next base: position 1,013,269 of record NZ_JASGII010000001.1, on the reverse strand, counting down.
TCGCGTCGCGTCTACTCCGCGGCGGCGGTCGCCGGGGTGACCGGCTTCATCGGCACCAGGAGCAGCAGCACGGCGGCGGCCACGAGTGCCACCGCGGCCGCGAGGAAGATCGAGTGGGCCATGGCCACCGAGAAACCCTCCTTCATCGGCTGGGGCAGGTGGGCCTGACCGGCGGGACCGGCGGCGTGCTGCGCCTTCTGCATGTCGAAGCCCGGGAACTGGTGGCGCAGCAGCATCTGCATGAGCGCGCCGATGCCCGCGCTGCCCAGCACCGATCCGACGGTGCGGGTGGTGTTGTACACACCGGCGCCCGCGCCGGCCTGGTGCCACGGCAGGTTGCGGGTGGCGGTCGCGCCGAGCGGCGCCCAAATGCCCGCACCGGCGATGCCCATCAGGATCGTCGGCAGCAGCAGCTGCCACACCGGGGTCTCGGGCTTGTTGATCAGCGCCATCCAGCACAGCGCCACCGCGTTGAAGAACATGGCGGTCGCGATGATGTTGCGCGGCTGGATGCGGTCGGCCATGCGCCCGACGATCGGGGCCAGGATCCCGCTGACCAATGCCATCGGCACCATCATCAGCGCCGACCGGATCGGCGACATGCCGCCGACCAGCTGGAGGAAGAACATGACCGGGATCATGATTCCGGTGATCGCGAAGCCCTGCGCGAAGATGCCGACGTTGGACACCCAGTAATTGCGGTCCTTGAACAGCGACAGCGGCACCAGCGGCTCGCGGCGCAGCTGCGCCTCCCACAGCACGAACAGCACCAGGTAGAGCACGCCGACGGCGATCATGCCCCAGATCCAGCCGGTCCAGTCGTTCTTCTCGCCGTCCTGGATGCCGAAGACGAGGGCGGTCAGGCCGATGCCGGACAGGATCACGCCGATCCAGTCGAACTTGTGGTCGTGGGTCTCCACGCGCGGCACGAAGATCTGCGCCAGGACGAGGCCGATGATGCCGACCGGCAGGTTGATCAGGAAGATCCACTCCCAGCCGAAGCTCTCGGTCAGCACGCCGCCGAGCAGCGGCCCGACCATCGTGGCCACACCGGCGACGATGCCCCACACGCCCATGGCGGCGCCGCGGCGCTCGGGCGGGAAGATGCGCGTGACGATCGCCATCGTCTGCGGGGTGATCAGCGCGGCGCCGATGCCCTGCACGGCGCGGGCGGCGATCAACATGCCGATCGACGACGACATCGCGCACCAGACGCTGGCGGCGGTGAAGACGACGAGGCCGATCTGGAAGATCAGCTTCGGCCCGTACTTGTCGCCGAGGCGCCCGGCGACCAGCAACGGCACCGCGTAGGTCAGCAGGTAGGCGCTGGTGACCCAGACGATCGAGTTGAGGTCGGCGCCCAGCGCCTCCTGGATCTTCGGCTGTGCGACGGCGACGATGGTCATGTCGACCAAGATCATGAAGAAGCCGACACACATGGCCAGCATCGCCAGCCAGGGGTTCTTGTCCTGCCCTTCGACGCCCGGTCCCGGGCCCCGCGAGGCTTGTTCAGCAGTGGTCATAGGTACATCCCGTCCAATCGGTTGGTGTGGTTCTGATCGCGCAGCACGTCGTCGAGCCACGCGATGTCATGGCGGTCCATTCGGTCGAGCAGGTCGTCGAGCCAGGCCAGCTGGGCGGTCAGCGTGGCGACCCGCATCCCCCCGTCGAGGCGGAACACCTCGGGCACGCCCCGCTCGTCGGCCCCCTCGATCAGCGCGGTGACGCGCGCGAGTTGGTCGACCATGGCGGCCCGGCGCCGGCGCAGCAGCGCCGCCGCGTCCGCCAGCGGTAGTTCATGGGCCTGCGCCAGCGCGAGGTACAGCTGCGGGTACTCGGTCGGCACGTCGGCCAACAACGCCTCGAGCGCCGCGCGATGTGCGGCCCGACCGGCGTCGGTGAGCTCGTAGACCGTGCGCTCGGGCCGGTTGCCCTCGCGCTCGACCTCGTGCACCGCGATCAAGCCGCGCTCGCCCAGCCGGGCGACCACGTGGTAGATCGACGTCGTGCGCAGTTTCACCAGGCGGTCGTAGTGACGCTTGGCCGCCAGCTGCACCATCTCGTAGGGGTGCATCGGGCGTTCGAAGAGCATGCTCAGGACCAACAGGTCCAGCGGCTTCTGGCCGCGCGCGCTCGTACTGGGCACCGGTCTCGCTCCGTCGACATGTCCGAATTACTCCGGTCCGAATATTCCGGTTGGAATATATGCCCGGCCGCCGGCGCCGTCAACAGTCGTGCCCGACTAGCCTGAAGTGTGTGCGCCGTCACAGCGGCGGCGGGAATCGTTGGCGCGATCTGAGACGTTGGCATGGTGTTACGCCGAATCGGACAGCGGAAGGAGGCGCGATGGGCACGCAGGGCACCTATGTGGAACCCGGGCGGGAGTTCGTCCGCGACACCCGCTACATCGACACGCGCATAACCGCCGATGGCTCCGACGGCTACCCGGTTGAGGCGGGGCGCTACCGCCTCGTCGCGGCGCGCGCCTGCCCGTGGGCGAACCGCACCCTCATCGTGCGCCGGCTCCTGGGCCTGGAGGACGCGATCTCGCTCGGCCTGTGCGGACCGACCCACGACGCCGACTCCTGGACCTTCGACCTCGACCCCGGCGGCGTCGACCCGGTGCTGCGCATCCCGCGACTCAAGGACGCGTACGAGAAGCGCTTCCCCGGCTACCCGAAGGGCATCACCGTGCCGGCCATCGTCGACGAGCGCGACGGGGCCGTCGTCACCAACGACTACGCGCAGATGACCCTGGACTTCTCGACGCAGTGGACCAACTTCCACCGTGACGGCGCCCCGCAGCTCTACCCCGAGGCGCTGCGCGCCGAGATCGACGAGATCAACGACGTCGTGTTCCGCGATGTCAACAACGGTGTCTACCGCTGCGGGTTCGCCGGCAGCCAGGAGGCCTATGACAAGGCCTTCGCGCGGTTGTTCAGCCGTCTCGACGAGCTCGATGAGCGCCTCGCGACCCAGCGCTACCTCGTCGGCGACACCATCACCGAGGCCGACGTGCGACTGTTCACCACCCTGGTGCGATTCGACGCGGTCTACCACGGCCACTTCAAGACCAACCGAAACCTGCTCGCCCAGATGCCCGCGCTGTGGGCCTACGCGCGCGACCTGTTCCAGACCCCCGGATTCGGCGACACCGTCGACTTCACCCAGATCAAGCAGCACTACTACCTGGTGCACACCGACATCAACCCGACGGGCATCGTGCCCGACGGCCCAGACCTGCGGGGGTGGCGCACCGCCCACCACCGCGAACAACTCGGCGGGCGACCCTTCGGCGACGGCACACCACCGCCGCCGCCGCGACCCGACGAGACCGTCCCGAAAGAGAATGGGGTACCCACCGATGGCTGAGCACAACCCGCCGATCGACGGCACCGTCGAGCACCCGCAGCCGCCCGCGCACGCGGTCGGCGCGGCCGACAAGGTCCTGCGCAAGGCCCAGCGCCTCCAGGCGCCCGCGGTGGCCAAGTACGTCAACAAGATCCGGGCGGCCCACCCCGACGAGTCGCCCGAGCAGATCATCGAGCGGCTGGAGAAGCAGTTCCTGCTCGCCGTGACCGGCTCCGGTGGCGCCGTCGGCGCGACGGCGGCGTTCCCCGGCGTCGGCACCGTGGCGGCCCTCGGCGCCGTCGCGGGTGAGACGCTGTTCTTCCTCGAGGCATCGGCGCTCCTGGCGTTGGCCGTCGCCGAGGTGCACGGGGTTGATCCGGCCGATCAGCAGCGCCGCGAGTCGCTCGTCCTGTCGGTCGCCCTCGGCGAGGAGGGCATCACCGCCCTCGGCCGCCTGGTCGGCGGCGGGCGGGCCACCGCGATCCGCCGCCTCTCGTCGAGCGCCATCCCGATTCCGGGCGCGAACCTCTCCGCGTTCAACCAGAAGATGCTGAACAAGGTCATGCGCCGGTTCACCATCAAGCGCGCCCCGATGATCATGGGCAAACTGCTGCCCGCGGGCATCGGCGCGGGCGTCGGCGCGGTCGGAAACCGGGCGCTGGGCAAGAAGATCATCGAGAACAGCCGCAACGCCTTCGGCCCCGCGCCGCGGCGCTTCCCGGAGTCGCTGATCATCGACGGCGGGCTCGCCGACGAGCCGTCGCTGCCCGCTGCGGCGCCCCGCCTCGACACGCCGCGCTGACCGGCTCGGACACTCGCGGCACACGCGCGCCGCGGCACGCGTAGCATGCCCTTGGAGGGCGTGATCGGCGCACCACAGTGAGCAGTTCGGGCCCCTCGACGAGCATGTGACACGTTCCGGTGCGGCCCCCACCCCTGCGGCCGCTCCCCGAAAGGGAATTGAGGCGATTTACCGCTGTGAGCACCCCGGCATCTGATTACGGGCAGAACACCTGGCTGGTCGAGGAGATGTACCAGCAGTATCTGAAGGACCCGAATTCGGTGGACCCGAGTTGGCGCGAGGTGCTCAAGGACTACCAGCCGTCGCAGAACGGTGCCGCCGCGCCGGCCGGCAAGAAGGCCACCGCGGCGCCCGCCCCGGCTGCGGCCGCCAAGTCCGCCGGCCCCGCCGACGACCTGCAGACCGCGAACGCGGTGACCCTCGACGCCGAGCCGGCCAAGCCCGCGCCGAACCCCGCCCCGGTCGCCGAGGCACCGGCCACGAAGGCCGCCTCGGGCGTGGGCGTGACCAACCGCGACGGATCCGGCGGCACTCCCCCGATCGTCGAGCCGGAGCCCGAGGCCGAGCCGACCGAGACGTCGAAGGTCCTGCGCGGCGCGTCGGCCGCCGTCGCCAAGAACATGTCGGCCTCGCTCACCGTGCCGACCGCGACGAGTGTGCGCGCGGTGCCGGTGAAGGCGATGATCGACAACCGCATCGTCGTGAACAACCACCTGGCCCGCACCCGCGGCGGCAAGGTCTCCTTCACCCACATCCTCGGGTACGCCCTGGTCCAGGCGATCAAGTCGTTCCCGAACATGAACAGCCACTTCGCCGAGGTCGACAAGAAGCCGACCGTCGTCTCCCCCGCGCACACCAACCTCGGCCTGGCGATCGACCTGCCCGGCAAGGACGGGAACCGCGCGCTGGTCGTCGCCGCCATCAAGGAGTGCGAGTCGAAGGACTTCTTCGAGTTCTGGATGGCGTACGAGGACATCATCCGCAAGGCCCGCGAGGGCGGCCTGACCGCCGAGGACTTCTCCGGCGTGACGATCTCGCTGACCAACCCCGGCACGATCGGCACCGTGCACTCGGTGCCGCGCCTGATGCCCGGCCAGGGCGCGATCATCGGCGCCGGCGCGATGGAGTACCCGGCCGAGTTCCAGGGCGCCTCCGAGGAGCAGATCGCCGAGCTCGGCGTCGGCAAGCTGATGACCCTGACGTCGACGTACGACCACCGCATCATCCAGGGCGCCGAGTCCGGCGACTTCCTGCGCAAGGTCCACCAGCTGCTGCTCGACGACGGCTTCTGGGACGAGATCTTCACCGCGCTGCACATCCCGTACGAGCCGATCCGTTGGCGCCAGGACGTGCCCCCGGGGCTCGTCGACAAGTCGACCCGCGTGCTCGAGCTGATCGCCGCGTACCGCAGTCGTGGCCACCTGATGGCCGACATCGACCCGCTGATGATGGACAGCGACGCCCGCATCGCCCACCCCGATCTGCGCATCGAGACCTATGGCCTCACGCTGTGGGACCTGGACCGGACGTTCCGCGTCGGCGGCTTCCACGGTCAGGAGCGGATGAAGCTGCGCGACGTCCTGTCGGTGCTGCGCGACGCCTACTGTCGCCACGTCGGCGTGGAGTACACGCACATCCTCGAACCCGAGCAGCAGCGCTGGCTGCAGGAGCGGGTCGAAATCAAGCACGTCAAGCCGCCGGTGGCCGAGCAGAAGTACATCGTCAGCAAGCTGAACGCCGCCGAGGCCTTCGAGACCTTCCTGGCCACCAAGTACGTCGGCCAGAAGCGCTTCTCCCTCGAGGGCGCCGAGTCGGTGATCCCGATGATGGACGCGGTCATCGACCAGAGCGCCGAGCACGAGCTGCACGAGGTCGTCATCGGCATGCCGCACCGCGGCCGCCTCAACGTGCTCGCCAACATCGTCGGCAAGCCCTACTCGAAGATCTTCACCGAGTTCGAGGGCAACCAGGACCCGTCGCAGTCGCACGGTTCGGGCGACGTGAAGTACCACCTCGGCGCGGAGGGCAAGTACTACCAGATGTTCGGCGACAACGAGATCACCGTCTCGCTGACCGCCAACCCCAGCCACCTCGAAGCCGTCGACCCGGTGCTCGAGGGCCTCGTCCGCGCCAAGCAGGACCTCCTCGGCGACAGCGCCGGCGACTTCCCGGTCCTGCCGCTGATGCTGCACGGCGACGCGGCCTTCGCCGGCCAGGGCGTCGTCGCCGAGACCCTGAACCTGGCGATGCTGCCCGGCTACGCCGTCGGCGGCACGGTGCACATCGTCGTCAACAACCAGGTCGGCTTCACGACCGCGCCGGAGTACTCGCGTTCGACGGAGTACTGCACCGACGTCGCCAAGATGATCGGCGCGCCGATCCTGCACGTCAACGGCGACGACCCGGAGGCCTGTGTGTGGGCCGCCAAGCTCGCCGTCGACTACCGCCAGGCGTTCCAGAAGGACGTCGTCATCGACATGGTCTGCTACCGCCGCCGCGGCCACAACGAGGGCGACGACCCCTCGATGACGCAGCCGGCGATGTACGACGTCATCGACACGATGCGCGGCGTCCGCAAGTCCTACACCGAGGCGCTGATCGGCCGTGGCGACATCTCCACCAAGGAGGCCGAGGACGCCCTGCGCGACTACCAGGGCCAGCTCGAGCGCGTCTTCAACGAGGTCAAGGAACTCGACCGGTACACCCCCGAGCCCAGTCCGTCGGTGGAGGCCGAGCAGACGCTGCCGGCCAAGCTCGTCACCGCCGTCTCCGCGCAGGCGCTCGCGCGGATCGGCGACGCCTTCATGACACTGCCCGACGGCTTCACCCCGCACCCGCGCGTGCTGCCGGTGCTCAAGCGCCGCCAGCAGTCCTCGCGCGAGGGCGGCATCGACTGGGCCTTCGCCGAGCTGCTGGCCTTCGGCTCGCTGGTCCTCGAGGGCCGCACCGTCCGACTGTCCGGCCAGGATTCGCGACGCGGCACCTTCACCCAGCGCCACTCGGTGCTGATCGACCGCAAGAACGGCTCGGAGTACACGCCGCTGAACCACATCCCCGGTGAGGATGCCGAGCACCCGGGTCGGTTCATGGTCTACGACTCGCCGCTGTCGGAGTTCGCCGTCGTCGGCTTCGAGTACGGGTACTCCGTCGGCGACCCCGACGCCCTCGTCCTGTGGGAGGGCCAGTTCGGCGACTTCGTCAACGGCGCCCAGTCCATCGTCGACGAGTTCATCAGCTCCGGCGAGGCCAAGTGGGGCCAGACCTCCGGCGTCGTCATGCTCCTGCCGCACGGCCACGAGGGCCAGGGCCCGGACCACACCTCCGGACGCATCGAGCGCTTTCTGCAGCTGTGCGCCGAGGGGTCGATGACCGTCGCCCTGCCGTCGACGCCGGCCAGCTACTTCCACCTGCTGCGCCGCCACGCCCTCGACGGCATCGAGCGGCCGCTGGTCGTCTTCACCCCGAAGTCCATGCTGCGCAACAAGGCCGCGGTCAGCCCGGTGTCGGACTTCACCGACTCCAAGTTCCTCTCGGTCCTCGACGACCCGGCCTTCGCGGCCGGCGGCGGCGACCGGGCGAAGGTCAAGCGCGTCCTGCTGGTCAGCGGCAAGCTCTACTACGAGCTCGCCGCGCGCCGGGAGAAGGACGGCCGCGACGATGTCGCCATCGTGCGCATCGAGCAGCTGTACCCGGTCCCCTACCGCCGGATGCGGATGACGCTGGAGCAGTACCCGAACGCCGAGGACTTCGTGTGGGTCCAGGAGGAGCCGGCCAACCAGGGCCCGTGGCCGTTCCTGGGACTGTGGCTCCCGGAGATGCTGCCGGACATCCTCACCGGCATGCGCCGCATCTCGCGCCGCGCCATGTCGGCCCCGTCGTCGGGGTCGAGCAAGGTGCACGCCGTCGAGCAGCAGGAGATCATCGACACCGCCTTCGGGCCGAAGGTCGACGCCCCGGCGACGTCCTAGCGCCTCTCGGCCGAATACGGGGTCGGCGGTACAGTGTCGCTATGAAGGATTTCCGCAACAAAGTAGTCGTCGTCACCGGGGCCGCCTCCGGCATGGGCCGCGAGCTGGCAGTCAAGCTCGGGCAACGCGGCGCGAAGGTCGCCATCAGTGATGTCGACCCCGACGGCCTGGCCGAGACCGAGCGCCTGGTCAAGGCCACCGGCGCCGACGTGCACTCCCAGCTCCTCAACGTCGCCGAGCGCGAAGCAGTACTCGAGTACGCGGAGACCGTCGCCAAGCACTTCGGCGGCGTCAACGCCATCTTCAACAACGCGGGCATCGCCCACCACGGCGACGTCGAGACGATGGAGTTCAAGGACATCGACCGGGTCATGGACGTCGACTTCTGGGGCGTCGTCAACGGCACCAAGGCCTTCCTGCCCCACATCATCGCCTCGGGCGACGGCCACATCGTCAACACCTCGTCGCTGTTCGGCCTGCTCTCCGAGCCCGGACAATCGGCCTACAACTCGGCCAAGTTCGCCGTGCGCGGCTTCACCGAGGCGCTCAACCAGGAAATGATCGTCAACAAGCACCCGGTCAAGGTCACCTGCGTGCACCCGGGCGGCGTCAAGACCGCGATCGCACAGAACGCCACCATGTCGGGTGATACCGAGGACCGCGGCCTGATCGAGGCCTTCGACAAGTACCTGCTGCGGATGAGCCCGGACAGGGCCGCCGACATCATCCTGCGCGGTGTGGAGAAGAATCGGGCGCGCGTGCTGGTCGGCAACGACGCCAAGGCCCTGGACCTGTGGGTCCGCCTAGTCGCCTCCGGCTACCAGGGCATCGCCGCCAAGGTCACCGGCAGCATGATGAAGCGGTTCTCGAGCAACTAGCCGCGAGACCCGAGCCTTACGCCAAGCCGTGCTGGGTGAGCCAATCGCTCACCAGCGCGGCTTGGTCTTTCCCGGCCTGCCATTGCCGCATCAGGTCGGCCAGATCCGGCATCGTCAACTCGCCGACGACCTTGTTCATCGCCTTGAGGTCTTGCCGGTCCCACCGTGCACTGCGGTACACCGGCACCAGCTGTTCCCCCGACATCGGATCTCCGACCGCGACACCGGCCGGCAGCGACCGGCTCAGGAGCGTGTAGTCGGCGTCGCCGAACTCGGTGGCCGCCGGCTTCGGCAGCGCCGCGGTCCCGCCCGCGGGCACGACGAGGCGCAGCAGGAGCGGCACCGTCGACGGGAACAGATCCAGGTCGTCGGCGCTCATCGCGTCGAGTTGGGCCTGCTCGCCGGCGATCCGCACCGGTTCCTCGACGGCGATTCCCTGGGCGCGCAGCGCGCCCCGGTACAGCACCGCGGCCATCTGCATCTGGGGATCCGGCGAGGCGCCGATGCGCACCGGATCCGGCCCGTCCGCGCATCCGGTCAACGCGCCGCACAGCACGGCGATCAGCACTACCCATCTGGCCATGCCCTCACCGTAGCAATGACCTAGGATCTGCAGACGTGCCTGCTGACCCGGTCGTCGACTGCGCCGTCTATGTGGACGGGGTCCGCGATCCCCATCCGTACACCTACGCCGAGGCGTTGGCCCATGTCCGCAAGACCGGCAAGGGCTGGGTCTGGCTGGGCCTGCATGCCCCCGACGACGCCCAGATGACCGACGTCGCGAAGGTGTTCGGACTTCACCCGTTGGCCGTCGAGGACGTCGTGCACGCCCATCAGCGGCCCAAACTCGAGTTCTACGACCACACCATGTTCATGGTGATGCGCACCGTCGCGTACGTCGACCACGATTCGATCGCCGAGACCGCCGAGGTCGTGACGACCGGCGAGATCATGATGTTCGGCGAACCGGACTACGTGGTCACCGTCCGGCACGGCGACCACACCGAGCTGCACTCGATCCGGGAAGCGCTCGAGCAGCAGCCGAAGATCCTCGCACTGGGACCGGCGGTCGTGCTGCACGCCGTCGCCGACCACGTCGTCGACAGCTACGTGGACGTGGCCGACGAGCTCGACACCGACATCGCCGAGCTCGAGGCCGACGTGTTCAGCGGCTCAGACGTCCACATCGACCCGGTGTACCTGCTCAAGCGCGAAGTCATCGAGTTCCGCCGGGCCGCCACCCCGCTCGTCGGGCCGCTCAAGCGCCTGGTCGAGCCAAACCCCTGGCTCCCGGCGGAGGTGCGCAACTACCTGCGCGACGTCTCCGACCACCTCACAACCGTCACCGAGCGCATCAACGACTACGACATGCTGCTGTCGTCGATGCTGGACGCCGCCGCGGCGAAGATCGGCATCCAGCAGAACACCGACATGCGCAAGATCACCGCGTGGGCCGCGCTCATCGCCGCACCCACGATGATCGCCGGCATCTACGGGATGAACTTCGACAACATGCCCGAGCTGCATTGGCGGTACGGCTACTTCATCATCCTCGGCCTGATGGTGACGGTCTGCTTCCTGCTGTGGCGCAACTTCCGCAAGCACGGCTGGTTGTAGCCGTGCATAAGCTGTTCTCCTACGGCACCCTGCAGCTGCCGCAGGTGCAGGAGGCGACCTTCGGGCGGCTCCTGCCCGGCGAGGCCGACGCGATCGTCGGGTTCCGCAGCGAGATGCTGACCATCACCGACCCGATGGTGATCGAGCGCAGCGGCAGCGACCGCCATCCGGTCCTCGTGCCCGGATCGCCCGACGACGCCGTCGAGGGCACGACCTTCCTGGTCACCGACGCCGAGTTGGCCGCCGCCGACGAGTACGAGGTCGACGACTACGCCCGCACGCAGGTCCCGCTGCGCTCGGGCGGGCTCGGCTGGGTCTACGTCCTCGCGACGACCGCACCCTCCTAGCCCAGGGTCGCGGCGACCCGTTCCGGGTCGAGTGGATCGATACCGGCCTCCACCCAGGCCTCGCGCAGCGCCGGGGCGCCCTTGAGGCGCACCCAGGCCGCTTCGTTCGCCGTGACCGGGACCGCGCGCAGGAAGCGCACCGCCTCGGCCGGCTCCGGCAGCACCAGTGGCTCCAGGTCGTCGTCCGCCAGCAGCACCGCGGTGAACGGCGAGCCGTCCCACAGCGGCGCACCGAGGTCGACGAGGGCGTCGTCGACGAGGATCAGTCCCTCGACCATCGGCGTGGCGGCGAGCATCGCCAGCGCGCGGTGGAGGTTGCGCAACTGGACCTCGCCGCGCGGCGCGAGGCGCAGCACCAGTTCGGCGCGCGGACCGCGCACCGGGTCGGGGTTGAGATCGCCGGGGTCGGCCATCGGCCGTCGGGAGGCGCCGGCCGTCACGTAGACGAGCTGGCGGGCCACCGGGTCGGCGAAGCGCAGCACGTCGATCGGCTCGGCGCCGAGGAAGGTGACCGAGGCGCGCTGCGGGGTCAGGCCCAGCGCAGCGCCGACATGGTCGGCCACCGCATCCGACGACCAGTCGCTCATCGGGAGAGGTTGACGCCGCTCTTGGCGTCGAACACGAGCACGTCGGCGGCGTCGAAACCGAGTACCGCGCGGGTACCGCGGGCGATTCGCGACTCCGGTGAGAGCCGGGCGATCAATTCGCCGCCGGGCACCGTCAGATGGGCGAAGTTGTCCGAGCCGAGCGACTCGAGGACGTCGACGTCGGCGACGATCTCCTGCTGCACCGGTCCCGCCGCCGGGTCGCGCAGGTGCTCGGGGCGCAGGCCCACGACCACCGATCCATCGCTGTGCGCGCGCACCGCCTCGGTCTCGACGTGGCGCGCGTTCTCGATCTGCACGGTGCCCAGCGCGGTCTCCACGCCGTCGGCGGTCAGTCGGCCGGGCACGAGGTTCATCGCCGGGGAGCCGATGAACCCGGCGACGAAGAGGTTCGCCGGCGACCGGTACAGCTCGGCCGGGGCCCCGACCTGCTGGACGAACCCGTCGCGCATCACGACGACCCGGTCGCCGAGGGTCATCGCCTCGGTCTGGTCGTGCGTCACGTACACGGTGGTGGTGCCCAACCGGGCCTGCAGCCGGGCGATTTCGATCCGCATGGCGCCGCGCAGCTTCGCGTCGAGGTTCGACAGCGGCTCGTCCATCAGGAACGCCTTCGGCGAGCGGACGATCGCCCGCCCCATCGCGACGCGCTGGCGCTGACCGCCGGAGAGTTGGGCGGGCTTGCGGTCCAGGTAGTCGTCGAGGCCGAGGATCGCCGACACCTCGGCCACCTTGGCGTCGAGCTGGGCACGGCTCGGCTTCGGCTTGGCCAGCGTGAGCGGGAACTCGATGTTCTGGCGCACGGTCATGTGCGGGTACAGCGCGTAGTTCTGGAACACCATGGCGATGTCGCGTTCGCGCGGCTGCATCTCGTTGACCCGTCGTCCGTCGATGCGCAGCTCACCGGAGGTGATGTCCTCCAGTCCGGCGATCATGTTCAGCGTCGTCGACTTCCCGCAGCCCGACGGCCCGACGAGGATGAGGAACTCGCCGTCGGCGATGGTCAGGTTCAGCTCCTGGACGGCCACCGAGCCGTCCGGATAGCTCTTGGTGATGCCGTCGGCAACGATCTCGGCCATGGGCTATCCCTTCACCGCGCCGGAGGTCAACCCGGCGACGATTCGACGTTGGAAGATGAGGACGAACACGATGATCGGAATGGTGATCACGACCGCCGCCGCGGCGATCTGACCGGTCGGCTCGGTGAACTCCGAGACACCCGTGAAATTGGTGATCGCCACCGGTGCGGTGATCGCCCGGTCGCTCGACGTGAGCGAGAGCGCCAGCAGCAACTCGTTCCACGAGAAGATGAAAACGAGGATCGCCGCGGTGACGACGCCGGGAGCGGCGAGCGGAACGATCACCCGGCGGAACGCCTGGGCGCTGGTGGCGCCGTCGAGCTTGGCGGCCTTCTCCAGGTCCCACGGGATCTCGCGGAAGAACGCCGAGAGGGTGTAGATCGCCAGCGGCAGCGCGAAGGTGATGTACGGCAGGATCAGGCCCGGCCAGGTGTCGAACAGCCCGAGGCGGCGCTCGATGTTGAACAGCGGGGTGACCAGGGAGATCTGCGGGAACATCGCGATGAGCAGGGTCGCGCCGACGAGGAGCTTCTTGCCGCGGAAGTCCAGCCGGGCGATCGCGTAGGCGGCCATGGTCCCGATGACCACCGCGATCACGGTCGTGATGATGCCGACGCCGATCGAGTTGACCAGCGCGCTGGTGAAGCCGCGGTAGGCGAACGCCTCCCGGTAGTTGGCCAGCGTCGGGTTCACCGGGATGAGCTTGCCGTCCGTGGGATTCGACTTGAACGACAGGCTCAGGATCCACAGCATCGGGATCATCGCGTAGAGCACGACGAGGGTGTTGATCGCCGTCCAGGTGAGTTTGCGCTTGTCCGTCAGCATCTAGCGCCCCTCCGGCTCGGCGCCGGGCGCCGACGCGCCGAAACCCTTGATGAACAGCGCCGCGATGATGGCGACGCAGACGAACACGAGCACGCTGATCGCCGATCCGGTGCCCAGGTTGAACGCCTTGAACAGGTTGTCATAACCGAGGATCGATACCGAGCCGGTGCCGTTCGCGCCCTTGGTCAGCACATAGATGTTGTCGAAGATGCGGAAGGCGTCCAGCGTGCGGAACAGCAGGGCGACCAGGATCGCCGGCTTCATCAGCGGCAGCGTGATCCGCCACAGCCGCGTCCAGGCGCCGGCGCCGTCGATCTGGGCGGCGCGCAGCAGGTCGTCGGGCACCAGGGCCAGGCCGGCGAGCAGCAGCAGCGCCATGAACGGTGTCGTCTTCCACACCTCGGCCAGCACGATGATCGCGAGCGACGGCAGCTGGTGGGTCAGCGGCGCGGAACCGTCGGGCAGCAGGTTGGCCAGATAGCCGGTGCCGGGCGTCCACGCGTAGTACCAGGACATCGCCGCGACGACGGTGACGACGCCGTACGGGATGAGCACCATCGTGCGGATCGTGCCCTTGCCGACGATCGTCCGGTGCATGACCATCGCGATGGCGAGCCCGAGGACCAACTCCAGGACGACCGACACGACGGTGATGAGCAGCGTCACCGCGAGCGCACTCCACCAGTAGCGGTCGCCCAGGACGGTGGCGTAGTTGCCGAGGCCGACGAATTCACTGCGGCCCGGCGCGGTGAGCGACACCTTGTTGAGCGAGAGCCAGAGCGCGTATCCGACCGGGTAGGCGGTGACCAGGGCCATCAGCAGTGCGGCGGGCGTGATCAGCAGGTAGGCGAGCCGACGGTCGTTCACGGGACCAACCCCTCACCCGCGAGCGCCTTGTGCACGGCGTCGGCGAGCTGGTCGACGAGCCGCTCCGGGTCCCACGCGCCCACCGGGTGCAACTTGGCGGCCAGCATCGTCGACAGCGTCGAGTAGGCCGGGGTCGCCGGGCGCACCGCGGCGCGGCCGTCGCCGAACTGCTCGCGCAGCACATCGCCCATCGGGAAGGCGGCGCGGAACGCCGGCTCGTCGTAGATCGACGCGATGGTCGGCGCGTGCGACGAGTGCAGGGCGTACTTGCGCTGCGCGTCGACACTGGTGAGGCACCGTACCGCCCGCCAGGCGCGCTCGGCCTTGGTCGACCGCGTCGACACTGCCAGGTTCATCCCGCCCAGCGTCGAGCGCGCCGGCAGCCCCGCGGTCACCCCCGGGTAGGGCGCGAAGGCGAAGCGCTGTGCCAACGCGCGGTTGGCACGGGCGAGGTCGTCGGCGGTGGGCTCGGCCGCGTCGGCGGCGAAGACGTCGGCGAACTCGGCCATCTCCGGGAAGAACGGCACCTGCTGGTTGGCATCGGTGGCGGTCGCCGCGTTGGAGCGCATCGACGAGTACACGTACGGCCAGTTCAGCTCGAAGGTCGCCTGTCCGCGCTCCATCCCGAGCCGTGCCGGGTCCTCGGTGTTGTTCGACAGCGACGGATCCGCCCCGGGGGCGGTCGCGACCGACTTGAGGACCTGCAGCGCGCGGACCGTCGCCGCCCGGTGCTCGGGGGTGTCGTTCAGCGTGACGCGGGTCGGGTCGGCCGGGTCGAGCACCGATCCGCCGGCGCTGGCGAGCACCGAGTTGAACCAGACGACCAGGCCCTCGTACTGCGCGCCCTGGACCATGATGTAGCTCGGGATCGGCTTGCGCAGGTGCGACGGCAGCGTGGCGTTCTCGGCGATGACCCCGGTGCGCACCTCCTCGTTGTCGGCGAGGAGCTGCTCCCAGGTGCTCGGCGGGGTGCCCCGCTTGACGAATTGGCGCAGCAGGTCCGGCCGGTACCAGAGCAGCTGCGTGTTGGTCCACGTCGGAACGCCGTAGAGCCGCTTCGCCGCGTCATCGCCGGTCTGCCACTGCGCGGTGCGCAGCGGCCCGCCCAGGGTCGTGCGCTGCAGGGTCGCCGCCAGATCGTCGGGCACGCGGGCGGCCCACCCGGCGTCGGCGAACTCGGCGGTCCAGGTGACGTCCATCGTGAAGATGTCGACCGACGAGTCGTTGCCCGCCAGGCGGCGCGCGAGTTGCAGGCGCTGGCCGTCGGCATCCTTGGGCAGCCGAACGACCGAGATCTTGTCGCCGCCGGTCGAACAGCCGGGTGCGACGGCCTCGATCGCGGAGGCGTCGTTGCCCGGCACGTAGGCGGTGATGGTGTCGGCGGCGACTCCCCCGCCACAGGCCGCCAACGGCAGCGCCGCGGCGAAGACGACGGGAAGCGCGAAGCGGCGCGTGTTCAGCGTGACTCCTCTGCCTAGAGCGAGAGCCGGGTCAGCATATCGCGGCCGCGCTCGGCTGTCGTGGGATCGCACAGCACGTCGTAGCGGCCGGCGACCAGCTGCATCGTCGACGCGAAGTCGCGCTGGCCGCGCATCATGGCGTATGGGATCGCCGACGACACGAGGCCGAACAGGATGCCGCCGACGACGCCGAGGAACAGCGCGGTGACCGCGGGCTGCACGACGATCGAGGCCAGGAGGCCGAACATCAGGCCGAGCATGGCGCCGCCGCCGATGCCCTGCATGATGACGCGGCCCCAGGTCAGGCGACCGGTGACGCGCTCGACCTGCATGAGGTCGACGCCGACGATGGTGACGTTCTGGACGGGGAAGCCCTCGTCGGCGAGGAAGTCCACCGCCTTCTGCGCCTGTGCGTACGTCGGATAGGAACCGATCGGCCAACCCGACGGCGGAGTCGGCAATCCGGGGGTCGCCGGACGACCAGGTTGTTGCGGCTGCATGGCGTTGCCCTTTCTTCGCGCACCGGGCCACTAGGCTTGGGGTATGTCGGTGAGCAAGGTCTTCATAGCCAGACTAGTAGGGCTCGCCGTCCTCGGTCCCGACGGTGAATCGATCGGCCGTGTCCGCGACGTCGTGATCGCCATCCGACTGTCCGGCCTGCCGCCGCGCGTCCTGGGCCTGGCGGTCGAGCTGACGACCCGTCGGCGCATCTTCGTGCCCATCTTGCGCGTCACCGGCGTCGACTCGCACAAGGTCACCCTGAACACCGGAACCATCAGCATGCGCAAGCTGGACCTGCGCCCCGGCGAAGCGCTCGCCGTCGGCCAGGTGATGGACAGCCGCGTGCGCGTCACCGACCCCGACCTGGCCGATTGGGCCGACGAGGACTTCACCGTCGTCGACCTCGGCATCGAGCAGGGCCGGACCCGCGACTGGCTCGTCACCCGCGTCGCCGTGCGGCCCAGCCGGCTGCGACTGGCCCGCCGGGGCGAGATCCACGTCGTCGACTGGGCCCACGTGCACGGGCTGACGCAGACCGCCCTCAACCTGCCCGGCCAGGGCGTCGCGGCCATCATGATGCAGCTCGACGGCATGCGCCCGGCCGACGCCGCCAACGTGCTGCGCGAGCTGCCGCCCAAGCGCCGCGAGGAGATCGCCGCCGCCCTCGACGAGGAGCGCCTGGCCGACATCCTGCAGGAGCTGCCCAGCGACGACGCCCAGTCACTGATCGCGGTGATGGGCACCGGCCGCGCCCGCAACGTCCTGGGTGCCATGGAGCCCGACGACGTCGCCGACCTCGTCGGCGAACTGCCGCCCGGCGAGGCGGAACGACTGCTGTCGCTGATGGCGCCGGAGGAGTCCGAGCCAGTCCGCCGACTGCTCGTCCACTCCCCCGACACCGCGGGCGGCATGATGACGCCCGAGCCGCTCATCGTCACCGCCGCGACGACCGTGTCCGAAGCGTTGGCCCGTGCCCGCGACCCGGAGATCACCCCCGCGGCGGCCAGCATCGTGTTCGTCGTGCGCCCGCCGACGCAGACGCCGACCGGCAAGTACCTCGGCTGCGTGCACCTGCAGGTGCTGCTGCGCAATCCCCCGGCCACCCTCGTCGGCGATCTCCTCGACACCGACCTGGGCCACCTGCGCCCGGAGGACTCGGTGGAGACGGTGACGCGCTACTTCGCGACCTACAACCTGGTCTGCGGTCCCGTCGTCGACGAGGACGGGCACCTGCTGGGCGCGGTCAGCGTCGACGACCTGCTCGACGAGATCCTGCCCGACGACTGGCGCGAGACCGAGCCCGAGGGCGATGAACCGATCAACGTGGCGGCCGGGGGCGGTCGATGAGCAACAAGAGCAGGCGGCTGGACCAGCCGTCGGACCGTCGGCGGCCGCGGTTCTTCACCCTCGACGCCGATGTCGTCGGGGTCTACAGCGAGCGGCTGGCCCGCTTCCTGGGCACCGGGCGCTACCTGGCGATCCAGACGGTCATCGTCGTGGTGTGGATCGTCCTGAACCTGGTCAGCTTCTTCCACCACTGGGACCCGTATCCGTTCATCCTGCTGAACCTGGCCTTCTCGACGCAGGCCGCCTACGCGGCGCCGTTGATCCTGCTGGCCCAGAACCGGCAGGAGAACCGCGACCGCGTCGCCCTCGAGGAGGACCGGGTGCGCGCGGCGGAGACCAAGGCGGACACCGAGTTCCTCGCCCGCGAGTTGGCGTCGGTGCGCCTGGCCGTCGGCGACACGGTGACGCGCGACTATCTGCGCAAAGAGCTCGACGACCTGCTGGACGAACTGGTCGAACGCCTGGGCGCCAAGGCCGACGAGGACCCCGACGCCACACCCGAATCTGCTGCCACTTCGTAATCACGGGTCTCTATACGTGCATTTAGCACGTCGTTTATGCTGTGGAGTGGTGTAGGACACACCTTGTCGGGGAGAGACACAACGGGGTGAGATTCAGATGAGTGGCATTGCGTTTTGGCGCCGCGCGCAGGGGCCGACGCGCCCGCGTTCGCGCCGAGCCGCACGCGTGCTGACCGCCGGGGTGGGCACGACCGCGCTCAGCGCACTGGTTTTGGGCGCCGCGAGCTCGAGCAGCCTCGTCGGCGAGCAGAAGACCGCCGCGACGACGCCGGAGGCCGCCAGCGTGACCCAGGTGGCCGGACTGGCCGCCATCGAGGAGTCGGCCGCCGCTGCCGCGTTCGCCCCGCCCAAGGCTGGCGATCCGATGATCAACCCGCAGTACCGCCTCGCCCTGGGCATCCCGAACGGCCCGCTGGGCATCCCCGGCGTCGTGCTGCAGGCCTACAAGCTGGCCGAAACGCGCCTCGCGTCGGAGAACGCCGCCTGCAAGCTCCCCTGGTACCTGCTCGCCGGCATCGGCCGGATCGAGTCCGGGCACGCCGGCAACGGCAACGTCGACGAATACGGGAACACCCGCCGCCAGATTCACGGCCCCGCGCTCGACGGCACCCTGGCCGGCAATGCCGTCATCCTCGACGCACAGGGCAACGGGGCGCGCGCCATGGGCCCAATGCAGTTCATCCCGAGCACGTGGGCCAGCTGGGGCTCGGACGCCAACGGCGACGGCAAGGCCGACCCGCACAACATCTTCGACGCCACCTACTCGGCCGGGCGCTACCTGTGCTCGGGCGTGAGCGACATCATGGCCGGCAACAACAAGGTCGCCGCGGTGTACCGCTACAACCACTCGCACGCCTACGTCGCGAACGTGCTGGCCTGGGCGGCGGCCTACTCGACCGGGGTCATGCCGACGGCGGGCATCCCGGACATGCACGCCACCCCCGTCGGCGATGAGCTCAAGAAGCGGCGCGGCGACCGGCGCCGGGGCGATGCCGACGACCCGCTGGCCGGCGACGAGGCGACCGATCCGGCGACCGGCGACGCCGCCGACGACCTGCCCAAGCGCGTCGACCGCAAGCCCAAGGCGCGCAAGCCCGAGTGCTTCGTCGTGTGCCTGCCGCCGCAGCTCGGCGGCCCTCAGCAGGCACCGGCCGCACCGCGTGCCCCGCGGCAGCGCCCCGGCGTCGCGGCCCCCGGTGCCGACCGGCCCGCACCCGCTCCCGGGCGACCCGCCCCGGCGCGGCCGAGCGCGCGCTGACCAGGCGCGGAAAGCCCCGCGGCAGACGGGACTAAGCTGGGTGCCATGAGTACCGCGGCCCCCACCGAGTCAGCCATCCGTGCGGCCCTGAGCAAGGTCGACGACCCAGAGATCGGCAAGCCCATCACCGACCTCGGCATGGTCAAGTCGATCGAGATCGGCGACGCCGGCGACGTCGACGTCGTCGTCTACCTGACCACGTCGGGCTGTCCGATGCGCACCGAGATCAGCGACCGGGTGTCTGCCGCCGTGGCCGACGTGCCCGGCGTCGGCGCGATCAACGTCGGACTCGACGTGATGGACGACGAGCAGCGCACCGAGCTGCGCAAGAAACTGCGCGGCGATCGTGCCGAGCCGGTCATCCCCTTCGCCCAGCCGGGATCGCTGACCCGCGTCTACGCGGTCGCCTCCGGCAAGGGCGGGGTCGGCAAGTCCAGCGTGACGGTGAACCTGGCCGCGGCCCTGGCCGCGCGCGGGCTGTCGGTCGGCGTGCTCGACGCCGACATCTACGGCCACTCGGTGCCCCGGATGCTCGGCAACGACGCGAAGCCGACCCAGGTCGAGCAGATGATCATGCCGCCCATCGCGCACCAGGTGAAGTTCATCTCGATCGGCCAGTTCACCGACGGCAACACTCCGGTCACCTGGCGCGGACCGATGCTGCACCGCGCGTTGCAGCAGTTCCTCGCCGACGTCTACTGGGGCGACCTGGACATCCTGCTGCTCGACCTCCCGCCGGGCACCGGCGATGTCGCGATCTCCATCGCCCAGCTGATCCCGGGTGCCGAGATCCTCGTGGTGACGACGCCGCAGCAGGCGGCCGCCGAGGTCGCCGAGCGCGCCGGGGCCATCGCCCTGCAGACGCGGCAGAAGGTGCTCGGCGTCGTGGAGAACATGTCGTGGCTCGAACTGCCGGACGGCAGCCGCATGCACCCGTTCGGCGAGGGCGGCGGCGAGCGGGTCGCCGAGCGGCTCAGTCGCGCCATCGGCGCCGACGTCGGGCTGTTGGGCCAGGTGCCGCTGGAGACCGCGGTGCGCGAGGGCGGCGACGCCGGCGTGCCGGTGGTGCTGTCGGCCCCCGACTCCCCCGCGGGCAAGGCGCTGCGCGCAATCGCCGACAAGCTGGCCGTGCAGAAGCGCGGCCTGGCCGGCATGAGCCTGGGCATCGACACCGCTCGAAGCTAGGTGGCGTCCCAGTCCTCGACGTCGTGGCGTGCGGCGGCGGTGTCGGTGGGCTTCGCCGGGCGACGGTTGTCCGGCGCTTCGGTGTAGGTCTTCGGGTCGAGCAGCGAGTCGTCCCCGCCCAGCAGGTGCTTGGTCACCAGGTCGCGCGGACGGGTGGTGCGCAGCTCGTTCAGCTGCTGCAGCGGTTCGCGGAACTCCTCGAAGTCGCCGCCGAGCTCGTCGCGAAGCTCGGCCGACGCGCCGCTGACGTAGTCGCGGGCCTTGCGGACCCAGCCCATCGTCGCCGTGATGGCGCCGGGCAGTCGTTCCGGGCCGAGGATGATCAGGCCGGCCGCGACCAAGACCAACATCTCGCCCCAGCCGACGCTCGCGAACACGGGTGTCCCCTAGTCGCCGGACGGGGTGATGGAGCCGTTGAAGGTGCGCCCGTCGCGCCAGTACGTGAAGTCGGTCTTCTCGCCGACCTTGGACGTGCGGACCGCCACCGACAGCTCGTCGGACGACTCGATGGTGCGGCCGTTGAACTTGGTGATGACGTCCTTCTCGCGGATGCCGGCCTTCTCGGCGGCACTGCCGGCGACGACGTTGCGGACCTCGGCGCCCATGACCTTCTGGTTGCGGACGGTGACGGCGTTGATGCCGATCGCCGGGTGCACGATCTTCCCGTGCGCGACGAGGGTCTTGACGATCGGGCGGACCGAGTTGATCGGGATCGCGAAGCCCAGGCCCATCGAGCCACCGCTGGTCGTCTGGATCATCGTGTTGATGCCGACGACGCGCGCCTGCGAATCGACGAGCGGACCGCCGGAGTTGCCGGGGTTGATCGCGGCGTCGGTCTGGATCGCGTCGATCACCGCCTCGACGTCGGAGTCCGACGGCGGCAGCGCCAGTGCACGGTGGGTAGCGCTCACGATGCCGCTGGTCACGGTGCGGTCCAGGCCCAGCGGCGATCCGAAGGCGATGACCTCCTCGCCGACGATGAGCTTGTCCGAGTCGCCGAGTGCGGCGACGGCGAGGTTCTTGACGTTGTCGACCTTGAGGACCGCGAGGTCGCTCTTGGGATCGGTGCCGACGATGGTCGCCGGGACGCGGGTGCGGTCGAAGAAGACGACCTCGGTGACCGCCGACTTGTCGTCGACGCCGGAGGCCACGACGTGGTTGTTGGTGACGATGTAGCCCTTGGGGTCGACGACCACGCCGGAACCGGTGGCCATCGAGCCGGAGCTGCGCACGCGGATCGACACGACGGCCTTCTCCACGGCTTTCGCGACGCGGGCCACCGACGACTGCGGGGTGTCGCCCTTGCCCTTGTCGACCGGCAGGCTGACCGTGTCGCCCCGCGAGGACGAACCGGTGCCCGACATGAGGGCGCCGACGAGGGCGCCGAGCAGGCCGATCGTCACGGCGAGGGCGCCGAGGGTGAGCAGGGCGGGCCAGGCGATGCGGTGGCCGAGGAGGACCTCGCGCACCCCGAGCTTGGGGCCGGGCTCGACCGGGTCGACCGAGTCGGGGCGGGCCTTGGCCGGCGCCGAGAGTCGGGCCGGGCTCTCCGGGTCGCGCCACGGGTCGGCGGGGGCCTCGGGCTCCTCCGGCTCCTCATAGCGGGCGTCGGGATCGCGTTCCAGGGTGTCGGTGGCGCCCTCGGGGCGGCCGAAGGCCTCGGCGAGCACCGGGTCCGGCGCGGCAACGGTCGGCTGCGGGCGCGCCGGGCGCTCGGGCTCCTCGTCGAAGGAGCCGCCGACGCCGTCGGGCCGTCCGAAGACCGCTGTGGTCTGCGGGGAGATCGGGGCGTGCCGGGGCGGCTTCGGAGCGGCCTCGGTGCGCGGCGGGATGATGGCGCCCTTGTCGGCCCACTGGTCTTCGTTGGTCACTAACGGCCTCGTCGGAAGAATCCTCGCGGGCGCGGCGACTCGTCGGTGCGCGCCGCGACCTGGTTGACATCGATCTCGCGGGTCGGGATCTGGGAGAGCTGCCCGAGCAGGTTCATCGGCGCCGTGATGGCCGATCCGCTGGCCCGCAGGGCTGCTCGCGCCGCCTTCTGCGCCTCGACGGCGCTCGCGCACGTGGCGCACAGGTTCAGGTGGGCGTCGGCGCGGGACACCGCGCCCGCCGCCAACTCGCCGTCGACGTAGGCCGCGACGGCCTCGGGCGAGAGGTGCTCGGTGGAGGCGAACGGACGGCCGCCGAGGGTGCCGGGGGCACGGTAATCGGTGTTGGGCTGAAGGGACGGCGACGTGGGAGTCCACCGACCCGGATCCAAGAAGTTCACCGCCGCTCCTACCTGTCGTCCACCTGCGTTAGCAGCTTATCCGAACCTATCAACGATTCGGCGGCCAGCGTGGTTCCCGCGGCCGCGTGAATGACCGGTCGGCGACTCAGCGGCTGGCGGCCCAATCCGCCTCGTTGGCGGCCAGGTAGTCGCGGATGCTCTGCCGACCGCGGTGGATACGACTGCGGACGGTGCCCATCTTGACGCCCATCGTCGTGGCGATCTCCTCGTAGGAGAGGCCTTCGATGTCACACAGGACGACGGCGGCGCGGAACTCCGGCGCCAGTTGGTCCAACGCGCCCTGCAGGACCGGGTCCAGGTTGGCGTCGGCGTAGATCTGCTGCGGATCGGGCGTTGCCGCCGGCACCCGGTCGTAGTCCTCGGGCAGCGCCTCCATGCGGATCTTGCTGCGGCGGCGGACCATGTCCAGGAACAGGTTCGTGGTGATGCGGTGCAGCCAGCCCTCGAAGGTGCCCGGCTGGTAGGACGACAGCGACCGGAAGACCCGGATGAAGGTCTCCTGGGTGAGGTCCTCGGCGTCGTGCTGGTTGCCGGACAGGCGGTAGGCGAGGCGGTAGACGCGGTCGGCGTGCTCGGCGACCAACTCGTCCCACGACGGCATCAGGTTCGCATCGCCGGTGGCGTCGAACCGGGCGGTGCCGGCCGACTCGGCGCTCGCACCGTCGAACTCGTCGAGGACGGCGGCGATCTGCTCGTCGGTGGTCTGGGTCGTCAACGCGGTACGTCCCCTCGTCGTGGCCGTCCGCGGTTGCGTCCGACTCGTTCATGGTCAACATCGCCGCGGCGAACTTTCATTCCGGCGCCGAGTTGACTCGTTCTCACGCTCTACCCTTGCCGAGTCGATTGTGGCGGCCGTATGAGTGGCCTGAGTGTTGGCTAAGGATCGGTGCCGACCGTGGCCTACCCTCATAGGCGTGACGGACAAGACCTATGTCGAATCGGCGATCGTCGAGGATGACGCGCTGGTCGCCGCGCGCACGCGCGCGGAGGAACTGGGCGCCCCCACGATCGCTCCGGCGGTCGGCGCGATGTTGGCGCTGCTGGCCCGCACCGCGGGAGCGAAGTCGGTCGTCGAGGTGGGCACCGGCGCGGGGGTGTCGGGCCTGTGGCTGCTGGCCGGCATGGTCGACGACGGCGTGCTGACGACGATCGACCCGGAGTCGGAGTTCCAGCAGGCCGCCCGCGCGTCGTTCGCCTCGGCGGACATCCCGGTCGGCCGGACCCGGTTGATCAACGGCTCCCCCGTCGAGGTTCTCCCCCGTCTCGCCGACGCCAGCTACGAACTGGTCTTCCTCGACGGCGAAGTGCTCGACCACCCGCGCTACGTCACCGAGGCGATGCGGATCCTGCGCCCGGGCGGGGTCGTCGTGCTGCACCACGCCGACAAGTTGAGTCCCAAGCGCAAGGGTGCCGCCGCCGAGGCGGTGCGTGAAGCGGCGCTCGTCATCGCCGACGACGACCGGTTCCTGCCGGTGGTCATCCCGCTGGGCACCGGCCTGTTGGCGGCCGCGAAGGCTCGCTGACCAGAGCCACCTGCGATGGATCCCCGCACGTCGTCGAACGGCCTGATTCGATCAGCCTCTGCTTGGCTCCAGGGTCTCAACGCACGACATCCGTGGAGCCACAACGATGCGTTCATTTCGTGGATCCTGCGGCGTCTCCCCGAACAGCGCCGCACCGCCGTCGACGTCGGTTGCGGCCGCGGCGAGTTGCTGACCAGGCTGGCGCCCGAGTTCGACCGGGTCATCGGCTGCGACTCGGACTCCGACATGCGCGCGGCATCCGCGCAGCGGACCGTCGACCTGCCGAACGTCTCGGTCACCGGTGGCGGGTGGGTCGCTTTCTCCGCGGACGATCACACCGACCTGGATCTGATCACGATGACCGCCGTCCTTCACCACCTCGACACGCCTGCCGTCCTCGAACGGATCGCGCAGATGCTGGCCCCCGGTGGACGGTTCCTGGTGGTCGGACTGGCCCGCCGCGACACCGTCGTCGACCATCTGTGGGACTACGCCTCGATGGTCACTAATCCGATCATCGGCATCGTCAAGCACCCGCGCCCGGTGCGCGGCGCTGCGCCGACTCCTCCGCCGTTCCCGGTCAAAGATCCGGATCTGACCTACACCGAGCTGCGCGGGCTCTTCGATCAGCACCTGCCGGGTACCCGCCTGCGCCGACGGCTCGGGTTCCGCTACACGGCCGAGTGGACCAAACCCGCCGACAGGAGCTAGACGTCCGTCGAGAAGCGGATGCCGCCGTCGGGGATCTCGACGTCGGGCCACACGCGCGCACCGCGCAACAATTCGCAGTCCGCGCCGATGACGGCGTTGTCCCCGATCACCGTGTCGCGCACCAGCGCGCGCTTGCCGATGCGGGCGCCGCGGCCCACGATGCTGCGCTCGACGACGGCACCGTCGTCGATGACCGCGTCGTTGAAGACGACCGCGCCGTCGAGCCGGGCCCGTCGGCCGATGGTCGAACCCGCGCCGACGACGGTGCCGCCGATCAGGTGGGCACCCGGTCCGACGGTCGCGCCCTCCTGCACGAGGTACTCGCCGTGGCGGTCGCCCAGGGCGGGCGACGGGGCGATGCCGCGGACCAGGTCGGCCGAGCCGCGCACGAAGTCCTCCGGGGTGCCCATGTCGCGCCAGTACGACTGGTCGACGTGGCCCTGGATGGGCCGCCCGCGGGCGAGGAGCTCGGGGAACACCTCGCGCTCGACGGACACCGGGCGGCCGGCCGGAATCTGCTCGATAACCTCGCGCTTGAACACGTAGGTGCCGGCGTTGATCTGGTCGGTGGGCGGATCCTGGGTCTTCTCCAGGAAGGCGGTGACCCGACCGTCTGCGTCGGTCGGCACACAGCCGAAGGCGCGCGGATCGCCGACCCGCACCAGGTGCATCGTCACGTCGGCGCCGGAGCGGCGGTGCGTGGCCAGCACGTCGCCGACGTCGGTGCCGCCGAGGACGTCGCCGTTGAAGACGAGAATGTCGGGGGCGGTCAGCTCGCCCAGCACGTTGCGGATGCCGCCGCCGGTGCCGAGCGGCTCGACCTCGGTGACGTACCGCAGGTTCATCCCCAGGTCCTCGCCGGTGCCGTAGTACTCCTCGAAGACCTCGGCCTTGAACGACGTGCCGAGCACGACGTCGTCGATCCCGGCGGCCTTGATCCGCGACAACAGGTGCGTGAGGAACGGCTGGCCCGCGGTCGGCAGCATCGGCTTGGGCGCCGACAGCGTCAACGGGCGCAGGCGCGTGCCCTTGCCGCCGACGAGGATGACGGCCTGGACGTCCTTGGTCACTGGTTGCCTCCTTGCGCCGCAGCGCGGTCGAGTTCGCGCCGGGCCAGCCGCACGGCGACCCGGGATCGGAGCGCCAGCCCGGCTCGCAGCCCCCAGCGCAGCGGCGCGCGCAGTGCGCCCGGGTTGCGGTCGGCCTGGAATTTGTAGGCGCTGCGGTGGTGCGCGGGCAGCATCAGCTCGGGGTTCTTGCTCGCGGCGTGGCCCTTGGTGTGCAGGACCTCGGCGGTCGGCACGAAGATGTTCTGCCAGCCCGCGCGGGCGAGGCGGTCGCCCAGGTCGACGTCCTCCATGAACATGAAGTAGCCCTCGTCGAAGCCGTCGATGGCGTCGAAGGCCGCCCGGCGCAGCAGCAGGCACGACCCCGACAACCACCCGACCGGGCGTTCGGCGTCGTTGTCCTCGTCGAGGTAGGCGCGCGTGAACGGGTTGTTCTTCCACACGGCGCCGAGCAGCGCGTGGCCGGTGCCGGACACGAGTCTCGGGACCTGGCGCGCCGACGGGTAGACCGAGCCGTCCGGCTCACGGATCAGCGGGCCGAGCGCCCCGGCCCTGGGCCAACGGCCGGCGGCGGCGAGCAGGTCGTCCAGCGAGCCCGGGCCCCACGCGACGTCGGGGTTGGCGACGACGATGAACTCGACGGCCGGGTCGACCAGCGCGACGGCTCGGTTGATGGCGCCGCCGTAGCCCAGGTTGGCGCCGGTGTGCAGCAGGGTCACCCGCGGGTAGTCCCGCTCGGCCGCCTCGGGGGCGCCGTCGTCGGAGCCGTTGTCGGCGATCACGACGCGCGGATCGGCCTCGGTGGCGTGGGCCAGGGTGTCCAGGAACGACTTCAGATAATCGCCCGAGGAGTACGTCACCGTCACCACGGCGAACTGATCAGTCACGCCGGACAGCCTAACGAACCAGCGCGGCGCGCAGGGCATCGCGCCAATCGGGCAGCGGCGCGAGCCCGGCGCCCGTCCAGGACCGCGGCGACAGGACCGAATAGGCCGGGCGCGGCGCCGGGCGCGGAAAGTCGGCGGTGGTGCACGGGCGCACCCGATCGGGATCGAGGCCGTCGAGGGCCAACACCTCCCGCGCCAGGCCGTACCAGGTGGTCTGACCGGCGTTGGTGGCGTGCAGGACCGCGCCCCGCCCGGCGTCCTGCTCGATCAGCTGCCACAGCCCGCGGGCGAGGTCGGGCGCATACGTCGGCGAGCCGAGTTGGTCGTCGACGACGGTGAGCACGTCGCGCTCGGCGGCCAGTCGCCGCATCGTGCCGACGAAGTCGCCGTCGCCGCCGGTGTAGACCCAGGCCGTACGCACGATGGTGGCGGCGGGGTCGTGTGCGCGGACCGCCCGCTCCCCGGCCAGCTTGGTGCGGCCGTAGACGCTGGGCGGATCGCCGCCGACGTCGTCGGGCTCATACGGGGCCGTGCGATCCGGCGGCCGGGGGGCGGCCGGACCGTCGAAGACGTAGTCGGTGGACAGGTGGACCAGCCGCGCGCCGATCGCCGCCGATGCTTCCGCGAGGTGGGCGGCGCCGTCGACGTTGACCGCGGTGGCGGCGGCCGCGTCGGACTCGGCATCGTCGACGCGGGTGTAGGCCGCACAGTTCACGATCACATCGCCGCCGGCGAGGTGCTCCCGCGACCAGCGCCGCACCGCGTCGGCGTCGGTCACGTCCAGGTCGGCCGACGAGAGGCCGACGCACGCCATCCCGTCGGGGCCGGTCGCGGCCAGCGCCCGGCCGACCTGCCCGGCTCCCCCGGTGACGTAAACGCGCATGGCTTCATCATGGCCGATCCGATTCGTCCGGCGTTGCGCTCCCCCTCAATTCTCAAATGCATCAGTAGAGTGATTCATGCACTTTGGTAACAACAGCCTCTAGCGCATCAAGGGAGAACGGGTCAGCCGTGGAGAAAGCCACCCCGACGCGTCGCGGTCCGCGACCGCAGCAGCGCGACGGCCGTCCCGCCCCGCAGCGCGTTCCCAGCCGCACGGGCCGTCCCACGCGCACGTCGTCCGGCGAGATCCACACCCGCGAACCCGAGCCGGCAAAGCCGCGCAAGCGCGCCAAGGGCCAGACGGCGCCCGCGCCCGACCGCACCCCGGTCCCGGGTCGGCGCCGTCCGCGACCCGCGCCGGACCAGCGCCCCACGCGCACACCCGCCGAACGCACGGCCGCCCGGCCCGCGCGCAAACCCAAGGCCGCGCCCGCGAAGGCGCTCAAGCAACCGCGGCCCAAGCCGGCACCCGCCGACGCCCCGCCCCCGACGACCCCGCCGCAGCGACGCGGCTTCTTCCGGGGCGGCAACCCGCGCAAGCGCATCCACCGCGCCGGCCAGGTGTTCGTCACGCTGCTGTCGGTCGCGACGCTCGCCATCGGCGGCTACGCCTGGAACTCGGCGACCGGCGTCACCGGCTCGGTCACCCAACTGACCGGCCTCGACCTGGGCGGCGGCCAGGACGGCGCCGTCGACCTGCTGCTGGTCGGCACCGACGCGCGCACCGACGCCAAGGGCAAGCCGCTGAGCCGCCGCGAGCTGCGCTGGCTGCGCGCCGGCGACGAGACCGCCACGAACACCGACACCGTCCTGCTGATCCGCATCCCAAACAACGGCTCGTCCGCGACGGCCATCTCGATCCCGCGCGACGCGTACGTCGACGTCCCCGGGCTCGGCATGAGCAAGATCAACGCCGCGTACGGCGCAACGAAGGAACGGGTGCGGCGCACCCGGGTCGAGCGGGGCGGCGATCCGGCGAAGGCGGAGATCGCCGGCACCGAGGCCGGGCGCAAGGCGCTGATCGGCACCGTCGCCAAGCTGACCGGCGTCGAGGTCGACCACTACGCCGAGGTCGGCCTCCTCGGCTTCGCCCTGCTCACCAACGCGGTGGGCGGCGTCGACGTCTGCTTGAAGGCGCCGGTGCGCGATCGCTACTCGGGCGCGAAGTTCCGCGCGGGCCGCCAGACGCTGAACGGGCCGAAGGCGCTGAGCTTCGTGCGCCAGCGCCACGGCCTGCCGCGCGGCGACCTCGACCGCATCACCCGCCAACAGGTCTTCATGGCCTCACTCGCGGGCAAACTGTTGTCGGCCAAGACGTTGACCAACCAGCGCACGATGAACAAATTGGAGAACGCGATCTCGCGATCGGTCGTCATCGACGACAACTGGGACATCCTGGCCTTCGCCGAGAAGCTGCGCGACCTGTCCGGCGGCAAGGTGAAGTTCGCGACCATCCCGATCGTCACCGAGGAGGGCTGGAGCCCCGAGGGACAGTCGATCGTGCAGATCGACCCCAAGGAGGTCCACGCGTTCTCCGACGAGTTGCTGACCGGCGACACCCCGAAGAAGCGGGCCGGCAAGGAGGCCTACGCCGTCGACGTCGTCAACGCCGGCACCATCGACGGACTCGCGGCCAACGTCTCGAACATCCTGACCGCGAAGGGCTTCGGCCAGGGCAAGACGGCGACGAAGCCGATGAACGAGCGCGACTCCATCATCTTCGTCCGCAACGCCGACGACTCCATCGCGAAGGAGCTGTCGGCGGTCCTGGGCGGGGTCACCATCCGCTCCGACCCGGAGCTGCCGTCCCGCACGGCGCGGGTCGTGCTGACCAACACGTACTTCGGCCCGGGGTCGATCATGGACACCAGTCCGCAGCCCGACGCCCAGCGCGTCGCGTCGCAGAAGCGCCAGGCCGCGGCTCGCGCGGGGTCGGCCAAGGCGCCGATCACCGCGTCGACGCGCAACGGCCCGATGTGCGTGAACTGATCTCGCCTACGCTGGCCGCGTGGCTTCGATCACCGACGCGGTCCTGACCGCGACCTCCGACCCGACACAGCCGATGCTGACGTTCTACGACGACCGCAGCGGCGAGCGCACCGAGTTGTCGGCCCTCACCCTCGGCAACTGGGCGGCCAAGACCGCGAACCTCCTGCGCGACGAGCTCGGGCTGGCCCCCGGCGACGAGATCGTTGTCGACCTCCCCGAGCACTGGCAGACCGCGGCGGTGCTGCTGGGCGCCTGGTGGGCCGGGGTCACCGTCGTCCCCGGCGACGGTGACGCGCGGGCGGTGTTCACCACGGCCGACCGCCTCGACGAGCACCCCGACGCCGAAGAAGTGGTCGCCGTGCCACTAGACCCGTTCGGGATGGGTATCGCCGACCTGCCGCTCGGCGTCGTCGACTTCGGACCCGCGGTCCGCATCCACGGCGACGGCTTCACCCCCGGCGGCACCGGTGACGGCTTCGCCGGTACGTCGGCCGACGACGTCCTCGCCGCCGCCCGCACGGCCGCCGCAACCGCGGGCATCGCCGCGGGCGACCGGGTGTTGTCGACGAGGCCGTGGCGCGACGCCGACGACATCACCGCCAACCTCCTCGGTCCACTGGTGGCCGGCGCGAGCCTGGTCGCCGTCGCCCATCCCGACGAGGCCAAGCTCGCCGACCGCACCGCGACCGAGCGCGCGACCCTCACCCTCGCCTAATCGCCGAGCGTGCCCACATTTTCGCCGAGCGTGCCCACTTTCCCGCCGAGCGTGCCCACATTTTCGCCGAGCGTGCCCGGATGGGCGGCCACTGTTGCGGTGTGCGGTCGTCGGCGACGCCGAGCGAGGCCGTCGCGACCACCTCGTCGCGGCCCTTGTTGCGGTGGACGCGGAGCCCGCCGTACCGAAAGCCCGCACGTGCGGCGAGCCGCGCCGACGCCTCGTTCGCCGGCAGCGCCGACCAGCTGAGCCAGCACAGGCCCTGCCCTTGCGGACTCAACGCGTCGTCGACGACGGCCCGCAGGGCTTCGGAGAGGTACCCCCGACCCCGCTGCGCGGGTGTGCACCAGTACCCGAGGGAGCCTTCGCCATCGCCGCGCTCGACGACGCCGATGCAGCCGACGAAGTCGCCGTCGCGCGTCGTGATCACCCGCGTGACCGACTCGGGCGCGGCGGCGGTGACGCGGACGAAGTGCTCGGCGTCGCCGCGCGTGTAGGGCACCGGCACGAGTGTGAACCGTTGGATGTCGGGGTCCTGGCAGGCCCGGTAGATCGCGTCGATGTCATCCTCGGCCGGTGCGCGCAGGATCAATCGCTCGGTGCGCAGCGTCCCGGTCATGCGGATCAGCCTCGCAGGCGGACCACTCGCTCACAAACGGATTACGCCGGGGCAACGGTTGCGCGGCACCACCTGGCGGGCGGTGTGTCGCGGGATTACGTTGGAACCCGTGTTGACCAAGGTGAAGTTGGGACTCGCCGCGCTCGCGGTGAGCGCGACCGTCGGTACCGCCCTGCAGGCGACGACAGCTCCCACCGCCGAGGCCGACGGCGCGCAGCTCTGGAACGGCCTGATCTCCACGACCGGCTGCCTGATCCCGACCTACCAGGTCGCCCAGACCTGTTCGGACCTCGAACTCCTCACCGGCCGCCCGCCGGTCATCTTGAACCTGAACCCGGCCGGCACCCGCATCGTTGTGCTGGGCGCGCGCCTGAACAACAACGGCAAGGTGCCGCGGGTCCTCATCCCCCGTCTGCAGGCGGCGCTGGCGCTGGCCCGCGGCTTCCCGATGTCCTCGATCATCACCACCGGCGGCATGACGAACCGGCGTGCCGGGCGCAGCGAGGCCCGCGCGATGAAGGACTGGCTGGTCAAGCACGGCGTCTCGGCCCGTCGCATCGCCACCGAGAACCGCTCGACGTCGACCGCGGAGAACGCCAAGTTCGTCGCACCGATGCTGTGGCGCGGCCGCGCCGGCGGCGTCACCGTCGTGACCAGCGCCAACCACCTGCGTCGCTCGCTGATCAGCTTCCGCACCGCCGTGCGCGGATCCATGCCGGTCGAGGGCGTCATCCCCGGCGCCGGAAATACCAGCGGATCGAGCTCGGGAGGGCTCGGATCCATGGGCTCGAGCTGACCTTCAGCACACAAGCACGGCTCGAGCACAACAGGGGCCGACGCGGAGTTCCGCGTCGGCCCCTGTTGGCGTCGAGGGGGTCGGGTCAGCGCAGCAGTGCGCGGCTCATGACCACGCGCTGGATCTGGTTGGTGCCCTCGTAGATCTGGGTGATCTTGGCGTCGCGCATCATCCGCTCCACCGGGAAGTCGGTGGTGTAGCCGGCGCCGCCGAACAGCTGCACGGCGTCGGTGGTGACCTCCATCGCCACGTCGGAGGCCAGGCACTTGGACGCCGAGGAGATGAAGCCGAGGTTCTTCTCGCCGCGCTCGGCGCGAGCAGCCGCGGAGTAGACCATCAGGCGCGCGGCCTCGACCTTCATCGCCATGTCTGCGATCATGAACTCGACGCCCTGGAACGAGCTGATGGTCTTGCCGAACTGCTTGCGGTCCTTCACGTACTCGATGGCCGCGTCCAGCGCGCCCTGGGCGACGCCGACGGCCTGTGCGCCGATCGTCGGGCGCGTGTGGTCGAGGGTGGCCAGCGCGGTCTTGAAGCCGGTGCCCTCGTCGCCGATGATGCGGTCCTCGGGAATCGTGCAGTCCTCGAAGTACAACTCGGCGGTCGGGCTGCCCTTGATGCCCAGCTTGTGCTCGAGCGGTCCGACGGTGAAGCCGGGGTCGTCCTTGTGGACGATGAACGCCGAGATGCCGTTCGCGCCCTTCTCCGGGTCGGTGACGGCCATGACGGTGTACCAGGTGGACTGGCCGCCGTTGGTGATCCAGCACTTGCTGCCGTTGAGCACCCAGTTGTTGCCGTCCTTGCGGGCGCGGGTCTTCATCGACGCGGCGTCCGAGCCGGCCTCGCGCTCGGACAGCGCGTAGGACGCCATCGCCTCGCCGGAGGCGATCGACGGCAGCACCTGCTGCTTGAGCGCGTCGTCGCCGGACAGGATCAGGCCCATGGTGCCCAGCTTGTTGACCGCCGGGATGAGCGACGCGGAGACGTCGACGCGCGCGACTTCCTCGATCACGATGCAGGCCGCGATCGAGTCGCCGCCCTGGCCGTCGAACTGCTCGGGGACGTGGATCGCGTTGAAACCGCTGGCGATCAGCGCCTTGCGGGCCTCCTCGGGGAAGCGGGCGTTCTCGTCGACGTCCTTCGCGTGCGGCGCGATCTCCTTCTCGGCGAGCGCGCGGATCGCCTCGCGCAGCGCCTGGTGCTCCTCGGGGAGCTGGAACAGGTCGAAATCGGGGTTGCCGTAGGCCATTGGTTTACTCCTCCTGGCACTCAGTGCCAACGCATGTGGGGTCCAGTCCAACATGGCACGCAGTGCCAGTCAATCGAATCGCCGAGATTCCCCCTGACCGTATCGGGGTTCGTCAGTGTGCGGCCAGCGAGTCGTACAACGCGCGCAACTCGGCGGCGAGGCGCTGCGCCGTCGCCGCCGCATCGCCGCGCAGCATCGACCGCAGCAGGTAGTTGTGCACCGCGGTGACCGCGGCGGCGTACGCGATAATCCGCTCGGCCGGCACCTCCGGCAGGCGGTGGCGCAGGTGGTCCTCGAAGGCGCGCTGGTACCGATACGCGGTGACCAGCTCCCGATCGCGCAGCGCGGGCGTGTGCGACACCAGCGTGTAGCGGCGGCGGGCCAGCTCCCGGTTCGACGCGTAGTGCGCGAACACCAACTCGGCCGCCGCGCACACCGACCACCAGGGGTCGTCGGCGGATTCGTCGAGCAGATCGTCGACCCGCTCCAGGAGTGTCTCGTGGTCGACGAAGACCAGATCCTCCTTCGACCGGAAGTGGCGGAACAGCGTTCGCCGCGACGATCCCGCCGCGGCGGCGACCTCGTCGACCGTCGTCGCGTCATAGCCCTGCTCGGCGAACAGACCGGTCGCCGCCGCGACGACCCGCATCCGGAACTCCGCCACGTCGGCGGCACCCTGGGTGCGCGGATCTATCGCAGTCATGGACCCAAGTATTCCCGATGGGCCAGACTGAACGACATGAAGATCCCCTACGCCGTCGCGCGCTTCAACAAGAAGGTCACGAACCCCATCCAGCGCCAGTGGGCTCCCCGACTCGCGCCGTGGGCGATGGTCGAGCACGTCGGGCGCAAGTCCGGCACCCGCTACTCCATCCCGGTCCTGGCGTGGGTGGAGGGCAAGCGCCTGTCCATCGTGCTCACCTACGGCCCCGACACCGACTGGGTGAAGAACGTCCAGGCGGCGGGGCGTTTCGAGGTGATCCGCAAGGGCAAGAAGATCACGGTCGTCGGGCCGGTGGTCGTCCCGTCCGACTCCCCCGACATCGCCAAGGGTGCCAAGATCCCCGCCCGCGGGTTCGACTACGTCCTCAACGGCACGATCCTCGCCGGGGAGCGGTGATGGCCGTCGACGCGCTCGACGACTTCACCCTCGAGGAGTTCACCGCCGACGGGAAGACCAACCCGGTGTACGTGAAGGGCACCGGCCCGGCGGTCATCGTCATCTCCGAGATCCCCGGCGTCACGCCGCTCGTCGCCGACTTCGCCCGTCGGGTCGTCGACGCCGGCTGCACCGTGTTCATGCCGTCGCTGTTCGGCGTCGACGGGTTCAACCCGCGCCCGTCGGCGAAGCCCGCCGACCTGGCGAACACGGCCAAGATGACCGGCAGCCTGCTCACGAAGGTCTGCGTCAGCCGCGAGTTCACCATCTTCGCGACCGGGCGCAGCTCCCCCGTCGTGACGTGGCTGCGCGCGCTGGCCCGCGAGGCCCACGAGCGGTGCGGCGGACCCGGCGTCGGCGCGATCGGCATGTGTCTGACCGGCGGCTTCGCTCTGGCCATGGCCGTCGACGACACGATGATCGCTCCGGTCCTGTCCCAGCCGTCGCTGCCGCTGCGCCCGATCGGCAAGGCGCGCAACATCGACATCTCCGACGCCGATCTCGACCGGGTGAAGATGCGCTGCGCCGGCGGGTTGCAGGTGCTGGGCATGCGCTTCGAGGGTGATCCGATGGTCCCCGCCGAGCGCTTCGAGTTCCTGCGCGAGCAACTCGGCGACGCCTTCATCGGGATCGAGCTCCCCGACTCGGCGGCCAACCCCGACGCGGTACTGCCGGTACCGCACTCGGTGGTCACCGAGCACCTCATCGACGCGCCGGGCGAACCGACCCGCGACGCCCTCGACAAGGTCGTCGCGTTCTTCCAGACCAAGCTCGGCGTGACCGTCTCCTGATGTCGACCCGAGTACGGCCACCGGCGGACCCGGTGGGCGAAGCCCTGCGCGGACCACAGAAGCGATTCGCCGAGCACCGCGGCCGCATCCGCCGCTACGACCCCGACGTCTCGGTCTTCTACGCGCATCCCCCGGTGCTCGACGACCGGGACTGGACCGACCTGGCGGAACTGGCCGGTCCGGGCGGGACCGTCGGGCTGCGCGACTACCGCGCGCCGCTGCCCGACGGGTGGCGCAAGCTGCGGACGTTCCCGCTGGTGATGTACTCCGGCGCCGATGTGCGGACGCGGCCGGACCCGGCGGCGCTCGTCCTGGGACCCGACGACGTCGACGACATGCTCGCCCTGATCGATGTCGCTCAGCCGGGGCCCTTCAGCCGACGGACCATCGAGCTCGGCCGCTATCTCGGCTTCCGCGACGCCGACGGAGCGCTCATCGCGATGGCCGGTGAGCGGATGCGCCCGCCCGGCTGGGGCGAGATCAGCGCGGTCGCGACGGCGCCACAGGCACGCGGCCAGGGACTGGCGGAGCGCCTGATCCGCGCGGTCGGCGCCCACATCGCCCGGCGCGGCGACGTCCCGTTCCTGCACACCACGGCCGACAACCCGGCGCGGGCGCTCTACGAGCGCATGGGGTTCGAGCTGGTCGAGCAAGTAGATCTCGACATCGTCCAGGTGCCCTAGGGGCCCGTCAGGGCCGCAACGGGCGTCCAAAGGGATCGGTCACGTTGCCACCGAGGATCATGATCGCGTCGATGAGGACCCAGATCCCGACACCCAGCAGGATGAAGAGGCCGATGAATACCAGCGAGGTCACGATCCCGAACAGGGTGAGAACCAGCTGGGCGATCCCCAAACCCGTGTACCCCAGGTAGAAGCGCCCAGCCCCGAATCCCCCGAGAAACAATTGCAGCAACCCGGCGGTCATCTTGCTCTTGTCCGACAGCATGCCGTTGTACGCGTCGTACCCGGGATATCCGGGATAGCCGGGTTGAACCTGCTGGCCCGGGTGTTGGGCGTAGCCGTACTGCTGCGGGTAACCAGGCTGTTGCGGGTAACCAGGCTGTTGCGGATAGGCAGGCGGAGGAAACCCAGACGGTTGATTCGATGGCGACGGGTACGGGTCCGGAGCACTCATCGCGCAACCTTATCCCCGTACCGCGGCCGCATCACAGGGCAGCACCCAGGGTCCGCACATAGTTCACCCGACTGGACACATCCATCATCGTCGCCGGGCTCGTCGCCGGAATAGTCGTGACGTGCTGCTCACCGTTCGCGCCACGCACGATCACCTGGATGCAGCCGGTGGTCACGCGGTCCTTCATCAGCAGGAACAGCAGACTCAGCAGGCAGGCCCACAGCAACACCACGGCGAGCACGATGCCCAACGTCGAGATCTTCTCGTAGGTCATCGACATGTCGGTGACGGACCACTGGCTGCCCGCGATCGGGAAGGTGCCCGACGGGGTGATGACCTCCGTCGACGTGCAGGTGATGTCGCCGATGGTTACCACCGGCTGACCCAGGTCGTACGGCTGCTGCGGATATGGCTGCTGCGGGAACGGTTGCTGCGAAAACGGGTCTGTCACGGCTGTCACCCTATACCGCCGGAATGGGCGGCCAGAGCATGTTTTGTCGCTCAGCGAGGCAGCGCGATGACGCCGACGACATCGGTCTCCAGGCTGCCGAGCCAGACCTGCCCGTCGTGCTCGCGCACACCGGTGACCATGTGGAAGGCCGACGCGTCGCCGCGCACGTCGTGACGGAGCCGGCCGTCGTCGTCGAAGGCCTGGACGCGCACCGTCTGCTTCGGCTTGGGCTGGAGGAACTCGGGCATCCGCATCGCCGCCTTGGCGAGGAACCCGGGCCCGCGCTGGAGTCCTTCGACGACCGGCTCGGTGGGCGAGGCGATGGTCACCCAGATCAGCCCGTCGCTGCCGCGGGCGATGTTGTCCGGGTAGCCGGGCAATCCGGTGACGAGATAGTCGCTGGTCCCGGCCTGCGGCCCGGTCAGCCAGTGGCGCACGACGGTCCGCGCTGCGGTCTCGGCGACGCAGACGAAGGACTCGTCGGCGGCCAGTGCGACGCCGTTGGCGAAGCCGAGCCGCTCGATCACGGTGGTCACCTCACCGTCGGCGCTGCGCCGGAACAGGCGACCGGTGCGCGTGTCCTCGACGAGGTCGTTCTTCCACTGCTCGATCGGGTAGAGCGTCGAGGAGTCGGTGAACCAGATGTCACCGGCCGACGAGACCGCGGCGTTGTTGCAGAACAACATCGGTCGACCACCGATCTCGGTGACCAGCGGCTCGACCTGACCGGTGCGGGGGTCGACGGCGAGCAGCCCCTTGTGCGCGTCGCACACCAGCAGCCGACCGTCGGGCAGGAACTCGATGCCCAGCGGTCGCCCACCGGTGTCGCCGATCTGGTCGACGGCCCCGGTCTCGGGGTTGATCGACAGCAGTCGACCGTCCTCGAGTCCGGTGTAGACGGTGCCGTCGTCGGCGACCAGGACGTCCTCGGGGCCCTTGCCCCCGACGTCGATCACCCGCACGGGCAGCAGGTCCGGCGCGGCCACGGCTAGTGCCCCAGCAGCTTCTTGCGCAGCGCC
The DNA here is from genome assembly GCF_047602025.1 of Gordonia sp. (in: high G+C Gram-positive bacteria). Lineage (GTDB taxonomy): Bacteria > Actinomycetota > Actinomycetes > Mycobacteriales > Mycobacteriaceae > Gordonia. Next base: position 975,373 of record NZ_JASGII010000001.1, on the reverse strand, counting down.
TCGTCCTTGTCGGCGACCATGTCCGCCAGCCCCTGCTGGAAGGCGACCATCTTCGCGCGCAACGACTCGTCGCCGGCGGCCAGGATGCGCACGGCTAGTAGGCCCGCGTTGCGCGCGCCGCCGATGGACACCGTCGCGACGGGGACGCCCGCGGGCATCTGCACGATCGACAGCAGCGAGTCCATGCCGTCGAGGTACTTGAGCGGAACGGGGACGCCGATCACCGGCAGCGGCGTGGCCGAAGCGACCATGCCCGGCAGGTGCGCGGCGCCGCCGGCCCCGGCGATGATGACCTCGATGCCCTGGTCCGCGGCGCCCTTGGCGTAGTCGAGCATGCGCTGCGGGGTGCGGTGCGCGGACACGACGCCCACCTCGAACGGCACGCCGAACTCGGCGAGTGCCTCGGCAGCGGCTTCCATCGTCGGCCAATCTGAGTCGCTGCCCATGATCAGGCCGACGCGCGGCCCCCGGCGTTCACTCACGGTGCTCATCCCATCCGTCGGTCCAGGTGGCGGTCGACAACCAGGTCGCCGCCCGCTCGGCGCGCTCGCGAACCTCGTCGACCGAGGCGCCGGGCGCTCCCACGATATTGACATGTCCGATCTTGCGATCGGGCCGTTCGCCCTTGCCGTAGAGGTGGATCTTCGCCTCCGGCAGGCGGGCCATCAGGTGGTGCACCCGCTCGTCCATGGTCATCGACGGCGACTGCGCGGCGCCGAGGACGTTGGCCATGACCACCGGCCCGGCGACGACGTCGGTCTGTCCCAGCGGGTAGTCGAGGACGGCGCGCAGGTGCTGCTCGAACTGCGAGGTGACGGCGCCGTTCATCGTCCAGTGCCCGCTGTTGTGCGGGCGCATGGCCAACTCGTTGACGACGAGTTCGCCGGCGTCGGTCTCGAACAGCTCCATCGCCATCACCCCGACGACGCCGAGTTCCTCGGCCAGGCGCAGCGCCATCTGCTGGGCCTTTTCGGCGACGTCGGCGGCCAATTCCGGCGCGGGCGCGAGGACCACCGCGCACTGACCGTGGCGCTGGATCGTCTCGACCACCGGCCACGCGGACCCCTGGCCGAACGGCGAACGGGCGATCAGGGCGGACAGTTCGCGCCGCATCGGCACCTTGGCCTCGGCCATCAGCCGCGTCGCGTCGTCGGCGCCGTCGAGCACCGCCAGCGCCGCGTCGCGATCGTCGAGCAACCACACGCCACGACCGTCGTAGCCGCCGCGGACCGCCTTGAGGACGATCTGCCAGCCGTGCTGCTCACCGAAGGAGATGAGCGCGTCGCGCGCGGCGGAGCGGTCGGCGAGGTCGACGAAGTCGGGCACCGGCAAGCCGAGCTCGCGCAGCCGCTGCCGCATCGCCAGCTTGTCCTGGGCGAAGTGCAGCGCCTTCGACGGCGGTCGGACCGGCACGCCCTCGGCCTCCAACGCGATGAGGTGCTCGAGCGGGACGCCCTCGTGGTCGAAGGTGAAGGCGGCGCACCCGGCGGCGGCGTGGCGCAGGTCGTCGAGGTCGTCGTGCGAACCGAGGACGATGTCCGCGCTCACCTGTGCCGCCGGATCGTCGTCGGAGGAAGCAAGCACGCGCAGGCACTGGCCCAGCGCGATCGCCGCCTGATGCGTCATCCGGGCCAGCTGGCCGCCACCGACCATGGTGACCACCGGCATCGTCGAAGAGCGTCTGTGCACGCGTCCATCCTGTCATGGCGGCGGGGCGGGTACCGAAGCTGAGTACACTCGACCTTCGAAGAAGGGACGCCATGCTCACCAATCTCTACGACCGCTACAGCAATTCGTTGCGCCAGCTGGTCAAGTTCGGCATGGTCGGCGGCTCCGGCGTCCTGGTGAACATGGTCGTCACCGTGCTCATGAACAAGGCCAACGGCGGTTCGATCAACGCCCAGAACGTGCTGTGGAGCATCCCCGGCACCGACTTCAACTTCCGGTTCACCGCGCTGGTGTGGATCGTCGCCTTCTTCGTCGCCAACCTCTACAACTTCCAGCTCAACCGCGCCTGGACGTTCCGCTCCAGCAAGCACGCGACCTGGTGGGAGGAGTTCTGGCCCTTCCTCGCGGTCGGCTCGGTCGCGGCGGCCGTCGGCCTGATCATCAAGGTCGCGCTCACCAACCCGAGCAGCCCGGTCTACCTGCCGGAGCCGTTCTTCCACGAGTCGTCCGGGATCCACTCCCGCGAGTACTGGGCGCAGCTGATCGCCATCATGATCACGATGCCGATCAACTTCATCGTCAACAAGTTCTGGACGTTCCGCGCGGTGCGCTCCAGCCGCCTGCAGGCCCTCGAGCCGGTCGCCGAACCCGTCGACGCGTCCTAGTCAGCGGTGCGGCACCCGGTCCCGACGGACCGGTTCGAGCGGCGCAACCGCGGGCACGACGATCGAGAACACCGGCGGTCGGCGCGACGTGAGCTCCAGGCGGCCACCGTCGGCCTCGACGAGCGCTCGGGCGAGTGACAGCCCCACCCCGGATCCGCTGGACACACCGCTGGTGAAGCCGCGGCGGAAGATCTTGTCGACCAGTTCGTCCGGGATTCCTGACCCCTGATCGGCCACGCGCACCCGCAGCATGCCGGAGGACTCCAGGCCGTCGATGGCGACGGTGCACGTACCGCTGCCGTGGTGCAGCGCGTTGTCCAGCAGCACCGACACCGCCTCGCGCAGCCGACTCGGGTGCGTCGACCACGCGACGGTCGGACCGACGCGGCGCGCGTGCCGCAGCTCGCGCTTGGCGGCGGCGAACGCGGGCTGGAAGTCGTCGACGAGGGTGTCGACCATTGCGGCGACGTCGACGGCGGTCGGCGGGGTGTCCCCGCTGGCGCGCGAGGCGACGACCATCTCGTCGAGCTCGCGACTCAATCGGTCGACCTGACCGGCGGCGGCCTCGGCCTCGGCCACCACGTTGTCGTCGTCGTGCAGGGCGAGCTCGTCGAGGCGCAGTTGGATCGCGGTGAGGCGGCTGCGCAGCTGGTGGGAGACCTCGCCGACGATGCCCGCCTCCCGGTCCAACCGGGTGGCGATCTCGGTGTTGGCCGCGCGCATCGCGCGGGACACGCGGTCGAGCTCGGGGATCCCGTACTCGGGCCATTCCGAGCGGAAGTCGCCCTGCGCCATCGCCGACGCCCGGTCGGCGACCTGGGTGAGCGGTTCGGCGAGCCGCCGGGCGGTCACCGTGGCGACGACGGTGCCCGCGCCCACCGAGGCGATGACGACGACCACGACGATGCCCACCCCGGCCCATTGGTCGCGCCGCACGGAACTCAGCGGGATCGCCAGTTCGACGTTGCCGGCGTCGCCGAGGTCGATCGAATCGGTGAACTCGCGGCCGCTGACCGGGCTGCCGAGGGTGGTGGTCGTCACCGGGCCCGCCTGGTCCGAGCCGGCGACGCCCGGGGTGTGGTGGGTGACGCGCAGCATGCCGCGGTCGGGGATGAAGACGCCCAGCCGCGACGACGAGACCGCCGAGGGGTCGAGCGCGCCGCCGGGCCCCTCCAGGCGGATGAGTTCGGTGGCGATGTGCTTGAGCCGAAGGTCGAGGTCCTGATGGGCGTTGTCGTCGGTCCACCACCAGGCGATCAGCGACAGCGGCAGGCCGAGCATGATGCCGACGATCAGCACCATGCCGATCATCGACCGGCGGATCCGCTGCTGCATCTAACGCCCGCCCGGTCTAGGCATCGAACCGGAAACCCATCCCGCGAACCGTGACGATGTGGCGCCGACCGTCGGCGGTGTCGTCGCCGATCTTTCGGCGGAGCCAGGAGATGTGCATGTCGAGGGTCTTCGACGAACGGAGGTCGGCCGACCCCCACACCTGGGTGACGAGCTCCTCGCGGGACACCACCTGCCCGGGGCGCTCCATCAGGAAGTGCAGCAGATCGAACTCGCGGTTGGCCAGCACCACGTCCTCGCCGTCTACGAGGACCCGGCGGGCCCGGGTGTCGAGCACGATGTCGCCGCCGACGAGGACCTCCTCGTCGGCCACCACGTTCTTGCGGCGCAGCAGGGCGCGCACGCGCGCCATCAGCTCGGCGAGCCGGAAGGGCTTGCCCACGTAGTCGTCGGCACCGGCGTCGAGGCCGACGACGAAGTCGACCTCGTCGGTGCGCGCGGTGAGCATCAGCACCGGCAGCTCGGGCCGACGGGTGCGCAACTGGCGGCACACCTCCAACCCGTCCATCTTGGGCAGCCCCAGGTCGAGCACCAGCAGGTCGAAGCGGGGATCGCCGGCCTGCTCCAGTGCACTGGCGCCGTCGCCGACGACGACGCATCCGTACCCCTCGCGGGTCAGCGCGCGGGCCAGCGGCTCCGCGATGGCCGAATCGTCCTCGGCCAGCAACACCTCGGTCATCGGTCCTCCCCTGCGAACGCGCGATGGTCGTCGTACCTGTCTCCGTGATCCTCCAACACCTCTTCGTAGAGGAGGGCGTGCACCCGCTCGACGTCGGGGATGTTGATGAAGGTCAACGGTTCGTCGGCGGCCGACTCGATCGTCAGCGACCCGGTCCGCATTATCCGGTCCATGAGGCCGTGGCGGAACTCGACGGTGTTGATGCGCGCGATCGGGATGTCGATGCCCGAGCGCGCGACGATGCCGTTCCGGTACATCACGCGGCGGTCGGTGACGACGAAGTGCGTCGTCGCCCAGGTGACCAGCGGACGCAGCGCCAACCAGATCAGGGCGATCCCCCAGAAGACGGCGAGCACGGTGAACGCCGCGGTCCGACTGCCGCCGGTGAGCGTGGAACCGGTGATGATCCCGCCGAGAACACCGGCGAGGAGCGTGACGACGGCGAACACCAGCAGCGGCCCGACCATCAACTTCCAATGCGGATGTCGGTGCAGCACCACGCTCTCGCCGGGTGCCAGGCTCTGCTCGGGGTAACCCATGCCGACGAGCATAGGTCGTGCCTAGACTGGGGCACATGTCTTACCGCGACCCGCACGACCCCGCACCGGGCACCCGGGCCTACACGCAGGGCCACCAGCAGGCGCCGCAGCAGTACCCGACCGGGCAGTACACCGGGCAGTACTACGCCGAGGAAACCGGCCAGTGGGACCAGCAGACGCGTCGCCAGCCCATCGTCCCGGCGCCGGCGGTCAACCCGGTGCTGTTCGTCGGCGGCGTCCTGATGACCGGTGTGGTCGTCGCGCTCGCGGTCGGCCTGGTCGCCTGGATCATCACCACCGCCACCAAGAACGTGGAGGCCGTGCACCTCGACGAGGGCGCCGTCACCACCTACGCAATCTTCGGCTTCCTGGCGGCGATCTTCGCGGCCGCGTTCTGGTACGTGCTGCAGCTGATCACCCCGGCCCCGAACAGCTTCTTCAGCTGGATCGGCGCCCTGCTGCTCATCGCCGCGGTCGTGTCGCCGCTGCTGCTGCAGACCGGAGGCAACCTCGCGACGTCGATCTGTACCGCGGTGCTCGCCCTGGTCATCGGACTGCCGATCCTGGGCCTCATCCCGATGGTCGGCACGCAGTCGACCAAGCGCTGACCGGCGTCTAGTCCGATTGCGCGCGCAGGTGCGTGACGTCGCCGGCGGCCACGGCGGTGGTCGAACCGCCGTCGGCGGTCACCAGCAGGCGCCCCTGGTCGTCGAGGTCGACGGCCGTCCCGACGAGCGTCTTGTCCCCGGGTAGCAGCAGCTTGACCCGCTGGCCGAGCGTGAGGCACTTGCGCCGGTACTCCTGGGCGAGTTCGTCGAGGCGGTCGGGCCAGAGGGCCAGCTCGGCGTCGAGCTCGCGCAGGATGTCGACGGCGAGCTCGTCGTCGTCGATGCCGCGGCCGGTCTCGACGAACACCGACGTCGCCTCCGGCACCGGCAGCTGGTCGGCCTTCATCGACGTGTTGATGCCCATGCCGATCACGGCCTGGCCGTTCGAGTACTCCGACAGCACCCCGGCGACCTTGCGGTCGCCGATGAGCACGTCGTTGGGCCACTTGAGCCCGGGTGCGGCGTCGAACATCATGCCGCGCGCCAGTGCGTCGGCCACCGCGACGCCGGCCAGCAGCGACAGCCAGCCCATCGCCGCTGTCGGCTCCCCGACCCGCACGCCCGCCGAGAAGGTGAGCGCCCCGGCGGGCCCGGTCGTCCACCGCCGGTCGTGCCGGCCGCGGCCCGCGGTCTGGTGGCGCGCGATCAGGACGCGGCCGTCGATGTCCTCGGTCGCCGCGGCCGCGGCGAGGTCGGCGTTGGTGGATCCGGTCGACTCGACGACGTCGATGCGGTTCCACCGGGTCCCGGCGAGCTGCTCGATGAGTTCGGACATGCCCCAACCCTATGCGCGGGGGTGCTGGCGCGCGCCACTCGCGGCTCGATAGCATCAATCCCCATGACCACCGCATCTGAGGACTCGTCGGCCATCGACATCCACACGACCGCCGGCAAGCTCGCCGATCTGCGGAACCGGTTGGCCGAGACCCGGCAACCGCTCGGCGAGGCGGCGATCGAGAAGGTCCACGCGGCGAACAAGCTGACCGCCCGCGAGCGCATCGAGCAGCTGCTCGACGAGGGCTCGTTCGTCGAGATCGACGCGCTGGTCAAGCACCGCACCAACAACTTCGGCCTCGGCGCCAACAAGCCGCTCGGCGACGGCGTCGTGACCGGCTACGGCACGGTCGACGGCCGCGAGATCTGCGTGTACTCGCAGGACGCGACCGTCTTCGACGGCAGCCTCGGCGAGATGTACGGCGAGAAGATCATCAAGGTCCTCGACCTCGCCCTCAAGTCGGGCCGCCCGGTCGTCGCGATCGTCGACGGCGCCGGCGCACGCCTCGAGGAAGGCGTCGTCGCGCTCGCCAAGTACGGCGAGATCTTCCAGCGCAACATCCGCGCCTCCGGCGTGGTCCCGCAGATCGCAGTGGTGCTCGGCGCCGCCGTCGGCGAGCACGTCCACACCCCGGCGCTGTCGGACTTCGTCGTGATGGTCGACGACGCCAGCGAGATGTACCTCATCGATCCCGAGGTCATCAAGACCGTCACGGGCGAGACCGTCTCCCCCGCCGAGCTCGGCGGCGCCGCTGCGCAGATGACCACTGCCGGCAACGCCCACTACGTGGCCGCCGACGAGAAGGAGGCGCTCGACTACGTGAAGGACCTGCTGTCCTTCCTGCCGAGCAACAACCGCGCCGAGCCGCCGCGCACCACGTCGACCCTCGGCGCTGGTCCCATCGCCGACCACCTCACCGACGCCGACCGCGAGCTGGACTCGCTGATCCCCGACTCGCCCAGCCAGCCGTACGACAGCCGCGAGATCATCACCCGCGTCGTCGACGACGGCGACTTCCTCGAGGTGCAGCCCGGGCGGGCCAAGAACATCGTGATCGGCTTCGCCCGCATCGACGGCATCTCCGTGGGCGTCGTCGCCAACCAGCCGGACGAGCTTGCCGGCTGTCTCGACATCGACGCGTCGGAAAAGGCCGCCCGCTTCGTGCGCACCTGCGACGCCTTCAGCGTCCCGATCGTCACCTTCGTCGACGTGCCCGGCTTCCTGCCCGGCACCGACCAGGAGCACAGCGGCATCGTCCGCCGCGGCGCGAAGCTGCTGTACGCGTACGGCGAGGCCACCGTCGGCAAGGTCACCGTCATCACGCGCAAGGCCTACGGCAGCGCCTACGACGTCATGGGGTCCAAGCACCTGGGCGCCGACGTGAACCTGGCGTGGCCGACCGCGCAGATCGCGGTCATGGGCGCGCCCGGCGCGGTCGAGTTCCTGCACCGCGACAAGATCGCCGAGGCGAAGGACAAGGGCGAGAACCTCGACGAGCTGATGGCGTCGCTGCAGGCCGAGTACGAGGACGCCTACATCACCCCGTACGTCGCCGCCGAGCGCGGCTACGTCGACGCGGTCATCCCGCCCAGCCACACCCGCGGCCAGATCGCGACCGCGCTGCGCCTGCTGGGCCGCAAGGTCGTCGTCACGCCGCCGCGCAAGCACGGGAACATTCCGCTGTGAGCGCCGCCGAGCACGACGGCCTCGTCGAGATCGTCAAGGGCAACCCGACGCCGGAGCAGATCGCCGCGATCACCGCGGTCATCACCGCCAAGGCCGCGGCCGTGGCCGCGGAGAAGAACGTCACCCGCGACGAGTGGGGCCAGCCGGCCGAACTGCTGGCGCCGCGGTGGGCGAGCGCGTCCAGCTTCTACAACCGCCTCTGGTGACCGCCGCCGTCGAGGTCGTTCTCGGGTCCGCCTCCCCGGCCCGCCTGCGAGTCCTGCGGCAGGCCGGCCTGGACCCGCGGGTCCTGGTCGCCGACCTCGATGAAGACGGCCTGATCGCCGAACTCGGCGCCGCCCCGCCCGCGGAGATCGTCAGCCGACTGGCCGTCGCGAAGGCCGATGCCCTCGTCCCCCGTCTCGACAGCGCCGACGCGGTCCTGCTGACCTGTGACTCGATGCTCCACCTGCGCGGCGAGTTGATGGGCAAGCCGCACACGCCCGAGGTCGCCCGCGCGCGCTGGAAGCAGATGTCGGGCCAATCCGCCGACCTGCTCACCGGGCATTGCGTCACCAGGATCCGCGACGGCGCCCCCGTCGACCGCGCCACCGACACCGAGTCCACCGAGATCCGCTTCGCCCGCGTCGACGACGCGACCATCGACGCCTATGTCGCCACCGGCGAGCCACTGGCCGTGGCGGGCGCCTTCACCCTCGACGGATTGGGCGGTTGGTTCGTCAACGGCATCGACGGCGACCCCTCCTCGGTGCTGGGCATCGGCCTGCCGCTCACCCGGCGGCTGCTGGCCCGCGTCGACGTGGATGTCACCACGCTGTGGGCACCGGACGCGCGGTAGTCTCGGCAGCACAGCCCGCGCTACGAAAGGCCCGTCCCATGGGTGTTGAGCTCGACCCGAACCCGGCGTTCGCCGACTACGCCCATCCCGAGCGCCTGGTCAGCACCGCCTGGCTGGCGGGCAAGCTGGGCTCGCCCGGGCTGAAGGTCGTCGAGTCCGACGAGGACGTGCTGCTCTACGACATCGGGCACATCCCGACGGCGCAGAAGATCGACTGGCACCTGCACCTCAACGACAAGGTGACCCGCGACTACATCGACGGCGAGCAGTTCGCCGAGCTGATGCGGTCCAAGGGCATCAGCCGCGACGACACCGTCGTCATCTACGGCGACAAGAGCAACTGGTGGGCCGCCTATGCGATGTGGGTGTTCACCCTCTTCGGCCACCCCGACGTCCGACTGCTCGACGGCGGGCGCGACGCCTGGTTCGCCGAGGACCGCGACTCGTCCTTCGACGTGCCGGACTACCCGCGCAGCGACTACCCCGTCGTCGAGCGCGACGACAGCAAGATCCGCGCCTACGCCGACCAGGTCCTCGCCGCGCTCGGCAACGAGCCGTTGATCGACGTCCGCTCCCCGCAGGAGTACACCGGCGAGCGCACCCACATGCCCGACTACCCGGAGGAGGGCGCGCTGCGCGGCGGCCACATCCCCACCGCGGTGTCGATCCCGTGGGCCAAGGCCGCCGCCCCCGACGGCCGGTTCCGCTCGCGCGCCGAACTCGACGAGATCTACGGCGGCTTCGATCCGGCCGAGCCGACCATCGCCTATTGCCGCATCGGCGAGCGGTCCAGCCATACCTGGTTCGTGCTGACCCACCTGCTCGGCTTCGACAAGGTCCGCAACTACGACGGCTCGTGGACCGAGTGGGGCAATCGCGTCCGGGTGCCCATCGTCGTCGGCGAGGAGCCGGGGGCCGTTCCGGGCACGGCGAAGTGAGCGAACTGCCCGCGCCGCTCGCCGAGATCGTCGACGACTTCGCCGCACTGTCGGACGCCGACAAGACGACGCTGCTGCTCGAACTCGCCGACGAGCTGCCGCCGCTGCCCGACCACTTGGAGACCGCGGCGATGGAACCGGTCCCCGAGTGCCAGTCGCCGATCTTCCTGTCCGTCGACGCCGCCGACCCCTCGGCCGTCCGCCTCTACTTCAGCGCGCCGCGGGAAGCACCCACGACACGCGGGTTCGCCGCCATCCTGCACCAGGGCCTCGACGGTCAACCCGCGGCGGCCATCGCCGCCGTGCCGGCCGACTTCGGCAGCGAGTTGGGCCTCGCCTCGGTGGTGTCCCCGCTGCGGCTGCGCGGCCTGGCCGGCATGCTCGCCCGCATCAAGGCCGCGATCGCGCGCACCGGGTAGATGGACTTCCTGCAGATCCTCGACCTGCCGTTGGAGCCGGGCGGGCTCGTCGAGTGGACGCCGGTGCTCAGCGGCACCGCCGCGCTGACCGAGGATCCGCGCTCGACGTCGTACAACCACGAGCAGCACCTGCACGACGCCCTTGCCTACCAGCGCGAGACCGGGCACACCGGTGGCCGCGAGTCGTGGCTCGGCGTGTCGATCGACTTCGACGAGCCATTGTCGATCCCGGCGATCCGGACCGCCCTCACCGCCTGGATCGACCGGCACGAGGTGCTGCGCAGCCACGTCGTCGCCGACGACCCGATCGACGACCGCCGCTTTCGGCGCCTCACCGTCGACCCCGGCGCGGTGAAGCTGAAGATGAGCCGCATCGGCTGGTACCACGACTCCGCGCTCCTGATCGACCAGGTGGCGGGCTGGTTCGACCGCAGCACCGCGCCGGTCCGCTGGCCGGCCTACCGGTTCGCGACCGTCGGTCGGGAGGCGTCGTTCACGCTGTTGTTCGCCGGCGACCACTCACTGCTCGACGGCTATTCGCTCGTCTCCGCCGTCCCCGAGCTGCGCGCGCTGTACCGCTCGGCCGTCGTCGCCGCCGGGCGCAGGGCGCACGGCGCGCCCTCCCGACCGCTGCTCCCCGACGACGCGGTCGGCAGCTACGTCGACTACAGCGCCGCCGAACGGCACACCGCCGACGACGCCGACGACTCACACCCGGCGGTGCAGGCGTGGGCGGCCTTCCTCGCCGAGGGCATGCCGCGGTATCCGACGCTGCCGGCCGCCGTGCCCGCGTCGTTGCCGGAGCACGCGCACGGCTTCGCCGTCGGCGGCTACGAGGAGGGGGCGCCGGCCGACGCCCGGCCGCAGGAGTCATACTACGCCCTGCTGGCCGACGACGCGACGACGGGCGAGTTCACCGCCGTGTGCTCGGGCGCCGGCACCACCCTGTTCGCGGGTGTGATGGCCGCCCTCGCGCACGCCTCTGCCGATCGGACCGGCACGACGAGGTTCCGCGCCGTCCTCCCCCGCCACACCCGGCACGAGCCGCAGTGGCAGGCCTCGCTCGGCTGGTTCGTCTCGCTGTCGCCGTTCGAACTCGACCTCGTCGGCGCGACCACCTTCACCCAGCTCGCCGTGCGGGCGTCGGCCGAGCTGCGCCGGGCCCGAGTCGCCGCGTCGCTGCCGCTGCTGCGCGTCGCGGAGATTCTGGGCACCACGGACGCGCCGCAGTTCGTCGTCTCCTTCCTCGACACCCGGTCGGCACCGGATGCCGCGGCCGAGGACGCCGGACGGTCCCGCGTCGTGCGCAGCCACCGCTACGCCGATGACGAGGTGTACCTCTGGATCAATCGGACGCCCGCCGGACTGCGGCTGTCGGCCCGCTTCCCCGCCGAGCTCGGCGACGACGTCCGGGCCTACGCCGACGCGATCGCCGCGGTCATCGCGGACGTGGCAGAACACAGTTCGGCACACCTCCAGGGGCTAGTGTGAGGTGCGGTCCGCCGACCACTAGACTTCGATGAGCACTACGCAGCCACCCACAGGAGACTCCGTGCCCCGAAAAGCCACGATCAGCAAAGTCCTCATCGCTAACCGCGGCGAGATCGCTGTCCGCGTGATCCGTGCGGCGCGCGACGCCGGGATCACCAGCGTGGCCGTCTACGCCGAGCCCGATGCCGATGCCCTGTTCGTGCAGCTCGCCGACGAGGCCTTCGCCCTGGGCGGACAGACCTCGGCCGAGTCCTACCTCGTCTTCGACAAGATCCTCGACGCCGCGAAGAAGTCCGGCGCCGACGCCATCCACCCCGGCTACGGATTCCTGTCCGAGAACGCCGACTTCGCCCAGGCCGTGATCGATGCCGGGCTCACCTGGATCGGCCCGTCGCCGCAGTCGATCCGCGACCTGGGCGACAAGGTCACCGCACGCCACATCGCCAAGAAGGCGAAGGCCCCGATGGCCGCGGGCACCAAGGACCCGGTAGCCGATGCCGACGAGGTCGTCGCCTTCGCGAAGAAGCACGGCCTGCCGGTCGCGATCAAGGCCGCCTTCGGCGGCGGTGGCCGCGGCATGAAGGTCGCGCAGACCATCGACGAGATCCCCGAACTCTTCGAGTCCGCGACCCGTGAGGCCGTCGCCGCCTTCGGTCGCGGCGAGTGCTTCGTCGAGCAGTACCTGGACAAGGCGCGCCACGTCGAGGCGCAGGTGATCGCCGACCAGCACGGCAACGTCGTCGTCGCCGGCACCCGCGACTGTTCGCTGCAGCGCCGCTTCCAGAAACTCGTCGAGGAGGCGCCCGCGCCGTTCCTGTCCGACGAGCAGCGCAAGAAGATCCACTCCTCCGCCAAGGCCATCTGCAAGGAGGCCGGCTACTACGGCGCCGGCACGGTCGAGTACCTCGTGCAGGGCGACACCGTTTCCTTCCTCGAGGTCAACACCCGCCTGCAGGTCGAGCACCCGGTCACCGAGGAAACCGCCGGCATCGACCTGGTCCGCGAGCAGTTCCGCATCGCCCAGGGCGAGAAGCTGGACATCACCAAGGACCCCGAGCCGCGCGGCCACTCGTTCGAATTCCGCATCAACGGCGAGGACGCCGGCCGCGGGTTCCTGCCCGCGCCGGGTCCGATCTCGGTTTACCGCGAACCGGCCGGCCCCGGCGTCCGCGTCGACTCGGGCGTGCGCCAGGGCGACGTCATCGGCGGCCAGTTCGACTCGATGCTCGCGAAGCTGATCGTCACCGGCGCCACCCGCGAGCAGGCCATCGAACGTGCCCGCCGCGCCCTCGACGAGTTCCGGGTCGAAGGCCTGGCCACCGTCATCCCGTTCCACCGCGCCGTCCTCGACGACCCCGCCTTCATCGGCAACGGCAAGAAGTTCGACGTCTACACGAAGTGGATCGAGACCGACTGGAAGAACGAAATCGAGCCGTTCGGCGGCGCCGAGACCGCCGACGAGGACTACACCCCGCCGCGCGAGACCGTCGTCGTCGAAGTCGAGGGACGCCGCGTCGAGGTGTCCCTGCCGGCCGACCTCGTCGGCGGCGGGGCCCGCGCCGGGGCCGTGCGGCGCAAGCCCAAGGCGCGCACGCGTGCCAAGTCCGGCGGTCTGACGCCCTCGGGCGACTCGATCCCCGCGCCGATGCAGGGCACCGTGGTCAAGGTCGCCGTCGCCGACGGCCAAGAGGTCGCGGAGGGTGACCTCATCCTGGTCCTCGAGGCCATGAAGATGGAGAACCCGGTGAACGCGCACAAGGCCGGCACCATCACCGGCCTGTCCGTCGCCGCCGGCGATGCCGTCACCGCGGGCACCGTCCTCGTCGAGATCAAGTAGCCCCGCGCGCGGTGGAAGCCGTCGAGATCAACGCCGGAGCCTGGTATCTGCGGGCCCTGCGCGACGACGATCGGGTGAGCGACGTGCCCGCCCTGGCCGACCTCGGCATCGACGATCCCGCCGCTTTCGTCGTGGCCGCCGACGAGGGCTGGGCCGACGAATCCCGCTTCACGTGGGCGGTCTGTGAACCGACCACCGGCGAGCTCATGTCGCTGATCACCGCCGCCGCCGGGCAGCCTCCGGTCGGACAACCGCGGTCGGGCCGGCAGCAAAGCCTCGACGACGCGCTCCCCGTCGTCGAACGGTTCCTGCAGTCGCTCTAGCAGAGCAGGCCGCGACGACCCAGCAGGAACCGGCAAGCAACGGCCACATCCCGGCGCTCCAGGTCGGTCCACGTCCACCGCAGGACGCGCACGCCCCGCGCGCGCAGCTTGTCGTCGCGGGCGATGGCCCGCCACGCGGCCGACAGGTTCGAGTCGCCCTTCACCCGGATGCGCTGGTAGCGCGCCGTCCCGTCGAACTCGCCGAGCACCCGGTGCCGCCAGTTCATGTCGGGCTCGGCCAGCACCTCACCGCCGGTGTCGACGACGGGGTGCTTGAGCCGTGGGCGCGGCAGACCGGCCGCCAGCAGTTGGGCGCGACACCACGATTCCCCCACGCCGTCGGCCAACGGCGACGCACACGCGAGTGCCCGCCGCAGGACCCCCGATCCGCGGTTGCGCACGAGAACGGCCAGCACCGCCGGCTGCGCGCCGCGGCGCAGCGCGGCGTCGAACACCGCGAGCGCACCGGCGAACCGCAGCGGTGCCGCCGCCGCCACGTCGACGGCGGTCCGCTCCAGCACGGTGACCGTGTGCCCACCGACTTCGGCGACCTCATCGGCGCCCAGCTCCGCGACGTGCACGCGCCGCAGGTTCCCGCGCACCCGCTGCGTCTCCTGCGGCACCGTGACGTGGACGTCCCGCAGGTCGGGTTTGAGCATCGGCAGTCCGTGCACGACGGCCGCCGACTCGTGGCTGAGGACGACCGCCGCCGAGCTGGTCACGTCGCCGAGCATCAGCCGGTGCCGGGCCTCGGGCGCGACGGCCCCCACCGGGACGTACAGGCCGGATCCGATGCGCTCGAGGGCGCCCGCCGTCACCGCGCGGTAGAGGGTGGTCGCGCTCATCCCGGACGCGACGACAGTGCGGCGGCGCACGGCCCCGTCGTGGTCGATCGGCAGTGTTGTCGTCATACTCTTTGGACGCACGCGGGGCCCAAACGGTTGCAACTCCCTACCGCGACTGAGTAGAACCACACATCCGATCGGCACGGCCGCAGCACAAGATTGAACCCATGAGCCTCTCTGTGTTTCCCTCCGCCAGCCGCGTTGCCGCGGGTACGCCCGCCGCACGCGACCGCGCCGTCGACGTCGCCCGCATCGTCAGCCTCCTGGTCGTCATGTTCGGGCACTGCACCTTCGTGCTCGCGACCGTCAACTCCGACGGCGTGAAGACGGGCAACCTGCTCGCCCAGGTCCCGCACCTGCAGCCGCTCACGTGGATCCTGCAGATCATGCCGCTGTTCTTCCTCGCCGGTGCCGCGTCGGCCGCCTACGGCCTCGACAGCCGATCGGTGGGCGACCGACAGCCCTGGGGCGTGTGGCTGCTCCGCCGTACCCAGCGCCTGGCCCGGCCGGTGTTCTGGTACCTGGCGGCATGGAGCCTGGCACTGGCGGCGACCCGCTTCTTCGCCGGCCCCACCGTCGCCGCCCGGATGGGCGAGCAGTGCGTAGCCCTGCTCTGGTTCATCGGCGTCTACATCGTGATCCTGGCCTTCGTCCCCGTACTCGCGCACCTGCGGACCCGACGGGGGTTCGCGCTCGTGGTCGTCGGACTGCTCGTCGCCGCCGCCCTGTGCGACGCCGCCCGCATCCACTTCGACTCGATGGCCTGGGGCATGCCGAACTTCGTGTTCGTGTGGCTGATCCCCGCCGCGATCGGTGTGGCCTATGCCCGCCGCCGGATCACCCCGACCGCCGCGCTGGCCATCGCCGTCGGCGCCCTCGCGCTGAACGTCGTCGTCGACGCCGTCGGACCCTACGAGGTGTCCCTGGTCGTGACCGGCAACGAGAAGCTGTCGAATGTCACCCCGCCGACCGTCGTCCTCGGCCTGCACTGCGTGTGGATGAGCCTGGCGTTCGTCGCCGCGGCGCGGCAGATCGGCCGGTGGGCACGGCGCCCGCGGGTGTGGCGCTGGGTCGCCATCGGCAACGGCGGCGCGATGACGCTGTACCTGTGGCACATCCCGGCCATCGTCGCGACGATCGCCCTGCTGCACGTCGCCGGCCTCGACGCCTACGACCCGGCCCAGCCGTACTTCTGGCCGCTGCTGGCGCTGCGGGCCGCCGCCTTCGCCGTCGTGATGACCGCGATGTTCGTCGCCCTGCTGCCGGCCGAGCACCGTCGCCTGCCCTGGTGGGACGACGACGTCACCGCGACCGGCGTCCGCGCGGCGGCCATGGGCGCACTGCTCTGTGCCGGCGGCGTCGCCATCCTCGTGATGGCCAAGATGAGCCTGGGCGCACCCCTCGGATGGGCCGGCCTGGTCGGCTTCTTCGCCGCCCTCGCCGCCGCCCGAGCGCTGGGTTCGGCCCCCGCCGACGAGTCCGATAGGATGGACGCGCTACCGGTGAGCGGCGGGTATGAGGAGCCCCTGGCCCACGCTGCATCGGCCGAGTCGTAGGCCCTGGCGCCACGGCTGTGGCAATGCCCGGTGGCACGCCCGGCACACCGTGCCCCGCGAGGCGGCCGAGCCGCCACCACACGCATGCGAAAAACCAGGAGCGCTACACACATGTCACAGGCACCGGACTTCACCGCGACGGTCGACGGAACCCCCCGCATCGGCCCGAACCGCGAGCTCAAACGGGCCATCGAGAGCTATTGGAAGGGTCAGACCGACCGTAAGTCGCTGGAGAAGGTCGCCGCCGGGCTGCGCGCGGACACCACCAAGCAGCTGCGCGCCGCCGGCTTCGACTCGATCCCGGTCAACACCTTCTCGTACTACGACCAGATGCTCGACACCGCGATCATGCTGGGCGCGCTCGCGCCGCGCTTCGCGTCGGTCACCGACGACCTGGACCGCTACTTCGCGGCCGCCCGCGGCACCGCCGAGCTGACGCCGCTGGAAATGACCAAGTGGTTCGACACCAACTACCACTACCTGGTGCCAGAGCTGTCGGCCGAGACCGACTACAAGCTGGACGCCACCAAGGTGCTCGCCGAGCTGGCCGAGGCCGGCGGCAAGGATGCCCGCCCGGTCGTGATCGGTCCGATCACCTTCCTGGCGCTGGCGAAGTCGACCGATGACACCAGCCCGTTCGAGAAGATCGACGAGGTCGTCGAGGTCTACGAGCAGCTGCTCGGCAAGCTGGCCGAGGCCGGTGCGCAGTGGGTGCAGATCGACGAGCCCGTCCTGGTCACCGACATCGTCGACAACGCCGACGAGGTCTCGACCGCCGCCGAGGTCGCCGGTTCGGTCTACGCGCGCCTGTCGGGCGCCAAGAACCGTCCGTCGATCTTCGTCAACACCTACTTCGGCGACCCCGGCGCCAAGGTCCTCGAGGCCCTCGCCGGCACCGACATCGAGGCCATCGGCGTCGACCTGGTCTACGGCAGCGCCGACACCCTCAAGAAGGTGCCGTCGCTCTCGTCGAAGCTGCTGGTCGCCGGCGTGGTCAACGGCCGCAACATCTGGCGCACCGACCTCGACAAGGCCCTGGCCACCCTCGAGTCGGTCAAGGGCCTCGCCCGCTCCGTCGCGGTGTCGACCTCCTGCTCGACGCTGCACGTGCCGTACTCGCTGGACCCGGAGACCGAGCTCGACGACAACCTGCGCGGCTGGCTGGCCTTCGCGGCCGAGAAGTTCGGCGAGGTCCGCGTCCTGGCGACCGCGTTCACCAAGGGCAAGGATGCCGCCGCCAAGGAGTTCGCGGCCTCGGCCGCCGCACTGGCGACCCGGGCCACCGATCCGCGCGTGAAGGTCGCCGCGGTGCGCGAGCGCCTGGCCGCCGTCACCGAGGACCAGCTGGCCCGCGGAGAGAGCGCCGGTCGCCTGGCCGCCCAGCAGGAGCGCCTCGGCCTCCCGTTGCTGCCGACCACCACCATCGGCTCGTACCCGCAGACCGCCGCGATCCGCAACGCCCGCGCCGCGCTCCGCAAGGGCGAGATCGACGAGGCCGAGTACAACAACCGGATGCGCTCGGAGATCGACGACGTCATCAAGCTGCAGGAAGACCTGGGCCTGGACGTCCTGGTGCACGGCGAGCCCGAGCGCAACGACATGGTGCAGTACTTCGCCGAGCAGCTCGACGGCTTCTTCGCGACGCAGAACGGCTGGGTGCAGTCGTACGGCACCCGCTGCGTGCGCCCGCCGATCCTCTTCGGCGACGTCGTGCGCCAGCAGCCGATGACCGTCGACTGGATCACCTACGCGCAGTCGAAGACCAAGAAGCCGGTCAAGGGCATGCTGACCGGCCCGGTCACCATCCTCGCGTGGTCGTTCGTGCGCGACGACCAGCCGGAGAAGGATTCGGCCAACCAGATCGCCCTGGCGATCCGCGACGAGTGCGTGGACCTGGAGAAGGCCGGCATCGGCGTCATCCAGGTCGACGAGCCCGCCCTGCGCGAGCTGCTGCCGCTGCGCGACGCCGACAAGCCCGAGTACCTGAAGTGGGCGGTGGACTCGTTCCGCCTGTCGACGGCGGGCGTCGAGGACACCACGCAGATCCACACGCACCTGTGCTACTCGGAGTTCGGCGAGGTCATCGGCGCGATCGCCGATCTCGACGCCGACGTCACCTCTATCGAGGCGGCCCGCTCGGCGATGGAGGTCCTCGACGACCTGAACGCCGTCGGCTTCAAGAACGGTGTGGGCCCCGGTGTCTACGACATCCACTCGCCGCGCGTCCCCTCCACCGAGGAGATGACCAAGTCGCTGCAGGCCGCACTCAAGGCCGTGCCGGCCAACCGCCTGTGGGTCAACCCGGACTGCGGTCTGAAGACCCGCGGCAACGAGGAGGTCACCGCCTCGCTGCGCAACCTGGTCGACGCCGCCAAGGCCGTCCGCCCAGCTGCGAACGCGTAACCGCGACCAAGCACCGACGGCGCCCCGCACAGCACCCGCTGTGCGGGGCGTCGTCGTCTGCCTGAACCTGGGCCCTCCTGCGTAGCGCTCTGAGGCTGCACTAGAGGCGTCGGGTAATCTGCGCCGCATGAGATTGCGACGTCACTCCGACGCCCCCACCACCGACGGCACCGCCGTCGCCCCCGCCACCATCGAGCCCGGCGCCGAGGGCGTCGTCGTGTCCGCCGAGGTGAACGCCTCCGTCGACGACCCGTCGACGTGGGACAAGACCGTCGACAAGTTCACCAAGACCGCGCTGTTCACCGCGAAGAGCATGCGCTGGTTGATCCTCGGCATCGTCGTGGCCGCCGCACTGCTCGGCATCGCCGCCATCGTGGTCGGCGTGGCGGCCTGGCACGGCTTCTCCCACTGGCACCTGCCGATCGGCATCCTGATCGTCGTGTTGGCCTGCCTGCCCGCGGTCCTGCTGCCGCTGTGGGTGCACAAGCGCACGCTGCCGCTCACCCAGGCCATCGAGCACCCGAAGGACCTGCTGGCGCAGGCACACCTGTACGCCACCAACTTCACGAGCAACGCCGATCTCTCGGCGTTCACCTCCGTCGCCAAGCGAAAGCACCGCTTCCGCCCCACCAACCTGTGGAAGATGACGAAGGCGCTGGCGGTCACCACCGAGCGCGTGCAGCCGAGCATGGACACCGAGCCGCTGCTGGCCGCGTTCATGCCCGTCTACCTCAAGACGCTGTGGGTGATCGTGCTGGTGACGGCCTGG
The DNA here is from genome assembly GCF_047602025.1 of Gordonia sp. (in: high G+C Gram-positive bacteria). Lineage (GTDB taxonomy): Bacteria > Actinomycetota > Actinomycetes > Mycobacteriales > Mycobacteriaceae > Gordonia. The sequence goes on along the minus strand of NZ_JASGII010000001.1, from coordinate 955,981 downwards.
GCGCTGGTGGCCGCTCTCGTCGTCCTCGTGGTCTCGGTGATCGCCCTCGTGGCGGGCTGGACGCCCTAGCAGCCGGGTAGGGCCTGACCCGTATCCTTGTCGTTAAGACGAACGCCACCCGGCGTTCATCTCAAGCGAACGAGGACAGCCCGTGCCGACGACCAGCAGCCGCCACGCCGCCAGCGCGGCCGGCGCGCGGACCACCGGGCGCGACGCGCGACCGGGACTGGTCATCGCCGTGCTCGCCGTCGCCGGTGTGGCCGTGTCGTTGATGCAGACGATCATCATCCCGCTCGTCCCGAAACTGCCCGACTATCTGCACACCACCAACGGCAACACCGCGTGGGCGCTGACCATCACCCTGCTCACCGCCGCCATCGCCATGCCGATCGCCGGACGCCTCGGCGACATCCACGGCAAGCGGCTGGTCCTGATCCTGAGCCTGCTCGTCGTCGTCGCGGGGTCGGTCGTGTGCGCCGTCACCGACACCATCGGCCCGTTCCTCGTCGGCCGCGCGCTGCAGGGCCTGGGCATGGGCGCCGTCGCGCTCGGCATCAGCATCCTGCGCGACGTGCTGCCCGAAGAGCGCCTGGGCAGCGCGGTGGCACTGATGAGCGCGGCGCTGGGGATCGGCGGCACACTCGGCCTCCCGATCGCCGCCGTCATCGCGCAGCACAACTGGGACGCCCTGTTCTGGAGCGCCGCCGGATTCACCCTGCTGTGCCTGCTCGCGGTGGTCGCCGTCGTACCGGAGACGCCGACCCATCGGGCGCGCTTCGACTACCTCGGCGCCATCGCCCTGGCGACGGCGCTGGTCCTGCTCCTGGTCCCACTCAGCAAGGGCGTCGTCTGGGGCTGGCGCTCCCCCGCCATCGTCGCGATGCTCCTCGGTGCTGCCGTCGCGTTCGCCGCGTGGATCGCCGTCGAGACCCGGAGCCGGTACCCCCTGGTCGACCTGCACACGTTCTCCACCCGCGCCGTCGCCGTCACCAACGCCGCGTCGGCGGCGACCGGCTTCGGCTACTTCGCGATCACGGTGGTGCCGATCATGCTGCTCATGGCGCCGGCGGCCTCCGGCAACGGCAACGACATGGCGATGCGCACCGCCGGGCTCTACCTCATCCCCGGCGGCCTGATGATGGTGGTCTTCGCCGCCGTCGGCGCCATCGTGGCGAAGAAGCTCGGCGGCCGCATCGCGCTGGCGACCGGCGGCGTCGTCATGTCGCTGGGCTATCTCTTGGCCCTGATCCCGCTCGGCGCCGGATGGCACATCGAACCGTGGTTCGTGATGGTCATCGCCAGCACCGTCTCCGCCGGGATCGGCATCGCCTACGCCGTCATGCCCGCGCTCATCATGGCCGCCGTCCCCCAGCGCCAGACCGGTGAGGCGAACGGGGTGAACTCGCTGATCAGGTCGCTCGGCACGGCCGTGGCCGCGGCCGTCGTCGGCATGCTGCTGGCCCACTACATCGTCGACCTCGACGGCAAGGCCTACCCCACGACCACCGGCTACATCGCCGCCGTCGTCGTCTCCCTGGCCGCGTGCGTGCTGACCACGCTGTGCGCGCTGGCCATTCCAACCTCGACCGAGCCCACAGAGTAGGCCCCGCACACACCATGCCCACCACACCCGGCCGGTCTCCGGCTGTCATCATCGCCGTGCTCTGCGCAGCCGGCATCGCCGTCTCGCTGATGCAGACCATCATCGTTCCGCTGATCCCGTGGCTGCCCCAATACCTCCACTCGAGCGGCGACAACACCGCGTGGGCGCTGACCGCGACCCTGCTCACCGGTGCGGTGTCGACGCCGATCTCCGGACGCCTCGGCGACATGTACGGCAAACGCCTGATCATGGTGCTGTGCTTGGCCGCCGTCGTCGTCGGCTCGGTCGTCTGCGCGATGACCGAGCAACTGACCCCGTTCCTCATCGGCCGCGCCCTCGAGGGCTTCGGCATGGGGGCGATCGCCCTGGGCATCAGCATGATGCGCGACACCCTGCCGCCCGAGCGCCTCGGCAGCGGGATCGCCGCGATGAGCTCGTCGCTCGGCGTCGGCGGCGCCCTCGGCCTGCCCATCGCCGCCGTTATCGCCCAGGCGCACTGGCACGCCCTGTTCTGGGGCGCCGGAGCGATCACCCTGGCGTGCCTGGTGGCGATCCTCCTCGTCATGCCGCCGTCGCCGACGCAGCGGAGCGCCGGCTTCGACTACCTGGGCGCCCTCGGCCTCGCCGCCGCGCTGACCCTGCTGCTGCTCCCGTTGAGCAAGGGCGCAACCTGGGGGTGGACCACCCCGCTGACCCTGGGGCTGTTCGCCGCCGCCGTGATCGTCTTCGCACTGTGGGCGGCATACGAGTGGCGCCGCGACGACCCGCTCGTCGATCTGCGCACCACCGCGCAGCGCACGGTCGCGCTGACCAATGCGGCATCGCTGGCCACTGGGTTCGCCCTGTTCTCCATGTCGATCATCCCGGTCCAACTGCTCATGGCCCCCGCGCTGACCGGCAACGGCAACGGTCTGTCGATGGTCAAGGCCGGTTTGTTTCTCGCCCCCGGCGGCCTGGTCATGTTCGCCTTCTCCAACGTCGGCGCCCGCATCATCCGGCTGTTCGGCGGCCGCCGGTCGCTGACCATCGGTGCCGCGGTGATGGGTCTGGGCTACCTATTCCTGCTCGTCATGCTGATCGCGGATTGGCACATCGGACCGTGGCACCTCGTCGCCATCACCAGCATCATCTCGGCGGGCATCGGCATGGCCTACGCCGCGATGCCGTCGCTGATCATGGGTGCGGTCCCGCTCCGGCAGACCGGCGAGGCCAACGGCGTCAACGCGCTGATGCGCTCGCTCGGCATGTCGTCGGCGTCGGCCATCGTCGGCATGGTGTTGGCCACCTACGTGATCGTCCTGCAGCTGCCGTCGGAGCGGGGCGGCACGGAGCCGCACGCCTTCCCGTCGAACACGGGCTACCTGATCGCGACGATCATCTCGCTGATCGCCTGCGTGATCGCGGTGGTCTGCGCGTCGATGCTCCGCGGCGAGGTCGAGCCCGTCGACTAGGCCAGTTCGACGATGAGGTCGCCGCCGTGCGCGGCGGCGTGCGAGCCCAGCGGCAGCGCGGTGACGGTGCCGGCGCGCGGCGCGGTGATGGTGGACTCCATCTTCATCGCCTCGATGGTGCCGATAGGGTCGCCCGCCGCGACGGTGTCGCCGACGGTGACCTTGATCGCGACCGCACCGTCGAACGGGGCACCGATGTGGCGCGGGTTCTGCGGGTCGGCCTTGGCGGCCGCGGTCGGGGCGTCGGCGATGGACTTGTCGCGGACGACGACCGAGCGCAGCTGGCCGTTGACCGTGCACATGACCGTGCGCTCGCCGTTCTCGTCGACGTCGCTGACGGCGGCGAGGCCGATGGTGCGCTCGACGCCCGGCTCCAGCTCGACGCGTTCCTCGACGCCCGCGCGCAGGCCGTACAGGAAGGCGTTGGCCGACAGGCCCGAGGTGTCGCCGTACTTCTCGCGGTGCTCGGCGAGGTCGGCGGTCGGGCCGGGGAACAGCAGGCGGTTGAGCGTCTCGCGCCGCTCCGTGCCCGGCTTGGCGAGGACCGCGCGGTCGGCCTTGCTGACCTTCTCCTCCGGCGGGGCCTCGCCACGGCCCTTGAGGACCTCGCTGCGCAGCGGCTCCACCCAGCCGCCGGCCGGGGTGCCCAGCTCGCCGCGGAAGAAGCCGATCACCGAGTCCGGGATGTCGTAGGCCTCGGGGTTCGCCGCGAACTCGTCGGCGGTGATGCCCTTGGCCACGAGGGTCAGGGCGAGGTCGCCGACGACCTTGGACGACGGGGTGACCTTGACCAGGCGCCCGAGCATACGGTCGGCGCCGGCGTAGGCGTCCTCGATGGTCTCGAACTGGTCGGCCAGGCCGAGTGCCGCGGCCTGCTGGTACAGGTTCGACAGCTGGCCGCCGGGGATCTCGTGCTGGTACACGCGGCCGGTCGGCGGGTGCTGGCCGACGTCGAAGGGGGCGTACACCTTGCGCAGCGCCTCCCAGTACGGCTCCAGCGCCAGCACGTTGTCCAGATCGAGCCCGGTGGCCCGCGAGGTGCCGTCGAAGGCGGCCACAATCGCCGAGAGCGACGGTTGACTCGTCGAGCCCGACAGCGGCGCGCTGGCGCCGTCGATGGCGTCTGCACCGGCCTCGACCGCGGCCAGGTAGGTCGCGAGCTGGCCGCCGGCGGTGTCGTGGGTGTGCACGTGGACCGGCAGGTCGAAGTTCGAGCGCAGCGCGGTCACCAGCTTGGCGGCGGCCGGCGGGCGCAGCAGGCCGGCCATGTCCTTGATGGCGATGATGTGGGCGCCCGCGCCGACGATCTCCTCGGCGAGCTTGAGGTAGTAGTCGAGCGTGTAGAGGTCCTCGGCCGGGTTCGAGAGGTCGCCGGTGTAGCAGAGCGCGACCTCGGCGACGGTCTTGCCCTCTTCGAGCACGGCGTCGATCGCCGGCCGCATGGCGTCGACGCTGTTGAGCGCGTCGAAGATGCGGAAGATGTCGATTCCGGTGCGGGCCGCCTCCTCGACGAAGGACGTCGTCACGATCGTCGGGTACGGGGTGTAGCCGACGGTGTTCGCGCCGCGCAGCAGCATCTGCAGGCAGATGTTCGGCATGGCCGCGCGCAGCTTCTCCAGCCGCTCCCACGGGTCTTCCTTGCAGAAGCGCAGCGCGGTGTCGTAGGTGGCGCCGCCCCAGCACTCCACCGAGAACAGCTGCGGCGTCAGCGAGGCGACATACGGCGCGACGCGGACCAGGCCGCTGGTGCGCAGCCGGGTGGCCAGCAGCGACTGGTGTGCGTCGCGGAAGGTGGTCTCGGTGACGCCGACGGCGTCCTGGTTCCGCAGCACCGAGGCGAAGCCCGTGGGGCCGAGGTCGCGCAGGCGGTCGGCACTGCCCGGCTCCGGCTCGGCGGCAAGGGTCAGCCCGGCGAGCTTCTCGCGCGGGCGGATGACCGTCGCGGGCCGCTCGTACTCGCGGTTGATGGTGATGTCGGCGAGCAGCTCGAGCAGTCGGGCCCACTTGGCGTCCGACGGGTGGCTGACCAGCAGTTCGGGGTGCTCGGCGATGAACCCGGTGGTCACCGCGCCGGCGACGAACTCGGGGTCCGACAGGAGCGACAGCAGGAACTCGATGTTGGTGGACACCCCGCCGATGCGGAACTCACCCAGCGCGCGGCGGGCGCGGGTCAGCGCCGCCTCGCGGGTCTTGCCGCGACAGGTGACCTTGACCAGCATCGAGTCGAAGTAGCCGGAGATCTCCGCGCCCAGGTAGGTGCCGCCGTCGATGCGGACGCCGGCGCCGCCGGGCGAACGGTAGGTCGTGATCGTCCCGGTGTCGGGACGGAAGTCGTTGGCCGGGTCCTCGGTCGTGATGCGGCACTGCACGGCGAAGCCGTGGGTCTCGATCTGGTCCTGCGTGATGCCCAGCTCGGGCAGCGTCGCGCCGGCCGCGATCTGCAGCTGCGCAGCGACCAGGTCGACGTCGGTGACCTCCTCGGTCACCGTGTGCTCGACCTGGATGCGCGGGTTCATCTCGATGAAGACGTAGTGGCCGTCGGGGGCCAGCAGGAACTCGACGGTTCCCGCCCCGACGTAGCCGATGGCCTTGGCGAAGGCGACGGCGTCGTTGCAGATCGCCTCGCGCAGCTCCGGCGCCAGATCGGGCGCGGGCGCCTGCTCGACGACCTTCTGGTGGCGGCGCTGCACGCTGCAGTCGCGCTCGAAGAGGTGCACGACGTTGCCGGCCGAGTCGCCGAGGATCTGCACCTCGATGTGGCGCGGCGAGGGCACCGCCTGCTCGATGAACACGGTCCCGTCGCCGAAGGCGGACTCCGCCTCGCGGGAGGCCGCGGCGAGGGCCTCGGGCAACTGTTCGGGGGTGTCGACGTGGCGCATGCCGCGCCCGCCGCCACCGGCGACCGCCTTGACGAACAGCGGGAAGCGCATCTTGCCGCCCGCCTTGGCGAGGGCGTCCAGGTCCGTGCTCGGCTCGGTGGATTCGAGCACCGGGACGCCGGCCTTCTTGGCGGTGGCGACGGCCGTCGCCTTGTTGCCGGTCCAGTCGAGCACGTCGGCCGGTGGGCCGACGAAGGTCAGCCCGGCCTCGTCGCAGGCACGGGCCAGCCCCGGGTTCTCCGACAGGAAGCCGTAGCCCGGGTAGATGGCGTCGGCGCCGGACTCGCGAGCCACGTCGATGATCGCGTCGATGTCCAGATAGGCGCGGACCGGGTGGCCCGGCTCCCCGATCTGGTACGACTCATCGGCGGCGTTGCGGTGCAGCGCGTTGCGGTCCTCGTACGGGTAGATCGCGACGGTCTGCAGACCGAGCTCGCGGCACGCGCGAATGGCGCGTACCGCGATCTCGGACCTGTTGGCGACAAGGACCTTGTGCACGGGCGATCAGGCCTTCTTGGGCACTTCGCGCTGGGGCTCGCCGTTGTAGGCGCTCAGCGGGCGGATCAGCGCGTTGGCGGCGGTCTGCTCGATGATGTGCGCGGTCCAGCCGGTGACGCGGGCCATGACGAAGATGGGCGTGAAGACGCCGATGTCGAAGCCCATCAGGTGGTAGGCCGGGCCGGTCGGGAAGTCCAGGTTCGGCTTGATGCCGGTCCGGTCGTCCATCTGCTTGGCCAGCTCGTCGTAGATGCCGAGCCACTTGGTCTCGCCGAGGTGGTTGGACACCTCGACCAGCGCCTCGTGCATGGTCGGCACGCGCGAGTCACCGTTCTTGTAGACGCGGTGGCCGAAGCCCATGATCTTTTCCTTGTTGGCGCGCTTGGCGTCGAGCCACTCGGTGACGCGCTCGGGGCGGTCGATGTCGATCATGTCGTGCATGACGGCCTCGTTGGCACCGCCGTGCAGCGCACCCTTGAGGGCGCCGATGCCGGCGGTGACCGCGCTGTAGATGTCCGACGTCGTCGAGGAGACCACGCGGGAGGCGAAGGTCGACGCGTTGAAGCTGTGCTCCGCGTACAGGATCAGCGACTGGTTGAACGCCTTGACGATGACCTCGTCGGGGACCTCGCCGAAGCTCATCTTCAGGAAGTTCTCGGCGTAGCCCAGCTTGGGGTCCGGCGCGATGGCCTTCTCCCCGCGACGACGGCGCATGTCGGCGGCGACGATGGTGGGCAGCACGGCGAACATGCGCTGCGCCTTGTCCAGGTCGGCCTCCGGCGACGGGTCGTCCTCCTTGGGGTCCTGGGTACCCAGGAAGCTGATCATCGTGCGGCAGACGTCCATCGGGTGACAGTTGTCCGGGATTCGCTCGAGGACCTCTTCGGCCGTCTTGTCGAGCTTGCGGTGGGCGCGCTCGTTCTTCTCGAACTCGGCCAGCTGCTTGGCGTTCGGCAGCTCGCCGTGCCAGAGCAGGTAGGCGACCTCTTCGAAGGAGCAGTTCTTCGCCAGGTCCTGCACGGCGTAGCCGCGGTAGGTCAGCGAGTTGGTCTCCGGGACGACCTTGGAGATCGCGGTGTAGTCGACGACGACGCCGGCCAGACCCTTGTAGATGGTGGGTTCTTCACTCATGGTCATGCTCCTGGGATCTTGAAGTTGAAGGTAGCCGAATCGAACTCGTTGTACTCGGGGTACCGCAGCAACTCGTACAGGCGCGAACGGTGCTGCATCCCGTCGAGCAGACCCTCCTGGGTCCCCTTGTCCGAGATCTCGCGCAGCCCGGCCTCGACGGCGCCCATCGCGATGCGCAGCGTGGTCACCGGGTAGATGACCGCGTTGTAGCCGAGGTCCTGCAGCTGCTGGGCGGTGAGCAGGTCGGACTTGCCGAACTCGGTCATGTTGGCCAGCAGCGGGATGTCGACGGCCTTGCGGAAGGCCTCGAACTCGCCGGCGTCCTTGAGCGCCTCGGTGAAGATGAGGTCGGCACCGGCGTCGACGTAGGCCTTGGCCCGGTCGATGGCGGCGTCGAGGCCCTCGATGGCACGGGCGTCGGTGCGGGCGCAGATGACGAAGTTCTCGTCGCGGCGGCCCTCGACGGCGGCACGCAGTCGCTTGACCATCTCACCGGGCTCCACGACGGCCTTGCCGTCGAGGTGGCCGCAGCGCTTCGGGTTGACCTGGTCCTCCAGGTGGCAGCCGGACAGGCCGGCGTCCTCGAGCTGGGCGATGGTGCGCGCCGCGCTCATCGGCTCGCCGAAGCCGGTGTCGGCGTCGATCAGCGACGGCAGGTTGGTCGCGCGGGCGATCTGGCCGCCGCGGCCGGCCACCTCGGTGAGGGTGGTCAGGCCGATGTCCGGCAGGCCCAGGTCGGCCGAGAGGACCGCGCCCGAGATGTAGACGCCCTCGAAGCCGATGTCCTCGACCAGCTTCGAGCACAGCGGGGAGAAGGATCCCGGCCAGCGCTGGAGCTTGCCCGAGGCCAGCCCCTTGCGCAGCGCCTTGCGCTTGTCGGTGTCGGTAATCGCAGAGGAGAAGAGATCCATCAGAAGATCCCCTCGCCGACCTTGGGCGCACGCTCGAGGACCTTCTTCTCGACGAGGACGTTCAGCGCGTCCACGCCGCCGGCCTTGACGGCGTCGAGGCCCTCGGCGACCTCCAGGAAGCGGGCCTGCTCCTTCGGCGCGATGACGCCGCTGGCCAGCTTGGTGAACTTGTCCTTGTACTGCTCGCGGGCGAACGGACGCGCACCCAGCGGGTGGGCGTCGGCGACGGCGAGCTCGTCCTCGATGACCGAGCCGTCCTTCATGGTGATGACCGCGCGGGCGCCGAAGGCCTTCTCGTTGGGGTCCTCGCTGTGGTAGCGGCGGGTCCACTCCGGGTCCTCGACGGTGGAGATCTTGTTCCACAGTGCGACGGTGTCGGGCCGGGCGGCGCGCTCGGGGGCGTAGGAGTCCTTGAAGTCCCAGGTGCCGTCCTGCAGGGCCACGGCGAAGATGTACATCACCGAGTGGTCGAGCGTCTCGCGGCTGGCGGTCGGGTCGAACTTCTGCGGGTCGTTCGAACCGGTGCCGATGACGACGTGGGTGTGGTTCGAGGTGTGCAGCACGATCGACTCGATGTCGTCGATGTTGCCGACCTTCTCGCGCATGCGGCGGGCGAGGTCGATCGGGGCCTGGCTCTGGTACTCCGCGGAGTGCTCCTTGGTGTAGCTGTCCAGGATGGCGCGCTTCTCCTCGCCGGGGCCCGGCAGCGGCACGGTGTAGGAGGCGTCCGGGCCGTCGAGCAGCCACGCGATGACGCCGTCCTCGCCCTCCCAGATCGGCGACGGGGCGCCCTCGCCGCGCATCGCGCGGTCGACGGCCTCGATGGCGACCTTGCCGGCCAGCGCCGGGGCGTAGGCCTTCCAGCTGGAAATCTCGCCCTTGCGGGACTGGCGGGTGGCGGTCGTCAGGTGCAGCGCCTGGCCGATCGCCTGGTAGATGGTGTCGACGTCGAGGCCCAGCATGGTGCCGATGCCGGCGGCGGCCGACGGGCCGAGGTGCGCGACGTGGTCGATCTTGTGCTTGTGGAGCGAGATGCCGCGGACGAGGTCGATCTGGACCTCGTAGGCGGTCGCGAGGCCGCGGATCAGGTCGTGGCCGGAGCAACCCTTGTGCTGAGCGACGGCGACCAGCGGCGGGATGTTGTCACCGGGGTGGCTGTACTCGGCGGCGAGGAAGGTGTCGTGGAAGTCGAGCTCGCGGACGGCGACGCCGTTGGCCCAGGCGGCCCACTCCGGCGAGTAGCCGCCCTTGACGCCGAACACCTGGGCGCCGGGCTTGGCCGGGTGCTTGAGCGCCTGCTCGCGCGCCGTCGTCGGCGGGCGGCGGTCGACCGAGGCCGCGCTGACGGCGGCGTTGTCGATGACGCGGTTGATGATCATCTCCCGGGTGTCGGCCGGAACCTCCACCGGATCGACGGCCATCTTGGCGATCTTGTAGGCGAGGTGCTCTTCCTTGGGGAAGTCTTCGGCGCTGCGGTGGGTACGAACCTTGTGATTGATCATGATTCGCACAGTACGCAATGCCCCACACCCGGTGAAAGACCGGGCAGATGTGTATTTTGCGTATTTCTGCACACCCCCTTGTGATGCTTGTGAACGTTTTTCGGAGTATTGTCTGGTCACATGCCCAAAGCCTTCGCCGGAGCCCGGTTGCGGCGCCTGCGCGAGGAGCAGCGAATCTCCCAGGCGGCCCTCGCCCGGCGCCTCGGCCTCTCCACGAGCTACGTGAACCAGCTCGAGAACGGGCACCGCCCGCTGACGGTCCCGGTGCTCCTCGCGCTGAGCCGAGAATTCGACCTGCACGCCGAATACTTCGCCACCGATTCGGACGCCCGCCTCGTCGGCGACCTCTCCGAGGCCGCGCAGCACACCGAGTTCGACGGCATCAGCCAGCACGAGATCGAGGAGCTCGTCGCGCGCATGCCGCGCGTCGGCAAGGCCATGGTCGGCATGCACCGCCGGCTCGTCGCCGCGACCAACGAGCTCGAGACCTACCGCGCCACCGTCGCCCGGGACGAAGTCGAGAAGCCGCGGGCGTCGACGCCCTTCGAGGAGGTCCGCGACTTCTTCTACGACCGCAACAACTACATCCACTCGCTCGATCTGGCCGCCGAGCAGATGTTCGCCGACCTCGGCCTGCGGATCGGCGGACTAGACGAGCAACTCGCCGCGGTGCTCGAGCGCGACCACCGCATCACCGTGACCCTGGCCGACCCCGGCGACCACGAGAACCGCAAGCGGGTCTACGACCCGGCGACGCGGACGCTCACCCTGGCCCGCCACCTGCGCCCCGGGCAGCGCGCGTTTCAACTGGCCACCCAGCTCGCCTTCCTCACCCAGCGCCAGGCCATCGACGCCATCGCCGCCGACGCCGACGGCATCAGCGAGGAATCGATCCCGGTCGCCCGCGTCGGGTTGGCCAACTACTTCGCCGGGGCGCTGGTGCTCCCCTACACGCGCTTCGCCGAGGCGGCCGAGGCCGCGCGCTACGACATCGAGCTGTTGGGCCTGCGCTTCGAGGTGGGCTTCGAGACGGTGTGCCACCGGCTGTCGAGCCTGCAGCGGCCGGGCCGACGCGGCGTGCCGTTCATCTTCGTGCGCACCGACCGCGCCGGGAACATCTCCAAGCGGCAGTCGGCGACCGCCTTCCACTTCTCCCGCGTCGGCGGCAGCTGTCCGCTGTGGGTGGTGCACGACGCGTTCACCACGCCCGGCCGCATCGTCACCCAGGTGTCGTCGATGCCCGACGGCCGCTCCTACTTCTGGCTGGCCCGCACCGCCGACGAGCCGATGCAGGGCTATCTGGGGACGCGCAGCGGTTTCGCCATCGGCCTGGGCTGCGACCTCTCCTATGCCGACCGGCTCGTCTACTCCACCGGCGTCGACCTCGACGACCCGCGCAAGAACATCCCGATCGGCGCCGGCTGCAAGGTCTGCGACCGCCCCGACTGCGCCCAGCGCGCCTTCCCCCAGTTGGGCCGGCCGATCGTCGTCGACGACAACGTCGCCGAGTCCGCGCCCTACCGCTCGCCGACGGCGCCCTGAACTGCCGGCCCGGCAGAATTCTTGCGCCCACCCGGCGGAGTCAATCCTGCCAACGGCGCACCTCCAGCGCCGCGGCCACCGCGATCGCGTTGCCGCCCAGCGCCCCGCCGGGCAGCAACTCCTCCGCCTTGGCCAACCGGCGCACGACCGTGTTGCGGTGGGTGAACAACCGCTCGGCGGTGGCCGTCGAATTGCACTGCTCGGCAAACCAGGTGCGCAGGCACTCGCGCAACTCGGAATCGGCGGCGGCCAGATCCCCGAGGGTCTGCTGCACGAAGTCGTCGACGACGGTCCGGTCCTCGCTGAGCGCTCCGAGAAGAGCGAGATCGGCATAGCGGACGACGGCGCGCTCGGCGCCGAGCCGCACCACCGTCTGGTCCGCCGCCAGCGCCTGGAAGTGACTGCGGCGAAAGGCCTCGCGCCCCGAGCCGGATCGGCCGATCGCCACGCGGACACCGTCGGGTACCGCGCGCTCGTCGACGTCGAGCACATCCGTCGGGAACCACACCCACAGTCGATCGGCGCCGGCCAGGACGGTCAGCCGCCGATCCACCCGGTTGGCCGCCATGATCGCGTCGCACACCGCTTCCAGCCGCTTCATCGGGATCCCCGCGCCACTGAGCACGACCGCCGTGTGCGGCCCGGCCAACCGGTAGTGCAACTGCGCCTCGGCGCGCGCGTCATCGATGGGCGCGCCCTCCAGCACCAGCGCGACCGCCGCACGGCGCTCGGCATGGGTGTCGCCCGCGAGCTGGGCCCGCGCGACAGCGATCTGCTCGGCCAGCGCCTCGACGGTGTCGTCGAGGAACGTGCCGATGGACTGCGACGTCACGTCGAGGACCTCGCGCAGCACCCCCGGGTCGTCGGTGAGCGCGAAACACACCTCCATCCACCGTCGCCAGGCGACCGACTGCGCCGTGCGGAACGCGTCGAGCAGACCGGAATCCAATCCCCGGCGCACCATTTCGCGGACCATCGCGGCGCCGTCGTCGATGACGCGGATCGGCACGCGCGCGCCGGGCGCCGCGACGTTGTGCTGCGCCCACTGCGCGAGGTTGGCCATGTTGGTGCCGACCAGCGCGTCGACGAGGGTGCGATCGCCGGCGATCTCGTCGAGTCGCACGCCGCGCAGCGCCGCGCTGTTGAAGTCGTCGATCCACTCCGCGGGCGGGTCCAGCACCAGCTCGGCGCCCTGGACGATCACCGCCGCCGCAGCGGGCGACGGGACTGGCCACTCCGTTTCCATCTGATCATTATGCACTGATAGATCCGATGAACTGGTGCAGATCGCCCTTGTCTCATTCGTCCCGAGCGCGGACCATTGATGTCAACGGCCATTGACATGGTCGACCGGCCCACAGGAGAACCCATGACCACCACCCCCGACTACGACGTCGTCATCATCGGCGCCGGCATTTCCGGTATCGGCGCGGCGCACTACCTGCGCACCGAACACCCGGAGAAGTCGTTCACCATCATCGAGTCGCGCGACCAGATCGGCGGCACCTGGTCGCTGTTCAAGTACCCGGGCCTGCGGTCGGACAGCGATCTGCACACCTTCGGCTACGAGTTCAAGCCGTGGACCGACAGCCAGGCCATCGCCGACGCGCCGCGCATCCTCGACTACCTGAACGAGGCCATCGCCGACGACAACCTCGAAGAGGCGATCACCTTCAACCGCCGCGTCGTCGCCGCCAACTGGTCCGAGGACAAGCAGGTCTGGGAGCTCACCGTCGCCCCCACCGACTCGAAGAAGAAGGCGGAGACGGTCACCGCGCGCTGGGTCTTCGCCGGTACCGGCTACTACAACTACGACCAGGGTTTCCAGCCCGAGTTCCCCGGCGAGAAGTCGTTCCAGGGCGAGATCATCCACCCGCAGCACTGGCCGGAGGATCTCGACTACACCGGCAAGAAGGTCGTCGTGATCGGCAGCGGCGCCACCGCCGTCACCCTCATTCCGTCGATGTCCCGCGACACCGACCACATCACGATGCTCCAGCGCACCCCGAGCTACATCATCCCGCTGCCGCGCGAGGACGTCATCGCCAACACCTTGAAGAAGACCCTCGGCGACAAGCGCGGCTACAAGGTCAGCCGACAGAAGAACATCCTGCAGCAGAAGGTCATGTACCAGTTCTGCCAGCGCTTCCCGAAGCTCGCGCGCAAGGCGATCCGCCAGGTCAACGCCAGCCAGCTGCCCAAGGACTTCGACGTCGACACGCACTTCAACCCGCCGTACAACCCGTGGGACCAGCGACTGTGCGTCGTGCCCGATGCCGACCTCTACAAGGAGGTGCGCGCCGGCCGGGCGTCGATCGTCACCGCCAACATCAAGACCTTCGACGCCACCGGCATCGAGCTGACCGACGGCAGCCACCTGGACGCCGACATCATCGTCAGCGCGACCGGCCTGAACCTGCAGCTGTTCGGCGGAATGGAGCTGTCGATCGACGGCAAGCCGGTCGACCTGTCCGAGGCCGTCGCCTACCGCGGCGCCATGCTCTCGGGCATCCCGAACTTCATGCTCGCCATCGGCTACACGAACTCGTCGTGGACGTTGAAGATCGGCCTGCTGTGCGAGTGGTTCTGCCGCGTGCTGACGCACATGGACGCCGACGGCTACACGTCGGTCCGCCCGATCGCCCCGAAGGGCATGGACACGCGCCCGCTCCTCGACTTCGACGCCGGCTACGTCAAGCGGGCGCTGCACATGCTGCCCAAGCAGGGCACCGTCGACCCGTGGAAGACGACGATGGCCGTCTCGCACGACGTCAAGAACCTGCGCAAGGGCGCCGTCGACGACGGCTTCCTGCTCTACGAGAAGGCCAAGGTTCCGGCGAAGGTCTAGTCGCGCAACAGGCCCTTGGCCACGTGGGTCACCTGGATCTCGTTGGAGCCCGCGTAGATCATGAGCGACTTGGCGTCGCGGGCGAGCTGCTCGACGCGGTACTCGGCCATGTAGCCGTTGCCGCCGAAGAGCTGCACGGCCTCCATGGCGACGTCGGTGGCCGCGCGCGAGGAGTACAGCTTCATCGCCGACGCCTGCGCGAGGGTCGGCGGCTTGCCCGCCTTCATCGCCTCCATGGCGACGAACAGCATGTTCTGCACGTTGATGCGCGCGACCTCCATCTCGGCCAGCTTGAGCTGGATGAGCTGGAACTGGGCGATCTCCTGGCCCCACAGCTTGCGGTTCTTGGCGTAGTCGACCGAGAGCCGCAGGCACTCGTTGATGATGCCCAGCGACAGGGCGGCGATGCCGATGCGCTCGGCGGTGAAGCCCGCCTTGGCGCTGTCGCCGCCGCGCTTGTCGCTGCCGGTGTCCTCGGTCTCACCCAGCAGACGGTCCGCGGAGAGCTTGACGTTGTCGAAGAACAGCTCGCCGGTAGGCGAGCTCATCATGCCCATCTTCTTGAACGGCTTGCCCTGGGTCAGCCCGTCCATGCCCTTGTCGAGGACGAAGGTCAGCACCTTGCGGTCGCGCATCGGGGTGCCGTCGCCCTCGTCGAGCTTGGCGAACACGACGATCGTGTCGGCGTAGGGGCCGTTGGTGATGAAGGTCTTCTGGCCGTTGAGGATGTAGCCGCCGTCGCCGTCGCGCTTGACGTAGGTCTTCATGCCGCCGAGGGCGTCCGAGCCGCTGTCCGGCTCGGTGATGGCCCACGCGCCGACCTTCTCCATGGTGACCAGCTCGGGCAGCCAGCGCTTCTTCTGCGCGAGGGTGCCGCGCGAGCGGATCGTCGACACGGTCAGGCCCATGCTCACGCCCATCGAGCCGATCAGGCCCAGGCAGACGCCCGCCAACTCCATGTTGAGGATCATCATCATCGACGACGCCAGCGTCGACGACCCGCCGGCCTTCTTCTTTTCGCCCGACTCCTCGGCGTCGAGTTCCTTCGCGAGCTGGTCGGCGTTCATCTGGTCCACGCCGAAGGTCTTCAGCAGCTTCCGGGTGATGTCGTACGGCGGGAGCTGGCCGGTCTCGAGCTCGTCGATGTGCGGGCGGATCTCCTTGTCGATGAACGCACGCAGCGCATCGCGCACCATCAGGTCTTCGTCGGACCATTCGAACATTGCTGCCTCCCGGGGCTGTAGCGACTCTTGAAGTAGAACGTGTTCTAGTTGTCGGCCATTGTGCCAGGCGTCACTAGGGTTGGTGGGCATGGATGACCTTTCGGTGCTGACCGACGTCGGCGACGAGGAGCACACCCGCGACGAACAGTCCGCCGTCGACGCCATCTGGTCGTCGGCACTGGACTGGTACCGCGCCGGGCAGCAACCGGCGCTGCAGGTGTGCGTGCGCCGCGGCGGCCGCGTCCTGCTCAACCGCGCCGTCGGCCACGCCTGGGGCGGCGGACCCGACGATCCGCCCGACGCCGAGCAGATCCCCGTCGCCGTCGACACCCCGTTCTGCTGCTACTCGACCGGCAAGGCGCTGGCCGCGACGATCGCGCACCTCCTCGTCGAGAAGAAGGTGTGGCGCCTGTCCGACCGGGTCACCGACTACCTGCCCGAGTACGGCGCCCACGGCAAGGGCCGCACCACCATCGACCAGGTCCTCACCCACCGGGCCGGGGTGCCGGTGCTGAACGGTTCCAAGCCCGATCCGAAGCGGATGCGCGAGAGCGCCTACGCGCGCGAGATGCTCAGCGAACTCCGGCCCATCTACCCGCCCGGCACGGTGCACCTCTACCACGCGCTGACGTGGGGCCCGCTGATGCGCGAGCTGGTACTCGCCGCGACCGGTCGCAGCATCCGCGACATCGCGGCGAGCGAGATCCTCGATCCGCTGGGCTTCCGGTGGACCAACTTCGGCGTGAAGGACTGGCAGGTGCCGCAGGTGGCCCCGAGCCATGCCACCGGGACGTCGAGCTCGGCGCTGATGGACTCGGTGTTCGCCAAGGCGGTCGGCGGGACGATGTACGACATCATCCCGATCTCCAACAGCCCCGAGTACCTCACCGACGTCATCCCGTCGTCGAACCTGGTGTCCAACGCTGAGGAGCTGTCGCTGTTCGCGGAGTTCCTGCGCCGCGGCGGCGAGTTGAACCACCTCCGGGTGCTGAACCCGGGGACGGTCGAGCGCGCCACCCGGCAGCGCCGACGCCTGCGGCCGGACGCCGCGACCGGCGGGGTACCGCTGCGCTGGGGCACCGGGTACATGCTGGGGTCGAAGCGCTTCGGGCCGTTCGGCGCAGACGGCCAGCACGCCTTCGGACACACCGGCCTGACCCAGGTCGCCATGTGGGCCGATCCGTCACGCGACCTCGCCGTCGGCATCATGAGCTCCGGCAAGCCGGTCAGCGGCAACGACCCGACGCTGTACGCCGCGCTCACATCGACGATCAACCGCTCGCTGGGCTAGCCGTCGGCGGCCCCGATACGCTCGGAGCATGGCCAAGGCAAAGCAGACGGCGATCATCACCGGCGGTGCGCGCGGCATGGGACTCGCCACCGCCCTGATCATGGCGGCCGACCACCACCTCGTCCTCACCGACGTCGACGAGCAGGCGCTCGCCGACGCCGTGCAACGGGTCGAGGCGGCCGGCGGCACCGCCGAGTACGTCGTCGCCGACATCACCGATCGCACGCAGGTCGACGCGGTGTTCGCCGCCGCGGCGAAGGCCGGAGGCCTGCGCGCCGTCGTCCACGCTGCCGGCGTCAGCCCGCACATGACGACGGCCGAGAAGATCATCGACATCAACGCGGTCGGCACCGTCCACATCACGGATGCGGCCCACTCCGTCGCGGGCGAGGGTTTCGCGCTGGTCAACGTGGCGTCGATCGCGGCCATCATGGTCCCCAGGTTCCTGATCCCCACCCGTGCGTTCCGCTACGCCGCCACCGACATCGACAAGTTCCGCCGCAAGCTCGTCTCGGCGTCGCTGCGCGGCGGCCGCAAGATGTCGGCGGCGCAGTCGTACCCGATCTCCAAAGCCTTCGTCGTCTGGTTCTCCGCCGACCAGTCCGCGCGCTTCGGCGCCAAGGGGGCACGCATCCTGTCGGTCTCCCCCGGCTCCTTCGACACCGCCATGGGCCAGCTCGAGGCCAAGGGCGGCGCGGGCAAGCTGACCGAGTTCGCCGCGCTGAAGCGCTTCGGTAAACCCGAGGAGATCGGCGAGCTGCTGGCCTTCTGCGCGAGTGACAAACCCGGTTACCTGACCGGCATCGATATCCTCTGCGACGGCGGCACCAAGGCCGGCATGGGCCTCAAGGAGAAGATCGAGCTGGCCCGGCAGGCGTAGGGCACAAAGTCCCGCGCCGCTTCGGTCCCCGCTGGCCGCGGTGGCACGATGACGCCATGGCCCAACCCGTTCCGGCCGACAACGCCGTCGGCCGCTCCCTCGAGTTGTACGAAGAGCGCCACGGCGACCCGACGCCGGCGATCTACCGTCGGCTCTACGCCGCCCATCCCGACGCCGAGGAGATCTTCGCCGGCGACACCTACATCCCCAAGCGCATGATGGCGGGCATCTTCGAGATCGTGATCGACCTCGCCGACCACACGATCGACCCGGCCTTCACGGCCTCGTGGGTCCCCGACCACATCGCCGCCGAGGTCACCCGCCCGATGATCGCGACCATGTTCGACTGCGTCGTCGACGAGATCCGCGAGGGCCTCGGTGCGGACTGGGACGACGCCATGGCCGCCGACTGGGACCGGGTCATGGCGACCTGGAAGCCGGTCGTGTGGGACAAGTTCGACGAGCTGGGCGAGTAGTCGAAGACCGACCCGACCACGCTGTCGGACCTTTCGGGAAGAATGGACCGGTGCCCGCCACCGATGTGCTCGACCGGTTCTCGGCGCCCACCCGCGAGTGGTTCACCGGCTCCTTCGCCGCCCCCACGCCCGCACAGGTCGGCGCCTGGAACTCGATCGCCGACGGCGAGCACACCCTGGTCATCGCGCCCACCGGCTCGGGCAAGACGCTCTCGGCCTTCCTCTGGGCGATCGACCGGCTGGCCGCGAACCCGCCGTCGTCGCCGCGGCGCACCAAAGTCCTCTACATCTCGCCGCTGAAAGCGCTCGCCGTCGACGTCGAGCGCAACCTGCGCGCACCGCTCACCGGGATCGGCGCCGCGGCGTCAAGGCTGGGCGCGGCCCCACCGGAGATCACCGTCGGGATCCGGTCGGGCGACACGTCGACGGCCGACCGTCGCCACCTGGTCCGCAATCCGCCGGACATCCTGATCACCACGCCCGAGTCGCTGTACCTGATGCTCACCTCCGCCGCTCGCGAGACGCTGGCGGAGGTCGACACCGTGATCGTCGACGAGGTGCACGCCGTCGCCGGGACCAAGCGCGGGACGCACCTGGCGCTGTCGCTGGAGCGACTCGATTCCCTGTTGGCCCGGCCCGCGCAGCGCATCGGCCTGTCCGCCACCGTCCGACCGCCCGAGGCCGTCGCCGCCTTCCTCGGCGGCAACCGGCCGTGTCAGGTCGTCGCCCCGCCGGCCGCCAAGACCTTCGAGCTGAGCATCGACGTCCCCGTCGAGGACATGGCCAACATCCCCGTCGACGACGTCGACCCGCTGTCCGGCGACGACGCGACATCGCCGACCGCGGGCTCGATCTGGCCCGCGATCGAGCGGTCCATCGCCGACCAGATCCTGGCGAACCGCGCGACCATCGTCTTCGCCAACTCGCGCCGCCTCGCCGAGCGGCTGACCGCCGCGCTCAACGAGATCTACGCGCGCCGGCAGGGTTTCGAGGCCGACGAGGAGCGCAACCACCAAGTGCCGGGCGGGGCGCCGTCGTTCGTCACCACCGGCAACACCCCGGCCATCCCGCTCGACGCACCGGTGCTCGCCCGCGCGCACCACGGCTCGGTGAGCAAGGAGCAGCGCGCCCAGATCGAGGACGATCTCAAGTCCGGCCGGCTGCGATGCGTCGTCGCGACGAGTTCGCTGGAGCTGGGCATCGACATGGGCGCGGTCGACCTGGTCATCCAGGTCGAGTCGCCGCCGTCTGTGGCCAGCGGGCTGCAGCGCGTGGGCCGCGCCGGCCACCAGGTCGGCGAGATCAGCCGCGGCATCCTCTACCCCAAGCACCGCACCGACCTGATCCACACCACCGTCGCCGCCGCCCGCATGCGCGACGGATTGATCGAAGAACTGTCGATCCCGACCAACCCGCTCGACGTCCTCGCGCAGCAGACCATCGCGGCGGCCGCGGTCGACGACCTCGACGTCGACGAGTGGTACGACACCGTTCGTCGCGCGGCGCCGTACAAAGACCTCGGCCGCGACGTCTTCGAGGCGACCCTCGACCTGATCTCCGGCCGCTTCCCGTCGGAGGAGTTCGCCGAGCTGCGCCCGCGCGTCACCTGGGATCGGGTCGCGGGAACGCTCAGCGGGCGTCGCGGCGCGCTGCGACTGGCCGTGACCTCCGGCGGCACCATCCCCGACCGCGGCCTGTTCGGGGTGTTCCTCGCCGGCGACGACGAGGGTCCGCGCCGGGTGGGCGAACTCGACGAGGAGATGGTCTACGAGTCACGCATCGGCGACGTGTTCGCGCTGGGCGCGTCGAGCTGGCGGATCGCCGAGATCACCCACGACCGCGTGCTGGTCACGCCGGCCCCGGGGCTGCCCGGACGCCTGCCGTTCTGGATCGGCGACACCGTCGGACGGCCCGCCGAACTGGGCGAGGCGATCGGCGAGTTCACCGGGCGGATGGCGAACACCGCCGAACTCCCCGACCTCGGCCTCACCGACTTCGCCCGCGCGAATCTCACCACCCTCATCGACGAACAGCGCGCGGCCACCGGCACCGTGCCGACCGACCGGACGCTGGTCGTCGAACGGTTCCGCGACGAACTCGGCGACTGGCGGGTCATCCTGCACTCGCCGTACGGGTTGCGGGTGCACGCGCCGTGGGCCAGCGCCATCTCCAACCGGCTCAAGGAGACGCTCGGCCTCGAGGGTGCGGTCAGCGCCGCCGACGACGGCATCGTCGTGCGCCTGCCGGACACCGATGACACGCCGCCGGGACCCGAGGTGTTCGTCATCGACCCTGACGACGTCGAGGCGATGGTCACCGACGCACTCGGCGACTCGCCGCTGTTCGCCGCCCGCTTCCGCGAGTGCGCGGCACGCGCCCTGCTGCTCCCCCGCCGCGACCCGGGCAAGCGCTCCCCGCTGTGGCAGCAGCGCCAGCGCAGCGCACAACTGCTGGGCGTCGCGTCGCGCTACCCCGACTTCCCGATCATCCTCGAGGCCGTCCGCGAATGCCTGCAGGACGTCTACGACCTCCCCGCACTGCAGGATCTCCTGACACGGATCGCCCGGCGACAGGTCCGTCTCACGGCGGTCGAGACGCCGAGTGTCTCGCCCTTCGCGGCGGCGCTGCTGTTCGACTACATCGGCGCCTACATGTACGCCGACGACGTGCCCGTCGCCGAGCGCCGTGCCGCCGCGCTGTCGTTGGACACCGCACTCCTCGCCCAGCTGCTCGGCCGGCTCGATCTGCGCGAGCTGCTCGACGACGACGTCATCGCCGACGTCGTCGCCCGGCTGCAGCGGTTGGACCCGGCCCGGCAGGCGCGCGACGCCCAGGACGTCGGCGATCTGCTGCGCTGGCTCGGTCCGCTGACCACCGAGGAGATTGCCGCCCGATACCGCGGCGAGGAGCCCGTCGACGATGCGCTGGACGCGCTGCGCGGCCAGGTCATCTCGATCACGCACCGGGGACGGTCGTTGTGGGCGGCCGTCGAGGATGCGGGCCGACTGCGCGACGGCCTCGGCGTCGCCCTGCCGCCCGGGGTGCCGGTCGCCTTCACCGAGCCGGCCGACGATGCGCTCGGGGACCTCGTCGGGCGGTTCGCGCGCACGCACGGACCCTTCACGACGGCGCAAGCGGTGGAAGTGCTCGGCTTGCCGACCGCGGCCGTCGCCGACACGTTGACCCGGCTCGCCGGTGAGCGTCGCGTCGTCGAAGGCGAGTTCGTGCCGGCCGCGGAGTCGACGCAGTGGTGCCACCCGGATGTGCTCGGGCAGATCCGCCGCGGATCTCTGGCGGCCACCCGCGACGCGATCGCCCCGGTCGACCACGCGAGCTTCGCCCGGTTCCTGCTGGACTGGCAGCGGATCACCTCCGACCGACCGGCACGCGGCGCCGACGGCGTGGCCGCGGTCATCGACCAGCTCGCCGGCGTGCCCATCCCCGCATCGGCGTGGGAATCGCTCGTGCTGCCCGCACGCGTCCCCGACTATGCACCATCGATGCTCGACGAGCTGCTGTCGGCCGGCGAGGTCGTGTGGTCGGGCCACGGCGCGATCGGCGCCGCCGACGGGTGGATCGCGTTCCACCCCGCCGACCTGACGGCGGCCACCCTTCCGCCCGCCGACGACATCGAACTCACCGCGACGATGACCGAACTCGTCGCCGCGTTGGGCACCGGCGGCGCCCAGCGGCTGCCGGAGCTCGTCGGCGGTCTCGACGCCCCCGGTGACGTCGCCGATTCCGTGTGGGGCCTCGTCTGGGCCGGTCGCATCGCCAACGACAGCTTCGCCCCGGTCCGTGCCCTGCTGTCCGGGAACGGCGCCGCCAAGCGGACCGCCCCGAGTCACCGGTCACGCCGCACGCCTCGACTGCGCGGCGCGCGGTTGTCGGGCGCCTACCTGGCCGGCGCGTCGAATCCCGTGGCCGCGGCGAGCGTGCCGGGCGTCCTCGGCGGGCGCTGGTTCCTCCTCGACCGGCCCGGGGTCGATCCCACCGCTGCAACGTCGGCCGTCTGCGAGGTGTTGCTCGAGCGGTACGGCGTGGTGACGAAGGGGGCCGTCCACAACGAGGGCGTGCCCGGCGGTTTCTCGCGGGTGTACCGCGCACTCACCGTCTTCGAGGACAGCGGCAAGGTTAGGCGCGGCTACTACGTCGACGGTCTCGGTGGCGCCCAGTTCGCCGTGCCCGCGACCGTCGACGCGCTGCGCGATCACACCACGATCGCGCGCCAGCAGGCCGGGCGGACGGTCGTGCTCGCGGCCACCGATCCGGCCAACCCCTACGGCGCGGCGCTCGAGTGGCCCGCGACGTCCGGCGGACACCGGCCGGGCCGGAAGGCCGGTGCGCTGGTGATCGTCGTCGACGGTGAACTCGCCTGCTTCGTCGAGCGCGGCGGCAAGACCCTGCTGACCTTCCCGCTCACCGATCGCGCGTTCCTCGACGCCGCCGCCAACGCCCTCGCCGACCTCGTACGGTCGGGCCGGGTCGAGCGCCTGGCCATCGACACCGTCGACGGCGAGCCGGTCCTGTCCACCGACTTCGGCAAGACCCTCGTCGAAGCCGGATTCACCACCACACCGCGCGGGATCCGGCTGCGCTACGGCACTCATGCATGAATAGTTCATGCTATTCTCATGCAATGAGCAATCTGCAGGTTCGCAATCTGCCGGACGATATTCACTCCCGGCTGAGTGAGCGCGCCCGACGACTCGACATGTCGATGTCCGAGTACGTCACCCGCGTCCTGCGCGCCGACCTGGATCGCCCGTTGTTCGAGGACTGGGCGACGGCCGCGCGACGTGCGGGCACCCCGCGCCCGATCGACACTCTCGCGGCGATCGACGCGACGCGCGACGAGTACGACCCGCGGCCGCCCGCGCCATGAGGTGCGTCGTCGATGCAAGCGCCTTCGTCGACGCCATCCTGCCCACCCCTCGACAATCGGCCGTCCTGAGCGCGATGTCCGACGCCGAGATGTGGGCGCCGCCCGTCTTCGACATGGAGGTCGTCTCGGCGTTGTGGCGCCTCGTCCGCACCGGTCAGATCACCGACGACGAAGCCGACTATGGACTCGACCTCCTCCGCACCTCGACCATCCGGCGCGTCGACCATCCGACGCTCATCGACGAGGCCTGGCGGCTCCGCCAGTCGGTCCGGATCTCCGATGCGTTCTACGTCTCCGCGGCCAAGCTCCTCGATGCCGCTCTGATGACCGCCGACGCCAGACTCTCGCGGACACCGGGCCTCGGGGTCACGGTTGTGTTGATCCAATGACGCGGTCCCATGCCTGAAGGCGACTCCCTCTTCGCGCTGGCCACCCGACTGCGGCCGGTGTTGGCCGGCAAGACGCTGACCAAGTCCGACTTCCGCGTGCCGCGCCTGGCGACCGTCGACCTGCTCGGCTGGCACGTCGACGGCGTGCGTTCGATCGGCAAACACCTGATCATCGACCTGTCCGACGGCGATCGTCGCTGCGCCGTCCGGTCTCATCTGGGGATGGACGGCTCGTGGCGGTACTTCACCCTGGGACAGCGGTGGACCAAGCCGGGCCACACCGCGCGCGTGATCCTCGGCGTCGACGGCGCGGAGGCCGTCGGTTTCCTGCTGCGCGAGCTGCACGTCGACCGCGATCCCGATGCCGCGCTGGCCCACCTCGGACCCGATCTCCTCGGGCCCGACTGGGATGCGGACGTCGCCGTCGCGAACATCGCCGAGGCGGTCCGCCGCAACCCGTCGCGAACGGTCTCCGATGTGCTGTTGGACCAGCGCGTGATAGCCGGCGTCGGCAACATCTACCGCAACGAGGTCTGCTTCCTGCTCGGCGTGCACCCGGCGACGCCGATGGTCGACGTCGACGCCGCCCGGGCCGTCGAGTTGGCGCGCGAGTTGCTGTGGCAGAACCGCCGCTCCCCGATCCGCAACACCACCGGGCTGCGCGGGCGCGGCCAGAATCATTGGGTGTACGGACGTGAGGGGCGCTCGTGCCACCGCTGCGGAACCCCGATAACGCGGGTCGACGGACACGACCGTGACCGCGTGACCTACTTCTGCCCGACGTGCCAGCCGGCTATTGGTTCCCGTACCGGTCCGGCTCCGGACCGAAGGTGAACCTGCGCGCGGAGATCTCGTCGACGGTGATCTCGACGTAGTCGTACTTGAGGGTGGGCACCCAGCTGCGCAGCGGGAGTTTGTCAGCCTCGGCGATGTCGTGGGTGCTGACCAGGATCTTGGCGTGCCCCTTGGCGATCACGCTCCAGCCGCCGTCGTTGTCGGTCTGGTCGGCCTCGAAGGCGAGGCGGTTGTTGACGGCGATCTCGGACAGCTTGGCGCCCGCCGCCGTGCGGAAGTAGATCTTGCCGTCGGACGGGTAGTAATTGATCGGGAAGATCTCCGGCTGATCGCCGACGCTGGTCGCGATGCGCCCCAACGAGCGGGTCGCCAGGAGGCTCCAGGCCTCCTCCTCGGAGAGAGTCTCAACCGCACTGCCGTCGACCATGATGACCTCCGCTCGCTGCAGTTCCGAGCGTACTGGAGCAGCGGTGGCGCGGCGCTCGATCGAGGAGGGACCTACGGCCTATTCCGGCACCGGCACCGGTTCCAGGATGTCCTTGCGGGCCTCCGGCGCGGCGACGCGCAAAGCGTCGGCCGATTCGTCGTCGGGCTGCTCCTGCGACGCCTTCTCGGCCTCGACACGGGCGACGTAGTTGGCGACCTCGGCGGCCGTCGTCTTCTTCGACCAGCCGAGGATCGGCGCGACGAGGTCGGCCACCTCCTGGGCGCAGTCGACGCCGCGGTGCGCGTACTCGATCGAGATGCGGGTGCGTCTGGCGAGCAGGTCCTCCAGGTGCAGCGCCGCCTCGTTGCGAACGGCGTACACCATCTCCAGGCGCAAGTACTGCGGCGCGGCCTCGAGCGGTTGCAACAGCGTCGGGTCCTCTTCGGCGTAGCGCATGACGTCGTCGATGAGGGATCCGTAGCGGTGCAGCAGTCGGCGGATCCGGTACGGGTGCAGGCCGTACTTCTCACCGAGGTGCTCGCACTGGTTGATGAGCGCGTAGTAGCCGTCAGCACCAAGGAGCGGCACCCGCTCGGTGATCGACGGTGCCACCCGCGTCGGGATGAAGTCGTTGCAGGCGTCGACGGCGTCGGCGCCCATCACCCGGTAGGTCGTGTACTTGCCGCCGGCGATGGAGATCAGCCCGGGGGCGACGGTGGCCACCGCGTGCTCGCGCGAGAGGGCCGACGTCTGGTCGTCCTCCCCCGCCAGCAACGGGCGCAGCCCGGCGTAGACGCCCTCGATGTCGTCGTGGGTCAGCGGCGAGACCAGCACCTCGTTGACGCGTTCGAGGATGTAGTCGATGTCCTTGCGCGTGGCCGCGGGGTGCGCGAGGTCGAGGTTCCAGTCGGTGTCGGTGGTGCCGATGATCCAGTGCGTCTCCCACGGGATGACGAACAGCACCGAGTTCGCCGTGCGCAGGATGATGGCGGTCTCGCTGACGATGCGGTCGCGCGGCACGACGATGTGGACGCCCTTGGAGGCGCGCACGGTGAAGTGGCCGCGCTCCTTGGACAGCGCCTGCACCTCGTCGGTCCACACACCTGCGGCGTTGATGACGCAGTGCGCGCGGACGTCGGTTACCTTGCCGGTGTCCGAGTCGCGGACCTGCACGCCCATGACGCGGTCGGCTTCGCGGAGGAAACCGACGACCTGCGTCGACGTCCGGATGACCGCGCCGTACTGGGCGGCGGTGCGCGCGACGGTGAGGCTGTGGCGGGCGTCGTCGACGACGGTGTCGTAGTAGCGGATGCCGCCGACGAGCGAGTTCCGTTTGAGCGCGGGCGCGGCGCGCAGCGCACCCGACCGCGTGACGTGGCGCTGGCCGGGCACCGACTTGGCGCCGCCCATCTGGTCGTAGAGGAAAAGGCCGGCGGTGACGTACGGGCGCTCCCACACGCGCTTGGTCAGCGGGTAGAGGAAGGGCAGCGGTCGGACCAGGTGCGGGGCGAGGAGGCGCAGGGACAGCTCGCGCTCGCGCAGCGCCTCTCGGACGAGGCCGAACTCGAGCTGTTCGAGGTAGCGCAGGCCGCCGTGGAACATCTTCGACGAGCGGCTGGAGGTGCCCGACGCGATGTCGCGGGCCTCGACCAGGGCGACGCGCAGGCCGCGCGTCGCGGCGTCGAGGGCCGATCCGACGCCGACGACCCCGCCGCCGATCACGACGATGTCGAACTGCTCCGACCCGAGCCGCTCCCACGCCTTGTCGTGGTACTCCGGACTCAGGTCGGCGGGACGGTCGTCCGTCGGGGCGGTATTCACAGTTCACGACCCTACCGCGTGCAAAGATGGCTGGCGTGGCACGAAGCAGCGGGTATGTCCTGTCCATCGACCAGGGAACGACGTCGTCGCGGGCCATCCTGTTCGACCACCGCGGTCGGCCCGTCGGCTCCGAGCAGGTCGAGCACGACCAGCTCTTTCCCAAGCCCGGCTGGGTCGAGCACAACGCGAATGAAATCTGGCGCAACGTCCGCCGCGTGACCGCGTCGGTGCTGGCGTCGGCGGAGATCCAGCCGCGCGAGGTCATGGCCTGCGGTATCACCAACCAGCGCGAGACGACCGTCGTGTGGGAGCGCGCCACCGGGCGGCCGGTGCACAACGCCATCGTCTGGCAGGACACCCGCACCGCCGCGCTGTGCGAGCGACTCGGCGGCGACGCCGGACCGGACCGCTATCGCGAGCGCACCGGGCTGCCGCTGTCGACCTACTTCGCCGGCCCCAAGCTCGTCTGGCTGCTGGAGAACGTCGACGGGCTGCGCGAGCGCGCGGAGGACGGCGAACTCTGCTTCGGCACGATGGACTCCTGGCTCGCCTGGAACCTGACCGGCGGACCCAACGGCGGCCTGCACATCACCGACGTCACCAACGCGTCGCGCACCATGCTGATGGACCTGCGGACGCTGAAGTGGGATGAAGAGATCTGCGCCGACTTCGGCATCCCGATGGGGATGCTCCCGGAGATCCGCAGCAGCTCCGAGGTGTACGGGAACCTCACCGCGTCGGGAACGCCGGAGGGCGTGCCGCTGGCCAGCATCCTCGGCGACCAGCAGGCGGCGACGTTCGGGCAGGCCTGCCTCGAACCCGGGCAGGCGAAGAACACCTACGGCACCGGCAACTTCCTGCTCCTCAACACCGGCACCGAGCCGGTCTTCTCAGACCACGGGCTGCTCACCACCGTCTGCTACCAGGTCGCCGGGGAAAAGGCGCGTTACGCGCTGGAGGGCTCGATCGCGGTCACCGGCTCGCTCATCCAGTGGCTGCGCGACAACCTCGGGCTCATCACGTCGGCGTCGCAGTCCGAGCGGATCGCCGAGAGCGTCGACGACAACGGCGGCGCGTACATCGTGCCTGCGTTCTCCGGTCTGTTCGCCCCGCGGTGGCGGCCCGACGCGCGCGGCGTCATCGTCGGCCTCACCCGCTACATCAACCGCGGGCACCTGGTGCGCGCGGCGCTGGAGGCGAGCGCGTACCAGACCCGCGAGGTCATCGAGGCCATGACCGCAGACTCCGGCGTCAAGCTCACCGCGCTGAAGGTCGACGGCGGGATGGTCGTCAACAACCTGCTGATGCAGTTCCAGGCCGACATCCTCGACGTCCCGGTGATCCGCCCGGTGGTCAACGAGACCACCGCACTCGGCGCCGCCTATGCCGCCGGGTTGGCCGTCGGCTACTGGAAGAGCGTCGACGACATCACCGCCAACTGGGCGCAGGACAAGCAGTGGGAGCCGCAGATGGACTCCGACGAGCGCGCCCGCCTCTACGCCGAGTGGAATCGGGCCGTCGAGCACAGCCTCGATCTGGCCTAGTCGTCCGGCTTCGGCTGCGGTTCCGGAGGCGCCTCGGGCTCGCCCAGCACCGGCGGTCCGACCAGCGGCAGCTCCCCCGCCACCTCGTCGGCGTTCTCCTTGATCCGCAGGTAATCGGCGGCGCGACGGTCCTCGGTGTCCTCGGACCGCCCCGCTCGCGGAACGATCGGCATGCCGCCGCGCATCCCGCCCGCGCCGCTGGGTCGCACGGGCGCGCCGGCGAGCGGCGGTGGTGTCGCGCCCGGACTCAGGCGGGGCGCCGTCAGCGGTGCGGTCGGGCCGACGGTTCCGATGCGGGGCGCTCCACCGGGCAGTCCGCCGGGTCGCGGACCGCGCGGGCCGGGCATGAACGGCAGCGGGACGGGTCCGCTCGGGCGATTCGGCGCCGGCGTTGCCGGACTCGGACTGTGCGGGCCGGGCGGTGGACCGCCGGGGCCGTTGGGGCCGTTCGGCGAGCTGCCGGGCTGTTGGCCGGCGGTGGTCGGTTGGGTCGCCTGTTGCGGAGTCAACGGCGTCGATGGTGCGGGTGCCGGGGTGGTCGGTGCGGTGGTACCCGGCGCCTGCTGCCGCGCACCGACCGGCGTGGTGCCTACTGCTGGACCCACGGTCGTGTTGCCGGTGTTGGCGGTGAGCCCCGACGACGGCGACCGCGCCGGATCCGGTCCACCGGCGACGGCGAACGAGTCCGGCTCGCCCGCCAACGCGGACCGCGGAAAGGCGTTGTCGGGGAGCGTGCCCGAGTGGAGCATCGGGTCGCTGTAGACCAAGTTCATCGCCTCGGCGACGACGGCCTGGGCCGACGATCGGCTGGAGGCGTCGGCCATCTCGGTCATCATCCGCGCCGCCTCGCGCAACGCCGGCGCCTTGGCCTTGGTGGCGGTGAGGGTCGTCGCGACGCCCTGCAGCGCCAACCGCGCCGAGTCCGCGACCGACGCGGCCGACCTCACCTCCGCGGCGAGCGAGGTCGCCTTCGCCGCGCCCTGCGTGGCCGCGTCGCCCTTGAGCGCGCCGGCGGTCTCCGCGAAGACCGCTTCGACGCGGGCCGCGGCCGCCTCCGCCCGCTTGATCGCAGCACCCAGCGCCGCGACGTCGGCGGCGGCCTGCTCCGACCCCATCGAATCCACCATGTCCGCGATCGCCGACACGTCGATCGACAACCACGGTGTCCGTCCCCCGGGAGGCATACCCACTTAGACGCAGCCGGGCGGCAGACGGTTCCCCCAAGTTTTTCCGCGATGGATGGAACCGTTCGGGCCTCGGGTGCGTCAAAGTAGGGAGACGATATCTAGGCGGCACCCGTGTGCCCAGAATCGAGGTCGACGTGAGCCCACCGCCAGTTCGCTGCGAAGAGGAAGCCTGGTACCGGCGGGCCCAGGTAGCGAAGTGGGCTGCGGAAGAATTGCGTGCGTGCGGCGCCGCTGTCTCCGGGCTCCTCGCTTCTAACTACATGGGACAAGGCTGCACAGAAGCGCCACCCGTCTACAAGCAACTCGCGACGTCTGTCAGCGACTGGCGAAACGGACTCAACGCCCAGGCCCGATCAATGGCAACCTTGGCGCTCTCGAGCGACAGCGCGCCAGCCGCCCTGATAGCGACCGACGAACATCAGGCCGGAAACATTGGTCGATAGCCGGACGCGAGTCACTGCTGCGAGCATCGTTGGGTTCATCCTGCTCTGTGGCTGTGAGCGCACGGAAGACAACATCGGAGCAGGAGCATCGCCATCAGCGAGCCGAGCGCCGCACGCGGGCGCATTTCCTAACCGACTCAACCCAGGCAACGATGGCACAACCTATGAACCGTGCACTGGCAGTAATGAGCACGCCGTCCAGCACCTGGGCTGGGATTGGGGTTCGCGGCGCGATGCGGCTTTGGTCGACAAACAGACAGCGCGCGGGTGCGTTTGGGTCGACTCGAAGGTTGGTTCCGTTTGGAGCGTCTCCCAGACAGTCGCCAACAGTCCAAGCATCGCAGCCTTCAAGCAGTCCAACCCCTCCTTTTCCTGGCACCCATTTACGACCGTCATGGATCGACCGGCGGCGGTATTCAGCACCAGCGATAGCTCGTGCACTGTTCGGGTCCAAAGCCAACGAGCGGGAGTCAGTACGACCGTCGACAACTTTGAGGACCGCACACCACCCACCTCCGAGATCTGCGCCCGGGCGATCGCGTTCACCAAGGCGACGATCTCGCGGATGCCGGAGTAACCCTTGACATACAACCGTTTGGTTGTATGTTTGAAGGGTGACCACCACAGCTGATCGCCTCGACCTGTCGGATGAGCAGGTCGACGCACTGTTCCACGCACTCGCCGATCGGACCCGCCGCGACATCTTGCGGCGCTCCCTCGCCGGCGAGCACTCGGTCAGCTCGCTCGCGTCGCACTACGACATGAGCTTCGCGGCCGTGCAGAAGCACGTCGCGGTGCTCGAGCGGGCGGGGCTGGTCACCAAGCGGCGCAACGGGCGCGAAGCCCTCGCGTCGGGAGAAGTCACGGCCGTCCGGTCCGTCAGTGCCCTGCTCGACGAACTGGAACAGATCTGGCGGGGTCGCGTCGCACGCATCGACGACCTCCTCGCCGCCGAGAAGGCCAACCCACAAGACCAGGAGTGAGAACCATGCCGATCATCGACGTCAACCAGGACCCCGCGAACCGCACGCTGACCATGACCGCCCATTTCGACGCCCCCGTCGAACGCATCTGGGCGCTCTACGCCGACCCGCGCCAGCTGGAGAAGGTCTGGGGTCCGCCGGAGTACCCGGCCACCTTCCCCAAGCACGAACTGACGCCCGGCGGCACGTCGCACTACTACATGACCAGCCCCGAGGGCGAGAAGTTCGCCGGCTTCTGGAACGTCACCGCCGTCGACGAGAACAAGCAGTTCAGCTTCGACGACGGCTTCGCGCTCAACGCCGACGACTTCGCGCCGAACCCGGACCTGCCCGTGTCGAAGAACACCTACCGGTTCACTCCCGACGGCGACGGCACGCGCGCCGAGTACATCAGCGTCTACGCCAGCGACGAAGCGCTCGCGCAGGTGCTGGAGATGGGCATGGTCGAGGGCGCCACCACGGCCATCAACCAGATCGACGAGTTCCTCAAGAACGACTGACCCCTGCGGTAGCGTTCGCCGTGTGCAGCATCTTGTCTTGACCGTCATCGGCGACGACCGACCGGGCCTCGTCTCGAGCCTGGCCGACGTCGTCGCCACCCACGGCGGCAACTGGGAACGCAGCCAACTCGCCCGCCTCGAGGGCAAGTTCGCCGGGATCGTCGTCGTCGAAGTTGCCAAGGATCACGCCGACGGCCTGCTCGCCGCCGCCCGGGCCCTGCAGGACCTCGATGTGTCGGCGCACTCGGCTGGCGCCGCCGCGAGCGACGACTCAGCCACGCGCCTCACCATCGGGGTGCTGGGCAACGACCGCCCCGGCATCGTCCGCGAACTCTCGTCGGTCCTCGGCTCACACGGCCTCAACATCGAGAGCATCACCACCGACACGCGCGAGGCCCCGATGGCCGGCGGCCTGCTCTTCGAGGCCGACTTCGACGTGACGGTCCCCGCCGACGCCGACCTCGTCGCCGTGCGCGCCGAACTCGAGCGACTCGCGGCCGAGCTCCTCGTCGACATCGGGATCGACTCCCCCACCTGACACGCTCACCCGCCGCGGTTTCGACAATCCCGCATCGATCGATGAGGGATAACCGAAACCGTGCGGGGTTCAGTCCAGGTCGTCGTGCCGGACCAGCTGGCGCGCGGCCTCGGTGATCGAGCCTGAGAGCGACGGGTAGACCGACAGCGTCTGCGCCAGGTCGCTGACCGACAACTTGTTCTGCACGGCGATCGCGATCGGCAGGATGAGCTCGGACGCGTTCGGCGCGACGACCACGCCGCCGATGACCACTCCGGTGGCCGGACGGCAGAAGATCTTCACGAAACCGCGGCGCAGGCCACTCATCTTGGCGCGCGCGTTGGTCGCCAGCGGCAGCATCACCGTGCGCGCCGGGTACTCGCCGGAGTCGATGGCCTCCTGCGACACGCCGACGTTGGCGATCTCCGGTCGAGTGAAGATCGCCGACGCGACCGTCTTCAGCTTCAGCGGGGTGACCCCCTCGCCGAGTGCGTGGTACATCGCGATGCGCCCCTGCATCGCGGCGACCGAGGCCAGCGGAAACACCCCGGTGCAGTCGCCCGCCGCGTAGATGCCGGGCACCGACGTTCGCGACACCCGATCGACCTCGATGTAGCCGCCCTTGTCGGTCTTCACGCCGACCTTGTCCAGACCGCACTTGGCCGTGTTCGGAATCGACCCGACGGTCATCAGCGCGTGCGATCCGGTGACCGTCTGGCCGTCGCCGAGGGTCACCGTGACCGTGTCACCGTCGCGGGTCACCTTGTCAGCACGCGCGTTCTTGACCAGCTCGACACCGCGCTCGGCCAACACGTCCTCGAGGACCAGCGCGGCGTCCTCGTCTTGCCCGGGGAGCACCCGGTCACGACTGGACACGAGCGTCACCTTCACGCCGAGCTCGGTGTAGGCGTGGACGAACTCGGCACCGGTCACACCGGAACCGATGACGATCAGGTGCGTCGGGAGTTCGTCGAGGTCGTAGAGCTGGCGCCAGGTGAGGATGCGCTCGCCGTCGGGCTGCGCGTCGGGCAGGATGCGCGGTCGCGCACCGGTGGCGATCAGCACGACGTCGGCCTCGACGACGTCCTCACTGCCGTCGGTCGCGCGCGCCAGCACCTTGTGGGTCGCGCTGCCCGGCACCGGGTCGGCCAGCTCGCCGACGCCATGGATCAGCTTGACCCCCTCGCTGAGCAGTCGCGCCTTGATGTCGGCGGACTGCGCGAAGGCCAACTCCTTCACGCGCTTGTGGATCTGCGGCAGGCTCACGACCGCGTCGTCGAAGTGGATGTCGATGCCGAGGTTGCCGGCGCGACGCGCATCGGTCCGCAAGCCCGTCGAGGCGATGAACGTCTTCGACGGCACGCAGTCGTACAGCACGCACGCGCCACCGACTCCGTCCGCGTCGACGATGGTCGTCTCGGACCCGTAGGCCGCGGCCGCCAGTGCCGCTTCGTATCCCGCTGGTCCCCCGCCGATGATCACGATCCTCGTCATGGTCCCCATTCTCACTCAGTCCGCCAGGTTTTTCTTCCGCTAGTCTGAGTTCGCTGCTCGCGCAGCACTCCTGCCCACCGCCGACGAGGGAGAACCCGTGGCGCTGTACGCCGCCTACGGATCCAACATGGATCCCGAGCAGATGGCGATGCGCGCCCCCCACTCCCCGATGTCGGCGACCGGCTGGCTCGTCGGTTGGCGGCTGACCTACGCGGGCGAGGACATCGGCTGGGAGGGATCGCTGGCCACCGTCGTGGAGGACCGCGACAACCCGGACGCCCGCGTCTTCGTCGTCCTGTACGACGTTCCCCGCGAGGACGAGCCGACCCTGGACCGCTGGGAGGGCTCCGAGCTCGGCGTGCACCGCAAGCTGCGCGCGCGGATCGAGACGACCAGCGGGTCCGAACTCGCGTGGCTCTACGTCGTCGACGCCTTCGAGGGCGGCCTGCCGTCGGCGCGCTACCTCGGCGTCATGTCCGACGCGGCCGAGAAGGCCGGCGCACCCGCCGACTACGTCCAGGCGCTGCGCCTGCACGAATCGCGCAACGTCGGGCCCGGCCCCGGCGGCGAGACCGAACAGCTCTGAGCGGCGTCTACAGCAGCGACGGCGGCGTCTTGCGCGCCAGCGTCTCGAGCAGCGGCGCGCGCAATCCCTGCTTGATGGTCGCCAAGTTGGCCCCCGCGGTGCCGGCGCGTTCCGCCGCAATCGCACGACCCCGTTCGACGAGGCCCTCGACGGCGACGGTCTCGTCGACGATCCCGGCGGCCAGCGCGTCGTCGGCGCCATAGCGCTTCGACGTCATCATCGACTCGGTCGCCGCGGCGTCGGTCAGGCGCGTGCGCAGCAGTGCGGCCATCCCGGCGGTGAACGGCATGTTCAGCGCCGCCTCGGGCAGCGACCAGAAGCCGCGCTCGGTGCGCATCAGGCGGTAGTCGGCGCACACCGCGAGCATCGCGCCCGCACCGAAGGCGTGGCCGTTGACCGCGGCGACGGTGGCGACCGGCAGCGTGAGGACCTTGGTGTAGATCTCGTGGACCGAGTCGAGGTAGGCGGGCAGCTTGTCGCCGTTGGCGAAGATGTAGTCGGTGTCCAGGCCGTTGGTGAAGAACTTGCCGGTCGCGGTGATGACCAGCCCCTTCTTCGACGACGACCCGGCCTCGGCGACCTCGTCGAGCGCGGTGTTCACCGCGGCCATCCAGTCGATCCCGAACCGGTTCTCCGGGTTCGCCTCGTCGAGCTCGACCCCCTCGGTGCCCAGGTAGAGCTCGTACACATTGTCTGATTCGCGCAGATACGGCATGGCTCGGACTCTACAACCCGCGCAGTCCCGCCTGGTTTCGGCAATGCCGCATCGATCGATGCCGAATTGTCGAATCGGTGCTGGATTACGGTGTAGCCATGGCCGACGACCCCGCCCCCGACGCCGCAGCCGCCGAGTTCCTCGCGGCCCAGACCGGCGTCGCCCGCCACGACGTCGCGATCGTGCTGGGTTCGGGGTGGTCGGCGGCCGTCGAAGCCTTCGGCGCCCCGACCGCCCAGCTCCCGACGTCGACGGTCCCCGGCTTCGCCCGGCCCACCGCGGCCGGCCACGACGGCACGATCACCTCGGTGCGCGTCGGCGACCAGCAAGTCCTGATCGTCGCCGGGCGCTCGCACGCCTACGAGGGCCACCCGCTGGCGACGGTCGTCCACCCGGTGCGCACCGCCGCCGCGGCGGACTGCACGCGGATCATCCTCACCAACGCGGCGGGCGGGGTGAACCGCGACTACGGCGTCGGCCAACCGGTGCTGATCAGCGACCAGATCAACCTCACCGGACGCTCGCCGCTGGTCGGGGCGCAGTTCGTCAACATGGTCGACGCGTACTCGCCCGCGCTGCGCGAGGTGGCGCAGCAGGTCCGCGCCGACGCCGGCGAGCAGCCGCTGGCCGAAGGGGTCTACGCGGGCCTGCCCGGTCCGCAGTACGAGACGCCCGCCGAGATCCGCATGCTCGCGACGATCGGCGCCGACCTCGTCGGGATGTCGACGGTCCACGAGACGATCACCGCCCGCGCGGTCGGCCTGGAGGTGCTCGGCATCTCGCTAGTCACCAATATGGCCGCGGGTATCACCGGCGAGCCGCTCAGCCACACCGAGGTCCTCGAGTCCGGCCGCGACGCCGCCGGATCGATCGGCCGACTGCTCGTCGGCATCGTCGGGCGCCTCGATGCCCGCTGACGACCTCCGCTTCGGCACCGCCGGGCTGCGCGGCCCGGTCGGCCCCGGCGGGATGAACGTCGACCTGGTCACCCGGGCCACCTGGGCCGTCGGCGAGTGGCTGCGCCACCACGGCCACGGCGGCGCGACGGTCGTCGTCGGGCGCGACGCCCGGCACGGGTCCGCCGAGTTCTTCGCGGCGACGACACAGGTGCTCGCCGCCGCCGGCTTCGACGTCGTCGCACTCCCCGGCACCTCGCCCACCCCCCTGGTCGCCTTCAGCTGCCGCGACCTCGACGCGGCGGCCGCCATACAGATCACCGCCTCCCACAACCCCGCCGCCGACAACGGGTACAAGCTCTACGGCGGCACCGGTTCCGACATGCCCGGCGCCCAGATCGTGAGCCCCGCCGACGTGGAGATCGAGGCGTTGATGGCCCGTGCGCCGTCGGAGATCCCGCGCACGAGCGTCGCACCGGATGAGCGCGCCGCGGCCGCCGGTGACCGCTACCTCGCGCGACTCGCCCAGCGCTTCGGAACGTCGACACGGCCGCTGCGCATCGCCCTCACCCCGATGCACGGGGTCGGCGGGCCGCTCGCGCTCACCGCGCTGCGGCAGGCCGGGTTCGCCGACGTGCACGTCGTCGCCGCGCAGGCCGACCCCGACCCCGACTTCCCCACCGCCCGGTTCCCCAATCCCGAGGAGCCCGGCGCCACCGACCTGCTCCTGCGACTCGCGGCCGACGTCGACGCCGACCTGGCGATCGCCCTCGATCCCGACGCCGACCGGTGCGCCCTGGGCATCCCCGACACCGGCGGCTGGCGCATGCTCACCGGCGACGAGACGGGCGCCCTGTTCGCCCGCCGGCTCGCCACCGCGGGCGGCGTCGTCGCCAGCAGCATCGTGTCCGGCACGCTGGCCGCCAAGGTCGCGACGGCCGCCGGCGCGACGTCGGTCCGCACGCTCACCGGGTTCAAATGGCTGGTGCGCGCGGGCGAGCCGCTCGAGTACGCCTACGAGGAGGCGATCGGCCATTGCGTCGACCCGGATGCCGTGCGCGACAAGGACGGCATCGGCGCCGCGGTGGTGGCCGCGCAGCTCGCCGCGGAACTGCGCGCGGCGGGATCGTCGGTCGGCAGCCTGCTCGACGGCCTGTCCGCGACGCACGGCGTGCACGCGACCGTCGGGCGTTCGGTGCGGCTGACCAGCACCGCACCGTTCATGGCGGCGGTTCGTTCGGCGGCGCGCCGCGTCCTCGGCGGGGTGGAGTGCGCGCTCGTCGACTACGCCATCCGCGACGACGGTCTGCGCACCGACGCCGTCGAGTTCAGCGGCGCATCCGGCGACATCGCGGTGCGCGCGGTCGTACGACCGTCGGGGACCGAGCCGAAGGTGAAGGTCTACGTCGAGGTCGTCGCTCCCCCGGTTCCGGACGTGCCGACGGCCCGCCGCGACGCCGCTGCCCGCGCCGGGCAGATCGCCGACGAGCTCGCGGCCCTCGGGGGCTGAGGGAACCGTTCGACGGTCGGCTGCGTCCAATTCGACATGACCGTCACATTGCACGCACCCGCCGCCCACCACTTCGCCGCCGGCCATCAGGACATCGCGCAACGCGCCATCGGCTCAGCCCTGTCGCTGCGCGGCGATGTCGCCCTGCTGATGCCCGCCTTCGGGTTGATCGGCGTCGAGTTCCTCGGGGTCCTGGCCACCGTCATCGACGGGGCCGCGCGCCATCTCGACCACCTCGGGGTGCACCACGGGGCAATCTCGGGCGCCACGCGCGCCGGCGTCGACGCGTACGAGTCCACCGACGCGGCCGCCGCCGCACGCACCGGGGCGGCGTGACATGACTGCCGAACTCCTCATCGCCCCGCTGCGCGTCCTGATCCTGACGCTGGGCACCGGCGTGCTGCCGAAGGGCGGACCGGTCGCCAACCTCGACCGCGCGGCCGCGGACTCGACGAAGGCGGCGGCCGATGCGCTCCGCGGCGCGCAGTCGCTGACGGGAGCCTGGACCGGGCAGGGCGGTCGAGATGCGGCCGACGCCGCGACATCGACGGCGCGCGGCCACGAACAGTCCTCGACGGCGAACCGGTCGTCGGCGGCCATCGTCACGACGGCCAGCACCCGGGTGGCGCACGCGGCGGCAGAGTTGCAGCGCCTGCTCGACTCCTTCGCCAAGGCGGCCAACGCGCTCGGCCCGGCGCTCTTCAGCGTCGAAGGGCTGATGGCGCTGCTGCCAGTCGCGATCGACCACGTCAACCGAGGGCTGGCGGTCGTCAACCGCACGCAACAGGAACTGAAGTCCGACGCGGCGAGCCTGCTGGCGTCGGGCAGGCACAACGCGCCCAAGGCGGTGCCCGCTCCGGGTCGGCGCCACGGCGACGCCACCGATCCGCGGGACGGATCGACGGCGATCCGGCTGCCCAGCGGGAAGGTCGTGCACGCACCCACCGTCCGCGCGGCGACGGCGGTGCGGGCGGCGTTGAGCCAGCGCGGCGTGCCATACGTCTGGGGCGGCACGACGCCGAAGGGCTTCGACTGCAGCGGCCTGACCCAGTGGGCCTACCGCAAGGCGGGCGTCGAACTCCCCCGGCTCGCCCAGAACCAGGACGACGCCGGCGTCCGCGTGAGCCGCGCGCAACTACAGCCCGGCGACCTCGCCGTGTGGGACGGCCACGTAGCGATGGTCGTGGGCGATGGACTCATGGTGGAAGCCGGTGACCCGGTCCAGGTGAATCCGATCCGCACGACCAACATGGGTCAGGGCTTCCAGGGCTTCTACCGCCCGCGGTGAACCGGTGCGGTCAGTGCACCCAGGTGGAGACGCCGCCGTGCTCCGAGCAGGTGCCGGAGTGGTGCTGGCTGGTCGACCAGGTGCCGTCCTTGCACTGCGCGGTCGCGCCGTTCGGCCGGGTCTTGCTGTTCTGGTTCTGCTGCGGCTTCGCCGGGGTGCTGGGCTTGGCCGGGGTGCTCTGCTTGGGCGTGCTCGGCATCGCCGGCGTGCTCTGCTTGGGCGTGCTGGGCTTGGCAGGCGTGCTCTGCTTGGGCGTGCTCGGCTTCGCCGGGGTGCTCTGCTTGGGCGCGCTCGGCTTGGTGCTGCTCTTCGGCGCCTTCTTGGTCGTCTTGGGGGCCTTCTTGTGCTGCTGCGAATGGGGCGCGGCCGGCTTCTGCGACGGCGCGGTGGACGGGGCCGCCGCGGCGGCTCCGGCACCCAGGAACAGGCCGCCGGCGATGACGGCGCCCACGGCTGCGGTGGTGATATCAGTGATCTTCATAAGCCCGACGGTAGGCCCGCGGCAGCGCACCGGCCAGGCCCGTTCGCCCGTTTTCGGGCGGTTTGCCCGCGAAGTCCAACCGTAGGGTTTGCTGTCTAACCGGCCTCGTGCCCGCGGTCGTCGACCCACGCGGCGCCCTTGTAGACCGAGCGGTACATGTTGATCGTCGTGACGATCACGATCATCACCACCGGGCCGAAGACGATGCCGATGAAGCCGAACATCTTCAGCCCCGCGAACACCGACAGCAACATCAGCGCGGGGTGCAGGTAGGCGTTGCGCGGCACCAGGATCGGGCGCAGGAAGTTGTCGATGTTGGTGGTGACGATGAGGTGGAAGAAGAACACGAACAGGCCGCCGACCACGTTGCCCGTCAACGCCATGCCGATGCCCAGCGGCATGGTGACGATGCCGCTGCCGAGTGGGATGACCGAGAGGACCGTCAGGAAGATGACGAACATCGCGAAGCCCTGGTGGATGCCGCCGAGGTAGATCGAGATCGCGCCGGCCAGTCCCTGGACGAAGGCGATGACGAATTGGCCGCGGACCGTCGCGGTGACCATCGACCCGACCTTGTCGAGGTAGATGTCGGTGATCTGCGGGCCGAGCGGGTTCAGGTCCTTGACCAGTTCCACGACCTTCGGCGCATTGGTCAGCAATGCCAGGAACACGTACAGGAAGATGATCGCCATCGTGACGGTCGTGGCGATGCCGCCCGGCGAATCCTTGGCGAAATCCAGCACGAACTTGCCCGCGCCCTGGGCGAAGTCCGAGATCGAATCCTTGACCTTGTCCATCGTGAGCGGCTCGACGTGGATCAGCGGCACCTTCTCCAACAGTCGGTTCGCCGACGCCAACAGGCGTTGCCCCAGCTCGTTCAGGTCCGTGTCCTTGAGCCAGCTGCTGACGCTGTCCACCATCTGCGCGATCTGCACGCCGGCCAGGGCCGCGATGGCGCCGAGGGGTATGCCGACGATGGCGACCGCGCTGAGCAGCGTGAGGAACGCGGACAGCCCGGAGCTCAGCCGGGTCGCGAGCCGGTTGTAGATCGGCAGGAACAGGTAGGCCAGGACGGCGGCGACGCCGATCAGGACGAGGTACTGGCGGAGGAAATACGCGCCGAACACCAGCGCGATCACCGTCATGATCCCGAGGGCCCTGCGCTCGTTCGGGGAGAACTCCGCCAGCATCACCCCATCGTAGGAGGCGCCCAAGTGCCCTGTCCGCGGACTACCTTCGTTACGCTTTCCCCATGGCCGGAGACATCGTCCCCATTGAGCTCGGTTTGACCGACGGAAACGCGTACACCCTGTGGGCCCCGCGCTGGCGCGAGGACGACGAGGAGTGGGAGGCGTTCCTCGGGCTGGGCGAGCACCTGTACGGCTTCGAAGACGTCGCCCACCTCGTCGGATACATCCGCAGCACCGACGAGGAGCACGACCTCGTCGACCACCCCGCATGGCCGACGGTCGTCGAGCTGCAGGGCGACGAGCTGGTGCCGGACAAGCGCCACACCTACGACCTGATCGGCGTCCCCGAGCTCGCCGCCGAGGACCCGACCCCGGAGAACATCGCCGACCTCGAGGACTCGCTGGAGATCGTCCGCATCCTCGGTGAGGTCTGCGAGCTGAACAAGATCACCAAGTTCTTCAACGGCAACCCGATCCTGGGCGCCGTCACCGCGGGCACCCGCAACTTCGTCGGCCGCGACGGGCAGGACCTGTGGGTCCGCATCGGCCGCCTCATCGCGAAGAACTGGGACGACGTCATCGACTCGCTCGACGACCTCGTCACCACCCCCAAGGTTGACAAGGCCGCGGTCGCCGCCGCCGAGGCCGAGTTGGCCGCCGCCGCGTCCGCCGAGGACGAGGACGAGCCGGACGAGGACGACATCGATCTGGTCGACGACGAGGACGATGCCGACGGCACCGCCGCGTCGCTGGTCGACGACGAGGACGAGGACACCGAGGCCGGCGAGCTTCTCGACGGCGACATCGACGAGCTCGGCTTCTGGGACGGCGTCGGTATCGACCCGATCCAGATCACCACCTCCGGCGGCGAATACCTCTCGCTGCGCTGCTACGTGAAGGACAAGCCGGTCTTCCTCGGCCGTCGCAGCACCATCTACGTCTTCCCGTCGGTGCGGGCGATCACCCGCTTCCTGGCCGACGACGAGGTGCACGACCTGACCAAGGTCTCCACCTTCGACGACGTGAAGGCCGCCGCCACCGACGGCTCACTCGAGTTCGAGGTGTACGAGGACAACGTCTACGTGCTGACCGGGCTGGCCGAGGACATCGCCGACGGCCCGCGCCGCATCGACGGCGACCAGCTCGACCTGGCCGTCGAGCTGCTGCTCGACGCCGGCGAGTACGCCGGTGAGGACTCGGTCGGCGAGGCACTCGCCTCGACCACCCCGCTGGGCTGGTTCATCGACTACGCGACGAACCCCGATCCCAAGCGCCTCGCGCCGAGCCCGCCGTTCGACAACGAGTCGGAGGCCTTCCGCGCGCTGGTCCACGACTTCGAGGACCGCCTCGAGCACAAGGGCTAATCCGCCGCCGCGATCAGCGGCGCGTAGCCCGGCTTGATCACCTCGTCGATGAGCACCATCCGCTCGTCGAAGGGGATGAACGCCGACTTCATCGCGTTGACCGCGAACCGCTGCATGTCGGCCCACCCGTAACCGAACTGATCGGCCAAGAGGGCACACTCGCGGCTCATCGTCGTATCGCCCATCAACCGGTTGTCGGTGTTGACGGTCACCCGGAACCGCAGCCGCGCCAGGGTGTCGAACGGGTGCGACGCCAGGTCGGCGACGGCGCCGGTCTGTACGTTCGACGACGGGCACAGCTCCAGCGGGATGCGCTTGTCGCGCACGTAGTTGGCGATGTCCCCGAGGACGGTGCCGTCGATGTCGTCGATGATCCGCACGCCGTGGCCGAGCCGGTCGGCGCCGCAGTACCCGATGGCCTCCTTGATGGAGGGCAATCCGAAGGCCTCCCCCGCGTGGATCGTGTAGCGCATGCACTGTGCCCGCAGGAAGTCGAAGGCGTCGAGGTGCCGCGTGGGCGGGTTGCCGGCCTCGGCGCCGGCGATGTCGAAGCCGACCACCCCCGATCGGCGGTGGCGCACGGCGAGCTCGGCGATCTCCGTCGACCGCGCCGCGTGGCGCATCGCGGTCACCAGGCACCCGACCACGATGGGCCGGCCCGCGGCCCGGGCGGCCGACTGCCCGTCGGCGAATCCCTCGAGGACCGCGGCGACGACCTCGTCGAGGGTGAGCCCCTGCTCCAGGTGCAGCTCGGGGGCGAAGCGCACCTCCGCGTAGACGACGCCGTCGAGCGACAGGTCCTCGACGCACTCGAAGGCGACGCGCCGCAGCGCCGCCGCCGTCTGCATGACCGCGACGGTGTGCCCGAAGGTGCGCAGATACCGGACCAGCGAGCCGGCGTTGGCGTTGTCGACGAACCAGCGGCCGAGCGCCGCCGGGTCCCGCGTCGGGAGCTCGTCGTAGCCGGAGTCGCGGGCGAGGTCGATGATCGTCGCCGGGCGCAGGCCGCCGTCGAGGTGGTCGTGGAGCAGAACCTTCGGCGCACGGCGCAACGAGTCGATGGTGACGGGCGTGAAATCGGCGCTCATATGTTGAGCCTGACACATGTCGGGGTGAGACATTGTGCACACTTGCGTTCCGTCGTAAACAGGCCGCTAATCGGCCATAACGCCTGTGACCGCGTCATTTCCAGCCCATTACCAGAGTTTATATTGGTAAGGCAAACCTTAGTTCCGATCAGTTGGATGGAAATTACCTCCGGGTCGTTTTCTCCGCCTCCTGACCAGGGTTTAGAGTCAGTTCTATTGGGTCCCAGGAAAACCATGTTCGGAGGCCGAATTTCGCCATGAGCACCCCAACGACGGCGCCCGCTCCAGTGCGGCGCAAGCGATCGATTTATCGGGGCGACCCCGGCATGTGGGCGTGGGTTCTCCACCGCATCACCGGTGTCACCATCTTCTTCTTCCTCTTCGTGCACGTGCTCGACACCGCGGTCATGCGGATCAGCACCGATGAGTACGACAAGATCATCAACACGTACAAGACCCCGATCATCGGCCTCATGGAGATCGCGCTCGTCTTCTGCGTGCTGTTCCACGCCTTCAACGGCGTGCGGATCATCCTCATCGACTTCTGGTCCGAGGGCCCGCGCTACCAGCGCCAGATGCTCTGGGCGGTGCTGGGCCTGTTCGCGCTCATCTTCGGAGCTGCGGCGATCCGCCTCCTCCAGATCCTCATCACCAATTCGCATTTCTAAGGAGTAGCCACCATGACCACCGCCGCTCCGCAGCCTGCGAAGACCCTGCTCACCTCCCACGACCGCCCGCCGTCGCTGGACAACCCCCGCTCC
Source organism: Gordonia sp. (in: high G+C Gram-positive bacteria) (assembly GCF_047602025.1). GTDB lineage: Bacteria > Actinomycetota > Actinomycetes > Mycobacteriales > Mycobacteriaceae > Gordonia. The sequence goes on along the minus strand of NZ_JASGII010000001.1, from coordinate 912,882 downwards.
CCGCGCAAGCCCAAGGGCGGCAACTTCGAGAAGTACGCGTGGCTGTTCATGCGCTTCTCGGGCATCCTGCTCGTCTTCCTGGTCATCGGCCACATGGCGATCATGCTGACCTGGGACACCGGCGTGCACCGCATCAACTCCGACTTCGTGCGCGAGCGCTGGTCGAGCCCGCTCTGGCAGATCTGGGATCTGACCATGCTGTGGCTGGCCCAGCTGCACGGCGGCAACGGTGTCCGCACCGTCATCGCCGACTACACCCGCAAGGACTCGACCCGCTTCTGGCTGAACATCCTGCTGGGCGTCTCGATGGCCCTCACCCTCGTCCTGGGCACCTACGCGCTGCTCACCTTCAACACCGGCAGCTAGCTCTCGGCCCCGTCACAAGGAGACCCACCACCCATGCAGGAACACCGTTACGACGTGGTCATCGTCGGCGCCGGCGGCGCCGGGATGCGGGCGGCCATCGAGTCGGCGCCGCGGGCGCGGACCGCGGTCCTCACCAAGCTCTACCCCACCCGCAGCCACACCGGCGCGGCGCAGGGCGGCATGTGTGCCGCGCTCGCCAACGTCGAAGAGGACAACTGGGAGTGGCACACCTTCGACACCGTCAAGGGCGGTGACTACCTGGCCGACCAGGACGCCGTCGAGATCATGGCCAAGGAGGCCATCGACGCGGTGATCGACCTGGAGAAGATGGGCCTGCCGTTCAACCGCACGCCCGAGGGCAAGATCGACCAGCGCCGCTTCGGCGGGCACACCCGCGACCACGGCAAGAGCCCGGTCCGCCGCGCCTGCTACGCCGCCGACCGCACCGGCCACATGATCCTGCAGACGCTGTACCAGAACTGCGTCAAGCACGACGTCGAGTTCTTCAACGAGTACTACGCCCTCGACATCGCCCTCACCGAGAACGAGGACGGCGAGAAGGTCGCCACCGGCGTCATCGCCTACGAGCTGGCCACCGGCGAGATCCACGTCTTCCACGCCAAGTCGATCGTCTTCGCCACCGGCGGCAGCGGCCGCATGTACAAGACGACGTCGAACGCACACACGCTGACCGGCGACGGCATGGGCATCATCTTCCGCAAGGGCCTGCCCCTGGAGGACATGGAGTTCCACCAGTTCCACCCGACCGGCCTGGCCGGCCTGGGCATCCTCATCTCCGAGGCGGTCCGCGGTGAGGGCGGCATCCTGCGCAACGTCGACGGCGAGCGCTTCATGGAGCGCTACGCCCCGACGATCAAGGACCTCGCGCCCCGCGATATCGTCGCCCGCTCGATGGTCCTGGAGGTCCTCGAGGGCCGCGGCGCCGGACCGAACAAGGACTACGTCTACATCGACGTGACCCACCTCGGCGAGGACGTCCTCAACGAGAAGCTCCCCGACATCACCGAGTTCTCGCGCACCTACCTGGGCGTCGACCCGGTCACCGAGTACGTGCCGGTGTACCCGACCTGTCACTACGTGATGGGCGGCATCCCGACCAACGTCGAGGGCCAGGTCTTGGCGAACAACGACCAGGTCGTCCACGGCCTCTACGCCGCCGGCGAGTGCGCCTGCGTGTCGGTGCACGGCGCCAACCGCCTGGGCACCAACTCGCTGCTGGACATCAACGTGTTCGGCCGTCGCGCCGGGATCGCCGCCGCCGAGTACGCCAACAGCCACGACTTCGTCCCGATGCCGGAGAACCCGACCGAGATGGTCGACGAGTGGCTCGAGGGAGTGCTGTCAGAGCACGGCAACGAGCGCGTCGCCGACATCCGCACCGAGCTGCAGCAGACGATGGACAACAACGCGTCGGTGTTCCGCACCGAGCAGACGCTGACCCAGGCGCTCGAGGATGTGCGCGCACTCAAGGAGCGCTACAACCACATCCGCGTCCACGACAAGGGCAAGCGCTTCAACAGCGACCTGCTCGAGGCCGTCGAACTCGGCTTCCTGCTGGAGATGGCCGAGGTCACCGTCGTCGGCGCCCTCAACCGCAAGGAGTCGCGCGGCGGCCACGCCCGCGAGGACTACCCCGATCGTGACGACAAGAAGTTCATGAAGCACACGATGGCGTACAAGAAGGGCGATGGCCTCCTTGCCGACATCGAGCTGGACTACAAGCCCGTGGTCCAGACCCGCTACGAGCCGATGGAGCGCAAGTACTGATGACCGCAACCGTCGAAGAACCCACCACCGCCGGCGATCCGCCGCTGCCCCCGGTTCCGCCCGAGGCCCGGATGGTGAACCTGAAGATCTACCGGTTCAACCCGGAGAACCCCGATGCCGCCGGCTTCGAGACGTTCCGCGTCCCGGCGCTGCCGACCGACCGCCTGCTCAACCTGCTGCTCTACGTGAAGGGCTACCTCGACGGCACCCTCACGTTCCGCCGCAGCTGCGCGCACGGCGTGTGCGGCTCGGACGCGATGCGCATCAACGGCGTCAACCGCCTGGCGTGCAAGCTCCTGATGAAGGACCTGCTGCCCAAGGACCCGGGCAAGGACCTGACGATCACCGTCGAGCCGATCAAGGGCCTGCCGGTGGAGAAGGACCTCGTCGTCGACATGGAGCCCTTCTTCGACGCCTACCGCGCCGTGAAGCCGTTCCTGATCACCAGCGGCAACGAGCCCACCAAGGAGCGCATCCAGTCGGTCACCGACCGCGCCCGGTTCGACGACACCACCAAGTGCATCCTGTGTGCGTGCTGCACCACGAGCTGCCCGGTGTTCTGGAACGAGGGTTCCTACTACGGCCCCGCGGCGATCGTGAACGCGCACCGCTTCATCTTCGACAGCCGTGACGAGGCCGCCGTCGAGCGTCTCGACATCCTCAACGAGGTCGACGGCGTCTGGCGCTGCCGCACCACGTTCAACTGCACCGATGCCTGCCCGCGCGGCATCCAGGTCACCCAGGCGATCCAGGAGGTCAAGCGCGCGCTGATGTTCTCGCGCTGACCGAAGGGATCCATTCGGGTCCGGGCTGCGTCTAAGGGATATGACGCCTTCATTCGCACGCCCGTTGATCCTGCTCGCGCTCGTCCTGGGCGGCTGCGCGCCGCCCGCGGTGGCCGCACCCGCACCGGGTGCCGCTCCCACCGCGCATCGTGGTGACCGCATCGCGATCACCTTCGTCTCCGACCGGCAACACAACGGCCCGTCCCGCTGGTTCGACTCCTTGAACCGCCCGCGCCAGCAGACGGACACCGTCCTGCCGGCCCAGTCGAGCACCACCCGGCTGTGGACGTCGTCGCTGGTCTACACTGCCCAGCGGCCCGCGCAACGGCTGACGTCGACGTTCACCACCGGGGGCGGATTCGCCCGTTGCGTCGTGCTGGTCAACGACAAGGTCCGCGACGCCAAGACCGTCGCCGGGAAGGGTGCGCGGGTGACCTGCGCCCCCGGCTGAGACACGTCCCGACGACGCCGGGATTGCCAGGTTCACTTGCTAGGGTGAGCCGGTGAATTTCCTGGTGCGCACCTCTGCGCTGGTCGCGGCGGGCGCACTCGCCTCGGGCAGCGCGCTGCTCGGCGCGGGACCGTCCTTCGGCTACCCGTCGCCCTCATCCACCCCGAGTTCCGGCTCGGTCTACGGACCGTCGTCGAGCTCGGCCTACGACACCTCGACCGGCCCCTCGGCCGCCGCGCGCGCACCGATCGACCCGGCCCTGGCCCCGACGAACGGCCCGGCGCCGGCCACGACGCCGTCGACCGACGACTGCCCGTTCCAGTTGAACACTCCCCCGGCGATCGACACCTCGGAGGTCCCCAAGCCCGGCGAGAGCGCACCGAAGCCGCTGCCGGTGCAGATCCCGCCGATCGGCGGCCCTCGGCTGGGCACCTGCGGGGTCGTCGTCGCCGACGGCATGGGCCCGATCCCGCCGAAGCTGACGTCGGCCGCGTGGCTGGTGGCCGACCTCGGCACCGGCGACGTGCTGGCCGCCAAGGACCCGCACGGTCGCTACCGTCCCGCGTCGACGATCAAGGTGCTGCTGGCCCTCGTCGGGCTGGAGGAGCTCAAGCTCGACACCCCGGTCGTCGTCGAGAAGTCCGAGTACGAGCAGGAGGGCGACTCCTGCGGCACCGGGCCGCGCGGCAAGTACACCAACCGCGACATGTTCAGCGGCCTGATCCTGTCGTCGGGCAACGACTGCGCGATGGTGATCGCACGCCAGCTCGGCGGCGTCGACGAGACGCTGAAGAAGATGAACGCGAAGGCGAAGGAGCTGGGCGCCCTCGACACCCGCGCGGCGTCGCCGTCGGGCCTGGACGCCCCCGGGATGTCGACGTCGGCCTACGACCTGGCCGTCATCTTCCGCGCGGCGCTCAAGAACGACACCTTCCGCGAAATGATCGGGCTGCGCCAGTACCACTTCCCCGGGTACCCGCCGCGGCCGGAGATCCCCGACGACCCGGACCACCCCGCCTACGACATGTTCACCTCGAACACGCTGCTGCTGGAGAAGTTCCCCGGCACCATCGGCGGCAAGACCGGCTTCACCGACGACGCGCTCAAGACGTTCGTCGGGGCGGCCAAGGTCGACGACCGCGACGTCGTGATCGTGCAGCTCTACGGCCTGTCCTACGAGGGCTCGACCTACACCGAGCAGGCCAAGAACCTGCTCCGCTGGGGCGGCGCCGCACCGTCGGGCGCGTCGGTCGGCTCCTTGAACGCCAAGGGCGGCGGCGATTCGACGACGACCCCGTCGCCGACCAGCGAACCGGTGGCGCGACCGGCCACGGAGTCCGACTCGGACTCAGGCTTTCTTGGCAGCGGCCTTGTGCTTGGCCTGATCACCCTTGTGGTTCTGGGTGCTCTTGGCTTTCTTGGCCGGCGCGCTCTTCGCCAGCGCTGAGTCCTCGTCCTCGACCTTGTCGTCGAGCAGGTACTTGGCGTTGATCGGGTCCGTCGCACACCAGGCCGTCGCGTAGAAGATCACCCGGGCGATGATGTTGATGAACATCATCACGGTGATGATCGAACCGAAGGCCGCACCGGCGGGACCGCGGGCCGATGCCGCGATGATCATGCCGGCGACCGACTTGAGGACCTCCATCGCGATCGCCGCGACCAGGCCCGCCTTCCAGGCGTTGCGCAGCGGCAGGTTGACCAGCGGCACCTTCGCCAGCACGACGGTCAGCAGCGGCCACGTGATGAGGATCGACACCACCGGCGCGAACAGTTGGACCAGCGTCACCACCGACGGGAACCAGTCCAGGTTCAACCACACGAGCAGCTTGTCCGACAACGACTTCGAGCCGGCCGCGCTCAACACCAGCGCCACGACGAACCACAGGCCCAGCAGGGTGATCTGGGCGAGGTCGTTGAGGCGGGACAGGATCGGGTTGCGGTCAACGCGGCCGCCCCAGATCGCGGTCATCGCCTCGCGCGCGCCCGACATCCAGTTGATGCCGGTCCACGCGGCGAAGACCAGGCCGACCGAGCCGACCGCCGACCGCGACCGGATGGCCGAATCCATGGCGTTGGCGAGGGTGTCGCCGAGGCCGCCGGGCATCGCGTCGGTGATGGCCTGGCGGATGTCGGCGAGGGTCTCCGGCCGACGGCTCAGCACGAAACCCGCGATGGCGAACGCGACCATCAGCACCGGCACCAGGGCCATCACGGTGCGAAAGCTCATCGCCGCCGCGAAGGCGCCGCCGTAGTGCTGGTCGTGCCGCTTCATCGTCGCGACGACGCGGTCGAGCAGGCCGAAGCGGCGCAGCAGCGCCTCCCAGGTCCGCATGATCGCGTCGATGACGGCGCCGACCGCCGTCGTGACGGCCTTCCACGCCGAGGCGAGGGGCGGCGGCAGGGACGGCATCGGTTTCGACGGTATCGCTAGCGCGTCGACGGCGCGAGGAACCCGACCTTGTCGTACACCGACTGCAGGGTGGGGGCGGCCACAGCCCGGGCCTTCGCCGCACCGGCCGCGAGGATCCCGTCCAGGTGCGCCGGATCGTCGAGCAGCTCGTCGACCTTGCCGCGCAGCGGGGTGACGAAGTCGGCCAACACGTCGGCGGTCTCGACCTTCAGGTGGCCGTACTGCTTGCCCTCGTAGCTGGCGACCAGTTCGTCGACCGGCCGGCCGGTGAGTGCGGACTGGATGGTGAGCAGGTTGGAGACGCCGGGCTTGTGCTCCCGGTCGAAGGCGACGACGGTGTCGGTGTCGGTGACCGCCGACTTGATCTTCTTCGCCGAGCGCTTCGGCTCGTCGAGCAGGTTGATCAACCCCTTGTCAGAGTCCGCGGACTTGCTCATCTTCGCCGTCGGGTTCTGCAGGTCGTAGATCTTGGCGAACTCTTTGACGATGTACGGCTTGGGCACGGTGAACGTCTCGCCGAAGCGCGTGTTGAAGCGGTTGGCCAGGTCGCGGGTCAGCTCCAGGTGCTGGCGCTGGTCCTCCCCGACCGGCACCTCGTCGACCTGGAACGCAAGGATGTCGGCGGCCATCAGGATCGGGTAGGTGAACAGCCCGACGCCCGCGGCCTCGGCGCCCTGCTTGGCGGACTTGTCCTTGAACTGGGTCATCCGGCCCGCCTCGCCGAAGCCCGTGATGCACGACAGCACCCAGGTCAGCTGCGCGATCTCCGGGATGTGCGACTGTACGTAGATCGTCGACTTCGCCGGGTCCACGCCGAGCGCGATCAGCTGGGCCACCGACAGGCGGGTGCGCTCGCGCAGCTTCTCCGGGTCCGTCGGCACGGTGATCGCGTGCATGTCCGGGATGAAGTAGAAGGCGTCGTCGAACTCGTCCTGCAGCGCCACCCACTGCTTCACGGCGCCGAGGTAGTTGCCGAGGTGGAAGGAGTCGCTGGTGGGCTGGATGCCCGACAGCACCCGCACGCGGCGGGCGGGCTCGTCGTTGCTCATGTCGTCCAGTCTCTCAAACGTCGAAAACGGTGGTCACCGGGCTGTGGTCGGACCAGCGCAGGTTGTAGGCCTCGGGCCGGTGCACGAACGACTTCGTCGCCCGCCGGGCCAACTCCGGGGTCACCAGGTGGTAGTCAATCCGCCAGCCGGCGTCGTTGTCGAACGACTTTCCGCGCCACGACCACCACGTGTACGGCCCGGGGACGTCGCCGGTGAGCTCGCGCATGACGTCGACCCATCCGGCGGTGAACAGGTCGGCGACCCATTCGCGCTCGTGTGGCAGGAAGCCGGGGCTGCGCTTGTTGGTCTTGAAGGCTTTGAGATCGTTCTCGGCGGGCGCGATGTTCCAGTCGCCGCCGACGACCGTGTGCCGCCCGGTGGCCAGCGCCCGGTCCAGGTGCGCGCCGAACTCGGCCAGGAACCGCTTCTTCTCGGCGAACTTGCGCTCGTCGGTCTCGGTGGCCGTCGAGGTGTGCGCCGGGTCGACGGCACCCTTGGGCAGGTACAGGCTCGCGACGGTGATCGGCCCGGCCGCCGACGGGACGTCGACCTCCAGGTAGCGCCCGCGGGTGTCGAACTCGTCGCTCCCGATGCCGATGCGGACCGCGGCGGGCGCGGTGCGGGTGAGGACGCCGACGCCGGCGTGGCCCTTGACCGTCGACTCGCTCATGCTCAGGTGCCAGCCGTCGTTGAGGGCGGGCGCCAACGCCTCTTCGGCTTGTTCGCGGGTCGCCCGGATCTCCTGCAGCGCAACGGCTTCCGAGTCCAGCTCGGCCAACCACGGCAGCAGGCCCAGGTTCTCTGCGGATCGTTCTTTGACGGCGGCGCGGATGCCGTTGACGTTGACCGTCGTGACTGCGAAGGTGCTCACTCTTGGAAGGCGGGCGGGATCTTCGGGTACTCGACCGCGACCGTCGACGTCTGGTTCAGCAGGCACCGCATCTGCAGCAGCGTCGCGGCCATCGACGTGCGCTTGACCGCGCCGAAGACGCGCACCACGGCCTGCTGCGTCGAGTCGTCGGCGAGCATGTACTCGCGGCAGTTCATCGTGCGGGCGTTGGCCGGCGGCGGGACGACGGGGGCGTTGTCCAGGCCGGGCAGCTTGAACGGCCGCGACGGCGTCGTCGGCGGTGTGTACGTCGCACCCGGGTCGGCGTGCGGGGTGCCCGTGACGGTGCAGCCGGCCACGGAGACCGCGGCGGCCGCCGCGACGACGAAGACGGCTGCCCGGCGCATCAGACCTTCCGCGCCTTCTGCAGGTTCTCGTCGAGGGTGGCCAGGAACTCCTCGGTCGTCTGGTACGGCTGGTCGCCGCCGACGAGGAGGGCGAGGTCCTTGGTCATCTTCCCCGACTCGACGGTCTTGATGACGACGTCCTCGAGGGTCTCGGCGAACTCGCGCACCTCGGGGGTGTTGTCGAGCTTGCCGCGGTGGTCGAGGCCGCGGGTCCAGGCGAAGATCGACGCGATCGGGTTCGTCGACGTCGGCTTGCCCTGCTGGTGCTGGCGGTAGTGGCGGGTCACGGTGCCGTGCGCGGCCTCGGCCTCACAGGTCTTGCCGTCCGGGGTCAGCAGCACCGAGGTCATCAGGCCGAGCGAGCCGTAGCCCTGCGCGACGGTGTCGGACTGGACGTCGCCGTCGTAGTTCTTACAGGCCCAGACGTAGCCGCCCTCCCACTTGAGGCAGGAGGCGACCATGTCGTCGATCAGCCGGTGCTCGTAGTGCAGGCCGGCCGCGTCGAACTGGCTCTTGAACTCCTTGTCGAAGATGTCCTGGAAGATGTCCTTGAACGCGCCGTCGTAGGCCTTGAGGATCGTGTTCTTGGTGGACAGGTACACCGGGTAGTTGCGCTGCAAGCCGTAGTTGAAGGAGGCGCGCGCGAAGTCCTCGATGGACTTGTTGAAGTTGTACATGCCCATCACGACGCCGCCCTCTTCGGGGATCTTGACGATCTCGTGCTCGATGGGCTCGGAGCCGTCGTCGGGCGTGTAGGTGATGGTCACCGTGCCGGCGCCGGGGACCTTGAAGTCGGTGGCGCGGTACTGGTCGCCGAAGGCGTGACGGCCGATGACGACCGGCTTGGTCCAACCGGGGACCAGGCGCGGGACGTTGGAGATGATGATCGGCGAGCGGAAGATCGTGCCGCCGAGGATGTTGCGGATGGTGCCGTTGGGCGAGCGCCACATCTTCTTGAGGCCGAACTCCTCGACGCGGGCCTCATCCGGGGTGATGGTCGCGCACTTCACGCCGACGCCGTGCTTCTGGATGGCGTGGGCCGCGTCGATCGTGACCTGGTCGTCGGTCTCGTCGCGGTACTCGATGCCGAGGTCGTAGTAGTCGAGGTTGATGTCGAGGTACGGGTGGATCAGCTTCTCTTTGATGAACTGCCAGATGATCCGCGTCATCTCGTCGCCGTCGAGCTCTACGACAGTGCCTTCGACCTTGATCTTGCCCATATGGCTGGTGCCCTCCTCGGCATCGGCTGCGCAGGTTGTGTCTGCGACTTCGTCTGTCGGCAGGCCGGTGGCGTGGGTTGCACGACGGCGGACTGCGTTGGGTCAAACCTATCGGTTTAAACCTAGTACGCGTGTATGCCGTCCCGCGCGTCGGCGAAATACATAACGCGCGTACTGTTTGGCAGTCTACCTGGGCGAAATGTTGCGCCCGTCACTGCCTCCCGAACGTCAGCCGACGGTCGGTGCACCCGCGGCCGGAGCAGCTGGCGCACCGGTTTGCGGGCCCATCTGACCAGTGCCGTTGCCGAAGCCGCCGGACCGCCCACGCGGGCCTGCCGAGTCGCCCTGGCCCGGGTTGTTGCCCTGGCCGGGGTTGTTGCCGCGCCAGCCGCCGTTGCCGCCGGACCAGCCGTGGCCCCCACCCGACCAACCGGTCGCCGGCGGCGTGTTTTGCGGCGTCGGGAACGACGGGGTGAACGCCGGCGGCTGCGGCGTGTACTTGGGCAGCGCGGGCTGCGTGTTCTGCGGGCGCTGCTTCCACGGGAAGGTCGGCGGCGCGTACGGCTTGGGCTGGAACGGCCGCTGGTTGACCTGCGGGTTCGTCGGGGTCGGCGCAGCGGGGGTGTTGGGCGTCGCCGGGGCGGACCGACCGGCGGTGGACGCGGCCCGGTAGGCCTGCGACTTCTCCGCTGCCGCCATGGTCTGGGTCAAGGCCGCAGCCTGAGAGGCCGGCGCGGCCGCGCGGCCCGAGGTGGACGAGTCCACCGGCGGCCACGGGGTGGGCCAGATGGTCGCCGGGATCCCCGACGTCTCCGCCGGAATCCGGCCAAGGTCATGGATCGTCTGAACGGTCGAGCCGGTGAAGATGTCCCGGTTGAGCACCGCGTTGCTCAGCTGGTTGCCCCAGAAGATCGTGCCGTTCGCCGGAATCAGAACAAGGCTGGCGGCGCTCAGGCCGAGCGCCTTCGCCGCGTCCACCACCGGTCCGGTGTCGCCGCTGAGCGCAGACCCGACTCCGGTCACCAGCTGGAGGGCGGTGAGCGCGTCGGGGAGGTAGCCGCCCGCGTTGTAGGTCACATACGGCAGCTGCGGCAGGGCGCTGTAGGCCAGGTCGACCACCGGCTGCAGGTTCGCGATTCCCACGTTCGGCAGAACCTTGTTGAGATTGAGGAGGTTGTGCACCTCGCCGTACACATCCGGAATCTTGGCCGCATCGGCTTCCGACATCCCGAGGATGGCCACCGCGTTTGCGCGGACGAGCCGCGTCACCGACGACGGCTGGTCGACGACGCACACGGTGCCACCGCTGCCCGACGCCTTGGAGCACGTGGTGTTGTCGATACCGTCCCAGCTGTCCTTGGTGCGAGGAAGGGCCATCCAGCCCGTGGTCACGTAGTCGGAGTGCTTGACGAAGTAGCCGAGGAGCGCATCAACGGCTCCGAGCGGGTCCTTCACCGGATCGGTCATCGAACAGATCGGATCACCCTCGCTGCACAGCGAGATGACGTTCTCGTCGAGTTTGCCGAATCCGTTCTCACGCTTTCCGGCGACTGTTCCGCCCGGAATGACCCCGAGGAATGCCTGCTCGAATCCGCGACTGAGGAGGCCCTCGGGCCGGTTCTGACGTGAATCCGCGTAGAGGGTGCCGGTGATCTTGTTGGGGTCGCCGGGATCCGTGTTCGATGCGGCCGTGTTCAGCTTCGTTCTCTGATCGTCGGTCAGGTCATAGCCGTCGTAGTTCTCGTTGCCGATATCGGAGAGGACGTCGCCGGCGACACGCGCGCCCTGCGAGTAGCCGGTGATCTCGATCGGTTTGCCACCACACTTGTCCTGGTACTCGGTGACCGCCTGCATGGTCGCCTTGCGCCCCATGTCGACGTTCTTGTTGTGCCCGACCGCCCCGGCCGGCCAGATCGTCGTCGGGTATCCGACCACGATGACGTCCTTGTCGCCAGCATTGTCGATGACCTCTTGCATCAGGCCTTCGTTATTGGCGTAGCCGAGGTCGTTGTTTCCGGGCACCACGATCAGCGCGCCACCGTCCGCGCAGGCGCGCGCCACCGTGGGAGGACTCAACAGTGCTGCGCCCAGGGCTACAGACGCCGCGACGGTGGACAGTGCGCCGACGCGCTTGACGGTAGACATTGGTAAACCTTAACCGACTATGCGCTACCTCACATATGACGCCTACCCGGCAGGCTGGCCGGGTGAGACCTGACCGACGACCGGTCCCGGCGCGACCGGAGCAGGAGCGGTTGGCGCGGCCTGCGTAGGCGCGGCGGGCACCGGAACTGTCGGCGACGGTGCGACCGGTGGCGTGTACTGCGGCACCGTCGGGACCGACGGCGTGTACGCCGGCGGTTGCGGCGTGTACCTCGGCACCGGGGGCGGCGTGTACTTCGGCAGCTCCGGCCGTGGGAAGGTCGGAACCGATCGCGGGTACGTCGGGGCAGGCCGCACCGGAGTCGTCGGCGCGGGCGCCGCGGGAGTCGGTGCCGCGGGGGCCGGCGTGGTGGGCGCCGGGGTCGTCGGCGGGACGGTCGTCGCGGTATCCGTGCCGCGCTGGGTCGACGCCCCGCGACGGTTGGCCGCACGGTCGGCAACGCCCGGTGAAGTCGAATCAGAAGCACCTGCACCAGCGGCGTTGACCGCCTCCTGCCGCAGCGCCGTCTGGTAGACCTTCGACTCTTCTGCCTTGTTCACAGTCGCCACGAGCTCGGCCTTGGTCGGCGCCTCGATAACCGGCGCTCCGGTCACCGGGCCCGACGCGAGCAGTGCGGAACCCGCGCCAGAAGGGCTCCAGTTGCCCGGGTACGGGTCAAACGGGTAGTGCCCCGGCCCCTCCTCGGCCGAAATGAACCCGATCGACCACTGCTTGCCCATGAGGTTGGGGTGGCCGAACAGGCCGCCGACCTGGTTGCCCCAGTAGATCGCGCCGTTGACCGGGATCGCCAGGATGCTGCCGACGCTCCGGGCGATATCGGTGGCCGCCGCGACCAGCTGCGTGGTGTCGCCACCGAGCGCGGGTCCGATGCCGGTCACCAGATTAAGTGCGGCGAACAGGTCCGGCAGGTAACCACCCGCGTGGTAGGTGAGGTACGGAAGCTGCGGCAGCGCGCTGTAGATCAGCTTGACCACCGGCTGCAGACTGGCGACGCCCACGTTCGGCAGGACGCCGTTCAGGTTGAGGACGCTTTGGACCTGGCGGTAGATGTCCGGCACCGAGTTGGGATCGACACCGAGCGACGAGGCAAGGTCGCGCAGCAGCAGCGTGACGGTCGACGGGCGTTCCGCAACGCAGACCCGTCCGTTGGCACCCCGATCCTCGCACTTCACGCTGGTGGCGTCGGCGAGGCCGTTCTCCCAGCCAACTGTCGTTCCGGGGGCTCCCCCGGGGTCTACGGCCATCCATCCCTTCAGTGGGTAATCACCATGCTTGACGAAGTAGCCCAGGAACGAGTCGATCGCGCCCAGCGGATCCTTGATGGGGTCCGCGAGGTAGCAGATGCCATCGCCCTGGCTGCACAGCGTCCGAACATTGCCGCTCAGGTCACCGAACCCGTTCTCGCGCGGCCCACTCATGGTCAGGCCGGGAATGACACCCACAAAGCTGGTCTCGATGCCGCGACCATCGAATCCACTGACGCCGACCTGACGGGGATCGGAGTACAGCGTCCCGGAAATTCGTCCTTCCTCGGTGGCCTTCTTGAGCGCATCGATCTCGTCGGGCTCCAGACCGTAGTCGTCGTAGCGACCATTGCCGATATCGGACAGAACGTCACCGGCAATGCGGCCGCCTTGGGAATAGCCGACGACCTCTACTTTGCCGTCTGGGCATTTGGCCATGTACTCGGCGACGGCTTTCATGGTCGCCTGGTTTCCGATTGCCACGTCCTTGTCGAACCCGACGCCGCCGGCCGGCCACAGCGTTGTCGGGTACTCGACAACCGTGACGTCCTTGCCCTTGTCCGTGGCCCGCTTGATCACTTGAGCCTGCGAGCCGTACTGCACTCCACCGGAGTTGCCGTAGTTCGTGTCCCCGGTGCCGGGTACGACGATGACGCCGTCACACGCCGCCCACGCCTGGTTCGGCGGACTCAAGACCGCGCCGAAGAGCGCCAACACCGCTGCGATGGCAGACAGCACTCCGACGCGCTTCGCGGTGGTCCACTTCGTCGACTTCGACCCCTCGGCGACCGACGCTTCTTGATTAGGCGCTTGCTGCACGGCACAAGCCTTTCCCCGGAGCGACCGCACCGGTGGGCTGCACCTTTGCGATCTGGATAAGTACGTGTTCACTTTAGCGGACTATGTCCTGAATCACATAGTTATCTTACTCCGGGGTCAGGTCACACTTGTGTGGTTAGCCGGCGGCACCTCCGCCGGCGGTTCCAGAGCCGCCACCCTGAGTCGGCGAGCCAGAGCCGAACGGCGAGAATCCGAAGCCCCCTGACCGAGCCGGCGGCGGTGCCATATTCGTCTGCGGTGGCGCGGTCGCGGCCGGAGCCGGAGGCGCGGCGGGCGTCGGTACAACCGGCGCCTGCGGCACCACCGTGGGCTGGGGCGCCGGGGTGAACGGCACCGGAGCGTCGGGTGTCGGCACCGGACTCGGCGTGGGCACCGGGCTCGGCGTCACCGGCGGCGGCGTGGTCACGACCGGCGGCGGCGGGGTTGTCACCGGTGCGGGCGGGTTCGTCGTCACCGGGGCCTGCGGGTTCGTCGTCACCGGCGCAGGCGGCGGCGTCGTGACCGGGGCGGGCGGAGTCGTGCCGACGTCCGTCAGCGTCGGCGCCGGCCGCTGAGTCCTTGCGGTCAACGACTTGTCGACGTTCCCCGCACCTCGAGCAGCCGGAGCCGGCGTATCGGTCGACTCGGCACCCGGCGCATCAGACGATGCGAGAACGGTCGCCGCCTGCGGCGCCAGCTTCTCCGCCTGGATCACCGCCGGCGAGGCCTGAACCTCGTCCAGCGCGGCGCGCGCGAGCACTGCGTTGTTCGTCGATTCGGCCGCAGCGCGCTGCGAGAAGCCCAGCGAGTCACCCAGATTGCCGAGCGGGTTGCCGACGTACTTCTTGAACCAGGCGTCGAGCCCGGGCAGGACCGGACCGAAAGCGCCAGCCCGCGGATACGCGACGGGGTCACCCGGAATCGAGCCCAGGTCCCACGGAGCTTGGCCGACCGGGATGTTCCCGACATGGCTGGGAATCAGCTCGGGGATGCCCACCAGCGAGCCCAGGCGGTTGGTCCAGTAGATCGCGCCGTTGACCGGGATCAGCGCCATAGACGCGAAGGCCAATCCGAATCGGGCCCACGCGTCTGCCGCGTTCGGTCCGGACATCTCCCCGATCAACATCGCGTCCGGGAGATAGCCGCCGGAGTGCTGCGTCAAATATGGCAGCGGCGGAAGAATCGAGTAGGCCAGGCTGATCAGCGGTTGCAGACTGCTGATGCCAACACCCGGCGCGAGCCAGTTCAGGTTCACGACACTCTGGACCATGCCGTAGATGTCCGGGCCGCCAAGTAGGCGTCCGATCGAGGACGGCTGATGGACCATGCAAACGTTGCCGCCGTTGTTGGGCGCCTGCACACAGTCGCGTGTGATATTGCCCCAGGTGTTGGGGTTTCGCAGCCAGCCGTTGATCGGGTAGTCACCGTGCTTGACGAAGTAGCCGACGAGTGAATCGATCGCACCCAGGGGATCTTTGATGGGATCGGCCAGGTAGCAAATTCCGTCGCCCTGGCTACACATGGTCTGAACACGTGGGGCTAGGTCGCCAAATCCATTCTCTCGAGAGCCCTGCATGGTCAAGCCCGGAATCACACCAAGGAAACTGAGTTCGATCCCACGGCCAGCGAACCCGGACCGCCCCTCTTGCCGCGGGTCGGAGAACAGGACACCGGAGATGCCATCGTCGCTCACGCCGCCCACTCGGTGGTTGCCAATATCGCTCAGAACGTCACCCGCGACACGAGCACCTTGCGAGTAGCCCACAATCTCAATGTCTCGACCCGGGCAGCCCTTCTGCAGCGCCTTGACGTGATTCATGGTCGCGTTGTAGCCCAACTGCACATCGCGGTCATAGCCGACGCGACCCGCAGGCCAAAGTGTCGTCGGATACGTGGCCGTCACAACGACCCGATCAGCCGCCCTTGCCTGGTTCGCATACTGGGCCATAATGCGGCCACCCGGATCGTTGGTCCCCGGCACAATGACCGTTGCTGGCTCGCAAGCAGCGAAAGCCCGCGGCGGACTCGCCAACGACACTCCCAGCGCCATCGCACCGGCAATGCCGGCGATCGCGGTCGCGCGCTTGGCGCCGCTCCACGCTGATTTGGTCGTTGTTGGTGCTTGTTCGTCCCCGACAACCGGAATCGACATGTCAACGCCTCCCTGCGTCTCCCTGTAGACATGCACCCGGTCGCAGAAGCGATTCACGTGAGGACTGATCACGCAGACTGTCACAACTGGGCTTCGCCAATGTAAACACTGTGAGCTGGATTACACAAGCACCTTACTCGCGGGTCAGGTCACAGGGTGACCTAAGTTCGGCCCACCCTGATTCCAGACCCGTCAAAGTGACCGAATCGCGTGTTATATCCTTGTGTCAGGTCCAGAGCGTCAGCGCCAAGCCCCGGCTCGCTGACCGGCAACCCTCCAACCGCGGTGGGGTGCTCCGGGTGATGACCTGGTCGTGTGGATAACCCGCACGGCAAGCGCGGGTCCGACGGTCGGACCCCATGTGTTTCGGGTGATCCCGAACCGACCGGAAGGTAATCAGAGCTATGTCGCAAACCCCCGACGACCCCACGGCCGCCTGGAGCTTCGAGACCAAGCAGATCCACGCGGGCCAGGGCCCGGACGCCACGACGAACGCGCGTGCGCTGCCGATCTACCAGACCACGTCGTACGTCTTCAACGACACGACGCACGCGGCGAACCTGTTCGCCCTGGCCGAGCCCGGCAACATCTACACCCGCATCATGAACCCGACGCAGGATGCCGTCGAGCAGCGCCTCGCCGCCCTCGAGGGCGGCGTCGCCGCCCTGCTGCTGGCGTCGGGCCAGGCCGCGGAGACCTACGCGATCCAGAACATCGTCGAGGCCGGCGGCCACGTCGTCGCCAGCCCGCGCCTCTACGGCGGCACCTACAACCTGCTGCTCCACACGCTCCCGAAGTTCGGCATCGAGACCACCTTCGTCGAGAACCCGGATGACCCGAAGTCGTGGGAGGCCGCGGTCAAGCCGAACACCAAGGCGTTCTTCGCGGAGACCATCTCCAACCCGAAGATCGAGGTCCTCGACATCCCGGCCGTCTCCGAGGTCGCGCACCGCAACGGCGTGCCCCTGATCGTCGACAACACCGTCGCGACGCCGTACCTGCTCAACCCGCTCAAGCACGGCGCCGACATCGTCGTGCACTCGACCACCAAGTGGATCGGCGGCCACGGCACCACCATCGGCGGCGTCATCATCGACGGCGGCACCTTCGACTGGACCGCGCAGCGCGACGGCAAGGACATCTTCCCGGGCTTCACCGAGCCGGACCCCAGCTACGGCGGCGTCAAGTTCGTCGACCTCGGCGCCCCGGCCTACGCGCTCAAGGCGCGCGTGCAGCTGCTGCGCGACACCGGCTCGGCCATCTCGCCGTTCAACGCCTTCCTCATCGCGCAGGGCATCGAGACCCTGAGCCTGCGCGTGGAGCGTCACGTCGAGAACACCAAGAAGGTCGCCGACTTCCTCGTCAAGCACCCGCAGGTCGAAGAGGTCTACTACGCCGACCTCGACTCGTCGCCGTACAAGAAGCTCGCCGACAAGCTGCTGCCCAAGGGCGCCGGCTCGGTCATCAGCTTCGAGCTGGCCGGCGGCGTCGAGGCGGGCAAGAAGTTCGTCGACGCTCTGACCCTGCACAGCCACGTCGCCAACATCGGCGACGTCCGCTCGCTGGTCATCCACCCGGCGTCGACGACGCACAGCCAGCTGTCCGGCGAAGACCAGCTGACCGCCGGCGTCACCCCCGGTCTCGTCCGCCTCTCGGTGGGCATCGAGGGCATCGACGACATCCTCGCCGACCTCGAGCAGGGCTTCGCAGCCGCCAAGGGATAGGGCAGCAGAATCAGCGAGGCTGAAGTGACCATCCTGCACAGCCGCCGACACGATGTGGACGAGTCCGCATCGGTGTCGGCGGCTGAGCCGGTGTGGGCGCAGACGCCCGACGGATCGCTGCACCAGATCCAGGTCGGCGACATCAAGCTCGACGGCGGGGAGACGATCCCCGACGTCACCATGGCGTTCTCGCGCTGGGGCAAGCCGAACGCCGCGCGCGACAACGTCGTGTTGGTCCTGCACGCGCTCACCGCCGACACCTACATCACCGGTCCTGCCGACGAGAAGCACGCCGCCCCCGGCTGGTGGGATGGGCTCGTCGGCCCCGGCGCCGCACTCGACACCGACGAGTGGTGCGTCATCGCCGCCAACGTCCTCGGCGGCTGCAGCGGCTCGACCGGCCCCTCCTCCCCCGCTCCCGACGGCAAGCCGTGGGGCTCGCGCTTCCCGACGCTGACTGTGCTCGACCAGGTGCGCGCCGAGGCCACCCTGCTCGACGAACTCGGCGTCACGTCGCTCGCCGCCGCCGTCGGCGGGTCGATGGGCGGTGCCCGCGCGCTGGAATGGGCCATCACCTACCCCGACCGCACCCGCGCCGCACTCGTCCTCGCCGTCGGCGCCCGCGCGACCGCCGACCAGATCGGCACCCAGACCACGCAGATCGCGGCCATCAAGGCCGACCCCGCCTGGCAGGGCGGCGACTACCACGGCACCGGCCAGTCCCCGACCGTCGGCATGGGCGTGGCCCGCCGGATCGCGCACCTGACCTACCGCAACGAGCTCGAGCTCGACAACCGGTTCGCCAACTCGCCGCAGGGCCAAGAGGACCCGCTGCACGACGGCCGCTACGCGGTGCAGAGCTACCTCGACCACCAGGCCAACAAGATCATCGCCCGGTTCGACCCGGCGTCGTATGTCGCGCTGACCGAGGTGTTGAACAACCACGACGTCGGCCGCGGTCGCGGCGGCGTCCCCAAGGCGCTCGCCTCGTGCACCACCCCGGTGATCGTCGGCGGCATCGACTCCGACCGCCTCTACCCGCTGCGCCTGCAGGAGGAGCTCGCGGCGGGATTGGGCAACTGCGTCGGGGGCCTGCGGGTCGTCGAGTCCGTGTACGGGCACGACGCCTTCCTCATCGAGTTCGACGCCATGGCCGACCTCCTGCGCCAGACCGTCGCCCTCGCCCGTCGCTGACCGCTTACCGCGTCCCCAACGGGTCGATGGTGAACGCCATCCACAGCACGACGGCGGCCATCGTCGCCAGGGCCGCGACGTCGAACGGTCGACTGCGCACCTGAAGCAGACCCGTGCGGCCGTTCGGCAGGAACGCCCGCAGGACCGCCGCCAGGGCGAGGGCCCCGCCGAAGACGAAGGCACCGCGGCGCCAGCGGTCCACCATCACGAAAACCCCCGCCACCCCGACCACGCCGAGGACGACGAAGTACGGGATCTGCATGACGTACCACCGGCGCACCCGGGCGCGGCGCAGCTTCCTGGCGCGCTCGGCGTTGGTCAGGTCGGGGGGCGTCATCAGGCTCCCTGGGCCGCCAGTTGCGCCTCGGCGCGCTCGACGATGTTGACCAGCAGGAACGCGCGGGTCAGCGGGCCGACGCCGCCGGGGTTCGGCGACACCGCGCCCGCGACCTCCCACACGTCCGGGTGGACGTCGCCGACGAGCTTGCCGTCGTCGCCACGGCTCACCCCGACGTCGACGACCGCGGCGCCGGGCGCCACCATGTCGGCGGTGATCAGGTGGCCGACGCCGGCGGCAGCGACGATGATGTCGGCGCGCTTGGTCTCGGCGGCCAAATCCTTGGTGCCGGTGTGGCACAGGGTGACCGTGGCGTTCTCGCTGCGCCGCGTCAGCAGCAGGCCGATCGGACGGCCGATGGTCACGCCGCGGCCGATGACGGTCACGCGGGCGCCGTCGAGCGGAATGTCGTAGCGGCGCAGCAGGTGGATCACGCCGCGCGGGGTGCACGGCAGCGTCGACGCCTCGCCGAGGACCAGGCGGCCCAGGTTGATCGGGTGCAGGCCGTCGGCGTCCTTCGCCGGGTCGATGCGCTCGAGCGTGGCGTTCTCGTCGAGGTGCTTCGGCAGCGGCAGCTGCACGATGTAGCCGGTGCACGCGGGGTCTGCGTTGAGCTCGTCGATCGCGGCGTTGAGCTGCTCGGTGGTGGCGTCGGCGGGCAGGTCGCGGCGGATCGAGTTGACGCCGATCTTCGCGCAGTCGTTGTGCTTGCCCTTGACGTACGAGTGCGACCCCGGATCGTCGCCGACGAGGATCGTGCCCAGCCCCGGCTCGATGCCGGCGGCCTTGAGCCGCTCGACGCGTGCGGCCAGGTCGGTGAAGATCTCGTCGCGGGTGGCGATGCCATCGAGTCGTGTCGCAGTCACGGTGTCATTCTTCCATGCTGGCGCGCCGGTTCTGCGGGGCCGGGCTGCTAACGTGCGAGCGTGTTCCGCATCCTGTTCGTCGAGCCGTGCATCCCGCCCAACACGGGCAACGCGATCCGGCTCGCCGCGAACACCGGCAGCGAGCTGCACCTGGTGGAACCGCTGGGCTTCGAGATGACCGACGCCCAGGTCAAGCGAGCGGGCCTGGACTACCACGAGATGGCGCACGTGACCGTCCACCCAAACCTGGAGGCGGCGTGGGCGGCGCTGAAGCCGGAGCGGGTCTTCGCCTTCACCGCCCGCGCGACGACGTTCTTCACCGACGTCGAGTACCGGCCCGGCGACGTCCTCATGTTCGGCCCCGAACCGACCGGCCTGTCCGACGAGATGCTCGCCGACCCGCACATCACCGACCAGCTGCGCATCCCGATGCTGCCCGACCGTCGCTCCCACAACCTCGCCAACTCGGCGACGCTCGCCGTCTACGAGGCCTGGCGGCAGCACGGGTTCGACGGGGCGGTCTAGCCCCGGAAGTAGGCAAGGAGGAAACCGATGGCGAAGGCGACGATCGGGTAGGTCACCCACATCGAGAACCGGCCGGTGAAGTAGGCCTCCAGCCACCACCACCTGCTCTTCTGACCGTCGTCCATCAGCCCGCCATCCAGTCGCCGACCAGCAGCCCCCCGACGAAGGTGACGATGCTGGGTGCGCTGACCAGGAGGTTCTCCAGCCGCCACTCGAGCTCATGCCACAGACCCTGTCGGGTTCGCTTCGCCCACGACGACCACGTCCACGGCTCGGCGTGGCGCGGCCGGTATCGCCACCCGCTGCGCTTCTCGTCGGGGCTCACGACTCGAACCTAACATCGCGCGAAGTCAGCACCAGTCGCGCGACCGGGTGCCGATCCGCAGGTCCAGCCGCTGCAGGCGGTCGGCGACGACGGTGACCGCACCCTCGGCGTTCTGCACCTTGCCGCGGACCACCAGCGCCGACGCGGTGTGCGCCAGCTCGCGGTACTTGTGCCACAGCCCGACCGAACAGACGACGTTGACCATGCCGGTCTCGTCCTCGAGGTTGATGAAGGTGACCCCCGACGCCGTCGCCGGACGCTGCCGGTGCGTGACGGCCCCGGCGACCAGGACGCGGTCGCCGTCGTCGACGGACAGCAGCTGATCGGCCGGCACCACGCCGAGTGCCCGCAGCCGTGGGCGCAGGTACTGCGTCGGATAGCTCGTCGGAGTGATGCCGGTGGCCCACGCGTCCGACGACGCCAACTCGACCGCGGAGAGCCCCGGCAGCTCCGGCGGGGTCGATCCCGACGCCAACGGCAACTGGTCGCGTCGCCGCCGGGCCGCCTCCCCCGCCGCCCACAACGCTTGGCGTCGACTCATCCCGAAGGAGTCCAGCGCGCCGGCACTGGCCAGCGCCTCCCACTGCGCCTGGCTCGAACTCGACCCGGGCGGCCGCGTCGTCGAGGTCGAGGAAGGGCCCGTGTGCCTCCCGCTCGTCGACGATCCGCTGCGCCGCCTCGTCGCCGACGCCGCGCACCCCGGCGAGTCCGAGCCGCACCTGCGTGCCCTGTTCCTCCAGGGTCGCGTGCGGCAGCGAGGCGCCCAGGTCGGGGCGGTGCACCTGCACGCCGTGCCGCCGGGCGTCGGCGACCAACGACTGCGGCGAGTAGAAGCCCATCGGCTGCGCCCGCAGCAGCGCGGCACAGAAGGCCGCCGGGTGGTGCAGCTTGAACCACGCCGAATAGAAGACCAGCGACGCGAAGCTCTGCGAGTGGCTCTCCGGGAAACCGAAGTTGGCGAAAGCCGCCATCTTCTCGTAGATGCGCGAGGCCGTCTCGCCGGTGATGCCGTGCAACCGCTCCATGCCGTCGAAGAAGCGCTGGCGCAGCGCGGCCATCTTCTCCGGCGAGCGTTTGGAACCCATCGCGCGGCGCAGCTGATCGGCCTCAGCGGCGCTGAACCCGGCGATGTCGACGGCCATCTGCATGAGCTGCTCCTGGAACAGCGGGATGCCCAGGGTGCGCTCGAGGGAGTTCGCCAGCGCCGGATGGTCGTAACGAACCTCCTCCAGCCCGTTGCGGCGACGGATGTACGGGTGCACCGAGCCGCCCTGGATCGGACCGGGCCGGATGAGGGCGACCTCGACGACCAGATCGAAAAAGGTGCGCGGCTTGAGTCTGGGCAGCGTCGCCATCTGGGCGCGCGACTCCACCTGGAAGACGCCGATCGAATCGGCGCGGCACAGCATGTCGTACACGGCGGCCTCGGTCATGTCGATCCGCGCCAGGTCGACGTCGAGACCCTTGTGCTCGGCGACCAGGTCGATCGCGTAGTGCAGCGCCGACAGCATGCCGAGGCCGAGGAGGTCGAACTTCACCAGTCCGATGGCCGCGCAGTCATCCTTGTCCCACTGCAGGACGCTGCGGTTCTCCATGCGCGCCCACTCGGTCGGACAGACGTCGGCGATGGGCCGGTCGCAGATCACCATGCCGCCGGAGTGGATGCCCAGGTGCCGCGGCAGCCCCTTGATCTGGGCGGCCATCGCGATGACGTCGGCGGGCGCCTCGTCGGGCATCCGGCTCCACGCGTCCTGCTGCCCGGTGGCGTAGCCGAGGGCGCGGGCGGTGTCGCGCACGGCCGACCGGCGACGGTAGGTGATGACGTTGGCGACCTGGGCGCTGTAGTCGCGGCCGTACTTGCCGTACACGTACTGGATCGCCTCCTCCCGACGGTCCGACTCGATGTCGACGTCGATGTCGGGCGGGCCGTCGCGCTCGGGCGAGAGGAAGCGCTCGAAGAGCAGGTGGTTGGCGACCGGGTCGACCGAGGTGATGCCGAGGGCGAAGCAGACCGCGGAGTTGGCCGCGCTGCCGCGCCCCTGGCAGAGGATGTCGTGGGTGCGGCAGAAGTCGACGATGTCGTGGACGACGAGGAAGTAGCCGGGGAAGTCGAGTTGCTCGATGATTCTGAGTTCATGCTCGATCTGCCGGTACTCGGCCGGCCGCTCGTCGGGCGTGCCATAGCGACGACGCGCACCGCGGTAGGTCAGCTCGCGCAGCCAGGTGATCTCGGTGTGGCCGGCGGGGACGTCGAAGGGCGGCAGCTGCGGGGCGATGAGGCCGAGTTCGAAGGCGCAGTCGGCGGCCAGCGCTGCCGCGTTGTCGACGGCCTCGGGGTGGGCCGAGAGCAGTCGGGCCATCTCGTCGCCGCTGCGCAGGTGCGCTCCCCCGACGCCGGGCATCCAGCCGTCGATGGTCTCGATGTCGGTACGGGCGCGGATCGCGGCCATGGCGATGGCCAGTCGTCGACGGTCGGGACCGGAGAAGTGCGCGCCGGTCGTCGCGACGACCGGCAGGCCGGCCTCGGCGGCGAGTCCGGCCAGCAGCGCATTGCGCTCGTCGTCGTCGGGCTGGGCGGTGGAGGTCAATTCGACGGCGACGTTGTCGTGGCCGAACCGCTCGACCAGCTCGGCCAGCGCACGCCGGGCGGCATCGGGGCCGCCGCGCTCGAGTGCCCGGCGCACCGCGCCCTTGCGGCACCCGGTGAGGATCAGCCAGTGTCGCGCCGCGTCGGACAGCTCATCGAGGTCGTAGCGCAACAGCCCCTTCTCCCCGCCGCGCATGTGGGCGGTCGCCATCGCCCGGGACAGTCGTCGATAGCCCTCCGGCCCGCGCGCCAGGACCAACAGATGCTCGCCGGGCGGATCGGGGACGCCAGTCCGTGCGGCGTCCCGCTCCAAGGAGAGCTCGGCGCCGAAGACCGTCGGCAGGCCGAATTCGCGGGCCGCCTCGGCGAAGCGGACCACCCCGTAGAAGCCGTTGTGGTCGGTGAGCGCGAGGGCTTTGAGGTCGAGGCGGACGGCCTCCTCGACCATCTCCTCCGGCGACGACGCCCCGTCGAGGAAGCTGAACGCGCTGTGGGCGTGCAACTCGGCGAACGGGACGGCCGAGCGGATCGGGCGCACCGTCTCGTCGGCGAGATACGCCTCCCGTTTGCGCGACCACGCCGGACCGTCGCCGCCGTCGGGCACGCCCTCGTCGTCGACGTGCTGGTCATAGGGCGGCGGGAAGCTCTCCCCCGGGCGCGCATTCTTGCCCGAGCTCGACCGCCCGGACAGCACGCGCTCCATCTCCGCCCACGTCGGCGGGCCGTTGTGCCACCCCATCACTCCAGTTTATCGAACATGTGTTCGTGCGGCATCGCCTTCGCTAGGCTTTTCGGGAAATGACACAGCCCACCTTCACCGCCATCGATCGCATCACCCCCAAAGCCCTCCTGGTCTACCTGGTCGGGCCGTGGGCGTTCGTGGCCGTCGGTCTGCTGATGCTGGAGGAGGGCGACGACGAGCCCGGCGGAGCCTTCATTTCCTGGCTGTGCATCGCCTTCTTCGGCTTGTGCGGCCTCCTCGGCATCTGGGCCCTGATCCGGCGGCGCATCGTGCTCCAGGTCAGCCGCACCGGATTGGCCGGCGAGGAGGGCCTGTGGCGAAAGTGGTACGTGCCCTGGGCGCAGGTGACCTCCGTCTACAGCCACACCCAGGTCGTCAAGCAGCGCATCGGCAGCACCAAGCAGCACTACATCGTCGTCGTGACCACCGATCCGGCGACGGCGACGTCGTGGGAGCGGCGCGCATCAGGAAACCTCCTCGATGTCCCGCCCGAGAGCGCGTTCCATGCGGCCGCCTGGAGCCCCGGCGTCAAGGAATCGATCACCGAGGCCCTGGTCGCGATCGCCGACGTCGCACCGGTGCACGTAACCGTCGAGGATCGACACCAGTAGCTACTCGTACACCCCCTCGACCCACCACTGCCCTTCCGGACCGAAGCGCAGCAGCAGGGCCCGCTCGTCGTCGAGGAGGACCTGCGCCCGTGCCACGACCTCGTCGCCGGACAGCCCGCACGGCCACGGCCCGGCCCACCAGCGCACCGACCACCGGTGGCTTCCACTGGTCACGACCACCGGCTCACCGCTGAACGCCCCGCGGACGGTCACCGCGACCGGGGTGCCCTCGTCGTCGCACACCGCCACCGGGGCGTCGACCAGCACGGCCGGCGTCGGCTCGGGCAGGCGCGACGGCCAGGGCGCATCCGGCGGGAGCGCCGGCACCGCCGACTCCCCCGCCGGGATCAGGGTGATCTGCTCGGCCGGCCCTCGACCACCGCCGCGCACCGGGACCATCACCGCATCGGCGCCGAGCAGCCCCTGCACCCGCACCAGCGCGCGGCGGATGCGGTCCGCGCGCGGTCCGTCGGTGCTCGACGCCCCCGGTCCCGGCAACTCGTACTGCAGTCCCGCGCCGGCCGACACCTCGACCGGCTCCAGCACCAGCTCGATGACCGGCGAATCCGGCCCCGCGCCGCCGACGGCCCCCTCGGTCAGCCACCCCTCGAGTTGCCAGCGCACCCGGTCGGCGGTGGTTTCGGCGGTCAACGGCAGCGCACAGCACCAGATCCGGGAGTTCTCCTGCCCCCGCTCGGTCCGCGCGCGCACCGCCAGCCGCGTACACGACACCGACGCCGCGGCAAGCCTCTCGTGCAGCTGCGCCGACAACCGGCGGGCGAGGAAGGCGGCTTCGTCGATGCGCGTCACCGGCGGATCGCAGGAGTGCTCGACCACCAGCTCCGGCTGCGGCGGGCGTCCCGACGGGGCGCGCCCCGATTGGCCCGATGCCTGCCGGTGGGCCAGGACGGCCTCCGCGTCGAACCGGCTGCCGACGTCGGCGGCGTCGAGGCCGGCAAAGGCCCCCACCGTGCGCAGCCCCAACCGCCACAGCAGGTCCACCAGCTCGTCGCGGGTGTCGCCGCCCAGTGCGGGTTCGACCGCCAGCTCCCGGATCGGCAGCGGCGCCAAGAACTCCGCATCGCCGCCCGGCGGCACGAACCGCTCGCGACGGGCCGCCAGCACCGCGGTGAACATCTGGTCGGCGATGCCGAGCTGTACCTCCGCCCCGACATCGGCGACCGCCTCGACCACCGCGGCCGCCAGGTTCTCCTCGGAGCCGAAGTAGCGCATCCCCGACGTCGGCGCGGCCAACAGCCCGGGACGCAGCACCTCCGTCGACGGGAGCACCGCGGCGACGGCGGTGACCACCGGGGCGAACAGCCGGCCGGCGCGGTCGGGGTCGTCGGCGACGATCACCAGCTCGGGACAGTTCGACTGCGCCTGACGCTTGCGCATGCCGCGGCGGATCCCCATGCGCCGCGCGGGCGCCGAACAGGCGGTGACCCGACCCGCCACCAGGACGGCGACCGGCACGTCGGGCGACAGGTCCCGTTCGACGGCAGCGGCGACGGCCGGCCAGTCCGGGGCCCACACCGCCAGCACTCGGCGGGCCATCAGCCGGCCCGATTCTCGGCGCCGGCGACGAGTTGCGCGCTGCGCGGCGGACGACTGCGCGCCCGCACCGACACCGAGAGGTCCCACCCGTCGATCCGCCCGTACCCGCAGCGCGGAGCACCGGGGGCCCCGCGCCGATAGCCGCTCACCCGCGCCGACAGGTGTGCCGCGGCACCCGGCCACCGCCCGTCGACGACCAGCAGCACCGTGGAGTTGCGCCGCGCCCGGGCGGCCAGCACTTTGGCGCGCGACGGCGGCACCGACAGGCCGCGCAGGTTCAGCACCACCAGGTCCATCCCGTCGAGCAGGATCGTCGCGATCTGCAGCGGATCGGTTCCCGGGTCGGCGACCAGCACCACCCGCGACAGGTCCGCCCCCATCTCGGCGGCGGCGAGCATGCTGAGCCGCCCCAGTCCGACGACGGCGACTTGCGCCCCGGCGGCGCTACTGGCGGCGATCAGCGACAGCAGCAGCGAACCCGAGCCCGCCGCCGACACCACGCTCCCCCGCGCCAAGCCGCCGTGCGGGAACAGCTCGGCGAGGGTGGCGGGCACCGCCAGGACCCCGGCCGTCGGACCGTCTTCCCCCGATCCGACGCCGTCATCCATCCGCTGCGCCGCGGCACCCGCCGTCGCCCCCACCCTGGCCATCGCCTGGCGCAGTTGCGCGACCGTGGGGGCCGCCTCCGCCTCGCCCATAGCTCTCTCCCGACCGTGCTCACGCGTGGTTCACCGCGTGCGTTCTCCGCGTGCGAAGCCGGTCGGGAAGGGCCGAACTTCATCGAACAGTTATTCGATACAGGAGACTGTAGACCGAAGGTCCGACAGTGCGCAAGAGGGAGCGTCAGCGCAGGTCAGGGCGTTAAAAGAGGGTTGGCGCCGGCATCGTCGCAGGTGGTGCGTCGGGCGTCGAAATCACAGGAGTCCCATCAGTCGACACCGGTCCCGACTGTCCCACCAGGCCGTGCCGCGGAACCAGCGTCCGCAGCCGCTCGGCGAGGCGCTGGGAGTAGTCGCGCGACACGTACGCGCCATGCCCGTAGAGCCCGCGATACCGCTTGAGCAGCGCCGGATGGGCGTCGGCCAGCCACTGCAGGAACCAGCCGCGCGTCGAGCCGCGCAGGTGCAGCGGGATCGCCGAGACGCTGACGGCGCCGGCGGCGGCGAGCTCGGTCAGCAGCTCGTCGAGCTGGGCGGCCGAATCGGTCAGGTACGGCACCACCGGCGCGATCATCACATGCGGCGCGAAGCCGGCCTCGGCGAGCGCGCGGACGATCTCCAGCCGTGCTCGCGGCGACGGGGCGCCCGGGTCCAACTGCCCCGCCAGCTCGCCGTCGACCATCGCCAACGACACCGACAGCGAGACGTCGACGACGTCGGCCGCCTGGCGCAGCAGCGGCAGGTCGCGCCGCAGCAGCGCGCCCTTCGTCAGGATTGAGAACGGGGTGCCCGACGACGCGAGCGCCGAGATGACCGGCGGCATCAGCCGATAGCGGCCCTCCGCGCGCTGGTACGGGTCGGTGTTGGTGCCCAGCCCGACGACCTCGCGCGACCACGACCGTCGGCGCAGCTCCTTGCGCAGCACGGCCGCGGCGTTCAGCTTCACGACGATCTGGCGGTCGAAGTCCTCCCCCGCGTCGAAGTCGAGGTACTCGTGCGTCGGCCGCGCGAAGCAGTAGCGGCACGCGTGGGTGCAGCCGCGAAAGGTGTTCACGCTGAACCGGAACGGCATCCCCGACGACACCGGGACCGGGTTCAACAGCGAGCGGCACAACACCTCGTGGAAGGTCACGCCCTCGAACTCCGGGGTGGTCACCGTCCGCACCAGATCGGCCCGCCCCAACCCGGGCAGCCCGCCGTCGTCGACCTCGATCGCCTGCTCCGCCCACCGCATGCCGGTATCCGAACATATGTTCTACTCAAAGTCAACGGGCCTTGGGATCAGCGTGGGCTCAAGGTCGACCGCGCCACCCGGCCCGGGTTTGCATGGAGACCACACCGACCACCGATCCAAGGACACACCATGCCAACCCAGCGCCAACTCCACCTCGGCGGCTTTCTCATCGCCTCGCCGGTCACCCACTCGCACGCCGCATGGCGCCACCCCGGCTCGGAGACCGACTACTTCGGCCCGGACCACTATCACCGCGTCGGCCGCATCCTCGAGCGCGGCACCTTCGACTTCGCCTTCTTCGCGGACCTGTTGGCCGCCCCCGTGCGATTCGGCGGCGACCAGTCCGAGCCGTTCCGCCGCGGCACCCAGGCCGCCGCGACCATCGACCCGAGCCTGGTCGCGGCCAGCATCGGCGCGGTCACCTCGAAGCTCGGCATCGCCGTGACCAAGTCCACGACCTACTTCCACCCCTACGAGGTCGCGCGCGTCTTCGGCTCCCTCGACCACCTGACGCGCGGCCGGATCGCCTGGAACATCGTCACCTCGCTCTCCCAGGCCGAGGCGCAGAACTTCGGGTTCGACGAGCATGTCGCACACGACCGGCGCTACGAGCTGGCCGAGGAGTTCGTCAGCACGGCGGTCAAGCTGTGGTCGAGTTGGGACGCCGACGCGGTGCGGGCCGACAAGGAGTCCGGCGTGTGGGCCGACCCGGACAAAATCCACGCGATCAACCACGACGGCACCCACTACCGCTCGCGCGGCCCGCTCAACCAGCCGCGGTCGCCGCAGCACCGACCGGTGCTCATCCAGGCGGGGTCGTCGGACACCGGGCGGAACTTCGCGGCCCGCTGGGCCGAGGCGATCTTCGAGATCGACCCGACGCCGGAGGGGCGCAAGGCCTACTACGACGACGTGAAGTCGCGGGCGTCGAACTTCGGCCGCAACCCCGACCACGTCAAGATCTTCCCGTCCTTCATCCCGTTCATCGGCGAGACCGAGTCGATCGCCCGGGAGAAGCAGGCCTTCCACAACGAGCTGGCCGACCCGATCTCCGGGCTCATCACGCTGTCGGTGCACACCGACCACGACTTCTCCCAGTACGACCTGGACGCACCCGTGGAGGACATCACCGTCAGCGGCACGCAGGGACTGTTCGACGTCGCCCGACGGCTGTCGCAGCGGGACGAGCTCACCTTGCGCGACATCGGCAAGCTCTACGCCCAGGGCGTGCTGCTGCCGCAGTTCGTCGGCACGGCCGGCGACGTCGCCGACCAGATCGAGGAGTCGTTCCGGGGCGGGGAAGCCGACGGGTTCATCGTGTCCAGCGCACAGTCGCCGGGGACGTTCAACGAGTTCGTCGACTACGTGGTGCCCGAACTGCGCCGGCGCGGCCTGTTCCGCACCGAGTACGAGGGCAACACCCTGCGCGAGCACCTGGGGCTCGGCGACCCGTTCGAGGACCTGCCCGCCGACGTGCGCGGCGAGGAGCAGCGCCTGGGCGCGTGAGTTCCCGGGCCAAGTCGGCCCGCGGGCATGCCTCGACGC
Organism: Gordonia sp. (in: high G+C Gram-positive bacteria); assembly: GCF_047602025.1. Lineage (GTDB taxonomy): Bacteria > Actinomycetota > Actinomycetes > Mycobacteriales > Mycobacteriaceae > Gordonia. The sequence continues at coordinate 883,289 of NZ_JASGII010000001.1, read as the reverse complement.
CTACCGTCGAGGCATGCCCGCGACCAAGCACATCCTCGTCATCAACCCGAACACCAACACCGGCACCACCGACACCATGACCAAGCTGGCGAACCAGCAGCTGACCGGTTCCGGCCTGACCGCCGTCGGGGCGACTGCCGCCGAAGGTCCGAGCGTCATCGTGGACCCCGCGGCGCTGGCGGCCAGCGTGCCGCAGGTCGTCGACGCGGCGAAGAAGTCGGTGGACGAACAGACCGTCGGCATCATGGTCGCCGCGATCGGCGATCCGGGCGTCGACGAGTTGCGCCAGGTCTACGACATCCCGATCATCGGCATCGGCGGAGCGGCCGTCCTCGCTGCCGGCGCCGACGGCGAGCCGTTCGGCATGGTGACCACCACCAAGGAGCTCGGACCGTCGCTGGAGGCGCTGGTCAGGGCCAACCAGACCGCACCCTTCACCGGGCTGCGGTTCACCAGCGCCACCGCCGAGGAGGTGGCCGCCGACCCGAAGTTGGCCATCACGACGCTCTCGGCGGCAATCGACGAGTGCACGGCTAATGGGGCGAAATCTGTGATCATCGGCGGCGGGCCGCTCAGCGCCGCCGCCGACGAGATCGCGAAAACGTCCACCGTGACGATCGTCCAGCCCGTCCCGAGCGCGGCCGCCTACCTGGTCAAGGCCGTCGGCAGTTAGCACGATTCGAAAGTTCGGCTTCCCGAAGTTATGATATCGAGGTGTCGAAATCAGGGTGGTGGGGTGCGACGGCTGCAGCGCTGGCCGTCGTCGCGCTGAGCTCGTGCGCACCGCCGCCCGGCCCGCCCGACGACAAGCCGCTCGTCGTCGCCACCTTCACCGTGCTCGCCGACATCGCGGCCAACGTCGCCGGCGACCGGCTGCAGGTCGAGTCGATCACCAAGTCGGGCGCCGAGATCCACGGCTACGAGCCCACCCCCGGCGACATCCGCAAAGCCGCCGGCGCGTCGCTGATCATCACCAACGGACTCGGCCTGGACCATTGGTTCGACCGCTTCACCCGCGACCTGCGCGCCCCGCGCGCCACCCTCGCCGACGGGATCGCGCCCATCCCCATCGCGTCGGGCGCCTACCGCGGCAAGCCGAACCCGCACGCCTGGATGAGCCCGGCCGCGGCCAGCGTCTACGTCGAGAACCTGGTGCGTGCCTTCACCACCCTCGACCCGGCGGGCACCGCCGTCTTCCGCGCCAACGCCGACGCCTACCGGGCGCGGCTGCACGGGGTCCAGACCGACCTGCTCGCCGCCCTGCACGCCGTACCCGCCCGACAGCGCGCCCTGGTCACCTGCGAGGGCGCCTTCTCGTACCTGGCGCGCGACGCCGGGCTGACCGAGAAGTACATCTGGCCGGTCAACGCCGAGCAGCAGGCGGTCCCCCGCCAAATCGTGTCGGCCATCGACTTCGTGCGCACCAACAAGGTGCCGGCCGTGTTCTGCGAGTCCACCGTCTCCGACAAGCCGATGCGCCAGGTCGTCGCCGCCACCGATGCGCGCTTCGGCGGCACCCTCTACGTCGACTCCCTCTCGACCGCCGACGGCCCGGTCCCCACCTACCTGGACCTGCTGCGCCACGACTCCCGCCTGATCGCCGACAGCCTGCGTCGGGGGGCACCGCAATGACCCCGGCCCTGCAGGTGCGCTCGGCGACCGTGCGCTACGGCGAGGTCCTCGCCCTCGACGACGTCACGCTCACCGTCGAGCGCGGCGACATCTGCGCGCTGATCGGCATGAACGGCTCGGGCAAGTCCACCCTGTTCAAGACGATCATGGGGGTGATCGCGCCGGATGCCGGCACGGTCACCATCGACGGCATGACACCGGCGGTCGCCCGACGCTCCGGCGCGGTCGCCTACGTCCCGCAGGCCGAGGACATCGACTGGACCTTTCCGCTCTCGGTGCGCGAGGTCGTGATGATGGGACGCTACGGCCGCCAGGGGTTCCTGCGGCGGCCCCGCCCGGCCGACCGCGCCGCCGTCGACGAGGCGCTGGCCCGGGTCGACCTCGACGATCTGCAGCACCGCCAGATCGGCAACCTGTCCGGCGGCCAGCGCAAGCGCGCCTTCGTCGCCCGCGCCCTCGCCCAGGAGGCCGGCGTCCTGCTGCTCGACGAGCCGTTCGCCGGCGTCGACCTGCGCTCTCAGGCGGCGATCACCGCGCTGCTGCGCGACGAGGCCACGTCCGGCTCGACCGTCCTGATCTCCACCCACGACCTGCAGTCGGTACCGCAGTTGGCCGATCAGGCCGTGCTGCTGCAGAACCGGGTCCTCGCCCAGGGTCAGCCCGACGAGGTGATGACGCCGTCGAGCCTGATCCGCATCTTCGGCCTCGACCCGCTCGGCGACGGGAGCCGCTGATGGGCGCACTGCTGGAATTCTTCGCCGCACCGTTCCGCTTCGGGTTCATGACCAACGCGATGATCGCGACGCTGATCGCGTCGATCGTCTGCGCCCTGCTGTCGTGCTGGCTGGTCCTCATCGGCTGGTCGCTGATGGGCGATGCCGTCTCCCACGCCGTCCTGCCCGGCGTGGTGCTCGCCTACATCGTCGGGGCGCCGTTCGCGCTCGGTGCGATCGTGTTCGGCGTGCTCGCGGTGGCGTTGATCGGGGCGGTGCGCGACCGCGGCCGGGTCAAGGAGGACGCCGCCATCGGCATCGTCTTCACGACGTTGTTCGCACTGGGCCTGGTGCTCGTCTCGATCACGCCCAGCCAGATCGACCTCAACCACATCGTGTTCGGCAACGTCCTGGGCGTCTCGACCGCCGACGTGTGGCAGATCGCGATCCTGGGCGCGATCGTCGCGGCCGTCCTCATCCTCAAGCGCCGCGACTTCACGCTGTACGCCTTCGATCCGTCGCACGCCTTCGCGATCGGCCTGAACCCGCGCCTGCTCGGCGCGACGCTGTTGGGCCTGCTGGCCCTGACGGCGGTGACCGCGCTCCAGGTGGTCGGCGTCGTCCTGGTCGTGGCGATGCTGATCATCCCCGGCGCGACCGCCCGATTGCTCACCGACCGCTTCGGCCGCATGCTGGTCATCGCGCCGGCGCTCGCCGCGCTGTGCGGCATCGTCGGGCTCTACGTGTCGTTCTACGCCGAAACCTCCGCCGGGGGCATGGTCGTCCTCGCGCAAGGCATCCTGTTCTTCGCCGTCTACCTCTTCGCGCCGCGCGGCGGCGTGGTCACCGAGGGGCTGCGCACGCGGCGACGCGGCCGCGCAACCGCCGCCTGAGCGCCACCTATACTCAGCGCGTGACGTTCCCGCAGGCCGTGCCCGGCCCCGAATACCTCGTGGCCGGCCGCTACCGGCTGCAGTCGCGCATCAGCGACAGCGGGATGAGTTCGGTGTGGTTGGCCAAGGACCAGCTCCTCGGCCGCGACGTCGCCATCAAACAGATCGTGACCCTCGAGGGCATGCCCGAGGCCAGTGCCGACGCCGTGCGGGCCAAGGCGCTGCACGAGGGGCGCGTCGCGTCCAAACTCGCACACCCGAATGCGATCGCCGTCTACGACGTCGCCGTCGACCGCGGCACCCCGTGGCTCGTGATGGAGTACATGCCGGCGCGCAACGTCGCCCAGGTGCTGCACGTCGTGGGCCGGCTCGAGCCGTCGGACGCCGCGCAGATCGGCGCGCAGGTCGCCGCCGCCGTCACCGCGGCGCACGACGCCGGTCTCATCCACCGTGACATCAAGCCGGGCAACATCCTCATCGCCAACACGGGCCGCGACGCCGGACGGGTCAAGCTCACCGACTTCGGCATCGCCCAGCTCAAGGACGAGGACGGCGACGACGGCGACCTCGTCTCCGGCACCCCCGCCTACTTCGCCCCCGAGGTGGCGCGCGGCGCCGCCCCGAGCGACGCCTCCGACGTGTACGCGCTCGGTTCGACGATCTACACGATGCTCGAGGGCACCCCGCCGTTCGGCACGAGCGAGGATGTCGCCGAACTGCTCGACGCCGTGGCGCGCGCCCGGATCCGACCGCCGGAGAACGCCGGGGCGCTGGAGCCCGTCCTGTTGGCGATGTTGACCCCGAGCCCGGCCAAGCGGCCGACGATGGCGCAGGCGCGCGACGAGCTGGCCCAGATCGCCGCGCGGGCCACGCGCTCGACCCCCGAACAGGTCCTGACCGGCCGGATCCACCGGCCCGACGGCGCCCCGCCGTTGTGGGCCCTGGCCACTCCGACGGCGCCGCGGATGCGCACCGGCGCCTTCCCCCGCTCGTATGTGCCCGCTCCGCCGCCGACACACGGCCCGGCGGTGCAGCAGCGGCCCGCTCCGGCAGCCGTTGCGCCGCAGCGCCCGGCGCCGACCGACGCGCCGTTCTGGCAGCGACGCCCCGGCCTCGTGGTCGCCGGGGCGATTGCCGCGGCACTGGTACTGCTGCTCGTCGTCGTGCTCGCGCTGTAGCAGAGGGCGGTGGTCAGCGCAGCGGCCGCAGCGCCTGATCGAGCGCCAGCATCTCGTCGAGCTGGGCTTGCAGCACGGCGGCCTGCTGCTCGTTCGGCTCGAACCGGCCGTCGACGAGTTGCTGCTGCGGGAAGTTGATCTCCACGTTTCCCTTGGTGATGACCAGGCCGAGTGCGCCGACGACGGGCCGCAGCGCGACCTGGGCGCGCGTGCCGGCGGAGTTGCCGCCCCAGTTCACGAAGCCGACGGGCTTGCGGTTCCATTCGGCGTTGAGGTAGTCCAGGGCATTCTTGATGGCCGGGCCGTAGCTGTAGTTGTACTCCGGGAAGCAGAGGACGAAGGCGTCCGCGTCGTCGACGCGTTTGCTCCAGGCCTTGGTGTGCGCCTTGGTGTACTGGCGCAGCCGCGGATGGTTCGGCTCGTCCATGAGCGGCAGGTCGATCTCGGCCAGGTCGGCGAAGTCGACGTCGAAGCGCCCGTCGGCCTCGGCGGCGCGGCGGACCCACTGCGCGATGGGCAGCGCGATCCGGCCTTCGTGAACGCTGCCGACGATGATCATCAGTTTCGGCAACGCGCTACTCCCACTCGATAGTGCCCGGCGGCTTGCTCGTGACGTCGAGCACGACGCGGTTGACGTCCTCGACCTCGTTGGTGATGCGGGTCGAGATGGTTTCGAGCACCTCGTAGGGCACCCGTGTCCAGTCGGCGGTCATCGCGTCCTCGCTGGAGACCGGGCGCAACACGATCGGGTGGCCGTAGGTGCGGCCGTCGCCCTGCACGCCCACCGAGCGGACGTCGGCGAGCAGCACGACCGGGCACTGCCAGATCTGGCCGTCGAGACCCGCGGCGGACAGCTCCTCGCGGGCGATCAGGTCGGCCTTGCGGAGCAACTCGAGTCGGTCCTTGGTGACCTCGCCGACGATGCGGATGGCCAGGCCCGGTCCCGGGAACGGCTGCCGGTTGACGATCTCCTCGGGCAGACCCAGCTCGCGGCCGACCGCGCGCACCTCGTCCTTGAACAGCAGGCGCAGCGGTTCGACGAGCGCGAACTCGAGATCGTCGGGCAGGCCGCCGACGTTGTGGTGGCTCTTGATGTTGGCGGTGCCGCTGCCGCCGCCCGACTCCACGACGTCGGGGTACAGCGTGCCCTGCACCAGGAAGTCGACCTTCTTGCCCGACGCGGCCTGATCGCCCAGCACCTCGCTGACCGCACCCTCGAAGGAGCGGATGAACTCGCGGCCGATGATCTTGCGCTTCTGCTCGGGATCGGCGACACCGGCCAGGTCGGCCAGGAACTTCGCCTCGGCGTCGACGGTCACCAGGCGCGCCCCCGTGGCGGCGACGAAGTCGGTCTGGACCTGCTCGCGCTCACCCGCGCGCAGCAGGCCGTGGTCGACGAAGACGCAGGTGAGGCGGTCGCCGATCGCGCGCTGGACCAGCGCCGCGGCGACGGCGGAGTCAACTCCGCCGGACAGGCCGCAGATGGCGAGGCCGTCGTCGCCGACCTGCGCGCGAACGGCGGCGATCAGTGATTCGGCGATGTTGGCCGCGGTCCACGTCGGCTTCAGCCCGGCGATCTCGTAGAGGAAGCGGGTCAGGATCTCCTGGCCGTGCGGGGTGTGCAGCACCTCCGGGTGGTACTGGACGCCGGCCATCTTGCGCTCGACGCACTCGAAGGCGGCGACCGGTGCGCCCGGCGTGGACGCGGTGACGGTGAAGCCCGCGGGCGGCTGCTGCACGGCGTCGTTGTGGCTCATCCACACCGGCTGCGTCTCGCTCAGCCCGTGGTGCAGCACCCCGCCGCCGTCGGCGATGTCCATCATGGTGCGGCCGAACTCGCGACCGCCGGTGTTGGCGACGGTGCCGCCGAGCAGGTCGGTCATCTTCTGGAAGCCGTAGCAGATGCCGAAGACCGGGATGCCGAGCTCGAGGAGCTTCGGGTCGATCGTCGGGGCGCCGTCGGCATACACCGACGCGGGCCCGCCGGAGAGCACGAGCGCCGCCGGATTCTTGGCGGTGAACTCCTCGATCGGGGCGTCGTGGGCGATGACCTCGGAGTAGATCCGGGCCTCGCGCACGCGGCGGGCGATCAGTTGCGCGTACTGCGCGCCGAAGTCGACGACGAGGACGGGGCGGGGGTTGCCGTTGGGAGTCTGGGCCACACGGCAAGTCTAGTGGTCAGGCTTTGCTCTCGTTCAGCGCCACCGCGGCACGCACCAGCTCGACGAAGGCGTCGTCGTCGAGCACGTCTCCCTCGCCCACGTCGACGGCCCGCCGGGTGCCGGCGGTCAGGCTCGCGTTGAACACCTTCGCCGGGTCGGGCAGCGACGCCCCCTTGGCGAAGGTCACCTTCACCTTGTCCTTGTAGGTCTCCAGGGTGCAGACCAATCCCGACGAGCTGAAGGTGGGCACGCCGTCGGGGTTCGACGGCTTGCGCCACTTGACCTCTTCGACGATGCCGGGGTCGGCGCGCTGGATCAGCGCGCGGATCTGCGCGGCCCGCTCGGCCCGCCAGTCGGCGCTCACCCGGCCGCCTTCTGCCGCGGCTTCTTGGCGGCGGTCGATGTCGTCGGCGTGATCGACAGCCGCAGCGCGCCGGGCGCGCCCACGGGCACGACCGGGGCGACCGGAGCGATCGGGTCGATCCGACGGTAGGCCTGGCCCTGCTCGGGGCGCAGGTCCTGCTCCCCCTTGTTCGGCCACAGTGCTGCGGCGCGCTCGGCCTGCGCGCTGATCGACAACGACGGGTTCACACCGAGGTTCGCGGTGATCGCGGCGCCGTCGACGACGTACATCGACGGGTAGTTCCAGACGCGGTGGTACGGGTCGATGACGCCGGTCGCCGGGTCGTCGGAGATCACGCAGCCGCCCAGGTAGTGCGCGGTCAGCGGGATGTTGAAGATGTCGCCCCAGGTCCCGCCGGGCAGGCCGCCGGGAAGCTTGTCGGCCATCCGCCGCGTGGCCTCGTTGCCCGCCGGGATCCACGTCGGATTCGGCTCCCCGTGCCCCTGGCGGCTGGTGACGTACTTGACCGGGCCGCGCTTGCGCACGAACGTCGTCAGCGAGTTATCCGACGACTGCATGACCAGGGCGATCACCGTCTTCTGGCTCCACTGGCGCGGCACCAGCAGGCGCGCGAGGTACCACGGGTGGGTCAGCAGCACGCGCAACATCTGGCCGAAGCGATGGCGGCGCGTGCCACCGTCGGTGAGGATCGTCTGCAGGTAGGCCATCGCATTGGAGCCCTTGCCGTACCGGACGGGCTCGATGTGCGTCGATTCATCGGGGTGGAACGACGAGGTGATCGCGATCCCCTCGGAGAAGTCGCTCTCCGGGTCGACCTTGCTGCCCATGGCCCCGAGGATCGACTCGGAGTTCGTGCGGGTCAGCACGCCCATCGCGTCGGAGATCGCCGGCAGCGTCGACCCCTTGGCCGCGTGCATCAGCTTCTGCGTGTTGAACGTGCCGGCCGCCATGATGACGTTGTCGGCGGTGAAGGTGCGCCGGCGCGCGCCGAACGGACCCCACGACGACGAGCCGTGCGTCGACACCTCCCAGGTGCCGTCCGGACGCTGCTGCAGGCCGTCGACGGTGGTGCGCTCGAAGACCTTGGCGCCGGCGCCCTCGGCCAGTCCCAGGTAGTTCTTGACGAGCGTGTTCTTCGCCCCGACGCGGCAGCCGGTCATGCACGAGCCGCACTCGGTGCAGGCGGTGCGCGCCGGGCCGACGCCGCCGAAGTACGGATCGGGCACGGTCTGCCCCGGGACGCCCTGACCGCCGGTCTTCGCGCCGAAGAACACCCCGACCGGCGTCGAGACGAAGGTGTCGCCGACACCCATCTCGTCGGCGACCTCCTTCATGATGCGGTCGGAGTTGGTGAACGTCGGGTTGGTGACGACGCCGAGCATGCGACTGGCCTGGTCGTAGAACGGGCCGAGCTCGCCCTCCCAGTCGGTGATGTGCGCCCACTGCTTGTCGTTGAAGAACGGCGACGGCGGCTTGTAGAGGGTGTTCGCGTAGTTGAGCGATCCGCCGCCCACGCCCGCACCCGCCAGGATCATCACGTCCTTGAGCAGGTGGATCCGCTGCACGCCCAACAGTCCGAGCTTGGGCGCCCAGACGAACTTGCGCAGCCGCCAGCTGGTCTTGGCGTACTGGTCGTCGGTGAAGCGGCGGCCGGCCTCGATCACGCCGACGCGATAACCCTTCTCGGTCAGGCGGAGCGCGCTGACGCTGCCGCCGAATCCGGAACCGATGATGAGCACGTCAAAGTGGCTGTCCTGTGGGCTGGAAGACATAGGCCGATCATAGTCCGACGTGACATCGGGCATTGTCATACCGCCAGACCGGCGGGCGCGCGGTCAGGCGCGCAGCGACAGGCCGACCTTCTGGAATTCCTTGAGGTCGCTGTACCCGGCCTTGGCCATCGAGCGGCGCAGGCCGCCCACCAGGTTGAGTTCGCCGAACGGGTCGTCGGACGGGCCGGTGAGGATCTGCTTCATCGTGGGTCGGTCCTCGGGCGTGGCGATCTGCAGCATCGCGCCGCGCGGGGTGTCCGGGTGCGCGGCCGACGGGGTCCAGTACCAGCCGCCGCCGGGCGCGGTGTCCGCCGATGCCAGCGGGGTGCCCAGCACGGCGGCGTCGGCGCCGCAGGCGATGGCCTTGGCCAGGTCGCCGGAGGTGTTGATGTCGCCGTCGGCCAGCACGTGCACGTAGCGCCCGCCGGTCTCGTCCAGGTAGTCGCGCCGCGCGGCGGCGGCATCGGCGATCGCGGTGGCCATCGGCACCCCGATGCCCAGCACGTCGTTGGTGGTCGTCGAGCCCTCGGTGGCGCCGTAGCCGACGATGACGCCGGCCGCGCCGGTGCGCATGAGGTGCAGCGCCGTCCGGTGGTCGTGCACGCCGCCGGCGATGACCGGGACGTCGAGGTCGGCGATGAACGTCTTCAGGTTCAGCGGGTCGCCGCCGCCCTCGGCGACGTGCTCGGCGGAGATGATCGTGCCGTGCACGACGAGCAGTTCGACGCCGGCCTTGAGCAGCGTCGGCGTGAGTTCGGCGGCGTGCTGCGGGCTGACGCGCACGGCGGTCGTTACGCCGGCCTCGCGGATCCGCGACACCGCCTCGGCCAGCAGGCCCTTGTCCAGTTTCGCCGCGTGCAGCTGCTGCAGGAAGCGGACGGCCGCGCGCGGATCGGGGTCGTTCTCGGCGACGTCGCGCAGGGCCGCGATCTTCTCGTCGGCGTCGCGGTGCCGGGCCCACAGCCCCTCGCCGTTGAGGACGCCGAGACCGCCGAGGCGGCCCAGTTCGATGACGGTGTCCGGCGACATCAGCGCGTCGGTCGGGTGCGCCAGGATCGGGGCGCCGAAGCGGTAGGCGTCGATCTGCCACTCGGTCGAGACGTCCTTCGACGACCGGGTCCGCCGCGACGGGACGATGCTGATGTCTTCCAGCTCATACGTCCGACGAGCCGTTCGGCCCATGCCGAATTCCACGAGATCACGCACGACGATTGAGCCTTCCGGTCAGCGGGAGTAGTAGTTGGGCGCTTCGGCGGTCAGCGTCACGTCGTGCGGGTGGGACTCCTTGAGCCCGGCCGCGGTGATCTGGACGAACTGCGCCCGCTGCAGGTCGGTGATCGACGACGACCCGGTGTAGCCCATGGCCGCGCGCAGGCCGCCGACGAGCTGGTGGATGACTTCGCCGAGCGGGCCGCGGAACGGCACGCGCCCCTCGATGCCCTCGGGGACGAGCTTCTCCTCGGACAGCACGTCGTCCTGGAAGTAGCGGTCCTTCGAGTACGACTTCGCCTGACCGCGGCCCTGCATGGCGCCGAGCGACCCCATGCCGCGGTAGCTCTTGAACTGCTTGCCGTTGACCAGAATCAGCTCGCCCGGAGACTCCGCGGTACCGGCGAGCAGCGAGCCCAGCATGGCGGTCGACGCACCGGCGGCGAGCGCCTTGGCGATGTCGCCGGAGTACTGCAGGCCGCCGTCGGCGATGACCGGGATGTCCGCCTCGGCGCAGGCCGCGACGGCCTCCATGATGGCGGTGATCTGCGGCGCCCCGACGCCGGCGACGACGCGGGTGGTGCAGATCGACCCGGGTCCGACGCCGACCTTGACCGCATCGACGCCCGCCTCGAGCAGCGCCTGCGCACCCGAGCGGGTGGCGACGTTGCCGCCGATGAGCTGCACGCGGTCGCCGAGCTCGGCCTTGAGCTTGCCGATCATGTCGAGCACGCCGCGGGAGTGGCCGTGGGCGCTGTCGACGACGAGGACGTCGACCCCGGCGTCGGCGAGGGCCATCGCGCGCTCCCACGCCTCGTCACCGGCGCCGACCGCGGCACCGACGAGCAGGCGGCCGTCGGCGTCCTTGGTGGCGAGCGGGTGCTGTTCGGTCTTGACGAAGTCCTTGACAGTGATCAGGCCGGTCAACCTGCCGGCGCCGTCGACGATGGGCAGCTTCTCGATCTTGTGCCGGCGCAGCAGGTTCAGCGCCGCGTCGGCGGACACGCCCTCCTGCGCGGTGATCAGCGGCGCCGGGGTCATGACGTCGGCGACCGGTCGCTTCTGGTCGACCTCGAAGCGCATGTCGCGGTTGGTGATGATGCCGACGAGCTCACCCTTCTCGTCGACGACGGGCAGGCCCGAGATGCGGTAGCGGGCGCACATGGCGTCGACTTCGGCGAGGGTGTGGGCGGGGGTGCAGGTGACCGGGTCGGTGACCATGCCGGCCTCCGAACGCTTGACGGTCTCCACCTGGGAGGCCTGCGCCTCCACCGACAGGTTGCGGTGCAGCACGCCCATGCCGCCGGCGCGCGCCATCGCGATCGCCATGCGGGCCTCGGTCACCGTGTCCATGGCCGACGAGACGAGCGGAACGCGCAGCGAGATGCTCTTGGTGAGGCGCGAGGAGGTGTCCACCTCGGACGGAATGACATCGGACGCGGCGGGCAACAGCAGCACGTCGTCGAAGGTCAATCCGAGCATTGCCACCTTGTCGGGCTGGTCGCCACCGGTCCGCACATTCGCCATTGCCCCATCCTAGCGTCGGCGGCGATCGGCTACGGTAGTGGCGTGGCCAACCAGTACCCGCCCGGCCTGCCGCCGGACCCGTTCGCCGACGACCCGAGCGACCCGGCCGGCGTGCTCGACTCCGTCGAGCCCGGTGTCCCGCTGGACCTGGCCGAGCGGATGGCGGTCGAGGAAGACCTCGCCGACCTCGCGGTCTACGAATCCCTCCTCGCGCCCAAGGGCGTCCGCGGCCTGGTCGTCATGTGCGACGACTGCAACGAGGACCACTACCACGACTGGGACATGCTGCGCGCCAACCTGCAGCAGCTCCTCGCCGACGGCACCGTGCGACCGCACGAGCCCGCCGTCGACCCGCGTCCGGAGGATTACGTGACGTGGGACTACTGCCGCGGCTACGCCGACGGTCAATCCCGGCGCTGAGCGCCGCCGCGCGCCCCGATCAGTTCGGCAGCACCGAGATCGGCGGCCGCGGACGCGGACGCTGGATCGGCGGTGCGGGCTGAACCGGCGGCGCGGGCTGCTGGGCCGGCGGCGCCGGGACCTGGTGCTGCGCGGGCGGCGGGGTGTACTGCGGCACGGGCGGCGGGGTGTACTGCGGCACCGGCGGCGGGGTGTACTGCGGAATGTTGTCGGTGATGGCCGGCGGCTGGACCTGCGGCTTCTTGACCTGCTTCTTGGCGGGCGCGGAGGCCTTGATCGCCGAGTCGATCGACGTCGCCAACCGGCTGATCCACGCATCCATCTGCGCTCGATCGGCCTTGTCGGCGATCGGGGTCAGGCTCGACTGGGCACGGTCGAGGAGTTCCTTGGCCTCTTTCGGCTTGCCGGCGGCCAGGGCCTTCTCGGCCTGCTCGAGGCTGGCGCGCGTGTCGAAGGCGGCCTGCGTGGAGGCCGCCGCCGAGCGGTGCGCGACCTTCTTGACGCCCCACAGCGGGTCGTTCGGGGTGGCGCCCTCGGACAGGACGGTCAGGCCGCCGAGCGCGACGGCGATGACGGCGGCGGCTCCGGCGACCAAGCGCAGGTGGCGGCCGGCCGCGCGGTTCGGCCGGGCCGCGGCGGCACTGGCCGCGATCGCATGCTCGACGTCGTCGACGGTGATGGCGGTGTCCTGCGGCGCCGCGTGGACGCCGGCCCGCCAGTCGGCGAGCAGCTCGGCGAGCTCGAAGTCGACGGCGGTGTCGGCGACGACGGGCAGGCCGAGGCCGAGGGCCTCCACCACTTCGTCGTCGCGGGTGACCGCGGCGATGTCGAGGCCGGCAAGGTTGCCGTCGTCAGGTTCGATGAACTTCTTACTCATCTGCCCTGTCCTGTCTGATCGGTGTGGTTCTTCAGTGTGTCGCGCAGTTTCGCCAGCGCGCGGTGCTGGGCCACCCGGACGGCGCCGGGCGTCGACCCGACGGCGTCGGCCGTCTCGTCGGCGCTCAGTCCGACGACGACCCGCAGCACGACGATCTCGCGCTGCCGGTCCGGCAACGTCGCCAGCAGATCCGCCATGCGGCGGGTGCCGTCGGCGTGCACGGCGTGCTGCTCCGGAGTGTCGACGAAGTTGGCCGGCTGCTCGGGCAACTCCTCCGCGGGGTCGGCCTTGGTGCGACCGGCCACGCGCATCGCGTCGGCGACCTTGTGGGAGGTGATTCCGTACACGAAGGCGAGGAATGGGCGGCCTTCGTCCCGGTACCGGGGCAAGGCCGTCATCACCGCCATCAACGCCTCCTGCGCGATGTCGTCGGCGGAGAACAGGTGGCGTTCTCCGACTCCGATCCGTCCCCGGCAGTAGCGCAGTACTGGCTCCCGCACCGCGTCGAGGACGGAGGCAAGCGCCGCTCGGTCGCCCTGGGCTGCCGCCCGGACGGCCGCGTCAAGCGCGTCACCTGTGAGTTTCATCGTCTGTCGCAGTCCCCGTGTTACAAGCCGTTCGCGCCGTGTCCACTCGATCGGGCGCAGATGTTTCCAGCCTATCCGCCGCGCGCGGCGGCACCGAAATCCGACTCACGCAAAGAAGCCCGACGCGGTGAGGCGCTCGGCGGCCTCGGCGACGCAGCGATCGGCCTCGGTGCCGGGTGCCAGCCCCGCCAACAACTGCCATCCCGCCCATTCCAGGGGAACCAAGGCCTCGGATCTCGCCTCGTCGACGACATCGCGCGCCGACGCTGCGGCCCCCGCCGGGTCGCCGGCGGCCGCCGACGCGGCGGCGGCGATGAGATCGGTCTTGATGCGGTGATGCGGCGACGGGCAGTCCCGGGCCGAGGCCACGGCCGCCGCGGCCTCGCGCCGGGCGGTGTCGGCGTCACCGCGGTAGAGCGCGTTCTCCGCGGTGACCCACCGGTGGCGCAGGCGCACGCGCGACCCGGTCCACCAGTCGTCGGGATCGGGTGTGGCATCGAGCAGTTCGACGGCCCGCTCGAGCATCCGCGTCGACCCGTCGAACCGGCCCAGGCCGAGGCAGTCGGCGGCGAGCCCGATGAGCCCGTCGGCGAGCGCGGCCCGCAGCCACGGGTGCCGCGGGAACGGGCCGCCGGCGTCGACCGCTCGGTAGACGGCGACGCCGTCGCGGCCGAGCGCGAGGCGGTGTCGGCCGGACTGGCGCAGCCACGATCCGCGCGTGCTCTGCGCGAGTGACGCCAGTGCCCTATCGTCGACTGCACCGGAGTGTTCGAGGGCCGCTTCGAGGTCGTCGAGGACCGTTCGCCCACGGGCGATCTCGCCCCGGTGGCCGAGCGCGGTCGCGCCGGTCCACGCCGAGCGCGGGGATGTCGTTTCGGCCATGCGGAACACGCTAGCGAACGGCCGACAGACCACCGCTCAGTATCACGGCAAAAGGCTTCTGACCAGTGACGCAGATGTTAACTTCCTGCGAACTTTTTGCTATTTGCGATCTTCGATTCATTAAATTGACTTCCGTTGAATCGCGTGTTTACTGTGGCCGCAAGAGCACCCCACAAGGGCGTTCGAGGGGGCCCGAAACCCGGGCCCACGCACAGACGAGGAGACGCGACATGTCGATCCCAGCGCTACCCGGTCCGAACGCAGATATCTGGGATTGGCAGCGTCTCGGCACCTGCCGCGGTGAGGCTTCCTCGGTGTTCTTCCATCCCGACGGGGAGCGGGGCCGCGCCCGCGCCAAGCGCGAGCAGCGCGCCAAGGAGCTGTGCCACAGCTGTCCGGTGCTGGTGCAGTGCCGCGAGCACGCGTTGCGCGTCGGCGAGCCCTACGGCATCTGGGGCGGCCTGGGCGAGACCGAGCGCGCCCTGATCCTCAAGAGCCGCGGGCGCCGCGGCAACCTGGCCGGCTGACACCCGCCCCTGACAACGAAATCCGCCCCGGTCCGTAGTGGACCGGGGCGGATTCTCGTTTGCGGTACTAGCCGAGGATGGCGAGCACGTCACGAGCCGACAGGAGCAGGTACTCCTGGCCCTCGTACTTGAGCTCGGTCCCGCCGTACTTGCTGTAGATCACGGTGTCGCCTTCCTTGACGTCCACCGGGATCCGCTTCTCGCCGTCTTCGTCCCAACGACCGGGGCCCACGGCGATGACCTTGCCCTCCTGGGGCTTTTCCTTCGCCGTGTCCGGGATCACCAGGCCAGAAGCGGTGGTGGTCTCGGCCTCGAGCGCCTGGACCAGGATCTTGTCCTCAAGCGGCTTGATGTTCACACTCGCCACGATGTGAGTCCTCTACTTTCATTCCTGAACGAAAAACGATGACGTTTGTGGCCCTGCTCCGACAAGCCCCCGTCGTCGCGGGTGAACGCGGGCTCCTCACAGTGCCAACTAGCACTCTATACCCGAGAGTGCCAGCACTCAAGGTCGGCCGGTGCCGACCCGCGATCGTCGTCGTCAGCGGGCCTCCGGGCGCACCACCATCATCCGCGACGTGCCGTTCTGGGTGCCGTACAACCGGCCTGTGCCCGGGTCGAGGGCGAGGGTGTGGACGTGGCCGGGGACGGCGACCTTCGCCACAGTGCGCATCGAGTCGGCGTCCAGCACAAGCAGTTGCTTGCGGAACATCGTGGTCACGTAGACCAGGCGGCGCTGCGCGTCGACGGCGATGGACGACGGCGTCGAGCCGGTCTTGACGACGCCGCGCACGCGATAGGAATCGGGGTCGACGACCGCGATCCGGCCGGACACGAAGCTGGCGATGATGATCCGCCCGGTGGCGGGGTCGACCTGGGCCCGCGAGTTGCGCGTCGCCGGAATCCGGTGGATGACGCGACCCGAGCGGGTGTCGATGACGGAGATGTAGTTCCGCCGCTTCTCCAGGTTGTCGTTATTGCCGACGTAGATCCGTCCGCGCGCCGGGTCGTGGGCCAGCAGCGTCGGGTGGAAGGTGTTGATGGAGCGCACGACGCGGCGGGACGCGGTGTCGATGACGACGACCCGGCTCTCGTTGAACAGCGACGCCCAGGCGCGACCGGCGTTGTCGGTGACGACGCCCATCGGATGGGAGTTGGGGAACACGGTGACCAGATTCTTCGGACCGGTGCGTCGCGCGTCCATGCTGAACACGCTGATCCCGCCCGCGTGCGCGCTGGTGGTGACCACGCGCCGGTTGACCGTGTCCAGGGCGAGGCCGTCGGGGATCTGTCCGATCGGGAGGACCAGCGGACCGTAGTGGTACGGCCCGGCCGGCTGGCCCGCCATGTCGATCGAGCGGACCGGCCGGTTGGCGGCGACGCTGAACACCGAGACGCGCGGCGGCTTGGTATTGACCGACCGGTATTCAAGGCTCACCGGCATCGCGTTGTCGGAGATGTAGAACGACCCGGTGGCCCGGTCGAGGGCCAACTGACCCGGAGTCGTCGTGCCGGTGGGCGCCTGGCCGATGTGGAAGCGCCACGCCGGCGCGGCGTCGGCGGTGGCCGGCATGACCACGAGGGCCGCGGCGGCAGCGGTCGTCGTCGCCAGGATGCGGTGGAGTGTTCTCATCGGAGTCCCTTCGGTCGCCGCGGCGCGACGGTGCGCCCGCGGTGCGGTGACCGGTGGGCACCGGCCTTCGGATGTGCGGTTCGCGATCGCGGCCGGGCGCGCCCGGTTCGGCGCTGGGTGGCGCGGAGGCGCTGCTGCTGCTGCCGCAATTCGGCGGGGGTCAGGGGCTCGGGCAGCACCGCGTTGTCCTTGCGATACTCCGCACCCCGACCGGTGCCGGTGGTGTCGTCCTCGCGCAGGCACATCGACCGCACGACGTTGTGGAAGTTGACCAGGCCGTGCACCAGCGGGATGTTCGCGGTGACCGCGATCATCCTGGTGAACGAGACCGCGCCGAGCGTCGGCGGCGTCGGGAACCCGAGCATCGCGAGGATCGGGCCCTCGACCTGGCTGCCGACGAAGCCGAACATCCACAGCGACACGTAGTAGGCGTAGTACGCGGCGGTCAGTGTCTTGGTGACGGTCAGGTCGGCCACCGACACCGTCTCGGCGAAGTTCGCCCCCTCTTGGCGGTTGTGGTTCAGCCCGATGATCACGTCGAATGGCGCGCCGCCGATGAAGGGGACGGCCATGCCGGCGAACAGCGAGGCGATCTGCTCGCCCTGGGTGAAGTCGGCGGGATCGGCGGGGATCAGGTGCAGCGGGACGCGGGCCTGGCGCATCGCGCGGAGGATGTCCCGCTCCACGGACCGCACCCGCTGCTTGCCGGCGCGGTCGGCGAACTGCAGCTCGGCGTAGTCGGCGGTGCGGGTCACGATCCGCGCCAGGGTCTGGTGACTGATCGGGTGGCACGTCTCGTAGTCGGCGAGCGCGAGCTGATCGGCGGTGTCCTTGATGATCTGCGGAATCGGGATGTCGTACTCGACCGTGTCGCTGGGCTTGCCCGCCGCGTCGCGCTGCTCGGCGGTCACGCGCGCCACACACTGGTTGATGAACGAGTTGGAGATCGCCTGGTACAGGTACTGCGACGCGATCTGGCCGCCGGAGAAGGCCAGGTTGAGCAGCGCGTTGTACGACGTCAACCCGGTGATGTAGCTGGTCAGGAACCCGAGGAACTGGTCGGTCCCCGGCCCCGACGGCAGCACCGGGAAGATCATGCCGGCCGACGGGCTCCCGTTCGGCAGGAAGGTCGGGCCGACCACCGATCCGGAGTACGGCAGGAACGCCAGCGCCACCCGGGCGGGCACGATCGTCGTGTAGAAGATGTAGAGATAGGCGGTCTCGACCGCCTGCTGCAAGGTGATGTTCTCCAGCGCGATGGCTTCGTTCTGCTTGCCGTCGCGGATCTTGAGCAGGCTCTCGACGATCCAGGCCGACGCCCCGGTGCGATACCGGGCGCCGCTCTTGATGTTGCGGTCGGCGCCGCGGGCCATCGGGTTGTTCGACACCGCGAGCGTGGACACGTGGATCTTGGCCATGTCGCGGTGGGCGGCGGCTTTCGCGCCGTGCGCCTGCGCGTGGAGTTCCCTGGGCAGGATCGGGAAGATCGACTCCCACAGCGAGTCGTACACGACCCGCAGAGTCGTGAACTCGCCGGAGACGCAGACCGTCGCCTTGCCCTTGTTCTCCGCCAGCGGGCGCAGCATCGACCTCGGGGATTGCGCGATCCGATCGATCCGCTCCTGGTACTCCTCGAACTTGGGCTCGACCTTCTTGACCTGGGCCCGGTGAGCCACGTGGTGGGACACCGCCGCGGCGGACTCGTTGCCCCCGCCGAAAGCCACGACGACCAGGCTCAACGTCACCGCCGCCGTCGCACGAACCCAGCCGGCCACCGCACACTCCCCGTCGTCATCCAGCGTCTAAGCACACCCACATGAAAGTGTGGTGAGCCTAACCTTATGGTTGGCCCGGGTGGCAAGCCACGTGGCACACATCACAAGCCCGCGAGGGCGTCGCGACCCGGCGACCCGGTGGGTTAGGCTTACCTACATGACTCAGCACAACCGTCTCGCGCGCACCGGCACCGTCGTCGCCGCAGCCGCTTTGACCTCGGTCGTCCTCGTCCCCGGTTCGGCCCACGCCTACTCGGTCAGCAGCGTGCCCGCGGGCGTCGTCAGCGGCGGCGAGCTCGCGCTCGACCAGGGCCGCGGCCGCTTGTTCATCACGGACAACAACGCGCAGCTGCAGACCACCGGCAAGGATTTCATCCAGAGCAAGCGCCCGGTCAAACCAGCCGTCGCAGTGTTCGACACCGCGACCAACCGACCGGTGCGCAAGATCGATCTGTCGAACCAGCCCGGCGGACTGATGATGATCGGCCCGCTGCCGATCATCCCGACCGCCCAGGTGCCCGACGGCATCGCCCTGGACTCGAAGCGCGGCCGTGTGCTGGTCACCAACGCCCACGCGAGCGGCATCACCGTCTTCGGCACGGGCGCCCGGCGCGTGACCCCGCGCAACCTGATCTCCCTGCCGACGTCACACCCGATGGGCGCCGTCGCCAACCCGACGACCGGTCGGTTCTACGTCGGCCTCAACGGCACCGACAAGGTCGCCGTCATCAGCAGCGGCGGACGGCTCGTCGGCGAGATCCCGAACCTCTACAAGGCGGCGTTCCCCGACGTCGACGCGTCCCGCGGGCGCCTGTACGTCGGCAACGCCGACTACGAGACCAAGAAGAACAACTTCGTCGCCGTCATCGACCTGCGGACCAACCGCGTCATCAAGAAGATCAAGACGCCGTCCAACTCGCGCGTGAAGGTCGACCCCGGCACGGGTCGCGTGTGGGCCGCCAGCTACGACACCGGCAAGATCTCGATCATCGACCCCGGCTCGCTGAACGTCGTGCAGACGATCAACACGGGCACCACGCCCGCCAAGCTGGCGATCGATTCATCGCGCCGACGCGTCTACACCTCGAATCTCCAGAAGAAGACGATCACGGTCTTCAACGCCGACACCGGTGCGATCCTGGCGACCATTCCGACTGGCAAGGCCATTCACACGATCGTCGTCGACCAGGCGACCGGGACGGTGTACGGCACCCAGCACATCGGCAGCAGGCTGACGATCGTCCGCCCGGGCTGATCAGCCCAGATCGACCAGCGCCGCCCGGGCGATCGCGGCCAGGAAGCGCGCGCCCGGCTCGATGATGTCGTCGTTGAAGTCGTAGGCGGGGTTGTGCACCGCGCCGGACTCGGCGGTGATCGGCCCGTTCCCGATGAACGCGTAGGCGCCCGGGATCTGCTCCAGGAAGAACGCGAAGTCCTCGGCGGCGAGGATGCCGGCGCAATTGGCATCGACCCGGTCGGCGCCCACGACGTCGGCCGCGACCGCCGCCACCCGGGCCGCCGCGGTCGGATCGTTCACCGTGCACGGGTAGCGCCGCTCATAGACCAGTTCGACGTCGACGCCGTGGGCCGTCGCGGTCGCGTCGCAGATCTCCCCCACCAGCTTCTCGATCGTGTCGCGCGAGTCCGCGTCCAGGCAGCGGGCGGTCCCGCGCAGGTGGGCGGTCGGCGGCAGGACGTTGTTGGTCGTGCCCGCGGTGAACTGGGTGATCGACACGACCGCCGGCACCGTCGGGTTCAACCGTCGGGACACGATGGTCTGCAACGCGGTCACCAACGCCGACCCGGCGACGATGACGTCACCGGTGAGGTGTGGCGCCATGGCGTGCCCGCCCGCGGTGCGCAGCGTGATGTCGAGGTCGTCGAAGGAGGCGAGCTGAGTGCCGGGTCGCACCGCGAAGTCGCCGACCGGCATGCCGGGGATGTTGTGCAGGCCGTAGATCTCCTGGATGCCGAACTTCTCCAGCAGACCGTCGGCGAGCATCGCCGGGGCACCGGCCGCCCCCTCCTCGGCGGGCTGGAAGACCAGCACGACGGTGCCCGCGAAGTCCGGCGGCGCGACGAGCAGTTCGGCGGCGCCGAGCAGCATCGCGCAGTGCCCGTCGTGGCCGCAGGCGTGCATGACGCCGGGACTCCGCGACGCGTGCGGTCGCGGCAGGTCCTCGGTCATCGGGAGGGCGTCCATGTCGGCCCGCAGCGCGACCTTCGGACCGGGCTTGGCGCCGCTGATCACGCCGACGACGCCGGTGCCGCCGATACCGGTCGTAACCTCGACGCCGAGTTCCCGGAGCCGGTCGGCGATGACCCCGGCGGTGCGGTGTTCCTCGAACGCCAACTCCGGGTGCGCGTGCAGGTCGCGGCGCAGTGCGCGCAGGCCGCGCAGGTCCAGTCCGGTGCTCACCCCTGCCACGCTAGGCCATCCGGGGGATGACCAGCGGCGTGTGCGACTCGGGATCGTCGATGATCCGGCACGGCAGGCCGAAGACTTCCTCGACGACGGCCTCGGTCACGACCTCCGCCGGGGCGCCCTGGGCGACGATCCGGCCGTCGCGCATCGCGACGATGTGGTCGGCGTACCGGCAGGCCTGGTTGAGGTCGTGCAGCACCGCCACGATGGTGCGCCCCTGCTCGCGGTTGAGGGTGCGGCACAGTTCCAGCAGCTCGATCTGGTGCGCGATGTCCAGGAACGTCGTCGGCTCGTCGAGCAGGATGAGCGGGGTCTGCTGGGCCAGCACCATCGCGACCCACACGCGTTGGCGCTGTCCGCCGGAGAGCTGGTCGACGCGGTGGTCGGCCAGCTCCGTGGTCCGGGTGGCCGCCAGCGCCGCCGCGACGACCTCCTCGTCCTCGGGCGACCAGTTGCGCAGGAACCCCTGGTGCGGGAAGCGGCCGCGGGCGACGAGTTCGGCGACGCGGATGTCCTCCGGCGCGGCCGACGACTGGGGCAGCAGACCGAGGATCTTGGCCACCTCGCGCGGGGCGTAGGAGTTGATCGCCTTGCCGTCGAGGACGACCTCGCCGCTGCTGGGCGCGAGCACACGGGCCAGCGCCTTGAGCAGCGTCGACTTGCCGCAGGCGTTGGGGCCGATGATGACGGTGAACTCATCGTCCGGGATGGCCAGGCTCAGCCCGTCGACGATCGTCTCGTCGTCGTAGGCGAGGACGAGCTCGCGGGCGCTGAGCCGGTCGGGGGAATCAGGCACGCGTTCGCCTCATCTCTGTGTAGAGCAGGTAGCAAAGGTATCCGCCGCCGACGCACACCGTGACGACGCCCACCGGCAGCGAGCCGCCGACCAGCGCGGAGATCTGCTGGGCCACGATGTCGCTAAGCAGCAGCAGCAGGGCGCCGACGAGCGCGGTGACCACCCACGGCGTCGTGCCCGAGCGGCAGAGTCGGCGGGCGATGTGCGGGGCCGACAGCGCCACGAAGGCGACCGGGCCGCAGATGGTGGTGGCGACGGCGATCAGCGCCACCCCGATGACCGGCAGGGCGAGGGCCGCCGCTCGCGTCTGCGCGCCGAGGGCGCGGGCCAGCTGCGGGCCGAGCTCCATGATCCGGGCGCGGGGCGCCAGTACGGCGAGGGCGGCGGCGAGCGCCCCGGAGATGGCGAACGCGGGGACCAGATAGGTCCAGTTGCGCGCCACCGGGGTGTCGAGGGTGCCCGCACCCCACTGGGCGGCCAGCATCGCCTCGTCGAGGTCCGAACGCAGGATCAACCAGTAGTTGACCGCCGCGAGCATGGCGCTGATGGCCACACCGGTGATCACCAGTCGGAAGCCGCCGACCCCGCCGCGGTAGGCCAGCAGGTACACGGCCCCGGCGGTCAGCAGACCGCCGATCAGGGCGAAGGCCGACATGCCGGCGAAGCCCAGGCCGACCACGAGGGAGGCGATGAGCGCACCGGTGTACGAGCCGACGCCGAAGCCGATGAGGTCCGGGCTGCCCAACGGGTTGCGGGTGAGCAGTTGGAAGATGCCGCCGGACAGGGCCATCGCCGCGCCGAGGACGATCGCCGCCCACACCCGCGGCAGTTGGAGCCCGCGCACGGCGAACCCCTCCGGACTGCCGCCGCGCAGCAGCGCACCGGGCAGATCCGCCACGCCGACACCGTCGTCCCCGGCGAGCAGTCCGACGAGGAAGGCGAGGACCAGCAGGGCCGCGATGACCACGCCGACGACCAGCGTGCGGCGGTCCCACCGCTGGGACAACCGCCCGGTGCGCACGACGAGCTGGGGGCGGCCGAAGTCGACGGCGGCGCTCACTGGTCGGCCCTCACCGAGTTGCGGACCAACAGGATCAGGATCGGCGCGCCGACGAAGGCCGTGACGATGCCGGCCGGCATCTTGTCCTCGTCGAAGAAGCGAGCGACGACGTCGGCGGCGAGCACGACCAGTGCCCCGCCGAGGACGGCGAACGCGACGGCCCAGCGGCCGGTGACGCCGAGCGCGAGGCGGATGGCGTGCGGCACCATCAGGCCGACGAAGCCGATCGGCCCGACGGCGGCGGTCGCGGCACCGGCGAGGATCGTCGCCGCGGCGAGGGCGAGCAGTCGGATGCGGCCGACGCGCACGCCGAGGGCGGTCGCCATCTCGTCGCCCATCCCGATCAGGTCGACGGCGTGGGCGATTGCGAACGCCACGGCGATCCCGATGGCGATGAACGGGGCGACCCACGCCGCGACGACCCAGCCGCGGCCGGTGACCGAGCCGACCTCCCAGATCCGCAGCTGGTCGAAGGCGTTGGGCCACATCAGCGAGATGCCGCGGACGGCGCCGGTCAGCACCGCGGTCAACGCGATGCCGGCCATGGTGACCCGCAACGGCGTGAGCGGTCCGCGACCGGCGGTGCCCAGCAGGTACACCCCCGCCATGGCGACAACCGCGCCGGCGAACGCGAACCAGACGTAGGCCCAGATCTGGGTGAGGCCGAGCAGTCCGCCGACGATCGTGATCGCGAGGGCCGCACCGGCGTTGATGCCGAGGATCTGCGGGTCGCCGAGCGGGTTGTTCATCAGCCGCTGGATGAGCAGGCCGGCGACGCCGAGCCCCGCGCCGACGATGATCGCCAGCACCGCGCGGGGCAGCCGGCCGTCGGTGGCGTCGGTGACCGCGAGGGCGTCGAAGCCGCCGCCGCCGTGCAGCAGGGCATCCCAGACGGCGGCGGCGCTGACGTCGCGTGCGCCGACGAACAGGCTGAACGCGGCGAGGGCGAGGAGCACCAGCAGCAGGCCGAGCCACGCCGCGACCAATCTGCCGGTGCGCGCACCCGTGACGCGCGACGTCGCGGGCGCACTCGTCGTCGTCACCGGTCCCCCGCCTGCCGGACGGCGGCGAACAGGTCGTCGAGGGTGGGTGCCGCAGCCACCGCCTCGAAGTCGAGACCCGTCGCACCGGCGGCGCGCCACTTGTCCAGCAGCGCCATCAGCTGGAGCGAGTCGATGCCGATGTCGGCGAGCATGAGGGACCCGGTCAGCGCGCCGGGGTCGACCATCAGCTTGTCGGCGAGGTCGGCGCGCAGCTGGTCGGCGGCCAGCGGATCGTCGGCGGGGGCGGTCGGCTCGCCACCCTGCTGCGCCTCCCGGCGCTGGTCCTTCTTGCTGACCTTGCCGACGGCGGTCGTCGGGAACTCGTCGACGATCAGCACGTCGTCGGGGATCTTGAAGCGGGTCAGCCCGCCCTCGCGCAGGAAGCCGCGCAGGGCGAACTCGTCGGGCGCCTCCCCCGCGGCGACCGACGCGGCCGTCGGGATGACATAGGCGACGATGCGTTCGCCGAGGCGCTCGTCGGGGGCGCCGACGACCGAGGCGTCGCGCACCGCCTGGTGCTTCAGGATCGCCTCTTCGACCTCGGTGGGGGCGATCTTCTCCCCCGCGCGGTTGATCTGGTCCTTGTCGCGGCCGACGACGGTGAGGTAGCCGAGCTCGTCGCGGATCACCCGATCGCCCGAGCAGTAGAAGCCGTCCGCGGTGAACGACTCGGGTTCGGCGCCGCCCCAGTACTCGCGGATCGTGTACGGGCCGCGGGTCTGCAACGCGCCCTCCTGGCCGTCGGGCACCGGGTTGCCGTCGGCGTCGACGACGCGCACCTCGTCGGCCGGGCTGATGGGGCGGCCCTGGGTGGACACAATCCGCTCGAAATCGTCGTCGAGGCGCGTGTAGTTCACCAGGCCCTCTGCCATGCCGAAGACCTGCTGCAGCGTCACCGAGCCGAAGAGGTCGCCGACTCGTCGCGCAACCGACTCGAGCAGCTTCGCACCGCCGACCTGCAGCACGGCGAGCGACGAGACGTCGTGGTTGCCGGCCTCGGGCGAGTCGAGCCACGCGGCGACGAGCGGCGGCACGGCGGACAACTGGGTGATGCGCTGTGCGGCGATGGTCGACAGGACGGTGCGCGCATCGCTCGCCGGGATCATGACGATCCGCGCACCCGCGTACAGGGCGCCGAGGATGCCCGGGCTGCTCATCGTGAAATTGTGCGAGGCCGGCAGCACGACGCCGAACACCGACGACTCGTCGAGGCCGCAGATGCGGGCCGATTCGCGCACCGAATACAGGTAATCGTCGTGGGTGCGGCCGATCATCTTCGGGGCGCCGGTCGTGCCGCCGGACAGTTGCAGGAACGCGATGTCCGACGGTGCGCTGGAGCGTCCCGTCGACGCGGTCGTGTCCGACCGCACGGCGGCAAACGAATCGGGCGCGCCGAGCTCGGCGACGACGGTGGCCAGCGGCCGCCCGTCGGACGTCGTGGGGCGGCTCTCGGCGATCTGCTGCGCGTGCGCGCGGTAGTCGGTGCCGCCGAAGGAATCGACGGTCAGGTAGGCGGCGGCATCGGCGCGGGCCACCAGGTCCTCGACCTCGGCGGCGCTGTGCGTGGACAGCGCGAACACCGGCAGGATGCCGGCGTCGAAGAGCGCGAACACGACCTCGACGTACTCGACGACGTTCGGGAACTGGACCACCGCGCGATCGCCGGGACGCAGGTCGTGCTGCTCGACGAGTCCGTGCGCGAGCTGGCGCGACGAGTCCAGCAGCTCGCGGTAGGTCAGCGCGCGACGCTCGTCGCGGACCGCTTCGGAGTCGGGGTGGGCAGCGGCCGAATCGGCGAGCATCGAGGCGTGCGTCTGCCCGATCCAGTAGCCGTCGGCACGGTAGCGCTCAGCCACGTCGGGGGGATATCCAGCCACCCAGCGATCCTAAACCATAGGCTAGCCTAAGAAGACACCCCCACGATCGGATCAACAGCCCGTGCCCCACGAACTCACCGCCGCCCAGCTCGCCGTGTGGTTCGCCCAGCTGCAGGTGGCAGACGCGCCGGTCTACCAGTGCGCCGAGCGCGTGGAAATCGTCGGCGCATTCGACGCCGAACGGTTCGCCGGGGTGCTCGCCGATTGCCTGGCGCAGGTGCCCGCGCTCTGTGCGCGCTACGCCGACGACGGGGACGGGCCGCGCGCCCATCCGGTCGACCGCGCCCACCGGGTCGAGGTGCTCGACACGGCGGCGGGCGAACTCGACGCCCTCATCGAACGGGCCATGACGACCGCCCCCATCGCCGACGAGATCGCCGGCGAGCAGCTGTCCGGCCAGATCGTCGCCCGGCTCGCTCCCGACCACCACGTGTGGATCACCCGCATCCACCACATCGCCGTCGACGGCTACTCGTTCGCACGCCTGCTGCGCTGGGTCGCCGACAGCTATACCGCCGAGGTGGCCGGCGAGCCGCTCCCCGACTGCCCGTTCACCCCGGCCGCTCCCGACGGCGCCCCCGCCGCGGCGGGGGATGCACAGTTCTGGGCCGACTACGTCGACACCGCCCGACCGCCGTCGTGTTCGCGCGCCGAGCCCGGCTTGGCCCGACGGCGCGCGCTGCGCATCACCAAGCGCCTGCCGCCGCGCACCGAGAACACCGATCGCGGGTGGGCCGAGTCGCTGATGGCGGCCCTGGCCGCCTACGTCGCCGCGTACGCCGGCGAGTCGACCGTCACGCTGGGCGTGCCGTGGGCGAACCGCAAGCTGGGCGCCCCGGTGACGATGGAGCCGGAGGTCAACATCCTGCCGTTGCGGCTCGAGGTGGCGCCGACGATGACCGTCGGCGCGCTGATCGACGCGGTCGCCGCCGAGTTGCGCACCGTCCGGCCGCACGTCGGCTACCGCGCCGACCGGCTCCGCCGCGATTTGGGCCTCGTCGGCGCCGACACCCCGCTGTACGGCCCCGGCGCCAACCTCAAGTTCTTCACCCCGCAACTGCGCTTCGGCGCCGCGACGGGCACCGTCGGCAACATCGCGATGGGACCGGTCGACGACCTGACGCTGACCGGATCGCCGCAACCCGACGGCGGCTTCGTCCTGGAGGTCGAGGCGAACCCCGACCGTTACACCGCCGACGAGGCGCACGACCACGCCGAGCGGGTGCTCGCCCTGCTGGCCCGGATCAGCTCGGACCCCGCCGACACCGCGCTCGGGTCGCTGCCCGTCGCCCTGCCCGGCGAGGCCGAGCTCGAGACCGTCGGGCGCAACCACACCGCGCAGCCCGCCCTCGTCGCCGAAGCCGAGTCGACCACGCTCGCGCGACTGCTGGCCGACGCCGCCGACGAGCACGCCGGGCGCACGGCCCTGCTGTGGGCGGACCGGTCGCTGACCTACGGCGAACTGCGCGCCGCCGCGCTGGACCTGGCCGCCGAGCTGCGCGCGCGGGGCGTCGGCCGCGGCAGCGTCGTAGCCCTGCGCCTGACCCGCTCGGCCGAGACGGTGTGCGGCCTGCTCGCCGCCCTCGAGTGCGGCGCCGCGTACCTGCCCATCGACCCCGAGCTGCCGGCGGCCCGCATCGACGACATGCTCGCCGACGCCCGTGCGGCGGTGCTGCTGACGGCACCCGACGATGGCGCCGCCGACTGGGCGTGGGATGGGCTGGCCCTGCGGGTGGTCGAGTGCCGAGGAGCGGAACGACTCGGCGTATCAGGACCCCGCCAGGTCGCCGGCCCGCGCGACGCGGCCTACATGATCTTCACGTCCGGCTCGACCGGGCGGCCCAAGGGCGTCGTCATCGAGCACCGCAGCATCGTGAACCGACTGCGGTGGATGGACGACACCTTCCGCCTCGCGCCCGACGACCGGGTGGTGCAGAAGACGCCGTATTCCTTCGACGTGTCCGTGTGGGAGTTCTTCTGGCCGCTGATCCGCGGCGCCGCCCTCGTCCTCGCGACGCCGGGCATGGAGCGCGACAGTCCCGGCCTGGCCGCCGAGTTCGCCGAGCGCGGCATCACCGTCTGCCACTTCGTCCCGTCGGCGCTGGCCGCCTTCCTGGCGGCCGAGCCGTCGGCGGACGCACTCGCGGCGCTGCGGTTGATCGTGTGCTCCGGCGAGGCCCTGCCGCCGGAGGTGCTGCGCCGCGGCCGAGAGCAACTGCCCGAGGCGGTGATCGACAACCTCTACGGCCCCACCGAGGCGGCCGTCGACGTCACCGAATGGGCGCCCGGACCCGATTGGAACGGCACCGAGGTGCCGATCGGCTCCCCCATCGCCAACACCGAGACCTACGTCCTCGACGCGGCTCTGCGGCCGCAACCGCCCGGTGCGGTCGGCGAGCTCTACCTCGCCGGGATCCAACTCGCCCGCGGCTACCTGCAGCGGCCCGGTCTGACCGCCACCCGCTTCGTCGCCAACCCATTCCGCCCCGGTGAGCGGATGTACGCCACCGGCGACCTGGTGCACCGCGACGCCGCGGGACAGCTCGTGTACATCGGCCGCGTCGACGACCAGGTGAAGGTCCGCGGCCGACGCATCGAGCTCGGCGAGATCCAGGCCGCCCTCGCCGATCTGCCCGACGTCGAGCAGGCGGTCGTCGTCACCCGCGACGTCGCCACCGGCACCGGGTCGTCGACGGTGATCGCCGGCTACGTCGTCGGCACGGGCGGCGCGGCCATCGACCGGGTCGACGTCCGCAACCGGCTGACCCGGCGGCTGCCCGGCTACATGGTCCCCGACGCGATCGAGGTGCTCGACGCGATCCCGATGACGCGCAACGGCAAACTCGACCGCCGCCGACTGCCCGAGCCACAGTTGGGCGCGGACACGGTGACCGCGCCGCGCTCCCCTGCCGAGATGGCCATCGAACCGCTCTTCGCCGAGGCACTCGGCCGCGACGAGGTGTCGGTCACCGACAGCTTCTTCGACCTGGGCGGCACATCCCTGACCGCCTCGGTGCTGGCCGCCCGGTGCCGCGAGGTGTTGGGCACCGAGGTCGGCGTCGCCGACCTGTTCGCGGCACCGTCGGTCGCCGCGCTGGCCGAGCGCCTCGCCGGCGGCGAGTCCGCCGACCCGTTCGGCCGGCTCCTCACACTGCGCGAGGCCACCCCGGGGACCGCACCCGTGTTCGCCGTGCACCCGGCCGGCGGGCTCGGTTGGTGCTACGCGGGCCTGCTGCCGGTCCTCGACGCGGGCACCGGGCTGTACGCGCTGCAGGCCGACGGGCTCGACGGCGGGCCGCTGCCCGAGTCGCTGACCGCCGTCGCGGCCGAGTACCTCGATGCCATTGAGACCGTCGCGCCGACCGGTCCGCTGCGCCTGCTCGGCTGGTCGGTGGGCGGGGTCATCGCCCACGAGATCGCGGTGGCGGCCGCCGCGCGCGGGCGCACGGTGCAGCAGGTCGTGCTGCTCGACGCCTACCCGAGCGAGTGCTGGGCCGAGCAGGCGCCCGCCACCCCGGCCGAAGTGCGCCGCGCGCTGCTGATCATGGCCGGCGCCGACAGCGATGCCGCCCTCGACACCGACGACCAGGTACTGGCCGCCCTGCGCGATCACCACGCCGCGCTGGGCAGCCTCACCCTCGACCAGGTCCGCCAGATCACCGACGTCGTCAGCCACTTCGCGGCGCTCATGCGCTCGCACCGCACCGGCGTGATCGACGGCGACGCATGGCACTTCGCCGCCGCCGAGAGCGCCGAGGACTTCCTGCCGGCCGTCGCCTGGGAGCCGCACGTGCGCGGCGCCGTGCACTACGCGAGCCTGCCGGTGAACCACCCCGGAATGGTGTCGCCGGAGTCGCTGGCCGTCATCGCCGACATGCTCGAGGGCCGCCCGCAGCGGCTCGACGCGCGCGCCCTGCGGGACCGGATCGTCGACGGCGAACCGGGGGCGGACGCCACGACGGTGCTCGCCGCCCTGGCCGAGCACCCAACGCCGATCGTCACCGACCATCCGGCGGACCCCGGCCGCCAGCGCGCCCTGCTGACCTTCGTCGCCGAGCCGGGCGTGCACGGCGTGTACGCCTGGGTCAACCGGCTCACCGACGGCCCGCACGGCGCACGCGGACAGCTGCGGCGCTGGGGCTCGACCGACCTGTGGTTCGCCGAGCTGGAGATCGACCGGGCCGCAATGGCGACCTACCGCTTCTACCCGTACACCGCCGACGATCCGGCCCACCGGGACGGGATCCTCGTCTACTCGCGCGACGTCGCGGAGCGGGCGGTGAGCGACCCGCGCCACCCGCGGGCCGCCGAGTCGCCGTTCGGCTCGGTCCTGCACGGTCACGACGCCCCCGGCCTTGAGGCGTGGCGCACCGCCGAGTCGGCACCCGAGCCGGCCGCCGAGGGCGAATTGGCCGCGGCGGACTGGGGCGGCGACGCACCCGTCCGGTGGCGGCTCACCGCCCCGGTGGGCGACGGCCGACTGCCGCTGCGCATCGTGGTGCTGCTCGACGCCGACAAGTGGTTCGACACCTGTGGCCTCCCCGGGGTCCTCGCCTCCCGCGCCGCCGACGCCGGCGGGCCGATCGCCCTCCTGGGCATCGATGCCCCGCGCGGCGCGGCCGCCCGACTGCGGCAATTGGGCCCCAACCGGGATTTCCTGGGCGCCGTGGCCGGACCGGTCCTCGCCGAGGCACGCCGCGCACTGGGCGTCACCGAGGCGACGACCGTCTGGGCGGGTCAGAGCCTCGGCGCGGTCGCGGCCCTGGCGGCCGCTCGGTGGTTTCCGGGGTCCGTCGACGAGGTGCTCGCGTATTCTCCGTCGATGTGGTGGAAACCCGGGCTGACCGGACGGCCGAGCGAGTGGGCGGAGCCGAGTTGGATCGCCGCGGAACTGGCCGAGGCGGACCCGCTGCCGGTACGGCTCGCCGTCGGCACCAACGAGCATCTGCTCGTCGACTCGGTCACCGGACTCGCCGATTCGCTGACCGCGGCGGGCTGGCCGGTCACGCTGCGGCGCTACGCCGGTGGCCACGACATCGCCTGGTGGGCGCACCTGCTGCTCGCCGACCTGACGACGCCGACCCGAGAGGGGCAGCCGCAATGAGGATCGCCACCCGCATCGCCACGACCGCGCTCGCCGCGCTGGTCATCCCGACTCTGGCCTCCTGCAGCACCGCGCAGGCACCGGCGCCGGTCGACGGCCGCACCTACGTCGACGCGGCCAAGCGCTCGGTCACCATCCCCAAGACCCCGGGCCGGGTCGTCACCCTGGCCGAGGGCGCACTCGACTCCGCGCTCTCGCTGGGCGTGATCCCGGTCGGCTCCACCGCCGGCCGCGGGCAGCTGGGCATCCCGGGCTACCTGGCCACCGCCGAGGGCGAGCACCGCATCCCCATCGTCGCGTCGACCCGCGCCCCCAACCTCGGCCAGATCCTGAAACTCAAGCCCGACCTGATCATCGTCGACGACACGACCGGCGCCCGGCACAGCCTCGATGACCTCGGCAAGATCGCGCCGACCGTCGTCGTCGCCAAGTACACCGGCGGCTGGGAGAAGTACTTCGCCGCGATGGCCGACGTCCTGGCGCGGCCCGCCGAGTTCCGCGGCGTCAGCCAGACGATCACCGGCAAGATCGCCGCGACCGCCGCGCTCGTCGGAGCGCGCACCGGGGCCAAGCCGCTGACCGCGAGCGTGATCCGCTGGTCCACCGAGGGGCCGACGATCGTCGGCGGCAATTCGCTGTCGAGCTGGGTGCTCGAGAAGGTCGGCATGATCCGCCCGCCCGCACAGGCGAAGGTGAACTCCGCCAACCGCGCGGGGCAGAAGATCAGCATGGAGAACCTGGACCTGATCGACGCCGACTACCTGTTCTTCGGCGTCCTCGGCGGCACCGCGCAGGCCCGCCAGGAACTCGACCTCGCCCGCACGAAGCCCGGTTTCGCCGCCCTGCGCGCGGTGCGCGACGGCCACGTCTACCCCGTCGACGGCACCCCGTGGACCAGCGGCACCGGCCCCCTCGGGGTCGAGGCGGTCCTGGCCGACATCACCGCCGCCTTCCAGTAAGCACCGATCGGAGACCCTCAGTGGCCATTCCCCCCATCGCCCCGTACCGGCTCGACGACGTGTCGCCGCGGAGCACCCCCATGCTCGACTGGACGCTCGATCCGGCGCGCGCGGTGCTGCTCATCCACGACATGCAGAACTACTTCGTCGACGTCTACGAGGACGGCTCAGAGCCGTTGGCGACGGTGGTGCCGACGATCGCCGCGCTGCGCGACGCCTGCGATGCCGCCGACGTCCCGGTCGTGCTCACCGCGCAGCCGCCCAACCAGCACCCGGCGCGGCGCGGCCTGCTCACCGAGCGCTGGGGCCCGGGCATCGGCACCGAGGACGAAGCACGGATCATCGCGCCGCTCGCGCCGCGCCCGGGCGACATCAACATCGTGAAGTGGCGCTACTCGGCGTTCGCGCGCACGGACCTGCGGTCGGTCATGTCGCACCAGGGCCGCGACCAGCTCATCCTCACCGGCATCTACGCGCACATCGGCTGCCTGTTGACCGCCGCCGACGCCTTCATGCAGGACGTCCAGGTCTTCTTCGTCACCGACGGCGTCGCCGACTTCAACGCCGCCTTCCACGGCGGAGCCGTCGACTACGTCAACAACACGTGCGGCATCGCCGTGTCCGCCGACGAGGTGCTCCGTGCGCTGAAGGCCGATGGCTGACGGCGCGCTCGTCGGCCGTCGGGCGCTGATCACCGGCGCGGCCGGCGGCATCGGGTCCGCTGTCGCGCGGGCCTTCGTCGACGCGGGCGCCCGGGTACTGCTGAGCGATGCCGATGCCGCAGTCGAGCAGACGGCCGCCGGGCTGGACAGCCCGAGCACGGTCGCCGACCTCGCCGATCGACGGGCCGTCGCCGACCTGGTCGCGGGCGCACCCGGCGCGCTCGGCGGGCCGCTGACCACCGTCGTGCACTGTGCGGCCGTGTTGGCCACCGGGCCGGTCAGCACCATCGACGACGCCGAGTGGGACCGGCTGCTCGCGGTCAACGTGACCGCGACGATGGCCCTGCTGCGGGCCGCCGCCGGCGCCGTCGCCGATGGCGGCTCGATCACGGTCGTGTCGTCGAACGCGGCGGCGACGCCCCGCCTCGGTCTGGCGGCCTACGGGGCGTCGAAGGCGGCGGTCACCAGTCTGACGCGCAGCGCCGGCCTCGAACTGGCCGCCCGCGACGTGCGGTGCAACGTCATCACCCCCGGCTCGACCGACA
This sequence comes from Gordonia sp. (in: high G+C Gram-positive bacteria), assembly GCF_047602025.1. Lineage (GTDB taxonomy): Bacteria > Actinomycetota > Actinomycetes > Mycobacteriales > Mycobacteriaceae > Gordonia. The sequence goes on along the minus strand of NZ_JASGII010000001.1, from coordinate 850,667 downwards.
CCCCGATGCTGCGCGGGATGCGGCCGGACTCGGTGTCCGCCGCGCAGGCCGAGGCGGCCGTCATCGCCGGCGACGCCGAGCACTTCCGGTTGGGCATCCCGCTCGGCCGGGTGGCGCGGCCGCAGGACGTCGCCGCCACCGCGGTCTTCCTCGCCTCCGACGCCGCCCGCCACATCACGCTGCACGACCTGCGCGTCGACGGCGGCGCGACGCTCGACCAGTAGCGCGGGTCCGTCCGACGGCCGATCGGCGACCGCGCCGATTGGTAGCGTGGCCGGTGTGAAGTACGCCGTCATCCTCATCATCGCGCTGCTGCTGATCATCGCCGTCGCGGTGGTGTTCAACGTGCTGCAGGCGCAGGCCGCCCGCAAGGCCGAAGCCGACGCGTTGCGCAACCGCACCTACCGGCCCGGCGACCCGTTCTCCAGCGCCGATGACGATGCCGTCCACGGCGACCCGCGCCAGCTCAAGCCGTCGGACCTGGTCGACATCCGCGGCACGACCTTCGCCGTCCGAGGAATCATCCGGTTCACCCAGGACGGCTACAACTGGATCGAGGCGCACCTGGACACCGGCACCGGGCGGCGCGCGTGGCTGTCCGTCGAGGACGACCCGGACCTCGAGGTCGTGATGTGGCAGGACCTGTCCGGCGTCACCCTGCAGCCCGGTCCGCCGACGGTCGAGTTCGAGGGCCGGCGCTACACCTTCGACGAAGACGGCTCGGCCCGGTTCACCTCGGCCGGCACCACCGGCGTCGCGACCAGCGGCAGCATGCGCTACCACGACTACCAGGCCGGCGGCGACCGCCTGTCCTTCGAGGACTACGGCTCCGGGTGGGAGGCCGCCCGCGGCGAACTCCTGGCCCGCGGCGAGTTCCGCATCTACCCGTCGAACCCGGCTCCGGAGGGCCCGCGGTGACCCTGGTCGACCTGCGCACCCCGTTCGTCGACACCCGTGCGGCCGACCTCACGCTGAGTCTGGACACGGCGGCGCAGCCGGCGCTGGCGACCCGCACCGCGCACCTCGGCGGTTTCGACGTCGACCTGTGCCTGCTCGGCGCCAGCCACCAGGTCATCGTCGACGCCGGTGGGGCGCCGCTGCGCGAGACCCTCGCCTGCCTGCCCGGTGCCGAGCCGTTCCTGCCGGCGCGGTGGGCCCGCGACGACTACACGTTCCGCGCCGACGTCGCCCGCCTCGAACCGGAGGCGATGCGCATCCTCGTCGCCCGCCTCGGCGAGCAGGTCGAAGCCTCCGCGGCCGGGCTCATCGGCGCCTACGCCGGCGACCCGCTCGCGGTCACCGCGGTGCGCGCGGCGACCGACCGCGCCGGATCGCTGCGCTGGGAGACCTGGCACACCTACCCGCAGTCCGGCGAGGTCGTCTACACGACCAGCAGCCTGGCCGGATCCGCGGCGTCGCGATGACACCCACCCCGACCGACGGCCCCGACCGCGATCCGCGCGAGCGCCTGCGGCGCATCCGCAACGCGCTCATCCTCGGCATCTGCGTCGTCGCCGTGGGTGCCATGATCGTCACCTGCGCGGCCGACGGCGCCCTCGGCGGCGGCGCGCGCAAGTACATCGAGCAGACCTATCAGCGCACGCCATCCCTCGACGAGGGCACGGTGGCCGCCTACCTCGCCGCCGGCTCGATCACCACGGTCGCCGCGGCGATCGCCGGCGCCGAGAAACCCACCGACAACCGCGCCGGCGGATACGGTGTCGGAAACACGACGCCGTCGCGCTTCCTGCAGTACCCGGACTACCTGGTCGGCCTGTTTCCCCACGCGGGCGACCAGACGCGTGTGATGGTCAGCAAGGACTATCAGAGCGGCTACAACCACTACCACAGCTATGTCGGCGGTTACTGGGTGCCGATGCCGCGGTACTCCGGCGGCGGCAACCGCTGGCGCGGCGGCGGCAGCGGCTTCGGAAAATGACCACCAACGATCGAAGGACACCATGACCCGATTCGAAGAGAACCTCGTCGCGGCGGGCGCCTACTCCGCCGTCGGCATCGCCGCGATGGCGGTGGGCTTCATCGTCGTCGACATCCTCACCCCCGGCCACCTGCGCACCCAGGTGTGGATCGACCGGAACAAGAACGCGGCCCTGCTGGTGGCCTCGAAGCTGGGCGGCGTCGCGATCATCATCGCCGCGTCCATCACCGCCGCCGAGGGAGGCCTCGTCAAGGGGCTGATGTACACGGCCGCCTACTCCGCGCTGGGCATCGTCGCGATGTCGCTGACCTACCTGCTGGTGACACTGGTGACGCCGGGCAAGCTGGGCGACTTCATCATGGATCCGGAGCCGCACCCGGCGGTCAAGGTCCACGCCGTTATGCACCTGGCCGTCGCGCTGATCGTCGCGGCCGCCATCCTCTGATCCGCCGGTGACCCCCGACTCCGCCGGCGCTCCCACCACGACGCCCCGCCGCCGCGTCGCGCGCGCCGCGCTGCTCGCCGTCGTGTTCGTGTGCGCGGCGTGCGGGCTGGTCTACGAGCTCGCCCTGGTGTCGCTGGGTTCCTACCTGATCGGCAACACCGCCACCCAGGCGTCGATCGTCCTGGCCGTGATGGTGTTCGCGATGGGCGTCGGCGCCCTCGCGGCGAAGCCGCTGCAGCAGCGCCCGGTGGTGTGGTTCGCGGCCGTCGAGATCACGCTCGCGCTGCTCGGCGGACTGTCGGTGCTGGGGCTCTACGCCGCGTTCGCCTACCTCTCGATGTACACCGGCGCCATGGTGGTCGTCGCGTTCGTCCTCGGCCTGTTGGTCGGCGCGGAGATCCCGCTGCTGATGGTCCTGCTGCAGCGCATCCGGCGGCAGGACGCCGGGTCGGCGGTCGCGGATCTGTTCGCCGCCGACTACATCGGCGCCCTGCTGGGCGGTCTCGCGTTCCCGTTCCTGCTGTTGCCGGTGTTCGGGCAGTTGCGCGGAGCGATCGTCGTCGGGCTGATCAACGCGGTCGCCGGGCTGCTGCTGGTCCTGGTCCTGTTCCGCCGCGGACTGTCGGGCCGCGCGACCACCATCATCGGCGGCGCCGCCGTCGCCGTCATCGCGATCCTGCTGGCCGCGTTCGCCTACTCCCGGTCGTTCGAGGTCACCGCGCGGCAGGCGCTCTACCGCGACCCGATCGTGCTGTCGCAGCAGACTCCGTACCAGGACATCGTGATGACCTCGCGCCGGACGCCGAGCGGCGACGACCTCCGCTTGTTCCTCAACGGCGACCTGCAGTTCGCCTCCGCCGACGAGTATCGCTACCACGAGGCCCTGGTCCATCCCGCGATGGCCGCGCACCCCCGCCGCGTGCTGATCCTGGGCGCGGGCGACGGGCTCGCGCTGCGCGAGGTGCTGACGTATCCGACCGAGTCGATCACCCTCGTCGAGCTCGATCCGGCGATGATCCGCCTCGCCCGCACCGACCCGCGCTTCACCGGGCTCAACCGCGGCTCGATGAACGATCCGCGCGCCCGCATCGTCGCGGCCGACGCCTTCAACTGGTTGCGCACCACAGATGAGCGGTTCGACGCGATCATCGTCGACATGCCCGATCCGGACGAGACCGCGACGACCAAGCTCTACTCGGTCGAGTTCTACGCGCTCGTCGCCGCCCACCTGGGTCCCGGCGGCGTCGTCGCGGTGCAGTCCGGCTCGCCGTTCTTCGCGCCGCAGTCGTACTGGTGCATCGGGGCCACCCTCGGCGCCGCCGGCCTGGCCACCCTGCCGTACCACGTCGACGTGCCGTCCTTCGGCGACTGGGGATTCTTCCTCGCCGCCCGACAGCAGCCGTCGTTGCGGATGGACCCGGTGGCGCCGACGCGGTTCCTCACCGACGACGAGCTGCGCGCCGCGCGGGTCTTCCCGCGCGACCGCCAACCGTTGGCCATGCCGCCGTCGACGCTGATGGAGCCGCGGATCCTGCGCTACGCGCAGGGCGAGTGGCAGCAGTACTAGCGCGGTTCCAGCACGACGACCGCGGTATCGGTGGCGCGCCGACCGGCGAGCTCGTCGAGGTCGTGGTCGAACTCCTGCCAGCGCGACCACAGCCGTTCCCGCTCGTCGCCGACGGCCGCCCGCGCGCGGACGTCGCGCTCGCCGGTCACGAGGGTGACCCGCGCGTCGGGCTGGGCCTGCAGGTTGAGCCACCAGGCGGGCGCACCCTCCTGCCAGCCGTTCATGGCCATCAAGGCCAGGTTCTCACCGTCGGGAAAATACGCGAGGATGACGCTGCGCTCGGCGCCGGTGCGCCGACCGACCGTGGTGAGCCGCAGGGTGCCCCACTTCTCGGTGCCGCGGGGCTCCCACAGCCCGAATCGCCCGCCGCTGAGGCGGTAGAGGCCGCGGTGCACCTTCCATGCGGCCTTGATGAACCAGGGCGGCGGGATGCGGGCGGGTTTGTCGGCCATCGCCTCAGTATGCGCTGATCTGTACCGACAGCCCAGGGTCGGTGGCCACCGTCAGCGGCGACGGCGGGGCACCGCCGGCGATGACGTGGGCGCCCAGCGTCGCGATCATCACGCCGTTGTCGGTGCACAGTCGCGGCTTGGGCACGCGCAGCGTGATCCCGGCGGCATCGCAGCGCTCCTGCGCCAGCGAGCGGATCCGCGAGTTCGCCGTGGCGCCGCCGCCGAGAACGAGCGTCGACGTGTCGAAGTCGGCGCACGCGCGCAGCGCCTTCATCGTCAACACGTCGGCGACCGCTTCCTGGAACGACGCGGCGACATCGGCCATCGGCACGTCCTCGCCCCGTCGTTCGCACCCCTCGACGTAGCGGGCGACGGCGGTCTTCAGGCCGCTGAACGAGAAGTCGTACCGGGCGTCCCGCGGGCCGGTCATGCCGCGCGGGAAGGCGATGGCCGTCGGGTCCCCGCCGCTCGCCAGCTCATCGATCGCCGGTCCGCCCGGGTAGCCGAGACCGAGGAGCCGGGCGACCTTGTCGAAGGCCTCGCCAGCCGCGTCGTCGACGGTCGTGCCGAGCTCCTCGATCGGCTCGCCCAGGTCGGTGACGCGCAGCAGGTGCGTGTGACCGCCGGAGACCAGCAGCGCGATGCACGGCGGCATCGGTCCGTGTTCGAGCGTGTCGACGGCGACGTGTCCGCCGAGGTGGTTCACCGCGTACAGCGGCACGTCCCAGGCGAGGGCGTACGCCTTGGCCGCGGCGACGCCCACCAACAGCGCACCCGCCAGCCCGGGTCCGATCGTCACGGCGATGGCGTCGGGTTTGTCGACGTCGGCGGCGGCCAGCGCGCGGCGCATCGTCGGCACCATGGCCTCCAGGTGCGCGCGCGAGGCCACTTCGGGCACGACGCCGCCGTAGCGGGCGTGCTCGGCGACCGAGGAGGCGACCTCGTCGGCGAGTAGGCGAATCGGTTCGGCGGGCTCGCCGGTCCATTCGACGATGCCGACGCCAGTCTCGTCGCAGGAGCTCTCGATGCCCATCACGATCATGCGGTCACTCATCGGGGTGCTCCGGCATCTTTCCGCTGGGCGCGGGGCGGATCATGGTGAACGCGTCGGCGCCCGACGGCTGGTAGTAGCCACGGCGCAGTCCCGACTTCACGAATCCCACGCTCTCATACAGCCCGATCGCGGGCTCGTTGTCGACGCGGACCTCCAGGTACACCGGGGCGTCTCGCTGGTCGGCGACGGCCAGCATCGCGTCGAGCAGGTCGCGCCCGATCCCCCGCCCGCGATGGGCGGCCGCGACGGCGATCGTGTGGATCTCACACTCGTGGTCCCCGGCCGGGCCGAGGATGGAGATGCCCGCATAACCGATCGGCGGGGCGCCGAGCTCCTCGCGCGCGGCGAAGTACCGGTTGTAGGGCGCCTTCAACTCGGCGCGGAACGCCGCAGCGGGCCACGGCGAGTCCCCGGCGAACATCTCCTTCTCCAGCTCCGCGCAGCGCCCGACGTCGGCGGACTTGAGCTCGTCGATCACCATCGCTAGACCCGCTTGCGCTTCTGATCGGCGAGTTCGACCGCATCGGGGCGGCGCAGGTACAGCGGCACCAACGGCGCGGGAGCGGCCCCTGCGACGACGGCCTCTTTGGCGACCGTGGCCAGCCCGGCGGCGTCGAGCGTGGTCGCCACGCCCGACCACCCGCTGTCGGGCAGCAGCGACGGCACGCCGGCCACGACGTCGATCGGTAGCCCGGCGAGCTGTTCCACCAGTGCGGCGGGAGCCATGACCCCGGGACCCTCGACGCGGGCGCCGCCCGAGTAGCGCGCCCAATAGACCTCCCGACGGCGGGCGTCGGTGACGACGAGCAGGGAGTCCGCCCGAGGATCGGCGGCGGTCGCGGCCAGCGCGTCGAGGGTGCACACGCCGTACACAGGGATGCCCAGCGCATCGGCGAAGGCGGCCGCCGTGGCCATGCCGACGCGCAACCCGGTGAACGGGCCGGGTCCGCAGCCGACGACGACGGCATCGAGGTCGGCCGCGGCCCACCCGGCCTCGTCGAGGCACTCCTTCATCAGGGTGGTGAGGGTTTCGGCGTGCCGACGCTGATCGGCGACGACGCGCGACGCGCGGACCGACACCGTCTCGTCGGCGACGACCGCCACGCCGGTGACGACGGCGGCGGTCGCGGTGTCGATCACCAGGATCCGCTGCTCACTCACCGGTGTCTGCTCCCGCCCACCGCCAGTACGCGCGACGCACCTCGGACTCGGGCTCGCGCTCCAACCGCACCAGCACGTGACGGGCAGCCAGCCGCTCGGCGAGTCCGGCGCCCCACTCGACGACGACGACCGAGTCGGTCAGCTCGGTGTCGAGATCGAGGGCGTCGAGTTCGTCGAGCAAGTCACCGCCCGCGCCGAGTCGGTAGGCGTCGACGTGCACCATGCCGGGCGTCCCCGCGACGGCGGGGCGGTGCTCGCGGGCGATGACGAACGTCGGCGACGTCACCCGGCCGGTCACGCCGAGCCCGGCACCGATTCCGCGGGACAGCGCCGTCTTCCCCGCGCCGAGCGGGCCGTCGAGGATGACCAGGTCGCCGGGCTCCAACACACCGGCCAGCGCGCGGCCGAGTTCCTCGGTGTCGGCCACCTCGGGCAGCACGGCATCCCCGGACACGCCCCGGGTCACCGTCACGACCACGGCCGCCACCACGGGCGATTCGCCGCCCGCGCCTCGGGCCGCTGCGGGGCGGACCGGGGTGCGAGCGGTGCGTCGTCCCCGCGCTCGGCCAGCAGGGCGCGAACCCGGGTGAGCAGGTCGTCGAGGATCTCGTCGACCTGGTCGGGGCGCTCCATCTGCACCATGTGCCCGGCGCCCTGGATGATCGTCAGGCGGCAGTTGTCGCCGAGTGCGCCGTACATCGAATACGAGTTGGGGAACGGCGTCATGCAGTCGTCGTCGCCGCAGACGACGACGGTTGGCACGGCCGCGAGGACGGGCAGTGCCGCGGATTCGTCGTGGACCTCGAGCACCTGGAGGAAGTGCACGATCGTCGACAGCGGTGTCTGGCGGATCATGCGCTCGACCGCGCGGCCGGCGGTCGGACTGTAGAAGTCGGGGCCGAAGCTCGCGGCCAGCAGGACCGGTTCGAGGGCGCGGCGGGCGCGGGTGCGGCCGGCCTGGATGAACCAGGGTGCGCGCCGCACGATGGCGCGGAACGCGCTGACCGCGGGGTTCTGCAGCGCCTCGCCGACACCGGCGTCGCTGACGCCGCGCGCTGCCGTTGCCACCAGGCCGACGCCGACGACGCGGCCGTTTGGCCCGAAGAGCTCGGGGTGTCGGCGCGCGAGGGCCATCGCCGTCATGCCGCCCATCGAATGGCCCACGATCACCACCGGACCGGTGGGCGCGAGGGCGCGCAGCACCGCGTCGAGGTCGTCGCCGAGTTGGGTCATCGACGTCGAGTCGGGCGGCGCCGGATCGCTGCGGCCGTGGCCGCGGTGGTCGTAGAAGACGAGCCGCACCTTCGGCCCCCACGCCTGTGCGAGGGCGGTGCGCTGGAAGTACCAGGAACTCATCCGCAGGCAGTAGCCGTGGACGAAGACGACGGTCAGTTCGGGCTCGCCCTCCCCGTGCACGACGCGGGCGGCCAGGCGCACGCCGTCATCGGCGGCGACGGTGTGCTCCTCGTCCTGATAGATCGAGTCGAAGTGGAGGTCGGCGTAGGGATCGGTGGCGCCGGCCCGCGCCTTGGTCACCTGCCGGGTCACCCCGCTCGCGGCCAGCCCGCCGATCGTCGACACCCCGGCGGTCGGCTTGGTGCGCCGCAGGGTGCCGTCGGCGCGGCGCTTGCCGCTCTTCTTCGGCCGCCGCGCCATCACGACCCGTCCCCGTCCGGGCCGACGTAGCGGCGCGCGACGCGCTGGCCGATGCCCGTGATGATCTCGTAGTCGATGGTGCCCGCGGCGTCGGCCCACTCGCGCGCCGTCGGACCGCCGCCCTCACCCGTGCCGAACAGCGTCACCTCGTCGCCCTCACCGACACCGCCGCCGTCGGCGCCGAGGTCGACGACGAACTGGTCCATGCAGATCCGGCCGACGCCGGGGAAGTCGCGGCCGTTGATCCGCACGCGCAGCTTGCCCGACAGCACGCGCGGCACCCCGTCGGCATAACCGACCGGGATGACCGCGGTCGTCGTGTCCTCGCGCGCCCGGAACGTGTGCCCGTACGAGACGCCGCCGCCGGCCGCGACCCGCTTCACCAGGGACACCTCGCTGCGCAGGGTCATCGCGGGAATGAGGTCGGCGGTGCCCGCGCCCGGCACCGGGTTGAGCCCGTAGACGCCGAGGCCGGGCCGGATGGCGTCGAAGGCGAGGTCGGGGCGGGTCAGCGCCGCCGGGGTGTTCGCCAGGTGGACCAGTTCGGGGACGATCCCGACGCCCGCCAGGTCGGCCACGGCGGCGCGCAGTCCGGCGGCCTGTTCGTCGTTCACCGGGTTGTCCGGCTCGTCGCCGCACGCGAGGTGGGCCATGACGCCGCGCAGCCGGACCGCGCCGTCGGCGTGCGCGCGGGCGTAGCCGGCGACGAAGTCGGCCCACTCGTCCGCCGCGATGCCGCTGCGGTTCATCCCGGTGTCGACCTTGATGGTGACGGTGGCGGCCTCCCCGCGACGGGCGGCGGCCGCCACGACGCTCTCGAGTTGGCGGATCGAGGACACGGCGATGTCGACGTCGCCGGCGATGGCGGCCTCGAAGTCGGCGTCCGGGGCGTGCAGCCACGCGGTGATCGGGGCGTCGATCCCGCCCTCCCGCAGCGCCAGCGCCTCGCCGATGTGGGCGACGCCGAGGCCCGTCACACCGGCCTCGACGAGGGTCCGTGCGACGGGGAGCGCGCCGTGGCCGTAGCCGTCGGCCTTGACCACGGCGATGGCGCCCACCCCCGCGCCGTCGGTCAGGACGCGGAGGTTGTGGGCGATGGCGCGCAGATCGACTGTCGCGGTGCCCATCGCGGTGGTGCCGGTGGATACGTGCATGTGGTCGCTATTGTCTCAGATTCCGCCCGCGGCGGGTGCGTCGGCGGCCCGTGTCCGCAACAGCCGGATCGCGTCGCCGATGGCCGCGACCAGCGCCGATGCGCCAATCGGGGCGCCCGGATCCCCGGCGGCGATCTCGGCGGCGACCGCGTGAGCGCGTGCCCCCATCGCCGCGGCGACGTCGGCGGGCAGGCCGGTGGCCAGCAGTGCGCCGGTGATCCCGGACAGCGCGTCGCCCGACCCGGCGGTGGCCGCCCAGGAGGAGCCGGCCTCGTTGACGAGGACCCGGCCGGCTGGATCGGCGATCAGCGTCGCCCGCCCTTTGAGCAGGACGGTGGCCCCGAGTTCGCGGGCGCAGGCGGTCACCGCCGCGACGCGGTCTTCGCCGACGGGGGCACCGGCGAGCCGCGCGAATTCGCCGGCGTGCGGGGTGAGCAACGTCGGCGCGGTGCGCCCCTCGAGGAGTCTGCGGTGCCGGGCCAGCACGGTGATCGCGTCGGCGTCGACGAGGACCGGTACGTCGGCGGCGAGCACCGCGGTCAACCGCTCGAGCGCGGCGTCGTCAGTGCCGAAGCCGGGGCCGACGACCCAGGCTTGGACCTGACCCGCGTCGCCGGGTTCGTCGACGGCGACGACCTCCGGATACCGCTCGACGACCGCTGCGGCCGCGGGCCCGGCGTACCGGGTCATCCCCGAGGTGGCGGCCACGGCGGCGCCGCTGCACAGCAGCGCCGCCCCGGGGTATTTCGCGGAACCAGCCACGATGCCGACGACACCCTGGCGGTACTTGTCGTCCGACGGGCCCGGCACCGGCCAACGGTCACCCACCTCGACGTCGGTGAGGGCGTGCACCGCCACCTCGTCGACCGGGCCGAGCCCGATGTCGACGACGACCACCCGGCCGCACTGCGGGGCGGCGAGGACGTGCGCCCGGCGCGGCAGGCCGAAGGTGACCGTCAGGTCGGCGCGGACGGCGGGATCGTGCACGACACCGGTGTCCGCGTCGACCCCCGACGGCAGGTCCACCGCGACGACGCGGGCGTCGGGTGAGGCCTGTGCGACGGCGGCGAACAGGGCCGCCGCCGTCGGCCGCAGCGGGCCGGAGCCGCCGATGCCCACGACACCGTCGACGATCACGTCGAGCGGCCCGAACTCGGTGACCACGCGTCCGCCGGCGGCGCGCAGCGCGGCCAGTCCGCTGGCATGGGCCTTCGCCGGGTCCAGCAGCACCGCGGTGACCGCCGCGCCGCGGCGGGCGAGGACGGCGCCGGCGTAGAGGGCGTCGCCGCCGTTGTCACCGGAGCCGATGACGAGGCCGACCCGGCGTCCGTAGACGCCGTCGGCGCGCAGTTCGTTGATGATCGCCGACGCGAGGCCGCCGCTGGCGCGGCTCATCAGGACTCCGCCTGCGAGGAGTCCCGTCGCCGCCTCGGCGGCGCGGATCTGGGCGACGGTCGGGTACGCGCGGCGATCCGGGTACATGGCGGACCGGCGCTATTCGACGGTGACGGACTTGGCCAGGTTGCGCGGCTTGTCGACGTCGTAGCCGCGCTCGTCGGCGACCGTCGCGGCGAAGACCTGCAACGGGATGGTCGAGACCAGCGGCTGCAGCAGCGTCGAGGTGCGCGGGATCGGGATGAAGTGGTCGGCGACCGCCTTGGCCGCCTCGTCGTCGGGCTCGGCGATGACGATGGTCTCGGCGCCGCGCGCCTGGATCTCGCGGATGTTGCTGACCATCTTCGAGTGCAGCACCGCGCGACCCTCGCGGGAGGGCATCACGACGAAGACCGGCAGACCGGCCTCGATGAGGGCGATCGGGCCGTGCTTGAGCTCGCCGGCGGCGAAGCCCTCGGCGTGGATGTAGGCCAGTTCCTTGAGCTTGAGGGCGCCCTCGAGGGCGACCGGGTAGCCGACGTGGCGGCCGAGGAACAGCACCGTGTCGCGGTCGGCCATCGAGCGGGCGAGCTCGCGGACCGGCTCCATGCCGTCGAGAACCTCCTGCACGGCGGCCGGCGCGGCCTCCATGTCGGCGAACTCGCGGGTGACCTCGTCGATGAACTTGGTGCCGCGGGCCTGTGCCAGCGCGAGGCCGACGAGGTAGGCGGCGACGATCTGCGCCAGGAAGCACTTGGTCGACGCGACGCCGATCTCCGGGCCGGCGTGCGTGTAGAGCACGGCGTCGGACTCGCGCGGGATCTGCGCCCCGTTGGTGTTGCAGATGGCCAGGACGCGGGCGTTCTGGTCCTTGGCGTGGCGGACCGCCTCCAGGGTGTCGGCCGTCTCGCCGGACTGGGAGATCGCGACGACGAGGGTGGAGCGGTCCAGCACCGGGTCGCGGTAGCGGAACTCGCTGGCGAGCTCGACCTCCACCGGCAGGCGCGTCCAGTGCTCGATGGCGTACTTGGACAGCAGACCGGCGTGGTAGGCGGTGCCGCAGGCGACGACGAAGACCTTGCTGACATCGCGCAGGTCCTCGTCGGAGATGCGTTGCTCGTCCAGGACGATGCGGCCGTCCTGCAGGTGGCCCAGGAGCGTGTTGGTGAGCGCCTCGGGCTGCTCGGCGATCTCCTTGAGCATGAAGTAGTCGTAGCCGCCCTTCTCGGCGGCGGCGAGGTCCCAGTCGATGTGGAACGGCTTGCCCTTGCGCGGGTTGCCGTCGAAGTCGGTGATCTCGTAGGAGTTCGCCGTGATGACCACGACCTCGTCCTGGCCGAGCTCGACCGCGTCGCGGGTGTGCTCGATGAACGCGGTGACGTCGGAGCCGACGAACATCTCGCCGTCGCCGACACCGACGACCAGCGGGGTCGACCGGCGGGCGGCGACGATGGTGTCGGGGTGGTCGGCGTGGGTGAAGACCAGGGTGAAGGCGCCCTCGAGTCGGCGCAGCACGGCGTAGGCACTGGCGACGAAGTCACCGGCGGTCGGACCCGACTCGTAGGCCCGCTGCACCAGGTGGACGGCGGTCTCGGTGTCGGTGTCGGACTTGAGGTCGACGCCGGCGGCCTCCAGCTCGGCGCGCAGCGGCGCGTAGTTCTCGATGATGCCGTTGTGCACGACGGCGACCTTGCCGTCGGCGGACAGGTGCGGGTGGGCGTTGCGGTCGGTGGGCTTGCCGTGCGTGGCCCAGCGCGTGTGGCCCATGCCGGTGGTGCCGGTCAGGCGTTTCGGATCGACCGAGGCGATCTGCTTGTCGAGGTTCTCGAGGCGCCCGGCCTTCTTCTCGACGACCAAGCCGCCGTGGCCGTCGAGGATGGCCACACCGGCCGAGTCGTAGCCGCGGTACTCCATGCGGCGCAGGGCGTCCACGACGATCCCGAGCGCCTGCCGCTGGCCCACATACCCGACGATTCCACACATGGTTATCCAGGGTACCTAGCTACCGCGCAGGGCTCGAATCGACGAGACCCCCGACGTGAGCGGCGACCCGGATTTCTGCGTCGCCGGACCCTGCAGGAGCTTCTGGACATGGCTGCGATCGTCCGCGTCGGGCTCGTCCGGATCGACCGGTGCGGCGGTGCCCAACTGCGCCTCGGGGTCGCCGAACACGGCGTACTCGTCGTTTCCCCCGGCGGTGGCGAGCACGAATCCGGTGAGCAGTGCGCGGACCGCGGCATGCACGGATTTGTCGGCACCGTTGATCCCGATCAGCGACCGGAGCGAGCGCTTCTGCAGCAGGGCGCGGTCGGTGGCGCCCGGGATGGCGCGCAGACAGACGTCGCCGCCGAGCTCGCGGGCCAGCGGCAGCGGGTTGTTGGTGAGGGTGTCGAGGTGGGAACCCGCGGCCAACACCATCGACGGCACCTGGACCGAGGCGGCGGCGGCGAAGGCGGTAGCGGTCGTCGGGGCCGGGAAGATCGCGGTCAGGCTCGACACCGGCACCGGCTCGACACCGGCCAGCACCTGCGGCCCGAGCGCCAGCACGGCGGCCGAGGCGCCGAAGCCGTGACCGGCGACGGCGCGGCGACCTGCGTCGACGGTGACCGATTCGCTCAGGCCCAGGCGGACCCGCGGCAGACCGCTCAACGCGGTGCGCAGGGCGGCGGCCAGCGCGGCGTCGGAGGGCGCCGGGCCGCGCTCGACGTCGGGAATGGCCGCCACGATGCCGTGGGTGGCGAGGTGGAACAGCAGGTCGCGGTAGCGGTGCGAGTCGGCCATCCACGCGTGGCTGAAGACCACCAACGGCAGTCCGCTGCCGGAGGTCGGCGTGAAGATCTGGCCGGGGACGCCGACGAACGCCAGGTCGCCGCGCAGCACCTTGTGCGGTCCGCGCCGGGTCAGCCGGGTCATCAGCTCGGCCGGCGGCACCGGTGCGGGTTCTGCTCTTCTGCCAAACACGCTCCGAAGCTTATGCCGTCCACCCGGCCGGGCGGAGCAGACGGCGCGAATGGGCCCCGGTGACCTCTGCCTCAGTGGCGGGACGGCGCGGATCACGATGGCACACCGCGCCCGACTCGCCGTCGCACATTGCGTCGATCGACGCCAGGGTCTGCTCGGTGACCGCCGCGATCAGTGCGGCGACGTCGCTGTCGGCCATCAGCGACCGCCGATCAGGACCAGTTCCCCGTCGAGTTCGGCGAGCGCCTCGTCCATCCGATCGACGCCGGCACCGGCGGCGAGCACCGTCTGCCGACCGCGCACGGCGTCGACGACGTCGGCCTCGTCCGCACCCTGATCGGCGGCCTCCACGTCCCCGGTCACCGCGGCGACCTTCGCGCACACCGCCCCGAGCCCGCGCCAGGCGGCGTCGGCCGCCTCGCGGATGTGCGCCAGGGCGGTCAGGTCGGCGCGCAACAGGTCGGGCAGATCGGCGAGCACCGACATCGGGCCCTCGACCGGTCCGCCCAGCCCGTCGGCGGCGCGATCACGAATGGAGCCGGCGGCGGCGAGTTCGTCGGCCAGCCCGGCTCCCACCGCGCTCAAGACCGCGACGTCGGCGGCCACGCGGTCCAAGTCGACACCGAGGGCGCGGGCCGCTGGCGTCATCGGCCCCGGCCGGCCAGATCGAGGATCCGCCGGGCAGCCGCGCCGTCCGCCGCCGACACCGACGCCGCGTGGGCGGTGAGCCCGCGGGCGGCGGCGCGCAACTCGACGGCCCGCCCGGCCAGTCGGCCGGCGACGGCCTCCACCGCGGGGCGATACCCGCCGCGCCGCCGGTCCCGCAACGCGGCGTAGTCGCCGCCGCGCAGCAGCGCGACCTGCCGGTCGATGACGTCGGCGACGCGTCGACAATCGCCGGCCAGCCGCATGGCCTCACCCTGGTCCAGCCGAATCCCCCGCATATTCCTTAGACGCAGCCGGGCGGCAATCGGTTCCCCGCCCCGGGCGGTTAGCCTGGCGGACATGGCCAACAAGTTCCTCGACAACCTCGCGCGCGGCTCCCGCAGGCTCGCGACCCGCACGGCGCTGCAGCGCGCCGTCACCGTCCACGACCTGGCCGATCGGGTTGCGCCCCGCGACCTGACCGGCAAGCTCGTCCTAGTCACCGGCGCCTCGTCGGGCATCGGTGCGGAGGCCGCCAGGCAGCTGGCCGCCGAGGGTGCCCAGATCATCCTCGTCGCGCGCGGCGCCGATGACCTCGACCGCGTCGCGCAGGAGATCGCCGACGACGGCGGCCTCGCCTTCCCCGTGCCCGGCGACCTCTCGACCGAGCAGGGCGTCGGCGACGTCCTCGATTCGGTGCTGCGGCGCTTCGGCACCCCCGACATCGTCGTGAACAACGCCGGACGCTCGATTCGCCGCGACGTCGCCGACTCGACCGGGCGCTTCCACGACTTCCAGCGCACGATGGCGATCAACTACTTCGGCCCGGTGGCCATGACACTCGGCGTCCTCGACGAGTTCCGCCGCCGCGACGACGGCCATTTCATCAACGTGTGCACCTGGGGCGTGACCAACGGCGCGATGCCTAAGTTCGCCGCCTACGGCGCGTCGAAGGCGGCGTTGGCGACCTTCGGCCGCAGCCTGGCCGCCGAACTCACCGGGACCGGCGTCCACGTGACCAACGTCTGCTATCCGCTCGTCGCCACGCCGATGATCGCCCCCACCGGCGCCTACGACAACGCTCCCGCGCTGTCGGCGGAGGCCGCCGGCGAATGGATCGTGTACGCGGCCAAGCACCGGCCGCTGGAGATCATGCCGCGCTACGCCAAGGCGATGCGCGGACTCACCGCGATCTCCGCGTCGTTCTCCGACGGGATTCTCGCGCGCGGCGCGATGTGACCGGGGTGCGGCTCAGCCGTTGTAGGTCCAGCGGCCGCGGGCGCACTGCATCGCCTTGCCGCGCGGGCTGCGGGCGGTGATGTACTGCCCGGTGCACTTGGCGCCCGGCTTGCGGACCTGCGGGTCGACGCCGTTGATGCGGACCCACTTGTAGCGGCCCGACCCCATGTGCGCGCACACGACGGTGCCGCGACCGGTGGTGCGGATCCGGTTGGCCTGCACCTTGCCGCAGACGCCGCCGACGCCGGGCAGGCGGTTGTTGCGCACGCGGTAGCTGCGCTTGTTCGACTTCTGACCGGGGCGCTTGGCACCCGGACGCTTCTGGCCGGGCCGCTTCTTGGCGCCCGGGCGCTGGTGGGCGCGGGGGTGTTCGGCCGGCTGCGGGCCGAGCAGGTCGCCCAGCGAACCGGAGTTGAGCGCGAGACCGCGCGACACCGGAGCGGGCTTGGCTTCATTGCCGAAGACGCCGGCCAACGTCACCCCGCCCACGCCGAGGCCGAGCACCACGGCGACGACGACCGCGGCGCGGGTCACCACGGAGTTCTTGCCTCGTTTAGTCACTTTAGTCACATCAGTAACAGTAGGCACAGCTGGAGGGTGTTGACCAGCCCAGATCGGCGTCGAGTCCGAATCGCAACCCTCGCGCAACAGCCCGGTGTTTTGCTCGGAAAGCGAGGAAAACGCCGGGTGGGAACGGCGATCTAGCGGGAATCGGGCCTCAGCTGCCGGCGGCGGCGACGACGTCGGCGATGCGCTTGGCCACGGAGTGGGCCGCATCGGCGGTCGGCGCCTCGACCATGACGCGCACGAGTTGCTCGGTTCCCGACGGGCGCAGCAGCACGCGACCCTGGCCGGCCAGTTCGGCCTCGGCGGCGGTGACGGCGGCGCAGACGTCGTCGGCCTCGGCGACAGCGTGCTTGTCGGCGACCTTGACGTTGATCAGTTCCTGCGGCAGCACGGTCATGATCGAAGCGAGGTCGGCCAGCGAGTCGCCCGTCGCGGCGAGTTGCTCCATCAGCAGCAGGCCGGTGAGGATGCCGTCGCCGGTGGTGCCCGCGGCGGGCACGACGATGTGACCGGACTGCTCCCCGCCCAGCGAGTAGTCGCCGCTGCGGAGTTCTTCGAGGACGTAGCGGTCGCCGACGGCGGTGGTGCGCAGCTCGACGCCGGCCTTCTCCATCGCCAGGTGCAGGCCGAGGTTGCTCATCACCGTCGCGACGAGAACGCCGTCCTTCAGCTTGCCCTTGTCGGCCATGGCAGTCGCCAGGATCGCCATGATCATGTCGCCGTCGACCAGGTCGCCCTTGGCGTCGACGGCCAGGCAGCGGTCGGCATCGCCGTCGTGGGCCAGGCCGAGGTCGGCGCCGTGTTCGGCGACGGCGGCCTGCAGCTTGCCCATGTGGGTCGAACCGCAGTCGTCGTTGATGTTGAGGCCGTTGGGCTCGGCATGCATCGGGATCACCGTCGCACCGGCGGCCTTGTAGGCCTCGGGCGCCAGGGCCGACGCGGCGCCGTGGGCGCAGTCGACGACGACGGTCAGCCCGGACAGGTCGGCATCGATCTGGGTGGTGAGGTGGTTGAGGTAGCGCTCGACGGCGTCGGGGGCGTCGACGAGTCGGCCGACGTCGGCCCCGGTGGGCCGCTCGACCTCTTCGACGGTCGCCATGGCGGCCTCGATGCGGTCCTCGACGGCGTCGTCGAGCTTGTGCCCGCCGGCGCCGAAGATCTTGATGCCGTTGTCGGGCATCGGGTTGTGCGACGCGGAGATCATGATGCCGAACGTCGCACCGTATTCGGCGGTCAGGTAGGCGACCGCCGGGGTGGGCACCACGCCGACGCGGATCGCGTCGACGCCGTGCGCGGCGAGGCCGGCGCAGACGGCGGCCTCGAGGAATTCACCGGAGGCGCGCGGGTCGCGGCCGATGACGGCGGTGGGCCGCTCGACGTCGGCACCCAAGACTTCCGCGGTGGCCGCGGCCAGGCGCAACGCGAGCTCGGCAGTGAGCTCGGCGTTGGCCCGACCGCGGACGCCGTCGGTTCCGAACAGGCGCTTGGCCTGGACTTCGGTCGAAGACACGCGGGTCAGCGCTTGCTGTACTGCGATGCCTTGCGGGCCTTCTTCAGGCCGTACTTCTTGCGCTCGACCGCACGCGGGTCGCGCGTGAGGAAGCCGGCCTTCTTGAGGGCCGGACGGTCCTCGGGGCTGACCTCGATCAGTGCGCGGGCGATCGCCAGGCGCAGCGCGCCGGCCTGGCCGGTCGGGCCGCCGCCGTGCAGGCGGGCGTAGATGTCGAAGGCGCCGTCACGGTCGACGGTCACCAGCGGCGACTTCACGAGCTGCTGGTTCAGCTTGTTCGGGAAGTAGGTCTCCAGGTCGCGACCGCCGTTCAGGATGAACTTGCCGGTGCCGGGCACCAGGCGGACGCGGGCGACGGCCTCCTTGCGGCGGCCGACGGTCTGGATCGGGTGGTCGAGGACGACCGGGGCACGCTCGACGCGCGGGGCCGCGGGGGCCTCCGACTCGGTCGTGTAGTCGTCGGTCGCGATCTCGACGTCGGTCTCGGTGCCGTCGGCGTCGACGGCCTCGACCTCGGTGATGTTCTCTTCAGTCACGTTCTCGTCGCTCACTGGGCCACCTGCTTGATCTCGAAGGGGACGGGGCTCTGGGCCGCGTGGGGGTGGTTCGGGCCGGCGTAGACCTTCAGCTTGGACGCCATGGCGCGGCCCAGCTTGGTCTTCGGCAGCATGCCGGTGATGGCCTGCTCGACGGCGCGCTCCGGCTTGGTGGCCAGCATGTCGCCCAGCGACTGGGACTTGAGGCCGCCCGGGTGACCCGAGTGGCGGTACTTCAGCTTGCCGGTGGCCTTGTTGCCGGTGAGGGCGACCTTCTCGGCGTTGACGATGATGACGAAGTCGCCGCCGTCAACGTGGGGGGCGTAGGTCGGCTTGTGCTTGCCGCGCAGGAGCGTCGCGCTCTGCGTGGCGAGGCGGCCGAGCACCACGTCGGTGGCGTCGATGACGTACCACGTGCGCGTGATGTCACCCGCCTTCGGGGTGTAGGTAGACACGGTTGATCCTCAACTCTTTGTCGTGACTGCTGGTCAGGGTGCGACGGCGGAGTGATTCCCGGCGACCAGTTGGGACCCGGGAGTTCCGTCGATGCCGAAACACCAAGGTGCCAGGGTACGGGAGCGCCCAGGTCAGGGTCAAAACGGTGGTGACCCCCACTCCCATGGCTAGAGTCGGATTCATGAGTGACACGTGGACGATCGGCCCGGCTGACGGCGAGTTGACCCTCAAGACCGATAAGACCGGACCGGCGGCCAAGACCGGGCACCGGCTGACGATCGGATTCACCGACTGGACCGGCAAGGTCGACGTCGACGGCACCGACCCGCGGCAGGTGTCGTTGACGGTGGTGCTCGATTCGCTGGAGGTGCTCAGCGGCGAGGGCGGCGTGACCCCGATGACCGGCGCCGAGAAGTCGATGGCCCGCTCCAACGCCCTCAAATCGTTGAAGGCATCCAAATTCCCGACGATCACCTTCGTCAGCAAGAGCGTCTCCCCCACCGACGGGGGCTACCGCCTGGACGGCGACCTCACCGTCGCCGGCAAGACGATTCCCAAGCAGGTCGACGTCGCGGTCAAGGAAGCAAGCGGCGGCTGGGACCTCGGCGCGACGACGACGGTCAGCCACAAGGCCGTCGGCCTCAAGCCCTATTCGCTGGCCATGGGCGCACTGAAGGTCGCCGACGAGGTCAAGCTCGAGTTCTCGGCCAAGCTGCCCAAGCCCTAGTCCGCCAGGCTCGCGACCGCACGCCGACACGCCTCCTCCAACGCGGCCGCACCCGAGTCCTGGCAGCCGACGCTGACCTGGCGGCGGCCGACATCCTCGACGTCGACGACGCTGACGTACCAGCGGATCGGCGCGCCGGAGTCCGGCGTCTCCCGATAGGCGGTCACCACCCTCCCGGCGAAGTCGGCGCGCGCCGCGAAGTCGCTGACCGCGTCGTCGCCGCGCTGCCGGATCCGCTCGGCCAGGCTGGCCGCCACCGACTCCACCGTCGCACCAGCCCGCAATGGGCTGACCGCGAGCACGATCCGACTGCCGGTGTCGGCGTCCACCACCGCCAGGCGCGGTGCCGGATCCGACGCCAGGTCGGCGTGCCGCCAGCCGTGCGGGACTTCGATGCGCACGCCGCCGACGACGACCGTGCCCGGCGGGGATTCGGACCCCGCCCGCGACACCGTGGCCACACCGCCGAACCCGACGGCCAGCGCACCGACGGCCAGCGCGGCGGGCCACCGTCGCACCGGGCGTCGGGGGAAAGCGGGGATCAGCGGCGTCAGCACCGGCAGCGGACGGTGGTCGCCGAACTGCGCGAGCCGCACCGGGTCGACGACGACCAGGCGGACCGAGCCGACGACGTTGGCCAGTCGGCGCAGCGCACGGCCGCGGTCGGCGTCGGCGACGTCGAGCACCACCAGGTCGATACCGGCCAGGAGCGGCGCGAACCCGTCGAGGACGGTGTCCACCGACCCGCGCAGCAACATCCCCGACGAACTCGCCGCGGCTCCGGCGACGCGGTGCACCGCCCACTCCCCGTCGACGACCGTCACGACGAGGAGCGCGCCGACTCCGGCGTCGGCGTGGCTGCGCGCGATCGCCAGTGGTCGACTCACAGCGTTCACGACGCGCTCGCCACGTGAATGACCTCGCTGCCCGAGCGGGTGACGAGCTCACCGCGCCCCGGAATCCGGCGGGACATGCGGGTCTGTCCGACGATGTAGCCCTCGTCGCGGTCGCCGCTCATCAGCAGGGTGTCGGTGGACAGGTCGCGCAACCGGGCGATCACCGGATCGAACAGTGCCCGCGAGACCCCGCCGGACCGGCGCGCGAGGATCAGGTGGAAGCCGATGTCGCGCGCGCTCGACAGCAGCTCGACGAGGACCAGGAGCGGGTTCCCCGAGGCCGTGGCCACCATGTCGTAGTCGTCGACGAACAGGTACAGGTCGGGACCGGTCCACCAGTCTCGCGCGCCCAGCTGCTCGGGCGTGATGTCCTCCGGCGGCAGCCGCCCTTCCAGGAGCGCGGCCAACTCGGCCATCATCGGACCCGCCGACGACGACGAGCTCGCGTACCCGGCGCGGTGCGAGTCCGGCACGACGCCGAGCATCGTGCGCCGGTAGTCGACGACGATCAGCTTGGCCTCCTCCGGCGTCGCCCCGGCCACCAGCCCCGCCGCCAGCGTGCGCAGCAGCGTGGTCTTGCCGTGCTCGACGTCGGCGAAGGCCATCAGGTGCGGTCGTGCGGCGAAGTCGAGCAGCACCGGCGCGAGGTCCGCCTCACCGACGCCCAGCGGCACCGTGCCCGACGGCAGGACCGCGCCCGCCAACCGCTCGCGCAGCGCGGCGAGGTCCAAGTGCGCGGGCAGCAGCGGTACCGGCGGCGCGTGGTCGTCGGGGTGCTGCCGCGCCACGGCGCTGACGAGTTCGCCCAGACCCGCGCCCTCGCTCAGACCCGGCTCGGCGATCAGCAGGTGCAGACCGTCGGCCGTGACCCCACGGCCGGGCCGCCCGGTGGGCACCTGTTCGGCATGGCGGCGACTCATCTCCGAGTCGAGCGGATCGCCGAGGCGCAGCTCGATCCGCGAGCCGAGGAGGTCGCGGACCGACGGATGGATCTGCGCCCACCGCGTCGCGGTCACCACGACGTGCACCCCGTACGACAGCCCGCCGAGCGCGATCGCCGAGAGGGTCTGCTCGAGATCCTCAAACTCGTCGCGCAGCACCCCCATCCCGTCGACGACGAGGAACACGTCGCCGTGGGGATCACCGTCGTCGCGGCTACGCCGGGCGCGGTACTCGCGCATCGACTCGATCCCCAACCGGGCGAACTCGACCTCGCGCCGCGCCATCACCGCGCGCACTTCGGCGAGCGTGCGCCGGATGCGCTCGGGATCGGACCGCGTCGCGACGGATCCGACATGCGGCAGCGCGGCCAGCGATGCCAGTGCACCGCCGCCGAAGTCGAGGCAGTAGAACTGCACCTGCGCCGGGGTGTGGGTGAGCGCGGCCGAGCAGATCAGCGTGCGCACCGCCGTCGACTTCCCCGATTGCGGTCCGCCGACGATCGCGGCGTTCCCGGCGCCGCCCGCCAGGTCGACGAGGAGGAGTTCGCGCCGCTGGTCGTAGGGTCGGTCGACGATGCCGATCGGCAGGCGGAGTTCGCCGGTGATCCCGGCCGCCTCCGCCGGCAAGGCCTCGACCAACTCACCGATCTGCGGCGAGGAGTCCAGCGGCGGCAGCCAGACCTCGTGCGCGGGTGAACCGTGACCGACCATGCGGCCCACGACCGTGTCGAGCAGCGACGGTCCCGTGCGCCGCCGGACGGCCGGCGGTGTGGGCACGCTCGGCGAAATCCCGGGCACGCTCGGCGTCGATGTGGGCACACGCGACGATGACGCGAGGGCGGCGGCGTCGAAGTCGAGGACCAGGCCCGTGCGCACCGCACCCTCCGACGCCCGAGCGGGGTCGGCCATGCCGATGTCGTCGTCGACGATCGGCCCGGAGACGTAGCAGGTGTTGAAGCGGCGCGGCGCCGCCGAATCACACTTGAGGTAGGCCGAGCCCGGGACGCTGGGCAGGTGATAGGCGTCGGGGACGCCGAGCACCGACCGCGACTCGTTCGACGAGAACGTCTTCAGCCCGATCCGGTACGAGAGGTGCGAATCGAGGCCGCGCAGCTTGCCCTCCTCCAGCCGCTGCGACGCCAGCAGCAGGTGGATGTGCAACGACCGCCCGAGTCGTCCGATGGCGACGAACAGTTCGGCGAAGTCGGGCTTCTGCGCCAGCAGCTCGGAGAACTCGTCGACGACCACGAACAGCGCCGGCAGCGGCGGCAGGTCGGCCCCGTCGGTGCGCGCCTGCTCGTACTCGGTGACGTTCGCGAAGTTGCCCGCCGCGCGCAGCAGCTCCTGGCGGCGGTTCAGCTCGCCGCGCAGCGCATCGCCCATGCGGTCGACGAGGGCGAGTTCCTGCTCGAGGTTGGTGATGACGGCGGCGACGTGACGGCTGCGCTCGAGACCGAGGAAGGTCGCGCCGCCCTTGAAGTCGACGAGCACCAGGTTCAATTCGTCGGGCGAATGGGTCGCCATCAGCGCGAGCACCAGCGTGCGCAACAGCTCCGACTTGCCCGATCCCGTCGCCCCGACGCACAGGCCGTGCGGTCCCATGCCGCCGTGGGCGCTCTCCTTGAGATCGAGTTCCACGGCGCTGCCGTCGGGCGCGTAGCCGATGGGCACCCGGAGGCGCTCGCGCCCGGTCCGCCCCCGCCACCGGGCGTCGGGGTCGAACATCCGCGGATCGCCGAGGTCGAGCAGGGCCGCCAACCCGGGGTCGCCTGCGGGATCGTCGTCGCCGAGGTCGGCCAGTGCGCGCAGCGCCGTCGCGGGGCGCAGCGCGGCGAGTCGTCGGGCACACGCCGCGGCCTGCCGGACGCTCACCCGGTCGGCGACGGCAAACTCCTCGGCACCCACCGCGGTCCGCGCGGCCAGCGTCGTGCCGTCGATGCGCAGGGCGAGTCCGCGCCGCTCGGCGACCCGCCCCAGTTCCCCGCCGAGGGCACAGATCGCCACCCCGTCGATCCCCGCCTCACCGGCCAACCGCTCGTCGCCGGTGATCGTCGCGCCGTCGAGGACGATGAGGACGAACGGCTGGGCCCCGGTCCCCGGCTCGCCGCGCGTGAAGCGGGTGCGCTCGGCGAACTCGCCGGCCAGTTCCTTCTCGATCTCTGCCAGCGACTCGACGAGCAGCGGGCCGCCACCCAGTGGACCGGCGTCATCGGCCGGCCGGGTGGCGTGCGGCAGCCACTTGATCCAGTCCCATTCCGCCCAGCGCTCACGGTCGGCGGCGACGGCCAGGCGCACCTGGTCGGGTCCGTGCCACACGGCGAGCTGCAGGAGCATGGCGCGCGCCATCGCCCGGGCCGCCTCGTCGTCCCCGTCGACGGCGACGACCGGGAAGCCGCGCATCGACACCGCGATCGGGAGTCGGTGCACCGCGGCGTGTGCCCGCAGGAAGCGCCGCAGCGCGACCATCGCCACCGGTTCGAGATCCTCGGGCGGCGCCATCTCCGGCGGCACGAGCCGGGTGGCCAAGCGTTGGGCGCCGACGCCGACCCGCAGGTGCGCGAAGTCGGCGTCGCCGTGGCGCCGCTCCCACATCCGCCGCGAGCCGACAACCCGGCTCAGCGCGCCCGGCGTCGGGTGCCCCCACCGCAGCGCCGCCGACTGCTCGTCGACCGTCGTGGCGACTTGGCCGCGCAGCTGCGCGAGGTAGCGGAAGTAGTCGCGACGCTCGGCCCCCAGCTCGGCCGACTTCTTGCCGCCGCTGCGGCCGCCGGTCGCGAACATGCCGAACATCGACATGAGCATCATCAGCGGGAACATCAGGAACAGCGGATTGGCCAGCACGGACCGCCCGCCGGTGACGAACATGAGCGCGATCATCCCGACGACCGCCACCACCATCAGCGCGGGCAGAGCGGTTGCCGCCAGCCCGTTCGGCACCGGTCGCGTCGCCTCCGGCGGGGCGACGAGGTCGATGTCGCCGCCGGGCGCCGGTGGTGGCGCGATCCTGGGTTCGCGCACAAACAGCCGCGTCGAGTCAGCCATTGATCCCCCCAGATCGTTGACTTGCCGGCGGGCCCCCCGGACCGCCTGCGTCGAACCCTAACCCCGCAAGAACATGAATTGGCAAGCTTTTCGCCGAATTCACCCCCGGGCCCGCCGCCCGACTGGTAGACCGACGGGTCAAGGGGAGTTTTCATTCGGGGGGATGAATCTATGACCGCTTGGGCTCGCGTATCTGTGGCCGGACCGGAATCGAGCATCGACGTCGGACTGCCGACGGATCTGCCGATCACCGACTTTCTCGACGAACTCGTGCTGCGCCTCGCCGGGCCGCCCGAGGTCGCCGATCCAGCATTGGAATGGACGCTGAGTCCACTGGGCCGTGACGCGCTCGCCCCCGATGCGACGCTGCGCGGCGCCGACGTGCAGGACGGCACCTGGCTGGTGCTGCGCGAGGGACCCGCCGCAGATCCGGCGGTCCTCGTCGACGACACGTTGGACGCGCTGACCGAACTGACCGACTCGCGTCATCGATCGTGGTCGCCGCGCGCGGCCCGGATCGCGGGTGCGTCGGTGGCGACGGCGGCGGCCGTCGTGGCGGCCCTGGGCCTGATGCTCGCCCGCACCGGGTCCTCGCCGACCGTCGGGCTCCTGACCGCCGCGCTGGCGGCCATCGGGGCGATCGGGTTGCTCGCCGCCGCCCTCTACGCCTCGCGCAACACCGTCGACGACCGGAACGCCGCTATCGCGGCGTGTCTGTGCCCGATGGCCGCGGCACTGTCGGCGGCGGCCGGCTTCGCGGTGGTGCCGGGCGATCCCGGCCTGCCGCACGTCGTGCTCGCCGTCGCGGCCGCGTGCACGTCGGGGGTGATTACCCTGCGCTACGGCCGAACCGCGCCGATGCTGCACATCGCCGGGATCACCGCCGGGCTGGTGGCGCTGGTGGCCGCGCTCGCGGCGCTCGCCGCACCGGTGACGCAGGTGGGCGCCGGCGTCTGCGTGCTCGCCCTGCTGCTGGTCCTCGCCGCGCCCCGACTGACCGTCGCGCTGGCCAAGATCCCACTGCCGCCGGTGCCGTCGCCGGGCGAGCCGATCGAACCGGTCGAGGCTCCGCTGCTGCCCACCATCGACGCCGTCGACGCGATCTCGCTGAGCACGCTGCCCGACCTCGACGCCCTCGCCCAGCGCGCCGAGCGCGCCCGCCAGTGCCTGACCGGCTTGTGCCTCGGCTCCGCCGTAGCGGGAGCGGTCGCAGCGACGACGGTGGGGATCGACTCCCCCGACTGGCGGTTCACCACCATCGCCCTGGACGTCGGCCTCGCCCTCATCCTGCGGGGGCGATCGCATACCGACCTCGTGCAGGCCGCCGCACTCATCGGCGGAGGTGCCGCGGCGATCCTCGGGTTTTGGGGTGCCGCCGCAATCGCGAGTGCGCTGCGGGGCACGCCGACGACGGTCCTGACCGCCGCGCTCGCCGCGACCCTGGTGGCGGCCGTCGCACTGATCCTCGGCGGCTGGGCGGCCGGTCGAACGTTCACGCCGGTGCAGCGGCGGGCGGCCGAGTTGGGCGAGTACGTCCTGCTCGCGATCCTGCTGCCGCTGTTGCTGTGGGTCCTCGAGGTCTACCGACTCGTGCGGGAGGCGTGGTGAGCCCGGTGCGCGTCGCGGCGCACGTGCTGGTCGCCGCGCTACTCGCCGTCGCCGTCGGCGCCGCACCCGCCGCCGCGGTTCGACCGCCGCAACCGGCAGCCGCGCCGCCCGCCGACGTCGCACCCGGCGGTCATGCCGAGCAGCGCACGAAGTGTGCGGTCCCCGTGCCGGCGGCCCAGCCGTCGTCGGCGACGCTCGCGGCCAACTCCCTGCTCGACGTCGACCGCCTGCACCGGTTGAGCACCGGGCGCGGACAGACCATCGCGATCATCGACACCGGCGTCACGCCGCATCCCCGCCTGCCCAGGGTGCGCGACGGCGGCGACTTCGTCACGGGAAGCAGCGGCCTCGCCGACTGCGACGCGCACGGCACCCTGGTGGCCGGCCTGATCGCCGCTCGACCCGCTCCGACCGACGACTTCGCCGGCCTCGCGCCGGACGTCTCGCTGATCTCCATCCGCCAGTCCAGTGCCGCCTACTCGGCGCCCCGGCGCGTGCGCGACGACGATCCCGCGGCGACGGTCGGAGCCGGTTACGGGACGATCGCCGGGCTGGCCGCGGCCGTGATGCGGGCCGTGCGCCTGGGCGCGACGGTCATCAACATCTCCGAGGTCGCCTGCGTTCCGGCCGGCGCGGCGGGCAGTCTCGGCGACAGCGGGCTCGGCGCAGCGCTGCGGCACGCGGTGGAGCGCGACGTGGTCGTGGTGGTCGCCGCCGGGAACGTCGGCGCCGACAGCGGCTGTCGGGACCAGAATCCGCCGGCCGGCCGCGACCGACTGTGGTCGTCGGTGCGCACGGTTGCCACCCCGGCCTGGTTCTCCGACTACGTGCTCACCGTCGGCGCGGTGGACTCGACCACCGGCGAGCCGTCGTCGTTCAGCCTCGCCGGACCGTGGGTCGGCATCGCCGCACCGGGCACCGGGCTGACCAGCCTCGACTCGCGGCGCGGGCGTCGCGGCCTGGTTTCCGGCGTCGCGGGTGCCGACGGCCCGGCCCCGATCACCGGGACGAGCTTCTCGGCCGCGTACGCGAGTGCGGTCGCCGCGCTGGTCCGCGCCCGCCATCCCGATCTCGAGGCCCGCGGGGTGGTGCACCGGCTCACGTCGACGGCGACCGGTCGCGGCGACGCGCCCAATCCGCAGACCGGCCACGGCGTCATCGACCCGTTGGCAGCGCTGACCGCGCGGCTCACCGACGACCAGACACCGACAGCAATGCGGTTCCAACCGGCGCCCGCCGTGCCACCACCGAGTCGGCTGCCGTTGGTGACCGCCCTGAGCGGAGCGGCGCTCCTCGTGATCGCCCTGGCCGTCGTCGCGGCGTGCACCGCCCCGCGCCGCCGACTGGGGCCGTTCGACGACGGGCTCTAGCCCGGCGGTGCTACTTCGTGCGCGCCGGTCGCAGCTCGCGGGGCAGCGCGAAAGTCAGCGTCTCTTCGGCAGTGTTGATGGTCTCGACCGAGTCGTAGCCGTACTCCGACAGGAAGTCCAGGACGCCGCGCACCAGCACCTCGGGCACCGACGCGCCCGAGGTGACGCCCACGGTCGTCACGCCCTCGAGCCACTGCGGGTCGATCTCACGGGCGTAGTCGACGAGGTAGGCGTTCGACGCGCCGTTCTGCAGCGCGACCTCCACCAGGCGCACCGAGTTCGACGAGTTCTTCGAGCCGACCACAATGACCAGCTCGCAGTGCTTGGCCATCGCCTTCACCGCGACCTGGCGGTTCTGGGTGGCGTAGCAGATGTCGTCCGACGGCGGATCCTCCAGCTGCGGGAACTTCTCGCGCAGCCGCTTGACCGTCTCCATCGTCTCGTCGACCGAGAGCGTCGTCTGCGACAGCCACACGACGCGCACGCCGTCGCGGACGGTGACGTCCTCGACGTGGTCGGGGCCGTCGACGATCTGGATGTGATCGGGCGCCTCGCCGGAGGTGCCCTCGACCTCCTCGTGGCCCTCGTGGCCGATGAGCAGGATGTCGTAGTCGTCGCGGGCGAAGCGCTTGGCCTCCTGGTGCACCTTGGTGACCAGCGGGCAGGTGGCGTCGATGGTCAGCAGGTTCCGCTCGGCGGCCGACTTGTGCACCGCCGGGGAGACGCCGTGCGCGGAGAACACGACGATCGCCCCCTCGGGCACCTCGTCGGTCTCGCCGACGAACACCGCGCCGCGCTCGGAGAGCGTGTCGACGACGTGGCGGTTGTGGACGATCTCCTTGCGCACGTAGACCGGCGCGCCGTGCTTGTCCAGGGCCCGCTCGACGGTCTCGACGGCCCGGTCGACGCCGGCGCAATAGCCGCGCGGTTCGGCCAGCAGGACACGCTTGGAGGACATGGCTCCCAGGGTACGGACTGAACT
Organism: Gordonia sp. (in: high G+C Gram-positive bacteria); assembly: GCF_047602025.1. Lineage (GTDB taxonomy): Bacteria > Actinomycetota > Actinomycetes > Mycobacteriales > Mycobacteriaceae > Gordonia. The sequence continues at coordinate 822,385 of NZ_JASGII010000001.1, read as the reverse complement.
CGCCCATGGCTAAACCCGCAGACCGTGCGATGTGGCACAGTTGATGCCATGAAGCACCGCCCGTACTCCGCGCGCCTGGCGGCCGGCCTGATCGTGACCGCCCTGGAAGAGACGCGCAAGCTCCCCACCCAGCTCATCACCATGCCGATGACGGCGGTCAGCAACGTCGTCCAGGCCGGTATGCGGATGCAGCAGAACGTCGCCGAGCTGGCCATCAAGGGCGACGCCGTCCTCGACGAGCTCTTCGACAAGCCCGAGGAACAGCCGTCGTGGGCCGTGTTCGACGAAGACGAGGACTCCGCCGACGTCCCGGCCCGCCCGACGCCCGCGGCAGCGGCTCCGACCGCTCCCGCGCCGGCGAAGAAGGCCCCCGCCAAAAAGGCGCCCGCCAAGAAGGCCGCCGCGAAGAAAGCACCGGCCAAGAAGGCTCCGGCGAAGAAGGCCGCGGCCAAGCCCGCCGCCGAACCGCACGCCGAGAACCCGGGCCGCTTCGCGCTCTACAGCGAGGTGCCCGCGAGCGTCGAAACCCCCCCACCGGCCGATGAGCCCGCGTCGTCGGGCGCGGTCCCCGAGGTCGTCGAGTTCCTCGACTACGAGAACCTGACGCTGGCCCAGTTGCGCGCCAAGATCAAGACGGTCGACGTCGACGACCTGCGCGAGCTGGCCGAGTTCGAGCGCGGCAACCGCAAGCGCACCCCGTTCCTGACGATGCTGGAGAACCGCATCGCCGCCAAGTCCTAGCCGGGATTCGAAAGGTGGCCGACGCCAACTCCGCCGAGGAGCCGTGGCCGGTACGGACCGTCAGCCGCAAGATCGGCGACTGGATCCATCAGCTCGGCCAGGTGTGGGTCGAAGGTCAGATCACCCAGCTCTCGCGGCGCCCCGGCATCTGCTTCATCACACTGCGCGACCCGGCCGCCGACTTCTCGCTGCAGATCACGTGCAAGTCCGACGTGATCGACCGCTCGCCGGTTCCGCTCACCGACGGCACGCGCGTCGTGATGTGCGGCCGGCCGTCGTTCTACTACAACCGCGGCACCCTTTCGCTGCAGGTCACCGAGATCCGCGCCGTCGGCATCGGCGAGCTCCTCGCGCGCATCGAACGGCTGCGGCAGCTGTTGTCGGCCGAGGGCCTGTTCGACCCGCGCCGCAAGCGCCCGCTCCCCTTCCTGCCCCAGGGCATCGGCCTGATCAGCGGTCGCGCGTCGGCGGCCAGCCGTGACGTGCTGTCGGTCGCCCAGGGGCGGTGGCCGGGAGTGCGGATCGTTGTCCGCGATGCGCCCGTCCAGGGCCCGTCGGCGGTGCCCCGCATCCTCGAGGAGCTCAAGATCCTCGACGACGATCCGGCCATCGACGTCATCGTCATCGCCCGCGGCGGCGGCAGCGTCGAGGACCTGCTGCCCTTCTCCGACGAGGAGCTGCTGCGCGCGGTGTCCGCGTGCACGACGCCGGTGATCAGCGCGATCGGCCACGAGCCGGACACCCCGCTGCTCGACCTGGTCGCCGACCTGCGCGCGGCCACCCCCACCGACGCCGCCAAGCGGATGGTGCCCGACGTCGGGGCCGAGCTCGCCGGGATCGCCGGCATGCGGCGGCGCAGCGCCGGCGCCCTGCGCAACTGGGTGCAGCGCGAGGCCCACCGCGTCGACGGGCTGCGCGCCCGCCCGGTGCTCGCCGATCCGCTGAGCCTCGTCGACGCCCACGAGGTGCGGGTCGAGCGGTGTCGCACCGACCTGCGCCGCGACATCTCCCGCCGCGTCGAGAGCGAAAGCCACCGCCACGAGCACCTCGCCGCGCGGCTCGCCACGCTCGGACCGTCGCAAACCCTCGCCCGCGGCTATGCCATCGTGCAGAATCTCGACGACGGCTCCCGGGTCGCCCGGGAGGTCGCGGACCTGCCCGACGGCGCCCGCGTGCGCATCCGCGTCGCCGACGGCGCCGTGCGCGCCACCGTCGCCGAACAGGAAGGAACGCCGTGAGCATCGACCCGTCGTCGTGGACCCCGGTCGCCGAGCTGGGTTACGAACAGGCCCGCGACGAACTCATCGAGGTGGTCGACCAGCTCGAACAGGGCGGCCTCGACCTGGACAGCTCCCTCAAGCTGTGGGAGCGCGGCGAGGCGTTGGCGAACCGCTGCGAGGAGCACCTGGCCGGTGCGCGCGAGCGGATCGAGGCGGTCCTCAACCCCGACGACGAGGCCGAGTAGCGGATTTCTTGCGGTTCGAGCCGGTTACCGAACCGAATCGCGGGCGCAGATCAGCGGCCCGACGGCAGCGGCGGCGCTTTCACCGTCTCGCGCGCCAGCGTCGTGAAGTCGGCCTCGGTGGCCTTGCCCGACAGTCCGATGCGGACATCGCCCAGGTCGGCGACCCATACCTTCCGGACGCCTTCATCCGGAGCGAGACGATCACCCGCGACGTAGGTGACCCAGCGTCGGCCCTCGATGTCGCGGGTGCCGGTGCCGGCGAGGGCGCCCTCCTTCTCGGCGTTCGGGTTGAGCAGCGGCAGCAGGTCGGCCTCGGTCCCGCCGGTCTGCGAGAGGCCCAGGTAGTAGCCGGTCGGCGTGATCCAGCCAACGGTGCTGACCCGCGCGGGGCCGGCGTTGCCGTTGGTGCCCGAGTTCGGCTTCCAATTCGACGGCAGCGCGGGCTGGCGGATCGGGAAGGGCATCGCGGCGGCGTCGGCGCGCAGCGCGGCGTTCACGTTGAACGGCGGGATCTTGTCGGCATCGCTGTCGCGGGTGCCCACCACCGAGCAGTTCCGCGAGGAGATCGCGACGAGCGCCACGAGCACCAGCAGCACCAGCAGGCTCCAAATCATGTCCCGACTGCTGTTGAGGATCCGCGGTTTCTCGGCCATACCCGCCAGTATCCCAGGCGAGGTGCACACGGCTGTCGGGCGCCATGAAAAGATGGGGACAACGACTACTGATCGTCGACGCCTGCCGTCGACCCACGAGAGGCGCACCGATGTCGACCAATGAAGCTCCCGACCGCAACCTGGCGATGGAATTGGTCCGCGTGACCGAGGCCGCCGCCCTGGCCGCCGGACGCTGGGCCGGCCGCGGTGACAAGAACGGCGGCGACGGTGCCGCCGTCGACGCGATGCGCGAGCTCCTCTCGACGGTCTCCATGCGCGGCGTCGTCGTCATCGGCGAGGGTGAGAAGGACGAGGCGCCGATGCTCTACAACGGCGAAGAGGTCGGCAACGGCGAGGGCCCCGACTGCGATGTCGCCGTCGACCCGATCGACGGCACCACGCTGATGGCCGAGGGCCGCCCGAACTCGATCGCGGTCATCGCGGTCTCCGAGCGCGGCACCATGTACGACCCGTCGGCCGTGTTCTACATGGACAAGATCTGCGTCGGCCACGAGGCCAAGGGCCACATCGACATCACCAAGCCGGTGGAGTGGAACATCAAGTCCGTCGCCAAGGCGAAGGGCATCGAGGTCGCCGACCTGACCGTCGTCGTGCTGGACCGCCCGCGTCACGCCGACCTGATCGCGCAGATCCGCAAGGCCGGCGCCAAGGTGCGACTCATCTCCGACGGCGACGTCGCCGGCGCCATCTCCGCCGCCGACGACGCCAGCTCGGTCGACATGCTGATGGGCGTGGGCGGCACCCCCGAGGGGATCATCACCGCGGTCGCCATGAAGTGCATGGGCGGCGAGATCCAGGGCAAGCTGTGGCCGCGCAACGACGAGGAGAAGGCCAAGGCGATCGCCGCCGGCCACGACCTCGACCAGGTGCTCACCACCGACATCCTGGTGCGCGGCGAGAACACCTTCTTCGCCGCCACCGGCGTCACCAACGGCGACATGCTGCGCGGCGTCTCCTACCGCGCCAACGGTGCGACCACCCGATCGATGGTGATGCGCTCGAAGTCGGGCACCATCCGCCGCATCGAGAGCTTCCACCGCACCTCGAAGCTGCGCGAGTACGCCCGCATCGAGGTCTAGCCCGACGGCGATGAGCACCATCGACTTCCGCGTCGAGCGCGAGCCCGGCGGGGCGATAGTGATCACTCCCCTGATCGACGGGGAACTGCTCGTCGACATCGTCAAACGATTCGAAGTGGGTCGGGGGTTCGACCCCGCCGGCGCGTACGGCGGGCTGATCCCGGAGTTCTACGACTTCGGGCCCCTCGCGGATTTCTTCCTCACCGGCTTCCCTGCCGAGTCCACGGAGTCCGATGCCGTCCGCATCCCGGTGCTCGGCTGCGGAGACTGCCGCGAGTGGGGCTGTTGGCCGCTGGAGTGCGCCGTGACCGTCGACGCCGACGCCGTCACCTGGGACGCCTTCGCGCAACCGCACCGACCGGCGTGGGACTACACCGGTTTCGGCCCGTTCCGGTTCGACGGCGTCGAGTACCGCGCGGCGGTGGCGCGGATGGTCGCCGCGCTCGCCGGTTAGGCAAACCTGACCACTGCCGGGCGCCCGCGACGGCGATACGATCGCTGCCGTGAGCACTCCAGCCCAGGCTCCGGATTTTCTGTACTCCGACCTGCTTCCGACCGGCCCGGATGAGACGCCCTACCGCCTCATCACCACCGAGGGCGTCTCGACTTTCGAGGTCGACGGCCGCACGTTCCTGAAGGTCGACCCCGAGGTCATCACCAAGCTGACCGCCGAGGCGATGCACGACATCAGCCACTACCTGCGACCCGCGCACCTGAAGCAACTGCGCAAGATCATCGACGACCCCGAGGCGTCGGGCAACGACCGCTTCGTCGCGCTGGACCTGCTCAAGAACGTCAACATCTCCGCCGGCGGCGTGCTGCCGATGTGCCAGGACACCGGCACCGCGATCATCATGGGCAAGAAGGGCGAGGGCGTCCTGACCGGCGCCGACGACGCTGAAGCGATCTCCCGCGGCGTGTACGACGCCTACACCAAGCTGAACCTGCGGTACTCGCAGCTCGCGCCGCTGACGGTGTACGAGGAGAAGAACACCGGCACCAACCTGCCCGCCCAGGTCGAGATCTACGCGACCGAGCAGGGGCCGAAGGGACCGGAGTACAAGTTCCTGTTCATGGCCAAGGGCGGCGGCAGCGCCAACAAGTCGTTCCTGTTCCAGGAGACCAAGGCGATCCTGAACCCCGACCGCCTGCTGACCTTCCTCGACGAGAAGATTCGCTCGCTGGGCACCGCGGCGTGCCCGCCGTACCACCTGGCGATCGTCATCGGCGGAACGTCGGCGGAGTTCGCGCTCAAGACCGCCAAATACGCATCGGCCCACTACATCGACACCCTCCCCGAGGAGGGGTCGATGGCCGGCCACGGCTTCCGCGACAAGGCGCTCGAGGAAGAGGTCTTCAAACTGACCCAGTCCTTCGGGATCGGCGCCCAGTTCGGCGGCAAGTACTTCTGTCACGACGTCCGCGTCATCCGCCTGCCCCGCCACGGCGCGTCGTGCCCGGTGGCGATCGCGGTGTCGTGCTCAGCCGACCGGCAGGCGCTGGGCAAGATCACCGCCGACGGCGTCTTCCTCGAGCAGCTGGAGACCGACCCCGCGCAGTACATGCCCGACGCCGGTGTGGCCGAGGACATCGAGGGCGGCCAGGTCGTCGACATCGACCTGAACCGGCCGATGCCCGAGATCCTCGCCGAGCTCAGCAAGTACCCGGTGAAGACGCGGTTGTCGCTGACCGGCCCGCTCGTCGTCGCCCGCGATATCGCGCACGCGAAGATCAAGGAGCGCCTCGACGCGGGCGAGCCGATGCCGGACTACCTGCGCGACCACCCGGTGTACTACGCGGGTCCGGCGAAGACGCCCGAGGGCATGGCGTCGGGTTCGTTCGGCCCGACGACCGCCGGCCGCATGGACTCCTACGTCGACCAGTTCCAGGCCGCGGGCGGCTCGATGGTCATGCTCGCCAAGGGCAACCGCTCCAAGCAGGTCACGCAGGCGTGCGACGCCCACGGCGGCTTCTACCTCGGCTCGATCGGCGGCCCGGCCGCGCGCCTGGCGCTCGACTGCATCAAGAGCCAGGAGGTGATCGAGTACCCCGAGCTCGGCATGGAAGCGGTCTGGAAGATCGAGGTCGAGAACTTCCCTGCCTTCATCGTCGTCGACGACAAGGGCAACGACTTCTTCACCGACCCGTCCGGCGCGGTCAACGTTCCGATCAGCGGTGTGCGGATCCGGTCGAAGGAGCGCTAGACCTCAGTCGGCCCCGCACGCTCATCCCGGTGGCGCTGGATCACCAGGCCTCGACCCGGTTCTCCTTGCCCCGCGCGCACGAGTACCGTGGAGAACAAAGGGCAACCTAAGTTCTCATCGTCGGAGGCATCATGGCTGAGCAGAAGTACCGCATCGAGCACGACACCATGGGCGAGGTGAAGGTCCCCGTCGACGCCCTGTGGCGCGCCCAGACCCAGCGCGCGGTCGAGAACTTCCCGATCAGCCACCGCCCGCTCGAACGCACCCAGATCCGCGCCCTCGGCCTCCTCAAGGCCGCGTGCGCGCAGGTCAACAAGGACCTCGGACTCCTCGACGCCGCCAAGGCCGACGCCATCATCGCGGCGGCAAGCGAGATCGCCGACGGCCGCCGCGACGACCAGTTCCCGATCGACGTCTTCCAGACCGGGTCGGGCACCAGCTCCAACATGAACGCCAACGAGGTGATCGCGTCGATCGCCAAGGCGAAGGGCGTGGACGTCCACCCCAACGACGACGTCAACATGTCGCAGTCCTCCAACGACACCTTCCCGACGGCCACCCACGTCGCCGCCACCGAAGCCGTCGTCACCGACCTCATCCCGGCACTCGAGCACCTGCACAAGTCGTTGGCCGCGAAGGCCACCGAGTGGCGCGACACTGTCAAGAGCGGGCGCACCCACCTGATGGACGCGGTGCCGGTCACCCTCGGCCAGGAGTTCGGCGGCTACGCCCGGCAGATCCAGGCCGGCATCGAGCGCCTGCGGTCGACCCTCCCCCGCGTCGGCGAGCTCCCCATCGGCGGCACCGCCGTCGGCACCGGGCTCAACGCCCCCGACGGATTCGGCAGCAAGGTCGTCGCCGAACTGGTCAAGCTCACCGGCGTCGACGCCCTGGCGCTGGCCACCGACAACTTCGAGGCGCAGGCCGCGCGCGACGGCCTCGTCGAACTGTCCGGACAACTGAAGACGATCGCGGTGTCGGAGACCAAGATCGCCAACGACATCCGCTGGATGGGCTCGGGCCCGCTCACCGGGCTCGGCGAACTCCACCTGCCCGACCTGCAGCCCGGCAGCTCGATCATGCCCGGCAAGGTCAACCCGGTCATCCCCGAGGCGGTCACGCAGGTCGCCGCACAGGTGATCGGCAACGACGGGGCCGTCACGTGGGGCGGCGGCAACGGCGCCTTCGAGCTGAACGTCTACATCCCGATGATGGCGCGCAACGTCCTCGAGTCGATCACCCTGCTCGCCAACGTCTCACGGCTGTTCGCCGACCGCTGCATCGACGGCCTGGTCGCCAACACCGACCGGCTGCGCACCCTCGCCGAGAGCTCGCCGTCGATCGTCACCCCGCTCAACAGCGCGATCGGGTACGAGGAGGCGGCCGCCGTCGCCAAGGAGGCCCTCAAGGAGGGCAAGACGATCCGGCAGACGGTCATCGACCGCGGCCTCATCGGCGACAAGCTGAGCGAGGCCGAGCTCGACAAGCGTCTCGACGTCCTGAAGATGGCGAACCTCGACCGCAAGCGCTGAGCCGACCTAGCCTGGTGGCATGGCCGACCTCGCGCAGTTCCCCGACGACTGGCAGACCGCCCTGGTGCTCGTCGCCCACCCCGACGACCCCGAGTACGGCATGGCCGCTGCGGTCCACCATTGGACCAGTGCCGGCAAGCGCGTCGTCTACGGGTTGGCCACCAGCGGCGAGGCCGGCATCGAGGGCATGGCGCCCGAGCAATGCGGTCCGCTGCGCGAGGGCGAGCAGCGGGCGTCGGCCGCCGAGGTGGGCGTCGACGAGGTCGAGTTCTGGGGCTTCCCGGACAGCGAGGTGTTCAACACCCCGGAGTTGCGGGCCAAGGTCGCCGAGACCATCACCCGCATCGGACCCGACATCGTGCTGTCCACCTTCGGCGGCCCCGAGTGGGCACCGGGCTTCCCCAATCAGCGCGACCACATGGAGTTCGCCGCGGCCGTCCGCGACGCCTATGCCGCGCTCCCCGAGCCGAAGCCGAAGCAGCTGTTCGAGAACGGCCCGCGGGTGACCCACGCCGTCGCGGTGAGCCAGGCCGACATCGACGCGGCGGTCCGCTCGTTGGCCGAGCACCGCGAGTACCTGCGCGTGCTCGACCCCGATACGCCGGTCGGCCGACAGGCCTTCAAACAGGTCGAGATGACGACGCCGGCCCGCGACGACTTCGGCGGTCGGCGGGCCGTCGGATTCGAATTGGTGTCGTAAAACCGCTTGATCGGATCCTTGCCGCCTTGTGATCTTCGCGTGATTCAATCCGCGAATTCCCGTGCCACACTGATGTGGTGCTGAAGTTACTAACGAGAAATTTGAGACTACTGGGACTCGTCGTCGCGGCTGTGTTCGCGACCATGTTGAGCATCCCCGCCGTCGCCGGTGCCGCACCCGGCGCCCCGCAGACCGGCAACAGCTCGGTCGACGAGGCGCTGAACGGGATTCTGGACACCATCGTCGGCGGAAAGCAGGCGGGCCCCAACGGAAAGCCGACGTCGCAGCTGCTCGTCGTCACGGCCAAGAACGCCTCCGCCACCACGGGGTCGCTGACGGGCTACGAGCGCGAGGCGAACGGCCAGTGGAAGGTCGCCATCCAGTCGACCACCGCCTACCTGGGCGCCAAGGGCCAGGGCAAGGCGCAGGACAACGTCGCGCGGACCCCGAGCGGCACCTTCGGTCTGGACCAGGCGTTCGGCCGCAAGGCCAACCCGGGGACCAAGATGCCGTACAAGCAGGTCACCAGCAAGGACTGGTGGGACTCGGACATGAAGTCCCCCACCTACAACACCTTGGTCCACAAGGACGGCAAGCCGTCCGCGGACGCGGAGAACCTGTACAACATGGGCCCGGTCTACGACTACGCGGTGAACATCGCGCACAACCCCGAGCGCAAGCCCGGTGACGCGTCGGCGATCTTCCTGCACGTGACCAACGGCTCCCCCACCGAGGGTTGCGTCGGCATCGGGGAGAAGCAGATGGTCGAGGTGCTCAAGTGGCTCGACCCCGCCAAGTCGCCGAAGATCACCATCGGCGTCAACGCACAGGCACCCACGGGTGACGGTGCCGGCGGCAGCCCGCAGGAGATGCGCGATTCGCCCAACGGTGCCGCTGGCGGCATCCTCGGCGGCCTCGCGGACTCCGCGCTCAACCTGATCCCGAGCATCCTCGGCAAGGTGGCGCAGAGCTAGCACCGCTCAGCAAACGAATCGACCCCCGCACCGTCTCGGTGCGGGGGTCGATTCGTCTGTGGCGGGGAAGCGCCGATCAGGTGAACTCTTCCAGGACGTCGGTGACCAGCGCCGCGATCGGAGAGCGCTCGGACCGGGTCAGCGTGACGTGCGCGAAGAGCGGGTGGCCCTTGAGCCGCTCGATCACCGCGGCGACGCCGTCATGGCGGCCGACGCGCAGGTTGTCGCGCTGGGCGACGTCGTGGGTGAGGACCACCCGCGACCCGGAGCCGAGGCGGGACAGCACCGTCAGCAGGACATTGCGCTCCAGCGACTGCGCCTCGTCGACGATGACGAAGGAGTCGTGCAGCGACCGCCCGCGGATGTGCGTGAGCGGCAGCACCTCCAGCATGCCGCGCGAGGCGACCTCGTCGATGACCTCCGTCGACGCCAGTCCCTCGAGGGTGTCGAAGACCGCCTGCGCCCACGGGCCCATCTTCTCGGCCTCGCTGCCGGGCAGGTAGCCGAGCTGCTGTCCCCCGACCGCGTACAGCGGGCGGAACACGACGACCTTGCGGTGCGTGCGCCGCTCGAGCACCGCCTCCAGGCCGGCGCACAGGGCGAGCGCCGACTTGCCGGTGCCGGCCTTGCCGCCGAGCGACACGATTCCGACGCTGTCGTCGAGCAGCAGGTCTAGGGCGACGCGCTGCTCCGCCGACCGCCCGTGCAGGCCGAACGCCTCGCGGTCGCCGCGCACCAGCTGCACCTGCTTGTCGGCGTTGACGCGGCCGAGCGCGCTCGACGTCCCGCCGAGCAGGCGGATGCCGGTGTGGCACGGCAGGTCGCGCGCCTCGTCGATGTCCACGACTCCCTCGTTGAAGAGCTCGTCAACCTTCGTCGAGCCGATCTCCAGCTCGGTCATGCCGGTCCACCCGGAGACGACGACGTCCTGGGCGTGATACTCGTCCGCCGGCAGGCCGACGGCACCGGCCTTGACGCGCAGCGGGGTGTCCTTGGTGACCAGGGTGACGTCGCGGCCCTCCGCGCGCAGGTTCAGCGCGCACGCCAGGATGCGGGAGTCGTTGTCGTCAGTGCGAAAGCCGCTGGGCAGCACCGCCGGGTCGGTGTGGTTGAGCTCCACCTGCAGGGTGCCGCCGCACTCCCCGATCGGAATCGGCTCGTCGAGGCGCCCGTACTCGCCGCGCAGGTCGTCGAGCAGGCGAAGGGCCTCGCGGGCGAACCAGCCCAGTTCGTGGTGGTGGCGTTTGCCCTCGAGTTCGCTGATGACGACCAGCGGCAGGACCACGTTGTGCTCGTCGAAGCGCGTCACGGCCTTCGGGTCGGAGAGCAGCACGGAGGTGTCGAGGACATAGGTACGAGTAGTCACGTGGACTCCTACGTCGGAGCGGCACCCGCACCGACATGGTGTTACTTGGTGACCGGTCGATCCGCGCCGTCGCTGCTGGTCAGCAGCCCTGGCCGAGGACCGGGGCCGGTCCCCTCGTGAAAGCACTCTCCACGTATTCGGACCTCCCGGATGGGTCGCTTTCCCCTGCGGCCCATCGCTTGCGACGCTACGCCGCGAAAACGACGAACAACGGTGGCGCGCCGCGCGTCGTGTGAACTTTGTGGAAACTCCCGGCGGCCACCCAAACCCCGCAGAAAAGGACAAACCCCACACCGTTGCGGTGCGGGGTTTGTCCCGAACTGTTGGGTTTGCGCCCGAATCAGGCCTTGGCGGCCATGGCGAGGATGCGCTCCTTGGCGGCCTTCGCCTCGTCGGAGGTGCAGTCGACGCTCTCGAGCTTGATCCCGTCGACGATCTCCTTGGCGATCTGCGCGTAGGTGCTCTCGTCCTCGTAGTCGGCGAACAGCTTGCGCTGCTCCTCGAAGTCGGCGATGTCGGCGCCGATCGGGTCGATGTGGGACAGCGCCCAGTCGATGCCGGTCACGGTCGCATCGGCGTCGGCGACGATGCCGGCGCCGAGGAAGCTGATGAAGTACTTGGCCTGCGCCCGGTCGTCGACGGCGATCTTCTCCAGGATCTGGTTCAGGACCTTGTCGTCGACCTTGGCGCGCAGCTTCTCGACGAAGGCGGCGGTCTGCACCTCGTGCACGCCCAGGAGTGCGAGGACCTCCATCGGGGTGAGGTCGCGGACGTCCTCCTCGTGCTGGCGGTAGCCCTGCTCGACGTGGATGCGGCGACGGTTCTCGGCGTCGACCGGGTCCAACGCGCGGGTCACCACGAGGTAGTCGCGCAGCACGATCGCGTGGCGGTTGTCCTCGGCGGTCCAGACGCCGACCAGCTGGCGCCAGTCGGAGAAGGCCGGGAAGTACATGGCCAGCAGGCGGTGGTACGACGGCAGGTTGTCCTTGAGGAGCAGGATCGCCAGCAGCGCGGCGCGCACCTCGTCGGATGTCTTGCTGTCCTCGGGCTTCCAGTCCTCGCCGCCGAGGAACGCGAAGTTGCGGCCCTGGCTCCACGGCACCCATTCGTGGGGCTGCCACTGGACTGCGTTGACCTGGTGCTCCTCCGCCAGCTCGGGGAGGGCCTTTTCCAGGGCTACGACAAGGTCATCGGTTTCTAGGAGACTCACGCCCTAGAGGATACCCGGTGTCAGACCCGACTCATCAATCCCCACTGCTCGAGGCCGTCGTACAGCGGGAAGTCCAGCGCGAGCTTGGACACGCGCCCCCGCAGGGCCGACGTGTCGGCCGACGTGCCGGCGGCGAGGGCCGTCGCGATGATGTCGGCGACCTCGGCGAACTCCTTGTCGCCGAAGCCTCGGGTGGCCAGCGCCGGGGTGCCGATGCGCAGACCGGAGGTGACCATCGGCGGCCGCGGGTCGAACGGCACCGCGTTGCGGTTGACCGTGATGCCGACCTCGTGCAGCAGGTCCTCGGCCTGCTGGCCGTCGAGCGGGCTGTTGCGCAGGTCGACCAGCGCCAGGTGGACGTCGGTGCCGCCGGTGAGGACCGAGACGCCGGCGTCGGCGACGTCGGAGCCGGTGAGGCGCTCGGCGAGGATCTGGGCGCCGGCGATGGTGCGCTGCTGGCGCGCCTTGAACTCCTCGGTGCCGGCGACCTTGAGCGCGACGGCCTTGCCCGCGATGACGTGCATCAGCGGACCGCCCTGCTGGCCGGGGAACACCGACGAGTTGAGGCTCTTGGCGTAGTCCTTCTTGGCGAGGATGAGTCCCGAGCGGGGGCCGCCGAGGGTCTTGTGGACGGTGGTCGAGACGACGTCGGCGTGCGGCACCGGGTTGGGGTGCAGCCCGGCGGCGACGAGTCCGGCGAAGTGGGCCATGTCGACCCACAGCTTGGCGCCGACCTCGTCGGCGATCTCGCGGAAGGCGGCGAAGTCGAGGGTGCGCGGGTAGGCCGACCAGCCGGCGCAGATGACCTTCGGCTTGGTGTCGAGGGCGAGCTTGCGCACCTCGTCCATGTCGACGCGGAAGTCTTCCTTGCTGACGCCGTAGAAGACGTTCTCGTACAGCTTGCCCGAGAAGTTCAGGCGCATGCCGTGGGTGAGGTGTCCGCCGTGGGCGAGGTCGAGGCCCATCAGGGTCTCGCCCGGCTCCATCAGGGTCATCAGGACCGCGGCGTTGGCCTGTGCGCCCGAGTGCGGCTGGACGTTGGCGAACTCGGCGCCGAACAGCTCCTTGGCGCGGTCGCGGGCGATGTCCTCGACGACGTCGACGTATTCGCAGCCGCCGTAGTAGCGACGGCCCGGGTAGCCCTCGGCGTACTTGTTAGTCAGCACGCTGCCCTGTGCCTGCAGCACCGCGCGCGGCACGAAGTTCTCCGACGCGATCATCTCCAGGGTGTCGCGCTGACGGGAGAGCTCGCCGTTCATCGCCGCGGCGACGTCCGGGTCGAGCTCCGCCAGGGACATGTTGTTCACCGACGTTGCGTCGTTCGCCTTAGCCATAGCGGCGAGTTTAGTGGGCCAACTCCGCCCGCAACTGCGCCGGGGTCAGCGGTTCGTCGAGCAGGCGGCCGAAGCGCTCGGCGCGGTCGGGCCCGTCGCCCATCCAGTCCCCCAGCAGCCGGTAGCCCTCGACGTAGGTGCTGATGTACGCGCGCCACAGCGGCGAGGTGAGGAAGCGCAGCATCTGGCGGGCCCGGTCGTCGCCGACGAGCAGCCATTGCGCGAGGAATCCGGCCACCTCGTCGGGGTCGGCTCCCCGGTCGTGCAGCATGAGCGCGGCGTCCTGGCGGACGTTGAGCAGCCCGGCCGTCGCCTCCCCGACCGCGGTCGCCCGGTGGGCGTCGAAGCGCAGTCCGAGGTCGGCGTAGATCGTCTCGGCCCACAGCGGCCAGTCCGGTCCGATGGCGGCGCGCAGCGCGTGGTCGGCCAGACCCTCGGCCATCAGGCACTGCGGGGTGTTGACCAGGAAGATGGTCTGCTCGCCCTGCCCGCCGCCGACGAGGAGCTTCTCCTTGCGGCAGTGCTCGGTGTGGTGGCCGGGATACGCCTCGTGCGCGACCAGGTGCGGCAGCGCCGACAGCTGCTGCGGGACGTCGGTGTTGATGGCCACCCGCGAGCGGTAGTCGCCGAGGTAGTAGTTGAAGCCCGACCACGGCTGATCGGAGACGATCTCGAACTCGACCGTCTCCTCGATCGGCAGGTCGACGGTCTTGCGCACCTCGTCGCGCAGGGCGGAGGCGAAGGCGGTGACGCAGTCGCCGAGGCGGTCGGCGGGGATCTCGGTCGCCCGACGGTAGGCGCGGTACGCGTCGCGCAGGGTGGCCGGATCGTCGGCGACGCCGAGTGCCGCGGCCAATTCGCGGTGCGCCTGGCGGTACACCTCGGGGTCTTGCGGGGCGATGTCAACGTCGAAGTAGGCGCGCACCTCGTCGACGAAGCCGATCTGTTCGCCGGCGAATTTGCGCGCCGAGCACTCCAGCGCGGTCAGGTGCGAGCGGATGAACTCGGCACGGTCGGCGGGCAGCGAGCCGGGCAGTTGATCGCGCAGGGCGACCGCCCGGCGGGCCAGTGCGGACGGGTCCGGGGCGCCCTCGTCCCGCACCTGCGCCCGCAGCGCAGGGTCACCGGTATAGGCGTCGACGAAGCCGTCTTCGAGCAAGTCGAAGGCGAGGCCGAGGCGCAGGTACTCGGTGACGATCTCCTCGTCGGCGGTAGTGCTCACCCTGCCGAGCTTTCCACACACTGGCCGCCCGCGTGGCGGGGCGAGGCGGCGGGGAAATACGCTTGGTCAATGCCGTCCGGTAATTGCGCAGCGCTGGGGGCGCACCGGTGAAGCGATCATCGGGGCGCGATCCCAGTCTGTATCTGGAGCTCGACCGTCGGCAGTGGCGCGAATTGCGCGAGTCCACGCCGATGGTCCTGACCCAGGGCGAGCTCGACGCGCTCGCCGGTCTGGGCGAGCCCCTGGACCTCGCCGAGGTCGCCGACGTCTACCTGCCGCTGTCGCGTCTGATCCACCTGCGCGTGGCCGCCCGCCAGCGCCTCTACGCCGCGACGTCGACCTTCCTCGGCGAGCTGCAGACCTCGCGCCAGGTGCCGTTCGTCATCGGCATCGCCGGCAGCGTCGCCGTCGGCAAGTCGACCACCGCCCGCCTGCTGGCCACGCTGCTCGCCCGGTGGGACACGCACCCGAAGGTCGACCTGGTCACCACCGACGGTTTCCTCTACCCGACGCGCGAGCTCAAGCGCCGCGGCATCATGCACCGCAAGGGGTTCCCCGAGTCGTATGACCGACGCGGACTCCTGCGCTTCGTCACCGAGGTGAAGTCGGGGGCGCACGAGGTCACCGCACCGGTGTACTCGCACCTGACCTACGACATCGTCCCCGACGTCAAGCACTACGTCCGCCAGCCGGACATCCTCATCGTCGAGGGTTTGAACGTCTTGCAGACCGGACCGACGCTGATGGTGTCGGACCTGTTCGACTTCTCGGTCTACGTCGACGCGAAGACCTCCGACATCGAACGCTGGTACATCTCGCGGTTCCTGCAGATGCGGACGACATCCTTCGCCGACCCGAACTCGCACTTCCACTCCTATGCGAGCCTCAACGACGAGCAGGCGACGACCGCCGCCAAGGACATCTGGACGACGATCAACCGCCCGAACCTGGTGGAGAACATCCTCCCGACGCGTCCGCGCGCCGACCTGGTGCTGCGCAAGGACTCCGACCACTCGATCAACCGGGTGCGTCTGCGCAAGCTCTGAAATCTCTTGCGATTCGGTTCGGTTAGCGGACCGAACTGCAATCGATCATGCGTGCTTGGCGCGCAGCCACTGCTCGAGCGTCATCGCCGTGACGACGTCGGGGTGTTCGGGAATCAACCCGCCGTCGCGGAACGCCTTGCCGCCGAAGCGGATCGGGATCAGCGCCCCGCGCACGCCCCGGGCCTTGCGCGATGCGCGCGCGACATCGACGAGGTCGAGTTCCTGCGGCCCCTTCACCTCGACGACCGGCTTGCCCCGGTACCCGGAACCGTCCGCGGCGTCGGCGATGACCACCGCCCCGTCGGACGCCGCCATCGGCGCGGTGAGCATGTGCGGCAGGACGGCGATCGGCCCGAGTGACATCTGGTCGGTGATCGTGTCGGCGAGCTCGTACCACTGCGTCGTGCGCACCACGGTCACCTGATCGCCGAGGATCTCGCGGTACGCCGCTTCCTGCTCGGCCTTGCCCTGGTAGTAGCCGTAGCGACGGTTCACCGTCGGCTCGGTGGCGTTGCAGATCGACAGGCAGACGACCCGTGCGCCGACGCCCTTGGCCGCCTCGCCGATGTTGCGTGCCGCGGCGCCGAAGAACTTTTTCGCCTTCGACGACGACGTCGTGATGTTGTTGAGGCAGTCGATGACGACGTCGGCACCGTCGACGGCAGCGGCCAGACCGGCACCGCTCTGCGCGTCGACGCCGGTGGCGCGGCAGGCCTCGACGACCTCGTGGCCGCGCTCGCCGAGCTGGTTGCACACCAGGGCACCCATGGTGCCGGTCGATCCGATGACGACGATCTTCATACGCTCTCCCTCACTCACCAAACCGGTTCTCCCCCAGTGTCTGCATGAAGCCGGGGCCGAGCAAGCGGTACTCGTCGGCGAACTCGGCGGCCCACCCGGGGAACGGGTGGTGGGCCAGGTACTCGTTGCCGAAGCGCGAGTCCTCGGACACCTCGGTCAGGCAGAAGTCGGGGATCGCCAGGTCGGTGACCGGACGCGCCCGCTCGACCTCGCCGATGATCAGCGGCGCATTGTCGGCCAGGAAGCGGTCGATGTGCCAGCCGTCCTCGCCGAGCCAGGCGCTGTAGCGGACCTTGGCGATCAGCGACGACGAGCGGGCCGCGATCGAACCGGCGACCAGCTGGTCGATCTCGCGCTCGGCCTCGTAGCGCGTGCCCGAGTTGGCCGGCCCCTTCACACCGAGGGTGCCGACGGATTCGTCGGCGGTCGTCAACGCGTCGGCCAGTTCGCTGGGCGGGGCGTGCAGGTCGATGTCGCCGACCGGGCCGCTGATGCGCACGCGCACCGCGAAGCCGTCCTCGGCGAAGACGTAGGCCTGGACGATCAGGCGGGGCGAGGGATCTGCGGCCGCCTCGGCGGGCAGCCCGCGCAGCAGGAACTTGCGCTCGAACTCGAAGTCGCCGGCGCCCGTGTCGGCCTCGCGCTCATCGGCGTCGTCGTACATAGGGCCAATCTACTGCCCCGACCAGCAGTTTCGCCGCTAGCGCCCGAATCGGCGATTCCGCGCACCGAAGTCGCGCAGGGCGCGCAGGAAGTCGACGCGGCGGAACTCGGGCCAGTAGGCGTCGGTGAACCAGATCTCCGAATACGCGCTCTGCCAGAGCAGGAAGCCGGACAGCCGTTGCTCCCCCGACGTGCGGATCACGAGATCGGGGTCGGGCTGGCCCTTGGTGTAGAGGTTGCGGTCGATCGCATCGACGGTGACGGCCTCGACGAGCTGGTCACCGGTGTCGCCGGCCGCGAGGTGTTCGGTCAACAGGTCGCGCACCGAGTCGACGATCTCCTGGCGCCCGCCGTAGCCGACGGCGACGTTGACGTTGAGGCGGTCGCCGTGGCCGGTGGTGCGGTCGGCGGCGGTCTTGAGGCGCTGTGCCGCGACAGCCGGCAGCTGGTCGATGTTGCCGACGAGGCGGACCCGCCAGTCGCGCGCCGGGGTGGAGATCTCGTCGACGATGTCGGGCACGATCTCCATCAGCGCGTCGAGCTCCTCCGACGGCCGCTGCAGGTTCTCCGTCGAGAGCAGGTAGATGGTCACCGTCCCGATGCCCAGCTCCTCGCACCACGACAGCATGTCGGCGATGCGCGCGGCCCCGACGCGGTGGCCGTGGCTGACGTCCTCGAACCCCGCCTCCCGCGCCCACCGCCGGTTTCCGTCGCAGATGATCGCGACGTGTTTGGGCAGGCGTTCCCGATCCAACAGCTGCGCGAGCCGTCGTTCGTACACGGCGTACATCGGACCACGCAGTGTTTCGGGAATGAGTTTCATCGCGATTCAGAATACGCCCGCTGCCAGAAGATCGCCCCCGGTCGGTGACCTTGGCCCCCGGCACGGCCGTCGTGAACTCCGCCACGAAACCGTCGAACCCGAAGGTAACCTACGGTACCGTAGGTTATATGCAGTCCGACATCCCGACTCCGGCACACCTGGTGTTCAAACCGGCCATGCGCGGCGTGATCCACCAATACTCGGCGTGGATCTCGACGGTCGCCGTCGCCGCACTGATCACCGGCGCCGCCCAGCTCAAGGGCTTCGGCGCCGCAATGGCCTGCACCGTCTACGGCATCACCGTCTTCGGGCTGTTCACCATCAGCGCGACCTATCACCGGCACAAGTGGGGGTCCGAACGCGCGGCGCTGCTGATGAAGCGGGCCGACCATTCGATGATCTTCCTGTTCATCGCCGGGTCCTACACCCCGTTCTGCTACCTGGCCCTCCCCGACCCGACGCGGTGGTGGGTGCTGGGCATCGTGTGGGGCGGGGCCCTGGCCGGCATGGCGCTCAAGATCGTGTGGCCGCACGCGCCGCGCTGGCTCGGCGTCGCCCTCTACATCGGCCTGGGCTGGGTGATCATCGCCGAGGCGACGACGCTGATCCAGTACTCCGGCTGGCTGATCATCTCACTGCTGGTACTCGGCGGCGTCCTCTACAGCGGCGGCGCGATCCTCTACGCGCTGCGCTGGCCCAACCCGTGGCCGAACACCTTCGGGCACCACGAGTTCTTCCACGCCTGCACCGTCGTCGCCGCGCTCTCCCACTACATCGCGATCTGGCTGCTGCTCCTGCGCTGAGCGCTACGGTGGTCGGCGTGAGCTATGACCACTACATCCTGCCCGTCGAGTCCTGCGGCGACGTCGACGCGGCCCAGGCGCACACAAACGAACAGTTCGACCTGCCCGGCGGCGCCGAACCCGCGACGTCGGTCGCCGCGAAGATCACCGCGCGGTGTCCCGACACCGACGAGGGGTCGTTCCTCTCGATCGCGCCGCTGGAGGCCAACGGCGACAGCGTGTTCGTGCCGTCCCCGTACAGCAAGATCGACGAGGCCCGCGCGGTCGTCGTCGAGGAGGCGTTCGCCGCCGGCATGGGCGTCTACGACCCGCAAAACGAGATGATCCTCGATCCCCGCGAGAGCCGCCCGGGCCTGATCATCTCCTCCTACGACGGCGAGATCCCGACCATCACGCCCCGGGTCGTCGAGCACCTCGTCGCGCGGCTGCGCGTCGACAACTACCTCATCGTCGAGACCGGCGACAACGTCTACGTGCAGACCAAGCGCCTGGCCGACAACGATTTCGCGGTCGAGTACCGCGACGGCTCAGCCGATCGGCACTTCGCGACGAACACGCCCGACGCCATCGTCGTCGCGCAGATCATGCTCGGTTGGCTCGATGGCGGACCCGCGGCCATCGCCGACCACGAGTGGACCAAGCTCGACCTCTGAGCTACTTGCCCGCGAGCGCGGCGAGCACCTCTTCGGTGGCCTCCCAGCCCATGCACTTGTCGGTGACCGACTTGCCGTAGACGAGGTCCTCGGCGTCGGGCGACTGCGCGCCCGGCTCCAGGAAGCTCTCCAGCATGACGCCGCTGATCGGCGCGCCCGACGCCGCGAGCGCGGCGATCTCCTTGGCGACCTCGGCCTGGCGCACGTGGTCCTTGCCCGAGTTCGCGTGCGACGCGTCGAGCATGACTTTGGTCGGCAGCCCGGCCTTGTCCAGCACGGCGACGGCGTCGGCGATCGCGTCGGCGCCGTAGTTGGGGCCGTGGGTGCCGCCGCGCAAGATGATGTGGCAGTCGCGGTTGCCGGCGGTCTCCACGACGACGCCGTTGCCGAAGTCGTCGAGGCCGAAGAACACGTGCTGGGCCGCAGCCGCCTTCACCCCGTCGGCGGCGACCTGCACATTGCCGTCGGTGCCGTTCTTGAACCCGACCGGCATCGACAGGCCCGACGCGAGCTGGCGGTGCACCTGCGACTCGGTGGTGCGCGCGCCGATGGCGCCCCACGCGACGGCGTCGGCGATGTACTGCGGGCTGTTCGGCTCCAGGAACTCGCAGCCGACGGGCAGACCCAGGTCGATGATGTCGAGCAGCAGCGCCCGCGCGGTGCGCAGACCGCGCTCGACGTCGTAGCTGCCGTCCATGCCCGGGTCGTTGATCAAGCCCTTCCAGCCGATGGTGGTGCGCGGCTTCTCGAAGTACACACGCATCACGATCTTCAGGCGGTCGGCGTACTCGTCGGCCAGCGGCGCCAGCCGGCGCGCGTAGTCGACGGCGGCGACCGGGTCGTGGATCGAGCACGGTCCGACGACGACGATCAGCCGGTCGTCGCGGCCGGCCAGGATGTCGGCGATCTCGTCGCGGTCGCGCTGGACCGCGATCGCCCGCCGCGCGGTGAGCGGCAGTTCGCTGCGCAGCGCGTCGGGAGTGGGAATCGGCCGGAAGGCCTTGATGCGCCGATCAGACGTCGTCGTCTCGGCCACATTCACATCGGGGGTGGTGGTCACTGTTCTGCCTCTCGCGTGGGTACCGTCACGGGCCCCGCGTCGGAGCCCTGGAAAAACAAGAGAGCAGCAACCAGATGGTCGCTGCTCGGGGCTCCGGATGTGGAATGTGCGCGCGAAACTACCGCTTCACCACAGGCTCGGAGCCCAAGGGAAAGCGCCAATACGCGCGCACGGTGATGTTCACGTCGGCCACGGTACCAACTTCGCCCGAAATAGTCGACGCGGGCGGCAATACGCCCTCGACGACAGCTATCGCGGACGAACCTGGCGACGGATCTCGTCGGGATCGGTCAGCGGCAGCGAGCAGGTGGTCCCGCGGCAGACCAGGACCGTGCCCGCGGGCTGGTCGGCGGAGAAGCCGGACTCCCCCGCCGCGGTGACCACCGCGTACCCCGGAGCGGCCGCGCGGGCCAGCTCGAGCATCTCCGGCGACGACGCCGTGACATGCAGCGGACCGCCCAGGAACGCCTCGGTGACCGCCAACCAGTGTCCGGCCGCACGCGGCGCGCGGTCGAGCAGGACTGCGGCGCGGGCCAGGGTCTGCGCGGCGAGCTCGCCGTAGCGACCGGCGACATCGGGTTCGGCCAGCATCGACGCCAGCAGCAGGGCTTCGGCCATCAACGACGACCCGGACGGCGTCGCGCCATCGGCCGGATCGCGCGGGCGGACGATCAGCCCGCCATCGGCCGGGGCGTCGAACCACGAGCCGGGCTCGGCCGGATCGGCGAACACCTCGATGGCCGTGTCGAGCAGGTCTACCGCCGCACGACGCCACCGCTCCGCACCCGTCGCCGCATACAGCGACAGCAGTGCGACGACGAGGGCGGCATGGTCGTCGAGGATGGCGGCCGGCTCCCCCACCGCTCCGTCCAGCGAGGCGCGGCGCAACCGACCGTCGACGATGTGGCGGCCGACGAGCTGGTCGGCGCACCAAGCGGCCCGCTCGACCCACTCCGGCCGACCCAGGCCGATACCCGCCTCGACCAGCGCGGTGATGGCGAGGGCGTTCCACACGGTCACGACCTTGTCGTCGCGCGCGGGCTGCGGACGCTGGTCGCGCGCGTTGCGCAATGCCGCGACGATCCGCTCGTGCCGCTCGGTGTCCTCCGGCGGGCGGACAATCTGCAGCGTCGACGCCCCCTCCTCGAAGGTGCCCGCCGCGGTGACGCCGAAGGTTTCGGCCGCCCACGTCCCGTCGGCGGGGCCGAGTACCTCGATGAGCTGTGCGGGGGTCCACACGTAGGTGGCGCCCTCCACCCCGTCGGTGTCGGCGTCGAGCGACGAGGCGAAGCCATAAGGAGTGCCCAGCGACTCGTCGAGGAAGGCCACCGTCTCCGCACAGACCCGCGCGGCCAGTTCGCGCACCGGACCGTCGCCGCGCGCGATCTGGGCGTAGACGCGCAACAGCAGCGCGTTGTCGTAGAGCATCTTCTCGAAGTGCGGCACGACCCACGCCTGGTCGACGGCGTAGCGGGCGAAGCCGCCGGCAAGCTGGTCGTAGATGCCGCCGCGGGCCATGGCGACCGCCGCGCGATTCACCACGTCGGCGGCTTCGGGAGAGCCAACGCGCTCCTCGTGGCGGGACAGCGCCAGCATCGCCGACGACGGCGGGAACTTCGGGGCGTTGCCCAGGCCGCCGTACAACGGATCCTCGTCGCCGATCAGCGATGCCACGGCCGAGCGGGCGAGCGCGTCGTCGACGGGGACGGTCGCGCCGGGCAGTCCCGCGGCGGTCTGCGCGAGATGATTCTGGACCTGCTCGGCGACGCGGTCGATCTCGTCGCGGCGGTCGGTCCACGTCTCGATGATGGCCGCGAGCACATCGCCGAAGCCGGGCTGCCCGCCGCGGGCCGTCGGCGGGTAGTAGGTGCCGCAGTAGAACGGCGCGCCGCCGGCGGTGAGGAAGCAGGTCATCGGCCAGCCGCCCTGGCCGGTCATGGCCATCGTCGCGTTCATGTAGACGGCGTCGATGTCGGGGCGTTCCTCGCGGTCGACCTTGATGCAGACGAAGCCGTCGTTCATCTGCGCGGCGAGCGCCGGGTTGTCGAAGGTCTCGTGCGCCATCACGTGGCACCAGTGGCAGGCGGCGTAGCCGACGCTCAGCAGTACGGGGACGTCGCGGCGGGCGGCCTCGGCGAAAGCCTCGTCGCACCATTCCCACCAGTCGACGGGGTTGTCCGCATGCTGGCGCAGGTACGGACTGGTGGCGGCGGCGAGGCGGTTGGCCACTTCTCTGACTCCTGACGAGCGTCACGCGCATCACTTTGAGTCTCGTCGTGCACGATGCGGATTTCCCGGGAGTCCGACGTGACTCCCACATACTCAGCGTAGCGAAATGGCCGTCGCGCCTCGCTGACAGCGGGGACACGCGATCATCGCTTCGGGACCCGGATCGACACCCTGAGCGCGGGCAGATCGTGTGCCATCGGATTCTGCGAGGCTACTACTTACTTCATTAGACGGACGCCCCCCGGGTGTCACCAATGGGACGCTTCTAGCAACTCCCTGGGACGGGAGGCGCTGCTCATCCGCAGCGTGGACGCTGCGCGCCACGCGCCCGTCATTCGAGCTCGGACGTTCAGATTCTGACCCGCATACGTGAGGCCCAAGTGTCTCGAGATCCCCCCTACTCAAGATTGTCATCGATCGGATCACCATCCGCTAAACCTGCTTCCCGAGCCGCTTCTATGAGCGGATGTACAAGTTTTTCGCCCAACACATCACGAAACTGGATCACCAGCTTGCGTACGTGATGGGCGAGTACCACTGACTCGGTCGTTGTGGCGGTAAGCCGCTCGGCGAAGTGCGCTACCAGGTCTGCGCCGTGGGAATGAAGAGTCGCTTCTGGGATCTCAGGTGTGAACCACTCATCGTCGAGCCCGATTCCTCGCCCACTAAGTAGTGCCACAGCCTCGGGAATGCACTCGTCGAGATGCGGTACGACATCGGCCCAGCAAGCAAGCTCGCCCGGTGCTGCAGTGCGCGGCACTCCACTGAAGCGTTCAATCAGATGCTGGCGCAGCCACCGGTCCCAAATCTGCGCACCCTCGACGGACTCCTCAGCTAGGAACCGGCAGATGGTCGCAGCAAAGTCGGTCGAGTGTGCGCCATTCGCGGCAATGACGGTCTGAGTGAGCAGCGCGCGCCTTGCCCTTGCGTCGATACCCGCCCATGACACGATGGCAGTGACAAGGCCAAAGAACCGTTGCCGATGCCCTCGGTCGCCGAGTTGATCCAGCCGTTCCCACTGTTCATTCAGGCTGGTGAGAAGGCCGGCAGCAAGAAGCTTGTCATCCCAACGCGGGGAGTGCAGATACGAGTGCCAGGCCAAGACAGCCGAGTCCTTTTCGCTGAAGAGCGGCAGGACATAGTCGGTCGCGAAGCCCTCATCTGCTGCAAAGAGGAACTGGAGTACCCGCGCGATAGCGGGTTGCGTCGCATCAAGTGTGGGACGAGGCCCGGAGAGCAGGCCTGCGAGCGCATCGCGCTCCTCCACGTTGAGACCGCCCCAGTTGTCACGGTTGTGACGCCACCGGCGATCGATCTCCTGTGGCCAGTACTGGGCAAGAAAGCCGGGCCAGGAGTTGAGAAACAACGGCGCAGCCGACATCAGGTTGTCGTGGTTGTGCGAGAACTGTTCGTTCTGCTTGTTCCAGAGGGTGCCAGCAACGGCACGCATCGCGGCTAACGTCGGAGTCTCGTCGGTTTCGATTTGACGCTCGATTTGCTCGAGAAGAAAGCGTCCGATGTCATGCGCGCTGACGGGGTCACTAGCGAGCGACGCGACGCGTTCGAGGATCTTCTCGCCGTTGTCGCCTAGATCGGCGCTGGTCCAACCCGAAACTGTCGCGCGGAGAAGGTCTTCGGCACGCTCACCGAGGTCGCCGCGTGTCTGGATCTCGATCCATAGCGAAAGTCCAAGTCCCGGACGCTCGCAAATTGTCTGACGGACGAGTCTAAGTGCGTCATCCCAAGTGGGATCCTCGAAACGATGCTCGGCGTAGTCAGGTTCAAGCAATTTGTCCACGGCAGTGCTGGCACTCTCTGCTAGCAGGGCAATGAAGTCCTCCGGCGCTAACGGAAGCTTCCCTCCCCACACCCCTCCTGACATCCAAATGTCAAAGTCCGGATGCTCCCTCGGCCCGAAACTAGGATTCTCCCCTTGGACCACGGCCAAAGCGTCGGCAGCTTCCGTCCAATCAGGCACGGACATCACGAGCCATACCAGCAGGTTGTACTTCACATATGAAACGTGCAGATCTCGACCCTCGAGATCGTCTCGATAATCGGGACCGACGTCTACTGCAGCGAGAACCCGAGCCCGCATCTCTGCGGAGGCTCCGGGCAAGGCACCTGCGAGAAGTCGGAAGAGTTCGTGTTTTGCATGATCCGGATAAAGGCCTGTTCGCGAAAGCGCCCACTCCAACTTGTCATCGTTTGACCGCGAACTGTCAGCCACGATCAAGTGGAGAGCGAGGCGCTGGAATAGGGCATGCTCCCGCTCCCACCACAGATCTGCGAGATTGGGCCTGACAGCGATCGCCTTTACGCCGTAGTCGCGGAGGGCGTCAACAAGCGCGTCGAGGGGCTCCCGCACGTCATCTTGGCCATGTGGCTCGATGGCTGAACGGTCGCGAGAGAGCGGGTCCCAACTCCGGTCTCCGTGATAGGCAAGGAGCAAGTCGTAGGCCGCCATGAGCGATTCTACGAGCACTCCTCCCAAGCGACTATCCGCTGCCGGCGCATCCGCGATGGCGCGCAGAAGGTGCAGTGTGAGCGTGTGCTCGTCAGCTGCCCACTCGATCTTCGCGTCTGGCAGCGCGTTCGTGGCATCCGCGTCACCAAAGAACAATAGGGGCTTGAGCTTGAGGTAGGGACGCAGCACCGATCGGAGGGTCGCCGGACCACGGACTGTTAGGTCTTGCAGGAACGGGAGCAGGAGGTCACGATCGAGAGGTACCGATTGACCCAGGACTGAGGTGGCCAGGAACGCACGCCACCTCTCCGCTACGACAGCGTCCTTCTCATCAAGCCTCCAGGTCGCGAAACAAGCGCGCCGGAAGAGGTGATCCGAGAGCTTCTGACCAAGCCGCTCCAGAGTCCGAAAGGCGGTGCCATGAAGGTCAGGAGATGACATGAAGTCGTGCAGGAACCAGTCGCCAAGGACCGCAGCGGCCTCGGAAACCTCGCGCTGAGCAAAAAGCTCTCGGAAAGCAGGATGCCCCTCTGCCCACCCGAGCCACTCGACCTTTGCACCTGGCTCGGTGAGTTCATCCACGGCGTGTACGAAGTCACGGGCGCCCTCGGCTGTACCAACTCGGGCCACCAGATAGTCGCGGGCGACTGGAGTAAGCGTGGTGCCCCCGTAAACCAGCGTCTCGACCTGTGATCGATGGTCAAGCTGCCCCATCCGGGCGCGGGTGTTCCAAGCGTTCAACGCCTTTGGCACCGTGTCGAAATCCTCCCCGAACGGGATCGTGGTGACTCCCAAGCGTGTCCAGTCTGGATCGCATGCTCTTGATGTTTGCTCAAAGGCATAGAGCGAGGCTCCCGATGGCAGGCCCAGCGTCAAGTAACGCATGGTCGGATCGGTCAGGCCGTAACCGACAAAGACCACCACGTAGTCCTGGAAGAGCTTTAGCAGGAAGCGCGTGGCCCATGCCTCCGATAGGTATGCCTGCCCGAGATCCTTGTCGGTGAGGATAAGTTCCTCGTGTCCTCTGGTGACCGATCCGTGAAGGTGCACGAGACCGCTCACGGCGTTGCCGAGCGGCACGGCAGGACCGATCCATTTGTCGGAGAAGTGAACACCGGCGGCCAGTGCGGCAGCATCAAGGTGATCGTCGAAGTTGGTCGTAACGATCCGGGGATGGCCGTACGCAGCCGCCAACCGGACGATCGCGTCGTGCCAATCATTCGGCAGAGACGTCGCTGGCGTCAGTGCCGCGTGCGCCCGCTCATGGACTGCGTAAGGCGGCGTAAGATCTGTCAGCCCGCCCAAGAAGCGATCGAGCGGCTCGCCAGCACCGCCGGGAGGCTTCACGTAAGGCTCGTTCGCCTCGCCGCCCAAGAGCATGGCCAGCTCTTCGAACAGTGGGAGCGATGAGGGTGCAGCGCACGACGCTCCGGCGCCGACGAAGAACACGACGCGTCCCTCGGCGTGGGCGTCCAGAAGCTCCTGCGGAAGTTCAACCTCGGCTGTAATCCACTGTTTACCTTCGCTCACGCAGGATCGCCTCCATCGTCGTCGTCACAGATCTATCCTGCCGTGCGTATCCGACACTGCGCGGCGGCCCAATTGTTGTCATCGCGGCCATCCTTAAGGATGAGCAGGAGTCAGCTGCTATGAGACGTAGTCAAATGGGCCTTCCAACCGACCGAAAGGTCCGATGCAGACATCTCCCATGAGTAGGCTCCGCAAGGGTGACCGTGCTGGCGCGGACCATCGCGGTCATCGGTCGAGGCAAGCCGCTGAGGCGACCATTCCGCGGACACGTCTCAAATGGCCCCAGCGAAGAGGGTTGTCCGCATGCTGGCGCAGGTACGGACTGGTGGCGGCGGTGAGGCGGTTGGCCACCGCGGGTTACTTGTCCGGCGACGCGGCAGTCGACGCGTCGGAATCCTGCACGTCGTCGGGAATGCTGACCTTGTCGGTGCCCTCGTCGAAGGCCTGGTCGGCCTCGGGGTGTTCGGTGTCGAAGGACTCGGGCAGCTTGCGCAGCTGGTTGTTCATCGAGCGGATGAGCAGCGCGGTGCCGGCGAGCAGCACCAGGATGACCAGCAGGCCGATCGGGGACGCCTTGCCGAACTCGGGCCCCTTGGTGTCGCCGTCGCCGGGCGCGGCGAGGAACATCGTGGCGTTTGTCGCGACGAGTGCGATCGTCGGGCTCATCATTCCTCGATCCCGGTGAACAGGTCGGTCTCAGGGATCGACGTGGTCACCCGTGTCTGCGCCAACTCGTATTCCTCGGTCGGCCACAAGCGCTGCTGCCACTCCAAGGGTACTGCGAAGAAGATTCCGTTCGGATCTATCTGGGTCGCGTGTGCGCGCAGGGCGTCGTCGCGCTGCGGGAAATAGTCGCCGCACTCGACCTGCGTGGTGACGCGGCCCATCATGTCGCCGGCCCGCGGGTCCCACTTGGTGAGCCACTCCTGGAACGGGCTCTCCTGGCCGTGCTTGGCGAACTCCTCGGAGAACAGCACCATCCGCTTCCGCAGGAAGCCGTGCACGTAGTAGAGCTTGCTGATGGTCCACGGCTCGCCGGCTTCGGGGAAGGCCTCCGGATCGCCGGACTGCTCGTAGGCGGCGACCGAGACCTCGTGGCAGCGGATGTGGTCGGGGTGCGGGTAGCCGCCGTGCTCGTCGTAGGTGATCATCACGTGCGGCCGGAAGTCGCGAACGACGCGCATCAGCGCCTCGGTCGACTCCTCGAGCGGCACGGTCGCGAAACAGCCCTCCGGCAGCGGGGGCAGCGGATCGCCCTCGGGCAGACCCGAGTCCTCGAAGCCGAGCCAGACCTGTTGAACGCCCAGCGCCGCGGCCGCCGCGGCCATCTCGTCGCGACGGACCTGCTTGATGTTCTCAATGATCCCGGGCCGGTCCATCGCCGGATTGAGGATGTCGCCGCGCTCGCCGCCGGTCAGCGTCACGACCAGCACGTCGTGGCCCTCGGCGGCGTAGCGCGCCATCGTCGCGGCGCCCTTGCTCGACTCATCGTCGGGATGGGCGTGAACCGCCATCAATCGGGCCATGCGTTCATGGTAGGTATGGACGGGTGAACGCATCCGACGGGGGCGCCTACGGACCCCGCGCCACCTACCCGACCGAGCGATCGCCGATGTCGCGGCGACGGTGGGGCCTGATGCTGACCGGCCTCGTCATCGCCGCCGGCATCGGCCTGGCGGCCATCGGCTTCGCCAAATTCGGCAACCCCGAGGTGTCCGGCGAGGGCACCGGGTACTTCGTCACCGGCCCGGACACCGTCGACGTCCAATTCACCGTCACGCGCTCCGACCCGTCGAAGCCGGTTGCCTGCGTCATCCGCGCCCGCGCGCTCGACGGTAGCGAGATCGGCCGTCGCGAGGTCCTGATCCCGGCGGGCACCGCACCCCAGGTCGGCGTGCGCACCGCCCTGCGGACGACGGGCCAGCCGGTCACCGGCGAGGTGTACGGCTGCGGCCCGACCGTCCCGCCGTACCTGACCGCGATCGACTCGAAGTGACCGCGCCGACGACCCGCGCCCGGTTCGCGACGACCGGCAGCCGCTACTTCCCGCTGCTGGTCGGCCTGTTCGTCGGCGTGATGCTGATCAGCAATGTCACCGGCTCGCGCCCCGCGGTGTTCTTCTCGTCGTGGCTGAACGTCGACCTGGGTCCCCTGCAGATCCACGGCCTGCCCACCGACGGCGCGTTCTTCCTCTTCCCGCTGGCCTACGTGCTCGGCGACGTCATCAGCGAGGTGTACGGCTTCCGGGCGATGCGCCGGGTCATCGGCCTCGGCTTCGGGGTGCTGCTGCTCGCATCGGGCTGCCTGTGGCTCGCCGACCGGCTGCCGACCGGCGGCGACCCGAACCTCCAGGACCTGCAGGGCGCCTTCCACACCGTGGCCGGCGTCGTACCGCAGATCCTGATCGCCGGGCTGGCCGGATACCTCGTCGGCGAGTTCCTCAACTCCTACGTCCTGGTCCGGATGAAGGAGCGCCACGGCGAGCGCCACCTGTGGGCGCGCCTGCTCGGCTCGACGGTGGTCGGCGAGGCCGCCGACACGCTGCTGTTCTGCTCGATCGCCGCCCCGGCGCTGGGCTTCACGACCTTCTCGTCGTACCTGTCGTACACGGTCGTCGGGTTCGTCTGGAAGGTCCTCGTCGAGCTTCTCGTCATGCCGATCACCTACGCGGTCTGCCGGTGGTTGAAGCGCAACGAACCCAGCTACGGCACCGACGCGACGGCGGCAACGAACCGGTAACGAATGTGCCTTGCCCTGCCTTCACTGGTAGGCTTGCCTAAAGACACGGCCCCCGACGTGGGGCCGTGTTCAGTTGCATTTAGGACAGAGTCCGCCTCCCGCGACACCGCCGACAGCGGCGTGCGGCGCGGGATGCAGACCGACGAAGGAGTACCCCCATGGCCGACACCACCTGGTTGACGCAGGAGTCGCACGACCGCCTCAAGGGCGAGTTGGACGCGCTCATCGCGAACCGTCCGGTCATCGCCGCCGAGATCAACGAGCGCCGCGAAGAAGGCGACCTCAAGGAGAACGGCGGCTACCACGCCGCGCGCGAGGAGCAGGGCCAGCAGGAGGCCCGCATTCGCCAGCTGCAGGAGCTGCTGAACAACGCCAAGGTCGGCGAGGCGCCGACCCAGTCCGGCGTCGCACTGCCCGGCTCGGTCGTCACCGTCTACTACGACGACGACAAGAAGGACACCGAGACCTTCCTGATCGCGACCCGCGAAGAGGGCGCCGCCGACGAGCTGGAGATCTACTCGCCTAGCTCGCCGCTGGGCGCCGCCCTGCTCAACGCCAAGGTCGGCGACACCCGCGAATACGCGGTGCCGTCGGGCGCCCAGGTCAAGGTCACCCTCGTCAAGGCCGAGCCCTACCACGCCTGATCGTCACGCCCGGATACTCGCCGAGTTGTCGGCGAGGGAACCGCTGTTTCACCAGCCCTGTACGCGCGCGGAGTTCGAGCGGCAGACCGCCGCCGACTTCGTCGAGATCGGTGCATCCGGCCGCGTCTACGACCGTGAATACGTGTGGTCGGTCCTGGCCGAGCGTTTTGCCGCCGACCAGCCCGACGAGACGGGTCCGGCGACGGACTTCGCCGTCCGCGAGCTCTCCCCCGACACCTATCTGCTCACCTACGCGCTGATCCAGGGGTTACGCCACACACGACGCGCGACCATCTGGCAGCGCCGTCGCGGCGACTGGGTCGCGCTCTATCACCAGGGGACGGTCGTCGACGGGACCTAGCGGGCGGTTCGCCCACCTCAGACGCCGGGTCAGGCCACGGCGCCCAGCTCCGGCATCGGCGGCACGTCCGCCCGGTAGCGGACAACCGCCCCGACCGGAGCGAGGCGCTGCTCGACGCGGCCGATGACGCCGGCCAACTGGTCCGGGTCGTCGATGTCGGCGACGAGGGCCACCACGTGTCCGGCGGCGGCGAACGGCTGCAGCAACGACTCGCGGGCGGCAACCACCGCGAACGGCACCCCTGCGGCGAGCAGGCTGTGCGCGTAGGCACGGGCGGCGACGTCATCGAGGACGACGAGATCGACGCTGCGGGGGCGGGCGGTGAAGTTGATCATGGGACCAGTGTGCGCGGCGAAAGTGAGCAACCGGTCAGCGACGACTGTGGATTCGCTGTTAAACGGCGCAGCTCACTCGACGGCGCGCTGGGCGCTCGGCCGGACCGCTGGACCGTCGTCGTCGACGTGTGGCCGGACCGCCGGGCCACCGTCGTCGGGTACTTCCTCGTCATCCCGGTCGTCATCCCGGTCCTCCGGGTACGGCCGCCAGGCCAGGACCAGTGCCGCACCGATGATGCCGAAGACGGTGCCGATGATGAAGCCGCCGAAGTTGCTGGCCGGGAAGGCCACGATGGCGACCACCATCGCCGTGACGCCGACGACGACGCGGGTGTGCAACCACCGGATCGCGGCGATGCCGCACAGGACCATCAGGATCGACAGCACGACGGTCGAGATGCCGGAGATCGTCGACACGGTCAGCACCAGGTCGCCGATCTTGAAGTCGTTGATCGCCGGCAGGGCCAGGAAGACCGCCGACAGCAGCAGGAACACCCCGCCGGCGAACGGCCGCCGGCGGCGCCACTCACGGAACCGCTGGCGACGCGTGGTCACGGCCGCGGTCCGCAATGCTTTGTGTCGCGCATGAGCTTGACCTTGACGTCCTTGACCGACACCGTGCCGATGCGAATCGCGCGCACAATGGTGCCGACGTCGACGGCGACGGCGGTCCGAGACGAGATCGAGGTGGCCAGTTTGCTGGAGCCGGGATCGTGCGCCGCGGCGTCGGTACCGACCACGACGTCGTGCAGCGTCGGCGTCGCCGCCAGGAGGTCGACGTCGACCATCAGGTCGCTGGCCGACGTCCCGTCTCCGGACCCCTCGGCCACCAGGACAAAGGTGCCCACCCCCGGCAGATTGGGCGCCGGCATGGCAAGGCACAGGTCCTTCAACTTCAGCGAGCCGATCTTGGCGACGACCGTGGGCACCTTGCCGTTGTTGGCGGTGTCGACCGTGCGCGGGTAGACCTCGATGTTGTCGAGCTCCACCCACGACGCCGACACGTAGAACTCCTCGCCGGAGACCGCGAACCGCAGCGGCACGTCGCCGCGAACCATGCCGAAACCCATGAGGCCGGTGATGCCGAAACCCACGGCCAGCGCTGCGGCGAGCACCTTCAGCCGCGTTTGCCGAAAGCGCTTGCGCTTCGTCTGCCGCTCGGTCATCCGCAGAAGTTTACCGAGTCACGGCCGCCGCGGGCCCCGGTGGTGTTGGAACCAGTCGGGGATCTCGCCGAGCCGGTCGGCGAGCATCTCCTCGACCGCCGATCCGGCCGTCATCTCCGCCGACTGCTCGTCGAGCAAGCCGTCGAGATCGGGCAGCAGGTACGACGGCGGCACCCGGAGTGCGACGGCGAGCCGGTAGACGGTCGAGAGCTGCGGGTCGGAGATGTAGGGCTCGCGATTGCTGCGCGCCCGCTCCAGGTTCGAGACCTGGTTGCGGTGCATCCCGGCTTCGTGGGCGAGCGCTTCCTGCGTGAGGCCGCGCCGCTTGCGCACCTGCGACAACCGGAACGCAAAGGAGTTCGCATAGGTCCCCCAGTCCAGGGATCCGCGGACTCGATCGGGCACGTCTTCAAATCTCGTGCAGGCACACCAGATTGTCAGCACACCAAGATGTGCACAGAGAACGCACGGCGAGAATCCGGGCACGCTCGGCGTCGACGGGTGATGCCGCCCACTTATCCACCTCCTCCGGTTGCAGCCAAAGTGTTAGTCAGTAACACTTGCGGGCATGTCGAACTACCTGTTCCGCCTCGGCCGCTTCTCCTTCCGCCACAAGTGGCGGGTGATCGGCGCGTGGGTCGCCCTCATCGCCATCCTCGCCGGCCTCCTCGGCGCCCTGCAGCCCAAGTTCGCCAAGGACTTCGACCTGCCCGGCACCGACGGCGGCGTCGCCATGGCCCAGATGAAGGAGTACTTCCCCGATCTGACCAAGTCGCAGACCGAGGCCAACACCCTCATCGTGCTGGCGACCGACAAGAACAAGCCGGCCGACACCCTCGCCAACCACGCGCCGGAGATCGACGCGCTGGTCGCCGACCTGAAGAAGCTCCCCAAGGCCGACCCGCAGACCATCGCTAGCCCGGTGGCCATCGCCGCGGCCGCCCCGCAGCTCGCGAGCACCGTCCTCGGCGACAACGGCCGCGTCGGCTTGATCTCGGTCCACCAGAAGATCGACCTGATGGACATCAAGTCGCCCGACAAGGAGGCGCTGACCGAGGTCCTCGCCAAGCATCGCAAGGATGGCCTGCAGGTCCAGGCCACGCTCGGCGTGATGCAGGCCCAGGAAGAACCCGGCAAGGCCGAGATGATCGGCTTCGCCATCGCCTTCGTCGTCATGATCGTCGCGTTCGGCGCGCTCGTCGCCGCCTTCATCCCGCTCATCACCGGCATGGTCGGCGTCGGCCT
Source organism: Gordonia sp. (in: high G+C Gram-positive bacteria) (assembly GCF_047602025.1). Lineage (GTDB taxonomy): Bacteria > Actinomycetota > Actinomycetes > Mycobacteriales > Mycobacteriaceae > Gordonia. The sequence continues at coordinate 789,319 of NZ_JASGII010000001.1, read as the reverse complement.
CACGATGATGCTGCTGATGGTGTCGGCCAAGTTCATGACCGTGAACCAGACGGCGACCGGCATCGTCACGATGCTCGGCATCGCCGTCTCCATCGACTACGCGCTGTTCATCGTGTCGCGCTACCGCACCGAGAAGCACCGCGGCGGAGACCCCGCCGACGCTGCCGGGCGCGCCGTCGGCACCGCCGGCTCCGCCGTGGTGTTCGCCGGCCTGACCGTCGTGATCGCGGTTGCCGCACTGATGGTCATCGGCATCCCGCTGATCACCCAGATGGGTATGGGTGCGGCGGTCGCCGTGTTCGTCGCGGTTCTGGCCGCGTTGACGCTGATCCCGGCGCTGCTCGGCGCCACCGGAAAGTACGCCTTCGCGCCGAAGATCCCGTGGATCAAGCACGCCGAGGAGTCGGACGACTACGACACCCTGGGCGTCAAGTACGGCCGCGCCATCGTGAAGCGACCCCTCCCCTTCATCGTCGGCGGTCTGGCCGTGCTGCTCCTGGCAGCCATCCCGATGTCGCACATGCAGCTCGGCATGGACACCGTCTCCGACGACGAGGTCGCCGCACAGTCGCTGCTCAAGCGCGGCTTCGGCGAAGGCACCGGCAGCGAGATCTTCGTCGTCGTGCACGCGGACAAGGGCACCGTCGACGAAGGCGCGAACGCCACGGTCGCCGGCATCCAGTTGATGCCCGAGAACGTGGTCAACCCGCAGGCGATCCGCTGGGTGGGCAACGCCAAGGCCCCCGGTCAGCCCGCCAACACCGCGCTGATCCAGGTCACGCCGAAGAGCGCCGCCTCGTCGGATCAGACGCACGAACTGGTCGAGGAGATCCGTGGGCTGTCCCCGATCATCGCCAAGCACGGCGCCGAGATCCACGTCGGCGGTCAGACCGCGATCATGTCCGACCTGAGCGCCAAGCTGAGCAAGGCGCTGATCCCCTACCTGCTCGTCGTGGTCGGATTGGCCTTCCTGATCATGATCGGCGTCTTCCGGTCGCTGTGGGTGCCGCTGATCGGCACGCTCGGCTTCATCTTCTCGGTGCTGGCGACGTTCGGCGCAACCGTGTGGTTCTTCCAGGACGGCTCGCTCGGGTTGATCGACCACACCAAGCCGCTCCTGTCGTTCCTGCCGATCTTCCTGATCGGCGTGGTGTTCGGCCTCGCCATGGACTACCAGGTCTTCCTCGTGACCCGGATGCGCGAGGAGTACATCCACGGCATGACCGCCAAGGAGGCGATCGTCGCCGGTTATCGCCACGGCGCCCGTGTCGTCACGTCGGCCGCGATCATCATGATCAGCGTGTTCTCCGCCTTCATGTTGGCGCCGGACACAACGGCGAAGATGATGGGCTTCTCGATGGCGATCGCGATCTTCTTCGACGCGTTCATCATCCGCATGACCGTCGTGCCCGCCGCGATCGCCCTGCTCGGCGACCGCGCCTGGGGTCTGCCGAAGTGGCTGGACAAGCTGGTGCCGAACTTCGACATCGAGGGTGAAGCGGTCCGCAACCGCGGCCTCGCGGAGAAGAAGTCCGCCAAGAAGACCGCCGCCAAGAAGACCGCGGCGAAGAAGACGGCGACGAAGTCTGCCGCCAAGAAGACGGCGGCCAAGAAGAGCACGACGGCCAAGAAGTCTGCCGCGAAGAAGGCGCCGGCCAAGGACAAGGGTTCGGAGTCCGAGGCCTAGCCGTGAGCACCTCGATCGACGGCGGGGTGCGGGCCGAGAAGAAGGCCCGCACCCGCGCCGCCATCCGGACCGCGGCGATGGAGCTATTCGCGCGCAACGGGTACTCCGCGACGACCGTCGAGGAGATCGCCAAGGCAGCCGGCGTCTCGCACACGACCTTCTTCCGGTACTTCCAGTCGAAGGAACAGGTCATCGTCGCCGACGACCTCGATCAGGAGCGCGATGCCGCACTGGCCGCGATCCCGCCCGGGCTGGGGCACTTCGACCTGCTGCGGCAGATGATCTCGGTCCTCTTCGACGTCGGCCTGTCCGACGACTGGGCGTCGAACTACGACCGCATCGCCCTGATCAACAGCGATCCGGGCCTGCGTGACGCGTATCAGGCCGAGGGCGAGCGGGCGATCTCCGAGGCGACCGAGTTCATCGCCGAGTACACGGGGGTCGCCCCGGACGATCTCCATCTGCAGGTCTTCGTCGCGGCGGTCAGCGGCGTGATGTACCACCTCGCCAACGCCGGCGATCCGTCGATGACGCATGAGGAGGCGCGGGCCCGCCTGCTCGACGCCGTCGACCTGCTCGAGCGGGGACTGCCCCTGCGCGGCTGAGCGCCCGATAAGCTCGGCGTCATGCCGTTCTCACTGCAACCGATCACCAGCGAGTCCTTCTACGACGAGGCGCCCGTGCGCTACCTCATCGACGTGGAGGTCCCCGCCGACCCCGACTACGTGTGGTCGGAGTTCACCCGCCAGAACACGCTCGACTGGTGCCGCGCCCTCAAGAAGGTCACCTACACCAGCCCTGAGCCGTACAACGACAAGACGACGCGCACCGCCGACCTCGCGCCCGGCGGCATCACGCTGCACGAGCAGTTCTTCATCTGGGAAGAGGATCCGGCCGCGCACAGTTACAAGCACGCGTTCTACGGCAAGACGTCGTCGATCCCCGGGCTGAAGAACTTCGGCGAGCTCACCGCCGTCACCCCCGGCAGCAACGGCGGCTCCCGCATCGTCTGGAAGTTCGCCATGCGGATGAGCGGCGTCGCGCTGCCCGGCTTCTTGTCGAATCCGATCGCCTCACTCGCCTTCGGCACCGTCAAGAGCGACACGGTGAAGCACTTCAGTCAGGCAGCGTCGGCCTGAGTCCGTCGGACTCGCCGAGCCGCAGAATCAGCCAGGGGTCGACTGGAGTCCGAGCACGACATTAGGCTAGCCTTAGCGCGTGACTTCACAGACTCGCGTGCACGCTGCCGCACTTTCGATCGCCACCGCCGCCGCGCTGGGCGCCAGCGCCTTTGCTCCGCTCGCCGTCGCCGACCCGATCGGGCGCACGACCGTCGCACAAGGGGCCGGCTACAACATCCGCACCTACAACCTGGACCAGGGCAACTACCGCGGCGCCATCGACCCGCAGACCGGCGCCCTGTGGATGACCACCGTGTGGCCGATGAACAGTCCGTCGAAATCGACGATCCTCAAAATCGATCCCAACACCATGGCGGTGAAGCGGCGGATCAAGGTCACCCAGAAGGCCGACACCAAGGGTCACGGCAGCATCGCCGCCCAGTACGAGATCGGTGTCCCCAAGAGCGGCAACGTCGTGTGGACGACCGCGGCCGCTGCCAACGGCGGTGAAGCGAATGTCTGGGACAAGGCCACCGGTCGCCGGATCGTCAACCTGAAGGGCCTGTCCCACGCGCACTCCATCTCGTTCGCCGAGAGCATCCGCGTCGCGGCCATCACGGTGACCAGCGGCATCCAGTTCTACGACATGGACACCTACCAGTCGCTGGGCAGCTGGACCTTCCCGGGCGGGGGCAAGAAGCTGGGCGCCGGTGCGGTGATCACCGACGAGGGCAATGGTGGCGCGACCATCACCACCACCTCGTACTACCGGGATCTGACGCAACTGCGGATCACCCGTTCCGGCGGCTCGGTGCAGACGCAGGTGAAGTGGAACACCCGCCAGCCGGCCAAGGAGGGCCACGGCACCGTCGCCGTCGACCAGCGCACCAACCACGTGTACGTCAACGACCTGTGGAAGGGCTTCTCCGTCTACAGCCTGTCCACCGGCAAGCACATCAAGGATGTGGCCACCGGCGCCGGCACCAACACCATGCTGGTGTTCAAGGGTTTGCTGTACGTCGCCAACTACTACCAGGGCTTCATCTCGGTGATCGACCAGCGGTCGCTGACCGAGGTCAACCGGTTCAGCACCGGCCTGATGCCCAATCAGCTGGTGCCGTGGCGGAAGAACACGTTCCTGGTGATCGACAAGGCGTCGTCCATCACCGAGCTGCCGTCCGGCGCCCTGCACGCCCCCCTGCCCCCGCTGGGCGGCGACCACATCTCGAAGGTCACCAAGCGGTAGCCGCCGACTAGCCCAGCGCGCGATCCAGGTCGGCGATGAGGTCGTCGACGTCCTCGATGCCGACCGAGAGGCGCACGAGGTTGTCGGGCACCTCGAGCAGCGAGCCGGCCGTCGACGCGTGCGTCATGGCCGCCGGGTGCTCGATGAGCGACTCGATGCCGCCGAGTGATTCGGCGAGGGTGAAGACCTTCGTGCCGGCGCACAGGTCGCGCGCCCCCTGGGCACCGCCCTTCACCAGCACCGACACCATGCCGCCGTAGCGCTTCATCTGCTTGGCGGCGGCCGCGTGGCCGGGGTGGCCGTCCAGGCCCGGGTAGAGCACCTTCTCGATCTTCGGGTGCTTGCCCAGGTACTCGACGATCTGCTCGGCGTTGTCGCTGTGCCGGTCCATGCGGACCGCGAGCGTCTTGATGCCGCGCAGCGTCAGGTAGACGTCGAAGGGCCCGGGCACCGCGCCGGCGCCGTTCTGCAGGAAGGCCACGTCGGAGTCGACCTGCTCGGAATCGGTGACCAGCACGCCGCCGACGACGTCGGAGTGCCCGCCGAGGTACTTGGTCGTCGAGTGCAGGACGATGTCGGCGCCGAGCGACAGCGGCTGCTGCAGGTACGACGACGCGAACGTGTTGTCGACGACGAGCTTGGCCCCGCCGTCGTGGGCGGCCGACGCGACCGCCTCGATGTCGCCGATGTTCAGCAGCGGGTTGGTGGGCGTCTCCACCCACACGAGCTTGGTCTTGTCGGTCATCGCGGCGCGCACGGCGTCGACGTCATTCACCGCCGCGACCGAGTAGTCGATCCCCCACTGGGTGAAGACCTTGTCGATGAGCCGGAAGGTGCCGCCGTAGGCGTCGTTGGGGATGACCAGGTGATCGCCCGGCCGCAGCTGCGAGCGCAGCAGCGCGTCGGTGGCGGCCATGCCCGACGAGAAGGCGCGGCCGTAGGTACCGCCCTCGAGGGCGGCCATGTTGGCCTCGAGCGCGCGCCGCGTCGGGTTGCCGGTGCGGGCGTACTCGAATCCGTCGCGCAGGCCGCCGACGCCGTCTTGGGCGAAGGTCGAGCTGGCGTAGATGGGGACGTTGACCGCCCCGGTCTGCGGATCCGGCTCGTAGCCGGCGTGGATGGCGCGGGTCGAGAAACCCTGCTTCTGGTGCTGATCGCTCATGCTTTGTCTCCGGCGGTCGGGTTCTGGCTCACGAAGCCCAGCAGGTCGTGTCGGGTGATGACGCCGATGGGCTTGCCGTCGTCGACGACCATCAGCGCATCGGCCTTGCTCAGTTCATTGGTCGCGGCCGACACCGGTTCCCCGGCGCCGATCAGCGGGAAGGCCTCGCCCATGTGCTCGGACACCGGGTCCGCGAGGCTGGCCTTGCCGGCGAACACCGCGTCCAGCAGCGCGCGCTCGGTGACCGCGCCGTTGATCTCGCCGGCCATGATGGGCGGCTCGGCGCCGACGACGGGCATCTGCGAGACCCCGTATTCGCGCAGGATCTCGATGGCGTCGCGCAGGGTCTCCTGCGGGTGGGTGTGCACGAGGTCGGGCAGCTCGCCGGACTTGCCGCGCAGCACATCCCCGACGGTCGGCTCGGCGGCCGCCTTGCCGTCGAGCGGGGTGGTGAGGAATCCGTAGCTGCGCATCCAGTCGTCGTTGAAGATCTTGCCCAGGTAGCCGCGGCCGCCGTCGGGCAGCAGCACGACGACCAGCGAGTCGGGGCCCTCGCGCTCGGCGATGCGCAGCGCGCCCACCACCGCCATGCCGCAAGAGCCGCCGACGAGCAGCCCCTCTTCGCGCGCGAGGCGCCGCGTCATCTCGAAGGACTCCGCATCTGACACCGCGACGATCTCGTCGGGCACGCTCGGGTCGTAGGCCTCCGGCCAGAAGTCCTCGCCGACGCCCTCCACCAGGTAGGGGCGCCCGCTGCCGCCGGAGTAGACCGAGCCCTCCGGGTCGACGCCGATGACCTTCACCTTGCCGTCGGAGACGTCCTTCAGATAGCGGCCGGTGCCGGTGATCGTGCCGCCGGTGCCGACGCCGGCGACGAAGTGGGTGACCTTGCCGTCGGTGTCGCGCCAGATCTCCGGCCCGGTGGTCTCGTAGTGGCTCGCCGGGCCCGCCGGGTTCACGTACTGGTTCGGCTTCCAGGCGCCCGGGATCTCCTTGGCCAGCCGATCGGAGACGTTGTAGTAGGCGTCCGGGTGGTCCGGCGGCACCGCGGTCGGGCACACGACCACCTCGGCGCCGTAGGCGCGCAGCACGTTGCGCTTGTCCTCGCCGACCTTGTCGGGGCACACGAAGACGCACTTGTAGCCGCGCTGCTGGGCGACCAGGGCCAGGCCGATGCCGGTGTTGCCCGACGTCGGCTCGACGATCGTGCCGCCCGGCTTGAGCAGTCCGGCCTCCTCGGCCGCGTCGACCATCTTGACCGCGATGCGGTCCTTGGAGCTGCCGCCCGGGTTCAGGTATTCGATCTTCGCGGCGACGGTTCCAGACCCCGGCTTGACCACGGAGTTGAGCTTGACCAGCGGGGTGTTGCCGACCAGGTCGATCACGTGATTGGCGATGCGCATGCCTCTATCGTCGCACCCGCGACGACCTCGGGCGCACCGGGTCCGGGGTTGCCGATCACGCCGGCGGAAAAGCAGTACAGTCGATGCCGTGGCGCGAGGTGATTCCGACGACAAGGCGGACCGGATCCTCCGTGACGTCGGCGCAACCGTCGTCGCCGCGGGGGCCAGCGCGGCGGCGTCATACGCCGCTTACAGCTATCTGAACTCGCAGGCCGCCCAGGCGCGGCGCGTCATCCCGCACCGCACCGATTCGGCCCCCAACGGCGACGGCGTCTACTACCCCGACGGCCGCGGCCCGATTCCCTACTCGCGCGACATGGACATCGACGTGCACCTGGCGGTGTACGGCGATTCGACGGCGGCCGGGCTGGGCGTCGAGACCGCCGAGGAGACGCCCGGCGTGCAGATCGTGCGCAACCTCGTCCGGGAGACCGGCAAGGTCGTGCGCTACAGCAACAAGGCCATCGTCGGCGCGACGTCGAAGGGCCTCGAGGCGCAGGTCGACGCCTCGCTGATCACGCGCAACCGCCCCGACGTCGCCGTCATCCTGATCGGCGCCAACGACGTCACCGCGGTCAACGGCGTGCGGGCATCCGCGCACCGGTTGGGGGCCGCGGTCCGGCTCCTCGTCGACGAGGGGTCGAAGGTCATCGTCGGCACCTGCCCGGACCTGGGCATGGTGACCGCGATCCCGCAGCCGCTGCGGTCGGTGATCCGGCAGTACAGCCTGCGCCTGGCGGCGGCACAGCGGTCGGCGGTCCGCAGCAACGGCGGGCGCGCCGTTCCGCTGGCCGACGTCCTCGCCAAGGAGTTCCTGGCCAGTCCGGCCCACATGTTCTCCCCGGACAACTACCACCCGTCGGCCGCCGGGTACGCCCTCGCCGCCTCGATCCTGCTGCCCGAGGTCCTCGACGCGGTCGGCGAGTGGGAGGGCCCGCTGCCGGTTCCGCCGGAGGTTTCCGAGGTCGCCGAGTCGCGCAAGCTGGTCAACCGCGTCAAGCGGCTGGTGTCGTTGGGGATGGGTTCGCAAACCGGCTAGAACGCGTTGCAGTAACGTGTCCCCCATGCCAGAAGCAGTGATTGTCGCCCATGCCCGCTCCCCGATCGGCCGTGCCGGAAAGGGTTCGCTGAAGGACGTTCGTCCGGACGAGCTCAGCCGCCAGATGGTGGCCGCCGCACTCGGCAAGGTCCCCCAGCTCGACGTCAAGGACATCGAGGACATCCACTGGGGCATCGGCCAGCCCGGCGGTCAGGGCGGTTACAACATCGCCCGCGTCATCGCCGTCGAGCTCGGCCTCGACCACGTCCCCGGCGTGACCGTGAACCGCTACTGCTCGTCGTCGCTGCAGACCACCCGCATGGCGCTGCACGCCATCAAGGCCGGCGAGGGCGACGTGTTCATCTCCGGCGGCGTCGAGAGCGTCTCCTCGTTCGGCACCTCCGGTGCCGCCGACGGCAACCCCGACTCCAAGAACCCCATGTTCGCCGAGGCGCAGGCCCGCACCGCCAAGACCGCCGAGGGCGGCGCCGGCAAGTGGCACGACCCGCGCGAGGACGACCAGCTCCCCGACGTCTACATCGCGATGGGCGAGACCGCCGAGAACGTCGCTACGTACACCGGCATCTCCCGCGAGGACCAGGACCGCTGGGGCGTGCTGAGCCAGAACCGCACCGAGCAGGCCATCGCCAACGGCTTCTACGCCCGTGAGATCGACGCGGTCACCCTGCCCGACGGCACCAAGGTCACCGCCGACGACGGCCCCCGCGCCGGCACCACCTACGAGAAGATCAGCCAGCTGCAGCCGGTGTTCCGCCCCGACGGCACCGTCACCGCCGGCAACGCGTGCCCGCTCAACGACGGCGCGGCCGCGCTCGTCATCATGAGCGACACCAAGGCCAAGGAGCTGGGCCTGACCCCGCTGGCGCGCATCGTAGCCACCGCGGCCACCGGCCTGTCCCCCGAGATCATGGGCCTGGGCCCGATCGAGGCGGTCCAGAAGGTGCTGCGCATCGCCGGCAAGAAGGTCTCCGACATCGACCTGTTCGAGATCAACGAGGCCTTCGCCGTCCAGGTCCTGGGCTCGGCCGACAAGCTCGGCATCGACCACGACAAGCTGAACGTGTCCGGCGGCGCCATCGCCATCGGCCACCCGTTCGGCATGACCGGTGCCCGCATCACCACCACCCTGCTGAACAACCTGCAGACCCATGACAAGACCTTCGGCGTCGAGACCATGTGCGTCGGCGGCGGTCAGGGCATGGCGATGGTGCTCGAGCGCCTCAGCTAGCCCCACAGCGACGAGAACGGCCCCGAGGAGATCCTCGGGGCCGTTCTCGTTGGTGCCTGTCCGGCGCGTCAGTTGCTTCGGTAGAAGTAGCTGAGCAGGCGCAGGATCTCGACGTACAGCCACACCAGGGTGACGGTCAGGCCCAGGGCGATGCCCCACGCGGCCTTGGCCGGTGCACCGGCGTGGATCAGGCGGTCGGCCTGGTCGAAGTCGCTCAGGAAGCTGAACGCCGCGAGTGCGATGCAGACGAGCGAGAAGATGATCGCGATCGGGCCGCCGTCGCGCAGGATGCCGGCCTCGCCGGTGAACAGCGAGAAGACCAGGTTGCCCAGCGCGAGGACCGCGACGCCGATGATGCCGGCGACGAGCATGCGGGTGAAGCGCGGGGTGACGCGGATGGCGCCGGTCTTGTAGACGACCAGCATGCCGACGAAGACGCCGATCGTGCCCAGCACGGCCTGGCCGATGAGGGCACCGGCACTGATGCCGCCCTCGACGCCGCCGGCGTTGATCATCACGTTGGCGAACAGGTGCGACACGGCGCCGACGAACATGCCCTCGAAGACGGCGTAGGTCAGCACGATGCCGGGGTTGTCCTGCTTGCGGCCGAAGGAGGCAATGAGGACGGTCACGAGACCGCCGACCATGCCGACCAGCCACAGCGGCATGGCCAGGCCCTCGTTGGTCTGGATGAGCGCGTAGGCGGCGATGGCCACGATGCTCAGCACGCCGAGGGTCATGCCGGTCTTGGTGACGACATCGTCGATGGTCAGACTGCGACCGGACTGCACCGGCGCGTAGGTGGGCTGGCCGGCAGCGTCGAGCGCCGCCCGTCCGCCGCCGGACGCCGCCTGGCTGAAGCCGCCGACGTAGGGCGCCGGGGCCTTCTCGTTGTCGCGGACGACGCCGCGCATCACGGGGTTGCTGGACTCTCGCACAGCATGCTCCTTTTATGGTTCGGGTGGAACGTCGGTGACTCCGGCGCGCCATCAATAGATTCAACGCGGGGAAGCACTGATCAGTTCCCGACTTTACCCTTGGTTGACCGTTTTGTACCGGTGGTGTCGTTTGCCCGCACGCCTTCGACGAACCGCTGCACCTCCGCGCCGGTCGCGTCCGCTCCCACCGCCGGCATCAGGCCGCGGCCGAGGCATCCGGCGCGCATGACCGCGTCGGCGACCTCGAGGTTGTCGCCCCACGGCAAATCGGGCTTGGCGATCATCAGCGACGCGGCCCCGTGGGCGACGGTCCAGAGCTCCAGGGCGACCTGCAGCGTGTAGGCGTCGGGATCCTCCGCCGACGCCGGATCGGGGTACCAGCCGACGGCGACGAGTTCGCCGACGGCCTCGGCCAGGCGCAGGAACGCCGCGGTCCGCAGCGCCTCGTCTACCATCGGGGTGCCGTCGCTGCCGGTGTGCCCGAAGGCGAACCGGTAGGCCGCCGGGTGGTCGAGGGCGAAGCGGACGTAGGCCCGCCCCATCGCGAGGGTCCGGTCCAACGGGTGATCGTAGTCGGCCAGTGCCCGGCCAAGCGCGCCGTCGAGACCGTCGAAGTACTTCCCGCACACGGCGTCGAGGAGGGCGTCCTTATCGGCGAAGTGCAGATAGATCGCCGGCGGGCTGACCCCGACGGCGTCGGCAACGGCGCGCACCGACACCGCGTCGGCGCTGTCGTGCTCCTCGAGCAGCAGTGCCGCCGCATCGATGATCTCGCCGCGCAGCTGTTCGCCGGAGCCGCGCGGCGAGCGGGCCCGTCGTGCACTCACGACTCGGACAGTCCGATCTTGTCGTGCAGCCTGCGCAGCGGCGCCGGCGCCCACCAGTTGCCGCGCCCGAACAGCCGCATGAACGCCGGCACGAGCAGCATGCGGATGAGCGTCGCGTCCATCAGGACCGCGATGGTCAGGCCGAGGCCGAACATGCGCATGAAGGAGACCTGCGAGGCGATCATCGCGGCGAACACGATCGCCATCAGCAGCGCGGCCGCGGTGATCACCCGACCGGTGCTGGCGAGGCCGAAGGCGACGGCGTGGTCGCTGGCCGCGCGCGTCTTGTCCGACTTGAGCCACTCCTCGCGGATGCGGCCGAGTAGGAACACCTCGTAGTCCATCGACAACCCGAAGGCCACGCAGAACATGAGGATCGGCATCGTCGCGGTGATGAACCCGGTCGACGTCGTGCCCAGGGCACCGAGGTGGCCCTCCTGGAAGATCCACACGATCGCGCCGAACGTCGCCGACAGCGACAGCAGGTTGAGCAGGAGCGCCTTGAGCGGCAGCACGATGCTGCCGGTGAACAGGAACAGCAGGATGAAGGTGGCGAGCGCGACCCACAGCAGCACCCACGGGAGCTGGCGGTAGATCGAGGCGACCGTGTCCTCGGTGGTCGCGGCCATGCCGGTGAACTTCACGTCGGCGCCGGACGGCTTTGGCACCGTGCGCAGGTTCGCCAACAGGTCCTTGCCCTCCTGCTGGAGGGGATCGGTGTTGTTGGTGACGGTGACGATGCGGTGGTCGCCGTGGCGGTCCTTGCCGCCGTCGCGGGGGGCGATCGCGTTGCCGCCCGCGTATACGGCGTCGGGGGTGGTCACCGCCTCCACGTCGGCGACCTTGGACAGCGCCGCCGCATAGTCGTCGACGGCCTTGTCCGACGAGCCGGTCACCACGACGGTCACCTCGCCGCCCAGCTTGTGCGGGTAGTCGCTGCGGATCTCGTTCATCGCCTGCCGCGAGCTGTGCGAGCTCGGCAGGATCCGGTCGTCGGGGAAGCCGAGTTTGATCGACAGGAACGGCGCGCCCAGGAGCATCAGCACCACGGTGCTGATCAACGCGACGGGCACCGCCCGCCGCAGCACCCACTGCACGAACCGGTACCACCAGGTCTCCTCGGTGGGGATGAAACCGTGGTCGGGGCGGCCGAAGAGGCGGCGCACGGGTTTGCGCAGGTCCCACTTGTCGATGCGGTCGCCCAGCACCGAGAGCAGCGCCGGGGTGATCACGAGCGACCCGATCAACGCCACCACGACGACGGCCAGACCGGCGTAGGCGAAGGACCGCAGGAAGTACTGGTGGAACAGGAGCAGACCCGAGAGCGAGAGTCCGACGGTGATCGCGGAGAACATCACGGTCCGCCCGGCGGTCGCCATCGCGCGGTGGATGGCGGCCTCGCGGCTGCGCCCGCCGGCCACCTCCTCGCGGTAGCGGGTGATGATCAGCAGCGTGTAGTCGATCGCCAGGGCCAGCCCCATGGCGGTGGCCAGGTTCATCGCGAAGATGGAGACGTCGGTGAATTGGGCGAACAGCCGCAGCAGCGCGAGGGTGCCGACGATCGCGAAGATGCCGACGAGCAGCGGCAGGGCCGCGGCGATCACGCCGCCGAAGATGACGGTGAGCGCGACGAAGCTGATCGGGATGGCGATGGCCTCGGCGATGGCCAGGTCCTTGGAGACCTGCTTGTTGGTGTCGGCGAAGACCTTGCCCTGGCCGGTGGCGGTGATCTTGACGCCGTCGACCTCGCCGGCGAACCGTTCGGCGAGGTCCTCGGCGTGACCGGGGGCGACCGATTCACCGCCGCCGAGCGGGACGACGATGAGCGTCGACGACTTGTCCTTGCTGACCAGGTTCGTCGCGGCCGCCGGATCGGTCCAGATGGACAGCACCGGGTCCAGGACGAAGTCGAACTGCTTGAGGTCGCCCACCAGGCCCTGTCCCACTTTAGCGACGACCGGGTCGGTGGTCACGTCGCGGTTCGGGGCGTCGAGCTTGAAGGTCACCTCGATGGAGCCGCGCTCGAACTCGTTCTCCAGCATCGAGCTGGCCTGCGCCGACTCCGCGTGCGGATCCTCGAAACCGCCGGACAGCAGATCCTTGGCCACACCCGCGCCGAACACGCCGAACGCGATCAGCAGCGCGAGGGCGCCGACGAGGACGAGCTTGGGCGCCTTGAGCACCGCGCTGGTCAACCGCTCCACGAGAAACCTCCACAAGTTGAGTTATCTGCGTTAAGTTATCGCCGATAACTTACGGCGTCAAGACCCCCGCGGACAACGAGTGGCAACAAGTCGGCGAATCGGGACCGAACAAGAATGGAACGTGTTCTACTTCTGACATGCCCGACATTCCCGCAGACGCCATCCCAGAGAACTCGGCCGAGCTGGCCCGCCCGTCCGACTCACGACTCCAGGCCGAGGACCTCGCGCCCGCCCTCACCGAGTGGTTGTCGACGAAGGCCGGCTCGCCCGCCACGATCACCGAGATCAAACCGCCGGACGGCAACGGCATGTCGAGCGAGACGGTCCTCGTCGACGCCGAGTGGGGCGGCGAGACCCACCAGCTCGTCTTCCGCGTCGCACCGTCGCCGGAGAGCGACCCGGTCTTCCCCGAGTACGACCTCGACGTCCAGTTCCGCCTAATGGACCACGTCGCCAAGACCACCTCAGTCCCCGTGCCCCCGCTGTATTGGAGCGAGCCGTCGGAGCAGATCATCGGCTACCCGTTCATCGTCATGGGCCGCGTCGACGGCGAGGTGCCGCCCGACGTCCTGCCGTACACCTTCGGGTCCTGGCTCACCGAGGCCACCGAGGAGCAGCGCCGGCAGCTGCAGACCGAGACGGTCGAGGCGCTGGCCGGCATCCACGCCGCCCCGCTGCCCGAGGACCTGCTGGAAGCGCCGCGCGCGGGCGAGACCGCGCTCGCCGCCCACCTGCGCCGGATGAAGGACTTCTACGAGTGGACCGTCGAGGGGCATGAGCGCGCGCCGATCCTCGAGCGCGCCTTCGCCTGGGCCACCGACAACCTGCCCGCCACCGACGACGCCGTGCTGGTCTGGGGCGACGCGCGCATCGGCAACGTCATCTACCAGGACTTCAGCCCGGCGGCGGTGCTCGACTGGGAGATGGCGATCCGCGGCCCGCGCGAGCTCGACGTCGCGTGGGGCATCGCGCTGCACCGCTTCTTCCAGGACCTGGCCGAGATGGCCGGCATGGAGGGGCTGCCCACCTTCTGGCGGCGCTCGGACGTCGAGGCCGTCTACGAGAAGGCGTCCGGCCACAAGCCGCAGGACATGGACTTCTACGTCGCCTACAACACGATGATCTACTCGATGATCCTGTTCCGGGTGCAGTGCCGCGCCGTCGACTACGGGCAGGCCGAGGAGCCGGCCGATCCCGACGACAAGATCCTCAACAAGGCAACCCTGGCCGCCATGATCGACGGCACCTACTGGGAAGGAATCGGGGACCAACGATGATCACCGCAGGAGACGAATACCCCCTCCATCAGGCGCCGCTGCCGATCGCGTGGCCGACGACGTCGGACCGCAACTTCTACGACCGGTCGTACATGTGCGCCCACGACCGCAGCGGCGAGATCTTCGTCGTCATCGGCCTCGCGTACTACCCGATCCTCGGCGTCAAGGACGCGCTCATGGTCGTGCACCGCGGGGACGAGCAGACCGCGCTGCACCTGTCCGACGCGATCGACGACGACCGGATCAACCAGCACGTCGGGCCGATGTCCATCGACGTCGTCGAGCCGCTGAAGCAGTTGCACGTGAAGCTCGACGAGACCGAGCGCATCTCCGCCGACCTGAAGTGGAACGGCTTGTTCGACGTCGTGCAGGAGCAGCGCCACCTGATGCGCCAGGGCAGTCGCGTCACTCTCGACGCGCAGCGCTTCGCCCAGGTGGGCACGTGGGCCGGCGAGATCGTCGTCGACGGCAAGACCTACGACGTCGACCCGAAGACGTGGATCGGCACCCGCGACCGCTCGTGGGGCATCCGTCCCGTCGGCGAGGCCGAGCCCGCCGGTCGCCCGGCCGATCCGCCGTTCGAGGGCATGTGGTGGTTGTACGTGCCGATGGCCTTCGACGATTTCGGGCTCGTGCTGATCATCCAGGAGGAGCCGTCGGGCTTCCGCACGCTCAACGACTGCACCCGTGTCTGGAAGGACGGTCGCGTCGAGCAGCTCGGCTGGCCCCGGGTCGACATCCACTACCGGTCGGGCACGCGGTTGCCGACCGGCGCGACCATCGAGTGCACCGGTGCCGACGGCAAGCCCGTGACCTTCGAGTTCGACGCCACCGCGGCCACCCCGCTGCACATCGGCGGCGGCTACGGCGGCGATTCCGACTGGTCGCACGGCCAGTGGAAGGGCGAGAAGTTCGCCGAGCGCCTCACCTACGACCTGGCCGACCCGGCCGTCGCGCCGCGAATCCCGTTCGGCGTCATCGACCACGTCGGCCACGCCGTGTGCACCGAGGCCGATGGCACCAAGCGCGAGGGCTGGGGCATGTTCGAGCACGCCAGCTTCGGCCTGCACCTGCCGTCCGGCTTCGACGACTGGGGTTCGGTCGCGCCGTAGTCGCCAGCCTTGCGCCCGCAACCTAGCTTAGCTAAGCTTAGCTAGCAAGGAGGTGGGTGTCATGGAGGTTGGCATGCATCAGGCCAAGAGCACGCTGTCCGAGCTGATCAAGAAGCTGAACGAAGACGACCACGTCGACATCGTCATCACGAAGTCCGGCCTGCCGGTCGCACGGCTCATCCGGTATCAGGAGCTCGACACTCCGCGGACGCCCGGACGGCTGGCTGGCCAGATCTCAATCAGTGCCGACTTCGACGAGACTCCCGGCGACCTCGTCGACGACTTCTACCGGTGAGCGGCTACCTGCTCGACACCCACGCGCTGCTGTGGTGGCTGGCCGACGATCCGCAATTGCCCACGGCGACGAAGACGTTGATCGCCGACCCCGGCAACCGGGTGTTCGTCAGCGCCGCGTCCATCTGGGAGGCGGGGATCAAGCGCGCCCTCGGCAAGCTGGAGATAAGCGCCGAACTGCCACTCGCGGATATCGCCGACGACGAGGGGTTCACTCCGCTCCCCATCTCACTCCAGCATGCGGCGGCGGCGGCCGCGCTGCCGCCGCACCACCGCGACCCGTTCGACCGGATGCTCGTCGCCCAGGCCGCGTCTGACGGACTGGTGCTCCTGTCGCGCGATGTCGCCCTGAAGCGCTACGGGGTGGCCGTGCGGTGGAACTGACCGGAGGGTCGATGGTGCCCGGCACACAGCCCCGGCCCGAGCACCACCGACCAACCAGTCACTCGGCGCGCAGGAACTCCACCGTCCGCCGCCAAGCCAGATCGGCCTGCTCCGCGTCGTAGGTGCCGAGCAGGTCCTCGTCGTTGAGGAATGCGTGGCCGGCCGGGTAGAAGCGGAAGTCGACCTGCTGACCGCTCTGCTCCTCGATCTTGGCGGCTTCGGCGTCGATGTCGGCGCGGTCCAACCACTCGTCGGTCTCGGCGTAATGGCCGAGGACCTGGGCGCTGAGGTTCGAGTAGTCCTGGGGGACAGGCGGCAGGCCGTAGAACGGGACCGCCTTGGCGATCTTGTCGCCCTGTTGCGCAGCCAAGACCAGGACGAAACCGCCGCCCATGCAGAAGCCGACCGCGGACACGGCGTCGCCGACGACCTCCGGCCGCTCGAGCAGATAGTCGACCGCGCCGGACAGGTCCTTCGCGGCCTCTTCGACGGGCAGTGCCTCCAGCAGACCGGCGGCCTCGTCGGAGTCGTGCGTCGTCCGGCCGCCGTAGAGGTCGGGGGCAAGCGCGACAAAGCCCTCGGCGGCGAACCTGCGGGTCAGATCAGCGACGTGGGTCGTCAAACCCCACCACTCCTGGATCACGATGACCCCCGGTCCGCTGCCTGACGGGGGCAGCTTGAGGAACCCGTGGACGGTCCGTCCACCGCTCTCGAAGGTGACGTTGTGCTCGCTGTCGTCGGACTCGATGGCCCGCCCGCGCAGATCGTCGATGTTGTCGGTAGTCGTTTCGGTCATTGTTCTTCCTGTTCGATAGTCGGTTGAGAGGTCGGGTCAGCGGTCGAAGGTGTCGCGGCTGAGCAACTCGGGCGAGCCGAGCGTGCGCCGCACCGTGTCCGGCGTCGGGTTGTGGAAGACGCCGGCAGCCACGTCGCGGTACAGCCGCTCGATGACCGACCCGCGATGCAGTGAGCGGCCGCCGACGATCGGCAGGACGAGGTCGACGACCTTTTTGGCGCCGGTGGTGGCGTGTACCTTCGCCGCCTGCAGTCGCCGCGCCCAGGCGGCGCTGCCGACCGGGTCGTCGCTCCACTTGCGGGCCGCCGCGTCCACATGTGCCTCGATGCCGTCGAGTTCGATGACGGCGTCGGCCAGCACCGACTGGATGAACGGGTCATTGAGCCGCGGCTCGCCGCCCAGCTTGGCCGAGGAACGTCCACCACTCGCCGCGACGGCCAGGTCCAGCGCGCGCTGCCCGATCGCCAGATACACATTGGAGGTCAGCACGAGCGCCCATGCCGCCACCGAGGCCAGGTAGTCGCTGCCGGGTCGTCCCGGTCCGGCAACGGCGATGATGCGGTCCGCCGGCGAGTGCGCCCGGTCGAGCAGCGTGTCGTCGCTGCGCGTCGCCCGCAGTGCAAAGGTGTCCCAGTTGTCCTGCACCGTGACGCCGGGGTCGGCGCGCTCGACGAAGCCGTGCACGATCACCGCCGAATCCTCGGTGTCGCGCCCGTGCACGCCCAGCAGCGTCCACACCGGCGACAGCGAGGTGAAGTGCTTGTGGCCGGTGAAGCGATAGCCGCCGGCGCCATCGGGCTCGGCATCGGTGGTCGAGCCGCCCAAGCCGAGGTCGTTCCCACTCTCCGAATGCCCTGCTGCAATGATCGCGCCGTCGCGGACCGCTTCCAGGAGCCACCGGACCGACTCGTCGCCGGCCCGGTAGCGGTCCGCCGCGGCCCCGACCCAGAACAGATGCATTCCCGACGCCAGCGCCGTCGCCGTCGACCGGTAGGCGATGCGGCGGTGTGCCGCCGCGAGCTCGGCCAGTGACAGCCCCGACCCGCCGAACTCGACCGGCAGCGGTGACCGGTAGTACCCGGCGTCGCGCAGCTCCTCGAAGTCCTCGGTGAAGAAGGTGCCCGCGCGGTCCGAGGCGTCCGCGCGGTCCTCGATTCTCGCCAGCAGGGCGTCGTCGAGGACGAAAGGCGCGGTCAGCGGTGCGGTGGTGGTCATGCGGATGTGTCCAATCTGTTCTGGGTCGGGGAAGCGGCTAGGGGCCGGCGGTCACGAGTACCAGTCGACGGCCAGCGGGTGCTCGCCGCGCAGCAGGTAGGCGCCGACCTGGCGCCGCTTGTAGGCGACCGGGTCATGCAGACTCTGCGTCCGCAGATCACGGAAGTAGCGGTCGATCTCGTAGCGGCGCGCGGTGGCGCGGGCGCCGACGAGCTCGAACACCTTCGTGGTGACCTCGATGCCGACCTCGACGGCGACGGTCTTCACCGCCGAGAGCAGGGCGGCAAGCTCAGCCCGGCTCTCCGGGGTGATCGAGTCCAGGTCGTCGAGTGCGGCGCTGACCTTCTCCGACGCGTCGTGGAGCAGCGCCTCGGCGGCGAGGAGGTGCGACTGCAGTTCGCCGAA
Source organism: Gordonia sp. (in: high G+C Gram-positive bacteria) (assembly GCF_047602025.1). Classification (GTDB taxonomy): domain Bacteria; phylum Actinomycetota; class Actinomycetes; order Mycobacteriales; family Mycobacteriaceae; genus Gordonia. Next base: position 770,960 of record NZ_JASGII010000001.1, on the reverse strand, counting down.
CCCGTCGACGACATGCGGCTCGTCGACTGCCCGCTCGTACTCCGAGTGCAGCCAGGAGCGGGAGTGCTTCTGGACGTACTCGACGGCACGGTCAAGGGCGCCGCGGGCGAGCGAGACGTAGAACGTGGGCATCAGCGTCTGCGACGTCAGGCCGGGTGTCAGGTTCGCCGGCTGGGGGACGAACTGCTTGTCGGCGTCGAAGCCGATCGCATCGGCCCACGGCACCGACACTTCCTCGACGCGGGCGCTGCCGCTACCCGTCGAGCGCTGGCCCAGCGTGTCCCAGTCGTTGCCGTAGATGATGCCCGGATCGTGGCTGTTGGCGAGCACGAAGAACACGTCTTCGGTGCCCTCGATGGCGATGCCGATGACGACGCGATCGGACACCGGGAGTCCGGTGTTGAACTGCTTGCCGCCGTTGAGGACGAGGTGGTCGCCCTCGTTGCGCGCGCCGATCGGGTCGTCACGGAAGTTGGCGATACCGGCGAGGAGAAGTCGATCCTCGGTGACCTCGCGCTCCCACCGGACGCGCTGCTCGGGGGTACCGAAGGAGCGGAACAGCCAGAAGTAGGCGTAGTGCCAGCCCAGGATGTTGGCGATCGAGCCCTCGACCTTGGCGAACTCGGCGACAACGTCCAGGACCGTCGCCCAGTCCGCGTTGCCACCGCCGTGCTCGACCGGGCCCTGCAGCCCGAGCAGACCGGCGCGCTTGATGAGGGCGACTTCGGCGACCGGGTCGGCGGCGGCGACGTCGCGGTCGTGACTCGTCGTGCCGACCAGTGCCGCGACCTCTTTGGCGAGGGCGACCCAGCCGGCGCGGTCGGTCGGCAGCGACCGGGCGGACCAGTCGGGTTCGTCGGCGAACCGAGTGGGCTCGGTTTTGGCTGGGGCGTGCGGTGTAGCGGTCATGGTGTCCTCCAGGATGTGGTTTGGGGCGGCGTGCTGCCGGTGAGGACGACGGTAGGAACGCACGTCGTCGCGCGGCCAACGATGGTTTGCGATGCCCCCGATCGGAGATTCCGATGTGCCGTTAAACCCGCTGGTCGACCGCGGTGCAGGCGCTCGCCGGCGCGTTGGGTTCAGCTCGGTGCAAACCGGTCAGCCGAGCAGCCCGGCGACGGCATCGGCCGCGGCCCGCGACAGCCGACCGTCGATTCCCCGCCGTGCGATCAGGTTGACGTCCACACGGCCCGCTTCGGGGAGCTGAGCAACTTCCTGCAGTCCGGCCGGCACCTCGCGGAGGATGGGCAGCAGCGCGACTCCGAGGCCGGCGCGCGTGGCGGTGACCACCCCGTCGAGGGTGGCCGACTGCACGGCGATCTCGGCGGAGCGACCGATGCCGCGCAACCGCCGCACCGCCAACTCGCGGATGCCACACGCGCCGTTGAACGCAACCAGGCGCACCGTCGGGTCGTCGACAACGCGATTGGCGGCGGCGGGCGCCGCCAACCAACGCAGCGGCAGTGAGCCGACCCGGCGGCCCGGCGCGTCGTCGGCCAAGGCGAGCGTCAGCGCAAGGTCGAGTCGGCCCGCGTCGACCGCGTCCGCCAGCTCGGTGGACCTGTCGAGGGTGAAGGTCACCCGATGGTCCGGATAAGCCGAACGCACCGATTCGATGAGGCTGGGCAGCAACCGGTCGGCTGCATGCTCGGTGGAACCGATCGACACCTGCGCCGTCGCGGGCGCGGTGAAATCGAGGACCAGCTCGTCGTGCGCGACGAGGAGCTCGCGGGCCCCGGTGAGCAGCCGCTCACCGGCCGGAGTCAGGTGGATCCCGCGGGCGTCGCGAACGATCAGCGCCGTGCCGAGACGGTTCTCCAGCAGGATGATGTGTTGGCTCACCGTCGATTGACTGAGCTGAAGCGTCCGTGCCGCTCGCGTGAACCCGCCGGTGTCGATGACGGCCACCAACGACTCGAGGTGCGCGAGGTTGAGCGGTCCGGACATCGCAAGCCTCCCTGGTGCTGGCGGCTACGAAGGTAGCGTCGGCGGACCGCAGCGAGTCGAGTCACAATTGCGCTGATTCTTTGCCTGTACCGACTGCGACCACGGACATATCGTCCGATCATCCCAATCGAGAGGACGGCCGTGAGCACCCGGTCTCAGATGGCGTTGAACGCTTTCATCTACCCGCCCGGCCACCACGAGGCGGCCTGGCGCTATGCGAAATCGCAGCCCGAACGCATCTACGACGCCGATTACTACCAGCAGCTGGCGCAGGCGGCCGAGGCCGCGCATTTCGATGCGATCTTCCTCGCCGACAGCCCCAGCCTGAACGCGGCGATCGAGTTCAACGCCGTCGGCCGCTTAGATCCGCTGATCACCCTGACGAGCGTTGCCGCGGCCACCGAACGCATCGGGCTGATCGCCACCGCGTCGACCACTTACTCCGAGCCGTACAACCTGGCGCGCTCGTTCGCCTCCCTGGACCACGTGTCGGGCGGCCGCGCCGGCTGGAACATCGTCACGACCGATGCGGCCGCGGCCGCGGCGAACTTCGGCACCCGGCACCCCGACCCGGAGAACCGATACGCCCGGGCCCGCGAGTTCGTCGACATCGTGACCGGGCTCTGGGACAGCTGGGAGCACGACGCGATCCTGCTCGACAAGGAGTCGGGGCGCTACTCCGATCCCGAGCGGATTCACCGGATCGACGCGCAGGGGCGCTTCCTCGCCTCCAGCGGTCCGCTCAACGTCCCCCGCACGCCGCAGGGGCGCCCGGTTCTCGTGCAGGCCGGCGCGTCCAACGCCGGTCGCGTGTTCGCCGCAGAGTACGCGGAGGTCGTCTTCACCGCCCAACAGACCCTCGCCGACGCGCAGGCGTTCTACGCGGCGATCAAGACCGAGGCGGCCCGGCGCGACCGCGACCCGGACCAGGTGTTGATCCTCCCCGGCGTCAGCCCGTTCGTCGGCTCCACCGAGCGGGAAGCGGCCGAACTCGCGCAAGAATTCAACGAGCTGACCGTACCCGCCTACGGCATCCGCCAGATCGCGTCGATCACCGGCGAGGACGTGAGCGGCTTGGACTTGGACGCACCGGTGCCGCCGGAGCTGTTCGCCGATGCGGGCGGCGTCACCGACAACCGACGGTCGCGGCGCCAGGTAGTCGCCGCCATCGTCGAACGCGACCGTCCGACCCTGCGCGGCCTGCTGCACCGCTTGGCCGGGGCCCGCGGGCACCGGGTGATCGCGGGCACGCCGGAGCAGATTGCGGACGAACTCACGGAGTGGTTCCTCGGCGGCGGGGCCGACGGGTTCAACGTGATGCCGCCGTACTTCCCCGGCGGGCTCACCGACTTCACCGAGCACGTCGTGCCGATCCTCGTCGCGCGCGGCCTGTTCCGCAGCGAGTACACCGGCGCGACGCTCCGCGATCACCTCGGTCTTCGGGAGCCGGCCAACCGGTTCGCCGTGGCCGCCGCCGTGTCCCGTTAGGCCAGGAACGCTACGACGTCGTCGACAGCCGCGAGGCACGCCCGCCCGTGGCCTTCGGGCTCGCCGCCGAGCGCGATCCCGCCGACCGTTTGCTCCGTAGCCGGGTACACACCGAAACGGATGAGGTGACCCGCCCCCGGATAGGCGATGTGGCGGTCGCCGTCATTCTTGCGCCTGGCCAGCAGCGCGTCGGCCATCTCCCCCGACGGCCAGAGCGCGTCGTCGGTTCCGGTGAGGCACAGGATCGGGCAGTCGATCTTCTCGCTGGCGATCAGCGCGTCGTCGGGCACGCCTCTGCTGAGCCCAGCGCTGTACGCCGGGCGCAGCCGTAGCGGGCGCACGGCGGCATCGCCGCGGTGACCGGCCCAGGTGTGTCGCCAGGCGTTGCCGACGAGCTGCGGCATGAGCGCCCCGTCGGGCAGCGGCGCCCACCGCGCGGGTCCGGCAGCAGTGGACCACGAGCCAGTGTCGGGGATGTCGCCGTCGCCGCCGATCGCCTGCCACATCACGCTGCTCGGACTGATCAACACCACCGCGTCGACCGGTTCGGCGCCGAGGGATAGTGCGGCCGCCAATCCTTCGGCGCCGCGCGAGATGGCGAGCGCGGCGACCCGGTGCCCGCGGTGCTGCTGGCGCAGCCAGCCGATGGGCGCCGAGAACCGGGACAGCGGAATGTTCTCGATGCTCGCGGCCCCCTCGTCGAGCCAGCCCACGGCCAGCGCGACGTGCCCGCGCGAGGCCAGCGCCTCGATCGCCCCGCGCTGCGAATCGACGCCGCCCTCCGAACCCCCGAAGCAGGCGACGACGGGCCCGTGTGCAACGTCCGGCGTCGCGAGCAGCGCGGGGCGCCCGGCCACCTCGATCGATTCGACGCTCACGCCCGGGCTCTTCGCCGTCCGCAGCACCGTCCGCGTGGTGCGCCTGTCGCCGGCCGTGGCGATCAGCCGCAGCTGCCACGGCTGCGCCGGCGGGACGAACAATTCTCCGTCGGCGGTGTCCATCGTCCAGATCACCGAGCTGTCGGCCGTGGTCACGGCCGTCGTCGTCGACTGCCACGTCCGACCGTAAAGATCGGCGCCCTCGACGGTGAGGGTCGCCGGCGCGGCGCCGGTGATCGAGAGGGAGAACGCCTCGTCGTGGCGCGATTGCGCGGGTGCGTCGATCTGCAGGCCCGGTGCCGTCTCGTCGGCGGGCGGCGCGGGCTGCGCGACGGGGGCGAGCGCGGCGGCCTTCGCCTGCTGCGCGTCGATGGCGGCACTCTGCTTGTCGAACCACGGCGGGAAGGCGCCGGACACGGCGCCGGCAAGACCCATCAGGGTGAAGGGCAGGACCCAGTAGCAGAGGATCGACAGCGTGGAGCCGCCGTCGCGAATGGTCGCCTCGCCCTGCCGGATCGGCGGGACGAGCGCGCTGACGGTCATGGCGGCGAAGACCACGACCCACATCCACGTCATCGCCGTCGTGATGACCCGGAACCCGTCGGACTGGGCCGTCGCCGCGTCGACCGATGCCTCGGCGTAGTCGCGGACGAATGGACGGCCGACGAGCACGCCGCCAAGGGCGACGAGGAAGATGCCCGCGTTGCCGATCGGCTGGAGCCAGCGTTCCAGGAAGTGGTCGTCGACGGTGAACGCGAGCACCGCGAGGGCGACGAACACGAGCACCGTGCCCACCTCGAGCGAGTGCCACTTGCCGCTGCGCCAACGCGAGACGAGGGCGGCGACAACGGCCACGCCGAGCGCGATGAGCACGGCGGCGCGGAAGGCGATGTTGCCGACGAGGATCCAGTAGACGATCCAGGGCGCGAAACCGAAAACGAAGCCCATGGCCACTCCGATCGACGGCGGACCGGCCGACGCCGGTGGGCCGAGTCTAGGCCCACCGGCGGAGGCGGCCGCCCGAACGGGCAAACCCGTGAACCACGTGCGCAAAACTCAGCGCACGAGGCAGAGCGGCGTGTAGTCCGATCGGCCGCCGGTGGTCGGCGAGATGACGAAGAGGCAGGAGTTGAACCCGAGCCGCTCCGTCTGCGCGCGCAGCATGAGCAGCGTGCGCGTTGAGATCACCCGGGAGCGGGCGAGGATGAAACCGGACAGGCGGTCGGGGTCCCCCACGATCGCGTACTTGTACGGGTCGCCCGGGCGATCGCCATTGGCCACCCAGGCGATAACGTAGTTCGGGCGGTCCTTCGTGTCGAAGGTGTACGGCACGCCCGGGAAGCTCACGGCCAACTGGGCCTTGGTCTTCGGGTCGACGACCTTCGCCTTGCCGACGATGCCGTCGCGCTGGCCCGTCGGCGAGATGCACCGGTTGTTGACCGACACCGTCATCGGATCGATCAGGCCATACCGGGCGACGGTGTCGCGCGCGCACCGCAGGCTGTAGAAGCCCGGGATCGCGGCTTGCTGCCACCACGCCCCGAGGTACCGCGGCACGTCGAGCGACCGCACCGGCTGCAGGGTACCGGGCGCCGCCGAGGCCGCCGAGACTCCACTCAGCGGAAAGACGGCCAGGGCCGCGGCGACGGTCGTCGCCAGGCGCAGGGCAAAGCGTGATGGCATCGGGGTTCCTCACTCTCGGGATCGATCACGGGGATCGGCTGGACGTTCACCGGGGATTCGTAGCTACGCCGGCTGCGGATTGGTCGATCTGTGTGGTGCAGATCACCGGCAACCGTGCCATCCAAGGGCAAACCGGCGACGAACCATCAGTATGGGATCGCGCTCTTTCGCCGTCGTCGGCAGCGGCGTCGCCGGGTTGACCGCCGCCTACGTCCTCGCCGACGGCGGCAACCGGGTGACGCTCTACGAAGCCGACCACCGACTCGGCGGACACGCCGATACGCATCGCGTCACCCAGCCGTCCGGTGCGACGGTCGCCGTCGACACCGGCTTCATCGTGCACAACGACCGCACCTACCCGACCCTGCAGCGCCTGTTCGCCGAGCTCGGCATCGCGACCCAGGAGACCGACATGTCGATGTCGGTCCGCTCGGCGGCGACCGGCCTCGAATACGCCGGCGCGCGCGGCCTCCGCGGACTGTTCCCCACGCCCAGAAACCTCACCCGCCCGCGGTATCTGCGCATGCTGGGTGAAGTTATTCGCTTCCATCGGGCCGCCCGGGCCGTCCTGGAAACGCCGGGCGCCGACGAGACGCTGGCGCAGTTCGTCGCCCACGAGGGCTTCTCGTCGTACTTCACCGAGAACTTCCTACTCCCCCTGGTGGCAGCGGTGTGGTCCTGCGACAGCGACACCGCAGCGCACTATCCGGCCCGCTACCTGTTCACCTTCCTCGACCACCACGGCATGCTGTCGGTGTTCGGGTCGCCGACCTGGCGCACGGTGGTGGGCGGTTCGGCCACCTACGTCGATGCGGTGGCCGGGCGGATTCGCGAGATCGGCGAAGTGCGCCTCGGCGAGCCGGTCCGCCGGATTCGCGAGACCCCGGCGGGGGTCGAGGTCGAGGCGGGTTCCGCGACGTCGCCGCGCACCGAGGCCTACGACGGGGTCGTCGTGGCCACCCACCCCCACCAGGCGCTGGAGATGCTTGCCGAGCCGTCGGCGGCGCACCGCCGCATCCTCGGCGCCATCGACTACCTGGGCAAGCCCGCGGTGCTCCACTCCGACGAGAGAGTCCTGCCGCGGGCGCGCGGTGCTCGCGCGTCGTGGAACTACCAGATTCCGGCCGACGACCCGCACTCACCGAACTCGATCATCGTCACCTACGACCTCACCCGGCTGATGCGGCTGCCCGACGACGAACGCCAACTCCTGGTGACGATGGGTCGCACCGATCTGGTGGATCCGACCACGATCATCGACGAAATGGCCTACGAACACCCCGTCTACACGCCCGCATCGGTGGCGGCCCAGGCCGAACTCACCAGCCTGGACACCGACCGGGTCGCCTTCGCCGGCGCCTACCACGGGTGGGGGTTTCACGAGGACGGCGCTGCCTCCGGCGTGCGCGCGGCGTCCCGGCTCGGCGTCGCTTGGCCTGCGACCACTGCGGCGGCAGTCCGATGAGCGCGCCCGTCCCGGCCATGGTCAATGCGCGGATCGTGCACTGCCGCACCGATCCGCTCGTGCACCGATTCAGCTATCGCAGCCGAACCTGGCTGGTCGACCTCGACGACCTGCCCCGACTGCCCGCGCTGCTGCGCCCGTTCGCCCGCTTTCGACCCGACGACCACTTTCCCGAGCCCGCCGCGCCCGGCGACACGCTGCGCGGACGGCTCACCGCGCACGTGCGCGCCGCGGGGGTGGCGGCGCCGACGGGGCGCATCATCGCCCTGACGTCGCCGCGGGTGTGCGGCTACGTCTTCAACCCGATCACCGTCTACTGGTGCTACGCCGCCGACGGAGCCCTCGAGTACGCCATTGCCGAGGTGCACAACACCTACGGTGGCCGCCACTGCTACATCGTCGAGCTCGACGACGACGGGCATGCGGAGGTGGCCAAGGAGTTCTACGTGTCGCCCTTCCACGACGTGAGCGGCACCTACCGGATCCGGCTGTCCGACCCGGCCGACGACGACCGCATCGCCGTGTCTGTCGCACTGTCGCGCCCGGGCGCCAGCGACTTCACGGCTACGCTCACCGGTCGCGCGCAGCCGGCCAACACGACGCAGATCATCCTGGCCCAACTCGCCGCCCCCATGGCCCCCCTGGTGGTGTCCGCACGCATCCGCCTCCACGGCATACGACTGTGGTTGCGCGGTCTCAAGATCAACCCGCCACCGGCCCACGACCACCACTCGACCGTCGCCCTCAATCCGACCACTCCGAAGGAAAGGCAGGACCGATGAGCTCGGCCCCTTCCCTGGCCGCGGAAAGTCTGACTCCGCGCTGGCCCGACGTCGACACGATCCCCGCCGGACCGTCCGCCGCCGTCCGCGGGGCGATCGCCGCCAGGTTGTTCCGCCGCGCCGGCGTGCGCGCCGGCGTGCACGTCGTCACCCCTGGCTCGGCTCTGCCCGACGACGGCCCGACGATGACTATTCACCGACCGTCCGCCTTCTTCCGGCGCCTGGGCACCAGCGGTCTGATCGGCCTGGGCGAGTCGTACATGGCCGGCGAGTGGACTGCCGACGACCTGGTGGGAGTGCTCACCGACTTCGCCGACCACGCCTACGACCTGGTCCCGCGGCCACTGCACCGTCTACGCCGCCTGGCCCTGCCGTCGCAGCCTTCGTCCGAGGAGAACACGACGGCCAACACGCGGTCCAACATCGCCCGCCACTACGATCTGTCCAACGACCTGTTCGCCGCCTTCCTCGACGAGACGATGACCTACTCGGGCGCACTTTTCGGGGCCGACCCGGTGCAGCGGGAACAGGCGCGATGGGACCACCTCGCCGACGCCCAACGCCGCAAGATCGAGCGCATCCTGGACTTGGCCGAGGTCGGCCCGGGCACCCGCCTCTTGGAGATCGGAACCGGCTGGGGCGAGTTGTGCCTTCGCGCCGCCGAGCGCGGCGCCACGGTGCGATCGGTGACGCTGTCGACCGAGCAGCGCGACTTCGTTCGCAAGCGGATCGATGAGGCGGGCCGCGGCGACCAGATCACCGTGGACCTGCTGGACTACCGCAGTGTCGACGGCGAGTACGACGCGATCGTGTCGGTGGAGATGATCGAGGCGGTGGGCCGCTCGTACTGGCCGGCCTATTTCGGCACCATCGACCGTCTCCTGGCACCGGGCGGCCGCGCCGCCATCCAGGCCATCACGATGCCGCACGATCGCCTGATCGAGTCCGAGCCCACGCAGACCTGGGTCCACAAGTACATCTTTCCCGGCGGACAGCTCACGTCGCTGCGGGGAATCGGCGAGTGCCTGCGCGAGCACACCTCACTGCGGATCACCGGCACCTCATTGCGCGGATCGCACTACGCGGAGACGCTGCGCCTGTGGCGCGTGCGGTTCTACGCCAACAAGGACCGGGTGCTGCGCCTCGGCTTCGACCACACCTTCCTGCGCATGTGGGAGTTCTACCTGGCGTACTGCGAGGCAGGCTTCCGGTCCGGCTATCTCGACGTCGCACAACTGAGGCTGGCGCGATGAGCGGGCTCGCCGGGTTCGCCGCAGTCAGCGGGGCGTCGCTGGTCTTCCTCGCCATCCTGCAGGTGGCGACCTTCGCCGTGGGTCACCGCATCGGCCGGTACAACGTCGTCGACGTGTCCTGGGGACTCGGATTCGTCGGCGTCTCCTGGCTCGCCCTGCTGATCGGCGGCGGCGACGCGACGCGGCGCTGGTTGTTCGCGGTGGTCGTGACCGTGTGGGGTCTGCGGCTGTCGTGGCACATGTTCGTGAAGTCGCGCGGCAAGGGCGAAGATCCGCGCTACGACGACTTGTTCGCCCGGAACCCGGGGCCGCGTGCCCGCGTCGCGGCCCGCAAAGTGTTCGGCACCCAGGGCGTCGCGCAATGGTTCGTCTCCCTCCCGATCCAGGTCTCGGCGGTCACCGGGCCCACCACCGGCGTGGGTCTCGTGGTCGCCGGCATCGGCCTCGCGCTGTGGGTCGTCGGCATGGCCTTCGAGGTGATCGGGGACGCCCAGCTCCGACGGTTCAAAGCCGACCCGGCCGCGAAGGGCACCATCCTCGAGCACGGTCTGTGGTCGTGGACGCGGCACCCCAACTACTTCGGCGACGCCTGCCTGTGGTGGGGGCTCTGGCTGATCGCGGCCAGCGCGTGGCCCGGCGTGGTCACGGTGCTGTCCCCGGTGGCGATGACCTACTTCCTCGTCGTGGCGACCGGCGCCCGACTCCTGGAACAAACGATGTCCCAGCGGCCGGGATATGCGGAGTACCAACAGCGCACGGCCTTCTTCTTCCCGCGTCCGCCACGACGGCGAAACACTGGTATACCGTCGTGATCGTGACGGCATCGACGGGCGCGGGCCTGCCCCACCTGCTCGAGCGCGCGGCTGGCGGTGACACCGCAGCCTTCGGCGAGTTCTACGACGAAACCAGTGCGCGCGTCTACGGCATGGTGCTCCGGGTGCTGCGCGATCCCGGCTACAGCGAAGAGGTCACCCAGGAGGTGTACCTCGAAGCTTGGCGCGCGGCCGATTCCTACGATCCGGAAGCCGGCTCGGTACTGTCCTGGCTGTTGACTATCGCCCACCGCCGCGCCGTCGACCGGGTGCGCCGGGAGACAGCCGTCGCGAACCGGAACAAACAGTATGCGGCCGAGGCCGCCGACCGGGAGTTCGACCACGTCAGCGAGGTCGTCGCCGCGCGGGAGACGACCTCCCAGGTGCAGGATTGTCTGGACACGCTGACCGACACCCAACGGCAGTCAGTCGACCTGGCGTATTACCACGGGCTGACATATCGCGAAGTCGCCGAACGGTTGTCGGTGGCCCTCCCGACCGTCAAGTCCCGCATCCGGGACGGCCTGATCCGGTTGCGCAAGTGCTTGGGGGACAGCGATGTCTGACGACGAGCTCATCGAATGGGCCACCCTGGTCGGACTCGACGCCATCGACGCCGACGAACGCGCGGAGCTCGATGCTCGCCTGGCCGCCGGGTCGCCCGACGAGCGGGCCGTGTACGAACGGGCACTGCGCGGCACACGAGAAGCAATGGCCAGGACCAGCGCGACGACCGCGACCCCACCACCGCAGCACCTGCGCGCCACGATTCTGGCGTCGGTGGCGGCGGGTGCGGCGCCAGTTCCCGAAGGGGACCGGACGCGGTTGTCCCGTCGCCTCGCGTACCTTGCCGCCGCCGCGGTGATCGCGATAGCGACCGGCACGGTGGGCTGGTTGTTGGGCGCCAAGTCCGGCGAGGTGCGCGAAAGCCCGGCCGCCGAGCGGGTCTTCGCCGCCGGCGACGCGAGGTCCGTGTCGGGCGCCGTGGCAACCGGTCGCGCCACCCTCACGGTTTCCGACCGTGCGGACACCGCCGTGTTGGTGATGAACGACGTGCCGCCGCCGCGGCCCGGCACGGTCTACCAGATGTGGCTGGAAGGCCCCGGCGGTGCGATGACGTCGGCGGGCACCATGGGCCCCGCGGACGTCGCACCGTCGACGACGGCCGTGATACCGGGGATCCGCACGGCGAGCCGCCTGGCATTCACCGTCGAACCGCCGGGCGGTTCGGCGCAGCCAACCAGCGCGGTCGTCGCCCAACTGCCACTCCGCTGAGACAGCACCCATCCGCAGCGCGGTCGACATCGAATCACCGATGACGCCACCGAATCACGGTGGCGGCCACTTCGGAGATTGGATGAATCATGGTTGTCGCTCGACCCGCACGTTTCGCAATCGCTGCCTCGGCTGCCGCGCTCACCCTCGCCACCCTGGCGGGCTGCTCCACCTCGACCAAGGAGCCGGCCGCCTCGGCACCCATGAGTTCGATGGCGATGGACGCCCCGGCCCTGGTGGGTCCCGGGTGCGCCAGCTACGCCGCGGCCAACCCGTCCGGTCCGGCGTCGGTGGGCGAGCTGGCCAAGGTTCCGGTGGCCACCGCCGCGGGCCAGGTGCCGCTGCTGAAGACCCTCACCCAGGCGGTGTCGGGCCAGCTCAACCCGCAGGTCAACCTCGTCGACACCCTCAACGGCGCCGAGTTCACGGTGTTCGCGCCGACTGATGACGCGTTCGCCAAGCTGCCCCCGGAGACGGTCGAGAAGCTCAAGACCGATGCTGATCTGCTCGGCAAGATCCTCAAGTACCACGTCGTCGCCGGTCAGGCGGCCCCCAACGCTATCGCCGGTGAGCACAAGACCGTCGAGGGAACGCCGGTGACCGTATCCGGCAGCGGCGACGCCCTCAAGGTCGGCGACGCAGGCGTCGTCTGCGGCGGCATCAAGGCGTCGAACGCCACGATCTACCTCATCGACTCGGTGCTCATGCCGCCGTCCTGACACTCGGATCAAAACGACCTTCGGGAAGGAACGACATGTTGCAGTGGGAACTGGCCGCCGTACCAGTCATCGTCATAGGCGGAGCGCTGCTGCACTTCCTATTCGAGCAATCAGGTCGTTGCGCCTTCGTCGGCGTCTTCGCCCCGGTGAACGAGAGTCCTTGGGAACACCTCAAAATGGCCTATTGGCCCGCACTCGCGTTCACCGGGGTGCAAGCCGTCGCAACTGATCCACCAGCAGGTATCGCCACTGCGAAAATTGTTGCGTTCACCATCACCGCGGCGACACTTCTCGGCCTGGACAGGGTTACGCGAACAGTGGAATTTCCGTCCGTCGCGGTCGAGGTGGGCGCTCACTTGGCGACCTTCACCGCCGCGGTGATGGTCGTCCAGCTCGGCGGCTACGGGGTGGAGCGAGCGACGACCACCGGCTTCGGAGCGGGCGGGTTCGCACTTCTCGGGCTGCCAGCCGCGCTGTTCGTGATCGCAACTTTCCGCCCGCCGCGGCGATCATTGTTCCGCGACCCGATCACCGGCTGCTACGGGATCAACCGTCAAGCCCGACCGTCCTCGGCCAGCGGCCCCAGGAACCGGTAGCGCGCGCAGACGAACGGCCCGTTGCGGGCGGTGTCGAGAAGTTCGAGGTCGTAGCGCCGCGGGAGGAGCGGTTTTCCCGCGCCCAGGGTGACCGGCGCGATGGACACGTGGATCTCGTCGAGGAGCCCCTCGTCGGCGAACTGTCCGGCCAGATCGCCACCGCCGACGACCCAGATGTCCTTGCCGTTCGCCGCGGCCGCCATCTCGTCGTAGACGCCGCGGATGCCGCCCGACGCGAACCGGATGTCGCCGTCGGGGAAGGGCGCGGGTTCCCTGGTCGTCATGACCCACGCGGGCATGTCGTAGGGCCACTTCTCCCCCGACCGCTCCAGGTGGCGCACGACCCAGTCGTAGGTCTCCCGGCCCATGACGATCGCGCCGATGTTCGCGATGAACGGGTCGTAGGCGCCGAAGCCGGCCGGGTCCTGCTCGGGTTGGCGCAGCAGCCAGTCGAGTGAGTCGTCGGGGTCGGCGAGGAAGCCGTCGAGGGTCATCGCCGTGTAGAAGTGCACCTTGGTGGTCATCGGGCCTCCTTCCGTGGCGAACCCTACCGCCGCGGTCGGACAGGCCATGGGTCTTGCGCAGCCCCACCGGGGAGCGCACCCTGAGAAGCGATGGAGCCGGACCCGATCGAGATTCCCGAGCACCTGCGCTACCGCGACGGGCGCTACGCATTCGAGCGGTTCGGCGCGGCAAGTGCGGACGCACCGCTGCGCGAGCGCCAGCGCTTCGCCCGCGCGCTGCGCGCGATCCACCGGCCGTGGTTCGCCGTGCGGATGCCCGACGGCGTCGCGGAGCTCACCACCGTCGGGCGCAAGTCCGGCGAGCCGCGATCCACCTTCGTGCGCGCCTACCGCGACGGCGACCGCGCCTACCTCGTCGCCATCACCGGCGAACAGACGCTGTGGCTCAAGAACATCCGTGCCGACCCGCACGTCACACTGCGCTTCCGCGGCTCGACGTTGCAGGGCATCGCCCGCGCACCCCGCGACGACGAGCGGGCGGCGATCGTCGAACAGTTCAGCCGCACTCATCCGTTCGACTACGCCGAAAACCTCTTCCACCGCAGCGGGCTGCCCAACCGGCGCAAGGTCATCGAGTTGCACCGCGCGTGGCTCGAGGGTGGAACCGTATTGGTCGTCGACGCCGAGTGAGCCTCGATCGGCGTCGACTACATTCGCGGGCATGACAGCTGCATGGTCGGCGGCCGAACTCGCCGAATTCTCCTCCCAGGACGAACTCTTCATCGAGACGCGACGCAAGGACGGTTCGACGGTGTCGGCCGTCCCGATCTGGATGGTCGTCGTCGACGAGAAGCTCTACGTCCGCACCTGGGAGGTGCGGACCACCGGCTGGTACGGCCGCGCCGTCCGCGATGGCACCGCGGCAGTATCCACCGGCGGCCCGAAGACCCCGGTGACCGTCGAACAGGTCGGCAGCCTCGACAGCGACGCCATCGAAGCCGCGTACCGCCGCAAGTACCGCCGGTACGCCGCCTCGACTCTGGACCCGATCCTCACCGACGACGGAATCGCCACGACACTCCGTCTCACCCCAACGCGCTGACGGCATCGGTGGGCCGACGGCGGCGAACGATATCGCCGCCCACAACCGGCCGGTAGGGTCGGGGATCGCGCCCCCATAGCCCAATTGGCAGAGGCAGCGGACTTAAAATCCGCCCAGTCAGGGTTCGAGTCCCTGTGGGGGCACCGTCGCACCGCGGACCGCGGTCAGCAGGCCGACGGCGGCCTTCATACCGGTGATACCCGGCTCCAGCGACACCTCGGGGTCGAAGGCCCGGCTGATACCCAGGCCGATGCCAGTGCTGAGCAGCAGGTCGGCCACGTCCGACATCTGCGGCAGCACGACGCCGGGCACGACCTCGTCGGGAGCACCGAGCACGTCGGTCAGCAGCTGTGCGATGCGGCCACTGATCTCCCGCCGCGACGCCACGGTCATCGCCCGCACGACGGAGTCGGTGCGGGCCAGTGCGCTGAACTCCAACTCGAGCGAGGTCCACTCGACGTCGCCCACCGTCGTGCGGAACCAGTCCCCGAGCGCGTCGGCCACCGTCGCCAGGTCGTCTGACGACGTCGCGATCACCTCGACCTCGTCGAACTTCTCGCGCCGGATATCGGCCAGCACGGCCTGGCACAGCGCCGGCTTGTCGGTGAAGTTCGAGTAGACCGCACCCTTGGAGTACCCGGCTCGCTCGGCGATCACGTCGAGCCGAGTCGCCGTGTAGCCGTTCTTGAGGAACTCGGCGCGCGCCGTGGCGAGCAGGTCCCTGTGCGTCCGCGCCTGCTGTTCCGCGCGGCTGAGCCGAGTGGTCATACCCGGATGCTACATCTCAGATACCGAGAGTATTGACATACCGAGAGTATCTCAAGCAGACTCATGTGATCGCCACCACCGTCGTCGGCGCACCAGCCGCGACAGACGAGGGAAGTTCACCATGGATGTTTTCGGTTCGATGAAGCGCGCGGTGACCTCGCGCGTCGGCTACCTGCGCGGGGTGCCGAAGATCGACCCCGACGGGGCGGTTGTGATCGTCACCGGCGGCGCCCGCGGCATCGGCGCGGAAACCGCGAAGCTGTTCGCGTCGAAGGGCGCGATCGTCTGGATCGGCGACCTCGACGAGAACATCGCCAAAGACACCGCCACGACGATCCCGAACGCGGTGGCCCGTCGCCTCGACGTCACCGACCGCGCTTCGTGGGCCCTGTTCCTCGATGAACTCATCGCCGAGCACGGCCGCATCGACGTCCTGGTCAACAACGCCGGCGTGATGCCGGTCGGCCCCTTCGTCGACGAGCCGGAGGCGACCACCGACCTGATGCTCGACGTCAACGTGCGCGGCATGCTCAACGGGATGCACGCCGTGCTGCCGTTGATGGCGAAGGCCGGCCGCGGCCACGTCGTCAACGTCTCGTCGATGGCCGGGATGATCCCACTGCCCGGCATGGTCACCTACAACACCAGCAAGTACGCCGCCCTCGGCGGTTCGCTGGCGGCTCGCCGCGAGTACGACGGGACCGGGGTCACGGTGTCGGCGATCATGCCTGCCGCGGTCCGCACCGAGCTCTCCTCCGGCGCCGACCTGTCGGTGCTGCCGACCGTCGACCCCGAGGACGTCGCCCGCCAGGTGCTGCGCACGCTGACCACGCGTGCGGCAAAGACGTCGGCGCCCACCTGGGTCCTGCCCGGCTGGGGTCTGGTGGAGGCGTTCGTCCCGGAGACCGTCGAGCGCGCCGTCCGCAAGCTCATTGGCCACGACCAGGCGATGGCCCTCGACCCCGTCGGCCGCAAGGACTACCTCGACCGCATCGAGCGGCACGCCGACCAGAACGCGTCGACCGGCGGACGCGCCGCGACCACATCGGCGAAGGCGGCGAAATGACCAAGACCGCACTGGCCATCGGATGCGGCGGCACCATCGGCGGCGCGTGGTCGATCGCCGCGCTGAGCGCCCTCGCCGAGCACCTCAAGTGGGACCCGCGCACCGCCGACGTCATCCAGGGAACCTCCGCGGGGTCGGAGATCGCCACCATGCTCGGCGGCGGTTTCACCGCGGGCGACCTGGTCGACATGCAGCTGAACATGCCCGTCGACGCCCGGCTCGCCGCCCATGTCGCCGACACCCCGGCGTCGTTCCCGCCGATCCCCCGACCGTCGCTGCCCAGCCTGCGCACGCTGACCCGACGCGGCGGCCACCGCGCACTCGTCGGGATCGCCCCGCGCGGGCGCGGCGATGCCGCCTGGCTCGACCGCCTCGCGACGTCGGTCTGCCCACCGGGCTCGGCCTGGGTCGACCACAAGGGCATCCGCCTGGTCGCCTACCGGCCCGACGACGACACCCGCGTCGCCTTCACCGGCCCCGGCGAGGCGACCGGCGACAACCCGGCGCTGAGCTCGGCGGCGACGCTGAGCCAGGCGCTGCGCGCGTCGTGGGGCATCCCCGCGTGGATGCCGGCCGTCCAGATCGGACGCCACGAGTACTGTGACGGCGGGGCGGCGTCGACCGCGTCGATCGACCTGATCGGCGCCGACGAGGCCGACGTCGTATACGTCATCGCCTCGATGGCCGGTCTCGACGACGTGCGCGGTCCCGGCGTCGGCGGGCTGCTGGAGTCGACACTGCTGCGCAAGCCGATGTCGGCGGTGTTGCGCCGCGAGGTCGAGCAGGTCCGCGCCCGCGGCACCCGCGTCGTCGTCATCTCCCCCACCGCCGACGATCTCGCGAACCTGGGGCCCAACTTCATGAACCGCGACCACCGCGCCGCCGCCTTCGAGCGGTCGCTGACGTCGACCCGGGAGACCGTCGCACGCGCCCTGGACCGGGAGGACGCGCGATGAGCCGCCGGGAACCGCGCATCGTCATCATCGGCGCCGGCGTCGCCGGCATCACCGCCGCACACGTCCTCAAAAAGGCCGGCTTCACCGATCTGACCGTGCTGGAGAAGGGCGCCGACGTCGGCGGCGTCTGGTACTGGAACCGCTACCCGGGACTGACGTGCGACGTCCCGTCGCAGATCTACCAGTTCGGGTGGGCGCCGAAGGCCGACTGGAGCAAGCTCTGGGCGAGCGGGCCGGAGATCCAGCGCTACCACCGCGACGTCGTCGAGCGGGCCGGACTGGCCGACCTGATCCGCTGCAACGTCGAAGTCACCAGCGCCGTCTTCGACGACAAGACCGGCGAGTGGACCGTGACCACCAAGGGCGGCGAGACGATCCCCGCCGACTTCGTCCTCTGCGCGACCGGCGTGCTGGAGAACCCCGCCTTCCCCGACATCGAGGGCCTCGACGAGTTCGCCGGCGACGTCGTGCACACCGCGCGCTGGGACGACGATGTCGTGACCGAAGGCAAGCGCATTGCGGTGCTCGGCACCGGGTCGACCGGCGTCCAGATCGTCTCGGCGCTGCAGCCGGGCGCTGAGCGGTTGACGCATTTCGTCCGCTCGCCGCAGTGGGTGCTGTGGGCGCCGATGAAGCTGCCACAGCTTCCCGGGACCGCCGCCATCCTCGGTCGACTGCCCAAGGTGCACCGCCGCGTCTACCGGGGCCTGCTGTGGGGCTCGGGCATCCTGCCGGACATCGCGCTGAATCCGAATTGGCGGCGCAAAGCGGTGCAGGGCTATGCCCGGTTCTCGCTGCTGAGCCAGGTGCGCGACCGAGCGCTGCGCCGGAAGCTGACGCCGGACTACGAGCCGCTCTGCAAGCGCCAGGTCATCTCCGGCACGTACTACCGGGCGATTCAGGCACCCAACGCCGGGCTGGTCACCGACGCGATCGAGAAAATCACGCCGACCGGCATCGTCACCGCCGACGGCGTGGAGCACCCGGTGGACGTCATCGTGCTGGCCACCGGTTTCCGCGCGCACGACTACATGCGGCCGATGGAGATCACCGGCGCCGACGGCCTGACGCTGGACAAGGCGTGGGCCAATGGGCCGCGCGCGTACCGGATGACCGCGATCCCGGGCTTCCCGAATCTGTTCACGGTGCTCGGCCCGAACTCGCCGACCGGCTCGATCTCGCTGCAACACTCCGCGGAGGTGACGGCGAAGTACCTGGCGCAGTGGATCGAGCAATGGTCGCGCGGCGACGTCGACCGCATCGAGGTCACCGAGGAGGCGACCGACCGCTTCTACGAGCAGGTCGCCGAGGCGATGGGCCCGACGGTCTGGAACACCGGCTGCAACTCCTGGTACTTCACCGAGGGCGGCACCATCGACCTGTGGCCGTTCGACCGCAAGACCATGGAGCAGATGCTCGGCGAGCCCGATCCGGTGGACTTCACGCTGGTCGCGTCCCCGTCGCCAGCGCGCCGCGTGCGGCGCTGAGCACCGCGCCGCCCAGCCACTCCGGCACCGGCCCGTCGTCGAGGATGATCTGTCGCGCGGCGGCATAGGGCAGGTCGACGAGGGCAAAGCGGGTCAGCCCGACGGTCTCCGCGGTCGCCGCACCGAAGCGCCGGCCGGCGAATGAGCGCACCTCCCGCTCGACCCGGCCGTTCAGCGTCGCCAGTTCGGCACCGAGTTCGTCCGGCCACCGCGCGACAAGGTCGTCCCGGCGGTACAGCGTGAGCACGCGCGCCTCGTCGGGGTGCTGCCGGCACCAATTCAGCACGTGGGTCACCGCCGCGCGCGCGGCATCATCGGGGTCGGGGCGGACCAGGGCGTCGACGAATCCTGTTTGGAAGCGCCGGACGGTGCGGATCCACAACCGCGCGAGGACGAGGTCGCGCGAGACGAAGCGGTGATAGATCGATCCCGACGGCGCGCCCAGTCGTTCGGCGATCGCGACGACGGTCGCCCCCTGCGGTCCCTCGGCGGCGACGAGGCCCAGTGCGGCGTCCAGGATGGCGTCGTCGCTGTACTTGGCGGGGCGGCCCACTCAGACCGCCGCCGTCCGCGGGCGCTGCACGCCCGCCGCCTCGGCCAGTCGGTACGCGAGCCTCGTCCACGGTGGGCGCCGATAGGGGGTGCACGGGCAACCGAGTTCGCGCGCCGCCTTGTCGAGCGACTCCTCGATGAGCGCGTCGTGCAGCGGGCGGAAGGAGGTCGGCCAGGTCACGCGCGCCCAGCCGTGGACCCGCATCCGGAGTTCGTGTCGCAGGATCGTCGTCGAGTTATCGAGCCGCTGGACCGAGTAGCCGTGCCACCCGTCGAACCCGGCGGGCCCGGTGAAGCGGAAGACGACCTCGCCGGCGTCCACGCGCTCCACGCGGTAGCGCACCGGTCCGTGCCCGCCCCGCGCGCCGGGTACCAGGCCGGGATGCAGCCGCATGCGGGGCCACGCGCCGACGGGCCAGAGTCGGTCGTCCGCGCTCGACAGAGAGGCGACCAGTTCGGCGACGGCCGCGGGCGCGACCGGGAACTCGCGTTCATGGATGTTGACGACCATGGCTTCGACCCCTTTATTAGAGATATCTCTCTAATATATAATGGGCTCGCGTGGTCGGCAGTCAACCGGTGGACGCGGCTACTTCGAGCGCCGTCGACGTCGAAGACCCGCCCAGGCGGCTCCGAGGGCCGCGGCGACGATCAGCACGACGGCGATGTCGGGGATGCCCGACGTCGTGCGCATGATCCACGACTCGACGCGGAACAGCGTGCTGGCGCCGACGAGGCCGCCGAACGACGTCGTGCCGTCGGTCAGCAGCAGCAGGATGCCGACGACGATGGTGAGCAGCCCGCCGACGACCGACGTCCAGGTGTTGCTCCAGCGACCGATGCGCAGCTCGCGCGGGCGCACCAGGCGTTGGATGACCGGCAGTCGGTCCCACAGGGCGGCGAGGATCAGCAGCGGCACGACCATGCCCGCCGCATAGACGAGCAGGATGATGCCGCCCATGAGTGGGTCGCCGCTGATCGCGGCGTAGCCGAGGACCGCGCCGACGAGCGGACCCGAGCAGAAGCCGCCGGCGAGTCCGTAGACGGTCCCGAGGGCGTACACCGCGGCCGTCGACGTCCCGTCGGCGCTACTCGCCCGGGACAGCGTCGGCAGCGGGATGCCGAGCAGCATCACCACGCCGAGCAGGATGACGATCGTCGCGACCACCCCGACCAGCACCGCCTGGTGCTGCTTGACGAAGGCGCCGAAGGTGCCGGCGAGAATGCCGAACGGAACCAGCGTCGTGATGAGGCCGAGGTAGAAGATGCCGGTCCGTGCGACGAGGGCACCGGGGCTGGTGAAGGCGTAGGAGAAGAACGCCGGCAGCAGCATGACCGAGCAGGGGCTGAGCAGCGTCAGGACACCGCCGAGGAATGCGCCGAGCAGCCCGATGCTCATCTGTCGGTCCTACTTTTCGGCGTTCTTGATCGCGGCGTCCAGGAAGGTGCGGAACTCGTCCTCCGGTTGCGCGCCGGACAGGACCGCGTTGCCGGCGACGAAGAACGGCACGCTCGGTACGCCGAGTCTCTGCGCGGTGTCCGTGGTCTGGCGCACCTTGTCGCGCAGTGCCGGGTCGTCGAGGTCGCGGGTGAACCGGGCGATGTCGGGGACGCCCGCCTTTTTCGCGAAGTAGACGAGGCGGTCGCGCGGCAGGTCGGGGTGCCCCTTCTCCGGCGCCTCGGCGTAGACCGCCTTCGTGTACGCGAAGTACTTGCCCTGGTTGCCGGCGGCCCGCGCGGCCACGGCCGCGTTTTCGGACTGCTCACCGAAGAAGGCGACGTCGTTCGACTCGAACCGCACCTTGCCCGGCTCGATGTACTCCTTCTCGATGATCGGGAGGACCTTGCGGTTGAAGACCGCGCAGTACGGGCAGCGCAGGTCGGTCCACAGCACGAGGACCACGGGCGCCGCGGGGTCGCCCATGCCCATCGGGTCACGGCCGTCGCGGCGCACGACGGGCATCTCCCCCGGCTTGTTCGGGACCTTGCCGGTGGCGGCCGGTTTGTCGTGCGCACGGTCGGGGTTGCCCGTCGTCCGGGCGATCGCGACGAGCGCGACGAAGACGGCGAGCGCCACCACCGCGATGATCCACGGCTTCCGGCTGGAGGTCGTTGTGCTCATGCTCAACATCTATCGGTATTCGGTTGGATCACCAAATCCGAATGGCCTGTCTTGATCTGAACCTTGTCAGACCCCTGTGTCATCATCGGTGTAACAGATTCGAACTGGTATTCGATAGACAGGTAAGAGCACAACACGTTGGCAAGGGAGGACACCATGCAACCCCACGACCTCACCACGCTGGTGGCCGAGCTGTCCGACGACCTCGCACCCACCGCTGTCGAAACCGGCAGCGGCCTGGGCGCCCTGCTCGCCGCTGCCGAACCCCTGGTCGACGACGAAGCCCTGGTGGAGGTGATGGCCACCGGGTTCCGCCTGGCCACCATCGCCCACTATCTGATGGCTGCTGCCGCCA
Organism: Gordonia sp. (in: high G+C Gram-positive bacteria); assembly: GCF_047602025.1. Lineage (GTDB taxonomy): Bacteria > Actinomycetota > Actinomycetes > Mycobacteriales > Mycobacteriaceae > Gordonia. Next base: position 749,190 of record NZ_JASGII010000001.1, on the reverse strand, counting down.
GTCGCGCTCAGGCCAACGGGCTGGTAGTGCGCAAGCAATTCCACTCGGGTCGCGACCTACTGCGACAGTTGCCGCTGGCGCCATCGACGGTCAGCAAACTCGGCCGGTTGGGAGACAACCTGGCGGCCCTGCCGCACCTGGCCCGCGAAGTCCGCGACGGCGACCTGACGTTGGAGCACGCTGATGCGGTCATCCGGGGTTGCCCACATCTCCACCCGCATGGACATCGACGCCTTCGACCAGGTGAAAGACGCTGTCGCCACGAAACTCCTGGCCCACGCCCGCTTGGACGCACCATCACAGATTTCGGCTGCGGCCCGCGAACTCGCCCACCAACTCGCCCCCGCCCACCCGCCGGTAGTGCCGCCGGCGGAAAACCCCATGCTCAACGAAGCGTCGATCGTCCAGACCGACGAAGGACGCGTGCGCCTCGAAGCCGACCTCGACCAGCTGGGCGGAGAAAAACTCATCACCGCACTCGACGGCCTCTCCAAGCCGATCCCCGCCCCCGACGGCGGCCGCGACCCCCGCACCCGGGCACAACGCTTGGCCGATGCCCTCGTCGACATGGTCGACGCCTACCTGGACCGACCCGACCGACCCATATCCGGTGGCGTCGTCCCCCACGTCAGCATCACCGTCCCCCTACCCACCCTCACCGGCAACGGTGAGCAGCGGCCCGAGACCCCGCGCCTGGGCTTCACCGGCGCCATCAGCACCGCCACCGCCACCGAACTGTGCTGCGGCAACCCCGAACTATCGGCAATCGTGATGGCCGACTCAGTGCCGCTCGATATGACCAAGAACGTGCGCCTCGCCACCGGGGCGGTGCGACGCGCCCTGATCGCCAGGGATCAGGGCTGCCAATTCCCCGGCTGCGGCAAACCCGCCTCCTGGACCGACGCCCACCACATCCAACCCTGGTCCGACGGCGGCCTCACCGAACTCAACAATCTGGTCCTGCTGTGCCGCTATCACCACCACACCGCCATCCACGCACAACATTGGGAAGTCGCCATCGGCCACGATCACCACCCCTGGTTCAAAGCTCCCAACACGACCAACTGGATCCGGTGGCACCAACGACGAACCCTCACCACCCAAACCACCGCCGCCGCCTGAAAACCCCTCACCCCGACCTCACAAAACACCCACCCGAAACGTCTACGAGATGAAGTGGTCCCCACGGACTACGCACGTTGATTGAGAACTACATAAGGACCGTCGACCGGCAACGGTCGGGATCGACTCAGTGGCTACGGGGGTCGGTCCCGACCACCGCCGACCCGATCCGGACTAGCGTGGACGCCATGCCGATCGTGCCCATCGACGACACGAACCGGGTGGACGCCCACCGGGTGTTCGCACGCGCTTTTCACGACGACCCACTGATCCGCTGGCTCGTCGCGAACCCGAAGCGCGACGAGGCGATGTGGCGGTTCAGCGATGTCCACCGCTCGCCTGGCGCGTCGAGCCTGTACCTGGACGACGACGGCCGCGCGGTGGGTGCCGCCTGGTGGGATCCGCCCGGCTATCGACCGGCGGTGAACCGCGCGTCGCTGACCTTCCACGCGATTGTCACGCTGCGTAGTCGCATGATGCGGGGGGCGACGATCGAGGAAGTGTTCCCGCGGTACCGCCCGCGCGAGCCGCACTGGTACCTCTCGACGCTCGGGGCGGTCGAGCAGGGCCGCGGCATCGGCAGCGCGCTGCTGCGGCACCGACTGGACCAGATCGAGGGGCCCGCCTACCTGGAGAGCTCCAACCGCGTGAACATCCCGCTCTACGAAAAGTTCGGCTTCACCGTGGTCGACGAAGTGACGTTGCCGAAGAACGGGCCGACGGTCTGGCCGATGCTCCGGCCGGCACAGTGAACACCCCGTGACTCTGACCCGCACCTGGTCACCGGCCTTTCCCCTCGACCCGCGGGCGACTCTGGGCGCCCACCGTCGCGGCACCGGCGACCCGACGATGCGGTACTCCGACGACGGATCGATCTGGCGCACCTCACACACCCCCGACGGCCCCGGCACCCTACGACTGCGGTCCCACTCCGGCACGGTCGACGCCCAGGCGTGGGGAGCGGGTGCGTCGTGGCTGATCGACCGCTTCCCCGACCTCCTGGGCGCCGCCGACGATCCCGAGGCACTCACCGCGATGACGGTGGACCACCCCGTCGTGCGAGAACTCCAGTCCCGCGGCACCGGCCTGCGCCTGGGTCGCAGCGACCGCGTCTGGGAGGCACTGGTGCCGGCGGTGCTGGAGCAGAAGGTCGTCGGCACCGAGGCGTGGCGCGCCTGGCGCTACCTGGTCCGCAAGTTCGGCGAACCGGCGCCGGGGCCGGCCGAACAGCTCTGGGTGCCGCCCCCGCGCCGCGACTGGCCGCAGATCCCCGTGTGGGACTGGCACCGCAGCGGCGCCGAGCCGGTTCGGATGCGGACGATCGTGCGGGCCGCGGGCATGGACGTCGAACGCGGCGCCGACCACCTCACCGCACTGCGCGGCGTCGGCCCGTGGACCGCCGCGGAAACCCGGCGACGCGCGCTCGGCGACCCGGACGCGGTGCCCATCGGCGATTACCACCTGCCCGCCGTCGTCGGCCAGACGCTGATCGGCGAGCCCGTCGACGACGCCGGCATGCTCGAACTACTCGCCCCGTTCGCCGGTCAACGCGGCCGCATCGTGCGGCTCTGCGAGCTCTACGGCAAGCGGTCGCCGCGCCGCGGACCCCGCATGCCGGTGCGCGACTACCGCGGGTTCTGACTGCGCGGCGACACCACGCCGTGGTCGAAGGCGAACACGACCGCCGCGGCCCGGTCGCGCACGTCGAGGGCGCGGAAGATCTTGCCGATGTGGCTCTTGACGGTGACGACGGAGATGACCAGCTCGGCGGCGATCTCGTCGTTGGACAACCCGCGGCCGATCAGTTCGAGCACGGTGCGCTCCCGACTCGTCAGCCGCTCGAGCGCCTGCGCACCCGCGCCGCTCGGCGGCGGACTCGACGATCGGTAGGTGTCCAGCACCCGGCCGGTGACCGCCGGGTCGAGGACCGCCTCACCGGCGGCGACGAGCCGGACGGCGCGGATCAGCTCCTCGGCCGGCGAGTCCTTGAGGACGAACCCGGCCGCCCCGGCGCGCAGCGCCTCCGACAACAGCTCCTCGTCGCGGAATGTGGTGAGCACCAGCACCGGCGGAGCCGGTCGTCCGTCGCCATCCGCGGCGCGCAGCGCCCGGGTGGCGGCCATCCCGCTGACCCGCTTCATCCGCAGATCCATGACGACGACGTCCGGCTCACACCCGGCGACAGCGGCGGGCACCTCGTCGCCGTCGCCGCACTCGGCGACGATCTCGAACCCGTCGCGCCGACGCAGGATGCGCCGCAGCCCGGAGCGCACCAGTTCCTGATCGTCGACGAGGACGACGCGAATCGGGTCAGCGTCCACGGACGACCTCCTGGATCGGGCACGGCGCCGCCGCATCCGCCGCTGCGGCAAAGCGGGCGTCGACGACCCACTCGCCGTCGACCGGACCCGCCCGGAACGTCCCACCCAGATTGGTGACGCGCGACGCCATCCCGGACAGACCCAGCCCGGCCGGCTGCCTCGGGACGCGCACACCGGCGCCAACCGGGTTGGCGACGCGCACCGCGACACCGCCGTCGGCGGACGGCGCGACGGCGACCGTGACCGGCCGCCCCGGTGCGTGCCGCGACGCGTTGGACAGCGACTCCTGCACGACGCGGTAGACGGCCAGCTCGGTGGCCGAGGACAGGACGCCGGCGGGCAGCGCGCAGTGGTAGTCGACAGTCGAGCCGGCACGCCGGAACCCGGCGATCAACGAGTCGAGGTCGGCCAGGGAGGGCTGCGCGGTTTCCGGGGTGCCGTCGTCGCGCAGCAGCTCGATGGTGCGGCGGACGTCGCCCATCGCCTCGCGCCCTTGCGACTCGGCGTCGCGCAACGCCTCGATCGCCTCGTCGACGTCGCCCGGTTCGCGGCCCGACTCCAGCGCCCGACGGGCCGCGGTGACGTTCAGCAGCACGATGCTCAGCGAGTGGGCGACCACGTCGTGAACCTCGCCGGCGATACCGGCACGGTCCACGACCTGCTGCCGCTCGTGCTCGCGGTGCTCGGCCTCCATCGCCCGCAGCTGCTGTTGCATGAGCTGCCCGGTGATCCCGCCGAAGCAGACCATTAAGACCATCAGCCAGCCCTGCTCGGCGACGCCGCACACCACGCCGCCGATCGCCGCGGCGACGAACAGGGCGAGGTAGGCGACGGCGCGCCGGAAGTCCGAGACCGCGGTCGTCATCGTTGCACCCAGGACCAGGATCAGCGGGGCGACATCGCCGTGGACCGGGAGGAGCCAGAACAGCACGACGGCGGCGATGTAGTGCACCGGCATAAGCGCCACCATCGGCCGGTGGAACTGGACCACCGAGGCGAACGACGGTGCCGCCCCCACGACCAGTGCGGCGACGATGACCAGCCAGTCTCGCGCGTCCAGGTCCCCGGCGTGCCCGATGACGCGCTGTCCGGCCGCGAACAGGCAAAAGAAGAGCTGACCCGCCTGCGCGATGAGCATGTAATGCGGCGGGTAGTCGTAGCCCGTCAGCGCGAACATGTGACGGTAGCGGTCGAACAACCAGGCCATCCTTGCGATCCTAGCCCCGCCGAGCGCCGGATTCCTCCGCCCACGGGCGGATTCCTCCTCCGCCCCGAGGCGGGCGGAAAGATCGTCCCGCGGCCCGCTGATCTGCGGCGATGACCCCCATAGCGTCGATGACAGACCCGGCGCACCCGCTCCGGGCTCGGCACAAGGGAGTACGCCATGTTGCTAGCCGTCTTCATCGCCGCCGTGGTCGGCGAAGCCCTGTTCCTGCTGCTGCGCGACACGAACGGCCTGGACTACCGGGCCCGCGAGTTCTCCGCGGCACTGCACGACCGCGAGGTCCGCCACGACCGCGAGGTCAAGGCCGCCCGGCGCGCCCTGCAAGCCGGCCCGCGCCACCGCGTCGCGTAATACGCTGGGAAGCCTGGAGGCAGCCCATGACGACCACCGTCGCACCGTCGCAGTACACGGACCTCAAGCACTGGTACCTTGCACCGCCCGACGCCCGCTCGGGCATCGGCGCGCCGGGTGCCGACGCCGGCCCGGTCGCCCTCATCCGCCCGAAGCGGTTCCGGCCGCTGGGCGAATTCTCGACGTCGCTGGAGTTCGTGACCCGGCAGGGCGACCTGCTCTTCGGCGACGCGGTGCGCGCGGCCGACCGGTCCGGCGGCGACATCCTGCACTACCGGCTGCGCGGCGGGCCCGGTCCCGTCGTCGTGCTGTACGACCCCGGCCACATCAAGACACTGATGACCGCCGACGAGGCCGACGCGCCGTCGGCCACCCACCAGTCGCCGCTCGCCCCGATCGTCGGACCGGAATCGGTGCTGACCTCCGTCGGCGAGCGCCACCGCCAACAGCGCGCGCTGCTGCTCCCCCGCTTCCACGGCAAGGCCGTCGCCAAGTATCAGGAGAGCATCCAGCGGGCCACCGACGACGGCCTGCGGTCGTGGCCCGTCGGCAAACCCGTCCCGCTCGCCGACATCGCGCAGAGCATCACCCTCGACGTCATCATGTCCGCGATCTTCGGACTGCCCGACCCGCGCGAGGCCACCCCGGCCGAGCGGTCGATGCGCACCGCGATCCTGCGGCTGCTCGGCCTGTCGACGACACCGTTCGCGACGATCACCCAGCTGGCCAACGCCCGTCGCGAGGACCCGGTGGGCGCGCTCAAGGTCGTGCTGTCGATGGTGGACAAGACGGTGTACCGCGTGATCGCCGAACGTCGGGCGGCCGGCGACGCCGAGCAGCGCGACGACATCCTCGCGCTGCTGATGACCGCCACCGACACCGCGGGCGAGCCGCTGCCCGACAGCGAGATCCGCGACGAGCTGATGACGCTGCTGCTGGCCGGTCACGAGACGACGGCGAACACCGTCGCGTGGACCTTTGAACGACTGACCCGCACCCCCGACGTCTACGCGCGGGCCCGCACCGCTGCGCGCGCCGGCGACGAGGACTACGTCGAGGCCGTGATAAACGAGTCGATGCGGGTGCGCCCGGTGGTGCCGATCGTCGCCCGCGAACTCATGGCGCCCTTCGACTTCGGGGCGACGCGCGTCGGCGGCGACGGGATGACCGCCCTCGTCAGCATCCTGCTGCTGCACCACCGCGACGACCTGTACCCGGAGCCGTTCGCGTTCCGCCCCGAGCGGTTCCTCGGCGTGCGGATCAACCCGTACGAGCTGATGCCCTTCGGCGGCGGGATCCGCCGTTGCCTGGGCGCGCCGCTCGCGATGGCCGAGCTGCAGACCGTCGTCGGCGAAATCCTGCGCCGCGTCGACCTGCGCACCCATGACCGTCCCGCGGAGAAGCCGCGACACCGCAACGTGACGATGATCCCGGGCAAGGGCGGGCTCGTCGTCGCCGACGCGATCGCCTAGCTCGTCAGTTCTCCTCGGCGACGACCTGTTCGGGCGTCTTGCCCGTGGCCTGGAAGACGACGCGCCGGCCGACGGCCACCGCGTGATCGGCGAAGCGCTCGTAGTACCGGCCGAGCAGGGTGACGTCGACCGCGGCGGCGACGCCGTGCGGCCACTCCCGGTCCATCAGCACGGTGAACAGGTGCTTGTGCAGGTCGTCCATCGCATCGTCGTCGGCGCCGAGGGCCAGGGCCGCCTTCGGGTCGAGCGTGCCGAGCACCTCGTGGGCGCCGTGGGCCAGGCGGACGGCCAGGCGGCCCATCTCGGCGAAGTAGCCGCGGACCTCTTCGGGTAGCGCCGGCTCGGGGTGGCGCAACCGCGCGACCTTGGCGACGTGCAGCGCCAGGGCATACATCCGGTCGATGTCGGCGACGATCTGGAAGCCGCTGACGATCTCCCGCAACTCGCCGGCCACCGGCGCCTGCAACGCGAGCAACTTGAAGGCCTGGTCCTCGGCGGCCGAGCTCAGCGTCGCCATCCGCTCCTGGTCCTTGAGCAGGTCCTCGGCGACCTCCAGGTCGGCCTGCAGGAGCGCGTTCGTGGCGTGCTCCATCGTCGTGCCGGACAGCTCGCACATCTCGCCCAGGATGCGGTTCAGCGCGGTCAGTTGTTCGTGGTAGGCGGTACGCATCGGGTGCCTGCTTCCTTGGTGGTACTGGTGATGGGTGGTGCGGGGGTTGCCGGGCCGGGGGTCAGCCGAAGCGGCCGGAGATGTAGTCCTCGGTCTCCTTCTTGGTCGGATTGGAGAACATCGCCTCGGTGTCGTTGAACTCGACGAGCTGGCCGGGCTGGCCGACGCCCTCGAGGTTGAAGAAGGCGGTCTTGTCGCTGACGCGCGCGGCCTGCTGCATGTTGTGGGTGACGATCACGATGGTGAACTTTTCCTTCAGCTGGCCCATCAGGTCCTCGATCGCCAGCGTCGAGATCGGGTCGAGCGCCGAACACGGCTCGTCCATCAGCAGCACGTCCGGCTCCACCGCGGTCGCCCGGGCGATGCACAGGCGCTGCTGCTGTCCGCCGGACAGGCCGCCGCCGGGCTTGTCGAGCCGGTCCTTTACCTCGTCCCACAGGTTGGCGCCGCGCAGGCTGCGCTCGGCGACCTCGTCGAGCTTCTTGCCGTCGCGCTCCCCCTGCAGCTTGAGACCGGCGACGACGTTGTCGCGGATGGACATCGTCGGGAAGGGGTTGGGCCGCTGGAAGACCATCCCGATGGTGGAGCGGACGCTCACCGGGTCGATGCCCTTGGCGTAGATGTCCTCGCCGTCGAGCAGCACCTCGCCGGTGGCGTAGGCCCCCGGCGTGACCTCGTGCATGCGGTTGAGGGTGCGCAGCACCGTCGACTTGCCGCAGCCCGACGGGCCGATGAAGGCGGTGATCTTCTTCGCCGGGACCTTCAGTTCGACATCCTTCACGGCGAGGAACTTGCCGTAGTAGATGTTCAGGTCGGAGACGTCGATGCGCTTGCTCATGGGTGTTGGGGTTCCTTTGCGGGGTGGAGTCAGGACTTCTTGGGCGCGAAGACGGTGGACACGACCTTGGCGGCGGCGTAGACGACGGTCACCAGCAGAACGAGGGTCAGGGCGGCGCCCCACACCCTGTCGAAGGCACTGGGGCCCTGGCCGTACTGCTGGACCATCATCAGCGGCAGCGATTCCTGGTTGCCCGCGAAGGGATTCCAGTTCATCGCCTTGGTCGAGCCGACCAGGATCAGCACCGGGGCCGATTCGCCCATGACGCGGGCGATGGCCAGCATGACGCCGGTCACGATGCCGGACAGGGCGGTGGGCAACACGATCCGCGCGATCGTCTTCCACTTGGGGACGCCCAGCGCGTAGGACGCCTCGCGCAGGTCCTGCGGCACGATCTTGAGCATCTCCTCGGTGGAGCGCACCACCAGCGGCATCATCAGCAGCACCAGGGCGATTGCCACGAGAAAACCCATTCGGGGCAGGCCCAGGGTCGTGCGCCACACCGCGTAGACGAACAGCGCCGCGACGATCGACGGCACGCCGGAGAGAATGTCGACCATGAAGGTCGTCGTGCGGGACAGAAACGACTTCCCGTCGCTGTACTCGACCAGGTAGATCGCGACGAAAATGCCCAGCGGCACCGAGATCAGGGTGGCAAGCAAGGTCTGCACGAGGGTGCCCACAACGGCGTTGGCGGCGCCGCCGTAGCGCTCGGACCGCCCCCACCAATCGGGGTCGAGGATCGGTGAAAGCCCGTGCCACACCAGGGTCGTGAGCAGCCACAGCAGCGGGATGATCGCGATGACGACCGCGACGACCACGGCGCCGCGGGCGATCGAGTTCACCGTCTTGCGACGGCCGCTGATCGGTTTGAAGCTCGACCCGGGCCGGTTGAGCGAACCGCCCAAACCGTCCGGCGTGTCGATGATCGTGGTCATGTCAGGCCTGCCTTCTGCCGACGATGCCGCGCGCGGCCGCGTTCACCAGGAACGTCAGTACGAACAGGGCCAGGCCGGCTGAGATGAACGCGCCGGTCTTGGCCGGCGAATCGAACTCGGCGGCGTTGTTCGCGATCTTCGTCGCGAAGGTCTCGCCGCTCTCCATCAGGTTGAAGTCGATCGGTCCGGTGTTGGAGATGATCAGGTACAGCGCCATCGTCTCGCCCAGTGCGCGGCCCAGGCCGAGCATCGAGCCGCTGATGTAGCCGGAGAACCCGAACGGCAGGACCGCCGTCCGCACGACTTCCCACTTGGTGGCGCCGAGGGCCAGCGCAGCCTCACGGTGCGCGACCGGCGTCTGGATGAACACCTCGCGGGTGACCGCGGTGATGATCGGCAGGATCATCACCGCCAGCACGATCCCGGCGGTCAGCAGGGTGCCGCCGGTCGACATGTTGGTGACGTTGTCCTTGGGTGTCCGGAAGAAGGGCAGCCAGCCCGCGTTCGTCACCAGCCAGTTGTTCACCGGGACCATCGCCGGACCGAGGACCAAGATGCCCCACAAGCCGTAGACGATCGACGGCACCGCGGCCAGCAGGTCGATGAGATAGGTGACCGGCGCGACCATCCGCTTGGGCGCGTACTCGGTGAGGAACACCGAGATGCCCAGCGCGATCGGCATGGCGATGGCCAGCGCGATCAGCGACACCAGCAGCGTCGCGTACAGCAGCTTGGGGATGCCGAACTTGAGCGCGCCGCCGCCGACCTCCCAATCACCGGAGTAGGTGAAGAAGTTCGCCTCGTTGTCCACCAGCGAGGGCGCCGCGGAGATGACCAGGAAGGCCGCGATCAACGCGATGACGACCGAGACGAGGATCCCCGAGCCGACCGAGAGCCGGCGGAAGACCACATCACCCAGGCGGCTGCTCGCCGATCCGGTCAGTTTCGACGGGGGCTGCGGCGCCGACGATGCCGAACGTCGGACATTCGGTCCGGCATCGTCGGGCTTCTGGCGCCCGGCGGGCACGGGGGTCATGGGATCTCTGGCCGTCACTTCACTCAGCGCAGCGCGTCGATCGTCGGCTTCAGGCGGGCGCGGTAGCCGTCGGGCAGCGGCACGTAGCCGAGCTCGGCCAGACCGGCCTGACCCTTGTCCAGGATGGTGGTGAACGCCTGCTTGAGGGCCGGGGCGATCGCGGCGTCGGAGTAGCCGGCGCTGCAGACGACCGAGTACGGGGTCAGCAGCAGCGGGTAGGCGCCGGGCGTCTTGGAGGCGAACAGCGCCTCGGCGTCGACGACGAGGTTCTTGGCGCCCTCGTCGGTGAACCTCACCGCGTCGAGTGCCTTGGCGGCCGACTCGGCGGTCAGCTTGACCGGGCCAATGCCGAAGTCCACCGAGGCGACGCCCAGGTTGTTCTCCGTGGCAAAGCCCCACTCGACGTAGGTGATGGCGCCCGGGGTCTTCTTCACGGTGTCGCCGACGCCGGTCGACTTGGATGCCGCCGACCCGCCCTTGCCCTTGAACTCCTTGGAGTGCTCGTAGGACCAGGCCTGCGGTGCGGCGCTGCTCAGGAACTTCTGGAAGTTGTCGGTGGTGCCCGAGCTGTCGCTGCGGTGCACGGCGACGATCTTGGTCGACGGGAGCGCCGTGCCCGGGTTGAGAGCCGCGATCTCCTTGTCGTTCCAAGCGGTGATCTTCGAGTCGAAGATCTTCGCGATGACGGTCGGCGAGAGCTTCAGGTCCTTGACGCCGTCGAGGTGGTAGGCCAGTGCGACCGGGCCGGCGACCAGCGGCAGGTGCCACGCGTCGTTGCCACCGCAACGGGTCTTGGCCTTGGCGGCCTCGTCATCCTTGAGCGGCGAATCCGACCCGGCGAAGTCGACGTCGCCGGCGAGGAACTTCTTGATCCCGTCGCCCGAGCCGCTGCCGGTGTAGTCGAGCACGGCGCCGCCGTCGTCGGTGAGCACCTTGCCGAAGTGCTCCATCGCCTTCTGCTGGGCCGTCGAGCCCTCGCCGGTGATCGTCGCGCCGTCACCGCCGCCGCTGCACGCCGACACAGCCAGGACGGCTGCCACTCCTGCCATTGCCGCGCTCACGCGGACACCACTGCGCTGGATTCCCACCATCGACCTTCCGTTCGGGCGGCCCGCATCCCGGGCTCGTCGAAACGGACGCTATGGGGTCGGGATGGACGGTCGACGGCGCCGAGGTGAACGCGTTACAAAAGACGAGTGACCGCTCGGGTGTGCCAGGTCACATCCAGGTGAACGGCGGCGTCAGCGCCCGCAAGGTTCAGCCGCAGCGACGGGGCAGCGCCGCGACGACGCCGTCGCTGATGCCGCGGGCGTAGGCGGCCAGCGCGGCGGGTCCGACGGGGATCGAGCCGCCCGCGCCGCCGGCCGGTCCGAACTCGTTGTAGGCCCACGGGGTGTTCGTCGCCAGCAGGGAGATGATCGGAATGTTGCCGGCCCACAGCGGTGCGCGACCGCCGAAGTTGTTTTTCCTCACGGCGACGCGGTGCCCCTCGGCGCGCGAGCGGGCGGCCGCCATCGCCTGCGCGTAGCGCTCGCTGGCGGCGGCGGTGGCCGCGTTGGTGAACACGATGCGGCGCGGCTTCCCGTCGGGCCCGGCGCCGCTGCGGTACAGGCCGACCCGCTGCGGGAACACCGCGTTGACGCCGGGGCTGGTGTGGATGCTGACCCCCAGCGCCGCACCCGCCCGCTCGGCCCGGGTGACGCGCCCGCGGTAGCTGACGCTCTCGCGCACCGATGTCTTCAGCAGCACGACGCGGTACCCGCGGCCGCGCAACGTGGCGGCCACCCGCTGGGCGACGGCGAAGACGTTGCCGTCCTCGGCGCCGTTCGGGTAGTCGATCTGCGCGGCGCCGGTGACCGGGTCGAAGGAGTCGATCTTGACCGGGTTGTGCCCGGGGTCGAGGGCGACGACCGGCGACGCGCACGGCGCGAAGTCCGAGGAGCCCGGGGCTGCCGACGCCGACGCCGGCACGAGCACGGCGGCCGCCAGGAAACAGCCCAGAACGGGCACGCGGCGATTCAATCCGCGCACCTATCCGCGCCGGCCGAAGCCGAGGGCGCCCGCGACGCCGCGGCCGACCTGCTCGACGGCGTTGACCGGGGCCAGCGCGGTGTCCATGATCCCGACGATCCGCTCGACCCGGGTGACGATCACCTCGAGCCGCGACATCAGGTCCTCGGCCCGGTCGGACATGCCGTCCAGGCGGTCCATGGTGGTCGAGACGCGGTCGAGCGAGCCGTCGAAGGAGCCGAGCGTCTTGTCCATCGACCCCATCGTCGCGTTGAGCGAATCGAGGGTCTCCCCCATGCCGCCGAGGATGCCCTCGACCTGGTCGACGGTCTCGTCCGCGGTCAGCGCCGCCCGGGTGAGCTTGCGCAGCCGCTGCCGACCGCTGCGGGGTGCCTCGTCATGTTCTGCCATGGGCCGATTATCGCGCGGCGCGCCGGCTCGTGTCCCGGCAACGCGATTACGCTGGCCGGTGTGTACGTGAAGGTGTGCGGGATGACCACGGTCGACGCCGCGCGGGTGGCCGTCGACGCCGGCGCCGACGCCGTCGGGGTCGTGATGAACCGCACCAGCCCGCGCGCGATCGACGCCGCGCTGGCCCGCGAGATCATCGCCGCGGTGACCGATGACGTCGACACCGTGCTCGTCGTCAACGACATGTCCGCCGCCGACGCCGCGGCGCTCGCCGTCGAACTCGGTGCCGACGTCCTGCAACTGCACGGGGCGTATGCCGCCGACGACTTCGCCACCGCCCTGACGCACCTACCGCGCGTCTGGCGCGCCACCTCGCTCGCCGCCGACCCCGATCTGACCGTCGGCGCCTACGGCGAGGAGGCGCTGCTGCTCGACGCCGCGCGCCCGGGCTCCGGACACCGTTGGGACACCGCGGCCCTCGGCGACGGCCCCGCCGGGCACTGGATCCTGGCCGGGGGCCTGTCCCCGGCGAACGTCGCCGAGGCGATCGCGGCGGCCGACCCGTGGGGCGTCGACGTGTCGTCCGGGGTCGAGTCGGCACCGGGGATCAAGGACCACGACGCGATCCGCGCCTTCGTCGCCGCGGCGCGCACGGCCGGAGGAGCAGGACGCCCATGAAGCTCTACGCAGACACCCCGATGCGCCGCAGTCGGCAGATCTTCGGCGACCTGTGGGTCCTGGCCTGGGTCGCGATCTCCGTCTGGCTCGCCACCAAGGTGTACGCCGTGACGATGGCGCTGGCGGTGCCCGGCCGCAAGATCGAGAGCGCCGCCAAGTCGATGGGCGACAAGCTGCGCGACGCGGGCGGCGGCGTCGACAACGTGCCGGTCATCGGCGACAAGATCGCCAAGCCGTTCAACGGGGCCGGTGGTGCCGCCGACTCGCTGGCCGACGCCGGACGCAGCCAGGCCGAGGTCGTGCACACGTTCGCGTGGTGGCTGTCGATCGCGGTGGCGATCGTCCCGATCGTGATGCTGCTGTCGATGTACATCCCGCTGCGGCTGCGGTTCGTTCGCAAGGCCAGCACCCACGTCGCGCTGCGCGACACCGAGTCCGGCATCGACCTGCTGGCGCTGCGGGCCATCACCAACCAGCCGCTCAAGGTCCTCTCGGGCATCTCCGACGACCCCGCCGGCGACTGGCGCGACGGCAATCAGCAGGTGATCCGCGCGCTGGCCGCCACCGAGCTGCGCGACAGCGGGCTCAAACCGAAAGCCGTCGTCACCCCGCGCCGCGCGAAGTCCTGACGCCCCGCCAGGCCCCCACCGCCACCGCCGCCGGGACCAAGGCCGCGATCCCCAGCACGACGGCGTTGCCCGCGTTGACCGCGGTGCTCAACGCGGGCGCCGGGTGCGCCGCGTGGTAGAGGAAGTGCGGCAGCGCGAACGCGAACAGCCCCAGCGCCGCGGTCACCACGACCTCCCGCCGACCCCACGCCGCGGCCACCAGGGCGACGACGCCCGTCGCGAGAAACCCAGCTCCGGCGTCGCTGGCGAGATGGTGGTTGAACGGCGGCTCAGCGGCGACCAACAGGGGCCCGAACCCGGGGAAGGTGTCGAACCAGTGCCGGGTCGCGACGACCGCCCACGTGCCGACGACGACCTGTGGCAGACCCAGCAGCACCAGGACGACCCGGGTCCAGCGCGGGGGATGTGTGTTGTCCATACCCGATATTCGCACCGAACCGTACTTCTGTAACGACGATCCGCGCCGCGGATAGAGTGACCCCATGCCCATCACCGACCTGTTCTCCGTCCACGACAAAGTCGTCATCGTCACCGGCGCCTCGTCCGGCCTCGGCGTCGCCTTCGCCACCGCCTTCGCCGAGGCGGGCGCCGACGTCGTCCTCGCCGCGCGCCGCACCGACCGCCTGGCCGAGACGGCCAAGGCCATCGAGCCGACCGGGCGCCGCAGCCTCGCCGTCGAGTGCGACGTCGCCGATCCCGGTGCGTGCCAGCGCGTCGTCGACGCGGCGATGAAGGAGTTCGGCCGCGTCGACGTCCTGGTCAACAACGCCGGGGTCGGAACCGCGATCCCGGCGACCAAGGAGACCCCCGACCAGTTCCGCCAGGTCATCGACGTCAACCTCAACGGGTCCTACTGGATGGCGCAGGCCTGCGCCAAGGTGATGGAGCCGGGCAGTTCGATCATCAACATCGCCTCCATCCTCGGCATCACCACCGCGGGCCTGCCGCAGGCCGCCTACAGCGCGAGCAAGGCCGGCGTCATCGGTCTCACCCGCGACCTCGCGCAGCAGTGGACCGGCCGCAAGGGCATCCGCGTCAACGCGCTCGCACCGGGCTTCTTCAAGTCGGAGATGACCGACGGCTACGCCCCCGGCTACCTCGACGCGCAGGCGCCGCGCATGCTCGCCGGCCGCACCGGCGACCCCGCCGAGCTCGCCGCGACCGCCATCTGGCTGGCGTCGGCGGCCTCCGGTTACGTGACCGGCCAGACCATCGCCGTCGACGGCGGCCTGACCATCACCTGACCCCCCGCGGGCACGGTTGGGATCTTGGTCCCATCCCACGCGGGCCGTGCGGTGGCGATATACATTTGTACGGATCGCCAATTTGTTTCTACGAAGGAGACTCCCCGATGAAGCGACGTCTTTCCCTCGCAGTGGTCAGCGCTGCGGCCGGTATCGGCCTCGGCGCCCTGACCATGGCGCCGGCCATGGCTGCGACCCCGCAGCAGGCGGCCGACGCCCAGACCGCCGCCGGCTGGCGCATCTGCGTCTACGGCCCGCCGGTCGGTTCGATGACCTTCGGGTGGTGCTACCCGTGATGCGCCGGAAGTCCGCCCTCGCCGTCGTCACCGCGGCAGCAGCCCTGGGCCTCGGCTCCCTCGCGGCCACCCCCGCCCTCGCGGCGACCGGTCAGCAGGGCCCGGCCCAGACCACCGGTGTCAGCATCTGCTGGCACGGGCCGTCCTTCGGCTCGGTCAGCATCGGCTACTGCTTCTAGCAGCCCGAGACATCTCGACCACAGCGCCCGCCGCCGGACTTCCGGCGGCGGGCGCTGTCGCATCGTGATAGACACGGCGCTATGGCGAACGGACCGTTCTCGGGGCTGACCCGACGTGAACTCTTCGCCGCGGCCTCCGCGGTGGGCAGTGCCGCGGCGTTGTCGTCGCTGGCCGGACCGGTCATCGAGGAGGCGTACGCCGCCGATCCGGCGGGCACCGGCTCGCTGAAGGACATCGACCACTTCGTGTTCTTCATGCAGGAGAACCGCTCGTTCGACCACTACTTCGGCACGATGTCCGGCGTGCGCGGCTTCGGCGAGCCGTCGGCGGTGTGGAAGCAACGCGGCTGGGCACCCGGTCGCGGTCCCAGCCGGCGCGGCTACACCCTCCCGTTCCGCCTGGACACCATGCGCGGGCCCACCCTCGACGGCGAGTGCATCAACGACCCCGACCACTCGTGGGCCGGTATGCACCGCGCGTGGAACGGCGGCCGCAACGACGGCTGGTTGCCGATGTCGGTCGATTCGGTCGGCGCGGCGAACGCCCCCGCGTTGATGGGGTACTACACCGAGCGGGACATCCCGGTGCACCGGGCGTTCGCCGACGCGTTCACGATCTGCGACAACTACCACTGCTCGGTGCTCGGGCCGACGAGTCCCAACCGGCTGTACTGGATCAGCGCCCACCTCGATCCGGCCGGCACCCGCGGCGGGCCGGTCCTGCACACGCCGACGATCCTGCCCAAACACGTCTACCGGTGGCGCACGATGCCGGAGAACCTGTCCGAGGCCGGCATCTCCTGGAAGGTCTACAACAACCGCGACCAGGGGCCGATCTCGACGGCCCTGCTCGACGGCATGATCGGGTGCTTCACCCAGTCACGCGATCCGGACTCCGAGTTGGCCCGGCGCGGCATCGCGCCCACCTACCCGCACGACCTCGCCGCCGACGTCAAAGCCGGGCGGCTGCCGCAGGTGTCCTGGGTGGTGCCGCCGCTCATGCAGTGCGAGCACCCGGCGCTGCCCGCCGCGTTCGGCGCGGCCGGACTGATCGACCTGCTGCGCATCCTGACGTCGAATCGTGCGGTGTGGGAGCGCACGGCGCTGATCGTGAGCTACGACGAGAACGGCGGTTTCTTCGACCACGTCGTGCCGCCGACCGCTCCCCCGGGCACGCCGGGCGAGTACGTGAGCGCACGCGAGCTGCCGTCGGCGGCCAAGGGCATCCGCGGTCCGATCGGGCTGGGCCACCGGGTGCCGGCGCTGGTGATCTCCCCGTACAGCCGCGGCGGATTGGTGGCGTCGGAGGTCTTCGACCACACGTCGCAGCTGCAATTGATCGAGCGGCGGTTCGGCGTCGACGTGCCGAATCTGACGGCGTGGCGACGGTCGACGACCGGGGACATGACGTCGGCGTTCGACTTCGCCGCCGCCCCGCGCGCCGGGCGGGTCCGACTGCCCGATCCGGGCCCGAAGATCCAGGCGGCCGTCGCCCAGTGCGGGCCGAACATCGCCGCGGGCACCGCAACGCTGGGCGCCCCGTACCCGGTCCCGCCGAACCGGATGCCGGTTCAGGAGCCGGGCACGAGGCGCGCGCCGAGCGGAATGGTCTAGCTCTAGCCCATCGAGAAGGGCTTGCCGTACATGGTGAGGCTCTGGCCGACGTAGTCGGTCTCGATGAAGACCTCCAGCAGCGACCGGGCCTGCGCGTAGCCGGCGCAACCGTTCAGCGACAGCTGCGAGTTGGTGTAGCTGTAGCGGCCGCGGGTCACGTCGTCGTAGACGACCTTGGGGGTGTGCTTCTCCTCGCCCCAGTCGTCGAGACGCTCGACCTCGGTGAGGTAGTAGGTCGCCGCCTGGCCGGGGCCGAGGGTCAGCGAGCCGCCGGCCTGGGACGTGTTGTTCGAACCGTTGAAGCCGTGTGTGCCGCCGCCGCCGACGAGCTTGACCTGGCATCCGACGATGTAGCCGGGGCGGATCTCGACGCGCTTCCACTTCTTGTTGGCGGTCACCTCGTACTTGCCGCTGACCGCGGCGTTGCGGTGCGCACCGGTGGCGCCCATGGACCCGTTGAGGATGGCGCGCTCGTTGGTGCGGCGGATGGTCACCTTGGTGCCGTCGTGCAGGGTGGCGTTCTTCACCTGGCCTGGCAGGTGGATGATCCGGCCCGCGTCGGCCTGCGGCGCGGCGACCACACCGGCGGTCGCGGCGGCGATCGCGGCGGCCACCACGGTGACGCTCTTGAGCTGAGAGTTCATGTCGTTGCTTCCTCGATGTCTCTGGGGCGATCAGCCGATGGAGAAGGGACGGCCGTAGAGGCTGACCTTGCGGTGGTTGTTGCCGGCGGCCTCGACGGCGACGAAGGAACGGGCCTGGGCATAGCCGGCGCAACCGTTGATCTCGAGGCGCTTCTGGCGCCATTCGATGTAGTAGGTGCCGGGCTTCTCCATGCGCTTGCGGTCCATGACGACGTAGGAGACGTCGCCCGGGGCGAGCGGGATGTTGTTGGTGAAGGTGCCCGACGGACCGGTCTCGTTCAACCCGCCGGAGATGCCGATGGTCATGCTGCTCAGGGCCACCTGGCAGCCGACGACGTAGCCGACGAAGGTGAATGCCGACGGGCCGCCCCACAGGGCTCCGGGGGCCGCCATACCGTTGGAGCCCGGCTGGGCGTTCTCACCCTGCGAGCCGTTGCCGCGCGGGCCCTTGCGGGTGTCGATGTCCTTCGCCACGATCTTGGCCTCGCCGCTCAGCCACGCGGTGCGGCTGGCGCCGTTGGCGGCGAGCGACGGGGAGACGCGGGCGTACTCGCCGGTCTTGATGATCTTGATGCCGTCGCCGTTGACCTTGCCGTTGGGCAGGCGGACGAAGCGGTCCGCCTGCGCCGCCGGCGCCAGCGCGCTGCCGAGTGCCACGGCGAGCGCGACGGGGGCCGCTGCCAGCGCCCAGCGCCGACCGCTACCGGTGAGTGATGCCATCTGTCTTCGTCCTCCATGAACCAGGGGGTCGCATCCGCGATCCCTTCGACTCGCGAAACACTACGGAGGCGACGTGACCAAATGGTTACCCGGGCCCAGTGGGGGATGAAGCATCGCGGTCGGGTTGGTGAACGAAAGGTGAACGACCTGCAGCAATTCGGTTAGCAAACGCGCAAAACGGACATTCGGTGACTAATGTCGCACTGTTATCCCGCGTCGAGCGAATCCACCGCCGTCGTCGCCTCCTTGATCCAGCGCACCGTCTCGCGGAGTGCGACGAATCCCGGCAGGCCGACCGCGATCAGCGCCACCAGCAGCGGAGCCGCCGCTTTGTCGTCGATGGCATGGGTGAACCCGTCGGCGACGTTGCCGAGCACCAGGAATCCCCCGGCGATAAGCGCGACGATCCCGGCCGCGCGCGAGCGGAACAGCAGTGCCAGCAGCGGCGGGACGATCGTCAGCGTGTAAACGAACGCGATGAACCACGCCATCGCCGAGTTCGGATTGGTCAGCACCGAGTAGGCGTCGAGGTGTCCGTCGTCGGTGTGGGCGTGGTCGTGGGTGTGGTGGTGGTCCGAGTCGCCGGCGGCGAGCTCGCCGACCGCGGAGAACAGGTGGACGACCGCGAAGGCGAAGATGCCCAGCGCCGTGAGAACCCAGGCGAAGGCCGCGTTGTGCCGGGCGTTGGACGTGACAGAGGTGTCGAACATGAGGTGGGCTCCTGATCTTTATTGGTAATGGTTCCCAATAAGAGCAGATATGGGTGGCCCAGGCAAGGCGTTCCGGGGTCCTACCCGCTCAGCAGTAGCCGCGCGGCAGGTTCTTGCGCTGCGCCGCGAGCCAGCCGGCGATCGTGTTGAGGGCGGTGATGCCGCTGTCCATCGTCGTGCCGTTCCCGAAGGTGACCATGGCGACGGCGGTCTGCGCGCCGTCGCGGTGGGTGATCAGCGCGTTCTGCCGCACGACGTAACCGCCGGCCGCGCCGGGCCCCCAGCCGCCCTTGACCTCCGTCGGCGACCGCCAGGTCGCCGCGCCCCACTGCTGGGACTGCCCGACCTTCCCCATCAGATCGCGCACGCGCGCGCCGTCGCGCAGGCACGCGAGTCCCGCGGTGAACCGCGCCGCGTTCTCCGCCGACCACGACGTCTGGCCGAAGATCGTGTACGGCGGCCGCTTCGCAACGGCCGGGACCATCGTGCGCGGGTCGCCCGCCTCGCGCAGCACCGCGGTGACGGCGGCGGCCGCCTCTTGATCGGTGCCGAGCGAGCGCCACAACGCCTGCGCCGCGTCGTTGTCCGACGCCGAGATCGCCGCGACGGTCTGCGGCAACATCCCGCCCTTCTTGCGCTCGGCGGCGATGGCCAATGGCACCTTGATCGTCGACCAGGCGACTTGCGGTGCGGGGTCGCCGATCACGATCGGCTTGGCCGGAACGCCGACCGGGGCGATGGCGATGACCGTCTTCTGGCTCAACCCCAGCGGTTCGAGTCGCTTGTTCAGGCCGAGCGTCGCCGCGCCGAGGGCACCGAGCGCCTGCGGCATCGTCGGTCCGGGCGCGGGTCGCTTGACCGAGGGAGGCGCGCTCGAGGGCGCATAGGCGCTCGACGTCGCCGGCGGCGCCGTCTTCTGGTCGGTGGCACAGGCCGACGCGGTCAGGCCGACGGCCAGCGCGGCGACGAGGCACGGGACAACCGGGTGGCGCATGCCTCTAGTAGATATGCACGACCGCGTCATTGCCGCCGCGACACACCACGATGCCCCGTTCCGGGGTGCAGTTCATCGTGTAGGTCTGCCCGGTGACCGGGCTGCCGGCGGTCACCGTTCGCGCCTCGCCCTTCGACCCGGCGGCCAGGTAGGCATTGCGCACGGCCGCCGCGAACGGACACGAGGTCACCGATGTGCCGACGCCCACCGTCTCGTCACACGGCGTGGAATCGGCCGGCGGGGTCGCCAGCGACGCCGTCACCGACTCGGTCACGGTAACCGGCGGTTGCGCGGAGTCCGCACCGGACGACGTCAAGAGGAAGTAGGCGCCGGCGGCGAGGCCGAGCAGGAGCACCCCGGCCAACAGACCGATCAACAGTCCGTTCCCCCGCTTCGGCGCGGTCGAGGGCGCCGGGTACGAGGGCGCCGGGTATTGAGGCGGCGTCATCATCGGCTGGGTGTACTGCGGCTGGGTGTACTGCGGCTCGGTGTACGCGAGCGGCTCGGTGGGCGCCGGAAACTCCGTCGTCGGCGGCGCGAACTCCTCGGTCGGCGGCGCGAACGCCTGCGTGCGGTCGACGTCGTCCGGGCTGCCCTCAGTCATGGGAGAACCCTAGCCCGCGCGGTCGGGGTCCCACCGGGACATGCCCAGGAACACCAGGACGAGCTGGCGCTTGGCGCGCTCGACGACCTCGTCCGCCGCCGCGGCACCGCGATACTCGCCGTCGAGCAGGTCGGCGACGGCGGTCAACATGATGGTGACGATCAGGTCGGCGACGAGTTCCAGGTCGTCGGGCGCCCAGGCCGCCATGTCGGGCATGCGGGCCAGGTCGATGGCCAACTCCTTGGCGAAGAGCCGCAACTCGGTGTCGATGGCCCGACGGATCTCGGGCACGCCGCCGTGCTGTTCGCGGATGAGGAAGCGGAACTGCGCCTCGTTGTCGCGCATGTGGTCGAGCAGGATTTCCAGCGAGTTCGTCGCCGTCGGCAGCGCGTTGCGGGAAGCAAGGTCGCGCCGGCCCTCGCGCAGCGTCCGCCGCAGCACCCGCATCGAGTCCTCGACGAGCGTGACGCCCAGGTCCTCCATCGAGGTGAAGTGGCGGTAGAAGGCCGTCGGCACGATCCCCGCGCCGCGGGCCACCTCGCGCAGGCTGAGCCCGGCGAAGCTGCGGTCGGCGACGAGGTCCATCGTCGTGTCCAGCAGGGCCTGCCGCGTGCGGTTCTTCTTCTCCGCCCGCGACTCCGGCTCGCGGGACGTCGACCGGCGCGACGAACCGCGCGAACGGCTCGTCGTTCGCCGCCCTGGATCGTCAGCCGCAGTCACAAGGCGAGAGTCTACGGCGGTGATGGTCGTCACAGAGTTACCCCTTGACGGAACTACCGATCGCTGTGGCACACTTTTCAGAGTACAGTCGTTCACTGTAAAGCTCAGTTACTAGCCCGGACCTCACTAGGAGGAACCCCATGAGCACCAAGATTTCCAGCCTGATGGGATCGGTCTTGCAGGCCGCCCTCACCCCGCACCCCGTGGATCGGTACCTCGAGCTCGTCGACCCGATGCTGACTTGGCGGGACCTGCGCGCCGAGGTCGTCGGCGTCCGTCGCACCACCGATCGCACCGTGACCCTGACCCTGCGCCCCACGCGCCAGTGGAAGGGTCACAAAGCTGGCCAGTATGTGCAGGTCAGCGCGGTTATCGACGGCGTCCGCCACAAGCGCTGCTTCTCCCCGGCGAACGCTGCCGGCGACCACCGCGACGACCTCGAGCTGACTATCACCGCCCACGACGACGGGTTCGTCTCGCGCCACCTCTTCGATCACGCCGAGCCGGGCATGGTGCTCGGCCTCGACCAGGCCGCGGGCGACTTCACCCTGCCGGCGAACCCGGGTCGGGCGGCCGTCTTCATCAGCGGCGGATCGGGTATTACACCCGTACTCTCAATGTTGCGTACGCTCGTGGCCCGCAACTACCGCGGAGCGATGACGTTCGTTCACTACGCGCGCTCGGAGGCCGACGTCGCGTACTTCCAGGAACTGCAGAACCTGGCCGCGTTGCACCCCAACCTGGACCTGCGCCTGCACTACACGCGCGGCGTCGCTCCCGATCACTTCACCGGCGCGCACCTGGCCGACGTCGACACCGACGACGCCGACATCTTCCTGTGCGGCCCGGCGTCGCTGATGGACGCGGTGCGCGAGCACTGCGAGTCCGCCGGCCTGGCCGACCGCCTGCACACCGAGGCGTTCACCCTCACCATCCCCGCCGTCGACCCGAACCAGCCGGTCACCGGCACGCTCGGGTTCACCGATTCGAACGTGACCGTCGAGAACGACGGCCGCACCATTCTCGATCAGGCCGAATCCGCCGGCCTGTCCCCGGAGAGCGGTTGCCGCATGGGCATCTGCTTCTCCTGCACCAAGGTCAAGAAGTCGGGCTGCACCCGCAACGTGCTCACCGGTGAGCTCGACTCCGAGGCCGACCAACACATCCAACTCTGCGTCAACACCCCCGTTGGCGACGTCGAAATCGAGGTCTAGACATCATGGCAACCCAGATCAGCCACCTCTACGAGGTCAAGCGCGACGAGAAGAAGGTTCCCCCGGTCAAGGAGGTGAACCTGACCCACGAGCAGGTCGAGCAGATCGGCCGCGAGCTCGAGGAGCTGCGCGCCCGCGTCATGGCCGACGTCGGCGAGTCCGACCGCGAGTACATCTACAAGATCATCCGGTGGCAGCGCGGCCTGGAGATCGGCGGCCGTGCCCTCATGTACGCCGGCTGGTTCCCCCCGGCCTGGCTGGCCGCCGTCGGCATGCTCGGTGCGTCCAAGATCCTCGACAACATGGAGATCGGCCACAACGTCATGCACGGCCAGTACGACTGGATGCGCGAGGACACCTACAACTCGCGCGAGTTCGAGTGGGACACCGTGTGCCCGGCCGACCAGTGGAAACACAGCCACAACTACATGCACCACACCTTCACCAACATCGTCGGTGAGGACCGCGACGTCGGCTACGGCATCCTGCGCATGGCCCGCGACCAGAAGTGGAACCCCTACTACCTGGGCAACCTCGGCTACGCGGCCGCACTCATGCTGCTGTTCGAGTGGGGCGTCATGCTGCACGACCTCGAGGTCGAGCGCGTCATCTCCGGCGAGCGCAAGTGGTCCGACGTCAAGGGCCTGGTCAAGGGCATGTGGCGCAAGGCCAGCAAGCAGGTCCTCAAGGACTACGTCATCTTCCCGGCGCTGACCGGACCGCTGTTCCTCTCCACCCTCGCGGGCAACGCGTCGGCGAACCTCATCCGCAACCTGTGGACGTTCTCGATCATCTTCTGCGGCCACTTCCCCACCGGTGCGCAGACCTTCACCAAGGAGGAGACCGAGAACGAGACCCGCGGCGAGTGGTACATCCGCCAGATGCTCGGCTCGGCCAACATCGAGGGCGGCGAGCTGTTCCACATCATGAGCGGTAACCTGAGCCACCAGATCGAGCACCACCTGTTCCCCGACGTGCCGGCCAACCGGTACCCGGAGATGTCGCAGGAGGTCCGCGAGATCTGCGAGCGCCACGGCCTGCCGTACAACACCGGCAAGCTGCGCCACCAGCTCGGCTCGACGTGGAAGAAGATCGCCAAGCTGAGCCTGCCGAACTCGTGGACGCGTGACGACGACGACCTGGTCGTCAACATCGAGCGCGCGGCGGACGTGAAGGCCGCAGCCAGCTAGATTGGTGCCATGAGCAGCGACGACAAGCCGAAGCGGCGCGAGATCGACTTCGAGGCACTCGAGCGCAACAAGGACCTCGCCCAGGAGGCCGTGCAGGGCGTGGCCGCGCGCGTCGGCAAGATCGCGACCATCATCACCGGCGCCGTCGTCGACGTCGCCCGCGAGATCGGCGACGCGTTCACCGACGGCTTCGAGATGCGCGAGGCGGCGAAGAAGGCGAAGGCGGACTCGGCCCGGGCCGGCCGGCTGGCCGACGACCGCGTCGACGACGAGCAGGATGCGTTGGACCCGCCCTCGTCGACGATCGAGATCCTCGACGCCGAGGTCGAGACCGACGAGCGCGATTAAAGTCACGCAGAACGCAATTCGGCGGTAGCCGGTACCCGTCACTACCCTGGCGGATATGGCTCTTCCGAAGGCTCTCGAGTTCCCGAACCCGGTCAACGACTACGCCGCCCGTGCGACGGCCGGCCTGGTGATCCTGCTCGCCGTCGCAGCGATCGTGGTCAACCAGTGGTGGTTGTACGCGATCCTCGCGCTCGGCTTCGCGCTGCGCGTGGCCGGCGGGCCGAAGTACTCGCCGTTCGGTCGCCTCTCGGTGCACTACATCGTCCCGAAGCTGTGGCGGAAGGAGAAGCTGGTCCCGGGTCCGCCCAAGCGGTTCGCGCAGACCGTCGGCCTGGTCTTCGGCCTCGTCGCCACCGCGTTCAGCCTCACCGGTCACGGCCTGGCGGCGCAGATCACCATCGGCCTGCTCATCGTCGCCGCGTTCCTCGAGTTCGCCTTCGGCATCTGCCTGGGCTGCATCACCTTCGGCTTCCTGCAGCGCCGCGGCATCATCCCCGAGTCGGTTTGCGAGGCGTGCAACAACGTGCAGCTCGACCACGGTGCCGCCACGCTGAAGGTCGACGCCCTGCACGGCAAGGTCTAGAGCAGGTTCAGCGCGATCCCGTCGAGGATGTCGTGCTCGGAGACCACCAGCCGATCGACACCGGCCCGCCGGGCCATCTGCTTCGCGAGCTCGTCGGTGACCAGCGCCCCGGCACCGATGACGTCGACGCGACCGGGGTGCATCACGCCCAGTTTGGCCCGCTGAGCGCGCGGCATCGCCACCAGGTCCCAGCAGATCTTCTCCAACTCCGTCAGCTTCACCGATGACAGGTGGATCTTCGCGGGGTCGTACTCGTCGAGGCCGAGTGCGAGCGCGGCCAGCGTCGTCATCGTGCCGGCGACGCCGACCCAGGTGCGCACGCCGGACACGTCGACGGTAGCGAACGCGGGCCCCAGTCGCTCCGCGATGAACTCCTGCGCTTCCGTGATCTCCGCGGCCGACGGCGGATCGCCGCGCAGGCAGCGCTCGGTGGTGCGCACACACCCGACGTTCGCCGAATACGCGGCCCGCACGCCCGATCCGTCCCCGACGACCAGCTCGGTCGAGCCCCCGCCCAGATCGGTGACGGCGAACGGGCCCGACGACGGATCCAGGTCGCCGACGGCGCCGCGGAACGACAGTCGCGCCTCCTCGTCGCCCGAGATCACCCGCGCGACGGCGCCCGGGACCACCGAGCCGAGCAGGTCGGCGGTCATGGCGAAGAACTCGTCGCGGTTGGCGGCGTCGCGCGTCGCCGAGGTGGCCACCATGTCCACCCGCTCGACGCCGAGCTCGCGCATCGTCGCCGCATAGCCGCTCAGCGCGACGCGCGTCCGCTCGATCGCCTCGTCGGCGAAGCGCCCGGTCGCGTCGACGCCCTGGCCGAGGCGCACGACGATCATCTCGCGGTGCAGGTCACGCAAGCCGCCCGTGCCGTCGGGCTCGGCGACGAGCAGGCGGATCGAGTTGGTGCCGCAGTCGACGGCGCCCACGCGGGTCACGACGCGTCCCCGTCGGGTACCCGTGGCCAGTCCGCGGGCACCGCAGAGCCGCGCAGACCCTGCTCGCCGGCCAGCGCGACCGCCTCGTCGCCCAGGGGGTTCACCCCGGGGCCCTTCGCCAACGAGTGGGCGATCAGCACGTGCAGGCATTTGACGCGATCGGGCATGCCGCCGCCGCTGAAGTCGGTGCCGAGCGATTCGATCGCGTCCCGCTCGGCCAGGTAGTCCTCGTGCGCCGCGCGGTACGCCGCGGCCAACTCCTCGTCCGACTGCAGCCGCTCCGACATCTCCTTCATCACTCCGGACGACTCCAACCGACTCGCCGCGGCCGTCAGCCGCGGATCGGTCAGGTAGTAGAGGGTCGGGAACGGCGTGCCGTCGGGCAGGCGCGGGGAGGTCTTCACGACGGCGGGCCGGCCGTCGGGGGTGCGGTAGCTGATCTCCAGCACGCCGCGGGGCTCACGGCCGAGCTGCTCGGCGACGACGGCCAGATCGGCCTCGGACACGGACATCCCGGGCGTCACTTCGCCGGCGGGGTGGCCACCGAGTCCCAGAGGTTCACGTACCACGGGTTCGCGACGCGCTCGGCGGCACGACGGCGCTCCTTGGCCTCGGCCTCGCGGCCGGGGAACTCCAGGACGAACGGGGTCTCGCCGGGGCGCGCGTACTGCAGCCGGGTGCGCGCCTGCGCCTCGGTGTAGGCGGGGTCGCCCTGCTCGTTCACCTTGCGGGTGAGGTCGGCGATCTCCCGCTCGAGGGCGGCGTTGGTGGACCGCATCTGGTCGGCCTCGGCGCGCTGCGAGAAGAACGTGCGCGTCGGCATGGCCAGGGTCAGGGCGACGAAGCCGATGACCACGGCCAGCACGATCGCACGACGCGGGTTCAGCTTCTCCCAGCGGGCGGCGAGGGCCCGCGCAGGTGCCCGCCGGCCTCCACTGCGGCGCGCACGCGGCCGCCCGACCTTGCCGGCGGACGGCGCGGCAGCAGGTTCGGCAACAGCATCGAGAACAGTGGTCGGCTCGTCGTCGCCGATCAGGTCGAGGCTGATCGCGTCGGTGACGGGCCCGCGGTCGCGCTGCGGCGCGGGGTTGCGCGTACGGCGCGGCGCCGGGCGCGCGGCGGGCCGGCGATCACGCGACGAACGGGCGGACCGTGGTCGGCCCGCCCGTTCGTTTCTGCGCTCTGCCATGCCTTCTAGCTAATCACGCCTTCGGCGAAAACCGGGGGAAGGCGAGGTCGCCGGCATACCGTGCCGCGTCGCCGAGGCCCTCCTCGATGCGCAGCAGCTGGTTGTACTTCGCGACGCGCTCGCTGCGGGCGGGCGCACCGGTCTTGATCTGGCCACAACTGCACGCGACGGCGAGGTCGGCGATGGTGGTGTCCTCGGTCTCGCCGGACCGGTGGCTCATCATCGTCTTGTAGCCGCTGTTGTGGGCCAGCGCGACGGCGTCGAGGGTCTCGGTCAGCGTGCCGATCTGGTTGACCTTCACCAGCAGCGCGTTGGCAGCGCCTTCGACGATGCCGCGCTCGAGGCGCTCGGGGTTGGTGACGAACAGGTCGTCGCCGACGAGCTGCACCTTGTCGCCGATGGCCTCGGTCAGCGCGACCCAGCCGTCCCAGTCGTCCTCGGACAGCGGGTCCTCGATGGAGACCAGCGGGAATTCGTCGACGAGCTTGCCGTAGAACGCGGCCATCTGCTCGGCGGTGCGGTTCGAGCCCTCGAAGGCGTAGCCGGACTTGTCCGAGTAGAACTCGGTGGCGGCGACGTCGAGCGCCAGCACCACGTCGGAGCCGAACTTCAGGCCGGCGCCGGTGATGGCCTCCTCGATGATGCCGAGGGCCTCCTGGGTGCCCGAGACGTTCGGGGCGAAGCCGCCCTCGTCGCCCAGGCCGGTGGACAGGCCCTTGCCCTTGAGCACCGACTTCAGCGAGTGGTACACCTCGGCGCCCCAGCGCAGCGCCTCGGCGAAGGTGGGCGCACCGATCGGCGCGATCATGAACTCCTGCACGTCGACGCCGGAGTCGGCGTGCGCGCCGCCGTTGATGATGTTCATCATCGGGACCGGCAGGATGTGGGCGTTGGGGCCGCCGACGTAGCGGTACAGCGGCAGGTCGGCCGAGTCGGCCGCGGCCTTCGCGACGGCCAGCGAGACGCCGAGCAGTGCGTTTGCGCCCAGGCGCGACTTGTCCGGGGTGCCGTCCAGGTCCAGCAGGGCCTGGTCGACGAGGCGCTGGTCGTCGGCCTCGTAGCCGATGATCTCCTCGGCGATGTCGGTGAGAACGGCCTTCACGGCCTTCTGCACGCCCTTGCCGCCGTAGCGCTCGCCGCCGTCGCGCAGCTCGACGGCCTCGTGCTCACCGGTCGACGCGCCCGAGGGCACCGCGGCGCGCGCCAGGGTGCCGTCTTCCAGGGCCACTTCCACCTCGACGGTCGGATTGCCGCGCGAGTCGAGAATCTCGCGCGCGCCCACCTGCTCGATCATTGCCACGGCTGTCTACCCCTTTGGTCTTGGTGCGTGATGCACTCAGGGTAATACCGGGCCACGGGGGCCGTGAGGTCAGTACCGGCGGTTCACCGAGTACGCGTTGGCGCGCTCGCTGACGCGTACCGCATACGCACGCGAGTAGTTGTAGACCAGCAGGGCCTTCATCCAGCCCTCGGCGGTGGTCATGTCGCCGCCGGCGGAGACGCACAGGTACCGCGCGGCGGACAGCGCGGCGTCGTCGATGTTGTCCGGATCGGCCACCCCGTCGCCGTTGGCGTCGACGCCGAAGCGCTGCCACGTCTCGGGCAGGAATTGGAACGGCCCCTCGGCGCGGACGTAGTTGGGGCTGCCGTCCTTGCGGGTGGGCTTCTTCTGGTCGACCATCCGCATGTTGCCGTCGGTGCCGTCGAGCTCGGGGCCGCGGATCGGCGGGCTGGTGTCGCCGTTGCGCTTGACCTTGGCGCCGTCGTGGCGGCCGTGCTTGCTCTCGGTGCCGGCGATCCCGGCCAACGTCGTCCAGGCGATGCCGCACTCGGGGTGCTGCTGGCGCTGGATCTCCGCGGCGTTGCCGTAGGCCTCCAGCGCGGTGACGCCGATGCCGGTGGCGTTGGCGATCGGACGGGCCCAGGCGTTCAACTGGTCGGCGGTGCGCCCGGGCGTGTTGATCTTGATGTACGGCACCGGTGCGCCCGCCCCCGGCGGGACTCCCTGCGGGATGTCGGAACGGTGCGAGGAGGGCAGCGAGATGCAGCTCGACGCTGCCGCTGCGGCCGCGCCCAGCACAGCGGTCAGCATCGCCAACCGCCAGCGGCGGGTCTTGCTCTTCATTGGTTCCCCTCGAACGTCCCTCGGCGACCATTGTCCCACAGGACGCTGACAATCCCCTGTGCGATGCACGGGGTGGGGCCGATTGGGCTACTCGGTCGAGAAGACGATCTGCCCCGACGGGTCGTCCGGCTCGGGGCGGCGCTTGGGCCGCGCGGTGAGCGAATCGGCGTTCGCCGGGCGCGGCACGGTGGACGTGACCTCGGGCTCGTCCGATTCGCGGACGGTCACCGGGGCCTTGCCGCGTTTGGCCGCCTTGTCCTCGACACGCACCTTCGGCTTGGCCGGCTTCGTCGGCTTCTTCTCGACGATGATCGGGTCGTGCGACGCCGGCTGAATGACGACCGGGAACTGGGTGACGGTCCGCTCCGCATCCGCGGTGCCGTCGCCCTCGACCGTGCGCGGGGCGGTCGGCCTCGGGCCGCGGTCCGGCTGCTCCGGATAGGGCGCGGTGGGCACCGGAATGGTCGTCGGCGGCGCGGGTGTGGGCGGCGCGGTCGCTGCGGGCGTCGGCGCCGGAGCGGCGGGCGCCGGAGCGGCGGGCGCCGGAGCGGCGGGCGTCGGCGCCGGAGCGGCGGGAGCAGGGGCGGCGGTCGCAGGGGCGGCGGTCGCAGCCGGCGGCGCGTCGACGCCGAGGTAGTGCAGCCACTGGGCGGGCTCGCTCAGGGTGACGCCGTCCTGCTTGGCCCGGGCCTCGGCGGTGTACACCATGTCCATCAGGTCCAGCGCCCGCTGACGGGTCGCGTCCTCGACCGAGTCCGACCCCATCTCGACGCTCACGTCGAGGAGCCCCGGATCGACCTGGGAGCGCGGGAAGCCGTTCTCGGCGACGCGCTCGAGGACCTTCTGCGCCAGCGCGAGCGCGGGGGCCGTCGTCACGATGCCGTCGAGGATCGAACCGCGCTGACGCTCGGCGGCCTTGGCCGTCTCCCAATCGGCGATCTGCCGCCGCAGGTCGTTGTGCTCGCCGGACAGGACGCCGGGGGTGCGCCGGGTGACCTTGTCGATGAAGGCCTGCGCGACGTCGTCGATGTCAAAGGGATCGGTCGGGTCGTCGGCGGCCACGCGGGCGTGGAACAGCACCTGCAGCAGCAGGTCGCCGAGTTCGTCGCGCAAGTCATCGGTGGTGCCGACGTCGATGGCGTCGAGCACCTCGTAGACCTCTTCGAGGAGGAAACGTCGCAGCGACTCGTGGGTCTGGCGCTGCTCCCACGGACCGGTGGTGCGCAGCCGGTCCATCAGGGCGACGGCGTCCAGGAGCGTCTCGCCGGGTCGCGGCGGGGGCGGGTCGGTGCGGCCGAGCACGACCTCGCCGCGGTCGGCGCGGGCACGGACGAACGGGTGGTCGGGATCGGTGCTGAGCAGCACCGTCATCGGGTCGCCGTCGTCGCCCTGCGCGGCCTGCGCCCGCGGGAAGGCCCACAGCACCGAAGCGTCGACGTCCTCGGTCACCTGCACCGGACCGCTGAGCAGCTTGACGGCGGAGACGGGCACCATGTCCGGGTGTTGCGGATCCAACAGGACGACGGTCATTGCTCCTCATTCCTCGACTACAGGTATTCCACACCACGACGGGCCGTTTTCCATGCTCCCCCGCCCTAAACGGGGTCGATAGGTTTTGCCGGCGTCAACTCGGCCAACAACCGCGTCAGGTAGTCGATCAGCGGCTCGTCGCGCAGCGGCGCCGACCCCATGCCGCCGGATTTCGGCATCGGCACGCCGACCGTCGACGTGGTCGGCCGGTACACCGCCGCCGGGTACAGCCGTTTGAGCCGGACCTGCAGGCTGTCCGGCAGCGGCAGCGGCGAGAGGCGGATCTGCGATCCGGCGACGCCGATCTCGGTGACGCCGAGTTCGCGGGCGCGCAGCCGCAGCCGGGCGATGGCGGCCAGCCGCTGTGTCTGCACCGGCGGCTCGCCGTAGCGGTCGGTGAGCTCGGTGAGCACGGCGGCCACCTCGTCGTCGTCGGCCGCGGCGGCGAGCTTGCGGTAGGCCTCCAGGCGCAGGCGGTCGGCGTCGACGTAGTCGACCGGGATGTGCGCGTCCACCGGCAGGTCGATGCGCACCTCCTTGGCCTCCTCCTGGGTGATCGGCCGGCCGTCGGCGGCGGCGCGATAGGCCTGCACGGCCTCGCCGACCAGACGCACGTAGAGGTCGAAGCCGACGCCGGCGACATGGCCGGACTGCTCGGCGCCGAGCACGTTACCCGCGCCGCGCAGTTCGAGGTCCTTGAGCGCGACGGCCATGCCGGCGCCGAGTTCGTTGTTCTGCGCGATGGTGGCGAGCCGGTCGTAGGCGGTCTCGGTGAGGGGCTTGTCCGGGCTGTAGAACAGGTACGCGTACCCGCGCTCACGACTGCGGCCGACGCGCCCGCGCAGCTGGTGCAGTTGGGCGAGGCCGAAGTGCTCGGCCCGGTCGACGATGAGCGTGTTGGCGTTGGCGATGTCGAGGCCGGTCTCGATGATCGTCGTACACACCAGGATGTCGAATTCCCGGTTCCAGAAGGACGTGACCGTCGACTCCAGCTGGTCCTCGTTCATCTGCCCGTGGGCGATGGCGATCCGCGCCTCCGGCACCAGTTCGGCCAGCTCGCGGGCGGTCTTGTCGATCGACGACACCCGGTTGTGCACGTAGAAGACCTGGCCGTCGCGCAGCAGTTCGCGGCGGATCGCGGCGGCGACCTGCTTGGTCGAGTAGGCGCCCACGTAGGTGAGCACCGGGTGGCGTTCCTCCGGCGGGGTGAGGATCGTCGACATCTCCCGGATCCCGGCCATCGACATCTCCAGGGTGCGCGGGATCGGCGTCGCCGACATGGTGAGCACGTCGACGTGGGTGCGCAGGGACTTGATGTGCTCCTTGTGCTCGACGCCGAAGCGCTGCTCCTCGTCGACGATCACCAGGCCCAGGTCCTTCCACCGCACCCCGGTCTGCAGCAGTCGGTGGGTGCCGATGACGATGTCGACCTTGCCGTCGGCCATCTCCTCGAGGGTCTGGCGGACCTGCGCGGCGTCGGTGAACCGCGAGAGCCCGCGGACGGTGACCGGGAAGCCGGACATGCGCTCGGTGAAGGTCTGCAGGTGCTGTTGGGCGAGGATCGTCGTCGGCACCAGGACGGCGACCTGCTTGCCGTCCTGCACGGCTTTGAAGGCGGCGCGCACGGCGATCTCGGTCTTGCCGTAGCCGACGTCACCGACGATGACGCGGTCCATCGGGACGGGCCGCTCCATGTCGGCCTTCACCTCGGAGATGACGGTCAGCTGGTCCTGCGTCTCGGTGAAGTCGAAGGCGTCCTCCATCTCGCGCTGCCACGGGGTGTCCGGCGCGAAGGCGTGCCCGGGGGCGGCGTTGCGCGCGGCGTAGAGCTGGACGAGTTCGCCGGCGATCTCGCGGACCGCCTTGCGCGCCTTGCGCTTGGTGTTCTGCCAATCCGAACCGCCCAGCTTCGACAGCGACGGCGCCTCCCCGCCGACGTAGCGGGACAGCTGGTCGAGCGAATCC
The DNA here is from genome assembly GCF_047602025.1 of Gordonia sp. (in: high G+C Gram-positive bacteria). Lineage (GTDB taxonomy): Bacteria > Actinomycetota > Actinomycetes > Mycobacteriales > Mycobacteriaceae > Gordonia. The sequence goes on along the minus strand of NZ_JASGII010000001.1, from coordinate 716,679 downwards.
ATCGGGACGTAGAGGCGGTCGCCGGGCTGGCCGCGCTTGCCGGGCGCGTATTCGATGACGAGGTATTCGCGGCGGGCGCCGGAGACGGTGCGCTCGATCATCTCGACGAACTTGCCGATGCCGTGCTGGTCGTGGACGACGAGGTCGCCGGCGGTCAGGGCGAGCGGGTCGACCTGGTTGCGCCGCTTGGCGCCGAGCTTGCGGCCGTCGCGGGTGCCGACGACGCGCGTGCCGGAGAGGTCGGCCTCGGTGACGACGACCAGCGAGGGGGATCTGACTCCGCAGACGATCCCGTGGCGCAGGGTGCCGTGGTAGATCGTGACCGCGTACGCGGCGGGCTCGCCGCCGTCGTCGGCCATGGTCGACGGGACTTCGGCCTCGCCGAGGCGTTCGGCGACGCGCGCCGCGGTCCCCTTGCCGGCGACGACGATGGCCGCGCGACCGCCGTCGGTGACGTGGGCGCGCAGTTGGGCGAAGGTCGCGGCGATCTCGTCCTCGTGGCCGCGCGGTGCCGGTCCGGGCGCGACGGCGAGGTCCACTTCATCGCTATCGCCGCTGCTCAGCGGGCTGAGCGTCCACCAGCGACGGCCGGTCGCGGTGGTGGCCGCGGCGACCTCGTCGATGCCGCGGTAGGCGCTGGCGGCGAACTCCGAGGCGAGCGGTGCGTCGCCGCCCATGCCCGCGGCCGTCCACGCGGCGTCGAGAAACTCCTTGCCGGTGGCGGCGAGGTCGGCGGCACGCGTGCGGATCTTCTCCGGGTCGAGCAGCAGCACCAGCGCGTCGGCGGGGATGGCCTCGGTGAGCAGTTCGAGGTCGCCGTCGACGAGCAGCGGGATGAGGGCCTCCATGCCCTCGACGGGGATGCCCTCGGCGAGCTTGGCGAGCATCGAGCTCAGGTCGCTGCCCTCCCCCTGTTGATCGAGGAGTCGGGCAGCGCGGCGGCGGACCTGGTCGGTGAGGAGCAGTTCGCGGCAGGCGTGGATGAGGACCGGGCCGGGGTCAATCTCCGGGTGGGTGCGCTGGTCGGCGACGGAGAAGGCGCGGACGTCGGTGATCTCGTCGCCGAAGAACTCGACGCGCACGCCGTGGTCGGCGGTCGTCGGGAAGACGTCGAGGATGCCGCCGCGGACGGCGAACTCACCGCGCCGGCCGACGAGGTCGACGCGCTCGTACGCCATCTCGACCAGCGTCGCGATCAGCCCGTCGAAGTCGATCTCGTCGCCCTCGCGCAGGGTGACCGCCCGCAGCCGGCCGAGGCCGGGCGCCATCGGCTGGACGACGGAGCGGACGGTCGTGACGACGACTCGCAGCGGGTGGTCGCCGGGTTCGGCGAGGCGGTGCAGCACCGACAGTCGCTGGCCGACGGTGTCCGCGCTGGGCGAGAGCTTCTCGTGCGGCAGGGTCTCCCACGACGGGAAGAGCGCGACGGCGTCGGGGTCGTCGAGGAGTTCGGCGAGCTCGGTGACCAGGTCCTCCGCTTCGCGACCGTTCGCCGAGACCACCAGGATCGGGTGCTCACTCGCCCGTGCCAGCGCGGCGACGGCGAACGGGCGCGCGGCGTCGGGGGCGGTGATCGCCAGTTCCGGGGAGTCGAGGCGTCCGGTCAGGCCGGTGAAGGCCGGATCCGCGCACACCGCACGGGCCAGGCCGCGCAGGACGGGGGTGTGCCGGACGGGGGTGGATGCCACTCGGTCGAGTCTAACGCTGTGCCAGGGTGGTCCCATGCCCCCTGTCACCGTCCGCCGGGCGACCGCCGCGGACTGCCCCGCGATCGCCGATGTCTACGCGCACTACGTCACGACGTCCGTCGCCACCTTCGACACCGAGGCGCGTAGCACCGACGGTTGGATCGCCAAGCTCGACGACGTGCGACGCGCGGGGCGGCCGTTCCTCGTCGCCGTCGACGGGGAGCGGGTGCTGGGGTTCTCGTATCTCAGCGCCTTCCGCGATCGGGCCGCCTACGCGCACACCTGCGAGCACACCGTGTACGTCGCGCCGGGGTTGGAACGCCGCGGCGTCGGGAGCGCGCTGGTCGCGGCCATGCTCGACGCCGCCGCCGATACCGATGTGCGGGAGATCCTCGCCCTCATCGCGCTGCCCGGCGACGGGTCGATCGCGCTGCACCAGCGTCACGGCTTCGTCGAGGCGGGCGTGCTGCGGCGGGTCGGATTCAAGTTCGACCGCTGGATCGACGTCGCGATCCTGCAGTACAGCCTTGGACGGGTAGCACCAGCTTTATTCAACCAAATGGTTGACAAGCAGACATCCCCGTGGAACGGTTACTAAACCACCCGGTTGATTAAAGGATGGACATGACCGACCGACTGTCTCTGGTGTTCTCGGCCCTCGCCGACCCGACGCGGCGCGACATCGTCGCCCGGCTGACCGAGGGCGACGCGACGGTGAGCGAACTCGCCGCCCCGTACGACGTGAGCGTGCAGGCGATCTCCAAGCACCTCAAGGTGCTCGGCGACGCCGGCCTGGTCACCCGGGGACGACAGGCGCAGACCCGGCCGGTCCACTTGGAAGCGGAGGTGTTCGACCTGATGACCGCGTGGATCGAGCGGTACCGACGGCAGGCCGAGGAGCGCTATGCGCGACTCGACGCCGTCCTCGCCGCGATGAACGACGACCAGCAAGCAACCGACGAAGGAGCAGCATCATGACCGCCACCACCCACCCCGAGGCCACCATCGAGGCCCACCCGACCCTGCCGATCATCACGATCACGCGCGAATTCGCGGCCACGCCGGCGCAGGTCATCAAGGCCCACGTCGACCCTGACCTCTACATCCAGTGGTCCGGGCCGAAGGACCTGACCGGCCGGATCGACTACTGGGACGCGCGGCGCGGCGGCCGCTGGGCGTTCACGCACCTGCGCGGCGACGAGGAGTACTCGTTCTACGGGTCCTTCCACGACATCACCCAGGACAAGATCGTCCAGACCTTCACCTTCGCCGGCGAGCCCGAGGGCGTCTCCCTGGAGACGCTGACCGTCGAGGACCTCGGCAACGGGCGCACCCGGCTGACAGCGCAGTCCCTCGTCGACAGCATGGAGAGCCGCGACGCCTGGTTGCGCAGCGGCATGGAGGTCGGCGTCAACGACGGCTACGCCAAGCTCGACGATCTGCTGGCCGACGGGGCGCTCTGATGGCGCTGCCCGCCGCACCCGCCGATCGACACCGTTCGGTGGCCGCCACCTTTGGCGACCGCGTCGCCGGGACGACCGACTGGTCGGCCCCGGCACCGGTCCCGGAGTGGACGGCACGCGACGTCGTCGACCACCTGTTGACCTGGTTCACCGAGTTCCTGGCCGCCGGCGGCATCGACCTGCCGTCGGGGCCGACGGTCGCCGACGATCCGGTCGGTGCGTGGCGCCACCAGACCGAAGCGGTGCAGGCCCTGCTCGACGGTCCGTCGGCGGACGACGAGTTCACGCACCCGCAGTTGGGCACCATGCCGCTGGCCACCGCCGTCGACCTGTTCTACACGTCGGACGTGTTCATGCACACGTGGGACCTGGCGCGGGCCACCGGCCAGGACGACCGCATCGACGAGGACACCTGCGCGACGATGGTCGAGGGGATGCAGCCGATTGACGAGATGATCCGGTCGACCGGTCAGTACGGTCCGGCCGTGCCCGTCGCCGACGATGCCCCCGCCGTGGACCGGCTGATGGGGTTCATCGGGCGCGATCCGGCGTGGCGGCCCGCTACTTCTTGACCAGGCGCACCGGCAGCGGACCGCTGCCGAGCGCGGTGGCGAGGTTCTTGGCCTGCGCCTGCGTGAAGCCATCGGGCGCCACGGCGTTGTACTGGGCGCCCGGCGCGATCTTCGGGGCGTCGACGACGCGCGTGTCGACGAGGAACGCCACCTGCTTGCCGTCGTTCGCGCCGGTGTAGGCGCCCAGCGCCGACTGCGCCTCCGGCTTGTAGTCCAGGTTCACGGCCCACTTCTTGCCGGCCTGCGCGGCGGTCGCCTTGGCGATGCCGGTGCCGTCGACGACGGCCGGGCCGAGCGAGTAGACGGTCTTGCCGTCGGCCGAGCAGGTCACCAGCAGCGACGCCGGGTCGTCGCGGCCGACGAGCGCGTCCTTGTCGTCGCACTTGAGCATCTGCGCGCGCCGGGCCATCTCCGCCTGCGGGGTCTCCGGGTTCGCCTGGCGCAATTCGACGTCGAGGACGTCGCCCTCCTCCGCGCCGGGTCCGGTGTACTTCGGGGCGCTGAACAGGACCGGGCGGATGCGCAGGGTGCCGGCGGAGGCCAGTTCGGTGATGTCGCCGCCGTTGCCGCTGGCGGTGCTCACGGTCACCGAATCGCCGTTCTTGCCGGCCTCGACCTTCGGGTCCTTGAGCCCGGCGGCGGTGAGCCGCTTGGTCAGCGCCGTCACCGTGTCGTTCACCAGCTTGGTGCGGTCCGACCCGGGCGGGAACTCGCCGTCGGTCGACTGGACCGATTCGACGCCGAACTCGACGCGGGCGCCGTTGTCCCCGGTGTCGTCGGAACTCTTCGAACAGCCGGCGAGCAGGCCCACCGGCAGGAGCAGGGTCAGCAGGGCGATGTGTGCGCGTTTCACGTCGTCAAGTGTGCCAGAAATTGGCTCAGGCGAGCGTGGCGATGTTCTTGCCGTCGACCGGGTGTGCGCTGATGCGCGCCCCGATCGGTTCCCCGCCCGCGAGCAGTGCCGCGAGCTTCTCGTCGGCGGGATCGGCGTGGGCGAAGAAGCGTCGGCCGTCGTCGGTGCGGCAGACCAGGATGCCGAGGACGCCGCCGGCCGCGGCGCCGAACGGGGTGACGGTGAACGTCTCGATGACGCCCTCCCCCGTGTACTCGTCGACGCCCTCGACGCGCGGGGCCGCGTCCAGCTCGGGCTGCGGGTCGACGCCGGCCGGCCAAGGGCGCGGGGTCGTCGAGTACACGCCGACGGCGTACTTGGAGATGATGCCGCCGTTGGCCGCGACGAGCCCGAGGCTGCCCGGCTCCTGGCGCGCCCGCTCCACGGCTTCGGCGATGCCGTGCATCGAGTAGTTGTTCCCGGCGCCGCCGAAGTACGGCAGACCGCCGGTGAGGGTGAGCCCGCGCGGGTCGTCGGGCGCGAGGCCCAGGGCGTCGGTCGCGGCGAACACGGCGACCGGGAAGCAGCTGTAGATGTCGAAGAAGTCGATGTCGTCGACGCTCACACCCGCCGATTCGAGTGCGCCCTTCAGCGCCGCCTCGGCCTGCGGCGCCGAGCCGAGGTCGGCGCGCTCGATGAGGTTCGGCGCACTGGCCTTCGCGTGGCCGTGCAGGAAGACCCAGCGCGACGGGTCGATGCCGAGCTCGCGGGCCCGGCGCACCGACATCAGCAACACGGCCGCACCCTGGTTGACCTGGTCGCGGGCGATGACGAAGCGCGGGAACGGGTCGGCGACCATGCGATTCTTCTCGGTGACCGTGGCGATCTCGTCGGCGGTGCGCTTGGTCGGCGCCGCCGAGAGCGGGTTCTGCGCGGCGACGTCGGTGAACGGCGCGAACAGCTCGCCCATGGTCGCGGCGTACTCGTCGCGGGACAGGCCGAGGCGGGCTCGGCGGGCGTGTTCGAGCAGCGCGTATTGGCTCGGCGGGCCGATCAGGCCGTGCATGACCTGCGACATGGTGACCATGTCGTCGAGGCCGTAGCCGCGGTCCTCGAGTTGGCCGCCGCGCTCCTCGCTGTGATCCGGTTTGTCCTCGGCACGGGCGAAGTGGCGGGTGGTCGACATCGCCTCGGAGCCGACGAGGAGCACGGCGTCCATCTCGCCGGCCGCGATCTTGGCGCCGAACTCGCCGACGAGGCGCTGCGGGCCGTCGCCGCCGACGACGTCGTAGACCGCGAGTTCGGGGTCCAGGTCGACGCGGTCGCCGACCGAGCGCGGGTAGTTGTCGGAGCGGCCGAGCGGTGCGACCGCGTTCTGGTGCGACGCTTCGAATTGCCGGACGCCGACGAGGGCGTCGAGCTTGCCCAGGGTCTGGGCGGTCAGCCCGGCGTCGGCGAGGGCGGCCGCCGCGGCGCGTGCGCCGATGTCGACTGCGGACAGTGCGGCGTAGTCGGGATCGTCCAAGCGCTCGGCGAATTGGCCGACGCCCACGAGTACCGGCGTCGACGGGTCAATGTCAGTCACTTCTTTTTCGCCCTCTTCGGGTTCGTGGTCGGGGACAGCGGCTCGTGGTAGTCCGCGGCCACCAGTTCGGGGTCGGGCTCCAGTCTGGTCAACCCGTTCCAGCACAGGTTCACCAGGTGCGCGGCGACGACCTCCTTGGCCGGTTCCCGCACGTCGAGCCACCATTGCGCGGTGTTGGCAACCATGCCGACCAGCGCCTGCGCGTAGAGCGCGGCGAGCTTGGGGTCGAAGCCGCGGCGGGAGAAGTCCTCGCCGAGGATGTGCTCGACCTGGTTGATCGCGTCGTTGAGCAGGCTCGAATAGGTGGCGTTGTCGCCCTCCCCGGTGGCGCCGCCGCGGGCGAGGATCCGGAAGCCGTCGGGCCGCTCCTCCATGTAGGTGAGCAGCGCGAGCGCGACCTGCTGCACGCGGTAGCGGGAGCGCGTCGTCGCGAGCGACGACGTGATCATCTCCAGCAGGGTTTCCATCTCGCGGTCGACGACGACGGCGTAGAGGCCCTCCTTGCCGCCGAAGTGTTCGTAGACGACGGGTTTGGAGACGCCGGCGCGCTGGGCGATCTCCTCGATCGACGTCGCGTCGAAGCCGCGCTCGGCGAACAGCCCGCGCGCCACCTCGATGAGCTGCGCACGGCGCTGCGTACCGGTCATGCGCGTGCGGGGCTGGGCCATAGGGGAAATCCTAGACGGGGAGCTTGCCGATCTCCGCGTCGTCGCTGCCGAAGTGGCGGTACATGGCCAAATCGCGCGCCCGGCGGCCGAGCCACTCGTAGTACGGGCGGCGCAGCGGGGTGCGGCCGACAATCCGGTAGTTGACGGTGTTGCGCGCCCAGGCGGCGGCGAAGGCCCACGGCGGTCGTTGCGGCAGGCGCAGGTCGCGCATGCTGCGCGGACCGAGGAAGCCCTCCAGCATGCTGAGCAGCCGTTCCCGCTCGTAGCGGGAGGCGAGCGCCGGGACGTGCTTGTAGGCGAGGTCGCGCTGGACGTCGACGATGGCGTTGGAGAGCTGCGCACCCGCCTCGGTGACGTCGCCCTGCGAGACGAGGATGTTGTAGCTGAGCTGATGCTGGTCGCGCTCGTCGTCGAAGAGCCAATCGTCGTCGACGCCGATGAGCCACCCGACGTACTTCCACAGGTGCATCAGCGCGGCGGAGTCCTGCTTGTTCACGGGCACACCGAGGGCGCGCACGCCCATGAGGAGGGCGCCGGAGAAGAGGTCGAGCGTGCCGGCGAGGTCGGCCTGGTTGATGGGCAGGCCCCATTTCGCGATGTCCCAGCGGCCGTTGCGCTCGAAGTTGTCGTTGACGAGGGCGTGCATGAGGCGGACGTGGACGGTGAGCTTCCAACCCTCGCCGAATCGCCGCATGCCGTCGTGTTCGGCGACCGCGATCGCCCAGGTCTGCGTCTCACCGATGCGGCGCTTGGCGGTATTCGCGCGCAGGCCGCCGGTTTCGGCGAGCAGGTCGACGGGACCGCCGAAGCGGTAGCCGCCGATCAGGCCGAGCTGCAGCAGCACGTCGCTGGCGTTGCGCCCGAAGCTGCGGTTGACCGCGGCGCCCCGGTTGCACAGGTCGAGGTCGACCCAGTCGGGCGTGTTCTCGACGGTTGCGAAGAAGTCGCGCAGCGCCTGCGGGGCGCAGTCGGGGACGCCGTGGGCGAGCGCGGTGTGGAAGTCGCGCATGCTGACGCGGTTCTCGTCGCCCTCGGGCAGTCGCATGGCGCGCACGAGGGCGGCGGCGGGTTCGTCGCGCTGCATCATGCGCTCGCCGATCAGCGCCAGTTGTTCTTCGCTCGGGTCCTGCAGGTGCCAGTAGGTCCGCAGCATCCGGCCGAGGCGGCGGCCACGCTTCTGCGCCGCGCCGAACCGTTGGGGCGGGCCGGCGGGCGTGGACCGTCGCTCGGTGACCGGACTGGACGTCATGAGACGAATTTACCACTTCGTCTCATTCGCGGGCACGGTCGGCGAGACTTTTCGGTGGTCGAGTGCCCCTTTCGGTGGTCGAGTGCCTTCGAGGCGCTAGCCGAGAAGGTCTATCGAGACCCCGTAAGCCGCTATTGCCAAGCCGCAGAATGAATTCCAACGAATAGCAAATAAATAGAGCACGGAAAAGGACCGTCGGGAAACCCGACGGTCCTTTTCCATCCAGTCACCACCTCATCGTGGATAAGGGTGGTTCATTGGTGTTGTTTAGATCGCACCCTGAGCCTGCAGGATGGCGGCCTGCTGGACAGCGGTGGCGACACCAACCGGGGCGCCGAGGACCGCGCCACCGATGATCGCGCCGGTGGTGCCGAAGGTACCGGCGCCGACGAGGCAACCGAGAACCTGGTCAACACCGACGGCGATCGGCACGGCGAGGGTCATGGCGACTGCACCGATCGGGCAACCGATGACCGCACCGCCGACACCGCCGACCATGGCGCCGACACCGTAGGCGAGACCAAAGTTGGTGCCCACGACGCCGATCGCGCTCTGGATGGCGGCCGACTTCTCGTCCTGCGTCATCTTCTTGGGCGCGGCGGCCTTCGTGGTCGACGACTGCTTGGGAGCCAGCTGCTGCATGGCTGCGCTGATCTGCGGCTGGAAGGCGCGCACAACCTCGATCGGCGGCTGCCACTGCGGGGCGCCGGTCGCCTTGTTCAGGGCGCTCTGGCGGGCACCGGGAGCGAACCCGTCGACCGTGTTGGTGGCGGCCTTCACCGGGCCGGCCAGGGGCGACTGCACCTTGGACGGGTTGCCGAAGACCGAGCGGCCTGCGTTGTCCGAGACGGCGACCTTGCCGGGGGCCGTGCTCACGGTGCCCCAGGGGGTCTTCAGCTCGGTGGCGCCGGAGTGCGAGTTACCCGTGTAGGTCACGCCGGGCATGATGCCGGTGGTCACGACGTTCGGGTTCTTCTTGGCAGCCGAGGTGTAGCCGTACTTCTTGGAAGCGTGGTGCACCGGAGCAGCGCTCGCAGCCGAGGCGCCGAAGGTGATGGCAGTACCGGCCAGGACGGTCGCCGCAACGCCTTTAGTAAGAGTGTTCATTTCTAACTCACTTTCGTGTGTCCGCCGGATTCGCACTAATTCAAAGAATCGGCGGGGCGGTGTTTTGGTAACCGGGCGCCGTTGCCAGATTTTCCGTGTCAACGACTCTGAGGCTGTTATCAGCTTCGTCTCAGCGTCGCTGGAATCAGGTTTATCAATTCGAGATAGTGCGGGCAAACGGAGACCAAACCGTGTCAAAACGGCGCTGATCTGGCCTTTTGTTGCGTCCATGTAACACGTAATGACAGCAATGTCCGTTTTGCCCCAATGGGCTGGAAACAGAAACGTTGCCGCGCGTCGCCACGTAACTTCACAGCAACGTTCCACGCGCTGTGAGAACCGGGATCGGCGTACCAGATGTGATCCATTTCACTCTCTGGCCGCCGTTGGGCGCGGATTCCGGCCCCGGCGGACGGGCCGTCAGATGTAGACGGCCAGGATCGCCTCGAGGGCGGCTTCCACCCTCGAATCTTCGGCTTCTACTGGCTCGAAATCATCGTTGACCTGGCGATTCGCGCCGGAATGGGCTTCCCATTCCTCGGGTCTCGCCCGCCTCATGGGTGGGGTTGGCCTTTCCACCGGCGGTGGATCAGGATCCTCAAACCGCTCGCCACCGCTGAGAATTCCCCGCACAAACGATTCTGGATCGTGAACCGGGTTCGTCCGATAAGGCTCACTACTGCCGGTTAGGCGCCATCCGGTGCGGCCGGTGTCGGGTCCGGTGGTGAGCGGCGTGGTTTCCCATTGGTCGGGGTTGGTGCCGACGTTGCGGTTGTCGGGCCCGCACGCGAGGGTGAGGTCGCCGATGTTGGTCAGGCCGCCGTCGGCCCAATCCTTCGTGGCGTGGTGGGCCTGGCATTGCGATGCCGGGCGCGGACACATCGGGCGGGTGCAGCCACGATCACGTCCGAACAACGCCAGCCGCTGTGCCTTCGAGGCGATCCGCGCCCCGCGGTACAGGTCCAGCACCTGCCGAGTCCCGGCAGCGAATACTTCGAGCCAGGGGGTCGCCTCGGCGGCCAGGTCGATCAGATTGCCCACCGGCACCAGCGTGCCGGTCGCGGTTGTGGCGACCCCGGCCCGTCGGGCCAGATCGGCCTCGTCGACGGTGATGACCAACTCGGCCGGCAACCGCGCCGGTGGGCCAAGCCCGCCGTGACCCAGAATCCACTCCAACCCCTTCTCCAGGGCGTCGTGGTTGCGCTGGGCCGCGCTACGACGATCGCGGGCAGCCGCATCGGCGAGGGCGTCACGATCCTCGGCGCCCAGTTCGGCGGCAGAGCCGTCGATCGAGTTCTCGTCGTCGGGGTTGTTCATGCCCGGCTTGGCCCAGTTGTCCAACAGGACCTCCAGCAGAGCGCGCGCGGTGGGAGTGATGGACCCCGACACCGCGGTCATGCCGCGCGTGTCCTGGCGACCCAGCGTCAGGCCGCGCTGGCGCTGCCGGTCCTCGTCGTCGGTCAGGGTGCCGTCGGGGTCGAGGTGCGCCAAGATCCGCGCACCCAGGTCAACCATCGCCTCGGGCATGACCTTTGGCGCCATCTCACTCATCACCTTCACCGCGTAGGCGGTGTCCCGAGTCGTTGCCGCGTGCGGGAGCTTGGCCATCACCTTCTCCACCTCCCGCACATGATGACCAGAGGCTTCCCCGGCCGCCACGAGTTCGGCCAGCAGCTCGCGCCTGGGCGGCAGCTTCTCCCCCGTCATCGACGACAACCGGCCGATCGAGGCGGCCACATCCTCACGCCGACGCGCCTCAGCCGCGCCGAGCCGCAAGTACTGGGCGTAGAAGTCACGAGGTTTCTTGTTGCCCGTCCGCAAGAACACCTGCCGATCAGACACCTCCACATAGAAGGCGGCGTCCACGCCGTCCATCCGGCGACGCGTGGTTTCCAGGGTCTCCACCGTCGACTGCACCGCGGCATCGGTCAGCAACCCCAACTTCGCGTCGGCGAGCTTCTGCGCGACCGCATCCATCACCCGCGCCAACTCCACGGGCGAGTCCGGCAGCCCCGCCGACAACACCTCATTCGCCGTATCGACCACCGGAATCACCCCCTCTGAGCTGGCGCTATGAACGTTGATTCGAACTAGTGTTCATACTACCGGAGAAGAGTGACATGCGCCACTATTTTGCCGTGAGGAAGCTGTGAATGGGCCGGTGGGCTCCGCCGCCAGGACTCGAACCTGAAATGCCTGAACCAAAATCAGGAGTGTTGCCAATTACACCACGGCGGATTGGGCGGATCCGTTGATGCCGCCGGGGCGATTCTGCCACAGCGGAGCCCCGTCGGGCGCCCGGGTTTATCGGGCCGACGCCTAATCCTTCGGGCCGCCGGCGACGTAGATGACCTGGCCGGACGTGAAGCCGGCGCCCTCGCTGGCGAAGAACGACGCCGCGTGCGCGATGTCCTCGGGGAGGCCGACGCGGTTCACCGGGATCTCGGCGGCGCTGAACTTCTTGAACTCCTCGAAATCCACGCCCATGCGGGCCGCCGTCGCCTGCGTCATCTCAGTCTCGATGAAACCGGGAGCGATCGCATTGGCGGTCACGCCGAACTTGCCCAGCTCGATGGCCAGCGTCTTGGTGAAGCCCTGCATCCCGGCCTTCGCGGCCGAGTAGTTGGCCTGGCCGCGGTTGCCCAGCGCCGACGTGCTCGACAGGTTGACGATGCGACCCCAGCCGGCGTCGACCATGTGCTTCTGGCACGCCCGGCTCATCAGGAAGGCGCCGCGCAAGTGGACGGCCATCACGGCGTCCCAGTCGTCGACGGTCATCTTGAAGAGCATGTTGTCGCGGATGATGCCGGCGTTGTTGATCAGCACGACCGGCGGGCCGAGCTCCGCGGCCACCTTGTCGACCGCTGCCGCGACCGACTCCTCGTTCGAGACGTCGGCACCGACGGCGATCGCCTTGCCGCCCGCCGACGTGATCGCGTCGACCGTCGCCTGGCACGCGTCGGCGTCGAGGTCGAGGACCGCGACCGCCATCCCGTCGGAGGCCAATCGCTTGGCCACCCCGGCGCCGATTCCGCGCGCCGCACCGGTGACGATCGCTACCTTCTGTCCGCTCATCAAGCTTCTCCATCCGTTGGGAACGTGGTCTGCGGGCACCAGGCTATCGGGCCTGCGTAAGATTTGGTCGTCGTCGATTCACCAACTTGAGGACGCTGATGACGGAAACCGACCACCGCGCGGTCGTCGTGCTCGCCGCGGGCGCGGGAACGCGGATGAAGTCGAAGACCCCCAAGATCCTGCACGCCATCGGCGGTCGCACCCTCGTCGGGCACGCGCTGACCGGCGCCGCGGGCATCGACCCCGACTACCTCATCGCCGTCGTCAGCCACGAGCGCGAGAAGGTCAGCGCCGCCATCGCCGACGTCGCGTCGGGCCTCGGCCGCGACATCCTCATCGCAGAGCAGGACCAGCCGCTCGGCACCGGCGACGCCGCGCGCGCCGGCCTGACGGCACTGCCCGACGACTTCGACGGCACCGTCCTGGTCACCGTCGCCGACGCCCCGCTGCTCGACGGCCCGACGCTGCAGTCACTCCTGGAGACGCACGCGGGCGCCGCCGTCACCCTCACGAGCTTCATCGCCGACGACCCGACGGGCTACGGCCGGATCGTCCGCGAGGGCGGCAAGCCCAACGGCCAGGTCACCGCGATCGTCGAGCACAAGGACGCCGACGACGCCCAGCGCGCGATCACCGAGGTCAACGCCGGGATCTACGCCTTCGACGCGGCGACGCTGCGCTCGGCGCTCGGCTCGCTGTCCACCGACAACGCGCAGGGCGAGTTCTACCTGACCGATGTCGTCGAGATCGCCAACAACGACGGCAAGACCGTCCGCGCGCACATCGTCGACGATCCCGCGGTCGTCGCCGGCTGCAACGACCGCGCCCAGCTCGCCGAGCTCGGCGCCGAACTGAACCGTCGCACCGTCCGACGCCACCAACTCGCCGGCGTGACCGTCGTCGACCCGGCCACCACCTGGATCGACGTCGACGTCACCATCGCCCCCGACGTCCGCATCGAACCGGGCGTGCAGCTCCACGGGTCCACCGACATCGCCACCGACGCCGTCATCGGCCCCGACTCGACGCTCACCGACGTCGTCATCGGCGAGGGCGCGCAGGTGATCCGCACGCACGGCTCGCAGGCCCGTATCGGCGCCGGGGCGACCGTCGGACCGTTCGCCTACCTGCGTCCGGGGACCGACCTCGGGACCAACGGCAAGATCGGCACCTTCGTCGAGACCAAGAACGCGAAGATCGGCACCGGCTCCAAGGTGCCGCACCTGACCTACGTCGGCGACGCGACGATCGGCGAGCAGTCCAACATCGGGGCGTCGAGCGTTTTCGTCAACTACGACGGCGAGAACAAGCACCAGACGACCATCGGGTCGCACTGCCGCACCGGCTCGGACAACATGTTCGTCGCACCGGTGAACGTCGGCGACGGGGCGTATACCGGCGCCGGAACCGTCGTACGGCAAGATGTTCCCCCGGGGGCGCTCAGCGTCTCCGCGGGAGACCAACGGATCATCGAGGGATGGGTCGCGAAGAAGCGGCCCGATTCGGCGGCGGCGCAGGCCGCGGCAGCCGCCCACGATGCCGACGAGACAACCGAATAGCCACAGCCCGAGCCACCCCCGAACGCAGATTGAGAATGTCATGACCTGGACCGTCGACAACCGCAAGAACCTGATGCTGTTCTCCGGGCGCGCACACCCCGCGCTGGCCGAGGCCGTGGCCAATGAGCTGGGCGTCCAGGTCACCCCGCAGACCGCGCGCAACTTCGCCAACGGCGAGATCTTCGTCCGCTTCGAGGAGTCGGTCCGCGGCTCGGACGCCTTCGTCCTGCAGAGCTGCCCCGCCCCGCTGAACGAGTGGGTCATGGAGGCGCTGATCATGATCGACGCCCTCAAGCGCGGCTCGGCCAAGCGCATCAGCGTGATCCTGCCGTTCTACCCCTACGCCCGCCAGGACAAGAAGCACCGCGGCCGCGAGCCCATCTCGGCCCGCCTCATCGCCGACCTGATGAAGACCGCCGGCGCCGACCGCATCATCACCGTCGACCTGCACACCGACCAGATCCAGGGCTTCTTCGACGGCCCGGTCGACCACATGCACGCGCAGGGCCAGCTCGCCGAGTACGTCCGCGAGCAGTACGGCACCGACAACATCTGCGTCGTCTCCCCCGACTCCGGCCGCGTCCGCGTCGCCGAGAAGTGGGCCGACGCCCTCAACGGCGCCCCGTTGGCCTTCATCCACAAGACCCGCGACCCGCTGGTGCCCAACCAGGTGAAGTCGAACCGCGTGGTCGGCGAGGTCGACGGCCGCACCTGCGTCCTCATCGACGACATGATCGACACCGGCGGCACCATCGCCGGCGCGGTCAAGGTCCTCAAGGACGCCGGCGCGGGCGATGTCATCATCGCCACCACCCACGGCGTCTTCTCCGACCCGGCCGCCGAGCGCCTCGCCAACTGCGGCGCCAAGGAGGTCATCGCGACCGACACGCTGCCGATCCCGCCGGAGAAGCAGTTCGCGAACCTCACCGTCCTCTCCATCGCCCCGCTGCTGGCGCAGACCATCCGCGAGGTCTTCGAGAACGGTTCGGTCACCAGCCTGTTCAACGGCAGCGCCTAAGAGTTCCGGAGCGGTCCATGTCGGATGCGACGATCTACCACAACCCGAAGTGCAGCACGTCCCGCAAGACGCTGGACAAGCTGCGCGACGCCGGCCTCGAGCCGACGGTGGTGAAGTACCTCGACGAGGGCTGGACCCGCGACCAGCTGGCCGCACTCTTCGCCGACGCCGGCCTCACCCCGGCCCAGGCGGCCCGCAAGCGCGAGGCGCTCTACAAGGAGCTGAACCTCGCCGAGGCCTCCGACGACGAGATCCTCGACGCCATGGTGGCGCACCCGGTGCTCGTCGAGCGGCCGTTCGTCGTCACCGACAAGGGCGCGCGCCTGGCCCGCCCGATCGACAGCGTCGACGAAATCCTCTAGCCGCCGGGATCGTCGCGCCCTAGGCCGTCGCCTCGCTGACGGCCTTGAGCATCCCGAGGCCCTTCTCGAAGTCCTTGCCCAGCATGCGGTCGAACAGGCCGATGGGCGTGGCCACCCGGCTGAACAGCGAGTGCGGGCCGACCATCGCCCAGGTCACCTTCGTCTTCTTGCCGTCGGGTTCGAGGCGGAACGAACTGGTACTGGTCGACTTCATCGGCTTGGCGAAGACGACCGCGACGTCGACGCTCTCGTCGGGCTTGGCCGCGACGATCTCCATGTTGCCGCGCCCGGCCTTGCGGTTACCCTCCCACGCGTAGCGCGCGCCGACGCCCTGCTCGGGACCGGAGTACTCGCGCTGCAGATCGGGGTCGAGCCCCTCCCACGGCGACCATTCGCGCCAGCGGTGCAGGTCGACGATGCGCGCATAAATCGCCGACACCGGGGCGTCGATGACGGTGGACCGGGAGATCGTGTACGTATCAGCCATGGGGCTTCTCCTCATCGTCGGACGGTGCTGGTTTCCAGAGTGTCAGACACTGCGATCAGGCACCGGTCACCGAGCGAATCGGCTTCAATGCGCGCGGAAGCGCGATCCCGACCACGCCGCGGCCGAGCGCCTTGACCATGTTGAACGTGTCGAAATGATCGCGCCAGACCACGATCCTCCCGTCGCGGACCTCGAAGCGGCCGAAGACCCAGAACCGCAGCCGCAGCGGCCCGAATCGCAGCTCGTCGATCCGCTCGTTCAGCACGACGCCGTCGGCGGCGACCGCCTCGTCGATCTCGACGTCGAACCCGACTCTCGGTGACTCGAGCCCGCGCATCACCGAGGTGAATCGCTGCTTGCCGCGCACGTCGGGCAGGCCGACGTTTTGGTACAGCAGGTCGTCGTCGACGAGGGCGACGGCATCATCGACGCGTCCCAGCGCGAGGTCGCGCAGGAAGTCCGTGGTCAGGTCGATCGCCGCACTGTCGGCGGTCCCGGCGGCCGCCGTCGACGCCGCGGGAAGCGACGCCGCAGCGTCAGCGGTGAGCGTCGAGTGAATCGGCCTGACCGCGCGCGGGATCACCAATCCGACGACGCCGCGCACCACGGCCTTGGCGACGTCGACCATGTCGAAGTAGTCGACCCACTCGGTGATCAGGCCGTCGCGCACGGTGAACCGGCCGCACACCCAGAACCGCAGCCGCAGCGGGCCCACGCGCAACAGGTCAATCCGCTCGTTCAGGACCACGCCGTCAGCGGCGGCGATGTTGGTGATCTCGGCGTCGAAGTGCACCAGCGGGCTGTTGATCCGCCGCATCACCCGGGCGAAGCGCGCCTTGCCGCGCACCGTCGGCAGGTCACCGTTCTTGTGGACGATGTCGTCGGCGACGACGGCGAGCGCGTCGTCAACGCGAAGATTCGCCATGTCCCGCAGGAACTGCAGGGTCAACTCGATGTCGGCATCATCGGCGGTTGCCATGCCCCCAGCTAACCGGCTGTGCCGCGATCGCGCTGCGGAACCGGCGTCCCGGTCAGTGGTCCGACGCCGCGAACGAGCGCCACCCCGCCACCGTCACCACGGTCACCACCACGACGAACACCACGGCACCGGCAGCCCAGCCGACCGCCGCCGCGGCCTGCTCGCTGCCGACCGCACGGGCGACAAGGCCACCCGGCCCCGAGCCGTTCACCCAGCGCTGGCCCGCACCGAGTGCCGGTCCGAGGGCCCCAGGGCCCAACAGAGCGATCAGGAGCGCTGCTGCGGTGGTGAGGGACCCCCTCAGCACGAATCCCCCAGCGGCGCCGACAGCGGCGACGCCACCCGCGATCAGCGCGGCGCCGCCGATCGCCCACAGCGGCCCCACCGCACGCCCGGGTGGCGGGGTGGCCAGCGCCACGACTGCGACGGCGAGTACGAGCGCGGTCGCGACGCCGACCATCGCAACCACCGCGACCAGCCCGATCTTGGCGAGGTAGAACGCGGAACGACGCGGCACGATCAGCAGGCTCGTGACAATCGCGCCCCGTTCGTACTCCACCGTCGTGGCGTAGGCGCCCCACAGGCCGAAGATGAGAATGGGGATGAGCGCGGTGGACGCCGCCAGGCGCACCGTCGTCATCGACGCCGACGGGCCGCTGCCGCTCAGCACGATCAATACCGTCAGCGGCGCCGACAGCACGCCCAGTGCGAGCCCACGACGAGGGCCGGCGTGCTCACCGCCTTGCGCAGCTCGACCAGCCCGGCTCGCCCGACGATGCTCACAGCTCGCCCACCCGGGCGAGGTACCGCTGTTCCAATGATGCAGTGCCCGCGGTGCCGATCCACTCGGCGGCGGGTGCGTCGACGGCGAGCGCCCCGTCGACCAGGATGACGATCCGGTCGGCCAGTTCGGCGACCTCGGAGAGCAGGTGCGTCGACAGCAACACGGTGCGTCCGCTCCGGGCGTATCGGGTGAGGACTTCGCGCAGCCACCGGATCGCACCCGCGTCGAGCCCGTTGTGGGGCTCGTCGAGCACCAGGACCTCAGGCTCCCCGATCAACGCCGCGGCCAAGGCCAGACGCTGGCGCATGCCCAGGGAGAGTTGCCCGATCCGTGCGGCCCCATAGGCGGCGAGTCCGACCAGGCGCAACGACCGCTCGACCGCCCCGGCATCCAGATCGCTCGCCGTGGCCGACAACGCGAGCTGGGCCCGCACCGTCCGCGCCGGCGAATAGCCGTCGACATCCAACACGGCGCCAACCGCACGGGCCGGAAAGGGCTCGTCGGCGAGGCGGCCGCCACCGATGGTCGCCGTACCCGCCGACAGGCCCTCCAACCCGACGATCGCGCGCAACACCGTGGTCTTTCCCGCACCGTTGGGCCCCAGGAGTGCGGTCACCTCACCGGGCCGCGCGGTGAACGAGACGTCGTTCAGGACGCGCCGGCCGCCCTTCTCCTTCACGGCCCCGGCCACGACGACCGGGCGCCCGGTCACCGGATCACTTGACACGCTCGCCCTTGCCGTCGGGCGAGAGCCGGATGCGTTCGCCGGGATGGGCCAACGACGCGACGGTCAGTTTGCCGCCCTTCGCGTCGCGAATCGCCTTCGCCTGCCAGGCCACGAAGCACACCGCCTGCGGGGTCGACGCCAGCCGCTGCAGAATCGGCGTCAGGTCGCGCGCGATGCCGCCCTCCAACGTGAGTACCTGCTGCCGGTACGGGCCGTAGTACGGCAGGATCGCTTCCAGGACGACCGCGCCGACCGCCTGGGCCTGGTCGATCAGCGGGTTGATCCACGGCAGGTTGGCGGCGATGACCGGCTCGATTTCGGCGAGCAGCGGACCGGCGATGCTCAGCATCGGCTGGTACACCGATCCCAGCGCGAAGGCCTCCGACATGAACGGTCCGGCGGCCGGCGCGAGGTTGATCAGCGAGGACAGTCCACCCTGCTGAGTGCGCAGCGGGGCCGGCCAGTCCGGGCAACTCGTGCTCGGCCGCCAGTCCTGCCCGTCCGGGCTGGTCAGCGTCGGGCTGCCCAGCGCGTTCGGTCCACCGGGAGTCGTACCCGTCCCACCGGGAACCGGTGCGGTGAGTCCGGCAGCCCCGCCGGGCGCCGGCGCACCCGGTGCCGGTGCGGCGAGAGCCGGTGCCGGCAGCGACCCGGCCTGCCCCTGCGGCAGGGCGAGAGGCGGCGTCTTGAGCGGTCCGCCCGGCTTGGACTGCTGCGGTTTGGCGGGCTTGTTGTCGACTGACGAGGCGACCACCCGGTAGCCGCCGGAACCGTCACCGGCCAGCTGGAGCGCGGTGATCCCGGCGGTGAGGGCCAGCGCCGCTGCCGCCGCCCGCGTCAGCAGGACTGCTCGACGCGGCTGCGCGCCGCTCATCGCCCGCCCCCGTCGGAGCTCTGGCGGGCCGCCGACGGCTCGGCGGCCGTCGGCTCGAACACACCCTCGAGGTGCCACACGCCGGTGAAACCGTTGAACGGGCCATCCTTGATATGACTCGTCCACGTGAGCGTGTACCGCTTGGTGGACTCGTCGTAGGTGCCGGTGGCCCCGTCGCCGGTGACATTCGCCTTGGGCGGGACGTCGAGCCACTTGTTGGCCACCCAGTCCCAGGCCCGTCCGGCCTTCTCCTGGCCAGGCGCCTTGGCGCCCGTGCTGGACACCGGCTTGGGGGCGCCCTGGTTGAACTCCTGCTCGTTCCACGATGCCGCCCACGACGAGACGTCGGCGGTCAGCTTGCCCTTCTTCAGGGTGACCCTGGGCGGGGGCAGTTCGGTCCGGGTCTGCGGATCGGTGCGGTTGGTCGACGCGCCGAACTTGACGCCGAAGAACTTCGTCGGCTTCATGATGGCGTCGGCGAAGGAGTCGCCATACGCGCCGAAGGCCGGCGACGGCTCACTCTGGTAGGCGCCCGAGCGCAACCCGCCGGAGGTCCCCGGCTCGAGGAGTGTGGCCTTGCCGCCGTCGGCCGGCGAGTTCGCGTTGGCCATGTACGGCCCGTTGTCAACGGTGCCGCCCGGCTGCAGCATCCGGAACCAGGTACCGGTCAGCTTGCCGTCCTTCTCGGCGCCCGGCGTGAACCGGAACAGGCCGACGAGTTCCCCGTCGGAGCCGCCGCTGCCGGCGCAGGCGGTCAGCGGTGCCGCGGCCACGGCAAGCGCGGCGAGGACCGAGACGGCTTTGGGTAGTCGCTTCATGGGGTGTGTTCCTTCCGGATAGGACGCCCGGCGAGAAACGCCAAGACGAGGGCGGCGGCTCCCGCCACCAATCCCACAGCGGGGACCAGCTGCCAGCCGGAGACGCCGGGAATCGGAGAGAGGCGGCCGAGCTGGACGAGGGAGCGATAGTTGCCGATGTTGTCGTTGATCTGTCCCACGAGGTCGGCGAGATCACGGGAAGTCTGTGGCCATTGCGCCTTGAGCCGGTTCAGCGCGGCCGCGTCGGCCGGTGCGACGGGGACCCCCGGATATCCGGTGTCGACGTCGCCGACCGCCCCGACGACCGTCACGAAGTCCGACTGCAGTTGGCGCACCTGCTGCTCGTTCATGATCGGGCCGAAGCGGGACACCAACTGATCGGCCGGCCCGACGATGCCGAGCACCCCGCTCGTGGCGACGAATGCGATCAGCCCGGCGCCGGCCAACCCGGCGGCGACCGCACCGAGCCGACGACCCCGGTCGTCGGAGCGCAGCAGCGCCACTCCGCCACCCGCGATCGCGAGCCCGGCCGCCACCAGCAGCAGCGGCAACCGGTCGAATCCGCCGACCGCGGCCAGCCGGTGGAAGTCCCCGGCCCCGGCCCGCACGTCGTCGATCAACCGGCCGCCGCGGTCGGTGATGTCGGCCGCGTCGGCGCGATAGGCCGCAATCCCCGGGTAGCGGCCGGTCGGCACGCGATAGGTCGCTCCCAGCGTGCCGACGGTATCGGCGGCGCCGCGCAAGAAACGGAGGTCGCCGTCGTAGCGCGCCAGGCTGTCCTCGGTCAGCAGCGGGGTGAAGCGGTCGAGCAGTTGCTGCCCGGCCGCCACCTTGGCGAAGAGCCCGAGGGCGAACGGCGCGACGACCAACAACGCCCCGAGCACGATGAGCGCCACGGCGGGCCCCCCGCGACGGCGACGCGGGCCCGACTCGCCGACCACCGCCGGCGCCCGGGGCAGATCGAGCGCCGACCGGTCGAGAACGATGTCAGTCATCGGTCCGGGGATCCGCCTCCGCCTCGCCGGCGGTCTCCTCGACGTCCTCGGCGCGCACCTGGACGTTGTGATCCTGACCCGCGCCGGGGTCGCCGTCCGACTCGGCGGCTTCCGCGTCGCCGGTGTACTCCCCGGTCGCCTCTTCGTACGGGTACTCGCCGTACGCCTGCTCGCCGTACCCCTGCTCCTGGTAGCCCTCGCCGTAAGCGGAATAGGCATGTCCCTCGGCGCCGGCGTCACCGTGTCGGCGGAAGAGGCGGTCGGCGTTGGTCAACAGGCCGGTGCCGAGCGCGACGAGGCCGAGCAGCGTCGCGATGCCGCCGGTGCTGCGCCAGAAGCCTCGGTTGTCCGGTGCAACGGTGATGCTGTTGTTCACCACCGGCGGCGAAGCGGTCACGGTGACCGGCGCGGCCGGCACACCCGGGACGACGACGCCGGGTGCGGCGGGAGCCCCGGGCGCCCCGGGAGCAGCGCCGGGAGCAGCGCCGGGAGCCCCCCGACGGGCACCCGGTGCCCCGGGTGCGGCGGCACCGGCGGCGGCCGGTCCGCCGGCGACGCGCCCGGTGAGCCGCCACAGGCCGGTGAAGTTGTTGAACGGACCGCCGACGATCTGGCTGGTCCACTCCAACGTGTAGTCACCGGTCTGCGCGTTGTACTGACCACGCGCGGCCGACGTCTTGCCCGGCATGCCACCGCCCGGCTTCGGCGCCCCCTGGTTGAAAACCTGCTTGTTCCACGTGACACCCAAAGCACTGAGGTCACCGCTGAGCGCACCGTTGTCGACGTAGAGGGTCGGCACAGCGGCCGGCTTGCCGGTTTGCGGATCGACCTGGTTGGTGGCGGTGGCGAAGCCGACCCCGTAGAACTTCACCGGCTGGGTGACGCTGCCCGACACGGCATTGCCGGCCGCGTCGAAGGCGTTGGCCGGCTGCGGCTGGTAGCCGCCGCTGCGCAACCCGCCGGAGGATCCCGGTGACAGCGGCGTGATGGTCTTGTCCGAGCACGCCGAGTCGCCATTCGCGAGGAACGGGCCGTTGGTGTTGCCGGCCGGCAGGATCATGCGAAAGTACGACCCGGTGACCTGGCCCCCCGAGCACGATCCGGGCGTGATCGAGAACAGCCCGTCGATCTTTGTCGGGGCGGCCTGCGCCGGTGCCGCCCAGCCGATGCTGACGACGAGAGCGCCGGCGACGGCCGCTGCCGCGCTGACTCGCTGGTAGATGTGCATGCGTGGGCCCAATCCCTGCTTCTGGCCGGGCCGGGTGCCGCGGCGGCTGAACTGGGCCAAGTGTCCGGTTCGGGCACTGAATCGGACAAGGTTAGATTCGCCAAGACGCTAATCGGGCCGCTAAACTGGCCCGGTTGTCACGGCGAGGGTGAGCGATCACCGTTATCGGCGCGACTGAGACAGTCTCCCGCGCGCTCTGCGCGGATGCTCCTCGGTGTGCCCCGTCGTGGCCGCCAGAACCTGTAGTTCAACCGAGGAGAATCACCATGGCCGCATCGTCCGCGCCCAAGCTCACCGCCACCATCCGCGAGGAAAAGGGCAAGGGCGCCGCGCGCCGCGCCCGCCGCGCCGGCAACGTCCCCGCCGTCATCTACGGCCACGGCGAGAAGCCGCAGCACCTGTCGGTGTCGGCCCGCGAGTTCGCCGCGATCCTGCGCAACAACGGCACCAACGCCGTCATCGACCTCGACATCGAGGGCAACAGCCAGCTCGCGCTGACCAAGCAGATCGACGTCCACCCGATCAAGAGCTACATCGAGCACGCCGACTTCCTGATCATCCGCCGCGGCGAGAAGGTCACCGTCGAGGTCCACGTCGTCATCGAGGGCGACGCGCAGAGCGGTTCGGTCGTCACCCAGGACGCCAACGCGCTGCTGGTCGAGGCCGACGCGCTGTCGATCCCGGAGCAGATCGTCGTGTCCGTCGAGGGCGCCGTCCCGGGCACCATGATCCACGCGTCCGACGTCGAGCTGCCCGAGGGCACTACCCTCATCGCGCCGCCGGAGACCCTGGTCGTCGGCGTGCACGAGGCCAAGGCCGCCCCGGAGCCCGACGAGGCTGCGGCCGAGGGCGACGAGGCTGCCGAGGGCGAGGGCGGCGACGCCGCTGCCGAGGCGTCCTCGGACGACTCGGGCGAGTAAGCCGCAGGGCACTCGGCGTGAAACTCGTCGTCGGGCTGGGCAACCCCGGCCCCCGCTACGAGAAGACCCGCCACAACATCGGCGCCATGGTCGTCGACCGCCTCGCCTCCGATCAGGGGGCGAGGTGGTCGACCCACAAGCGCTCCGGCGCCGACACGGCGTCGGTCACGTTGGCGGGGCAGCCGGTGCTGCTCGCCAAGGCCCGCACCTACATGAACGAGAGCGGGCGGCACCTCGGTCCGCTGGCCAAGTTCTACTCGGTCGACCCGGCCGATGTGATCGCGCTGCACGACGAGCTCGACATCGACTTCGGCCAGGTGCGGCTCAAGCACGGCGGCGGCGAGGGCGGCCACAACGGCCTGCGGTCGCTCACGGCGGCGCTGGGCACCCGCGACTACGACCGGGTCCGTCTCGGCATCGGCCGACCGCCGGGTCGACAGGATCCCGCCGACTTCGTGTTGAAGCCGTTCGGTGCGCGCGACCGCGACACCGTCGACCTGCTGATCGGGAACGGCGTCGACGCCCTGGAGCTGTTGATCACCGACGGCCTGGAAGCCGCCCAGAACACCGTGCACGCGTGGTGAGCGACACGCGGGCACCACGAACAGCGGGCCCTTGGGCCCGCGGTCGACGGTCGACGGGCCGCCCGGCCGTAAACTACTAGCGCTGCGGCCCCCGGCCCCAGTGGAGAACGACGAGGAGTGCAACGTGGCAAACCTGGCAGTCAACCCGGCCCGTACCAATGTGGCGATGCTGGGCATCGGCGCCTGCCGGCCCAAGCGCCTGGTGAGCAACGACGAGGTGTGCGAGGTACTCGACTCCTCCGACGAGTGGATCTATGAGCGCAGCGGCATCCGCAACCGCCGCTGGATCTCCGGCGACGAGTCGGCGCGATCGCTGGCCGCCACCGCCGCCGAGCGCGCCATCGCCAACTCCGGCGTCGACAAGGAGAAGATCGGCGCCCTGATCCTGGCCACCGGCAGCTGGAAGACCAAGATCCCGCACGGCGGCCCGATCGTCACCTACGACATCGGCCTCAACGGCATCCCCGCCTACGACATCGCCGCCGGCTGCGGCGGCTTCGGCTACGCCCTGGGCACCGCCGCCGACATGGTGCGCGCCGGCACCGCCGAGTACGTGCTCGTCGTCGGCGTCGAGACGATGTCGGTCGTGATGGATCCGACCGACCGCAACACCGCCTTCATCTTCGGCGACGGCGCCGGCGCCGTGGTCGTCGGGCCGAGCGAGCAGAACGGCATCTCGCCGACGGTGTGGGGCAGCGACGGCGAGAACGCCGACGCCATCTCGCAGAACTACGACATCCCCGAATACATGGACCGCGCGCAGGAGTACCAGGGCAAGGACGCCGAGTCCGACCCGGTCGGGCGGATGGTCGTGGCCATGGAGGGCTCGCGCGTGTTCCGCTGGGCGGCGATCACCCTGCCCAAGGCCCTCGCGTCGACCCTGGAACTCGCCGGCGTCTCCACCGACGACATCGAGGTCTTCATCCCGCACCAGGCCAACGCCCGGATCAGCGAGCTGATGAAGAAGAACCTCGGCTTCCCCGACGATCTGCCGATGGCCAACGACATCGAGAACACCGGCAACACCTCGGCCGCGTCGATCCCGCTGGCCATGGAGGAGATGTTGGCGACCGGCAAGGCGAAGGGCGGCCAGACCGCGCTGCTCCTCGGCTTCGGTGCCGGCCTGTCCTACGCCGGCGCCGTCGTCACCCTCCCGCCGACGCCGAAGATCACCAGCTTCGACGACCTGGACTGACTCACGCCCGTCGCCGGAACAACGTGATCGCGACGGCGGCCGCGACGGCCAGGATCGCCACACACCACAGCAGCGCGGTCCAGATGCCCGCGTCGACGGCCTTCTGGTCGAGCAGATCGCGGATCGTGTTGACGATGGCGGTCACCGGCTGGTGGTCGGCGAAGGCCCGCAGCGGCCCGGGCATGGACTCGGTCGGCACGAAGGCCGAGCTGATGAACGGCAGGAAGATCAGCGGGTAGGAGAACGCCGTGGCGCCGTCGGGCGACTTGGCGAGCAGGCCCGGGATCACCGCCACCCACGTCAGCGCGAGGGTGAGCAGCAACAGGATCCCGGCGATCGCCGCCCACGCGCCGATACCCGCGCCCGATCGGAACCCGATGAGCACGGCGACCCCGATGACGATCACGACGGCGAGCGCATTGGCCACGAGCGAGGTGACCACGTGTGCCCACAGCACCGACGAGCGGGCGACCGGCATCGACTCGATGCGCTCGACGAAGCCGCTCTTCACGTCGAGGAACAGTCGGAAGGCCGTGTAGGAGATCCCGGAGGCGATGGTGATGACCAAGATGCCCGGGAGCAGGTAGTCGACGTATCGAGCCGAACCGGTCTTGATCATGCCGCCGAAGACGTAGACGAACAGCAGGAGCATGGCGATCGGCATGAGCGCGGTCGTGATGATCGTGTCCGGGCTGCGCAGGATGTGCCGCAGCGACCGGCCGGTGAGAACGGCGGTGTCGCCGGCGAAGTGGTTGTCAGTCATGGTGGTCCTCCGATCCGACGATGGCGAAGAAGATCTCTTCGAGGGTCGGTTGTTTCTCCACGTACTCCACCTTCGCGGGCGGGAGCACGCGCTTGAGCTCGTCGAACGTCCCGTTCGCGATGATCCGGCCGTCGTGCAGGATCGCGATGCGGTCGGCCAGCTGCTCTGCCTCTTCGAGGTACTGCGTGGTGAGCAGCACCGTGGTCCCCCGCCGGGCGAGGTCGGCGACGGTGGCCCACACGGCTTGGCGCGCCTGAGGGTCCAGCCCGGTGGTCGGCTCGTCGAGGAAGATCACCCGCGGGTCGCCGATCAGGCTCATCGCGATGTCGAGCCGGCGTCGCATGCCGCCCGAGTACTCCGACACCGGTCGCCCGCCGGCGTCGACCAGGTCGAACCGCGCCAGCAGCTCGTCGGCGATCGCACCGGGGTCGGCCCGGCGCCGCAGGCGGGCGATCAGCACGAGGTTCTCCCGTCCGGTCAGGATCTCGTCGACGGCGGCGAACTGGCCGGTCAGGCTGATCGCCTCGCGGACCGCGCGCGGCTGCTCGGCGACGTCGTGACCGGCGACCGTGGCGCCCCCGCCGTCGCCGCCGATCAGCGTCGACAGAATCTTGACGAGAGTCGTCTTGCCGGCCCCGTTGGACCCCAGCAGCGCGAAGATGGTGCCCGCGGCGACGTCGAAGTCGACCCCGCGCAGGACGTCGTGGTGCCCGAAGGACTTGGTCAGCCCGTGGACGCTGATTGCGGGCGCCGTCATGACGCCCCTCCCGCGGCCCGGTCGATCGCGGCGGTCAAGCGCTCGCGTTCCTTGTCGAGCCACCTCTTGCCCACGTAGGCGTCGACGTAGCTCTCGGCGAAGCCGACCGGGTCGTCGGTGACGACTTCGCGGATCGGCGTGCCGTCGACGGCCGCACGCTCCCACATGTCGGCGAGGTCGGCCCACATCTGCACGATCGTGTCGCCGTCGGTGATGCCGCCGTAGTAGGTGACGTACCGGTTGAACGCGGCCGCAGCCGACCGGTAGGGCTCGGGCAGCGCATCGAGGCGCGCCTTCGCCTGTCGGTAGACCTTCTTCTGCTCGAGTGGTCCGGTGACCACCTCGAGCCACTTCTTCCAGTGATCAGCCATTGCCGTCCTCTCCTTCACGTAGTCGATCGAGTCGTCGGGTCAGGAACTCCCAGGTCGTCCAGAAGTCGTCGAGCTGGGTGCGGCCCGCGGAATTGAGCGTGTAGACCTTCCGCGGCGGTCCCTTCTCCGAGGGGACCTTCGCGACGTCGACGAGTCCGCGCTGCTCGATCCGCACGAGCAGGGCGTAGACGGTCCCCTCGGCGATGTCGGTGAACCCCTCGTCGCGCAGTCGTGCGGTGATCTCGTACCCGTAGGCCGCCTGCCGACCGATGATCGCCAGCACGATGCCCTCCAGGGTTCCCTTGAGCATCTCGGTCATCTGCCTGCCCACCGGACCTCCACTACCTAGTGTTAATGACTACCACTAGATAGTATGACTATGTAGTGATCCGCCGCAAGCCCTGGTCGCAGGTTGCCACCCATTCCCGCGGGGCGTACTTCCGAGTAACCTCGGCCCTGTGAGACGGTGAAAGCCGGATATACGGGGAACACGGAAGGCACCACACATGGTCGAACTCGCCGAAGCCACCGGCACGCGCAACATCGGCATCCTCGGCATCGGGGCCTACCGCCCCGAGCGGGTCGTCACCAACGAGGAGATCTGCGAGAACATCGACTCCTCCGACGAGTGGATCTACACCCGCACCGGCATCAAGACACGCCGCTTCGCCCGGCACGACGAGACCGCGATGGACATGGCCATCGACGCCGGCCGCAAGGCGATCGCCAACGCGCTCCTGCAGGGCTCGGACATCGACGCCGTCATCGTCGCCACCAACACGCACCTGTTGCTCACCCCCGCCGCCGCCACCGCGGTCGCGACGGCCCTCGGCGCCAACGGCGTCCCCGCCTTCGACGTCACCGTCGGCTGCGCCGGCTTCGGCTACGCGATGTCGATCGCGTCGGACATGGTCCGCGGCGGCAGTGCGACCAATGTGCTGGTCGTCGGCTCCGAGCAGCTCTCCATCACGATGGACATGACCGACCGCAGCATCTGCTTTATCTTCGGCGACGGCGCCGGCGCGGTCGTCGTCGGACCGACCGAGGACCAGCAGCTCGGCCCGGTGGTCTGGGGTAGCGACGGCTCGCAGTTCGACGCCATCCGCCAGGACATCAACTGGATCGAGTACATCGATTCCACCGACCACGCCAAGCGCCCGTACCTGCGCATGGAGGGCACCAGCGTCTTCCGCTGGGCCGCCTTCGAGATGGGCAAGGCCGCGCAGCGCGCGCTGGACGTCGCCAAGGTCGACGTCTCCGATCTCGATATCTTCGTGCCGCACCAGGCGAACTCGCGCATCAACGAGCTCCTCGCCAAGAGCCTCAAGCTGCCCGAGACGGCAGTCGTCGCCAACGACATCGAGCACACCGGCAACACCTCGGCCGCCTCGATCCCGCTGGCCATGGAGGACCTGCTGTCCACGGGCAAGGCGAAGCCCGGCGACACCGCCCTGCTGCTCGGCTACGGCGCCGGTCTGAGCTACGCGGCGCAGGTCGTCAAGATGCCGCCGGTCCCCTTCGAGTAGTGGCTGCCACGCGGCGCAGGCCGCTGCTGCCCGGCGCGCTCGCCTGGTCGGGACGCACCTTCGGACGCGACCCGCTGCCGGTCCTCGGCGCCACCGCCGCGTGGGGCCTGATCCTGGTCGCCATCACCGCGACCGCCATCGCCGTGATGGAGCACGGCGGTATGGATTTCGAGAACGACGACGACCTGGACCGCGCCGCCGTCTATCTGACCTTCATCCTCGCCGTCCCGCTCGCGCTCTGCGCGGCGGGCGGCTGGCACGGCCTGTTGACGCTGGCCGACAAGAACAAGGCGGCGTTCGTCGACTTCTTCCGCTTCCCGACGCTGGCGGCCCAGCTTGTCGTCGCCGTCGTCACCACCGTCGCCTCCGCACCGCTCACCTTCATCCGCTCCGACCTCACCGCACTGGCGTGGACGCTGGCGCTTGTTTTCCTGCTCGTCTGGGCGACTCTGCTCGCCGCCGAAGGATTGTCCGGCTCGGCCGCGCTCGTCGGTTCGGTGCGCCTGTCACTGCACCACCCGCTGGCAACGCTCGCCGGCGTCTCGGTCCTGCTTGTCGCCCTTGTCTTGGGCACTGTGATCGTCCTCGCCGGGTTGGTCGTCACCACCCCGCTGGCGTCCCTGGTGCTGCTCTACTACCGGCGCCACCTGCACACCGCCGGGTAGTTTCAGAGCTTTTGGGGCCACGGCTATTCTCGTGGAGTGAGTTCCAGCCCCGACACCGTCGCGCGCGAGGTCCGTCGGCGGCGCACCTTCGCGATCATCTCCCACCCCGACGCGGGTAAGTCGACGATGACCGAGGCGCTGGCGCTGCACGCCCGGATGATCAGCGAGGCCGGCGCGGTGCACGGCAAAGCCGGGCGCAAGGCCACCGTCTCGGACTGGATGGAGATGGAGAAGGCCCGCGGTATCTCGGTCAGCTCCACCGCACTGCAGTTCAACTACACGCCGACCGGACTGGCCAACGAGGATCCCGGTTCTGACTTCGAACCGAATGTGATCAACCTCGTCGACACCCCGGGGCACGCCGACTTCTCCGAGGACACCTACCGCGTGCTGACGGCCGTCGACGCCGCGGTCATGCTCATCGACGCCGCCAAGGGCCTCGAACCGCAGACGCTCAAGTTGTTCCAGGTCTGCCGCCACCGGGGCATCCCGGTGATCACCGTCGTCAACAAGTGGGACCGCCCCGGCCAGACGCCGCTCGAGCTGATCGACGAGATCGCCGAGCGCATCGGCCTCACTCCGACGCCGCTGTACGTCCCGGTCGGCATCGCCGGGGATTTCCGCGGCCTCCTCGACCGGCGCAGCGGGAAGTACGTCAAGTTCTCCCGCACCGCCGGCGGCGCCAAGATTGCGCCGGAGGAGCTCCTCGACGCCGAGCAGGCCGCCGCCGCCGAGGGCGACGCCTGGACCGCCGCGGTCGAGGAGAGCGAACTGCTCTCCGAGATGGGCCAAGACCACGACCAGGAGCTGTTCCTGGCCGGGGAGACCTCGCCGATGATCTTCACCTCGGCGATGCTCAACTTCGGTGTGCGCCAGCTGCTCGAGGCACTCGTCGAGCTGGCCCCGCCGCCCGCGGGACGCGAGGACGTCGACGGCAAGGTCCGCGAGGTCACCGATCCGTTCGCGGCGGTCGTGTTCAAGGTGCAGGCCGGCATGGACTCGAGCCACCGGGACCGCCTCGCCTACATGCGCATCGTCTCCGGCGAGTTCGAGCGCGGCATGGTCGTCACCCACGCGCAGACCGACCGACCGTTCGCCACGAAGTACGCGCAAGCCGTCTTCGGCCGGGACCGCTCCACCGTCGACACCGCCTACCCCGGCGACGTCGTCGGCCTGGTCAACGCGACCGCGCTGGCCCCCGGCGACACCCTCTACGACGGTCCGCGCGTCGAGTTCCCGCCGATCGGATCCTTCGCGCCCGAGCACTTCGCGACCCTGCGCGCGCGGTCGGCCGGCAAATACAAGCAATTCCGCAAGGCCATGGACCAACTGGAGTCCGAGGGCGTCGTGCAGGTCCTGCGCAACGACACCCGCGGCGACGCCTCGCCCGTGCTGGCCGCGGTCGGCCCGATGCAGTTCGAGGTCGTCACCGCGCGCATGTTGGCCGAGTTCACCGTGGAGACCGACCTCGAGCCCCTGGGCTATTCGCTGGCGCGGCGCACCGACGACGACAGCTCGCCCGAGCTCGACCGTCAGCGCGGCGTCGAGGTTTTCACCCGCACCGACGGCGCCCTGCTGGCATTGTTCAGCGACAAGTGGCGGTTGCAGTACATCGAGAAGGAGCACCCGGACTTGACTCTCGAACCCCTCGTGGCGGCGGCGGACTGATGCGCGCCACCCGTACCCCCCTGCTGGCCGTCGCCGGTGCGACCGCCGTCCTGTTCACCGCGACCGCGTGCGCGTCGAGCGAGCCGACCACCATGCCGAGCGCGTCGCCGTCGCGCGCCGCGACCGAGCGCATCGCCGTGGCCGACTGCGAGAAGATTCCCGCCGACGGCCGCATCTTCCGTGCCGGCATCGACCTCCGCTTCACCCGCGGCGCGATGTACGTCGCCATCCCGAAGAACCGCAAGCAGCGCCCGACCCCGACGCCGCCGCCTCCCCCGCCGGTCCCGGCTCCCGTCCCGCCGCCCGTCGCCCCCGCGCCGCCGCCCGAGCAGTGGGCACCGCCCCCGCAGCAGTGGGCACCGCCGCCGCCTCAGCAGTGGGCGCCGCCCCCGCAGCAATGGGCGCCGCCGCAGCAGTACCAGGCCCCCGCGGTCTACACCGGTCCGCGGCGCCCCGAGATCGTCACCGTCGACAACTCGCCCGAGCCGCTCAAGCCGGCGCTCGACGAGTGCGTCTCGCTGCGCAAGTGGGGGCCGCCCTCGCCCGAGGTGCCGCCGGACGGCCTGCTGTTCACCTTCAAGGGATCGGGCTCCGACGGCGGCGAGGTGTCCTTCCCGGTCGTCTCGCTGACCGGCGGCGTGCTGCCGCCGATGGGCCCGGAGATCCCGAAGGTCGGACCGCTGGTCGACTCGTTCCCGGCCGACATCGGCGTGTCCCTGGGCGGCAAGTACTACCTGGCGCGGGGCTGCCCGCTCAAGCTGGTGGCGATGTCGGCGCGCCGCGGCGCCGGGCACTTCTCGTGCAACAACGCCGTGCCGATGACCGAGAACCCACTCGCCCCCAACGACGCCAAGCGCGAACCGGATGCCGGCGATCCGTCGACCCCGCCGGGCGCACCGGCACCCACCCCCGCCACACCCGAGCAGCCGGGTGCGCCGGCCCCGAATGCGACGACCATCTCCGGGTGGTTCGAGGTCAAGCCGTAAGACGCTAGGCGCCGACGATCCGCGCCACGACGGCCGGATCGACGTCGGCGATCGTCGCCGGCTCGAAGTGTGGCTCGCGGTCCTTGTCGACGAGCACCGCGCGGACCCCTTCGGCGAAGTCGGGGGTGGCGGTGATCTGTTCGGCGGCGCGCAGCTCGCGGTCGAAGCACTCGTCGAGCGTGCTCTGCGCGCCTCGCGCGATCAGCTCCGCGGTGACCAGCAGGCTCGTCGGCGAGCAGTTGTCCATCAGGTCGGCCGTCTCGCGGGCCCAATCGTCGCCGCCGCGCAGCCCGCCTACGACCGCGGCCACCGGCTCGGTGCCACCGAAGTAGTCGGCGATCGACCGCAGCGGCAGCTTGTCGCCCGCTGGCGCCGGCTCGGCGGCGGACAAGGCTTCGCCGAGCGGCGTGCCGCCGCGGATGGCGTCGGCCAGCGCTCCGATCGAGGCCGACGCGACCGCGTGCGTGGCGAGCCCGATCTCGAGCGCCTGCGTGCCGCGGATGCGCGCGCCGGTGAGGCCGAGCCAGCGGCCGACGCCGGCGGGCAGGCGCGGCAGGAAGTACGTCGAGCCGATGTCGGGGAAGAAACCGATCGCCGTCTCCGGCATCGCGATGAGCGCCTTCTCGGTGACCACCCGCACCTCGCCGTGCACGCTGATGCCCAGGCCCCCGCCCATGGCCGCGCCGTCGATCAGCGCGACGTACGGCTTGGGGTAGTTCGCGATCAGCTGGTCCAGCTTGTACTCGGAGCTGAAGTACCGCGTGATGGCCGCCGCGTCCCCCGCCAGTGCGGACTCGCGGATGGCCCGGATGTCGCCGCCGGCGCAGAAGGCGCGGTCGGTGCCGGAGGTCACCAGGACGGTCTCGACCGCCGGGTCGTCGGCCCAGTCCGCCAGCACCGGGTACATGTCGTCGATCATCGCCTGATCGAGCGCGTTGAGGGCCTTCGGGCGGTCGAGGACGACCTCTCCGACTCCGTTGGACACCGACGTTGCGATGGCGGACATGCCCACACCCTACCGATCGCGCGACCGCCGCCAACCCCCGCCAAAATCGTGACAATGCCCGTTGTTACAAATGGGCCCTGCTCTGTGCCATACTCAGCCAATGCAGACATTCGAGGCATACACGGCGCTCGCCGCGCAGACCGGCGTGCTCGCCGCCGATCAGGGCGGCGGAGCCGCGTTGGACCAGGTGTTCGGGATGACGGCCGCGGCCGGCGTCGTCTCCATCCTCCTGCTCTGGATCGCCTACCGGCACCGCTCCTACAAGTCGGACTGGCTCGAGCAGTGGGCCGCGTGGTTGGGCCGGATCGGTGAGCGCCCCACCTGGTCGGTGATCCCCCTGCTGCTGTTCATCAGCACCATCCTCACCGCCTTCCTCGGCTTCATCTGGGACGTCAGCCTGCACGTGGGCCGCGGCCGCGACGACGGTCCGCTGGCCAATCCCGCCCACTACTTCATCCTCGTGGGCCTGTTCTTCCTCTTCATCGCCGGCGCACTGGCCATGATCCTGCCGCGCAACGACGACGGCTCGATCGCCAAGCCGGGCATGGCGGCGGTGAAGATCACCCGCACCTGGTACTCCCCGACCGCCGGCATCCTGATGGCGGCCTGCGGCCTGTACGCGCTGATCGGCTTCCCCCTCGACGACATCTGGCACCGCATGTTCGGCCAGGACGTCACCCTGTGGGGCCCCACGCACCTGATGCTCATCGGCGGCGCCGGGTTCTCCCTCATCGCCATCATCCTGCTCATGCACGAGGGTTACCTCGCGGCGACCCGGAGCCGACAGAAGAAGCAGGTCCCGCAGGGCGACCCGCCCGCGTTCCTCGGCTTCGAGATCCCCAAGTGGCTCACCGGCGACCGGATGACACGCTTCACCCAGGCCGTCGCCTGTGGTGGCCTGCTCATCGGCCTGTCCGTGTTCCAGGTCGAGTTCGACTTCGGCATCGAACAGTTCCGGTTGATCTTCCAGCCGATGCTGATGGTCGCCGCCGGCGTCTTCGCACTGGTGGTCGCCCGTCTGTGGGCCGGCCCGGGCGCGACGCTGATCGCGGTCGCCTTCGCCTACCTGATCCGTGGCGCGGTGGCCGTCTTCGTCGGCCCGATCCTCGGCGAGCCGACCAACACCTTCCCCCTCTACCTCGGGATCGCGGTTGTGGTGGAGCTGCTGGCGCTGATCCCCCGACTGCGGGAGAACGCGCTGGCCTTCGGCGCGATCGCCGGCCTCGCCGGTGCCACCGTCGGCGCCTTCCTGGAATCGTTCTGGGTCCGCTGGAACTTCGTGGTGCCGTGGCCCAAGGGCCTGTGGCCCGAGCTGCTGGCGGTGTGCATCCCGGTCGGCGTCATCGTCGGCCTGACCGCCGGGCTCTTCATGCGCGCCCTGCAGCCCAAGCCGCTGCCCGCCCCGATCGTGCGCCGCTCCATCGTCGTGGCCATGATCCTGACGATCGCCGGTGCCACCCTGTGGGGCCTGAACTACACGGTCCCGCAGAACGCGACCGCGTCGATCCGCCTCACCGAGGCGCCGCGCGTGGCCGACACCCGCATGGTGACCGCCGAGGTCCGCATCACCCCCGGCGACCTGGTCAGCGACGATCCGGAATGGGTCAACATCCTCGCCTGGCAGGGCAACGGCGGCCGCAAGCTCCGCGGCCTGGTCATCGACCGCCTGGAGAAGGTCGCCCCCGGCACCTACCGCTCCACCCGCGCGGTCCCGGTGTCCGGCTCGTGGAAGACCGTCCTGCGCATCCAGGACGGCCGCACACTGACCGCGGCACCGGTCTACATGGCCGCCGACCCGGGCATCGGCGCCGCCGAGGTCAGCGCCACCCCGCAGATCAACCGGCCGCTGACCCGCGAGCTCGACATGCTGCAGCGCGAGCGCAAGTTCGACCACCCGTCGTGGTACTTCCCGGCCGCGACCTGGGTCGTCGCCGCGATGACGATCCTGCTCATCTGGCTGCTGGCCTGGGGCGCCGCCCGGATCAACGCGGCGTACTTCCCCCGCCCGGGTCAGCGCCCGCTGATGTTCCAGGGCAGCGGTCGCGGCAAGGTGCACCGCAAGTCGGACGCGCCCGAGTCCGTCGACGCGTGACGCGATGACGACCGTCTACCTGGCGGACCACCCGCTGATCACGGCGGTACCCGCGTTCCTGCCGGCGTTCATCGTCGTCGGCATCATCGTGGCGCTGGTCGTGCGCGACCGGCGTCGCGGCGACGATGACGACGACCAGCCCTTCCTCGACGAGGACGAGATGATGGACACGTACGCGCGCGAACTCGACGAGGACGGCGACGCACAGCGATGACCGAGGTACTCGCGCACGGCACCGGTGAGGCCGCCCACTTCCCGGTCGACATCACCTACGCGCTCGTCGGCGGCTCCTGGGCACTGGCCATCTCGTTCCTCGTGCTCGCCTTCGCCTGGAAGACGCCGCGGTTGACCGCGACCAAGAACTGGGCGGTGCTGCCCGGACTCACCCGCTTCGCCGATTCCCGAGCGGTGCGCGAGACGCTCGGCGCACTGGGCCTCGTCCTCACCGTCGGCGCCCTGGTCCTGGGTTACCGCGCCCGCACCGAGTCGGGCCTGCACAACCCGCTCGTCGGCACCTTCTTCATCTGGCTGTGGGTGGGGCTGGTCCCCGCGTCCCTGCTGTTCGGCCCGATCGGCAAAGTCGTCTCCCCGGTGCGCACGCTGCACCGGTGGGTGTGCGGCGCGCTGGGCCGCTCCCCCGCCGACGGGCTGCGCCCCTACCCCAAGCGCCTCGGCCGATGGCCGGCCGCCGCGGGACTGTTCGCCTTCGTGTGGATGGAGCTGGCGCTGAAGAACCAGACCTTCGGGGCCGTCGCCTGGTGGTGCGCGGCGTACTTCGCGATCACCGTCGTCGGCGCCGTGGTGTACGGCGACCGGTGGTTCTCCCGGGCCGAGCCGTTCGAGGTCTACAGCGGGGTCGTCGCGACGATGAGCCCGCTCGGGCGCGACGGGGCGACCCGCGAGTTGGTGCTGCGCAACCCGCTGCGCGGCCTGCCCGCCTACCGCACCGGCGCGGGCGCCGTCGCCGTCATCGCGGTGCTGCTCGGCTCCACCGCGTTCGACGCCTGGTCGGGCACGCACCCGACGTCGGGGATGGGGCAGCGCACGCCGATCCTGTTGCTGTTCATCGTGATCGTCGGGGTGACCTTCTGCCTGGCGACGATGGCCACCGGCGGCGTGACCGCCGAGCAGCGCCGGGCCATCCCCGGCCGGATGGCGCACACCCTGATCCCGATCGCGGTCGGCTACCTCGTCGCGCACTACGCGAGCTACTTCGTCGAAGACGGTCAAAGCGTGCTGCACGCGTGGCTGTCGGGCCTGCACCTCGGCGAACCGGGGACGTGGCGGCCGTTCACCGACCACCCGACAGCGTTGTCGGTGCTAGCGGTGGGCTCGATCATCGTCGGCCACCTGCTGGCGGTCGTGTCCGCGCACGACGCCGCGCTGCGCATCCTGCCGCGGCGCCACCACCTCACCGGTCAGCTCGCGCTGATGCTGCTGATGGTGGGTTACACCTTCACCGGGCTCTGGTTGCTCTTCGGCGGCTGAGCCGCGAACCACTCGAGCAATCGATCGCCGATCCGGTCGTCGTTCAACAGCGTGAAGTGGTGCGAGCGCCCGAGGTGCACGCCGTTGCGCGGGTCGAACCCGATTCGGCGAGCACGGTTCTTCCCCGCGGCGCTGTGATGCAGGACCAGGCCGTCGCCGATGACGCGGGCGAGTGGGTTGTCCGGGTTGCGGGTGACGGTCGCCGACACGAAGTAGTGGTCGGCGCCGGGCAGCAGTTCGATCTCGGCGGCGATCGCCCGGGCGAGGTCGTCGGGGTCGCGACCGGTCCAGTCCTCGTCGACGAGGGACCCGGCGCGCAGGTCGCGGATGCCGCCGCTGCGGCGCCGCAGCAACCGTCCGAAAGCCCGCGTCTCGGGCAGCTTCATCAGGCCGGCGGCGCCGTGGTGGGCCAGGTTCTCCAGCGGCGCGCCCAGGTGCGGCGTGCCCAGCGACACGGTGGTGCCCACCAGCGGCACCCACGCGTGGCCGGCCTCGCGGCCGTAGTGCGCGGCGCTGCGCGCGACCAGGCCGCCCATCGAGTGGCCGAGGAGCCCGACCGATTCGACGGGCACCGGCCAGCGGCGCACCAGCTCGTCGATCAGCTCGGCGACGTCGCGGCCGTTGGTCGAGATGTGGCGCCCGGTGTTGTAGCGCACGAAGACCGTCGTGACGCCGTCGCGGGCCAGCCGGTCGGCATAGGGCTCCGCTTCGCCGATCGCCCAGGCGTGCTCGGTCTCGACCAGGCCGTGCAGCGCGATGACGATGCGGCCGGTGGCCGTCGGGTAGGCCGCGGCGAGCGCGTCGGTGGTGAGCGGCACCGCCTCCCCGTCGACGCGGATGGACACGGGGTCGGCGAGCGGCGACTGGCGGGCGTCGAGCTCGTCGCCGATCAGGCCGTTGACCGCGGCGATGATCGTCGCGCCCGCCTTCGTCGACGACGGAGCCTGGCGCAGCGGCAGGTCCGCGGCCATGCCGCCGATCCGGCCGGCGGTGCGCAGCGACTCGTCGACGATCACGTAGACGCCGTCGGTGATGGCGTCGTGGACGGCTTTCACCGGGGCGACGGACGGGCCGAGGCCCCAGCGGACGGCACCGAAGATCCGGTCCGAGATCGCGCGGTGCGTCTCGTGGATGCCGACCGATGCCTTGCCCAACTCGGTCAGCCCGAGTTCGGAGAGGGCGCGCACCTCGGCGCGGCGTTCAGCAGTGGTCATGGATTTGAGTGTACATTTGTTCACTCAGTTGGGAAACCTGTTGGAGCCGCGGCGCGACGCCCCCTAACGTCATTGCCACGATGTCTTCCCCGTCCCACCCCGCCGTCACCCTGACCGACCTCGCCTTCGCCTGGCCGGACGGCACCCCCGTCTTCGACGGCCTCACCGCGACGCTGCCCGTCGGCCTCGCGTCGCTGGTCGGCGAGAACGGCGTCGGGAAGACCACGCTGTTGCGCCTGATCACCGGGGACCTGTCGCCGGCACGCGGATCGATCACCACGGTCGGCGCGGTCGAGCTCCTGGGCCAACGCCCCGCGGCGGACCCGACGGCCACCGTCGCGTCGCTGATGGGCGTCGACGACGTGCTCGCCGCGATCGCCCGCGTCGAAGCCGGGTCGGTTGATCCGGCCGACTTCGACGTCATCGGCGACGACTGGGACGCCGCCGAGCGCCTGCGCGCACACCTCGATTCGATCGGGCTGGCGGGCATCGGCGCCGATCGCCGGATCGCCGCACTCTCCGGCGGCGAGGGAACCCTGGTCGCCCTCGCCGGGTGCCTGTGGCGACGACCGTCGATCCTCTTGCTCGACGAGCCGACCAACAACCTCGACCGGCGCGCGCGGCGCCTGCTGTTCGACGCCCTCGCCGCCTTCGCGGGTACCCCGGGACGCTGCGCCATCGTCGTCAGCCACGACCTCGAGCTGCTCGAACAGGTCGACACCACCCTCGAACTCCACCGCCCCCGACCCGGTGCACCGGTCGACCTGCGCACGGTCGGCGGACCCTATTCGCTCTACCGCGACACCGTCGACGCCGAGCAGGCGACGGCCAGGGCCGCGGTTGCCAACGCCGCGGGCGACCTCGCCAAGCAGCAGCGCGAGCGCGACGAGACGCAGACCAAGCTGGCCCGCCGCGCCCGGACGGCGCGCAAGGCCGAACGCGAGAAGCGCGTCCCGAAGATTGTCGCGGGGATGCGCAAGAACGCCGCGCAAGCCTCGGCCGGCAAGCTCGCCGGCACCCACCGCGACGACGTCGAGGCGGCCAAGGAGCGGCTGTCCGACGTCGCCGACGCCGTCCGCAAGGACCGCCACGCCGTCATCACCCTCCCCGACGTCGACATCGCACCGCGGCGCCGGGTCATCGTCGACGACCGGCTCCGGATAGACGGCCCCGCGCGCGTCGAACTGGCCGGCCCGAACGGTTCCGGCAAGACGACGCTCATCGACGACCTCGTCGCATCCGGCGCCATCGCCGTGCCCTACTGCCACGTGCCGCAGGCGGTCACGTTTCCCGACGAGCGCCGGACGGTCGCCCAGGCCGCGCAGCTGGCACACCCCGACGCCTCGGCGGAGCACCTGCGGGCCGCCCTCGCCCGCCTCGGCCTGCGCGGCGCCGCGGGTGACCGGCCGGTGGGCTCGCTCTCCGGCGGGCAGCGGCTGCGCGCCGCACTGGCCATCGGCCTCGCGGCCGACCCGCCGCCGGAGCTGCTGATCCTCGACGAGCCGACCAACAACCTCGACATCGACACCGTCGAGGTGCTGGCCGACGCGCTCGCCGGGTGGACCGGCGCCCTCGTGCTGGTGTCGCACGACGCCGCCTTTGTCGACCGCGTCGGCACAGACCGTCGGGTCGTCCTCGGGTGAGCGCCGGGCGGGCTATCGTTGGCCCATGGCGAAACAAGACATCCTCCTCATCCACGGCACCTGGGGCAGCAGCGGCAGCTGGGACCACGTCGTTCCCGAGCTGACCAAGCGCGGGTACAACGTCCACGCGCCGACGCTGCCGGGCCACGGCAAGGCGAGCGAGGTGAACCTCGAGGAGAAGGCCGCGGAGGTCGTCAAGTGCGGCTTGAACGACTACGTCGACTTCCTGCAGAAGCTGGTCGCCGACATGAAGACCACGCCGATCATCGTCGGCCACTCCCTCGGCGGCCTGATCGCCC
This sequence comes from Gordonia sp. (in: high G+C Gram-positive bacteria), assembly GCF_047602025.1. Lineage (GTDB taxonomy): Bacteria > Actinomycetota > Actinomycetes > Mycobacteriales > Mycobacteriaceae > Gordonia. The sequence goes on along the minus strand of NZ_JASGII010000001.1, from coordinate 677,432 downwards.
AACTGCTGGCCGCCAAGGTCCCGTCGACGGCGCTCATCCTGCTCGCCCCCGCCCCCGCCGCGGGCGTCTTCGCGCAGTACCCGTCGACGACCATCCTGTGGAGCCCGTACCTGTTCACCTGGCTGCGCAGCAAGCCGATGTGGCCGGTGAAGAAGGCCAAGTGGGACAAGTACATCGCCAACGAACTGCCGGCCGACCTGTCCGAGGAGTTCTACGCCGAGCTGTGCGCCGAGTCCGGCAAGGTGTACCGCCAGATGGCGCTCTGGCAGACCGACCGCTCGCGCCAGGCCAAGGTCGACTTCGACGCGATCACCTCGCCCGTGCTCGTCGTCTCCGGCGAGAAGGACCTCTGCTGCCTGCCCGCGATGAACAAGGCGACGGCCAAGCGCTACAAGGGCCGCGCCGACTACGCCGAGGTCGAAGGCTCCGACCACATCGTGACCGCCGGACCGGCGCTGCCGAAGACGATGGCCATCCTCGACGACTGGATCGCCAAGCAGGGCCTGGGGCCCGACGCCGCCAAGGCGTAGCGCCTAGGGTGGGGCCATGAGCCTGATCACCCTGCACGACGGCACGTCCATCCCCCAGTTCGGATTCGGCACCTGGCAGATCCCCGACGCCGACGCCCGGCCGCGGGTCGTCGAAGCGCTGGAGGCCGGCTACCGCCACGTCGACACCGCACAGATGTACGGCAACGAGTCCGGCGTCGGGCGGGCGATCGCCGACGTCGGGCTGTCGCGCGACGAGCTGTACGTCACGACGAAGCTGAACAACAACAACCACGATCCGCAGCGCGCGATCGCCTCGATCGACGACTCGCTCGAGCGGCTCGGGCTCGACTACGTCGACCTGTTCCTCATCCACTGGCCGCTGCCCGGCATCGGCATCGACTACGTCGACACCTGGCACGCGATGGTCGAGATCCAGGGCACGGGCAAGGCTCGTTCGATCGGCGTCTCCAACTTCAACGCCGACCACCTCCAGCGCCTCATCGAGCTCCCCGGATCGGTCGTGCCCGTCGTCAACCAGATCGAGGTGCACCCCTACTTCGCACAGAACGAGCTGCGTGCGTTCAACAAGAACCACCGCATCGCCACCGAGGCCTGGTCGCCGCTGGCGCAGGGTCAGGTCTTCGACGATCCGACCCTCGCCGGGATCGCCGAGCGCGTCGGCGCACCGGTCTCGCAGGTCGTGCTCGCGTGGCACCTCCAGCGCGGCGACATCGTCTTCCCGAAGGCGTCCAGCCCGGCGCGCATCGCCGAGAACTTCGCCGCTCAGGACCTCAAGCTCGACGCCGAGGCCGTTGCCGCGATCGACGCGCTCGATGAGAACCGTCGCATCGGACCGGACCCCGCGACGTTCGACTGGGTGCCGGCCGACGAGGTCTGACTACTCGGCCAGCTCGGCGGCCTCGAGCCACTGCGCCTCGGCCTGCTCCTTCTCGGCGACGACCCGTTTGAGCTCGGCGTCGAGTTCCACGAGGCGCTCGGGGTCGGTGGCCGCATCGACCAGGTCGGCGTGCAGCTTCTCCTCGCGCGCGGACAGCTTGTCGATCTGCCGCTCCAGCCGGCCCATCGCCTTGCGGGCGTCGCGGTGCTCGGCGGACGAGGTCTTCGGCTGCGCGGCTCTAGTGGGCGCACCAGGGGCAACCGCACCCTCGCCGCGCAGCAACTCCTTGCGCCGCTCCAGGTATTGCGCGATCCCGCGCGGCAGGTTGGTGAGCTTGCCGTCGCCGAAAAGGGCCCACGTCGAATCACAGATCCGCTCGATGAGATAGCGGTCGTGGCTGATGACAACGAGGGTGCCCGCCCACCCGTCGAGCAAGTCCTCCACCTGCTGCAACGTGTCGATGTCGAGGTCGTTGGTCGGCTCGTCGAGCAGCAAGACGTTGGGCTCGGCCATGAGCACGCGGGTGAGTTGCAGGCGGCGCCGTTCCCCGCCGGACAAGTCGCCGACGGGCGTGCGCTGGCGGGCGGGTGAGAAGCCGAGCCGCTCGGCGAGCTGGCCGGCCGACAGCTCCTTGTCGCCGACCATCATCCGGGTCGCCACCGACTCGACCGCGTCGAGCACCCGCTGATCCGGGTCGAGGTCGTCGAGTTCCTGGCGCAGCCAGCCGATCGACACCGTCTTGCCCTCGATCCGCCGCCCCGGGTCGACGGGAACCTCTCCGGCGAGCGCCCGCAGCAGCGTCGTCTTGCCCGAGCCGTTGACGCCGACCAGTCCGATCCGCTCCCCCGGCGCCAGCCGCCAGGTCAGGTCGTCGACCAACACCTGCGACGAGCCGTCGGCGGCCGGCGGGGTCGCCAGGCGCGCGTCTTCCAGCTCGATGGCGACGCGCCCCAACCGCCGCTTGGCGAAGGCCGACAGCGTCACGGTGTCGCGCGGCGGCGGCACGTCGGCGATCAGCTTCTCGGCCGCCTCGATCCGGTACTTGGGCTTCGACGTTCGCGCCGGCGGCCCGCGCCGCAGCCAGGCGAGTTCCTTGCGCGCCAGGTTGCGCCGCCGCTCCTCGGCGGCGTCGGCCAACCGCGATCGTTCGGCGCGGGCGAAGACCCAGTCGTTGTAGCCGCCCTCGTACTCGTCGACGCGGCCCGAGTGCACCTCCCAGGTCCGCTGGGCGACGGTGTCGAGGAACCACCGGTCGTGGGTCACGACGACGACCGCGTCCCCGCGCGCGACGAGATGCTCGGCCAGCCATTCGACGCCCTCGATGTCGAGGTGGTTGGTCGGCTCGTCGAGGATCAACACGTTGGCGTCGGCAACGAGCGCGGCGGCCAGTGCGACGCGGCGCCGCTGCCCACCGGAGAGCTCGGCCGTCCGGCGATCGAGCAGGTCGGCGACGCCGATGCCGGACAGCACGTCGCGGATCCGCGGGTCACCGGCCCACTCGTGCTCGGCGACGCCCAGTGATCCGACGACCACCTCGGCGACGGTCGCCTCCGGCGGCAGCTCGCCGCGCTGGGTCACGGTGGCGAGCCGGGCGTCGCCCGCCCGCGAAACACGGCCGGCGTCGGGCTCGGTGATGCCGGCGAGGATCTCCAGCAGGGTGGTCTTGCCGCCGCCGTTGAGGCCGACGACGCCGATCCGCTGCCCGGCGTGCACGCCGACGCTGACATCGGTCAGCAGCGGCTTGATGCCGAAGCTCTTGCTGATCTTCTCCGCGTTGATCAGTACGGGGTTGGCCGGCGCGGTCACGGGGCCACTGTAGCGGTCACCGTCGCGGCCGGAAGTACCCGTCGACGATGGCCATCGTGTCGGCGAGGGACTCGCGGGTCACCGCGTGGTGATCGCCCGGGTACCAGCCGGCGGACACGGCCGCACCGCCGGCGCGCAGCTGGTCGAGCAGCGTCGCGGTCGCGGCGGCCGGGACGATGGGATCGGCCAGCCCCTGCTGCAGTCGGACCGGTCGGCGGAAGCCGCTCGCCGGGATGCCGCTGTACTCGCGCAGGGCCGCCATGAACCGCGGCGAATCGGCCGTCGACCTGATGTAGAGCGACCCCGGGGGCACCGACTTCAACGCCGTGACGGCATCGGTGACGCACAGGTCGGCCGCGCGGGCGAGCCAGCGGCGACCCAGGGGCGACAGGTACTGCTTCACCCGCAGCGACGGGTAGACGTGGTCCAGACCGCTGAGCGCATACATCGAGAACGCGGTCATCGCGTTGCCCGGCCCGAGGTTGGGCAGACCGGGTCGCTGCAGCGCGGTCATCGTCGTCGGCACCTGGCTGGCCGGCGCCATGGCCACGGCGCCGACCATCGGCAGCTCGGGGGCGTAGCGCGGCGCGACCCGCGCGGCCCACAGGGCCGCGTGCCCGCCCTGCGAGTGGCCCAGGGACGCCCAGCGCCGCCCGATCGTCGGGTCGACGTGGCGCGCCGCGCGGACCATGTCGATCACGTTGTATGCCGCCGACCGCCCGCCGAGGTATTCGGTGGTCCCCCCGCCGCCCATGCCGATGTAGTCCGACGCCGTCACCACGTAACCGTCGCGCAGTGCGCCGGCGACGTTGGGCTCGAACTTGTCGATATGCGACTTGGGAAAGGCACTCGGCGCGCACTTCGGCGCGATCCCCGACGTCCCGTGCGCCCAGGACACGACGCGCCACCCGCCCGCCGGGGCCGCGCCGCGGGGGAAGTAGACGACGCCGGTGCTCTTGGCCGGACGGCCGCGCTGATCACGCGTCGCGTACAGGACCTTCACCGCCCGCGCCGCGCCCGTCGGCAGTTGGGCGGCGGGCACCGGGGACTGGGACAGCACGGTTCCGGTGGCGGCCGATGCCGACGGCGCACCGACCAGCAGGGACGACGCCGCGACCGCGAGGGGCAGGGACAGGCTGAGCAAACGCATACCGAGGACGCTAGCGCGTGGGCGGTGCCGGTCGCTAGACGAGCCGGGCGCCCGGTACCGGACCGTTAGCGGTGCGTACCGACTTCGCGACCCCGGCCGCGGCCAACTCGGCGGCCACCCGCACCGCGGCCTCGCCGTCGGCGCACAGGAACGCGCACGTGGGCCCGGAGCCGGACACGATGCCCGCCAGCGCGCCCGCGTCGGTGCCGGCGCGCAGCGTGCGCCGCAGCAGCGGCTGCAGCGAGATCGCCGCGGGTTGCAGGTCGTTGTGCAGGAGTCGTGCCACCTCCTCGACGTCACCGGCGGCGAGGGCGCGCAGCAGCGCGTCGGGCGAGGCGGCCGGGACGGGACCGGACTCCTTCGCGCGCAGCCGGTCGAGCTCGGCGAACACGGCCGGCGTGGACAAGCCGGTCTTGGCGATCGCGACCACCCAGTGGAACTCCCCGCGGGAGAGCACCGGCGAGAGTTCTTCCCCGCGCCCGGTGCCCAGGGCGGTGCCGCCGTGGACGGAGAACGGCACGTCCGAGCCGAGCTCGGCGGCGGCGGCCAGCAGATCGGCGCGGCCCCACCCCGCGCCGACGTGCACCGCGGCCGCCACCAGCGCCGCCGCGGCGTCGGCGCTCCCGCCGGCCATGCCGCCGGCCACCGGGATGGTCTTGACGATCTCGATCGCGAGCCGCGCATCGGGGTCGACCCGCAGCACGGCGCGGGCCGCGAGGTTCTGCTCGGGATCGTCGGGCACCTGGTCGGCGCTCTCGCCGGTGGTTAGCACCGACAACGCGTCGGCGTCGGTGACGGTGACGTCGTCGAACAGGGACACGGCCTGGAAGACGGTGGTGAGCTCGTGATACCCGTCGTCGCGGAGTTCGCCGACGCCGAGGTGGAGGTTGATCTTGGCAGCCGCGCGCGCGGTGGTCGAGCGGACCTGCGCGCGGGGTGTGAGTGCCATCAGGCTCAGGGTAGTGCAGTCTGCGCGAGCGCGACGTAGTCGGCGACGCCCAGCCGCTCACCGCGCGCCGACGGGTCGATCCCGACCGCGCGCAGCCGCTCCTCGGCCGCCGCGGGCGATCCGGCCCACCCGGCGAGCGCGGCGCGCAGCGTCTTGCGGCGCTGGGCGAACGCGGCGTCGATGACGGTGAAGACCCGCTGCCGGGTCGCCGCGTCGCGCGGGTAGTCGTCGGTGCGGTCGATGCGCACCAGACCGGATTCGACCTTCGGCTCCGGCCAGAAGACGTTGCGCCCCACGGATCCGGCGCGGGCGACGCGGCCGAAGTAGCGCGCCTTGACGCTCGGCACCCCATAGGTCCGGTTGCCCGGCTCGGCGGCCAGGCGGTCGGCGACCTCGGCCTGCACCATCACCAGCGCGGTCCGCAGCGAGTCCACCTCGCTCATCAGGTGCAGGAGCACGGGCACGGCGACGTTGTACGGCAGATTGGCCACCAGGGCGGTCGGCTCACCGGGCATATCCGCCGCACCCACCCGCAGGGCGTCGGCCTCGACGACCGTCAGCGACGACGCCTGATCGGGCGCGTAGTCGGCGACGGTCTGCGGCAGTCGCCGGGCGAGGACGGGATCGATCTCGACGGCGGTGACCGACCCGGCGGCGCCGAGCAGCGCCAGTGTCAACGAACCCAACCCGGGGCCGACTTCGAGCACGTGGTCGTCGGGCCCCACCCCGGCGGCCGCGACGATCCGGCGCACCGTGTTGGCGTCGTGGACGAAGTTCTGGCCGAGGGTCTTGGTCGGCCGCACGTCCAACTCGGCGGCGAGCGCGCGGATCTGGGCCGGGCCCAGCAGCCGTGGCGTTGCGGTCAGCGCAGGCCCATCTTCGCGGTGCACGCGGGCCAGGCGCCCCAGCCCTGCGCGGCCTGGGTCTTCTTGGCGATCTCGATCTGCTCCTCGCGGGTGGCGAGGTCGGCGCGCGGCGCGTACTTGCCACCACCGTGGCGCAGCCACGTGCCGTAGTCGAACTGGACGCCGCCGTAGAAGCCGTTGCCGGTGTTGATGTGCCAGTTGCCGCCGGCCTCGCACTGGGCGAGCGTGTCCCACACCGAGCCCGGCGGGACGTACGGCGCACCCGGCTTGGTGCCGACGCGGACGGTGGCCGGCTGCGGCTTGACGAGGTCGTGGCTGCCGAGCTTCTTGCGCTTGGTCACCTTGCCGTTGACGGTCGTGACCAGGTAGGACACCCGGGCCTGGCCCGGCTTGCCCGGCTTCTCGACGACCTTGCGGCCGCTGATCAGGCTCGGGTCCTTCTTGGTCTTCTCCGGGGCCGCGACGTTCTCCACGCGCGTGGACTCCGATGTGCGGATGCGGGTGACCTTGATCTTCATGCCCTTGGTCAGCGGGGTGTCCGCGGCCGGCACGACCTTGTCGGTCGGGGCCAGCGGCTTGCCTGTGCGGGCCAGCAGGTCGCCGACGTTCTGCGCGCCGATCTGCGGGGTCCAGGTCACCGTGCCGTCGGTGAGGGTCACCGGCACGGGCAGCAGCACCGGGATGACCGCGCCGCTGCGCGGCAGGTTCACCAGGTCGGTCTTGGCCGAGGCGTTGCCGAGGTTTTGCTCGGCAAGGAGTTCGTCGACGGTGGCCGCGGTGGTGGTCACCTCGCGCTTCTGGCCGCCGATGTCGAGCGTGACCTTCTTCTGGCGCTTGAGCGTGACCTTCTGGCCGTTGCGGACCTTCTGGTCGCGACCGGGGAGCACGACGTCGTCCTTGCCCGGCGAGTAGCCCTTGAGGGTGAGCACGGTGTTGACCTTGCCCATCATCGTCGACACCGACTTCGACTGGCCGTCGACCTCGAGCGTGACGGTCTTGTGCGAGGCCAGGCCGACGATGCCGCCGGCGACGAGGGCGGCGAGCGTCGTGCCCACGATGACGCGCGAACGCATCGACGTCGGCTGGCGCTTGGCGGCCCTGCGGCCCCCCTTGTGCTTGCTGACGTTGTGGTGCTCGTCAGCGCCGTCCTTGTGCTTCTTGACGTTGTGGCTGCTCATGCTCGGTCCTGCTCGTCGGGCCCGTCGACACGCCGACGGTCCGCCCATCCACGATGGGCATGTAACAGAATGATATCGAAGCGGGGTCGGTCAGGCCACCGGGATGTGATAGACGCGACGGGCGTTGGCCCCAAGCGTCCGCGCCATCTGGTCGTCGGAAACCCCGCGCAGGTCGGCGAGGAATCGGGCCGTGTACGGCAGGCAGTACGACTGGTTGCGCCGCCCGCGGTACGGGTGCGGCGTCAGGAACGGGGCGTCGGTTTCGACGAGGATCAGCTCGTCGGGGACCACGAGCGCGGCCCGCTGCAGTTCGGCGGCGTTGGTGAACGAGACCGTGCCGGAGAAGCTCAGCAGGTAGCCGCGGTCGACACATTCGCGGGCGATCGCCTCGTCCCCGGAGAAGCAGTGCATGATGACCGTCTCCGGCGAGCCCTCGGCGGCGAGGATGTCCAGCAGATCCCGGTCGGCCTCGCGGTTGTGGATCATCAGCGGTTTGCCGGTCCGCTTGGCCAGGTCGATGTGCCACGCGAACGCCTCGGCCTGGACCTCCGGCGACGCGCAGTCCGCCGACCGTGACGGCCAGTAGTAGTCGAGTCCGGTCTCCCCGATCGCGACGACCCGCTCGTGGGCCGCCAGCCGCTCCAACTCCGCTTTCGCCGCTTCGTCGAGGTCGCCGGCGTGCATCGGGTGCAGCGCCACCGCGGCGTAGACGCGGCGGTCCCACTCGGCGGCCGCCACCGCCCAGCGCGCGTCGACCATGTCGTCGGCGACGGTGACCACCTGCTCGACCCCGACCGCGGCGGCGTGGTCGCAGATCGCCGCGACCGATTCCGCGTCCCGACCACCGCAGGCGGCCAGGTGGGTGTGCGCGTCGACGAGCCCGGGCAACGGCTGCGGGTCGGGCGGTGGCTCGCGACGCTGGTCCTTCTTCTTGCTCATAGGTCCACCGTCCCGGAGATGACGGTCACCGAATCGCCGCCGATCCAGATGTCGGAGTCGTCGTCGGCCACGTACACGCGGCCGGCACGGCCGAGGGCGGTGCCCTGCGCCGCGACGTAGCGGCCGGGGACGGCGCGCGTCTGGCGCAGCCACATCGCGAGACCGGCCTGCAGGCTCCCGGTGACCGGGTCCTCGGGGACGCCGATGCCGGGCGCGAAAGCGCGCACCTCGATCGCGGCGCCGTCGGGCCCGCCGCCGGGCGGGTAGCAGGCGACGACGCCGACCATCAGGGCGCCGAAGGCCAGCGGGTCGGGGTTCAGTTCGAGCACCCGCTCGACCGAGCCGAGCTGGACGCCGATCCACGGCGGGCCGTTGTCCACCCAGGAGGAGTCCACGACCTCGTCGGGGGTCACGCCGAGTGCATCGACGACACGGCTCAGAACGTGCGGCTCGACCGCACCGCTGCGGCGCAGGCCGGGGGCGGCGAAGGCGAGACGGTCACCGTCGCGGCGCAGCTCGACCAGCCCGATGCCACATTCCTGCACGATCTGGCGGCGGGTGGTCGCCCCCTCGCGGGAGAGCCACACGTGGGCCGAGCCGAGGGTCGGATGCCCGGCGAAGGGCATCTCGCCGCCGGGGGTGAAGATGCGCAGCCGGTAGTCGGCGGCGGGCTCGGTCGGCGTCTGGATGAACGTCGTCTCCGAGAGGTTGGTCCACCGCGCGAAGGCGGCCATCGTCTCGTCGGCCAGGCCGTCGCCGTCGACGACGACCGCCACCGGGTTGCCCGCGGCGGCGAAGCGCGTGAACACGTCGACCTGCGCGAAGGACCGGAGCATGCCTCCATCCTGGCACGGGACGAGATCACACTTTCCCAGCGCGCACCGCGTGCCGCGATCGCGTAGCGTGATCCCAATGTTGGGGCTGGCCGATTCCATCACCGTCGCACTGTTCGACCTCGACGGCGTGCTGACCGATACCGCATCGGTGCACATGACGGCCTGGCGCGAGGCCTTCAACGAATTCCTGGCATCGGCCGTGGACGACAACGGAAACAAGCCCGCGCCGTTCACCCCCGCCGACTACCTCGCCCACGTCGACGGCCGCCCGCGCGAGGACGGCATCACCAGTTTCCTGTCGGCCCGCCACATCACCGCCGATCAGGCGACGATCGCGCGGCTGGCCGAGGACAAGAACAAGCGCTTCCTCGCCATCTTGGACCGCGACGGCGTCACCGTCTTCCCCGACGCGGAGGCCTACCTGCGGGCCGCCCGCGACGCCGGGCTCGGCATCGCGGTGGTGACGTCGTCGAAGAACGGCGGGCCGGTCCTCGAGGCGGCCGGGCTGACGAAGTACATCGAGCAGCGCGTCGACGGCAACGTCATCGCCGAGCGCGGCCTGGCCGGCAAGCCCGCGCCGGACTCCTTCCTGCTCGGCGCCGAGTTGATGGGCGTGGGCCCCGCCGCGGCCGCCGTCTTCGAGGACGCCGTGTCCGGCGTCGCCGCGGGATCGGCGGGCGACTTCGCGGCGGTGGTGGGCGTCGACCGGACCGCCGGCGCCGGGAGCGAACCGAGCAAGCACGCGAAAGCACTGGCGGGAGCGGGCGCCACCGTCGTCGTGACGACTCTCGACGACCTGCGGACCGGCGCGACCGGCCCGACGGAAGGAGCACCGCAATGAGCCACCCGTTCCCGGCCGATCCGCACGGTCCAGTGCGCGAGATGGGGTTCGAGGTCAGCCCGTGGCAGCTCACCTGGAAGGGCCTGCGCATCGACATGCTGGCCCGCACCGAGTCGCTGTTCGCCCTCTCCAACGGCCACATCGGCCTGCGCGGCACCCTGGAGGAGGGTGAGCCGAGCGAGCTGAACGGCTCCTACCTGAACGGCTTCTACGAGTTGCGCGACCTGCCGTACGCCGAGAGCGGCTACGGCTACCCGGAGTCGGGGCAGACCGTCGTGAACGTCACCGACGGCAAGATCATCCGGCTGCTCGTCGAGGACGAGCCGATGGACCTGCGCTACGGCACCACCGAGGACCACGAGCGCACCCTCGACTTCCGCACCGGGACGCTGCGCCGCACCACCGTGTGGACCTCCCCCACCGGCCGCACCGTGCGGATCAAATCCGAGCGGCTGGTGTCGTTCACCAAGCGCGCCATCGCGGCCATCCACTACGAGGTGGAACCGCTCAGCGAGGACATGACCCTGGTCCTGCAGTCCGACCTGCTCGCCAACGAGCCGATCCCGGTGCAGGGCGACGACCCCCGCTTGGCCGCCGCGCTGGATTCGCCGCTGGTCGCCGACCTCGCCACCTGCGACGGGTACTCCGCGGTCCTCGCGCACCACACCCGCACGTCCGAGTTGCACATGGCCGCCGGCATGGACCACGTGTTGGACCTGCCCAGCGAGGCGGAGACCTCGATCCGCGCCGACGGCGATCTGGCGCGGCTGACGATCTCGGCGAAGGTGCCGCGCGGCTCCAAGCTGACGCTGACCAAGTACATCGGCTACGGGTGGTCGGCGCGGCGGTCGGTGCCCGCGCTGTGCGCACAGGTCGAGGCGGCGCTCGCGCTGGCCGTCGACACCGGGTGGACCCAGCTGGTCGCCGACCAGACCGCCTTCCTCAACGACTTCTGGCACGACGCCGACATCGAACTCGACGGCGACCCCGAGCTGCAGCAGGCGGTCCGCTTCGCCCTCTTCCACGTCCTGCAGGCCGGTGCGCGCGGCGAGTCGCGCGCCATCCCGGCGAAGGGGCTGACCGGACCGGGCTACGACGGCCACGCGTTCTGGGACACCGAGAGCTTCGTGCTGCCGATGCTGACCTACACCCTCCCCGCGGCGGCGGGCGAGGAGCTGCGCTGGCGCCACGCGACGATGGACAAGGCCAAGGCGCGCGCCGCCGAGCTCGCCCAGAAGGGCGCCATGTTCCCGTGGCGCTCGATCAACGGCGACGAGTGCTCGGGCTATTGGCCCGCGGGCACCGCCGGCGTGCACGTCAGCGCCGACATCGCCAACGCCGTCGCCCGCTACATCCGGGCGACCGAGGACGAGCAGTTCGACGTCGAGGTCGGCGTGGAGCTGCTCGTCGAGACCGCGCGCCTGTTCTCCGGGATGGGGCACTTCGACGCCGGCGGCGGTTTCCGCATCGACGGCGTGACCGGCCCCGACGAGTACACGGCCGTCGTCAACAACAACGTGTTCACCAACCTCGCGGTGCAGCAGAACCTGCGCGACGCCATTGAGGCGACGCGGCGCCAGCCCGACGTCGCACGCAAACTCGGCGTCACCAACGAGGAGACCTCCCGGTGGGAGGCGTGCGCCGACGCGATGACGATCCCCTACGACGACAAGCTCGACGTGCACCAGCAGTGCGAGTCGTTCACCAACCTGGGCGAGTGGGATTTCGAGGGGTCCAAGGACAAGTACCCGCTGCTGCTCAACTACCCGTACTACGACCTGTACCGCAAGCAGGTGGTGAAGCAGGCCGACCTGGTGTTCGCCATGTACACCCGCGGCGACGCCTTCGACCAGCCGACCAAGAAGCGCAACTTCGACTATTACTACCCGCTGACGGTCCGCGACTCGTCGCTGTCGGCGTGTTGCGAGGCGGTCGTCGCGGCCGAGGTCGGCTACCTCGATCTGGCCTATGACCTGATGTGCGAATCGGTGTTCACCGACCTGCACGACCTGCACGCCAACGTCAGTTCGGGCCTGCACATCGCCGCACTCGCCGGCGCCTGGATGGACTGCGTCGCGGGCTTCGGCGGCATGCGCGACTTCGACGGCAACATCACCTTCGCCCCGCGCCTGCCCAAGCGGCTCAACTACATGAACTTCCGCATGATCGTTCGCGGCTCGTCGATCCGCGTGTCCGTCGAACCGACCTCGGCGACCTACCGCCTGCTGTCCGGCCCGCCGATCACGCTGGCCCACCACGGCGAGGAGTTCGTGCTGGGCGAGGAGCCGGTGACCAAGAAGATCGCCAAGACGCCGGCCCTCGTCGCGCCGCACGCGCCGCCGGGCTGCGCGCCCTACAACCGCCCCGAGTAACCTGACGGGCACTATGGCCAGCCTCCCTTCGCACGGCGAGAACCGACCGTTCTACCTGACCACCGCGATCGCCTACCCCAACGGCGCCCCGCACATCGGTCACGCCTACGAGTACATCTCCGCCGACGCGCTGGCCCGGTTCAAGCGCCTCGACGGCTTCGACGTCCGCTTCCTCACCGGCACCGACGTGCACGGGCAGAAGATGCAGCAGACCGCGCAGGCCGAGGGCATCGCCACCGCCGACCTCGCCGACCGCAACTCCGATCGGTTCCAGGCGCTGCAGGAGCAGCTCGGCTCCAGCTTCGACCGCTTCATCCGCACCTCCGACGACGACCACAAACGGGCGTCGCAGGAAATCTGGAAGCGCATGGAGCGCAACGGGGACATCTACCTCGACGCCTACTCCGGCTGGTACGACGTGCGCGACGAGGCGTTCTACGCCGAGGACGACACCACCGTCGACGCCGACGGCAAGCGGGTCGCCACCGACACCGGCCACGAGCTCACCTGGACCGAGGAGCAGACCTACTTCTTCCGACTGTCGGCGTACACCGACAAGCTGCTGGCGCTCTACGACGAGCACCCCGAGTTTCTCGGCCCGGACACCCGGCGCAACGAGATCGTCAGCTTCCTGCGCGGCGGCCTGAAGGACCTGTCCATCTCGCGGACCACCTTCGACTGGGGCGTGCCCGTCCCCGACAACCCCGATCACGTCATGTACGTGTGGGTCGACGCGCTCACCAACTACCTGACCGGCGCCGGCTTCCCCGACGATCCGGCGCTGTTCGAGAAGTACTGGCCCGCGGACCTGCACATCATCGGCAAGGACATCATCCGGTTCCACTGCGTGTACTGGCCGGCGTTCCTGATGAGCGCGGGCCTGGAGCTGCCCAAGCGGGTGTTCGCGCACGGCTTCTTGTTCAACAACGGCGAGAAGATGAGCAAGTCGGTCGGCAACGTCGTCGACCCGGTCGAATTGATCAACGCCTTCGGCCTCGACCCGGTGCGCTACTTCTTCCTGCGCGAGGTGTCCTACGGCCAGGACGGGTCGTACTCGGCCGAGTCGATGATCGCCCGCATCAACGCCGACCTGGCCAACGAGTTCGGCAACCTGGCCCAGCGCACGACGTCGATGATCGCCAAGTACTTCGACGGCCAGGTGCCGCAGGCCGGCGAGTTCACCGACGACGACTCCGCGCTGCTGACCCACGCGGTCGGCCTGCTGCCGACGGTCCGCGAGCACTTCGACAACCAGGCCATCCACCTCGGCCTGGAGGTGCTGTGGCACGAGCTGGCCGAGGCGAACCGCTACATCTCGGCGCAGGAGCCGTGGAAGCTGGCCAAGACCGACCTGAAGCGGACGGCGACGGTGCTCTACGTGTGCGCCGAGACGGTGCGCGTCGTCGCACTGCTGGCCCAGCCGGTGATGCCCGAGTCGTGCGGCAAGATCCTCGACCAGCTCGCGGTCCCGGCCGACCAGCGCGACTTCGCCGCGATCGAGCGGCGCCTGGCCCCGCGCACGAGCCTGCCCAAGCCCACCCCCGTCTTCCCGCGCCTCGAGGCGCCCGCCGGGGACTGAGCCGGCGATGAGCCCCAGCGCGCTCGACGTGCTGCGGTCGCTGCACCGCGCGACGCGCGGGGCCGCGCTGCCCCCGCCGGCCGCGCTGATCGGCTCCTGGCTGGGCGCCGACGCGGTCATCGCCCCGTCCCTCGAACTCGTCGCGGGCCTCGCCCCACCCGACCGGCCCGATCGCTACTGGCTGGGGCACCTGAGCTTCCCCGTCGACGTCGCCGAGGCCGCCTTCCCCGCGGTCGCCGGCGGTCTCACCGACTCGGTACTCATGCTGCGCGACGGCGAGTGGGAGTTCCACGACGTCACCGGCGCCCCCGCCCCCGACTGGGTCGCCGCCGCCCTCTCGCCGAGTGGGCACCCCGCCATCGCCGAGTGGGCACCCCGCAACCGCCGAGTGGGCACCCCACCGCCGCCGAGTGGGCACCAAACCTCGTCGAGTGGGCACATCTCGGCCCACTGGCAAACGCCCACCCCGCAGCGTCGCGACGACCACCGGCGGGCCGTCCTCAACGCCCTCGACGCGATCGCCGCCGGCGAGATCTATCAGGCGTGCATCTGCACCCGCCTCGACGGCCGCCTCGACGGCGATCCGGTCGACTTCTTCGGGACCGTCGCCGCAGCCACCGCCCCGCGCAAGGCGGCCTTCCTCGCCGGTCGGTGGGGCACGGTGGCGAGCTTCTCCCCCGAGTCCTTCCTGGACCGCCGCGGCGACCATGTCACGTCGTCGCCGATCAAAGGCACGCTGCCGGCCGCCGGGGACCCGCGCGACCTGGCGATGTCGGTCAAGGACGTCGCCGAGAACGTGATGATCGTCGACCTGGTGCGCAACGACCTGGGGCGGGTCGCCGCGATCGGGACCGTGAGCGTGCCCGAGCTGCTGACCGTCGTCGGCGCGCCCGGCGTGTGGCACCTGGTGTCCACGGTCGGCGCCGACCTGCCCGACCACGTCGGCAATGACGCGCTGCTGGCGGCGACCTTCCCGCCGGCGTCGGTGACCGGGACGCCGAAGATCCGCGCCGCCGAGCTGATCGGCGAGTGGGAGCGACTGCCGCGCGGGGTCTACTGCGGCGCGATCGGCGTCGCCGGACCCGACCACGCGCTCGACCTGTCGGTGGCCATCCGCACGGTCGAGATCGATCCCGACGGCGCGATGCGCCTGGGCGTCGGCGGCGGCATCACCATCGACTCGGAACCCGATCGCGAATGGCAGGAGTGCCTGGACAAGGCGGCCGCCATCGTCGGCGCCGGTTGATCAGCGCGCCGCCAGCGCCGCTTCGTACAGCTCGCGCTTGGACGCGCCCGTCTCCCCGGCGACCCGCGCGCAGGCGTCCTTGAGTCGCATCCCGTCGTCGACGAGGGCCCGCACCCGCTCCACCAGGTCGTCGACGGACGGCGCTTCGACGACGCCGGGGGCCAGCACGACGGTGATCTCGCCCTTGACCCCGCCGGCCGCCCACTCGGCGACTTCGGCGAGCGTCCCGCGACGCACCTCCTCGTAGGTCTTGGTGAGTTCGCGGCAGACGGCCACGCGACGGTCCGCCCCGAGCACGTCGACCGCGTCGGCGAGGGTATCGGCGAGCCGGTGCGGCGAGTCGAAGAACACGACGGTCCGCGGTTCACCCGCCAGTTGGGCCAACCAGGTGCGACGCTGGCCGGACTTGCGCGGCGCGAAACCGTCGAAGCAGAACCGCTCGCACGGCAGGCCGGAGACGGCGAGGGCCGTCGTGACCGCCGACGGTCCGGGCAGGCAGGTGATGGGCAGGTCCTGGTCGGCGCACGCGGCGACGAGCCGGAACCCCGGGTCGCTGACCGACGGCATCCCCGCGTCGGTGATCACCAACACCGTCTGCCCGTCGCGGATCGCCTCGACCAGCCCCGGGGTGCGCGCCGCCTCCACCTGGTCGTAGTAGCTGATCAGCTTGCCGCCGATGGTGACGCCCAATCCGCTCGCCAACGACCGCGCGCGGCGGGTGTCCTCGGCGGCCACGATGTCGGCTGACTCGAGCGCCGCCCGCAACCGCGGCGACGCGTCGCCGTATTGGCCCATCGGCGTCGCCGCCAGCACGAGCCGTCCGCCGCTGTCCATGGGGCAAGGGTATGCCCAGCCCTACCCCGCTACCATCGACCGGGTGACCGCAGCCGGGGAGAACGCCAGCAGCTGGCTGCTCGTGCGGCCGACCGCCGGCGGCGCGACAGCCGATCGCGGCACCGCCGAATCCCTCGGCCGCTCCCCCGGCGCCACGATCCCCGCTCCCGTGTTCGGCGCGACCGACCGCCGCCGCGGTCTGATCGTCGGCCTCGTCATCGCCCTGCTCGCCGCGGTCACCCGCCTGTGGGACCTGACGCATCCGACCGACAAGGGCACGCCGGTCTTCGACGAGAAGCACTACGTGCCGCAGGGCTGGCAGGTGCTGACCGGCGGCAACTGGATCGAGGACAATCCCGCCTACGGCCTGGTCGTACACCCGCCGGTCGGCAAATGGCTGTTGGCGATCGGACAGGGCGTCTTCGGCTACGGCCCGATGGGGTGGCGCATCATGCCCGCCCTGGCCGGCATCGGGATCGTCGTGCTCCTCTACGCGACGGTCCGCCGGATGACGCGTTCGACGCTCGTCGGCGCGATCGCCGGCCTGCTCGCGATCTGCGACGGCGTGCTCTTCGTGCAGTCGCGGATGGGGATGCTCGACATCTTCCAGGCGTTCTTCGCCGTCGCCGCGTTCAGCGCGCTGCTCGCCGACCGCGACCAGATGCGCCACCGCCTCGACGAGGCGTACCGCGCTTGCGACGGCAGGTGGGCGTCGGTCTACGGGCCGCGCTTCGGCTTCCGCTGGTACCGCTTCACCGCCGGGGTCATGCTCGGCCTGGCGTGCGGCACCAAGTGGTCGGGCATCTACTTCGTCGTCGCGTTCACCCTGATGTCGCTGGGCTTCGACTTCGCCGCTCGCCGCGACTACCGGGTCGGCAAACCCTGGCCGGGCGTCCTGCGCCGCGACCTCGTGCCGTCGTCGCTGAGCCTGGCGGTGCTGCCGATCGGCATCTATCTGGCGAGCTTCATCCCGTGGTTCGCGTCGGAGACGTCGGTGTACCGCTACGAGGTCGCCGAGCGCGGCGGCGGGCTGCTGCGCTGGGTGCCGGTGGTGTTCCAGTCGTTCTGGCACTACCAGTCCGGCATCCTCAAGTTCCACGCCGGGCTGACGAACGCGGCCGGCAACCACCACCCGTGGGAGTCGAAGCCGTGGACCTGGCCGATGGGGCTGCGGCCGATGCTCTACGCGGTGGAACAGGGACCGGACAAGTGCGGCAAGGGCGACTGTGCGCGCGTCCAGATGCTCATCGGCACGCCGGCGATCTGGTGGTTGGCGCTGCCGATCCTGGCGTGGGCGCTGTGGTCCTTCGCCGGCCGCCGCGACTGGCGCTACGGCGCCGCCCTCGTCGGCTACTTCGCCGCCTTCGCCCCCTGGTTCGCCAACATCGACCGGCAGATGTACTTCTTCTACGCGACGGCGATGGCGCCGTTCCTGATCATCCTGCTGGCCCTGTGCCTGGGCGACGTCCTGCGCTGGGCCGCGCGACTGCCCAGACGGGCGGACGGCTCACCGCCGGACAAGCAGATCATCGCCGTCGCCGTCGTGGCCTGCTACCTCGCGCTGGTCGTGGTGAACTTCGCGTGGCTGTGGCCGGTGCTGACCGGGGTCCCGATCAGCAAGTGGCACTGGAACCAGGAGATCTGGTTGCCGAGCTGGTCCTGACCCGCGCTCACTCCCGCACGATCATGACCGGGGTGCCGGCGTGCTGCAGGACCTTCTGGCTGGTCGAGCCGAGCAGCATGCCCTTGAACCCGCCGCGGCCGCGGCTGCCGACGACGATCAACGAAGCCTTGCGCTCGGTCGCGGCCTCGACGATGGCCTTGCCCGGGTCGTCCGGCACGACGATGCGCTGGACCTCGACGTCCGGGTAGTCCTCGGCGTAACCGGCCAGTCGCTCGGCGACGGCCTCGGTCGCCTCGGCGCTCATCCGCTCGACGGCCTCCGGCTCGATTCCGAAGCCGTGCAGGGCGTCGGCGTCGAGCTGCGCCCACGTGTGCACCGCGACGAGCGGCACCTTGAGCGAGTCGGCCTGGCGGTAGGCCTCCTTGACGGCGGGATCGCTGATCGGGGTGTCGCCGACGCCGACGACGACCGGACCGCTGGGGACCTCGTCGCCGATGACCACGACGCGGCCGTGGTAGTGGGCGGCGATCATGACGCCGACCGAGCCGAGCAGCAGTCCCTTGACGCTGCCGAGGCGGCGGGTGCCGATGACGATGGCCGTCGCGTCCTTGCCGACCTCCAGCAGGGTGCGGGCCGCGTCGCCCTCGCCGACGCTGGTGCGCACGCGCACATCCGGTTCGGCTTCGAGCGCGGCGGCGGCCGCCTTCTGGACGGCGTCCTTGGCCTCGTTCGCAATGGCCTCGACGACGTCCTGCGGGATCACCAGACCCGGCGCGTAGTTGCTCGTGCTGGCGTCGTAGGCACCGACGATGTGCAGTTCCGACTCTTCGCGCGCGGCCAACGAGGCGGCCCAGCGTGCGGCGTGCAGCGAAGTGTCGGTGTTGTCGACTCCGACGACGACAGTGGGCATGTGCTCCTCCTCGATTGGGCGGCGACCACGGACAAATCGGGCGCCTGGTCCCATCGTTGCCCCGGCTCACCGCAGCCGTCAAACGATCCGGGGTCGGCGTAGGCTGAATCGGGACGAATTGCCCGCGGCGACGGTCAGATGTTCATTCGCCGTTTGCCGCTGATTCCGAAATCGCCGAGGAGCGCCGAGCACGTGAGGACCGATCCGACCGTCCGCAGCGCGTTCATCCACGGCAGTGTGACCGTCGCACTCGCGCTCGTCGTCCTGCTGCTCGGTGTGGCCGCGCACGGCACCGCTCGCACCGCGCTGCTCGCGATCTGCCCGGGCATCATGCTCGTCGGCGCCATCGCCGCCGCGGTCCGCACCTACCGGGCGTGGCAGCACGGTGGCCGCTGGCCGGTCTGGCAGGGCCTGTTGTGGTTCCTGCTCATGCTGAGCCTGATCACCTTCATGAGCGTGGCCCCCGAGGTGCTCGGACTCGATCAGCGGGACCTCGGCCTCGCTCAGCGGTAGAGGTCGACGCTGATCTGCTCGGCGTCGAGCCGGGCGAGCGCCTCGGTGAGGACCTGCGAGCTGTACTGGCCCTCGTCGCGCAGGGCGAGCAGTTGGCTGCGCTGGGCGTCGATCATGGCCTGGCGCATGGCCACGAATTCCGAGCGTCCGACGTGCCGCACCGTGCCGTCCTCGGAGTCCTCCGACTTGAGCACCGCGTCGCGCACCCGACGGAACTCGTCCGGGTCGACGTCGAACTTTGCGGCCATGTCGTCGGCGATGACATCGCGCAGCTGCTGGTGCAGCGCGGCGCGCTCGCCGTCGAGCTCGGCCTCGTCCTGCGCGACGCCGAGCCGGCGGATCAGCGGGGCGATCGTGAATCCCTGGACCAGCAGGGACCCCAGCGCGACGAGGAAGGCCGTCAGCACCAGCAGCGACCGCGACGTCGTGTTCAGCGGAAGGGTCTGCGCGGCCGCCACCGTCACGGCCCCGCGCATACCGGCCCACACGACCAGGGTCGACTCCCGCCAGCCGAGGCGGGTGGACTGGAAGTAGTCGAGGTCGGCGATCTTGCGGTTGAGTCGGCGCGTCCACTTGGCCGGCGCATCGTCGGGCAGCTGTTCACCGATCTCCCGCAGCCGCGGTCGGAGGCGGTCGGACCGGCGCGCGAGCCGACCCAGCCACGCGAGCATCGGACCGACGAACGCCCCGCGGACGACGACGATCACCACCAGGATCAGGGCGGCCAACTCGATCGCGACGTGCACGCGGGCACCGGCGCGGTGGACGTCGGTGATCAGCGACGACAACTCCAGACCCATGAGCAGGAAGACCCCGCCCTCGAGGAGGAGCTCGATGGTGCGCCAGTTCTGCATCTCCGACATCCGGTGCGCGGCGGTCAGGTGGCGCGCCGCACCCATGCCGGTCACGATGCCGGCGGCGACCGCCGCGACCAGGCCGGATGCCCCGAGATGCTCGGCCGGCAGGTACGCCAGATAGGGAACGGTGAAGGACACGGCCGTCGTGACGACGGGGTTGTGCACCCGGGCGGCGATCAGCAGGTTGACTCGCCCGATCGCCCACCCGACCGCCACCGCCGCCGTGATGGCCCACACGAAGTCGCCGATCGCCCCGCCGACGGCGACGCCGGCCGCGGTGGCCGCGATCGCGGTGCGCAGCATGACCAGTGCGGTCGCGTCGTTGAGCAGGCTCTCCCCCTCGAGAAGCGCGACCACGCGTCCGGGCGCCCCGAGTTTCTTGACCATCTGGGTGGCCACCGCGTCGGTGGGTGACACGATCGCGCCCACCGCGATGCCGGTCCACAGCGGGATCTCCGGGATGACGGCGTGCACGACGAAGCCCACGACCACGGCGCTCAGGACGACCAGGATGATCGACAGCGCGCCGATCGGCGCGAGATTGCGGCGGAACTCCATCGACGGCATCGACGCGGCCGCCGAGTACAGCAGCGGCGGCAGGATGCCGGCCAGGATCCACTCGGGCTGGACGACGATCTCCGGCACGGCGGGTATCAGCGAGACCAGCAGTCCGCCGGTGACCAGGATCAACGACGGTGCGATGGCCAGTCGCGGACCCAGCGTGTTGGCCGCGGCGATGGCCAGGATCGCGGCCGCGACGAGGAGGATCACGAGGGTCATGGCTACCCATTCTGCCGGTACCCCGCGCGATGGGCCCGACAACACTGCCGGACGTCGCTATTCCACATGCCACCGGAAACCGTTACAATGAACGTTGAAACATAATCGGTTCTGCGCACCCCCGGGGACTCCTGCCCTCGGCGCAGCCAAGGAGGTCGACGATGACCAGCACGCTTGAGCCCGCCGCGGCACAGTTCGAGACGAACATCGAGGAGTACCTGCCGGTCGAGAAGACCCAGCTCCGCGAAGACTACGGCCAGGTCCTCGACGACCTGTCGGACGCCTCGGTGCACCGCAACTTCGACCCGTACGACGACATCGACTGGGACGCCGACTACATGGCGGTCGTCCCGAACGACAAGCGCTGGATCATGTCCAAGCACGATCCGATCGGCCGCCACCCCTGGTTCGCGCAGCAGCCGGTCGACAAGCAGATCGCCATGGGCATGTGGCGCCAGGCCAACGTCGCCAAGGTCGGCCTGCAGTTCGAGTCCATCCTCATCCGCGGCCTCATGCAGTACTCCTTCGCCCTGCCCAACGGCGCCAAGGAGTTCCGCTACACCACCCACGAGGCCAAGGAGGAGTGCAACCACACCCTGATGTTCCAGGAGTTCGTGAACCGCACCGGCGTCAACGTTCCGGGTGGTCCGAAGTGGTTCCGCCGGATCTCCCCGGTCATCCCGCTGTTCTCCACAATCTTCCCGAGCATCTTCTACTTCGGCGTGCTCGGCGGCGAGGAGCCGATCGACCACATCCAGAAGGAGTTCCTGCGCAAGGATCAGGACCTGCACCCGACGATGCAGGCGATCATGCAGCTGCACGTGGCCGAGGAGGCCCGTCACATCTCCTTCGCCCACCACCTGCTGCGCGAGAAGATTCCGCAGAAGGGGCCGATCCAGCGGTTCATCCTGTCGATCGCGATGCCGATCGTCATGCGGGTGCTGTGCGACGTCATCGCACGGCCCCCGCGCCAGTTCCGCAAGCAGTTCGACATCCCGCGCTCGGTGTGGAAGGACCTGTTCTGGCGCTCGCCCGAGTCCAAGCAGTTCCTCGTCAACGTGTTCGGCGACGTCCGGATGCTCGCCGAACAGTGCGGCCTGATCAACCCGGTGTCCGCGCGCGTCTGGCAGCTGATGCGGATCGCCGGCCGGCCGTCGCGCTACCGCAGCGAGCCGACCTACACCGCCACCGCCGTCTAGGTCTTCCCGACCGCCCCGGGTCCACCGAGCCGGGGCGTCTCACGAAAGCAGCCCTTTCATGCCCCACGTCGTCACCCAGGCGTGCTGCGGCGACGCTTCCTGCGTCTACGCGTGCCCGGTCAACTGCATCCATCCGACGCCCGACGAGCCCGACTTCGGCACCGCCGAGATGCTCTACATCGATCCGACGACCTGCGTCGACTGCGGCGCGTGCGTCACCGCGTGCCCAGTTGGAGCGATCGTGCCCGGGCACCGACTCACCGACGAGCACCACCGCTTCCTCGCGGTGAACGCCGCCCACTACAACCCCGATGAGTTCGACGGCGAGGTGCGCTTCCCGGTCGACATGGGCAAGCGGCTGCCGCTGGCGCCGGTCACGACGCCGACGCCGCTGGCGGCGCCGCCGCAGCACATCGCGATCGTCGGGTCCGGCCCGTCGGCCATGTACGCCGCCGACGAGTTCCTGCGCCTGCCGAACGTGTCTGTCACGGTCTACGAGCGCCTCTCGAAGCCGTTCGGCCTCGCGCGCTACGGCGTCGCGCCCGATCACACCCATACGCGCGCGATCATGCACCTCTTCGACGACATCGCCCGACACCCGCGGTTGAAGATCCTGCTCAACTGCGAGATCGGCCGCGACGTCACACTCGATCAGCTGCGCGAGCGGCACGACGCCGTCCTGTGGGCCGGCGGGGCACCGACCGACCGCCCGCTGAACATCCCGGGGACGGACGCGACGGGCTTCTCGTCGGCGACCGCCCTCGTCGGCTGGTACAACGACCACCCGGACTTCGCCGACCGGGAGTTCGACCTGACGACCGACCGGGTCATCGTGATCGGCAACGGCAACGTCGCCCTCGACGTGGCCCGCGTCCTCACCGGTGACGCCGACGCGCTGGCACGCACCTCCATCTCGCGCACCGCACTGGACGCCATCGGCCGACGCGGCATCCGCGAGGTCCTCGTCGTCGCCCGTCGCGGACCCCGGCAGGCCGCGTTCACCCTGCCCGAGCTGATCGGCCTCGTGGAGAGCGACGCACACATCATCGTCGACCCCGCGGACCTCGACGGCCTGGTCGCCTACAACATCACCGACCAGCTGAAACTGGAACAGTTGCGCGAGATCGCCGCGCGCGGCGAGCAGGGCGACGGACCGGTCATCCGCTTCGCCTTCGGTCTGGCGCCCGAGGAAATCCTCACCGCGGGCGGCAAGGTCACCGGCGTGCGGTTCGCGAAGAACGCCGTCGCCGCCGACGGCACCGCGACCCCGACCGGCGAGACCGTCGACATCGACGCCGGACTGGTCCTCTCGGCCATCGGCTACCACGGCGTGCCGGTGCCCGGCCTGCCCTTCGACGAGAAGCGCGGCGTGATCCCCAACGACAGGGGGCGCGTCATGGATGGCGACACCCCGGTTCCCGGCGTGTACGTGACCGGCTGGATCAAGCGCGGTCCGACCGGGTTCATCGGGACGAACAAGACCGACTCGGTCGAGACCATCGCGTCCTGGCGCGCCGACGTCGAGGCCGCTGCTTCGGCGACCGCCTGAGCTTCGGGTTCAGTCGAACCGCTGCACCGTCTCGGACGGCAGGTACGGCTCCCAGCCGGGGTCGCCGGTCTTGGCGAAGGCGATCCATGCCGAGTGCATCGCATCGGCGACCGCCTGCGGGGCGTCGGGTCCGGTGAGGCGCTGCGCCCGGTCGAGCTTGTCGAACACGTAGGGAATCTCGACCGCGTGCGCGGCACCGAGTTCGGCCACCGTGTTCGGCACGTCGAACTCGTACAGATACGTCTCCCCCGCCGCTCGCACGTCGGCGAGCCGATATGAGCCGGAGCGGAATACCACGTCGGTCATCCCGATGCACAGTGCGTCGCCGGGCGCGATTCCCGCCGCCAGGTTCTCCTCCAGTGCGACCGCAGCCTCCGGGAACCGGGCCAGCATCGCCCGCGCGCCGTCCGGCGTGGTGGCCGCCGCGATGCCGGTGGGCACCAGGAAGAACCGGTACTCCTCGGCGTTCCACCCGGTGATCAGCGGGATCCCGGCACCCGTGCCGGCGGCGATCGACGCTATCGGCACATCGGGCAGCACGTCGCCGTCGACGACCGGCATCAGCGTCATGATTCCGCCGCCCACGCCGATCACGGTTTCCCCGAATACGGCCGGGTCTGGGTTGAGCATGGCTTCCAGCGCGACATCGGTCTGTGCCTTGAGCAGTTGCGCACCGGTCACCGAGCCCAGCCCGCCGGCGTCGGCCGGCACCTCGAGGAGATCGGCGATCCGCGCGGTGACCTTTCGGGCGTCGGCGACGTCGACCGCCGCACTCGCATTGCCGCTCTGCATGATCGCCCGCCCGAACAGGCCCGACGACAGCGGCGAGGAGATCAGCGATGCCACGCTCATCGCACCGGCCGATTCCCCGAAAACGGTGACCTGCGCCGGATCCCCGCCGAATGCGGCGATGTTCTGCCGCACCCACTCCAGCGCGGCGAGTTGGTCGAGCAGCCCGCGGTTCTCCGGGGCGCCCGCCACCGAGGCGAAGCCGGGTATGCCCAAGCGGTAGTTGATGCCGACGAAGACGACGCCGTCGCGGGCGAAATTGTCCCCCGCGTAGATCGCCAGCCGGTTGGACCCACGGGCGAACGCGCCGCCGTGGATCCACACCATGACCGGCAGGCCGGCCGCGGGCGACGGGTCGGGCGTCCACACGTTGACGTTCAGGTAGTCGTCGCCGAGCTCGATGTCGTTGTCGAGGAGCGCGGCGATCGGCTGCGGGTAGCCGACCTGGGGTGCCGTCGGACCGTATGCCGTGGCGTCGCGCACCCCATTCCACGGTTCGTGGGGCGACGGTGCGGCGAACGCCGCGGCGCCGATGGGCGGCGCCGCGTACGGGACGCCGAGGAACGCGGCCACCCCGTCCCGAGTGGTGCCGCGCACCGCACCGGACGCGGTTGTGACGACGGGGTGCGCTGCGCTGTCGGCGGAGGGGGCCATGAGCCCCAACCTACCGGCGGGGGCTCGTCGACCGCGCCGGTTTAGCGGGCCGCGGCGCGCGCCTGGCCACCGCTGCGACCGCCACTGCGACCACGGTTCCGGTTGCCCCCGGTGCCGCCGTTGCGATTGCCGCCGCCGGAGTGGCCACCGCGACCGCCACGACCCTGGGCGCTACGGCCGGAGCCGCCGTTGCCGCTGCGCCGACGACCGCCGCCGTTGCCGCCCTGCTGCGGCGCGGGGGCCGGTGCGGGCTCGACGTGGGCGGCACGTTCGCCGACCAGCTTGTCGACGGACTCCGACGACGCGGTGACCTGCTGCGGCTTCACGTCGATCTTGGCCTGGCGCAGCAGCTTGCGCAGGTCGCCGCGCTGCTCGGGCAGGCACACGGTGACCACATCGCCGGTCTCGCCGGCGCGGGCCGTGCGGCCGGAACGGTGCAGGTAGGCCTTGTGCTCGGCGGGCGGGTCGACGTGGACGACCAGCTCGACGCCGTCGACGTGCACGCCGCGCGCCGCAACGTCGGTCGCGACCAGCACGCGGGCGTCGCCGCCGCCGAACGCGGCCAGGTTGCGGTCGCGCTGGTTCTGGTTCAGGTTGCCGTGCAGGTCGACCGACGGGATGCCCTCGGCGGTCAGCTTGCGGGCCAGCTTCTTGGCCTGGTGCTTGGTGCGGGTGAACAGGATGCGGCGGCCGGTGCCCGACGCCAACTCGCGCACGAGGGCGTGCTTGTCGGTGTTGTTGGCGGCCTCGAACACATGGTGGGTCATCTTCGCGACCGGCGAGTTCGCCTCGTCGACCGAGTGGGTGACCGGCTCGTGCAGGAACCTGCGCACCAGCTTGTCGACGCCGTTGTCCAGCGTCGCCGAGAACAGCAGGCGCTGGCCGTCGTGCGGGGTCGCAGACAGGATGCGCGTGACGACCGGCAGGAAGCCGAGGTCGGCCATGTGGTCGGCCTCGTCGAGGACGGTGATCTCGACGTCGTCGAGCTTCACGATGCCCTGCTTCATCAGGTCGTCGAGGCGGCCGGGGCAGGCGACGACGATGTCGACGCCGCGGCGGAAGGCCTGCTCCTGGCGGGCCTGCTTCACACCGCCGAAGACCGTCGTCACCGACAGGTTCAGCGCCTTGGCGAGGGGTTCGACGGTGGCGGCGATCTGCGTCGCGAGCTCACGCGTCGGCGCGAGGATCAGGCCGGTCGGGCGGCCCGGACGCGTCTGCACGCCGATCTCGCGCAGGCCGGCGACCAGCGGGATGGCGAAGGCCAGGGTCTTGCCCGAGCCCGTCTTGCCGCGACCGAGGACGTCGTCGCCCTCGAGGGTGTTCGGCAGTGTGGCGGCCTGGATGGGGAAGGGTTCGGTCTTGCCCGCGGCGGTGAGGACCCGGACGAGTTCGTCGGGCACGCCGAGGGAAGCAAAAGTGGTGGTCATGGAAAGTGCCTTTCCGGCAACGGATCCGACGCGGGCACGGCTGACTACAGCCCCGGTACGCCCGGGATTCGGATCGAGGTGGCGAAGGTGCCCGGTCGGGCACATTCGTTCGCCGTTGTGAAGTCAACCAAGCCGGGATGAGAACCGGCGGAGAAGAAGCGTTCTAACGACGCATGACAGTGCGGTGATCGCCTATCAGTTGACTCAACTGTACCCGAGGACCACTCATATCCGGGATTTCGCGGCGGCGACCTTGGTCACAGCCCGACGACTACCACCTGGGTGGGCGATGACTGTGAAAGGCCTCGTACGCCATGTCGGCCTGCTCCACCGCCGGACTGGGCCGCAGCGTCCAGAAGCCCTCTGGAGTCGGGAACGGGCCGGGGTCGGCGCCGAGGTCGGCCATGATCCGCGCGACCGAGGCGTACACGGCCCGCCCCTCGGCAGCCAGCCCTGCCTGCTGGCACGGCCGTCCGTAAAGGAGGTGGTGTCCGTCGTAGAAGCCGTGGCCGGCTGCAGCGCGCTCCGCAGTCGTCAAGGCCTGCAGGAGGGAGCTCGAATCGCCGGGAAAACCCGATTCAATCTCCGCCCAGGAGTAGACGCCCGCCGCCAGCTTCTCGGCATCAGCGCCCTCCTCGGCAGCGCGCAGGAGGTGTCGGGCGGTCAGGGCCGCGGTCCGGATCTGTGGATTCCACGGCTGAGCGGCATAGTGTCGGGCAGCCCCGTTGCTGAGTGCGCTGATCGCACTCTCAGTCTCTTTGATGCGGGCCTTGACGACACGCTCGCCTCGACGGATGTCCGCACATCGCTCGATGAGCTCGGTCATCCGGGCCGTGAACAGCTCGCGCTTGTCCGGCGCCAAGTCGACGTCGTCGGCATACCGCGCGAAAGCATCGTGCCAGAGCGGAAGGTACCTCGCCGTCCAGCGCACCATCGCCTCGTACCGCTGCTCCTCCGGCCAGTCGGCGACAGCACGCTCGATGTCGCCGCGTCCCCACACTGTTCCGCGCCCGAACCATCGCATGGCCGCCATTTTGTCACGGCGCCTGGTCAGCGGAGATGACTCGACCCCGCACGGTGGCGGGGTCGGGCGCTCGGTGGGGTGGCCTAGGAACTCCACCATGGGCGGTAGTACGGCCGGTAGGGCCGGTACGGGTATCCGCGCCGATAGGGGTCTCGGTACGGGCCGCGGCGATACGGTCCTGGGCGATACGGACCGCGGCGGTCGTACGGACCCGGGCCATAGGGAGGACGAGTCGGGTGGCGCATGGGCTTCTCCAGTCCTTCGTCGGGTGCCGGGCCGGATGTACCCGACCCCCTCGACGGTACGCCGCGAACCGCTGCGTCAGGCGGCTTCGAGGATCATCGTCACCGACATGCCGCTGCCCGCACAGATGGAGATCAGGCCGCGGCCGGAGCCCTTCTCGGCGAGGAGCTTGGCGAGCGTCGCGGTGATGCGTCCGCCGGTGGCGCCGAAGGGGTGGCCGGTGGCCAGCGAGCCACCGGTGACGTTGAGCCGACCGCGGTCGATCTCGCCCATCGGCTTGCCGCGCCCCAGCTCGGTGCGGCAGAAGTCGGCGTCGTTCCACGCCGCCAGGGTGGACAAGACCTGCGACGCGAAGGCCTCGTGGATCTCGTAGTAGTCGAAGTCCTGCAGGGCGAGGTTGTTGCGCTTCAACATCTCGCTCACCGCATACGCCGGTGCCATCAGCACGCCCTGGGTCTTGGGGTCGCCGTCGACATAGTCCACGGCCCAGCTCTGCGCGTCGACGACGCGGGCCAGCGGCCGCAGGCCACGACTGCTCGCCCACTCCTTGGTGCCCAGCAGCACCGTCGACGCCCCGTCGGTGAGGGTGGTCGAGTTGGCGGCGGTCATCGTGCCGTCGGGTCCGCCGAAGCAGGGCTTCAGCTTCGCGAGCTTGGCCATGGTGAGCCCGCGGCGCATGTTGTCGTCCTCGGCGAGGCCCGCGAACGGCGTGACGAGGTCGGCGAGAAAGCCGTCGTCGTAGGCCTTGGCGAGGTTGGTGTGCGAGGCGAGGGCGATTTCGTCCTGCGCCGTGCGGCCGATGCCCCACGCCTTACCGGTGATGGCCTGTGCCGCGCCCGGCGTGAGCCTCGTGCGACGCTCGGCCGGGCTGGGGATGTCGAAGTCGAGCGAGAGGGGCAATTGGGCGGCCAGCTTGGCGCGGTCAAGGTTCGACTTGGCGGCGTTGATCCTCACCAGGCGATCGCGCAGGCGCGGGCCGAAACCGATCGGCGGGTCCGACGTGGTGTCGGCGCCGCAGGCGACGCCCGATTCGATCTGGCCGCAGGCGATCTTGTTGGCGATGTGCACGACCGTCTGCCCACCGGTGGCGCACTGCTGCTGGAGGTCGACGGTCGGCGTCGAGCGCGCGATCGTCGTGTCGAGCAGCGCCTCGCGGGTCAGGCTGTGGTCGCGGGCCAGCTTCACGACAGCGCCGCCGGCCACTTCGCCCAGGTGCGCACCCGCCAGGCTGTAGCGGTCCACGAGCCCGCCCAGGGCCGCGGTCAGCATGGTCTGGTTCGTCTCGTTCAGATACGCCCCGTTGGAACGGGCGAAGGGAATCCGGTTGCCGCCGAGGACGTAGGCGTCGACAAGTTCGCGCTTGGTCATGGGCGCCAACCCTAGTCCCCGCCGAACCCGACCTTGCCATTGGGGGATGGCAACAAAACACGGCCCCGATCATGTCCTGATCGGGGCCGTGTCCGTGGTGGAGCTAGGGAGAATCGAACTCCCGACCTACTCGATGCGAACGAGTCGCGCTACCAACTGCGCCATAGCCCCGGGTGATCGTCGCCGATCGACCGCCCGCAACTTTATCACCTCGTCTCGATGCGCCGCCAAACGCGCGAGCACTACGCTTTGACCCGTGGCTGACCTCACCGACGACCAAATCACCAGCGGCCTGAACAGCTTGATCGCGGCCATCAACCCGATCATCGACGTGCTGTCGCAGCGCGACATCACCGGGCTGCGCGGCAAGTCCTTCCAGGCCGCCCCCAAAGACGGCAGCGTCTTCCGCAAAGCCGAGCACGTGGCCGCCAAGGCGGTCGATCTGACCGCGCTGCCGGGCACCAAGCGCTGGAGCGAGCTCTCGATGGGCCAGCGCGCGCAGTGGTGGGTCAACCGCATCGGCGGCATCAACACCGTCGGCGTCGCCTTCCCCAACATCTTCGGCCTGTGGGCCCGCCGCCTGCCGCTGTCGACGGTGCTCGGCTTCGTGAACCAGGCGATGGTCCTGGTGGCGGTCGCCCGCGAGTACCGGGTCACCGATCGCGCCCGGCAGATCGAGTTGCTCGCCAGCGTCCTCGGCGGTCGAGAGCTGAACCTTGGCTCCGTCGACGCCGTGCCCGACGCCGATCCGGTGGCACCCAAGCGCAGGTCGATCATCAAGGCCACCTGGGACATCGCCCGGACGCTGCAAGGCGCCGTCGGCGAGATGGACAAGCGCCCGCAACCCGCCCGGGTCCTGCGCTGGCTCTCGAACATCCCGGTCGTCGGCGCGCCGTTCAACTACGTCGGCGAGCGCTTCGCCCTGCGTCGCGCTGTCACCGCGGGACGCAAGTGGATCGTCGCCCACCCGGACGCCATCACCCGTGCTCCGAAAACTCCGCCCGCACCGGCGGCCGATACCGCCAAGCCGGTCGTCGCCCAGACGCCGGCGGGCGCGCCGATCCCGGCGAAGAAGACGCCGATCAAGAAACCGGCCAAGAAGGTGGCGAAGAAGGCTCCGCCCAGGAAGGCTCCCGCGAAGAAGACCGCGAAGCCGCCGCAGCGGCCCGCGCCGGGTGCCGACTAACTGACTGCCGCGGTGCGGTAGTGGTCGCCGCCGGCGGCGCGCTGCGCGCGGTAGGTCGGCAGGTAGTCGAACTCCGGATCTTCGTCGTCGATCTGCACGACGGTCATCCCGTCGGGCCGGCGCATCCGGGGACGCGGCGCCGACGACGGTGCCCGCAGTACCTCGGGGCGCTCGACGAACTCGTTGCGACGACGGGCCACCTGCTCGCGCCGCGTGCGCTCCAGGCGCGCGAGACGACGCTTGCGGATCTGCGTCTCGCTGCGGACCGCACGGCGCAGGAAGAACAGATAGGCGACGACGCCGAAGGCCATCACACCCGTGGCGATCCAGCCGATGGTGCCCAGCACGACGCCGGCGATGATCGCCAGCACCGTCAGCCCCAGCAGGGTCAGCAGGACGCGTTGGCGCTCCTTGTACTTGAGGTCCAGGCGTTCCTTGTCGACCTCGGGGTCGTAACCGCCGCGGCCACGACGCGCCACGAGCACCTGGGTCATCTCGTTCGGGTCGATCTCGTCGTCCCACGGAGCCTTCGGCGCACTCGTGTCGGCGGCGAGCACGACGGTGTCGGCGTCGGCGATCGGCTCGAGCTTGGCATCCAAATCGAGCCCGCCCTCGAGCGCGCCCTCGGACTCCTTCGCGACGGTCCGCGCGGCCTTCGCCTTCTTGACCTTGTCGCGGAACCTCGCGGCCTTGGCCGCGATGGTGTCGACCGTCCCGGTCTCGGCGACGGCGTCGTCAGCGGTCGATTCGGCAGCCGCCACCGACTCCTCGTCGTCGTCCTCAGTCTCGGCGACAGCCTCGCCGGCCGCAGGCTCAGCGTCGTCAGGCTCGGCAACTGCGGCGGGCTTCTGGTCCGCCTTGTCGCCTGCCTTGGTCTCGCCGTCGACATCGTCGACGTCGAACAGCGTCGCCGCCTCGTCCTCGGCGTCGTCGGCCTTCTTGTCGGCCTTCTCGTCCTTGTCGGCCTTCGCGTCAGTCTTCGCGACGTCGTCGGCCTTCTCGGCCTTCGCGTCGACCTTCTCGTCCGCCTTCGCGTCGACCTTCTCGTCGACCTTCGCGGCCTCGACCTCCTCGGCGTCGTCGACCTTGTCGATCTTCTCGGTCGGCGACTCGTCCGCGGTCGGCTGCTCGGCCGCGTCCTCGATTTCGACGTCGATGACCTCGACGGCCTGCACCTCGATGACGTCGACCTTGTGCGTGCGCGGCTTCTTGCCCTTGCCGCGCTTCGTCTTGTCGGCGGCGGCCTTCGGCGCATCGTCGTCGACGACCTCGGCGTCGATGATCGGCGCATCCTCGGCGCCGTCGGCGCGCGTCGACACCTTCGAGATCACCTCGGTGACCTCGTCATCGGCGCCGACCTTCGAGATGACCTCGGTGACATCCTCGTCGACGACCGGGATCACCTCGGTCTCCACGTCGTCGGTCCAGCGGTTGATGGTCACATCGACCACGCGGCGCATCCGGGCGGCGACGGTGCGCGCGGTGCGGCGCTGACGGGGCAGCACCTTGCCGGGGATCCGGTTGGGATCAACCGCGGCCACCTCGGCGGCGTCGTCGTCCGCGAGGTCGATGACCGGTTCCTCGCCCAGCGGGGTGGTCAGCGGCAGTTCCTCGAGGTCGTCGAGGTCGCCGGGGATGGACGCAGAGGTCTTGGGCTTGTAACTGGGGTCGTGCGGATGCGCGCCGGCACCGATGCGGCGGCGGCGCACCGCGTCCTCGCCGCGCTTGAGCACACGGGTCGCGGCGGCGACGGGGGTGGACTTGCGGAGTTCGGGTCGGCCCTGGATCACCATCGGGACCAAGACGAACAACCAGATCGCCACGAGGCACACCCACAACACTGAGTTCGGCATCCGACTCTCCCGTCATTCACTCTGGTCACACGTACCCGACTTCAATCTAGGTGCGCCACGGGCCAATCCACCGCAGACGCGCCGAGGGAGGTCGACATCGGCGTAGCGTTTGCCCTGTTCCGCCGCGAAGGAGGGGTTCGACGATGCTGGGAGACAACGAGCTCATCGCGTTCACCGCGACGACCGGGCCGGAGCGGTCGCTGGCCTTCTACCGCGACGTCGTGGGACTGCGCCTGATCGCCGACGAGGAGTTCGCCATCGTCTTCGACGCCCACGGGACGATGCTGCGCATCCAGAAGGCCGCCGAGCACACGCCGCCGCCGTTCACCGCGCTCGGCTGGAAGGTCGATGACATCGCCCGGGCGATCGCCGAGCTCACCGCCAAGGGCGTCGAAATGGTCCGCTACCCCGGCTTCGACCAGGACGCCGACGGGGTCTGGACGACGCCCGACGGCGGGAAGGTCGCGTGGTTCCACGACCCCGACCGGAACCTGCTGAGCCTCACCGAATGGGTGACCGAATAGCCCCGGCTATTCGGCCGTGAATCGCGCGTCGACGGCCACGGCGATGACGACGTCGTCGGGGCGCAACTCGAGCGTCGGACCGCCGCCCGCGGAATCCATCGCATAGGCCCGCGCCATCATCGGCGCCGGCATCGGCCCGTCCGACCCCGAACCCAGCATGTCGGGGTCCGCGAGGGCGACCGCGGTGACCGCGGCGCGGCCGACCGCATCGGCGTAGGCCTGCGCCTTGGCGACGGCGTCGCGCACCGCGTCCTGGCGGACCGCCGCCTCGTAGCGACTGCGACTGTCCTCGCGCACGTCCCACGCGATGCTCGAAACCTCCAACCCGTCGCGACCGGCCAAGTCGACGAGGAAGGCGGCGAGCGCCTCGAAGTCGAGGAACTCGGCGGTCATCGTGATCCGCGTCGTGTAGACGACCCGGTCCGACTCCTTGCCGTCGACCCACGGCCGCTGGCCGAAGACGTGGATGTCGTTTGCGCGCCAATCGCCGAGCACGCCCTTCTCCTCGTCGAGGCGGGTCAGCTCGGTGACGACCTTGCTCTGCAGCTCGAGCGCCTTGCCGTGCGCCTCCTCGCTCGAGGCCTCGGTGAACACGGCGCTGAGCGACACCGTGCCGCGCTCGGGCCGGTACTGCCGCTGCGCCCGCCCGCGGACCGTGATCTCCAGCGCGCTCACCGGAAGCGCGCCCGTCCCGCGCGCACCAGGTTCTCCACCGCAGTGGTGTGCATGATCTCCTCCGTCGTCAGGGCGAACAGGTCGTGGTCGCGCCAGCGACCGTCGACGTCCATGTACCGCTGCAGCAGACCCTCGTGGCGGAACCCGATGTGCTCGAGCACCGCCCGCGAGGCGGCGTTGGCCGGTTGGACGGTCGCTTCCAGCCGGTGCAGGCCGACCGGGCCGAAGGCGTGGTCGACCCCGAGGGCGACGGCCGCCGTCGCGATCCCCCGCCCCGTCCACGCATCGTCCACCCAGTAGCCGATCCACGCGCTGCGCACCGCGCCGCGCTGGATGCTGCCGATGGTCAGCTGGCCGACGTACCGCCCGTCGACCTCGATCACGAACGGCAGCACGGCCCCGCGCTTGGCCTCGGCTTTGAGCACCGAGTACAGGGTCGGCCAGTTGCCGCGGTGGTGGCGCACGGCCCAATCGGCGTCGGAGGTGGGCTCCCACGGGACGAGCGTCCGCTCGTTGCGGATCCGCAGATCGCTCCACTCGGCGCCGTCGCGCAGCTTGATGGGGCGCAGCGCGATCTCGCCGGCCGACAGCTGCAGCGGACCCACCCGCGCCGGCCAGCCCGGGTGCGCTCGCGAACCGGACCCCCAGCTGAACATCTCTGGAACTCTAGTCGGTCCGCGCCCGCGACCGGGGGCTCATCAACCGCGCTGGGCGAGGAACATGACGTCGACCTCGTCGCCGGGGTCGAGCTTGGCGGCGGCCGACGGCACGACGACCAGACAGTTGGCCTCTGCGAGCTCGGCGAGCAGGTGTGAGGTGCCGGTCGACGAGCCGCCGATCACCTGGACCATGAAGGCGCCGGTGCGCTCTTCGCGCATCAGCTGGCCGCGCAGGTATCCGGTGCGACCCTCGACGGAGGCGACCGGGCCGACCGTGCGGGCCTTGATGTTGCGGCGCCACGGCTCGCGCTTGCCCAACGCGATCCGGATCAGCGGGCGGACCATGATCTCGAAAGTCACCAGCGCCGACACCGGATTCGCCGGCAACAGGAAGGTCGGCACCTCGTCGCGTCCGAGGCGGCCGAAGCCCTGCACGGAGCCGGGGTGCATGGCGATACGGGCGATGTCCAGATCGCCGAGCTCGCTGAGGGCGTCGGCGATGGCCTTCGACGACGAGCCGCCGACCGCCCCGCAGATCACGACGATCTCCGAGCGGATCAGCTGTGCCTCGACGATCTCGCGCAGGCGGGCCGGGTCGCGCTCGGCGATGCCGACGCGGTTGACGTCGGCGCCCGCGTCGCGCGCGGCGGCGGCCAGCGCGTAGCTGTTGACGTCGTAGACCTGCCCCTGGCCGGGAACGCGGTCGATGTCGACGAGTTCCGAGCCGACGGCGATCACCGACAGCCGCGGCCGCGGGTGCACCAGCACGCGGGAGCGGCCGACGGCGGCGAGCAGGCCGACCTGCGCCGGTCCGATGATCTCGCCGGCGCGGACGGCCACGTCGCCGGGCTGCACGTCGTCGCCGACGCGCCGCACGTAGGAACCGCTGTCGACGCCGTGGGCGATGCGCACCTTTTGGGTGGCGCCGTCGGTCCAGCGCAGCGGGACGACCGAGTCGGCGAGGGTGGGCATCGGCGCACCGGTCTCGACGCGGACGGCCTGACGCGGCTGGAGGCGGATCGGCGTGCGCGAGCCGGGCTCGACGTCGCCGACGACGGGGAGGAAGACGGCGATCGGGTCGCCCGGGACCAGTGCGTCGAGGTCGGCCTCGCCCGCATCGAAGGCCTCGTCGGGACCGGGGGCCACGACGCCGGCGAGCGCGACGTCGACCGCGCGGACCGCGTAGCCGTCGACGGCGGCCTGGTCGAAGCCGGGCAGCGGGCGCTCGGTGAGGACCTCTTCGGCGCACATGAGGCCCTGGGCCTCGGAGATGGCGATCTTGACCGGTCGGGGAACCACGGCGGAGGAGGTGATCCGCGCCAAGTGCTCATCGACCGACCGCATTTCGCCTCCCAAGTGATCTCGTCTCGCGCACAGAAGTCAACAGCCCCGACTCTAGCGCCGCCGATCGCGGCGCCCGCGGTGCCACGCCGACGACGGCGCCGGCGGTCCTCAGCCCTCGTGCAGGCGCTCGAGCAGCCAGGCCCGCAGTTCGGGCCCGTAGTCGTCGCGGTCGAGGGCGAAATCGACCGCCGCCTTGAGGTAGCCGCCGGGGTTGCCCAGGTCGTGCCGGGTGCCCCGGTGGACGACGACGTGGACCGGCTCGCCGTCGGCGATCAGCTGCGCGATGGCATCGGTGAGCTGGAGCTCGCCGCCGGCGCCGGGCTTGATGCGGCGCAGCGCGTCGAAGATCTTGCGGTCGAGGATGTAGCGGCCGGCGGCGGCGAAGTTCGACGGCGCCTGTCCCGGCTCCGGCTTCTCCACCATGCCGAGCACGCGCAGCACGTCGGGGTTGGCCGCGTCGGGCAGCGTCTCGACGTCGAAGATGCCGTAGGCCGACAGCTGGTCGTCGGGGACCTCGATCGCGCACAGCACCGATCCGCCGCGGCGCTCGCGCACGCGCGCCATGGTCTCCAGGACCCCGCCGGGCAGGACCAGGTCGTCGGGCAGCAGCACCGCGACGGCATCCTCGTCGTCGGCGAGGTACTCCTCGACGCACCCGACCGCGTGACCGAGGCCCAACGGCTGCTCCTGGACGACGGAGGCCACCTCGAGCAGGTTCGGCGCATTGCGGACCTTCGCCAGCATGGCCGCCTTTCCGCGGCTGGCAAGGGTGTTCTCCAGGACCAGGTCCTCGACGAAGTGGGCGACCACGCCGTCCTTGCCGGGCGAGGTGATGATCAGCAGTCGTTGGGCGCCGGCCGACTTGGCCTCCTCGGCCACCAACTCGATGCCGGGGGTGTCGACGACGGGCAACAGTTCCTTGGGCACCGTCTTGGTCGCCGGCAGGAAGCGGGTGCCGAGACCGGCGGCGGGCACCACCGCCGTCCGCGGGATGGGCGGGGCGGTCGCGGCGTCCGATCGGGATGCGCTCATGGCTCTACACTGTAGGCGGCGCGGGGCCGCCCGCGACAATCGCGGGAGAGTCGATGACATCCAAGCACGACGTGCGGGCCCGATTGCGCGCGAATCGCGAGGCCAGGGCGGTTTTCGACGTGGAGTCGGCCGCGCTGAACCTCGCCGAGTGGATGTACCGCCTGCCCGTCGACGCAGCACCGGGCGCCACCATCGCCTGCTACCTCCCGGTCGGCACCGAACCGGGCTCGGACTCGATGCTCGACGCCCTGGTCGACCAGGGCTTCCGCGTTCTCGTTCCCGTCGTCCCCGACGGCGATCCGCAACCGCTGCACTGGGCCGAGTACCGGCCGGGCGAGGCGCTGACCACCCGTCGCTGGGGATTGGCCGAGCCGACGACCGGCGCCCTGGGGCCCGAGGCGATTGCCGACGCGGACGTCGTCTTCCTGCCGGCCCTGGCGGTCGCGCCGGACGGCACGCGGCTGGGCCGCGGCGCCGGCTACTACGACCGCAGCCTGGCCGATGCCGGCGCGGTGCGGATTGCGATCGTCTACGACGACGAGGTGTTGGCCGAGTTGCCGGCCGAACCGACCGACGTGCCGATGGACTGGGTGCTGACGCCGACCGGGGGGTTCACCCGCGTCGGCGGCTAGGCCGACTTGGTGGAGCCGCTCGACTTCGACGAGGACTTGTCGGCGGACTTCGACTTCGACGACGACTTCTCCGTCGACGAGGACTTCTCGCTCGACGACGACTTCTCGCCCGACGAGGAGCCGGAGTCGCCCGAGTCGGCCTTCACCGAGCCCGCTCGCGAGTCGGTCCGGTAGAAGCCGCTGCCCTTGAAGACGATGCCGACGCTGTTGAACAGCTTGCGCAGCTTGCCCTTGCACTCCGGGCACTCGGTGAGCGCGTCGTCGGAGAAGGACTGCACGATGTCGAACTTGTTGTCGCACTTCGTGCAGGCGTAGGAGTAGGTGGGCACGAGGGAACCTCCACGGATCGTCGTGTTACTCGCTGATTCTAACCGACGCTGGCACTCATTCATTCCGAGTGCCAGCGCGGCCCGTCCGCGGCGGCAATCCACAGACCGGAGGCGTCCACAGGCCACTGGCGGAGCCGGGCCATCCGCAGGGGCCACGACGGTGGGACGGCCTACGTTCGTCCCATGGCTGATCGGCGCACACGCCCCCGCCGGGGGCACGAGCTGGCACCGCGCTGGCGCGATCGCGCGCGCCGGGCGGTGCGCCCGGGCTGGACCCGGTCGATCCTCGTCCGACGCGCTATCGCGGCCCTGCTGGTGCTCGCGGCCCTGGGTGCGTTCCTCGCCGATCGGCGCGCGGCGCCCGGCGACGCGGTGGTCGTCGCGACCCGCGACCTGCGGCCGGGGGCGCCGCTGACCGCCGACGACGTCGCGGTATTGCGCGTGCGCCCCGAGATCGTTCCCGACGGCGCCCTCGCGCTGTCGGCCGACGCCCGCGGCCGCACGGTGACCTCGGCCGTCCGGCGCGGGGAGATCCTCACCGACTCGCGCTTGCTCGGCTCGCGACTGCCGCGCCGCCTGGTCGGGGATCCGCGCGCCCGGCTCGTCCCGGTCCACCTCGCCGACACCGGAACCGCCGACCTCCTGGAGCCCGGTGACGTCGTCGACGTCCTCACCAAGGGCGGGGCGGGCGATCCGCCGGTCGTCGTCGCCGAGGGGGCGGTCGTGGCGTTGGGCCGCGGCGCCAAGCCCGGGCGCCGGGAGAGCGGATCGCCGGTGTTGCTGGCAATGGGATCGACGGCCGCCAACCGGGTGGCGGCAGCGGGTCTGACCACGGCACTGACCGTCGTCATCCACTGATGGGAGGTTGATTCGGCAACGTCTCGGATTGCACACGATGAAACAACCATTCGAAGTCAGACGACAGACCTGGTGGGGGTCCGGGTTTACGATT
Source organism: Gordonia sp. (in: high G+C Gram-positive bacteria) (assembly GCF_047602025.1). Lineage (GTDB taxonomy): Bacteria > Actinomycetota > Actinomycetes > Mycobacteriales > Mycobacteriaceae > Gordonia. The sequence goes on along the minus strand of NZ_JASGII010000001.1, from coordinate 639,324 downwards.
CAGCCAACTGTGCTGCGTCTTCGGGTCGGGACGCTTGGCGAAAAACAGACTGTGCATACCGAGAGAGGGGCTCACAGTGTTCAAAGGCTTCAAGGACTTCATCCTTCGCGGGAACGTCGTCGAATTGTCGACGGCGGTCATCATCGGCGCCGCGTTCACCGCGATCGTCACCGCCTTCACCGAGAAGGTCATCCAGCCGCTGATCAACTCGTTCGGCGGCAACGACCCCAACGCCGTCAAGGGCCTCGGCTTCTGCATCGGCGAATGCCGGCTCGCCAAGGACAACACCAACGTCACCAGCGCGCTGAACTACGTCGACCTCTCCGCGGTGATCACCGCGGCGATCAACTTCCTGATCGTGGCCGCCGTCGTCTACTTCATCATCGTGCTGCCGTACAACAAGCTGTCCGGCCTGGTGTCCGGTGGCGACAAGGACGAGGACACCGAGGTCTCGCTGCTCACCGAGATCCGCAACCTGATGGATCCTGACGCCGACGCGAAGGCCGACGCGAAGGCCAAGGCCGATGCCGCGCCGATGATCCGCCCCGCCGGCGGCTACCCCACCGGCTCGCAGCCCCCGGTCGGCGGACCCCCGCCCGCACCCGGCGCCTACCAGCCGCGCGGCGGCTACCCCACCGGCTCGCAGCCCCCGGTCGGCACTCCCCCGCCCGCACCCGGCGCCTACCAGCCGCGCGGCGGCTACCCCACCGGCTCGCAGCCGCCCGTGCCGCCGCCGGCCGGCGGCGGCTACCAGGCCGGTGGCTACGACGACGGTGGCTACTCCGACACGGGGTATTCCGACGGCGGCTACCCCGGGTACCCCGATCCGGACCTGCCGCCGGACCACCCCGGCCGCCACTCGCGCTAGCGGGCACAGACAGAATTCGGCCCCCGTCCACACGTGGACGGGGGCCGAATCAGTCATGGCCGACTAGCTCCAGCTGCGCGGGACCGCCCACGGGCCGTAGTAGTGGTAGTGACCGCGGTACTGCCGACGCATCTCGCGGTAGCGCCGGTTGTTCTCGGGCCAGTACTGCGGGCCGTAGTGCGGTGGCCGCTGCCGCGGGTTGTGCCGGTGCGGCCGGTTGTACGGGTTGGGGTCGTACCACGGGCCGTTGCCCCGCGGGTGGCGGTGGTCGTGGCGCGGGCCGCGCGGGCCGCGATCGCCCCAGTGGCCACGGTCGCCGCGATGTCCGCGATCGCCCCGATGGCCACGGTCACCGCGATTGCCCCGGTCACCGCGGTCGCCACGGTCGCCGCGATCGCCCCGGTCACCGCGATCGCCGCGCGGGCCCCGATCCCCATGGTCGTGGCCGCCCCGGCCGCCGTCACCACCGCGATCGCCGTGCTCACCGCCGCGACCGCCGTCGCCGCCTCGGCCACCATCGCCGCCCAGGCCGCCGCCCGGACCGCCCTGGTGCCCACCGCCGCCGCTCGGGCCGCCGTGGTCGCCACCGCCGCCGCTGGGGCCGCCGTGGTTGCCACCACCGCCGCTCGGGCCGCCGGAATTGCCGCCGCCGCCACCGTTGCCGCCGCCGTCACCCGGTGCGGCGTAGACGGCGCCGCCGCCCATCAGCACACCGGCGGCGAGGATCGGCGCGGAGAGCGCCGCCGTCAGCTTCCAGTTCTTCATTGGACTCCCTCTCCCTCGGCCCGCCGGGCGGGTCGGTCGTCCGACGCGTCTGCGACGGGGGTCAATTCGACGACGCGCGGCGCCTTGGCCGCCAGCTCCGCGTCGTGCGTGATCAGGATGGTCGTGCGCGAGGTCGCCAACCGCATCATCGGCTCCAGGACGCGCTCGGTGGTGGCCGCGTCCAGGCCGGTCGTCGGCTCGTCCAGGATCAGCACCGGGGTGTCGCGCAGGAAGGCGCGCGCCAGGGCGATCCGCTGTCGCTGGCCGCCGGACAGGTTGGCACCGGCGTCGCGCAGCTCGGTGTCGTAGCCGTCGGGGAGGCCCACGATGAAGTCGTGTGCGTCGGCGGCACGGGCGGCGGCGACGATCTCCTCGCGCGAGGCGCCGGGGCAGGAGAACCGGATGTTGTCGGCGATCGTGCCGCGGTAGATCGCGATCCGCTGCGGCAGCAGGGTGATGTGGTTGCGGACCGCGGTGAGCGATTCGGTCGACAGGTCGGTGCCGTCGATCCGCACGGTGCCCGAGTCCGGGTCGTAGAACCGCAGCAGCAGGTGCGTGACGGTCGTCTTGCCGGCGCCGCTCGGTCCGACGAGGGAGACGAACTCGCCCGCGCCCAAGTCGAGGTTGAAGTCGTCGAAGACCTTGGTGCCCGAGTCTGGGTAGGCGAAGTCGACGTGTTCGAAGGCCACCGGCACCCCACCCTTGGTGTGCACGGGCAGCGCGGCGGGCACCGGCAGCTCGGACTCGGGGTCGGTGTCGACCTCGTCGTCGGCGATGGCGATCGGCTCGTCGAGGACCTGGGCGACACGCTCGGCGCTGGCCGTCGCGGTGGTGATGGAGACCGCCAGGCTGCCCAGGGATTGGATCTGCGGGTACAGCTGGCCGAGATAGCCGGTGAGGGCGATCAGCGCACCGAGGGTGGTGTGGCCGTGCGTGATCTGCCAGGCCCCGAGGACGAGGACGCCGAGCATGACGAACAACTCGACCATGGCCACGGCCTGGCCGTAGATCTCGCCTGCCTTGATCTCGGTGACGCGCGCCCGCATCCATTCGAGCGACTGGGCTCGCACTCGACGCCGGTCGGCGGGCCCCTGGTTGTCTGCCTGGATGGCCAGCGAGTTGTCGACGCCCTCGGCGACCAGGGCGCTGATCTTGCCGTTGGCGATCCGCTCGCGGCGAGACACGCGTTTGAGTACGACGCCGAACCACCGCGAGATGATCGCCAGGATGGGCGCCAGCACGAAGGCGACCATGGCGAGCTTCCAGTCGGCCTTCAGCGCCGCGGCCGCATAGACGATGACCGAGATGACGGCCAACGTCGCGTCGACGACGGCCGAGGACACCAGGTGCTCGGTCGACTCGACGTCGCCGCTGTGCCGGGCGATCAGATCACCGGAGGGGTATTTGCGCCGCACGTGCGGAGCCAGCTGCTGGGTGTGCTCGTAGAGGTCGTCGCGCACGCGCATGACCATGCGCTCGGCGACGACACCGGTGAGGACTTCGCCGAAATAGGAGGCGAGCGCGCCGATGAGGGTCACCGCGATCCACAGGGTCATCGGCTGGGCGAGGTTCTCAAACTTGCCGCCGGGCACAAGCACCTTGTCGACGATCGTCGCGAACAGCGCGATGCTGGCGACGTTGGCCAGCAGGTCGACCAGTTGCAGGATGATACCGAGGACCAGGCGGCCGTAGAGGCCCTTCATGTACGGGCGGAACCGGCGAATCGCGGCCAACACGTGCAACGGGGTCGCGGGCGGCACCAGCATGGCGTCGGGCAGCGGCTCGCCATCCTGCTGCTGCCAGCGCTCGACGTCCCAGGAAACCGCGTCATCGCCGATCGACTCGTCGATCATGGCCTGCTCGGCCCAGTCGAAGTCGCCATCCTCGTCGAAGCGATCGGGGGCGCGGTGAGCGCCCCGAGCGGACGGGAAGAGCCTCATGCGGTTGCGGGCCATCTGATCCTCGGGTCGGGGTGCGGGCCGCCTGGCGGCGCCGCGATCTCTTGTCAGCCTAATAAGATTCGACCACCGGAGAAGCAGGGAGTCTTCATCCGGTGGTCGAATCCGCTTCCGCTAGGGAAGCGCTGGGTCAGTACGAACCCCAGTAGCGCGGGCGCGGGCCGTAGTACCGGCGCGGGCCGTAGTAGCGGCGAGGACCGTAGTAGCCGCGCGGGCCGCGGGGTCCGTAGTAGCGGCGCGGGCCGTAGTAGCGGCGAGGGCCGTAGTGGTGACGCATGGTGACATCCCTTTCGTTGTCCCGACCATTTCCTACGCCTTCGACGCTAGCTGGACAGTTGACCCATTTCCAGGAACTTCAGGCACCCTGACGGCGATGCACAGGGGATTGCCAGTTTGCTCCGTTGCGCTAGTGGCTGTGCCCGTGGTGGTCGTGACCGTCGTGGTCGTGGTGGTCGTGACCGTGCTGGGGCGCCGACCGCTGCGGGGGCGGCGGGGTCGAGCCGCGGCGCGGCGGGGCGCACTTCACGACCCGCTTGCCGCGCTTCTTCGCCTTCTTGCACACCGGCGACTCGTCGTCGAGGGCGTTGCCACGCTCGCCGTAGGCGCTGCCCGGCCCGGTCGAGCCGTGGTTGTGACCGCTGTGGTCGTGACCGTGACCGTGGTTGTGGCCGCCGCCGCCACCGCCGCCCATGCCGCCGCCGGCGGTGCTGTTGTTGTCGCAGTGGCCGTGGCCGTCATTGCAGCTGTGCCCGCCGCCGGTCGACCCTCCGGTGCCACCGGGGATGCCACCGGTGCCGCCGGTGCCGCCCTCGTGGTCGTGGCCGTCGTGATCGTCGTGGCCGTCGCCGTCGTGGTCGTGATCATCGTGGTCGTGGTCATCGTGGCCGTCGCCGTCGTGATCGTGATCGTCGTGGCCGTGGCCCTGGTTGTTTCCGCCGCCGAGACCGTTCTTGATCTGGTCCCACAGCTTCGAGCCGGGGTTGACCGGCTGGGTGGCGCCCGGCGCGGGCGCGGGATCGGCATATGCGGTGGTGGTGCCGAGGCTCAGGCCGGCCACCAGCAATGGTGCGGCCAGGAGTGCCTGTCGCGTCGTGGTCATGTGTGCTCCTCAAAGCATCGTCTTCGGCATCACCGAATAGGCCCACGACGATCGCTGGGATCGTCGCCGGCTGCGTCACCGCTGCTGCGGCGCCGGGGTGTTGCCTAGTTGTGGTTGTGTCGGCCCATCAGCCGCCGAGGGTGAATGGCTTCCCCCACAGGACGACTTGGGCGCGCACCGTCTCGGTCTCGACCTCGATGGTGAATCGGGCTCGGGCCGACGCGTGCCCGGCACAGCCGTTCACGCGGAAACCCTCTTGGCTATAGGCGAGGCCACCGCGGTTGCCTCGGAAGGTGAAGGTGTTGAGCGGGTTGCCGCCGGCCTGCGGGACGGCCTGGATGATCGGCACCCAGCCGGCCTGGCCGGGGCCGATGTGCAGCGTCGTGCCGGAGTTGCCCATCATGCCGCCGTTGGGGATCCAGGGGTTGTTACCAGCGTTGCCGTTGCCGTCAACCCCGATGAGGTTCACCTGGCAACCCACGACGTAGCCGCCGTAGATGTGCGCACCCTTGGCACCGCCGCCGATGTTGGCGACGATCTTGCCCGACACCCACACCTCGCGGCTGGTCCCGATGTTGGCGACGTTGCCGCGGTGGTAGCGCACGCCCTCGTCGTAGAGGCGGGCCTTGACGGTGGAACCGTCGACCAGCTTCTTGTTGATCGAGCCGCCGGGCAGGCGGCGGGCGTCCGCGCCGGGCGCCGCGGCCATCGTCGCGGTCGCGGCGGCGAGCACGAGGGCGACGCCGGCGACCGCCCGGCGCGGAGCGCCGGTTCGCAAGGAGTTCATCTGGTCCAAGGTTCCTTTTGCTGCGGGTCAGCCGAGGCTGAACGGCTTGCCGTAGAGGGTGGTCTGGATGGCCGTGCTCTTGCCGCTGACCGTGCCGCTGGCGGTGCTGTAGTCCTCGGCGGCCAGCACCTTGATGAACGAGCGCGCCTGGGCGAACCCGCCGCAGCTCTGCACGGCGATCTCCACGCCGGAGAGCTGGATGCTCACGACCTTGCGGTAGAAGTTCTTCGACAGCGCCTGGACCACCTGGATCTGGCCGGGCTGCAGCGGGAACGAGATTGTGCCGTTGACCAGCGGCACCGGAGCCGCCAGGCCGTAGAAGCCGCCGGACAACCCCATGTCGAGGCCGCCGATGTTGACCTGGCAGCCGACGAGGTAGCCGACCTGGACGTTGCCGCCGCCGCGGTTGATCCGCGCGGTGTAGGTGCCCGAGACACGCGTGGAGCGACCGGCGCCGTTGCGCGCCTCACTCGGCTGCGGGAAGACGTACTCGGCGGAGCGCTTGAGGAGGACGACCTGGCCGTCGATCCCGGTGGACTTCTTCTTGCCGGCCGGCAGGCGCAACGCATCCGCGTCGCCCGCGCCCAGTCCCGACACCGTCACCGCGGCCGCGGTGGCCAACGCCACCGTCACACCCGCCCATCGCGACGGACGACGCTTCACGCTCATCTTCACCCTTCTCGCACCAGTCGGTGCCCGTCGGCAAAGCTATACCAACGGTTTACCTTCATCCAAACACGTAAGAATACCCGCATACCTGGTCAGGAATGGTGCGGCGGCCGATTTGACCGATACCAGTCGGCCCCGTGTCCCCCGGTTCGCGGGGCCTCCGGGTCCGGCTCGTCACCGCCGAAGACCGCGTCGAGCCGGGCCCGCCGCTTCCAGTCCGGTTCCGCCGACGCATCGTCGGCAGCGGGATCGGCCTTGGCCGGGTCCTCGGTCACCGGTGCGCCCTCAGAACTCAGTGATGTCGTCGATGACGTGGTGGGCGAGCATCGTGATGGTCGCCATGCCGTCGCGCACGGCCGAGCGGGAGTCGGCGAGGTTGACCACGAGCGTCTGCCCGGAGATGCCGGCCAGGCCGCGGGACAGGCCCGCGTCGGTGGCTCCGGCGGCCAGGCCTGACGAGCGGACCGCCTCCTCGATGCCCGGCAACCGCCGGTCGAGCAACGGTTCGGTCGCCTCGGGGGCGACGTCGCGGGCGCGCACGCCCACTCCCCCGACCGAGATGACGACGTCGACGCCGCCGATGACCGCGGTGTTCAACGCGTTGCGGATCTCCACCTCGTCACCGGACACGACGACCGTCGCGTCGACGTGGAAGTCGGCCTCCTCGAGGAGTTCGCCGACCAGGGCGCCGAGCCCGTCGGAGTCCTGGTGGTCGTCGGCGACTACCACGACCAGGGCGCGGGCAGCGACGGTCTCGCGATCACTGGAGGCGGCGGCCGCGCGCGCGGCGGCGTCGGCCACGGAGTCGTCGCGCGTGGTCTCGTCGAAGGTCGATCCGGTCATTGCCTGGCTCCTAGTTGGTGGGCAGGGTCTGCAGCTTGACCTTCTTGGTCTCGGTCTTGCCGTTCACCGTGTAGGTAACGTCGACGACGTCGCCCGGCGAGAACGAGCGCACCGCGGCCACCAGGTCGTCGGCACCGGCGATGGTCCGTCCGCCGAGCTTCGAGATCACCGCGCCGCTGGGGATGCCGGCGACTGCGGCCGCGCCGCCCTTGACGACATCCTTCACCCGCGCGCCCGACTGCGTCTGGTCGTCGGTGGTCGAGGCGGCCCCGACGGTGACGCCCAGGCTCGGGTGATCGGCCTTGCCGGTCTTGCGGAGCTGATCGGCGACCCGCATGGCCTGGTCGATCGGGATCGCGAAGCCGAGGCCGATGCTGCCCGACGCGCGCTGCCCGCCGTTCGGGTCGCGCCCGCCGAGGGTGGCGATGGCGGTGTTGATGCCGATCAGCGCGCCGCGCGCGTTGACCAGGGCGCCGCCGGAGTTGCCGGGGTTGATCGCGGCGTCGGTCTGGATGGCGTCGATCACCGACGTGTTGTCGCCGACGCGCGACGTCGACACCGGGCGGTTGAGCGCCGAGATGATCCCGGTGGTCACGGTGCCGGCCAGGCCGAGCGGCGAGCCGATCGCGATGACGTCCTGTCCGACGGCGAGGTTCTTCGACGAGCCGATGGTGATCGGCTGCAGGTTCGGCTTGTTCTTGACCTCGAGCACCGCGATGTCGGAGATCTCGTCGTAGCCGCGGAGCTTGGCCGTCGCGCGCGAGCCGTCGTGGAACACGACGGTGATCTTCGGCTCGGGTCCGCCCTGCGGGCCGCGCGCCGCCTTGGCGCCGAGTGCGACGACGTGGTTGTTGGTGAGGATCGTGCCGTCCGCGTTGAGGATCACGCCCGAGCCCTCGCCCTGCTGGGTGCCGACGGTCGCCAGGATCGACACCACCGACGGGAGCGTCTTGTCGGCCACGGCCTGCACGCTGCCCTCGGGGGCCGGCGGCTGGGCCTGCGGCTCGCCGTCGCGCTGCAGGTCGCCGCCGACGGCGGGCGGGTTGTTGCGGTCGAGGTTGGCGCCGACGACGCCGCCGACTCCGCCGGAGGCCAGCGCGAGGACGACGGCGCCGGTGGCCAGCGCCACCTTGCGGCCGCCGCGCTTGGCGGTCGGCGGCGCGACGGGAGCCGGGGCGGCGTAGTCGACCGGTGCCGAGTACTCACCCGGTGCGGGCGGCACCGGGATTCCCGGCTGTGTCGTGCCGGGTTGCGGCGGGACCTGCCCGGGCGTGCCGGACGACTGCCACGGCGAGTTGGGCGAGGAGGGGTTGGGGGGTTGCGTCACTGCGCTGCCTCTCAGGTGTTTCGGTGTCTCCACCTTACTGACGAACGACAACGCGCGGAGGTTCCACCGGGATCGGATGCCCCGGGAGTGTCATGGTGATCAGCGCGCCGCCCAGGTGCGACTGGCCGGCGGTGACGGTTCCGCCGAGGCGCTGCACGACCTGCGCCGCGATCGCCAGGCCCAGGCCGGAGCCGGGCATCGTGCGGGCGTCGTCGGACCGGTAGAACCGCTCAAACACCAGCTCGCGGTCCTCCGGCGGGATGCCCGGACCCGCGTCGGCGACGGTCAGCTCCGCCGAGTTCACCGCGGTCTGGCGGAGCTTGACCTCGACGTCGCGGCCGCCGGGCGACCATTTGGCGGCGTTGTCGAGGATGTTGAGCACGGCGCGGGCCAGGCCGGCGCTGTCGCCGTAGACGTACCAGCTCTCCGTGTCGGCGACGAACTCGACGTCGTTGCGGCGGCGGCGAGCGCGCTCGAGGCTGCGCTCGACGATGTCGACCATGTCGATCTCCTCGTGCACGACCTCGGGGGCGTCCTCCCGGGACAGGTCGACGAGGTCTCCGACCAGGGTGGACAGCTCCTCGATCTGCGCGACGATGTCGCTCCGCAGCTCGATCATGTCGGCCAGTGGGACCGCCGGGGCGCCCGGTTCGGCCGAAGCGATGAGCAACTCGACGTTGGTGCGCAGCGACGTCAGCGGCGTCTTGAGTTCGTGGCCGGCGTCGGCGACCAGCCGCGCCTGCTTGTCGCGCGAGTTCTGCAGCGCGGCCAGCATCGTGTTGAACGCCTCGGTGAGCCGGGCCAACTCGTCGTTGCCGGTCACCGGGATGGGGTCGAGGACCTCGGTCCGGGCGACCCGCTCGGCCGCACGGGTCAGGCGGGACACCGGCCGCAGGCCCGTGCGCGCCACCGTGGTGCCGGCCAGCGCCGCCAGCGCCACGCCGCCGCCGCCGACGACGAGGAGCACCCAGGCCAGCCGCTTGAGGACCCGCTCGGTGTGCAGCAGGCTCTGCGACATGATCAGGCCGTAGCCCTGGTCGAGCTTGCGGGCCAGCACGCGCTGGTCCCCCACCGTGCGCAGGCTCTGGTTGTGCTGCCCCGGGCGGTTGGTGCTGCGCACGATCCGGCGCTCGGCCGCGTCGAAGGGCACCGACCCCACCAGGAAGGTCTGCCCGTCCGGGCGGATCAGGGCGACCGAGATGTTCGTCGAGAACACCGCGCCGGACACGACGCGCTGCGGATTGCCGGCCAGCGCGCCGGTGCGCGAGAGTGCGGTCATGCCGTCGGCGCGGCTCTCCAGCTGTCGGTCGACGTCGTTGTACATGGCGCGGTAGACGACGAAGTACGCCGCGGCGGCCATCAGCGACACCGAGACGGCGACGACGGTCGCCGAGAGCAGGGCGACGCGGGTGGTCAGCGAAGCCGAGCGGGTCAGCGCGAACGGCTCCCGCATCTCGCGGTGCGCGACCTCCTCGCGGTGGCGCTGCGACCATCGCCGGATGTCGGTCCAGACGCTCAGGGCGGCGTCTCCCGCAGCACGTAGCCGACGCCGCGCACGGTGTGGATCAGGCGCGGCTCACCGTCGGCCTCGGTCTTGCGGCGCAGATAGCCGACGTAGACCTCGAGCGCGTTGCCCGATGTCGGGAAGTCGTAGCCCCACACCTCTTCGAGGATGCGGCTGCGCGAGAGCACCCGGCGCGGGTTGGCCATCAGCATTTCCAGGAGCGCGAACTCGGTGCGGGTCAGGCTGATCGCCCGCTCGCCGCGCGTGACGTCGCGGGTCACCGGGTCGAGCCGCAGGTCCTCGAACTCGAGCGCCTCGGAGTCCTCCTCGTCGGGGCCGGTGCGGCGCAGCAGCGCGCGCAGCCGGGCCAGCAGCTCCTCGAGGGCGAACGGCTTGGCGAGGTAGTCGTCGGCGCCGGCGTCGAGGCCGGAGACGCGCTCGGAGACCGAATCGCGCGCGGTTAGCACGAGGATCGGCAGGTCGTCGCCGGCCGAGCGGAGGCGCCGACACACTTCGAGGCCGTCCATCCGCGGCATCATCACGTCGAGGACGAGCAGGTCGGGGCGCTGCGCCACGACCTTCTCCAGGGCTTCGAGCCCGTCGCCGGCGGTCTCGACGGTGTAGCCGTTGAAGGTCAGGGACCGGCGCAGCGACTCGCGCACCGCACGGTCGTCGTCAACCACAAGAATCCGCATGACTACTTCTTATCCCAGTGCGCCTGAGAATTGGCCGAGGATCGCCCAGACGGTGATCACGGGGCGATCGGCTGGTTGGCCAATCGCCGGTAGCCGTACACGGTCAGCAGTTGAACGAACGGGAAGGCGAAGATCCCCAGGACCGCCGACAGCGCGAAGACGACCAACCACAGCAGGAAGGAATCGCCGAGCCGGGCGCGCACGATCGACACGCTCGCCTTCATCCCGTCGACGGCGCCGACGCCGCGGTCGACGACGGCCAGCACCGAGAACATCAGGAAGAAGCCGACGACGATGGCGCCGACGCAGAAGAAGAGCAGGCCGACCATCGTGGCCAGGAACTGCAGCATCAGCAGCACGAACACCGTGCCCAGTCGGCGCGGGCGCAGGAAGGAGCCGACCGTCGTGGGCACGCCGTTGGCGATGTCGAGCAGGCCGCCGGTGTACGCACTGCTCAGGTACGCCGAGGCGACCAGCAGGGCGATCACGCCGAGCACGGCCAAGACGAAGCCGGTGATCGCGGCGCCCGAACCGAAGTCGGGGTGCAGGGTGCCGTCGGGGTCGACGTCGCCGCTGGAGAGGATCATCACCGCTCCGACGGCGGCGAGGATGGCGCCGATGCTCGACGCGAGCAGCAGCACGAGGCCGCCGAGGATGAGCCCGGCCGCGTTCGACGTCAGCTTCGACCAGGCCCACTTGAAGCCGACGTCGATGCCGAACGGCACCGCGTTGGGATCGGTCGACGGGTGGTAGGCGGGCGGGCCGTAGCCGGCGGGCCCCGCCGGGGCGGCGGGCGGAATCGGCGGCTGCGGCGTCACCGACGGCTCCTGCGGGGGGACGGGCGGCTGGGTCATGCGGGCTCCTAGGGTGCGATCGTGTCGCCGGCGAAGCGGCGGAGGGCGAAGACGGCGATCAGGGTGGCGATCGGGGCGGTGACGATGACGAAAACGCCGCAGGCGCTGTTGCCGACGACCCACACCATGCCGACCAGCAGGGCCGTCACCAGCGACTCGCCGAAGTTGGCGCGCACCAGCGATGCGCTCTGCTTGAGCGCGGTCCACGGGCCGACGCCGCGGTCGACGACGATCGGGATGGCGAACCAGAACAGGAAGACCACGACGACCGCGCCGACGAGGAAGACGAGCGAGCCGAGGGCCAACGCCAGGGACAGCAGCACGACGGTGCCGAGCACCTTCGCGTAGTTCCGCGGCCGGAAGAAGGATCCGAAGGTCGTCAGCTGCCCGTTGGCGATGTCGACGACGCCGCCGATGTAGGCGCTGAGCGAGTAGGCGGTCAGCAGCAGTGTCACCAGCAGGCCGAAGGCGATGGCGACGTAGCTGCCCGGGGTCAGCGACCAGTCGGTGAACTCCTCATAGGTGCCGCCCCCGCCGGATTCGATGGAGAAGCTGTCGGCAAACAGAAAGGCGCCACCGGCCGCAATGGCCGGGCCGAGCGCCAGGAGCAGGGTGTGGACCGCGGCTCCCCCGACGAGGCCGACCGCGTTCGCCGAGAACTTCGACAGGGCCCAGCTGAAGGCCCCGCCGATGCTGTACGGCGTCGCATTGGGATCCGGGTGGACCGGGTAGGCGGTCTGCTGGGGCTCACTCGCGCCAACGTGGGCCGGGTAGGCGTCGCCGGTCGGCTGGGTCATCGGTGCTTCCTCTGTTTGATCGGGGGGGTTCGCCCACCAACCCTATCCGTACGAACAGAATTCGGGCCCCCGCCGAATCTGGCGGGGGCCCGAAGTGGGTCTGGCGAAGGCTACTGCGTCTGCGGCGCGACGTAGCCGCCGGTGAGGTGCCGCCAGGCGTAAGCCACGAGCAGCGCCGCAATCGGGGCACCGGCCAGCGCACCGACACCGCAGAGCAGCAGGCCGACGGCAACGGTCACCCAGGCGAGCAGGGCGGTCAGCAACGCCGGGCCGAAGTTGGCCTTGACGACGTTGAAGCTGGCCGACAGCCCGTCCGGACCCTTCAGGTTGTGGTCCACCACCGCGATGGTCGTGAAGTACAGGAAGATCGCGGCGACCAGGCCGGGCAGGAAGCACGCCGCGAAACCGATCATCATGATCAGGCCGGACAGCACCGAGGCGATGATGACCTGGCCGACGTTGCGCGGCTGGAAGAAGGAGCCGAAGGTGACCTGCTGGCCGTCGGCGATCTTCAGGATGCCGTTCCAGTAGGCCGCGGCGACGTAGCCGCCGACGATCAGCGACACGATCATGCCGAGGATCGTCATGATCCAGCTGCCCGCGGTGAAGCCCGAGGTCGAGAAGACGGCGCTGAAGCCGTCGTCGGTGTCCACCACGCTGCTGCTGGTGTCGGCCAGGGCGCCCGCGATGCCGCTGAAGACGCCGTTGATGATGCCCATGATGATGAACATCACCAGGGTCGCCAGGACCAGCGGCACCCAGTTCTTGCCGAACTTGTTGAAGGCCCAGCTGAAGCCGTCGCCGACGCTGAACGGGTGTGCGCCGGGAACCGGGGCGTAGCCCCCGGGGGGCGGGGGCGGCGGGTAGGCGCCGGGCTGCTGGCCCGGAACGTGCGGCGGTTGCTGGCCCGGATCGATGGGCGGCTGAGTCATTTCGGCTCCCGAAAATCGTGGTTGGTGAACAGGCAGAAGTTACCAATGGCGCCCGCCGGGCGCAGGTAATGACCGGGTAATGACGCCCAATCGTGACCCGATGCTTGGCTACCGGTCGGTAACTATGACAACCTCAGATGACCGATTCTCATCCCGTACTACCCGAAGGCAGGACGCATGCCCTCCATCTTCATCTCCGGCGGCGCCGCCGGCATCGGCCTGGCCACCGCGAAGCGCTTCGGCGCCGCAGGCTGGACCGTCGGTGTCTACGACGTCGACGCCGACGCCCTCAAGGCGGTCAAGAAGGAGCACCCGGAGTTCATCACCGGCAAGCTCGACGTGCGCAAGGCGGCACAGTGGGAGAAGGCGCTGGCCGACTTCACCGCCCACACCGGCGGTCAGCTCGACGTGCTCGACAACAACGCGGGCATCCTCGTCGGCGGTCGTCTCGACGCAATCTCGCCCGAGGCGGTGCAGGCGCAGATCGACATCGACGTCCTCGGCGTCACGCTCGGCGCACAGGCCGCCTACCCCTACCTGAAGGCGACGCCGGGGTCACACCTGGTGAACATCGCGTCGGCGTCGGCCATCTACGGCCAGCCCGACATCGCGACCTACTCGGCCGCCAAGTTCTACGTCGTCGGCCTCACCGAGGCGCTGGAGCTCGAGTGGCAGAAGGACGACATCCGCGTCGTCGCCATCTGGCCGCTGTGGGCCAAGACCGCCCTCGCCGACGCCGACACGAAGTCGGCCCAGAAGTTGGGCATCCGGATCACCCCCGAGCAGGTTGCCGAACGGGTCTGGACGTCGGTGCACCCGAAGGTCGCCGACAAGGCCATCCACCGCACGCACTACTCGGTCGGCACCCAGACGACGCTGCTGAACAACGCCAGCAAGATCGGGCCGAACTTCGTCGTCCGCCTGGTGAACAAGGTCATCGCGCAGAAGAACTGACGCCCGTCACAGCGCAGAACACGGGGGCGCCCACACCGATGTGTGGGCGCCCCCGTGTTGGGTTCTGCGTCGCGGACTAGCGGCGGTCGATGTCGATCAGGCCGAGCTCGGCGGCCTTCACGAGACGGCGCGGCAGGCGCTGCGGCACGCCGTTGACCTTGACCTCCTGCAGCTGCGGGTTGTCGGCCTTCCACTGCGAACGGCGGCTGTGGGTGTTGGACCGCGACATGCGGCGCTTCGGTACGGCCATGGTTCTGCCCCTCTTTCACTCAAGTCTGTGCGATTGCGCCGGCATCCCCGGGCGGTGCCACGGGTGGGCGCGCAACCCGACCAGGATACATCCGCGCGCGCCCTGGGCCAAAACGACTATCGCAGCCCGATGACGACGAAGAAGAACAAGATCGCAAAGGCGCCGAGGCCGATCCCGACCCAGGCCATCGGCTTGTCCGCCGAGTTGGGCGCCGGGTCCTGGCCGGCCTGCTGCAGCGCGAGGATGCCCAGGAGAATGGCGATCGGGGCCGGGAAGCAGCAGCCGAGGCCGAGCAGACCGGTCACCAGCGAGCCGATGGCCATGCCGTTGGTCTTGGCCGGCCCGGCGGGGTACGCCGGATAGCCGTAGGCCGCGGCGTAGGGATCGGGCGTCGGCGCGGCTGGGTAACCGGAGGTCGGGTAGCCCGGGGCCGGGGGCGGGTAACCGCCCGCGGCGTCATAGCCCGGCGGCACCGGTGCGACGGGCGGCTGCGGGGGCGGCGGATAGGCGGGTTGCTGCGGCTGATCGTCGGGCAGGTTGACCGCCGTCCACTCGTCCTGGTCCGCCGACTCTTCGCGACCGGCCGGGTCGTTGGGGTTGGTCATCGCGTTTGTTCTCGATTCAGTCCGGCTCGGGTGGAGGCGTCGTCGGCTTTATTCTAGGCTTCCTGCGGTGTCCGGCGTCATCTCGGGATTCACCGTCATCTTCCTCGTGGTCGGGGCGGGCTTCGTCCTCGGCCGCGCCGGAACCCTCGGTCCGACGGCCACCGACGTGCTGTCCCGGCTCGTATTCTTCGTGTGCACCCCGGCGCTGCTCTTCCACTCGCTGGTCACCGCCAACCTGCGCGACGTCTTCTCGTCGACGCTGGTCGTCGCCGGCGGCACCGCGTTGACGATCGGCCTGGTGTACGCGCTCATCGCGCGCCTCTGGCTGCGCCGCCCCACCGCCGACCTCGTGATCGGGGCGCTGTCCTCGTCGTACGTCAACAGCGTCAACCTCGGCGTGCCGATCGCGATCTACGTCCTCGACGACCGCTCGTTCATCGCGCCGCTGCTGCTGTTCCAGATCCTGCTGTACTCCCCGATCGCCCTGGTCGCCCTCGACCTGACCACGCTGCCGCGCGGCGACGGCCGGGTCTGGCGCGATGCGATCGTCACCCCGCTGTCCAACCCGATCCTGATCGGCGGGGTCGCCGGCCTGATCGTGTCCGGCTTCGGCTGGCACCCGCCGCAGGCGGTGCTCGACCCGTTCCGAATGTTGGGCGAGGCGTCGGTCCCCCTCGCGCTGCTCGTCTTCGGGCTCTCCCTCGCGGCGCGGGCGGCCAGCTCCGGCGACGGGCAGGACCGCCAGTCGCGCCGCGAGGTGGCGCTGGCCGCGGTGCTGAAGATGGCCGCCATGCCGCTGCTCGCCTATGCGATCGCCCGGTGGGGCTTCGGCATGTCCGGACACCACCTGTTCGCCCAGGTCGTCATCGCGGCGCTGCCCACCGCCCAGAACGTGCTGGTCTACGCGATCCGCTACGGCCGCGGACAGCCGCTCGCCCGCGATTCGGCCCTGGTCACGACGTTGCTGTCGATCCCGGTGATCGCGCTCATCGCCGTGTTGCTCGGCTGACCCGGCAAACGACGGCTCGGGTTCAGCCGCGCCGCCCGCGCAGGTAGTCCCCGACGACCGCGGCGCCCAGACCGTCGACGTCGGGCGCGACGACCCGGCCACCGATCCGCCGGGCGACGTTGTCGATGAACATCGCCAACCCGGGATCCTCGCCGAGCCGGAAGATGGTGACCTGCGCGCCCATCCGCGCGACGTGGTCGAGCTCGGCGACCGTCAACCCGATGGTCTCCGGGTGCGGCGGGTAGAAGAAGAACGGGTGGCCCGACGGATCCAGGTGCGCGGTCGGCTCGCCGTCGGTGACGATCAGCACCACCGGCGTCGCATTCGGGTGGCGGCGCAGGTGCCGCTGCGCCAAGAGCAGCGCGTGGTGCAGGTTGGTGCCCTGCTCCATCCGCGGCGACAGCCCGGCCAGCTCGCCGACGTCGATGGTGCGCGCCTCCCGCCCGAACGCGATGATCTCCAGTTCGTCGGTGCGGAAGCGGGTGGAGATCAGGTGGTTGAGCGCGATCGCGGTCCGCTTCATCGGCGTCCACCGGCCCTCCATCTCCATCGAGAAGGAGGTGTCGACCAGCAGGACGACCGCGGCCTGGCTGCGCGCCTCGGTCTCGGTGATCTCCACGTCGGAGATGTCCAGCCGCACCGGGCGGCCCGCCCGGAACTCCCCGGCGCTCGCCTCCCGCATGACGGCGTTGGTGATGGTGCGCGAGACATCCCACGGCTCGGTGTCGCCAAAGGCCCACTCCCGAGTCGCCCCGGTCGGCTCCCCGAGGCGGCCGCTCTGCCGTGTCGCCCGCTCCCCGCGCCCGGTGAGGCGGTCGGCGATGTCGGCGAGCACCGACTGGCCGAGCTGCCGCATCGCCTTCGGGCTCAACCGCAGCTCGCCGTCGACGCCGCGCTCGAAGAAGCCCTGGTCGCGCAACGCCTGTTCGAGCCGCTGCAGCGTCCGCGCGTCGACGGCGGCCTGCGGGCCGAGCTGGCGGGCCAACGCCTCGAGGTCGATGTCGGCGAGGTCGGCGCCGGCGTACTGCTGACTCATCGCCTCACCCAGCTGGTCCAGCTCGGCCAGGTCGGCCATCGCGGCCGCCGCCTCGCCGAAGCCCATCGGCTGATCGCCGGAGAAGCCCTGCGAGCCGTCCCAGTCCAGGTCGGGCCGGGCCATTTGGAGCTGGGCGTCGACGCCGGCCAGCGCGGCCATCAGCTCGGGCGAACCGAAGGCCTGCTGGGAGAGCTGGTCGAGTTCGGCGCGCTGCTCGGGCGAGAGCGAGTTGTAGAACTGCTGGGCGGCGGCGCTGCGCTTGGCCAGCGACTCCACCAGTTCGGCGGTATCAGCCGGGTTCTCCGGGAAGAACTGGCCGTGCTTGGCCATGAACTCGTCGAAGGCCTCGGTCGTGTCCTCGCCGCGGTTGTGCTTGGCCAGCAGGTCGTTCAGGTCGGCGAGCATGTCGGTGATCGCCTGGCGGTCGGACTCGTCGGCGCCCTCCAGCGCCTCCTTCATCCCGGCGAAGCGCTGTTCGAGGAGCTCGCGGCCGAGGAGGTCCCGGATCTTCTCGTAGTCCGCGCGCGCCGACGGGCTGCGCCAGTCGTATTCGGCGAGCTCGTTCACCGCGGCCGCCGTCGACGGGGGCAGGTTGCCGATCTGCATCTCGGCGAACCGGGCGTCGTCGTCGAGGTCGCGGGCGAGCTGTTTGCGCTCCTCCAGCACGGCCCGGTCGAGGAGCTCGCGGATCTCGGCGAAGGTGCCGTCCAGGTTCCGCTTCTTGAGCAACTCGTTGCGGCGGCGGCTGATCTGCTCGCGCAGCTCGTCGAGGCCGCGCATCCCGTCGGTGCCGCGGCGCAGCAGCTCGCGCAGCGCCCGCTGCGGGGAGGTGCCGGCCATGACGTCGGCGCCGATCTCGTCGAGCGCCTCGCGCAGGTCCAGCGGCGGTGCGAGCGGATCGGGACCGCCCCGGTACTTCTCGTACCGGGACCGGTGGAACCTGCTGCTGCGCTCGACCATGGGGCTACCCGTAGACGGTCTGACCGTCGTCGTCGGCCTCCTTGCCGATTTTGCGGGCCAGGAAGAGGCCTTCCAGGGCCAGCTCGACGGCGGCGGCCTTCTCCCCGTCGCTGCCGGCATCGAATCGCTTCGCGATGGCCTCGACGGTCTTGCCGACCGGTTCGTCGGCGGGCAGCGAGCCGAGCAGATCGGCCGCGGAAACGCGGTCGCCGGTGACGACGGGGTGCCCGTCCTCCAGCGCTGCGACGATCGGCGCGAGGTCGATGCCGCCGAGGTGCTGGCGGACGGTGTCGGCGACCGACTTGCGCAGCAGGTGGTTCAGGATCTCCAGCTCGCGCCCCTCCTCGCCCGACTCGAATTCGATCTTGCCGCGCAGCACCTCGATGACCGACTCGAGGTCGACGACGCGGGCGACCGGCGCCTCCTCCCCCAGGACCGCGCTGCGGTGCAGGGCCGCGGCGGCCACCGTCTCGGCGCCGGCGATGGCGAAGCGCGCCGAGACGCCCGAGCGCTGGTCGATGGCGGGGTTCTCACGGGTGTAGCGGGTGAAGCGCGCGAGGATCTCCAGCAGGTAGTCGGGCACGGTGGCCAGCAGATCGGCCTCCTGCTCGATGACGCCGACCTCGTCGGCCAGCTCCAGCGGGTAGTGGGTGCGGATCTCGGCGCCGAAGCGGTCCTTGAGCGGGGTGATGATCCGCCCGCGGTTGGTGTAGTCCTCCGGGTTGGCGCTGGCCAGCACGAGCACGTCCAGCGGCAGTCGCAGCGAGTAGCCGCGCACCTGGATGTCGCGCTCCTCCATCACGTTGAGCATGGCGACCTGGATGCGCTCGGCGAGGTCGGGCAGCTCGTTGATCGCCACGATGCCGCGGTGGGCGCGCGGGATGAGGCCGAAGTGGATGGTCTCCGGATCGCCGAGGCTGCGGCCCTCGGCGACCTTCATCGGGTCGATGTCGCCGACGAGGTCGGCCACGGACGTGTCCGGCGTAGCCAGCTTCTCGCTGTAGCGCTCACTGCGGTGGCGCCATTCGATCGGCAGGTCGTCGCCGAGTTCTGCGGCACGGCGCTGCGACGCCGGGGTGATCGGCTCGTACGGGTGCTCGCCCAGCTCGGACCCGGCGATGACCGGCGTCCACTCGTCGAGCAGTCCGGCGATGGTCCGCAGGATGCGGGTCTTGCCCTGGCCGCGCTCGCCAAGCAGCACGATGTCGTGCCCGGCGAGCAGCGACCGTTCGAGCTGCGGGATGACCGTCGACTCCAGGCCGACGATCCCCGGCCAGGCGTCGTCACCGGCCCGCAGCGCGGTCAGGAGGTTGTTGCGGATCTCATCGCGGATGGTGCGCTGGACGTGGTCGGTCTTGCGCAGCTCCCCGACGGTCGTCGCGGTCGGCTTCTTCGCGGGTTTCGCAGTCTTGGATGCCACGGTTCCACGCTACCCGCGAGCCAAGGTGCTCAGTGGGCGAAGTGGCGCGCCCCGGTCAGGTAGAGGCTCACGCCGGCCTTCTCGGCCGCGGCGATGACCTCTTCGTCGCGGATCGATCCGCCCGGCTGCACGACGGCCCGGACACCGGCGTCGAGCAGGACCTCGAGGCCGTCGGCGAAGGGGAAGAACGCGTCCGACGCCCCGACCGAACCGGCCGCCCGCGCCCCGGCGCGCTGCACGGCGAGGTGCGCCGAGTCGACGCGGTTGACCTGGCCCATGCCGACGCCGACGGAGGCGCCGTCGGTGGCGAGCAGGATCGCGTTGCTCTTGACCGCGCGGCAGGCCCGCCAGGCGAACTCCAGGTCGGCCAGCGTGCGCGCGTCGGCCTCGGGGCCGGCGACGAGCCGCCAGTTCTTCGGGTCGTCGCCCTCCGCATCGAGGACGTCGCGCCGCTGCATCAGCATGCCGCCCGACACCGGGCGGATTTCGGCGCCCGCCTGGCTCGGCGGCTCGGCGACGAGGATCCGCAGGTTCTTCTTCGCGGCCAGCACGTCGACGGCGCCGTCGGCGTACGACGGCGCGATGATGACCTCGGTGAAGATCCCCGCCACCGTCTCGGCCATCTCGACGCTGACCTCGCGGTTGGCGGCGATCACCCCGCCGTAGGCACTGACCGGGTCGCACTCGTGCGCCTTGCGGTGCGCCTGCGCGATGTCGTCGCCGACGGCGATGCCGCACGGGTTGGCGTGCTTGATGATGGCCACGGCCGGGGCGGTGAAGTCGTGCGCGGCGCGCCACGCGGCGTCCCCGTCGGTGTAGTTGTTGAACGACATCTCCTTGCCGTGCAGCTGCTGGGCCTGCGCGAGGCCGGGCGCACCGGAGTTGTTCACATACAGCGCGGCCGGCTGGTGCGGGTTCTCCCCGTAGCGCAGCACCGCCGAGCGGTTCCACGTCGCACCGGCCCACACCGGGAAGTCCGACTCCTCGTCGGGGGCCACCACGCTGCTCATCCAGGACGCGACGGCGACGTCGTAGTCGGCGGTGTGCCGGAAGGCCTTGGCGGCCAGCGCCTGGCGCTGCGGCAGGGTGAACCCGCCACCGGCGGCGGCCGCGGTGACGTCGGCGTAGTCGGCCGGGTCGACGACGACGGCCACCGACGGGTGGTTCTTGGCGGCGGCGCGCACCATCGACGGTCCGCCGATGTCGATCTGCTCGATGCACTCGTCCGGCGCGGCGCCGGAGGCGACGGTATGGGTGAACGGGTACAGGTTCACCACGACGAGCTCGAAGGGCGCGACGCCCAGGTCGTCGAGCTGGGCGAGATGGTCCTTCTTCCGGGTGTCGGCGAGGATCCCGGCGTGCACCCGCGGGTGCAGGGTCTTGACCCGGCCCTCGAGGCACTCGGGGAAGTCGGTCAGCGTCGACACTTCGACGACGGGCACGCCCGCCGCGGCGATGGTCTTGGCCGTGGACCCGGTGGAGACGATCTCGACGCCGGCGCCGTGCAGCGCGGTGGCGAGCTCGGCCAGACCCGTCTTGTCGTACACGCTGACCAGGGCGCGGCGGATGGGGCGTTTCTGTTCGCTCACGGGATGCGGGCCTTTCGTCCGTCGACGACCACCCCGCGGGTGGTCAGGGCTGTGACGACGTCGGCGAGCAGCACTCGCTCGACCTCTTTGATGCGCTCGTGCAGCGCGGCTTCGGTGTCGTCGTCCTCGACGGCGACGGCCTGTTGGGCCAGGATCGGCCCGGTGTCCACCCCGTCGTCGACGAGGTGCACGGTGGTCCCGGTGATCTTCACGCCGTGCGCCAGGGCGTCGGCGACGCCGTGGGCACCGGGGAACGCGGGCAGCAGCGCCGGGTGCGAGTTCACGATCCGGCCGGCGAAGCGGCCGACGAACGCGGGACCGAGGATCTTCATGAATCCGGCGGTCACCACCCACTGCGGCCCGGCGGCGGCGGTCTGCTCGGTCAGGGCGAGGTCCCACGCGCCACGGTCGGCGAAATCGGCGACCGAACAGGTGAAGACGTCGACCCCGCGGTCGGCGGCCACCCGCACGGCGGGGCAGTCGCGGTCGACGCCGACCGCGGCGACGTGAAAGGGGGAATCGGGGAGCGCCGCGGCATCGAGGAGGGCGGCGAGCAGGGAGCCGGCGCCGGAGGCGAGGACGACGACGGGCGCGCTCACGCGCTGCTCCCGGATCGTTGGCCCACGAACAGGAATCTTAGTCGGGCGCGATGTCGTCGAAGAACATCAGGTCCTCGACGTCGTCGACGACCGGCGTGTCGCCGTCGGGCCGGTAGAACGCCGGGGTCGGCACCTCGGGCTCGACATCCTCGACGACCGCCAGCACGACCGTCGGATCATCGTCGAATCCGTCCTCGTGGCCGACGACCGCGGAACTGGCCAGCGCGGCGGCCGCGGCACTGCGCTGCGCCTTGGTCTCCTCCCGCGAGCCGTGCAGCAGGGCGATGACCGCCCCGACGACCAGGACCCAACCGAAGGTGAAGAGCGCGACGGTCGGCGCCTGGCCGCCCGCACGGCCGAGCTCGCCGACGGTTCCCGCCGCCGCCAGCGTCGCAACGAACATGACGACGGCGGCCACCGCCGCGATGATCGCGACGCGGCGCAGGTTGCGCAGCGGGTCGTAGTGCCGGGCCCGCAGCCCGGCCCAGATCGCGACGGCGAGCGGGACGACGAGGACGACGGCCCAGAGGTAGCGGATCGGCGGCGGTCCCGGGGCGATCGCCGTGATCGGCAGCGCGGGCACCGAGCCGGTGTGCGGGTTGAACACGTCGATCATCGCCCCGCCCAGCGGGACCGGGACGCCCAACAGCGCGCCGGCGACGTCGACGACCAGGTTGGGCAGGTACAGCAACGAGACGAGGGTGAGCCCGAGGTAGCCGTCGAATCGGTTGCCGCCGGCCATCGCCCTGGTCACCGCGGGCCAGTTGGCGGCCAGCAGCACGCAGACGACGACCCCGCCGGCGCCGATCAGCATCAGCGCCGCCAGGACGCCGGTGCGCACGCCGGCGACGGCGTCGTCGAACCGCTCGCCGGTCAGGCCGGCCTGCGCGCACCAGTCACGCCAATCGCGGCGGGCGATGCCGGCGATCGTGCCCAGGCCGTAGATCAACACGGTCGCGCCGAAGGCCCACAGGGCGTTCGGCGGGTTGACCGGCACCACCGAACTGCCGTCAAGGACGAGGGCGTAGGCCAGTGCGGTGATCAGGAGGGGTCCGCCGACGGCGGCGCCGACGAGGGCGCCGAGGTCGGCCGGGGTGGTGCGCAGGCGGGCCGACGGCCCGGTGTAGCGGAAGACGGCGACCAGCAGGGCGATTGTCGGCACGAGGGGGAGCGCGGAGATCTTGACGCCGCCGATGCTCAGCGGCACCTGGTGCAGGCAGAGCCACGCCGAGCCCAGCACGGTGCCGAAGGCGCCGAATCCGCTGCCCGACAGCCCCAGGGTGATGGCCGCGATCACCGCGAGCAGCAGCAGCGTCGCCAGCGGTACCGCGAAGGCCACGATCACCAGTTCGCGCGCCGTGCCGGCGGTGGCCTGGGCGCGGTCGCGCTGAACCTGCCGCGCATGTCGCAGACGCGCGGCGAGCGATACGTTCCGTGCTGCCATGTCGCCGTCCAGCGTCGCAGCCGGACCGATCGGTCGCGATCAGGCGCGCCGGGGACCGGCCGATTCACAGGGAAAAGCAAGCGGCGCCCCGACCGCGATGGGTCGGAGCGCCGCGCTCGGCGTTATGCGCCGTTGGTTACTTCTGCCCCTTGGTGGGGTCGATCGCGTTCTCCGCGGCCTGCGCCGTGTTGTCGACGGCCTCGGTGACGGCGTCGGCAGCGTGACCGGCGGCCTGGCCGACGGCGTGCTGGGCCTGGGCACCGGCGGCCTGGGCGGCGGCCGGGTAGCCGTAGGCGGCGGTTGGCGCGGCCTGGGCGGCGGCAGCAGCGGCAGCGGCGGCCTCAGCGGCTTCGGCGGCGGCCTTCTCGGCCTCCGGCGAACCGGGCTCTGGGGCGACCTTGACCTTGCCCAGCGTGACGAGCAGCCACAGGATGGTGACCGCGAGGACGACCAGGGCGAAGAACAGGCTCACCCACGACATCGCACCGGGGCCGTAGTCCTCACCGGCGTAGCGGATCAGGTAGATGATGCCGGGCAGGAAGGCGACGGAGGCGAAGACCACGGCGAGGGTCGCGAGGATCTTGTCCTTGGCCAAGCCGGCGAGCGCGCCGACCAGACCGATCACGATCAGGGCCACCGCCTCGTCGCGCAGGAAGGTCCGGGCCGCGAAGGAGAGCAGGAACAGGAGCCCGCCGACACCGGCGGTCGCGAAGGCGAGGATCTGGGCGATGTTCGCCGGCAGGCCCTGGCTCGGCGGCTTCGGCGCGGCGTACTGCTGCTGGCCGTAGTACCCCTGCTGGCCGTACGGCTGCTGGCCGTAGGCGGGCTGCTGGCCGTAACCCTGCTGCGGCTGGCCATAGGCGGGCTGCTGGCCGTAGGGCTGCTGCGGGTTGGGCTGCTGGCCGTAACCGGCCTGTCCTGGGTAGCTCATCGGAAGTTGACTCCTTGTTCGAGATCGTGGCAACGCCACCACGCTAGTACATCGACGGCCCTTGCCGTCGGTTCAAGATTCGACAGGGTCGATTCCCCCGCGGTCAATCCTGCGCCGGATCGACACCCGCCCGGGTGAGGACGGCGCGCGCCTGACTCAGCACCGGGCCGTCGACCATGCGGCCGTCGTAGGAGAACACGCCCGCGTGCTCCTCGGCCGCTGCGAGGACGCCGCCGGCCCACTCGACCTGCTCCGCCGACGGCCGGTAGCCGTCCCGGATGGTCTGGACCTGCGACGGGTGGATGCAGGCGGTGGCCTGGTAGCCGAGGGCGACCGCGTCGCGGACCTCGTCGCGCAATCCGTCGACGTCGGCGATGTCGAGGTGGACCGCGTCGACGGCGAACAGGTCGTGGGCGGCGGCGGCCAGGCGGACCGCGGCCCGGACGTGGCGCGCGACGTCGCGGTAGGTGCCCGGCCGCGGCTCGTCGGGCCCGAAGCGCGAGGACGTGCCGCCGAGCCCGGCGACGAGGTCTTCGGCGCCCCACATCATGCCGATGATGTTCGGCGCCGCGGCGATCTCGTTGACGTTGACCGCCCCGGTCGGCGACTCGATGAGGGCGATGGTCTGCATCTCGGTGCGCGCGACCTCCTCGGCGGACTCCGCCTTCGCCACCAGCACCACCCGGTAGAGGGTTTCGGCGATGGCGGCCAGGTCGCGGCGGGCCTCGCCGGTCGACGACGAGTTGATCCGCACGATGGTGCGATCCGGGTCGAGTTGGGTGGCGACGAGCGCCTCGCGGGCGGCGTCGCGGTTGTCCGCGGCGACCGCGTCCTCCAGATCGAGGATCACGACGTCGGCGCGGTCGGCGGCCTTCTGGTAGCGGTCGGGGCGGTCGCCGGGGCAGAACAGCATGGCCGGCCCGGGCGGGCACCACCGGGAATCGGGGGCGATCGGATTGGGCATAGGGCGACGGTACTTGATGCGGCGGCCGGATTGTCCCGGCGGCACGGCTACCCCAGCAGAATCCGGATCGCGCCGACGATCGTGTCGACCAACCCGACGGCGGTGTGCCCGCCGAGCTGTCCGCGGTCCTCGTCGCCGCGCATCATGATCACCGACTCGACGAGGCGGAACGGGAGCAGGACGCGTTTGTCGGCGGGGTCCGCCAGGACGTCGGCGGCGAGTTCGGCATAGGCGCCGGCCAATTGCGCGCGGGCCTGCCGGAAGTCGGCGAAGCGCTCGGCCCCCACCTCGGGGAGCAGATAGAGCGCACCCAGGTTCCACCGCGCGCCCGCCAGTTCGGCGACATCGAACCGCGCGAGGTCCAGCAGGCGGTCGAGGGGCGGGCCATCGGCGGCGAGCAGTTCCCGAGCGCGGTCCAGCGAGCCGGCGACCGTCGTTTCCAGCAGGGTCGCGAGGATGTCGTCCTTCGTCGCGAAGTGGTGGTAGATCGACGCCTGCCGGATGCCCACGGCCTCGGCGATCATGCGCGTCGACGTCGCGGTGAAGCCGCGGCGGGTGAACAGCTCGGCGGCCGCGTCGAGGATCTCCTCGGCGGCCGATTCGGCGTTGCGCCTCGGCTCGACGAGCCGGGGCCGGCCCGGACCGGTCGCGGCGCGCTGCGAACCCGCCCGTGCGCTCATGGCGCCGAGTCTAATGACCGATTCGGCCCCGATCCGGCCGGGTTAACCGAGATGTCGCACCGCGTAGCACGGATGAAACAAAACTGTCACCCGCTAGAAAATAGCGTGCGCTTATCTATCACCAGACAGATAAACCGCTCAACGGCGAGCGTCCCGATCACCACCCCAGTTAGGAACGCTCATGACGACCGCCCCCGCACACTCCGCGACCACCGGTCTCGACGCCGACGACCTGTCCGAATTCGGCTACGACCAACAGCTGCACCGCTCCCTGGGCAAGTTCGCCTCCTTCGCGGCCGGCTTCTCCTTCGTCTCGATCCTGACGACGATCTTCCAGCTGTTCGGCCTAGGCTTCGGCTTCGGCGGCCCGGCCTTCTTCTGGACGTGGCCGATCGTCTACGCCGGCCAATTCCTGGTGGCGCTGTGTTTCGCGGAGATCGCGGCGCACTACCCGATCTCCGGCGCCATCTACCAGTGGTCGCGCCGGATGGGCGGGGAGGTCGTCGGATGGTTCGGCGGCTGGTTCATGATGATCGCCCAGATCGTCACCGCCGCGGCCGCCGCGATCGCGCTGCAGGTCGTGTTGCCGACCATTTGGAGCGGTTTCCAGATCATCGGCACCGACTCGACCCTCACCAGCACCAGCGGTGCGGCCAACGCCGTCCTGCTCGGCTCGATCCTGCTCGTCATCGTCACCGCCATCAACTGCATCGGCGTCACCTGGATGAGCCGGGTCAACAACGTCGGCGTCACCTGTGAACTCGTCGGCGTCGTCGCCGTCGTGCTGGCCCTGTTCACCCACGCCAAGCGCGGACCGGACGTCGTGTTCGACACCGGCCTGCCCGGTCAGCAGCCCGGTTACATCTGGGCGTTCATCGTCTCCGGCCTGATGGCCGCCTACGTGATGGTCGGCTTCGGTTCGGCGGGCGAGCTCGCCGAGGAGACCCGCAACCCGCGGCGCGTCGCCCCGCGCACCATCCGCCTGGCGCTGACCGTGTCCGCGATCGGCGGCGGGCTGATGCTGCTCGGCGCCCTGATGGCCGCCCCCACGCTCGACGACAAGCTCGCCACCGGCGGTCTCCCCTACGTCCTCGACTCGATCCTCGGCGGCTTCTGGGGCAAGGTCCTGCTCTGCGACGTCGCGGTGGCGATCTTCATCTGCACCCTGGCGATCCAGACCGCCTGCTCGCGGCTGATGTTCTCCATGGCCCGCGACGGCCGGCTGCCGTTCTCCAAGACGCTGTCCTACGTCAACAAGCGGACCGGCACGCCGATCGCGCCCGCCATCCTCATCGGCGTCCTGTGCGTCCTGATCCTGGTCGTCAACGTCGGCAACTCGGCGATCTTCGCGACCCTCGCGAGCGTCTGCATCATCCTGATCTACCTCGCCTACCTCGCCGTGACCGTGCCGATGCTCTACCGCCGCTTCCAGGGGTGGCCGCACAAGGTCGGCGTCGACGCCGACGGCAAGAAGCTGTTCTCGCTGGGCCGCTTCGGCATCCTCGTCAACTCCCTCGCCGTGGTCTACGGCGCGCTGATGGTGGTCAACCTCGCCTGGCCGCGCGCCGAGGTCTTCGACCCGGCCGGCGACATGCCGATCCTGCGGTGGGCGGGCCCGATCTGCATCGCCGCCACGGTGCTCGTCGGCATCGCGTGCTTCCCGCGCGGCAAGGTCCACCCCAAGCCCGTCACCGTCGGCGAATGACGCCGACCACCCCCTACTGAAGGAGGCGCTCCCGTGAGCACCACGACCACCGCCGGAGCCCGCGCGCACGCCCGCGCGCAGGCCGGCACGATCACCGACTCGATGCCGGTCGTCCCCGCGTCGGACTGGCCCGATCCGCCCGCCGACGTCGACCCGGCCGACCTGGTCTGGGCCGAGACCGTCCCGGGCGGCCGGTACACCACCAAGACGCTGGCCCGGGGGACCCGGATCCGCCTGCGCGACGTCGCGGGGTCGGCCTGCGCGAACTTGCTGCTGTGGCGGGCGGATGCGCCGTGGGAGCGGCTCAACGTCGCCGACACCGTCAAGGTGCCGTGGCAGGCCTATCTGGGGGCCGGCCACCCGCTGCTGTCCGACCAGGGCCGGGTGCTGGCCACCGTCGTCGCCGACGAGTCCGGCCGCCACGACGCCCTCTGCGGCACGACGTCGCTGCGGCAGAACACGGCGAAGTACGGCGACGGCCATGTGCACTCGGCCAGCCCGGCCGGCCGGGAGCTACTGCTGCTCGCGGCGGCCAAGAACGGCCTGGGAGCGGCCGATGTCGCCCCCTCGCTGTCCTTCTTCCACGGAGTGTCCGTCGCCGACGACGGTTCGCTGGTCGCCACCGGGTCGGCGGGACCGGACAAGGCGGTCGACCTGGTGCTGCACCTGCCGTGCATCGTCGCGATCGCGAACACCGCCCATCCGCTCGACGCCGCCCCCGCGTTCCGGACCGGTCCGCTCGAGGTGCTGGCCTGGCAGGCTCCCGACGACCTCGACGCACTCGTGGCCGGCGACGGCGAGCCGGAGTACCGCCGCGCCGTCGCCAATTCCGAGGACGTCTGGGCCGCCGCCCCGCACTGACCGCTGTCGCCCCCTTCTGATCCACCGCACCCGAAACCGAGGACCCTTCCATGACCGACACGATCACCGATCCCGCGACCGCACCCGCGGCGGCGCTCAAACTGGGCGGCGGCGCCGTCGTCCTCGACGCGCTCGTCGGCGACCGCGGCCCCTGGTCCGGCGTCGTCCGCGCCGGCGACGTGCTGACCATCGTCGACCTGTACGGCAACCAGGCCGTGGACACCCTGTTCTACGGCCTCGACGACCACGGCGCCCCCGATCCCGCGCGGCGGTACTCGGCCCAGGCCACGATCGCCGAGCAGGGCAACCTGTTCCTGACCACCGGCAGCGTGTTGCGCGACCAGGAGTCGGCGCCGCTCGTGACGATCATCGCGGACGAGGTGGGCAACCACGACACCGTCGGCGGCGCCTGCTCGCAGGAGTCGAACACGCTGCGCTACGGCCACCACACCAAGCACCAGCACGCGTGCGTGGAGAACTTCCTCATCGAGGGCGCCCGCCACGGACTGGGCAAGGCCGACCTCGTCGGCAACGTCAACTTCTTCATGAACGTCCCGGTGGACGCCGACGGGTCGCTGGGCATCGTCGACGGCCTCTCCGCGCCGGGCAAGCGGCTCGCGCTGCGCGCCGAGGTCGACACCCTCGTCCTGGTGTCGAACTGCCCGCAGATCAACAACCCGTGCAACGGTTTCGACCCGACCGCGGTCCGGGTCATCATCAGCCGGAAGGAGCGCGCGCGATGACGATCACCGTGCTGCGCGCCGGGCCGCAGACCACCCTGCAGGATTGGCCGGGTCGGACCGGGTACTGGAAGGTCGGGGTGCCGCCGTCGGGACCGATGGACGACCTGTCCTTCCGCCTGGCCAACCTCGCCGTCGGCAACCCCGAGTCGGCCGTCGGCATCGAGGCGACGATGGCCGGTCCGGCCCTGCGCTTCGACGCGCCCGCCGTCGTCGCGGTCACCGGCGCACCGGTGCGCGTCACCGTCGCGGGCCGCCCGGTACCCCAGTGGGTGCCGGTGTCGGTGGCCGCCGGCGAGACCCTCGACATCGGGCCGGTCGGCGCCGTCGGCATGCGCGTCTACCTCGCCGTGGCCGGGGGCATCGAGGCGCAGGAGTACCTGGGCAGTCGCTCGACGTTCACCCTCGGCCGCTTCGGCGGCCACCACGGGCGGCCGCTGGCCGACGGCGACGAACTCACCGTCGGCGCCGAAGCGGCCGGCACGCCGCGGCGCGTCCCGTCCGGCGAGGTGCCCGCCCTCACCAACCACTGGCAGCTCGGCGTGACCATGGGGCCGCACGGCGCCCCCGAGTTCTTCACCCGCGCCGACATCGACGACCTGCTGGGCGCCGACTACGAGGTCCACTTCAACTCCGACCGCACCGGCATCCGGCTGATCGGGCCGCAGCCGCGGTGGGCGCGGCGCGACGGCGGCGACGCGGGCCTGCACCCGTCCAACATCCACGACAACGCGTACTCGGTCGGCGCCCTCGACTTCACCGGGGACACGCCGATCCTGCTCGGCCCCGACGGCCCCAGCCTGGGCGGCTTCGTCTGCCCGGTCACCGTCGTCGCCGCCGAACGGTGGAAGCTCGGTCAGCTGAAGCCGGGCGACACGGTCCGCTTCGTCGCGGTCCGCAGCGAGGAGGCCGCCTCCCCCGCAGACACCGGCGTCGCCCGACGCGCGACGATCGCGGCCGTGCTGTCGGCCGGCGGGGACCGCGACGACGGCGTCCTCGCGCGGTCGTGCACCGCCGACGGCACCACGTCGGTGACCTACCGCCGCAGCGGCGACGACAACATCCTCGTCGAGTACGGCGACATGACGTTGGACCTGGCCCTGCGGGCCCGCGTCCACGCGCTGAGCGAGCGGATCGCAGCCGAGGCGCCGCGCGGCCTGCTCGACCTCACTCCCGGAATCCGGTCGCTGCAGGTGAAGGCCGACCCCGACGTCTGGGCGCAGCGGGACATGCTCGCATGGCTCCTCGAGTGCGAGGACCAACTGCCGGCCGCGGCAGACCTGGTCGTGCCGAGCCGCACCGTCGAACTGCCGCTGTCCTGGGACGACCCGTCGACGCGGGAGGCGATCGAGCGGTACATGCTCGGCGTCCGGTCCGACGCCCCGTGGTGCCCGTGGAACATCGAGTTCATCCGCCGCATGAACGGCCTCGATTCGGTGGACGACGTGTACCGGACCGTCTTCGACGCCAGCTACCTCGTGCTCGGCCTGGGCGATGTCTACCTGGGCGCGCCGGTCGCCGTGCCACTCGATCCGCGCCACCGCCTGGTCACCACCAAGTACAACCCGGCCCGCACGTGGACGCCGGAGAACGCGGTCGGCATCGGCGGCGCCTACCTGTGCATCTACGGCATGGAGGGCCCGGGCGGCTACCAGTTCGTCGGCCGCACCACCCAGGTGTGGAACCACCGGCACCCGCTGCCGGCGCCCGACTTCGACCCCGAGCACCCGTGGCTCCTGCGGTTCTTCGACCAGATCCGCTGGTACCCGGTCAGCGCCGAGGAACTGCTCGACATGCGCGCCGACGTCGCCGCCGGGAAGGGCACCAGCACCCGCATCACCGACGGCACCTTCTCCCTGTCGCAGCACCGGGAGTTCCTCGACGCCAACGCCGCCGACATCGCCGCGACCCGCGCGGCGATGGGCGCCGCGCACGAAGAGGAGCGTCGGCGCTGGTCGGCGGCCGGCGAATTCGCACCGCAGGAGGTCCGCGCGTGACCGTCACCGCGGCCGGCAGTCGCGTCGCCGAGGTGTTCGCGGCGCTCGACCGGCACCCGACGGTGTTCCTCAGCGTGCGCCCCGCCGCCGAGGTAGCCGCCGACTACGAGCGGTCCGTTGCCGCGGGCGGCCCGTTGGCCGGTCGACTGCTGGCGGTCAAGGACAACGTCGACGTCGCCGGCCTGCCGACGACCGCGGCCTGCCCGGGGTACGCCTACACGCCGGATGTCGACGCCCCCGCGGTGGCGGCGCTGCGCGCGGCGGGTGCAGTCGTGCTCGGCAAGACCAACCTCGACCAGTTCGCCACCGGCCTCGTCGGAACGCGCAGCCCCTACGGCGCAGTCCCCGACTCGCGGCGGCCCGGCCGGATCTCGGGCGGTTCCAGCTCGGGTTCCGCGGTTGCCGTCGCCCTCGGGCTCGCCGACCTCGCCATCGGCACCGACACCGCCGGCTCCGGGCGGGTGCCCGCCGGGTTGCAGGGCATCGTCGGGGTGAAGCCGACGGTCGGCGCGATCAGCACCGACGGCGTCGTGCCGGCCTGCGCCGAGTACGACACGGTGACCGTCTTCGCGCGCACCCTCGCCGAGGCCGACGATGCGATGGCGGTCATGGCCGCGGCCGTCGGTCCGGCGGCGTTCCCCGCGACGACGCGCTTCGCCGCGCCGGCGAACCCGGTCTTGGTCGTGCCCGCCGAACTGCCCGAGCTCGACGCGTCCTGGCGCGCCGGGTTCGAGCGCGCCGTCGCGCGGGCACGCGGCGCCGGTATGACGATCCGGCGCATCGACCTGCAGCCCTTCCTCGACGCGGCCAAACTCCTCTACGAGGACGCCCTGGTCGCCCAGCGCCACGACGCCGTCGGCGAGTTCCTGGCGGCCAATGCCGATTCAGCGGCCGCGGGCCTCGATCCAACCGTGGCCGGGATCATCGGCGCCGCCGACCGGTTCAGCGCCGTCGACCTGCTGCGCGCACGGCGACGGTTGGCCGACCTGCGCGCCGAAGCGATGGACCGGTGGGGCGATGCGACGGCCCTGCTCGTGCCGACCGCGCCCGGCCACCCGGCGATCGCCGAGGTCGCTGCGGACCCGGTCGGCGTCAACTCCCGGATGGGCACCTACACCAACTTCTGCAACCTCTTCGACCTGTGCGGCCTGGCGATCCCCGCCGGCACGGTCGACGACCCCGACGGCACCGTCGCCCAGTTCGGCGTGACCCTGCTGGGCAAGGCCCACGAGGACGCCGTGCTGATCGACCTCGCGCGCCGGATGGGCGACGAGCCCGTTGTCGCGCGCGCCTGGCCCGAAGCGGTGGCGCCGACGGTCGAGTTGGCGGTCTTCGGCGCGCACATGCGCGGCGGCCCGCTGGTGCACGAACTGGCCGATCGGGGTGCCCGGTGGAGCGGCGAGATTGTCACGGCACCGGCCTACCGCCTCGTCGCCCTCGACACCGTGCCGCCCAAGCCCGGACTCATTCGCGATCCCGCGGTCGGCCGCGCGATCCGCGGCGAGGTGTGGACCCTGTCCCCCGCCGCGCTCGGCGACTTCCTCGCCGTCCTGCCCGAGCCGATGATGCTGGGCAACGTCGAGCTGACCGACGGATCGTGGGTCACCGGCTTCGGCTGTGCCGCCGACGCGGGGTCCGCGGGTACCGAGGTCGACCGCGACCGCTGGTTCTAGGCCGGTCGGTCGCGGGTGTAGACCACGCGGCTGCGCACGAGCAGGTCCTGCAGCGAACAACGGGCCCGGGAGACCGCGACCCACGCCAACCCGATCGGGAACACCGCGCACAGCAGCGCGCGGGCCAGCGCGACGAGCACGTGCAGCCGGCCGCCCGACCGGTTGACGACGCGCAGCCCCAGCGCGGTGGCGCCGATGGTCCGGCCCGACGTCGCCCAGCAGGCGAACAGGTACACCGCCAGCACCGCGACGTAGCCGGACGTGGTGAACCACCACTGGAGGTCGTCCAACTCGACCCGGCGCAGGCCGACCAGGAACAGCAGGAACGCCAGGCCCCAATAGCCCGCGACGATGATGAGCGCGGCGACGACCAGGTCGATGGCCCCCGCGATCGCACGGCTGACCACGCCGGCCGTGCGCGGCCGCGACGACTGTGTCACGCCGGTCCCCGCCGCAACACGCGGCTGACGAACCGTTCCACGCCGTCGTCGGCGCGCTCGGCGCCGCTGCGGAGGTCGGCGACGACTTCGGTCGTGACCGACGCCGACGCCCCGCGCACGATGGAGTCGAGGTCGGTTCGGGCCAGGAGCGCGTCGACATCGACCCGCTCCAGCAGCGCGTTCAGGTCGACCCGG
The DNA here is from genome assembly GCF_047602025.1 of Gordonia sp. (in: high G+C Gram-positive bacteria). GTDB lineage: Bacteria > Actinomycetota > Actinomycetes > Mycobacteriales > Mycobacteriaceae > Gordonia. The sequence goes on along the minus strand of NZ_JASGII010000001.1, from coordinate 606,174 downwards.
GCCAGCAGGGCGTTGAGGTCGACGGTGGCGAGAACCTTGTTCAGATCGACCCGGTCGACGAGCGCCTGCACGTCGACGGTGGCCAGCACCTTGTTCAGGTCGACCGCGGAGGTCAGCACCGGCGTCAGATCGGTGCCCGCCAGGTACTCAAGCACGTCGTCGAGGACGGCGTGGACCACCGATTTCGGGACCGAAACCGCGGCGGTCACCGCCGAGGTGGCGGCGGTGCGGGTCGCACCCAGCAGGCTCATCGGCCCAGTATGCCCGAGCCGACCGGTCAGGCCAGGCTGCTGAAGAGCTCGCGGGCGAGCTCGGCGGTCGCGCTCGGCGTCTTGCCGACCTTGACCCCGGCCGCCTCGAGGGCTTCCTTCTTGGCCTGCGCGGTGCCCGAGCTGCCGGACACGATGGCGCCGGCGTGGCCCATGGTCTTGCCCTCCGGCGCGGTGAAGCCGGCGACGTAGCCGACGACCGGCTTGGTGACGTTGGCCTTGATGTAGTCGGCCGCGCGCTCCTCGGCGTCGCCGCCGATCTCGCCGATCATGACGATGAGCTTGGTCTCGGGATCCTTCTCGAAGGCCTCGATGGCGTCGATGTGGGTGGTGCCGATGACCGGGTCGCCGCCGATGCCGATGGCGGTCGAGAAGCCGAGGTCGCGCAGCTCGTACATCATCTGGTAGGTCAGGGTGCCCGACTTGGACACCAGGCCGATCGGGCCCTTGCCGGTGATGTTGTTCGGCGTGATGCCGACGAGCGCCTCGCCGGGCGTGATGATGCCCGGGCAGTTCGGGCCGATGATGCGGGTCTTCTCACCCTTGTCGACGTTGTAGGCCCACGCGTACGCGGTGTCCTGCACCGGGATGCCCTCGGTGATGACGACCAGCAGCGGGATCTCGGCGTCGATGGCCTCGATGATGGCGTCCTTGGAGAACGCCGGCGGCACGAAGGCGATCGAGGTGTCCGCGCCGGTCTTCTCCATCGCCTCGGCGACGGTCGCGAAGACGGGCAGCTCGACGGTGTTGCCGTCGGCATCCTCATGGGTGACCGTGGTGCCGGCCTTGCGGGCGTTGACGCCGCCGACGATGTTGGTGCCGGCCTTGAGCATCAGCGCGGTGTGCTTGGTGCCCTCGCCGCCGGTGATGCCCTGGACGATGACCTTGTTGTTCTTGTTCAGGTAGATCGACATGTCTTCTCGTCCCTCTGCTTACTTGTTCGCCAGTTCGGCGGCCTTGTCGGCGCCGGAGTCCATGGTGTCGGCCAGCGTGACGAGCGGGTGGTTAGCCTCGGCCAGGATCTTGCGGCCCTCGTCGACCTTGTTGCCGTCGAGGCGCACGACCAGCGGCTTGCTGGCGGTGTCGCCCAGGGTGTTCAGCGCACCGACGATGCCGTTGGCGACCGCGTCACAGGCGGTGATGCCGCCGAAGACGTTGACGAAGACGCTCTTGACCTGCTCGTCGCCCAGGATGACGTCGAGGCCGGCGGCCATGACCTCGGCCGAGGCGCCGCCGCCGATGTCGAGGAAGTTGGCCGGCTTCACGCCGCCGTGCTTCTCCCCGGCGTACGCAACGACGTCGAGGGTCGACATCACCAGGCCGGCGCCGTTGCCGATCACACCGACCTCGCCGTCGAGCTTGACGTAGTTGAGGTCGTTCTCCTTGGCCTTGAGCTCGAGCGGATCGGTGGCGTCCTTGTCCTCGAACTGGGCGTGATCCGGGTGGCGGAAGTCAGCGTTGCCGTCGAGGGTCACCTTGCCGTCGAGGGCGAGGATCTGGTCGTCGGGGGTGCGCACGAGCGGGTTGACCTCGACCAGGAGGGCGTCCTCCTGCACGAAGACCTCCCACAGCTTGGCGATGGTGACCGCCGCGGCGTCGAGCACCTCGGCGGGCAGGTGGCCCTGCTCGGCGATCGAGCGCGCGGTGGCCAGGTCGACACCCTTGACGGCGTCGACGGCGACGCGGGCGAGCCGCTCGGGCTTGGTGGCGGCGACCTCTTCGATCTCCATGCCGCCCTCGACCGAGCACATCGCGAGGTAGGTGCGGTTCGCGCGGTCGAGCAGGAAGGAGATGTAGTACTCCTCGGCGATGTCGCTGGCCTCGGCGACCAGGAGCTTCTTGACGATGTGGCCCTTGATGTCCAGGCCGAGGATGTCGTTCGCGTAGCGCTCCGCGTCATCGGGGGTGGCGGCGTACTTGACGCCGCCGGCCTTGCCGCGGCCGCCGGTCTTGACCTGCGCCTTGACCATCACCGGCTTGCCGACCTCTTCGGCAATCGCGCGGGCGCCCGCGGCGGTGTCGGTCACGCGGCCCGGGGTGCCCGGCACGCCGTGCTTGGCGAACAATTCCTTCGCCTGGTATTCGAAGAGATCCATTCGAGCTCACCAATCTTGTTGGTTTTCCAGTGGCACCCGCTTCGGGGATGTGACGCGGGCAATACCTCGGACTTTAATCCCCGGCCGGCGACACCCGTCGACCGGCCCCGATCAGGCACGTTAGGCCACCGACGTGCGGTAAGCCGCCCGAGCGGGGCCGTTGTGGAGATTGTCACTCTTGGGCGCCGAATCTCGTCGTTTGGTGGACTTGCCGACGACCGTTCGATACCGTCGATGAGATGCCAAGTCACGAATTGGTTACGAAGTACGCGTGAAATCGGTAGTTAGGCAGGATTGTGGCCCAAGAACGAAACGGTGTGGTCGAGCACGCCGGGCGTCGTTTCATCGCCCCGGTTGATGCTTCCTCCGTCGTCGCCGCCAAGACCACGACTGCCGACGTCAAAGACTTCTACGACGATTCCGTCGACTCCCTGACCCTCGATCGCGACAGCTGGCTGGGCACGATCCGCAGCGGTCGCGCCCTCGATCCGCACACGGCCACCGCGTCGGAGATCACCCAGGACATCGCGATCCCGGAGAGCGAGTTCCGCCGCGAGCCCAAGCGCCCCGCCGCTCCCACCGAGCCGGTCGGCAAGGTCGAGGTCGTCGCGGACGACGCCGAGGCCCCCGCTGTCCTCAAGGCGTCGGTCAAGCCGCGCCCGCAGGCCAAGCCGGGCAAGTCCGGCAAGCACCGCGTCACCGCTCCCCCGACCTCGATGAAGGGTGGCCGCGCCGCCCTGATCGCCCTCGCCGCCGGTGCCGCCGTGGCCGCCGCCTCGCAGGCCCTGTCGTCGGACAAGACCGCGACCCCGGCCACCGCCGCCGACGGCACCCCGGACAAGGGTCCGGGCGTGGTCGCCGCCACCAGCGACACCGACATGAGCTCGTTCACCCGCGGCCTCGGCAAGGGCCGGGAGATCGCCGCCGCCGAGGACGCCCGCGAGAACCTGAAGCGGCGCCCGCTCTTCACCTCGCCGATCCCGATGGGCGTGTACTCGTTCACCTCGGGCTTCGGCCCCCGGTGGGGCTCCTTCCACGGCGGCCTCGACCTGGCCGCGCCGCTGGGCACCCCGATCCACGCCGCCCACGACGGCGTCGTGATCAACGCGGGCCCGGCGTCGGGTTACGGCAACTGGGTCCAGATCAAGGCCGCCGACGGCACCGTCACGATGTACGGCCACATGTCGTCGTCGGGCGTCCTGGTGCAGAAGGGCCAGCACGTCACCGCCGGCGACGTCATCGCCCTGGTCGGCAACGAGGGCTTCTCCTTCGGCCCGCACGTGCACTTCGAGGTCTGGAAGAACGGGACGACCAAGATCGACCCCGCTCCCTGGCTCGCCGCGCACGGCGTGCGCCTCTCGGCCTACACGGGCTAGCGCCCGCTACAGCTTCTCCCCCGGCAGTCCGCCGAGGGTCATGAACGTCATGCGGCCCACGCTGCCGCCGAAATCGAACGTGATCCGCTCGGTCGGCCCGCTGCCCTCCTTGGCCACGGCCTTGCCCATGCCGTACTTCGGATGGTTCATCCGGTCGCCGACGTCGTAGTGCTCGACGCGGTTGCGGCCGCGCGTCGGGGCGCCGTAGGTCTCCCGCCCGCGCAGGCTCTGCTGCTCGCGCCCGCCGCCGAAGCCGAACGCGCCGGCCGCGCGGTGCCGCGACGCCGACCGCTTGGGCTCGGTGCGGCGCCAGTCGATCAGGTGCGCGGGGATCTCGGTGAGGAACCGCGACTCCGGGTTGGACACCGGCTGCCCCCACGACGCCCGGGTGAGCGCGCGGGTCAGGTAGAGCCGCTCCTTGGCGCGGGTGATGCCGACGTAGGCCAGCCGCCGCTCCTCGCTGAGCTCGGCCGGGTCGCCCAGGGACCGCATGTGCGGGAAGTGCCCGTCCTCCCAGCCGGTGACGAACACGACGGGGAACTCCAGGCCCTTCGCGGTGTGCAGGGTCATCAGCGTGACGACGCCGGCCTCCGAATCCGGGACCTGGTCGGCGTCGGCGACCAGTGAGACCCGCTCGAGGAAGGCCGCGAGTGAGCCCGGCTCCGGCTCGCCGTCGTTGTCGCCCCCGAGGATCTCCCCGTCAGCGTCCCCGTCGACGTCGACGACCGGGCGCTCGGCGGCCTCCTCGGCCGCGGTGGCGCTGAACTCGCGGGCCACCGCGATCAGCTCGTTGAGGTTGTCCAGGCGGGCGCCGTCCTGCGGGTCGCGGGAGGCCTCCAGCTCGGCGCGGTAGCCGCTGCGGTCGACGATGGCGGCCACCAGCTCGCCGACGTCGCCCCCCTCGGCCGTGGCGTCGACGGTGGCGGCGCCGGATTCGTCGAAACCGGCCAGGAAGTCGCGGCGCAGGCCCTCGACGAGGTCGATGAAGCCACTGATCTGGTTGACCGCGCGGGTGTTGAGCAGCGGGACCGTTCCCTCGGTGGCCTCCAGCAGCGCCTGGTAGAAGCTGATGCCGCGGTTCTCGGCGTGGACCGCCACGCACGCTTCGGCGCGATCGCCGATGCCGCGGCGCGGGGTGTTGAGGATGCGGCGCAGGCTCACCGTGTCGTCGGGGTTGGCGACGGTGCGCAGGTAAGCGATGACGTCGCGCACCTCTTTGCGCTCGTAGAACTTCGTGCCGCCGACGACCTTGTACGGGATGCCGTGCCGGACGAAGACCTCCTCCAGCGCGCGCGAGCCGGTGTTGGTGCGGTAGAACACGGCGACATCGGCGTAGGCGCGGCTGGCCGATCCGCCGATCGAGTAGTCGGTGAGCCCGTCGATCTCGCCGGCGATGAACGTCGCCTCGTCGCGGTCGGAGTCGGCGACGTACCCGACGATCGGATCGCCGTCGCCGGAGTCGGTCCACAGCTTCTTGGGCCGCCGGTTCGGGTTCTGCGCGATGACCGCGTTGGCCGCGGACAGGATCGTCTGCGTGGAGCGGTAGTTCTGCTCCAGCAGGATCGCGCGGGCCGTCGGGAAATCGCGCTCGAACTCCTCGATGTTGCGGATCGTCGCGCCGCGGAACGCGTAGATCGACTGGTCGGCGTCACCGACGACGCACAGTTCGGCCGGCGGCGGATCGGCGTTCTCGTCATCGCCGGTGAGTTCCCGGATGAGCACGTACTGCGCGTGGTTGGTGTCCTGGTACTCGTCGACGAGGATGTGCCGGAAGCGTCGCCGGTAGTACTGGGCGACCTCGGGGTGGCGCTGCAGCAGTGCGACGGTCTCGCCGATGAGATCGTCGAAGTCGAAGGCGTTCGCCGCCCGCAGCCGCTTCTGGTACTGCTCGTAGACCCGTTTGACCACGGCTTCGGCCGAGTTCTCGTCGGCATCCTCGGGCACCTCGACGTCGTCGGGTCCGACGAGTTCGTTCTTGTGGTTCGAGATCTCGACGGACAGACCGCGCGCCGAGAACTTCTTGGGATCGAGCTCGAGGTCGCGGATGATCATGCCGAGCAGCCGGCGCGAGTCGTCGGCGTCGTAGATGGAGAAGTTGGAGTTCACCGTCTCGCCCAGCAGTCCCGACTGCGCCCGCAGGATCCGGACGCACATCGAGTGGAAGGTCGAGACCCACATCGCCCGGCCCGCCCCGCCGACGAGTTCGATGACGCGCTCGCGCATCTCCGCCGCCGCCTTGTTGGTGAAGGTGATGGCGAGGATCTGGCCGGGGTGCACGTCGCGCTCGGCGAGCAGATAGGCGATTCGCCTGGTCAGGACCGATGTCTTGCCGGATCCGGCGCCCGCGACGATCAGCAACGGAGTGCCGGTGTGCACCACCGCCTCGCGTTGCTGGGGGTTCAGTCCGCGCAGCAGTTCCTCAGCACTCATCTCGCCCTCCAGATTACCGGGCACCCACGACAGCGCGGCGGCGGCTCAGGGCACCAGCTTGGCCTCGGCGACCTCGCCGACGCGACCCGCGCCGGTGTGGACGGCCAGGCCGGGCGTGACGGGCCGCAGGATGAGCGAGTTGCCGCGGCCGGAGGTCTGCACGTACACGACGTGGAGCCCGGCGCGCACGTCGGCGACGACCGGCTTGCCGGTGGCCAGGCCGATCTCCAGCTTGCCGTCGCGGTTGGCGCAGTAGGTCAGCGCGATGGTCCACGTCCAGTTGAGCAGCGGCCCGGACAGCGGCACCCGGCTCATCCCGCGCACCTCCGGCGCCGCGCAGCTGCCGTCGCCGGCGGTGAAGGTGCGCGCGGGCGTGACCCCGCCGGGCACCAGGCGCCCCTGCTTGTCGAGGACCTTGAGGTCGTCGGTCACCGTGCCGAAGCGCACCTTCGGCCGGATCCGCCCGAAGGTATGGCTGATCTGGTTCTCCGGGTTGGCGACGGGGGTGAGGACCTCCAACGGCAGCGCCTGGTCGAAAACCACGCGGTCGCGGTCGGCGTGCAGGGAGGCGCGTGCCGACTTCAGGTAGGCCGGCGTCGGGTTGTTGCGCCACGAGGCGTCGAAGTTCCAGATGGCCCACCCCGAGGAGAGGACGAGGACTACCGTCGCCGCCGCGGCCACCTGGAGCGCGGGTCGGTCGGCGCCGCGCAGGTGGCGGTGCGAGGCCCGCGGCACCCCCACGATCAACGCCAGGGCGGCGGTGACGACCAGGGCCGCGTCGGGCAGGTACCGCATGGTCTGGGCGAGTTCGAGGGCGGTGTTGCCGCTGGACCGGTTCCACATCACCGGGATCTGCGCCACGACGACGTAGGCGGCGGCAGCCGCCGCGACGACCCACGCCCGGCGGCGGAACAGCCAGATGATCGCGATCGCCACGGCCAGCACCACCCAGCCGGCGACGATCTGCCACAGCGGCGCGAATCCCATCGGCGGGCTCGGTATCCACCGGTCCCAGGTCCACGGCCCACCCGCCAGCGACGGCACGACGGCGTTGTTGATCGTCCGCCACACGAGATGGAACATCTGCCCGGCGCTGTGCTTGCCGGCGGCACCCTCGCCGCCGGTCACCGCGAGGAACAGGACCAGCCACACGACGGTGATCGGGGTCAGCACCGCCCACAGCGGCCGGGCCCGGGTGTAGGCCGCGGCCAGCGGCCCGGGCACCCCGCCCCGCGTGGCGCTGGCCCCGTGCAGGTGGCACCACAGGACCGCGGCGACGAAGACCACCGGAAGGATGTAGAGCGACTTCTCGAAGCAGGCGAGCGCCACCAGGTAGGCCGTCGCGCTGCGGAGGACGATGATCAACCGGGACTCGCCGCCCGGTTCGTCGCGGCACAGCAGCACCGCGTCGCCGATCAGCCAGGCCATCGCAAACAGCATCGGGAGCGAGTTCAATCCCGCCGCCCACCACACGTAGGCCGGCACCGTCATCGGGGTGAACAGGAAGAAGGCCAGCACCACGACCGTCGCCCACGAGTCGCGGCCGGCCAGCAGTCGCACCATCCGCCACACCGCGAAAGCCACCGCCGTCGCCGCCACGACGAGGGTGATCGCTGCGGGCCACCACTGCGTCGGCGCCAGCAGCGTCGACAGCCCCGCGACGAAGAAGGCGCCCGGCATGAAGTGGCCGTCGTGGTTGTGGAGCAGGTAGGCGGGGCCGAAGACGTTGTGCGTCGACGCCCGGCCGATGAGGATCAGATCGTCCCAGTAGAAGCCGCCGGTCGCGACCAGCGCGACGCGGATCGCGATGTACACCCCCAGCAGCACCAGAGCGGCGCGTGCGGGTCCATTGCTGCGCGCCAGCATTGCGCTGCCGGAGGTGGTCATACCGCGGATGCTCACGGAAAGAACTGTACGTGGCAAAATCGTCCCGGTGAGTGACGAATCGCAGCCTTTCGACCCGAGTGCCCACGACCTCGGCGACGACGTCACCGATCTGCCGGACGACATCGACGTCCTGCGGGGCGAGATCGACCGGCTCGACGCCGTCATCCTGGCGGCCATCAAGCGCCGGTCGGCGGTGTCGAAGAAGATCGGTGCGGCCCGCATGGCGTCGGGCGGACCGCGGCTGGTGCACAGCCGGGAGGTCAAGGTGCTCGACCGCTTCGCCGACCTCGGCCAGGAGGGGCACACCCTGGCCATGCTGCTGCTGCGGCTGGGCCGCGGGCCCCTCGGCCGCTGACGCCCCTCGACCGTTGACGTCGACCGGCACTGAGTGCCGGGCACTGCGGCGCGCGACGCAATAGGGTGGGGTCATGCGCGAAGATGTGACCGCCACCGGGTCGTGGCAGGCACTCGCCAGGCACCACGCCGACGTCGCTGCGACGACGCTGCGTGATCTGTTCGCCGAGGATCCCGCCCGCGGGCGCGACCTCGTCGTCGACGCCGGCGACCTGCACATCGACTATTCGAAGAATCTGGCCACCCGCCAGACGCTGGAACTGCTGCTCGCCCTGGCGCGCGAGGTCGGCATCGAGGAGCACCGCGACGCGATGCTCGCCGGCCAGCACATCAACGGCTCGGAGAACCGCGCCGTGCTGCACACCGCGCTGCGGCTGCCCGCGTCGGCCTCGCTGACCGTCGACGGGCAGGACGTCGTCGCCGACGTCCACCGGGTCCTGGACAAGATGGGCGACTTCAGCGACCAGGTCCGCTCCGGCGCCTGGCGCGGCTTCACCGGGGAGAAGCTCACCGACGTCGTCAACATCGGCATCGGCGGCTCCGACCTGGGCCCGTCGATGGTGTGCGGCGCGCTCCGCGACTACCACGACGGTCCGCGCACCCACTTCGTGTCCAACGTCGACCCCGCCGACATCCTCGCCACCCTCGACGCGGTCGAGCCGGCGACGACGCTGTTCGTCATCTCCTCCAAGACCTTCACGACGATGGAGACGCTGTCCAACGCGGGGGCCGCGCGCGCCTGGCTGGTCGCGGCGCTCGGCGACGAGGCGGCCGTCGCGAAACACTTCGTCGCGGTCAGCACCAACGCCGCCGAAGTCGCGAAGTTCGGCATCGACACGGCCAACATGTTCGAGTTCTGGGACTGGGTCGGCGGCCGCTACTCGGTCGACTCGGCGATCGGGCTGTCGGTCATGCTGGCCGTCGGCCGCGCCGGCTTCGACGAGTTCCTCGCCGGCTTCCATGCCATCGACGAGCACTTCGCCACCGCGCCCCTCGAGCGCAACGCGCCGGTGATCCTCGGCCTGCTCAGCGTCTGGTACAACGACTTCTTCAACGCGGGCAACCGGGCGGTCCTCCCGTACGCCAACGACCTCGCGCGCTTCACCGCCTACCTGCAGCAGCTGTCGATGGAGTCCAACGGCAAGTCGGTCACCGTCGACGGCACGCCAGTCTCCTGCGACACCGGCCAGGTGTGGTGGGGCGAGCCGGGCACCAACGGCCAGCACGCGTTCTACCAGTTGCTGCACCAGGGCACCCGGATGATCCCCGCCGACTTCATCGCCTTCGCCCGACCGTTCCGCGACGTAACCACCGCCGACGGCACGTCGATGCACGACGTCCTCGTCAGCAACGTGCTCGCCCAGACCAAGGTGCTGGCCTTCGGCAAGACGGCCGCGGACATCGCCGCCGAGGGCGTCGCGCCCGACGTCGTCCCGCACAAGGTGATGCCCGGCAACCGGCCGTCGAACACGATCTTCGCCCCGAAGCTGACGCCCGGCGCACTGGGCCAGCTGATCGCGCTCTACGAGCACCAGGTGTTCGTCGAAGGGACGATCTGGGGCATCGACTCCTTCGACCAGTGGGGCGTCGAGCTCGGCAAGAAGCAGGCCCTCGAACTACTCGGCCCGATCAGCGACGCCAAACCCGCCGCCGGACTGGGCGACTCGTCGACCGACGAACTGGTCGCCTGGTACCGGAAGCAGGCCGACCGGCAGACCTAGACGAGTCGGCGCGAGAGCGGCTCGGGCAGGTGGCGCAGCGCCGCGGCGAGCGGCTCCCACGGCCAGCGCGGCACCGCGGCGCGGGCCTTCTCCGCCTCGATCGCGTCGACCATGGCCGCGACGCCGTCGTCGGTGTCGGCCATCAACCGGGTCTTCACACCGCGGTTGATGTCGGTCTCGATGTAGCCCGGCTCGATGATCGTGATGGTGATCGGTTTGCCGGCGAACTCCGCCTGCAGTCCCTCGCCGAGCGCGGTCACCCCGGCCTTGGAGGCCGCGTAGGCCGCCTGCGCCTTCGGCATCCCGCGGGTGGCGCTCACCGAGCTGATCAGCACCAGGTGGCCGTGGCCCTGCGCGCGGAAGATCTCCAGCGCCGCCTCGCACTGGGCGAGCGCACCGGTCAGGTTGGTCTGCACCGTCTCCAGGTTCGCGTGCGCCTTGCCCGTGCCGATCGGGGCGCCCTTGCCCAGGCCCGCGTTGACGATGACCCGGTCCAGGCCGCCCAACTCGTCGCGCAGCTTGCCGAAGACCACCGGCACCGAGTCGAAATCGGTGACGTCGAGCTTGGCGATGGCGACCTGGGCCGCCTGCCCCCGCAACTCGTCGGCCAACTTCTCGAGCCGGTCGAGTCGGCGGGCGCACAGGGCGAGCGCGCGGCCCTGCTTCGCGAAGGCGCGGGCCATGCCCTCGCCCAGCCCGGAGCTGGCACCGGTGATCAGGATCTTGTCGCGTGGCGTCATGGCGCCCAGGCTACTTCAACAGCCGCGACATCCGGCGGTCGGCGAGCTTCTTCCCGCCGGTCTGACAGGTCGGGCAGTACTGGAAGGAGCGGTCGGCGAACGACACCTCGGCGACGGTGTCGCCGCAGACCGGGCACGGCAACCCGGTGCGCGCGTGGACCTGCAGGCCCGAGCGCTTCTCGGCCTTCATCGTCGCGACCCCGCCGGGCCCCTCGAGACGGGACACCGCGTCGCGCAACACCTCGCCGATGGCCGTGTGCAGCGCGTCGATCTGCGCATCGGACAGCCCCTTGGCCGTCGCGAACGGCGACAGTCGCGCCCGGTGCAGGATCTCGTCGGAGTAGGCGTTGCCGATGCCGGCGATCACCCGCTGGTCGGTGAGGACGTTCTTGATCCGCGACGTCGTGCCCGCCAGGATCTCTGCCAGCTCGTCGCGGCCGAGCCCGAGGGCGTCGGGCCCCAGTCCGGCGATGCGCTCCACATCCAGCGGATCGCGCACCACCCACACGGCGAGACGCTTCTGCGTGCCCGCCTCGGTGACGTCGAACCCCTCGCCCGGCAGCCCACAGTGCACGCGCAGCGCGATCGGCCCCTTGCCGCCCGGCTTCGGCGGCCTGGGCGAGAGGTTCTCGCTCCACCGCACCCAGCCGGCGCGGGACAGGTGGATCACCAGGTGCAAGGGTTCATCATCTGTTTCCAGCACCGTGGTGATCACCAGGTACTTGGCGATCCGCCCCACCGACGAGACGGTGCGCCCGACCAGCGCGGTGTACGGCGGATCGGCAGTCTTGAGGACGGCGAGCGACGCCACGTCGACACGGCGGATGGGCAGCCCGGCCGTGCGCTCGTCCAGGAAATCGGCGATCGCAGTCACCTCGGGCAACTCGGGCATGGTCCCAGTGTGCTCTAGTGGACGGGTGAGTTCAGCACTATCGGATGCCGAGTTGGCCGCGCAGATCGCCGAGGGCGCCGGCCGGATCCTGCTCGGTGTCCGCCACGGCGGACTGCTCGACGGCCGGTTGATCGGCGACGCCGGCGACCAGATCTCGCAGGCCTGGATCGGTGCCGCGCTGCGCCGACGCCGCCCGAAGGACGCCGTGCTCTCCGAGGAGGCCGAGGACGTCGGCGACCGCTCGACGGCCAGTCGTGTCTGGATCATCGACCCGCTCGACGGCACCAGCGAGTTCAGCTTCGGCACCAAGGACTGGGCGGTGCACGTCGCCCTCGCCGTCGACGGCCGCCCCAGCGCCGCCGCCGTCTCGATCCCCGCGCGCGGCGAGGTGTTCCGCTCCGACGAGGTGACCCCCGTCGACGGCCCGCTGACCGGCCGGATCGCCGTGTCCCGCTACGGCGGCAGCTATGAGTCGTCGTACGTCGCGGACAAGCTGGGCCTGACGCGGGTGCAGATCGGCTCGGCCGGGGCGAAGGCGATGGCCGTCGTCCGCGGCGACGTCGACGCCTACGTCCACGCCGGCGGGCAGTACGAGTGGGACAACTGCGCCCCGGTCGGCGTTTGCGCGGCCGCCGGGCTGCACTGCAGCCGCCTGGACGGCTCGGAAATCGTCTACAACCAGCGGGTGCCGTACATGCCCGACTTCGTCATCTGCCGAACCGAGATCGCCGACGACATGCTCGAGACGCTCAGCAACGTCTGGTAGCGGCGAGAAAAGCACTGTGGCCCGACACCTTTCGGTGCCGGGCCACAGTGGGTTTCTAGCTAGGTGCTAGGCCGCAGAAGTCACTCGAACTTCTTGAAGCCGGCAGCCTTGGCGTCAGCCTCGGTCGCGAACCAGATCTCCGCGATCGTCGCCTTGTAGGCGCGCGATTCCGGGGTGTGGTACAGACCCGAGTCGGCGTTGCCCTTGATCGGGTAGCCCTTGGGCTCCGCGTTGCCGGGCAGCGGCAGGTGAGCGCCCTTGGGCACCGGGACGGTCTTGCCGTCGCGGACCCAGGTGCCGGCGGCACCAGCGGCGGCGGCAGCACCAGCGGCGCCAGCGGCACCCTTGGACTTGCCGTCGTCGAGGAGGCCCTCGACACCGTCGCGCACCTTGCCACCAGCGGTCTCGGCGGCGTCAGCGACGCTGCCAGCAGCGCCCTTGACCTTGTCGCCGGCAGCCGAAGCAGCAGCACCGACGGCGCCAGCGGCACCAGCGGCACCGGCGGCAACCTTGCCGCCCGCACCCTTCACAGCGTCAACGGCATCGCCGACGTGCAGGTCCGGGGAGTGCAGGTGAGCCTTGCGGCCCTTGCCGGTCAGCAGACGCCACAGCCACGACAGCAGCAGGAGGCCACCGATGATCAGCAGCGGAAGCAGCAGCCACCACCAGTTGAACTTGCTGGTGTCCGGACCCGAGATGCTCGGCAGGCTCGGCTTCGGAACGTTGACGTTCGGCAGGTTCACGTTCGGCAGGTCGATGTTCGGCATGCCCGGCAGGTTGATCTTCGGCCAACCCGGGAGGGTGAACGGAAGCGCCCACTTGAGGCCGTCCAGCTTGCCCTTCAGGTCCAGACCCGGCAGGTTCGGGATGTTGATCCACTTGCCGGTCTTGGCGTCGAAGGTCAGCGTGCCGTTGGCGAACTCCTGGGTGATCTGGTCGCCGTTGACGACAGCGTCGCCCTTCGGCATGCCCAGGGCCTTGGCGATGTCAGCGTCGCCGAACGCCGAAGCGAACGGGCCGCGGAGCAGCCAGGCGCCGGCTTCCGGGGTCCAGTAGATGCGCGGGTTGTCGTCAGCGGCGAACTCGGCGTAACGAGCGCCCTCGGGGGCGTCCGCAACCTTCTCGTCCGACTTCGGGAAGCCGACGTCACCGGTGGGGCCACCGACGGCGCTGTACTTCTCGTTGATGCCGCCGTACAGGACGTGTGCATCGGTCTTGTCCGACCAGTACACGGTGCCGCCGCCGTACTTCTGCTCGAAGCCGTCGCCAGCAGCGGTGACTTCGCCTTCCTTGTCACCGAGACCGGTGCCCAGGGCACCCTTGTCGATGGAGCCGTCAGCGACGCCCTTCTCGACCTTCTCGATGGCGCCACGCGCGTCGTCCTGCGGTGCCGCGTGCGCCATCGGCGCAACGAGCATCAGGGAGCCGGCGGCGGCAACTACGCCCAGCGCCAGGCGGCGCACAGCGACGAGCCCTGTCTTCTTCTCTACGGGTTTCACTCCGTGAACTCCTTGTTTCCATGGCACGACTTGGTCCATGCCTGTTCATAGCTTGCTACATATCCGCCGCAGTTGCAGCGCAATCGCAGCCCGATTCGACGGAAAATTTGCTAAACCGCAGAATCGATTGCCGACGTCCACCCTAGTGCCGTCGGAGCCATTCGGGTACCCCCGGGGTGCCCGAGTCGCCGGTTTAATCCCGGGTGATCGTAAATGTGCAGGTCAGCACCCCAAAACGGGGTGTGATTTCGGGTGCTCCCGGTAGGATTCGAACCTACGACACCGGCTTTAGGAGAGCCGTGCTCTATCCCCTGAGCTACGGGAGCTGGGCCTTTCGGCACATATAGGTTTAGCCGAATACGCGCCGGAAGTTGGCCAGCGACGCATGAAGGTCCTTCTTCGTGGCCAACGCGGCGGCCTTGCCCGCCGGGCCGATCAGCGGCAACCCGCCCAGATCCACCAGGAAGGTCACCGTCGATCCGTCGCCGTTCGGCTTGATCGACAGGTCCAGCTTGGCCTTCACGCCGCCCTTGCCGTCGCCCTTGAGGCGGACCTCCTTGGGCGGGTCGTATTTCTCGACGGTCCAGTTGAACCGGACCCGCGCGCCCTTAAGCTTGATGACCGAGGAGACCTTCAGCCCCTTGGCCAGCTCGTCGGGCCCCGGGACCGGGCCGCGCCACCCGTCGTGCAGCGTCAGCCACTCGTCGTAGCGCGACAGGTCCGACGCGTGTTCCCAGGCCTCCTGGACCGACATATCGACGTCTACGGAGTCACTCACCTTCGCCATGGCAGCCAACCCTACTGTCACCCGCCTCGCCCGCGAACTGCTGGGCGCCCATCTCGTCGGGCACGGCGTGACGGCGGCCATCACCGAGGTCGAGGCCTATGACGGCGTCCACGATCCCGCCTCCCACGCCTTCACCCGGACGCCGCGTTCGGAGATCATGTACGGGCCGCCGTGGCGGCTCTACGTGTACCGCATCCACGGCCACCACTGCGCCAATGTCGTCACTGGCCCCACCGAACACGCCTCGGCCGTCCTCATCCGCGCGGGCCGCATCGTCGACGGGATCGAGATTGCCCGCGACCGGCGGCCGACCGCGCACGATGACGACGCCCTCGCCCGCGGGCCGGGCAACCTCACCCGAGCCCTCGGCATCACCATCGACGACCTGGGCGCCGACCTGCTCGACCCGGCGCCGGTGGCGCTGGACCGGCCCGGCGCCCCGGTGCCGGCGGACCGGATCAGCAGCGGGCCCCGCGTGGGCGTCCGGCTGGCCGCCGACGAGCCGTGGCGGTTCTGGCTGACCGGCGAACCGTCGGTCAGCGCGTATCGGCGACACCCTCGCGCACAGCCGCGGTAGCGGCCGACGCCGCAGCGCCCGCGGCCGGTTCGAGTGCGGCCGGGGCGGCGAGGTCATCGTCGTCGGTCACCGGCGCGTCGTCGGGGAAGAACCGCGGCAGCGTCCGGTGCACGACCTCGATGGCGACCATGCCGATCACGGCCATGATCAGCGCGACGGCGATCATCTCGTGGTTCGACGAATCCAGGTTGAAGTTGTTCTGCGGACTGATCAGCAGCTCGTGGTCCTTGCCGCGCCAGCTGTAGTGGAAGCGGGGGCCGCGGTTCATCGGCCAGGCGAAGATCACCACGTAGGCCAGTGCCGACACGGTGAGCAGGAGGATCTTCCACCAGTTGTACGGGCGCGCGACGACGACGAGCACGTAGAAGGCGGTGGCGATCAGTGCGATCAGCGTCGCGGTAGATGCCTGCACGACCTCCGGCGGCAGCGCGTCGACCTTCTCCCCCAGCTTCGGGCCGTGGCGGCCGCCGGGGTTGACGATGACGAAGGTGATGAACGCGACCAGGCCGACGATGATGCCGTTCGGCACGGCCTGGGTGAGCACGCGCTTGACGAAGCCGGTGCGCGCCCGTTCGTTGTTCGGCGCCAACGACAGCACGAACGCCGGGATGCCGATGGTGAACCACGCCGAGATGGTGACGTGGATCGGCTGGAACGGGTAGGCGAGCGAGGTGAAGCCGAAGATCTTTCCGGCGATGCCGGCCAGCCCGACCAGCAGCGCGAGCAGCACCGCGTAGACCGTCTTGGTGAGGAAGAGGTTTGCGACGCGCTCGATGTTGCCGATGACGCGCCGGCCCTCGCCGACGACGTACGGCAGGGTCGCGAACTTGTTGTCCAGGAGCACGATCTGGGCGACCGAGCGGGCCGCCGAGCTGCCCGAGCCCATCGCGACGCCGATGTCGGCGTCCTTGAGGGCGAGCACGTCGTTGACGCCGTCACCGGTCATGGCGACGGTGTTGTGCCGCGACTGCAGCGCCTTGACCATCGAGCGCTTCTGGTCGGGGCGGATGCGGCCGAACACGGTGCCGTCGGTGACGACCTCGGCCAGCTCGTCGTTGTCTTTCGGCAACTGTCGTCCGTCGACGGCGGTGTCGACCGAGCCGAGGCCGAGCGAGGCGGCCACCGCACCGACCGAGCGGGCGTTGTCGCCGGAGATCACCTTGACGCCGACGTGCTGGCGCTCGAAGTAGTCGAGGGTGTCCTTGGCGTCGGGGCGCACCCGCTGCTCGAGGACGACCAGGGCGACCGGCGTCAGGTTGTCGGTGGCGCCGGGCTGGTCGACCGCGACGGTGGTGCGGGCGAGCAGCAGCACGCGCAGGCCGGTCTCGCCGATGGCCGAGGCCTTGGCGGCCACCGCGCTCGACGGGTCCAGCAGGATGTCGGGCGCACCGATCAGCCAGTTGCCCGCGTCGGCACCCGAAGCGTCGACGAAGGACATCCCGCTCCACTTGAGCGCCGAGGAGAACGGCTGCACGGCCGAGTTCTTCCAGTTGGGCGCCTTCGGGTAGGCCTCGCCGATCGCCTCGATGCTCGCGTTGGGCCGCGGATCGTTCGCGGCGATCGCGGCGAGGACGGCGCCGATCTGCTCAGTACTCACGTCGGAGCCGTCCACGGGCTGCACCTCGTGCAGGCGCATGCCGTTCTCGGTGAGGGTGCCGGTCTTGTCGGCGCACACGATGTTGACGCGGGCGAGGCCCTCGATGGCGGGCAGCTCGTTGACGAGGCACTGGCGGCGGCCGAGGCGCACGACGCCGACCGCGAAGGCGATCGAGGTCATCAGCACCAGGCCCTCGGGGATCATCGGCACGAGCGCGGCGACCATGCCGAGGATGCCCGGCTTGATCGACTCCCAGGAGAGCGAACCGTCGCCGGCGATGAACAGCTGGTTGATGATCGTGAGGATGCCCGCGGGGATCAGCAGCCAGGTGATGACCTGCAGGATCTTGTTGATGCCGTTGCGCAGCTCGGAGTCGACGAGGGTGAACTTCGACGCCTCGGCGGCGAGCTTGGCGGCATAGGCGTCGGCGCCGACCTTCGTCGCGCGGTAGGCGCCGGAGCCGGAGACGACGAAACTGCCGGACAGGATCTCGCTGCCGGCGTCCTTGTCGACCGGGTCGGCCTCACCGGTGAGCAGCGACTCGTCCACGTCGAGCGCGGTGGACTCGACGGTCTCGCCGTCGACGACGATCTGGTCGCCCGGCCCGATCTCGATGATGTCGTCGAGGACGACCTCCTCGGGCTCGACGGCGACGGTCTTTCCGTCGCGGCGCACGGTCGGCTTGGCGCGGCCGACGATCGAGAGCTTGTCGAGGGTCCGCTTGGCGCGGATCTCCTGGATGATGCCGATGCCGCTGTTGGCGATGATGATCAGGCCGAAGAGCCCGTTCTTCAGCGAACCGGTCAGCATCACGAGGATGAACAGCACTCCGAGCATCGCGTTGATGCGGGTGAAGACGTTGTCCTTGATGATCTGGCCGACGGTGCGGCCGGTCTGGTTCGAGGACACGTTGGCCTGGCCGGCGGCGACGCGTTGCGCCACCTGCGCCGCGGTCAGTCCGCGGGCCGGGTCCACGGGGTCGGTCCGTTCGGGTGATTCGACGGTCACGCCGACTCCTTCCACCAGTCAGGCGCGATCAGGGCGGTACCGGTGCGGTGGGTGACGTCGATGTCGCCGCCCGGTTGCGGGATGACGATGTCGGCCGCCGACTGCCCGGGACGCCCCTGCGCGGCATGGGACAGCCGCGCGGCGGGCTCGCCCCACTTGTGTCGCGCGAGGTTGAAGGTACCCCAATGCAACGGCAGCAGCAGCGCCTCGGTCTCCCGGGTGAGCATCCGGTGGATGGTGAGCGCTTCCTCCGGGTTCACGTGGATATCGGCCCACAGCGGGTCGTAGGCGCCGATCGCGATCAGCGTCAGGTGGAACGGCCCGTGGGCGGCGCCGACGTCGTCGAAGGATTCGGAGAACCCGGTGTCGCCGGAGAAGAACATGCGGTGCTGCGGGCCGATGGCCGCCCAGCTGGCCCACAGGGTGTTGTTGCGCTCGAGCCCGCGGCCGGAGAAGTGCCGCGCCGGCACCGCGACGAACCGGATCCCGGCCGAGTGCACCTCGCCGTGCCAGTCGGCGAGCCGGATCCGCTCGGCGCCGATGCCCCACGCCCGCAGGTGCGCGCCGACGCCGAGCGGGCAGACGAACGTCGCGCCCGGGTGGGTCCGGGCGAGCTCGATCACGCTCGCCGTGTCGAGGTGGTCGTAGTGGTCGTGGCTGATCAGCACGACGTCGACCGGCGGCAGGTCGGCGACGCCGATCGGCGCCGCGTGCATCCGTGCGGGGCCGACGTGCTGCGACGGCGAAGCGCGGCGGGAGAAGACCGGGTCGGTGAGGATGCGCACCCCGTCGAGTTCGACCAGGGCGGTCGCGTGACCGAGCCAGGTGGCGGCCAGTGGGCGGGGCTGCGCCGCGAAGTCGGGCCGGCGCACCGGGATGCGACGACTCGGGTGGCCGACGCGCCGCACCATGTCCCCGATCGCGCCGACCGGGAGGCCGGCGGGCGGCGCCGGCGGATCGAGGTTGACGAACCGGCCGTCGACGACGTACTTCGAGGCCGATGTCTCCCTGGCGATCTCCTCGGCCGTCGCCCCGAGGGCGCGCGCCTCGGGCAGGCCGATGCCCGCCAGCCGATCGGTCGCCGCCGACACCGCGCCGAGCACCGTCGTCGATGCGCGACTGCGCAACCCGCCGCGGGCGTCCGATGTACTCATCAGACCCAATGTAGCGATTCGGTGCGGGTTAGGATCGGTGCACTTCACAAAGGGGGAGACGATGGCCCGGATGACCGTCGAGCAGCGCCGCGCTGCGCTGATCGACGCCGCGTACGAGGTCATCGCCGAGAGCGGCGTCGAAGGCGCGACCACCCGCCGCGTGTGCGCCCATGCGGAGATGCCCCTCGCCAGCTTCCACTATGCCTTTGAATCCCGGATGGCCCTGCTGGGCGCCGTGATCGAGCAGGCGGTGCCCCGCGACCTCGTGGTGATGATCGGCGAGATCCAGAACGAGGTGCCCCCGGGCGGCATGGCCGGCATGCGCCGCGAGATGACCGACACGCTGCGCAACTTGGGCGACCTGATGCTCCAGGATGCGGGCCGCCTGCAGGCGACGGCCTCGCTGGCGATCTTCGCGCACAACCACCCGGAGCTGCGCTCGGCCGGCCGGAAGATGTACTCGACGGCGACGGAGACGGTCGCACAGGCGCTGGAGGTGGCCGCGGCGAAACACGGCACCGCGTGGAGCATCGAGCCCGGCGAACTGGGCACGCTGCTGATCTCCGCCACCGACGCCATCAAGATGGCCTACCTGACCACGTCGGACGAGAAGGTTGCGCGCACCGTCGTCGACGGCGTCGTGACATGGATGATGACCTACGCCGTCGACGAACGGGCCGACGGGTGACCGACTGGCAGCAGGACCACGACGCGTACTGGGCGGCGATCGACGCGGCCGTGCGCGCCGCCCGGCTCGAGGCGCCGGTCCTGGCCATCGACGCGATCGCCCTCGAGCACAACATCGCCGACCTGCGGCGCCGCGCCGGATTGGATTCAGCGCACCGCGCTGGCGGCGTCCCGATTCGCGTGGCCTCCAAATCGTTGCGCATCCGGTCGGTGATCAGCGACATCCTGCGCCGCGACGGGTTCGCCGGGGTCCTGGCCTATTCGGTCGACGAGGCGCACTGGCTGGCGACCGCCGCGGAGGTCCCCGACGTCCTGTTAGGCTACCCGTCGGTCTCCACCGCCGCGATCGCCCGCCTGATCGCCGACGACACCGCGCGCAGCCGCGTGACCCTGCTGGTGGATGCGCCGCAGCAGCTCGACGCGATCGATGCCGCGGTCTCGCCGACGGCGCGCGAGCCGGTGCGCGTGGCCATCGACCTCGACGCCTCGTTGCGGTACGCGGGCGGACGGGTCCACCTGGGCGTGCGGCGCTCGCCGGTGCACACGGTCGCGCAGGCGCGCGACTTGGCGCGCACCATCGTCGGCCGGCGCGGCTTCGCCCTCGTCGGCGTCATGTCGTACGAGGCGCAGGTCGCCGGCGTCGCCAACGACGCGTCGGGGACGGCCCTGCGCAACCGTGCGGTCGGCGTCGTGCAGTCCCGGTCGATGGCCGAGCTGATCAAGCGCCGCGGCAAGGCGGTGCGCGCGATCCGCGAGATCGCCGACCTCGAGTTCGTCAACGCCGGCGGCACCGGCTCGATCGAGGCGACCGCGGCCGATCCGTCCGTCACCGACATCGCCGCCGGCAGCGGCTTCTTCGGCGGCCATCTCTTCGACGGTTACGCGCACTTCCGGCCCGCTCCGGCGATGGGCTTCGGGCTCGATGTCGTGCGCCGGCCCGCCCACGACATCGTGACCACCCTCGGTGGCGGGTGGATCGCCTCCGGCCCGCCGGCCGACGACCGCCTGCCGCGGCCCGTGTGGCCGCGCGGCCTCTCCTATGTGGGCACCGAGGCGGCCGGCGAGGTGCAGACCCCGCTGCGCGGCGCGGCCGCCGAGCGGATGGAGATCGGCGACCGGGTCTGGTTCCGCCACACCAAGTCCGGCGAGCCCGCCGAGCACGTCAACGAGGTGGCGATCATCGACCGCGGCGCCGACGGCGGCCCCCGCGTCATCGACGTCGTCCCGACCTATCGCGGCGAGGGGAAGGCCTTCCTGTGAGCACCGTCGAGTACCGACCCTGGAGCAATTGGGCCCACACCGAGTCGGCGAACCCGCAGATCGCGGAACCGACGACGGTCGACGAACTGCGGAACTACGTCGCCAACGCGGCGGCGCACGGCCGCCGGATCAAACCGATCGGCGCCGGGCACAGCTTCAGCGGCATCGGCGTGCCCGCCGACATCCAGCTGCGGCTGCACCACCTCCGCGGCGTCGTGGCCTCCGACGTCGAGGCCGGCCGCGTGACCCTGGCCGCCGGCACCCACCTGCACGAGATCCCGGCGCTGCTCGCCCCGCTCGGCCTGGCGATGGCCAACCTCGGCGACGTCGACCGCCAGACGATCTCCGGGGCCACGTCCACCGGTACCCACGGCACCGGCGCCCGGTTCGGCGGGATCAGCACCCAGATCGTCGGCGCGCGGATCGTCGACGGTCGCGGCGAGCTGGTGGCGGTCGGCGAGCAGGACCCCGACCTCAAGGCCGTCGCCCTCGCCCTCGGCGCACTCGGCGTGCTCGCCGACATCACCCTGCAGTGCGTTCCCGCCTTCCGACTGGAGGCCGTCGAGGCGCCCGGAAAGCTCGACGACGTGCTGGCCGGCTGGGCCGAGTCGGTCGCGGCGGTCGACCACTACGAGTTCTATTGGTTCCCGCACACCGACTGCTGCCTCACCAAGACCAACACCCGGCTGCCCGCCTCGACGCCGTCGAGCGGCCCGTCGCGCATCCGGCGGTACATCGACGACGAACTGCTGTCGAACAAGCTGTTCGGCGTGCTGTGCGGGATCGGCCGCGCCGTTCCGGCCACCGTGCCCGCGATCAACCAGTTGTCCGGCCGCGCCCTGTCGGCGCGCACGATCGTCGATTCGTCGACCGACGTCTTCGTCTCGTCGCGGGCCGTGCGCTTCCGCGAGATGGAGTACGCGATCCCGGTCGACCAAATCCCCGACGCGCTGCGCGAGATCGCCGCGATGATCGAGCGGCGCCGCTACCGCGTGAGCTTCCCGGTCGAGGTCCGCGCCGCGGCCGCCGACGACCTGCTGCTCTCGACCGCCGCCGGGCGGGAGAGCGGGTACATCGCCGTGCACCGCTACTTCAAGGACGACGCCGCGGACTCGGCGGCCTACTTCGCCGACGTCGAGGCGATCATGACCGCGCGCGGCGGGCGCCCGCACTGGGGCAAGATGCACACCCGCGACGCCGACTACCTGCGCTCGGTCTATCCGCGCTTCGACGACTTCCGCGCGGTGCGCGAGCGCTTCGACCCGGGCCGCGTCTTCGCGAACGACTACCTGGCCCGGGTGCTGGGCGACTAGTCGCGACCTACTTCTTCGCGACGGCGATCAGCAGTCCGCCGCCCGCCGCGAGCAGCGCGCCGACGAGGGCGACCCACACGCCCGGGGCGGCGTTGAAGGTCGTGCCGCCCGCGACGAAGGCCGAGTAGACCGCGCCGGCCGCCGCGACGCCGCAGGCGACGAAGGTGGCCTTGTTCCACTCGTCCGTGTAGCGGCCCATCAGTCGGGCGACGGCCACGATGATCAGCACAATGGCGCCGGCACCGGCGCCCATGGTCAGCTTGCTGGAGTCGAACTCGATCGTCGTGCCGGGGCTCGCGTGGGTGGTGCCGATGCCGCGGATCCAGCTCTCATCGTCGCCCTTGGCGACCCACCATTTCATCGAGTACGAGTACAGGGCGATGGCCGAGCCGATCAGCGCGATGATCGCGCCGATCGAAAAGCCGCGGTAGGCAACCGGTTTCGGTGTGGTCGGGGTCGTCATGTCGGTCACTTCCCGTGGTAGACGGGCAGCCGCTTCTCCCGACGGGCGGCTTTGCCCTCTTCGAGGTCTTCGCTGGTCCAGGCGGCCATCATGGCCGCGACGCGCTCGGCCGGCGGCTCGTCGCGGGCCCCGTCGCCGTTGAGGACGAGCTTGTAGTGCCGCAGCGTCAGCGGGGCCAGCGAGGCGATGGACGCCGCCCACGACTGCGCTTCGTCGAGGTCGCCGAGCCGGTTGGCGAACCCGAGTTGCTCGGCCCGCTCGGCGCCAAGGCCCTCGCAGCCGATCAAGATGCCCGCCGCGGGACCCGCACCGACGAGCGAGACGAGGCGGCGGATCGTCCACTCGTCGACGGCAACGCCGATCTTGGCGGCGGGAATCGCGATCAGGGCCCCCGGCGCCATCACGCGCAGGTCGGCGGCCATGGCCAACTGCAGGCCGGCTCCCATGGCCGGGCCGTTGAGCGCGGCGATCACCGGGATCGGGGTGGATTCGATCTGCTTGAGCGTGTCGATCAAGCGGTCGAGGAATTCGCGGTCGTACACCGGGCCGGACAGGTCGGCGCCGGCGCAGAACACCGAGCCCTGGCCGGTGAGGACGATGGCGCGCGCATCGGCGTCGACGGCCTGCCGGAAGGCGTTCGCCAGTCCGGCGACCATCTCTTCGTTGAGCGCGTTGCGCTTCTCTGGGCGAGCGAGCTCGATCGTCGTGACGGCACCGCTGGTTGAGCTGTGGATCATGGCTGCCAACCCTACCGCCGACCCCACGGGCCCACGGCGCTGGTTAGACTTTGCACCCATGCGCACGTCCATCTTGGGAATCACCGCCGCGGCCGCCCTGATCGGCGGCCTGACCACCTTGGCAAGCGCCGGCGAGGCCGATGCCAGCTGGCGCCACGTCGGCAACGGCGACAAGGTGACCTTCGAGGTCTTCTCGGACACGACGTGGGCGACGGTGTCGTACTACAACCGGAACAACCACCTGGTCCAGAAGCACTTCAACTTCCGCCAGGACGAGCGACTGCCCGACGGCCGCTACTTCCGCATTTACGCGTTCCGCAGCCGGGTGCCGCAGCAGATCGTCGCCGTGCGCATCAAGCAGGAGGGCCTGCGGGCCAGCTGCCGGCTCAGCGTCAACGGCAGGTTGAAGGCCAAGCACACCGGTTACGGCGAGCGCGCAAGCGCGACCTGCGCGGTGCGCAACGACGCACCGCCGTTCCACTTCAGCTGACCGGGAGCGGGCCAGCCGTCACGGCTCGGCTCAGCTGACGCCGAGCAGGTCGATCACGAAGACCAGGGTCTTGCCCGAGAGGCGGTGTCCGGCGCCGGCCGGGCCGTAGGCCAGGGCCGGGGGCACGACGAGGCGGCGGCGACCGCCCACCTTCATGCCGGGGATGCCCTCCTGCCAACCGGGGATCAGCCGGTTCAGCGGGAAGTCGACCGATTCACCGCGACTCCACGACGAGTCGAACTCTTCACCGCTGTCGTATTCGACGCCCACGTAGTGCACGTCCACGGTCGAGCCGGGCAGCGCCTCGGCACCGTCGCCGACGACGATGTCGGTGATCTCCAGCTCCGTCGGGGCCGGGCCCTCGGGGAACTCGACTTCGGGCTTCTCCAGATCGGCCATGGTCAGCGCTTTCCCATCTCGACGTAATCGCGTTCGGTGTATCCGGTGTAGAGCTGGCGCGGGCGACCGATCTTGGTCGTCGGGTCGTTGTGCATCTCGCGCCAGTGGGCGATCCAACCGGGCAGGCGGCCCAGGGCGAACAGCACGGTGAACATGCGGGTCGGGAAGCCCATCGCCCGGTAGATCACGCCGGTGTAGAAGTCGACGTTCGGGTAGAGGCGGCGCTCGACGAAGTAGTCGTCGTTGAGCGCGACCTCCTCCAGGCCCTTGGCGATGTCGAGCAGGTCGTCGGAGACGCCCAGCGAATCGAGGATCTGGTCGGCGGTCTTCTTCACGATGGCCGCGCGCGGGTCGTAGTTCTTGTAGACGCGGTGCCCGAAGCCCATCAGCTTCACGCCGTCTTCCTTGTTCTTGACGCGCGTCATGAACGCCTTGGTGTCACCGCCGGACGCGCGGATCTCGTCGAGCATCTCCAGCACCGCCTGGTTGGCGCCGCCGTGCAGCGGGCCCCACAGCGCATTGATGCCGCCGGAGATCGACGTGAACAGGTTGGCCTGGCTAGAGCCGACGAGGCGCACCGTCGACGTCGAGCAGTTCTGCTCGTGGTCGGCGTGCAGGATGAACAGCATGTCGAGGGCCTTGGCGACCTCGGGGTTCACCTCGTAGGGCTCGGCCGGGAAGCCGAAGGTCATGCGCAGGAAGTTCTCCACCAGGCTGTACGAGTTGTCCGGGTAGAGGAACGGCTGCCCGACCGACTTCTTGTACGCGTAGGCCGCGATCGTCGGGAGCTTGGCGAGCAGGCGGATGGTGGAGAGGTCGACCTGCTCGGGATCCTTCGGGTCCAGCGAGTCCTGGTAGTAGGCCGAGAGCGCGTTGACCGCGCTGGAGAGCACCGGCATCGGGTGGGCGTTGCGCGGGAAGCCGTCGAAGAAGCGCTTGAGGTCTTCATGCAGCAGCGTGTGGCGCTGGATCTTGTCGGTGAAGTCGGCCAGCTGCGCCGGCGTCGGGAGTTCACCGTGGATCAGCAGGTAGCTGACCTCGATGAAGGTCGACTTCTCGGCGAGCTGCTCGATCGGGATGCCCCGGTACCGCAGGATGCCGGCGTCGCCGTCGATGTAGGTGATGGCCGACTTGGTCGACGCGGTGTTGACGAATCCGCCGTCGTAGGTGGTCATCCCGGTCTGGGAGAGGAAATTGCCCAGCTGCACCGAGTCGCTTCCCTCGGTCGCCGGAAGAATCGGCAGCTCCAGCTGTCCACCGGGGTAGGTGAACGTGGCTGAGGCCGTTTCGGTCGCTGCGCTTTTTTCAGCCGACACGAGAACCCCTTTACTCAGGTGAGAGTTTCCCTAACAACCTATCGTCCCGGGGTGGTCGGCGGCGAACGCGGGTCCGGTTCGCAACCTGCCGTTAACAAGCGGCGAACCGCTAGGTTGGTCGGTATGCGGGAACGACCGGCGGGACAGGCGGCGGTGCTGCTCGATTTCACGGCGACGCCCGCGCCGCGCGCCGCGACGATGGCCGCCATTGCCGCCCTTCGCCGGGCCAGCGAATCGGGTGGATTGCCCGGCATCGTCGACCTGGTCCCGACGGCGACGACCATCCTCGTCCAGGGCACCCCGGAGACCGGGATCGACGACCTCGCGCTGCACCGGGCGCTGCGCGGCGGCGGCCAGTCGACGGACGACGACGATGCCGATGAGGTGGTCATCCCCGTGCACTACGACGGCCCCGACCTGCACGACGTCGCCCTGCACCTCGGGTGGACGCCGGGCGCCGTCGTCGCGAGCCACACCGGTATCGCGTGGCGGGTCGAGTTCATGGGCTTCGCCCCCGGCTTCGGGTATCTGGTGCCCGACGACCCGGAAGACCGCTGCCCGCCGTGCGAACTCCCCCGCCGCGACGAATCCCGTCCCCGCGTCGACGCCGGCTCGGTGGCCGTCGCCGCCGGATACTCGGCGGTCTACCCGGGCGCGAGTCCGGGCGGCTGGAACCTGCTCGGCCACACCGACTTCCCCCTGTGGGATGCCGCCGCCGACCCGCCCACGCCGCTGCGTGCCGGGACGATCGTGCGCTTCGTCGACGCCGGGGAGCCGCGGTGAGGGCGTTGGCGGTGGTCGCCGCCGGCCCGCTGACGACGATCCAGGACCTGGGCCGTCCCGGCTACGCGCACCTGGGGGTGCCCCGATCCGGCGCCGCCGACCGCGGCGCGCTGCGCCTGGCCAACCGACTCGTCGGCAATCCGGAGGGACTGGCGGCGATCGAGGCGACTGTCGGCGGCGTGACGCTGCGCGCCGAGGGGCCCGTCGTCGTCGCGCTGACCGGTGCGCCGGCCCAGCTGCACGTCGACGACCGCCCCGTCGGACCGGGCGCGACGGTGCGGGTCCGCGCCGGACAGGTGCTGCGCCTGGATCCGCCGAGCAGTGGCGTCCGCAGCTATTTGGCGGTGCGCGGCGGCCTCGCCGTCGACCCCGTGCTGGGCTCGCGCGCGACCGACACCCTCTCCGGGCTGGGCCCGGCGCCGCTGTGGGAGGGCGACGTGCTGCGCGTGGGCGACGGCGCGCTGGCGTGGCCGGCCGTCCAGTCCGCCGTCGTGCGCCGGCCCGACGAAGGTGTCGTCGTGCTGCTCGCCGACGACGGTCCGCGCGCCGACCGCCTGGTCGATCCCGATGCGCTGTTCACCGGGTCGTGGCGGGTGAACCCGGTCGGCAACCGCGTGGGGATCCGCCTCGACCGCCTCGACGGCCCGCCGCTCGAGCTCGTCGCGGGGCAGGGCGAGCTGCCGTCGGAGGGCATCGCGCACGGGTCGATCCAGGTGCCGCCAAGCGGACAGCCGGTGGTGTTCGGCCCCGACCACCCGGTCACCGGCGGCTATCCGGTGGTGGCGGTGCTGGCCGACGAGTCGCTCGACCGGGCCGGACAACTGGCCCCCGGCGCCGCGGTGCGCATCCGTCGGCCCGCGGCCTTCGAGCCGGATGTCGCCGCATTGACTCACCGGTGAGACGGATTTAGACTTTCGTCTCATGACCGAGGTTCTCGAGCCAGCCCACTCCGCCGCCGCGGACACCGACCAGCCTCGTGACCTGCCGCCGCTCGGGCCCGGGTCGGCGACGTACCGCTTCTTCGGCGACTGGCGCGGCCTGCTCATGGGCCTGTGGTCGGGCTCGATGCAGAACATGCACCCCAAACTCGCCGCCGGCGTCTGGGAGCACTCGGACTTCTTCGGTGAGCGCTGGGAGCGACTGCTGCGCTCGGTCTATCCGATCGGCGGCGTCGTCTTCGATCCCGCTCCGGAGAAGACCGCCCACGAAGTCCGCGATTACCACCTGACCATCAAGGGCCAGATGGACGACGGCGGCCGCTACCACGCGCTCGATCCGGATGTCTTCTACTGGGCGCACGCCACGTTCTGGTACGGCAACATCCGCTGCGCCGAAGCCTTCGGCCCGAAGATCACCGAGGCCGAGAAGCGCCAGCTGTTCGAAGAATCGCGCACCTGGTACGCCCGCTATGGCGTGTCCATGCGTCCGGTGCCCGACACCTACGAGGAGTTCCTCGACTACTGGGACCACATGTGCCGCTACGTCCTGCGCGACCACGCCGCCGTGCGCACGGTCCTGGACATCACCCAGTTGCCCCCGCCGCCCTTCATGCCGTCGTGGACGCCGCGCTGGCTCTGGAAGCGGATGGCCGCCAGCGGGAACAAGACCTTCCTGTGGCTCACCACCGGTCTCTACGACGAACCGATCCGCGAGATGATGGGCCTGACCTGGTCCGCGCGCGACGAGAAGCTGTTCCGCCTCTTCGGGAAAACAGTGGCCACCGTGATGCGCCTGGTCCCCGCGCGCTACCGCCGCCACCCGCGTGCCCGGGACGCCGACGACCGACACGCCGGCCGCGTCCCCGCCGACGCCCCGATCCTGGAGACCCCGGCCCGCAACCTGCCGTCGGGCGCCGAGCGCGACAACCCGATCCACTACTGCCCCGTGCACGCCGCGCGGCGCGCCAACCTGCCGTGGCAGTCGAACGAGGTCGACGACTAACGCCGAGTGGGCGGTCAACCAGCGCCGAGTGGGCGGTAAATTCCGCCGAGTGGGCGGTCAGACCTCTTCAATCGCGGGACTGACGCGGTAGCGCACGAACACCGGGACGGCGATAGCCGCAACGACCGTCAGCACGACGACCGCCAGCCCGCCCCCGGCCGTCGCCACCGCGGTTCCCGCCGCTGCCGCCACCCAGCCGTGCCCGACGTCGGCGAGGCGCGGACCACCGGCAACGACCACCGTGAAGATGCCCTGCAACCGGCCGCGCACCGCGTCGTCGGCCGCCGACTGCAGCATCGTCATGCGGAACGCCGACGACACCATGTCGGCCGCGCCGCCGACCACCAGCGCGACCACGACGATCGGCAGCACCGGGAACCAGTCGCCGTCGGCGAAGAACAGTCCAGCGCCGGCGACGGCCACCGCCAGCCCCCAGATCACCACGCAGATGACGACCGCCAGCCCCTGCCGGCTGATCCGGGACACCCACCCGGAGAACACGCCGCCGATAACCGCGCCCAACGGTATGGCCGCGAACAGCAGCGCGACCTGCCAGCCGCCGTCGGTCCGACCGCCGAAGTTCTCGTGTGCCATCTGTGGGAACAGGATGCGCGGCATGCCGAAGACCATCGCGATCAGGTCGACGAGGAACGAAATCAGCAGCGCGGGCTGGCCGCGCAGATAGCCGAGCCCGTCGATGATCGACCGCAGCCCGACACCGGGACGAGGACCGTCGGTCTGCTCGGGGCGCAACGACGGCAGCCGCCACACCGCCCACAGCGTGGTGAGCAGCGACAGCCCGTCGAACAGGTACAGCATCGAGTAGCCGAGCACCGGGACCAGCAGCCCGCCGAGCAGCGGTCCGACGATGGCGCCGGCCTGCATCACGGTCATGTTCAGCGAGTTCGCTGCGGGAAGCTGCGCCAGCGGCAGGATGCGCGGGAGCACGGCGCTGCGCGTCGGCTGGTTGACGGCGAAGAACGCCTGCTGCACCGAGAACAGCGCCAGCAGCAGCCACACGTTGTTCAACCCGGCGGCCGCCTGCGCGAAGAACAGGAAAGCCGTGGCGATGAGACCGATAGTCGTGACGAGCAGGATCTTGCGGCGATCGAAGACGTCGGCCAGCGCGCCGCCCCACAGGCCGAAGCCGACGAGCGGGACCAGCCCGAACAGCCCGGTCAGCCCCACGTACGCGGAGTTCTCGGTGATCGAGTAGATCTGCATCGGCACCGCGACGACCGTGAGTTGGGCACCGATGACCGTGACGATGTTCGCGATCCACAGGTGGCGGAAATCGTCGTTGGCCAGGGGCCGGGTGTCGGCGAGGATGCGGGGCACGGTTACGGCTGCAACCGTTCGACGTCCCAGCCGGAGTCCGAACGCACGGCCCGCACCCGGTTGTGCAGCCGGTCGGCGCGGCCCTGCCAGAACTCGGCGTAGTCGACGTCGACGAGGTAGCCGCCCCAGTGCGGCGGGACCGGGATCTGCTCGGTGCCGTCGACGCCGCCGAAGCGCTCAGCGGTCGCGGCGGCCGCCGCCTCCAACGCGGCCCGGTCGGCGATCGGCTGCGACTGCGCCGACGCGTACGCGGAGATCTGCGAGCCCCGCGGTCGCGAGTCCCAATAGGCCCGGGTCGCGGCCGGATCGACCTTGGTCACGGCCCCGCGGAAGTGCACCTGGCGCTCCAGCGCGATCCACGGGAACGTCAGCGACGCGACCGGGTGCGCGGCCAGCGCGAGCCCCTTGGCGGACTCGTAGCCGGTGAAGAATCTGATGCCCGACGCGTCGTAGCCCTTGCACAGGACGGTGCGCGTCGTCGGGCGGCCGTCCGGCGCGACGGTGCCGACGACCATCGCGTTCGGCTCCGGGATCCGCGCGGCCACGGCTTCGTGCAGCCACGTGCCGAACAGCTCGAGCCAGGGCGGATCGCCGGTCAGCCACGCGGCATCGAGGTGGGCGGCGACGCCGTCGGCGCCGGTCGTGTCCGCGCTGCCGTAACCGACGCGCATGGCGGCGACGTCGAGCGGCTCCCGGGGCGAGTCCATGGCCGCCAAGTTACTCCCCGCCCCCAGGTCGGATCTGATCAGCCGTACGCTGCAGAGGTGCCCGTCACGCTGGACTGGATCCCCCTCGGTGCGGGCGGCCGGGTGGTTGCACGCTGCGGTCGCGTCTACGAGGCGCTCACGGCTCGACGCAGCCACCGGTCGACCCGGCAATTGGTCCACGCGGCGCTCAACATCGACGTCGATGGGCACCGGTATGTGATCGAGCAGGCACCCGCATGGGGCGTCCCGACCGGCGAGCGCGGTGTCGTCGCCACGGGCCCGGTGGGTTTCGCCCCACTAGAGCCGATCCCCCTCTTCCGGTACGAAGTGCGTTGCTGGCAGGACGGAACCATCCCCGATCTCGGCTACGCCATCGAGCAGCGAACCATCAGCGACGACCCGGCGATCGCTCGACGGGTACTCGCCGCGGCACGAAGGGTGCCGACCCACACCTGGGGCCGCCGGGCCCCTGGCACCTCGGAGATGTGGAACTCCAACGCCGTCGTCGCCTGGGTGCTGACCAGCGCAGGGCTTCGGGTAGCCGACGATCTTGTCCCCGACGGTTGCCGCGCGCCCGGCTGGGCCGCGGGAATCGAGGCGGCATGAACCGCGCCTTCGCCGCCGCTCCCCGCCGCGTCGCGACGATCCTCCGCAAGGAGACCGTCGGCGGCTTCCTGCTCGTCGGCGCCGCCGTCATCGCCCTGGTCGTCGCCAACAGTCCGCTGCGCACGTCCTACGAGAAGCTGCGCGACACCGTCGTCGGCTATGCGCCCTGGCACTTGGACCTGACCGTCGGGCAGTGGGCGTCCGACGGCCTGCTCGCCGTCTTCTTCTTCCTCGTGGGACTCGAACTCAAACGCGAGGTCGTCGACGGAGAGTTGCGTGCGCCGCGCACCGCGGTGATCCCCGTGCTGGCGGCCGTCGGCGGCGTAGCCGTACCGGCGCTGATCTACCTGGCGGTCAACCGCGGCGGGCAAAACGCCCACGGCTGGGCGATCCCGACCGCCACCGACATCGCCTTCGCGGTCGCCGTGCTCGCCGTTGTCGGCTCCCGCCTCCCCGCGTCCCTGAGGCTGTTCCTGCTGACCCTCGCCGTGGTCGACGACCTGATCGCCATCGTCATCATCGCCGTCGTCTACACCGAACACTTGGCCTGGACTCCCCTGCTGTTGGCCCTGCTGCCCATCGCCGTGTTCGCGTTCCTCACCCATCGGTGGGCGAACTGGTTCGCCCGCAACGCGATCGCGGCGTGGGTCTTCCTGCTGCCGCTCGGGGTCGCGGCGTGGGCACTCGTGCACGCGTCCGGGATTCACGCGACGATCGCCGGCGTCCTCCTCGGGTTCGCGACACCGGTGTTCCGCGGCAGCGACCACGGGCCGGGCGACGACGGCCTGGCCGGCCAGTTCGAACACCGCTTCCGGCCGCTGTCGGCGGGATTCGCGGTCCCGGTGTTCGCCTTCTTCTCGGCCGGCGTCGCGCTGGGCGGTTCCGGCCCGCTGTCACAGACGTTCACCGATCCGGTGGTGATCGGCATCGCGGCCGGCCTGCTCCTCGGCAAACCGATCGGCATCTTCGGCACCACGTGGCTGACCGTGCGGTTCACCCGCGCGCGCCTGGGCCCGGGCGTCCGGTGGGTCGACGTGTTCGGCGTCTCCGTGCTCGCCGGCATCGGGTTCACCGTGTCACTGCTGGTCGCCGAGCTGACCTTCCGCGCCGATGCCGCCGGCCTCGACCACGCGAAGATCGCGATCCTCGCCGCGTCGACGACTGCCGCGCTACTCGCCGGCACCCTCCTCGCGGCGCGCAACCGCCGCCACTAGGCCCCCTCGATCGGGCGACGGGTGAACCGCCACCATGCGACGGCGGCCAGCAACGCCGCCAGGGCGAGCAGGATCACCACGGGCGGCCACGACATCGGTGCCGACGGCACGGTGGGCAGGTGGGTGAACGGGGACAGGCTGCGCACCCACGACGGCAGGCCGAACAGTTCGCCCATCGGCCCCAGCAGGAAGGCGCCCACCACGAGCGTCCAGCCGGCGCCGACGGTCAGTCGCGGGACGGCGCCGTAAACCGCCGCCACCGCCATGCCGAGGACCAGCGCCGCCGGGATCTGCACCGCCGCGCCCCGCACCGCCCCGGACAGCATCGTCGCCCATTCGCCGGTCACCGCCCCCGCGCCTAGGCCGGCGAGCAGCCCGGCGACCAACAGCAGCACGGTGATGCCGACCGCGATCAGGACCAGTTGGGCCACGATGTAGCGCGACCGGGACACCGGCGTCGCGAGGAGCACTTCGGTGCGGCCCTGGGCCTCGTCGGCGCGGACCCGCGTCAGGGCGGTGACCGCCCACGCAGCCGCCGCGAAGCCGAGGTAGGTCATGATCACGGCGAGGAACACCTTGGACAGTTCGCCCGGGCCGCCCAGTTTGTGCAGGTAGTCGAGCATCTGCGGGTTGTCCGACGTGAGCGAGGATGCCGCGTTCACCAGCACGCCGACGAGGACCGCGAAGACGCCGATGCCCAGCAACCAGCCGAGGAACGAGCCCCGGTTGAGCCGCCCGGTGAGGCCCGACATCGAGCCGATCGACGACGACGGGGGTCCGGGCCGGGGCGCGACGAGACCGCCATCGAGGTCGCGGCGCCCGGTCACCCACGTCGCCGCGATGACGCAGATGCCGAACGCGGCGAGGCCGAGCAGCGCCGGCCGCCAGTCGCCCGCCCCGAACGGGTCCATCCGCTCGGCCCAGCCGACCGGGTTGGTCCAGTGCAACCACCTGACGCCGGTGGCGTCGCCGATACCGCGC
The DNA here is from genome assembly GCF_047602025.1 of Gordonia sp. (in: high G+C Gram-positive bacteria). Lineage (GTDB taxonomy): Bacteria > Actinomycetota > Actinomycetes > Mycobacteriales > Mycobacteriaceae > Gordonia. Next base: position 572,786 of record NZ_JASGII010000001.1, on the reverse strand, counting down.
ACGACGTACCCGCCGAGGACCGCCGAAACGGCCAGCAGGTTCGCCAGTCGTGCGGTCGTCGCCACCTGGGCGGTGAGCGCCGCCAACCCGGCGGCGGCCAGCGCCGTGCAGGTGTACTGCGCCCCCACGAGAGCCGCCTGGCCGCCGGTGGCGCCCGCCGACGACATCAAACCCGCCATCGCGAGGCCGACGACTAGGGCAAAGACCGCCGCCACCAGGATGGCCGCGGTCATCGGTGCCAAACGCCCGGTGCGGGCAGCGCGGACCAGCTCGACCCGGCCGAGTTCCTCCTCCTTGCGGGTCAACCGCGTGACCAGCAGGACCGTGCACACGGCGGTCGCGGCGATCATGAACAGTCCGGCGCGCCACGAGGCGATGGCGGCCGTGGACTGCAAGTGCTCGAGCGGTCCGAGCAGCAGTTTGAACGCGGAGTTGGCGGCTGCGCCCGCCGCGAGCGTCGCCCGCTCCTGCGGGGTCCCGTACAGGGTCTTGATCGACGACACGGTGGCTGCGTTGGTGAGGACCAGCACGACGATGGTGACCGGGGTGATGATCCGTTCGCGGCGCAGGTCCAGCCGGGCGAGCAGCCCGGTCGACGCGAAGAGCTCGCCGCCCGCGGGCCGGGCGAGGACCGGTGCGGTGGTCATCGGGCCGCCCCGCCGGCTGGCTCGTCGTCGTAGGCGTGCAGGAACAGCTCCTCCAGGCTCGGCGGCTCGACGAGCAGTCGGCTCACCGACAACTTGCCGAGGGCCGTCGTGACGGCGTCGAGAGCCCCCTCGGCGACGGTGAACGACACCTCGGTACCGCCGTCGACGGCGGTCGTCGCCAGGTCGTGCACCCCGTCGATCGCCCCCAGGGCGGCGGCATCGGCGGCACCGGCGACCGTCGCACGGACCCGCGAGCGCCGCAGATGGCGCAACTCGGCGAGCGTGCCGGCCTGCACGGTCCGACCCGCGCGGATGATGGTCACCGATTCACACAGCTCCTCGACCTCGCCGAGGATGTGGCTCGACATCAGCACGGCCGAGCCGCGCCCGGCGGCCTCGTGCACGCAGTCCTGGAAGCGGCGCGCCATCAGCGGATCCAGGCCCGAGGTCGGCTCGTCGAGGATCAGCAGTTCGGCGTCGGCGGCGAAGGCGGCGATCAGGGCGACCTTCTGCCGGTTGCCCTTGGAGTAGGTGCCGCTGCGCTTGGTGGGATCGAGTTCGAAGTGCTCGGTGAGCTCGCCCTTGCGACTGTCTGCCGGGTCGACCCCGCGCAGGCGCAGCAGCACGTCGATGCACTCGCCGCCGGTCAGTTGCGGCCACAGGCTGACGTCGCCGGGCACGTACGCCAGTCGGGAATGGATGGCGACCGCATCGGCGAACGGGTCGGCGCCGAAGACGCGTGCCGTCCCCGCATCGCGGCGGTACATGCCGAGCAGGACCCGGATCGTCGTCGACTTTCCCGCGCCGTTGGGGCCGAGGAAGCCGGCCACCTCCCCGCCCCGCACGGTCAGGTCGAGCCCGTCGAGCGCCCGCACCGAGCCGAAGGTCTTGACCAGGTCGCGGACTTCGATGACGTTTGTCATGCGGTTCCTCCTTGTAGTGGTTCTGAGTCGTCGGGCACCGAGGACCCGGCCGTGCGGCGGTGCTCGATCACGCTGTCCATCACGGCGGGGTCGAGGCCGAGACCGTGCACCGCGTACTCGACGCCGGGCACGGCGACCCGGTCGACGTAGCCGCGAAGGATTGCAACCGAATCCGACCAGTCCTCGGGCGGGTGCAGCACGGTGTCCATCACCAACGCGCCCATCGAGATGTAGGCGAGATAGCGCGCACGGCCCGCTTCATCGATCGATGGCCGGAACCGCCCCGCGGCCACGCCCTCGCGCATGCTCTTCTCGGTCTGCGCGATGGTGCGCGCCAGGAATGTCCGCCCGACCTCTCCCCCCTCCGCGACCGCACGGAGCAGGTAGAGGATCTGGGTCTGGCTGTGCTCGTCGTCGGCCAGCGCCGCCAGGTAGGAGTCGTAGTCGGCGCCGGTGTCGGTGCCGATCATCTCGCTCTTCTCATCGCCGATCGCGATCAGTACGGCCTCGTCACATTCGGCGCGCAGTCCCGCCTTGGACTCGAAGTGGTGGATGACCAGGCCCGGGCTGACCCCCGCGGCGTCGGCGATGGCCCGCACGGTGGTACCGAAGCCGTGCCGGGCGAATAGCTCGATCGCGGCCGCGCGCACTCGTGCGCGAGTCGTCCGATCGTCCGAGGAATCCCGTATTGAACTCATGTTCAGTCTATTGAACGCCCGTTCAGTCGTTTGGTCAACGCAGGAGGCGACACCGTTGTCCCAGCGGTCGATTAGGGTTGGCGTCATGACGGATCCGAACGTGCCGCAGAACCCGCAAGACCCCAATCAGCCGCCGGCCTACCCGCCGCCCACCTACCCGCAGCAGCCCGCGGCCCAGCCGGGCTACGGCTACACCGACCCCGCTTACGGACAGCCCTACCCGAATGCCTCGGCTCCCGGCTACGGCTATGCGGCTCCGGTGACCTCGCGCCCGACGCCGGTCACCGCCGCGGCCATCGTCCTGCTCGCGTGGGGCGCGCTGCTCGTCCTCGGCAGTCTCGGCAACCTGGCCAACAAGGGTCTTGCCACCGGCGACGGTGCGGAGACCGCGGGTCGCACGCTCGGACTCCTGCTGGGCCTGGCCCTCGCCATCGGCTGCATCGTCGGCGGCATCCAGCTCCTCACCAAGCGCACCACCGGCGCACGCACCCTCGCGACCGTTGTCGCCGCTCTCTCGATCCTCACCTGCCTCGGCGTGATCGTGACCGTCGCGGTGCCGATCCTGCTCTTCACGCCGGAATCGTCGAAGGCATGGTTCACCCCGGGCCAGGTCGGCTTGCCCGGGCAGTACCCGCCCAATCCGTACCCGCCGAACCAGTACCCGCCCGCCAAGTACTGAGCCGGGCGCGCCCACTAGGATCGGTGGGCATGACCGACTCCGCGCAGATCACCATCCCCGCCGACCTGCTCCCGAAGGACGGCCGCTTCGGCTGCGGCCCGTCGAAGGTGCGCCCCGAGCAGCTCCAATCGCTGGTGGACACCGGCGCGTCGGTCTTCGGCACCAGCCACCGGCAGGCCCCGGTGAAGAACGTCGTCGGCTCGATCCGGGCCGGCCTGCGCGACCTCTTCTCGCTGCCCGACGGTTACGAGGTCATCCTCTCCAACGGCGGCACCACCGCCTTCTGGGACGCCGCCGCGTTCGGCCTGGTGCGCAAGCAGGCGCTGAACCTGACCTACGGCGAGTTCTCGTCGAAGTTCGCCACCGTCACCAAGAAGGCACCCTGGCTCGACGACCCGAAGGTCGTCTCGACCGATCCGGGAACCGCGCCGGACCCCGCCGCCATCACCGCCGACGACGCCGCCGGCGTCGACGTGATCGGGTGGGCGCAGAACGAGACCTCCACCGGTGTCGCCGTGCCGGTGCTGCGCCCCGCGAACGCCGGCGACGCCCTGGTGGCCATCGACGCCACCTCGGGCGCGGGCGGCCTGCCCGTCGACGTGTCGACCACCGACGCCTACTACTTCGCCCCGCAGAAGTGCTTCGCCTCCGACGGCGGCCTCTGGGTGGCCCTGATGAGCCCGGCGGCCCTCGAGCGCGTCGCCGAGATCGCGGCCACCGACCGCTACATCCCCGAGTTCCTCTCGCTGGCGACCGCGGTCGACAACAGCGGCAAGGACCAGACGTACAACACGCCTGCCGTCGGGTCGCTGCTGCTCTTCGCGAACCAGATCGAGTGGATGAACTCGGGTGGCGGGTTGGACTGGTGCGTCTCCCGCACCGCCGACTCCAGCTCACGGCTGTACTCGTGGGCCGAGAAGACCTCGTACACGTCACCGTTCGCCGATGCCGCGCACCGCAGCCAGGTGGTCGGCACCATCGACTTCGACGACTCGGTCGACGCCGCCGCGGTGGCCAAGGCGCTGCGTGCCAACGGCGTCGTCGACACCGAGCCGTACCGCAAGCTCGGCCGCAACCAGCTGCGCATCGGCATGTTCCCGGCGATCGATCCCGACGATGTCTCGGCGCTGACCGCCTGCATCGAGTACGTGGTCGAACGCCTCTAACCGCGAGTCCGACCTCCCAGCCGCGGGCTTTGCACTAACCTGGGGCACACGATGTCAGCCGAGGAGAAGCAGATGCGGGAGCTGCGCGTCACCAGCGTCGACGCGGACGCCAGCTATGTCATCTGCGTGGACACCGAGACCGGCGACAAGTTCAAGATCCCGGCCGACGACCGGCTGCGCGCCGCGGCGCGCGGCGACGTCACCCGCCTGGGCCAGATCCAGATCGAGATGGAATCGGCGCTGCGCCCCCGCGACATCCAGGCGCGCATCCGCTCCGGCGCCACCGTCGAGGAGGTCGCCGCCGAGGCCGGCACCACCGCTGACCGCGTCATGCGGTTCGCCCACCCGGTGCTGCTCGAACGCGAGCGCGCCGCCGACCTGATCCGCGAATCGCACCCGATGGGCGAGGACGGTCCCGCGCTCGCCACCCTCGACGAGGTCGTCACCGCGGGTCTGCGCGCCCGAGGCGTCAACCCCGACGTCGCCGTGTGGGACGCCTGGAAGGCCGACGACGGCAACTGGGTCGGCCAGGTCAGCTGGACCGCCGGCCACACCGAGAACCACGCGCACTGGCGCTTCCAGCCGGGCGCGCAGGGCGGCACCGCCGACGCCCTGGACAATCCGGCCTACGAAATGCAGCACCCCGAAGCGGGGGCGCGCCACCAGTTGCAGCCGGTCGCCGATCCCGTCGAAGCCGTGACGGTCCCGGCCGAGGAGGCCGTCGGACGTCACCCGGCCGAGCCCGAGGCCGGCGGCAAGCACGCGCGCACCGATCCGGTGCCCGCACCGGCGCCTCGCAAGCGGGCCGCCCCCAAGCGCAAGCCGTCGGCCAATCGCACTCCGCAGCCGCCGCCCGCGCCGCCGGAGCAGGCGGTCGGCGAGCCGACCGAGGAGACCGCGCCGAAGCGGGCGCGCAAGCAGCGCGCCAAGCCCGAGGTCCCCGGCTGGGAGGAAGTCCTCCTCGGCGTGCGCAGCACCCCCAACCAGTAGGTCGCAGGAGCGTCGGGGTCGGCGAAACACACGACTCGGGGAGCTCGCCCGGGCATCCGGGGCTAGAGTCGGTCGCCATGAGCGCACCGCAGAATCCGCCGGGCCCCGGAGCCTTCCCGCCGCCGTACGGCGGGCAGCCGCCGTACGTCCAGCCGCACCAGGGCCAGCCGCAGTACGGCCAGCCGTCGTACCCGGTTCAACCCGCCCCGCCGGGACCGCCGGTCGGGCAGCCCTACGGCCAGCCGCAGTACGCGTCCATGCCCCAGGGCCTGGTGTTGACCACGAAGTACTTCCCCCTTGCGTGGATCCTGGCCTTCCTCAAGCCGAAGGTGGCCATCAACGGCCAGCTGATTCCCGCGCAGTGGGGCGCCAACAGCATCCCGCTGCCGCCCGGCCAGCACCACGTGCACGTCCACGTGCCGTACTTCCTGCCCAGCAGACTGGGCCCGGCCGACCTGATGGTGAACATCGCCCCGCAGCAGACGGTGCCGCTAGAGTACCGCGCCCCGATGTGGGCGTTCAGCCCCGGCTCGATGGGCGCGGCGCCGCAGTCCTACAACGGCGTCGGGCTGACCATCGCCATGATGATCGTCCCGTTCGCGCTGCTGTTCCTCATGCTGCTGCTGATGGTGGCCACGACCGCCTGACCGCGCTCAGTCGCGTCGGCGCGCCAGCTCGTAGAAGGCGATCGCCGCGGCCGTCGCCACGTTGAGCGAATCGGTCCCCCGGCTCATCGGGATGCGTGCGCGGACGTGGCTCGCGCGCATCGCCGCCGCGGTCAGTCCGGGGCCCTCGGCGCCGACGAGGAAGGCCACCTTCGCCGCGTCGGCCACCGCGTCGGCCAGCAGCGGCATCGCGGGGTCGGGCGTCAACGACACCGTCGTGAAGCCCTCCCGCGCGAGCAGGTCCAGCTCGCCCGGCCAGTCGGGCAGTTTCGCGAACGGCACCAGCAGGGCGTGGCCCATCGAGACGCGGACGCACCGGCGGTAGAGCGGGTCGGCGCAGCCGGTGCCGAACAGCACGGCGTCCACGCCGAGTCCGGCGGCGTTGCGGAAGATCGACCCGATGTTCTCGTGGTCGTTGACGCCTTCCAGGACCGCCAGCACCGACGCGTCCTCGACGGCCTGTCGCGGCGTCAGCTCGGCCGGACGTCGGGCGACGCCGAGCACGCCCCGGTTGAGGTGGAAGCCCACGACGTCGGCCATCACCTCGGCGCTCGCCCGGAAGAACGGGACCGCCCCCGGATCGTCGGTGACGACCAACGTCGACGACAGCTCGCCCAGCCGGCGGTCCACGCCCAGGAAGGCGTGCGGGGCGAACCGCGAGGCGACCATCCGCTCGACCACCAATACGCCCTCGGCGATGACGAGCCCCTTGCCGACGCGACCGCCGGGCAGCACGGGCAGGTCCGGGCGGCGGTCCACCGAGTTCAGCTCGCGGAAGTCGTCGACCCGCTCGTCGGCGGGGTCGTCGATGTCGACGACCCGGACGGGGAGCACGGGCGAAGCTGCGGACACCACCGATACGGTAGTCGCATGGCTCCGCACCCCGATCTGCAGTTCCGCCCTGCCGTCGACGCCGACTGGCCGGAGATCTTTGCCGCCGACGCGCGCGCCTTCGGCATCGACGCCCCGCGCGACGACCTCGTCCGGGCAAACGAGAAGGCGCGCATCGCCAACGACGACGTCGTCGTCGCCCGCGACACCGCGCTGCCCGGCGAGCCGTTGGTCGGGCAGGCGATGTACTACCGCCTGACGATGTCGGTGCCCGGCGGCCGCGTCGCCTTCCCCGGTCTCACGTGGGTGTCGGTGGCCGCGACCCACCGCCGCCGCGGCGTGCTGCGCGAGCTGCTGACGCGCCTGCGCGCCAAGTGGACCGACGAGCACCACCCGATTGCGGCGCTCTGGGCCTCGGAGGGCACCATCTACGAACGGTTCGGCTTCGGCCCGGCGATGTTCACCCAGGACATCCGCATCGAGTCGCGCCAGGACCTGCGCATCCCCGCGCCGAAGCGGCCACAGGTGCGCTACGCGACCGTGGCGGACTTCGCCGAGCTCGCCCCCGACATCTACGACCGGTGGGCCGACGTGCATCCCGGCGTCATGCTGCGCGACCAGCTGTGGTGGGAGGACTACCTCCTCGACGACCGTCCCGCGGCGCGCCCGTTCACCACCCAGGACCGCCAGTACCTGCTGCATCCCGACGGCTATGCGACCTACCACCTCGACTCGACCTCGCCCGGGTTGGAGGCGGCCCGCATCGAGGAGGTCGTGGCCGTCACCGACGAGGCGCACACCGAGCTGTGGCGGATCCTCGCCTCCCTCGACCTGGTGTCGACGACTACCGGGACCCTCGCGGTCGGCGATCCGCTGCGCTTCAAGCTGGTCGACCTGCGCGGGGTGAAGGTCGTCGACGAATACGACACGCTCTGGGTGGCTGTCCTCGACGTCGCGGGTGCGCTCACCGCGCGGACCTACGCCTCCGACGTCGATGTGACGCTGGTCGTCGACGACCCGATCGGCACGGCCGGCGGCAGCTATCGGTTCCGGATCACCGGGGGCGCCGCGACCGTCACCGAGGGCGGCGACGGCACCGACGGTGAGGTGTCCTGCGACATCGCCGCGCTCGGCAGTCTGTATTTCGGCGGGGTCGACGCGCGATCGCTGGCGGCCGCCAGTCGCGTGCGCGCAGGGTCACCCGAACTCCTCGCCGCCTTCGCCGACGTGTGGCGGACCTCCGCGCACCCGGCGACCGGCATCGACTTCTGACCCCCGTCGGTTAACCTGGGCCCATGTCGGACGCCACCGAGGACCAAGCCCCCCCGCTGCCCAAGCTGCTGCGCGAACCGGGCCCGGTCATCCTCATCGGCATGACCGCCTGGTTGATCGCCACCATCGTGACGCTCATCGCCGGCACCGGCGGGCTCACCCTGCAGGTGTGCTGGTGGGGATTGGGCGTGGGCGTGCTCGGCTCGATGATCGTTGGCGCGCAGCTGCTCGGTGTGCGCCGCGGGTCGAAGACCGCGCAGCAGGGTCTGGACTGAGTCAGGCGGCGGCCGCGGTCGCGCGGGTCCGATCGGCGCCGACCGAGGCCAGCCCGGCGAACAACGCCACCCACAGCACCCCGAACAGCCAGCCGACGACGACGTCGGTCATCCAGTGCACGCCCAGGTACACCCGGCTCAGGCCGATGGCACCGGTGAGGATCGGGGCGAGCATCAGCACGTCGGGGTGCTGGCGGATCCAGGTCGACGAACGGTAGAGGCCGACGGCGATCAGGCCGAACACGATCGTGCTCATCATGGCGTGGCCCGACGGCATCGACTGGAAGGCGGCGTGGGCCAACCGGTCTTCGACGGGCGGGCGGTCGCGGTCGAAGAGGTGCTTGAGCACCCGCATCAGCCAGTAGGCCGAGATCGAGCCGAGCAGCAGCATCAGGGTGGTGCGCCACTGGCGGAAGGCCAGGAAGATCACCGTCGCGATGACGACGATGACGGTCAGGACGGTCGTCGAGCCGAGCCAGCTCAGCGCATTGGACACGGACGTCCAGAAACCGGATCGGCCGCCGATGACCAGGTGGAGCATGCCGTTGTCGATCGGGGGCGGAGTGGCGATGTGCGCGACGCTCATGGCACCACCGTAGCGGGCTGACGGCGGCTCAGGTGCACGGTCCCCGCGTCATCGATCCACCGGGCCACGTGGTGCTCACCGGTGTCGGTGGCGACGACGAGGTCGTCGTGCACGACGACGGTTCCGCGCGGCAGGGAATCCATGCGGTCGACGGCGACGGCGAGGGCGGTGGGGTCCGCCTCCCAGGTCGTCGCGCGTCCGACGCTCACGATCCGAGCGCCGACGGCATCGCTCGCCAGCGGCAGGTCCAGGAGCGCGGCCAGTTCCTTCGCGGCTCCGGGGCCAGTCGGCAATCCGGGCACCACCGCGCGGTCGGCGGGGACGACGGCTGCGAAGTGCGCGGCGTCGATGACCACCGCGTCGTCGACGACTCCCCCGGCCAGCGTGCGCGCCGCGGGCGGTTCGCCGAGCACATCGATGACGGCCGCCCGGTCGACGCTCCCGCCCCATACCGCGTCGGCCACCACTCCGTAGGCGCGCAGCGCGGTGCCCGGCACGACCGTGCGCGCCGGATCGCCGAGGTTCCCCAGCACGAGCGCCGCCGCCCGGGCGTCGGGAACGGCGTCGGTGAGCAGCACCCCGGTCAGCGCGGCGGCGCACGGGTGGTCGAGCGGGTCGATGATGCCGGCGAAGTCGTCGGCGTCTGGGCTGCGGAAGGAGCCGAGGGTTCGGCCGTCGATCTGTGCGTGCTCGCGCAGCCACCGGGCGGTGTAGCCGTCGCGGTCGGCCAGCAGCGGTGCCGTCGCGGGGTCCTCGGCGAGCAGGGTCAGCGCCTGCGGCCACCGGTCGTCGGGGACCAGGTCGAGGTCGCGCACCGCGGTCATCGTCGCCGGCGGCTCCGGCAGCGACTCCCACCAGGACTCCTCGTCGTCGAGGTCGTGATCCGGGCTAGTCGGCCACTCCTCGCTCACCGTCAAGAAGCCCCATCCGACGCCGGCCCGCCGCAGCGCCGACGGCCCGTGCCGCGCGACGAGCGCGTCGTCGACGAAGGCGAACGGGAGGTCGTCGCCGAGGACCCCGGCCAGCGGCGACTGCGCCATCAGCAGTTCGTCGACGTGGACGAGTTCGCCGTCACGGTCGGGCAGGAGGAGTTCGGCGGCCGCGGTCGGCGGCAGGACCGCGTCGTCGTCCGCGGCGAGGAGTGCGAGGACGGCGTCGGAGAGCTCGGCGACCTCGGTGTCGTCGCCGTGTTCGGCGGCGTCGGCGAGTGCGGCGACGAGCGCGTCGTCGGCAAGGAGTCCGCTCGCTCCGACGGGCTGCGCGCCGAGTCGTTCGAGCAGCGGGTGGGCGGCCTCGGCGGCCACCGCCGTCGCCCATGGCGCGTGCACGCCGATCGGCGCGAAGACGAGGCCGCGGGCCCCCAGGTTGCGCCGCCCGTCGGCGCGCGGGACGGGCAGCGCGCCGAGCTCGTCAGCATCCTGCGCGGTGGCGACGAGCGGCGCGAGCGCCTCATACAGCCCGGCCCACCACGACGGCGGCCGGTCGACGTCGGCGAGCGCCTGCGCGATGTCGGCCAAACCGATTTCGCGGGCACCCACGGACACCAGCGCGCCGCGCGCGGCCGGACCGGACACGTCGGGATGCGCCAGATCGGCGAGCACCGGCCCGAGGTGGGCGGCGAGCGCGTTCGACAGGTCGGGGAAGACCAGCGCCCGCTCGGCGACGAGGTCGTCGTCGCCGACGGCCGGCGGGACCCACGCGCCGACGCGGAGTACGTCGCCGATCGCCTCGAGCAGCCGGGTGTCGACGGGGCCCAGCCCCAGCGCCCGCGGCACGAGGGCGGGCCGTTGGTCGCCGGGGAGGCCACGGACCAGCTCGAGGTAGCCGGGCGCGATGACGCCGACGTCGACACCGGGCATGAGGTGGCGGCGATCCGGCGTGACGGGCAGCGCGGCGATCACGCGCGCCGGGACGGACAGGGCGATGTCGGTGGGCGTCGGAGTCCGCAAGACCTCGGGCTCGCCAGCGCCGGGCAGCGGCGTGCGGACCAGCCAGCGGACATCGCCGTCGACGGCCTCGCGCCACACCGCGTCCGCTCCGGGCAGGGCGTCGGCGGGTTCGAAGGTGATCGCGCCATCGTCGCGCCGTGCGGTGACCGATGCGTCGCCGACCCGCACGGTGCCCATTGCGGGCAGTTCCAGCAGGCGGTCGCAGGCCTGGTCGGCGATGTCGGCCAACAGGTCGTCGACGTCGACGCCGGCCCGGGGGTGCAGCACGATCTCGGTGTCGAAGCCGTCGGCGGGGCGGCCGTCGCCCGACCACGCCAGGCGCAGCAGCGGGGCGCGCTCGCCCGCCAGGTCGAGGTCGGCGACGAGTTGGGCGGTCCGATCGCAATCGAAGACGAGCGAGCCCGTGGTGGATCGGATCTCGACGCGGTCGGCCACCGGCACGACGGCGGCGAACCCGACGCCGAATCGTCCGACGGTCTGGCCGTCGCCGTCCTTCGCCGAGACACGCAGCGCGAGCAGGGAATCGACGCCCTCGGGGGTCAGCGGTCGACCGGTGTTGGCGACGTGCAGCGCGCCGTCGTCGCCGTGCCAGGCGGCGATCGTCCCGGGGACGCCGGTCGCGGCGGCGGCGTCGGCGGCATTGGCGGCGAGTTCGGTGAACAGCCGGTCGCGGTAGCCGACCTCGGCCAGGTCGGCCTCGGTGCGGGCGTCTTCGATCAGCCGGGTCGGCGAGGCGCGCCAGGCGGCGAGGACCGCGTCCCGGCGCGCGTCGACGCCGAAGTCAACCGAGGGTGGCATCGGTCAGTCCGCCGCAGCGAACACCTCGAGCACTCCGTCGTCGTACGGGTCGAACTGCGGGGCGGACGTCGGCGGCTTGGCCACCACGTCCGAGTGCGCCCCGCAACCGTATTCGGCGGAGACCACGTGGCCGTCGGCCGAGAACTCGTTGGCGCAGACGCCGAAGTCGAACCGCAGGGCGCCCGCCAGCGGCAGGTAGAAGCCGCAGGCCTCGCACTTGTGCTTGGCGGACTGCGCCATCGCCGACGACGGGCCGTACTCCCCGTCGTACCAGCGCTGCGCGGCGTCGTCGCGGCCCTCCGGGCTCAACACGCGCTGGCGGCCCAGACCCAGGTCGAGGTCGCCGAGGGCCTCTTCATCGCCGTTGTCGACCTGGTTCGGCACCAGCCGCGGGTCGTCGGGCTCGGTGGCCAGCTGGTCGCCGGGACCGAGGTCGCCGGCGGCGATCCGCTCGGACCACGGCACCCACGCGGGGGCGAGCAGCGCACCTTCGCCGGGCAGCAGCACGACCTCGCTGACGGTCACCGGGGCGTCGTCGCCGGCGATGGCCACGACAGCGCACCAGCGCCACCCGTGGTAGCCGGGCAGGTCGGCGCCGAAGTAGTGGGCCGCCGAGTTGTCGTCTTCGACGACGACCTCGAGGTGATCACCGGGCTGACCTCCGTCGGCGACGATGGCGGCTCGGGCCAGGTCGACGGCCTCGCGGAGCAAGTCAATGGGGGCTGTGGGACTCACCTCTCCAGTGTGCCTCACCGCCGCCGGGCGTGGCACGCCCACCCTTGGTCGGAGCGATAGGGAAGAATCGACGGGGTGAGACGAGGCAAGAACCCGCGGCCCGGCCGCTCCCACCCGGGGGCGGGCCGCTATCCGGCACGCGGGCCGCAGCCGCCCGACGTCGAGACCGCCTACCTCTCCGACGATGCGACGCAGAACCCGCACCTGACCCCGCTCGGGCCCACGCCGTCGCCCGCCGACCAGAACGACACCGGCCCCATCGAGACGCCGGGCAAACGCAGGACCGGCATCACGCGCCGCGCCGCGCGCCGCGGCAAGGACCTGACCAACAAGGGCATCGACACGATCGCCCGGGCCGCGACCGCCGACGGGGCCGACCGCTCCGGTCTGACGGCGCTGACGATCCCGGTCGTCGCCAACGCCGCGGTTGACGCGGCCATGGCGGTGGCGCTGGCGAACACGCTGTTCTTCGCCGCGGCTAGCGGTGAGGACAAGGCGGGCGTCGGCCTCTACCTGCTGCTGACGATCGCGCCGTTCGCGATCATCGCGCCGCTGATCGGCCCGGCCCTCGACCGCCTGCAGCACGGCCGTCGGATGGCGATGGCCACGACCTTCATCGTCCGCGCGGTGCTCGCGATCCTGATCGTCACGAACTACGAGTGGGACGGATCCCAGCTCAAGTACGACCCGTGGATCCTGTACCCGTGCGCGCTGGGCATGTTGGTGATGGGCAAGTCCTTCGGCGTGCTCAAGTCCGCGGTGACCCCGCGCGTCCTTCCCCCGAGCATCGACCTGGTGCGGGTGAACTCGCGCCTGACGACCTTCGGACTCATCGGCGGCACGATGGTCGGCGGCGCCATCGCCGCAGGCCTGGAGATGTTCCTGGGCAAGCTGCTCCCGTTCCACCTGCCCGGCGCGATGCTCTGGCTGGTTATCGTCGCCGGCTACGGCGCGTACAAGTGCATGCAGATCCCGTCGTGGGTGGAGGTCACCGCCGGCGAGATCCCGACGACCCTGACCTACCGCGACCGACCGAAGGCCGAGATCACCACCCGCGAGCGGGCGCGTCGCGCCGGACGGGTCATCTCCGAGACGATCCGCCAGCCCCTGGGTCGTCGCGTCGTCACCGGGTTGTGGGGCAACGGGACGATCCGCATCCTGACCGGGTTCCTCACCCTGTTCACCGCGTTCTTTGCGCGCGAGCACTACCAGGGCGACGCGTTCATGCAGATGGCGATGCTCGGCTCGGTCGGCGCCGCCGCCGGTATCGGCAACGTGCTCGGCAACGCCGTCGGCACCCGCCTCAAACTGGCCAACCCGTCGGCCATCATCGCCTGGGTCGTCGTCACCGTCACCGTCGCCGCGACCGTCACCGCGATCCTGCCGTCGCTGCCGACGGCGGCGATCACCGCTTTCCTCGCATCGGCGGGCTCGGCGGTCGGCAAGGTCTGCCTGGATTCGGCGATCCAGTCCGACCTCCCCGAGCCGTCGCGGGCCTCGGCCTTCGGCCGCTCGGAGACCGTGCTGCAGCTGGGCTGGGTGTTCGGCGCGAGCATCGGCGTCCTCATCGCCTCGACGTCCATGCGCATCGCCTTCGGCACCATCGCCGGCCTGCTGCTGATCGGTCTGATCCAGACGTTCCTCACCAGTCGCGGCAGCACCCTGGTGCCCGGTTTCGGCGGCGGCGGGCACCGTCCCGACGTCGCGCCGCCGACCGTCGCCACCGAAGTCATCCCCCGCCCCGCGTCGGCCACCGAGGTCATCCCCCGCCCCGCGTCGGCCACCGAGGTGATCCCGCGGCCTGGTGATCCGGACGCGGACACCCGGGTCATCCCCCGCGTCGACGACACCACCGTCCTCCGGCGCCCGGGCACGGACGCGGCGACCGAGTCGATTCCGCGCCAGGGTGCCCGTCCGCAATCCCGACGGCCGCGCACCCCGCAGCCGCCCGGTCCGACGGACGCGCCGACCCGCGCCCACCCGACCCGCGCGACGCCCGACCGTCGCCGCCCGCGGAGGACCGAGTGAAGAAGACTCTCGCACTGACCCTCGCCGCGTTGCTCGTCTACGGCGCGGTGATCCTCGGCGGCGCCGCGTTCTGGGCGTCGCGCACCCACGTCGACGAGCGGCCCTACGCCACCCTGTGGGCGGGCAAGGAGAAGGCGCGCGCCTACCCGACGGTGCTCTGCAGCTACCAGATGAAGGATTGCGACGGCGACTTCCTCAAGGTCGACCCGGCGCGGCACACCCGCTTCCCGGTGCCGATCGGCGAGACGGTGCGCGTGCGGCTGTCGGACAACGTCGTCGACGATCCGTGGTCGATCGTCGCGCAGTACCTCACCCCGAATGGGTCGGAGTTGTTGCTCAAGGAGTTCGCACCGAAGCAGGGCGCCCGATCGCTGACGCTGTCCTCCACGCGCGAGCGCGTGCTGATCAACATCGAGATCAGCCTGCCGTCGGCGCTGCTGGCCGGCGACTCGGACACCGATCTGGTGCGCCGCGGCTACATCGCGATCAACACGACCCCGACCGGCGAGCAGAAGCTGCTCGACCAGTACGAGCAGTCGGCCATCGGCAAGGCGCCGAAGCAGCGCCCGATCACCGACGTCGCGGAGTTCAGCAAGTAACCCGCAAACGGCTCAGTGCTGGTCGAGCTGGCGCGCGACCGCGCGGACGACCTCGGAGATCTGACGCGAGGTCTTGCGGTCCGGGAAGCGGCCCTGGCGCAGCGACGGCTGGACCTTGTTCTCGAGCATCGTGATCAGATCGGCGACCATGCCGTGCAGCTCGTCGGGCGAGTGACGGTTGCCGCCACTCTCCTCGCGGGCGGACTCGCGCGCGTTCTTGGCGACGCTGGGCGCCGGCTCCAGCACAGTGACGTTCAGCGCCTGCGGGCCGCGGCGGCCGGTGGCCATGCCGAATTCGACGCGCTGACCGGTCTTGAGGGTCTCGACGCCGTCGGGCAGCGCATCCGCGCCGACGTAGACGTCCTCCCCGTCGGGCTGCGAGAGGAATCCGAAGCCCTTGTCCGGGTTGTACCACTTCACTTTGCCGGTCGGCACCGCGCTCACCTTCACCTTCGTGGGTCCGCGGCGACGTCGTCGTCAGCGCGGTCCGCCATGAAAAAACGCCCTGCCCCATCCGTTCGGGCAAGACGCAGCCTTGGGAAATCATGATAGCCGGTGTCAGCTAGCGTGGGCAGCATGGCCAAGGAGACGAGCACCGGGCGCGGCCCGCGGGCACTGCTGATCATCGGCGTCGCGATGTTCCTGATCGGCCTGGTCAGCATCGGCGTCCTGTACCTGGTCCCCGCCCTCGAGCACGGCTCGGTCGCTCCGGTGGGCGTCTACCTCGCGGCGATGGGCACGCCATTCGGCCTGATGCTCGCGGTCGGTGCGCTGGTCTGGCGGGGGAACCGCTACAACCGGTGATCGGCACCACTTCTCAACTGTGACCTTCGTCACATCACGAAATGATAACAAGAAGGACACGAACCGGGATTCAGCGCCTGAACTGGGCGAACGCCGCACCCGTGCAGCACCGGCAATATCTACTTCACTGAACCTAAGTCCCAGTTCGAATAGGAAGCTCGCGAAATAGTCCGTAACCTCGTCGTTGGTCGCCATCCGGCGGCCACATCAGTTAGACCCGACGCAGCCGGTCGCGCCGAGCCTCGTTCCACCGAGTGCGTCGTCCGAACTACAGATATTCAGGAATGAGGACGGGGGACCCATCTCCCGTGAGACCGGTTTCCGACGGCATCGCCATCGGATTCCTCGGGGTGTAGCCGCTCACGCGGCCGGGCAACCTCTCGCTCGAACCCGACAGCTGACTTCGTAGGCGCGTGGAGAGAGGAAAAATCACATGTCCGGACGTCATCGCAAGCAGACGACCAAGTCGACCTCCAAGACCATCGCCAAGGTGGCGCTGACCTCTGCCGTTCTCGGCGGCGGTGCGACCATCGCGGCCGGCAGCGCACACGCCGCCACCGACGCCGAGTGGGACCGCGTCGCGGCCTGCGAGTCGGGCGGCAACTGGGCCATCAACACCGGCAACGGCTACCACGGCGGCCTGCAGTTCTCGCCGTCCACCTGGGCTTCCAACGGCGGCACCCAGTACGCGCCCACCGCGGACAAGGCCACCAAGGAGCAGCAGATCGCCATCGCCGAGCGCGTTCTCGCCCGTCAGGGCAAGGGTGCTTGGCCCACCTGCGGCACCGTGCTCTCGGGCCCGACCCCGCGCGATCCCGGTAAGGCGCTGAAGGCCAAGAAGAAGAAGGCCCCGCAGGCCCTCAAGGAGACCCCGAAGGCCAAGAACGGCAAAGAGGTCCGCGACCAGATCGACGGCGTCGTGAAGACGCGCGAAAAGAAGGGCAAGATCGACCCGACTGTCGCCAACATCTGGAACGCCGCCAAGTCCTCCGGTTACACGCCGGACCAGGGCCAGGTGGACCTCTACAACCAGCACAAGGGCCAGGCACCGTTCGCCAACTAACGGCAACGGCACCCACGCCGACAAAAGGCGCCCCGCACGAGCGTGCGGGGCGCCTTTTTGTGTCCGGTCCTAGGAGTTGATGACCGTCTTCGGGTTGATGTAGAGCAGCTCGTCGGCCGGCAGCGGCAGCTCGGTGCTGCCGAACGGCGACAGGGCGCCGGCGAGGTCGGCGGCGAACTCGGAGACGGCGTGCTCGCCGTCCGGGAAGGGCCAGCCGTTGTCCACGTAGCGCACCTTGGACTCTTTGACGATCTCTTGCACGTCTTCGACGATCTCGTTCTCGCTCACGGCGCTCATTCTGCCATGCCGCCCGCGCCGGTCGCCCACTAACCGGGCCCAAGTGCCCGCATCACTAAACTCGGTCCGGTGAGCGCCGCCGACCAGCCGACCGGGATGGCGCACGCGCTTGCGTCCCGCTCGGACGAGGAACTGGTCGCGCTGCTGCTCGCCCGCCCCGACCTCGCCTCCCCGCCGCCCAACGGTGTCGGGGTACTGGCGCAGCGGGCCATGTCCGCCGGCTCGATGAACCTGGCCGGCGAGGGCCTCGACCTGCTGCACGTCGCCGTCGTCGAGGTGCTGCTCGATGCGACGTCGGCCGGAAAAGGTGCCGGCGCCGCCGTCACGGATGCCGCCGTCCGCAAGGCCCTGAAGGGCCGGGCCGCCGCCGCCGACGTCGACCGGCGCATCACCGATCTCGTCGACCGGGCGATCGTCTGGCGCGACGGCACCGGACTGCACGTCGTCGGACACACCCCGGCCGCCCTCCCCTGGCGCGTGCTGCACGTCGCCACGGCGGCGGCACGGCGCACGCCCGACGAGTGGCGCGCCCTGATCGACGACCTCGACGACGGGCCGCGCGACGTCTTGACGAAGCTGGCCACCGGTCCCAGCGTCGGCGTGACCGGCGACGCCGGCCCCGACGCCGACCCGACGCGGCCGGTACCCCGGCTGTTGGCCGCCGGCCTCATCTCCCGGGTGGACCACCAACTCGTCGAAATCGAGCCCACGGTGGCCCAGCTGATCCGGGGCGAACCGGTGCTGCTCGTCGACGACCTGCGCCCCCCGCCGCTGACCGCCGGAGGGCACACCACTCCGCTGCTCGGCGGGGAGCAGACGGTGGAGGCGACCGCCGCCGGTGCCGCGCTGGAACTCCTGCGCGAGACCACCGAGGTGTTGGCCGCGCTCGGCGCCGCCCCCGCCCCGGAACTCGCCGCGGGCGGGATCGGGATTCGCGAGCTGCGCCGCCTGGGCAAGGACACCGGGCTCGACGCGGGCCGCATCGGGCTGATCCTGGAACTGTGCGCCCGCACCCATCTCATCGACGTCGGCTTCCCCGAGCCGGAACCGGCCGGCTACGACGGGGAGCAGGTGTGGGCGCCCACCCTCGCCGCGGACTCCTGGCTGCACCAGGCCCCGGCGCGCCAGTGGGCGAGTCTGGCGACGACGTGGTTGGCGCTGGGCCGGCGGACGTGGACGATCGGCGAGCGCGACGCCGAGGGCGCGGTAATCGGCGCCCTCGCGAAGTCCGCGCCCGACCCGCTCGCCCGGCGCGAGCGTCGCCTGGTCCTCGCCGCCCTCGCCGAGGCCGGGCCCGCCACGGCGCCCGACGTGGACGCCCTGGTCAGCCACCTGCTGTGGCAGCGGCCCCGCCTGCGCCGCCGGCTGACTCGGCGCGCCGTCGAACAGACGCTGCGGGAGGCCACCGAGGTCGGCCTGGTCGCGCACGGCGCGATCACGACGGTCGGCCGGTTGATCCTGGGCGATCCGGCCGAGGAGGACCTGATCGCGGCGATGGCCGCCGCCCTGCCCGAGCCGGTGGACCACTTCGTCACCCAGGCCGACCTCACCCTGATGGTTCCCGGGCCGATGACCCCCGAATTGGCCGCCGAGGTCGCCCTCGTCGCCGATCTGGAGTCGGCGGGCGCCGCGTCGGTGTACCGGGTCACCGAGGACAGCGTGCGACGGGCGCTCGACGCCGGCCGAACCGGTACCGAAGTCACCGCGCTGTTCACCAGCCGCTCGTCGACGCCGGTGCCGCAGTCGCTGACGTATCTGGTCGACGACGTCGCGCGCCGGCACGGCACGCTGCGCGTCGGCGTCGCGTCGGCCTTCGTGCGCTGCGACGACCCCGCGACCATGGCTGCCGTCCTGCGCAGCAAAGCGGCCGACGACCTCGCGTTGCGTGCGCTGGCCCCCACCGTCCTGGTCTCGCCGGCGCCACTGCGCGACGTGCTGGAATCCCTGCGCGCCGCCGGATTCGCGCCCGCGGCCGAGGACTCCTCGGGCGCCCTGGTGAACATCGGCGCCATCGGCTGTCGTATCCCGACCAGGCGCCCTTCCGACGCGACGGTCCGCCGGCACCGCGCGAGCCCCGCATCACCCGAGCAGCTCGAGTCAGTGGTCACCCGGATGCGGACGGCCGACGCCGCGGCCGGTGCGGCCGGCGCCAAGGGCGGCTCGGTGCGCGCCGCCGGCGACGGCGAATCGGTGGCCGCGCTGATCGGTTTGGCGATGCGCACCGGGCGACGGCTGCGGGTGGACTACGTCGACAGCCACGGCAAGGCGTCGCGCCACGTCGTGAAGGCCCACCTGCTGCGCGCCGGGCGCTTGGTCGCCGCCGAGGATCCCACCGGCGAGGAGATCCAGTTGTCGGTGCACCGCATCACCACCGTCGAACTCCTGGACTGAACCGCCGCCGCGCGATCGTGGACAATGGTGGGGTGACCGACGGACCCCTCATCGTGCAATCGGACAAGACTCTCCTGCTGGAGGTCGACCACCCCGACGCCGACGCCGCCCGCGGAGCCATCGCCCCCTTCGCCGAGCTCGAGCGCGCCCCCGAGCACGTGCACACCTACCGGGTGACCCCGCTGGCGCTGTGGAACGCGCGCGCGGCCGGCCACGACGCCGAGCAGGTCGTCGACGCCCTCGTCACCCACTCCCGGTATGCCGTGCCGCAGCCGCTGCTGATGGACATCGTCGACACGATGTCGCGCTTCGGACGGCTGCAGTTGGTCAAGCACCCCGCGCACGGGCTGACCCTGGTGAGCCTGGACCGCGCGGTGCTCGAAGAGGTGACCCGGAACAAGAAGATCGCCCCGATGCTCGGTGCCCGCATCGACGACGACACCGTGATCGTGCACCCGTCCGAGCGCGGCCGCCTCAAGCAGATCCTGTTGAAGGTCGGCTGGCCGGCCGAGGACCTCGCCGGGTACGTCGACGGCGAGGCGCACCCGATCGAGCTGGACCAGACCGACTGGCACCTGCGCGACTACCAGTCCCTGGCCGCCGAGTCGTTCTGGGCGGGCGGCTCGGGCGTCGTCGTGCTGCCCTGTGGCGCGGGCAAGACGATGGTGGGCGCCGCGGCCATGGCCAAGGCCGGTGCGACGACCCTAATCCTGGTCACCAACACCGTCGCCGGGCGCCAGTGGAAGCGCGAACTGATCGCGCGCACCAGCCTGACCGAGGATGAGATCGGCGAATACTCCGGCGAGCGCAAGGAGATCCGGCCGGTCACCATCGCCACTTATCAGGTGATGACCCGCAAGTCGAAGGGCGAGTACCGCAACCTCGACCTGTTCGATTCCCGCGACTGGGGCCTGATCATCTACGACGAGGTGCACCTGCTGCCCGCGCCGGTGTTCCGGATGACCGCCGACCTGCAGTCGCGCCGCCGCCTCGGCCTCACCGCGACGCTGGTGCGCGAGGACGGCCGCGAGGGCGACGTCTTCAGCCTGATCGGACCCAAACGGTTCGACTCGCCGTGGAAGGACATCGAGGCGCAGGGCTGGATCGCGCCCGCCGAGTGCATCGAGGTCCGCGTGACCCTCACCGAGAGCGAACGGCTGACCTACGCCGTCGCCGAGAACGACGAGAAGTACAAGCTCTGCTCGACCGCACACACGAAAGTCGGCGTCGTGAAGTCGATCCTGGAACGACACCCCGGCGCGCCGACCCTCGTCATCGGGGCCTACCTCGACCAACTCGAGGAGCTCGGCGAGGCGCTCGACGCCCCGGTCATCCAGGGCTCCACGAAGACCAAGGAGCGCGAGGCCCTGTTCGACGCCTTTCGGCGCGGGGAGATCGAGCGGCTCGTCGTGTCCAAGGTCGCGAACTTCTCCATCGACCTGCCCGAGGCCTCGGTTGCAGTGCAGGTGTCGGGCACGTTCGGGTCGCGACAGGAGGAAGCCCAGCGCCTCGGTCGACTGCTGCGCCCCAAGAGCGACGGCGGACAGGCGCACTTCTACTCGGTCGTCTCCCGCGACACCCTCGACGCCGACTACGCCGCGCACCGGCAGCGCTTCCTCGCCGAGCAGGGCTACGCCTACAAGATCGTCGACGCCGACGACATCGTCGGACCGGCCATCGGCGACGGGACGGAGTGAGCATGGGATCGCCCAAGAACTACGAACGCGTCTTCCGGATGCCGGTGGCCAGCGTGTACCCGCTGTACGTGGAGAAGGCGGAGAAGAAGGGGCGCACGCGGGCGGAAGTCGACCAGATCATCACCTGGCTCACCGGCTACGACGAAGCCGGATTGCGCGCCGCCCTCGACGCTGAAACGGATTTTGCGACGTTCTTCGGCAGCGCGCCCGCACTGAACCCCAACGCCGCGCTGATCACCGGCTCGATCTGCGGGTACAAGGTGCAGGAGATCGAGAACCCGTTGATGCAGCAGATCCGCTGGCTGGACAAGCTGATCGACGAATTGGCCCGCGGCAAGGCCATGGCGAAGATCCTGCGCTCCTGAGCGATCGCAGCGCTTCCCGTTCATCCAGCGAACTCCCAGGCAGGGCTGTTAGCATTTCGCGAACGAGATCGAACCGTTACCAAAACGAGTTGTTCTCCCCCGTAAGCGAGATGTGAGGTTTTCATGCGCACCAGTGCCGTCGCCCGTTCCCTCGTCCTGCCCGCCGCTGCCGCGGTGGCCCTCGGCCTGGCCGCCCCGACCGCCCACGCGGACCCCGTCCTCACCTTCGACATGGGCAGCCTGGGATCGTCGGACAACAAGCCCAAGCACTACGGCAAGCTCGGCCGTCCGGGTGCGCCCAACGGCGTCCGCTCGATCAACACCTGGGTGTACGCGCCCGGCGCTAAGGCGGCCGGCGGCGCCTACCGCCGCGGTGCCAAGATCGGCGTGAAGTGGAACTCGGTGATCGAGGCCGGCGACGAGATCAGCGGCAAGGAGTGCCGCATGACCGTCCGGGCGATCGGCCCGCGCGCACCGCGCCCCTTCAAGACCCAGCTGTGCACCTCCAAGTACCTGTGGCGGATCAACGTCCCCGGTTCCTACGCCTTCCGCGTCACCGACGGCATCTCCGGCGCGTCGAACTTCGTGCGCCTGACGGTGCGCTGACGCAGAGTTCGGGGCAAAGCCCCGACACGACGTCGCGGGCGTGTTTGTATGGCCGCATGACGAACAAGGTGTTTGTGGTCGGCGTCGGGATGACGAAGTTCGAGAAGCCCGGCCGCCGCAAGAACGACGACGGGTCCGACTGGGACTACCCGGACATGGCCCTGGAAGCCGGGACGAAGGCGCTGGCCGACGCCGGGATCGACTACGACAAGATCCAGCAGGCCTACGTCGGGTACGTCTACGGCGAGTCGACGTCGGGACAGCGCGCGGTCTACGGGCTCGGCATGACCGGCATCCCGGTCGTCAATGTCAACAACAACTGCTCCACCGGATCGACCGCCCTCTACCTGGCGGCCCAGGCGATCCGGGGCGGCCTCGCCGACTGCACCCTCGCGCTCGGCTTCGAGAAGATGCAGCCGGGGTCGCTGACGTCGAGCTACGAGGACCGCGCGCAGCCGATGGACAAGCACGTCATGGCGATGGCGGCGCTCACCGAGTTCGCCTTCCCGGTCGCGCCGTGGATGTTCGCCGCCGCCGGCCGCGAACACATGGAGCAGTACGGGTCGACGCCCGAGCACTTCGCCAAGATCGGGTACAAGAACCACAAGCACTCGGTGAACAACCCGTACGCCCAATTCCAGGACGAGTACACCCTGCAAGAGATCCTCGACGCCAAGATGATCTGCGAACCGCTCACCAAACTGCAGTGCTCGCCGACCTCCGACGGATCCGGCGCCGCGATCCTCGCCTCCGAGCGGTTCGTCGAGGAGAACGATCTGGCCGAGCGCGCGGTCGAGATCGTCGGCCAGGCGATGATCACCGACTTCCAGAACTCTTTCGACGGCAGCGCCAAGGGCATCATCGGGCACCACATGAACGTGGCCGCCGCCCAGCAGGTCTACGACCAGTCCGGCCTCGGGCCCGACGACTTCGGCGTCATCGAGCTGCACGACTGCTTCGCCGCCAACGAGCTGCTGCTCTACGAGGCGCTGCAGCTGTGCCCCGACGGCGAGGCGCCCAAGATCATCGACAACGGCGACAACACCTACGGCGGCAAGTGGGTCGTCAACCCGTCGGGCGGCCTGATCTCCAAGGGGCACCCGCTCGGCGCCACCGGCTTGGCCCAGTGCAGCGAGATGACATGGCAGCTGCGCGGCGAGGCCGACAAACGGCAGGTCGAGGGCCTGTCCGCCGGCCTCCAGCACAACATCGGTCTGGGCGGCGCCGCCGTCGTCACGGCGTATCAGCGCGCGAACCGCTGAGCGGGCGAACTGTCGCAGAAGTTGGACAGTCGCCCCGGCCCGCCCCGGCGACGATGAGTGACGCACATCACCCATCGCACGGAGGAATGACCATGACTGCCACCATCACCCCGGACCAGGACACACGCGCACTCGGCGAACGCTGGCCGCTCGCGCTCAACGACCTCGACCAGTTCGCCGAGATGTGCTCGGACGACTGCCAGGTCTGGCACAGCACCGACGCCAAGTGGGTACCGGTCCCGCAGGCCGTCGAGGACGCCCGGCGCCGCGTCGGGGGCGGCGAGCCCAACTTCGAGCCGCGCGGGCTCACCTACACCGAGAACGGATTCCTCAACCAGGCGTTCATCGCCGTCGAGTTGATGGGCCAGCCGATGCGGATCCACGTGGTCCAGATCGTCGACGTCGAGGACGGCAAAGCGGTCCGCGTCCAGGAGTACGTCGGACCGGAGATGCCGGTCGAGTAGCTACACCGGCGAGCGGACGCCGGTCAGTTCCTCGGACACCGTCCAGAGGCGATCGCGCAGGCCCTGGTCGTCGACCATCTTCCGGTACGGCGACTTGCCGGGCTTGCCCTGCATGCCGCCGAGTCCCGTCGGGCCGTAGAAGCCGCCGTTGACGGCGTTCGGGCTGACCGCCGCGTACTCCGTCGGCCACGCGCCGGCGGCAGCCGACTGGGCGAGGATCTTGTTGCCCAGCACCATGACCTTGTCCTGGAACGACTCGGTGTGCCCCTGCAGCTCGGTGTCGGCGTAGCCAGGGTGGGCGATGGTCGACGTCACCGGCGAGCCCGCGGCCGCCAGGCGCCGCGCCAACTCCTTGCCGAACATGAGGTTGGCGAGCTTGGTGTCGCCGTACGCGCGCCAGCGGTTGTAGCGGCGCTTGGACCAATCGAGGTCGTTGAAGTCGAGCTTGCCCATCCGGTGCATGAACGACGACAGCGTGACGACCCGGTCGTCGACCTTGTCGGCGTCGAGCAGCTGCAATGTCAGCGCGAAGTGACCGAGGTGGTTGGTGCCCATCTGCATCTCGAAGCCGTCGGCGGTCTTGCGGTACGGCACCGCCATCACGCCGGCGTTGTTGATCAGCACGTCCGCCTTGTCGACGCGGCCGGCGAAGTCGCGGATCGACGCGAGATCGGCGAGGTCGAGTTGCTCGACGCGGGCGTTCTTGCCGATCTCGGCGGCCGCCGCATTGGCCTTGTCGAGGTTGCGGCACGCCATGATCACGTCGGCGCCGGAACCGGCGAACGCGCGCGCGGTCTCCTTGCCGAGGCCGCTGTTGGCGCCGGTGATGATGACGGTGCGGCCGGACTGGTCGCCCAGATCGAATGACATGTTCTTCTCCGATAGGTCGTGGGGTCATTCGGGTGAACCCGATCCTCCTACTCCACACCACTTTGCGGCACTACGCTCGCGGTCGTGGAAAGTGGTCGACCGTTGCCCGATGAGGAGATAGCCCGGCTGATCGCGCGATGCGGACAAACGGCCGAGCGGTGGGCGCAGGGCGGCGACGCCGGTCCGTGGGACGCAGCGGTGGCGGCCTGCCGCCGGGGCGACGGGCGCAGCGCCGCCGAGCTGCTCGCCGGCCTGGGGGAAGGTCCCCGGTTCGTCGCCACGGCGGCGCTGGGTATCGCCTTCCCCGCGGTACACGCCGATCTCGCGCAGGCATACGACCAGTCGGTGCCGCCGGGCGTGACCGCGGTCGAATGGTCGGACTGGAGCTGCCACCGCTTCGGTACCGGATGGGCGGCATCGACCGCCCACCTCGATCCCGGAGTCGTCCTGCGCCTCTGCCGACGATCGGGTGTGCTGGCCTCCGGAGCGGCCTTGCTCGCCGCGACGCGCAGTCGTCTCGTACTCGGGGATGTCGCCGGAGCCCGTCTGTTGGCGGACGGGATCGACGAATACGACAAGGAGGATCGAGCCGTCGCGCACGCCGTGTTGCTGATCGTCACCGGCAACCCCGAGTTCAGCGCCCAAGCCGTACGGTCGGCGGTTGCCGAACCGATCATCCAGGCCGGCGGCGAAGAGGCGGGGGCGCTCGCCGCCGTGCTCGCCGAATATGCGGCAGCACGACTGCCTGCCGGCCATCTCGCCGTCGTCGAGGCGGTGACCAAGCTGGTGTCATGGACCGAGCGGCGCTTCCCGGGAGACCGCGACGCCCGCCTCGCGTCGGTTCTCGCGGCGGCGAAGTCCTGTGTGCGAGCCGGTTGGACCGATCATGCGCACGCCCTCGCCGACTGTGTCCACGACGAGCAGGCGCGTACCGAGATCGACGGCGTCATCGTTTCGGGCATCGCCCCCGATGATTCACCGCCACCGGTCCGAGAGCCCGATCTGGCCGAGATCCGGGAGGAGGCGGTCGAAGACTCGCGCATGCGGCTGGCCACCGAGCGCGCCGATGCCCGGTTCTCCACCGGCGACCACAACGGCGCATTAGCCGCGATCGGAGCGTTCTTCACCCCAACCGTCGAGCCCGACAAGTGGGACCGGGCGCGGGCCCGCGACGATTGGGCACTGGCCCTGGCCCGCGGTGGATCCCCCGAGCGGGCCGCCGCAATCCTCCTCGAGCAGATCGGCGAGGGCACCCCCACCGACACGGGATGGGCTGCCGCACACCTGTTGCCGCCACCGCAGGCCCGACAACTCGTCGAGGCCGGACTGGACCACGGGTGGGCGACGGCCATCCGCTGGACGCAGAGCCGTCCGTACTCCGGCACCCAGCTCGATCCGCCCGTCGCCGCCGAGCTCATCCGGATGGCAACACGCACCGACGACGAGGAATTGGCCGACCGCGTGGTCACGGCCGCGTTGGGACACGATCCGTCGACCATGTACCGCGATGAACGGGTCGAGTTGGTCCTTCGTCTGCTGGGCGACGCGAGACCGGATTGGTTCGAGGTGGTGCACGAGCGCCTCGATGATCACGACCTGGCGCTCGCCGTCAGCGGGCGCGCGCTCGCACTGGCCCGTCGGGGCGAGCTCCCGGAAGCGTTGCGGACGGCCGCGAAGTGCGCCGAGCCTCGCATCCACCACCAGGTCCTGCTCCGGATCGCCGAGATCAGCCCGGACCCGACCGTGGCCAGGGCGTTCGCGAAGTCCAAGAAGGGTGGAAACGACCACGACTACCGCGGCGCGTGGCTGTGCAACCGCGGCATCGTCGAACTGCGGTGCGGGCAGGTCGACGACGCGATCGCAACCGCCGCGGAGATGCCCGACGTTCGGATAACAGGGGTGATGGCACGCGACCTCGTCACCGCGATCGTCGCCGCGCTCACCGCGCAGGACGCCTGGTCACCCGAACGGGTACAGGCCCTCGCCGATACCGCTGCCGGACAGGGCGTCGACTATTGGGACATGCCCGGGCTGCTCGCCGAGGTCGGCCCGACGATCGTTGCCCACCACCCCGACCGGTCGCTCGCAGCCGCGCGCCAGCGGCTGAGCAGCATGACCGGTGGGTGGCCGTTCCTCGACGGCGTCGAGGCGGTCGGCCGGGCGGTCGGCGGAGATTCCGACGGCGTGCACGACGCGCTGTGCTACGCCCTGGACGCGGCGAAGCAGGAATCCGGCGACATCGACCCCGCGCTGTGGACGAGGGTGTGCGCACAGCTGCCGCCCGACTTCCCCGAGCGCGCCGGCTTTCTCGGCGATTCCGTCCGCCTCCTCCGTCAACAATCACCCGACGCCGCGACCCGCTCGCTCCGACGGATGTTTGCCCACCTCGACGCGGGTGATGCCTGGCTGCCCGACGTCCTGGTGCGCGACGAGGAGTTCCCCGCCGCGACTGCGCACGCGGTCGACGACTGCCTGGGCGAATTCGTGGCCGACCGCGGTGACGACTCCGACAACATTCCCTTGGAACGTTCGGCCGACCCGGTCGCCGCCGACCGCCGGCTGCAGCAGGCCGCGCGGTATCTGGCCCGCCGCGGCGCACCCGCGGCCGCCGACCACGTCGCGAGACTCAGCTCCCTGGGCGCAGCGGCCGGCTAGCCGCGGCCGGTGACCGCCCGGTTGTACGCGAGCGCCTTCTCCAGCCACCACTGCAGCGACTCCTCGTCGTCGATGGCGCCGGAGTCGACCACGATCCAGCCCGGGCCCATCACGCGGTCGGCGCCCATCACCATCGGAGCCGCACCGGGGCGATCGAGTAGTTCGTCGTGCTCAGCCGCGTCGATGCGGACCAGCAGGTCGCCGCCCTTGAACGCGCAGCAGGCCATCTTCTCGTTGAGCATGAACGCGCGGCCGCCGAACATCGCGATCTCCCGGGTGACCGGCTCCTCCGCGAGGTGCTCGCGCAGCCGGATGACGAGCGCGTCACGTGCGTCCACGGGTACTCCTACCGCCGCCGCGACGCCCGGCGACGATCGCGCGGCAGTCGGGTGAATCCGCGCACCAGGTCGGCGACGGTCGGCGCGGTCCGCCCGTCCAGGGCGGCGGCGACGGCGGCCGGCAGGAAGACCTCCGTCTCGACCGGTCGCCCGCGCAGCTGCAGGACGCCGCGGCGCGTCCAGTTGTCCGCTTCGGCACCAGCCGCGTGGACCGCGTCACCGCTCGCGACGACCGGCACCTTGGCATCCTTGGCCACCTCGGACAGGCGGGAGCACTCGTTGACCGGGTCGCCGATGACCGTGTACTCGTAGCGGGTTTCCGCGCCGATGTCGCCGGCGAAGACGGTGCCGTGGGAGACGCCGATCCCCCACTTGATCGGGAGCTCGGCGCGCAGCCGGTCGGCCAGTGCGCGCGACGCCCGCAGCGCCGCGCCGGCCGCGTTGTCGAGGGCGGCGGGGGCGCCGAAGACGGCCAGCGCAGCGTCGCCCTCGAACTTGTTGATCAGGCCGTCGTGCTCGTGGATCACCTCGGCGACGATGGTGAAGAAGCGGTTGAGCAGCCCGGCGACCGATTCTGGGTCGAGGTTGGCCCCCAGAGTCGTCGACCCGGCGATGTCGACGAACAGCACGCCGACCGACGGAGTCGTGGCGCCGCCCATCTCGTCGTCGCCGCGGGCCAGGGCCTGCTCGGCGACGGTCGAGCCGACGTGGCGCGCGAACAGATCGCGCATCCGCTCCCGCTCGGCCAGACCGTCGACCATCTCGTTGAAGCCGTACTGCAGCACGCCGAGTTCGGAGCTGTCGTAGACCGCGACGCGGGTGGTGAGATCGCCGTCGTTGACCGCGGCCATGGCCTTCGACAGGTCGTCGAGCGGATCGGTCAACGCCGAGCCGACGAGCAGGACCACCCGGGTGCCGGCCGCCAGTCCGATCAGCGCGATCACCACGCTCACCCAGTCGACGGTGCCGGCCGTGGGCGGCAGGACGCCGAGGTGGCGGCCGAGGGTGACCGCGAGCAGGCCGACCATCGGCACCGCCGAGGACACGAGCCACACGGCGAGCATGCGGATGCGCACGCTGTAGTGGACCTCGGGGCGCGGCTGGTCGCGCATGGCCATCACCGACAGCGGCCGGGCCGCGCGCTCGGCGAAGATGTAGGTCAGGCACGCGCTGGACACCGCGGCGAGGGCGAAGGCGCCGCTGACGACGAGGAACTCGCCGCTGCCGCGGCCGAGGAGCAGGGCGAACAACATGTAGAGGCCCAGCGAGATGGCCCAGGCGGCCATGGTGCCGTAGACCTGGCGCAGCGGGATCTTCCAGATCGCCTCGCGGCGGCCCGGCTCGAGGCGGGCGCCGGACAGGAACCAGTTCAGGTGCGGGCGCAGGGCGATGAGGCCGAACACCAGGTTCAGCACGGTGCCGACGACGATCGCCCCGATCATCGCCCAGAGCAGCGGCGGATCGACCTCGAGTGCGCTGCGCAGCCGCCCGCCGTTGAGGGCCAATTGGACCAGCAGGAAGGTCTCCAGACCGATCAGCGCGTTGCCGCCGACGAGGGCGAGGGCCGACACCCCGATGGCCGCCGAGCCGATTCGTTTGCGCTCACCGTCGCTCAGGCCCGACCAGGACCGCTGGTCGAAGCCCGGCATGTGCTGCGCACTCAGCTGCTTCACGCGCTCGACCAGCGCGAACCGCTGGACGCCAGCGGCGGATTCACGGCCGGCCACGCGTCCTCCTCGGTCGGAATGTCGCTTCCGACTCTAGTGGACGCGGGGCCGTCGGCCTAGAACGCGTTTCAGTGCGCCGGTGGGGCCGGCGGCGGTGGATATACGGGTGGCCCGGCCGGGTGCGCGGGAGGCGGCACCGGGTGTGCCTGCGGCGGGCCAACCGGATACCCCGGGGGCGGCGGGTAGCGGAGCATCCGTTCCGCCTTGCGCGTACGGCTCCAGGCGTTGACCCATTCGACGAACAGCCAGAGGAAGCCGGCGGCCCACAGGGCGAGCCCTGCCGCCGTGAGCAAGCCGGTGATGGAGTTCGTCGACGAACGGATGGAATCACCGTCGGGCCCGTGGACGCCCAACAGGACCTGGAAGGTCGATCCTTCGCTCTCCTTCGTGTCACCGCCATCGGGGACGAAGAAGCCCGTGACCACCACGCCGATCGAGGCCAGCCAGGCGGCGATCGTCGCGCGGACGCGCGCCGGGCCGAACAGGTCGCGCGCCCCGGTGAGGAAGCCCTGTTTGGCGATGACGATGAGCAGGATCCACACCGCCAGCGGCACGAAGAAGCCGAAGATCAGCATGACCACGAGCCAGCCGAACGAGATCAACTTCACCAGGAGCGCGAGCACGGGCGCCGCGATCAGCGCGACACCGGTGACGACGGCAAGACCTCGGGAGTGGTTCACGCCGCCAGTATGGCAGCGCGAACCGGCCCCGTCGGTCGGATGTTCAGGACTGCAGACCGGCCTCGATCTCCAGGGTGATGGTGATCTTGTCGCCGACCACGACGCCGCCGCCCTCGAGCGGCATCTCGATGTCGATGCCGAAGTCCTTGCGGTTGATCACGGTGGTGGCCTCGAAACCGGCGACCGGGCCGTTGCCCATGCCCGCGTTCTCACCGTTGAACTCGAGTGCCAGCTCGACCGGGCGGGTCACTCCCTTGAGGGTGAAGTCGCCGGTGAGCACGTAGTCCTCGCCGTCCGGGCGCACAGCAGTGGAGACGAAGGTGGCCTTCGGGTACTTCTCGGCGTCGAAGAAGTCGGCGCTGCGGATGTGGCCGTCGCGCTGCTCGTTGCCGGTGTTGATCGAGGTGACGTCGATCTCGGCGGTGACCGACGGGGTGCCGTCCTCGGCGACGGTGATGGTGCCGGAGAAGGCGTCGAACTTGCCGCGCACCTTGCTGACCATCAGGTGCTTCACGGAGAAGCCGACGGTCGAGTGCGACGGGTCGATGATCCAGGTGCCGGCCTGGATCGGGGCAACGGCGGTGGTCGTGGCGGACATGGGAACTCCTTGGGTCGATGTGAACAGTCCGACCCGTACAACCGGACCCCAGTCCGTTTAATTCCCGAGGGTCACCGCCAGGCGAACACCGGTTGCTCCAGCCCGTCGACGCGGGTGGGCCGGTCGCGCAGCACAACCTCCGCGAACTGGTAGACGACGGCCGCCGTCGGCGCGTGGATGAGCTGCCCGAGCATCGGCATCTGCACGACCGGCCGCGGCGACTGCGGGATCGTCAGGAACCGCGGGGTGCGCACGAGGTCGTCGAAGGGGACGAAGAAGCTCTCCGCCACCTCGGCGGGATTGGGGACCAGCGGCGGGTCGTCATCGAGCCAGCAGACCACCGGGGTGATGACGTATCCCGAGCGCGTCGGGTAGTCGTCGAGCACGCCGAGGACGTCGGCTCCGGCGGCCGCGATGCCGGTCTCCTCGTGCAATTCGCGCAGCGCCGCGTCGACGACGGTCTCACCCGGATCGAGCCTGCCGCCCGGCAGCGCGAATTGATTGGGGTGGTTGCGCATCGTCGCCGGCCGCTTGAGGATCCAGATCCCGTGGGCCCCGCCGCGGCGCACCACGGTGATGGCGACGGCCGCGGGCCGCAAACCGGAGTCCGCCACCGCCCGACGCGGCCACGATCGCAGCCGCCGCAGCGCGACATCCCGGGAAACATCCACGTATTCAGGTCTAGCACCTGGACAGGTGTCTAGTCTGGACGTATGTCGCACACAGTCAAAGGTGTCATCGCCCGCAGCAAGCAAGCCCCGACCGAGGTCGTCGACGTCGTCATCCCCGATCCGGGACCGCGGGACGTCGTCGTCGGGATCAAGGCCTGCGGGGTCTGCCACACCGACCTCGCCTACCGCGAGGGCGGGATCAACGACGAATACCCGTTCCTGCTCGGCCACGAGGCCGCCGGCATCGTCGAGGAGGTCGGGTCGGACGTGCACCACGTCGAGGTCGGCGATTTCGTCGTCCTCAACTGGCGGGCGGTGTGCGGCGATTGCCGCGCGTGCAAGCGAGGGCGCCCGTGGTACTGCTTCGACACCTTCAACGCCAGCAAGCCGATGACGCTGACCGACGGCACCGAACTCACCCCGGCGCTCGGCATCGGCGCGTTCGCCGAGAAGACCCTCATCCATGAACTGCAGTGCACCAAGGTCAACCCCGAGACCGACCCCGCCGTCGCCGGGCTGCTCGGCTGCGGCGTGATGGCCGGGCTGGGCGCGGCGATGAACACCGGCGGCGTCGGCCGCGGCGACTCGGTCGCCGTCATCGGCTGCGGCGGGGTCGGCGACGCGGCCATCGCGGGCGCCAAGCTCGCGGGCGCGTCGACGATCATCGCCATCGACCGCGACCCGGCCAAGCTCGAGTGGGCGCGCGAGCTCGGCGCCACGCACACCATCGACGGCTCCAAGGTCGACGACGTGGTGACCGCGGTCCAGGACCTCACCGACGGCAACGGCGCCGACGTCGTGATCGACGCGGTGGGCCGGCCGGAGACCTACAAGCAGGCGTTCTACGCCCGCGACCTCGCCGGCGTCGTCGTCCTCGTGGGCGTCCCCACCCCGGAGATGAAACTCGAGATGCCGCTCGTCGACTTCTTCTCCCACGGCGGTGCGCTCAAGTCGTCGTGGTACGGCGACTGCCTGCCCGAGCGCGACTTCCCGATGCTCATCGACCTGTACGAACAGGGCCGGTTGCCGCTGGACAAGTTCGTCACCGAGAAGGTCGGCATCGACGACGTCGAGGCGGCGTTCTCGGCCATGGCGGCCGGCAAGGTGCTGCGCTCGGTGGTGGTGCTCTGATGGCGCCGCGCATCGACCACGTCGTCACCTCGGGCACCTTCAGCCTCGACGGCGGCACCTGGGACGTCGACAACAACATCTGGATCGTCGGCGACGACGACGAGTGCGTCATCATCGACGCCGCGCACACCGCCGACCCGATCCTCGAGGCCGTCGGCGACCGCTCGGTCAAGGCGATCGTGTTGACCCACGGCCACAACGACCACGTCACCGTCGCGCCCGAGCTGGCGGCGAAGACCGGCGCACCGATCCTGCTGCACCCCGGCGACGACATGCTGTGGGAGCAGACCCACCCCGGCGTCGGGCACGACGACCTCGCCGACGGCCAGGAGATCACCGTCGGCGGCACGGTGCTGCAGGTCATCAACACCCCGGGGCACTCCCCCGGCTCGTCGGTCCTCTACGCGCCCGAGCTGGGCGTGCTGTTCGCCGGCGACACCCTGTTCGCCGGCGGTCCCGGCGCGACCGGCCGCAGCTTCTCCAGTTTCGACGACATCATCGACTCGATCACCGACAAGCTGCTGTCACTCCCGCCGGAGACCGTCGTGCACACCGGCCACGGCGACTCGACGACCATCGGCGACGAGGCCCCCCAACGCGTGGAGTGGATCAAGCGCGGGCACTGACCGGCACACCGGGCACCGCGTCGGGATCGGCCCGCACCGCCTCCGGGTTGGTCTCCGGCAGCACGTAGGCGCAGACGACGGTGATCAGCGCCATCGCGCCGAGGTACACCGAGACCCCCGTGGTGGACGCCGTGCGGGCGATGATCCAGGTCATGATCAGCGGCGCCATTCCGGAGACCGCGACCGCGGCCAGCTGGTAGGCCAGCGACGCCCCCGAGTACCGGATCCGCGGGGAGAACAGCTCGGCCATGAACGCGGCGACCGGGCCGTAGGTGATGGACTGTCCGATCGTCGAGACGAAGATGGCGACGAACAGCAGCGGGATCCGCGTCGAGTTGATGAGCCAGAAGAACGGGAAGGCCCACACCACCAGGATGGCCGACCCGAGCAATACCAGCGGGCGTCGGCCGATGCGGTCCGACAGCGCGCCGGATGCCGCGATCACCGCCGGCATCACGAGGGCGACGACGAGCACGCAGGTCAGGATGTCCTCCTTGTTCATGCCCAGTCCGCCCTTGTCGGGCGATTCGCTGCCGTAGCTCAGCAGGCCCGCGGTGGCCAGGTAGAACGCGGCGTTGGTGCCGGCCATGAGCCCGGCGGCCAGCACGATCTTGCGCCAGTGTCCGCGCACGGCTTCGACCAGCGGCGCCTGGGCGACCTGCTCGGCATTGGCGTTCTTCGCGGCGACCTCGCGCTGCAGGGCGAGGAACTCGGGCGAGTCCTCCACCTTCTTGTGGATGTAGATGACCAGCGGGACCAGCGCCGCACTCGCCCAGAAGGGCACCCGCCAGCCCCAACTCTGGAAGGCCGCGTCGTCGAGCACGGCGACCATCACGATCATGACCAGGTTGCCCAGCAACAAGCCCAGGGGCACCCCCATCAAGCCGAAGGTGCCGGCGAAGCCGCGGCGCTTGGGCCCGATCGACTCGGTCAACAGCAGCACCACCCCGCCCCACTGCCCACCGCAGGCGAGGCCCTGGATGAACCGGAGCGCGACGAGCATCAGCGGCGCGGCCCAGGCGAGCGTGCCGGTCGCCTTGCCGTCGGCGCCGACGGGCACCGCGGGCAGACAGCCGATGAGGAAGGTGGCCGCACCCATCGCGATCAGGCACCAGACGAGCATCGGCTTGCGGCCGATCTTGTCGCCGTAGTGGCCGGCGAGGATGCCGCCGAGTGGGCGGGCGATGAACCCGACGGCCAGTGTGCCGAAGGCGTAGATGGTGCCGTCGAGCTTCTCCGCACCGGGGAAGAAGACGGTGCCGAACACCATCGCGGCCGCGGTGCCGTAGACGAAGAAGTCGTACCACTCGATCGAGCTGGCGACGAGCCCCGCCGTGAGCAGCTTGGCGTGGGACTTCTGACTTTCCTGACTCACCTGTCAGCCTTTCGGTCGCGAATCTTGCGACGACCGTAAGGGCGGGTGCGACGAGCCGCGCCGCGTTGGCCAAAGTCTGTTCCGCGGCTGAACAGCGGGCGCCACCGGTCGGTGCGGCGAAACATTGACAAACCGGACGCGATGCGCCACCTGGCCTGAGCAGAATCTAGAACAGGTTCTACCCATGGGTGTTAGCGTCCGACCATGGGGTTCCTGAAGCAAGACGCACCGACGGTCGACGACTTCGAAGCCTGGAGCAAGGGCACCAGATCGGAGAAGATCGTGCCGATGGCCCGGCACTGGGCCGAGGTCGGCTTCGGCACGCCGGTGGTCCTGCACCTGTTCTACGTGGTCAAGATCCTGGCGTACGCCGGCCTCGGCCTCCTCCTGACCGCGCTGACGACGCCCGGGCTGGGCGGACTCGGCCAGATCGGCGACTGGTGGACCGAGCCGATCGTCCTGGAGAAGGTCGTCCTCTTCACCATGCTGTTCGAGGTGGTGGGCCTGGGGTGCGGCTTCGGCCCGCTCAACAACCGCTTCTTCCCGCCGATGGGCTCGATCCTGTACTGGCTGCGCCCGCGCACGATCCGTCTCCCGCCCTGGCCCGGTCGGGTGCCGCTCACCGCAGGCGATACCCGCACCTGGCTCGACGTCGCGGCATACGCGGGCCTGCTCGTGATGCTGGTGGTCGCCCTGTGCTCCGGCGGGACGGGCCCGGTCGACGGGCTCGACACCACGGTCGGGATCCTCCCGACGTGGCAGATCGCCGTCGTCGTCGGCCTGCTCGCGGCCTGCGGTTTGCGGGACAAGTCGATCTTCCTGGGCGCCCGCGGCGAGGTGTACGGCTCGCTGGCGGTGGCGTTCCTGCTCTCCGGCGCCGACATCCTCGTCGCGGCGAAGCTCGTGTTCCTGATGATTTGGATCGGCGCGGCCGTCTCGAAGCTGAACCGCCACTTCCCCTTCGTCATCTCCACGATGATGTCCAACAACCCGGTACTGCGGCCCAAGTGGCTCAAGCGGAAGTTCTTCACCGACTTCCCGACCGACCTGACGCCGAGCAGCCTCTCCCGCGCGGTCGCCCACGTGGCGACGGCGATCGAGTTGCTCGTCCCGATCGTGTTGTTCTTCAGCCACGGCGGCTGGCCGACGACCATCGCCGCGACGATCATGGTCTGCTTCCACCTCGGGATCCTCGCGTCGATCCCGATGGGCGTTCCACTCGAGTGGAACGTCTTCATGATCTTCGGGGTCCTGTTCCTGTTCGTCGGGCACGCCGACGTCGGCCTGCGCGACATGCACAGCCCGTGGCCGTTGCTCCTGTTCGCGGTGCTCGCGACGGTCGTCGCCGTCGGGAACCTCGCGCCGCGCAAGGTGTCGTTCCTGCCGGGCATGCGCTACTACGCCGGCAATTGGGACACCTCGCTCTGGTGCATCAAGCCGTCGGCGTCGGCGAAGATCGACGAACACGTCGTGGCGATCGCCAGCATGCCCGCCGCGCAGATGGAGCGGTACTACGGCAGCCCGGAGACGGCGGCGCTGTACCTGTACATGGGCTACGCGTTCCGCTCCTTCAACACGCACGGCCGCGCGATGTTCACCCTCGCCCACCGCGCCATGGCCGGCGAGAACGAGGCCGACTACGTGCTCACCGACGGCGAGCGCATCACCAGCACAGCGATCGGCTGGAACTTCGGCGACGGCCACATGTGCAACGAGCAGCTCATCGCGGCGCTGCAGGAGCGCTGCGGATTCGAACCCGGCGAGGTCCGCGTCGTCCTGCTGGACGCGCAGCCGATCCAGAGCCAGACGCAGCGCTACCGCCTCGTCGACGCGGCCACCGGCGAGTTCGAGCACGGCTACGTCCGTGTCGCCGACATGGCGACCAGTCAGCCGTGGGACGACGCCATCCCGGTCCACGTCGGCGAGGAGCCGTAGCGCGTCAGCCCTTGACCAGCCCGCCGTCGACGATCAGGTTCTGCCCGGTCACCCCGCGCGCCCACGGTGAGGCGAAGAACAGCACCGCGTCGGCGAGCTGCTCGGGGGTGGTGACCGCGCGTAGCGGGGTGGCCGCGCCGATGGCGTCGAAGACCGCCTCCGGGGTCGCGGCGGAGGCGTCGGTGGTGCGCAGCAGGCCGCCGGAGACCATGTTGACGGTGATGCCCTCGGGCCCGAGGTCGTCGGCGAAGGTGCGGGTCAGCGAGAGCAGCGCCGCCTTGGCCGCGGTGTAGTCGTGGTACGGCACGACCGGGTTCTGGAACAGGTTGGTGCCGACGTTGATGATGCGGCCGAAGCCCGCCTCGGCCATGCCGGCGCGGGTGGCCTGGATGACGTTGAGCGGCCCCTGCAACGATCCCTCGAACTGTGCGGCGAAGTCCTGGTAGGCGATGTCGGCGGCCTTGGCGCGCGCATCCCCGTTGAAGGCGAAGTCGATCAGCGCATTGTTCACGACGGTGGTCACCGGTCCGCCGAACTCCTCGCGCGCGGCGGCGACGAGGGCGTCGACGGCGCCGCGGTCGCGGACGTCGGCCGGCACCGCGAGCGCGCGGTCGGGCGAGGAGGCGGCGAGAGCTTCGGCGGCGTCCTTCGACGAGT
The DNA here is from genome assembly GCF_047602025.1 of Gordonia sp. (in: high G+C Gram-positive bacteria). Classification (GTDB taxonomy): domain Bacteria; phylum Actinomycetota; class Actinomycetes; order Mycobacteriales; family Mycobacteriaceae; genus Gordonia. The sequence goes on along the minus strand of NZ_JASGII010000001.1, from coordinate 535,733 downwards.
GGTAGTCGATGACGACGCGGGCGCCCTCGCGCAGGAAGGCCTTGGTGATCGCGGCGCCGAGGCCGCGAGCGCCGCCGGTGACGACGACGATCTGGTCGTGGAGTGCGAGTGCTTCGGTCATGGTGTGCCTCTCGGTCGAGGCGAAGGCAGACCCGGCGCGCCGCCGGGTGTGGACATCCCTTCGCCAGTGCTAGCTGGATCAGGTTCGACGGGTCTCATCTCAGCCGTGTGCGGCACCCCGTGTCACTGCGCCCATCCCATCACCCGGACCGAGCGGACACAAGCGTGGCGCACGACCCCGCTCGAGCCTTGCGCCGAGGTTTTGTGCCGCTCCGTGGTCACAAACCTCGGCATAAGCCGTCATGAGCCGAAACGACGAAAGCCCACCGCGGTGGGTGGGCTTTGCGTGGTGGCCAGGGCCGGGATCGAACCGGCGACCTTCCGCTTTTCAGGCGGACGCTCGTACCAACTGAGCTACCTGGCCAGACGGTGCCGGCTCTCGACCGAAACCTTGAGCGACCCTGACGGGACTTGAACCCGCGACCTCCGCCGTGACAGGGCGGCGCGCTAACCAACTGCGCCACAGGGCCTGGTGCTAGAAGCTTCCGCTTCATGCGTACCCCCTACGGGATTCGAACCCGCGCTACCGCCTTGAAAGGGCGGCGTCCTAGGCCGCTAGACGAAGGGGGCCGGTGTTCTCCGTGGGGAGCCGGATCAGCTTATGCCACGCGCTCTCGCAAACACAAATCCGTTGCGACGGCGGTGATCGCCGACACCGGAGCGACGTTTTTCTACCGCTGGACGACGCCGCCGACGATCTTGAACGACCCGCGCGAGGTCTGACAGGTCAGCGTCGCGCGCTTGTACGCGGTGCAGGTGATGCCGACGACGTCGATGGTGTGATTCGGCATCAGGCGCTTGGCCTTGAAGCCCTTCTGATCGTCGTCGAGCTTGACCCGCTTCACGCCGGTGCCGCCGAGCTGGATGCCGTCGTACTTCGACTTCGACGTCGACGTCTCGCCGCTCTGCTCATCAGACTTCTCGTCGGCGTCGGCCGCCGATTTGTTCTTGGCCGCACAGCGCACGACGTAGCCGCGGCCGACCGGGTAGATGCCGCACACGTTCTTCTTCGACGCCGAGTAGCGCCAGCGGAAGTTGCCGTGTCCGCCGTCGGTCGCGTATTTGCTGGAGTCGACGACGACGGTGTTGCCGCCGGGGCCCTGGTTCTGGTCGAGGAACGGGATCGCGTGCGACGTCGCCGGCGCAGCGAGCAGCGCACCGAAGGCGAGCGCACTCACCGCGACGGAAATGCCGCCGCGCAGGGCAAAGGGCTGTCCAATATTCATGTGCCCCCCGTCGGGCTCGAACCGACGACCCATGGATTAAAAGTCCACTGCTCTACCAACTGAGCTAGAGGGGCGAGACGCAGATTACCCGATCCGGGCCCGACCTATAGTCGGGCTATGCGCCTGCTCCTCACGTCCTTCGGCCACGAATCGATCCCCGACTTCGTCTCCGGCACCATCGCCTACGTGCCCGACGCCGCGCGACGCTACGGTGACGCCGAGTTCGTCCAGATCGAGCGGAACGAGCTGCGCGGGCACGGTCTCGAACTCGTCGACCTCCCGTTGGCGTCGACCCCGACGGCGCAGGTCGACGAGATCCTCGCGGCCGTCGACGGCGTCTACGTCGCGGGCGGCGAGACCTTCGACCTGCTCCACGTCCTGCGCTCGACGGGTACCGACGAGATCCTGTCCCGCCACGTCCGCGCCGGCCTGCACTACATCGGCTGTAGCGCCGGGTCGATCATCGCCGGCCCGACGATCGAGCCGTGCAGCCTGCTCGACGATCCGGCGGTCGCTCCCGACCTGGTCGACTACACCGGCCTCGGCTTCACCGACGTCGTCGTCATCCCGCACGCCGCCGGAAATCTGCCGCCCTACCCGATCGACCTGTACGCCGAAACCGTTCGCACGTACGGCGGGCAACACAGGCTCGTGCTCCTGCGCGACGGCGAGGCCCTCCTCGTCGACGACTCCGACATTCGACTGGTGTGATCTGTGTCATGCTCGACCCGTGGTTTTCGAGATTGACCGCCCCAAGCTGGAGGGCTCGATCGCCGTGGGCGACGGGCGACGGCTCGGCTTCGCCCAGTTCGGCAAGCTGACCGCGCGACCGTACTTCTGGCTGCACGGCACACCGGGCGCCCGCCGCCAGATCCCGCCGGAGGCGCGCCAGCTCGCCGTCGACCACGAGCTCTGCATCATCGGCCTCGACCGGCCCGGCGTCGGCTCGTCGACCGCGCACCGCTACGAGAACGTCCTGGCGTTCGCCGACGACCTGCTGGCCGTCGCCGGCGCGCTCGACATCGAGGACTTCGGCGTGATCGGCCTCTCCGGCGGCGGCCCCTACAGCCTCGCCACCGCCTATGCGGCACCCGATCGCGTCAAGGTCGTCGGCATCATGGGCGGCGTCGCACCGGCGGCCGGACCGGAGGCGATCGGCGGCGGCGCCGTCGAGCTGGCCAAGCTGACCGCCCCGATCCTCCGCGTCGCCGGCGCCCCCATCGGCAAGGTCGTGAGTTCGGCGCTGTCGGTGGCCCGCCCGGTCGCCGAGCCCGCCATCAACCTGTACGGGCGCCTGTCCCCCAAGGGCGACCGCGAGCTCCTCGCCCGTCCGGAGTTCCGCGCCATGTTCCTCGACGACCTGCTGCACGGCGGTTCGCGCCGGATGGAGGCGCCGTTCGCCGACGCCATCGTGTTCGCCAAGGACTGGGGCTTCCGCGTCGCCGAGATCGACACGCCCGTCCGCTGGTGGCACGGCGACAAGGACCACATCATCCCGTTCCGCCACGGCGAGCACATGGTCGCGCTGCTGCCCAACGCCAAACTCTTCGAGATGCCCGACGAGTCGCACCTCGGCGGACTCGGCTTCGCCCGCGTCATCCTGACCGAGCTCAACTCGGCGTGGGACGAGGGCCGCTGACCTACCCGGGCGGCGCGGTACCGGCCAATCCGGCCGCCAGGCCGAGCGCGACGGCCATGAGGACGACTTCGACGGCGGCCCGCTTGACCGAGTCCTCGGCGCTGCCGCGATGCCGCTCGACTACCGGCACCCACCGTCGACGGTGCCACGCGGCCAGCGCGATCAGCCCGATGAGCGCGAGCGCCTTCGCCACGACGACCCGCCCGTAGCCGCTCGACCACAACACCGAGACGCCGGCCGCGCCGAACACGTCGAGCGTGATCGCGGCGGCGACGACTCCACTCACGGCCAGCGCGGCCACGGCCCACAGCGCCCAGTCGGAGAAGCGCGGCAGCGCCCGCGCCCAGCCCGCTCGACCGCGGACCGACAGACCGAGCGCCATCAAGGTGCCGCACCACCATGCGGCGGCAACGGCGTGCACCCCGACCACGATGGGCGCCAGCGCGTGCGCGCCGGCGTGGCCGCCCACCGCGCCGGCGACCAGCCCCAGGCCCGCGAGCCCGGCCACCACGACGGGTGCGCCATCGACCCGGCCGACCAGCGTCGCCGCCGCCCACACCGCGACGCCGCTCGCACACGCCACGGCGATCAGGGCGCCGGGCCGGGCCGACCAGGCCGCGAGGAAGTCGTCGACCGGCACGGCCGCCGCGGCGCGCCCCGATTGGTCGGCGACGGACAGCCAGACGGCCACGACCTCGCCCGCCAACCACACCGCCGCGCTCGCCCCGATCAACCGGACCGACGCGTCGGCGCCCAGCGGAGCAAGCGACCCCAGGCCGACGAGCAGGACGGCGGCACCTAGGGCGAGGGCACGCGCCCACACCGACGGCGCCGGCCCCGCCGCACCCGTCAGGGCGACGACGAGGCCGACGCCGGCAAGGAACGCGGCCACCACGATTGGGCCGGCCAGGCGCCGCAGGCGATCAGCGGCGTCGCGCTGCGCCACTCGAACCGTTCCGCGTGACACGGGCGACCGCGACGGCGGCCAACAGCAGGAGCACCCCGGCGCCGACCAACCACGGCCACACCGGCATGCCGCCGGCCGGATCGGTGGCCGCCGCACCCGGCGTACCGGTGCCCGCCGCGGTGAGTCGGAACGTCCGCTGGCCGCTGACCGGGTGGCCGTCGGCGGAGGTGACGCGGAAGTTCACCCGGTACACCCCGGCCGGCCCCAGCGGGCGCAGCGGAATCCGCAGCACCTTGCCGTCGACGACCGGGTCCCCGGCATGCCAGAAGTGCTGATCCGGCCCGACGACGCTCGCCGAGGCGAACTGCGACTGCAGCGGCTCGTTGTAGGTGATCTCCACCGCGGCGGGGCCCTGCGCGAGCGCGGCGCCGTCGGGCGGGTTGATCGACACCACCCGCGAGTGGGCGTCGGCGATGCCGCTGCCGACGGCCCCGCCGCCCAGGAGGACGGCGAGGACGATCAGCAGACGGCCGAGCAGGCTTGTCTTACGCATCTGATGGGGTCACCTTTCGAGTGCGGCCCGCGACGCCGAAACCGAGGCCGAGGACACCGGCGAGCAGTCCGAGACCGCCGAGCCAGCGCGCGGTGCGGTCCGTGCCCGAAGCCGACGACTCCGCCGCGTTGATCACCGGCGAGGGCTTCTCCGGCTCGGCACCGTCGGGCCCGGGCGCCTGATCCCACGCGACGGTCTCCCCGTCAGCGTAGATCTGCGTCGCGGGCAGTTTCACCTCACCCGTGAACGGGCCGCCGGCGACGCTGAAGTCGGCGAACTCGCCGACGGGGACGCCCGGGGTGCCGGGGTTGGCGGTCCACCGGATCTCGGTGACGCCGCCCTCGGCGTTCTTGGTGACGTGGGCGGCCCAGCCGGCCTTGCCCTCGGGCGACAGGTGCTTGACCCCGGGGAACGCCACCTTCAACTCGGTGGTGGGCGCGGTCTCCGATTCGTTGGGCACCATGAAGGTGATGACGCCGTAGCCCGACGGGCCGAAGCCGGCGGTGCGCGCGACGACGTGGGCGTCGGCCAGGCCGGCCCCAAGAATCGGTGCCAGCCCGAGGACGGCGGCGGCCGACAACGCGGCGGTGGTGCGGGCGAAACGGGCAGAGGTGTGCGGGTACTTCATTGTTCTTCTCCTGAAAGTCGCGTGAGTGCCCCGCCCGACGATGGCGTCGGGCGGGTGTTGATCGAAATGCGGACGATCAGGAGCGGGGCGGCGCGCGCGGGGCGGCGCGGGCAGCGCCGATCGCCACGAGTGGACGCCAGCGGAGCACCGGCGCGGGCCGCAGCCGGGGCGCGGCGAGGTACGGACCGGTGGCCAGCGCCTCGATCGCGGCGGTCAGGACCGCGTACACGTGCGCGACGGCCACGAGCAGCGCCGCGCTGAGCGGGATGGCGACCGCGTGCCAGGCAATCATCGTCGCCGACGGGCCTGCGTGAGCGGCGGGCAGCTCGCCGACGGATGCGGCCGGGTGCCCGACCACCTGTCCGACGAGCAGGAGCAGTGCGATTCGCGCCGGCGGGATGCGACGCTCGCGCGGACTGCCGACCAACGCCGCCAGCACCAGGCCCGCAGCCGCGGTGAGGAGGACTCCCGCCGATCCCGGCAGCATCCCGGCGGCTGCGCCGTGGGCGGTGAGCGCCAAGGTGGGCACCGCCACGGCGACGCCCACCCGCAGGGCGGGCAGACCGGTCGGCGCGGCGGACATGGACCCAGCATCGCACACCACCGCCGACCAGCACCGCTACGCTCGTCGTGTGAGCAGCAAACGCACGGCGAAGGCGAAGGACTCGGCGGCCGACCACGGATTCGTCCGGGTCAGCGCCGCCGTGCCCGTCGTCGCGCTGGCCGATCCGGCGGCGAACGCCGAGCGCACCGTCGCGCTCCTCAAGGCGGCCGCCCGCGACGGGGCTGCGGTCATCGCCTTCCCCGAGCTCGGCCTCACCGGCTACAGCGTCGACGACCTCGTTCAGCAGGACGCCCTGCTCGATGCCGCCCTGACCGCGCTCGACGAGGTCCGCAAGGCCACCGCCGGGTTGGCGTCGCTCGTCTGCGTCGGCGTCCCGCTGCGCGTCGGCGACGGCCTGTTCAACACCGCCGCCGTGCTGCACGACGGCGAGATCCTCGGCGTCGTGCCGAAGTCGTACCTTCCCAACTACCGGGAGTTCTACGAGCAGCGCGTCTTCGCCGCCGCCCGGACCAGCCCCGTCGACGAGGTGACCGTGCTCGGCGCGACGGTGCCGTTCGGCTCGGACCTGCTGTTCGAGGCCACCGATGTGCCCGGTCTGACCGTGCACGTCGAGATCTGTGAGGACGGGTGGGTGCCCATCCCGCCGTCGACGTGGGCGGCCCTGGGCGGCGCGACCGTGCTGGTGAACCTGTCCGGCTCGCCGGTCACCGTCGGCAAAGAGGCCTACCGGCGCGAACTCTCCACGGCGACGTCGGCGCGCAACATCGCCGCCCACGTCTACGTCGCCTCCGGCTACGGCGAGTCGACGACCGACCTCGCCTGGGACGGCGACGCGCTCATCACCGAGAACGGCTCCCTGCTCGCGCGCAGCACACCCTTCGCCACCGAGGACCAGACCATCACCGCGGACGTCGACCTGGACCGGCTGCGCCAGGAGCGCGCCCGGATGACGAGCCTGCGCGACCAGGTCGGCGACTACGCCGAGGCGCTGCGCGACCTGCGCCGCATCCCGGTGGCGCTCGGCAAGCTCCCGGCCACCGGCGACCTGCGCCGCACGGTGCCCGCCTTCCCCTTCGTTCCGCCGCCGGGCGCCGACCGCGACGAGCGCTGTCGCGAAGTGGGCAACATCCAGGTACAGGGCCTTACCCAGCGACTGCGCGCCACCGGCATCGAGAAGATCGTCATCGGCGTCTCCGGCGGCCTGGACTCGACTCTGGCGCTGCTGGTGGCCGTCGACGCCTTCGACCGCCTCGGCCTGCCGCGCACCAACATCCTCGCGTACACGATGCCCGGTTTCGCGACCGGAACGGCGACGCGCAGCCGCGCGCTGGACTTGATGGGCTCGCTCGGCGTCTCCGGCAGCGAGATCGACATCCGCCCGGCCTGCCGGCAGATGCTCGCCGACCTCGACCACCCGGTCGCCGCCGGCGAGGAGGTCTACGACACGACCTTCGAGAACGTCCAGGCCGGCCAGCGGACGTCGCTGCTGTTCCGCCTGGCCAACGAGCACCGCGCGCTCGTGCTGGGCACCGGCGACCTGTCCGAACTCGCCCTCGGCTGGTGCACCTACGGCGTCGGCGACCAGATGTCGCACTACAACGTCAACGGCTCGGTCCCCAAGACGCTCATCAAGCACCTCATCCGCTGGATGATCGACACCGAGGAATACGACGCCACGACCGCCGAGGTCCTGCGGGCGGTCCTCGACGACGTCATCTCCCCCGAGCTGGTCCCGCCGGGCCCCGGCGGGGCGATCCAGAGCACCGAGGACGCCGTCGGCCCGTACGAGCTGCACGACTTCTTCCTCTACCACCTCACGCGCTACGGCTTCCGCCCGCGCAAGGTCGCCTACCTGGCGCGCCAGGCGTGGGGCGAGAAGTACGACGACGCGACGATCACCAAGTGGCTGACCGTCTTCCTGAAGCGGTTCATGGCCAACCAGTTCAAGCGCACCGCGATGCCGAACGGCCCGAAGGTCGGTTCGGGCGGCTCGCTGTCGCCGCGCGGCGACTGGCGCTCGCCGTCGGACGCCTCCGCGGCACCCTGGCTCGACGACCTGGGCTAGCGCGGCGCGGCGCATGGCTACGATTCAGCCATGACCCCCAAAAAGGACACCCGGTTCAGCGCCGACGAACTCGACGCCGCCTTCAAAGCCCACCACGCCGCCATCGCCGAGGTCGCCGAGTCCCGCGACTGGGACCGCTGGGCCGACCTCTACACCGAGGACGTCGACTACATCGAGCACGCCGTCGGCACGATGAAGGGCCGCGAGCAGGTCCGCAAGTGGATCAACAAGCAGATGCACTCGTTCCCCGGCACCCACATGACCGGCTACCCGTCGCTGTGGCACGTCATCGACCCGACGACCGCCCGCGTGATCTGCGAGGTCGACAACCCGATGCGCGACCCGGGTGACGGGACACACATCACCGCGACGAACATCACGATCCTGACGTATGCCGGAGACGGCCTGTGGAGCCGCGCCGAGGACGTCTACAACCCCCTGCTGTTCGGCCAGGCCGCCATGAAGTGGTGCGAGAAGGCCGTTGAACTGGGCACTATCGACGAATCGGCGCAGAAGTGGATGGACACCTACGGGCAGATGTTCGCCTCGCGCTGACCCCCGCATCGGCCCGCGCCGCCGCGTCACACGAGCCCCACCCGTGCGCCGATACGGCGCGCGGAGGACTTGGGTCGACGGTGGTAGTGCCGTACGCTGGGCATTGAATACTTGTCCGGGCCCGTTCCCGGTCGACCCCTAGCGCATTTTCGGAGGTTCAGAATATGTCCCGCACGCTGACGCAGCTGGAGCTGCTGCAGGAACTGGCCCCGGTCGCCGAGGACAACGTCAACCGGCACCTCAAGCAGGCCCGCGACTGGAACCCCCACGACTACATCCCGTGGGACGAGGGCCAGGACTACGCGCCCCTCGGCGGCTCCGACTACGACCCGGAGCAGTCCGAGCTGAACGAGGTCGCCAAGGCCGCGATGATCACCAACCTGCTCACCGAGGACAACCTGCCCTCGTACCACCGCGTGATCGCCGACAACTTCTCGATGGACTCCGCGTGGGGCCACTGGGTCGGTCGCTGGACCGCCGAGGAGAACCGCCACGGCATCGTGATGCGCGACTACCTGGTCGTCACCCGCGGCGTGGACCCGGTCGCCCTCGAAGAGGCCCGCATGATCCACATGACCAACGGCTACGACCCGGTGCTGGTCGCCGCCGACCGCATGGAGGACCTGGTCAACGAGTACGGCGACGCCGACGAGATCGGCCTGCTGCACTCGGTCGCCTACGTGACCTTCCAGGAGCTGGCCACCCGCGTGAGCCACCGCAACACCGGCAAGGCCTGCGACGACCCGATCGCTGACCGCATGCTCCAGCGCATCGCGGCCGACGAGAACCTGCACATGGTCTTCTACCGCAACATCTGCGGCGCCGGCATGGACCTGTCGCCGGACCAGACGCTGCGCGCGGTGACCGACATCGTCACCAACTTCCAGATGCCCGGCGCCGGGATGCCCAACTTCCGCCGCCACGGCGTGCTGATGGCCAAGCACGGCATCTACGACCTGCGCCAGCACCTCGACGAGGTCGTCATGCCGGTCCTGCGCAAGTGGGACGTCTTCGGCCGCACCGACTTCGGTCCGGAGGGCGAGAAGACCCGCGAGGAGCTCGCCACCTTCCTCGAGCAGCTGGACAAGGACGCCGCCCGCTTCGAGGAGATGCGCGACCGCGCACTGGCCCGCGAGGCCGCCAAGGCTGCGAAGCAGGCCTCCTGACCAGCGTCACCGAACAACCCACCCTGCGGATCGGCCCCTTCGGGGTCGATCCGCCGGTGGTTTTGGCCCCGATGGCGGGCGTGACCAACCGCGCCTACCGCCGCCTGTGCCGCGAGTTCGGCAGCTCGACGTCGATCTACGTGTGCGAGATGATCACCGCCCGCGCGATCGTCGAGCGCAACCCCAAGACGCTGAGCATGATCAGCTTCGACGACGACGAGTCGCCGCGCTCGATGCAGCTGTACGGCGTCGACCCGGTGAACCTCGGCGAAGCCGTGCGGATCGTCGCCGGTGAGGGCCGCGCCGACCACATCGACCTCAACCTGGGCTGCCCGGTGCCCAAGGTGACCAAGCTCGGCGGCGGCGCCGCCCTCCCCTACAAGCGGGGGCTGCTCGCGCGCATCCTGGGCGCCATGGTGGACGCCGCAACGCCCTACGGCGTCCCGGTGACGGTCAAGTTCCGCAAGGGCATCGACGACGAGCACCTGACCTTCCTCGACACCGGCCGCATCGCCGAGGACGCCGGCTGCGCGGCCGTCGCCCTGCACGCCCGCACCGCGGCGCAACGCTATTCGGGCGAGGCCGATTGGAACTCGATCGGCGAGCTCAAGCAGGCGGTGACCACCATCCCGGTGCTGGGCAACGGCGACATCTTCAGCGCCGACGACGCCGTGGCGATGATGGCGCAGACCGACTGCGACGGCGTCGTCATCGGCCGCGGCTGCCTGGGCCGCCCCTGGTTGTTCGCCGAGTTGGACGCCGCGCTGCGCGGCGAGCCGCTCCCCACGCCGCCGACCCTCGGCGAAGTCGCGGCGATCATCCACCGGCACGCCGTCCTGCTGGCCGAGCACCACGGCGAGGACCGGGGACTGCGCGACCTGCGCAAACACATGGCCTGGTACCTGATGGGCTTTCCCGTCGGCGGCGACCTGCGCCGCGGCTTCGCGTCGGTCTCGACCGTCGACGAGGTCGACGACCTGCTCGCCCAACTCGATCCCGATGTCCCGTTCCCCGACGCCGCGGCCGGCCCGCGCGGCCGCCAGGGCTCGCCGGGCAAGGTGTCGCTGCCGTACGGCTGGCTCGACGACCCCGAGGACACCGCCGTGCCGCGCGCGGCCGACGTAATGCACTCGGGCGGATGACCGATAACACCACTGTGACGGGCCGCTTTGGTTTGCATCACAGTCCCACGGCGGCACGGGAAGCTCTCAGGTGCCGCCGGTACCATGGACAGCCGGTATGTGCTTTTCCGAACCGAAGGACCTTTCTAGGTGAGTAACCAGCGACCACCGGGCGACGACGCCGGCGGCCCGAAGCGCGGCAGTGGCCGTCGCCGGGCCCCCGACGGCGCTCCCACCGGCGGCTGGACCACTCCCGGCGGTCCCGCCGGTGCCACCCCGCCGACCGGCCCCGGCCGCGGCGCGGGCAACCCCGGAATCCTGCGCGAGCCCGCCGACCGTGATCGGTTCGTGCGCGGCCGCTCGCGGCTGACCGTCCGCGAACTGATGGCCCAGATGGACGCCACGCCGCGTCCGCAGGCCCCGCCGCCGCGCCCCGCGCAGCCCTGGCTCGACCAAAGCCAGCCCGTCTACCGCAAGGTCGACGACGGCGACGGTCCGATCTCCGACGAGGTCACCCAGCGCATCCCGGTGGTCCGCCGCCGCACGCCGGACACCCCCGTCGACCTCGGCTCGACCGCCACCCACCGCCGGGTCCGCACCGAATCGCGGCACCAGGCGCTGCAGAAGACTCCCGACCCCGTCGAGCTGGCGACCAAGCGCGGTCGCAAGGACCTCACTCGCCAAGAGCTGCTGCGCCGCGACGGCAAGGTGGCCGGTCGCGTGGTCGCCGCCGCGGCCTGCGTGATGGCGCTCGTCGGCACCGGCGTCACCTGGGCGGTCAACGGGTCGGTCAACGGGTCGTGGCGCAACATCCAGGCGCTGGACCACGAAGACAAGAACATCAAGGAAAAGAAGCAGCAGTACGGCGACGAGAACTATCTGATCGTCGGCTCGGACACCCGCGTCGGCAAGAACGGACTCTTCGGCGCCGGTACCGACGAGATGATCGACACCGTCCGCGCGGACACGATCATCCTGGTCAACATCCCCGCCAACCGCAGCCGCGTCGTCGCCGTCTCCTTCCCGCGCGACCTGGCGGTCACCCGCCCCGACTGCGAGGGCTACAACAGCAAGACCGGCAAGTACTCCGGCATGACCGTGTACTCCGAGGACAACGTCAAGCTGAACTCGGTCTACGGCTCGTGCGGCCCGGCCGGCCTGGTGAAGACGATCACCAAGATCAGCGGTCTGCACATCAACCACTTCGTCGGCATGGACTTCGTGACGTTCCGCAAGATCGTCGACGTCGTCGGCGGCGTGTACGTCTGCTCGACCACCCCGCTCTACGACTACGAGATCGGCACCGTCCTGCCGAAGGCGGGCCGCCAGCGCCTCAACGGCCGCAAGGCGCTCAAGTACGTCCGCGCCCGCATGGTGTCGACCGAGACCAACGGCGACTACGGCCGCATCCACCGCCAGCAGCTGTTCATGTCGTCGCTGCTGCGCTCGACGCTCTCGCGCAATGTGCTGTCGAACCCGGCCAAGCTGAACCGCGTCGCCCGCACGTTCACGCGCAACGCCCTCGTCGACAACGTCGACACGCAGTCGCTGCTCGACCTGGCCGACTCGATGCGCGGCATCGACGCCGGCCGCGTGACCTTCGTGACCATCCCGACCTCCGGCACCAGCGAGGACGGGCAGAACAACGAGATCATGCGCGACGAAGACACCCAGGCGCTCTTCAACGCGATCATCACCGACCAGCCGCTGCCGGGCGAGAAGCCCAAGCCGAAGCCGACCAAGACCGACGACAAGGGCGGCGCCCCCGGCGCACCGGCCGATCCCTCGACCCCGCCGACGGTGGGCGCACAGGCCGTGACGCCGTCGAAGGTCGCCGTCCGCATCCTCAACGGCACCGACAAGGCCGGCCTCGCCGGCAAGGCCAGCGAGCAGATGACGCCGAAGGGCTTCGAGATCCGCGGTGTCGCCGACGCGACCCAGCAGATGGACAAGACGGTCGTGCGTTACGGCCCAGGTCAGCGGGACGCCGCCGCGACGGTCGCCAAGCTGTTCCCCGGCGCCACGATCCAGGCCGACAAGACGGTCAAGGCGGGTGTCGAGGTAGTCCTCGGCGCCGACTACAAGCGCGCGCCGCGGCTCAAGGCGACGCCGAAGGCCGGCACGCCGATCACCGTGAACCAGCTGCCGCCGCGCAAGATCGCCGCGAACCTGCCCAGCGACCTCGCCGTCACCAACGCCGGCGACGCGACCTGCAACTAGCCCTGCCAACAGCGAAAACGCCGTCGGCACCAGTAGGCTGGTCCCATGCGTAAGCGGTCGGGCAAGACCAGCGCGTACCAGGAACAGGTGGCCGCGCTCAACGGAATCCTCGGCGAGATGTGCGATCTCGCCGGGCAGGCCATGGATCTGGCCACGCGGGCACTCCTGCAGGCCGACCTGCCGGTGGCCGAACAGGTCATCACCGACCACGACCGGATGACCGACCTGTCCGCCAAGGCCGAGAAGCAGGCCTTCGCCCTTCTCGCCCAGCAGGCACCCAAGCCCGCGGACCTGCGCGCCACCGTCACCGGGTTCCAGATCGTCGCCGACGTCGACCGCATGGGCGCCCTCGCCCTCCACGTCGCCAAGGTCGCCCGCCGCCGACACCCGAACAAGGCCCTGCCCGAAGAGGTCAACGGCTACTTCGCCGAGATGGGCCGCCTGGCGGTCAAACTCGCCCACAGCGCCCGCGAGGTCCTCGAGTCACAGGACCCGCAGGACGCGCTGAAGCTCGAGGAGGACGACGACGCGATGGACGACCTCCACCGCCACCTGTTCTCCGTCCTGATGGACCGCGAGTGGAAGCACGGCGTCGCCGCCGCGGTCGATGTGACGCTGCTGGGCCGCTACTACGAGCGCTTCGCCGACCACGCCGTGCTGATCGGCCGCCGCGTCGTCTTCCAGACCACGGGCATGACGCCGCAGCAGTTGATCGAGACCACCTAGCCGATCAGCGCGGCCCGTACGCGACGTCGGCGCGGTAGCGGGTGAAGCCCAGGTTCTCGTAGGTGTGCAGGGCCGCGGTGTTGTCGCCCTCGACGTAGAGGTTCACCGTCGGCACCCGGTGCGCCAAGTGCTGCAGTCCGGCCAACGTGAGCAGTCGGCCCAGCCCCCGGCCCTGCGCGGCGGGATCGACGCCGACGATGTAGACCTCGCCCAACGCCGGGCCGTGCACCTTCGTCCAGTGGAAGCCCAGCAGCGTCTCGGGCCGCCCGGCGTCGAAGGCGAGGAACAGCCCCGCCGGGTCGAACCAGTCGGCACCGGTGCGCTCGCCGATCTGCGCGGCGGTCCAGCCGCCCTGCTCGGGATGCCAGTCGAAGGCGGCATTGTTCACCCGAAGGATCTCGGCGTCGTCACCGTGGCCCGCGTAGGTGCGCAGGACGATGTCGTCGCGGGTGGGCAACGCCGGCAGCGGGTTCGCCGGCCCGACGTCGCGGCGCAGCTGCAGCAGTTCACGGCGCGGCACCAGCCCGAGTCGTTCGGCCATCGCCTGCGCGGCCGGCAGGTCCCCGTGGGCCCAGACGCGCGACTCGTCGCCCGCCGCGGCCAACGCCTGGCGCGCCAACGCGGTGCCGATGCCCCGGCGACGCGCGTCGGGCGCGACGACCAGCTCGACCATGGCGGGCTCGCCGTCGCGGCCGGGCAGGATCGAGGCGTAGCCGACGGTCGCGTTCCCCCGGCGGGCGAGGACGTGAGTCACCGCCGGACTGGCCGCGCCGAGCGCGGCAACGGGGGCTTCCCCGAGGGCTTCGACACCGTCGGCCTGCTGCGCGGCGACCAGCATGGCGCGGATGGCCCGCTGCTCGTCGGCCGCCAAGGAGGCGTGGAGTTCGATCGCGGGGGCCGCGTCGGTCATCGCCCGGCCTCCCGTCGTCTGCCGCTAGGTCGCGGCGGTCTCGCTCTCCTCGTCGAGTATGTCATCGGTGACCACCGCATCCTCACCGGTGTCGGCCTCGCCGTCGGCGCTCTGGCCGCGGGCCGGGCGCACCGCCTTGTAGCCGACGTTGCGGACCGTGCCGATCAGCGCCTCGTGCTCGGAGCCGAGTTTGGCGCGCAGTCGTCGGATGTGGACGTCGACGGTGCGGGTGCCGCCGAAGTAGTCGTAGCCCCACACCTCGTGCAGGAGTTGCGCGCGGGTGAAGACGCGGCCGACGTGGGCGACCAGGTACTTGAGGAGTTCGAACTCCTTGTAGGTCAGGTCCATCGGCTTGCCGCGCAGGCGGGCCGTGTAGGTCTCCTCGTCGATGGTCACGGCACCGAGGGTCAGTTTCGTGCTGCCCTCCTCCGGCCGTTGGCTCACCCGTCGCGCGGTCAGCATCCGCAGGCGTGCGTCGAGTTCGGCGGGGCCGATGTCGGCGAGCAGGAAGTCGTCGAGGTTCCATTCCGCGTTGACGGCGATGAGCCCGCCCTCGGTGAGGACAGCAACGACCGGGACGGTCGCGGTGCTCGCGATCAGGCGGCAGAGGTTGCGGGCGGCGGCCAGATCGGCGCGGGCGTCGACGAGCACGGCCTCGGCGGATTCGGTGTTGAGCAGTGCCGAAACATCGGCCGGGGCATGGCGCACGTTGTGGGCCAGCAGGGCCAAGGAGGGCAGGACCGAGCCGGGGTCGGGGTGGGAGGTCAGGAGCAAGAGGTCCATCGCAACTCCGCTTCTGCGTCGGATTGATCGGGCGTCGTCGGAAGACGCCCACTGACGACGGCGGCAGCGGGATTCAGGTGTAAGAATAACGCTGATGACACCCGCAGTTCACATCGATGACTCGCCGAGTCGGCCGCGTCGGGCCGTGATCTCGGTGATTGCGCTGGTCACAGCACTAATCGTCGGTTTCGTGACGGTGGACACCGTGCGGGCCGGTCGCAGCGAGCACCGCCTGGCGACCGCACTGGAAACGTCGCCGCGCGTCGCTTCCGAACCGGAGGTCACCCTCGGCGGATTCCCCTACTTCCGCCACGCCCAAGACGGCCGGTTCCCCGGTCTGACCATCACCGCCCGCGGCATCCGGGCGGCGGGCCCGCCCGACCTGCGCGGAGTGCCGACGACCTGCGACACCACGCCCTGCTGGGCCGAGCTGGGCGTCCGCGCCGACGAGGTGCGCGGTCTCGCCGACTGGCGCAGCCGGGCACCGCTCACGATGCGGCGCGTGACGGCGTCCGCGAAGCTGGACTCGGTGAACCTCGGGCGCATGCTCGACATCACCGACCTCTCGGTGAACACCCCGGCCCCGGCCGATCGCGCCGGCGGCGGCGGTCCCGGCGACGGGCTGCTGGAACGGTCGTCGGGCGTGCTGCTCACCGGCACGGTCACCGTGCCCCCGATGCGGCCGAACCCGCGCACCGACGGCTTGTACCCGCCGTCGGCGAAGGACCGGTTCATCGTGAAGCCCGATACCGGCCAACCGGTGCGCGTGAGCGTGGTCGTCGACCTGTCCGTCGTCGACGGGCAGTTGAACATCGCGGCGACCGACTTCTACCGTGGCCCCGAGGAGCACGCCCGCGGCGAGGTGCCGCCGGAAATCCGGCAGGCCGTGCTGCAGCGTTTCAGCGGGCGCGTGCCGTACCCGCGACTGCCGTGGGGCGTCGTGCCGACGATCGCGAACAGTGCCGGCAGCGACGTTCTGATCAGCGGAAAGGCCGCTGTGCTGACGGCCACACCGGACCAGTTCTGACGATTGCGGCCCGCTGTTGTATGGTCGTGGCATGCAAACAGGCCGAGAGCTGATGCTCACCCGCCGCTACGCGATCGACTTCTGTCGTTTCGCGGCCTGTTGCTGTCGCTAGACGGTGGTCGCCCCCGCGCCTCCACCTGACGATGGCGGCAGCGGATTCTTCTAGGCATCTCGTGTTCCCCACTTGCCCGTGAAATCGGGCAGTCCTGACACGGCCGTCATCACCCCCGCGGAACCTCGTGTTCCACCCCCGGAACCGTCCGGTTCCACGCCCCCACCGATTTTCACTGTGAAAGGGATTCACCATGGCACGCAACGACGTCCTGGTCAGCGCCGATTGGGCTGAGCAGAACCTGAACACCGACAAGGTCGTCTTCGTCGAGGTCGACGAGGACACCAGCGCCTACGACACCGGGCACATCCCCGGCGCCGTCAAGCTCGACTGGAAGACCGACCTGCAGGACCCGGTCCGCCGCGACTTCGTCAACCAGGAGCAGTTCGGCAAGCTCCTGTCCGAGCGCGGTATCGCCAACGACGACACCGTCGTCCTCTACGGCGGCAACAACAACTGGTTCGCGGCCTACGCGTACTGGTACTTCAAGCTGTACGGCCACCAGGACGTGAAGCTGCTCGACGGCGGTCGCAAGAAGTGGGAGCTCGACGGTCGCCCGCTGAGCACCGACGCCGTCAGCCGCCCGGCGACGAACTACGTCGCGCAGAACCCCGACAACTCGATCCGCGCCTTCCGCGACGAGGTCGTCGAGGCGATCGGCGCCAAGAACCTGGTCGACGTCCGCAGCCCCGACGAGTTCAGCGGCAAGATCCTCGCGCCGGCCCACCTCCCGCAGGAGCAGAGCCAGCGCCCCGGCCACATCCCCGGCGCCATCAACGTGCCGTGGAGCAAGGCCGCCAACGAGGACGGCACCTTCAAGAGCGACGACGAACTCGCCGAGCTCTACAAGGAGGCCGGTCTGGACGGCAAGAAGGAGACCATCGCCTACTGCCGCATCGGTGAGCGCTCGAGCCACACCTGGTTCGTGCTGCAGGAGCTCCTCGGCCACGACAACGTCAAGAACTACGACGGCAGCTGGACCGAGTACGGCTCGCTGGTCGGCGTGCCGGTCGAGCTGGGAGAGGGCAAGTAACCATGTGTGCAGCACCCAAGCAGGGACAGCAGTTGCCGGCCGGCGTCGACGTGGAGAAGGAGACCGTCCTCACCGGGCAGGTCACCGACTCCGCCGGCGCCCCGGTGCCCGGCGCCTACGTCCGGCTGCTCGACTCGACCGGTGAGTTCACCGCCGAGGTCGTGACCAGCGGTACCGGCGACTTCCGCTTCTTCGCCGCCCCCGGCACCTGGACGCTCCGCGCGCTCAGCTCCGTCGGCAACGGCGACGTCGTCGTCGCCCCGGAAGGTCCGGGCGTCCACACCGAGACCATCACCGTCTCGAAGTAGCGCTCGACAGTAAGACCCGCCCCCGTACCGATTCGTCGGTGCGGGGGCGGATGTCTTTCCGGTCATCCGACCTCTCGCCGAGTGGGCGGTTGATCACGCCGAGTGGGCGGTGGATTTCGCCGAGTGGGCGGTCATCCGACGATTTTGAGCCCGACGACGCAGCCGACGATCGTCACGATCAACACGACGCGCAGGAGCGTCGCCGGTTCAGCGCCCGTCGCCATCGCGTACAGCATCGTGAGCGCGGCGCCGACGGCCACCCACACGGCGTAGGCGGTGCCGGTCGGCAGGGTGCGCATCGCGAGCGCCAAGCCGGCCATCGAAGCGGTGAGCGCCGCCGCGAACACGACGGTCGGCCCCAAGCGGGTGAGCCCGTCCGACCGCCCCAGTGCAGTCGCCCACACGGCTTCGAGCACTCCGGAAGCGACGAGAACCAGCCACGCCACGACGCACCTCCGAAGCACCGTCTTGTCGCTGGCCGGGTACGGTGCCCCTCGTCCGGTGTCGGGTGGCCGACAGTGCCGACCCTACCCTCCGACGACGGGCCACAGCCGCTAGAATCAGGACCGTGGAACACTTCTTCACCGCGCTTCTGGTCCTGTGCTCGATCCTCATCACGTGGTTCGGGCTGTACGCCATTTACCGCCTGGTCAACGACGAGTCGTGAGCCGCTCGGGCAACGAGGCGATCGAGCAGGCCGCTGCGATCGCCGAGACGACCGGCTCCCGCAATCTGCCGACGTGGGGCGACCTGCCCCTGCCCGCAGACACCGCGAACCTGCGCGACGGCGCCAACCTGCACGACGGCCTGCTCGCCCTGCTCCCGATGGTGGGCGTGTGGCGCGGCGAGGGCGTCGGCCACGGACTGGGCGACGACGGCGCCGATCTGCAGTACCAGGAGCAGATCATCGTCAGCCACGACGGCCGCAACTACCTCAACTGGCAGACGCGCTCCTGGACCGTCGATGCCAAGGGCGACTACGTCGCTCCCCTGTTCCGCGAATCCGGCTTCTGGCGGATCAGCGAGGACGACTCCATCGAGGTCGTCATCGCCCACGCCGAGGGCTCGATCGAACTCTTCTACGGCAAGCCGCTGTCGCAGACCGCCTGGGAGATTGCCACCGACGCACTGGTCAGCGCCGCCAGCGCCCCCAAACTGCACGGGGCCAAGCGCCTCTACGGCATCGCCGAGGACGGCGCGCTGGCCTACGTCGAGGAACGCCTCGTCGACGGCGAGTTGGCGCCGCGCCTGTCGGCCAAGCTCGACCGCTACGCCGGCTGACGACCGCCCACTCGGCGCTGTTTGACCGCCCACTCGGCGATAATCTGGTGCCCACTCGGCGATTAGCGCAGCACGACGTCGGGCTCGACGTCGGCTGGCAGGTGGTGGGTCACCACCACGACTGTCCGCTCCGGGCCGAACAGATCGCCCAGCGCAGCGCGCAACAGCTCGTCCGAGTCCGTCGCGTCGAGGTGCTCGGTCGGCTCGTCGAGCAGCACCACCGGCGAGGTGTTCAACAAGGCGCGCGCCAGCAACAACCGCCGACGCTGACCACCGGAGACCGCCTCGGCGCCCCCGACCAGCACCGTGTCGAGACCGTCGGGCAACCCCGCCAGCCACTCCCCCAGGCCGACCTGCCCCAACGCTGCCGCCATCTCCCCGTCGGTGGCATCACCGCGCGCGACGAGCAGGTTCTCGCGCACCGACACCGCGAACAGGTGCGCGTCCTCGGCGCAGTACAGCGCGGCCGCGGCGAGGTCGACGGGCTCACCCGTGGGCGTTGACGCGGTGACCGTTCCCGACGTCGGCGACAGCAGCCCAGCCAGCGTCAACAGCAGCGTCGACTTCCCGACGCCGCTCGCACCGGTCACGACCAACCGCGCACCGGCGTCGAGTTCGCGGGTCAGCGGACCGCCCAACGCGGGGACGTCGGGCCAACCCCACGACAGCGAATCGACGCGCAAGCGCACCGGACCGTCGTGCCGCGGCACATCTGCGGCCGTCTCGCCCGACCAGTCGGCCGGTTCCCCGACGAGGTCCAACACCCGCTCGGCAGCCGCGCGGCTGTGCTGCCAAGTCACGCCGGCGGCGGCGAGCGGTCCGATCGCGTCGAACGCCGACAGGCCCAACAGCATTAGCACGCCCAACCGCATCGGCGACGGATCACCGCCGTCGGCCAGCCCGATGCCGATCAGGCAGGCCGCGACGACGGTCAGGCCCATCGACAGCGGGGTGACCGCGGCGGCGAGGGCCTGCAGTCGCGCACCGCGGTCGGTGGCGGCGGAGACCTCGGCCTCGGCGCGGGAGACGTCGGCGAGGACGCCTCCGCGACGCCCGGCGACCGCGAGCTCGGAACCGTGGTCGAGCAGCAGCATCGTCGCCGCGGAGACGTCCGACCGCCCGCGCACGGCCGCGCGGGCGGTGTCGGCCGCACCGCGCGACGCCAGCACCGGTGCCGCGACGCCGGCGAGGAGCAGTGCCGCCGCCAGCACGACAGCGGCAACCGGGGATGCGAACCACATGATCGCGACCGCGGCGACGCCGGTGATCGCGGCGACCGCCGCCGGGAGGACCGCCCGCACCAGCGCATTGCCGATCTCGTCGATGTCGGCGCCGGTGCGCGCCAGCAGGTCGCCGCGGCGGATCGACACGGTCGTCGCCGCATCGCCGTTCGACAGCGCGCGGTAGACCTTCTCGCGGGCGGTCGTCATCGCCCGCAGCGCCACGTCGTGGCTGGCGAGCCGTTCCAGGTAGCGGAACAGGCCGCGGGTGATGCCGAGCAGGCGGACGGCGGTGATCGCGATGGACAGCGACAGGATGGGCGGCTGCTGCCACGCGCGGGTGATCAGCCAGGCGGACAGTGCCGCGAGCCCGAGTGCACTGAGGGTGCCGCCGACGCCGTAGACCAGCGACAGCGCGACGCCGCGACGCCGCACGTCCAAGGCGCGCAAGACGCGCCACACCGGATCGCTGCTCATCGCGCCACCTCGCCGACAAGGTCGACGACGGTGTCGGCCGCCTCGAGCCACTCCGCGCGGTGGGCGGCGACGATCACCGTCGCACCCGCGCGGGCCCGGTCGCGAACCGCCGCGACCACCCGTGCACGGGACCGCGCGTCGAGGTGCGCGGTGGGCTCGTCGAGGATCAGGACCGGGACCTCGCGCGCGAGCGTCCGGGTGAGGGCGAGGCGTTGGCGTTGGCCCGCCGACAGTCCGATGCCGCCCTCGCCCAGCACGGTGGCGTCGAGATCGGCGCCAGCGCCGAACTGCTCGGCGGCCACGGTGTCCCAGCCGGTCGCCGCTGCCGCCGACGTCCGGGCCGCCGCGTCGAGCGGCCCGTACAGCGCAAGGTTCTCGGCGACCGTCCCGGGCACGATCGCGGGGTGCTGCGGCAGCCACGCGATCTCGCCCTGCGAGGCGACCCGCTGCGCTCGGGACAGGACGCGATCGCCGACGACGACGGCTCCTTCATCGAGGCGGACCAGGCCGAGCAGCGCGCCGAGGACCGTCGACTTCCCCGATCCGTTGGGACCGGTCAGCACGGTGATCGTGCCCGGTGCGCAGTCGGCGTCAAGGTCCCGCGGCGCCCAGCCGTCGCGCGAGCGCACCCCGGCGCCGGACAGCGTGATGGCGACGCCGGCCAGCGGGACGACCGCGGCGTCGTCGATCTCGTCGTCGAGCTCCTGCCCGCCGCCGGTCAACCCGAAGGCGGCGTTGGTGGCGGCCACCCCGTCGGCCGAGTCGTGGAAGGCGGCGCCGACCTGCCGCAGCGGGCGGAAGGCCTCCGGCGCGAGGACCAGCGCGAGGACCCCGGCGAACAGGGACATCGAGCCGTTGACCAACCGCAGGCCGATGCTGACGGCGACGAGCGCCACCGACAGCGTCGCCATCAGTTCCAGCCACGCGCCGGACAGGAACGCGACGCGCAGCGTGCCCATCGTCGACTGCCGCCACGACTCCCCCAGCTCGCGCGCCTGCTTGGCCGCCCCCTGCGCGCGGTGCAGCGCGCGCAACGTCGGGATTCCGGCGATCAGGTCGAGCAGCGTCGCCTGCTGGCGCTGCGTGGCGTCGAGCTTCTCCTGCGTGCGGTCGCGCGTCATCAGTCCGATGAGGATGCCGAAGATCGGGATCAGCGGGATGGTCAGCACGATCAGGCCCGCCGACACGAGGTCGACACAGGCAATCACGACGATGACGATCGGGGTGAGCGTGGCGGCCAGGATCAACGACGGCACATAACCGGACAGGTACGGCCCGAGGTCGTCGAGGCCGCGCAGCAGCACGGTCGTCGCCGAGCGGCGGCTGTCGGCGAGGGCCCGCATGTCGGTGCGGGCCGGATCGGTCAGCTTGTCGAGGACGTCGTCGCGCACCTCGGCGATCACGGTTTGTGCGGATCGCTGGGCATAGCGCTGCGCGGCGTAGGTCGTGGCCACCTGGACGGCGAAGGCCCCGACGAGCAGGGCCAGGTGCCCGCGCTGTGCCGCGAAGGACCGTCGCGCCGGGTCGGTCGCGAGATCCGAGAGGATCGAAGCGACGGCGAAGGCGACGGCGATGACGGCGAGCGTCGTCACCAATCCGGCGACGACGGTGACGCCGACGTAGCGCCGCGCAGACGGCGAGAGCCGGAGCAACCGCGGATCAAGCGGCGCCCGGCTCTCCCGGTCAGACTTCTGGGCGGCGGTCTCGCTCACCCGCGCAAGGATGCCAGACCCGTCGAGGCGGGAATGGCCGACGCGGAGATGCGCTTGCGGAACACCCAGTACGACCAGCCCTGGTAGAGCAGGACGATCGGGGTGATCAGCGCCGCTGCCCAGGTCATGATGACCAGCGTGTAGTGGCTCGACGAGGTGTTGTCGATGGTCAGGCTGTTGGCCGCGGCAGTCGTCGACGGCAACACGTTCGGGAACAGGCACCCGAACAGCGTGACGATGGTGCCGATGATCGCGATCGACGTCGCGACGAACGCCCAGCCCTCCCGGCCCTGGTGGGTGAGGACGATGGTCGCCACCGCGGCGAGCGCCGCGATCAGCACCGGGGCCCAGGTCCAGCCCTTGCCGTAGGACAGCTGCGTCCAGACGAGGAACGCGCCGGCGACGACCGTCATCGCGATCGACAGGCGCGACGCGAGCTTGATCGAGTCCTTCTGCACGTTGCCACTCGTCTTCAGCGCCAGGAACACCGCTCCGTGGGTGAGGAAGGCGATCAGCGTCGTCAGGCCGCCGAGGAGTGCGTACGGGTTCAGCAGGCCCCAGAAGGTGCCGGTGAACTGTGCCTTCTCGTTGATCGGCAGACCGCGCACGACGTTGGCGAACGCCACGCCCCACAGCAGCGCCGGGATCCACGACCCGATGGCGATGCACCAGTCCCAGACCTGCCGCCACTTGGCGTCGTTGATCTTGCCGCGCCACTCGATGGCGCACACGCGCACGATGAGCGCCACCAGGATGATCAGCAGCGGGATGTAGAAGGCGGTGAACATCGTTGCGTACCAGCCGCCGAAGGCGGCGAACATCGCACCGCCGGCGGTCAGCAGCCAGACCTCGTTGCCGTCCCACAACGGTCCGATGGTGTTGAGGATGGCGCGGCGCTTCTTGTCGTCGCCCCGGCCGAGGATGCCCATCAGCATGCCGACGCCGAAGTCGAAACCCTCCAGCACGAAGTAGCCGGTGAACAGCACTCCGATGAGGATGAACCAGAATTCAGGCAAACCCATGATCGTCTCGTCTCTCTATCTTCTGGTCGCCGGTCAGTACGCGAACGACAGCTTGCCGTCGCCCTCGGCCTTTTCGAGTGCGGCATGCTCGACGCCCGGGGCCGCCGGGCCTTCCCGGATGTAGCGGCGCTGCAGCGCGAACCACACCACGCCCAGCGCGCCGTAGAGCAGCGTGAACACGATCAGCGAACCGAGCACCACACCGGCCGAGTTGTTGGACACGCCCTGCTGCACGAGCATCGACGTGCGCAGCGGATCGAGGTTGTCGGCCCAGTTCGGCGCGACGATCCACGGCTGGCGGCCCATCTCGGTGAAGATCCAGCCCGAGGCGTTCGCCAGGAACGGCGTGGGGATCAGCAGCAGTGCGAGGAAGCCGAAGCGGCGCGACGTCACGACGCGGTTCTTGCGCGTCGCCCACAGCCCGCCGAGGGCGATGATGACCGAGCCGAGGGCCCACGTGATCATCGCGCGGAAGGACCAGTAGGTGACGAACAGGTTGGGCGCGTAGTTCTGGCCCTTGTGCGCGGGGTTGCCCGCGAACTTCTGCTCGTACTCCTTCTGGAGTTCCTGGACGCCCTTGATCTCGGTGTTGAACTTGTGGTCGGCCATGAACGACAACATGCCGGGGATGGCGATGACGTGGTCGATGTGGTCGCAGTTGTTCTGCCGGCCGATCGACAGCACCGAGAACGACGCGTTGTGCTCGGTCTTGCAGAGCGATTCCGCCGCGGCCATCTTCATCGGCTGCTGCTTGAACATGATCTGCGCCTGCAGGTCGCCGGTCAGGATCGTGCCGATGCCGGCCACGATCACCAGCCACAGCGCGAACCGGGTCACCGGCCGCCACATCTCCTTGGCGTCGGCGTTCAGCTGGGCCGGGGTGGCCTCGGCCAGCGTCGGCGACTTGGTGTCCTCAAGCTCCGCCTTGGCGCCGTCGGCCTTGAGCTCCAGCTGGCGCGCGCGCCACGTCGTGCGGGCCATCCACCAGATGCCGATGGCGGCGACGAAGGTCGACGCGGTCAGCAGGGCGCCGGCGACGACGTGCGGGAAGGCGGCGAGCGTCGTGTTGTTGGTCAGCAGCGCGATGATGTTGTTCATCGCGGGGCGACCCCGCTCGTTGTCCCATTCGACGCCGACCGGGTGCTGCATGAACGAGTTGGCGGCGATGATGAAGTAAGCCGACGCGTTGACGCCGAAGGCCACCATCCAGATGCAGGCCAGATGGATCTTCTTGGGCAGTCGGCCCCAGCCGAAGATCCACAGGCCGATGAAGGTCGATTCGGCGAAGAACGCGATCAGACCCTCCAGTGCCAGCGGCGCGCCGAAGACGTCGGCGACGAAGCGGCTGTATTCGCTCCAGTTCATGCCGAACTGGAACTCCTGCACGATGCCGGTCGCGACGCCGAGGGCGAAGTTGATCAGGAAGAGCTTCCCGAAGAAC
This sequence comes from Gordonia sp. (in: high G+C Gram-positive bacteria), assembly GCF_047602025.1. Classification (GTDB taxonomy): domain Bacteria; phylum Actinomycetota; class Actinomycetes; order Mycobacteriales; family Mycobacteriaceae; genus Gordonia. Next base: position 510,916 of record NZ_JASGII010000001.1, on the reverse strand, counting down.
TTGGTCGCCCGCAGCCAGGCCTCGTTGCCGGTCTTGTACCAAACCGTCTGCATGATCGCGAGCATCGGCGCGAGGCCGATGGTCAGCGGGACGAGAATGAAGTGGTAAACGGTCGTGATCCCGAATTGCCACCGGGAAATGTCGACGACATCCATGCGTGTGCCTAATCTGCTGGGCTGAGCTGTTGGGCTGGGGCTGGTCGGCTACTACCGCAGATAGTAGCCGCGTCAAACGTATGCCGCGCTATGTAGTTGGACAAGGGACTCCAGTCCCTGTTGCGGGGTGTCGCTGATCACGCAGGCTAGGCAAGCACAACTGCGCGCGACGCCAGATCGGCGAATCTTGCAGCCACCGCGTCATCCCGGTCGCGACGCAATTCGACGTCGTCGAGGCGGACGATGCGCGCGGCGACGGTCACCGAGGAGCACAGCCACACCGAGTCGGCGCCGCGCAGGTCGTCGGGGGTCAGCGGGGTGTAGTCGACGTCCCAGCCCTCCGACTGCGCCCGCGCGAAGATGGCGGCGACGGTGGTGCCGGGCAGGATGCCGACGTCGGCGGGCGGGGTGCGCAGACTGCGACCGGTCACCGTGACGACGCTCGAGCGCGGGCCTTCCAGCACCATTCCGTCCGACGACGTGTAGACGACGTCGTCGAAACCGTTCGCGGCCGCGTGGCGCAACGCGGCCATGTTCGTCGCATAGCTCAGCGTCTTGACCCCGATGAGCTGCCACGGGGCCGTTGCGGCGAAGTCCGACGGGTAACCGCGGTCGAGCAGGCACGCGGACACCCCGTCGGCCCGGGCGCGCGCTGCGGCCGGCCCCACCGGTCCGACCATCACCAGCGCCGTCGCGCGCTCCGGCGCGTCGTCGGTGGCGGGCGCGGACTCGCGACCGCGGGTGTAGACCAGCCGAAGCAGTCCCTCGGCGTCGTCGTTCTCGGCGCTCCACGTCGCGGCCGCGGCGTGCGCGGCGGCGGCCCAGTCCGCGGACACGGGTGTCGGCAGTTCCATGCGCGCGGCTCCCGCGCCGAAGCGCTCCAGGTGCCGGTCGAGGTTGCACACCCGCCCGTGGCGGACCAGCAGCGTCTCGAAGATGCCGTCACCGCGGACGACGGACAGATCGTCGGCGGTCACGACCGGCTGCTGCGGGTCGAGCCGCCCGCGGCGCAGGTCGAAGAGAATTGGAGTCGCCATGGCCGCAAGGTTACGACGTAGGCTGGAAGCGTGAGCCAATCGGTCATCCTCACCAGCCACCTCGACGCGCAGAGCAGCGGCGCCGTCGCCGAGCCGGACGGCGTCTACGGGCACGGCCCGGATTCGCGGAAGGTCGCGTGGCACTACGGCGATCCGCTCGGCGAGCAGCGCGCCGCGACCACCGGCGCGATCCTCGTCGACCGCTCCGACCGCTTCGTGCTGGAGATCGCCGGCCCCGAACGCCTCACCTGGCTGCACACGATCTCCAGCCAGTTCGTCGCCGACCTGCCCGACCGCACGAGCGCCGAGAACCTCTCGCTCGACCTGAACGGCCGGATCGAGGAGCACTTCGTCCTCACCGACATCGACGAGGTCACCTGGATCGACACACCCGGCCCGCGCGGCCCCGGCCTCGTCGACTTCCTGCAGAAGATGGTGTTCTGGGCCAAGGCCGAACCCGTCGCGCGGCCCGACATGTGCGTGCTGACCCTCGTCGGGCCCCGCAGCCGGGAGATCGACGAGCTCCTCGAGATCCGCGACGGCGCGCAGGTCTACGACGCCGGTGATCTACCCGAACTGCACCACGACGACGAACCGCTGGGCTTCTGGCGGATCATGCCGCCGATCGGCGAACAGCGCGAGCTTCCCGTCGTCGATCTCGTGGTGCCGGAGGCCGAGGCACAGCAGCGCTGGCACGCGCTGGTCGAGGCCGGCGCGACGATGGCCGGCACCTGGGCGTATCACGCACACCGCGTGGCCGCCCGACGTCCGCTCGTCCACGTCGACACCGACGACCGCGCGATTCCGCACGAGGTGCACTGGATCGGCGCCCGCGACGAGCAGGGCGCGGTGCACCTCGACAAGGGCTGCTACCGCGGCCAGGAGACGGTCGCGCGCGTGCACAACCTGGGGAAGTCGCCGCGGCACCTGGTGCTGCTGCACCTCGATGGCGCCGCCGACGCCCGCCCCGAACCGGGCGCGCCCGTGACCGCGGGCGGGCGGACCGTCGGCCGCGTCGGCACCGTCGTCGACCATTTCGAGTTCGGACCGATCGCCCTGGCCCTGGTGAAGCGGGGGGTGGACGAGACCGCGGACCTCGCCGTCACCGTCGACGACCAGTCCGTCGCCGCGCGCGTCGACCCCGACTCGATCGTCGCCGACGGCCACCGTCAGGCGGGCCGCGAAGCGGTGGAGAAGCTGCGCAAACGGGACTGACGCGCGCCGAGCGCCCCGTGCCCGCATTATGTCGCGGTACGCGCTAGACTGGGACCCACGAACATTCCTACAAAATGAGCACGGGGCCGCCACCAGCGGATTGTGGCCGCCCCGGCAGTGTGCGAGGGGGTCCCAAATGGGCCGCGGCCGGGCAAAAGCAAAGCAGACGAAGGTTGCTCGTCAACTGAAGTACTCGACGCCCCAGACCGATCTGGAGAGGCTGCAGCGCGAGCTCGCTGGCGATGACCTCCCCCAGGCCGACCCGGTGGACAACTGGGTCGACGAAGAGGAATGGAAGCACGCCTGACGCCTCGCGTCGGGTTCGCACCACATCATCCACAAACACGGGCGTGAGCCCGTGTTTTGTGCTGCCTGAAGCCGGAACGGCTAGAAGCGCGGGTGTTCGCCGTCGAGGGTGGCGACACCGGTCTTGGCCTTGCGGCTGCCGCCGGCCTTGATGGTGCCCAGCACCCAGTTGTCGACGTGGCGCGCGGTGAGGACGGCCTGCGCGCGGTCGGTGTCCTCGGGGGCGACGATGGCGACCATGCCGACGCCCATGTTGAAGGTGCGCTCCATCTCCTCGCGCTCGACGCGGCCGCGCTGGGCGATGAGGGCGAAGATCGGCGCCGGGGTCCAGGTGGAGCGGTCGAGCTCGGCGATGACGCCGGGCGGCAGCACCCGCGAGAGGTTGTCGGCCAGCCCGCCGCCGGTGACGTGGGCGAAGGTCCGCACGTCGGCCTCGGCGATCAGCGCCAGGCAGTCGCGGGCGTAGATCCGGGTCGGCTCGAGCAGTTCCTCGCCGAGGGTGCGGTCGAGCTCTTCGACGTGGCCGGTCAGGTCCATGTGGCCCCAGTCGAGCAGGACCTTGCGGGCCAACGAGTAGCCGTTGGAGTGCAGGCCCGACGAACCCATCGCGATGACGACGTCGCCGGGGCGCACGCGGTCGGCGGACAGGACCGCGTCGGCCTCGACCACGCCGACGCCGGTCGCGGAGATGTCGTAGTGGCCGTCCTCCATCAGACCGGGGTGCTCGGCCGTCTCGCCGCCGAGCAGCGCGCACCCGGCGTCGACGCAGCCGTCGGCGATGCCCTTGACGATTTCCTCGATGGTCTCCGGGACGACCTTGCCGATGGCGATGTAGTCCTGCAGGAACAGCGGCTCGGCACCGCACACGACGAGGTCGTCGACGACCATGGCGACCAGGTCGCGACCGATGGTGTCGTGCTTGCCGAGGGCCTGCGCGACGGCCAACTTGGTGCCGACTCCGTCGCTGGAGGCGGCGAGCAGGGGCTCGCGGTAGTCGCCCTTGAGGGCGAAGAGTCCGGCGAATCCGCCGATACCGCCGAGGACCTCGGGGCGGCTGGCCCGCTTGGCGTGCGGGGCGATCAGGTCCACCGCGCGTTCGCCGGCGTCGATATCGACGCCCGCGGCGGCATACGACGCCTTCTTGGGGCGGGCCGACTCGCTTTTGGACATGGCGGAACTCCTGCGGATACGAGGGGGAACGGGCTCTACGCTACCCGACGGCGTCAGGGCCGCATCACGGCGCTGACGTTGTCGTTTTCGACGGTCAGCGGGTCGATGCCGGTGGCTCCGCGCAGCGACTCGAGGACGGCCTTGCCCATGGCGGTCTCGGTGGGCAGGGCGATCGGGTAATCGCCGTCGAAGCAGGCCTTGCACAGCTCGGAGTCGGGCTGGTCGGTGGCCGCGACCATCTCGTCGATGGAGATGTAGCCGAGGCTGTCGGCGCCGATCGCCTGCCGCACGCCCTCGACCATGGCCTCCGGCTCGTCGGCGTCCATGCCGTTGGCGATGAGCTCGGCAGGCGAGGCGAAGTCGATGCCGTAGAAGCACGGCCAGCGCACCGGCGACGACGCGATGCGCACGTGCACCTCCGCGGCGCCGGCCTCGCGGAGCATGCGGATCAGGGCGCGCTGGGTGTTGCCGCGGACGATCGAGTCGTCGACGACGATGAGGCGCTTGCCGCGGATGACCTCGCGCAGCGGGTTCAGCTTGAGCCGGATGCCGAGCTGGCGGATGGTCTGCGACGGCTGGATGAAGGTGCGGCCGACGTAGGCGTTCTTCATCAGGCCCTGGCCGTAGGGGATGCCCGATTCCTGGGCGTAGCCGACGGCGGCGGGCGTGCCCGACTCGGGGACCGGGATCACCAGGTCGCCGTCGACGGGGTGCTCGCGGGCCAGGCGGCGGCCGATCTCGACGCGGGCCGAGTTCACGGTGCGGCCGTTGATGACGCTGTCCGGCCGCGCCAGGTAGACGTACTCGAAGATGCAGCCCTTGGGCGTCGGCTCGGCGAAGTGCGTCGACCGCACGCCGTCGGCGTCGATCGCCAGGAGTTCACCGGGCTCGATGTCGCGGACGAAGGAGGCGCCGACGATGTCGAACGCGGCGGTCTCGGACGCGACGACCCAACCGCGGTCGAGCCGGCCCAGCGACAGCGGGCGGATGCCGTGCGGGTCGCGGGCGGCGTACAGCGTGTTCTCGTCCATGAAGGTGAGGCAGAACGCGCCCTCGAGTTCGGGCAGCAGGTCGAGCGCGGCCTGCTCCAGGGTCTTGTCGGCGGCACCGTGGGCGAGCAGGGCGCCGACGACGTCGGAGTCCGACGTCGCTCCCCCGCTGCTATCGAGCCCGAGGTCGTGGGCCTTCGACGCGAGTTCGGCGGTGTTGACCAGGTTGCCGTTGTGGCCGAGCGCGACACCGGTGCCCGCCGGGGTGGTGCGGAAGATCGGCTGGGAGTTCTCCCAGGTGGTGCTGCCCGTCGTCGAATAGCGGCAGTGGCCGATCGCGACGTGGCCGACCATCGACGCCATCGTCTGCTCGTCGAAGACCTGGCTGACGAGTCCGAGGTCCTTGAAGACGATGACCTGGGCGCCGTCGCCGACCGCGATGCCGGCGGCCTCCTGGCCGCGGTGCTGCAGGGCGTAGAGGCCGTAGTAGCTGAGTTTGGCGACGTCCTCGCCGGGGGCCCAGACACCGAATACGCCACATTCCTCGCGGGGCTCGTTGTCGGGCTGGATCACCGCATCCTGCTTCGCTCGTGCGCACGCCGACGGCGCTGCGGCGTCGGCGAGGAGGTTGGGCGAATGGATCGACGGTTCGGTCACTAAGCGCTCCGGTGAGTCGTCGGTGAGGGCTCTTCCAGTCTACGGCCCATTCGGCGTGATCAACGAATCTTGAGGGGTGTGATGGGCAACAAGTCGGCGACCTCGTCGGCGCGCGACCCGGAAACGTCGATCGTCCCGGCCGCGAGCGCCTCATCCAAGCTGGTCAGGCCGGTGGCGAGCAGGAGCCACGTGCGCGGGTCGGTCTCGACGACGTTGGGCGGGGTGCCGCGGGTGTGTCGCGGTCCCTCGATGCATTGGACGGCGACGAACGGGGGCACCCGCACTTCGACCGAGTTGCCCGGGGCGAGTTGCGGGAGGGTTCGGGCGGTCAGGCGGACCGCCGTCGCCAGGGAAGGGCGGGGCGGTGCGTCGACGGTGTCATCAGCCAGCCAGGCGGCGACGGCTTCCACCGCGGCACGGCACTGCGCGGGGTCGACTGTCGGGGTGGCCACGACCTCAGATCTTAGGCCGGGTGAGCCAGCGCTTCGTCGACGGGAGGAGCGTCAGCAGAGCGGTCAGCAGCGCGGGCAGTATGACCGCGCCGACTGCGAGCACCACGACGACGACGGCGCCCGCGGCGACCATGCCCGCCGGGTTCGGGAGGTCGCTCCCCGGATCCTGTGACACGTCGATCTCGCCAAGCGCTCGCAGGGCCACAACGATCGTGACGGCTGCGACCACGACCGCGGCGCAGCTCCCCAGGACCACCAGGGGCCGCCCGATCGCTTTGCGGCGCACCATCAAGGTGGCGCCGACGGCCAGCAACGATGCGGTCCCGGTCAACGCGACGGACCAAGCGAACGAGTACCGCAGCAGTCGACCGGCCTCAAGATCGTCGCGGAAGGACAGCACCGCCATGACCGCCCAGTAGGTCGCGACCACCGCACCGCCATCGGCCAGGACGATCGCGGTAATCGCAGGCCAGCCCGACGGTCGCGATTGCGCGACGGGGCGGCCGCGGTGGATTGGCTGGACCGGCAGTACGACGGGATGCACGGGGCCATTGTGCCCCGGCGGCTGCGTCGCGTCGGCCAATCGACTACGTCGTGGGGTTCTGTCCGTCGACCAGGCCGGCACCGGTGACCAGCGGGAGGTCGAGGGCGGTGATCAGGCCCGGCTCGGCGGCGACGACCGCGGGCACCGCGTTGATCAGGCGCATCGCGGTGACGACCATGCCGGAGACGTTGTGGTCCCCGTCCTCGCCGTGGTGGCCGAATTCGACGTTCATCACCGGGTCGCCGGTGATGTCGATGCGGTAGCAGCCGTCGCCGTTGGTCGGTTTGGGCCACTCCGGGCACTGGTCGGGGTGGTTGCGCGTGTAGTGCTCGAGGATGACGCGGTCGACGCCGTTCACCTGGCCGACGACCTGGAAGTGCAGTGCCCCGCGCGTGCCCTTGGGGATACCGCCCGACACGGTCTCCAAGTCGCGGTCGGCGGCGACCTCCTCGATGCGCTCGACGAGCGGCTCGTCGAGGGTGAGGTTCAGGCCGGCGGCGATCTGCCGCACGACCGACCCCCACCCCATGGACAGGACCCCGGGGTTGAGCAGCATCGGCGTCTGGTCCATCGGCTGGCCGAAGCCGAAGATCTGCGAGTTGACCACCGGCTGGTAGTAGGTCGAGTAGTCGGCGATCTCAGCGACGCGCACCTCGTCGATCCGGCGCGAGAGGCTGGTCATGGCGAGCGGCAGGACGTCGTTGGCGAAGCCGGGGTCGATGCCGTTGACGTGCAGGCTCGCCCCGCCCTCCTTGGCGGCCTCGATGATCGGGTCGGTGACCGACTCGGGCACCACGCCGAACGGGTACTGCAGCAGCACCGGTCCCGACGACACGACGTTGACGCCGGCGCGGACGAACTCGGTGAGGTCCTTGATGGCGTCGAAGACGCGGTCGTCGGTCATCGCCGTGTGGACGATGGCGTCCGGCTTCAGGTCGAGCAGCGCCTGCTTGTCATTGGTCGCGAGTACGCCGAGGTCGCGGTCGAGCCCGGCGAGGCGGCCGGCGTCCTTGCCGACCTTCGCGGGATCGGAGACCCAGACACCGACGAGCTCCAACTCGGGGTGGCGATCGATTCCTTCAATGGCATGGCGGCCGACCGTTCCAGTCGACCATTCGACGACGCGAAGAGTCATGGCCCGAGGTTAGCGCAGCAAACTAGAACACGTTTCAGAAATGCGCTTTCCGCCTCGCGTCAACTGGTGGCGATGTTCCAGCTCAGCACGAAGTACGCGACGACGATGATCGCGGTGATCACGGTGATGGCGGCGAGGACGATCAGACCCCACATGCCCAGCCTGCGTGCCCACATCGACGCCTCGCGCGCACCGTCCTGGTCGCCGGCGGCCCACAGGGTCTCGACCTGGCCGGCCTTCACGATGCCGATGATGCCCAGGACGAGAGCCGGGACGTTCATACAGAGGACGATGCTCCCCACCGTCGCAAGGATCGGCAGCAACATGTTGCTGTCCGGCGCCGGGCCCAGCGCGTAGCGCGGCGGGTACTGCGGGTACGGCTGCTGCGGGTACGACTGGGCAGCGGGCGTCGCGTACTGCTGACCGTAGGGATCCTGGGGATTCGTCACGACTGTTCTGCCTGCTCGACGATCAGTAGGGAGACGTGTACGTCGGGGTGTAGGAGTACGTCGGCGTGTACGAGTACGTGGGCATGTTGTTCACGGCGACGGCGCCGGCCACCATGATGAACACGAAGATGAGGACGCAGAGCACCCACCAGATCGCGGCGACGATGAAGGTGATCTTCGACAGCTTCTTGGCCTCGGCAGCGGCAGCGTGCGCGCCCGCCTGGTCGCCCATGTCCCACAGCTTGTTCACCGAGTTCGCCTTCAGCACCGCGAACAGTCCGACCGGCCAAAAGACCAGGACCGCGATCACGGCCATGACCATGTTGTTCTCCGGGCGACCGGGCGCGCCGTACCCGGGTCCGTAGCCCGGCTGACCGTACGCGGGCTGCTGGGCGTACGCCGGCTGGCCGTAGGCGGGCTGCTGGCCGTACACGGGCGGCTGCTGGCCGTAGACGGGCGGCTGCTGGCCCGGCGCGGGCTGCCCGGGGGCTTGGCCGGGCGCGCCGTACGGCTGCTGCCCGGCACCGGGGGCGTAGGGCTGCTGCGGCTGCTGGCCGTAGGGGTCATTGGGGTTCGTCATCGCGAACACCGTTCCTTCCTCGAAAAATCGAACTGCAGGTCGCCAGTGGATCAGCTCGGCGAGGCGATCACCGCGATGATGATGAGGATGACGCCGAGGGCCACGAGGGCGCCGAAGGAGATGAGGCCCCACAGGCCGAACTTCTTCGCGTCCTCGGCCGCAACCCCGGCACCCGCCTGGTCACCGGTCGACCAGAGGGTGTTCACCGAGTTCGACTTGACGATCCCGATGATCCCGAGGACCAGCGGGGCAATACCGATGCACCAGAACACCGTCAGCACGCCGAGGACCGTCGAGATGATCGGCAGCACGATGTTGTTGTCCGGCGGCGGCCCGTACGGTTGGCCGTAGGCCTGACCGGGGTAGCCGTACTGGGCGCCGTAGGCGGCCGCGTCGACCCCGGGCTGCCCCGGGTAACCGGCGGGCGCCGGGTAGGCCGGCTGCGCGGGGTAACCGGGCTGCGCCGGGTAGACCGGTTGGTCCGGTTGGTCCGGTTGTGCCTGCTGGGCCGCCGGATCGGGCTGACCCGCGTTGGTCGGATCGGGGTTGGTCATGGGGTTCCCTCGCGTTGTCGTGCTGAGCCTGCGGCTCGATATGCGGCAAGCCTAGCCGCGGATCAGGCCAGGCCGCGACGCAACCACTCCGTCGTCGACGAGGAGTAGGTCAGCACGACGGTGATGATGGGGAAGACGCAGCCCATCAACGTGCCGAACCCGGATCCGGCGGTGTTGACCGGCGTCGAGGCACCGGCAACGTCGACGGTCATCCCCGCGGTCATGATGATCCCGAAGATCTGGCTGGCGACGACGAGGACACAGGCGATCGCGATGAAGGGCCGGGCCGACGCCTTGCGCCGAGACAGACCCGATGCGCCGATGCCCAGCAGCACCGCGCACACGAGGCCCACCAGACCGGACACGACGATGTAGCCGGTCAGCGAGCCGCCACCGGTGGTGACCTTCTCAAGGATGGCCATCGCGGGGAACAGCAGCAACAGGCCCACCACATTGGCCAGGACGCCGAGCCAGCTGAGGACGATGGCCGCCTGCGCGGACGTCGGCTTCACGTCGGGCGCGGGGTAGCCCACCACCGTCGGGTACTGCTGCGCGTACTGCGTCTGCAACTCGGCGGCCCGGGTGTCGTAGTTCGGGTGCATCGGACTCTCCTTGATTGACGATCTGGTGACAGCCGAGAACCTAACAACGGATTCGACGGCCGTCGGCTGGCCGACGGACGCCGGGCTCATCGTGGTGCCGATCTCTGTCAGACCCCCGAGCTAATGTGGTTGATATAGGAACAACACGTTGTTATCCCAGGTGAGGAGGTGGATTCGATGACCACACCGACGTCGACGGATTCACCTGCCGTGCTGTTGGCGGCGGCGCGCGAGGCGATTGACGAACTTACGAGCGCAGTGTGGGCGGCCGAGACCGAAGCGGACCTGCTGGCGCACGCGCGCGGCCTCGAGGAGCTGCGCCGGGCGCAGGAAGGCGTCGACGCGCAGTTGTTCACCGAGATCAACGATCGCTGCGCCTATGCCCGCGAGGGATTCACACATCCGATGACGTGGTTGGCGAAGGGGCTGAGGCTGGGCCGACCGGAGGCCAAGAAGCGGTATCGGCGGGCCGAGAAGATCGCGCGGCTCACCGGCTTGACCGGCGAGACCCGTGAACCCCAGTTCCCGGCGACCGCGGCGGCGGTGGCTCGGGGTTTGATCAGCGGCGCCCATGTCGATGAGATCCGGGAGGTGATCCGACGGATCCCGCGCAAGCTGCCCGTCGAGGTGATCGAGCAGGCCGAGCGGGACATGGCCGCCATGGCGACCGACTTGACGCCGCAAGAGTTGCGCAAGGCGGGGATCTGCTTGTTGGCCTACCTCGACCCCGACGGCGCACTGTGCGACGAGCGGGACCGCAAGCGCCGACGCAGCCTGTCGCTCGGCAGCCAGGACCAGCAGCTGATGACCGCGCTGTTGGGCAGCCTGACCCCGACGCTGCGCGCGAAGATCGAGTTGATCTTCGCGTCCATGGCCGCGCCCGGCATGAACAACCGCGACGACGATGAGCAGCACCGCCTGTTCGGCTCGGCCGAGAACGTCGGGTCCGATGACGCATCCCAGGAGAAGCTGGCCGACGCCCGGCAGCGCGACCGTCGAACGCCCGAACAGCGCAACCATGACGCCCTCGAGGCGATGTGCGACTTCATCATCGGCCCCAGGGTTTGGGCAGGCCGAACCGGATCGCCACCCAGCTGGTGTTCACCGCTCCCCTGGCCGACGTCGTCAAGCGCGCCGGGACCGCCGTGTCGACGACCGGCTCCCTCGTGCCGATCCGCGATCTGGTGGAACTGGCCGCCCGCGCCGATCATTCGCTGGTGGTCTTCCAGAACCACACCAGCGAGATCCTGTACCACGGCCGGTCCAAGCGGTCGGCCACCTTCGCGCAGCGGCTGGCGATCTTCGCCCGCGACCGCGGCTCCAGCGCCCCCGACGATGACACCCCGTTCATCTTCACCCAGGCCCACCACCTGCCCGACTGGGCAAAGGGCGGGCACACCGACATCGACAAGCTGACCGCCGCCTCCGGCCGCCACAACCGCGCCGTCGGCGATCTGCCCGGCCAGTGGGAAACCACCTACCGGCGCACCGGCCGCTACGCCGGGCGCGTGCAGTGGCGGCTGCGCTGTCGCGACGGCACCCTCGGCCGGCCGCGCATCAACCACAGCCACCACCCCGAAGACCTCGCCCACCAGAGCATCCGACGCTTGCGCGCGCGGTTCACGAGTGGCGACCCGGACCCGCCCACGCCCGACGCGCACGACTTTTCCGGCGTCGAAGCACGCCTATGCACCCGGCTCGGCTACGCGAGCCTTTGATCAGCGAGCTCTGCGCTTGCGGATGCGCAGCGCCGTATCGAGGCCGGCGAGGTAGAGCAGGGCGACCAGCCCTCCCATGAGGATGGCGATAGCGGCATACAGCGGCGCGTACGTCCCGAAGTCCTCCAGCCGCGTCATCGCGAACAGGATTGCCGCCACCGCCACGACCTGCAGCAGCTGCAGCGGGCCGAACCCACGGCCGTCACCCCTGCCGATCCACAACCTGGACAGTCCGCAGCCGAACGCGACGACGAGCGCCACCAGGCCCCACGCGGAGAACTTGACGAAGACAAAGCCTCCGGCGACGGCGACCAGCAACAGCGTCAACGGACGGGCTTGGCGAAGCAGGGTCATCCGTGGAAACTACCAACGCGATGTCGACCCTCGTCGACGATCCGACGGACGGGGATGCTCGCTCGCCTAGACCGAGTGCAGACCCTCGGCGAACAACTTGGGCAGCGTTGCGCCGTGCACCTCGCGAAGCTCGGCGAGTGGGATGGCGAACTGGTCCTGCACGCTGACGTCGTCGGCACCCTGGTCGACGACGCCGATGCGCGTCCACGGCATCGAGCGCGCGTCGAGCATCGAGCAGAACCGCGACTCCTCGGTGCGCGGCACCGCGACCAGTGCGCGGCCGGCGGACTCGGAAAACAGCCAGACGAATGGGTCGGCACCCTCGGGCAGGATGATGCGGCAGCCGGTCTCCCCGGCGAGTGCGGCTTCGACGACGGTCTGGATGAGGCCGCCCTCGGAGATGTCGTGGGCCGCGGACACCAGGCCGTCGCGCGAGGCGGCGACCATGATCTCGCCGAGCAGCCGCTCGGCCTCGAGATCGACCTGCGGCGGCGTGCCGCCGAGGTGGTCGGCGGTGACCTGCGCCCAGATCGACCCGTCGAACTCGTCGCGGGTCTCGCCGAGCAGGATCAGCGTCTCCCCCGGCTCGGTGCCGAATCCGGTCGGGATGCGGCGCTTGACGTCGTCGATGACGCCGAGGATCCCGACGACCGGCGTCGGCAGGATCGGCGTCGCGCCGGTCTGGTTGTAGAAGCTGACGTTGCCGCCGGTGACCGGGATGCCCAATTGGGCACAGCCGTCGGCGAGGCCGCGGACGGCCTGGCTGAACTGCCACATGACCGCCGGGTCCTCCGGCGAACCGAAGTTGAGGCAGTTGGTGACGGCGACCGGCGTCGCACCGGAGACGGCGACGTTGCGGTACGCCTCGGCCAGCGCTAGCTGTGCGCCGCGGTACGGGTCGAGGTAGGTGTACCGGCCCGACGCGTCGGTCGCCAGGGCGATGCCGCGGCCCGTCTTCTCGTCGATGCGGATCATGCCGGAGTCGGCGTGTTCGGCGAGCACGGTGTTGCCGCGGACGTAGCGGTCGTACTGCTCGGTGATGAACGCGCGGCTGCACAGCGCCGGCGAGGCGATCATCTTCAGCGTCGTCTCGCGCAGTTCGTCACCGGACTTCGGCCGCGGCAGCGCGGCGCTCGTGTCGGCGATGACCTTGTCCTGCCAGTCCGGGCGCTGGACCGGGCGCTCGTACACCGGGCCCTGGTGGGCGACGGTGCGCGGCGGCACGTCGACGACGGTCTCGCCGTGCCAGTCGATCACCAGGTGCTCGCCGTCGGTGACCTCGCCGATCACGGTGGCGAGGACGTCCCAGCGCCGGCAGACCTCCATGAACTTGTCGACGTTCGCCGGGGTCACCACCGCGCACATGCGCTCCTGCGACTCGCTGGAGAGCACCTCGGCCGGGGTCATGCCCTCGGCGCGCATGGGCACCTTGTCGAGATCGATGTGCATGCCGCCGTCACCGGCCGCGGCCAATTCCGACGTCGCACAGGACAGCCCGGCGCCGCCGAGGTCCTGGATGCCGACGACGAGGTCCTCGCGGTAGAGGTCCAGACAGCACTCGATGAGCACCTTCTCGGTGAACGGGTCGCCGACCTGCACCGACGGCAGCTTCTTGCGGCTCGGGCCGTCCTCGCCGGAGTCGTCGAAGGTCTCCGACGCCAGCACGGAGACGCCGCCGATGCCGTCGAGGCCGGTCCGGGCGCCGAACAGGATGATCTTGTTGCCGGCGCCAGAGGCGAAGGCCAGTTTCAGATCCTCGACGCGCAGCACGCCCGCGCACAGCGCGTTGACGAGGGGGTTGCCCGCGTAGCTCTCGTCGAAGACGGTCTCGCCGCCGATGTTGGGCAGGCCGAGGGAGTTGCCGTAGCCGCCGACGCCGCGCACCACGCCGTCGACGACGCGTCGGGTGTCAGGAGCGTCGGCCGCGCCGAAGCGCAGTTGGTCCATCACCGCGATCGGCCGGGCGCCCATGGCCATGATGTCGCGGACGATGCCGCCGACGCCGGTCGCCGCGCCCTGGTACGGCTCGACGTACGACGGGTGGTTGTGCGACTCGACCTTGAAGGTCACCGCCCAGCCGTCGCCGATGTCGACGACGCCGGCGTTCTCGCCGATGCCGGCCAGCATCTTCGACTTCATCTCCGGGGTCGTGGTCTCGCCGAAGTAGCGCAGGTGGACTTTCGACGACTTGTAGCTGCAGTGCTCGGACCACATCACCGAGTACATGGCCAGCTCGGCGTCGGTGGGCCGACGGCCGAGGATCTCGCGGATCCGGGCGTACTCGTCGTCCTTCAGTCCCAGCTCGGTGAACGGCTGCGGCTGGTCGGGGGTCTGCTCGGCATGCGCGACGGTGTCGACGTGGTGGCTCACGCGCCCAGTCTAGGCGAGGGGGAGTATCGCGCATTTCGCGCGCGGTGGGTTCAACTCCGCGAACGGCTCGCAGGGTGGCGCAATAGCGCTGCGAGCCGGCAAATCAGCAGGTCATAAAGGTGGTGCGATTCCGGCAGATGGCGCAATGACAATAGCCCCGCCCGGACGTGGAATTGTCTTGATTCGCCACGGGCGACACCTCATTACGCTGCGATTCCATGCAGTTCAGCCCACCAAACGGTGCTGCCGCGCCGCGTCCTCGCCGACGCGCCGAGGACGCACGAGTCATCAGCGATGTGCTCCGGCGCGCGATCGACGCCGGGGAGCTGACGGGTGCGCTGGACGAGCGGAGACTCGGCGCCGAATTCGACGCGTCGCGCAATGCCGTCCGCGACGCACTGGCCATCCTTCGGGACGAGGGGATCATCGCTCGCTCGCCCCGTGCCGGCACCCATGTCGTCAATCGCAAAGCTGCTCATGGCCTCGATGCACTCCGGGGACTCAAGGAGACACTGTCCACCAGCGGCGAGGTGCGCAACGACGTGCGCGTCGCGACGCTGGTCCGCGCACCCCGAGCGGTCGCACGTCGCCTCCAGCTCGCCGCCGATTCCGATGTGGTCTACATCGAGCGCTTACGGATGCTCGACGACGAGCCGATCAGCCTGGACCTGACCTACCTGGTGCCGGACCTCGGAATCGACCTGATCACCCACGATCTGGAGCACACCGATGTGTTCGCCCTGCTGGAAGAGATTTCCGGGGAACGCCTCGCGGCGGCGGACCACACGATCAACGCGGCCGCCGCCGACGCGCACTCGGCCGCTGCGTTGGAGGTAGCGACCGGCTCACCCCTCCTGCTCCTCGAGCGACTGACCTCCCTCGGCCCGGATCGGCGGCCGATCGACCTCGAGTACATCCGGTTGCGCGGCGACCGAATCTCCCTCCACGCCACTGCCCTGCGCGAAACGAATCAAGGAGACGCCCGATGAGCCTCGTCAACAACCGCGCCGATGTTCCGGTCACCATCGACGAATCACTGTGCATCGACGGCTGCACGCTCTGCGTCGAGGTGTGCCCCCTCGACTCGCTGGCCATCAAGCCGGAGACCGGCAAGGCCTACATGCACGTCGATGAGTGCTGGTACTGCGGGCCCTGCGCCGTCCGCTGCCCGACCGGTGCCGTCACCGTGAACATGCCCTACCTCCTCCGCTAACCACCAACCGTCAGGAAGCTCGATGCGCACCCCAGTCTCCGCTGCCGCAACTGTCGTCGCCGCCGTTGCCGCGGTCACCGTCGCCGCCGGCTGCTCCTCGACCGAGGATGCGAACACCGAGAAGGTGGTCGTCGGATACCAGTCCAAGACGATCAACACCGTGACCGCCGGCACGCTCTTGCGCAGCCGAGGCGACTTCGAGAAGCGCCTCGGCGAACTCGCCGGCAAGCGCTACAAGGTCGAGTGGCAGGACTACGACACCGGCGCACCGATCACGACGGGGATGGTGGCCGGAAAGATCGACATCGGTTCGATGGGCGACTACCCGCTGTTGATCAACGGTTCCCGGGCGAACTCGAACCCGGCGACCGCCACCTCGATCCTGTCGGTGACGGGCTCGTCTCCCAAGGGGTCGCTCAACAGTGTCATCGCCAAGCCCGACTCGACGGTGAACTCGCTGCGCGATCTGCGCGGCAAGAAGGTGTCGGCCAGCGTGGGCTCCGCGGGGCACGGAACACTGCTCGCCGGACTCAACCAGGCGGGCATCCCCGCATCCGCGGTCAACGTCAGCAATCAGCAGCCCCAGGTCGGCGCCTCGGCCCTCGAGTCGGGCAGCGTCGACGCCCTCGCCCAGTTCGTCGCGTGGCCGGGCCTGCTCGTCTTCCAGAAGAAGGCCAAGCTCGTCTACGACGGCGGACGCCTCGGCTACCCCACCCTGCACGGGGTGATCGCGCGAAACCAATACGTCGCCAAGCACCCCGATGTGATCAAGGCGTTCCTGCAGGCACAGCTCGATGCGACGAAGGCCCTGGCCGGCGACCCGCTCGCCGCCGCGCGGCTCGTCTCGAAAGAGAGCGGATTGCCCGCAGAAGTCGTGTACCTCTACAACGGCCCGGGCGGCACGGACTTCAACCCCGCGATCAAACCGGCCCTCGTCGACGCTCTCGCCGGGGATCGCCCATACCTGAAGTCGATCGGTTCGTTCCCGAACCCCGTCGATCTCGGCACCTTCATCAACGACGGACCACTCAAGGCAGCGGTCACGGCGACCGGCGGAGACTACGCGGCGCTCCTCTCGCGCGCCGGCAACGCGTCGAAGGCCGACAGCGAAGTCTGGTATTCGGGAGACGAGACGGCGACGGTCGCCTCCGCCACCGAGCTCCTCAAGCTCGTCAAAGCGGCGCGGGCGGCCGGCAAGTCGATCACGGCGGCCTACATCACCGACCCGGTAGTCGGCACCCGCTGGTTCGCCGATCACGCCGTATGGCTGCGCGACGGCGGCGATTTCCGGGCGTTCACGACCGCCGACTCCGCGCAGGAGTACCGCAAGCAACACCCGACCGCCGTGCCGGTCGACTACAGCCGGGCCGTCCAGGAAGTCGGCTCATGACCACGACCGCCATCGGCCGTGGCGCCGCCGCCGCACTCGAGAACCACGCCGAGTCGGATCCCATCAGCCGCCCGTCGGCCGGACACAAGCGCGTTTGGCGCGGCCGCCTGCTCCGCGTCTCGACAATCGTCGTCGCCCTCCTCGTGTGGCAGCTGCTGGCCGGGGCCAACGTCGTCGCCTGGCTGCACTTCGACACCATCCCCGCCCCCACCGAGGTCGCCTCGAGCTGGTGGCAACGGCTGCACACCGCGCAGTACTACCAGGACTTGGGCCAATCCTTGCTGCGCATCGGCGTGGGGTTTGGCTTGGCGACGGCGATCGGCATCCCCGTCGGCATCGCGCTCGGGCGCTCGACCGTCGCGGCCGACACGCTGGGAACGCTCACCGAGCTCGCGCGGCCGATTCCCGCGATCGCGCTGGTCCCGATCGCCATCCTCGTGTTCCCCAGCGACGAGGCCGGGATCATCTTCATCACCTTCGTCGCCGCCTTCTTCCCCATCGTGGTCTCCACCCGCCACGCCGTCCGCGCATTGCCGACGATCTGGGAGGACTCGGTGCGCACGATGGGCGGCACCCGGCGCGACGTCGTACTGCGCGTGATCCTGCCCGGCATCACCCCCGGCGTCTTCAGTGGGCTGTCGGTCGGCATCGGCGTCGCCTGGATCTGCCTCATCTCCGCCGAGATGATCTCCGGTCACCTCGGGGTCGGCTACCGGACCTGGCAGTCCTACACCGTCGTCGACTACCCCGGTGTCGTCGTCGGAATGTTCACGATCGCGGCACTGGGGGTCCTCACCTCCGGCGCCATCGAGTTGATCGGGCGCCGCGTCACCAGGTGGCTTCCGCGCGGGGAGGAGACCCGATGAGCACTGCCCTGACCATCGACGAATTGACGCTGCGGCACGGCGAACGGACCATCATCGACAACCTCAGCCTGGACATCGAGGCGGGCGAGATCCTCGTCGTGACCGGTCCGTCCGGGTGCGGAAAGTCGACGCTGCTCCGCGCCCTCGCCGGCCTCCGGCCACTGGACGCCGGCCGGGTCCTCGTCGACGGCGACGAGATCAGCGGCACCTCGCGCGACAGAGCCATGGTGTTCCAAGAGGACGCGCTGCACCCCTGGCGAACGGTTCGGCGCAACATCGAACTCGCCCTTGCGCTGCGCGGCGTCCCACGCGCCGGGCGTCGTGAGCAAGCGTTGACCTGGATCGGTGAGATCGGCTTGGACGGATTCGCCGACCACCTGCCCAAGACGCTGTCCGGCGGCATGCGGCAACGCGTCCAACTCGCGCGCGGACTGGCCGGCGCTCCCCGGGCCGTCCTCATGGACGAGCCGTTCGGTGCGCTCGACGCCCAAACGCGCGCCTCGATGCAGGAGTTGCTGTTGCGGACCCTCGCCGCCCACCCGGCCACAGTCGTGTTCGTCACCCATGACATCGACGAGGCCGTGTTGCTCGGCGACCGCGTCGTCGTCCTCGGCCGCGCCGGTGAGCCCGTGCGCTCCGTCGTGGACGTCAATCACGTCCAAGGCGACCGCGCCGCCGCACGTGCGACAATCGCGGCGGCGCTGTCCGGCACCGAAGCGAGGGCCATCGCATGACCGAGGCGTTCACAGCACCCGACGTGTCGGCGGCCAAGCGGATCGACTGCGACGTTCTCGTGATCGGCGGCGGCACCGCCGGCTCGATGGCGGCGTTGACCGCCGCCGAGAACGGCGCCAACGTCCTGTTGCTCGACAAAGCCCATGTGCGTCACTCGGGCGCGCTGGCGATGGGGATGGACGGCGTCAACAACGCGGTCATACCCGGCAAGGCGACCCCCGAGGACTACGTCGCCGAGATCACGCGGGCGAACGACGGCATCGTGAACCAGAAGACCGTCTACCAAACCGCGACGCGGGGGTTCGCGATGATCTCCCGCTTGGAGCGGTATGGCGTCAAGTTCGAAAAGGACGAACACGGCGAGTATGCGGTGCGTCGGGTACACCGTTCCGGCTCATACGTTCTGCCGATGCCGGAGGGCAAGGACGTCAAGAAGGTCCTGTACCGCGTCTTGCGACGGAAGGAGATGCGCGAGCGCATCACCATCGAGAACCGTTTGATGCCGGTTCGCGTGCTCACCGATGGTGGGCGCGCCGTGGGCGCCGCCGCCCTGCACACCCGCACGGGCGAGTTCTACGTCGTCGGCGCCAAGTCGGTGATCCTGGCCACCGGCCCGTGCGGTCGGTTGGGTCTACCGGCGTCGGGCTATCTCTACGGCACGTATGAGAACCCGACCAATGCCGGTGACGGCTATTCGATGGCGTACCACGCCGGAGCCGAACTCAGCGGGATCGAGTGCTTCCAGATCAATCCGCTCATCAAGGACTACAACGGTCCGGCCTGCGCGTACGTGGCCAACCCGTTCGGCGGGTACCAGGTCAACGCCGCCGGCGACCGATTCGTCGACTCGGACTACTGGTCCGGCGACATGATGAGTGAGGTTCGCAGCGAGATCGAGTCGGCCCGCGGCCCGATCTACCTGAAGGTGTCACACCTCCCCGGCGAGACCCTCGACACGCTCGAATCGATCCTGCACACCACCGAGCGACCGACGCGGGGCACCTTCCACGCCAACCGGGGACACGACTACCGGACGCACGACATCGAGATGCACATCTCGGAGATCGGCCTCTGCAGCGGCCATTCGGCATCCGGCGTGTGGGTCGACGAGAACGGGGCGACGACGGTTGACGGCCTGTATGCGGCCGGCGACCTCGCCTGTGTGCCGCACAACTACATGATCGGCGCGTTCGTCTACGGCGAGTTGACCGGCCGGCATGCCAGCGATCGTGCGCAGCACACCGAGGCGCCCGGCGAGCTCCCCGCCGACCAGATCGCCGACGCGCACGAGTTGATCTATCGACCGCTTCGCAACCCGGACGGACCGCCGCAGCCGCAGGTGGAGTACAAGTTGCGGAGGTTCGTGAACGACTACGTCGCACCGCCCAAGACGTCGACCAAGCTGGGGCTGGCCGTCGAGACCTTCGAGCGGATGAAAGACGAGATCGCCGCCATGGGCGGGCGGACACCCCACGAGCTGATGCGCTGCGCCGAGGTCAACTTCATCCGCGACTGCGCCGAACTCGCCGCCCGCAGCTCCCTGACCCGCACCGAGAGCAGGTGGGGCCTCTACCACCAGCGCGACGACATCCCCGAGCGCGACGACGAGAAGTGGGGCTACCACCTCAACGTCCGCAAGGACGAGAGCGGCGAGATGGTGTTCTTGGGCCGACCCGTCGCGCCGTACCTGGTGCCGGTGGACGAGCTGAGCCATATCCCTCCGGCCGACGATTCCGTCATCGCGATCGATCAACCGCCGGTCGTTGCCGGCCCCCCGCGCGAAACGTCCGGCCAGGTCGAGGTGCGGCGGACCGCGACCGCCGAAAGTGCGACCGGAGAGTCCCTGTCACCGCGGATCGCCGAACTGCTGGCGCTCGATTCGCCGAGCCTTGCCGACCTCCAGGACTATCTCGACGACGCCGACGCGACCGTCCGTCGCACTGCCGTCGCCACACTGACCGAGGTGACCCCGGACGGCTTCGAGCACGCGCTCGCCGCTGCCCTGTCCGATCACGACTCGGGGGTGAGACGCGTCGCCATCGAGTCGCTGCGCGAGCTCGTGGAAATCCTCGGCGGCGAGCCCTCGTTCACGACGGCGCTGCGCAACGCTCTCGACTCACCCGATCCACTGGTCCGCGCCGGAGTGCTGGACGTGCTGCGCGCGCTGCGCGCCGGGGACGTAACCCTGTTCGACCGCTTCCTCGAAGACGAGCACCACCGGGTGCGGATCGAGTCGGTACGGGGCTTGGTCAGTCTGGACGCCGCCCCGCAGATCGCGCGGGCGGTCGGTGACGTGAACCGGGAGGTCCGCGTCGTTGCCGCCGGCGGCCTCGCCACCGTCGGAGCAGAGGCCGACGCGGTTCGACGGCTCGCCGCCGACCCCGACCCGTTGGTTCGCGCCGCCGCCCTTGCCGCCCTGGGCGAAATCGGCGATCCCGATATCGATGGACCGACGCTCCGGAAGGCGCTTCGCGACCCGGCATGGCAGGTTCGCAAGGGAGCCGCGGTCGGCCTCGTCGTCGACACCGGGGACGAATCCGTACAGGCCCTGGCGTCAGCCGTCTCCGATCCGCATGGCGATGTCCGCAAGGCCGCGGTGCAGACGCTCCGCCCTCATGTCGAGCGCCCCGATGTCGCGGAATTGATGGTCCTGGCGCGGGCCGACGAGGACGCCGACGTCCGGGCCGCCGCTCGGTGACGGGCCGAGTCAGTTCGGTCCGCTGCCGTCGGCATCCTCGTCTTTGCCGAACCACCCCTGCTTGATGCGGTCGTAGGTCCCGTCCTCACGCATGGCGAGTAGCGATGCGTCGACGTCTTTGCGGAGTTCACTCCCCTCGGGGAAGGCGAACCCGTAGTCCTCGGCCTCGAAGATCGGTCCGGTGACCTGCGCGATGCCGGCGCCGCCGTGGTTGAGGAAGTAGCGCAGCACCGGCGCGTCGTAGACCACCGCGTCGTACCCCTTGTCGACCGAGTTCAACGCGTCCGCCACCTCGTTCATCTCGGTCGCGGCGATCCCATTGGTGGCCAGATATTCCGCCGAGGTGGACTTGGCGACAGTCGCCACCTTCTTCCCGAAGAGGTCGCGCGGACTCTGGATCTGGGCGTCGAACTTGTCGACGGTCAGGTGTGCGGTGAGCGACGCGGTGTAGAAGGCCACGAAGATGACGCCGACAAAGGCCCACAGCAGCGTCAAGGACCGGGTGAGCCAGTGCCGCGGCGCATGGTCGCCGGCGGCGATCAGTTCCCCGAGGGCCGCGCCCAGCGATTGCAGGATTCCCGGGAAGTACGACCGCGATATCTCCGAGTCCTCCTGCCTGCGTTCGACGAGCCAATAGACGTGGGCCGGGATGAGCGCCAGGATCAGCGCCGAGAGCAGCCACAGCAGCATCGGCTTGGTCGCGAGGAGTTTGACGAAGTCGAGCAGTCCGGGGGTTTCATGCTCGCTGGCGGTCGCGGGCACCATGATCTGCAGCCCGGCGTTGAGCGTCGGCTGGGAGAAGTCGAACCGGGCGGAGCGTTCGGAGGTGATCGCGACGCCGCCACCGGCGACGTCGGCGGTGCCGTTGGCGATCGCGTCCAGCTGCGCCGGAACGTCATGCTCCTCGCGGTACACGGTGTTCCACCCCTGCCGGCGCGCGATTTCGTTCCACACGTCGACGGTGAAGCCGCTGTGTCGCCCGTTGGTGTGTACCGAGAACGGCTGGACGGTGCTCATCGCGACGGTCACCGTCCGCGGCTCGGCGTGCGCCCGCGCGGCCATGGGCAGCGAGGCCATGGTGCCCAGGAGCGCCACGACGATGGCGAGCATCGTCCAGCGGACGGGCAACGTGCGGCGGGCGTGGGTGTTCACGGCTATGAGAATAGCCAGCGAGCAGCGGATCGACCGGTTATGCGGACCGATGTGCCGCGATCGCGTCGAGGATCGGCTGGGCGAGGTCGGGCCGGCATATGACCAGGTCGGGCAGGAACGTGTCCCGCTGGTTGTAGACCAGCGGCGAGCCGTCGACGCGGCTGCACCACAGGCCCTTCGCACGCGCGACGGCAACGGGTGCCGCCGAATCCCACTCGAACTGACCGCCGCCGTGGACGTAGGCGTCGGCCTCGCCGCGGACGACGGCCATCGCCTTCGCACCGGCCGAGCCGCACGGCACGAGCTCCGCGTCGAGCGCCCCGGCCACCGCGTCGGCGAAGGCGGGCGGACGCGAACCGCTGACGACGACCCGCGTGCGCCCGGTGTGCGCGGAGACGAGACCGGTGGCCGGGGCGACGGATGCGCCGTCCGACGAGTAGGTGACGCCCAGCGCGGGCAGCGCGACCGATCCGGCGACCAAGTCCCCGGCCTCCCAGAGCGCGACGTGCACGGCCCAATCGGCGCGACCGTCGGTGCCGTACTCGCGGGTGCCGTCGACCGGGTCGACGATCCACACCCGGCGCGCCTCGAGCCGCGAGAGGTCGTCGGCGGATTCCTCGCTGAGCACCGCGTCGTCGGGGCGCAGCTGCTTCAGCTGCGCCTGCAGGAAGTCGTCGGAGCGGCGGTCGCCGGCGTCGCCGAGTTCGCGCCCGGCCAAGCCGGAATCGGCGCGCACCGACAGCAGCAGGTCGCCGGCCGCCGTCGCCAGGGCTGCGGACAGCTCGACGTCGGAGAGGTCGGGACTGAGCGCGACCACTACAGCCCCAGGTCCCGCAGGATGGCCTCGGCGACGTCGCCCGCGGGCCCGTCGGCCGGCTTCACGACGATGTCCGCGTTCAATGGGCGCTCGTATGGCGAGTCGATCCCGGTGAAGTCGCGGATCTCACCGGCCCGCGCCTTGGCGTAGAGGCCCTTCGGGTCGCGCTCCTCGCAGTCCTCGAGCGGGGTGTCGACGAAGATCTCGTGGAACTCGAGCGCCTGGTCGAGGTGGATCTCCCGGGCAGCCGCACGGTCCGCGGCGAACGGGCTGATCAGCGACACGATCGCCACCACGCCGGCGTCTGCGAACAAGGCCGCGACCTGCGCCGTGCGCCGCATGTTCTCCTGGCGATCCGCCTCGGAGAACCCGAGGTCGGCGTTGAGGCCGTGCCGCAGGTTGTCGCCGTCGAGGATGTAGGCCGGGCGGCCCTGCGCGATGAGCCGGCGCTCCAGTTCGACGGCCAGCGTCGACTTGCCCGATCCCGAGAGCCCGGTCATCCACAGCGTCGCACCGAGGTTGGCGCGCTGGTCGCGGGTGACCTTGGTGGTCTGCCAGACGATGTTGGCGTTGTGGGTGTGCGGGCCGGTGATCATGCCCGCGGCGACGGTCTTGTTGGTCGCCTCGTCGACGAGGATGAAGCTGCCCGTCTCCCGGTTGCGCTGATAGGCGTCGAACATCATCGGCTCGCGCAGGTGCAGCCAGACGCGGCCGATCTCGTTGAGCGAGAGCCGGTCCGCCTCGGCGTCGCGGTGCAGCGTGTTGACGTCGAGGCGGTAGTTGAGCTCGGAGACCTCGGTGCGCGTCGCCGACGTCGCGCCCTGCAGGATGTACCGCTTGCCCGGTTCGAGGTCCATGTCCTCGTTGAACCAGCAGACCAGCGCGTCAAGGTCGCGCCCGACGTGCGGCCGGTTGTTGGGCCGCGCGAGCATGTCGCCGCGCACGATGTCGATCTCGTCGGCGAGCTCGGCGGTGACCGCCATGCCGGCGAACGCCTCGTCGACCTTGGTGCCGCCGGGCGCCCACAGGCTCGTGATCGTCGACGTGAAGCCGCTGGGCAGCACGACGACCTCGTCGCCGACGACGAACCGGCCGCCCGCGACCGTGCCCGCGTACGCGCGGTGGTCGGAGCCGACGGTGTCCTGCGGGCGGACCACGTACTGCACCGGCAGTCGGGCGTCGATCAGGTTCCGGTCGCTGGCGATGTAGACCTCTTCGAGGTGGCTCAGCAGCGTGCGGCCGGTGTACCAGTCCATGTTCGCCGACTCGGTGACGACGTTGTCGCCGACGAGCGCGGAGATCGGGATGAAGGTGAGGTCGGAGACGTTCAGCTTGGCCGCGAACTCGTGGAACTCCGCGCGGATCTCCTCGAAGCGCTCCTGCGACCAGTCGACGAGGTCCATCTTGTTGACGCAGATCGTCAGGTGCGGGATGCCCAGCAGCGACGACAGGAAGGCGTGCCGACGGGTCTGCTCCAACACGCCCTTGCGCGCGTCGATGAGGATGATCGCCAGGTCCGCGGTCGACGCGCCGGTGACCATGTTGCGCGTGTACTGCACGTGGCCGGGGGTGTCGGCGATGATGAATTTGCGCCGCGGCGTGGAGAAGTACCGGTAGGCGACGTCGATGGTGATGCCCTGTTCCCGCTCGGCGCGCAGGCCGTCGGTGAGCAGTGCGAGGTCGGTGAACTCGGTGCCGCGCTGGGCGCTGGTCCGCTCGATCGCCTCGAGCTGGTCGGTGAAGATGCTCTTCGAGTCGTAGAGCAGGCGGCCGATCAGCGTCGACTTCCCGTCGTCGACCGAGCCGGCGGTCGCCAGGCGCAGCAGTTCGCTGCGGTCACGCTCGGGCTTGGCGTCGGCCTTGGCCTTGCTCTTGGTCTTGCTTTTCGACGTGGACTTGGCAGCCATCAGAAGTAGCCCTCCTTCTTCCGGTCTTCCATGCCCGCCTCGGAGATGCGATCGTCGGCGCGGGTCGCACCGCGCTCGGTGATGCGCGTCGACGAGATCTCCTCGATGACCTTCTCGACGGTGTCGGCGTCGGACTCGACGCAGCCGGTGCAGGTGGCGTCGCCGACGGTGCGGAACCGCACGCGCTCGACGTGCGCCTTCTCCCCCGGGTAGGTCTCCAGGAAGCGGGTCTGCGCGAGCAGCATGCCGTCGCGCGGGACGACCTGGCGCTCGTGCGCGTAGTAGATGGACGGCAGCTCGATCTCCTCGGCGGCGATGTACTGCCAGATGTCGAGCTCGGTCCAGTTGGAGAGCGGGAACACGCGGATGTGCTCGCCAGGGTGGTGGCGACCGTTGTAGAGGTGCCAGAGCTCGGGGCGCTGGGCGCGCGGGTCCCAGCCGCCCTCGCGGTTGCGGAAGCTGAAGACGCGCTCCTTGGCACGGGCCTTCTCCTCGTCGCGGCGGGCGCCGCCGAACACCGCGTCGAAGCCGTTCTCGGTGATGCCCCGCAGCAGCGCGGCGGTCTGCAGCCGGTTGCGGCTGGTGCCCGGCCCGGTCTGTTCGACGACGCGGCCGGCGTCGATGTCGTCCTGGACGTGGCTGACCACCAGGCGGGCACCGGTCTCCTCGACGAGGCGGTCGCGGAACTCGATGACCTCGTCGAAGTTGTGGCCGGTGTCGACGTGCATCAGGGTGAACGGCGGCGGCGCCGGCCAGAAGGCCTTGCGCGCGACCGCGTACATGACCACGGAGTCCTTGCCGCCGGAGAACAGCAACCCGGGGTTGCTGAAGTTTGCGGCCACCTCGCGGAAGATGTGCACCGATTCGGCCTCGAGTGCCTGCAGGTGAGACAGCTCGTAGCGGGTTTCGCTCACGATGACGCTTTCGGTTGACTTGTCGAGTATTCGACGGTAGGTGTTGATAATATGACACCGACCGTAGGCGATCAGCCGACCGAGCGTCAACCGTCGCCGCCGACGCGGCGCGCGGTCGCCGTGCTCGCCGCCGTCGTCGACGCGTCGACCACCCGGCCCGATCGGCACAGCACCCTGGCCGACATTGTGCGCGACACCGGCATGTCCCGGGCGACGGCCCACGCGATTGTCGCCGAATTGGTCGGCCTCGGCTGGCTCAACCGGGACGACGCGGGCACCATCACCCTCGGTCCGGATTTCCTGGCCACCGCCGCCCGCGCCCTCGACGGCGACCGGCTCAGCACGAGCGCCCGCCCGGTGCTGGCCGCGCTGTCATCGGACTTGGGCATGCCGGTCTTCCTCGCCCGCCGTATCGACGACGACACGATCACCGTCGTCGAATACGCGCCCGACCGCACCGATGCCCCGCACCTGCAGATCGGCCGACCGATCACGCTGCGCCCGCCGATCTGTCGCGAGTTCCTCGCGTGGGAGCCCGCCGACGTCCAGCAGCGGTGGCTGGGTCGGGCGCGCCCCGAGGACCGCGACCGACTGCGCCGCGTGCTGACCGCCGTCGCCGACCGCGGCTACTCCGTCGAGCGCATCACCGACGAGCACCGGGCGGTGATGGACTCGCTCGCCGAGATGTCGAGCGTGCCGGCGTCGCTGCGCTCGCGGGTGGGCGCGCTGGTGTCCGAGCTGGCGGCCATTGACTACCTGCCCGCCGAGCTCGTCGGCGAGGTCGGCGCGGTCACCGTCGGCGCCCCCGTCTTCGACGGCGACCGGGTGGTTGCGTCGGTGGTCGCCTGCCCGAACGCGACCATGTCGGCCGACGACCTCGACCGCGTCGGACGGGCCGCGGTCGCCTCAGCGGCCCTGCTCGGCTCCGGCCGCTAGCAGGCCGAAGGTCCCTGTCGCCGTCGCCGCGCCGTCGGTAGGATTTTCACTACAACGATTAACTAAATTCGCTACCTGCGAAAACGAGGCGAAAGGCGGGTCTCATGGCTGCCCCGGCGGAATCTCCGATCATCGACGTCCGGGAGATCCCCAAACCGCAGCGACACCCGAAGATCTTCGCCCTGTTCGACAGCCTCGGCGCCGGCGAGGCGCTCATCCTGGTCAACGACCACGATCCGCGGCACCTGCACGACGAGTTCGAGGTCGAGCGCCCCGGCAGCTACTCGTGGGACTACCTGGTGCGGGAGAAGCGCGACTACCGCATCCGCATCGGCAAGACCGCGTCGACCGCGCTCCCCCGCAAGCTGGGCAACTCCGCCGAACTGACCGCAAACCCCACCGATGCCGCCGACGTCGCGTGGAAGCTCGACCTGCGCGACCGGCACCTCGACGCCAACCTGATCCGCCTGGCACCGGGCGGCTCGATCGACACCCACACCGGTGGCGAGGTCGACGTCCTGGTCCACATCCTGGCCGGCTCGGGCACCGTCGGCACCGAGGGCGGCGACGTCGCGGTGACCGCCGGCGACCTGGTGTGGCTCCCGCGCTTTTCCCGGCGCTCGTTCGCCGCGGGCGACGACGGCCTGAGCTACCTCACCGTGCACAACCACCGCGAGCCGTCGTTGACGATCGAGCCCTTCGACGCGAACCGGGGCTGAGCCGTGACCTATGTGATCGCCCAGCCCTGCGTCGACGTCAAGGACCGTGCCTGCGTCGAGGAGTGCCCGGTCGACTGCATCTACGAGGGTTCGCGCAGCCTCTACATCCACCCGGACGAGTGCGTCGATTGCGGCGCGTGTGAACCGGTGTGCCCGGTCGAGGCAATCTTCTACGAGGACGACCTGCCCGACGAGTGGGTCGACTACACCACCGACAACGCCGACTTCTTAGAGAAGCTGCTGCCCGGCCAGCCCGAGCCGCTCGGTTCGCCCGGCGGGGCGGGCAAGACCGGTGTCACACCGGCCGACGCGCCGCTCGTCGCGTCGCTGCCGGCGCAGGAGAACGCGTAACTACTGCTTGGTGCCGGACTTGCCGCCGGTGAACAGCACGAGGCCGCCGTAGACGGCCAGCGCGAGGATGCCGATCCAGATCAGACCCTTGATGATCGGCTCCAGGATCATCAGCAGGACCAGGCCGACGCCGACGATGGCGGCGACCTTCCACAGGTTGAGGCCCGAGGGGCCGGCGGCGCCGTTGGAGGGCTGCGGAGTGCTCATATCTCCACTGTGCCCGAACTTCGGCGGTTTTCCCAGGTGCGCCTGAGTCGCGGACCAACGCGCTTAGAGTGCGTCCATGAGGATCGGGCAGCGCACAGTGGCGATGGTGGTCGCCGTGCTGCTGTGCGGTGCGTCCGCGCTGATCGCGACGGGCTTCGGTGTCGGCACCGCCTGCGCGTGCTCATGTGCGCCAGCGCCCGCCAACGAGGTGATCGCGGACGCGGCCGCCATCGCGGTGGGCACACCAACGAGAATCAAGCGCGCCGGCGACGGCACGAAGATCGACTTCACCGTCGACCGCAGTTACAAGAAGGCGCTGCCCGAGCTGCTCC
Organism: Gordonia sp. (in: high G+C Gram-positive bacteria); assembly: GCF_047602025.1. GTDB lineage: Bacteria > Actinomycetota > Actinomycetes > Mycobacteriales > Mycobacteriaceae > Gordonia. The sequence continues at coordinate 482,392 of NZ_JASGII010000001.1, read as the reverse complement.
AGATCGACTCGACCAACTCGGCCGCTTGCGGCGTCGAGCCCGAGTTGGGCAAGCAGACAGTGCTGGTGCTGGCACGCGATGAGAAGAGCCCGGGCACGTACGGCGCGTGGCTGTGCGACAACTTGAACGTTGCTGAAAATGACGTTCGCGCCCATGCCGGCCCGCCGCTTCTCCCTACGCCCGTCGTCGCCCACCAAGGGACCCCGACGCGTGTGATCGTGACCAGTCTTGCGTTGCTGCTGATCGCCACCGCCATCCTCGTCGCCGTCGGCCGACAGCGCACCTGAGCTCATCCACCCCACCCGCTACCAACCAAGCACTTGCTAGGTTAGGCTGGACGGCATGACTGACGCCGTCATCCCACCCCCGCTCGGCCCCGACGATCTGGGCAGCGACACCACGCCGGTCGCCTACGAAACCGCCCTTGACGGCGCGCTCGCCTACGTGACGCTGAACCGCCCCGATTACCGCAACGCGCAGAACTCGGTGATGACGTATTCGCTGGACGCGGCGTTCCGCAAGGCGGTCGACGATCCGGCGGTGAAGGTCATCGTCCTGCGGGCGAACGGCAAGCACTTCTCGGCCGGCCACGACATCGGCACGCCCGAGCGCGACTTCGACACCTACTACGACAACGTCGCCGCACTGCACTGGGACCACACCGACAAGAAGGGCGCGGATCAGCGCCTGGCCCGCGAAACCGAGGTGTACCTCGGCATGTGCCGCCGCTGGCGCGACATCCCCAAGCCGGTCATCGCCCAGGTCCACGGCGCCTGCATCGCCGGCGGTCTGATGCTCGCCTGGAGCTGCGACTTCATCGTCGCCTCCGACGACGCCTTCTTCTCCGACCCGGTGGCCCGCATGGGCATCCCCGGTGTCGAGTACTTCGCCCACGCCTACGTGCTGGGCCCGCGCCGCGCGAAGGAGATCCTCTTCACCGGCGAGCGGTTCACCGCGAACCAGGCGCTCGACTGGGGCATGGTCAACCACGTCGTCCCGCGTGACGAGCTGGACGCCAAGGTCACGGCGATCGCCGAGCAGATGGTCGAGATGCCGATGCAGGGCCTGTTCCTGTCGAAGAAGGCCGTCAACATCTGCGAGGACCAGATGGGTATGCGCAACGCCATGGACTCGGTCTTCGGCTGGCACCACTACGCGCACAGCGCCAACGCCGAGGGCGGCGGGGACTCGCTGGGCGGCATGGACGCCAAGTCGATGAAGTCCTCCGCCGAATCCAAGAAGAAGTAGGGCAACCGTGGATCTCCTGTTCGACGACGACGCGATCGCGTTCCGCGACGAAGTCCGCTCCTGGCTCAAAGCACACGTGCCGGCCGAGCCACTGCCCTCGATGGACACCGCCGAGGGCTTCGAGGCCCACCGCGCGTGGGAGGCGGAGATGGCCGCCGACCGCATGTCCGTCGTGAGCTGGCCGACCGAGTACGGCGGGCGCGACGTGCCGCTGCTGCACTGGGTCATCTTCGAGGAGGAGTACTACCGCTCCGGCGCACCGGGCCGCGTGAGCCAGAACGGCATCTTCCTGCTGGCGCCGACGCTGTTCGAGCACGCGTCGAAGGAGCAGTTGGACCGGATCATGCCGCGCATGGCCCGCGCCGACGACATCTGGGGCCAGGCGTGGAGCGAGCCGGAGGCCGGCAGCGACCTCGCGTCACTGCGCTCGACCGCGACGCGCACCGAGGGCGGCTGGCTGCTGAACGGCCAGAAGACGTGGAGTTCCCGGTCGAGCTTCGCCGACTGGGGCTTCGGCCTGTTCCGCTCGGACAAGGAGGCGCAGCGCCACAAGGGCCTGACGTACTTCATGTTCGACCTGCGCGGCAAGGGCGTCACCGTGCGCCCGATCGCCCAGCTCGACGGCGAGCCCGGCTTCGCCGAACTGTTCCTCGAGGACGTCTTCGTCCCCGACGATCCGGCCAATCCCGCCGAGTCCGGTGTGATCGGGGAGGTCAACAACGGCTGGAAGGTCGCGATGAGCACCGCCGCCAACGAGCGCGGTCTCTCGCTGCGCTCCCCCGGCCGCTTCCTCGCCACCACCGACCGGCTGCTGAAGCTGTGGCGCGAGAGGCGCGACTCCGTCCCGACCACGGCGTCGACCGACCAGGGCGTCGTCGACGCGTGGATCGGCTCGCGCGCCTACGAACTGTCGACCTACGCGACTGTCAGCCGCCTGGCCGCCGGCGGTCAGCTCGGCATGGAGTCGTCGATCAACAAGGTCTTCTGGTCGCAGTGGGACATCGCGGCCCACGAGACGGCGCTGGAGCTGCAGGGCGCCGACGCCGAGCTCGTCGACGGCTGGACCGACGGCTACCTGTTCTCGCTGTCCGGCCCGATCTACGCGGGCACCAACGAGATCCAGCGCAACGTGATCGCCGAGCGCCTGCTCGGCCTGCCCCGAGGAGACCGCTGACCATGGAGTTCCTCCTCGACGACGAACACGTCGGTCTCGCCGAGACCATCGACGGCCTCGCGCAGCGCGCCGATTCCGTCGCCGCGAACCGCGCTTGGTCCGCGGGCGACACCGCCCCCGGCTTGAAGCTCTGGTCCCAGCTCGCCGAGCTCGGCATCACCGGCCTCCTCGTCGACGACGAGCACGGCGGTGCCGGCGCGGGCGCGATCGAGATGGTCGTCTCCGCCGAGGCTCTGGGCCGCCACGCGGTGCCCGGCCCGGTGGCCGAAACCCTCGCCGCGGTGCCGATCGCACTGCGCGCGGCGGGATCCGCCGACGAGCTGGGCAAGGTCGCCGCCGGTGGGCTCGCCACCCTCGCCGCCACTCCGTGGCAGCCGCGCGCCGCCGACACCGGCGTCGCCACCGCATACGTCCTCTCGGGCGGCACGCTCTCGGTCGGCGATCCGGGCGATCCGCGGGCCAGCGTCGACCTGTCGCGCACCGTTGCCGACGTCACCCCCGGCAGCTCCCTCGGCAAGGCCGACCTCGACGAGGTCCTCAACTACGGCGCGCTGGCCACCGCGGCGCAGCTGCTGGGCCTGGGCACCGCGATGCTCGATCTCGCCGCCGAGTACGCGAAGACCCGCCAGCAGTTCGGCAAGCCGATCGGCTCGTTCCAGGCCGTGAAGCACCACCTCGCCGACGTGGCGATCGCGCTGGAGATGGCCCGCCCGCTGGTGCACGGCGCCGCGCTCGCGCTCGACGGGCAGGTGCCCGACGACGTGCAGCCGAATCGTGAGGTCTCCGCCGCCAAGGTCGCCGCGGGCGATGCCGCCTACCTGGCCGCCCGACGGTCGCTGCAGGTGCTCGGCGCCATCGGCTACACCGTCGAGCACGACCTCTCGCTGTACCTGACCAAGACCCAGGCGCTGCAGAGCGCGTGGGGCACCGCGGCCGCCCACCGGCAGCGGATCCTGGAGACGCTGCGATGAGTGACGAGGCGATCTCGGCCGAAGACCTCGCCGCCCTGCGGGATTCGGTCGCCGACCTGATCGCGCGCCGCGGCGGACCGGAGGCCGTCCGTTCGGGCATCTCGTCGGAGAAGCGCACCGACGCCGAGCTGTGGCACGGACTGACCGAAATCGGTGCGGCCGCACTGGCGGTGCCCGAGGAACTGGGCGGTGTCGGGGCCGGTTGGAGTGCGCTCGGCGCCGTCGTCGAAGAAGTCGGTGGCGCCCTCGCCCCCGTTCCGCTGTATTCGTCGGCCGTATTGGCCACCGGTGCCTTGTTGATCGCCGCGGAGAGCAGCGGACCGTCGGACCTGATCGAGGCGCTCGCCGCCGGCGAGAAGACCGCGACGCTGGCAGCCGCGAGCGAGTCGTCGTGGGAGCGGCCCGGCGTCACCGCCGACGGCGGCATCCTGAACGGCACCGCGCACTATGTCAGCGACGCCGAGGCGGTCACCGACCTGGTGGTGTTGGCGGGAGGTGGCAAGCACGTCACGCTGCACACGGTCGCGGTCGATGCACCGGGCGTACAGGTCCTGCCCGTCGCGACCATGGACCCGACCCGACCGCTCGCGCAGGTGTCGTTCACCGACGCCGCCGCGGTCGCGGTGCCCGCCCCCGACGATCTGGTGTCCCGACTGCGCGACCTCGCGTGGTCGCTGCTGGCCGTCGAGCAGGTCGGCGCGATGGGTGCGGCGCTGCGCCTCACCGTCGAGTACGCGCAGCAGCGCAAGCAGTTCGGTCGCGTGATCGGCTCCTTCCAGGCGCTCAAGCATCGGATGGCCGACATGTACGCCGACGTCGAGACGTCGCGCTCGATCGCGTACGCGGCGGTCGAGGCGATCGGCACCCCGGAGGCGTCCGAGCTGGCCGCCGCCGCGCACGTCTACTGCTCCGAGGCGTTCAACCGCCTGGTGGGCGAAGCGGTGCAGCTGCACGGCGGCATCGGCATCACCTGGGAGCACGACATCCAGTTGTACTTCAAGCGCGCCCACTCCGCGGCGCAGTTCTTCGGCCAACCGGCCGACGTCGTCGCGGCCACGGCGCTCTAACCGCCGAGTGGGCGGTTCCGGCACGCCGAGTGGGCACCCCGCGACCGCCGAGTGGGCACCCCGCGACCGCCGAGTGGGCCGTCATCCGGTCAAGTAGCGCTGCACCGTCGGCCCTACGCGTGCCGCGAGCTCGTCTACCGACATCGACGCGACGGGCTCGAGCTTCAGCATCTTGCGGGTGAGGAGCACCCCGACCATCTGCGACGCGACCAACGCGATGCGCATGTCCCCGTCGCCGACCTCCTGGTCGACCCGGTCCCGAACCCCCTTGAGCGCGACCTCCAGCAGGAAGGTCCGCAACAACGACTCGTCGCCACCGGCCACCACCGCTCGGAACGCCGCGAGCGCTCCGACCCCGGCCGGCGAGTCCCAGATGCCGACGAGGGTGCGCACGATCGCCTCGCCCAACGCATCCAACGGCGCGTCGCGCAACGGCGCCAGCACGACCGCCGGGTCGACCGGCAGCGCGACGACCTCGATGAACAACTCGTGCTTCGTGCCGAAGTAGTGGTGCACGAGTGCCGGGTCAACGCCGGCTTGCTGCGCGATCGACCGGATGGACGCCTTGTCGAATCCGACGTCGGCGAAGCGCTCCCGAGCCGCCGCAAGGATCGTCTCGCGAGTGTCGGACGGTCCGGGCGGCCGACCGGGACCGCGCGTCACGGCGTGCGTCGGCGCAGCGTCGCCGCCCCGAGGGCCAGTGCCACGACCGCAATTCCGACGATCACGGCGACATCGCGCCAGAGCTGGCCGGACGGACTCGCCGTCGTGGAAACCTCGTCGAGCGCATCGATCGCATAGCTCAGCGGCATCACGTTGCTGACCGCCTGCAGCCAGCCGGGCAGCTGGTCGCGCGGAACGAAGAGGCCGCAGAGGAACAGCTGCGGCGCGGTGATCAACGGCATGAACTGCACGGCCTGGAACTCGGTGCGGGCGAAGGCGCTGGCGAGCAGGCCGAGGGCGACCCCGAGCACCGCTACCGCAACGGCCACCAGGATCACCAACCACGCGCTGCCCGCGGTGTGCAGGCCGAGCAGCCCGAAGCTCACCGCACACGCGACAACCGCCTGCACCGCGGCCGCGGCGGCAAAGGCGGTGCCGTAGCCGCCGAGCAGATCAATCTTGCGCATCGGTGTCGTCATCAAACGCTCGAGGGTGCCCGACGTGCGCTCGCGCTGCATGGCGATCGCGGTGATCAGGAACATCACGACGAACGGCAGGATCCCGAGCATGCTGATCCCGATGCGGTCGAACATCGTCGGCTGGCCCGGCAGCGCGGGAGTGTTCTGGTAGATGAAGTACAGCAGCGCCATCAGCACCGACGGCACGACGACGATCATCGCGACCGTCCGGTGGTCGGCGCGCAACTGCTTGAGGATGCGGACCGTCGTCGCGAGATAAGCGCTCATCGCCCCGCCTCCGATTCACGGATCAACGTCAGGAAGGCGGCTTCCAGGCTGGACTCCCCCGTCTGCTTCCGCAGCTCCTCGGGCGTCAGGTTTGCGAGCAACCGACCGTCGCGCATCAGCAGCAACCGGTCGCAGTGTTCTGCCTCGTCCATCACGTGGCTCGACACGAGCAGGGTCCGGCCACGGGCCGCAAGGGCGTGGAAGCTGTCCCAGAGGTCGGCGCGCAGCACCGGGTCAAGGCCGACGGTCGGCTCGTCGAGGACGATGAGGTCGGGGTCGGCGACGAGCGCGCAGGCGAGCGAGACACGCGTGCGCTGACCGCCCGAGAGCTGGTCTCCGGTGTGCCCGGCACGATCGCTCAGGCCGACGAGATCGATGGCGGCGGCCACGTCGTCGGCGGTCTTTCGGTAGAGCGCACCGAAGTAGGCGACGTTGTCGTGGACGGTCAGGTCGTTGTAGATGCTCGGCGCCTGGGTGACGTAGCCGACGCGCTTGCGCAGCCCCGCGCTGCCCGCCGGCTCGCCCAGCACGGTCACGTCTCCGGACTCGACGATTTGCGTGCCGACGATTGCGCGCATCAGCGTGGTCTTCCCGCAACCCGACGGTCCGAGCAGGCCGGTGATCGAGCCCGACGGCACGGCCAGCGAGATGTCGTGCAGGACGGTGAGCTTGCCGCGGTCGACGCGGAGATCGACGATCGACACCGCGTCGGCGATGGATGGAGCAGACATGGGCGACCCCTTAATTCATCGTGTGATGAATTGTGCGCCGTGTGGCAGCCGGAGTCAATAGCTGTGCTCAGCCGGAATATGAGCTCACGAGGTCTCGATACAAATCCCTCGCAAGCTCGGGATTCACTCGACCACCGAACCGAAGGCCTCGCGGACCCGTTCCTCGGTGAGGCCGTAGTCGGCGAGGTCGTAGCGGTGCTGCGGCTTGCGATCGCCGGACTTGCTCTCCTCGTCGAGGGCGACCATCGCCGCGCGCGCCTGCTCCGACGGCTCGGTGCCCAGCGCCGCGTAGATGCGGTCGACGGTGCCGAACGGATCGCTGCGCAGGTCGGCGAAGTCGACGTCGACGAACTGCGCCGGGTCGTACTTCTGGCGCGCCGACTGGAAGTCGCGCAGCCCGCGCGACCACAGCTCGAGCTGGTCGTCGCCGATGGTGTCGCCGACGAAGGTCGTCGACCAGCCCGACGTCGCCGCCTCGGCGAGGCTGCACATCGAGGCGATGATCGTCTCCGGCGCACGGTGCGTCTGCACGACGAGCGCATCGGGGTAGGCGGCCATCAGGGCGTCGAGGGCGAACAGGTGACTCGGGTTCTTGAGCACCCACCGCTTCTCCGGATCGTTGCTGCCGATCAGTTGCAGGTTCTTCCGGTGCCGCGCGTAGGCCGGGGTCCAGTCCTGCTGCGCCAACCACCGCGAATAGCCGGGCAGGTGCGCGAGCGACTCGTAGGAGATCGACATGATGTCCTGGCGCAGCAGCTGCCAGCACTCCTCGACCTCGCCGGCGTCCATGTAGTGCAGACCCATGAACTCGGGGTTCTCGACGTGGTGCTGCGAGAAACCGGCGTTGATCTGTTGAAACACCGGGTTGTCGGCCCAGGTGTCGCGCGGCGGTCGCGGCTGCGGGAATTCGGCCAGCCACATCTCGAGGCCCTGGTGGTTCGGGTCGGCCGAGAGCAGTCGGTGCAGTGCCGTGGTGCCGGTGCGCGGCAGGCCAGTGACGAAGATCGGCCGGGTGATCTCGACGTCTGCGTAGCCGGGGTTGCCCTTCCACGACGCCTCGCTCAGCAGCCGTGCGACGAGGGCGCCCTTGAGGAAGAAGCGGAACATCTTCGACCCCGTCGGGGTGAGCCCGGCGTCGTCGCGGTAGGAGTCCAGCAGGATCTGCAGCGCCTCGCGGTAACCGGTGTCCGCGCCAAAGTCGTCGAGGCCGGTCGCCCGGGTCGCCGACTCGTGCAGGTCGTCGACGGTCCCGACACTCGTTCTGGCCGCAGTGTCAGTCATGGTATTCGCCGCAGTTCACATCGAGCGTGTGCCCGGTGATCGCGCTGGCCATGTCCGACGCCAGGAACAGTGCGGCGCGGGCGATCTCGTCCGGCTCGGGCAGGCGCTTCAGGTCGCTCTTCGACGCGGTCTGCTCGTAGACCTGCTCGGGGGTGATGCCGTACTTCTTGGCGATCTCGCCGAAGTACCACTTGAGCTGGTCGTCCCAGATGTAGCCGGGGGCGACGCTGTTGATGCGGATGCCCTTGTCGCCCAGTTCGGTGGCCAGGGTCTGCGACATCGCGAGCAGCGCGGCCTTGGTCAGCTTGTAGCTGCCGTAACGCGGCTCGGAGTGGCGGATCACCATCGAGTTGATGTTGACGATCGACCCCTTCGACGCCTCGAGCGCCTCGGTGGCGGCCTTGATGACGCGCAGCGTGCCGAGGACGGTGAGTTCGACGCTGGCGGAGATCTGCTCGAAGTCGGTGCGCGCGAGCGGCTTCATCGACGGCATCGCGAACGCGTTGTTGAACAGCACATCGATCCCGCCGTATTCGGCGACGGCCGTCTTGACCAGGTTGTCGACCTGCTCGTCGACGGTGATGTCGGTCGGCACGGACAGCGCGGTGCCGCCGGCCTGGGTGATCTCGTCACGGATCTCGTTCAGCCGCGACTCGGTGCGCGCGGCGAGCACGACCTTGGCGCCCTGGGCGGCGGACTGCAGACACAGCGCCTTCCCGAGTCCGGGGCCGACCCCGGAGACGACGACGACCTTGTCGGCCAACAGTCCACTCATCCCAATTGCCTCCTTGCGAAGGCGCGCTGGCGGGCCGCGATGCGCGAGCGCCAACCGTCTTCGTCGATCTGGTTGTCGGAGTAGTACGGAAGTTTCGACGGCACGTCGCCGAAGTCGACGACCTCGGCGGTCGGACCGAGGTCGGCGCCGATCGGCGAGTCGGTGCGCTGCCAGCGGAACTGGATGATGCCGCGGCGGCGCCCGGTGGTCTCCACCCAGTTCGCGACGCCGGGGTCGCGCGCGGAGATCACCATGCGGATCTTGCCGTCGGGATCGACCTGCGCCTGCGCCGAGTTGAGGCTGGTCTGGTGGTTGACGTAATCGAGCGAGATGTACCAGAGGCTGCCGAGCTGAAAGCCCTGGTAGGGGGCGTCGCTGCACGGGACGGTGACGATCATCGCCTTGTCCTCGGGCAGGTCGTAGTGGCCGACCGACGAGAACTGCGTCGCCAGCCCGCCGGGGGTGGGCCGCGGCGCGGTGAAGGTGTTCACCGGCTCGTCGAGGTAGAACCACTTGGGGAAGTTGAACCAGGTGTTGATGCGCGAGGTCAGCATCTTGGCGGCCGTCGAGTAGCGGCGCTTCATGCGCTCCAGACTCACCTCGTCGGGCGCGGTCCCGACGGTGTCGACGCGCTCGATGTCGACGCGGCCGCGCTCCTCGGTGTCCCAGTCGGAGTACACCTCGCGCACGGCGAGGGTCGTCGCGCCGTCGGGCAGGACGAAGTAGTTCTTCGGCGGGGCATCCACCGACACATCACCCTCGCTCCGCTCGACCGGCGGCCCAAAGGTCAGCTCGAAGCTGCCGTCGTCGGCGATGTCGAGCCGACGGTCGTCGAAGGCGGAGTCGCCGTCGGGCACCGAGTCGGCGGAGTATTCGCCGCAGAGGACCTGGAAGCTGAGGTCGGTGGTGGTGCCGCGCTTGCCGCGGACGACGTACGTGCCGTCCGGCTCGACGACCGCGTGGTAGTAGATGGTGTCCGGGTTGTCCAGGCCCATCTTCGCGTAGGGACCGGTCGACGTCACGAAGTACGGGTGCGACTTGTTGTGTGCCCGCACGAGTTGCAGGATCGCCGAGATGGACCCGGCGAGGTAGTCGTACCCCTCGGCCAGATCGGCGTCGGTCTCGGCGAAATCAGCCGAGGCGATCAGCTTCTCGGCGTCGGCGATGGCGGCAGAAAACGGCGCGGTGGCCAGCTCCGACGACTGCTCCCCGCCTACAGCCACGTGTCGCCCCCGGTCCAGGTGAGGAAGTCGTCGAGCGCCTCCTGGGCGGGCGTGACGCGCGGGTGCTCGGTCGACAGGTAGCCACCGCGGTAGAACAGCAGCGGCTTGTCCTGCAGGACCTCGCCGAGCGTCTTGGCGCGACCGATCACGATGTGGTGGTCGCCGCCGTCAACGACGGATTCGATCTCGCACTCGACCCACGTCAAGCTGTGCCGGATGACCGGCAGGCCCAGCGGCGACGGATCCCAGGCGACCGACTTGAACTTGTCGTCGCCGGGTGCGCCGAAGGTCGAGCTGACCTCCTGCTGCTGGTGGGAGAGGACGTTGACGACGAAGTTGCTGGCCTTCTCGATCACCGGCCAGCTGCGCGAGGTCTTCATCGGGCAGAAGATCACCAGCGGCGGGTCGAGCGACAGCGCCGCGAAGGACTGGCACGCGAAGCCGACCGGCTTCCCGTCGGCGTCGATGGTCGAGATGACGGTGACGCCGGTGCAGAACTGGCCCATGGCCGTCCGGAACTGGCGCGAATCGAAGTCGCTCGAGCCGTAGGGCTGGTTGGCCATCGTCGCCTCAGCCCTTGAAGCCGATGGTGAAGTCGTGGCCCCAGAGGCTGACCGCGGTCGACTCGCGCGCGACCCAGTCGTCGTCGTCGACCTGCCGGCCCTCACAGCCGAACTCGATGTCGAAGCCGCCGGGCGTCTTCATGTAGAACGACAGCATCAGGTCGTTGACGTGGCGGCCCAGGGTCGCCGACATCGGGACCTTCTTGCGCAGCGCGCGATCGTGGCAGAGGCCGACGTCATCGGAGTTCTCCACCTCGACCATCAGGTGCACGATGCCAGTCTCGTTCGGGATCGGCAGGAAGGCCAGCGAGTGGTGGCGCGGGTTGCAGCCGAAGAAGCGCAGCCACGGCGGCGGGTCGCCCTCTTCGCGCCCGACGACCTGCGGCGGGAGCTTCATCGAGTCGCGCAGGCGGAAGCCCAACACGTCGCGGTAGAACTCCAGCGACTTCTGATCGTCGGTCGTGGTGAGCACGACGTGGCCCAGGCCCTGCTCCTCGGTGACGAACCTGTGGCCGTACGGGCTGACGACGCGGCGGTGCTGCAGCGCGACGCCGTGGAAGGCCTCGAGCACGTTGCCGTCCGGGTCTTCGAAGATGATCAGCTCGTCGACCTGGCGGTCGGCCTTCTCCTCGTCGGTGCCCTCGCGGAACTTGACCTTGGCGCCCTTGAGGCGGTCGCGGACCTCCTGCAGCGCCGCGGCGTTGGCGCACTCCCAGCCGGAGCTAGCCAGGTGGTCGCGATCGGACGGGACGATGACCAGGCGGGCCGGAAAGTCGTCCATCCGGAGGTACAGCGCACCGGGGGTCAGGCCCTTGCCCTCGATCATGCCGAGGACCTTGAGGCCGTACTCGCGCCAGGCGTCGATGTCGGTGGCGTCGATCCGCATGTAGCCCAGGGAACGAATCGGGCCGGAATCGGTTGTCATCTGAGGCTTCCTCCTGCTCCGTGCGCTGGTCGAGTGGATCGCGACGCAGGAGCGATTTGTATCGAGACCCGGCCTAGACCATCGTGTCGCCGATGGGGATGCCGAACTCCCCGTTGCCGAAGGCGACGTAGGCGCGCTCGGGATCGTTCGCGGCGTGGACGCGGCCGCCGTGGGCGTCGCGCCAGAACCGCTGGATCGGCGAATCGACGGCCAGCGCACCGGCACCCGAGTTCTCGAAGAGCATGTCGATGGCAGCGATGGCGCGCCCGGTGGCGCGGACCTGGTCGCGACGGGCGGCCAGGCGCAGCTCCATCGGAACCTCCTCGCCGGCGAGGATCAGGTCGTACTCGTCCTGCAGGTTGCCCGAGAGCTGGCGCCATGCGGCGTCGATCTCGCTCGCGGCCTGCGCGATGCGGACCTTGGCGAACGGGTCGTCCTTGCTCTTCTCGCCGGCGTAGGCGGCGCGCACGCGCTTGCCCTGGTGCTCGACGTGCGCCTGGTAGGCGCCGTAGGCCATGCCGACGATCGGCGTCGAGATGGTGCTCGGGTGAATGGTGCCCCACGGCATCTTGTAGACCGGCGCGGTGTTCTTCTCCAGCCCCGGGCTCTCGTTCTTGCTCATGGTGGCCATCGACAGGACACGGTGGCGCGGGACGAAGACGTCCTTGACCTCGAGCGTGTTGGAGCCGGTGCCCTTGAGGCCCACGACGTTCCACACGTCCTTGATCTTGTAGTCCGAGCGCGGCAGCAGGTAGCTGACGAAGTCGACCGGTCGGCCGTCCTTGATCACCGGGCCGCCGACGAAGGTCCAGTCGGCGATGTCGCAGCCGGACGAGAAGGCCCAGTTGCCGTTGACCTTGTAGCCGCCGTCGACGACCTCGCCCATGCCCATCGGGGCGTACGAGCTGGAGATGCGGGTGTTCGTGTCCTTGCCCCACACGTCTTCCTGCGCCTGCTGGTCGAAGAGGGCGAGGTGCCAGTTGTGGACGCCGATGATGCCGGCGACCCAGCCGGTGGAGCCGCAGGCGGTCGAGATCCGGCGAACCGTGTCGTAGAAGGTGACCGGGTCGACCTGGTAGCCGCCCCACTGCTCCGGCTGCAGCAGCTTGAAGAAGCCGGCGTCCTGGAGCGCCTGCGCGCTCTCGTCGGAAACGCGGCGCGCATCCTCGGTCGCCTGTGCCTTCTGCGCGAAGTCGGGGAGCAATGCCTCGACGTTCTCGAGGACCTTCTTGACCTCTGCGCTGCGCTCGATCTTGCTGGCTGCCATCTAAACCTCTCCTGCCTGTGTGCGGCGGGGTGGACTGCACCGCCTCACCGCGAAGCGTACGGGCTAAGACTAGAACACGTTCTCATTTCTGTCGAGAACTGGGCCAAACGTCCTGTTTACTGCTGTAATCGTTGCCAGGGAGCGCTGCGCTGGGGCACAATTCTGTAACGTGTTCTAGTATTGAACCAGCAGTCGCAGCCCCGACAGAGGAGTAGCTATGACCACCGCACAGAACTCGGACGTGCGCGAGATCGACACCGGTGAGGTTCCGACCCGGTTCGCTCGCGGTTGGCACTGCCTTGGCGTCGTCGACGACTACAACGACGGCAAGCCGCACTCGGTCGAGGCCTTCGGCACCAAGCTGGTCGCCTGGATGGACTCCAGGGGCGAGTTCAAGGTGCTCGACGCCTACTGCCGTCACATGGGCGGCGACCTCAGCCAGGGCGTGCTGCGCGGCGACAACGTCGCCTGCCCCTTCCACGGCTGGCAGTGGAACGGCAAGGGCCGCTGCGCCACCGTCCCCTACGCCAAGCGCGACCCGAAGTTGGCCAAGACCCGCACGTGGCCGACGATGATCCGCAACGGCCAGGTCTTCATCTACAACGATCCGGAGGGCAACCCGCCGCCGGAGGAGTGCTACATCCCCGAGCTCGAGGAGTTCGGCACCGACGAGTGGACCGGCTGGACCTGGAACACGATCGTGATCGAGGGCTCCAACTGCCGCGAGATCATCGACAACGTCGTGGACATGGCGCACTTCTTCTACGTGCACTACGCGCTGCCGGACTACTTCAAGAACGTCTTCGAGGGCCAGACCGCCGCGCAGTACATGAACAGCCACGGTCGGCCCGACATCGCGATCACCTCGAGCTACGGCGACACCCGCCTCGAGTCGATCGCCGCGTATTACGGCCCGTCCTACATGCTGAACCCGATGGTCCAGTACTACAGCGGCTACGCCGTCGAGACGATCCTGACCAACTGCCACTACCCGATCGACGAGAACTCCTTCGTCCTCATGTTCGGCGTCATGGCGAAGGTCCCCGAGGGGCTCACCCCGGAGCAGGCCGACAAGATGGCCAAGAAGATCAGCGCCGGCATCGAGGTCGGGTTCCTCCAGGACGTCGAGATCTGGAAGCACAAGACCCGCATCGACAACCCGCTGCTCGTCGAAGAGGACGGCCCGGTCTACCAGCTGCGCCGCTGGTACGAGCAGTTCTACGTCGACGCCGACGACGTCACCGAAGAGATGACGCAGCGCTTCGAGTACGAGATCGACACGGCCAAGGCCCTGGAGAACTGGAACATCGAAGTCCAGGAGAACCTCAAGCGCCAGGCCGAGGAGGCCAAGGCGGAAGAGGCCAAGTCGAAGGAAGCGAGCGTCTAGCGATGACGCGCGCGGCGCACAAACCGGCCGAAGGCTGGGCGAAGGCGCCGGACTACCACAACGATCCGGAGCGCATGGCCGCCATCGCGGCGGCCACCGCCCGCGACCGGGAGCACTACTTGCGCAGCGGGCTCACCGAGCTCGAATGTCGCGCCTGCCACGCCTGCGTCTTCGTCAAGAAGGCCAGCCCGCACCACACCAGCGTGCAGTGGACCGCTCAGGCCCGGGAGCAGTGCTCGGCCTTCGACGAGGTGCGCGCCGACGGCGGCAACCCGGCGATGCTGCCCGGTTGCCCGCGACTCACCGCATCGATCGATCACGGCGTCGCCGAGGGCATCATTCCGCGCGAGGGCCCCGAGCACGACCCCGACGGCTACTGGTGACCGCCAGCCCGGGTCAGCTCACGGCGGGCTGCAGCAGGCACTCGTAGCGCCGGCGGCCCGGCCACCGCGGGTCCGGCTCGCCGTCGCGCACCAGGAAGCCGATCGCCCGATAGAAGTCGACGGCGTCGTCGTCGGTCTCGGCCAGGACGGCCGCCCCCGGGTGGCGCTGCCGGATCGCTTCCACCAGCGTGCGGCCGACGCCACCGCCCCGCAGGTCCTCGGCCGTCGCGATGTACTCGAGCACGACGGTCTCCTCGTGGGGGAGGTACGCGGCGAAGCCGGTGACCCGCTCGCCGTCGCGTGTCCCGATGACGGCCATGGTCGGCAACTCGTCGTCGACAGTCCGCTGGATGCGGGTGTCGTCGTAGTCGCTCGCCAGGAACAACAGTCGACGGAACGCCGCGGTGTCGAAGTCGGCGGCGGACAGTGGCTCCACGTTCACACGCCCATCGTCGCACACCCGCTGCGTCAACTTTGGTTGACGAACGGGGAATCCGGGTGCACCCTGGAGTCATGAAGACCGCGGTGGGCACGGACGACGGCGACTCCCCGATGGAGGAGTTGCTCCGAGTCGCCGAAATGCGTCGCGAGGTGACGCGCGCCGAGGAAGTCGCCGTCCGCCGAGCACGCGCGGCCGGGATGCCGTGGGCCCAGATCGGCTTCCTCCTGGGCGTCTCCAAACAGGCGATGCACAAGAAGTACCGCAAGACCGGCTGACTGAGGTGGTCGGTCACCGCGGCAATATGCCGCACCGTTTCGTCAGTCCTACTCCGATCGAGGCGGTACTGACGAATCCAGGCGGGAACTAGCCGTAGCGGCGGATCGACTTGATCGGCGGCATCGTGTTGAGGGCCTGGAACTTGATCGGCCGACCGTTCGGGCCGCCGGCGTGGAACACTTGGCCGCCGCCGGCGTAGATGCCGATGTGTCCGGCATTGCGGTAGAAGATGATGACGTCGCCGGGGGCGAGCGCCGCGATCGGGATCGCCTTGCCGACCTTCGCCTGCGCCTGGCTGACGCGCGGCAGGTTCACACCGACGGAGCGGAAGGCCCACTGGATCAGGCCGGAGCAGTCCCACGCGTTGGGGCCGGTGGCGCCCCACTTGTACGGCTTGCCGATCTGGGTCATCGCGACCTGCAGCGCACCCATCCCGGCCGGCGTCGAGACGGGCAGGTAGACGTCGAGTGAGCCCGACGACCCCGATGAGCCGTTGCCACCACCGTAGGAGCCCGACGACCCGGCGGTGAGGTGCGGCGCGACGACGGCACCGGCGGTCAATGCGCCGACGATCGCCGGCGCGGCGATCCAGCGTCCATAGGAGTGCTTGGCAGTCATGCCTTCCAGCGTGCGGGAGTTTTGCCCGATTGCCCCGGTCGGTTGTCGAGGCGCAACGGCTTTGTGACTGGCGTGATATCTGGGGCGGCTGAGCTGTGCGCGTCGCGGGTGACCGGGAAGATTCCGCGAAACCTGCCTCAACTTGGACAAAACCTGCCTAAGTTGTCCACATGCGCGCAGTGCCGGGCGTCGACGCCCCCCGACCGGTTCCCGACCCGATCCGCGCTGCCGTCGCCGCGACGCTGATGCGCCTGGGCCGTCAGCGGTTCACCCTGTCCGCCGTCGCCGACGACGCATCGGTCAGCCGCAGCACCCTCTACAACTGGTACGGCGACAAGCAGACCGCCGTCGACGACGCCTTCGACTACCTCGCCGAACAGTTCGTCGCCATGTTCGCGGTCGCCGTCCAAGCCGAGACCACCCTGGCCGGCCAACTCGGCCGCGCCGCCGTCTCGATCAGCGAGCACCGACGCTGGGCCGACCCGCTCTCGCTGCACACCACCGACCTCCTCGACTTGATCCTCGACGAGCGCGGCGACGAACTCATGGCCCAGTCGACCGCTTTCTGGTCCCCGCTGATCGCCGCGGCGGCGCAACGCGGCGAACTCCCCCGCACCGTCGACGTCGACGCGGCGGCCGAGTGGATCATCCGCGCCCTCCTCGGCATCGAGCTGTTGCCGCCGATGCACCTCGACCTCACCGACCCCGACGCGGTCAGTAACTACTTCTCCACCCACATCCTCGGAGGCATCCATGGCCAAACCTAAGCACTGCATCGTGATCGGCGCGGGCGTCGCCGGATTGGGCGCCGCCGTCCGCCTGGCCAACGCCGGGGTGCGCGTGACGCTGCTCGAACGCCGCGCCCAGTTCGGCGGTCGCACGCACGCCATCCCCGTCGCGCAGGTCGACGACACCGCCGACAACGGCGTGCACGTCATCTCCGGCGCCTTCACCGAGCTCTTCGACTACCTCGACATGACGGGCAGTCGCGACCTGCTGATCCAGCCCGACCGCTACGCCCGGCGCGTCCTGCCCGGCGGCAAGGTCGACGACCGCGGCCCCGGCTCGCTGTTCGCGTGGGCGCCGGGCAACAGCTGGCGCGAGCGCCTGGCCATGTGGCGCGCCTATCTGCGCATGACGCGCGACGCCGTCTGGCGCAAGGATTCCCTCAACGACATCACCGCGCAGGACTGGCTCGACCGCGTCGGCCTCCCCCGCAGCTGCCAGGACACCTGGGTCGACTTCCTCATCATCGGCGCGCTCAACGAGAAGCCCGACCTCGTCTCGGCGCGCGCCTTCCGCGACCTGCTCGGCATCATGGTCAAGCGCGGTCGCGAGGCGCAGCAGCACGGGTCGCTGCTCTACTCCTCCACCGACTTCAACTCGCTGTTCGTCGAGGGCGCCGAGAAGGTCCTCGCCAACAAGGGCTGCGAGATCCGCGATCACTCGACGGTCCGCAAGATCGTCGTCGACGACGGCAAGGTCACCGGGGTCACCCTGACCGGCGGCGAGTTCATCGAGGCCGACGCCGTCGTCTGCGCGGTTCCGCCCTGGAGCATCGAGGGCCTGCTCGACGACCTGCCCGAGAGCGGCAAGCTCCACGAGATCGCCGACCAACTCGTCCCGGCGCCGATCGTCTGCACCTACCTGTGGCTCGACAAGTCCCTCGAAATGCCCTACGCGATCGACGCGCTCGTCGGCGGTATCGGCATCGTCGAGCAGATCTTCGACCGGCAGCGGATGGTCGGCTACGACGGCAGCGACCGCGGCCTCTTCGGCTATTCGACGATGGTCAGCGCGGCATACGACCTCAACGAGCTGCACACCAATCAAGAAGTCCTCGACGTGACGATGGACTTCATCCGCAAGTACTACCCGGCGGCCAAGGACGCGAACCTCGAGCACGGCCTGGTCGTGCGCATGAAGAACGCGACGTTCAGCCAGCGGCCGGGCACCTTCGGGATCCGACCGCAGCAGCAGACCTCGGTCGACGGCCTGGTGTTGGCCGGCGACTGGACGCAGACCGACTTCCCGTCGACGATCGGCGGCGCCGCCCAAAGCGCTCAGCGGGCGGTCGACGTGCTGCTGGGCGGCTAACCGTCGTCGATCGTGCGGCGCGGCGGCTCCTGCATCCGCAGCACGCGCGGCGGCATGCGAGGGTCGTCGAGGATGTCACCCTCGTTCCCCGCCTGTTGCTTGCGCACCCCGGCACGGTCGAGGAAGGCGGTGTTCAACTCGATTCCGCCCGCCCGCCCCTCGCGCTGTCGCTGCCGCACGGTCAGCAGAAAGCCGACCAGGACGGCACCGACGGCAATGGGAACGAGCAGCAGCGCACCGACGACGAGCCAGTCACGGATGGTCACGGCGCCAGTATCCCACCGGATGCGGCGCAGAATCCCGGCGTTCGCGGACCCCTAGTCCCACTTGCGCTCGACGATTCCGGGCGGTGGCCAGGGCAGATCCTTGCGAAGCTCCTCGGGCGTGATCCCGCGCTCCGCTCCGATCTTCTCGATGAATTCGTAGTTGGCAATGCTGTCCGCCAGCGCGCGGCTGCGTCGACGGCGCGTCCACACGAGATAGACGGTGAGCACGAGCACCGGGCCGACGACGGCGGCGAGGAGAAGCCAGTCCGCGGAAGTCACGGCTTAAGCGCTCATACCCCGGCGTTCGCGTCCTGCTTCTTCTTGAGCTCGAGCGCGATGTCGATGAGCTGGTCCTCCTGGCCGCCGACGAGCTTGCGGTTGCCCGCCTCGATCAGGATGTCGGCCGCGGAGACGCCGTACTTGTCGGCATGGCTCTCGGCGTGCTTGAGGAAGGAGCTGTAGCAGCCCGCGTAGCCCATCATCATCGCCGGGCGGTCGACCAGGCACTCGGTGGGCATGGCCGGGCGGACGACGTCCTGCGCGGCGTCGGCGATCTTCAGGAAGTCGACGCCGGTCTTGATGCCGAGCTTGTCGCAGACGCCGACGAAGGCCTCCGTCGGGGTGTTGCCGGCACCGGCGCCGAAGCGGCGGACCGAGCCGTCGATCTGCTGCGCGCCCGAGCGCACGGCCATGATCGAGTTGGCGACGGCGACGTCGAGGTTCTCGTGGCCGTGGAAGCCGACCTGCGCGTCGTCACCGAGCTCGGCGACCAGGGCCGAGACGCGGTCGGAGACCTGCTCGAGCACCAGGGCGCCGGCGGAGTCGACGACGTAGACGCACTGGCAGCCGGCGTCGGCCATGATGCGCGCCTGCTTGGCGAGCACCTCCGGGGTCTGCGTGTGGCTCATCATCAGGAAGCCGACCGTCTCCAGGCCGAGCTCGCGGGCGAGGCCGAAGTGCTGGATCGAGACGTCGGCCTCGGTGCAGTGCGTCGCGATACGGCAGATCTGGCCGCCGTTGTCGCGGGCCTCGATGATGTCGTCCTTGATCCCCAGGCCGGGCAGCATGAGGAACGCGATCTTGGCGTTCTTCGCCGTCTCGGCGGCCGCCTTGATCAGCTGCTGCTCCGGGGTCTTGGAGAAGCCGTAGTTGAACGACGATCCGCCGAGGCCGTCACCGTGGGTCACCTCGATGACCGGCACGCCCGACGCGTCGAGCGCGGCGACGATGTCGCGCACCTCCTGCTCGGTGAACTGGTGCCGCTTGTGGTGGCTGCCGTCGCGCAGCGACGAGTCGGTGATGCGGATGTCGAGGGTCTTGGAGAAGGGCCGGGCGTTGGCCATCAGGTCACTCATGGTTGCACTCACTTCCCGGCCTTGGCGGTGGCGGCCAGTTTGGACTTGGCGATCTCCTCGCCGACCTTGGTGGCGGCGGCGGTCATGATGTCGAGGTTTCCGGCGTACGGCGGCAGGAAGTCGCCGGCGCCCTCGACCTCGACGAAGATCGAGACGCGCGCGTGCCCGCCGTTGATGACGCTCGGCGGATCGAACTGCGGGTCCTGCAACAGTCGATAGCCGGGCACGTACTCCTGGATGTCCTTCTCGCGCCGGTGGATCGACTCGGCGATCGCGTCGAGGTCGGCGTCCTCCGGGATGGCGCAGAAGATCGTGTCGCGCATGATCATCGGCGGATCGGCCGGGTTCAGGATGATGATCGCCTTGCCGCGGTCGGCGCCGCCGATGGTCTCGATGCCGCGCGAGGTGGTCTTGGTGAACTCGTCGATGTTGGCGCGGGTACCCGGACCGGCGGACTCCGACGACACCGACGCGACGATCTCGGCGTAGGGCACCGGGACCACGGACGACACGGCGTGGACCATCGGGATGGTGGCCTGTCCGCCGCAGGTGATCATGTTCGTGTTCGGGGCGTCGAGGTGCTCGCGCAGGTTCGCCGGCGGCACGACCGCCGGGCCGACGGCGGCCGGGGTCAGGTCGATCGCGGTGATGCCCGCGGCCTCGTACTTCGGCGCGTACTCCCGGTGCACGTAGGCGCTGGTGGCCTCGAAGATGAGGTCCGGCTTCTCGGCGGAGGCGAGCAGCTCGTCGGCGCCGCCGGCCATCGTGATCAGACCGTGGTCGGCGGCGCGCTTCATGCCCTCCGAGTCGGCGTCGATGCCGACCATCCACCGCGGTTCGATGACGTCCGACCGCTCGAGCTTGTACATCAGGTCGGTGCCGATGTTGCCCGAGCCGATGATCGCCGCGCTCAGTTTGGCGCTCATAAGAGCCCTCCTCAATTCAGTCCTTCTGGGCTGTTCTCAGTGTCAGGTGAAATCCAGGGTGACGCTGCCGAGTCCGTCGAATTCGGCGACGAAATGATCGCCCGAGGCGATGTCGATGGCGCGCGTGGCGGTACCCGGCAGGATCACATCGCCCTTGCGCAGGCGCACGCCGAAGGACGACACCTTGTTCGCCAGCCACGACACCGCGGTCAGCGGGTGGCCGAGGACCGCCGACGAGTTGCCCTCCGCGATGACCTCGCCGTTGCGGGTCAGCGTGGCGTCGATGTCGCCGGTGTCGATGTCGGCGATCTTCACGCGCTGCTCGCCGAGGATCCAGCCGCACGACGACGCGTTGTCGGCGATCGTGTCGGGCAGCGTGATCTTCCAGTCCTTGATGCGCGAATCGATCAACTCGATCGACGGAACGACCCATTCGATGGCGTTCACGACGTCCTCGCGGGTGCAGCCCTCGCCGGGCAGGTCGTCGCCGAGGATGAAGCCGACCTCGACCTCCACACGCGGGATGCACAGGGCCGAGAAGTCGATCGGCTTGCCCTCGAAGTACTGCATGTCGTCGAGCAGGTGCCCGTAGTCGGGCTCGTTCACGTTCATCATCTTCTGCATCGCCTCGGACGCCAGGCCCACCTTGTGGCCGGCGACCTTGGCCCCGGCGTCGAGCCGGCGGCGGATGTTGATGAGCTGGATCTCGTAGGCGTCGACGACGTCGAGTTCGGGGTGTGCCGAGGTCGGCGGATCGATGGCGACGGCCGTTTCCTCGGCTCGGCGCAGGTCGGCCGCAATCTGGGCGCGCAGGTCGTCGCTGACGGCCATCTGCCCTCCTCGTCTCAGGATGCGAACGGGTTACTGTTTTCTCACCTCGGCCGGTGCCGGTATGGCCTTCTAGCTGCTATAGCCGGGTTCTGGACCAATACTATAACGTGTTCTAATTATTGGGTAGATTGAGTGGCATCGGACGGCCTGGCCAGACCAGCGCCGCGGAGAGGACTGAACATGACCACGCCCGAAGAGTTTGATGTCGTCGTCGTCGGCGCCGGAGCGGCCGGCATGAGCGCCGCGCTGACCGCAGCCACGCAGGGGCTCAAGACCGTCCTGATCGAGAAGTCGCCCTACTGGGGCGGCTCGACGTCGCGCTCGGGCGGCGGCGTCTGGATCCCCAACAACTCGGTGCTCAAGCGCGACGGCGTCGACGACACCGTCGAGGCCGCCCGCGAGTACGCGAAGGCCATCATCGGCGAGCACGCGCCGGAGGCAAAGATCGACGCCTACATCGACCGCGGCCCCGAGGCCCTGGACTACCTGATGGCGCACTCCCCGCTCGAACTCGAGTGGGTCAAGGACTACTCCGACTACTACCCCGAGGCCCCCGGCGGCCGCCTGGCCGGCCGCTCCTGCGAGCCCAAGCCGTTCGACGCCCGCCGCCTCGGCAAGGACCTGGACACGCTGCACCCGCAGTACACCAAGGCCCCGCTGAACATGGTCGTGCTGCAGAGCGACTACCGCTGGATGAACATCGGCATGCGCCACCCGAAGGGCGTCGCCCGCATGGCCAAGGTCGCCGGCCGCTTCAGCTGGTCCAAGTCGCGCAACAAGAAGCTCATCGCCATGGGCGCCGCGCTGGCCGCCGAGTTGCTGCTCGGCCTGCGCGAGGCCGGCGTGCCGATCCTGTTCAACACCGCCCTCACCGACCTGGTCACCGACAAGAAGGGCGCCGTCGTCGGCGTCAAGACCGAGTCCGACGGCAAGCCGCGCGAGATCCGCGCGCGCTACGGCGTGATCCTCGGCTCCGGCGGCTTCGAGCAGAACGAGGAGATGCGCAAGAAGTACCAGCGCGCCCCGGTCGGCACCGAGTGGACCACCGGCTCGGAGTTCAACACCGGCGACGGCATCCGTGCCGGAATCAAGGCCGGCGCCGACGTCGCCCTCATGGACGACGCCTGGTGGGGTCCGACGATCCCGCTGCCCAAGGGCCCGTGGTTCGCGCTGTCGGAGCGGTCGGTGCCGGGCACCTTCATCGTCAACGAGCGCGGCGAACGCTTCATGAACGAGTCGCTCCCCTACGTCGAGGCCGCCCACCAGATGTTCGGCGGCGAATTCGGCCAGGGCGACGGTCCGGGCGAGAACGTCCCGGCCTGGATGATCATGGACACCCGCTGCCGCAACCGCTACCTCTTCGCCGGCATCCCCGCCCGCCAGCCGATCCCCAAGAGCTGGCTCAAGAGCGGCGCCGTCGTCAAGGCGAACACCCTCGAGGAGCTCGCCGAGCAGACCGGGCTGCCCGTCGACAAGCTCAAGGAGACCACCGAGCGGTTCAACGGCTTCGCCAAGACCGGCGTCGACGAGGACTTCCACCGCGGCAAGAGCGGCTACGACCACTACTACGGCGACATCACCAACAAGCCGAACCCGAGCCTCGGCCCGGTCGACAAGCCGCCGTTCTACGCAGTCAAGATGGTCCCCGGCGACCTGGGCACCAAGGGCGGCATCGTCACCGACGAGCACGGCCGCGCCCTGCGCCGCGACGGCAGCGTGATCCCCGGGCTCTACGCCGCCGGCAACACCAGCGCCCCGGTCATGGGCCACACCTACGCCGGCCCCGGCGCGACCATCGGCCCGGCCATGGTCTTCGGCTACCTCGCCGCGCTCGACGCCAAGGCCCACGCCGACGCCGACCGGCCCGCCGCCGCGGCCAGCAGCAAGTAGGAGCGGCCATGCCCATCGATCAGTCCGTGGCGCTCGGCGCCGAGCTGCCCGAGGTCGCCTTCTCCTGGACCGCGTCCGACGTCGCGCTGTACCACCTCGCGGTGGGCGCGGCCGCCGACCCGATGGACACCGAGGGCCTCAAGTACGTCGACGACGCCAAGCCCAAGGTGCTCCCGACGTTCGCGACGGTCGCCGCCGGCTTCCACGCCACCGAGGCGCCGAAGGTGTCCTTCCCCGGCATCGACATCGACCTGGCCAAGGTCGTGCACGGCAGCCAGCAGGTCACCGCGCACCGGCCGCTGCCGCCGTCGGGCACGGCGACGACCCGCACTCGCATCGCCGACCTGCAGGACAAGGGTTCGGCCGCGGTGATCGTGCAGGAGTCGGAAACCGTCGACGAGCAGGGCAACACCCTGTGGACGGCCCGGTCGTCGATCTTCGCCAAGGGCGAGGGTGGCTTCGGCGGTGAGCGCGGCGCGTCGTCGAAGGTCGAGCTGCCCGATCGCTCCCCCGACCATCGGATCGCGGTGCCCACCCGCCCAAACCAGGCGCTGCTCTACCGCCTGTGCGGCGACCGCAACCCGCTGCACTCGGATCCGGCGTTTGCCAAGAAAGCGGGCTTCGACCGGCCGATCCTGCACGGACTGTGCTCCTACGGCAGCGTCGCGCGCGCCGTCGTCGACGAACTCCTCGGCGGGGACGTCACCGCGATGGCCGACTACTCGGCCTCCTTCGCCGGCATCGTGCTGCCCGGCGAGACGCTGAACCTCGACGTGTGGGACTCGGGCGACCGCCTGCTGCTCACCGCGACCGTCGCCGAGCGCGATGCCCCCGCGCTGGGCAACGTGGTCGTCGTCAAGAAGTAGTCCCGGTGTCTGTCGAGGACGCGACGAGCACCGCGGTGCCGTCCTGGTTCACCGATGCAGTGAACACCAAGCCCGAACTCGCGACGGTGACCGTCGACGGCGCAAAGGTCGCCTACCGGACGTGGGGCGAGCCCAGCGGCAGCGATTCCCCTCGCTCCGCTCGACCGCCCGGCATCCTGCTCGTCCACGGCGGCGCGGCACACTCGGGCTGGTGGGACCACCTGGCCCCGCAACTCGCCGCCGACGGCCACCGGGTCGCCGCCTTCGACCTGTCCGGCCACGGCGACAGCGACTGGCGCGAGGACCACTACACCTACCGCGGGTGGGCCGATGAGCTCGTCGCGGTCGCCCGCGCGGCCGGCATCGCCGACAACCTGGTCGTCATCGGGCACAGCATGGGCGGCATCGTGGCGATGTTCGCGTCGGTCGAACACCCCGACGTCGTCGACCGCGTCGTCATCGTCGACTCCGAACTGTTCGACGCCGCCGACATCAAGCGGATGATGACCCACGGCGCCCCCGTCGACACCGCGATCCCGCGCAAGGCGCGCCACTACGCCACGCTCGACGAGGCGCTGTCGCGCTACCGGCTGCTGCCGGACCAGGAGACGTTGCCGTACGTGAAGGACTATGTCGCGCGGGGCTCGGCGGTCGAAGACATCGACGGCTGGCGGTGGAAGTTCGACCGCAGCTTCCCCACCCGCCTCACCGATCCGGCACCCACGCCCCCGCCCGCCTGCCGCTTGGCGATCATCCGCGGCGAGCACGGCGTGATGGATCCGGGGAAGGCGCAGGCGCTCTACGACTCGCGGCCCGACGGCACCTCGAGCCTGGTGACGATGCCCGACACCGGTCACCACGTTATGCTCGACCGTCCGTTGGAATTGCTCGCCGAGCTGCGCACCGCGCTCGGCGCATCGTCTTAGGAGAACTCGTGGGCAACTCGCTCGAATCCGCAGCCACCACCAACCGCACCGCTACGGTCAGCGCACTCGTCGACGCCATCGACGCCGAGGTCAAGGGTCAGTCGGGCATCTCGGGCGGCGTCGTCAAGGCCGCGTACGGGGCCGCCCAGAAGGTGAAGCCGAACGTCGTCACGAACGCGACGAACGCCATGCTCGACGACTTCCTCGCCGCGCTGGCACCGCTGTGGGATTCCAAGCCGGCCGGCACGGGCTTCGGGGCGCACCTCGCCGCCAACGGCGACCAGGCCGCCGAGGCATTGCTCGCGGTGACCGATGCGCAGACGGCAGATGCGAAGCCGGCGCTGACCAAGGCCTACAACACGCTGCGCGGCAAGGCCAAGGATTACGTCACCGCCGCTCTGCCCCGCGTCGGCGACGCGATCGAGCAGAACGTCTCGTCGTAGTCGGTCAGACTGCGGAGATGGTGATGACGACGAGCCCCACGACGACGGCGACCAGCGCCGTCAGCATGGAGAGCACGCGCCACATCCGCACTCGAACCGCATCGGAGTCAGTGACCTGTCCGGTAGCCATGATCTCCCACTTTCGGTCGTCCTGGCCTCTGGTTACGGAGCCTCTACCAGGAACTTGTTGCTCCAGTGACTAATGTGACATACAACATTCCCGACGTCGCGCAGCCCGGGCCCGTGTCGTCGCGGATTGCCCAAATCGTTATCGACCGCCCCCGAGCCGCTTGAGAGGCACAGCATGAAGCACGAGAACATCACCGGCGATCTGGATACCGCCGACGACGGGATCGGCATCGAGTCGGGCCTCCCCGAGGACCACGCGGTGCGCGACGCCATCCGGGCGCGCGACCTGTCGGCGACGGTCACCGCCGTCAAGGGCATGGACTGGCGGTCGATCTGGCTGGTGCTCATCGTCTGTTTGGCCGTCAGCATGGTCGTCGCCGCGATGGCCGCGCTCAACACCGCGCTGCAGGCCATCGCCACCGACCCGAAGATCGCCGCGAACGCCTCCGAGCAGACCTGGATCATCGACGGCTACACGCTGATGCTGGCCGCGCTCCTGCTCCCGGCCGGCGCCATCGGCGACCGGCTCGGCCGCCGCGGCGTGATGATCGCCGGCCTGGTGGTCTTCGGCATCGCCTCGCTCCTGGGCGTCTTCGCCCAGGATGCCGTCCAACTGATCGCGACCCGCGCGCTGGCCGGTGCCGCCGCGGCGTTCATCATGCCGACGACCCTGTCGCTCATCACCTCGAACGTGCCGGTGCACCGTCGACCGTTCGCGATCAGCGTCTGGTCGGCGATCGCGGGCATCGGCGCGGTCGCCGGCTTCTTCGTCACCGGTCTGCTGCTGAAGTACTTCGGCCAGAACAACTGGCAGGCGATCTTCATCTGCTTCGCCGTCTCCGCCGCGATCACCGCCCTGGTCTGCCTGACCATCGGGACGTCGAAGGACGCCTCCCCCGACCCCTTCGACTGGCTCGGCACGATCACCTCGGTCATCGCCATCTTCGCCATCGTCTTCGGCCTGCTCGAGGTGCCGCACCACGGCTGGACCAGCCCGCTCGTGCTGTCGACCCTGATCGGCGGCACACTGATGGCGGCGGTGTTCTGCTTCATCCAGATCCGGGTCAAGTACCCGCTGCTCGACGTCAAGCTGTTCGGCAACCGCGCCTTCGGCGCCGGTTCCCTGTCGGTGATGCTGCAGTTCTTCGCGTCGTTCGCCGTCTTCTTCCTCGCGCTGCAGCAGCTGCAGCTGATCTTCCACTACACACCGCTCGCGTCGGCGGTCGCACTGTTCCCGCTGGTGCTCGGCGTCGGCCTGTTCGCCCTGTTGGGCAACTGGCTGGCGGTGCGCTACCACTCGCTGCGGTTCGTCCTGTCGATCGGCGTGTTCCTCGCCGGCCTGGGCATCCTGCTGATGGGCGTCATCAAATACACGCAGTACTGGCAGATGGCCCTGCTGCTGGTGATCCTGGCCGTCGGCATCGGCCTGGCCACCGCCCCGTCGACGACGGCCATCATGCAGAACACCCCGCTCGACGACCAGGGCGTCGGCTCGGCGGTCAACGACACTGCGCGCGAACTCGGCGCGGCCATCGGTATCGCGCTGGCCGGCTCGATCCTGGCCGCCGGCTACTCCCACCGCATCGACGCCACCGCCGACGCGGCGCAACAGGCGTTGAGCAACCCGGCGACCGGGGGCAGCCCGGCGAAGGGCGCCGAGGCGGCCGAGCACATCCGCAACTCCCTCGGCGGCGCCAAGGGCGTCACCGACGAACTCCTCAAGAGCGTGCCGCCGAACGCGCCGGCCGACCATCCGGTCAAGGCCCTGGCCAATCAGATCTTCGATGGCGCCTCGGCGGCCTTCACCAACCCGATGCACACGTCGTTCATCATCCTCGGCTCGATCCTCATCGCCGGCGGCCTGTTCCTGGCCTGGTACGCCCCGCGCCGCATCGTCCCGCTGACCGACGAGGAGCGGGCGGCCGAGGCGGCGGCCGCCAAGGAGTAGCGAGTAGCGCCAAGGAGTAGGACTCGATCCGCCACGCGGGCCGAGCCGCTAGCGCCGAGGCTCGTTGATCAGCTCCAAGTGCCCGAATCCGCCGGTGCGGGCCATTTCCGGCAATCGGCGGATCGCACCGTTCTGGGCCCACTGCCCCTCCGGTACCTCGGTGACGATGCAGGAGGTGACGGCGAGCCGCGCGGGTCCCGCGAGTTCCTCGACGCAGGCCTGCAGATCGCGGGCGAACTGCTCCTTCCTGGCGGCATCGAGCACTCCCGCGCTGACCTGCCACTCGACGAATGCCCCCGCGACGGCGTCCGCCGCCGGGGCACCGGCCGAGTAGAACTGGCCGGGTTCGTCGACGAGGGCCAGTGCCAACGCCCGACGCTTCGGCTCGTCGGGCACCGATTCGGCACGACAGGCCGCGTCGGTCAGTGCGGCGACGAGGCGATGGCGCTGTTCCTCGTCGAACGCTCCGGGGGTGACCGTCACTCGTAGCAGGGGCATTCACCCAGTCTTCGGGACCAGCCCCCACGGAGGCCATTGGCGAGAAAGCCACTTTTCTTGCACAATTCGCCATATGTCGTTGTCCACCGGAACCGTCGAGGTCGACGTGCTCCTCCTCGACGGCGCCAGCGCGTCCGCCGTCGGCGCGACCATCGACATCCTCTCCGCCGCCAACCGAATTGCCACCGAACGGCGGTTCGACTTCCGCTATGTCGGCGTCGGTGAGTCGACGCGGCTGCGCGGCGACCTCGCCGCGCCCACCGTCCCGCTGGCGTCGAACCCGGCGCGCGAACTCATTGTTGTGCCCGGCCTGGGTGCGGCCACGGCGTCGGAGGTCACCGATCGCTGCCGGCAACCGGACATGGCCGTCACCCTGCCCTGGTTGGCCGCGGCGGCCGCGGCAGGTGCCGATATCGCCGCATCGTGCTCGGCGGTGTTCGTGCTCGGCGACGCCGGCCTGTTGACCGGACGGCGGTGCGTGACCACCTGGTGGCTGGGTGCCGATCTGGCCCAGCTGGCCCCCGGATGCCGCGTCGACATCGACGAGATGGTCGTGCGCGACGGGCCGATCTGGACGGCCGGGAGCGCCTTCGCCCACGTCGACCTCACCCTGGCCCTCGTCCGCCACTTCGGCGGCGTCGCGCTGGCCGACGAGGTGGGTCGGCGCCTCATCGTCGACGAGCGGACGTCGCAGGCCGGTTTCCTGGCACCATCCCACCTGGCGGCGCGCGACGAGATGGTCGCCGAGCTGGAGACCTACGTGCGAACCCACCTCACGCGCGCCCACACCCTGCGCTCGCTGGCCGTCGCATGCCGGACGAGCGCCCGAACGCTGGACCGGCGCAGCCGGGCCGGGGTCGGGATGAGCCCTATGCAGCTGGTGGCGCGGATCCGCCTGGAGCGGGCCCTGTACCTGCTCCGCACGACCTCCGACCCGCTGGACTCGATCGCGGCGGCAGTGGGCCTGGGTGACGCCAATGCGCTGCATCGCCTGGTCAAGCGTCACACCGGATGTCCGCCGGGCGCGCTCCGCGGGCGCGCGTCGGCCTAGGCCGCCGGTACAGGAGTTATCGGCGGCGCAGGGGCACCAGGGTGTTGCGCCCGACCAGCCGCCCGTTCCGCAGGACCGGACCGGAGTACCGGCCGCGCGTCTTGCGGTCGAGGATGAACCGGCTGCCCGCAGCATCGATCACGCCGCCGCTGGCCGTCGGGCGGATGCGGTAGCGCACCGGGATGCCGAAGGCGCCGACCGTGTCCATCACGTTGCCCCGGATCGTGGCCGGACCGGTCATCGGTGCGGTGCCGAACTCGGTGATGGTCACCGTCGTGTAGGTGTACCGGCCGGGTGCGATGCGCGCCTGGGCCTCCGGCGCCGCGAGGACGGTGCCCGCGACCGCGGCGGCGCCGATCGTCGCGGTGACCACCGCGGTGGTGAGCGGCTTCCTCATCGTCGAGCCCCTTAGACGGCGGCCGGGTCGGCCGCGGCCTTGGCCCACTTGTAGTCGGCCTTGCCGGCCGGGGTGCGCTTGACCTCGTCGACGAACACGACGGTGCGCGGCACCTTGTAGCCGGCCAGCTCCGTGCGGCAGTGCTCCTGGACGTCCTCGAGCGACGGCTCGTCGAACCCGTCGGCGACCTTGGCGACGGCGGCGACGCGCTGACCGTACTTGGCGTCGGGCACCGGGACGACGAGGGCGTCGGCGATGGCCGGGTGGGCGTGCAGCACGGCCTCGACCTCTTCGGCGTAGACCTTCTCACCACCGGTGTTGATGCACTGGCTGCCGCGGCCGAGGAAGACGATCGAGCCGTCCTCTTCGACGTAGCCCATGTCGCCGAGCACCGAGATGCGGGTGCCGTCCGCCATCACCGGGAAGGTGCGGGCGGTCTTCTCCTCGTCCTTGTAGTAGCCGAGCGGGATGTTGCCGATGCGGGCGATGTAGCCGACCTCGCCGGGCTTGGTGATGCGCTCGAACTTCTCGTCGACGACCATCATGCGGTCGCTCGGCGGCACCTTCAGGTTGCCGTTGTCGTCCAGGCTGATCTCACCGTCGTTGCCCGACTCCGACGCGCCGAAGTTGTCGCGCAGCATCAGACCGTCCTTGACGGCGAGCATGCGGTCGCGCACGTGCTGGCTCCAGATCGCGCCGCCGGAGGTGATGAGGAACAGCGACGACATGTCGACGGAGTCCTTCTGCTTCTCCATCTCCTCCACCAGCGGAAGGCCCATGGCGTCGCCGACGATCAGGATGGTCTGGGTCTGGTCGCGCTCGATGTTCTTGACGATCTTCGCAGCGTCGAAGTCGCGCTCGAGGATGAGGCAGCCGCCCAGCGAGAGGAACGTGAACATCGAGTACGACGCGGCGCCGTGCATCAGCGGCGCAGCGAGCAGGAAGCGCATCGACGGGAAGTCCTTGACCGCCGTCGCGATCTCCTCGTAGTCCTTGCGCGGGTCGCCGTAGGGGTTGCCGCCGGAGATCGGCTTCCGGAAGAAGTCGTCGTGCTGCCACATGACGCCCTTGGGGTAGCCGGTGGTGCCACCGGTGTAGAGCAGGTACAGCTCCTCGCCGTTGCGCGGCTCGAAGTCGCGGTCGGTGGAGAACTTGTCGACGTCGGCGAAGGACGCGAGCTTGAGGTCGCGGCCGGCACCGTCGACGGCGGCCGTCAGCTCATCGGTGATGTCGCCGACGACGAAGATCGCGCGCAGCAGCGGCAGGTCGGGCAGCAGTCGTGCGACGGCCGCCTGGTGCTCGGGCAGCTCGACGACGATCGCCGCCGCGTCGGAGTTCTCGAAGATGTACTCGAGCTCGGCGTCGGTGTAGCGGTAGTTCACGTTGACCGGGACCGCGCGCAGCTTGATGGTCGCGAGCAGCGCCTGCACGTGCTCGGGGCAGTTCTTCAGGAACAGCGCCACCTTGTCGTCGGGGCCGATGCCGCCGTCGGCGAAGAAGTGGGCGACCCGGTTGGCCTGCTGGTCCATCTCGGCGTAGGTCGTCTCCTTGCCGTCGAAGGACAGGACGGGACGGTCCGGGACCGAGTCGACGACCGTTTCGAAGACGTCGGCGAGGTTGAACTTCATGGTGGTGACTCCCTTGTCGAAGGTGGTGGCTGTGCGTGGACGGTGGACTATCCGGCGGTCAGGACGAGGCCGGAGGTGGGAACGCCGGTACCGGCGGTCACGACGATCTTGGACAGGTCGGGCACCTGGTTCACCGAGGTGCCGCGCACCTGGCGGACCGCTTCAGCGATGCCGTTCATGCCGTGGATGTAGGCCTCGCCGAGCTGGCCGCCGTGGGTGTTGAGCGGCAGCTTGCCGCCCACCTCGAGGGCGCCCGGTTCGGCGATGAAGTCCTTGGCCTCGCCGCGCCCGCAGAACCCGAGCTCCTCGAGCTGCATGAGGGTGTACGGCGTGAAGTGGTCGTAGAGGATGGCCGCGTCCATCTCGTCGGGGCCCAGGCCGGACTGGTCCCAGATCTGGCGTCCGACCAGGCCCATCTCCGGCAGCCCCGCGAGCTCGTCGCGGTAGTAGCTGGTCATGATGTATTGGTCGTTCCCGCTGCCCGACGCGGCGCCCGCGATGACGGCGGGCCGGTGCGGCAGGTCCTTGGCGCGCTCGGCGGAGACGATGACGAGGGCGACGCCGCCGTCGGACTCCTGGCAGCAGTCGAGCAGGTGCAGCGGCTCGGCGATGTAGCGCGATTTCTGGTGGTCCTCGAGCGTGATCGGCTTGCCGTAGAAGAAGGCGTTCGGGTTGTTGGCCGCGTGCTTGCGGTCGACGACGGCGATCTTGCCGAAGTCCTCGCTCGTCGCGCCGTACTCGTGCATGTAGCGCTGGGCCACCATCGCGACGAAGGCCGCCGGCGTCGACAGCCCGTGCGGGTACGAGAAGGCGTTGTCGGTGCCCGACGAGGTGGCCTGCGTGGCGACCTCGGTGCTGACCTGGCCGAAGCGGTTGCCGGAGCGCTCGTTGAACGCGCGGTACGCGACGACCACGTCGCAGATGCCGGTGGCGACGGCCATGGCCGCCTGCTGGACGGTCGAGCACGCCGCGCCGCCGCCGTAGTGGATGCGCGAGAAGTAGTTGAGGTCGCCGATCCCGGTGGCGCGGGCCACCGCGACCTCCATGTTGGTGTCCATGGTGAAGGTGACCAGGCCGTCGACGTCGGCGGGCCGCAGACCCGCGTCGGCGAGGGCGGCGTTGACCGCTTCGGCGGCCAGGCGCAGCTCGCTGCGGCCGGAGTCCTTGGAGAAGTCGGTCGCGCCGATGCCCGCGATGGCCGCGGTGCCGGACAGAGTCATCGCCATCCCCCTTCGCGGGTCGCGGTCACGGTCGAGATCACGTGCTTGCCCAGGCTGTTGGTGCCGGTGACGGCGATCGTGGCCCGCTCGCCGTCGACTTCGGTCAATTCGCCCGTAAAGGTCAGGGTGTCATAGGCGTACCAGGGCACGCCGAGCTTCAGGGCAATCGACGTGATCCGCGCCGTCGGGCCCGCCCAATCGGTGACGAACCGCTCGACCAGGCCGGTGTCGGTGAGGATGTTGACGAAGATGTCCTTGGAACCGCGCTGCTGGGCGAGGTCGCGGTCGTGGTGGACGTCCTGGAAGTCGCGGGTGGCGAGTGCCGTCGCGACGACGAACGTCGGGGTGGCCTCGACGACCTGCTCGGGCAGCTGCGCGATCGGCGCCGGCCGGGCACGCTCGGCGGACTTCTGGGCACGCTCGGCAGGTTTCTGGGCACGCTCGGCGGATTTCTGGGCACGCTCGGCGGGGACGAACGCGTAGTTGGCCCAACCGTCGGGGCTGCGCTCATCTGCTGGGAAGTCGAGGAACTCGACCTGGACCGGCATCCCGATCCGCACATCGCCGGGCTCGACGTCGCGGAGCTCGGCGAGCATCCGCACGCCCTCCGCCAGCTCGACGAGCGCGACGACGAACGGCAGCTTGCGGCCGGGCACCTGCGGGGCGTGGTGCACGACGAAGCTGAACACGGTGCCCGCACCGCTGGCGACGACGTAGTCGGTGGTGCCGTAGACGCCGTCGGCGTCGCGGGTCGTCCACGTCGCGGGGATCGGCGGGTGCTGGAGCTTGCCGTCGGGCAGCTGCTGAATCCGCAGCTCGTGGGCTGCGACGCCCTCCCAGAAGAAGGCCGTGTCGCGCGAGGACTGCGGTCGGATCAGCTTCGCGGGGTCGAGATCCGCGGGCCCCTTCTGCGCACCGGTCCCCGGCTTGAACTTGAGGATCCGGAAGTCCATCTCGGCGACGACCTCGTCGCCGACGCTCCAGGTGTTGTGGG
Organism: Gordonia sp. (in: high G+C Gram-positive bacteria); assembly: GCF_047602025.1. Lineage (GTDB taxonomy): Bacteria > Actinomycetota > Actinomycetes > Mycobacteriales > Mycobacteriaceae > Gordonia. Next base: position 449,187 of record NZ_JASGII010000001.1, on the reverse strand, counting down.
TGGTGAAGAACCAGCCGTCGCCGAGGGCAGTCTTCTTCGGCCCGACGACGTCGACGAGCTCGGCCGACAGCGACACCTGCTCGCCCGGGTGCAGGTAGCGGTGGTAGACCGAGTCGCAGTTGGTGGCGACGACCGAGGTGAAGCCGGCGTCGTCGAACAGCTCGGTGGCGCGCCCCAACGGGTCGTCGTCGGTGCGCTGGCCGTGCAGCCCGCGCATCGTCCACACCTGGGCCATCGCGGGCGGGGCGACGATGCCGTCGTGGCCGGCGGCGCGCGCCGCCTTCTCGTCGACGTAGACGGGGTTGTCGTCCCCCATCGCCTCGACCCAGTTGTTGATCATCGGCTGGTTCACCGGGTCGCGGCCGGGCTTGGGCGCGCTCCGGCCGGCGTCCTTGAGCCGCTGGGCGGCGGCGAGGATCTCGTCGTTGTCCATGGTTCCTAGTCGCTCCTACTGGCGCGGGGCCCGTGGCAGGCCGAGTCCGGCGGTGCCGATCATGTCGCGCATGACCTCGTTGACGCCGCCGCCGAAGGTGATGACGACGTTGCGCTTCTCCTGGACGTCGAGCCAGTCGACGAAGGCGGCGGTTTCCGGGTCGGCGAAGTCGCCGTAGCGGCCGATGATGTCGTCGGCGATCCGCATGATGTTCTGGATGCGCTCGGTGGCGAACACCTTGGTCGCCGCGGCGTCGGCCATCGAGATGGCCTCACCGGTCGAGGCGACCTGCCAGTTGAGCAGTTCGTTGATGCGCGCGTAGGCGCCGATCTGGGCCAGGGCGCGGCGGACGTCGGGCTTGTCGTTGATCGGCTTCCCGTCCTGCCCCGGGCGCGCGGCCCACTCGCGCACGCGCGCGGCGATGCCGTCGATGCGGCCGGCCGGGCCGAGCATGACGCGCTCGTGGTTGAGCTGGGTGGTGATCAGCTTCCAGCCGTCGCCCTCCTCGCCGACGCGCATCGACACCGGCACCTTCACGTCGCTGTAGTAGGTGGCGTTGACGTGGTGGGCGCCGTCGGCGGTGATGATCGGCGTCCACGTGTAGCCGGGGTCGGAGGTGTCGACGATGAGGATCGAGATGCCCTTGTGCTTGGGCGCGTCCGGGTCGGTGCGCACCGCGAGCCAGACGTAGTCGGCGTCGTGGCCGCCGGTGGTGAAGATCTTCTGGCCGTTCACGACGTAGTGGTCGCCGTCGCGGACGGCGGTGGTCGTGAGCGAGGCGAGGTCGGTGCCGGCGTCGGGCTCGGTGTAGCCGATGGCGAAGTGGACGTCTCCGGTGAGGATGCCGGGCAGGAACTTGGCCTTCTGCTCCGCCGATCCGTGCACCTGCAGGGTCGGGCCGACGGTCTGCAGCGTCACCGACGGCAGCGGGACGTCGGCGCGGACGGCCTCGTTGGTGAAGATCTGCTGCTCGATGTCGCCGAAGCCCTTGCCGCCGAACTCGGTGGGCCAGCCGACGCCGAGCCAGCCGTCGCCGCCCATCTGCTTGACGACCTTGCGCAGCGTCGCGCCGTGGCGCTCGGTGAGCAGGGTCTCCTCGTCCTCCGGGCTGATCAGGTTCTCGAAGTAGGCGCGCAGCTCATCGCGCAACGCGCGCTGCTCTGGGGTGAGGTCGATGTACATGCCCTCATCCGGCTCCACCGACGACGCGGGCAACTCGGCGGCGCGCGTCTGCGCATCGGCGAGCTCATCGAGCGTCCCCGAGCCACCGACGAGGCGGGCCAGGTCCTTGGCGATGGAGAAGTAGCGATGCAGCGGATACGTGACGTCGACGCCGATGCCGCCGTGCAGGTGGGTCATCGTGCGCATCGTCGCGGGCACCTCGGCGGCGACCCAGTACGCGGCGGTGGCGATGTCGGACTCGGCGTCGAGCCCGTTCGCGAGACGCCAGGCCGCCGCGGTCGTGACCAGGCTCAGCGAGCGCCCGATGACGTAGATGTCGGCGAGCTGCTGGCCGACCGCCTGGAAGAGGGCGATCGGCTTGCCGAACTGGGTGCGCGTGCTGACGTGCGTCGCGGTCATCGCGGTGGCGCCGTCGATGAGTCCGTCGGCGTACGCGCTGAGCACGAAGCGGTAGTAGTCGAGCAGTTCGCGCGCCGAGATCGGCAGCACCTCGGCGGGGGTGCCGGAGAACGTCACCGTCGACTCGCTCCAGCCGCTGGAGGCGGGGGTGCGCTTGATCTCGATGCCGGCCGCGTCGGCGGGGACCCACACGACGACGTCCTTCTTGCCTTCGCGCGCGGTCACCAGGAAGGCGTGGGCGCCCGGCGCACACAGGACGCCGGACTTGGTGCCCGACAGCTTGCCGCCGGAGAGCGTGGTCGTCGGCTCGTCGAGGAGGGATGCGCCGGTCTCGCGGGCGGCGATCGCGAGCCATGCGCCCGAGGCGACGGGCGCGAGGCGCTGCGCCTGATCGTCGTGGCCGCCGAGGGCGAGCGTCGCGGTCAGCGTGCCGAGTGCCGGGGTGACCGCCGACGCCTTGCCCATCCGACGCAGCAGCGGGAGCACCGCCGTCGCGTCGAGGTCGTCGCCGCCGACCGCCTCGGGCAGCGGCAGCGCGAGCAGCCCCGCGTCGACGAGCGCCTGCCAGGTCGGGCGGTCGAATCCGTCGTCGCCGGTGAACGACTCGGCCGGATCGGACGTGGTCCGGGTGAACACATCCTCGGCCACATCTGCCACTGCGACGGCTGCCGCGTCGAGACTGAAGTCCACGTCGCCTCTCTCCGAAATAAGAACCTGTTCCGACCCAATGTAGTGGGTCGACCCGCCTAATACTAGAACAGGTTCTATTTTGCTGTCGGGCGGTTCGGCGGTATCGCCGCGGTGGTTCAATCGGGGCATGACCGACACGCGAATCGAGATCCCGTCCGGTGACGTCACCGTCGTCGGGGACCGCTACGGCGACCCCGCCGATCCGCCGGTCGTCTTCCTCCACGGCGGCGGTCAAACGCGACATTCGTGGGCCTCCTCGGCGCGCGACATCGCTGCCGCGGGCTGGTCGACGATCACCCTCGACCTGCGCGGGCACGGCGACAGCGGCTGGTCCCCCGACGGCAACTACGGGCTGGGGCGCTTCGCCGACGACGTGGTCGCCGTCGCGCGGTTCCTCGACCGGCCGCCCGTGCTCGTCGGCGCCTCCCTCGGCGGCAACGCCGCTTTGTCGTCGTTGGGCGACGACCCCGAGCTGGCGGCGGGCCTGGTCCTCGTCGACGTCTCCCCGTTCACCCAGCGCGCCGGCACCGACCGCGTGAAGAACTTCATGGCGCAGCACGCCGAGACCGGGTTCGCCGCGCTCGAGGAGGCCGCCGATGCCGTTGCCGCGTACCAACCGCACCGCAAGCGGCCGTCGAACCTCGACGGGTTGCGCAAGAACCTCCGCGAGCGCGACGGCCGCTGGTACTGGCACTGGGATCCCGCGTTCCTCCGCGACATCGGCGCCGAGGCGGTCCAGCGCGACCGCCACCTCGACCCGGTCCACCTGGGTGCGGCCGCCGCGTCGCTGCGGATTCCGACGCTGTTGGTGCGCGGCGGCGAATCGGACGTCATCAGCATCGAGGACTCGGCCCGCTTCCTGCGCGTGGTGCCGCACGCCGAGTTCGCCAGCGTCGGCGGCGCGCACCACATGGTCGCGGGCGACGACAACGCCGTGTTCGAGGACGTCCTCGTCGACTTCCTGCACCGCCGTATCCGGAATCGGTTGAACGTCTTCACCGAAGCCGGCGCCGGGGCTACATCAGCAATCGGAGCGCAGAACGCTCGGTGACCCCGGTCTTCGTGTACACCCGGTACAGGTGCCCTTCCACGGTGCGCACGGACACCCCCAGCTCGCGGGCGATCTCCTTGTTGCTCAGTCCGGCCACCACGAGCGCCGTGACATCCTCCTCCCGCGTCGTGAGCTTGACCGACCGCCGCACGGCTCGAACCGCCGGGGTGCCCTGTCCGGTGGCCGACACCAGCCGGTTCAGGAACTCCCGCGCGGCCTCGGGTTCGTCGGCCTCGACCACGGCATGGGCGGCGGCATCGGCGGCAAAGGAAGGGAATCCAATCGCCTCGAACGCTGCCGCGGCACGGAGCAGCTTCGCAGCATCGTGGTCGGCGAGGCCGCGGGCGTGCAGCATCGCGGCCTCGCTGAACGGGTTGTCCAGACTCCGGTGCAGGTCGGCGAGGCGGCGCGCGGGTGAGCGGTCCCCGACGCGAACCGCGAGATGCAGCGAAAAGACTTCGGCCGCTGGCGCGTGCTGCGACCGGTACTGGTTCGCGGCGCGAATCGCCGAATCACGAGCACCGGTGATGTTGCCCCGCGCCGCCGCCGCCAACGCCCGGGTCAGCTCACGAGCCGGGTGGTAGCAGACCAGGTTCGGTCGGACCTCGGCCTCCATCTGCGCACACGCGGCGGAGGCCGCATCTGCGTCGCCCCGTTCGAACTCGGCCATCGTCAGGAAGTGCGCGGCCAAGAGTAACCAGCCCGAGTGGATCCGCCGTGTCAACGTCACCCGCAGCAGTCGCACGGCGGTATCGAAATCCCCGCGCGCCAGGGCGACCCGCCCCTCCAGCATGTCGACGATCGCCTCCGCCGACGGCTCACCGCCGGCGCGCTGCCGCCAGCGCACGAGTTCCCGCTCCGCGTCGCACAGGTCGCCCGCCAGCACGTCGCCGAAGACCATTCCCACGGCCGCATTGAACTGCAACAACCCGGTCGCCGACTTTGCCGCGAACTCCGCGCTCCGCTCGACGGTCGCACGCAGTTCGGCCATCCGCGCGGCGAGGCCGAGGGCGATCGCCGTGGTTCCGGCCAGACTCACCGCGGCGGCGGGCAACGCATCCGGCTTGGCGAGCAGCCGCGGGGCGGTTTCGAGAAGTGGCAACGCCTCCCCCAGGAAAAACTTCATCTGGGCTTCGACGCCGTCGAGCACGTCGATCGCCGCTGGCAGCTCGGTGTGCTCGCGCGCCGCGGCCAGCAGGTCGAGGGCGGCGTCCGGGCGTCCCGCGTTCCAGTAGAGGCTCACCGCGCGCAGGACCGCGACCCGCACCTCGATCAGCTCGCCGAGACCCTGCTCGGCGTAGGGCGCGATCAGCTCCTCGACCTCCGACCCCCGGCCCTGCCAGGTCAGCGCGTCGCCGAGCACCAGCGCGGCGAACAGTCCGCCGCCATTGGCCATCGCCCACCGGGCCAGTTCCTCGCCGACGTCCAGCGCGGCCATAGCGGTCGCCCGGCTGGCCGCGGTACACGCCTGCTCGATATCGACCGGAAGGTCGGAATCCTTGCGCAGCCGTGCGGCCCGCACCAGGGTGCGGGCGTCCGGCCAGGCGCCATCGGGCCCGCGACGGCCGAGGTGTTCGGCGAGACGTCCCCGCAGCGCTCGCGAGTTGGCCGCGCCGGCCCGGTCGCGCACGACCTCGGCGAGCAGCGGGTGCTCGACGCGCGCCACGCCATCGTCGACCACGAGCAGGCGCCTGTCCTCCAACGCGGCCACCGCCTCGATCCCACCGACGGCGACGATGGTGTCGAGATCCAGCCGGTCGGCCAGCGCCACCATCTCGAGGACCTCGCGCTCCTGCGCGGTCAGCCCGGCGAGCCGCTGCGCGAACAGTTCGGCGAGGTCGGCGCCGATGGCGAGCGGGCCGTTCAGGTGCCACCGCCCGTTCCGCTTCTCGATGGTTCCGTCGGCCGCCGCCACCCGGACCAGGTTGGTCAGGACGAGCGGACTGCCGAGCGCGAAGCGGTGGAACTGCTCGGCGAGCTCTGGCTCGACCTCGCCGGACAGGGCGGCCACGAGCAGTTCCTCGCTCTGCTCCGGACTGAACGGCGCGAGCCGGATCCGTCGCAGGTGCGAGTCCTTCCACAGCAGGGCGATCGGCTCGGGCAGGGGATCGCCGACCCGTGCCGTGACGACGAGCGGTCCGCGCCTGGCCAAGGCGTACTGCTGCACCACGATCGCGCTGAGCTGGTCGAGGAGATGTGCGTCATCGATGACGAGCGGCGACGACGCCTCGGCCGCGAGCGCGCGCTGCGCATCGGCCAGCATCGCGATCTGGTCCATCTCGCCCGGCACGCTCACCAGGTGCCCCAAGGCACCGAGGGGGATCGACCGCGTCGCATCACTCCCCGCAACCCACCGCACCGAACCACCGCCCGCGCGCTGGCGCGCCACCTGCCCCGCGAGGGCCGTCTTGCCGACGCCGGGGTCCCCCACGATGAGCGGCCCGGCGACACCGGAGTCGTCGGCGATCGCTATCGACGCCGCGGCCATCTCGGCGCTGCGCCCGGCAAGGTTCACGAGTGGATTGTAAGTGGCGGCGCGCAGGTCCCGGCGATGTTTGGCGTCGTGCGCTCGCTCGACTGATGCGGTGGCGCCGATCCGATCGACCCGGTCTGCGCGGCGCCTCTACCCTGATGCCATGCGCCGCCTTCTCACCGCACTCGCACTGCTCGCCGCCGTGGCGACCGGTGGTGCCTGCACCGTTACCGACTCAGCGCCGCCCCAAGACACCAACAGCGGAATCCGCCACAACCTGGAGCCGTTGACCAAGCGCTACCCCGCCGCCGGCAAACCGGTGTCCGCCACGTGGCGCTCGATGACCCGCTGCCCGCACGGCAACGACCGCCTGCTCCCCGGGCCGTGCGACACCCGCCTCGAAGCCATCATCACCCTCGAACCCGGAGTCGCGCGGGGCCTTCGATCGGCGTACCTGGGCGGCGCCCGCCCCGACCGTCCCCAACTCGCGGACGAGTTGGCGGCGTCGCTACCGCCCGGCGATTACGAGACCAGTGACGGCCTGAACAAGGCAATGTCCACCTACTGGCCGGCCGATGCGTACCTGCACGTGGACCTGCCGATCCTCGTCGTCTCCGGCGGAAGCTAGGTCGGCGCTCACACCCCGACCAGATACCCGACGCCCGCGGCGGCGCACGCCCACAGCACCGAGGCGAAGGTGCCGATGATGAACTGCTCGCTCGCGTGGTGCTCGCGCAATTGCGGGAAGCGGGCCAGCCCCTTGACGCCCAGGATCACGGCGATGCCGGCGGGCCAGCCGACCAGCAGGCAGCCGGCGACCGCGGTGCGCTCTAGGACGCCGATGACCCGGCCGCCGCGCAGCAGCGGCTCGTCGTCGGGGTCGTCGTAGTTCTCACTGCGCGTCGGGATCCCGCCCAACGAGAGTGCGGTCCGGACGAAGTAACCGCCGGTCGCCCCGGCGGCCACGACGGCGAGCACCCGCACGGCGACCAGCCCCCAGCCGGCCAGCGGACCGGTGACGGCGGCGGCGATCGCAGCACCGGCCAACAGGGCGGCGAGGACGGCTGCCATCGTGGCGTCGAAGCGCCGGATGTCGGCGTCGGTGCGCTTTGACTCGCCGGCCAGGTGGTTGCGATCGGGCACTCCCGCGAGTCCGAGCACGACGGCGGCCACGAGGAACAGGGCGACGATCATCGGTCCTCCTCACATCGTCGGAGCAACTCTGTCACGAGGGTCTGACTGTCGGGCTGCAGATCCCAGCGCGCCGCCTTGAGGCGCAGCGACATCGCCTGGGGGGTGATACCCAACTTCTCCGCGGCCTGGGCTTGGGAGTCGCCGGCGGCGACGAGGGCCACCGCCTCGCGCCCGGCTTCGCTGCGCGACGCGATCAGGTCGACGAGCAGGCAGGCGGCCGTCTGCGCGTGCACGCACCACGGGGACGGCCCGACGACCCGCAACGGCACCCGACGGCCCTTGGCGGTCTCGACGGCGGCGCGCGCGGCCTCGAAGGCCGGGCCCCGGCCGGCCCGCGTCTGGGCGGGCAGCGGGTGCTCGACGTCGTCGACGCCGATGCCCACCGACCAGTGGCCGGACGCGACGAGGTCGACGACGACCGAGGCGACCGTGGCGGGGTCGCCGAACACCGCCTCCACCTCGTCGCCGGCGGTGCGTTCGAAGCCGCGGACCGCGGGGAGGTCATGGTGGCGACGCAGCAGGTCGGGCACGCGATCGGCGTCTGCGCGACTGGCGCGCTGGTCGGCGGTCACCACGAACATCGCAGACCTCCTCAAGTCCTGAAACTTGATATTAGATAATCAAGTGTGACTACTTGATTCAAGTAAGTCAAGTGTTGAAGCTTGATCGATCAGCCGCGCGGCATCCCGAGGATCCGTTCGGCCGCGGCCGTCTTGAGGATCTGGGTGGTGCCGCCGGCGATCGACAGGCACCGGTTGAGCAGGAACAGCTCCGACGCCTCCGACGCGGCGATGCCGTCGACGCCGAGCAGGCGCAGCGCGAAGTCCGGCACGCCCTGCCGGTGCACGACGCCGATCAGCTTGCGCACGCTCGACGCGGCGCCGGGATCGTGACCGGCGAGGCGCTGCGACACCGAGCGGGCGTCGAGGGTGCGACCGTTGTGAGCGTCGGCCACGAGGCCGCCCAGCTCCCCGAGCTCCCCCGGCGTCAGCGGACGCCCCAGTTCGGCCAGCTGTCGCAGCAGCGAGTCCATCTCCTTGCCCAGGCTGGAGCCGCCCATGGCGACGCGCTCGTTGGCCAGGGTCGTGCGGGCCAGGCGCCAGCCGTTATTGACCTCGCCGACGACCAGGTCGTCGGGGACGAACACGTCGTCGAGGAAGACCTCGTTGAACATGGCGCGGCCGGTGAGTTCGCGCAGCGGGCGGATGTCGATGCCCGCCGACGCCATGTCGACGAGGAAGTAGGTGATGCCCTTGTGCTTGGGGACGTCGGGATCGGTGCGCGCGATGCAGACCGCCCACTGGGCGTTGTGCGCCTGCGACGTCCAGATCTTCTGACCGGTGAGGCGCCAGCCCGCTTCACCATTCGGCCCGGTGGCGCGCACGGCCTTGGTCCGCAGCGAGGCGAGGTCGGACCCGGCCTCCGGCTCGGAGAACAACTGGCACCAGACGATGTCGCCGGCGAGCGTCGGCGCGACGAAGCGCTCGCGCTGCGCCTCCGTGCCGTGCTCGAGGATCGTCGGGATGGCCCACCCGGCGATGACGAGGTCGGGGCGGTGCACGTCGGCCTGGTCCAGCTCGGCGTCGATGAGCAGCTGCAGCGCGGGGCTGGCGGCCAGGCCGTGCGGCTTCGGCCAGTGCGGCATGAGATAGCCGGTGCGGACGAGTTCGCCGCGGCGGTCGGCCTCGGGCGCCGCGGCGATCTGCTCGACGGTGGCGCGCACCCCGGCGCGCTGGTCCTCGACCTCGGAGAGGTCGATCGAGAAGCGCCGGCGCTCGCCGTTGATGGCGGTCTGGCCCAACGCGGCACGGTCGGCCGCGGCGTCGCCGAGGGCGGCGCGGACACCCAGCGCCGAGCGCAGGTAGAGGTGGGCGTCGTGCTCGAAGGTGAAGCCGATGCCGCCGAGGACCTGGATGCACTCCTTGGCGTTGGCCAGCGGCAGGTCGGCGATCAGCACGTTGCCCACCAGCGTCGCGAGTCCGGCCTGGGTGCCGAGGTCGAGGCCGTCGGAGCCGTCGTCGGCGGCCAGCAGGTCGTCCACCGCACCGGCCTGGTCCCACGCGGCGGCCGACAGCTGCTCGCTGCGGCAAAGCATGTCGGCGAGGATGTGCTTGATGGCCTGGAAGGAGCCGATCGGGGCGTCGAACTGGGTGCGCACTTTGGCGTAGTCGACGGCGGTGTCCAGGCACCACTTGGCCACGCCCGACTGGTAGGCGGTGTTCGCCGCCGCCAGGATCGCGCCGGTGTGCGCGGCGCGCGGCAACTCGATCAGCTTCGCCGGGTCGAGGCCGGTGAGGGTGAGCCGCGAGCACGACATCGTGCCGTCGAGACCGGCGACCTTCGTCGCGTCGACCGTGACGCCGGACTCCGGCGGCAGCAGGTACCAGCGGACACCCTTGCCCGGCAGCACGATGGCCAGCAGCAGCGCCGCCTCGGGCACCCAGCCCGGCACCGGGCCGAGATCGACCGGACCGGCGGGGTTGGTCATCTCCAGGTCGCGGCTGAGCCGGTAGTGGTCGGCGGGCACGACGACGGGCAGCTCGCCGGCGATGATCTTCTCGACGATCTCGGCGCCGCCGTCGATGCGCGACGCGGCGACCGCGGCGGCCAGCGTCGGGAGGATCGGTCCGGGGACCAGGCTGCGACCGCACTCGGCGACCATCGCGGCCGCATCGGCGAAGGGGGCGCCGAGTCCGCCACCGGCCTCATCGGCGGCGGCGGCGAAGACGCCGAGCTCGGCGAGTTCGGGCCACAGGCCCCGCCACGCGTCGGTCGATTCGTCCAACTCGGCCTTGGCGATGGCGGTCGTATCGCGCGCGGCAGCCCAGTCTGCGATGGCCTTGCAGACCGCGATTTGCTCGGCCGACGTGGCAATTGTCACGGGATTCCCCTGCATGTCTTATTGAAACGACTAACTAGAACCTGTTCTAATATGCCATGTGGCCCTCATTTACTGATAGCCGCAAGCGAAAGGACCGACGAGACGATGGCGCGAACCGCAACGGCCAAGGCCGACGCCGACGAGCGTGCCGACGCGCCCGCCGTCGATGAAACCCCCACCTCGTCCGGTGCGACCGGCGGGTCGACCGCGCAGCGCGAGCGCCGCCGCCGGATCCTCGACGCCACGCTGGCCCTCGCCTCCAAGGGCGGCTACGACGCCGTCCAGATGCGCACCGTCGCCGAGAAGGCCGATGTCGCCGTCGGCACCCTGTACCGCTACTTCCCGTCGAAGGTCCACCTGCTGGTGACCGCACTGGCCCGCGAGCTCGAACGCGTGGAGTCGCGCGTCGACCGCTCACAGCTGGTGGGCGCCACCGGGGTCGAGCGCTTGCGGACGGTCCTGGACATGATCACCTTCGCGATGCAGCGCGACCCGCTGCTCACCGAGGCGATGACCCGCGCGTTCATGTTCGCCGACGCGTCGGCGACCGCCGAGGTCGACAACGTCGCCAACACCATCGACCGCCTGCTCGCCGGCGCCATCGTCGGCGCCGAGCGCGAGCCGGATGAAGAGGATTTCGCCATCGCCCGCGTCATCGCGGACGTGTGGATGTCGAACCTGGTCCAGTGGCTGACCCGTCGGGCATCGGCCACCGACGTGACCAACCGGATGGAACTGACCGTCCGCCTGCTGCTGCGCGGCCGCGACAGCTGATCAGCGCCGCGGCCCGGCCGGCGCTTTCGGAGCGCGGGCGACCGGCGGCTTCACCGCTCGCGGCTTGCCCGCCACCGGGGCCTTCTTCGCCGGCGCGGCCGGCACGACGCCGAGATCGCGGGCGATCATCGGCCACGTGCGCTTTAGGTCTTCCTCCCAGTACTTCCACGAGTGGGTACCGGTCGGGCGGGTGATCACCGTCGCCGGGATGTGCATCTGTCGGAAGCGCTGCGCCATCTGCTGCGTGCACAGGTTGACCGCGCTCTCGATCAGACCGCCGACGACGACCTGGTTGGCCAGGGAGATCGGATCGTTGTTGACCAGGGGCGCGCCCAGGGTGTCGTTGCGGCCCGGCATGCCGGTGCCGGTCGTCATGTAGACCTTCGTGCCGCGCAGGCGTGCGGCGTTGAGGTACGGGTCGTTGGCGATCCAGCCCGGACCGCCGATCGGGCCCCACATGTTCGTGACGTCGCCGCGGCCGCGGTCGGACACGACCATGCGGATGTAGGCCTGGCCGAGCGGGTCGGAGGTGCGCGCGCAGCCACTATAGGCGGCGACGGAGCGGTAGAGCTTCGGGGCGGCGACGCCGAGGTTCAGCACCGAGGTGCCGGCCATCGAGATGCCGGCAAGCGCGTTGGCGCCGGTGGTCTTGAACTGCTTGTTCAGCAGCGGCGGCAGCTCCCTGGTCAAGAAGGTCTGCCACTTGTTGCGGCCCAGCACCGGGTCGTCGCGCTGCCAGTCGGTGTAGTACGAGAAGGCGCCGCCGATCGGGGTCGCCACGTAGACGTTCTTGGTCGAGAAGAAGCGCTCGTAGTCGGTCTTGGCGTCCCAGGTGGCCGAGTCCTCGCCACCGCCGGCGCCGTTCAGCAGGTACAGGACCGGGGCGGGCTTGCCCTCGTCGCGCGGCTTGAGCACGGTGACGGGAATCTGGCGGCCCATCGACGCCGACTGCACGACGACGGTGACCTTGCGACCCGCGCCCGGGAGCACCGCGTCGATGTAGGACTGCTTGGTGACCTTTGCGACCAGGTTGGGGGTGATGGCGGTGGGCAGCGCCACGGCCAGCGCGATGCCGGCCACGGCGATTCCGGCAGCACCGAGCGCCGGCTTCGACACCGGTCCGCGCTGCGCCCGAGTCCGCGCCATGACAAACCCCTCAAATCACATTAGTCACATCAGTAACACCCTTGAGGGTAGGAGTCCGCTCTGACCGTTTCCAGCCGGGACGGGCGTCGTTGCCGGTTCGAGACGAGTTTGTGACGCGACCGGCTCAGTTGGCGAAGAACTCCACGTGACCGCAGTTCACGCAGCGCAGCGCCGACAGCGTGCGGTCCTGCGTGCCGCCCGACCGCAGGCCCTTGCCGAAGAAGCGCGCCTTCGGCGAGCCCCCGCTCCAGTTGATGGCAGTGCGGCCGTTGTTGCTCCAGTGGGCGATGTAGCCGTCCTCGAGTTCGCCGTGGCACATCGTGCACTGGGCGTTTGCTGCGCTCATGGGCTCCAGCCTATGCCGCCCGGACGACTCCGGCCCGGCATCCGAGTGGATGCCGGGCCGGATAGTCGTTACCGCGCCGCGGTCAGGCCTTCTTGCCCTTGGCGTCGCCGACCTCGGTCAGCTCGGCCGGGGCGTCGGGCACCTCGCGGGGCTTCTCCGAGCCGGTGAAGGTGAACTTGGCACCGTCGCCATCGCCTTCGCCGTCCCAGCCCTCGACGTCCACGACGACGATCTGACCGGGCTTGACCTCGTCGAAGAGGATCTTCTCCGACAGCTGGTCCTCGATCTCGCGCTGGATCGTGCGACGCAGCGGACGCGCGCCCAGCACCGGGTCGAAGCCGCGCTTGGCCAGCAGCTGCTTGGCCTTCTCGGTCAGCTCCAGCTCGATGTCCTTGGCCTTGAGCTGCGTCTCGACGCGGCCGATCATCAGATCGACCATCTCGATGATCTGTTCGCTCGTCAGCTGGTGGAACACGATGACGTCGTCGATGCGGTTCAGGAACTCCGGGCGGAAGTGCTTCTTCAGCTCGTCGTTGACCTTCTGCTTCATCCGCTCGTACTGCGAGTCGTCGTCGTTGGACTTCGAGAAGCCCATGCCGACGGCCTTCGAGATGTCGGACGTGCCGAGGTTCGAGGTGAAGATCAGCACGGTGTTCTTGAAGTCGACCGTGCGACCCTGACCGTCGGTGAGACGACCGTCCTCGAGGACCTGCAACAGCGAGTTGTAGATCTCCGGGTGGGCCTTCTCGATCTCGTCGAACAGCACGACCGAGAACGGCTTGCGGCGCACCTTCTCGGTGAGCTGGCCGCCCTCTTCGTAGCCGACGTACCCGGGAGGGGCACCGAACAGGCGCGACGCGGTGAAGCGGTCGTGGAACTCGCCCATGTCGATCTGGATGAGCGCGTCGTCCTCGCCGAACAGGAAGTTCGCCAGCGCCTTGGACAGCTCGGTCTTACCGACGCCGGACGGACCGGCGAAGATGAACGAGCCGGACGGGCGCTTCGGGTCCTTCAGGCCGGCACGCGTGCGGCGGATCGCCTTCGAGACGGCCTTGACGGCGTCCTCCTGGCCGATGATCCGCTTGTGCAGCTCGTCCTCCATGCGGAGCAGGCGCGTCGTCTCCTCCTCGGTCAACTTGAAGACCGGGATACCGGTCCAGTTGCCGAGGACCTCGGCGATCTGCTCGTCGTCGACCTCGGCCACGACGTCCATGTCGCCGCTGCGCCACTGCTTCTCGCGCTCGGCGCGCTGGGCGACCAGCTGCTTCTCCTTGTCGCGGAGGTTCGCGGCCTTCTCGAAGTCCTGGGCGTCGATCGCCGATTCCTTCTCCTTGCGCGCGTCGGCGATCTTCTCGTCGAACTCGCGCAGGTCCGGCGGCGCGGTCATCCGGCGGATGCGCATGCGCGCGCCCGCCTCGTCGATGAGGTCAATCGCCTTGTCCGGCAGGAAGCGGTCGTTGATGTACCGGTCGGCCAGCGACGCGGCGGCCGCCAGCGCGCCATCGGTGATGGACACGCGGTGGTGCGCCTCGTAACGGTCGCGCAGACCCTTGAGGATCTCGATGGTGTGCTCGACCGACGGCTCGCCGACCTGCACCGGCTGGAAGCGGCGCTCCAGCGCGGCGTCCTTCTCGATGTACTTGCGGTACTCGTCGAGGGTGGTCGCACCGATGGTCTGCAGCTCGCCGCGGGCGAGCTTCGGCTTCAGGATCGACGCGGCGTCGATCGCGCCCTCGGCGGCACCCGCCCCGACGAGCGTGTGCAGCTCGTCGATGAACAGGATGATGTCGCCGCGGGTGTTGATCTCCTTGAGCACCTTCTTCAGGCGCTCTTCGAAGTCACCGCGGTAGCGGCTGCCGGCCACCAGCGACCCGAGGTCGAGGGTGTAGAGCTGCTTGTCCTTGAGCGTCTCGGGCACGTCGCCGTTGACGATCGCCTGGGCCAGCCCCTCGACGACGGCGGTCTTGCCGACGCCGGGCTCGCCGATGAGCACCGGGTTGTTCTTGGTGCGGCGGCTCAGGACCTGCATGACCCGCTCGATTTCCTTCTCGCGGCCGATGACGGGGTCGAGCTTGCCCTCGCTGGCGGCGGCGGTCAGGTTGCGGCCGAACTGGTCGAGGACCAGCGACGTCGACGGGGTGCCGGACTCGCTGCTGCGACCGCCGGTGCCCGCCTCCTGCGGCTCCTTGCCCTGGTAGCCCGACAGCAGCTGGATGACCTGCTGGCGGACCTTGTTCAGGTCGGCGCCGAGCTTGACCAGCACCTGCGCGGCAACACCCTCGCCCTCACGGATGAGGCCGAGCAGGATGTGCTCGGTGCCGATGTAGTTGTGGCCGAGCTGCAGGGCCTCGCGCAGCGAGAGCTCCAGCACCTTCTTGGCGCGCGGGGTGAAGGGGATGTGCCCGGCCGGGGCCTGCTGGCCCTGCCCGATGATCTCCTCGACCTGCGTGCGCACGGCCTCCAGCGAGATGCCGAGGGACTCGAGTGCCTTCGCGGCAACGCCCTCGCCCTCGTGGATCAGGCCGAGCAGGATGTGCTCGGTCCCGATGTAGTTGTGATTGAGCATCCGCGCTTCTTCTTGCGCCAGGACGACAACCCGGCGAGCGCGGTCGGTGAACCGTTCGAACATTGTTCTCCCTTACGTGGCTCCACTCGGCCGACCCGCGCCCCGCTGCGCGGTCCGCGCAGTGGATTCTGCGCGATGATTCGGCCTGCTTGCTTCCACTCTAGTGGTGTTTGGACCCGCGCCTGCAATCGTTGGGCGGCCGTGGGGCCAACCGGTCATCGTCGCCGGTCGGCGCCGCCGTCTCTTGTGGGCGCTTACCGCTGGTCAACGCCGAGCAGGGCCCACTCATTCCCCGTCCCACCCCCGCTTACGCCACCAGCGAACTAACCGGTGGCGCAGCGTGGTTCACTGTTACGCATGCTCTCCGGGATTCGCAGCCGCCTCCCGTTCGGAATCGGCACCGTTGTCATGTTGGCCATCGTCGCGATGATCGCCTCGGTCGGCGCCGTGCTGGCCATCAAGTCCGACGCTCCGCACGGCGGGCGCTACACCGCCGGCCAGCTGCGCGCCTACCCGGGCAAGCCGGAGGCCGCCTGGACCCGCGACCTGAACAACCTCCCCGAATTCGGGCCCGGCAGCGGACCGGTCGACGTCGCCGACACCCACGGCGAGACGTGGCTGCTGTCCTACCCGTCGGGCATCGGCAAGGCCTTCCTGGCGGTCAACCGTTACGACGGCAAGTCGCGCTGGGAGAAGCCGGTCAAGGCCGGTCTCGGCGACTGTGCCTTCAACGCCCACGGCGAGGTCGCCTGCGCGACCAAGCTGGGCGACGGGATTCCCGACGGCTTCTACAAGGTCGACGCCGCCGGCAAGCTCGGTCCGGCCCGCCCGCTCGACGACACCGTCCGCCTCGTCGGCGTCGGCCAGAACTTCGTCCGGGTCAACCAGGTGGGTTACCAGTTGACCGCGTCGACCCCCGAGGGCGTGGAGCGCTGGCACGCGTCCTTCGCCAGCGCCGCGACGCCGCTCTACCTGCCCGAGATCGACACGCTCGACGTCAAGCTCGCCGACGGCAGCCACGCGCTGGTCGACCCGGCCACCGGCAAGACCAAGCTCAGCTGCGGGCCCTGCACCCTGCACGTCTACCCGACCGGGTTGGCGGTCGAGCATGGCGGCTCCGGCGGCGTCATCGACTTCCACGCCTTCCACCACGGGAAGCTCGTCGCCAAGCCGACGCACATCGCCCGCAGCATGCAGGTCGCCACGGGGCCGGCCGCGCTGCCGGTGATCTGGGGCCTCGGCTCGGCGACGCTCACCCAGGCCGAGGGCCACTACGAGGTCCGGGACCCGGCGGAGGCCAAGGCCCTGTGGGCGGTCAGCGACAAGGAACTGTCCAAGGCCAAGCCCTTCGCCTGCGGACGACTCGTCGCCTTCACCCGCAAGGACGCCACCCGCGACGTGATGCGCCTGGACGAGCGGGGCACCCGCGTCGGCGTGCTGCCCGCGCCCGACCGGCAGCGCCCGGACACCAACCCCGCCGAGTTGCGCTGCGTCGGATCCTTCGGAAACGTCATCGTCGCGTGGAACGAGAACCAGGTGACCGCGTTCAACGGGTCTACCGGCAAGATCGACTGGGAGCTGCCGATCAACGGCAACGCGACCAGCGTCGAGGGCCAGATCGTGCTGCGCCAGGGCGCCACGCTGTCCGTGCTGCGCGCGTCCTGAATCCCGGGGCTAGCCGGCAATCCCGGGTCTAGCCGGCGAAGAAGGCCTGCAGCGCGGCGGAGTACATCGGCACGTCGGCGACGGCCATCAGCTCGCGCGCGCTGTGCATGGCCAGCTGCGGCGCTCCGACGTCGACGGTGACCAGGCCGGTCCGGGTCGCCGTGATCGGGCCGATGGTCGAACCGCAGGGCAGGTCCGCGCGGTGCACATACCGCTGCATCGGGACCCCCGCGCGTCGACAGGCCAACTCGAACACCGCGGCGCCCTCGGCGTCGGAGGCGTAGCGCAGGTTCTGATTGACCTTGAGCACCGGCCCGCCGCCCAGGGCGATCAGGTGGCCGGGCTCGTGGCGATCGGCGTGGCCCGGATGCGTCGCGTGGGCCATGTCACCGGAGACGCAGATGCTGCCGGCCATGGCGCGCAGGAAGTCCTCGCGATCGCCGCCGCCGGCCAGGACGATCCGCTCGCACACCGACACCAGGAAGTCCGACGCGGCACCGCGCTGCGAGGCGCTGCCGACCTCCTCGTGGTCGAACAGCGCGAGCAGTCCGATGGTGGGCGACTCGGCCGCGTCCAGCAGCGCCCGCAGCCCCGCGTAGCAGGTGCCCTGGTTGTCCAGGCGCGGTGCGCTGAGGAGGTCCTGCCGCGCGCCGACGATGCGTGACGGCTCGACGTCGTGGACCATCAGCTCCCAACCGAGCAGGTCGTCGGTGCCGACGCCCAGGTGCTTCGCGAGAAAGTCGCGCAGCCCGGGGCCGGCGGGATCGGTCGACCAGATCGCGTCGAGGTGGCGCTGCGGATCGGGGGTGACGCCCTTGCGGTCCTCGGACAGGTGGATGGCCAGCTGCGACACCCGCAGCAGGGGCTCGTCGAACTTCACCAGGCGCTCGGTCGGACCACCCGCGCCGAGGATCGACACCCGCCCGGACAGGCCGAGGTCACGGTCGAGCCAGGAGTTGAGCCAGGCGCCGCCGTAGGGCTCGAGCGCGACTGTCGCCACTCCCGCCGCGGTGCGGTCGAACTGCTGCTTGACGCGGAGGTTGGGGCTGTCGGTGTGGCCGCCGACGATGCGGAAGGCCGGCCGGCCCTCGCCTGCGGTCCGCCACGCGATGATCGACCCGCCGCGGCGCACGAAGTAGCGACCCGCATCGCCGGTCCACGCGTCGGTCTCGCGGAGCTCGGCGTAGCCGGCGCCCAGCAGCACGTCGGCGACCGTCGCGCACACGTGGAAGGGCGACGGCGACGCGTCGATGAATTCGGCCATCCCCGCCGCGGTGGCGGTGGTGGGCAGCGACTTGCGGGCCACGGCTAGGCCTTGGCCAGCACCGCGTCGAGGACCGAGTAGAACAGGCCCAGGCCGTCGTCGCTGGGTCCGGTGAGCGCCTCGATGGCGTGCTCGGGGTGCGGCATGAGGCCGACGACGCGGCCGTCGGCGCTGGTGACGCCGGCGATCGAGTTCATCGAACCGTTCGGGTTGTCCCCGGCATAGGTGAAGGCGATGCGGCCCTCGCCGGCCAACTCGTCGAGAACGTCCTTGCCGGCCACGTAGCGACCCTCGCCGGACTTGAGCGGGACGAGGATCTCCGCGCCCGGCTCGAACCGCGAGGTCCACGCCGACGACGTGTTCTCCACGCGCAGCCACTGGTCGCGGCAGACGAAGTGCAGGCCCTGGTTGCGGGTGAGCGCACCGGGCAGGAGGCCTGCCTCGCACAGGATCTGGAAGCCGTTGCAGATGCCGAGCACCGGAGTGCCGCCGCGGGCGGCCTCGATGACCGAGCCCATCACGGGGGCGAGGCTGGCGATGGCGCCGGCGCGCATGTAGTCGCCGTAGGAGAAGCCGCCGGGGACGACGATCGCATCGACGCCCTTGAGGTCGGCGTCGGCGTGCCAGAGGGAGACGGCCTCGGCACCGGCGTAGCGGACCGCCCGGGCCGCGTCGACGTCGTCGAGGGTGCCGGGGAAGGTGATCACACCGACGCGGGCTGTCACCTCTTCACCTGCACGCGGGTGACGGTGTAGTCCTCGATGACGGTGTTGGCGAGGACGTCGGCGGCAATCTTCTCCAGGGCCGTGTCGTCGACGGTGTCGGCGACCTCCAGCTCGAACCGCTTGCCCTGTCGGACGTCGCTGATCCCGTCGAAGCCGAGGCGCCCGAGCGCGCCGACGATGGCCTGCCCTTGCGGATCGAGGATCTCGGTCTTGGGCATCACGTCCACCACTACTCGCGCCATGGGCGCTAGCTTACCCAGTGCGTTACAGCGCCGCCTCGATGGCACTGACGACTTCGGGTGCGTCGGGCTCGACGGTCGGCCGGAAGCGGGCCACCACCTCGCCGTCGGAGTCGACGAGGAACTTCTCGAAGTTCCACGTGATGTCGCCGGCCTCACCGGCGGCGTCGGGGGCCTGGGTCAGCTCGGCGTAGAGCGGGTGGCGGTCGTCGCCGTTGACGTCGGCCTTTTCCAGCAGCGGGAAGGTCACCCCGTAGGTCGTCGAGCAGAAGGTGGCGATCTCCTCGGCGCTGCCCGGTTCCTGGCCCATGAACTGGTTGCACGGCATGCCGACGACGGTCAGCCCCTGCGGGCCGTAGGTCTTCGCCAACTCTTCGAGCTTGGCGTACTGCGGGGTCAGACCGCACTTGCTGGCGACGTTGACGACGAGGAGCGGTCCGGCGAAGGACGACAGGTCCAGCGGCGAGCCGTCGAGGGTGGTCACGGGGATGCTCTTGATGTTGGCCATGGCCCCACCCTACTCAGCGGCCATGACCTGCGTCACAGTTGGTTGCACATTGACAATAGTTGCGTCTGCGTTATAGTTCTGCGGGTGCAATCATCTGAGGTTTCCGCGCAGGAGAGTCAGGAGCGGGTCTATACCGCCCTGTCGTCCCTGTTCGAGCGGATGATGTGCGCCGCGAAGTCGTCGTCGATGACCGAGGTCGTCGAGGCCGATCTGACCTTCTCCCAGTTCCGCACCCTGATGGAGCTGGGCTCCCGCGGCACGGCGATGTCCATGAACGAACTCGCCGACGCGATCGGGCTGTCGGTGGCCGCCACCGGCCGCGTCGTCGACAAGCTCGTCGGCCTCGGCTACACCGACCGGCGCGAGGATCCGCAGGACCGCCGCGTCAAGCGGGTGTCGTTGACCGACGACGGCCACCGCTTCGTCACCACCGCGGTCGACCAGCGCGAGGACGTGCTGCGCGCGATCTGCCACCGACTGCCCGGCGACGTCGCCGATGCGCTCACCGCGGCGCTCGACCCCGTCCTGCACGGCGACACCGACTACTTCGCCTCCCCCGAACCCACTACAGAAAGCTGATCCGATGAGTTCCCCAGCAGCCGCCAAGGCGCCGGACACCAAGCTCGACAAGCATGTCTTGATCGTCGCCGGTGTCGTCGTCCTCGGCTCGATCATGTCGATCCTCGACGTCACCGTCGTCGCGGTCGCCCAGGACACCTTCCAAACGGTGTTCAAGACCAATCAGGCCGGCGCAGCCTGGTCGATGACCGCCTACACCCTGGCGCTGGCCACGGTGATCCCGCTGGCCTCGTGGGCCGCGACCCGGTTCGGCACCAAGAAGGTCTATCTGACCTCGCTGGTGCTGTTCTTGATCGGCTCGGCGCTGTGCGCCCTCGCCTGGAACATGCCCTCGCTGGTGGCCTTCCGGGCGCTGCAGGGCCTCGGCGGCGGTCTGCTCATGCCGGTCGGCATGATGATCCTCACCAAGGCGGCCGGCCCCGAACGCGTCGGCTCGGTCATGGCCGTCCTCGGCATCCCGATGCTGCTCGGCCCGATCGGCGGCCCGATCCTCGGCGGCCTGCTGATCGAGAAGGCCTCGTGGCACTGGGTGTTCCTGATCAACATCCCGATCGGCATCATCGCCCTGATCTACGCATCGCTGGCCCTGAAGAACGACGAGACCGGCGAGCGCCCGACCATCGACTGGCTCGGACTGGCCATGCTCTCTCCCGGCCTCGCGCTGTTCCTCTACGGCATCGCCGGCGCCGGCGAGAAGCAGACCTTCGCCACCCCGCGCGTCCTGGTCCCCGGCCTGATCGGTCTCGCGCTGATCATTGCCTTCGTCTTCCACGCGTTGACCACCAAGCGCAAGCCGCTGCTGGACCTGCGCCTGTTCCGCAACCGGACGCTGACGATCGCGGTCATCACGAGCGTCTGCTTCGCCATGGCCTTCTTCGGCAGCACCCTGCTCTACCCGCAGTACTTCATCGGCGTCCGCGGTGAGACCACCCTCGCCGCCGGCCTGCTGCTGGCCCCGCAGGGCCTGGGCGCGATGCTGTCGATGCCGGTCGGCGGCAAGCTC
The DNA here is from genome assembly GCF_047602025.1 of Gordonia sp. (in: high G+C Gram-positive bacteria). GTDB lineage: Bacteria > Actinomycetota > Actinomycetes > Mycobacteriales > Mycobacteriaceae > Gordonia. The sequence continues at coordinate 428,069 of NZ_JASGII010000001.1, read as the reverse complement.
ACCGACAAGATCGGCCCGGGCAAGGTCGTGTTGACCGGTCTGACCCTGATCCTGCTCGGCATGATCGCCTTCACCCAGCTCAAGGCCGACACGTCGATGCTCATCGTCTGCGGCGCCCTGTTCGTGCAGGGCCTCGGCATGGGCATGACGATGATGCCGATCATGTCCGCCGCCCTGGCGAGCCTGAGCAACAAGCAGGTTCCCGACGGCACGACCCTGATGAACGTGATCCAGCAGGCCTCGACCTCGCTGGGCACCGCGGGCATCTCGGTGGTCCTGTTCAGCGCGCTCGCCGCCAAGCCCGACGCGATGAAGGCGATCGTCTACAACCGGCTCAAGCCGCCCACGCCGGAACCGCCGCACGACTGGTTCCAGCAGGCCGCGGCCGCGTTCACCACGCCGTTCACCGTCGCCGCGATCCTCGTCGCGCTGACCCTGATCCCCGCGTTCTTCCTGCCGCGCAAGAAGATCGCGTCCCCCCTCGTCGAGGAGGAAATGGATCAGGCCCCGCACATCGCGCTGCACTGACGCGGCTAGGATCACCTCGAACCGAACAGTTGGAGAGTTGATGACGACCGCACCCGAAGAACCAGCCCTGCAGGCGCGCGTCGGCCACTACTACAAGGCCGACCACACCTACGAGATCGGGCGCGAGAAGATCCGCGAGTACGCCCGGGCGGTGCAGGACTACCACCCGGCGCACTGGGATGAGGATGCGGCGAAGAAGATGGGGTACGACCACCTCATCACGCCGCTGACCTTCACCGCGATCGGCGCGATGGCCGCCAACCGCAAGCTTCTCGAAGAGGTCGTCGTCGGGTACGACACGTACGTGCAGACCGAGCAGGTCTTCGAGCAGCACCGCCCGATCACCGTCGGCGACCACCTGCACACCGATGTCGAGCTGTCGTCGGTGCGCCGCATCGCCGGCAAGGACATGATCACCATCACCAACACGTTCCTCGACCTGAACTCGGGCGAGACCGTGCACACGATGCACACCACGGTCGTCGGCGTCACCGCCGACGAGGTGGACCCCGGGATCACCGAGGCCGTGTCGAAGGTGATGATGCACGACGTCGACATGTCGACGGCGGAGTCGGCCGGCGAGTACGTGAAGGAGGTCCGCGACGAGGGGCCGCGGACGATCGCCCAGGGCGGCCTGACGCGCACCCCGGCCAGCCGGAACTTCGACGACCTGTCGGTCGGCGACCAGCTGCCCGAGCACCACACCCACCTCTCGCGCGGCGACCTCGTCAATTACGCCGGCGTGGCCGGCGACGCCAACCCGATCCACTGGGACGAGTCGATCGCCAAGCTGGCCGGCCTGCCCGACGTGATCGCCCACGGCATGCTCACCATGGGCCTGGGCGCCGGCTACATCGCCGAGTGGACCGGCGATCCGGGCGCGGTCACCAAGTACCAGGTGCGCCTGTCGTCGCCGGCGATCGTGCCGGCCGACGGCAAGGGCGACATCGAGTTCGGCGGCCGCATCAAGTCGCTGGACCCGGAGACCCGCAGCGGCGTGATCATCCTGACGGCGAAGTCGGCCGGCAAGAAGATCTTCGGCATGGCGACGCTGAACGTCCGGTTCAGCTAGTCCAGCCAGCGCTGCGCGGCCCGCAGGTGGTCGCGGAACGACGCGAAGTCGTCGAGGACCTCGGCGGCGGTGCGCGGTCGGTCGACCAGTCCGGCGGACTCGCCGGCGTAGACCGGTGCGAGTGACAGGTCGGCGTCCACGCGAGCCTGCTTGATCTGCGCCGTCAGCTCGTCGGTCACCGCCGCTTCCAGGGCGTCGGTGCGCTCGGCCCACTGGTCGCTGAAGTCGTTGGCCAGGGCGCGACCGCCGTAGATCTCCGGCCAGTCGAAGCGCTGGGCGATGTCGAAGGCGCGGGTGTAGACCGTCTGGTCGGTGTCGGCGGCGACGACCGCCTCTTTGAGCTCGGGTCGGAACAAACTCTCCGCGCTGGCGGCGAACGGCGTCCCCACCCACGCGGCGGCGGCACCCGCCGCCAGCACCGCGGCCAGGCCGCGCGCGGTGCCCACTCCCCCGCCGACGAGGACGGGCCGGTCGGTGAGGTCGAGGACCTGCTGCAGCAGCGGCAGCGTCGACACGACGCCGCGACCGTGGCCGCCGCCCTCGGCACCGCGGACCACGAGTCCGTCGACCCCGGCGTCGAGCGCGTCGAGCGCCTCGGCCCGCGTGCCGACCTGGGCGATGACTGCCGCGCCAGCGTCGTGCACCTTCGGCAGGTAGGGGCGCGGGTCGCCGAAGCTCAGGCTCACGACCACCGGCCGGACCTCCAGCGCGGCGTCGAGCAGGGCCGGGTTCTGCGGCAGCGACCAGCACATCAGCCCGATGCCGACGCGCTGACCGTCGGCGAGCCCGCACTGCTCGCGCACCTGGTCGACGGTCGCGACGTTGCCGACGCCGATCAGGCCCAGTCCACCGCCCGCGGTGATCGCCGCGGCGAGGCGGCCGCCGGCGGCACCGGCCATCGGTGCCCCGACGACGGGGATGCGCAGGTCCGCGAGGATGCCGGCGAGATCAGTCATCGACCGCCCCGCTCTGCTCGAGGATCCAGGCCAGCTCGAAGGCGGTCTGCTCCCACTGCTTGTACCGGCCGCTGACGCCGCCGTGCCCGGCCTTCATCTCGGTCTTCAGCAGGATGGGGGCCGTGCCGGTGGTCTGGTCCTGCAGCTTGGCCGCCCACTTGGCCGCCTCGGTGTGCAGCACGCGGGTGTCGTTGAGCGAGTTGAGCGCGAGGATGGCCGGGTAGTCGACCGCGCGCACGTTCTCGTACGGCGAATACGACTTCATGTACGCGTAGACCTCGGGATCGGCGAGCGGGTTGCCCCACTCCTCCCACTCGATGACCGTGAGCGGCAGACTCGGGTCGAGAATCGAGTTGAGGGCGTCGACGAAGGGCACGGCGGCGACGATGCCGTGAAACAGTTCGGGCGCCTCGTTGACGACGGCGCCCATCAGCAGGCCGCCCGCACTGCCCCCCTCGGCCACCAGGTGCCGCGGATCGGTGACGCCGGTGTCGATGAGGTGCCGGGCGACGGCGATGAAGTCGGTGAAGGTGTTGCGCTTGGCGAGCTTCTTGCCGTCCTCGTACCAGTGCCGCCCCATCTCGCCGCCGCCGCGGACGTGCGCGACGGCGAAGACCAGGCCCCGGTCGAGCATCGACAGCCGGGAGATGGAGAACGACGGGTCGATGCTGTGCTCGTAGGACCCGTAGCCGTAGAGCAGCATCGGGGCCGGCCCAGCGGAATCCCGCGTGCCCTTGCGACGGACGAGCGAAACGGGGATCTTCGTGCCGTCCTCGGCGGTGGCCCACACGCGCGACTGCTCGTAATCGTCGGGGTCGTATCCGCCGAGCACGATCTGCCGCTTGAGCAGGGTGCGCTCGCCGGTCGCGACGTCGAGTTCGAGCAGTTCGGTGGGCTCGATGAAGCTGGTGTAGCCGATCCGCAGCTTCGGTGCGGACCACTCCGGGTTGCCGCCCGGCCCGACCGCCGACAGCGGCTGGTCGAAGCGGACCTCGGCGAAGTCGGCGGCGGTGGGGATGCCGTTGATCCGCCGCAGATCCGCGATCGCCATCTTGGGCAGCGCATCGGCGCGATAGCTCAGGACCAGGTAGTCCGCGAAGGCCTCGACGTCCTCGATGCGCCGCGTCGGGTCGTGCGACAGCAGCGGCGTCCGCGCCGCCGGGTCGTCGACCGGGGCGATGTCGACGGCGTAGTTCTCGGCCTTCTCGCCGTCGGGTCCGACGCCGTTGTGCGTGAACAGGAAGTAGTCGCGGCCGGCGATGATGGCGTGGTCGACCTCGTACTCGACGTCGGGGACGCGCGGGGCCAGGCTCACCGGCTCCGCGGTGGGGTCGCTCGTCGGGATCGCGTAGACCTCCGACGTCGTCTTGGAGCCGGCGCCGATGAAGATGTACGCGCGGCTGCGGGCGCCGCCCATGCCGACCCAGTACCCCTCGTCGGGCTCGTGGAAGACCTGTACGTCGGGCTTCCCCGACCCCACCTCGTGCCGCCACACGGTGTCCGGGCGCCACGCGTCGTCGACGGTCAGGTAGAACAGGTACTTCGCGTCGCGGGACCACAGCGCGCCGCCGGCGGTGTCGGCGATCGTGTCGGGCAGTTCTTCCCCGGTGGCGAGGTTGCGGATGCGCAGCGTGTACCGCTCGTTGCCGACGGTGTCGGTGGACAGCGCCAGCCACCGGCCGTCCTCGCTGACCGTCGCGGCGCCGAGGCTGAAGAAGTCGTGCCCCTGCGCCTCGGCGTTGGCGTCGACGACGACCTGCTCGCCGGGCAGTTGCTCGCCGGGGCTGATCGTCGGGGCGTCCCAGTCGTCGGGCCCGGCAACCGGGCAGCGCGCGGAGATGCCGTACTGCTTGCCCTCCTCGGTGCGGGTGAAGTACCAGTAGTCGCCGATGCGGGTGGGCACCGACATGTCGGTCTCCTGCACGCGCGACTTGATCTCCCCGAAGATCGCGTCCTGCAGCGGTTTCAGGTGCGCGGTCTGCGCCTCGACGAACGCGTTCTGACCCTCGAGGTAGGCGATCACCTCCGGGTCGGTCTTGTCGGCCATCCACGTGTAGTCGTCGACGACGACGTCGCCGTGGTGGACGCGCTCGGTGGGGACCTTCTTCGCGACGGGCGGCGTCACGGCGTTGTCGGTCTTGCTCACTCGTCGTCTCCCGCGCCGGGCCAATCGGCGAAGCTCTGCTGCGACAACCGTTCGTAGGCTTCGATGTAGCGCGCCCGGGTGCGCTGCACCACGTCGGCGGGCAGGGGCGGCGGCGGGGTATCGCCGTGCCGGTCCCATCCGGCGGCGTCGCTGGTGAGCCAGTTGCGCACGATCTGCTTGTCGAAGGACGGCTGCACCCGGCCGGCGACGTAGGTGGACGCGTCCCAGTAGCGGGACGAATCGGGGGTGAGCACCTCGTCGGCGAGGACCAGCGAGCCGTCGGCGGCCTGCCCGAACTCGAACTTGGTGTCGGCGAGGATGATGCCGCGCCGCGCGGCGAGGTCGCAGCCGCGCCCGTAGACGTCCAACGTGGTCGCCTTGAGGTCGGCCGCGAGGTCCGCGCCCACCAGGTCGACGACCTGCTCGTAGGTGATGTTCTCGTCGTGGTCGCCGATCTCCGCCTTCGACGCGGGGGTGAAGATCGGTTCGGGCAGTTTGCTCGCCTCGCCCAGGCCCGCGGGCAGCTCGATGCCGCAGACGCTGCCGGTGGCGGTGTAGTCGATCAGGCCGGAGCCGGTGAGGTAGCCGCGGGCGACACATTCGACGGCGACCATCGGCAGGTCTTTGACGACCATCGAGCGGCCGAGGACGGCCGCGGGGATGCGTTCGTCGGTGGGCCCGCCGGCCAGGTGGTTGGGCACGCCGAGGTGGTCGAACCAGAAGAAGCTGGTCGCCGTCAGCACCCGCCCCTTGTCCGGGATCGGGGTGTCCAGGACGAAGTCGTAGGCGCTGATCCGGTCGGAGGTGACCATGAGCAGCGTCTCGTCGTCGATCCGGTAGATGTCGCGGACCTTGCCCGACGCGACGTGCGCGTAGGAGTCCAGTTCAGGGCGCATACGTCGAGCCTAGTTGCCGACCACAAACGCTCCACCGGCAGCCAAACGCTTCCCGGGCTACGGGAGCGTCGAGCAATTCGTGCAGCGCCTAGAGGATGGGTGCCGGAACGTACGTGGCCGCGTCCGGGTAGCGCGCGACGACCTTCTCGACGGCGGCGGCCACATCGGCCACCTGCGACTGCGCGGCACCGATGAACGCCGTCTTGTCGGCGAGCGCCTCGTCGAGCTGCGCGCGGTCCAGGGGGATGCGGTCGTCGGCGGCGAGGCGGTCCAGCAGATCCGGCTTGGCGCCCTTCTCGCGCATCGCGAGCGCGACGGCGACCGCGTTCTCCTTGATGGCCTCGTGCGCGGTCTCGCGGCCGACACCGGCACGCACCGACGCCATGAGGACCTTGGTGGTCGCCAGGAACGGCAGGTAGCGGTCGAGCTCGTTGTTGATCACGGCCGGGTAGGCACCGAACTCGGCGAGGACGGTCAGGAAGGTCTCCATCAGCCCGTCGATGGCGAAGAACGCATCGGGCAGCGCGACGCGGCGCACGACCGAGCAGAACACGTCCCCCTCGTTCCACTGCGAGCCGGCGAGCTCGGCGGCCATCGAGCCGTAACCGCGCAGCACGACCGCCAGCCCGTTGACGCGCTCGCAGCTGCGGGTGTTCATCTTGTGCGGCATGGCCGACGAGCCGACCTGGCCCGGCTGGAAGCCCTCGGTGACCAGCTCGTGGCCGGCCATCAGGCGGATGGTCATCGCCAGCGACGACGGCGCCGCCGCCGTCTGCACCAGCGCCGACACGACGTCGTGGTCCAGCGAGCGCGGGTACACCTGGCCGACCGAGGTCAGCGCGGCGGCGAAGCCGAGGTGATCGGCGACCAGGCCTTCGAGCCGACCGAGCTTCGCGGCGTCGCCGTCGAGCAGGTCCAACATGTCCTGGGCGGTGCCCATCGGGCCCTTGATGCCGCGCAGCGGGTAACGGGCGATGAGCTCTTCGAGGCGCTGCAGCGCAATCATCATCTCGTCGGCGGCCGAGGCGAACCGCTTGCCCAGCGTCGTCGACTGCGCCGCAACGTTGTGGCTGCGGCCGGCCATCACCAGGTCGGAGTACTGGACGGCGCGATCGGTGATCCGGGCGAGCACCGCGACGCCGTGGGCGTGCACGTGCTTCAGCGACTGCAGGATCTGCAGCTGCTCGACGTTCTCGGTGAGGTCACGGCTGGTCATCCCCTTGTGGATGTGCTCGTGGCCGGCGAGGTCGTTGAACTCCTCGATGCGCGCCTTCACGTCGTGGCGGGTGATCTTCTCGCGCGCGGCGATGGAGTCGAGGTCGATCTGGTCGACGACGCGCTCGTAGTCTTCGATCACCCCGTCCGGGATGTCGATGCCGAGTTCGCGCTGCGCGGCCATCACCGCGATCCACAGGCGGCGCTCGGCGGCGATCTTGGTGCGCGGGGACCAGATGTCGGCGAGCTCCGCCGACGCGTACCGGCCGGCTAGGACATTGGCGATCTCAGGTTTGGCCACGCGGCCAGTTTAGTCAGTCGCCCGCGGCGACGGCGGCCGCGGCCGGGAGGGCGGGCGCCAGTACGTCGACAACGCCCGTGATCACCTCGGTGAGGGCGCCGATCGGGTCCTTGCGGTCCTCGGCCGCGGCGGCGATGGATTCGAGCAGGGCGCCGTTCTCGAAGGCGATCAGGCTCTGCACCCCGGCCGGCGCGCTGCGCCGCTGCGACTTCGCCAGCACCCGGGCGGCGACTTCGGCCATGCGGTCGCGCCGGGCGGCGATCAGCGCGGCCAATTCGGGGTGGCGGGCGGCCAGGACGAACAGTTCGTAACGGGTCGTCAGACGGGAGGCGGAGTCGTCCCCGACGAACACCTCGGCCAGCGCGGCGGCGGTGTCGCGCGCACCCCGGGACTGCGCGGGCAACGCGTCGCACCGGGCGGTCATCTCGCGCGCGTCCACCTCGCAGGTGTACTCGACGGCAGCGCGCAGCAGCTCGTCGAGCGAATCGAAGTAGTACGTCGTCGAGGCCAGCGGCAGGCCGGCCCGCTGGGCGACGGCGCGGTGGCGCACGGCCTCGTGACCGTGCTGCATCAGCAGCGCGCCCGCCGCCTCGGCAAGGAGTTGGCGGCGTGCCAGACCTTTGGGAGTCGCGGCAGCCATGGCAGTCACCGTGCCACAGCGGGCGCCGCCGCCGAGGCGGTTTCGGCTAGCCCGCGAAAGAGGTGCAGACGCCGGCGATGCCGAAGCCCTGGCCGACCTGGACGGTGGTGTAGTTCGAGCGGTAACCGCGCTGCACCGCGTACAGCTGGCGCACGCCGATGCGCTGCGGGCGCCAGGTCACCGCCGCGGTGGCGCCGTCGGGCCAGGCCCAGCCGATGAACAGCGGCGGGTTGCCCCGCCCGGCCTTCTTCTCCCAGAAGGTGACGCGGCCCGAGGAGTTCACCGCGACCGTCATCGGGTAGGTGCACCCGGTGCCGTAGGTGCTCGAGGAGAACCGCGCGCCCGGATCGACGCGTCCGCTCGGCACGGCGTCGGCGCCCGAAGCGCCGACCGTCGCCAGACCGCCGGCGATCGTCAGGGCGGCAGCGGTGGCCGCGATCTTCGTCGAGGTTGCTGTGGTTCCCACGGTTGTCCCTTCTTCACAAGCTCGAGCACTCAAGCTCGGGCCCAAGGCTAACGCACCCGGCGGCGCCGCAAGCCGGGTTGCGGGGGAAGGTCAGAGCTTCGGGGTGGCCCGCGCGATCAGCGCGGTCGTGTCGACACCGTCGCCGAGGGTGCCGTACACCGCTCCCCACGAGCCGTCGAGGCGGCTGGCGGTGAACGCATCGGCGACCGCCGGGTGGCCGTATCGGATGAGCAGCGACGCGGAGAGCATCGTCGCCATCTGTCCGACGAGGTGGCGGGCGCGGTACTCCAACGACGCCGGATCGGCGAACGCGTTCTTCAGCGTCGTCAGCGCCGCGTCGTAGTGGGCGTCGGCACCGGCTGCGGCGTCGAGTTCTTCGAGCAGGACCGTCAGGGTCTGCGGATCGCGCCCTATCGCCCGCAGGGTGTCGAGCGCGGCGACGTTGCCCGACCCCTCCCAGATCGACATGAGCGGCGATTCGCGGAACAGCCGCGGCATCCGCGAATCCTCGACGTAGCCGTTGCCGCCGAGGCACTCGAGCGCCTCGGCCGCGTGCATCGGCGCACGCTTGCAAATGAAGTACTTGCTGACGGCCAGGCTGATGCGGCGCAGTTGCGCGGCGCGGTCGTCGACGAGGGCGCGGTCGGTGAGGTCGGCGAGCCACAGGGCGGTGAGGGTGGCCGCCTCGGCTTCGACGTGGAGGTCGGCGAGGACGTTGCGCATGAGCGGCTGGTCGACGAGCTTGGCGCCGAACGCACTCCGGTAGGCGGCGTGGTGCGCGGCGGCAGTCGTCCCGTTGCGCATGACCGCCGCCGACGCGATCGTGCAGTCGAGCCGGGTCATGTTCACCATTTCGATGATGGTCCGCACGCCGCGGCCCGGATCGCCCACCAGCCACCCCACGGCGTCGTGGTACTCCACTTCGCTGCTCGCGTTGGAGTGGTTGCCCAGCTTGTCCTTCAACCGCTGCAGGAAGATGTTGTTGCGACTGCCGTCGGGCAGGATGCGCGGCACGAAGAAGCACGACAGCCCCTCCGGGGTCTGCGCGAGGACGAGCAGCAGGTCGGAGTTGGGCGCCGAGGTGAACCACTTGTGCCCGGTGATCAGGTAGCTGCCGTCGGCCTGGGCCACCGCGGTGGTCGTGTTGGCGCGCACGTCGGAGCCGCCCTGCTTCTCGGTCATCGACATGCCGGCGATCAGTCCCGCCTTCTCGGCGGGCACGGTCAGCTCGGGCTCGTAGACCGAGGAGGTCAGGCCGGGTTCGTACAGCTTGGCGAGCTCGGGGTTGTGCCGCAGGGCGGGCACGACCGCGTAGGTCATCGAGATCGGACAGCCGTGGCCGGCGTCGACCGAGGCCCACACCCCGAACTTGGCGGCGCGCACCAGGTGGGCGTGCGGATCTGCGGCGGCCCACGGGTGCCCGGCCATGCCGCGGGCGACCGCCGTCTCCATCAGCCGGTGGTACGACGGGTCGTAGCGCACCAGGTCGATGCGGTTTCCGTACCGGTCGTGGGTCTCCAGGACCGGCGGGTGCTCCTCGGCCAGGTCGCCGACGGTGATCCACTCCGGCGACCCGGCCATGACCCCGACCTCGTGCAGCTCGGGCAACGATTCCCCGGCCCCGACGCGGTCCAGGTACTCGGTGAGCACCGGGTAGCCGGCGACGTCGTAGCCCTGCAGCGGCGGCACCTGGTTGGTGACCTCGTGATTCGCCTTCATCGCACGCGCTCCCTGCCGACTCGGATGTGTTCTGGTCCCGAGTCTAACGACGCCGTCGACGGTGATCGGGCCAATGTTGGCGAGTGCTCATCGCACTTTCAGAGAGCACACGTATTCTTTGGAATCGTTATGACAACGACCCCGCCCGTCCCCGATCCAGCGGATGCCGACGCCGAGCCCGGCCGCCATCTGATCACCCGCCGCACCGCGCTGATCACCGGCCTGAGTGCGGCAGCCGTCGCCGGCCTGGCCGCGTGCTCGACCGATGACGACGACAAACCGGCCGCCAAGGAGCAGGAGATCGAGGAGCAGCGCGCCGACGACGTGCTGCCCGTCGACCCGCAGGACAACAAGCCGGTCCCCGGCCCGCCGATCATCACCGGCAGCTTCGTGTCGAAGAAGATGCTCGGGCGCCCCACCCGATGGGCCGTCGCGCGCCCCAACGGCGTGACCGGCAAGCTGCCCGTCGTCGTCATCCTGCACGCCCTCAACACCAACGAGCGCACCATTTTCGGCCGCCGACTGCAGATGCAGAACGCGCTGCAGGCCTACGTCGACGAGGGCAACCCGCCGTTCGCGCTGGCCGCGGTCGACGGCGGCGCCAACTACTGGCATCACCGGACCGACGGCACCGACGGCGCCGCCATGGTCCTCGAGGAGTTCCTGCCGATGCTGGCGAGCAACTCCGAGTTGCGCCTGACCACGGACCGGATCGGCCTGTACGGCTGGTCGATGGGCGGCTACGGCGCGCTGCGCCTCGCCTCGCTCATCGGGGCGCCGCGCGTGCGCGCCGTCTCGGTCAGTTCACCGGCCCTGTGGGGCGATCCGAACATGGTGCCGCAGCGCGCCTTCGACGGCCCCGATGACTACCAGGCCAATTCGCTGTTCAACCAGCACAAGGCGTTCGCGAAGATCCCGCTGATGATCACCATCGGCAGCAGCGACCAGTTCTTCACCTACACGCGCCAGTGGGCGGCCGATCTGCACCCGCCGGCCGCGTTCGGCGTCGCCCCCGGCGGCCACGGCAACCGGTACTGGCGCAGCGTGTTGCCCGACCACGTGATGTTCCTGGGCCGCAACCTCGCGCGCTGACCGACCGCGCTGGCCGACGAGGTGGCGCTGCCGCCGGTCAGAGGCTGATGCGGCCCTCGAGCGCCGCGAGCCCGATGTCGTCGCGATGGTGCCCGCCGGGCAGTTTGACGCCCGCGAGGCGGTCGTAGGCCTGCTCGCGCGCTTCGGCCAGGTCCTTGCCCGTCCCGACGACGGCGAGCACGCGCCCACCGGCGGACACCGTCTTGCCATCGGCGTCGACGGCGGTGCCCGCGTGCCGGATGCCCTCCCCGTCGGCGCCGGTGATGACGTCGCCGGTGCGCGGGGTGCCCGGATAGTTCTCCGCGGCCAGCACGACGGTCACCGCGGCGCCGTCGACCCATTCCAGCGGCGGCAGGTCGGCGAGGGTCCCGGTGGCGGTGGCGTTAAGGGCCTGGCCGAGCGGGGAGCGCAGCAGCGCGAGGACCGCCTGCGTCTCGGGGTCGCCGAAGCGGGCGTTGAACTCGACGACGGCCGGACCGTCGGCCCCGATCGCCAGTCCGGCGTAGAGCAGGCCGTTGAACGGGGTGCCGCGCTTGACCAGTTCGGCGGCGACGGGCTTGACGATCTCGTCGACGATCTGGGTGACCGTTTCGTCGGGCAGCCACGGCAGCGGCGTGTAGGCGCCCATGCCGCCGGTGTTGGGGCCGGTGTCGCCGTTGCCGACGCGCTTGTGGTCCTGGGCGGGGATGAGCGGCACGACGGTCTCGCCGTCGACGAGGCAGAACAGCGAGACCTCGGGGCCGTCGAGGAAGGACTCCAGCAGCACCGGGTGACCGGCCTCCAGGCACTCGGCGGCGTGGTCACGGGCCTTCGCGCGATCGGTGGTGACGACGACGCCCTTGCCGGCCGCCAGACCGTCGTCCTTGACCACCCAGGTCGGCCCGAAGCGGTCGAGCGCTGCGTCGAGGTTGGCGGGGTTGTCGACCACCTCCGCGTGCGCGGTCCGCACCCCGGCGGCGGCCATGACGTCCTTGGCGAAGGCCTTGGAGCCCTCGATCTGGGCGGCCGCCTTGTTGGGGCCGAAGACGGCGATGCCCGCCGCGCGCAGCGCATCGGCGACGCCGAGCACCAGCGGCACCTCCGGGCCGATCACCACCAGGTCGGCGCCCAGCTTCTGCGCCAGCGCCACCACCGACTCGGCGGACGAGGCGTCGACGGGGTGGTTGGTCGCGACGGCGGACGTACCGGCGTTGCCGGGCGCCGCGAAGAGCTCGGTAACGGCGGGGTCGGCGGCGAGGCCGAGGAGCAGGGCGTGTTCACGGCCGCCCGAGCCGATGACGAGTACGCGCACGCCGCTGACCTTACCCGTGTCCGCGGCGGTCGTTACTGTTCACCCATGGCACTCGACGCGGCACAGCAGCAGACGGCCGCCGACGTGATCCACGCACTCGCCGGACCGTCGGCGCAGCTGCGCGAGGACCAGCTGACAGCGGTCGGCAAACTTGTCGAGCCGGGGGCCCGCGTGCTGGTCGTACAGGCGACCGGGTGGGGCAAGTCGGCGGTGTACTGGGTCGCGACGGCGCTGCGCCGGGCGGCCGGCGGTGGGCCCACCCTCGTCGTGTCCCCGCTGCTCGCGCTGATGCGCGACCAGGTGGCGGCGGCCGGCCGCGCCGGATTGACCGCGGCCACGATCAACTCGTCGAACTTCGACGAGTGGAACGCCGTCGAGGACGCGCTGCGCGCCAACGAGATCGACGTCCTGCTGGTCTCCCCCGAGCGGTTGGCCAATCCGGGTTTCGGGCGCCGCGTGCTCGACGCCCTGACGGATTCGGCCGGCCCCGGACTGGGCCTGCTGGTCATCGACGAGGCCCACGCGATCTCCGACTGGGGACACGACTTCCGGCCCGACTACCGGCGCGTCGCCGACGTCCTGCGCGAGCTGCAGCCGGGCTCCCCCGTGCTCGCGACGACCGCGACCGCCAACGAGCGGGTGACCGCCGACGTCGCCGCCCAGCTGGGCGAGCACACGACCGTCCTGCGCGGACCACTGGCTCGCAAGTCGCTGCACCTGGGCGTGCTCGACGGCCTCTCCCCCATCCAGCGGTACGCGTGGGTCGCCGAGAACATCGACAGGCTGCCCGGTTCGGGGATCGTCTACGCGCTCACCGTCGCCGACACGGATCGGTTGGTCACCGCGATCAAAGCGGTGAAAGGCCCCGATTACCCCGTCGCGGCCTACACCGGCCAGCTCGACGCCGATCAGCGCCAGCGGCTCGAGGATGCGCTGCGCGCCAACGAGGTGAAGGCGCTCGTGGCGACGTCGGCGCTCGGCATGGGCTACGACAAGCCCGACCTCGGCTTCGTCGTCCACCTCGGTTCACCTCCCTCGCCGGTGTCGTACTACCAGCAGGTCGGCCGTGCCGGGCGTGCGCTCGACGAGGCGGTGGTCATGCTGCTCGCCTCGGGCACCGACGACCGGATCTGGGACTACTTCGCGACCGCGTCGATCCCCGATCCGCAGCAGATGACCACCCTGCTGGAGGCGCTGCCGGGTGAGGCCGAGGCCGTCACGGCGGCGGCGCTGGAGGCATCCACCGGGCTGCGTCGCACCAAGGTCGATCTCATGCTCAAACAGCTCGCCGTCGACGGCGCGGCCGAGCGCTCCGCCGCGGGGTGGTTCGCCACCGGGCAGCCGTGGCACTACGACGCCGAGCACTACGCGGGCATCCTGGCCACCCGTCGCCACGAGGCCGACATCATGCGGTCGTACGTGCGCGGCGAGCGGTGCCTGATGCAGCTGCTCACCGCCTCGCTCGACGATCCGCTGACCGAGCCGTGCGGGCGGTGCAGCGTCTGCCTGGGCACGCTGCCCGACGGGCTGCCCACCACCGTCGACGACGAGTCGGTCCGCGCGATCACCCGGGCGCTGCGCGGCGTCGCAACGGTGTTGGAGCCGCGCAAGATGTGGCCCGGCGGCGCCTTCGGTGCGCGCGGGCGCATCCAGCCCGACCAGCTGGCGCAGCCGGGGCGCGTCCTCGCCCATGCCGACGCGCCGGAATGGCAGGAGGTGCTCGCCGGCGCCCGCGGCGGCGATGCCGCGGCGCTCGGCGAGCTGGCCGACGCGGCGGTCGCGACCCTGGGCCCGTGGGGCCGCGAGTCGGGGATCCGGCCCGATCAGATCTGGTCCTTGCGGCTGACCGGCAGCCCGCTTGCCGAGGACCTGGCCGCACGCTTGCGCGATATCGGCAAGCGCACCGGCGGCGCGATCACGGTGCGGCCGGGCGGTCCGCCGGACGACACCAACTCCGCCGTCGAGGCCGCGCACTGGCGCGATGCGATCGACCTGCCCGCCGACCCGCCGTCGGGGGCGGTGCTGCTCGTGGTCGACGACACGCGGTCGGGCTGGCCGGTGACGATCGCCGCGGCCAAGCTGCGCGAGGCGGGGGCGTCAGCGGTGCTGCCGCTGGTCGTGCACCGCAGCGTCTAGGCGTCCGGGACGTTCGCGCCCAGGCCCATCTCGCGCAGCGTCGCGCGGATGGTCTCAGCCGCCTTGTCCAGGTCCGCCGGATCGGGGTCGGCCGCGGCCGACGCGAACGAGAAGTCCTCGAGCCGCCACGCCGGGAAGACGTGCAGGTGCAGGTGCGGCACCTCGAGTCCGGCGATGATGAGCCCGGCGCGCGGGGCGTCGAATCCCTTCTTGACGGCCTGGCCCATGGTGCGGGCGAGATCGGTGAGGTGCTCGAACAGGCCCGATTCGACGGACTCCCAGTGGTCGACCTCCTCGATCGGCACGACGAGCACGTGGCCGTCGGTGACCGGGTTGATGGTGAGGAAGACGACGGCGCGCTCGTCGCGCCACACGAAGCGACCCGGAAGGTCGCCGTGGATAATCATCGAGAACACGGAAGCCATACCCGCACCCTACTGGCGAAGCGGCGACTACTGCTCGGCAGTGACCGGTGCCGCCTGCTCGGCGGCGGGCAGGTCGACCCAGAAGGTCGCACCCTCGCCGGGCGTCGAATCGACGCCGACCTGGCCGCCGTGCGCGTCGACGAGGGCCGACACGATCGACAGGCCGAGGCCGTTGCCGCCGCCGGAAGTCCGCGAGCGCGAGCTGTCACCGCGGTAGAAGCGGTCGAAGACGTGGGCGGCCTCCTCGGCGGTGAGCCCGGGGCCGGTGTCGGCGACCTGGATGCGCACGACGCCGGGTGTGCCGTCGACCTCGCGCTGCGCCACCCCGACGGTGATGGTCGCGTCGTCCGGGGTGTGGGCGACGGCGTTGTTGATGAGGTTGCGCACGACCTGCATCAGGCGCGGGTGGTCGCCGATCACGATCGGCGAGGTTTCCGGCGCATCGAGTTCGATGACCCGCTCGGGGGCGGCGGCGAGCGACGACTCGACGGCCTCCAGCGCGAGGTCGTTGACCTTGACCTGACCCTTCTCGATCGGCCGGGCGGCGTCGAGGTGGGCGAGCATCAGCAGGTCGGAGACCAGCAGGCTCATCCGGGTCGCCTCGTCGTTGACGCGCCGGAAC
The DNA here is from genome assembly GCF_047602025.1 of Gordonia sp. (in: high G+C Gram-positive bacteria). Classification (GTDB taxonomy): domain Bacteria; phylum Actinomycetota; class Actinomycetes; order Mycobacteriales; family Mycobacteriaceae; genus Gordonia. The sequence continues at coordinate 412,564 of NZ_JASGII010000001.1, read as the reverse complement.
GCGTCGTCGGCATCGGTGACCGCACCCTGCTGGTAGAGCTCGGCGAATCCCTTGATCGACGTCAGCGGGGTGCGCAGCTCGTGGCCGGCGTCGGCGACGAAGCGGCGCATCTTCTCCTCCGACGCGCGGGCCTGCTGCTCGGAGGCCTCGGTCTTGGCGAAGGCCTGCTGGATCTGCGTCAGCATCTTGTTGAGCGACTCCGACAGGCTGCCGACCTCGGTGTTCGTCGGCAGCTCGGGGACGCGGGCGTCGAGGTCGCCGTCGGCGATGGCGTGCGCCGTCTCCTCGACGCGGCGCAGCGGCCGCAGGCTGGAGCGGACCAGCAGGTAACTCAGCACGCCCATCACCAGGGCGACGAGTGCGCCGACGAGCAGTTGCAGGCGAATCAGGCCGGCCATGGTCCGGTCCAGGTTGGAGAGCGGCATCGCCACGAGTGATTCGCCCTGCGGGTTGCTCTCCTTGATCACGCGCCAGTCCGGCCCGCCCGGTTCGACGGAGGGAACCGTCACCGGCCCGAAGTGCTCGGCCGCGTTGTCCTCGACCTTCGAGACGTCGGGCTCGAACCCGGAGTCGTTGTTGCGCACCATGACGCCGTCGCCGAGGGCGACGCGGACGTAGTAGTTCGACGGCGGGCGGCGGGCGTCGTTCGGTGCCGCCGGCTCATCCGCCGACCGCGGAAGGCGGCGGCGCATCTCCTCGGGCTGCCGCGGCCGCGCCCAGGTCCGGACGGCGCGCTCGAGCTGCTGGTCGACCCGGTGGTACATGTCCTCGCGCATCGCGCGGTCGACGAAGGTGCCCGACACCACGAGCCCGACCAGCACGAGCAGGGTCGAGAGCAGGATCAGGGAGACGCGGAGCGGGATCCGGGACACGCGCCGAACCCTACCGGGGTTCGCGCATGACGTAGCCGACGCCCCGCAGCGTCTGGATGAGACTCTTCTTCTCACCGTTCTCGTCGGGGCTGTCGATCTTGCGACGCAGGTAGGACACGTAGGACTCCACGACGTTGACGTCGCCGCCGAAGTCGTAGTTCCAGACGTGGTCGAGGATGCGCGGCTTGGACAGCACCGTGCCGGCGTTGACCATGAAGTAGCGCAGCAGGGTGAACTCGGTCGGCGACAGCGAGATCTGCTCGCCGTTCTTCCAGACCTCGTGGGTCTCGTCGTCGAGCTCGATGTCGGCGAACACGATGCGGGTGGTGCGCTCGGCCGGGTCGACGAAGCCGGAGCGGCGCAGCATCACCTCGAGGCGGGCCACGACCTCCTCGAGGCTGAACGGCTTGGTGACGTAGTCGTCGCCGCCGATCGTCAGCCCGTTGACCTTGTCGGCGACCGAGTCGCGCGCGGACAGGAACAGCGCCGGCGCCTCGATGCCGTCGTCGCGCAGGCGCTTGAGCAGTCCGAAGCCGTCCATCCCGGGCATCATCACGTCGAGCACCAGCAGGTCGGGCCGGTTGGTGCGGCAGATGTCGATGGCCTCGGGACCGTTCGCGGCGGTCTGCACGTCGTAGCCCTGGAACTTCAGCGAGACGCTGAGCAGTTCGCGGATGTTCTCCTCGTCGTCGACGACGAGCACGCGGGCGTCCTTGGTTGCGGCAGTCATGCCTCCAGTGTGGACCGCCGGGGCAAACTGCGCCTGCGAATCACCTGGGAGAAAGCTGTGAGCCGACGGCGCCTATTTCGGGCCGCGCTGGATCGGCCCGAGGTAGACCCCGCGCGGGACGCCCGCCGGGGCACACCAGGCGGCCAGCTCCGCGCCGCGCTCGCGCAGCGCCCGCCGGGCGCGCGCGGGCACCTTCTCGCAGAGCACCAGCTCGATGCCGTCGCCCTCGACCGGGCGCCATCCGCCGACGGCCCGCCCGTTCCACCAGGCGGTGGTGCCCCCGTTGCCGTTGGAGTCGAAGAGTTGGGTTTCGAGGTCGCCGAGGAAGAAGCCGCGCTGCTTGTGGCCCATCGTCGTCGGGTCGAGTTCGGGCAGGAGCGCGACGGCCTCGTCGTCGATTTCCGCGTCGGGGGTGTCGACGTCGTCGGGCAGCACATAGCCGACCTGACCGTCGTCGAGATCCACCTCGACGGCCTCGATCGCGGCGAGCGCCTTGCGGACCGCGGACTTGGTCGAGCCGAGCCACCAGACGATGTCGGTCTCGGTGCCGGGCCCGTACACGCGCAGCCAGCGCCGCACCAACCCGGTGTGGCCGGCGTCGGCGTCGAGTGCGGCGGGCTCGCGGCCGAGCCAGCGCGGCATCGGTTCCCAGGTGATCCGGGAGGTGTACCAGGGGCCGTCGTCGGGGCCGCGCACGATCCGGCCCGACGCGGCGAGGTAGTTGAGCACCCGCGCGCCCATCTGCAGCGGACCGCCCCAGGACGAGTCCGGCGGTTCCCCGATCGGCGTGCCCAGGATCGGGACCCGCTCGCGCAGCTGCGCCGTCGTCAGCGGGCCGTGTGCGTCCAACTCGGCCAGCGCCGCCGCGCTCGCCTCCTCGATCCAACCCTCGGGATCGTCGACGTCGGGGCTGCGGCGCAGGTCGCGCAGCATGTTGGTCCGCTCCGACGACGAGACGCGGGTGCTGACCGCGCCCAGCACCTCGTCGAGCACCGGGTGCGACGTCACGAAGAGCGTGCGGCGCATGCCGAGGTGTTTGACGACGTCGCGGTCGCCGTAGAGCGCGGCGTCCACGTCGGCGATCGTCAGCTGCGGCGAGCGCGCCCACGTCGACAGGTAGACCGTCGACGCGGTGGTCGCGTGCAGGGCGACGAGGGCGTCGGCGACCCCGGCGACGTCGGCGGGTCCGCTGCGGTCGAGATGCTGGCGGCGCCACTGCCGCGCACGGCGCTGGTCGTCGGTGATCCGCGGTCGGGTCGGCACCCGGTCAGTGTAGGTGCCGGCGAGGGCGCCGCCGTAGACTCTTCGTCATGTCACGCATCGAAAGGGGCCGTGCGCCTCACCCCGCCTGATGTCTCGGGCGCGAGTCCGCAAGCCGGACGAACTCCGCCGCTCCCGCCGCACTCGATCCCATTCCTGTTGGGGACATCTGATCCTCGCCCCGCTCTGGGCCCAACACGGCGCCAACCTCGGCACACTGCTGCGCACCTGTGACGCCGTCGGTGCCTGTATCGCGGTACCGCCGCACGACTGGGTGCCCGAAGCACTGCGGCGCGGCAACACCGTGCCCGGTCGCTCGTGCGTGCACCGCACCGGCAATCCGCGACGATGGCTGGAGCGCGAGCACGAGAAGGGCAGCCACATCGTCGGGGTCGAGCTCGCCGAGGGCGCGATCCGCCTGGCCGACCTCGAGCCCGCCCGACGGCGGACGGTCGTGGTCCTGGGTCACGAGCGGACCGGAATCCCCGACGAGTATCTAGACCTCCTCGACGACGTCGTCGAGATCCCGATGATCGGGCGCGGCGCGAGCCTGAACGTCGCCGTCGCCGGATCCCTGGTCGCCTACAAGCTGGCCGGACTCGTCTGATCGCGGAGACGTCTTCTCGCACCGGACCCGGCGCGCTACCATTTGCGTCGCAAGCCGAAGGGCTCGTGCGCCTCCCTAGCTCAGTGGTAGAGCAACGCTCTTGTAAAGCGTAGGTCGTCGGTTCAATCCCGACGGGGGGCTCTCACCGCAGCACCAACGGCCGATGCGCCCACACCGCCCGCCCCGAGTAGAATCGGCACAGCACCACAGCGACCGACCACAGAGGACGAACATGCCCCCGAAGACCGCCGATCTCAACAGCGACGACGAGCTGGAGCCCGTGGCCGACGAGACCGCGACCTCGGCCCGCCGCGTCGTCGCCGCGTACGCGACCGACGCCGACGAGTGCCGCATGCTGCTGGCGATGCTGGGCATCGCACCCGGCGACGCCGCCTGACGCATCACCATGACCACCAAACCGGCACCGAGCCGGACATCGGCCGAGCAAGCCGAGTTCGTGGTGGTCGCCAACCGACTGCCGGTCGACAAAGAGGTTCTGCCCGACGGGACCGTGCGCTGGAAGCGCAGTCCCGGTGGTCTGGTCACCGCACTCGAACCGATCCTGCGCAGCCACACCGGGGCGTGGGTCGGCTGGTCCGGCGTCCCCGATTCCGACGACAACCCGGATATCGAGGGCCTGCAGATCCGCGCGGTCCCCCTCTCGAGCGAGGAGATCGCCGACTACTACGAGGGCTTCTCGAACGGTTCGCTGTGGCCGCTATACCACGACGTCATCGCCAAGCCCGAGTACCACCGCGAGTGGTGGACCGCCTACGTCGAGGTCAACGAGCGCTTCGCCCGGGCGACCGCCGAGGTGGCCGGCCCGGGTGCGCTGGTGTGGGTGCAGGACTACCAGCTGCAGCTGGTGCCGAAGATGCTGCGCGAGCTGCGCCCCGACCTCAAGATCGGCTTCTTCCTGCACATCCCCTTCCCGCCGGTCGAGCTCTTCATGCAGCTCCCGTGGCGCAAGGAGATCGTCGACGGCCTGCTCGGCGCCGACCTCATCGGCTTCCACCTCCCCGACGGCGCGGAAAACTTCCTGTACCTGGCCAACCGGCTGGGCGGCCACGACGCCTCCCGGCGCTCGGTCGGCGTGCGGTCGCGGTTCGGCTCGGTCGAGGTCGACGGCCGGACCGTGAAGGTCGGCGCCTTCCCGATCTCGATCGCCTCGGGCGAGATCGACGCGGCGTCGAAGTCCCGCGAGATCCGCAAGCGCGCCAAGGAGATCCGCAAGGAGCTCGGCTCCCCGGCGACGATCCTGCTCGGCGTCGACCGCCTCGACTACACCAAGGGCATCGACGTCCGCCTCAAGGCCGTCTCCGAGCTGCTCGCCGAGCAGCGCCTCGACCCGCACGAGACCGTCTTGGTCCAGTTGGCGACGCCCAGTCGCGAGCGCGTCGAGTCCTATGTCGCGATGCGCTCGGAGATCGAGCAGCTCGTCGGCAACATCAACGGCAACTTCGCCGAGGTCGGCCAGCCGGTGGTCCAGTACCTCAACCGGCCCATCCCCCGCGACGAGTTGCTGGCCTTCTTCGTCGCCGCCGACGTGATGCTGGTGACGCCCCTGCGCGACGGCATGAACCTCGTCGCCAAGGAATACGTCGCCTGCCGCAGCGACCTGGGCGGCGCCCTCGTGCTGTCGGAGTTCACCGGTGCGGCCGCCGAACTCAAGCAGGCCTACCAGGCCAACCCGTACGACCTGGAGGGCGTCAAGGACGCCATCGAGGACGCCGTGAAGGCCCCCGCCGACGACAACCGCGCCCGCATGCGCGCACTGCGCCGCCAGGTCCTGACCCACGACGTCGAGAAGTGGGCCGAGAGCTTCCTGACCACCCTGCGGGACACCAACTCCTGATGACCGCCCTGCCGGCCGAGCTGACCGCCGCGCTGCGGGCCTTCGCCGCGCTGCCGACGGTCGTCGTCGCCTCCGACTTCGACGGCTGCCTGGCGCCGATCGTCGCCCACCCGGCCGACGCCCGCCCCGATCCCGCGGCCGTGGCCGCACTCGTCGATCTCGCCGCGCTGCCCGCGACGACGACGGCCGTCGTGTCCGGGCGCGCCCGTGCCGACCTCGCCGCTCTTGCCGGACTCCCGGTCGACTCCCCGGTGACGCTCATCGGCAGCCACGGCAGCGAGTTCGACGACGGCTTCGCCACCCCGATCACCGACGATCAGCGCGCGCTGTTGGCGGCGGTCGCCGACGACCTCGCCGCCATCTCGACGCGGTTCCCCGGCTCGATGGTGGAGACCAAACCGGCCAGCGCCGTCCTGCACGTGCGCAACGTGCCCGACCCCGACAAGGCCGCGGCCGCCCTCGACGAGGCCCGTCGCGGACCCGCGGCGCGCACCGGCGTGCACGCCACCGAGGGCAAGGCCGTCCTCGAATTGGCGGTGATCGAAACCGGCAAGGGGCACGCGCTGGATCTGTTGCGCGCTCGCACAGACGCCGACGCGGTCTGCTACCTCGGCGACGACGTCACCGACGAGCACGCCTTCGGCCACCTCACGGCCGCGGCCGACGTCGCCATCAAGGTCGGGGACGGTGCGACGATCGCCCACCACCGGATCGCCGGACCCGAACTCGTCGGCGATGTGCTGCGCACCATCCTGATGGCACGCACCGACGCGCACTAGCCGGCGAGGGCGAGCAGCGGGTCCGCGTAGATCACCGACGCCGCGACGACGACCGCCGCGGCCTCCTGCACGCTCAAGCCGAACTGCGTCGGGGTCAGTTCCAGCCGGTGCGGCAGGTGGCGGGCGGCGTCGAAAGCGGCCTGGACCGGCGCGAGGCCGCGCGGGTGGTCGGCAAAGGCGTCGCCGGCGACGATGATCGTGTCCGGGTTGATCGCGTCGCCGATCGCGGCGATGGCCTCGCCCAGCGCCCGCGCCCGCTCGTCGAGCAGTGTCGACGACGACGGTGCGAAGCCGGTCCGTGTGGCGGCAGCCTCCAGCGCCGCGCTGCCGATGACCTGCTGGAGCCCGACCGGGCCGGGCACGTCGGCGAAGTGCGGGGCCTGTACGGGGACGTGGGCGACGGTCCCCGCACCGGTGCTCGGCACGTGCACCTGCCCGTCGAGGGTCAGCGCCATACCCACCGTCTCGCGCGCGTACCAGTACATCGACGACCGCCCCGCCGACAGCGACGGCGCCAGCACGAGTTCGGCTGCCGCCATCGCCTGGACGTGCTCGCACACCGACACCGGCAGGCCCAGCGTCGCACCGACGATCGCGCCGACCGGGGCCCCGCGCCAACCGAGGATCGGGTGGTCGACGGTGCCGGTCGTCTCGTCGACGTCACCGCCGACGGCCACCCCGGCCCACAGGAAGCGGCGGCCGGAGAACCGGCCCACCAACTCGGCCAGCGCACCGGCGAGCTCGGCGACCGCCGCGTCCGCGGCGCCGGTCGGCGTGCGGACCGCATGGCTGTGCACCGTGCGGCCGGACAGGTCGGCGATCGCCAGCAGCGTGCGCCGCGCACCGATGTGCATGGCGGCCACGGCGAGGCCGTCGTGGTTGAGGGTGAGCGGAACCTTGGGGCGACCGATTCCGCCGCCGTCGACGAGGTCGGGCCGCTCGACGACGAGACCCGCCTCGAGGAGCGCGTGGACCTGGCGGTTGACCGTCGCCGCCGAGAGGTTCGCCGACTCGACCAGGACGTCGCGCGTGACCGGCCCGCCGCCGCGCACCCGGGCGAACACGACGGCCGCGGGCGACGTGCCCACGCGCAGCGCCGCCGGCACCACACCGGCGCTCGGACCCATGGGGAGAACGTAGCAGCAGCCGGGCCGGCGCCAGTCCATTGCGCGCACGCTGGGCGCAGGTGGACTTGCGCCCCGGTCGGGTCATGGCATAGACCGAAGGCATGAGCGCACCCATCTCGGAATCAGGGCGACGCGTCGCCGTCGTCACCGGCGCGAGTTCGGGCATCGGCGAGGCGACCGCCCGGACCCTGGCCGCCGACGGCTACCTCGTCGTCGCCGGCGCCCGCCGGCTCGACCGCATCACCGCGCTCGCCGAGGAGATCGGCGGCATCGGCCGTGCCCTCGACGTCACCGACCCCGACTCGATCGCCGCCTTTGTCGACGGGCTCGACCGCGTCGACGTCCTGGTCAACAACGCCGGCGGAGCCAAGGGGCTGGCGACGGTCGGCGCGGCCGTCGAAGAGGATTGGCGGTGGATGTGGGAGACCAACGTCATCGGCACGATGCGGATGACCAAGGCGCTGCTGCCCGCGCTCGAGGCCTCCGGCGACGGGCTCATCGTCACGGTGACCTCGATCGCCGCGCTCGAGCCGTATGACAACGGTGCCGGGTACACCTCGGCCAAGCACGCGCAGGGCGTCGTCCACCGGACGCTGCGGCTGGAGCTGCTCGGCAAGCCGATCCGGTTGACCGAGGTCTGCCCCGGGATGGTCGAGACCGAGTTCTCAGTCGTCCGCTTCGACGGCGACCAGGAGAAGGCCGACGCGGTCTACGCCGGCCTGACGCCGCTGGTGGCGCAGGACGTCGCCGAGGTGATCGCCTTCGCCGCGTCGCGGCCGCCGCACGTGAACCTCGACCAGATCGTCCTGAAGCCGCGCGACCAGGCGTCGGCGCGGCGCAACGTCAAGACGGGTTAGCGCCGCGGCGCCGGGGTGTGCTTGGCGCCCCCGGCGAGCGTCTCGGCACGGGCCTTCAGCGCCGCGGCCATGCCGTCGAATCCGCGGCGCAGGCCCGAGCCCATCAGACCGCCGACGACCGGCGCGAGCGGACCGCTCATCTCGAAGTGCGACGTGTAGTGGCACGTGCCGGCCCCCGAGGGCGCGACCGTCTGTTCGCGGATACTGCGCAGCAGACCCAGCGGTGCCGGCTTCATCGAGTAGCTGAAGTAGCGCCCCGGCTCCACGGTGTTGATGTACTCGCGCTGCTGACGGAGCTTGTCGCCGCCGGTCAGCCGGACCGACATGTCGATCGGGGCGCCGGGCCGCATCGTCGACGACGCCCGCGGCACGAAGGGGTTCCACTCCCCGTAGGAGTCGAAGTCGGTCAGCACCGCCCACACCGTCGCGGCCGGCGCGGTGATCTCCAACGAGTGGTCGAGTACGAAGCTCACGGACCCAGGGTATTAGAAACCGTCGAGGACGGCGGCCGTCTGCGACAACCCGAGGCGGGTCGCGCCGGCGGCGATCAGTTCGGCGGCGAAGTCGGCGTCGCGGATGCCGCCGCTGGCCTTCACCCCGACGCGCCCGTCGACGGCCTCGGCCATGATCCGGACCGCCTCGACGCTGGCCCCGCCGGCCGGGTGGAAGCCGGTCGACGTCTTGACCATGCGGGCCCCGGCGGCGACGGCCTGCCGGCACACCTGCGCCAGCATCTCCGGGCCGCCCGCGTCCAACAGCACCGCGGACTCGACGATCACCTTCAGCAGCGCCTCGTCGGTGATGGCCTGCGCGACGGTGAGCACGTCGGCGAAGACCTCTTCGTAGCGCTCGTCGACGGCCGCGCCGATGTCGATGACCATGTCGATCTCGGTGGCTCCCTGGTCGACGGCCATCTTCGCCTCGGCCGCCTTCACCAGCGAGTGGTGCTTGCCCGACGGGAACCCGGCGACAACCGCCAGCTTCTGCTTGCCCGTCGTGATGGGCAGCATCGACGGCGACAGGCACACCGCATAGACGCCCAGCTCGGCCGCCTCTGCCGCGGCCGCCCGAGCGTCGTCGCGGGTCGCCTCCGGCGCGAGCAGGGTGTGGTCGATCATCCGCGCGACCTGCTCCCGGGTGAGGTCGTGTTCAGTCATGGTCGACAGCTTGACACACTGGACCGGTGAGCCCCGACACCGCAGCAGCCGACCGCCGCTTCACCCTGACGCTGGGATGCCCGGACGAGACCGGCATCGTCGCCCGCATCGCTGGGTTTCTGGCCGACGCCGGCGCCTGGATCACCGAGGCCGCCTACCACTCGGACGACGACTCCAACTGGTTCTTCACCCGCCAGGCGGTGCGTGCCGATTCGGTCGACTGCGGCATCGACGAGCTGCGCCGGCGCTTCGCGCGGCTCGCGGCCGACGAGTTCCATCCGGACACCGAGTGGCGGCTCACCGATTCGGCGGCCCGCAAGAAGGTCGTGGTGCTCGTGAGCAAGGAGAGCCACTGCCTGATCGACCTGCTCGGCCGGGCCCGGCGCGGCGAGCTGCCCGCCGACATCGTGGCGGTCGTCGGCAACCACGACTCCCTGGGGGAGTTGACCGAGAGCTTCGGCGTCCCGTTCCACCTGGTGCCGTTCGACGACAGGACCGCGGCCTTCGCGCGGGTGGCGGCCATCGTCGACGAGCACGATCCGGACGCGATCGTGTTGGCCCGCTTCATGCAGATCCTGCCCGCCGACCTGTGTGAACGGTGGTCGGGCCGGGCGATCAACATCCACCACAGCTTCCTGCCCAGCTTCGTCGGAGCGCGCCCGTACCACCAGGCCTTCGCCCGCGGCGTGAAGCTGATCGGCGCGACCTGCCACTACGTGACCGCCGAACTGGACGCGGGTCCGATCATCGAGCAGGACGTGATCCGCATCGATCACAGCGACAGCCCCGCGGACATGGTGCGCCAGGGCCGCGACATCGAGACGCTGGTGCTCGCGCGCGGCGTCCGCTGGCACCTGGAAGACCGGATCCTGGTGCACGGCACCAAGACCGTCGTCTTCGACTGAGCCTGTCTTGGCCCTAGCCGCCGGAGACGGCGGTGGTGATGTTGCTGCAGTCGCCGCGCGGGCGGACCAGGTTCTCGTCGACGCTGATGTTGTCGCCCGAGACGGCGAACGCGATGCCGTTGCTCTCCGCGGTCAGTTTGGTCAGCGTGAGGTTGCGCAACGTCGGGCCGAGCGTCGAGGCGGTGATGTCGTCGACGATGCCCTGGGCCCATTCCGGCGGCAACTTGACCACCAGCGCCGTGGCCTCCTTGACCTCGAAGTGCGGCTTGCCGTCGCGCACCGAGGGCTTCACGGTGACGGTCGCCGGGATCGGGATGATCATCGCGGTCACCGTGGCGGTGACGTCGAACGTGCCGTCGCCGTTGCTGGTGATCTTCTCGATCTGCCCCGGTGCGTCGGCACCGCCCTGCGGCGTGTTCAGCATGCCGCCGCCGTCGCGCGTGCTCTGCAGGATCTGCTCGTAGGGCACGACGCCCGAGCCCTCGATCTTGCGAATGGTCGACGTGTTGCCGCTGCTGCGGATGTCGTCGACGCGCAGGTTGAGCTTCCCGTCGGTGTCCCCGCCGGACGAGTCGACCTGGACGAAGGGGATCTGCTTGTTCCACGCCTGCAGGAGCACCGGCTTGCTGTCGAGCCGCACCGTCGTCGGCGACCCGGTCAGCGAGCCGAAGGCCTTCGAGAGGCAGCTGGTGACCTTGTTGCGGGTGTAGAACTCGCCGCCGACGACGCCGATGCCCGCGAGCAGGACTACCGCCGCCGCGCCGAACGCCACCCACGCTTTGAGGTTGCGCTTCTTCTTCGGTCCACGACCCCCGCCCGTTGCGGCGCGGGGAGCCGTCTTGGTCACCGATCCGGGGTGGTAGCCGGCCGGCATCTGCCTGGTGGGCTGCGGCGGAATCTGCGCGGTCGCCGCGCCCGGCGACAGGTTTACCGTCGGCTCACCCGCCGACGGGTCCGGGGTCGGGGCGCCGGCCGGGGCGTCGCCGCCCGTCGGCATCTTGGCGGTGGGCCCGCCGGTCGGCGTGGGCCGGGTCGCCGGCTCGTCGGCCGACGTCCACTCGTCGTCGTTGGTCATGGCCCCGGTCTCCTATCAATCGTGCGGGGTCGATGACCCGGGCGGTGCGAATCCGCGCCGGTTGGCGCGCATCCCCAACGTCTCCCGGGCCCGCGCGGCGATTCCCGGATCCACCTCGTGCACCCGCGTCACCGGCGTTTCGCCGTACTCGTCGTCCACCACGCTACCGAACGGGTCGACCAGACGGCTGCGTCCGACGCCGGTCGGCGCGCGGTGTGTACCGGCATCGGGCGGCGGCGCCTGGTCGACGGCCACGACGAAGGCCCCCGCGTCGAGTGCGCGGGCGGCGGTCAGCGTCCGCCACTGCTCGACCTTTCCCGGGCCGGCGCCCCACGACGTGGGCACCGCGATGACCTCGGCACCCGCGTCGGCGAGCGATCCGAACAGCTCCGGGAAGCGCAGGTCGTAGCAGGTGGCCACCCCGAGTCGGCAGGACGCGGCGCTCCCGATTGGGAGATCGACGACGAGGGCGTGCGCGCCCGGCTCGACGGTGTCGGACTCGGCGAAGCCGAACGCGTCGTAGCAGTGGATCTTGTCGTAGCGCGACGGGCGCCCGTCGCGGTCGACGACGAGGACGGTGTTGCGGATCTTGTCGCCGGCGCCCGGGGTGAACATGCCGACGATGACGGCGATGCCGAGCTGCTCGGCGATGTCGCGGACCCCGGTCGCCCACGGGCCGTCGAGGGGTTCGGCGACCTCGCGCAGCGAACGGCCGAAGCGGCACATCGTGGCTTCCGGGAAGACGACGAGATCGGCGCCGTCGGCGGCAACGGCCGCGGCCTCTTCGCGCACGAGCGCGAGGTTCGCCGACGGCTCGAACCCGGCGGTGATCTGGGCCATCGCGATGCGCATGACGCCCAGCCTAGGCCGCTACAGGTTCTTGTCGATCCAATCCTTGGTGTACTCCGCCTCGGCGCGGAACAGGTCGACCAGGTTCACCAGCATGAGCTGTTCGAGCTTGCCGTTGATGAACGGGACGAAGACCTTGACCTCGGTGGTCTTGCGGATCGTGCAGCCGGTGTCGGTGGCGAAGAGCTCCTGCTTGCCGGTGAGGCTGCCCGGGCCGGCCGGGATCGACGCGTTGTAGCTGCCCGTGGTGACGTCGTCGGGGTGGAAGATGCCGAACGATTCTTCGCGGGTGATGACCATGTCCTTCATCATCACCGTCTGCGCGATGGGCGGCAGCTGGTCGCGGCCGAGGGTCTGGTGCAGCACCACGCGGTACCCGACGGACGGGTCGGCGGTGAACTCGCCCACCTCGCAGTGCGGGGAGATCATCTGGAACCCCGCCATCATGTCGTCCCAGTACTTCTGCTGCATCTGCGCTTCGTAGAGCTTCTCGGCGGGCTGGGGGTAGCGGGCCGAATAGCTGAGCCGTCGTGCCATGTCGGTCAGGCTACCGTTACCGGTTGCCGGCCTCCCAATCGAGCGTCACGTCGCGCTCCGCGTCGAGCAGTCGGCCCAGCTGCTCGGCGATCGCCTTCTCGATCTTGCCGCCCACGAGCGGAATGCCGACGGAGACCTCGGCGGTGTACTTCGTCGTCGCCGGGTCGCCGCTGCTGACCTGCGTGCCGACGATCTTGGCCGGGGCGCCCTCGACGCTCGCCTCCAGATCGCCGGTGATGTCCGCGCCGGCGCGGCGCAGGACGCTCTTGCGCGGGATGACCAGATCGCCGCCGCGGATCTTGGTGACGACCGACGGCAGCTTCGACTCCTCGACGATCTGCTTGCACACGACGGTGACGGTGTCGCCGTCGTGGCGGAAGGACTCGAGGATGCCCTTGTCCTGACTCATCGTGGTGAGCAGGTCGCGCCAATACTGCTCGGTGGTCACGACGGCCCACAGGCGGTCGGTGCTGAACGGGTAGGAGACGGTGTGCTCCAGATTCGTTGCCATGAATCCATCAGACCACACGTGCGCTAGCGTCATACCCCGTGACATCCCCCGTGATCGCCGAATTGACCACACTGCGCCTCGGCGGCCCCGCCCGCGAAGTCGTGGCGGCCTCCTCCACCGTCGAGCTGGTCGATGCGTTGGCGCGCTTCGACGATGCCGGGGACCGCGTGCTGGTGATCGGCGGCGGCTCGAACCTGGTCGTCGCCGACGAGGGCTTCGACGGCCCGGTCGTGCGGATCGGATCGTCCGGCGTCGAGTTCGGCAGCGATGCGGGCAAGCCGTTCGTGACGGCCGACGCCGGCGTGGAATGGGATGCGCTCGTCGCGCGCAGCGTCGCGGAGGGATTCGGCGGCCTGGAGTGTTTGTCCGGGATCCCCGGCTCCACCGGGGCGACGCCGGTCCAGAACGTCGGCGCCTATGGGGTGGAGATCGCCGACGTGCTGCGGTCGGTGCAGGTGTACGACCGCGCCGGGCGCACGCTGACCGAGTTAACGCCCGCCGACCTCGACCTGGGCTACCGACACTCGAACCTCAAGCACCGCGACGGGCGGATCGTGACGCGGGTGTCGCTCTGGCTGCGCCCGGGCGGCGAGTCCGCCCCCCTGGCGTACCGCGAGTTGGCACGCGCGCTCGACCGCACGGAAGGCCAGACCGCCGACGCCGCTCAGGTGCGCGAGACCGTGTTGGGCCTGCGACGGTCCAAGGGCATGGTGCTCGACCCCGCCGACCCGGACACCTACAGTGCGGGTTCCTTCTTCACCAACCCGATCGTGTCGGCGGCCGAGAGTGCCGCGGTGCTGTCGCAGATCGCGGTCGTCGTCGGCCCGGAGACGTCCATCCCGCAGTTCCCCGCCGGTACCGACGGATCGGACATGAAGTTGTCGGCGGGCTGGTTGATCGAACGCGCGGGGTTCGCCAAGGGCTACCCGGGCGACGACGCACCGGTGCGCCTGTCCACCAAGCACACGTTGGCGCTCACCAACCGGGGATCGGCGAGCACTGCCGACCTGTTGAACCTGGCCCGCGAGGTCCGTGACGGCGTCGACGCCAAGTTCGGCGTGCGGCTCACGCCGGAACCGGTCTTCGTGAACTGCGAGCTGTAGCTACTTCTTCTTCGGCGCGGTCTTCTTGGCCGGGGTCTTTTTGGCCACGGCCTTCTTCGGCGCAGCCTTCTTGGCCGCCGTCTTCTTCGCCACGGCCTTTCTTGCCGGAGTCTTCTTGGCGACCTTCTTCGCGGGCTTCGCGTCGAGGCCGAGAACCTCGTCGAGAACCTCGTTGAACACCTCGGCCGCCTCGATGCTCAGCATGTGGCCGATGTCGTCAAGCACGACGTGGCGGCGGAGCGACCCCACCCGGGACAGGATGTCGGCGATCTCCTGCGAGTGCACCGGCGGCAGCAGTCGGTCGGCCGATCCGTTGACCACGGTCGTCGGCACGGTGAGCGCCCCGGCGCCGGTGCGCAGGTCCATGCCGACCATGCCGTTGCCCAACAGGCCACGGGCGACGGGCGGGCAGGCGGCCGCCATCTCGTCGACGAACCGGACGTGCGACGCCCGGGCGTTGTCGGTCATCGTGATGTACCGGATGACCTTCGCGCCCACCTCCGTCGTCGGCAGCGGAACCGGGGTACTGGCGAACAGCACGCCGGTGAGGTGCTCGAACGGCTTGGCGTACGCGGGCACCGGTTCGATGAACAGGTCGTGCCGACCGAGGATGTCGGTCGTGGCCGTCGATTGCAGCACCACCGCGGCGATCCGCTCGTTCACCTCCTCGGGGTGCCGGTCCGCCCAGGCCTGGATCGTCATCCCGCCGAGGCTGTGCCCGACCAGGACGGCCTTGCGCCCCGGCGGAATCGTCGCGGCGAGCACGGCTTCGAGGTCGTCGCCGAGCACGTCGGGATTCGGGCGCGCCTTGCCCAGCCGGGATTCGCCGTGGCCGCGCTGGTCATAGGCGACCAGCGTGCGCTTGCCCAGCAGGTGGTTGATCTGCGGGTTCCAGTAGTTCGTGTTGCAGGTCCAGCCGTGGATGAACACGACGATGTCGGACGTGTCGTTGGGGTCGTCGGCCGGGTAGGTCAGGACGTTGAGCTCAGCACCGTCGGCCGTGTGCACGTGGCTGCGGCGCGGCGGGGCGGACGGAACGGCGAGCAGCGGATCGGGGTCGTCGGGTGCGAGCGACGGGCCGCGCACCCCCGCGACCACGGTGCCGCCGAGCAACCGGAGGACGCCGACACCCGTCGCGCCGCCGGCGAGGACGACCGCGCTTGCCAATACTCGGGACAACTTCATGGCATCAATCCTCCTCCGCGCCCGTTAGGACGTCGTTTCCGGGGGGTCGGACGCGAGGATCCTGGCCACCGCGCCGAGGGCGTCGGAGATCTCGCGGTCGAGCGCCTGCGTGAATCCGCTGTCGACGATCTCATGCGCGAGTGGGCGCACCTCGCGGATCAGCTCGGAAATCTTGTCGACCTGGGCGTCGTCGAGATCGAGGAGCTTCTCGTCGACGAAGCGGTCGGTGATGATGGAGACGAAGGTGTGCGCGACGTCGTCGAGGTCCTTCTGCACACGCTCCCAGACGTCCAACAGGACGTCGATGTCGACGCCGCCCTTGACGAGCGCCTCGGCGCCGTCGAGGAGTTCGGGGTTCTTCACGACGAATTCGCCGCCGTGCTTGGCGAGCAACCCGAGCTTCTGGCTGATCGCGATGGTGCGGTCGCTGGCGCCCAGCGACTTGCGCAACTCGGTGACGGTGATCGTCGCGACCCGTTTGATGTTCTGGAACCGGCTGCGCCGGGTACTGCCGCGCAGAACGTGCTCGGCGGTCATGCCGTGGTGGGCGGCGTTGAGGAGCTCGCTGATCGTCGCGAAGGTGTAGCCGCGCTCAAGCGCCCGGGAGATCAGGTTCAGCCGGACCAGGTGCTCGTCGTGGTACCAGCCGGTGCGCCCCTTGATCTCCGGCGGCGGCAACAGCCCGCGGTCCTGGTACACGCGGATGTTGCGAACCGACACGCCCGAGACCTGGGCGAGGTCGTTGATGCGGTAGTCGGCCACGATTCCTACAGTTTCCGGAACCAGCGCCGGCCCTGGATCTCGTCGACCTTGGGCCGCACGTCGACGAGGTACACGATCACGGCGACGAGGCCGAGCAGGCAGATCATCCCGATGATCATCCCGCCGGCGCCGACGACGCCGAAGATCGCGAGGAAGATCGTCGCCACGGTCAGGATGCCGACCCAGAACCCCTTGGACTGCTTGTCCACGGCGGTGAAGGCGTCGGGGCGCTGGATCGCGGCGTGCACGAGGGCGACGGCGGCCCCGGCGACGGCGACGGCCCACAGCACGAGGATGACGATCTTCTGGGCGTCGCTCAGGGCGCTAACAAAGTCCACGCCCCAACTCTATGCGAGAGCGGGGCGTGGACTTGGTCAGACGCGGCAGGGGACCTGCTACTTCTTCGGCGCGGCCTTCTTGGCCGGAGCCTTCTTGGCAGCCGTCTTCTTCGCGGCGGCCTTCTTCGCCGGAGCCTTCTTGGCCGCGGGCTTCTTGGCGGCGGCCTTCTTCGCCGGGGCCTTCTTCTCGGCGGCCTTCTCACCCGGCAGGTTGACCAGCGCGGCAGCACGCTCGCCGACGGTCTTCGACTGGTCGGAGATGGTGCCCAGCGCCTCTTCGGTCAGACCGCGGGCGTCCTGGTAGACCTTCTCCAGCTTGGGGAGGTTCTCCTCGACCAGCGGGTACTCCTTGAGCTTGCCGACGACCTCTTCACGACGGTCGCTCAGCGAGCCCAGCACGCCGGCGGCGACGGCCAGGTAGCTCTCGGCCACCTTGCGCAGCTCCTCGGGGCTGAACTTGGCGCGCAGCTCGTCCAGGTCGGTGGGCAGCTCGACGGGCAGGGCCGCCAGGCGCTCCTTGGCCTCGTTGAAGCGGGCGACGGCCTGCTCCCAGGTCTCGTCGAAACGGTTCTGCGCGGTGCCGCGACCCTCTTCGAGTCGGCTCTGGGCCTGGTCGATGGTGGCCTCGCTGCGCTCCTTGAGCTGGTTCAGCAGCTCGGTGGCCTGCGCGACGGCGTTGTTGAAGGGGTTGTTGTTGTCGGTCATGCGTGTACTCCTGATTTCTGAGGTCGGTCTGGGGCGATTACTCGGCCGGTTTGCCCTGGTTTTCGTTGCGGAACGATTCGTAGATCTCCAGCAGCATTTGCCGCTGCCGCTCACTGATCGACTCGTCGGCGATCAACGCATCGCGCACCGGGGAGGCCGGGCGCTCCTCGAGGATCCCCGCCCGCACATAGAGGACCTCCGCGGAGACGCGGAGTCCCTTGGCGATCTGTGCGAGCACGTCGGCCGACGGCTTGCGCAACCCGCGCTCGATCTGGCTGAGGTAGGGGTTGCTCACCCCGGCGCGCTCGGCGAGCTGCCGGAGTGAAACCTGGGCGCCGA
The DNA here is from genome assembly GCF_047602025.1 of Gordonia sp. (in: high G+C Gram-positive bacteria). GTDB lineage: Bacteria > Actinomycetota > Actinomycetes > Mycobacteriales > Mycobacteriaceae > Gordonia. Next base: position 395,011 of record NZ_JASGII010000001.1, on the reverse strand, counting down.
CGCGCTGGGAACGGATGAAGGCACCGATGTCCGATGCCGCGTTCGTCACCGCGTCAATGGTGGTGCCGGAGTCCTCGGGAGACTCTGCCGGCGACGCATCTGTCGTGTCGTTGGTCATGGCGATCCACCTGCTTTCGGTCGACCACCTCAGTAAAGCGCACCGTGCTAACTACTGCAAGCACCTTGTTAGCAAGGCCACACTTGCCTGGTCAGGGCCCTATTTCAGGCCACGGACGTAGTCACATCAGTGGGCGACGTGGAACAGCAACTCCGATGCCGTGTAGATCGCGAGGCCGGCGAGCGCGCCGACGACGGTGCCGTTGATGCGGATGAACTGGAGGTCGCGGCCGACCTGCAGTTCGATCTTGTCGCTGGTCTCCTGCGCGTCCCAGCCGCGCACCGTCTCGGTGATCACCGAGATGATCTCGGTGGCGTAGTTGGAGGCGACGTGGTTCGCGCCGCGACCGACCCAGCTGTTCATCTTCGCCTGCAGCGGCTCGTCGTCGCGGACCCGCTCGGCGACCTGGACGACGGCGTCGGTGATCGTGTTGCGCAGGGTGTTGTTGGGGTCGTCGAGCATCTTCTCGATGATGCCCTTGCCCGCCTTCCACGCCGACGACGCCGCACCGGTCACCTCGTCGCGGCCGACCAGCTCGGTCTTGAGGCCCTCGAACTTGGCGATGGTCTCCGGGTCGTACTGGAGGTCGTGGGCGAACTGGGTCACCGCGCCGATGACCGCGCGCCGCAGCTCGTGGTTCGGATCGGTGGACACCTTTAGGGTGAACTCGACGAGTTCCTTGTAGATCTTGTCGCCGACGAAGTTCGCGGCGAACTTCGGCATCCACTGCGGGCCGTCGCGGTCGATCAGGCGGTCGATGAGGTCGAGACTGCCCAACGCCCACTCGTGGGCGCGGTCGGCCCCGAGCTGCACCATCGGCTCGAGGCGGTTCTCCTCGACGAGCTGCTGCAGGATCCGGCCGACCGGCTGCGACCACTCGGGCTCGGCGGCCCAGCGCACGGCCGACGTCAGGAAGTTCTCGACATCCTCGTCGTCGAGCATCTCGGCGGCCAGGTTCAGCAGGCGCGACGACTCGTCGGACACCTTGGGCCGGTTCACCGGGTCGGCGAACCACGTCGACACGCGTCGCGGCAGCTCCAAGCTGGTGGCCCGCTCCTCGATGAGCTCGGGCATCATGAAGTTCTCTTCGATGAACCCGCCGAGCTGATCGCCGATCTGGTCCTTCTTCCGCTTGATCAGGGCGGTGTGCGGGATCGGGATGCCCAGCGGGTGGCGGAAGAGCGCGGTGACCGCGAACCAGTCCGCGAGCGCGCCGACCATGCCCGCCTCCGACGCCGCGCGCACGTATCCGACCCATGCGGCCGGCTGCCCCGGCGACGCCTGCGCTTCGAGGAAGCGGGTGAAGAGGTAGACCGCCGCGGCGAAGAGCAGGAAGCCCGTCGCGACCGCCTTCATCTTCCGCAGGTCGCGGCGCCGCTGCTCGTCGGCCTCGGCGCCCAGCGCACTTAGCCCGGGCGAGCTCGGCGTCGTGCGCGGGGCGACGGGCGCCTCGTCTTGGTGGATCACTGGCGAAGACATAACCTCCAGTCTTACCTACGACGGTGCGGCGGGCCAGGTGACCCGCGTGGCTTAGGGTGGGCGAATGTCGACCGAGCAGAACCGCACCGCCCTCGTCACCGGCGCCAGCCGCGGAGTCGGATGGGGCGTCGCGACCGCCCTGCGCGACGCCGGCTGGCAGGTCTACGGCACATCGCGGCGCGGCAAGGGCCCCGACGGGACCGTGGCGCTCGAGGTGGATCACGCCGACGACGGGGCCGTGGCAGACGTTTTCACGCGGATCGCCGACGAGGCGGGACACCTGGACGTTTTGGTCAACAACGTGTGGGCCTCACCGCCCGGATTCGCCGGCTTCACCGAGAAGTTCTACGAGCGCCCGGTGTCCGACTGGGACTCGCTGATCGGCATCGGCCTGCGCGCCCACTACGTCGCCGCCGTGCACGCCGCGCAGCTGATGGTCCCGCGCGGAAGCGGGCTGATCGCGTCGACGTCGTCGTTCGGCAGCCGCGGCCACCTGCACTCGGTGCTCTACGGCATCGGGAAGACCGGCCTGGACAAGATGGCCTACGACATGGGACACGAACTCGAGGGCACCGGCGTCACCGCGGTGTCGCTGTGGCTGGGCCTGATCCGCACCGAGCTGTTGCTGGGTAGCGGGCTCACCGAGTTCGCCGGGTTCTCCGTCGACAAGGCCGAGGACCCCGAGTTCGTGGGTCGGGTCGTCGCGGCGCTGGCCGAGGACCCCGAGCTGTCGACGCTGAACGGACACACCGTCGTGACGGCCGAGTACGGCGCCGCCCACGGCATCACCAACAACGACGGGCAGACCGTCCCCGATCCGCACCGCGCGGCCTTCGGGGGCGGACCGCTGTTCCCGCCCCCGACGGACTAGGAGTCTTCCGATGAGCCCTTCGACACCCGACGGCTGGAGCACTCCGCCGCGCGAGGCCCTGCGCGTGTCCGCGGTCGGTCCGATCGCCGACTACGACCCGTCGTCGACGCCGGGATACGACGGCGACAAGGGGGCCGGCGCCAAAGCCCTCGTCGAGCGCGGGGACGTGCTGGCGCAGCTGCAGGAGAAGTTGTTCGCGAATGGGCGGTCGGGCGACCACCGGAACGTGCTCCTGGTGATCCAGGGCATGGACACCGCGGGCAAGGGCGGCATAGTGCAGCACGTCGGCGGGCTGTGCGATCCCCAGGGGCTGGCGATCACCGGGTTCGGGAAGCCGACGCCCGAGGAGCTGTCCCACGACTTCCTGTGGCGCATCCACAAGGCGCTGCCGTCGGCGGGCAAGATCGGCATCTTCGACCGCAGCCACTACGAGGATGTGCTGCCGGTGCGCGTGCACAACCTGGTGCCCGAGTCGGTGTGGTCGCAGCGCTACGACGTCATCAACCAGTTCGAGCGCGAGCTCGTCGACGCCGGCACGACGATCGTCAAGGTCGCGCTCGTGGTGTCCAAGGACGAGCAGAAGAAGCGGCTCACCGCGCGACTGGACGATCCGACGAAGTACTGGAAGTACAACCCCGCCGACATCGACGAGCGCGGGTTCTGGGACCAGTACCTGGAGGCCTACCAGGCCATCTTCGACCGCACGAACACCGATCACGCGCCCTGGTACCTGATCGGCGCGGATCGGAAGTGGTTCTCCCGCCTGGCCGTGTGCGAACTGCTCATCGACGCCCTCGAGGGCATGGGCCTCGACTGGCCCGCCCCGACCTTCGACCTCGCGGTCGAGAAGCAGCGCGTAGCCGACTGCTAGCCCGCCGCCCCCGCCGAGTGGGCGGTCCAACCCCGCCGAGTGGGCGGTCAACTGTCGCCGAGTGGGCGGTCACAACCCGTCGAACGGCGTCGCGTAGGCAAAGGTGCCGCGCTCCCCGTCGTAGGCGGTGAGCGTCCGCACCTGGAAGAAGTCGCCCCACCCCGCGTCGGACGCGACGATCCTCAGCGTCGACGCGAGCACGAAGCCGAATCGTCCGTAGTAGTCGGGGTTGCCCAGCAGTGCCACGAATGGCTCACCGAGCGCATCGGCCGCGCCGAGCACCGCATGCATGAGGGCCGACCCGATGCCGCGACCCTGCATTGCGGGTTCGACGCTCAGCGGAGCCAGACCCAATGCGGGACGCCCGTCGACGTAGCCGCGGGTGCACACGACATGCCCGGCGATCTGCCTGTCGACGACGGCGACCAGCGACAGTTCCGACTTCCATCCGCGGTCCGCGCGGAGGCGGTCGACAAGCACCGCCTCGACAGGTTCGTCAGCCGACGCCTCGTCGGCGAATGCCCGCGTGACGACTCTGCGGATGACGTCGACATCGTCGGGCAGTTCGCGGCGGATGATCATCTCGCCATCGTGGTCCTGGTCGGGATCGTCGGTCAATCACTTTCCCGCCGGACCGCGAAGAGCCGACCGAGATCACGCGTTTCCGACGCTGCTCTCACATCCCCGTCGACGACGTCGAACCCGGCCGCGTCGACGTGCTCCGCGAGCAGGTCGGGGGGCCAGAAGCGGCCCGGGGCCACCGCGTGGTCGAAGGTTGTCGGCACCGTCCCGGCGAAGTAGCCGACTGCCAGACCGCCACCCGGACGAACGCACCGCCCGAACTCGGCGAGCGCCTCATCCAACTGACGCGGGTCCATATGGATCAATGAGTACCAGGCAAGAATTCCGCCGAGACCGCCATCGACCTCGTCGAGTCGTCGTGCGTCGCCGAGCCGGTACTCGAGTCCGCTGTGCGCCCGACGGGCCTCGTCGACGAACTCGGGCACCGGGTCGAGGCCGGCGATGTCTGCGCCCGCGTCGTGGAGGAATCGCGTCCACTGCCCCGGTCCACAGCCGACGTCGAGGATTCGGCCGGTGAGACCGCCGACCCATTCCGCCAAACGAATGCGATCAACCTCGTCCGCCGACTCGATTCGGCCGGACAGCTCGATGTACTCCGCGGCGCGGCGCGAGTAAGCAGCGCGCACATTCTCGGTCACGCAACAGACGTTAGCGAACCGCACACTCGGCGTTGGATCACCGCCCACTCGGCGTGCTGGGACCGCCCACTCGGCGAGATTTACTGCCCACTCGGCGAAGTTTGGGTGCCCAGTCGGCGAAGTTTGGGTCAGTCGTCGTCGCGCGAGGCGATGCGGCGTCGCTCGCGGCGCGCGGCTGCGACCATGTTCCGCAACGACGGCTCGAGCTGCCAGTAGTGGCGCGTCTTGAGCCCGCCGTCGGGATTGACCCACAACCGATCGGGCGAGATGGCGCTCGTGGCGCGCTGGATGCGCTCGTCGATCTCGTCGATCTCCGGGATCAGCGCGCTGCGGCTCTCGTAGACGCCGGGCCCGACGCCGTGCGACAGCGCGGTCCCGTGCTCGGCGAGCTGCTTGAACACCCAGTCGATGTTGCGCGTGGCGACGATCGACACGACGTCGGCGTCCATCGCCTCGAACGCCTCGACGACGCGCGCGATGGACGAGTAGCCCAGGTGCGTGTGGATCTGCGTCTGCGGCTTCGCACCCCCGACGGCCAGCCGGAAGGCGTTGACGGCCCAGTCGAGGTAGCCCTGCCGACCGCGCTCGCGCAGCGGCAACAGCTCGCGGATCGACGGCTCGTCGACCTGGATGATCTTGATGCCGGCCTTCTCCAGGTCGGCGATCTCGTCGCGCACGGCGAGCGCGATCTGCTCGGCCGTCTCGTACATCGGCTGGTCCTGCCGCACGAACGAGCGCGCGAGCATGGTGACCGGACCGGTCAGGATGCCCTTGACCGGCTTGTCGGTCAGCGACTGCGCGTACGACGTCCACTCGATGGTCATCGGCTTCTTGCGCTTGATGTCGCCGTAGATGATGGGCGGTCGCGCGCAGCGGGAGCCGTAGATCTGCACCCAGCCCTGATGGGTCGCGACGTACCCGTCCATCAGCTCGGCGAAGTACTGCACCATGTCGTTGCGCTCGGCCTCGCCGTGCACCAGGACGTCGAGCCCGATGTCCTCCTGCAGCTCGATGACCCGTTTGATCTCCTCGCGCAGACGGTCGGCGTACTCGTCCCACGACAACCGGCCCTGGCCGTAGTAGTACCGCGCCTGGCGGACCTCGTTGGTCTGTGGGAACGAACCGAGCGTCGTCGTCGGCACCGGCGGCAGTCCCAGCGCCTCGTCCTGCAGCGGCTTGCGCTCCACGTACGGCAAGCGCTGGCGCTGGTCGGGCCGGATGTTGGCGACGCGCTGGCGGACGTCGTGCTTCAGCTTGAAGTGCACGGTCGCCGGCCGCGAGTACCAGTGCTCGGGCGCGCCGTGGGTGATGGCCTTGGCCAGCGCCACGACTTCCGCGACCTTCTGCTTGGCGAACGACAGCCGGTCGGCGACCTCGCCGGGCAGATCCGGCTCGATCAGGACGTCGACGGGCACGTGCATGAGCGAGCACGACGTGGCGACGACGAGATCGGGGATGTGCTCCTTGATCTCGAGGAGGAAGTCGAGCTTGCCGCCCTTGGCGGCCTTCCACACGTTGCGGCCGTCGATGACGCCGGCGTAGAGGCGCTTGCGCTTGAGGCCGGGGACCGCGGCGAGCTCGGCGGCCGTCATCGGCTCGCTGACCAGGTCGACGCCGATGGCCTCGACGTTGGTCGACGCCAAGATCGGGAGGGCCTCCCCCAGGTCGCCGTACGGGCCGGTGACGAGGATGCGCGAGCGCTGCGCGGCCGAGCTCAGCTTGGTGTACGCGCGGCGCAGGGCCTCGAGGTCCTCGGACGTGCGGTCGCTGGTGAAGCAGGGCTCGTCGAACTGGACGCACTTGGCGCCCTGCTTGGACAGCTTGGTCAGCAGTTGGCCGTAGACCTTCAGCAGGTCGTCGAGCCGTTCGATCGGCGCGAACTTCTTCGGCGATCCGGGCGCGGCCTTCGACAGCAGCAGCAACGACACCGGGCCGATCAGCACGGGCCGCAGCTCGATGCCCTCGGCCTTGGCGCGCTTGTGCTCGTCGAGGATGCCGTCGGCGTTGAGGGCGAACTTCAGGTCCGGCGAGATCTCCGGCTGCCGGTAGAAGTAGTTCGTGTTGAAGAACTTGATGAGCTCCAGCGGCGGATGGTTGGGCTTGCCGCGGGCCATCGCGAAGTAGAGGTCGATCGGCTCCAGCTCGTCGACGAGGTCGGCGAAGCGCGGCGGGATCGCCCCGAAGGTGACCGCCGAGTCCAGCACGTGGTCGTAGAACGAGAAGGTGTTGCCGGGGACCTGTTCGAGGCCGGTGGCGGCCAGCTCGCGCCAGGTGCTGTCGGCGAGCTCGCGGCCGGTGGCCAGCAGCTCGTCGCGGCTGACGCTGCCGTGCCAATACCCCTCGACCGCGGTCTTCAGCTCGCGGCGCGCGCCGATGCGGGGATACCCCAGGATCGACGAACCGTATTCGATGCCGTCCGGGCTCATGGCAGAAGGCTACTTCGCGTCGTACTGGTAGAAGCCGTGGCCCGACTTCTTGCCGATGCGCCCGGCCTCGACCATGCGCAGCAACAGCGGCGGCGGCGAGTAGAGCGGCTCCTTGAACTCTTCGTACATCTTGTCGGCGATCGCCTTGACGGTGTCGAGGCCGACGAGGTCGGTGAGCTTGAGCGGGCCCATCGGGTGGGCACAGCCGAGGACCATGGCCTTGTCGATGTCCTCGACGGTGGCGAAGCCGGACTCGACCATGCGGATGGCCGAGAGCAGGTACGGCACCAGCAGGGCGTTGACGACGAACCCGGAGCGGTCCGCCGAGCGGACGACCTGCTTGCCGAGCACGTCGCGCGCGAAGCTCTCGGCGCGCTCGGACACCTCGGGGCTGGTCATCAGCGTCGTCACCAGCTCGACGAGCGGGAGGACCGGGACCGGGTTGAAGAAGTGCATGCCGACGACACGGGCCGCGTTCTCGGTGGCCATGCCCAGCTTCATGATCGGGATGGACGAGGTGTTCGACGCCAGCACGGCGTTGGGGTCGGTCACGACCTTGTCGAGCTCGGCGAAGAGCGCGGTCTTGACTTCCTCGTCCTCCAGCACGGCCTCGATGACCAGCTGCCGGTCGGCGAAGTCGCCCAGGTCGGAGGTGAACCGCAGGCGCCACGCGGCCTGCTCGCGCTCGCGCTCGGTCAGCTTCCCGCTGGAGACGCCGCGATCGAGCGACCGCATGATGCGGGCGCGACCGGCGGCGGCCAGTTCCCGGGTGGACTCGTACACGAGGACGTCGACGGAGGCGCGCGCACACACTTCGGCGATGCCGGCGCCCATCTGGCCGGCGCCGATGACACCGACTCGAGTGATCTTCTGGCTTGCCATGGTGACGGCTCCTCTGGCGCTGGGATGGTGGTTCGGGGGTCTAGCGGGGTGTTCGGGTGTGGGAGAGAAGACAGCCGGGGCGGTGACGGCGGACCGTCACCGCCCCGGCTGCTCGTGCAGTGCTTCGCTCAGAGCGGGTCGACCCCGCCCCGACAGGCAGTTCCTAGTGGAACTGGCCCTCCTCGGTGGAGCCCTTCAGCGCCGCGGTGGACGTGTTCGGGTCGACCGTGGTGGCGATCTTGTCGAAGTAGCCGGCACCGACCTCGCGCTGGTGCTTGGTGGCGGTGTAGCCGCGCTCCTCAGCAGCGAACTCGCGCTCCTGCAGTTCGACGTACGCCTTCATCTGCTCGCGGGCGTAGCCGTGGGCCAGGTCGAACATCGAGTAGTTGAGGGCGTGGAAGCCGGCCAGGGTGATGAACTGGAACTTGAAGCCCATGGCGCCCAGCTCGTTCTGGAACTTGGCGATGGTCGCGTCGTCCAGGTGCTGCTTCCAGTTGAAGGACGGGCTGCAGTTGTAGGCCAGCAGCTGGTCCGGGAACTCGGCCTTGACGGCCTCGGCGAACTTCTTGGCGACCTCAAGGTCCGGCTTGCCGGTCTCCATCCAGATCAGGTCGGCGTACGGGGCGTAGGCCTTCGCACGGGCGATGCAGGGCTCGATGCCGTTCTTGATGCCGAAGAAGCCCTCCGACGTGCGGGTGCCGTCGAGGAACGGCTTGTCGCGGTCGTCGACGTCGGTGGTCAGCAGCGTGGCGGCCTCGGCGTCGGTGCGGGCGATGACGACGGTCGGGGTGTTCGCGACGTCGGCGGCCAGGCGGGCCGAGGTCAGGGTGCGGATGTGCTGCTGGGTCGGGATCAGCACCTTGCCACCGAGGTGGCCACACTTCTTCTCCGACGCGAGCTGGTCCTCCCAGTGGGTACCGGCGGCACCCGCGGCGATCATCGCCTTCTGGAGCTCGTAGACGTTGAGGGCGCCACCGAAGCCGGCCTCACCGTCGGCGACGATCGGGACGAGCCAGTTGTCGACGGACTTGTCGCCCTCGACCGAGGCGATCTCGTCGGCGCGCAGCAGCGCGTTGTTGATGCGGCGCACGACGGCCGGCACCGAGTTGGCCGGGTACAGCGACTGGTCGGGGTAGGTGTGGCCCGAGAGGTTCGCGTCACCGGCGACCTGCCAACCCGAGAGGTAGATGGCCTTCAGGCCGGCGCGCACCTGCTGCACGGCCATGTTGCCGGTGAGGGCGCCCAGCGCGTTGATGTAGCTGTCGTCACCCTTGGTGACGCCGTCCCACAGGATCTCGGCGCCGCGGCGGGCGAGGGTGTGGTCCTCGACCACGGTGCCCTGCAGCTCGACGACCTGCTCGGCGGTGTAGTCGCGCTTGATGCCCTTCCAACGGGGGTTGGAGTCCCAGTCCTTCTTGATCTCGGCTGCGGTACGGGGCTTTCCGACGTTGCTCATTAGTGCTTTCGCTTCCTTTGCTTACGAAAAGGCCGATCAGGATTGCGAAGAATCCGAAGCCTCTAGGCGGTGCCTGCAACAAGGGTGCCACAGGACAAACCCGCAGGTCCAATCGTTGCAGCATGCAAATCCTGGCCAGCTTTTGGCAACATTTTGCAAAGTTTGCGAAACTACTTGTGTGAAAGTCGGACACGTGCGCGGAAAAAAGTACGCGCGTACTGGGATTTCGTCCCGGCGGGCCGACGCACGGGCTGCTCCGCATCGGGCCCACAGCGCGCGACGACGGGCGGCGCGAGCACAGCGGGTGTGGTCGGGCTCACAGCCCGGCGCCGGCGGTCGTCAGGCCTTGCCGGCGGCGACGAGGGCGCGCGAGAACAATTCGGCGAACTGTTTGTCCGTCATCGGCGGGCGCACCTCGGGGAAGGGCTTGGCGAACCGGGTCGACTGCCCGACGACCGTCAGCTGGATCGTGAAGCGGTGCTTGTCGTCGTCGGCGCCGGGGCTCTTCGCGTCGGCGTATCCGGCGAAGGACACCTTCCGCGAAGCAGCGCCGTCGGGCATGGTCGTCGTGGTGTCGGTCCGGACCAGCAGCATGCGCGAGATCGTGAGACGGCCGACCTGGCCGAGTCGGCCCGCGGTCTTGCCGTCGAGCTGCGGCGCGGTGAGCTCGCGGTTCTCCGAGGCGATGACCGCGCCCTCGCGCGTGCCGCCGACGATGGTCGTGCGCGTGGTCGCACACCGGCCGGTGTGCTCCTTCTCATCGGCCGTGAGGTCGCGGGTGCCGACGAAGACGACGTTGGCCAGCGACGCGGTCATGCTGGACGCGGTGAGCACGGCCGCGCTGTCGGAGTCGAGCTTCTTGTTCACCGCGGCGTCGACGGTCGGCCGGCACTCCGCGGGCACGACCTTCCAGTTGGCCGCTGCGGCGAGATCGGCGTCGTTGGCGTTGCGCAGGTCGGTGACGGTCGCCGGCTGCGCGTTGAACCCGTTCGGCAGCTCGGTCGGCGGGAGCAGCATCGACCCCGGCGCGGGCGGCGTCAGGTTTACCGTGGAGGAGCAACCCACCAGCCCGACGGCCGCCATCGCCACCGCAGCCGTCAACCATGCCCGTGCAGAACTCATGCGCGACACCGTACCGGGGAAGTCATGACCGACACACCAGTGCGTGCCAAATCGGCCGACGACGGCAAGAAGTCCGGGACCAAGTACGTCGGGTCGCGCCTGCGACAGCTGCGCTCCGAGCGCGGACTGTCCCAGGTCAAGCTCGCCGCCGACCTTGGCATCTCGCCGTCGTACCTGAACCAGATCGAGCACGACACCCGCCCGCTCACCGCGGCGGTGCTCACCCGCATCTCCGAGGTCTTCGGCGTCGACGCCCAGTTCTTCGACCCGCAGGACAACATCCGCCTCGTCGCCGAGCTCCGCGAAGCGCTGATCGAGGAGAGCGCGGAATCTGCCGCCGACCCGCAGGAGCTGGCCGACGTCGTGGCGGCGCACCCGGCGTTTGCCGAAGCCGTGGTGAACCTGCACCGCCGCTACCGGGTCGCGACGGACCAGCTGACCGCGCTGACCGACGAGCGCGGCGACAGCAGCATGCGCGGCTCGATCAGCGCCCCGCACGAAGAGGTCCGCGACTTCTTCTCCGACCACCACAACTACTTCCACGACCTCGACGTCGCGGCCGAGGAGATGGTCACCCGCATCCGCATGCACTCGGGCGACGTCCGCAACGGCATCGCCAACCGCCTCGAGACGGTGCACGGGGTCAACGTCGTCCGCCGCGTCGACCTGGGCGACGACCTGCTGCACAGCTTCGACCCGCAGACCCGGCAGCTGCAGATCTCGGCGGCGCTCGGCCTCGGCCAGCGCACCTTCAAACTCGCCTCCGAGCTGGCCTACCTCGAGTACGGCGACGTGATGGCCCAGCTCGTCGACGACGCCAACTTCACCTCCGACGACGCCCGCGCGCTCGCGATGTCGGGGTTGGCGAACTACTTCGCCGCCGCCGCGGTGATGCCGTACGAGCAGTTCCACGGCGCGGCCGAGGACTTCCGCTACGACATCGAACGGCTGTCGGCCTTCTACGCGCTCTCCTACGAGACGATCTGCCACCGGCTCTCCACGCTGCAACGACCCAATCTGCGCGGCGTCCCGTGGTCGTTCGTGCGCGTCGACCGCGCCGGCAACATGTCGAAGCGGCAGTCGGCGACGGGCTTCCACTTCTCCGCGAGCGGCGGCACCTGCCCGCTGTGGAACGTGTACGAGACGTTCGCGTCGCCGGGCAAGATCCTCACCCAGGTCGCGCAGATGCCCGACGGCCGCGACTACTTCTGGGTCGCGCGCACCGTCGAGCGTCGCGCCGCCCGTTTCGGCCAGCCAGGCAAGACGTTCGCGATCGGCCTCGGCTGCGAGCTGCGGCACGCCGGGCGGGTCATCTACTCCGACGGCCTGGAGATCGGCCCGAAGGCGCGCGCGACGCCCATCGGCTCGGGTTGCCGCGTGTGCGAGCGCATCCAGTGCCCGCAGCGGGCCTTCCCCCCGTTGGGCGTCCCCCTCCAGATCGACGAGCACCGCAGCAGCATCTCCCCCTACGGCACCTGAGCCCCGCTCTCCCCGGTCCCGACCATCCGCCGAGTGGGCACCCTTAGGCCGCCGAGTGGGCACCTTTAGGCCGCCGAGTGGGCACCTTTAGGCCGCCCGAGTGGGCACACCTACGACGCCGAGTGGGCTCCCGGCCGCAACTCGCGCGTGAGGAAGCCGATCTGCTCGCCGACGGCGGTGTCGAAGTACGGGTCGAGATAGATCCCGAAGTGCCCGGTCGGCAGGCGGTGCAGTTCGGCCCGGTCCCCCAGCCTCGCCGCGGCGTCGAGCGTGGGTTGCACCGGCGTCAGATCGTCGCGGTCGCACGCCCAGAACTGGATTCGACACGGCAACTTGTCGAGGTGGGACACCGCGCGGAAGACCGGCAGCGTGGCGAAGTCGCGCAGGCCCACGCGGTTCTGCCACTCGGGCCCGGCGATCTGACTCAGTTGCGCCCAGGACTCGTCCGACGCGTAGGCCGCCTTCGCGCCGGCCGGCCCGACGGCCCGCACGTAGTACGGCTTGCGCCGAAGAACCGCGTGCGTGACGTCGCGCGACACGCTCGCGACGAGCCAGGCCTGCATCGCGGGCGAGGTGTTCTTGACGATGAAGCGCAGCGTCGCGAGGTTGTCGAGGTTGGGCACCTGGGCAACCACCGCCGCGACCCCGCCGTCGTCGGCCGCCGCGGCGACCACCAGGCCGCCCGAGTACGACGTTCCCCAGAGCGCGACGCGACGCGGATCGACGGCGTCGAGGCCGCGGGCGGCGGCGATCGCACACGACCAGTCCCGCAATTGTCGCGACACGCTCACCACGTCGCGCGGCTCGCCCCCACTGTCACCGAAACCCGAGTAGTCGAAGACCACGGCGTGAAAGCCCGCGTCGGCGAAGCGTTCGGCATACCGCGCGAGGCCGCTGTCGCGGGTCAGGCTGTAGCCGTGTGCGAGCACGACGACCGGCGAACGCCCGTCGGCGTCCACCAAATCCGACGACGGCGACGGCGGGTAGTGCCACCCGGCGAGCACGTGGTCGTCGCACGGGATCTCGATATCGCGCCGGTCGGGCCGGTTCTCGACTGCCATGGTGACCAACTCTAGGCGCGCCGCGTGGAAAGCCGGCCACCGTGGACTACACCCGGACCACTGCCCGACCGGGCCGGCCGCAATACTCAGAAGTCGGGCACGACGCCGGAACCACCCGTAGGCTGACCGGGCGACTTGACGATCCCGACAAAACGGAGACCGATGACTACCGCGACGACCGCCGGACCAGCCGCCATCTCGGTCCGCCAGCGCAACTGGATCTTCGGCACGATCATGATCGCGATGCTGCTGGCGGCACTCGATCAGACGATCGTCTCGACCGCCCTCCCGACGATCGTCGGCGACCTCGGCGGCGCCGGCCACATGAGCTGGGTCGTGACGTCGTACATGCTGGCCGAGACCGTGTCGGTGATCCTGGCCGGCAAGTTCGGCGACCTGTGGGGCCGCAAGCAGATCCTGATCGGCTCGATTCTCGTCTTCATCGTGGGTTCCTTCTTCTGCGGCCTGGCCGGCAACATGACGATGCTCATCGCCTTCCGCGCGATCCAGGGCATCGGCGCCGGCGGCATCACCGTGACCGCGACGGCCCTCATCGCCGACGTCATCCCGTTGCGCGAGCGCGGCAAGTACCAAGGCGCGATGGGCGCCGTGTTCGGCGTGACGACCGTCGTCGGCCCGCTGATGGGCGGCCTGTTCACCGACCATCTGTCGTGGCGCTGGGCGTTCTACATCAACGTCCCGATCGCGATCATCGTCGTCGCGATGGCCGCCAAGACCATCCCGGGCCTGTCCGAGCGGGTCAAGACCGTCATCGACTACCTCGGCATCGTGTTCGTCTCGCTCGGCGCCGTCGGCCTGACGCTGGCGCTGTCGTGGGGCGGCTCGGAGTACGCGTGGGGATCGTCGACGATCATCGGCCTGTTCGTCGGCTCGGTGATCGCCTTCATCGTCTTCGTGTTCGTCGAGCTGCGCGCCGTCGAACCGATCCTGCCGATGCGCCTGTTCCGCAACCGGGTGTTCGCCGTCGCGTCGATCCTGTCCTTCATCGTCGGGTTCGCGATGCTCGGCTCGATGACCTTCCTGCCGACCTTCCTGCAGTACGTCCAGGGGACGTCGGCGACGGAGTCGGGCGTGCGGATGCTCCCGATGGTCATCGGCCTGTTGCTCACCTCGATCACCTCCGGCACGATCGTCGGCCGCACCGGCAAGTACCGCGCGTTCCCGATCCTCGGGTCGGCCGTCATCGCCCTCGGGCTCTACCTGCTGTCGACGATAGACGAGCAAACGTCGATCCTCGTGACGTCGGTCTACATCTTCGTCCTCGGCATGGGCATCGGTCTGATCATGCAGGTGCTGGTCCTCGTTGTGCAGAACACGGCGAAGTACGAGGACCTCGGCACCGCGACGTCGGCGATCACGTTCTTCCGCACGCTGGGCATGTCCTTCGGCGCGGCTGTGATGGGCACTATCTACGCGAACCACCTGAAGGTCGAGCTGCCCGCGGCGCTCATGCAGGCCGGTGTCAGGGACCCGTCGGTCGTGGCGACGCCGGCCAAGCTGCACGAGCTCCCCGACGCGCAGCGCATGCCGATCGTCCACGCCTACGCCGACACCCTCGAGGGCATGTTCATCTGGGTCGTCCCGGTGGCGCTGTTCGCCTTCGTCGTCGCGTGGTTCCTGCCGCAGCGCCCCATGCGCCAGGCGGCCAAGGAGAGTGCGACGGGCGCCGCCGAGGGCTTCGCGGTCCCCGACTCGACGACGTCGGAGACGATGCTCGAGACGATCATCGGCCGCGTCCTCGCCGGGCGGAACCGCAGCGAGGCCTTCCGGCAGGCGCTCGCATCGTCGGGCACCTCGCTCGACGTCCCGACCGCGTGGGGCGTCACCCGCGCGGGACTGCCGCCGCTGTACTTCGGGCAGGCGGTCGGCCAGAGCCAGATCGAGCAGCGCATCGGCATCCCCGAGGGCGTGCTGACCTCGTTCTTCAACGGCATCGTCAACGACGGCTACCTCAAGCGGGAGGGCGACCTGCTCGTCCCGACCGCCGCCGGCGAGCACGAGGTCAGCGCCATCGCGGGCGCCTGGCGCGATTGGCTGGTCACCCAGGTCCACGAGTGGCTGCCCGACGACGTCGACAGCGCCAAGGTGAAGGACGACGTCACCGCCGTCATCACCCGCATCGGCAGACGCGCACTGGAGGAGACCGAGCTCCCCAGCGGTCGGCACGCGCTCAAGCAGTAGCAGCTGCTGAGATTTCTCCCCTCCTGACCACTCAAGGGAACATTGCCATCCGTCGGTCATATGGGGAGAAATCTCAGCAGCCCGACGGCGTGAACCGGCTACGGTAACCCCATGACCACACCACGCATCGAACCCGGCGGGCTGCGCCAGCTCGGCCTGTTCAACTGGGCCTTCTCGCGCGCGGCCTCGAAGGTCCAGGGCGTTCACGACGCGCACATCTTCTCGACGCTCGGCCAGTCCAAGGGCCTGTTCCGCGGCTGGCTGTACTACTCGGCGCGGATGATGCCGTTCGGCAAGCTGTCGCGCAAAGACACCGAGATGATCATCATCCGCGTCGCACACCTGCGCTCGTGCGACTACGAGATGGACCACCACCGCAAGCTCGGCAAGCGCGCCGGCATCGACGAGGCGACCTTCAGCCGCATCATCGAGGGCCCCGACGCCGGCTGGGGCGACCGCGAGCGCGCCCTGCTGCTCGCCGTCGACGAGATGGTCGGGTCCCGCGACATCTCCGACGCGACGTGGGCCGGCGTCACCCGCCACCTCGACGAGGCGGAGCAGATCTCCTTCGTGCTGCTCATCTCCCAGTACGACTCCCTCGCGACGACCCTCAGCGTGCTCCGCGTCCAGCGCGACGCCTGAGGGTCGACCGGGAAACAGCGCACCCCATGCCGACGATCGCCCAGCGCCTGATGGGCAACCCGGTGATGTCGGCGGTCTACGAACGCCTCTGGCGCCCGACGTTCACCCGGCTGTTCAGCCTCGGCGGCACCGGGACCGCCGAGTTCGACCGCGCCTTCACCGCCTACCTCGCACGGCCGGGTGACCGCCAGATCCTCGACGTCGCCTGCGGGCCGGGCAATTACACGCGCAAACTGGCGGAGAACCTCGACGGCGACGGTCGCTGCATCGGTATCGACTTCTCCAGGGCGATGTTGGCCCGCGCGGCCGAGAAGCCGAGCCCGCGCACCTGCTACATCCGCGGCGACGCCCACCGACTGCCCTTCCCCGACGAGTCCTTCGACACCGTCGCCTGCCTCGCGGCGCTCTACCTCATCCCCGACCCGCTGCCCGTCGTCGACGAGTTGGTCCGCGTCACCAAACCGGGTGGCGAGATCGCCATCTTCACCTCCGTGGAAACGCAGTTCTCCCGGCTCCACACGGTGCAGGCGGTCGGTGCCGTCACCGGCTACCACTTCTTCAAACGCCACGAGATCACCGATCGACTGCAGCGGGCGGGCATCACCCGCGTCGAGCAGACGGTCATCGACCAAGGGCAATTCGTCCTCGCTCGCAAGGACCAAAGTTAAGTCAGGCTTCCCAAATTAGGGTTACTTAATTTACCGTAGGCTCATCCTCTAAAAGAAGGAGTGTGAGCCCGATGGCCACCACCGATCTCCCCTACGCGAGTCGCCCCGAAGAAGACATGCCAGGCCACTGGCTGCTGGCCAAACTCGGCAAGCGCGTCCTGCGTCCCGGCGGCCGGGAACTCACCGAGCAACTACTCGCCGACGCCGATCTGACCGACGCCGACGTCCTCGAAATCGCACCCGGCCTCGGCCGCACCGCGGTCGAGATCCTCGCGCTGAGCCCGCGCAGCTACCGCGGCGTCGAGTCCGACGAGGACGCCGCCAAGCTCGCCGGCAACGTCGTCGGCGACCGGGGCACCATCAGCACCGGCGAGGCGCAGCAGACCGGCCTCGACGACAAGAGTGTCGACGTCGCCATCGGCGAGGCGATGCTGACCATGCAGTCCGACAAGGTCAAGGGCCAGATCGCCGCCGAGGCGAACCGCGTCCTGCGCCCGGGCGGCCGCTACGCGATCCACGAACTCGCCCTCGAACCGGACACACTCACCGACGAGCAGAAAACCGAGATCCGCAAGTCGCTGGCGCGCTCCATCAAGGTCAACGCCCGACCGCTCACCGAGGCCGAGTGGCGCGAACTCCTGGAGAGCAACGGCTTCACGGTCGAGCAGGTCCGCTTCGCGCCGATGGCACTGCTGCAGCCCCGTCGCATCATCGCCGACGAGGGCCTCGGCGGCGCGCTGAAGTTCGCCGGCAACGTCATCCGCAACGGCGACGCCCGTCGCCGCGTCCTCGGCATGCGCAAGACGTTCAACAAGTACAAGGACAACCTGGCGGCCATCGAGATCATCGCCGTCCGGAACCCCTGACCGATCCCGCCGATCAGCCCCGCGCCGCACACCCGTGCGGCGTGATCGAAGGAGCGAAAGACCATGTCCGACCAACCGACCGAGACCGTCCTGACCGGTCTCGCCGACACCGCGCTGAGCCTGCCGGACTCCACCGGGCCCGACATCAAGGCGCTCGCCCACCTCAACGGGGCGACCGTCGTCCGGCTCAGCTTCCGCTCCGGCCAGTCCATGGCCGAGCACACCGCCCGCTGGCCGATCCTCGTGATCAGCCAGGCCGGGCGGGTGGAGTTCACCGTCGGCGACGAGACGACCGTGCTCACCCCCGGCTCGGCGATCCACGTCGAAGCCGAGGTCACGCACGCGCTGACCGCCACCGAGGACTCCGCGCTCTCCCTGATCGTCCTCACCCCGCACAAGTAATACCCCCATGAAAGGAAATGAAATGAAGTTCCGCACCGCCCTGATCGCCACCGTCGCGGCCTCGACCGCCCTGGTCGGCACCGTCGGCATGAACACCGAGGCGTCGGCCCTGCCGGCCAACTTCAAGGTCACCAAGGCGAACCCGTCGGCGCAGGACCTCGACAACATCGTCAAGTTCCTCGTCGCGACCAACGCCTCCGACCAGGCCAAGGCCGCCAACGTCGAGGGCGGCCAGAGCGCCGTCGTCGTGCCGCGCACCGTCTACCAGCAGGGCCTGTTCCGCGCCCCGCGCGGCTCGTCGAAGGTCACCGGCCCGGTCACCCGCAAGGGCACCACCCGCGTGACGGCGAACCTGCACGCGCGCTCGGCCGGCCGCCCCGACATCAACATGCCGATCGACTTCGTCTACCAGGGCAACTGGAAGCTCGCGGCGAACTCGATGTGCAAGGGCGTCAAGACCGTCGGCCTGCCGATTTACTGCAACGCCTGACCGATGCTGCGCGTCGACGGCCTGGGCAAGCGGTACGGGCGGCGGACCGTCCTGGACGACATCTCCTTCGAGGTGTCCCCCGGTTCGCTGACCTACCTGCTCGGGCTCAACGGCGCCGGCAAGTCGACGCTGCTCCGCTGCATCAGCGGCGTGGCCACGGCCGACCGGGGATCCATCGAGATCAACGGTCGGCCGTGGTGCCGTAGCGGCCGTCCCAGCACCGATTCGGCCCAGCGCCTGACCGAACTGGGCATCCACCTCGACCACGACGCGTTCGCCCCGCGGCACACCGCCCGACGACACCTGCGCTGGCTGGCGCGCTCCGCGGGAATCTCCGACGACCGCGTCGACGAAACCCTCTGCCTCGTCGGCCTCGAAGCCGTCGCCGACCGCCCGCTCGGCGACTACTCGCTGGGTATGCGCCAGCGCGTCGGCATCGCCGGCGCCCTGCTCGGCGACCCCCCGGTCCTGTTGTTCGACGAGCCGCTCAACGGCCTCGACATCGCCGGGATCATCTGGTTGCGCACCCTGCTGCGCACGCTCGCCGACGACGGCCGCGCGATCCTCGTCGCCTCCCACCTGCTCGACGAGGTCGCCCGCAACGCCGACCGCATCCTGGTGCTGAGCGGCGGCCGACTCGTCGCCGACGACGACCTGCCCGGCTTCCTCGCCGGCGCCGACGACCTCGAGGCCGCCTACCTGCGCGCCGTCGGCGACCCGGACGACCCCGAGTACGCCGCATGACCGGCCTCGCCCGCGCCGTCGCGACCGAAGCGGTCCGCGCCGGCGGACGACGCAGCCCGTGGTGGTGGATCGCCGTGCCGCTGGCGGTGGTGCTGCCGCTGCTCGTCACCTACGCCATCGCCGCGATCTCCGAGCGGTTCGCCACCATGGCGACCACGTCGATCACCGTGAACACGGTGGAACCGAACAACTGCGTCTACTGGGTCATCAACCTGGGGGTGCTCATCCTGGCCGTCGGCGCGGCGCATGCGCACGCGTCGGCCACCCGCGGCGCGGCCGCCAACACCGAGCGCTACCTGTTCGGCTCCCCGTCGACGATGATCCTGGCGCGCTCGCTGTTCTACGGCGCGATCGCCGCGGTCCTCACCCTCGGGCTCGTCGTCCTGCTGATGCTGACGCTGCCACGGCTCTTCCCGGTGGTCTACAAGAACGTCGACCTGTTCACGTCGGTCGGCCTGCGCTACTGCTGGGCCGTTCCGCTGTTCGCGTTCTGCGCCGCGGCGCTCGGCGTGGGCCTGGCCGCGCTGGTGAACTCCGGGCTCGGCGCCATGGCGCTGCTGCTGCTCTGGGTCGGGATCGTCGAGGACGCCATCGCGCTCATCCCGAACGGCATGAGGGTCCAAGAGTTCATGCCGTTCCTCAACGGCATCTACGGGACCGGGCAATGGCTCGCCATCACGCCTCCGTGGGGGCGGGGCGGCGCACCGGTGTACTTCGCCGTCGTGGCCGGGACCTTCGTCGCAGCCGGGATCGCCGCTACGGCCATCCGGCGTCGCAAGAACTAGACTCGGGTCCCAGCCCGGCAGGTAGGAAGGTACGACGATGAGTGTGCGCGCCCGTCAACGCGATCACGTGTTGGCGACCGTCGACGCCGCCACGCAGCCGGTCGACGCCGCGCACATCGCCGAGGCCCTCGACATCCACGTCAGCACCGCACGCTTCCATCTCAACAAGCTGATCGAGGCCGGGCTCATCGAGGCCGTGGCACTTCCCGCGATGACCGTCGGCCGCCCGCGCACCGGCTACTCCTCGGCGGTGCCGAAGCCGGAGATCCGGCTCATCGGGTTGTTCGTCGAGACGCTCGGCGACGACGAGCAGCAGCGCGTCGCGGCCGCCGTGGAGATCGGTCGGCGGTGGGCCGCGCCGGTCGCCGATGCGCCGCAGTCCGACCTCCCCGACCCGGTCACCGTCGTCGAGTCGACCCTCACCAAGCTCGGCTTCCAGGTGCGCAGCGCCGCCAGCGTCTTCGGCCAGCACGAGTTGTCGATCTGCTCGTGCCCGCTGCGCGACATCACGCGCACCGACCCCGCGGTCTCGCGGGCCATCGTCGAGGGCGCGCTGCGCCAGGCGCTGTCGGCCAGTCCCGCGCTCGACGGTCACTACGACGTCTCCGTCGCCCCCGATCCCGCGGGCACCGACTGCACCATCGCGCTGCGGCTCACGCCCGCGCGGTAGCTACTCGGCCGAGACCGGTGCGAGCCTGCCGACCCGCAGGTGATTCGGAAAGCCCCACAGCAGCGTCGACCGTGCCCACTTCCCGGCCTGGTCCGGGTAGCCGCGCTTGCGCACCCGTCGGGAGATCAGGGCAGCCTCCCCGGCGTGGGTCGCCAGGAGTGCGCCGAGTGACGCCTGGGCGATCTTCTGGCCGTTCGCGCCGAGGCGCTCGGCCGCCGGTTTGCTGAACGCCAGCGCACCCAGGCCCGCGTACAGCGGCACCGCCACCAGGAACGGCAGCGGCCGGACGGTGTCGGAAGACTTCGTACCCATGGTGATTTCCCACTTTCGGATCGGCGGGTTCCAACAGTACGGACCGAGCGGCCCTGCGTCAGAAGAACCAATCCGCCGGCTTGCCGGTGGGCGTCACGCCGCGTTCGACGAACCACTCGCGACCGCCGACGAGGCGGAACAGCGCCATCGGCACGAACCGAGCCCGCGGCGGCACCTGAGAAGCGTGACAGAGCGCGGCGCGCTTCTTCGCCCTGGCGTACGGCCGCACGTCGATGCGGTGGGTAATGGTCGCCGCGGGGCTGTACGCGGTCGGCACGACGTCGGCCGGATAGAGGTAGGGCAGGTGCAGCCGCTGCGAACGCCGCAGCCCGCGCATCAGCGTCTCCCGGGGCATCGTCGCGTAGAGCACGCGGGGCGTGCCGGCGAGCTCTGCGGCGCGCTCGCCGACGTGGTGCACCCGCACGTGGTCGCGATGGCCGTAGCCGCCGTTGGCCTCGTAGCTCAGCAGGACGTCCGCCTGTTCGTCGCGCAAGATCTCGGCCAGCCGACCCGCCGCCGCGTCGACGTCGGCGCGGGCGAAGCGCACCCGGCCGGGCGGATCGGGGTAGAACAGCGGGCCGTGACCGCTGTCGGCGTAGCCCAACGCCTCGACGCGGTGCGCACCCAGCTCGGCCGCGCTCGCGCGCAGCTCGGCGATCCGGTCCGCCTCGTCACCGGGATGCGGCCGCGGCCCTCCGACGTTGCCGTCGGTCGCCACCACGACGACGACCCGGTGCCCTTCGGCGGCGAGCCGCGCGATGGTCCCGCCGGTGAGGATGACCTCGTCGTCGGGGTGCGCGTGGAAAACGACGACCGTCGGCAACGGTCCTACAGGTTGATCATGTGCCCAATGGCACCGTGGAAGACCTCTTGCAGCGCCTCGGACATCGTCGGGTGCGTGTGCACGTTCCGCGCGAGTTCCTTGGCGGTGAGGTCCCACTTCTGCGCGAGCGTCAGTTCGGGCAGGAACTCCGACACGTTGTCGCCGACGAGGTGCGCGCCGAGCAGCTCGTCGTGCGTGGTGTCGGTGATCAGCTTGACGAAGCCTGCGGTCTCGGCGAGGCCCTGGGCCTTGCCGTTGGCCGAGAACGGGAACTTGGTGACCTTGACGGCGTAGCCCTCGTCCTTGGCCTGCGCCTCGGTGAGCCCGAAGGACGCGACCTGCGGCTGGCAGAACGTGGCGCGCGGCATCATCCGGTAGTCGCCCAGGGTCATGGTCTCGGCGCCGGCGATGGTCTCGGCGGCGACGACGCCCTGCGCCTCGGCGACGTGGGCCAGCTGCAGCTTGGCGGTGACGTCGCCGATGGCGTAGATGCCGGGCACATTGGTGCGCATGTAGTCGTCGATGGCGATCGCGCCGCGCTCGGTGAGCGCGACGCCGGTGTTCTCCAAGCCGAAGCCGGTGACGCGCGGGGCGAAGCCGACGGACATAAGCACCTTGTCGACGGTGATCTCGCCGGCCTGGTCCTTCTTGTCGGCGTAGGTGACGGTGACCGACGAGCCGTTGTCGGTGACGGTCTTGACGCCGGTGGAGGTCAGCAGCTTCACGCCGAGCTTCTTGTACTGCTTCTCGATCTCCTTGGACACGTCGGCGTCCTCGTTGGGCAGCACGCGGTCCATGAACTCGATGATGGTGACGTCGACGCCGTAGTTGGCCAGCACGTAGCCGAACTCCATGCCGATGGCGCCGGCGCCGACGATGGCGATCGACGCGGGCAGCTCGCGCGTCATGATCTGCGTCTCGTAGGTGACGACGTTGTCGGAGAGCTCGACGCCGGGCAGCAGACGCACGTCGGAGCCGGTGTCGATGATGACGTTGTCGAAGGTGATCTCGCGGTCGCCGACGGTGATCGTCTTCGCATCCTTGAAGACGCCGTAGCCGTCGATCTCGGTGATCTTGTTCTTCTTCATCAAGAAGTGGACGCCCTTGACGATGCCGTCGGACACCTGGCGGCTGCGGTCGAAGGCGGCGCCGAAGTCGAAGCTGACGTCACCGCTCATACCGAAGGTCTGCGCCTGGTGCTGGAAGATGTGGGCCAGCTCGGCGTTGCGCAGCAGCGCCTTCGACGGGATGCACCCGACGTTCAGGCAGACACCTCCCCACCACTTCTCCTCGATGACGGCGGTGGACTTGCCGAGCTGGGCGGACCGGATCGCGGCCACGTACCCACCCGGACCTGCACCCAGGACAACGGTTTCAAAGTGTTCTGACACGACTCTCAGCCTAGCGCCCGCCAAATGCCGCCGCAGGAGCCCGTCCGTACTGGCCGGTAGCTTTCAATCACCGATTGAATCAATGATTGAAGTGTGGTGTACTGGCATCGTGCCCACACCCACCACGACGTCCGCCGCGACGACGCAGCCGACCCGCGAACGACTGCTCGACTGTGCCGAGGAACTGTTCGCCGCCGCCCCCTACGACACCGTCTCGGTCCGCGCGATCTGCGCCGCCGCCGACGCCAACGTCGCCGCCGTGCACTACCACTTCGGCACGAAGGAGGACCTGGTCGTCGCCCTGCTGAACGACCGGCTCGTCCCGCGCTGGGCGCCGGCGCTCGAGTCGTTGACGTCGTCGTCGCCGGTCCCCGAGGTCGTCGACGCCGTGCTCGCGCCGTTCACCCAGATCCAGTCCGAGCAGCTCGGTCGCACCCACCTGCACCTGCTGGCGCGGCTCATCGCGGAGTCGCCGCAGACGCGGTGGCCCGGGGGGTGGACCTCGCTGCGGCAGTGGGGCGGCACGCTGCCGCACCTCGACGCGAAGACCGCCCGCGCGCGCTGGGCACTGGCCTTCGACCTCATCCTCACGACCTTCGGCCGCGCCGACCAGCGCCCCCTGTCCGCCGACGCGCTGGCGTCGCTGCGCTCCTTCGTCATCGCCGGACTCGCCGCGCCATAGCCACTCGCCCGACAGCCCCAGCCCAGCCCACCGAGAAAGCCCGCCGATGACAGCCCAGCCCCTCCCCGATCCGTTCGCGCCCGCCCGACTCGGCCCGATCCGCCCGCGCAACAGGCTGATCAAGTGCGCGACCTTCGAGGGCATGACGCCCGACGCCCTGGTCACCGACGAGTTGATCGAGTTCCACCGCGAGGTCGCGGCCGGCGGCGTCGGCATCAACACCGTCGCCTACTGCGCGATCACCCCGGGCGGGCGGACCGACCGTCACCAGATCTGGCTGCGCCCGGAGGCCGTCCCCGGTCTGCAACGACTCACCGCGGCGATCCACGCCGAGGGGTCGCTGGCGGCCGCGCAGATCGGGCACGCCGGCCCCGTCGCCAACTCCGTCTCCAACCGCGCACCCGCGCTGTCGGCCAGCCGGATGCCCGCCCCGATGGGCATGTCCCTCACCGAGTCGCCGTCGGTCGACGACATCGCCGAACTCACCAAGACCTTCGCCACCGCCGCCAAGATCGCCGTCGACTCCGGGTTCGACGCGTTGGAGCTGCACAACGGCCACAACTACCTGCTGTCGAGCTTCCTCTCGCCGCTGCTGAACCGTCGCAAGGACCGGTACGGCGGCTCGTTGGAGAACCGGGCCCGCTTCCCGCGCGAGGTGGCCGCGGCCGTGCGCGAGGCGGTCGGCCCCGACGTCGCCATCTGGGCCAAGCTCAACATGTACGACGGCACGCCCCGCCGCGGACCGCTGCGCGGCTTCGACGTCGACGAGGCGTGCGAGGTGGCCCGACTCTTCGAGGCCGACGGACACCTCGACGCCATCGAGCCGACGGCCGGCAGCTCGCTGCTCAACCCGATGTACCTGTTCCACGGCGACGCGCCACGCGCGGAGTTCGCGAACGCCTTCAAGGGGGCGATGCGGATGGGTCTGAAACTCGGCGGCCCGGTCTTCCTCAAGCACTACCCGTACACCGACACCTATCTGCTTCCGCTGGCCCAGCAGCTGCGGCAGGCGGTCACGATGCCGCTCATCCTCCTCGGCGGCATCACCGATCGCGCGTCGATCGACACCGCACGCGAGCAGGGCTTCGACTTCGTCGCGATGGGCCGGGCGCTGCTGCGCGAACCGGATCTGCCGAAGCGGATCGCCGCCGACGCGTCGACGAAGTCGGCCTGCATCCACTGCAACCTGTGCATGCCGACGATCTACAGCCAGACGCGCTGCCCGATCCGCACCGGCGAGGTCGTCCGCACGGCGTAGCCCGACGATCCCGGCACCGGCCGCCGACGTGCATGATGGACCGATGACCGCCGCAGACCAGAACGAGTGGCTCGAGGACGTCGACGGCGAGCGCCAGCTCGCGTGGGTGCGCGAGCAGAACCAGCGCGCCCTCGACGAAATCGCCAGCACCCCGCGCTTCGAAAAGATCCGCGAGCAGACGCTCGAGATCCTCGACAACGACGACAAGATCCCCGGGGTCGTGCGCCGGGGCGGGCACCTCTACAACTTCTGGCGCGACGCGCGGAACCCGCGCGGCCTGTGGCGGCGCACCACGCTCGAGTCGTACCGCACCGACGAGCCGGAGTGGGACGTCATCATCGACGTCGACCGGCTGGCGTCCGACGAGGACGAGAACTGGGTGTGGGGCGGGGCCCGCGTCCTGCGCCCGCGTGACGGGTCAGACACCTGGCGGCACGTGTTGGTGATGCTCTCGCGCGGCGGCGCCGACGCGACGGTGGTCCGCGAGTTCGACCTCGTCGAGCGCACGTGGGTCGACGGCGGCTTCGCGCTGCCGGAGGCCAAATCGACGATGAGTTGGCTCGACCCGGACACTGTCTACGTCAGCACCGACTTCGGCGACGTCGACGGCGCGCCCTCGATGACCGAGTCCGGCTACCCGCGCGTGACCAAGCGGTGGGTCCGCGGCACCGATCTCGCCGACGCCCCGATCGTCTTCGCCGGCGAGGTCGCCGACGTCTCCGCCGGAGCGTCGTACGACAGCACCCCGGGCTTCGAGCGACACTTCGCGTCGCGGTCGACCGACTTCTACAACTCGCTGATCTACCAACTCGATCCGACGACCGGCGCGCTCACACTCATCGACGTGCCGACCGACGCCCACGCCTCGCCGTACCGGCAGTGGCTGTTCGTCATCCCGCGCTCGCCGTGGGCGCCCGGCGCCGGGAGCGCAAGCGAGCGGGCCGAGTCCGACACCGACGGTTCGACATACGAGCCGGGGTCGCTGTTGGTCTTCGACTACGCGGACTACCTGGCCGGCGGTCGCGACGCGACGGTCCTGTTCACCCCGGACGCGTCGACGAGCCTGGCCGACTACAACGTGACCAAGTCCCACCTGGTGCTGACGACCCTGCACGACGTCGCGACGCGGGTGTCGCTGCTGACCCTGGGCGACTGGCGGCCCGCGACGCTCGACGGCCTGCCCGAGCTGGCGACGATCTCGATCCTCGACACCGATCCCGAGGACGGCGACGAGATCTTCCTGTCGACGAGCACCTTCACCACTCCCCCGACGCTGCTGCACGGCACCACCACCGGCGGCGTCGAGCCGATCAAGCACTCGCCGTCGTTCTTCGACTCGAGCGACGTCGTCGCCGAGCAGTTCTTCACCGCCTCCGACGACGGCACCCGCATCCCGTACTTCGTGGTGCGCCGGCGCGACGTCGAATCCGGTCCGACGCTGCTGTACGGCTACGGCGGTTTCCAGAACGCGCTCGTGCCCGGTTACGCCGCGTCGCCGGGCCGGAACTGGATCTCCGACGGCGGCATCTACGTCATCGCCAACATCCGCGGCGGCGGCGAGTACGGCCCGACGTGGCACACGCAGACGCAGAAGGCCGGGCGGCACAAGGTGTACGAGGACTTCTCGTCGGTGGCGAAGGCGCTCGTGGACGCCGGGCTGACCACCGTCGAGCAGTTGGGGGCGCAGGGCGGATCCAACGGCGGGCTGCTGATGGGCGTCATGGCCACCAGGTACCCGGAGCTGTTCGGGGCGCTGGTCTGCCAGGTCCCGCTGATCGACATGCGCCGCTATCACCGGCTGCTGGCCGGTGCCTCCTGGGTGGCCGAGTACGGCAACCCCGACGACCCGGACGAGTGGGCGTTCATCGAACCGTTTTCGCCGTACCACCAGGTCAAGGAGGGTGTCGACTACCCGCCGATCCTGATCACGACCTCAACGCGCGACGACCGCGTCCACCCCGGCCACGCCCGCAAGTTCGCGGCACGGCTGGAGCAGACCGGGCACACCGACGTCTGGTACTACGAGAACATCGAGGGCGGCCACGGCGGCGCGGCCGACAACAAGCAGGCCGCCTTCCTCGCGGCCCTCGCCTACGAGTTCCTCTGGCAGCAGCTCGGCTGACTCAGCGCTCGATGGTCCGCGCCGCGTAGCGGCCGATGGCGGCCATGCCGAGCGCGGTCGGGTGGATCGGCACGCCGACGCCCGACGGGACGAGCCCGAATTCGTACTGCCGGTTGGCCGGCGCGCACATGTCGTGGCCGCGGCCGATCGGCACGATGTCGATGAACTGCATGCCGCGCGTCTTGGCCTGGGCCGCCATGACCTTGTTCGCGCGGTTGATCACGCTCTGCAGGTAGTCGGCGTCGGCGGGCTTGACCGGCTGCGATGCGCACCCGCCCTTGCGGATGTAGTTGCCGTAGCCGATGACGGCGACCTTGGCGTTCGGCGCCGACCGCTTGATCGCGCCGAGCATGCGTCCCCACGCCGGGCCGTGGCCGTCGATACGGGCCATCAGCTGGTCGTGCCCGCCGCGGCGGTAGCGCTGGCTGCACGGCTGGGCGCCCGGCAGGTCCACACAGGACAGGGCGATCGGGAAGGCGCCGACGTCGTTGAGGCCGACGGTCAGCGTGACCAGTTTGGTGCGGCCGGAGAGCTTCGTCGTCTGCACCGGCATCGCGCCCGACGTCGTCCGCTGCTGCGTGCGGTACACGTCCTGCGACTTGGCCGACGAGCAGGTTGCGTCGGTGAGCCGCAGGCCCAGCCGGGCGGCGATGACGGTCGGATAGTTGCGCTCCGAGCGCAGGCACCCGGGGGCGCCGCGGTCCTGCGGGCTGATCAGCGGGCCGGCCGCGGCGGAGTCGCCCAGTGCGACGTATTCGTCGGCGGGCGCTGCGGCGGCGGGTGCCGCGACGACCGCTCCGGCGGCCAGCAGGCCCGATGCAAGAGCCAGGATTCGACGCACGACTCTCCCCTCTCGATTGGTGTCGGGCATGAGGCTATCCCCGATCCCCCGCCCGCGATTGGTGATTGAACCCAATCAACACCCTGTACTTTTGTGTATCAACACAACGCGTTTGCGGGCGTCGGGACCGAAGATTATCCCCATGACGGGGATCACATTTCGGGGGTTGCTGGCGGTTGCCGCCACGTCGGCGTTGCTCGCCCTTCCGGCGGCCGCGGCGCGGGCCGTCCCACCGCCGCCTACCCAGTCCGGCGACACGACCAGCGTGAACACCGAGTTCGGCAAGCCCGGCCCGCTCAAGGTGCGGACCAACTACGCGTCGGGGCCCTGCGACCGATCGCTGATGGGTCAGATCATGGGCCTGCAGGCGCGCATGGAGGGCAACCACGAGATCGCGTCGTGCTCCGACGCCTTCCCGTACGGCTTCGGGTCACCGGTCGGCGTGCAGATTTTCGCACCGGTGGGCAAAAAGGCGAAGGGGCCGTTCCCGGCGGTGGTCTTCATGCCGGGGATCGCGGGCAACGCCGCGCAGTACACCGCGCTCGCCCGCAACTGGGCCAGCCACGGCTTCATCGTCGCTATGCCGTTCACATTCTGGAACTCGTTGATCGAGGTGCCCACGCTCGGGACCGCCGTCCTCGCCCACCTCAACGCGCGGCCCGGCGACCCGCTGTACCGCAAGGTCGACTTCTCGCGGATGACGTACGCGGGGCACTCCGCCGGCGGTCAGGGCGCGCTGCAGGCGGCGTCGGTCTATCAGAACGCCGGGCGGGCGATCACCCCGAAGTTCCGGGTCGTCGGGGTGTTCACCATCCAGAACGGGCCGCTCGCCGTCGGGGCGACCGTGCACGTTCCGGCGCTCATCCTCGGCGGGCGGAAGGACGTCGTCGTGCCCGCGTGGGCCTGGCAGAAGTCCTACCAGTTCAACGGCATGCAGACCGCGCCCGCGTACTTCGCCGTCGCCCGGAAGGCCGCCCACCTGGACGTCGCACGGTCGGCGAAGACGAACCCGTTCATCGGCGTGACCACCGCGTGGCTGCTCTACACCTCCTACCGCGATCCCGAGGCGGCGACGTGGTTCACCGGCAAGGCCTGGCGCCTGCCCCGGGACAAGAGCTTCGACGAGGTGCTGCGCAACCGGATCGCCGCTCGCACGGTCGTGCGCACGGGTCCGCGAACGGCGCCCTACCAGCCGCGCTGATGTGGGACCGTGGACGGCATGACGGCAGCCGCCCGGCCCACCGGTGAAACGCAGATCCGCTTGGTCGACCACCTCGCCCAGCGGACCGCCGCGGTCGTCGCGGACACGGTCCGGCAGATTTGTTCCGAAGTCGACTTCTACCGGTCGCTGCCGGCCGAGACCGTGGACACCGACGTCACCCGGATCGTGCGGCGCAACTACGAGATGCTGCTGCGCAGCGTGGCCACCGGTCGACCGCCGTCGGCCGAGGACCTGGCCGAGCTGACCTCTTCGGCGCGCAACCGTGCCGATGAGGAGGTTCCGATCGCCGACGTGCTCGACGCCTACCACTACGGCGCCCAGCACTGGTGGAGCATCGTCGCCGAGCTGCACGAGGGCGGCAACGGTTTCGCGGAGGGCAGCCTGCCGCAGATCGGCACGATGTTCTTCGAGTGGTTGCGGGCCGCGACCCGTGCGGTGATCGCCGGGTACGACGTCGACGGGGCGCCCGCCCACGACGCGCCGCCGACTGGTCACCGGGAGCTGCTCGACGCCCTCGTCGACGGCGGTGACTATGCGGCGGTCGCACACCGCTTCCGGCTCGAGGTCGAGCCCCGGTACTGGGCCGTCGCGATCGCCGTCGACGCCAGTGACGATGAGACCGACGCGCGGGTCTCCCGCTCGGTGGCGACGGCGCGCAAGGTGCGCCGGCTCCAGCGCCTGCTCGACGGCATGAGCCGCGGCGAGGCCATGCACGCGATCACCGCGTCGGGCGGTCTGGCCCTGGTGCCGCTGCGACCCGCGGCGCGCGGCAAGGCCGAGGGCTCCGACGACCCGCAGTTCGCCGAGCTGCGCACGCGGCTGGCGCAACTCGTCGACCGGATGGACGCGCCGACGGTGTGCGCGGTCGACCTGGTGACCGCCGACGAGGTCGCGGCGGTGGTCCCCCAGTTGCGGGACCTGCTGACGATCGCGCGGCGGCGCTCGCCCCGCCGATCGGTGGTGCGGTTCGACGACCTCGCGGTTGAGTTCCAGCTGAGCCGCCCCAGCCGCGCCAGCCGGGTCAGCGCCGCGCGGCTCGCACCCATCGCCGACGACGACGTGCTGTGGCAGACCCTCGAGGCCTACCTCGACAACGACTGCAGCACCGCGGCCACCGCGGAGGTGCTCCACGTGCACCCGAACACGGTGCAGTACCGGCTGCGCAAGATCGCCGAACTCACCAAGTTGAACCTGAACCGCCCGGGCGACGTGCTCACGGCGCTCGGCGCGGTGCTGGCCGCCGGCGACCGTCGTTCAGCGGCCGGCGATCACCCGGCCGAGTAGGCCCAGCACCATCAGGGCGGCACCAACGCCGCCGACGACCAGTGCCCACTGGTGCAGGTTCTCGACGAGACCGTCGATGGTCACCTCGGCGACCTGGCGGACGCCGCCTTCGGCGACGACGAATTCGTCCTTGGCGCGCGTCGCGAAGAAGAACCCGGCCGCCCAGGACAGGGCCGCGGACAGGACGGCACCGAATCCGAGCCAGGCGAGCATGCCCGCGCGACGGCGGGAGAAGACCAGGGCCAGCAGCGAGCCGAGCGCGGCGAGGGCGACGCTCAGGTACGCCCACGTGGAGATCTGCTTGCCGGTCTCGTGGTAGCGACCGGCTTCGAGTGCCTTGTCGCGCTGGCTGACCGGGACGAGGATCGGGCCGGAGATCTGATTGGCGAGCAGCGGGTTGATCTGGCCGGCGACGCGCTTGACCATGTTGCTCAGGTCCAGCTGCATCACGGAGGTGTTGGTCCCGCCCGGCGGCTCGTTGAACAACCACTTGTGCTGCTGGTGGGCGAGGTCGACGAAGTCGGCGGTGAAGCCCTCCGAGTGCGTGTACCGGTCGGCGGCCGGACGCACGACGACCGCCGCGGCGCCGGTGGTGCGCTCGGTGATCTCGTCGGTGATCGTCTTGGCCATGTACTCGCGCACCTCGGGGCTCTCGCCCATCCGCACGGCGGTCGCCTCGAAGCCCTTCGGCTCGATGACCCGCTCCTTGACCCAGGTCAGCGGGAGGGCGATGACGATCGCGGCGATGGCGATGAGGCCCGTCAGGAAGGCGAGAAGACTGCGCATGCGGCCAGCGTACCCACACCGATGAGCATCAGTGCGGCACCGACACCGCCGACGATCACCACCCATTGCCGCAGATCGCCGACGAGTTTGGCAGCCGTCGTCTCGACGACGCGTTGGGCACCCGGGTCGGCGACCGCCGCCGTCGCGACCGATGCGCCGCGCGCGGCCGCGAACCACCACACCGCCGCCGATACGGCGCCGCCGGCGCCGAGCCAGATCAGCGTCGCCGCCCGGTTGCCGGAACACAGCAGCGCCACGACGGCGGCGACCGCGCCCACGGCAACGGCCAGCCGCGCCCACCGCGGAATCTGGTGGCCCAGCCGCTCGTAGCGACCCGCGTGCAACGCCGGGCTGGTGACGGTGAGCGGGACGAGGATGGGCCCGCGGATCTGCTTGGCGATGAGCGGGCTGAGCTGGGCGGCGACGCGGCGGACCATCGTCGAGATGTCGAGCGTCATCACCGCCGGATCGCTGCCCGGGGGCGGCGGTTGGAGAAGGCGGTCGTGTTGGGCGTCGAGGAGGTCGACGCAGTCGGGGACGAAGTCGGGGGAGCGGGTGTAGCCGACCGCGAGCGGGCGGGCCAGGTTGGCGACCGTCGCGCCGGCCGCCTTGCCGATCTGGTTGGTGATCGTCGCGGCGATGTAGTTGCGCGCCGACGGGTCGTCGGCGACCTCCGCCGCGGTGTCGCGGAACCGACCGGCGTCGATGACGCGCGTGGAGATCCACAGCAGGGGCAGAGCGGCGATCACCGCACCGATGGCGACGACGGTCGCGAGGACCGTCAGGAAGGTGAGCATCCCGCAGGCGGGTCAGTCGGCTGCGCGGGCGAGGACTTCCTTGGTCAGGCCCTTCTTGGCGGTCTCGACGGCGGTCTTCTGACCCTGCTTGACGAGCAGGCCGGGCAGCTTGACCTTGAGGTCGACGTCGAGGACGAACTCGACGTGGGAGCCACCCTTGCCGTTGTCGGTGATCGTGTAAACGCCGTGCTGGCTGGCCAGCTTGTCGCCCTCCACGAGGTCCCAGGTGCAGGAGTTGTCGGTCCACTGGTAGGCGAGGGTCTGCACGTCGGAGATCGGCCCGACGGTGACGTCGACCTTCACGGTCTTGGGCAGGCCGTCGTCGTACTCCTCGACCACCTCGGCCGACTTGTGCGGACCGGACCACTCGGGCAGGGACTCGACGTCCTGCAGGACTTCCATCACGAGCGACGGCGGTGCGTCGATGTCGAACGTCGTTTTCGCGGAGACAGCCATGCCGGTGAATCTACCCTGCGCACGGCGTCGATTGGGACGGGTGACCAAAAGAATCGGGGTCGGTCGCCCTGGTGGACGACCGACCCCGATTGTGGTGCTTCGAGAAGCGGTGGGCTTAGAAGCCCATGCCGCCCATCTCGTCGCCGCCCGGCATGGCCGGGGCCGGGTTCTTCTCCGGCTTGTCGGCGACGACGACCTCGGTGGTGAGGAACAGGGCCGCGATCGACGCAGCGTTCTGCAGCGCCGAGCGGGTGACCTTCACCGGGTCGTTGATGCCGGCCTTGAGCAGGTCCTCGTACTCGCCGGTGGCGGCGTTGAGGCCGGTGCCCTTCTTGGCGTTGCGGATCTTGTCGGCGACGACGCCCGGCTCGAGACCGGCGTTGATCGCGATCTGCTTGGCCGGAGCCTCCAGCGCGACACGGACGATGTTGGCACCGGTGGCCTCGTCCCCCTCGAGCTTCAGCTTGTCGATGGCGCCCTCGGACTGCAGCAGCGCAGTGCCACCGCCGGGGACGATGCCCTCTTCGACGGCCGCCTTCGCGTTGCGAACGGCGTCCTCGATGCGGTGCTTGCGCTCCTTCAGCTCGACCTCGGTGGCCGCGCCGGCCTTGATGACCGCAACACCGCCGGCCAGCTTGGCCAGGCGCTCCTGCAGCTTCTCACGGTCGTAGTCGGAGTCGCTGTTCTCGATCTCGCCGCGGATCTGGGCCACACGGCCCTGGATCTGCTCGTTGTTGCCGGCACCGTCGACGATGGTGGTCTCGTCCTTGGTGACGACGACCTTGCGAGCGGTACCGAGCAGGTCCAGACCGGCGTTCTCCAGCGAGAGGCCGACCTCTTCGCTGATGACCTCGCCACCGGTGAGGATGGCGATGTCGGTCAGCATGGCCTTGCGGCGGTCGCCGAAGCCCGGAGCCTTGACGGCGACGGACTTGAAGGTGCCGCGGATCTTGTTGACCACCAGGGTCGACAGGGCCTCGCCCTCGACGTCCTCGGCGATGATCAGCAGCGGCTTGCCCGACTGGATGACCTTCTCCAGCAGCGGGAGCAGGTCCTTGACCGTCGAGATCTTGCTCGAGACGAGCAGGATGTACGGGTCCTCGAGGACGGCTTCCTGGCGGTCGGGGTCGGTCACGAAGTAGCCCGAGATGTAGCCCTTGTCGAAGCGCATGCCCTCGGTCAGCTCCAGCTGAAGGCCGAAGGTGTTCGACTCCTCAACGGTGATGACGCCTTCCTTGCCGACCTTGTCCATCGCCTCGGCGATGAGCTCGCCGATGGCGGGGTCGCCGGCCGAGATGCCAGCGGTCTGAGCGATCTGCTCCTTGGTCTCGACCTCCTTGGCGCTCTTCAGCAGCGACTCGGAGACCGTGTCGACGGCCTGCTCGATGCCGCGCTTCAGACCCAGCGGGTTCGCACCGGCCGCGACGTTGCGCAGACCCTCGGAAACGAGAGCCTGGGCGAGCACGG
This sequence comes from Gordonia sp. (in: high G+C Gram-positive bacteria), assembly GCF_047602025.1. GTDB lineage: Bacteria > Actinomycetota > Actinomycetes > Mycobacteriales > Mycobacteriaceae > Gordonia. The sequence goes on along the minus strand of NZ_JASGII010000001.1, from coordinate 361,116 downwards.
TGGCGGTGGTGGTGCCGTCGCCGGCAACGTCGTCAGTCTTCTTGGCGACTTCCTTGACCAGCTCGGCGCCGATCTTCTCGTAGGGGTCCTCCAGCTCGATCTCCTTGGCGATGGACACACCATCGTTGGTGATCGTGGGGGCGCCCCACTTCTTCTCCAGAACAACGTTGCGACCCTTGGGTCCCAACGTCACCTTCACTGCGTCGGCGAGGCTGTTGAGACCCCGCTCGAGGCCGCGGCGGGCCTCTTCGTCGAACGCGATTTGCTTGGCCATTGGTAAGTGATCCTCCGATTGGGGGTGACACCAGGTTTCAGGGCCGGGCTCGGTGCCCGCGACGGACGACCGGCGTGTCAACGACCGATCTCACCGTCCCGACCTGGCACTCAAGGTAGGAGAGTGCCAACACCGTTTTAGCACTCTCCTACGGCGAGTGCAAGGTCGGGGTGCCTGCCCGGATAGGCTCATCGGCATGACGTCTGGTGACGACGCCGCGCGGCTCGGGAGACTGGCCTAATGGGACCGTTCGGCTCGTTCGAGGTGCAGCGCACCCGTTGCGTCAGCAGCCCCTACTACCTGTTCCCACTCGGCGTGCTGCTGGCCGTCAGCGTGTTCAGCGCGGTCGTCGGCGTCGCACTCGCCCGTGGCGACGACTGGCCCCAGGCCATCGGCTTGGTGGCGGCCATCACCGTTGTCGCCGGTCTCATCTTCCGATTCGCGCACGACACCCAGTGGGCGGTGCACGTGGTCGACATCGGGGCCCTCTGCCTGATCTTCGGGTGGGCTTGGACCGACAGCGAACCGTTCCGGGCGCTCAGCGTTCTCCCGATTGCCGTGGGGATGGCCGGACTCATCGGCTATCGCGTGTACCACTCCTGGCGGGCGGACTGGCGGCTGCCGGGGCTCCCGACCCCCGCGTCGGGCGAGACGGTGCTGCTCGAGGTCCGCCCCGCACCGAAGTTCGTCTTCATCCGGTCAGTCCTCGTGCTGGGCGTGGCCCTGGGCTGTGCCATTGCGCTCTACTTCGCGATGAGGCCTCCCGGGGACCGCCTCTCACCGAGCCTCGGCTTCGCGGGGATCGCATTCGCCGGCACGATCGGCTCCGCGGCCGCGAAGAAGGTGCTGTGGTACCTGACCAACTTTCGTCGGACGTTCGTGTGGTTCTCCGCCGAGGGCGTCGGGTACCTGCCCGCCGACGAGCACGACCCGGGCTACCGACGGTGGGACGAAGTCGAGAAGTTCGCCTACCGGCGGGACGAGGACGCATGGCTCCCCGCCGACAACTCGGGCACCCCGAGCTACTGGGTGACCAGCGACGAGTGGACGATCACACCGACGAACAGTGCGCCGTCGGTCGTCTCGATGTTCCCGGGGATTCGCCCCTCGTACAAGGAGGTCTTCACGCTGGTCATGGGGGTCGCCCCCGACGTGGAGACCGACTGCCCGAACCCGTGGAACGACGTCAGCCCGCAATGGAAGGTGTACCGCGACATGCGCGAGTACGAGAAGGCGGGCGGCACCGCCGCCGACTTCTTTGCGCGGCGCCGCTGACTACTTCTTCTTCCGGTCCAACCCGAGGGTGTCGGTGATGAGGAAGAACGTGTCCGTCTGATCGGTGAGGCCCACGACGTTCGCGGCGCCCGGCCCGTAGGCGGCGATGCGGACCTGGACGCCGCTGTGCTGCTGGTCCTCACCCTTGAGCGCGGTGCCGTAGTTGACGGTCATCGGGACGCCGTCGGCGGTCATCAGGTTCTTCGTCAGTCCCGACGTGTCAACGCCGGTCCCGACGATCTGGCTGGACTGCGCGTGGTCGCCGGTCACGATCACGAGCGTGTCCTTGTGCTTCTTCGCGTATTCGAGCGCGACGGTCGTCGCGTCGGACAACTGGACCGTCTCCCCGATCTGGCCGCACGGATCGGCGCTGTGCGCGGCCTTGTCGATCGACGCCGACTCGACCTGCAGGAAGAAGCCGCGTTTCGGCTGCGACAGCAGGTCGATCGCCTTGCGGGTCATATCGCCGAGCACGGGCGTCTGGTCGGTGAACTTCTTGTTCGGCGAGCACTTCACCGGCGGCTCGTTGGCCCCGCCCTGGACCGCTTTCTCCTTGCCCCAGAGTCGCGGGAGGGTGCCGTTGTCGAAGACGCCGAGCAGCGGCTCGTCCTGGTCGGCGCGCCGCACGCTCATCAGCTCGGCCGCCGAGTGGACGATGTGGAACCCGCGCTCCTTGGCCTGAGCCTCCAACGTGAGGCCGCGGTACTTGCCGCCGGCCGCGGTCTCCTGGAAGTACTTCCACCCGCCGCCGAGCGTCACGTCGGGGCGCGTCTGCAGGAGCTGTTCGGTGATCGACCCGCGGCCTCCGTTCTCGACGGCGTCCTGCGGACACTTCTCCGACGTCTTCTTCGGCCCCTCGCACTTGCGGTTCGACACGTGCGACACCTGCACGGCCGGCGTCGCATCCTGCAGCGGCGCGGTCGTCACATTCCCGGTGGCCAGGCCGTTCGCCTTGGCGATCTCGATGATGGTCCGCTGTGGCCGTCCGCCGAGGTCGACGGAGATGGACTTGTTGGCCGTCTTCGTGCCGGTCGCCAGCGCCGTGCCCGACGCCGCCGAGTCCGTCGTGTAATTCGGCTTGCCGGTGTCCTTGTCGAGCGAGTAGGTCGTGTACGAGCCGGTCAACGGCAGTTCGTCGACGCCGGGGATGATTCCGCCCGCGCCCCACTGGTAGTTGCGGGCGATCGTGTACTCCTGATCCGACGTCCCGTCGCCGATGAGCAGGATGACGTTCTTGGCGCCCGACCGCTGCAGCGAGTCGGCAATGGCTTCGGCCTGGTCCTTGTTCAGTCGTCGGGCGCCGCCGTTGTCGCGGGGATTGCCCTTGGCGTCGCGCTGGATCTTGACGCCCGCGGCCTCGTCGCCGGTACCGCCGGGATACGGGTCCGAGCCACACCCGGCGACGCTCAGGGCGACCGCCGAGACGAGGATTGCCGACTTCAGCGTCGCGCCCTTGATGTCCATGGGTTCATGCCACCACGCGGCGGGCCGCGGCGCCACCGGATCAGCGGTGCGTAAATCCCTTGGCACGACGACGAAGTGCTGGGACAGTCGAGCCATGATCCCCACGGACTGGCAACCGCACTATCGCAGCAGCGGCCACCACAGCGAAGGCGAACTCGTCGGCTACCTCAAGCCCGCCGACGACGATCTCGTCGTGCCCGTGAACCTGGTCGGCTGGCCGTTGGCCGAGGCGACCGACGTCGACGAGGCGTCGGAGCTGCTGGATGGGCTGGGGCTGTCGAGCCTGATCGACCGCTGGGAACTGATCCGCCCGGGCAGCGACCCGCTGCGCGTGAGCATCGTCGAGGTCGACGGGGAGCGTGTGCGCCTGCAGACCTACACCGGCGGCGCCATCGGTGGCGAGGTCGAGGAATTCATCCTCGACGTCCCGGTGTCGTCGGAGGTGCTGGTCCGGCTCTAGGTCGCTAGTCCTGGATCCGCGCGAACGGGCGCTGCGCTTCCAGCTCGTAGGCGAGCTCGAGCAGCGTCTGCTCCTGCCCGACGTCGGCGGAGAAGTGCAGGCCGATCGGCAGTCCCTCTTTGGACTGCGCCAACGGCAGCGTGATCGCCGGGGTGCCCGACGTGTTGTTGGCCGGCGTGAAGGTCACGTAGTCGACGAGGCGCTTGAAGATCACGTCGAAGTCGCCACCGGGATCGAGATAGCCGATCTTCGGCGTGACGTGGCCGAGCGTCGGCGAGTAGACGACGTCGAAGTTGTTGAACAGGTCGCGGAACTGCCGCGTCGACTTCTTCAACCCCATCAGCACGCCCGGCGTCGCCCAGAAGCGTCGTAGGAACGACTTCGACAGCCCGAGGGTGAACGGGTCCAGCTTCTTGCGGTCGAAACCCTTGTCCAGCAGTCGCTTGCCGAACCGGTCCAACCCGAAGGCCAACATCGACCAGTAGTCGGTGAACTGCTGCACGTACGCGCGGTCCACCGGCAGCGGCACGCGGTCGATCATGTGCCCCTGGCCGGCGAGCAGCTCGGCGACCGACTCCAGGGCCGTCGACGTCTCCGGGTCCAGCAGCCCGCCGGTGATCGGCTCGGAGATCAGCGCGATGCGCAGCCTGCGCCCACTCGGCCCCTCGACGAGACCGAGGTCGGGCATCCCCTTCGCGGGCTGATAGCGCTGCATGTCGGCGATGAAGTGCGCCGAGTCGCGCACGCTGCGCGTCACCACGCCGTTGGAGATGAGGTCGATCGGCAGGCCCTCCCCCTCCGCCGACGCGACGACGCGATCCCGACTCGGCTTGAGCCCGACGAGCCCGCAGCACGCCGCCGGAATCCGGATCGAACCGCCGCCGTCGTTGGCGTGCGCGAGGGGCAGGGCACCGGCGGCCACCAGCGCGGCCGACCCGCCCGACGAGGCACCGCACGAGTAGTCGGTGTTCCACGGGTTCCGCGTCGGCGGCCGGTCGACGAACTCGGTCGTCGCGGTCAGCCCGAAGGCCGGCAGCGTCGTCGCACCCAGGATGTTGATACCCGACGCCAACAGCTGATCGGTGAACTTCTCGTTCTCCTTCGCCGGATTCGGCGGCACCGCCGCGGAGCCGTGCATCGTCGGGATGCCGGCGAAGCCGGTGTTGTTCTTGATCATCGCCGGCACGCCCCGCAGCGATCCGGCCGGGAACTCCCCCGCCGCCGCCCGTGCCAGACCGCGCTCGCGATCATCGAAGGCAACCGCGTTCAGTTCCGGGTTCACCGCGTCAATCCGCGCCAGCGCCGCCCGTGCGGCGTCCTCGGCCGAGAAGTCGCCGGCCCTGATCCTCTCCGCGACTCCGACCGCATCCAAGTCGCCCAGGCAATCGTCGGTAAACGCACTCACCTTGATCATGGCTGCCGACGCTACACGGCAACCACCGGCCGATCGGCGGGGTTTGCGCCAACGGCGCGGCCGGGCGGGGTATCAAAGAACCATGCAGTTGAAACTCACCGACGACGAGCTCGCCTTCCGCGACGAGATGCGGACCTTCTTCACCACGCAGGTGCCCGCGGAGATTCGCGAACGCAACGCCACGGGCGAACTGAAGTACCCCGACGACATCCGCACGACGATGCAGATCCTCAACGCCGCCGGGTACTGCGTCCCCAACTGGCCCACCGAATGGGGCGGACAGGACTGGACACCGATCCAGCATCACATCTGGCGCGAGGAGATGGCGCTGGCGTCGGTGCCCGACACTCTGCCGTTCAACACCGGCATGGTCGGCCCGGTCATCGCCGAGTTCGGCTCCCAGGAGCAGAAGGAGCGCTTCCTGCCGGCGACGGCCAACTGCGACATCTGGTGGTGTCAGGGCTTCTCCGAACCGGAAGCCGGCTCCGACCTCGCCTCCCTCAAGACCCGCGCGGTGCGCGATGGCGACGAGTGGGTCGTCAACGGCCAGAAGACGTGGACCACGCTCGGCCAGTACGCCGACTGGATCTTCAACCTCGTCCGCACCAACCCCGACGCCCCCAAGCGCCAGCAAGGCATCAGCTTCCTGCTCATCAAGATGGACACCCCCGGCATCGAGGTCCGCCCGATCCAGCTGATCGACGGCGGCTACGAGGTCAACGAAGTCTTCTTCAACGACGTCCGCGTCCCCGCCGACCAACTCGTCGGCGAGGAGAACGCCGGCTGGTCCTACGCCAAGTTCCTCCTCGGCAACGAGCGCACCGGCGTCGCCCGCGTCGGCCAGACCAAGGTGCAGCTCTCCCGCGCCAAGAAGCTGGCCGCCGAGACGAAGACCGCCAGCGGCACCCTCCTCGACGACCCGCTGTTCGCCGCGCGCCTGGCCGAACTCGAGAACGAACTGTTCGCCCTCGAACTCACCCAGCTGCGCGTCGTCGCGTCATCGGCCGACGGCAAGCCCAACCCGGCCTCCAGCCTGCTCAAACTCCGCGGCAGCGAACTGCAGCAGGCCGCCACCGAGATCATCGCCGACATCGCGGGCCCCGACTCGTTGGCCGTCGCGCCGCCCGACGCCGCCGCGGCGAACGGGACCGCCGACATCTCCGCCCCCGCGTGGGCCCAGCGCTCGGTGCCGGGCTACCTCAACTACCGCAAAGTCTCGATCTACAGCGGCAGCTCCGAGGTCCAGCGCCAGATCATCGACAAAGCCGTCCTCGGCCTCTAGGGAGCAACCACCATGGACTTCGAACTCAACGACGAACAGGTCATGCTCCGCGACACCGTGCGCGAGGTGCTGACCAAGGCCTACGACGTCGAGTCGCTGCGCAAGACCACCGACACCGAGCGGGGCTGGGACCCCAAGGTGTGGCAGTCGCTCGCCGACATCGGCATCCTCGGCCTCACCATCGACGAGGCCGACGGCGGCATGGGCGCCGGTCCGGTCGAACTCGCCGCGGTAATGGGCGAGATCGGGCGCAGCCTCGCCCCCGAGCCCTACCTCAACGGCGTCGTCGTGCCCGCCGCGCTCATCTCGGCCGCGGCCGACGGCGACGCACGATCCGAGCTGCTCGGCGGCCTGGCGTCCGGCGACCTCATCATGGCCTTCGCGCACACCGAGGAGGGCGACCGCTGGCCGGCGGCCAAGGTCGAGGCGACGGCGACGGGCGGCAAGCTGACCGGCGTGAAGACCCAGGTGCTCGCCGGCGACGCCGCGCACCGGCTCGTGGTCTCCGCCCGCGACGAGTCCGGCACCGTCGGCCTTTACCTCGTCGACGCCGACGCCGACGGCGTCACCCGCACCCCGTTCCGCACCCACGACCGGCGCCGGGGTGCGCAGATCGCCTTCGACGGCGCCGCCGCGACGCCGCTCGGCAGCGGTGACGCCGACCCGGCGATCGGGGACGTCGGGGTGCTGGCGCAAACAGCACTCTGCGCCGAGGCCGTCGGCGCGATGCAGCGCGCGCTGGAACTCACCGTCGAATACCTCAAGACGCGCAAGCAGTTCGGCGTCACCCTCGCGACGTTCCAGACGCTCACCCAGCGCGCCGCCGACATGTACGTCCTGCTCGAGTTGGCCAGCAGCATGTCGGCCTACGCGACCGGGATGCTCGCCGACGGGGTCATCGACGAGACCGTCGCCTCGCGGGCCAAACTCCAGGTCTGCCGGTCGGCCCGCCAGATCGGCCAGGAGGCGATCCAGATGCACGGCGGCATCGGCATGACGGCCGAATACCCCGTCGGGCACTACGTCAGCCGGCTCACCGCGATCGGCCACACCCTGGGCGACGCGGAAACCCACCTGTCCCGGCTCGCCAACTCGATCACCGAATACGACATGGTGTCGATAGGGTGAGGGCATGAAGAGTCTGCTGCTGAACAACCTGGCCGAGATCGCGTCCTACGGACTGCTCGGAATCCTCGTCCTGATCCTCGGCTACATCGCGCTCGACGTGGTGACGCCGGGCAAGCTCAAGATCACCCTCTGGGAGGAGAGCCAGCAGGACGGCGTGATCCTGACCGCCGGCTTCCTGGTGTCCCTCGGCGTCGTCTACGCGGCCGCGGTCCGCGCCGGCGGCATGACCGAATACCTGTGGCAGGGCCTGCTGTTCGCGTTCATCTACTCGATCGCCGCGATCGCGCTGATGATCTTCGCCTACTTCCTCATCGACTGGCTCACGCCGCACAAGCTGGGCGAGCTGCTGATGAACGGGAACTCGGCGATCGTGTGGGTGCCGACCGTCGTCTTCGTCGCGCTCGGCGTGGCGATGGCCAGTGTCCTCTAGCCGCGCGCACCAGTAGGCTGACCGCCATGGCTGAAGCAACCGAACTCATCGAAGCCTCGACGGAGATCTCCGCGAGCCCGGAGAAGGTCTGGTCCGTCGTCTCGGATCTGCGCCGCATGGGCGAGTGGAGCCCGCAGTGCCGCAAGATGTTCATCCGCGGCAACCCGATCGGCGTCGGCACCACGACGGTCAACATCAACCGCCGCGGCCCCCTGGTCTGGCCGACCCGCGCGAAGGTCGTCCGCTACGAGCCGAACCAGGCCATCGCCTGGCGCGTCGCCGAGAACCACACGGTGTGGACCTACGAGATCACCCCGAAGGGCAAGGGCGTCGTGCTGACCGAGCGCCGCGAGGCGCCGGGCGGCCGGGTCACCGCGCTCTCCAGCACCCTCACCGAAGCACTCCTCGGCGGCCGCGCGGGCTTCGAGAACGAGCTCAAGGTGGGCATGGCCGAGTCCCTCGGCAAGATCAAGCGCGCCGCCGAAGCCTAGTCGTGGCCCGGCGCCCGCACGATCCCGCCAACCCGCCGCCGTCGACCGGCCTGGCACACCTGACGGACCTGGCCAAGCAGACGATCCCGCCGCTGCACCCGGCCGGGCTCCCGTTCGTCGCCGCTCCGGCGGCCGTCGCCCTGGTGGCCCGCCGCCGCAAGTGGATCGCCCGCCCGGCGTGGGCGCTGTCGGCGGCCTGCGCCGCCTTCTTCCGCCACCCCTCGCGCGTCCCCCCGACGCGGACGGGCGCGGTGGTGGCCGCCGCCGACGGCGAGGTCGCCCTCGTCGACACCGCGGTGCCGCCGCCCGAACTCGGCCTGGGCACCGATGAGCTGCCGCGCGTCTCGACGTTCCTCTCGGTCTTCGACGTCCACGTCCAGCGCGTGCCCGTCTCGGGCACCGTGACGGCGCTGCAGCACACCCCCGGCGCCTTCCTGTCCGCCGACCTGCCCGCGGCCAGCACCGACAACGAGCGCACGGCGATGACGATCCGCACCGAGTCCGGCGCCGACGTCGGGGTCGTGCAGATCGCCGGGCTGATCGCCCGCCGCATCGTCAACAATGCCGCGGTCGGCCAGCAGCTGACCATCGGCGACACCTACGGGCTGATCCGCTTCGGCTCCCGCGTCGACGTCTACCTGCCGAAGGGCACCACCCCGTCGGTACTGGTCGGCCAGCGGACCGTCGGCGCCGAGACCGTCCTGGCGGTGCTGTCGTGAGGGTCGCCGGCACCGACCAGCGCCGGACCAGGCGATCCCGATACGTCCGCAGCCAGACGGTCAACCGGTCGCCACGGCTGATCGTCCCGTCCGCCCTCACGATCCTGGCCGTGTGCGCCGGGCTCACCGCGGTTCGCCTCGCCAGCGAGAAGCACGTCGACCTGGCCCTGGTCCTGGTCGTCGGCGCCGCGCTGCTCGACGGCATCGACGGCCGCATCGCCCGCTTGATGAACGCGGCGTCCAAGATCGGCGCCGAACTCGACTCGCTCGCCGACGTCATCAACTTCGGCGTCGTGCCGGCCCTGATCATCTCGGTGACGCTGATGGACGGCCAGGACCTCGGCTGGGCCGTCGTCCTCGTCTACTGCTGCTCGATCATGCTGCGCCTGGCCCGCTTCAACACCCTCTCCGACGACGAGAACGCGCCCGGCTACACCCGCGACTTCTTCGTCGGCGTCCCCGCGCCCGCGGCGGCACTCATCGCGCTCGGACCGGTCGGGCTGAAGTCGGGCATCGGCGAGGGCTGGTGGAGCTCCTTCCCGGCCATCTGCCTGTGGACGCTGCTCGCCGCCTTCCTGGCGGTCAGCCGGGTGCCGACGTCGTCGCTGAAGGCGACCACAAAGCTCTCCCGCGTCGCCCTGGCGCCGGCGCTGGTGCTGTTCACCATCGCCGCCGCGCTGCTGGTGACCTACCCGTACACGTTGATGTGGATCATCATCGTCGCCTACCTCGCGCACATCCCGTTCGCGTGGTGGGCCAACCGTTGGGTGCGCGCACGGCCCGAACACTGGGACACGCTGCCCGCCGAGCGCCGAGCGGTCCGTCGCCAAACGAGTCGCCGCCGCCCGATCATCCAGAAGTCGCAGGCCCGCCTCGGCCTGCGCCGCCCTGGCGCATAACCCCCCAGGGGGTTATGGTGGACTCATGGAGTTCACCCTGTCCGCCGACCTGCCCATCCCCTTCGACGACGCCGTCGCCGCCGCCCGCGAGGGCCTCGCCGACGCCGGCTTCGGCGTGCTGACCGAGATCGACATCAAGGCCACGCTCAAGAAGAAGCTCGACGTCGACGTCGCGCCGAAGCTGATCCTCGGCGCCTGCCAGCCGACCTTCGCCCACGCGGCGCTGCAGGCCGACCCCCGCGTCGCCGCCGTCATGCCGTGCAACGTCGTCGTCTCCGCCGACGGCGACGGGGCGTCGACGATCGAGATCCTCGACCCCGGCACGATGGAGCAGATGACCGGCACCCCGGAGCTCGCGCCCATCGCCGCGAAGGCCCGCGAACAACTGGCGACGATGCTCGGCAAGCTCGTGACCGCCGCCAAGGAAGAGGCACACTGATGCAGATCCCCGCCGACGAACTCAAGCCGGTCCTGACCCGCCTGCGCCGCGCGCACGGCCACCTGGCATCGGTGATCCGGATGCTCGAGGACGGCGCCGAGTGCGAGGACGCGCTGACCCAGCTCGCCGCGGTCAACAAGGCGCTGGCGCGCAGCGGGTACTCGCTGGTGGCCACCGGCCTGCAGCACTGCATGCGCGAGGACGGCCCGGACAACGTCGACGAGCAGAAGCTCGAGCGGTTGTTCCTGTCGCTCGCCTGAACCGCGGCTAGCTCAGATTGACCTGGTAGAACACGCTGTTGGGCCCGCCCGCGGCATTGGGCGAACTGCCGACGGTGACCCACAGGGTCTCCTTCTTGTCCTTCTTGGACAGGATCACCGTGCGGGTGCCGCCCTCCTCGGTCCGGCTGGACTCGCTGTAGCCGCTCTTGGTCAGCTTCTCAATCGCGGCGTCGAGGACGTTCGGACCGCCGTACTCGCCCTGCATGGTCACCGACCAACCGTCGGCCTTGGTGCCGGTCGCAGCGATCACGCGGCCGTCGATCAGCGGCACCTGCTTGCTGGGGAAATCACCGGGGAGCGCGATGTCGCCGACGGGACCGGACGACTCCGACGATCCACAACCGGACAGGAGGCCGACCAGGACGGCGACCACTGCCGCGAGCAGCCCTAGAGAAAAACGGGTCATGCCTTCAACGGTAGGGTAAACACCGCGGGTACCACCTCAGTGACACCCCGCCGATGACCGAAGTCGACCGATCTCGACGGAGCGCCCGTGATAGCCACCCTGTCCGCACTCATGGTCGCCGCGCTGGTCGCGCCGGCCGTGATGTGGCGGCTGGGGCCGAAGGGCTTCTACCTCATCTCCCTCGCCCCGCTCGCCGCCCTCGGCTGGGTCATCGCACACTGGCCGAAGGCCGGCCACCCCGTCACCGAGACCGTCGACTGGGTCCCCCGCCTCGGGATGAACCTCGACTTCCGGATGGACACGCTCGCCGCGGTCCTGTCGGTCCTCATCCTCGGCATCGGCGCCCTGGTCCTGGTCTACTGCGCCAACTACTTCGACGCGATGCGCCCGCGCGTGGCGGTGTTCGGCGGCGAGATGCTCGCCTTCGCCGCGTCGATGTTCGGCCTGGTCATCTCCGACAACACCCTCGTGCTCTACGTGTTCTGGGAGATCACCACGATCCTGTCGTTCCTGCTCGTCGGGTTCTACGGCGTCCGCGCCAGTTCCCGGCGCGCCGCCACCCAGGCACTGCTGGTCACGACCCTCGGCGGCCTCGCAATGCTCGCCGGCATCATCATGCTCGGCACGAAGACCGGCAGCTACGACCTCTCCGACTGGCTGGCGGCCAAGCCGACCGGCACCTACGTGGATATCGCAATCGCCGCGATCCTCGTCGGCGCGCTGTCCAAGTCGGCGATCGTGCCGCTGCACTTCTGGCTGCCCGGTGCCATGGCCGCGCCCACCCCGGTCAGCGCCTACCTGCACGCCGCCGCGATGGTGAAGGCCGGCGTCTACCTGGTCGCGCGCCTGGCGCCCGGCTTCGCGACGCTGCCGGTGTGGCAGGTGCTGGTCGTCGGCCTCGGCGCCCTGACGATGCTCGTCGGCGGCTGGCGCTCGCTGCGCGAACTCGACCTGAAGCTGGTGCTCGCCTACGGCACGGTGTCGCAGCTGGGCTTCCTGATGATCCTGGTCGGCTTCGGCGACGCCAACGTCGCCCTCGCGGGCCTGGCGATGCTCTGCGCCCACGCCCTGTTCAAGGCTGCGCTGTTCATGGTCGTGGGCATCATCGACCACTCGACCGGTACCCGCGACCTGCGCAAGCTGGCCCGCCTCGGCCAGAAGATGCCCGTCCTGGCCGGTATCTCCGCCATCGCCGCCGCCAGCATGGCCGGGCTGCCGTTCACGCTCGGCTTCGTCGGCAAGGAGACCGCCTTCGGCACCGTCTGGGCGTCCGGCGCGATGGTCACGTGGCAGGCCCGCGTCACCGACGTCGTGCTGCTGGTCGGCGCGATCATCACGATGGCCTACACGACGCGCTTCCTCTGGGGCGCCTTCGGCCGCAAGGTCCGCGAGGCGCCCAGCCTTGCGGTGCAGCGCGCCCACCGACCGCACCCGATGTTCCTGGCGCCGCCCGCGATCCTCGCCGCCGCCGGTGTCGTCGGCGGCTTCGTCTCCGGCTGGCTCGGCTCGATCTTCGAGCCCTACGCCGACACCTTGCCGACGTGGGGCCACGCGATCGAACACCTCGGCATGTGGCACGGCTTCGGCCTGCCGGTGGTGTTCTCGGCGATCGTGATCGTCGCCGGCGTGCTCGCCTTCCTGAGCGTGCGCGCCCTGCGCGACCACCTGTTCGTCCGGCCGCCGGTGATCAGCGCCAACGACGCCTACGACGCGGTGCTGCGGACGGTGGACTCGCTCTCGCTGCGGATCACCCGCACCACCCAGCGCGGATCGCTGCCCATCACCCAGGGCGTCATCCTGGCGACCGCGGTGGTCGCACCGATGGCCGCCCTGTTCACCGGCGCCCGTTCGGCGATCCACCCCACGGGCTTCGACGCCCCGACCCAGGCAGTCGTCTCGCTGGTCATGTTGGCCGCCGCACTCGGCGTGGCCGTCCTGCGCAACCGCCTCGCCGCGGTCATCGCGATCGGCCTCAACGGCTACGGCTGCGTGTACCTGTTCGCCCGCCACGGCGCCCCCGACCTCGCCCTCACCCAGGCGCTCGTCGAGACCCTGACCCTGGTGATCTTCGTGCTGGTGCTGCGCAAGCTGCCCGCCGAATCGCCGTGGCGCCGGCCCACCGGCCTCACCAACGTCGTGCGCATCGTCATCGCGGCCGCGGTCGGATCGTCGGTCGTCGTGATGGGACTGTTCGCCGCGGCGGCCCGCTCCAGCAAGCCGCTGCACGAGATCATCCCCGACCTGGCGTACCGGATCGGCCACGGCTCCAACTCGGTCAACGTGCTGCTCGTCGACATCCGCGCGTGGGACACCCTCGGCGAGGTGTCGGTGCTCATCGTCGCCGCCACCGGTGTCGCCTCGATGGTCTTCCGCAACCGCCGCTTCGGCGCCGCACCGCGCGTGGCCGACGTCGCCGCCGACGGGGACGGCCTGCCGCAGGACCGCACCACGTGGCTGCGCGGCAGCGACCTGCGCGACCCGCGGCACCGCTCACTCGTCCTGGAGGCCACCACCCGCCTGGTGTTCCCGACGATGATGGTGCTGTCGGTGTTCCTGTTCTACGCCGGCCACAATTCCCCCGGCGGCGGCTTCGCCGGAGGCCTCGTCATGGGCCTGGCACTGGTCCTGCGCTACCTCGCCGGTGGCCGCTACGAGCTCGGCGAGGCGCTGCCGATCGAGGCCGGCACCATTCTGGGCACCGGCCTCGCGATCTCCGGCGGCACGGCGGTCACGTCGCTGTTCCTGGGCGCGCCCGCCCTGTCGTCGGCGGTCATCGAGATCACGCTGCCGCTCCTCGGCCAGATCCACCTGGTCACCGCGATGTTCTTCGACCTGGGCATCTACCTGATCGTGGTCGGCCTGGTGCTCGACATCCTGCGGTCGCTGGGCGCGCGCCTCGACGTCGAGGACGAGGCGGTGAGCCGATGAGCGTCAACCTGCCCCTGTTGATCGTCCTCGGCGGCATCGTCGCGTGCGGCGCCTACCTGCTGATGGACCGGTCGCTGATCAAGATGCTGCTCGGCCTGATGCTCGTCGGCAACGCCCTCAACGTGATGATCCTGACCATCGCCGGCCCCAGCGGGAACCCGCCGATCCGCGGCGCGCACGTCGACGGCCGCACCGAGACCGCCGACCCGCTGGCGCAGGCGATGATCCTCACCGCGATCGTCATCATGATGGGGGCCGCCGCCTTCGTGCTGGCCCTGGTCTACCGCCTGTTCGTGCTGAACCGCGACGAGGGCGAGGACGACGACGAGGTCGAGGACGATCCCGAGGATCTCAAGATCCTCACCGGCTCCCTCGACACCGCCGGCGACCGCGACCGCAGCGACGACCCGCAGACCCTGGCCGACACCGCGGCCGGCGACCTGTTCGACGACGAGGGCCACCCGCTCACGCCGGAGGAGTTCGCCGCCCTGCACCGCACGGTGATCGAGACCGACCTGATCACCATCGGCGAGGACGACGACGTCGTCGACGAGTTGCACAGCCCCGACCCCGAGGACAGCGACGCCTTCTGCGTCATCCCGCGGCCCGAGGACGAGGACGGGAGGGTGGATCCGTGATCAACGTTCCCCTCTCCTGGTTCCCGGTGTTGATCGTGATGCCGACGCTCGTGCCGCTCATCGGCGCGGCGATCACCCTGGTCGCCGCGCGCAGCCCCCGACTGCAGCGCGCCGTCACGGTCCTCGCCATCACGTGGGCGCTGGCCGCGTCGCTGCTCATGTTGTTCGGCGTCAGCAAGCACGGCACCCAGGCGATCGCCATCGGCGGCTGGAACTCCGACGTCGACGGCGGCCGCCACAAGCGCCTCGGCCCGCTGGGCATCACCCTGGTCGTCGACCACCTGTCGGCGATGATGCTCGTGGTCTCGGCGACCGTGCTGCTCGCCGTCATCCTCTACGCCATCGGCCAGGGTCTGCGCGACGGCACCGAGGCACAGCCGGTGTCGATCTTCCAGCCGACCTATCTGATCCTGTGCGCTGGCGTGTGCAACGCCTTCCTCGCCGGCGACCTGTTCAACCTGTACGTGTCCTTCGAGGTGCTGCTCACCGCGAGCTACGTGCTGCTGACCGTCGGCGCCAGCGTCGACCGCGTCCGCGCCGGCGCGATGTACGTGATGGTGTCGATGGTGTCGTCGCTGATCTTCCTGTGCGGCATCGCCTTCGCCTACGCGACGACCGGCACGCTGAACCTCGCCGAGATGTCGCTGCGCCTGAACGACGGCACGGTCCCCGGCGGCACCCGCAACGCCCTGTTCGCGGTTCTGCTCGTCGCCTTCGGCATCAAGGCGGCGGTCTTCCCGCTGTCGACATGGCTGCCCGACTCCTATCCGACCGCCCCGGCGCCGGTCACCGCCGTGTTCGCCGGTTTGCTGACCAAGGTCGGCGTGTACGCGATCATCCGCGCGCACACCCTGCTGTTCCCGGGCGGGTCGATGGACTCGGTGCTGCTGGTCGCCGGACTGCTGACCATGCTCGTCGGCATCGCCGGCGCGATCGCCCAGTCGGACATCAAACGACTGTTGTCGTTCACCCTGGTCAGCCACATCGGCTACATGGTGTTCGGCATCGCGCTGTCGTCGAAGATCGGCATGTCCGCCGCGATCTACTACGTGGCGCACCACATCCTGGTGCAGACGACGCTGTTCCTGGTCGTCGGGTTGATCGAGCGCCAGGCGGGGTCGTCGTCGCTGCGCCGACTCGGCGGGCTGATCGGCACGCCGCTGCTCGCCGTGCTGTACCTGGTCCCGGCGCTGAACCTGGGCGGCATCCCGCCGTTCTCCGGGTTCATCGGCAAGGTCGCCCTGCTGCAGGCCGGTGCCGTCGACGGCTCGGTGCTCGCGTGGACGCTGGTCGTCGGCGGCCTGGTCACCAGCCTCCTCACGCTCTACGTCGTCGCCCGCATCTGGACCAAGGCGTTCTGGCGCGCCCGCGCCGACGCCCCGGAGGGCGACCTGTCCGACAAGGCGCCGTCGGCGCTGATGGACGAGAGCACCGACATCTCCTACTCCGACCGCGACGACGTCGGTTCGATGCCGCCGGGCATGGTGATCCCGACGGTGGCGATGGTCCTCGTCGGCCTCGCGATGACGATCTGGGCCGGTCCGATCATGAACTACGCCGATCGCGCCGCCGCCGACGTCATGGACCCGAAGGTCTACATCCGGTCGGTCACCGACATCGGCACGCTGCACCCCGAGCACACGGCGGGGGGCGGCAAATGAGATCGGCGATCATCAACGCGCGACGCCTGGTCCTCCTCGCGATCTTCTGGTCCCTGGGAACGGTCTTCGTGTGGCTGGCCGACCACGTGAAGTTGCCGCACTGGCTCGGCGGCGACGTCCGCGAAGTCGGCGTCCGGATCTGGACGGCGTCCTGGCTCACCTTCGTGTGGGTGCTGCTGTGGGGCACGCTGTCGTGGGCGAACGTCCTCGGCGGGCTGGTGGTGGCCATCGCGATCATGGCCGTGCTGCCGCTGCCGCGCGTCCCCGTCGAGGGGCGCCTGCACCCGGTGTCTATCGCCCTGCTGCTGTTGCGCCTGGTCCGCGACTTCTTCCTGTCGTCCATGCAGGTGGCCTGGGCCGCGGTTCGCCCGAGTCGCCCGCCGCTGGGGGCGGTCGTGCGGCGCCGCGTCGCCATCAAGTCCGACATGGTGTTGACCCTGGCGATCAACTACATCAACCTGGTGCCGGGCACGCTGGTCGTCGAGATCGACCACCGCCGCCGACTGCTCTACATCCACGTCTTCGACCTGTCCTCGCCGAAGCGGGTGGCCGCCTTCGACCGCCAGATCGCGTTCATCGAGCGGGCGTTCGTCCACGCCTTCGAGCGGGACAGCGAATGGCATCCGAGCCCGTACCACGGGATCGACGACGAGTACCACAACCGGGTACTCGCCCAGCGCGACGCCGACGGAAGGGAGCCGCGATGAGCACGATGGACATCCTCTGGCTGGTCGCGGCGGCGATGCTCCTCATCGCCGTCGTCAACGCCAGCGTCCGCGTCCTGGGCGGGCCGACGACACTCGACCGCCTCATCGCCCTGGACATGACGATCGCGGTCACCATGTGCGGGCTGGCGCTGTGGGCCGGCACCAGCGGCGATTCGACCGTCGTGTCCGCCATCGCCGCCATCGCCCTGGTCAACTTCATCGGGTCGATCGCCGTCGCCCGCTTCCGCGTCCGGGATGATCAGCGATGACCGCCGTCGAGATCATCAGCACCGCCCTGGTCCTGACCGGGTCGCTCCTGGCGCTCACCGCCTCGATCGGGCTGATCCGCTTCCGCGACACCCTCTCGCGCATGCACGCCGCCACGAAGCCGCAGACCTTCGGGTTGTTGCTGGTGCTGACCGGCGCCGGGTTGCGCCTCGGCGCGAACAGCGACACCGGCATGCTCGTGCTCGCCGGACTGTTCGCCCTGATCACCGCGCCGGTCGTCGCCCAGCGCATCGGGCAGTTGGCCTACCGCGAGCAGCGGGCCGACAGCGGGCTCACCCGCACCCCCACCGAGGTCGCCGCGCCCGACGACGATTAGCGCCGCGGGCCGGCCCGACCGCGCCAGCGGGTGCGGTGGGACAGGCGTCGGCGCATCCGGCCGAAGACCAGCACCATCGACAGCACGACGAGTGCGGCGATCAGGCCGATCTGCACCGCCGCGTCGTTGACGACCGTGACGACACCGAGCAGGGCGACCGCGAGCACCAGCAGGATCTCGCGCAGTTCCGCGTAGAACCGGTGCAGCCGCCCCGGCCGGGCGCGCACCGTCGGCAGCGTCTGCCCGGTGACGCCGAGCCGGGTGCGCAGCTCCGCATCGATGAAAGCCAGGGGCAACTCGTGACTCACCCCGAGGGTCTCGTTGGCCGCCGGAAACCGCGCGCCCCACGATCCGCCGGTGATGGTGCGGCGCATGTCCTCGACCTCGGACGGCACCTCGAAGACCTTGAGCACGACCGACGGCACCTCGCCGGACGGCCCCGGATTGCCCTCCAACACGACGTAGTCGCCGCTCTCGATGCCGAGCACGTCGATCGCCAGCCGCGGCATGAGCACGACGTCGCGCTCGGCCGTGGCGGTGTCGGCCAGGGTGACGCGCATCGTCAGGTAGGTCGGTTTGCCGAGCAACCAGTCCATCGACCGCGCCCGCCGCACGTGCGCCGGCCGGATCGCCACGGGGTCGCCGCGCTCGATGCCGCACGCGATGCGCAGCACCTGGTCGATCTGCGCCTCGCCGGGCGCCGGTTCCGGCGGATCGGCGGGGTCGTAGGGGTGGACGGCGGCCAGCGCGGACGGCGTCTTCTCGCCGTGCTGGGCGTACAGCGCCGCCGAGCGGAGGGCGACGACCTTCGGGTTGCCGAGTCCGGCGAGGTCGGCGCGGTTGAGCCGGAGCACCGACTTGCCGCCGCGGCGCAGCCCGTCGGGGCTGCCGTCGGCCCACGCCAGCATCTCTCCCGGGCCGGCGGAACCGAACGCGGCGATATCGGCGGGCCGCTCCAGCGACCCGTAGCGGTGGGCCGTCGGGCGGCCCATCTCGTCGTCGGCCTCGGTGCCGAAGAAGGGGTTCTCGCCGACGTTCTCCAACAGTGCGCTGTCGCGCTTCAGGGCGCGCTGCAGTTCCTTCTGGGTGAGCGCGCCGGGGGCCTGCTGCGCCTGGCCGGGCACCGTCATCGGAATCGGCTCACCGTCGGCGCCCAGCAGAACGCCCCCGGGGGCCACGTAGGCGTAGACGCCGGGCAGCCGCTCACCGGTCTCCAACTCCACCGACACCCCGTGGCGGGCGTCGAGCCACACCCGCCGATACCCGGTCTCGGACCGGTCGAGTTCGTCGAGCTGGGCGTCATCGAGGAGTTGCACGGCCAGCGTGGTCGTCGACCCGGGTTCGGGGTGGATCGTCGCCGCGACGTAGCCGAACTGGGTCATCAGCGGCATGTACCCGACGCGCGCGCCGGTGACGCGGGCGCGCAGCTGCGGGATGAACAGCGCCTCGGGCCGACCGGCGAACTTGTGCCGCAGTTGGGCGGGCGACGCATTGGACCCGATGGCCAGCACCGGGGTGCGGTTGTCGATGGCCGCGTAGTGGAGTTGCTCGGCGAGACGGCCGAGCTGCAGCGCCGCGGTGTCCACGTGATCGGCGACGGACAGGTCGCGGACCCGGCACACGCCGAGGCGGACCGGCGCCGTCTGCGTCCACGCCAGCTGGTACCCGTCGCGGTCGTTGATCTCCCACATCCGGTCCGCGGCGATCACCACGGAGGAGTCGGGCCACACGCCCGGGTAGGTCAGCGGTTCGCGCCGCGGCGCCGACGCAGCGGCGAATGGATCCCCCATGCGGGCGGGTCAGCCCGCGGCGATGACGCCGCAGGCGGCGCGGGCGCCCGCGTCGCCGGTGTCCATGGTCTTCTGATCCGGACCCGGCTTGCCGGCCGCGCTGTAGCGGTCGGGGATGTTGCCGAAGTTGTCGGCACCGGCGTGGATGATGATCGACTTGCCCTTGATCTGGTCGATCGTGACGCCCTCGGTGGTCGTGGTGACCGTGCCGCTGCCGTCCTCGCCGATGTAAATCGACACCAGGTCGCCGCTGGACGGGTGACCGGTGTGGCCGTCGACCTGCAGGTGGCCGCCCGCGGTGCTGAACGCCTCGCCCTTGTCCGGCTCGCACACGCCGTTCGTGTGCAGGTGCATCCCGTGGAAGCCCTTCTCCAGGCCCTTGTTCACGGTGACGACGACCTTGACGCCCTTGCCCTCCTTGGTGAAGGTGGCGGTGCCGATCTCGTCGCGCTTGGCGTCGATGATCTTCGCGGTCGCCGCGCCGCCGTGGTCGCCGGCCGCCTCGTCGCCATGGCCGCCGTGCTCCTCGGGCGCCGCGCCGCCCGGCGAGCCGGGGGCGCCGGTGATCACCGACGGAATGGTGTACGGCGCATTCGGATCGGCGGGCTTCTCCGAGTTGCTGCAACCGGACAGCACAAGGCCGAGGGCGGCAGCGGCACCGATGATGGTGGCGGTGTTCTTCAGGTTCATGTCGGGTCCTCTCACTGGTTGACGGCGATGACCAGCACGCCAGAACATTCGGGAAGTTTGGTGGCGCCGGCCGGGCGGGCCTCGACGCTGTAGCTGCCGCCCAGGTCGCCGGCCACCTCGTCGGCGGCCGCCTTCTGACCGTTGAGGTAGAAGATGGTGTTCTCCGTCATCGACGACGACGACAGGTTGCCGGGCTCCTCGGTCTGGTAGCCCTTGGCCTTGAGCTGGTCGGTGATCGTCGTCGCCAGGCCCTTGACCTCGCCGGCGTTGATCACGCACACCTTGGTGCTCTTGGCCGCGGCGGTCGACGGCGGTGCCGACGGCTCGCCCGCGGCGCCCGGCTGACCGGCGGCCGGCGGTGCGGCGGGCGTGGACTGGACTGGTGCCTGCGTCGTCGACGCGGCGGGGCCGGCGGTGTCGTCACCGCCGCCGGTCACCAGGTGGTGGATGCCGAGGCCGAAGAAGACGACGGCGACGGCCAGCAGCAGCATCGCGCCGGCGCGCAGCGGCAATCGGTTGGATTCACGTTCGGTGCTCATCGGGCCCAACTCTATCGCAGCGGCCGCGCGCGCAAGGCGGGCTACTCGGACAGGTCGAAGCCGAGGCGGCGGGCGGCGCGCGCCTTCTGCCGCGAGGCGCGCAGGCGGCGCAGGCGCTTGACCAACATCGGGTCGGCGGCGAGCGCCTCCGGGCGGTCGACCAGGGCGTTCAGCACCTGGTAGTACCGGGTCGCCGACAGGCCGAAGAGTTCCTTGATCGCATCTTCCTTGGCGCCGGCGTACTTCCACCACTGGCGCTCGAAGGAGAGGATCTCGTGTTCGCGGCGCGACAGCCCATCGGCCCCAACTTCGTTGGGGTCGAGAGTGGGGTCATCCCCTGCCTTGTGGCTCTGCTGACGTCGCGCAGTCGCCCCGTCCATCACGCTCCTTCGAACACGCGCGCATACCTGCGCCGGTGTGACTCGGTTGTTATCTAACCACGCCCTAAGTACTGCACCGCGGTGTGACGCGCCGGGGCGTGTCCGGGCTTGTGAAAGACTGTCCCCCATGGCGATCCTCCCCATCTGCATCGTCGGCGAGCCGGTGCTGCACGAGCCGACGACCCCGGTCGAACTCGACGCCGACGGCCGACCGAGCGCCGCGGACATCGCACTGCTCGACGACATGTACGACACGATGGACGCCGCGAACGGCGTCGGCCTGGCGGCCAACCAGGTGGGCGTCGGCAAGCGCATGTTCGTCTACGACTGCCCCGGCGGCGAGTCCCGCGCGACCAAGCGCCGCCGCGGCGAGGTCATCAACCCCGTGCTGGAGACCTCGGAGATCCCCGAGACCATGCCGGACCCCGACGACAACGACGAGGGCTGCCTGTCGGTGCCCGGGGAGAACTTCCCGACCGGCCGCGCCGACTGGGCCCGGGTGACCGGCGTCGACCGCAACGGCGACCCCGTCGACATCGAGGGCACCGGCTTCTTCGCCCGGATGCTGCAGCACGAGACCGGGCACCTCGACGGCTTCCTCTACGTCGACGTCCTCCTCGGCCGCAACGCGCGGGCGGCCAAGAAGGCCATCAAGAAGCACGGCTGGGGCGTGCCGGGACTGACGTGGGTGCCCGGCGAGGGCCCCGATCCGTTCGGCCACGACGACTGACCGGTTCTGTCGTGTTCGCCGGGGACCGCGTCGTCGTCCGCTATCGGTTGGCGCCGGGTGCGCCCGGCGACTGGCGCGGCGCCGGTGACGCGACCGTGTCCGACGTGACCGGCGTCGTGGCGGGCGTCGAGCCGGACGCCCTCGTCCTGACCCGCGTGGCACCGGCCGCCCTCGCGTCCGCCGACCGGGTACGCGTGCCGCGCGAGCTCATCACCTCGGTGCGACTGCTTCCCTACCGCGCCGTCCGCAACAACGAGATCCGCGACGTCGCGCTGCGCGCGATGGATGCCCCCGACACCGCGACGGTCGACCGGTGGCTGGCGCGCGCCGGCGGCGCCGTCGGTATCGATCTGGCCTCGGCGGTGCCCGCCGCGCTGGGCGCCCGGCTCGACGGGGCGGCCGTCGACGCCCTGCGCGACTGGTACGCGGCGCGCGGTCTGCCGGCCGTCGTCGAGCTGCCCGAACGGCTCGTGCCCGGCGCCGAGGCGGGCACGCCGGTCGGCGGCGAGTTCCACCGCCTGGTGCGCGTCGACGACGACGGCGCCGAGTCCGACATCGTCACCGTCTCCGCCGACGACTCCGAGCGCGGCGCGGCCCTGCGCGCCGACGGGTTCGCGCTGCACCACCGGGTGACCTACCGCCACCTGGACGGCTAACCTGAGCGGGATGAATGGCAACAAGCAAGCCGCCGCGACCTGGTTCACCGTCGGCGTCGCAGCCACCGTGCTCGTCGTCGGGTTGATCTGGGTGCTCGGCGGCTTCGGCGGCAAGTCCGACGCACCGGCCGGCGACGACCGCGGCGGTCCCGCGGCCGTCGAGCAGCACCGGGGCCACCAGCAGCACGGCGGCGAACAGGGCAACGCACCGGCGCGGGTGCTGCGCACGCTGTCGTTGATCGACGCCGGCCAGTGGCCGAAGGCCGCCAACGCACCGGGCACCCACGGCGGGCGGACCTTCCGCAACAACGAGGGCCAACTGCCCCAGACGGATTCGACCGGCGCCCGCGCGAGGTACCAGGAGTGGGACGTGAACCCGAAGCGGCAGGGCCGCGGCCGGGACGCCGAGCGCATCATCACCGGTGCCGACGGCTCGGCCTGGTACACGCTGGACCACTACCGCACCTTCCACCAGATCCGCGGACCAGGAGCAGGCCGATGAGCACCGCACCCGTCACCCTCGACGACTTCCTGACCGCGGCGGCCGACGGCGGCCCCGCGATCGCGCTGAAGGTCGTCGACGCGCGCACCAGGGTCCCGTCGGCCGACCTCGACGGCGTCCTGGTGCGCCGCCTCGACGCCCGCGAGGCGCGCACCCTGCCATCCTTCTACCGGGCCGTCGCGAAGGCGTGGGACTTCCCGAAGCACTTCGGGGCGAACAAGGACGCCTTCGACGACGCCATGACCGACCTGCCCGACGCCGAGCGCGGCTACCTGACGGAGATCACCCACCCGGCGGCGCTGCTGGAGCGCGACGCCGACGACCTCGAGTGGTTCACCGGCTCGGTCGAGTTCTACGCCGGCGAGTACGGGCCCGGCCGACAGTTCGGCGTCGTCCTGCTCGCCGCCGAGGACGAGGTGGCCGCAACGCGCACGGCGTGGACCGCCGCGGGCGCCGAGCTCGTCGTCGTCGAGTGACCGGCCCGATGCGGATCGCATCGTGGAACGTGAACTCGATCCGCGCGCGATCGGAGGCCATCGTCGGGTGGGCCGTCGAGGAGAACATCGACGTCCTGGCGCTGCAGGAGACCAAGTGCACCGACGACGGTTTCCCGGTGATGAGTTTCCTGGCCGGCGGCTACGACGTCGCCTTCACCGGTAGCGGCGGCTACAACGGGGTCGCCATCGCCTCCCGGGTCGGGCTCGACGAGGTCGAATACGGCTTCGAGGGGCAGCCCTCCTACGACGGGGAGATCGAGGCCCGGGCGATGTCCGCGGTGTGCGGCGGCGTCCGCGTCTGGAGCCTCTACGTCCCCAACGGCCGACTGCCCGGCGACCCGCACTTCACCTACAAGCTGGAGTGGCTGCGGGCGCTGCGGGACCGCGCGGCGCTGTGGCTGGCCCACGACCCCGCCGCGCAGATCGCGCTGGCCGGCGACTGGAACGTCGCCCCGACCGACGACGACGTGTGGGACGCCGCCGAGTTCGTCGACAAGACGCACGTCACCGACGAGGAGCGTGCGGCGTTCACCGATTTCGCGACCGCCGGATACGCCGATGCCGCGCGACCCTTCCTCGATGAGAAGGGCACCTACACGTTCTGGGACTACCAGCAGCTGCGGTTCCCGCGGAACCAGGGCATGCGGATCGACTTCGTGCTGTGCTCGCCGGCCCTGTCCGACCGGGTGTTCGGCGCGCACGTCGACAAGGCCGCGCGCAAGGCGCCGGGCGCGAGCGACCACGCCCCGGTCGTCCTCGAGTTGCGCTAGCCGCGGTCGGCCGTCCCCTGGTCCACGCCGCGCAGGAAGTAGTCGATCGCCGGCCAGGTCTGCGTCTCCGCCTCGGGCCCGGCGAGCAGGCCGAGGTGGCTTGATTCGACGGTGTTGAACTCGACGACCGGCGCTCCGGTCAGGGTGTCGATGCCGCGACGCGCGGCGTCCCAGGTGCACAGGGCGTCGCGGTGGCTACCGAACAGTTGCACCGGCACGTCGATGTTGCCGAGGTCGACGTCCAGATCGCCGAGGGTGAGGCGGCCGGCGCCGAGTTCGCCGCGGTAGATGAAGCTCTCCCACATCTGCTCGGTGAGTTTGCCGGGGTAGCCGGGGAAGTCGCGCTGGAAGCGGTCGATGACCTCCATGCGCTTGAGGGTTTCGGTCTCGGCGAGGTGGGTGGCGACGAACCACGGCTTCTTGATCTCGCGGTCCCACGAGGTCGCCCGGTAGGCGACCTGCACCACCGGCGCCGGGATGCCGCCGAGCAGGCGCAGCGCCACCGTCGGCGCTTTGCCGCCGGTGGGCTTGGTGAGGGTGCGGGCCAGCGGGTACCCGGGCAGCTTGTCGTAGTCCAGCGGGGTGGCGATCGTGACGATGCTGCGCACCCGGTGGTCGTCGGCGGGCAGCGCGGCGGTGGTCAACAGCGACAGGGTGCCGCCCAGGCTCCAACCGAAGAGGTCGACCTGCTCGCCGCCGTAGTCGGCCAGGACGCGGTCGATGGCCTCGGGGATGATGTCGGTGATGAAGTCGCCGAAGTCCATGTCGCGGTCGGCGCGGGTGACCTCGCCGAAGTCCACGACGTAGGGCGCGCGACCGGTGCCCCGCAGGTGCGCGACGACCGAGTGCTCGGGCGAGAGGTCGTAGCAGCTGGCCGGGGCCGCGATCGGCGGCACCAGCAGCACCGGCGGTCGGCCCGCGGCGCGGGCGGCACGGACCTGCTCGTCGTCGGCATAGCGGCGCAGGGTGCGGTGGTCGCCCTCGACGAGGGTGACGTGCTCGGTGCTGTGCGGCGGCGCGATGCCGTCGCCGAGTGTCAGCGACCAGAGGTTGCGGACGCTGCGCCGCCCGGCGTCGAGATCCAGGAAGTCGAACATGCGGCTACCCTACTCGCGGGTCAGATCGGGTGCGCCCGCACCGTCCTGCGTCAGACCCAACCGCCGCGCCAGGCGGCCGACGCCGAGGCCGTAGACGGCGACCGTCACGACGATGACGATGAAGACCAGCGGCACCAGCGTGTTCGCCTCCGCCGCCAGCTCGCCCAAGCGGGCCGAGTGTTGCTGCTGCGCGGCCTGTTCCAGTTCGAGCGCGAACGAGCTGATCACGGCCGCGGCGACGATACCGCGCGGGGCCATCCCGGCCAGCAGTCGTTTCTCCGCTGGGGTGACGGTCGTCCGCCACAGGCCGGCGAAGACGCTGACCGGCCGAACCACCACGATGAGCACCGCGACGAAGACGAGCGCCTCCCGCCACACGGCCACCAGCTGGTCCGGCGTCACCCGCCCGGCCAACAGGATGAACAGGCCGCCGACGAGCAGGACCTGCAGGTGCTCCTTGAAGGTGCGGATGTGGTCGAGTTCCAGGTGCGGCCGGTTCGCCAGCCACACGCCGAGCACCGTGATCGCCGCCAGGCCGCTGTCGGGCTGGAAGTGGTCGGCGGTGACCAGGACGCCCACCCCGGCGGCCAACGCCGCGACGCCCTGCAGATGTTCGGGGATCCACCGGCGCCGCAGGCCGACTTCCAACAGCAGGCCGACCGGGAGGGCGACCGCGACGGCGATCAGCGCGGTCCAGGCCAGCCCGGTGATCAGCGCGGGCACCGAGAAGCGCCCCTCGCCGGCGACGACGGTCCGGAACACGAGGACGGCGAGCACGGCACCGATCGGGTCGACGATGATCGACTCCCACTGCAGCAGCAGGCCGACGCGCTTGGTGGGTCGCAGGCTGCGCATGATCGGGGCGATCACGGTGGGGCCGGTCACCACCAGCAGCGCGCCGATCAGCAGCGCGAGCCCGGGGCCGACCCCCACCAGCAGCGCGGCGGCGGTGATCAGGATCCAGGCGAGGACGACCGTCACGGTGACCAGGCGCAGGATGGGTCGGCCGAGCTCGCGGGCGTCGGCGATCCGGAGCGAGAGGGCGCCTTCGAACAGGATGATCCCGACCGCGATGGTCACCCCGCCGAACAGGACGTCGCGGCCGAAGACGTCGTCGGCGGTGACGAGTCGACCCATGCCGAAGCCGACCAGGAGCAGCAGCAGGATCGACGGCAACCGCAGCCGCCAGGCCAGCACCTGGCAGAGCACGCCGACGACGATGACGGCGGCGATGTAGGTCGCGACGTCGAGGTCGCTCAGGTTGAAGGGCACGCCGACACCCTGCCCCGACGACTACGTCGAGGCAAGCATGACGCGGCGCGTCGACACTCCGGCGCCGTCGCCGACCCAGTACCCCTGGGCGGTCACGGCGGCGCGACCCAGGCCGTAGTCGTGGCGGAACAGGTCCGCGATCCGCCGCGTCGCGCCGGCTTCCGTTCCGACCCAGCCGCGGTATCCCGCCGCGGCGAAGGCATCCGCGCGGATCACCGCGGGCAGCGACGATCCGTCGGCGCCGCGCGCGACCCATTCGACGCGGTGGTCCTCGTGGGCGCGCAACGGCAGGGTGAACTCGTCGTCGGTGCGGTATTCCATCCAGATGGTGACCGGGACGTCCGGTTCGTCGGAGGCGGCGATCGCCCCGAGCAGCGAGTTGACGGCGGGCAGCGACGAGGCGTCCCCGGCGATCAACCAGCCGTCGACCGGGCGGGGCAGGTCGAAGCGCGGTGCCGCCAGCCGCGCGGCGAGCCGGTCGCCGATTATCGCGGTCTGCGCCCACCGCGCCCCGATTCCGCCGCGACAGGCGAACTCGAGGGCGAGGGTGCCGGCGGCCGGATCGGGGTCGACGAGCGTGTAGTACCGACGATGCGTGCCGCCGTCGACAAGGAAGGCCAGTTCGGCGCACGTCGTTGGGCGCACGAACTGGCCGGACAACAGGCCGCCGTCGTCGCAGCGCAGCCGAAGGTAGTTCTCGGTGATCGGTTCGACGGCGGTGACCGTCAGGTCGCGCGCAGCGCCCAACCAGCCGAGCGAGGACGACGTCGAGAAACCGGGGAACATGGAAGCCAGGTTAGCGTAACCTAACCTTTCTGGCTAGGCCCCCGGCCGCGCGCGGACTACACGGCCGCGAGGCGGACCTGTCCGGGGTGCTGCTCGAGGTAGTGGCGGGTGAAGGTGCACACCGGGCGCAACCGCGCGCCGGTCTGCTTCACGTAGTCGATCGCGGTGCGCGTGAGCCGCGTCGCGAGACCGTGGCCGGTGTACTCGTCGTAGAGGACCGTGTGCAGGATCGTGACGACGTCGCCGTCGGGCGCCTTCTCCGCGTGATAGCCGAGGACGCCGACCAGGTCGCCCGCCACCCAGAGCTCGAAGCGCTCCCGGTCCGGGTTGTGCTGGACCTGGCTGATCTGCTGCAGGATCTGTTCGGCCGGCTGCGGCGGGGTCTTCCGTCGATTCATTGCGACCTCCCTTCGTAAACGTCGTTGTCACCAGTGTATGTGAGCTGCTTCACATTGTACGCCGGTGTGACGGGTGGTGCCAGAGTGACAGCTGGGTCGTGGTCTGCCCGAGACCCGCCGGTGACTGTCGTAGGCTGATCGACGCGGGGTTTCCCGCACCACAAATGAACATCGCGGGGGCTCTTGCGAACCAAGGGCTGAGAGGGCGACGGGCGGTCGCCGACCGCCTGAACCTGTCCGGGTAATGCCGGCGTAGGGAGATCCGCATGAGCACAGTCGTGCCCGAAACAGCCGCTGCCGTGACCACCGGTCCGATCGAGGGCAGCACCAAGCACTACCTCGACGTCGACGGGCTGCGCGTGCCGCAGCGCCGCGTCCACCTCGCCAACGGCGAGCACCTCGACCTGTTCGACACCTCCGGCCCGTACACCGATGCCGACGCCCGCATCGACGTCGAGGCCGGCCTCGCGCCGACCCGCGCCGACTGGCGGCGCCCCGATGCCGCGGCCACCGATGCCGGGCACGGCGCGACCACGCAGCTCGCCTGGGCGCGTGCCGGCGTCGTGACCGACGAGATGCGGTTCGTCGCGGCGCGCGAGGGCGTCGACGTCGAACTGGTCCGCGACGAGGTCGCGCGCGGGCGAGCGGTCATCCCGGCCAATCGCCGCCACCCCGAACTCGAGCCGACGATCATCGGCAAGAAGTTCCTGGTGAAGGTCAACGCCAACATCGGGAACTCGGCGGTGACGAGTTCGATCGCCGAGGAGGTCGAGAAGATGGTGTGGGCGACGCGCTGGGGCGCCGACACGATCATGGACCTGTCCACCGGCAAGGACATCCACCAGACGCGGGAGTGGATCATGCGCAACTCCCCGGTGCCGGTCGGCACGGTCCCGATCTACCAGGCGCTGGAGAAGTGCGGCGGCGACCCGGTGAAGCTGACCTGGGAGCTCTACCGCGACACCGTCGTCGAGCAGGCGGAGCAGGGCGTCGACTACATGACGGTGCACGCCGGGGTGCTGCTGCGCTACGTGCCGCTCACCGCCAGGCGGGTCACCGGGATCGTCTCGCGCGGCGGCTCGATCATGGCGGCGTGGTGCCTGGCGCACCACGAGGAGTCGTTCCTCTACACCCACTTCGACGAGCTCTGCGAGATCTTCGCCGACTACGACATCACCTTCTCCCTCGGCGACGGCCTGCGACCCGGCTCGATCGCCGACGCCAACGACGAGGCCCAGTTCGCCGAGCTGCGCACCCTCGGCGAACTGACCGCGATCGCCCAGCGCCACGGCGTCCAGGTGATGATCGAGGGCCCCGGGCACGTGCCGATGGACAAGATCGTCGAGAACGTGCGCCTGGAGGAAGAGCTCTGCAACGAGGCGCCGTTCTACACACTCGGGCCGCTCGCCACCGACATCGCGCCGGCCTACGACCACATCACGTCGGCCATCGGCGCCGCGATGATCGCCCAGGCCGGCACCGCGATGCTCTGCTACGTCACCCCCAAGGAACACCTCGGGCTCCCCAACCGCGACGACGTGAAGACCGGGGTGATCACCTACAAGATCGCCGCACACGCCGCCGACCTGGCCAAGGGTCACCCGCGCGCCCAGGAACGTGACGACGCGCTCAGCAGGGCCCGGTTCGAGTTCCGCTGGACCGACCAGTTCAACCTGGCGCTCGACCCCGACACGGCCCGCGAGTTCCACGACGAGACCATGCCCGCCGAGCCGGCGAAGACCGCGCACTTCTGCTCGATGTGCGGCCCGAAGTTCTGCTCGATGCGGATCTCCGCCGACGTCCGCGCCTACGCCGAGGAGAACGGGTTGGAGACCGCCGCGGACATCGACGCCAAGATCGCCGAGGAGATGGCCGCCAAGTCGGCGGAGTTCGTCGAGCGCGGCAACCAGGTGTACCTGCCGATCAGTGAAAGGGTCGGCCCATGACCGCCACTCCCCCGCTGCTGCCGACCGCGCCCGACGGCCAGACCCCGGTGCGGACGCTGACCATCGCCGGCTCGGACTCCGGCGGCGGAGCCGGCATCCAGGCCGACATGCGCACCTTCGCGCTGCTCGGCGTGCACGCCTGCGTGGCGGTCACCGCGGTCACCGTACAGAACTCTCAGGGCGTCACCGGGTACCAGGAGATCGACCCGCGGATCGTCGCCGACCAGATCCGCGCCGTCGTCACCGACATCGGCGTCGGCGCGGCCAAGACCGGGATGCTGGCCTCCAGCGCGATCATCGACGCCGTCGTTGCGGCCACCGGCGAGGTCGGCATCGGCGGCGACGGTCCGATCCCCTTCGTCGTCGACCCGGTCTGCGCGTCGATGCACGGCGATCCACTGCTGGCCGACGAGGCGCTCGACGACCTGCGCGACGAGCTGATCCCGCGCGCCACAGTCGTCACCCCCAACCTCGACGAGGTGCGGCTGATCACCGGGATCGACGTCGTCGACGCCGACACCCAGCGCGCGGCCGCCCGCGCCCTGCACGACCTGGGCGCGCGGTGGGCGCTGGTGAAGGGCGGGCACCTGCGGTCGAGCGACCACAGCCCCGACCTGCTCTACGACGGCGCGGACTTCCTCGAATTCGATCACGAGCGGATCGACACCCCGCACGACCACGGCGCCGGTGACACACTCGGCGCCGCGATGACCGCGGCGCTGGCGCACGGCTATTCGGTGCCCGACGCCTTGGCGTTCGCCAAGGGCTGGGTCACCCGCTGTCTGCGGGCCGCCTACCCGCTCGGCGGCGGGCACGGTCCGGTGAACCCGCTCTGGCGGGTGGGCGGCTAGTCCCGCTCCGGCGAGGAGGCCTGCGCCCAGAAGCGCTTGGGGATGCGGCCCGCGCCGCGGGCGAGCCGCCCGGCCACGACCGCGTGGCGCATCGCGGCGGCCATGGCCGCCGGGTCGTCGGCGCGGGTGACCGCGGTGGCGAGCAGGACGGCATCGCAGCCGAGCTCCATCGCCAGCGCCGCGTCGGAGGCGGTGCCGATGCCGGCGTCGAGCACGACGGGCACCGTCGCGCGGGAGACGATCAGCTCGATGTTGTGCGGGTTGCGGATGCCCAGCCCGGTCCCGATCGGCGAGCCCAGCGGCATCACCGCGGCCACCCCCGCGTCCTGCAGGCGCAGCGCCAGCACCGGGTCGTCGTTGGTATAGGCCAGGACCGTGAAGCCGGCGGCGACCAGCGCCTGCGCGGCGTCGAGCGTCTCGATCGGATCGGGCAGCAGCGTCTTGTCGTCGGCGACGACTTCCAGCTTCACCAGGTCGGTCTCGACGGCCTCTCGCGCGAGCTGGGCGGTGAGCACGGCTTCGGCGGTCGTGTGGCAGCCGGCGGTGTTCGGCAGCACGGCGATGTCGAGGCGGCGCAGCATCTCGATGACGCCGGTGCCAGTGTCGTGGCTGACCCGGCGCATCGCGACGGTGGTCAGCTCGGTGCCGCTGGCGACGAGCGCGCGTTCGAGCGAGGCGAGGTTGGTGGCGCCGCCGGTGCCCATAATCAGGCGCGAGGAGAACTCGTGCGCACCAACCTTGAAGGGGTCTGCGTCAGCCACCCTGGACCGCCGTGACGATCTCTACGACGTCGTCGTCGCGCAGCGCGGTGCTCTCCCAGCTGCCGCACGGGACTACGAATCCGTCGACGGCCACGGCGATGCCGCGGTCGGGCAGGCCGAGTTCGGCGACGAGTCCGGCGACGGTCGTGCCGGTCGACAGCTCGCGCGCGTCGCCGTTGACGGTGACGGCGATCGAAGTCCCGGTGGTCATGGGACCAGGTTAGCCCGCGAGCAGATCGGCGAATCGGGCCGCGGTGATCGGTGCCAGCACGATGCCGTTGCGGCCGTGCCCGGCGGCGACCAGGGTGCGCTCGTCGCGGCGTTCGATGATCGGCATGCCGTCGGCGCTGCACGGGCGGATGCCGGCGGCCGACTCGACGAGGTCGTAGGTGCGCAGGCCCGGCATGAGTTCGGTGGCGTCGGCGAGCAGGTCGGCGACGCCGCCGGCCTGCGGCAGGTGGTCGTCGGGGCCGGCGGCCTCGTACTGCGTCGCGCCGACGACGAGACGGTCGGCGCGCGGCACGAGGTAGACGTTGCGCCCGTCGACCCGGCCGCGCACCACGTGCGTCGGCGGCGGCACCGAATGGCGGTTCGGGGCCAGCCGCAGGATCTCACCCTTCATCGGGATCAGCGTGATGTCGGGCAGCAGTTGCGCGGTCCCCATCCCGGCGGCGACGAGCACCTGGTCGGCGGGCACCTCGTCGATGGCGTCGATGCGGATGCGGTGCCAGTGCACGCCGGCCGCGGCGAGGGCCGCGCGCAGTCGCGATAGGAGCAGCCCGTTGTCGAGCGCGCCTTCGCCGCGGGCCAGGTAGCCGCTGTGCACTCGGGTGGTCAGTGCCTTCTCCTGCGCGCGGGCCTCGCGGGCGGTGAGCGTCGTGAGCCGGTCGGCGCCGATCTGCTCGGACCACACGAAGTCGGCGAGCTGGCGCAGGTATTCGCCGTCGGCGGCGGTGGTCGCGACGAACAGGGAGTCGTCGGCGGTGCGGATGCCCGGGTCGCCCAGGCGCTCGATCCACCGCGGCCACAGCGCGGTCGACTCCGCGGACAGGGCGAGCAGCGCGCTTTCGCCGGGGTGGCCCTCGCCCAGGGAGCCCAGCATGCCGCCGGCGACCTCGGCGGCGCGGTACTCCGGCCCGGCGTCGTAGATGTCGACGTGCCAGCCGGTGTCGGCCGCGGCGAGGGCGCACATGCTGCCGATCACGCCACCGCCGATGACGGCGAGCGTCGGGGCGTCGTCGGTGGGGGTCACCGTCGAAGCCTATCGCCGATCGGCTCCGGCTACCGTGGACGCGTGAACCGCCGCGACCGTCTGAAGCGCTCGTCGTTGTACCTGTGCACCGACGCGCGCCGTGAGCGCGGCGACCTGCTCGACTTCGTCGCGGCCACCCTCGACGGCGGGGTGGACATCGTGCAACTGCGCGACAAGGGCTCGCCTGGCGAGCGCGAGTTCGGCGCGCTGGAGGCCGGGCCCGAGCTGGACCTGCTGGCCCGGCTCAGGGAGCTGACGACGCGCGCCGGTGCGCTGTTGGCCGTCAACGACCGCGCCGACATCGCGGCGGCTTCCGGCGCCGACGTCCTGCACGTGGGACAGGACGATCTGCCCCCGGCGACCGCGCGCGAACTGGTGGGAGACGACGTGCTGATCGGGCTGTCGTCGCACGATCCGGCCCAGGCGAAGGCCGCGGCCGCCGACCCGTCGATCGACTACTTCTGCGTCGGCCCGTGCTGGGCCACCCCCACCAAGCCGGGACGTGCCGGCACCGGCCTGGACCTGGTGAAACACGCCGCCGGCCTGAACACCGACCGGCCGTGGTTCGCGATCGGCGGCATCGACCTGGAGCGCGCGCCCGAGGTGGCGGCAGCGGGCGCGAGCCGGATCGTCGTCGTGCGGGCGATCACCGCCGCCGACGACCCGAGGGCCGCGGCTGCAGCACTGCGCACGGCGATTGCGCCCACGGTGGGGACCGCATAGTGGTCACGGGCATCACCGCCCTGCTGTTCGACCTGCAGGGCACGGCGACCGACTTCTACACACCCGTCGCCGCGGCCCTGCGTGATGCCTTCCCCGAAGCCGACCACGACGACCTGGTGAATCGATGGCGTGCCGGATACTTCGAACTGACCGGGCCGGCTGCCGTCGTCGACGACGGTCCGTGGGTGTCGGTGCACGCGATGTACCGGACCGCGCTCGACGAGGTGCTCGAGGAATCGGGCCTGAACGCCGACGACGACCTGCGCGAGGAACTCGCCCGCACGTGGCAGCGGCTCGAACCGTGGCCCGACTCCGTCGCGGGTCTGAGCCGCCTGCGCGAGCGCTTCACGACCGCAACCCTCTCCAATGCGGACGTCGCGGCCGCGGTGCGCATCGTCAAGCACGCCCGCCTGCCGTTCGATGCGGTGTTCGCCGCGGAAATGGCCGGTGCGTTCAGCCCGACCCGCGCGCCTACCTCACCGCGGCGCGCTACCTCGACACCCCGCCGGAGCAGATCATGATGGTCGCCTGCCACAAGTACGACCTGCGCGCCGCGGCATCACTCGGACTGTCGACGGCGTTCGTCGCGCGACCACTCGAGTTCGGGCCGGACGGCGCACCCGATGTCGAATTCGACGTGGCGTTCACCATCAACGCAACCGACTTCCTCGATCTGGCCGATCAGCTCGGCCGGTAGCGCTTCGCCAGGCACCAGGCCTTGGTCGCCGGGAGGAGCGCCAAGACGATGGTGACGATCGGGAAGATCATCTGGATGATCGAGCCCGCGGTCGAGCCGATGCCCGAACCCAGGTCGACGTCGGTGCCCGCGCTGATGTCGGACGTGATCGCCTCGGCCACCGCGAAGTCGATGAACAGGCCGATGATGCTGGTCGTCAAGGCGATCGCGCAGCCGACCACGATCGCGATCCGGCCCCAGAGGCGCCGGGTGAGCAGCGCAATGCCGCCGATCAGCAGGATCGTCCCGGTGATGACCTCGACTACTGCCATCACGACCATGCCGGCCGTGTACCAGTCGGGCAATGCGTCGACCACCTTGTTCGACGCGTCGAGATTGGACAGCACGATCAAGGCGATGATCACGACGATGCTGCCCGCGAATTCGGCCACACCGCCCAGGATGCTGAGGATTCCGGCGGTGATCGCCGTGCCGCCGCTCGGCTCGGGCTGCGGAAACCCGCCGTACTGCATCCCGTACGGGTCGGCGCTGTACTGCGGCACGCCGTACGGCTGACCAGGTTGCCCGGCGGGCGGCACGGGCACGCCCGGCGGGGGCGCCATCCCCGGGGGCGCCGGCACGTATCCCGGGTTGCCATACGTCGGGGGTTGCTGGCCGGGGTATTGCCCGGGCTCCTGCTGCCACGTCATGGAGCGAGATTACCCAACGGCCCGGCCCCGCGTCGGCCCGACAACCGCGCTATCCTGGGGTCATGCGCAGCAGCGTCAAGCTCGTAACCCGCCCGTAGCGGGGTCTGCTCGGCCGACCCCCCGCTACGGGGGTTGCCCTATTCACTGATCGGTCATCTCTCCTTCTGACCGAAAGCAGACTGCTGATGCTCACCCGAAACCTCGATGCCTCATTCTTTTCGCGTGCCGACGACCCTCGGCCGCGCGAGGAGGACCCGATGCACATCCCCGACGAGTCCGCACCCATCCGCCTCGACTCCTGGTCGGCGACCCCCACGATCGGCGACCGCCTCGACTGCCGTGCGACGTTGATCGTCGACGACCGGCCACGGGCCGTCGCCGCCCGCGCCACCGGTCAGCTCGGCGCCCTCACCGCGATGCTCTACGACGTCGGCATCGGCGTCGAGATCCGCAGCCTGCGGCAGCGGCGCCTGGAGTGCGCGGTCGGGACCATGCTGTTGTGCGGCAACGACTACCGGGAGCTGTGGGCGTTCGGCTCCGGGACCGATCCCGACGAGGCCAACCGCAACGCGCTCATCGCGGGCGCCAACCTGCTGCTGCGCTGAACCACCCGGCTCAGGCGAGCGCGCCGAGCTGGTCGCGCAGCAACGGCCACGACTGGGCGAAGCCCGGGTGCAGCGGCAGCGCGTCGACGTCGGCGGGCGTCACCCAGCGCAGTTCGGTGGACTCCCCGTTCGCCACGGTCGCCACCGGCTCGGCGACGTCGGCGATGACCGTCGTATAGGTCCAGCCGCTGGGCGAGGACGCGGTGACGATCTCGGCGCGCACCCGCATGTCGTGGTGGCCGATGCCGGCCTCTTCGTCGGCCTCGCGGATCGCGGTGTCGACAGCGCTCTCGTGTGAGTCGCGGGCCCCGCCGGGCAGCGCCCAGGTTCCGCCCTGATGCGACCAGACCGCGCGGTGCTGCAGCAGGACGACGGCCTCGCCGTCGGGCCCGGGTGCGCGCAACAGCAACCCGGCCGCGCCGTGGCGCCCCCAGTAGCGTGACCCGTCGGGATCGAACACCCAACCGTCGCCGTCTCCGCGCACCCGCGCCTCCCGCAGTGAAGTTCCTCGCCTCCACCGTAGGCGACGCGGCGCGCACCGGTCGACAATCGACGCGCACCGCACCGATGTCTTCCCCGCCCGCCCCGTTGCGTGTCGGCGGCGCCGAGCTGCCGCGACGACTACGCTGGGTAGCACACGTTTATCGGCTGGTGACGGGGAGATGATGCGGTGAAATCCGACGCATCGCCCACGCGCCCGCGCTTTGTCGGACTGGGCGGGCTCCCGGGCCGGTCCACCCCCGACTCGATCGCCGAGTCGGCCGGCAAACTGTCCACCAGCCCCCAGTTGCGCCGCGCCCTGGCGGACCGTCGCGAACTGCTCGCCGCCGCCCGCGCCCGCGCACAATCCCCCCTGGCCGCGCTGCGCGGTTTCGGCTCGTCGACGCCGGGCAAACTCATCCTCCTCGCCATCGCGCTGACCATCGGGTGCCTGGCGACCGGCGTCTACGCGTCGACGACCCTCAACGACCGCACCCACAAGCTGCAGCAGCTGATCTCGCGGGCCGAGCCGATCGCGGAGGCCTCCCAGGTCCTGTTCAGCTCGCTGTCCATCGCCGACGCCTCGGCGAACTCGGCGTTCATCTCCGGCGGCCTCGAACCGCTCCAACTGCGCAAGCGGTATTCCGACGCGATCGCCAGCGCGTCGGCCTCGCTCATCACCGCCGCCAACGACCCCGACGAATCCGGTGGCGCGATCAGCGCCGACGACGACCCGGTGCGCTCGGACTTGGTGAAGCTGACGGTGAACCTGCCGGTCTACACCGGTCTGGTCGAGACGGCGCGCGCCAACAACCGCCTCGGCAACCCGGTCGGCTCGGCGTACCTGAACGAGGCCAGCGGCCTGATGCAGGAGACCCTGCTGCCCGCCGCACAGCGCGTCTACGAGTCTCGCACCGCGGCCATCGGCCAACCCCAAAGGGGGCTCACCCGGCCGCCCTACCTGGTGTACCTGATGCTGTTCGCGCTGATCGCCGCGCTCATCGCGACCGCCCGCTTCCTCGAACAGCGCACCCGACGACGGCTGAACCTGGGCATCCTCGTGAGCCTGGTCGCGATGAGCGCCGGCACCCTGTGGTTGCTGATCGCCGGCCTGACGTCGGCGGCCTCGACCAACACCGCCCGCATCGACGGCTCCGATCCGCTGCACGCGCTGACATCGGCCCGCATCAGCCTCCAGCAGGCGCGCTCGGCGCAGACGCTGTCGCTGGTGCGCCGCGACCAGACCGCGCTCAACGACAACTTCACCGAGGCGACCCGCGGCGTCGCGGAGGTGCTGAACAAGCTGGTCGACCAGACCAAGTCCGGTGACCTCAGCTCGCTCCCGCTCGATGACCTGCAGACCGCGCGACTGGCCCTGGTCGAGTGGCAGACCACCGACCGCGAGATCGGCAAACGCCTCGCCGTCGGCGACTACATCGGGGCGCGCGACCTCACCGTCGGCACCGGCAAGTCCAGCGCCGCGACGTACTACGCCCGCGTCGACGATGCGATCGTCCGGTCCATCACGGCGGCGCGCAGCGCCTTCCGCGACAACATCTACACCGCCGGCCAGTTCCTCTCGTTCAGCAGCACCGGTATCGCGCTGCTCGCGCTGATCGCCGCGGTCGCCGTCCCCGTCGGCCTCTACGGCCGGGTCCGGGAGTACCGATGAGGATCGCCGCGAAGGCCCGCGCGCTGGCCGTCCTCGCCCTGGTCGCCGTCACCGCGACCGGGTGCGTCCGGCTCGCCGCCCCCGACAGCCCGTCGCCGCTCACCACCGCCAAGACGCCCGGACCGCCCGGCATGGTCACCCAGGCGCCCGGCGACAAGACCTCGCGCGAGTCCGACGCGGACACCTGCAACCGCCTCGCCAGCCTGCGCCCGATCCCACTGCCCCCGCCCGGGCAGATGCCGCCGCGCACCCCGATGAGTGAGATCGCCGCCAACGGCCGCCTCATCGTCGGCATCGACACCGGGTCCAACCCGTTCAGCTTCCGCGACCCGCTCACCGGCGACCTGCGCGGCTTCGACGTCGACCTGGCGCGCGAGCTCAGCAAGGCCATCTTCGACGACCCGAACCGCATCGAATTCCGCGTGATGCGCTCGGCCGACCGGATCGGCGCCTTGGAGAAGCGCGAGGTCGACGTCGTCGTCAAGACGATGAGCATCACCTGCGAGCGGCTCAAGAAGGTCGCGTTCTCCTCGCCGTACTACGTGGCGGCGCAGCGGATCCTGGCGGTGAACAACTCGAAGATCAACTCCGCCGCCGATCTCGCCGGACGGCGGGCCTGCGTCGCCCGCGGCGCGACGTCGGCGGCCCGGCTGCGGCGCACGGTGCCGACGGTGACACTCGTGGAGACCGCGACCTGGGCCGACTGCCTGGTGCTGCTGCAGCAGGGCAACGTCGACGCGGTGTCGACCGACGACGCGATCCTCGCCGGTCTCGCCGCGCAGGACCCGTGGCTGCGGCTGGTCGGGCCCAGCATGGGCGAGGAGTATTACGGCATCGGCATCACCAAGGGCCGCGACGAGCTGGTGCGCTTCGTCAACGCCGTCCTGGCGAACCTGGTCGCGACCGGGCGGTGGCAGCAGATCTCCGAGGAGTGGCTGTCGGTCCTCGGCTCCCAGTTGAAGCTCCCCCAACCCACCTATCGGGATTGACCATGGTGCCGAACAACCCTCCCGAATCCACTGATGAGCCGACCGGCGACACCACCGGCGCGGCCGAGACGCAGGCCACCCAGGCCGCCGCGTTCGACCCCTTCGACGACACCGTCGCGCAGACGGTCGGCGCCGACCTGCTGCTCGGCGACGACACCGTGGCGTCGGCCACCGGTCCCGCCGTCACCCCGCGCACCACCTTCCCGGTGCCCCGCGGCCGCGTGCTGGTGCCCGACCGCAGCGCGCCGCGCGTCCACGACCGCCGCCTCGGCAGCGAGCTGGTCGACCTGCCGCGCATCGTCGACATCGAGCCGGTCGACGCCGTCCTGCGCAACCCGGAGATCCCCGAGCGCAAGCGCAAGTGCTGGAACTGCGGCACCCCGATCGGCCGCAGCTCCGGGCCGCACGAGGGCCCGGTCACCGGCACCTGCCCCAACTGCGGCGTGCGCTACGCGTTCAAGCCGAGCCTGACCGCCGGCACCCTCGTCGGCGACCAGTACGAGATCCTCGGCGCCATCGCCCATGGCGGCATGGGCTGGATCTATGTCGCCATCGACCGCAACGTGTCCGACCGCCCCGTCGTCCTCAAGGGATTGCTCAACGCCGGCGACTCGGCGGCGCAGGCCGTCGCCATGGCCGAGCGGCAGTTCCTCGCCTCGGTCAGCCACCCCGGCATCGTCAAGATCTACAACTTCGTCGAACACCGGCTCCCCGACGACCGCTACATCGGCTACATCGTCATGGAGTACATCGGCGGCAAGACGCTCAAGCAGCTCACCGCTCCCGACGAGGGGTCCAAGACGCCGTCGCTGCTGTCTCCCGAGCAGGCGATGGCCTACCTCCTCGAGGTGCTGCCGGCCATCGGGTACCTGCACTCGGTGGGTCTGGTCTACAACGACGTCAAGCCCGACAACATCATGATCAGCGCCTCCGACGTGACGCTGATCGACCTGGGCGCAGTCGCCCCGATCGGCGGCAGCGGTCGGCTGTACGGCACACCGGGGTTCCAGGCGCCGGAGATCGTCGAGACCGGGCCGCAGGTCGCCACCGACATCTACAGCATCGGCCGCACCCTGGCGGTCCTCACCGTCGACATGCCGATGGAGGGCGGCCAGTACCTGCCCGGCCTGCCCGACGTCACCGACGTGCCGTTGTTCGCCGAGAACCCGTCCTTCCACCTGCTGCTCGCACGCGCGACCGCCGAGGACCCCGACGAGCGCTTCGCCAGCACCGCCGAGATGACCACCCAGGTCCTCAACGTGCTGCGCGAGACCGTCGCCGTGCACACCGGCGTGCCGCGACCGGCCATGTCGACGGTGTTCACCCCGCCCCGCTCGACCTTCGGCACCGAATTGCTGCTGGCCCCGGTCGACGCCTTCTTCGACCCCGACCAGTCGCCGTTCTACGACCCGGCCGACATCGCCGCGGCCCTGCCGGTGCCGCTGCTGGATCCGACCGACCCGGCCGCACGCGTGCTGAGCACCGCGGCCCTGTCGGAGCCGCGGCAGATCCTCGACTCGATTCGCGCGCACCGCGCGGACGGGTTCGCCGCGGCGCAGGACTCCCCGTCGTCGCATCTGTCGCTGGAGGTCGAACTCGCCGAGGCGCGGGCCTACCTGGAGCTCGACAAGATCGACGACGCGCTGACGGTGCTGCGGGCGGCAGACAAGCACTACGGCCACAACTGGCGCATCGAGTGGTACCTGGGCATCTGCGCGCTGCGCAACGACGAGCCGGAGCTGGCCTACGAGCGGTTCAACGAGACGTTGGAGGCCATGCCCGGCGAGATCGGCCCGAAGCTCGCCGTCGCCGGCACCGCCGAGCTGATCGGGCGCTGGCTCGCCGGCGACTCCGCCGAGCACGAGAAGCTCGATCCGCAGGTGCGCGACTGGTACGAGATCGCCCGCCACCACTACCAGGACCTGTGGTTCACCGATCACACGATCATCACCGCCGCCTTCGGCCTCGCCCGCATCCACCTGGCCTACGGCGACGTCCAGGAGGCGATCGTCGGGCTCGACGAGGTGCCGCCGACGAGCCGCCACTACAACACCGCCCGCGAGACCGCTGTTCTCGCGCTGGTGCGCGGCCGCCCGATCGCCGAGATCACCCACGCCGAGATCGCCGAGGCCGCCAAGCGGCTGGAGCAGATCCCCGACGGTGCGACCCGCAAGCCGCGCCTCAAGCTGATCGTGCTCGGCACCGCGCTGGGCTGGGTCGTCGAGAAGCAGCCGACCGAACAGCTCCCCGACCTGCTCGGCTACGAGTTCACCGAGTACGGGCTGCGGATCGGCACCGAGGCAACGCTGCGCGAGCTGGCGCGCGAGACACGGTCGAACCGGGCGCACCGGTTCCAGCTGGTCGACCTCGCCAACTA
This sequence comes from Gordonia sp. (in: high G+C Gram-positive bacteria), assembly GCF_047602025.1. Taxonomy (GTDB): domain Bacteria; phylum Actinomycetota; class Actinomycetes; order Mycobacteriales; family Mycobacteriaceae; genus Gordonia. The sequence continues at coordinate 320,467 of NZ_JASGII010000001.1, read as the reverse complement.
CGTCCGGCCGGCGACCTGGTTCTGAGGTTCCAACACCGCATAGCAAGTTCCGACACGAACCGGTGTTGGAAAGTGCTGCGCGGTGTTGGATCTACCCGACGACGACCGCTTTGGCCTGCCGGGCGATCTCGAGTTCCTCGTTGGTCGGGACCACGAGGACGGTGATCGCCGAGGCGTCGGTGGAGATGATCCGCGGCTCGCCCGAACGCACGGCGTTGCGCTCGGCGTCGATCTCGATGCCCAGGCCCTCGAGCCCGGCCAACGAATCGGCGCGCACCCCGGCGGCGTTCTCGCCCACCCCGGCGGTGAAGCTGATGATGTCGGTGTGGCCCAGTTCCACCAGGTAGGCACCGAAGTAGCGGCGCAGCCGGTGGATGTAGATGTCATAGGCCGTCTTGGCGTCGGCGTCACCGGCGGCGATCATCTCGGTGACCGTGCGGAAGTCGTTCTCCCCGCACAGCCCCTTGAGGCCGGAGCGCTTGTTGAGCAGTTCGTCGATCTCGTCGACCGACAGCCCGACGACGCGGTGCAGGTGCAGCAGCAGACCGGGGTCGATGTCGCCGCTGCGCGTACCCATGACCAAGCCCTCGAGCGGGGTCAGGCCCATCGTCGTGTCGACCGGCCGACCCTGCTTGATCGCCGACATCGACGCACCGTTGCCCAGGTGGGCGACGATCTGGTTGGTCGTGTCGTAGTCGCGGCCGAGGAACTCGGCGGCACGGTGCGAGACGTAGTCGTGGCTGGTGCCGTGGAAGCCGTAGCGGCGCAGCGCGTACTGCTCGGAGACCTCGCGGTCGATGGCGTACAGCGCGGCGGCGTCGGGCAGGTCGTGGAAGAAGCCGGTGTCGAAGACGGCGACGCCGGGCACGTCCGGAAGTGCGGCCCGCGCGGCCTCGATGCCGACCAGGTTCGGCGGGTTGTGCAGCGGTGCGAGCGGCGAGACGCGCTGCACCTCGTCGATGAGGTGCTGGTCCACCAACGTCGGGCGGTACAGCTCACGGCCGCCGTGCACGACGCGGTGGCCGACGGCGCACAGATTACTCTCGGCGAGGTCGGTGCCCTGGGCGGCGAAGATGGCGAGCATCTTGTCGATCGCCGCGCGGTGGTCCGGCAGGTGCAACTCTTCGACGGTCTCAGCGCCGCCCTGCTCGTGGGTGATCACCGAGACGGGCTCGCCGATCCGCTCGACGAGGCCGCGCGCGGTGACGTCGCCGGAGTCCGGCTCCAACAGTTCGTACTTCAGCGACGACGACCCGGCGTTGATCACCAGCACCAGCGGCTTGCTCACTTCGTGCCCTTCGCGGGAGCCGCCTGCGCCTGGATTGCGGTGATCGCGACGGTGTTGACGATGTCGGCCACGAGCGCCCCGCGGGACAGGTCGTTGATCGGCTTGTTCAAGCCCTGCAGCACCGGGCCGATCGCGATGGCGTTCGCGCTGCGCTGCACGGCTTTGTACGTGTTGTTGCCGGTGTTGAGGTCGGGGAAGATCAGCACCGTCGCCTGACCGGCCACCGGAGAGTCGGGCATCTTCGTCGCCGCCACGCTGGGCTCGACCGCCGCGTCGTACTGGATCGGGCCCTCGACGAGCAGCTTCGGCGCGCGCTTGCGCACCAGCTCGGTCGCGGTGCGCACCTTGTCGACCTCGGCGCCGGTGCCCGATTCGCCGGTCGAGTAGGACAGCAGCGCCACGCGCGGCTCGATGCCGAACGCCGCGGCCGTCTCGGCCGACGAAATGGCGATGTCGGCGAGCTGCTCGGCCGTCGGATCGGGCACGACCGCACAGTCGCCGTAGGTCAGCACCCGATCGGCCAGGCACATGAAGAACACGCTGGACACGGTGTCGACGCCGGGTTTGGTCTTGATGATCTCGAACGCCGGCCGGATGGTGTGCGCGGTGGTGTGGATCGAGCCCGACACCATGCCGTCGGCCATGCCGTTGTGGACCATCATCGTGCCGAAGTACGAGACATCGCGCATCAGGTCGCGGGCCCGGTCCATCGCGACGTTCTTGTGCTTGCGCAGTTCGGCGTACTGCGCGGCGAACTTCTCGGTGAGCTCGGAGTCGAGCGGGTTGATGACGTCGACGCCGGACAGGTCCAGGCTGAGCTCGGCGATCTGCGCGGCCACCTTGTCCGAGTCGCCGAGCAGGGTCAGCTTGGCCACGCCGCGGGCGACCAGCTGGGCGGCGGCGCGCAGGATGCGCGGCTCCTCCCCCTCGGGCAGGACGATGTGCTTCTCGTCGGCCTTGGCGCGCGCGGTGAGCTGGTACTCGAACATCTGCGGCGTGACGACCTCCGGGATCGCCAGGTTGAGGTCGGCCATCAACTTGTTCGGGTTGATGTGGCGCTCCATCAGCGACAGCGACGTCTCGACCTTGCGCACCGACTGGTTGGCCATCTTGCCGCGGGTGTGCGCGGCGATCCGGGCGGTCTCGTAGGTGCCCTGCTCGCAGCAGATGATCGGCAGCGTCGGCTTGAGGCCCTTCACCAGCGAGTCGATCATCGGGTGCGGTTTGAGCCCGCCGTTGAGGATGAGGCCGGCGAGCTTGGGGAAACCGGGCGCCGCGTTGGCCGCGACGAGGGAGAGAAGCACGTCGGAGCGGTCGGCCGGGAAGATCACGGCCATGCCCTCTTCGAGGCGCTCGAGGATGTGCTCGACGGTCATGCCGCCCACCATCATGTGCAGCGCCTCGCGGGCGAGGAGTTCTTCGTCGCCGCTGTAGAGCGTGCCGCCGAGGGCCTCCTGCAGCTCGGCCATCGTCGGGCTGGACAGCACCGAGTCCTCGGGCAGCGTCCAGACGCCCGGCCCGATGCCCTTCAGCGCGTCCTTCGTCGCCTTCTCCTCGCCCGGGTGGACGCGGTTGACGATGATCGCGACGGTCGTCGCGTGCGCAGCGGAGATCTCCGCGAGCGCGTGGGAGGCCATCACGCCGACCTCGTCGGGCGAGCGGTCGTTGGCGCGGAGCGCGAGCACCACCGGCGAGCCCAGGTTCGCGGCGATGCGCGCGTTGTACGACAGCTCCGACGGGTTGCCGACGTCGGTGTAGTCGGAGCCGACGACGAGCACCGTGTCGCACTGGTCCTGCACCTTGTGGAACCGGTCGACGATGGTGGACAGCGCGCCGTCGGGGTCGGCGTGCACCTGGTCGTAGGTGACGCCGATGCAGTCGGCGTAGTCCAGGCCCACCGAGTCGTGGGCGAGGAGTAGTTCGAGGATGTAGTCGTTCTTGCCGTCGCGGGTGCGACTGATCGGGCGGAAGACGCCGATCCGCCCACCGGTCGCCGACAGCAGCGACAGCAACCCCAGTGCGATCGTCGACTTGCCGGTCTCCCCCTCGGCCGACGCGAGGTAGATCGCCGAATGCGACGAGTCCGTGCCCTTGCTCTTGGCTGTGGCCGTCATGGGAGTAACCCTATAACTCACTGCGGCGCGACGATCGCCGCGACGACGAGGTCGGCGGCCTGCTCGTCGGTCAGCGCCGAGTCCGGCACGAGCATCATCGAGTACACGAACCGGACCATGAACTCGGCGGCCGCGGCCGGATTGGGACGCAACCGGTGGGCGACCGACTCGTCGACGTCGGGCAGCGACGCGGCGACGATCTGCGTCACGATCGCCGGTCCGCCGTCGGTGGTGGACACGAGCGCGTCGACGATCTCGCCGGGCTCGTTGCGCAGCACGTACTGCAGCGCCTCGTGCTCCCGGATGTAGCGCAGCGACTCGATGACCTGGACGTGGACCTTGCCCTCGACGGTGGGCTCGGCGGCGGCCCACGCGCTCAGCTGTTCGCGGAGCTGCGCGACCTCGCGCTCGACGATCGCCGCGATCAGCGCGTCGCGCCCGCCGAACATCCGGTACGCGGTGGCACGGGCGACGCCGGCCTGCTTGGCGACGGAGGTCAGGCTCAGTGCGCGTGCGCCGAAGCGGGACACGAGCGCGACCCCGACGTCGACCATCCGCTCGCGATCCATGCGGATGAGACTAGCGGGTCAGGCCTTCGGCTTGAGTTCGCGCAGCTTGGGCGCGAGGTCGCGCTGGAAGTTGTCCAGGAAGCGACGCTGATCGTGGCCGGGGGCGTGGAAGACCAGATGGTTGAGGCCGGCGTCGGTGTACTGGCGCACCTGCTCGACGGCGTCGTCGGGATCGGAGGCGACGATCCAACGCTTGGCGACCTGCTCGATCGGCAGCTCGTCGGCCAGGCGCTCCATCTCGACCGACGAGTTCACCGAGTGCTTCTGCTCCGGGGTCAGCGAGAGCGGCGCCCAGAACCGGGTGTTCTCCAGGGCGAGCTCGGGGTCCGGGTCGTAGGAGATCTTGATCTCGATCATCCGGTCGATGTCGTCGAAGTCCCGCTCGGCCTTGGTGGCGCCCTCCTTGACGGCGGGGATGAGCTTCTCGGTGTAGAGGTCCATGCCCTTGCCCGAGGTGCAGATGAAGCCGTCGCCGGCGCGTCCGGCGTACCGGGCGACGACGGGGCCGCCCGCGGCGATGTAGACCGGGACCGGCTTGTCGGGGACGTCGTACATGAAGGCGTCCTGCGTCTTGTAGTACTCGCCGTCGAAGTTCACCTTCTCGCCCGTCCACAACTCGCGCATCAGGCGGACCGCCTCGCGCAGCCGCGCGAAGCGCTCCTTGAACTCGGGCCACTCGCCGGTGAACCCGGTGGCGTATTCGTTGAGGGCCTCGCCGGTGCCGACGCCGAGCATGATGCGTCCCGGGTAGAGGCAGGCCATCGTCGCGAAGGCCTGGGCGATGACCGCCGGGTTGTAGCGGAAGGTCGGGGTGAGCACCGACGTGCCGATCTGGACGCGCTCGGTGCGCTCGCCGACCGCGGCCATCCAGGCGAGCGAGAACGGGGCGTGCCCGCCGTTGTGGCGCCACGGCTGGAAGTGGTCGCTGACGGCGACCGAGTCGAGGCCGTGCTCTTCGGCGGCGACCGCGATCTCCACCAGTTCGCGCGGATCGAACTGCTCCGCCGATGCCTTGAACCCGAGCTTCAACTGCTGTGCCACGACCTGCCTCCTAGGTGATTGGTGATCACGCTACCCAAGCAATTGCTTGGTTGGGAAGAGGGGTCGGTGTCAGCGGAAGGCGTCGGCGCCGGTGAGGGCCTTGCCGATCATCAGCTGGTGCATCTCCGAGGTGCCCTCGTAGGTGAGCACCGACTCGAGGTTGTTGGCGTGCCGGATGACCGGGTACTCCAGCGTGATGCCGTTGGCGCCCAGGATCGTGCGACATTCGCGCGCGATGGCGATGGCCTGGCGCACGTTGTTGAGCTTGCCGAGGCTGATCTGCTCCGGCTTGATGCCGACGGCGTCTTTGGTGCGGCCGAGGTGCAGGGCGAGCAGCTGCGACGTCCCGAGGTCGACGGCCATGTCGGCGAGCTTGCGCTGGGTCAACTGGTAGCCGGCGAGCGGCTTGTCGAAGACCTCGCGGCTGCCGGCGTACTCGATGGCCGTTTCGAGGCAGTCGCGACCGGCGCCGACCGCGCCGAAGACGATGCCGAAGCGCGCCTCGTTCAAGCACGAGAGCGGGCCTTTCAGACCCTCGACGCCGGGCAGCATCGCCGACGACGGCAGGCGCACGTCCTCGAGGACGATCTCGCCGGTCACCGACGCGCGCAGCGACATCTTGCGGGTGATCTCCGGCGCGCTGAAGCCGGGCGTGTCGGTGGGGATGACGAAGCCGCGGATGCCCCGCGCACCCTCGTCGAGATCGGTGCGGGCCCAGACGACGGCCACGTCGGCGACCGGCGCGTTGGTGATCCACATCTTGGCGCCATTGAGCACCCAGTCGTCTCCGTCGCGCTTGGCGTTGGTGCGCATCCCCGCGGGGTTGGAGCCGAAGTCGGGCTCGGTCAGCCCAAAGCAGCCCAGTGCGCGCCCGGCGGCCATGTCGGGCAGCCACCGGTCCTTCTGCTCGTCGCTGCCGAATTTCCAGATGGCGAACATCGACAGCGAGCCCTGCACGGACAGGAAGCTGCGCAGCCCGGAGTCGACGGCCTCGAGTTCCTGGCAGGCCAGGCCGTACGCGGTCGCGCTCGACCCGGCACAGCCATAACCCTCCAGGTGCATGCCGAACACGCCGAGGGAACCGAGTTCGACGGCGAGCTCGCGGGCCGGGAGGGCCCCCGCCTCGAACCAGTCGGCGATATGCGGGCGCAGTCGCTTGTTGCCGAAGTCGCGCACCAGGTCGATCGTGGCGCGCTCGTCGTCGTGCAGGAGTGAATCAATGGCGAAGAGTTCGTTCACGGTCTGCGGCATCAGCCGGCCACCTCTCGGTTGTCGTTGCCCGCGCGGTGCGCGTCAGCGATCGCCTCGGCGAGAAAGTCCACGACCAGGTTCACCGACTCTTGGCCCTCGCGGTGACGCAGCATGACGGTGAACGCGTGGATCTGCCACGGGTAGGAGTGCAGTTCGACGCGCCGGCCGGCCGCGTCGAGGGCCGTCGCCAGCTCGAGGGCGTCGGGCTCCACCATCTCATCCTCGGCGGTGATGATGATCGTCGGCGGAAGGGCCAGCGGGTCGACGTCGTTGATGCGGCGCGCGCCGACGAAGGGGATGGGCCCCCAGTCGAACATCGGTCCGAGGACGCTCAACTGTCGGATCGGCAGGTAGGCGTCGTGCTTGCTGGTGCGGTCGGCCCGCTCGCCCAGATCGAGGTCGAGCAGCGGCGACAACATCGCCAGGGCGATGGGCGCGGGCAGGTCGTTCGCCGCGGCGAGTTCGGCGACCTTGCCGGTGAGGAATCCGCCCGCCGAGTCGCCGGCCACGATGATGTATCGGAACCCGCGCTGGCCGAGGAGCTCCCGATAGGCCTCGAAGGCGTCGTGCACCGAGGTGCCGACGCCCCCCTCGGGCAGTTGGCGGTAGTCCACCGCGAAGACCGGGACGTGCAGGCCTTTGGCCAGCGACGTCGTGATGGTCCGGTGGGTCCCGGGGCCGCACGCCATGAAGGCGCCGCCGTGCAGGTAGAGCACGGCGGTGTCGGTGGAGGCGCCGGTCGGCCCCTTGGCCATGACGAGTTCGGTGGGCGATCCGCCGAGGGTGATCTTCTCGATGACGACGGAACGGCCCGGCTTGCGGGTCTCGAGGCGGCGTTCCATCGCCGTGTTGAGTTTGAAGACGTACGGCTTGATCGGCGCAAACGCGAGGATCGGTTTGAGGAAGAACCGGGCCGCGAGCCACCACGCGTAGGAGACGCGGCTCGGACTGCGGTGTTGCACGATAGGCATGACGTGAAGCTACACCGTCGTCGCAGTTCACCGGCCGAGACCAGACGCTTCCGTAGGATCTGCGCCATGGCCGGAAGCGACAGTTACGACAAAGACAGCTGGGGCGCCGGGGCGTCCGGCTGGGTCGAGAACGAGACCCTTTTCGACGCCGTCTACGCCCCGGTGACCGGGGCGATCCTGGCCGCCGCCGATCTCGGCCCGGACATGCGCGTGCTCGACGTCGGCTGCGGTTCCGGCACGTTGTTGGCGGCGGGCAGCGCCGCCGGTGCCGACATGGTCGGCGTCGACATCGCCCCCGACATGGTCGATGCCGCGCGCCGACGGGTCCCGGCGGCCACGGTCCTGCTGGGTAATGCGCAGTCGATGGACATCGGCGCCGAGGCGCCCGGCGCCCCCTTCGAGCGGGTGGTCTCGCGGTTCGGCGTGATGTTCTTCGACAACCCGGCACGGGCCTTCGCGAACCTGCTGGGCGCCACCGCGCCGGATGCGCGACTGGTGTTCGCCTGCTGGCGCGGTGTAGCGGAGAACCCGACCTTCGGCGGCGCCGGCACCGAGGTGATCACCGCCCGCCTGCCCCATCCGCCCGCTCCACCGGCACCGGGTTCGCCCGGCCCGGTGGCCTTCGCCGACCGCGGCGCCCTGGTGGCCATGTTGAAGTCGGCCGGCTGGTCCAACATCTCCGTCAAGCCCCTCGACACCCCGCTCGACCACGGCGTCGACGGCAGTGACGGCGTCGAGGAACGACTGCGCCTCATCCTGGCGACGACGACGGGCCGTCTCGCGCGCGAGCAGTTGGCCGACGCGCTCAGCGACGACGAGTGGGCGGCGCTACTGGACGAGGCGCGCGACGGGATCCGCCGCTACCTCGTCGACGGCCGGGTGCAACTGCCCGGCGCGATGTGGCTGGTCACTGCGGCGCATCGGGAGTGATCCGACGCTTGCGCAGGTAGTGGTCCAGCGAGAGGACGCCGGGGACCGCGAACCCGACCGCGAGGACCGCGACGCCGAGGACGAGGTTGAACTCCCAGCCGTTCTGCTGGATCCAGAAGCCGTGGTCGCGGTGGCCGTAGTAGCCGGCCCCGGCCATTGTCGCGGCGAGCAGCACACCGACGAACGGCAGCAGCACCCCCAGGATGAGCGCGAGGCCGCCGAGGAGCTCGACCCACGTCGCGAAGTAGGCCGCCTGCCGCGCGAAGGGGATGCCGAAGCCCTCCAACTGCGGCGGGCGGCCGTCGCCGAACAGGACCGTCGTCTTGTCGATGCCCTTGATGTGCAGTTTCTCCCACCCGTGGGCGATGAAGACCACGCCGAGGGTGAGACGGAGCAGGAGCAGCGACGTCGAGCGCAGGGTTGCCATTAGGCAACCCTAACCCGAGGGGGTGGGCGCTACGAGTTCTGGTCCACGACCACTTCCTTGCCGCGGCCGATCCGCCGGAAGAGGTAGTGGTCGATCGATACGACGCCCGAGTTGGCGAAGCCGACGGCCAGCGCGCCCGCCGCCAGGGCGAGGACGTACTCGTAGCCGGTGTCGGGCATCCAGAAGCCGTGCTTGTGGTGCACGGTGAACAGGGCGCCGATCATGTTGATCGCCAGCAGCGTGCCCGCGAGCGGCAGCAGCACGCCGAGGATCAGGGCCACCCCGCCGAGCAACTCCACCCACGTCGCGAAGAAAGCGGAGAAGTCGGGATTGGGAACACCCATCTTCTCGAAGCCCGCCGCCGTCGCCGCATGGCCGTTCTGGAACTTCTGCCAGCCGTGCATGATGAAGATGAAGCCGAGGGCGATACGGGCGGCAAGAAGTGCCGGTGTGCGCAGGAAGGTCATGTCGGGGGTCCTCTCGTGACGACCGGCGTGGCGCCGGGCTGCCGCTCAGCCTGCCATGAGACTGGGCTGTTCAGCAGCGAAACGGACCGTGGTCAGCCCTAGGCCAGGTAGTCCAGCACCAGCCGGTTCACCTCGGCGGGCTGCTCGAGGTGCATGAAGTGGCCGCCGTGTTCGATGCGCTCGACGCGGCTTCCCGTCGGCAGCTTGTCGGCCAGCCCTTCGAAGAAGCGGGTGCGCAGGCAGCCGTCGGTCGCGCCGTAGAGCTGCAGGATCGGGTGGTGCAGGGGTGCCATCAGCAGGTCGTTCAACTCGCGGTGTCGGTCCGAGCTCGGTTTGGGCCGAACGAGCTGTCGGTAGTAGCCGACGATCGACGAGCGGTGATCGGCCGGCGCGGCGTCGGCCAGGTGGGCGATGTCCTCGGTGGCGTCGTATCCCGGCGACCAGCGCCGCCACAGCAGCGCGGTCATCGACGAGAACACCCGCTCGGGGATCACCGGGAACTGGTTGACGAAGATGTACCAACTGTTGCCGGACTGGGCGAGGACGGTCAGCAGCTGTCGGGCCAGGTCCGCACCGCCGACCTGCACGGCCGCGAGCGGCGGCACGGCCATCGAGACCATCTTGGCGAAGGGCTGATCCGGCATGGCCGCGAGTGCGTTCGCGGTGAAGGCGCCCCAGTCGTGGCCGATGACCACCGACCGCTGCGCGCCGACGTGCGCGGCTATGTCGAGGGCGTCGGCGACGCGGGAGCCCGTGGAGACGTCGGTCGGGGCCGTCGACGGTGCATAGCCGCGGGAGAACGGTGCGACGGCGTAGTAGCCGCGCGCCGCGAGTTCGGGTCCGAGGTGGCGCCAGGTCCACGCCGTGTCGGGGTAGCCGTGCAGGCACAGCGCGAGCGGTGCCCCCTTGTCGCCCCACGTCAGCGCCCGCAGCGAGACGTCGTCGAGGTCGAAGCCGATCCGGCCGGGTTCGGTCATCAGGCTTCGGTCTCCTCGGCTCGGGAGCGCAGATACGACGTCACCGCGGCGAAGTCGGGCAGCAGGCCCGCCTGCTCCGCGTCGGCGAGGCTCGGCGCCGCGGTGTCCTTCGCCGACAACTCGAAGGTCAACGGCGACCCGTCGCGCGCCGTCGTCGGCCAGGTGATGCCCAGCGCCGGGTCGAGCGGGTTGACGCCGTGCTCGGCACCCGGGTTGTAGCCGGTGGAGCACAGATAGGTGACCGTCGAGCCGTCGGCGAGGGCGCAGAAGGCGTGGCCCAGCCCCTCGCCCAGGTAGACGGCGCGCCGGTCGACGTCGTCGAGCAAGACCGTGTCGTGTCGGCCGAAGGTCGGCGACCCGACGCGGATGTCGACGATGACGTCGAGGACCGCGCCGCTCACACAGGTGACGTACTTGGCCTGCCCGGGCGGGACGTCGGCGAAGTGGATGCCGCGCAGCGTGCCGGCCGCGGAGACCGAGACGTTGACCTGGGCGAGGTCGAGGTCGTGGCCGGTGACCTCGGAGAGCAACGGCGCTTTGAACGCCTCCAGGAATACGCCGCGCGCATCGCCGTGCTGCACCGGGGTGAACTCCCAGGCGCCGCTGATCGACAGTTCCCTGATCTCCACGGGTCAGAAGGCCTTGCCGCGCTCGAGCAGGTCCAGCAGGTAGTCGCCGTAGCCGGACTTGGCGAGCTTGCCGGCCCGCTCGCGCAAGTCGTCGTCGGACAGCCAGCCCTGCCGCCACGCGATCTCCTCGGGCACAGCGATCTTGAGGCCCTGGCGCTGCTCGACGGTCCGCACGAAGTTGCCGGCGTCCAGCAGCGAGTCGAAGGTGCCGGTGTCGAGCCAGGCGGTACCGCGCGGCAGCACGGTCACCGACAGCTCGCCGCGGTCGAGGTAGTGCTGGTTGACGTCGGTGATCTCGTACTCGCCGCGCGCACTGGGCCGCAGCGACTTGGCGACGTCGACGACGCTGTTGTCGTAGAAGTACAGACCGGGCACGGCGAAGTTCGATCGCGGCCGGGCCGGCTTCTCCTCCAGGGAGACGGCCGTGCCGGCGTCGTCGAACTCGATGACGCCGTATGCGCCCGGGTCGGCGACCCAGTAGGCGAAGACCGCGCCGCCCTGCACGGCGGCGTTGCCCGCGAGCCGGTTGCCCAGGCCGGGGCCGTAAAAGATGTTGTCGCCGAGGACGAGCGCCACCGATTCGGAGCCGATGTGGTCGGCGCCGAGGACGAACGCCTGCGCGAGTCCCTCCGGTTGCGGCTGGGCGGTGTAGCTCAACGAGATGCCGAACTGCGAGCCGTCACCGAGGAGGTTCTCGAACGCCGACCGCTCGTGCGGGGTGGTGATGATGAGGATGTCGGTGATCCCGGCGAGCATCAGCGTGGCGAGCGGGTAATAGATCATCGGCTTGTCGTAGACGGGCACCAACTGCTTGCTGACACCCTGCGTGATGGGATGCAGCCGCGTGCCGGTGCCGCCGGCCAGGATGATTCCGCGCATCCTCCCAGGCTATCGGGCTCACCGGCAATTGCCCGCAGGACACATAGACTGGCGGGCGGCAACACTGCCGCGACGACGGGACGAAGCATGCGCGTACTGGTGACCGGCGGCGCCGGGTTCATCGGCGTCAACTTCGTGCTGCGCACCCTGGCCACGCGCGACGACGTCGAGCTCACCGTCCTGGACAAGCTCACCTACGCCGCCGACCCCGCCTCGCTCGACGGGGTGAAGGACAAGATCACGCTGGTCGTCGGGGATATCGCCGACGCGGAGCTGGTGGACGGTCTGGTCGCCGCCACCGACCTGGTCGTGCACTTCGCCGCCGAGTCGCACAACGACAACTCGCTGAACGACCCGTCGCCGTTCGTGCAGACGAACCTGGTCGGCACCTTCACCCTCCTCGAGGCCGTCCGACGCCACGGCGTGCGCCTGCACCATGTCTCCACCGATGAGGTCTACGGCGACCTCGACCTCGACGATCCGGCGCGCTTCACCGAGGCCACCGCCTACAACCCGTCGAGCCCGTACAGCTCGACCAAGGCCGGCTCGGACATGCTGGTGCGCGCGTGGGTCCGCTCCTTCGGCCTGAACGCGACGATCTCCAACTGCTCGAACAACTACGGGCCCTACCAGCACGTGGAGAAGTTCATCCCGCGCCAGATCACCAACGTCCTGACCGGTGTGCGCCCGCGCGTCTACGGCGACGGCCGCAACGTGCGCGACTGGATCCACGTCGACGACCACAACGACGCCGTGTGGGCCGTCATCGACCGCGGCCGCAGCGGCGAGACCTACCTGATCGGGGCCGACGGGGAGACCGACAACCGGACCGTCGTCGAGACCATCCTGGAGTTGCTCGGCGAGCCGCGCGACGCCTTCGTGTTCGTCACCGACCGCCCCGGGCACGACCGCCGCTATGCGATCGATGCGACGAAGCTGCGCACCGAACTCGGGTGGCGCCCGCGGTACACCGATTTCCGCAGCGGCCTGGCCGCGACGATCGAGTGGTACCGCGCGAACGAGTCGTGGTGGCGCGAGCGCAAGGCCGGCGTCGAGGCTAACTACGCCAAGACCGAGCAAGTCCTCGACTGAGCCCAGATCCACGCCGAGCGAGCCCGGATTCGCACCGACCGAGCCCAGATCCACGCCGAGTGGACCCCCTCAGCCTGCCGAGTGGACTCCCAAGGCCCACCGACTGGACTCCCCCAGCCCACCGTCGTCGACATCGGCAAGAATAGAGATCGGCTTGGAAGGATGGGGTGGTGACGGTCGAGGTCGTCTCGTATTCGGAAGACTGGCCCGTGCAGTTCGCTCATATCGCGGGCGGGTTGAGCCACGCGCTGGACGGGGTTCCCGTCGTGGCAATCGAGCATGTCGGCTCTACTGCGGTGCCGGGCCTCGCGGCCAAGCCCATCCTCGACATTGACATCATCGTTGAACGCCAGCATGTGCGGGCGGCGATCGCAGCGCTTGCAAACATCGGCTATGTGCACCGTGGCGACTTGGGCATGACAGACCGCGAGGCATTCACCGCACCCGACAGCAATCCTCGGCGACACGTGTACGTCTGCGTCCAGGGGACGGTGCATCTGCGAAACCATCTGGCGGTGCGTGAGGTTCTGCGCGCTCGCCCGGACCTCCGTGAGCTATATGGCGCTGTGAAGCTCGCGCTATCACTCGATCCAGACATCGACATCCCCACGTATATCGCGAGGAAGTCTGATGTCCTTCAGGATGTGCTCGCTGCGTCGGAGCTCTCCGATGATGAGAAGCGCCTCATCCTCGATCTGAATGCCCGGAGTTGAGCCTCGTCGGCCGGCGCTTCGCCAGCCGCGGGCCCCTCAGCCTGCCGACAGTCAGCTATCCGCGCCGCGATACCCCGTCGGATTCTTCTCCTGCCAGCGCCAATAGTCGCGGCAGGCCTCGCCGATGCCGAGCTCCGCGCGCCACCCGAGCTTCTCCTGCGCCTTGTCCGGCAGGCAATAGGTGGCCTGCGCGTCACCGGGCCGCCGCGGGGCGTCGACGGCGGTGATCGTCTTGCCCGACGCCTCCTCGAAGGCGGCGATCAGTTCCAGCACGCTCGACGGCCGGCCGGTGCCCAGGTTGTAGAAGTTCATCCCGGCCTCGGCGCCCTCGATCGCGGCGAGGTGGCCCTTGGCGAGGTCGACGACGTGGATGTAGTCGCGCAACGCGGTGCCGTCGGGGGTGTCGTAGTCGCGGCCGAAGACGCTCATCTGCGGCAGGATCCCCGCGGCCACCCGCGCGACGATCGGCATGAGGTTGTTGGGGATGCCCTGCGGGTCCTCGCCGATCAGGCCGCTCTCGTGGGCACCGATCGGGTTGAAGTACCTCAGCCCGATGAGCTTGCGGTCCGGCGCGGTGAGCGAGAAGTCGCGCATGACCTCCTCGCAGATCCGCTTGGACTTGCTGTACGGGTTGGGCAATTCGATGCCGGTGCGCGAAGTCTCGACGAACGGCAGGTCCTCCTGGTGGGTGTAGACCGTGCCGGTGCCGGAGAACAAGAAGGTGTCGATGTCGTGCTCGCGCATCGCGTCGAGCATGACGAGTGTCGAGCCGACGTTGGTGGCGTAGTACTCCAGCGGCATGGTCACCGATTCGCCGACCGCCTTGCGCGCGGCGAGATGGATGATCGCGTCGAACGGGCCCGTCTCCGCGATGCCCGCGCGCACGGCGTCGGCGTCGGTGACGTCGATCGTGCGGAAGGGAACGGTGGTTCCGGTGATCTCGTTGATCCGGTCGATCGCGACCGGGCTCGAGCAGGAGAAGTCGTCGAAGACGACCGCTTCGTGGCCGGCGGCGATCAGTTCGACCGCGGTGTGCGTGCCGATGTAGCCGGCACCGCCGGTGAGGAGAACGCGCATGGGGGCAGTCTACGGAGTCTTCCGGGCGACGCCGCGGGTCAGCCGCCCGCCGACCAGGACCAGCACCAGGCACACTCCGGTCATCGCCAGCCCGAAGCCGAAGAACTCGGTGTAGGTCCACGACGGGTGGCGCTCGTGGAGTGCGGCCAGCAGCGCGGGTGAGGCGAAGCCGACGTAGGTGAGCGCGTAGAAGACCGCGGTGAGCCCGCCGAGGTCGTCGGGGCCGGCGATGCGCTGCACTTCCAGCAGTCCGCCGATCAGCGACATCCCGTATCCGCAGCCGAGTACCGCCGCGGCGAACAGGGCGATCGGCACGTTGCGCGTGTGGTCGGCGGCGATGGCCATCAGCAACCCGACGGCCAGGACCGCGAGGGCCACGACCATGCCGCGCACGGTTCCCGGACGGTCGATGCGCCGACCCACCGATTGGATCAAGAAGCCGGCGCTCAGACCGATCAGGCAGCACGCGGCGGCGAAGGCGATCGGCACGGACGTGTGCCCCGACAGCAGCTCGGGGATGATCGCGTAGGCGATGGCGCAGGAACCGAACACCCACGGTGCGACCGGGGCGACGACCAGCAGGAAGCGGGCCGTGAACGTCGACGGGATCTTGAGGTCGTCGAGCAGGGTCGTCGCCGCGTCCGGATCGCGCGGCCGGGTCTCCGGCACCCGCCAGAGCCACGCGGAACAGGATGCCGCCAGGACGACCGTGACGACGTAGGGCAGCACCGTCGGCCACGGACCCCACTGCGCCAGCGCTCCGGCGACGGCGGCACCGACGCCGAACCCGGCCGTGAGGCACATCGTCGCGCGGCGGGCTCCGACGCTGGCCGGCGCACCGGCCGCGCGGGACAGCTCGACGACCCAACTGCCGCCGACGGCCATCGCCAGGCCCAGTGCCGCTCCGCTCAGCAGGCGGCCGATGCCGAGCAAGGCCACCGAGTCGGCGCCGAACGCCAGGGCGACCGAGCCCAGTCCGGCGAGGATCGGGGCGGGCAGCATCAGCGGGCGCCGGCCCCATCGGTCGGACGCGGGGCCGCCGATCAGCAGCGCCGGCACGATGCCGAAGACGTAAACGAACAGCAGGGTGTCGACGACGACCTTCGAGAGGCCCTCCTGCTTGTACATGATCAGCAGCGGGGTGAACTGATTGCCGCCCCACGCGCTCACGAACAGCGCAGCCCCGACGGGTGCCCACGCGGATGCGCCGATGGTGGTCGTGCGCGGCGGCGCGGTCGGGGTGGCCATGGCGGCCCATCGTACCCATCGGCAAGTGGGCACCAAACGTCGTCGACTGGGCACCCCTAGGATGGCCGCATGCTCTCGCTTCGCACCCTCACCGCCGCCGCCGCGCTCAGTGCCGCCGTCGCCGGCCCGACCGTCGTCGCCGCAACCGCCCACGCGGCGCCCGGTACGACCGCCGGCCTGGTCCCCGAACTGGCCATCGCCTATCAGCTGGCGAAGGCGCAGGCCGACGTCGAAGGCGTTCCGCTGTGGATCACCTCCGGCAAGCGGTCGTGGGCCGAACAGGACCGCATGTGGCGCGACGGGATCCGCGAGCACGGCAGCCCCGGCGAGGCGCAGAAGTGGGTGCTGCCGCCGAGCCGATCCACGCACGTGAGCGGTCGCGCGATCGACGTCGGCCCGCGCCGCGGCGCGCTGTGGCTCGAGCGCAACGGCAACCGGTACGGCCTGTGCCGCACCTACGCCAACGAGTGGTGGCACTTCGAGGTCGCGACCTTCCCGGGCACGCCGTGCCCGCCGATGCTGCCGAGTGCGTCCCGGCGCCGCTAGGTACTGCGGCACAATCACCTCATGCGCGCTTTCGCCGGTCTCGCCGCCACCGTCGCCCTGTGTGCGGGCGTCGGTGCCGCCCAGGCCGCGCCCTACCCGCTCACCACCGACGTCCCGACCGCCGTCGCGGCCAACTACTTCGCGTCGGCACAGACCCCGCCGCCCGGCGCCAACCGCTGGTCGTGCCGCAGCGGCCACCACCCGGTCGTCCTGTTGCACGCCACGGCGATGAATCAGGCCGCGAACTTCGCCTACCTCGCCCCGATGCTCGCCAACGCCGGCTACTGCGTCTTCAGCCTCACGTACGGCCAGACCAGTTGGAGCGGCAACACCGGCGGGCTCGCCAAGCGCGAGGCGTCGGCCTATCGCCAGGTGGTGCCGTTCGTCGACCGCGTGCTGGCGGCGACCGGCGCAACGAAAGTCGATCTGGTCGGCCATTCGCAGGGCGGCGCGATCGCCCAGCTCGTCTCGCAGCGGCGCACGTCGCGGATCGGCACCATCGTCGGGATCTCCGCGTCCAGCCGGGGCCACAGCGACGTCGACGTCCTGCAGAGCCGACTGCCCGCCCGCGCTCCCGGCCAGAACTACTGGGGCCCGCGCCACCCGGGAATCCGCTATGTGAACCTCGCGACGCGCTTCGACCAGATCTCCACGCCCTACCGCGTCACCCTCATGCCGCCGGGTGCGAACATCACCAACACGCTGATCCAGGACGTCTGCCCGGCGTCGCGCATCGGCCACGTGGGGATGGCGTACTCCCCGACCGTCGGTGCACTGGTCCGTCGCGCCCTCGACCCGGCGCAGCGGGTCCGCGTTCCGTGCCCGGGCACCGACTTCCCCGAATGAACCTCGACGACCGCGCGGGCCAGCCAGGCCGCTTCATCCAGCGCATCAGCGTCGGCGGCTCCTACGACGCGGACGTCTACCCGTTCAACCTGCCCGTCGTGGAGTTCCTCGCCGACGACGGCCTCGAACTGCCGGCGGGCGTCTCCTTCTTCGTCGGCGAGAACGGGAGCGGGAAGTCGACGCTGATCGAGGCGATCGCCGTTGCCGTCGGGCTCAACGCCGAGGGTGGCAGCCAGAACTACCGCTTCGAGACGCGATCCACCGAGTCCGACCTCGCCGACCACCTCTTCCCGACGTGGGGTCCGCTCAAGCCGCGCAGCCGCTTCTTCCTGCGCGCCGAGTCCTACTACAACGTCGCGACGGCCACCGAGGACCTCGGCCCCGAGCAATTGGACGTGTTCGGCGGCGTCTCCCCGCACGAGCGCTCGCACGGCGAGTCCTTCGTCGACCTCATCCGCGCCCGCTTCTTCCCCGGCGGCCTCTACGTCATGGACGAGCCGGAGGCCGCGCTGTCGCCGCAGGGCTGTCTGAACGTGATGGCACTGGTCGCCGACCTCGTCGCCAAGGGCAGCCAGTTCCTCATCGCCACCCACTCCCCGATCCTCCTGGCACTGCCGGGTGCCGCGATCTTCGCCATCGACGACGACGGCCGGATCGACCGCGTCGACTACGACGACGCCCCGCCGGTCCGTCTGACCCGCGATTTCCTCGCTGCTCCGGAGCGCTATCTGCGCCACCTGATGTCGGAGGATTGACGTCTCGAAAGCAGTTTTGGTGCGCTTCGGGTTTGTCGATACACTCGTCTGGCTGCCTCGCGCAGCGCGCCGCCTTAGCTCAGTCGGTAGAGCAATTCACTCGTAATGAATAGGTCAGGAGTTCGATTCTCCTAGGCGGCTCACGACAATCAGGCCCGTCGATCACCTCGACGGGCCTGATCTCATTCCGGCGGTCAACTGGCCATCAACGCGTCCAGGTCCGTCTGCACCGCCAGCGTGCCGCCCCACGAGCTCAGCGCACCCTTGTTGCAGCCGCCGGGGACGCCGAGTGCGGTGACGCGGACCTTGTGGGTGCCCGCCGGGACCATCAAGAAGCGCGCCGCGGTCGGCTGACCCGGCTTGACCAGGGTGCGCACCACCGGCCGGTTGTCGACAGCGATCTTCGCGACGATCGTCGAGCAGTGCTTCGGGCTCGAGATGAACTGGACCCGCAGCGCACCGCCGGTGAAGACGGGGAACTCCGCGCCCTTCGGACAGGCCTGGCCGCCGCCGCAGCCGGACACGTAGACGGGGAAATTCAACGACGCGGCGTGTGCGGGCGCGGGCGCGAGAGTGGCCGCCGCGGTCGCGGCGACGGCAAGACCCGCCGCAACGCCGACGGTTTTCTTCAGTGTGCTCATCGGGGATACCTCCGTGTGTGGCCGATTGGTTGTCGAGCACACCCAGCATCGGCCCGCACCGCGAGGGCGACACGAGTAGCGGACTACTCGACTTCGCCGATCGCCCGCCGGGGTCTCACGCGTCGTCGCGCGCCAGGGCCTGCCCGATCTTGGCCACCATGGCGTCGACGGCGAACTTGGGCTTCACGTTGAAGTCGAGCACCTCGCGGCACTCCAGCACGGCGTCGATGCACGCCAGCAGCTGCGGGCTCGACGCGTAGTTCGCCAGCCCCTGCACCTGCTCGGCCTGATCGGGGTGCATCGCGGTCACCCGCGCCCCCTGCGACGCGACGAGCGCGTCGCGGAACAGGCCGGCCAGGTCCATCAGGGCGAGATCCAGCACGTCGCGGGCGGTCCGCGTGGCGCGCGACTTCTGCCGCTTCTCCAAGTCCTTGATCGCGCCGGCGCTGCCGCGCGTCGCCCGCGCGGTGCCCTTGCCGGAGCCGCCGGCCCCGAAGGCCGTCATCAGTTCCTCGACCTCGGCCTCGTCGCGCTCCTCGCTGATCGCCTTGGCGGCGGCCTCCGCCGACTTCACCAACTCCTCGGCCGCGGCATAGGCGCGCGCCGGAACGGCGGCGGCACGGGCGAGGCCGAGCGCGGCGAGGCGCTGTTCGCGCGCCCCCTGGTCGGTGGCGAGCCGCTTGGCGCGCCCGATGTGGCCGCCGCAGACCGACGCGGCCCACGCGGCGTTCGCCGGGTCGATGCCGTCGCGCTCGATCAACACCCGCTCGATATCGGCGGCGGGCGCGATCGCCAGCGGCACGTGGCGGCAGCGCGACTTCAGCGTGACCGAGATGTCCTCCGGGTCCACCGACGGCGCGCACAGCAGGAACACCGTCCGGGCCGGCGGCTCCTCCACGACTTTCAGCAGCGCGTTCGCCGCGGCCTCGGTCAGGCGATCGGCGTCTTCGACGACGACGATCTGCCACCGTCCGGTCGACGGGCGGCGGGCGGCCGCTTGCACGACGTCGCGGATCTCGGCCACCGACAAGCTCAAACCCTGTGGCACGACGTGCCGGACGTCGGCGTGCGTGCGGGACATCACAGTGCTGCACGCGCGACATTCGCCACACCCCGGATCGCTCTCCGAGTGGCACTGCAGGGCGGCGGCGAAGCAGGTCGCGGCGACGGACCGGCCCGATCCCGGCGGGCCGGTGAACAGCCAGGAATGAGTCATCGCCGCACGCTCAACGGCCGCCGTTTCCACCCCTTGACCTGCATCATCGCCGAACATCGACACGGCGCCGGCAGCGCGCTCGTCGAGTCGTCGGGCGGCCCCAACGGCCCCGATCGCGGCAGCGCGGAGCTCCTCGACGACCCCGTGCTGGCCGACCAGACGCTCGAAAACCCGTGCCACGTCCCTCACCCTATCGGCCACGGCCGACGCCTTGCCGCACTGCAGAGTGTTTAACAATTGCAAGCACTTGGCTAACCTTGGAGTCATGGTCGATCGACGGTCGCTCTGGGCGCAAGCCGTGCACACCGCACGGTGGCTGGCGCGCACCCCGTGGCCGATCCTGGCCCTCGACCTGATCCGCGCGAACATGATCGGCGCCATCTTCACGTTCGCATTCCTGCGCTTCGGCATGACCAGCGACTACGCGGTCACGTTCACCGAGGGGTCGGCGCGCAACCAGATCGTCTTCGTCGTCTATCTGCTCACCGCGACCGCCGTCAGCATGCTGCTCAGCATCCGACTGTCCTTGCCGGTGCTGATCTGGCACCGCCGCCGCACGCGGCTCGACAACGACTTCGCCCGGCGCCGCGCCCTCGCCCTGCCGTGGATGCTGACCCTGGGCAATGCCGTTCTGTGGGTGATCGGCGGCGCGCTGCTCACCTTCATGACCTGGATCGACGACCCCAAGACCGCGATCATGGTGGCGTTGGGCAGCGGCGTCGGCGCCCTGGTCACCGGTGCGCTCAGCTACATGCAGTCCGAGAAGGTGCTGCGCCCGATCACCGTCGCGGCCATGGCCAACGACCCCGACGCCGCACAGGCGCCGAGCGTTTCCGCCCGCATCACCATCTTCTGGGTGATCGCCGTGGCCCTGCCCCTGGTGACCATCATCGGCATGGCGGCCTGCGTGCCGTTCGGCGTCGCCGAGGCCCGCACCGTCATCCGCCCGATCATCTGGATGGGTGCGGCGGCCCTGGTCTTCGGCGTCCTCGCCGTGTACCGACTGGTCAGCGCCATCAACGACCCCATCACCCAGTTGCGCCAGGCGATGGGCAAGGTCCGCGACGGCGACTTCAACACGTCGGTCAAGATCTACGACGGCAGTGACGTCGGCCTGCTGCAGGCCGGCTTCAACGAGATGGTGTCGGACCTGCGCGAGCGGAACCAGCTGCGCAACCTGTTCGGCCGCTATGTCGGCGAGGATGTCGCCCGACGCGCGGTCGAGACGGGCACCGAGCTCGGCGGCGAGGACCGCTACGTCGGCATCCTGTTCGTCGACATCGTCGGGTCGACGCGCCTGGCCGTGCAGAACGCGCCGCGCGAGGTCGTCGACCTGCTCAACGAGTTCTTCCGCGTCGTCGTCGACGTCGTCGGCCGCCACGGCGGGTTCGTCAACAAGTTCCAGGGCGATGCGGCGCTCGCGATCTTCGGCGCCCCGCTGGAGCTGGACAACTTCGCCGGCCGCGCGCTGGCCGCGGCGCGCGAGCTGCGCATCGAGCTGGAGACCACGCTGGGCGACACCGACTTCGGCATCGGCGTCTCCGCCGGCCGCGCCGTCGCCGGCCACATCGGATCCGAGCAGCGCCTCGAATACACCGTCATCGGCGACCCGGTGAACGAGGCCGCCCGCCTCACCGAGCTGGCCAAGGACGAGCCGACCCGGGTCCTCGGCTCGGCGCGCGCGGTGTTCCTCGGCGACGAGGAGGAGGCCTCCCACTGGGAGATCGGCGAGGGCGTCGAGCTGCGCGGCCGCGGCATCGAGACCCTGCTGGCTCGACCCAAGATCGGACCGATCACCGAACTCGAGAGTGGCGGCCGGGCGAGCACCTCGCGCGGCCACGACGCCTAGGACTTCTTCGCGGCAGCCTTCTTGGCGGTCTTCTTCGCCGTCTTCTTGGTGGTCTTCTTCGCACCCCGTTTGACCGGGCCCCGCGCCCGACGGTCGGCCAGCAGCTCCATCGCCCGCTCCGGGGTGATGGTCGCGACCTCGTCGCCCTTGCGCAGGCTGGCGTTGGTCTCGCCGTCGGTGACGTACGGGCCGAAGCGGCCGTCCTTGATGACCATCGGCTTCTCGCTGACCGAGTCCGGGCCTAGCTCACGCAGCGGCGGTGCGGCCGCGGCACGACCGCGGCGCTTGGGCTCGGCGTAGATCTTCAGCGCCTCGTCGAGGGTGATCTCGAAGAGCTGCTCCTCATTGGCCAGCGACCGCGAGTCGGCACCCTTCTTCAGATACGGGCCGTAGCGGCCGTTCTGCGCGGTGATCTCCTCGTTCGTCGCCGGGTCGACGCCGACGACGCGCGGCAGCGACAGCAGTTTGAGCGCCTCGTCGAGGGTCACCGTCGTGGTGTCCATCGACTTGAACAGCGACCCGGTGCGCGGCTTGGGGCCGGCCTTCTTCTTCGCCGTCTTCTTGGCAGCGGTCTTCTTCGCCGCCTTCTTGGCGGTCTTGGTGCCGCCGGTCTCGGCCGGGGCCTCCTCGTCGAGCGGCACGGGTGCTTCGCCGCCGTCGACGGGCGTCGGGCCCGGCGGGACGGTCAGCGCGGCGGCGCCGCCGTCCTCATCCTCCTCCGGCAGGATCTCGGTGACGTAGGGGCCGAAGCGGCCCTCCTTGACGACGATCTCGTGCCCGGTGGCCGGGTCGATGCCCAGGCTGCGACCCTCCTGCGGGGTGGCGAACAGCTTCTCGGCGACCTCGAGGGTCAACTCGTCGGGCGTCATGTCCGACGGCAGGTTGGCGCGCTGCAGATCCGGCTCGGCGGCACCCGAAGCCGCGACGTCGCGCTCCAGGTAGGGGCCGAAGCGGCCGACGCGGACGAAGACCTTCCGACCCTCCGAATCGTCGAACAGGTGCAGCGAGTTCACCTCGCGGGCGTCGATCTCCTCGAGGTTGACGCCGACCAGCTTCTTCAGGCCGCCGGCGTGGGCGACGTCGCGCTTGGCGCTGCCGGTACCGGCGTCGCCGGAGTCGTCGCCGAAGTAGAAGTCCGACAGCCACTGCGTGCGGTTGGCCTCACCGGCCGCGATCTGGTCGAGGTCGTCCTCGAGGGAGGCGGTGAAGTCGTAGTCGACCAGGCTCTCGAAGTAGCCCTCGAGCAGTCCGACGACGGCGAACGCGACCCACTGCGGGACGAGGGCGCTGCCCTTCTTCACCACGTAGCCGCGGTCCTGGATGGTGCCGATGATCGACGCGTAGGTCGACGGGCGGCCGATGCCGAGGTCCTCGAGCACCTTGACCAGCGACGCCTCGGTGTAGCGGGCGGGCGGGTTGGTGGAGTGGCCGTCGGCGGACAGGTCCGCAACGGTGAGCCGCTGGCCCTCGGTCAACTGCGGGAGGCGGCGCTCCTCGTCGTCGGCCTGACCGCCGGCCTGCTCGTCGACGGTCTCGACGTAGGCCGACAGGAAGCCGGGGAAGGTGATGGTGCGGCCGGACGAGGAGAACGTGACCTGCTCGCCGGTCGACGCGGCACCGCTGATGCGCACGCTCATCGTCGTGCCCTTGGCGTCGGCCATCTGGGAGGCGACGGTGCGCTGCCAGATCAGCTCGTAGAGCTTGAACTCGTCGGAGTTGAGCGCGGAGGCGACCTGGCCGGGGGTGCGGAAGCTGTCGCCGGCCGGGCGGATCGCCTCGTGCGCCTCCTGCGCGTTCTTCACCTTGCGGGTGTACTGGCGCGGGCTCGGGTGGACGTAGTTGTCACCGTAGAGTTCGCGGGCCTGCGCGCGCGCCGCGTTGATCGCCGAATCGCTGAGCGTCGTCGAGTCGGTGCGCATGTAGGTGATGTAGCCGTTCTCGTACAGCCGCTGAGCGATCCGCATGGTGCGGTCGGAGGTGAACCGCAGCTTGCGGCCGGCCTCCTGCTGCAGCGTCGAGGTCATGAACGGCGCGTACGGGCGTCGGGTGTAGGGCTTCTCCTCGACCGATTCGACGGTGAGCGTCGCCTTGTCCAGGCCGCCGGCTAGGGCGCGCGCACGGGTCTCGTCGAGGACGACGACGCCGTCGGCCTTGCGCAGCTTGCCGTCGGAGCCGAAGTCGCGGCCGGCTGCCACGCGTTGGCCGTCGACGCTGACCAGGCGCGACGAGAAGGTCGGCGGGGTGGCCTGGCTGCCGGCGTCGAGGGTGGCGGCGAGGTCCCAGTACTCGGCCGACACGAAGGCCATGCGCTCGCGCTCACGGTCGACGATGATGCGGGTGGCCACCGACTGGACGCGGCCCGCCGACAGCTTCGGCATGACCTTCTTCCAGAGCACCGGCGACACCTCGTAGCCGTAGAGGCGGTCGAGGATGCGGCGGGTCTCCTGGGCGTCGACGAGGTCGGTGTCGAGTTCGCGCGGGCTCTCCGCCGCGGCCTGGATGGCCGATTCGGTGATCTCGTGGAACACCATGCGCTTGACCGGGACCTTGGGCTTGAGGATTTCCAGCAGGTGCCAGGCGATGGCCTCGCCCTCGCGGTCACCATCGGTCGCGAGGTAGAGCTCGTCGACGTCTTTGAGCAGTTGTTTGAGTTCGGTGACGGTCGACTTCTTGTCGGCGGAGACGACGTAGAGCGGCTCGAAGTTGTCCTCGACGTTCACGCCCAGGCGCGCCCACGGCTGACCCTTGTACTTGGCGGGGACGTCGGCCGCACCGCGCGGCAGGTCGCGGATGTGGCCGCGCGACGATTCGACGACGTAGTTCGGGCCCAGGTACCCGGCGATCTTGCGCGCCTTGGTGGGCGACTCGACGATCACGAGTCGCCGAATCGGCCCCGCTGAAGTCGATGCGGTGTCGGTCTTGGCCACGGGCGTCCCTCAGTTCACCTCGGAGTGCCGGATGCACCCCGCTGGTGAGCTTTCTACCTTATATACGGGGGTCGCTGCACATGCGGCCGTGCTTTGCGGTCCGATCCGGGGACGTGACTTGCGACGTCGTCGCAGGTCACGCGTGCCGCCGCCGCGACTTTTCAGAGAATCGGCCAGTTCTGCGCCGCGCCGGGCACCTCGGGCGGTGCGCCGACCATCTCGACGAAGCGGGTGACGCGCCGCTTGCCGGCGATCCGCAGCTCCGGCACGCCGCCGCGGGCACCCACCAGGATCGGCGCGACGCCCACGCGCATCAGCGACGTCGCGAGGGCCGGGTGGGTGTCGGGGGCGTGCGGATCCAGGCCGAGCAGGTACTTGTCGCCGTCGCGGCGCCCCGAGGCGATCGCCCACTGCCGCAGCGCTCGCGCGGTCGGCGTCCACCCGGCCGGCACCGCCTTGACCGCGCCCGACGACCACCGCTCACGCAATTCGTCGAGCAGCGGGGTGGGTTCGGTGCGCACGACCGGCGACCCCTCCTCGGAGTGCACAACCTCGACGTCGAGCCCGATCGACGCCAATTCCTCGAGGAGCGCCAGCGCCCGCCACTGGGCGTCGACGACGACCGAAACCCGGGTTCCGCCGGCCATCGGGACGGCCTGGCCGGTTCCGGCGAGCAGCCCGGCGACATCGGCGATCGACGGATCGTCGGTGTCGGCGGAGAAGAAGGCGAGCTGGCTCACGCCCCCAATGCTACGGGCGCCGGGTCAAATCGCCTGTTCCGGCGGGGTGTGAGATGAAACGACCGCGCCCGCCGGCCCGAATTTCTCCGGGCGCGACGGGCGCGGCGTTGGTCTCGTTTGTTCGCGTAGGCGAGACGAGGTGTTTAGACGGCGCGAACGCCAGTGGCCTGCGGGCCCTTGGTGCCCTGGCCGACCTCGAACTCCACGCGCTGGTTCTCTTCCAGGGTGCGGAAACCGGATCCCTGAATCTCCGAGTAGTGAACAAACACGTCACCGTTTCCCTCGTCGGGTGCGATGAAGCCGAAGCCCTTTTCCGCGTTGAACCACTTCACAGTTCCCTGTGCCATTCCTGCATTCCTTACATAATTTCTTGATTCGACCGAGGATGTCTCGCGTCGTGGTCGGTTCCGACCGCCATTCTTCAGTGAAGCCTGCGGGAAATCCGCGAACCGAACCCAAGTACAACGTTCGCAACGGGATTCTGGCTGCGTGGGAGAGGTCCCCCGGAGCGCAGTCGAATCGTGCGACCGACTTCAGTCAATCACGTTAGAGCGCCCCGCGATAGCCCAGTGACCCGATTGGGGCCAGATCGGCGCCGCGCGACTAGATTCGACGGTGCGGCGCACGCGAGCGCCGCGGGCAGGATTGCGGTGCGATGAGCGGTTCCTACGGGGAGGAGTTGCTGCGCGCCACCCTCGCGGGGACCGACCCGGACAGCTCGCCGATCACGCACAGCGAAGTCATCCCGGCGGCCGTCGCCGAGCATGCCGACTGGCCGTCCTGGCTCGATCCGGCGATCGTCGCCGCCTATGGCGAACTGGGCCTGCACCGCCCGTGGCGCCACCAGATCGAGGCCGCCGACCACGCGTTCGCGGGGCGGCACGTAGTGATCTCCACCGGCACCGCGTCGGGCAAATCCCTCGCCTATCAACTCCCGGTGCTGCAGACGCTGCTGCACGACCATGCATCGACGGCGCTCTACCTGGCACCGACGAAGGCCCTGGGCGTCGACCAATTGCGTTCTCTCAGTGCCATTCTCGCGACAAACCCGGAATTCACCCGGCTCGCGCCCTGCACCTACGACGGCGACACCGACGCGCAACTGCGGCAGTGGGCGCGGGCCAATTCGCGGATGCTGTTCACCAACCCGGACATGCTGCACATCGGGATCCTGTCCGGGCACCACCGCTGGCAGCAGTTCCTGCGCCAGCTCAAGTTCATCGTCGTCGACGAGTGTCATCACTACCGCGGCGTGTTCGGCGCGCACACCGCGCTGGTGCTGCGCCGACTGTTGCGCGTGGCGCGGGCGGCCGGTGCCGATCCGGTCGTCGTCGCGGCCAGCGCCACCACCGCCGAGCCCGCCCGCACGCTCGGTCGGCTGATCGGCGAGGACGCCGTGGAAGTGACCCACGACTCCTCACCCACCGGGGAGAGAACCGTCGCACTGTGGGAGCCCGACTTCCTGCCGGAGGTCACCGGCGAGAACGGCGCGCCCGTGCGACGGTCCGCGGGCGCGGAGGCCGGCCGCATCTTGGCCGACTTCGTGATCGAGGGCGCCCGCACCCTGTGCTTCGTGCGCAGCCGGCGCGGTGCGGAGATCACCGCGCGGACCGCGGCGGGGCTGCTGGAGTCGTCGGCGCCGGATCTGGCCGGGCGGGTGGCGGCGTATCGGGCGGGGTATCTCGCCGACGACCGGCGCAAACTCGAGCGGGCCATCGCCGACGGGGAGCTGCTGGGCGTGGCGACGACCAATGCGCTCGAGTTGGGCGTGGACATCAGCGGATTGGACGCGGTGGTGATCGCCGGGTACCCGGGGACGGTCGCGTCGTTCTGGCAGCAGGCCGGGCGGGCGGGGCGTCGGGGCGCGGCGTCGGCGGTCGTCCTGGTGGCGCGCGACGACCCGCTCGACACCTATCTCGTGCACCACCCCGACGCGCTGCTGCGCAAACCGGTGGAGACGACGGTGTTCGACCCGATGAACCCGTACGTCCTCAAACCGCACCTGCTGTGCGCGGCGGCCGAGCTGCCGCTCAAGCCCGAGGAGGTCGAGCGGCTCGGCGTCGCCGAGGCGGTCGACGAGCTGACCGCGGAAGGTTTGCTGCGGCGGCGCAAGGCGGGCTGGTACATCGCGGCCGGGGTCGAGCCGCACGCCGACATCGACATCCGCGGCGGTATCGGCGGGCAGATCCTCATCGTCGACACCACGACGTCGCAGCTGTTGGGGACCGTGGACACCGTGCGGGCGCTGTCGACGGTCCACCCCGGCGCGGTGCACATCCACCAGGGGCGCTCGTTCGTCGTCGACGACCTCGACCTGGCGGATGGTCTGGCACTGGTGCATCCGGAGGAGCCGGACTGGACGACGTCGCCGCGCGAGACCACCGAGGTCGAGGTCCTCGCAACCGAGCAGGCCATCGACCGGGGCGCGCTGCGGGTGGCGCTGGTCGAGGTCGAGGTAACCTCGCAGGTCGTCGGGTACTTGCGCAAGCTGCACAGCGGCGAGATCCTCGATTCGGTGGAGCTCGACCTGCCGCCGCAGACGCTGCCGACGCGCGCGGTGCAGTACACGCTGACCCCCGAGGCCCTGGCCGGCGTCGGGATCACCGACGTGAACCTGCCCGGCGCGCTGCATGCCGCCGAACACGCGATGATCGGCATGCTGCCGCTGGTGGCGACCTGTGACCGGTGGGACATCGGCGGGCTGTCGACCAACATCCACGCCGACACCGGCCTGCCGACGGTATACGTCTACGACGGCTACCCGGGCGGTGCGGGTTTCGCCGACCGCGGCTACGAGGCCTTCGCCGAGTGGGTGGCCGCGACCCACGAGGCCGTCGCGTCGTGCGGGTGCGAAAAGGGCTGCCCGTCGTGCGTGCAATCGCCCAAGTGCGGCAACGGCAACGAGCCGCTCGACAAGGCCGGCGCGATCGCCGTCCTCGACCTGATCTCGCGGCTGTTGCGCTGAAACCCGCCTCGTTCCGTCGATCCAGCACCGATCGATGCGGGGTCGGCGAAACCGTGCGGGACTAGCCGCCAACCGGGCCGGCCCGCGCCCGCGCCGTCGCCGTTCGCACGCCGAACGGGCCGAGGCGCACCGGCAGCGCGACGGACAGCTCGACGAACTCGCCGTCGACGGTGCATGCCGACACCCGCAGCGACGGATCGCCCTGTGCCCGCACGACGCGCGCGGCCGTCGGGCACGGGTCGTCCTCGCCGCCGACCAGTGCTGATGCGGCGGCCAGGGCGGCCAGGTCTGCGGCCGACGCGGCACGATGACGCGCGAGCACCGCGGATCCCAGGTGGAGCAGCACCGCGGTCAGTGCGATGAGCGCGGCGACCACCGCGACGCCGAGAACCGTCGCCGCCCCCTCCTCGTCACGGAGCAGTCGGCGCATCGTCGTCCTCGCCGTCGGGTTCCATCAGGGCCACCGCCCGACCGCTCACGGTGAGCATCGGCAACAACGGTGCACCCGCCTCGACGACCACGACGACCTCGGCGTCGCTGCGCGTCACCGTGATGCGCGCACCGCCCGGCGCCGCCGACCGCCCGACCGCCTGGGCCCGATCATCGCCGGCCGCGGTGAGCCGCGCGACCTCCCGCGCGGCATCGGTACAGCGGACGGCCGAGACCATCGCGGTGAGCGCGCCGAGGCAGATGAGCAGCACGGCGGTGATCGCCGCGATCGCATAGGCAGCCTCGACCGTCGCCATGCCGTCCTCGTCGCGCAGCAGCGCGGGCGGCCGCCTCACCCGACGGTGGTCGACAGCGCCTTGGCGATGATGCCGGTCAGCGCGCTGACGATGTTGTCACCGGTGACCACCGTGTAGAGCAGCGCGCCGAAGCCCGCGGCCGCGATCGTCCCGATGGCGTACTCGGCCGTCGACATCCCGGCATCGTCGGCCCACAGGCTCCGCGCGTAGCGGATCATCCGAGTCGTCATTTCATTCCCCCTCCCGCGGCCCGACCGTCGGGCCGCCAAGCTTCACACCTGGCCCAGCACCGTCGACGCCAGCCCGATCACGACCGGCACGATCCCCAGGCAGACGAACGCCGGCAGGAAGCACAGGCCCAGCGGTCCGCTGATCCGCACCCCCGCGCGCTCGGCCCGCTCCAGCGCGGCGTCTTTGGCCTCGTCACGGCGACGCGCCGCCAGCTCGTCGAGTCCGGACGCGAAGGCCGACCCCGACGACGCCGTCCGACGCACCAGGGCGGCGAGGTCGGCCAAACCGCTGTCGTCGCCGATGCCCCGCTGCCAGGCCTCGGCGGCATCGGTGCCCAGCGCCAACAGGTCGGCGACCCGGCGCAGCGGCGTGGCCACCGGCTCGGGGATCGATGCGGCGACCGCCGACACCGCCGCGGGCGCGGGCAGTCCCGCACGCAGGCTCACCGCGAGCAGGTCGAAGGCAGCCGCCTCGGCGAACGGGCCGCCCACAACGGGCAGCGACACCTGCTCGACGACCGACGCCCGATCCAATCGCCGCAGCACCCACGCCGGCGGCGGCAGGGCGACGAGCGCGGCCGCGATCAGCACCAGACCCGCGCTCATGCCAGCACCTTGTCGACGATGCGCTCGGACCACACGACGCCCACGGCGGCGAGCGTCACGCCGAGCACCAACAGGATTGCGCCCGGACCCGGCGCGAGGAGCACGCGGATCGGATCTGCGCCGATGGCCTGTCCGAGGACCAGTCCGAAGACCGGCAGCACCGCCAGGACCCCGGCCGTCGCACGGGGGCCGGCGAGCGCGGCCCGGGTGTGCGCGGCGAAGCGCTGCCGGGCGACGAGGTCGGCGCGCCGGGCGGCCAGGAGCTCGGCCAGCGGGAGACCGAAGCGGGCCGCGGTCGCCCACAGGTCGGCAACGGGACCGGCGGCACCGGCCGACGCCGGATCGACCGCACCGCCGAGGCGCACCTGTGCGGCGAGCGTCGCGAGATCGCGGCCGACCGTCGATTCCGGGTCGTCGAGGAGCACCTCGGACCCGGCCGTGGCACAGGCAGCCGCGGTCGGCGCGCCCACGGAGAGTTCGGCCACGACCACCGCAATCGCCCGCAGCGTCTCCTCCTCCCGCACCGCCCGCTGGCGATCCCGGGTCGACCGCCGCAGCAACCACCACCCGGTGCCCGCGGCGATCCCCACGGCCACCAGCACGGCGGGCGACCCGGCCACAGCGGCCAGCGCGAAGGCGACCGCGCCGCCGGGCACGGCCCACCGCCGCCAGTCGCGCGACGGCTCTAGTGCCTTGTCGCCGCCGAATACGCGGTGGAAGCGGAATCGTCCGGGCGGCGCGGGCCCGACCACCGCCACCGCCGCGAGGCACAGCAGCGCGACGGCGCTCATGACCGGTCCGCCACGAGCTCCGCCAACCGCTCCCGCCCGGGCCCGAACCCGCTCTCGGCCCACACCGGCTCGATCTCGACCAGCCCCGACGCACCTCGTTGCACCAGGCCGATCTGAACCAGTCGTCGCGCACCCCCGCCGCGCCGGGCCACGACGAACAGCACCTGGACGGCTGCGGCGAGCTGACTGTGCAGCGCGGGGCGACTGAGCCCGCCCAACGCGGCGAGCGCCTCCAACCGGGCCGGCACCTCGCGCACCGAGTTGGCGTGGACCGTCCCGGCGCCGCCGTCGTGACCGGTGTTGAGCGCGGCCAGCAGGTCGACGACCTCCGCGCCGCGCACCTCCCCGACCACGATCCGATCCGGGCGCATCCGCAGCGCTTGCCGGACGAGCGTGCGCAACGGCACCTCGCCGGCTCCCTCGGCGTTGGCCGCACGGGCGACCAGGCGGACGATGTGCGGGTGCTGCGGCCGCAGTTCGGGCGCGTCTTCGACGCAGATGATCCGCTCGGCCGCGTCGACGAGTCCCAGCAGGCTGTTGAGGAGGGTCGTCTT
Organism: Gordonia sp. (in: high G+C Gram-positive bacteria); assembly: GCF_047602025.1. Classification (GTDB taxonomy): domain Bacteria; phylum Actinomycetota; class Actinomycetes; order Mycobacteriales; family Mycobacteriaceae; genus Gordonia. The sequence continues at coordinate 289,382 of NZ_JASGII010000001.1, read as the reverse complement.
CCCCGCGCCGGTACCGCCGGCGATCAGGAAGGCCAGTCGCGTGGCGACGATGGCGCGCACGAGATCTGCCACCGGTTCGGGCACGGTGCCGCAGGCGACCAATGACGCGAAGTCCTGCTGTGCGGGTCGCAACACGCGCAGCGACAGGCACGTGCCGTCGGCGGCGACCGGCGGGATCACCGCGTGCAGGCGGACGGTGGCGCCATGCCGTCCGACGTCGTGCAACTGCCCGTCGACCCACGGTTGCGCATCGTCGAGCCGGCGCCCCGCCCCCAGGGCGAGTCGGGCGGCCAATCGGCGCACCGCCGCGTCGTCGTCGAAGGACACCGCGACGCGACGCAGTCCGCCCCCGCGGTCGACCCACACGTCGTCGGGCCCGACGACGAGGATGTCGGTGGTCGCCGGGTCGGCCAACAGGGTCTCGAGCGGTCCGGCGCCGACGAACTCGGTCTGCAGGTAGCGCAGCGTCGCCAACAGGTCGGTGTCGCCGAGGACCCCGGACGACTCGGCACGGATCGCCGCGGCCAGCGATTCGACGGTCGGCTGCGCGGACGCGTCGACGGCCAGCCGTCGGCGGACGCGGTCGACGAGCTCGGGGTCGACTGCCGCCGCGGTCATGCGGCCACCTCGTCGAGGCGGTCGCACAGCCGTCGGCCGATCTCCCCGAGCGGGCTGCGCTCGGGCGGCCGCAGCGGCCGCGACTCCAGCCGGGCGGGCAGGGACGGATCGGAGCGATAGAACCCCAGCAGCGGCAGACCCACGGCCCACGCCATCTCCTCGACCGGGATCCCGCCCGGCGCCGGACCGCGCAGCACCAACTCGACCGGTGCCCGGCCCGCCGGGAGGCTGTCCCGCGTCGCCCGCGCCGCGGCGAGCGCGGGCAGGGTCCCGCGACCCACGATGACGACCAGGTCGGCACGGACGAGGAGGTCGTCCCGCAACGCCGGATCGGTCCGCGGCACGTCGACGACGACCGTGTCACCGCCCGAGCGTCCGGCGTCGACGGCGGCGATGACCGCCTCGCCGCGGACGGGTCGCGCCCCGCCGCTCGCGGCCAGCACCGCCATGCCCCGGCTGCGCGGGAGCGCCTGGTGCAGGGCCTCGTGGCTGATCCGACCACCGGCTGCGTTCAGATCCCCGGCGCGCGGGCCGTCGACGTCCTCGATGCCGAGGATCAGGTCCACGCCCGCGCCCACCCGGTCGGGGCTGACCAGCAGCACGCCGCGGCGCGTATCGGTGGTGGTCATCGCGGTGGCGGCGGCGAGGGTCGTCGCCCCCGATCCCCCGTGGCCGCCCAGAATGGCCAGCACCCGGCCATCGGCGCGCGCCGGCGTCCGCAGCCCGGTGAGTGCGGCGACGAGGCCTTCCTCGTCGGCGGGCAACGCGAATCCGCCGCCCGCACCGAGGGCGACCGCCGCCTGCCACGCCCGGGGCGGGGCCGGTGCCGCACTGACCAGGAAGACGCCGCGGCGCGGCACCATCGACGCGAGCCGGTCCACCGCGCCCGGATCGACGACGACCGCATCGGCGCGCAGCCAGTCGCCGGAGACCTGATCGGCCGGCAACACCGAGTAGCCTGCCGCGGCAGCGCAGCGATGGACGTCGTCGGCCAGGTCGGCGTCGACGAGCGCCAGCAATTCGTTCATGGGGCGATCCTCGCCCGGCCGTCCGTCGGCGCGGCCGCGAATCGGCTCGGCGACGCGACGGCTGTGGACGACGCAGACCTGTGGACGAATCGCTATTCGCCGCGAATGCCCCCGTAGATGCCCCGGCGCACGATCCAGGGCTGCAGCACCGTGTCGACGGTCCGCCGCGGGAAGCGGAACACCCGGCCCGATGGCCCGAACACCCGCAGGCCGTCCGGTTCGACGCCCAAGACCGAGCCCCACCGGCGTCGCGGCGCACGGAACTCGCGCAACTGGCCGCCGCCCAGCCGGGCGAGGATGTTGGCGGCGAGCAGCTTGTCGGCGCGGTTGCGCGCCGACGACCGCAGCGGATCGGTGGCCGCGACGTCGCCGACGGCGAACACGTCCGGGTGCCCGGGCACCTGCAGCGTCGCGTCGACCCGGACGAACCCGTCGGCGTCGAGCAGCTCCGGCGGCAACCACGCCGTGTTGGGGCGCACGCGTCCCACGGCCCACAGCACCGCATCCGCCTCGGTGTCCGGCTGGCCGGTGCTCCATGACACCGGCCCGCCGGTGAGCTGCTCGGGCGGGCGACCGTCGGGCAGCAGCGCCCGATGGCCCGGTCGCAGATCGACCCCGGCGTCGGTCAAGCGACGACGAACATGTGCCCACGTCCGCCGATGATGGGCCGGCAGGGCGCGCTCACCCGGGAAGCACAGGGCCACGCGGGTCGCCGGCCACCGGAGCGCGATCTGCAACGCACTGCTAACCGCGGCCGCTCCCCCGCCGACGATCACCACGTTCGACGCCTCGGCCAGGCGCCGGTGCGCTGCTGCCAGCTCGGTTTCGACGTCGGCGTCGGTCTGCAGCTCGGCCCGCCGCCAGAACCCGTTCGTCACCCCCGTCGAGATGACCAGCAGGTCATAGGGTTCCTGGCCAACCCGGCCGTCGACGTCGCGCAGGGTCACCCGCCGATCTTCCAGGTCGAGTCCGGTCAGCTCGGCGTGCACGGTGCGGATGCCCGTGAGGCGGCGAAACCGGTCGAAGCCGACCCGGTAGTCGCGGGACCAGTCGTCGGGCCGGGCCAGACGCATGCCGAGTTCCTGTCCGCTGACCAGGCCGGGCTTGGTCGAGATGCCGACGACCTCGACCCCGCGGTGGCCCGCGAGGTGGGTCGCGGTCAGCAGGCCGCTGTCGCCGAGACCGGCGACGAGGACGCGCGCCGACGACCCGGTCACCCGACGGTCCGGCGCGGCGGCCGGGGCAGGAGCTTGGGGACCCGGTCGATGACGGCGCCGTACTCCGGACGTCGCTCCAGGCTGCGCTTCTCCATCATCGGGATGCTCGCGCCCAGGAACATGGCGATCATGACGACGGTGCCGGCCGACATCCACCACCAGTCGCGCGGCGAGGCCGCGATGCCGAACAGCGCCAGCGACAACCAGAAGCCGATCTCACCGAGATAGTTGGGGTGGCGCGACCAGCCCCACAGTCCCTGATCCATGACCTGGCCCGGTTGGTGGCTGCGCAGGAAGCGGCGCATCTGCGTATCGGCGGCCAGTTCGAGGGCCACCGCACCCAGGCCGACGACGAGCGCCACCCAGTCGAGCCAGCCCACGCCCCGGGTCGGGCGCACCAGCGCGACGTACACGGGCAGCAGCCCGAGGAAGACTTGGAGCGTCGGGATCAGGTGGATGGCGACCAGGTCGGCGACCGTCCCGTACCGCCCGGCCTGCTCGCGGATCATCGGGTAGCGCCAGTCCTCGTGGTGCAGGCCCGGGAAGGACGACACCCAATTGGCGGTCAACCGCACCGCCCACACGACGATGACGGCCACGACCAGCCAGGCGCGGACGTCCCCGATGCCGAGCCCGCCGGCGATCCACCAGTACACCGCGAGATAGGGCGGCAACACGCTCCAGTAGGCGTCGTAGAAGCTCGAGTTCGCGTGCATCCGGCTGGCGCCGAAAATGATCAGCGTCGCGATCAGATCGGCGATCAGACCGTCGAGCCATAGCCACGGCGTATCGGGCCCGACCACCAGCCACACGGTGGCGGCACCGAACGCGACGACGTACGCGGCGGCCACTCGGCCGAGGGAGGCACCCTTGCCCGGGTGACGCATCATGCCTACCGCAACTCGGGATCGACGACCGGGGGCAGCTGCGCGTCGCGGAGCCGCTCGGCCAGATACTTGTTGGCCCGGACGTGGTACGCGGCGCCGCCGAGGAGGTGCTCGACGCCGCGCATCCGCCAGAAGTCGACGTCACCGCCGGCAGCGGTCCAATCGGACGCCAGCGTCTTCGAGCTGCCGGTACTGGATCGCCTGATCCCAGGCCGCCGCGGCCACCAACACCGGCACGCCCGGTGCGGTGTCGCCGAGCCGGTTCTCCTTTATCCGCGCGCGGACCGCCGGATCGTCGAAGGGCAACGGATCGGCCGCCTTGCGGACGTTGCGCCACGAGGTGAGGAAGAAGCCCGCCCCGATGGCGACGATCAGATGGGTGCGGCGGAAGAAGCGCGCCAGCCGTCGGCCGCGGCGGGTGAAGAATCGATCGATGTCGAGCTCGGGGTAGGCGTTGCCCAAGCCGATCAGTGTGTACAGCAGCAGGAAGGAGAAGGCACTGCGCCGGTGGAACTCGTACAGCTCCATGAGGTCCGCCGGCACGCCACCGGTGGCCCCGACGACGAGCGGCAGCTCGGGCGCGTACGTCGGCTGCAGCTGCAACGCCCAACTCGAGGCACAGCCACCCTCGGAGAAGCCGGTGATGGCGACCGGCAGCCCATCGGCACGGGCCTCCGGCAACTGCCGCGCAGCGCGGATGCAGTCCAAGACGCTCGGGCCGAGCGCGCGCCCGACCACGTACGGATGGCCGCGCTCAGCGTCGTCGCCGAGACCCGGGTAGTTCGGCAGCGCCAGCACCCAACCGCGGCGCGCGGCGGCGGCGATGAACGACGCCTCGTACTCCAGGCCGAGGCGCAGCTGGGCGGACAGCGCGGCGGCCCGCGGCGCGAGGCCCTGGCTTCCGACGGCGTAACCCACCAGCGCGGTCACCGCGCGGCCGCGCGGCCGGAGCACGGTGCCGGTCACCTCGATCAGCTCGCCGGTCGCCGACGTCGTCGTGTAGCGGATCTCCCAGGCGTCGGCCTTCATCCGCACGCCCGGGACGATGCGCGCGGTCATCGGCCGATAGTCGAGAAGTCGCCCGGCGCCGTCGACCGGCGTCGTGATCGGTTCGGTCATGCAGCTGAGAGTATGTGCTACCTACGGTATGGGGAACTCTTTCAGCAGCTCCGCCTTGAGCACTTTGCCCGCCGCATTGCGCGGCACGGCCGGGACGACGACGAATGTCTTCGGCACCTTGTATCGCTCGAGCCGCTCGCGCAGGTACCCCTTGAGGGAGTCTCCGCCCAACTCGGCATCGCCATCCCCGACGACGTAGGCGGCCAACACCTGCCCGTACTCCGCGTCGTCGACGCCGAGCACGACAGCATCGGTGACGGCCGGGTGCTCGGTGAGTGCAACCTCGACCTCGCGCGGGAAGACGTTCTCCCCGCCGGACACGACCATGTCGTCGCCGCGCCCGTCGATGAACAACAGGCCGCGCTGGTCCAGGTGCCCGAGGTCGCCGGTGTCGACGTGGCCGTCGAGGATGGCCTTGGCGACCGGCTTCGCCGCCGGATCCGGCGTGTAGCCGGTGTAGTCCAGCGGTCCGCGCACAGCGATGCGCCCGGTCGTCCCGACGGGTACGACCTTTCCCGCATCGTCGACGATCCGGATCGAGACACCCAACCCGGGGCGACCCGCCGCACCGGGCTCGACTGCCAGGTCGTCGGCGGCGGCGATCGATACGACGCCCGCCTCGGTGGAGCCGTAACCGTTGACGAGGATGTCGCCGAACGCGCGTTGGAAGGCGCGCACCGTGGCGGTGGTGATCGGCGCGGCGCCGGTGAGCGCGACGCGGAGCGGGATGTCGCGGGCCGTGGCCGCCAGCCCGGGGACCGCGACGAGCCGCTGCAGCATGACCGGTACGGCGATGAGGACCGTCGCGCGGTGGCGGACCATGTCGTCGAGGGCCGCCGTCGCGTCGAACCGGCGACGACACACGACCGTCCCGCCGACGGCGGCGATCCCGAGGACGCCGAGCAGGCCGAAGCCGTGAAAGAACGGTGGCCCGACATAGGCGACGTCCCCCGGCCGCAGGTCGACGTGCGCGACGCCCGTCGCGGCGAGCTGGACGATGCCCCACGGGCTGATGCTGCGCGGCACCCCCTTGGCCAGCCCGGTCGTACCGGAGGTGAGCAGCACCACCTTCCCGGCTTTGCGCGACGGCGGCGCCGGCGGCGGCGGGTCGGCCACGATCGACCAGAGCGACGGCCCGGTCGCGTCCGGATCGGCCCGTAGCCGGCGCCCGCGCCACCCGGCAGCGGCAATGGCCCCGCTGAACTCGTCGTCGTGGATGAGGACGTCGAGGTCGTGCCGGTCCAACAGCGCGGCAAGCTGGGCCGGCGGTACTTCGGTGTTGACCGAGACGATGTCGGCGCCGGATTGCGCGGCGGCGACCAGCCCGACCACGAAACCGCGGTGGTTGCGGCACAGGATGCCGACCGCGCGGCCCCGGTCGCAGCCATGGCGGCGGAGGTCGGCGGCGACGGCCGAGGCGGCGTCGACCAACTCCCGGTAGGTGATGGAGCCGTACTCGTCGATCACGGCCGTGCGGTCGGGAAAGCGCGCCGCCGAGATGGCCAGGATGGCGGCCGGCGTCGAACCGTACCGGTAGACCGCCCGCAGCAGTCGGCCCGCTGTCGCCGGTCCGGGCGGCTTCAGGACGCCCGATCTCACAATCGCCGACGCAGCACCGAGCCACTGCCGCGCGTCGCCGCGCACACCTGACGAGCGTCGACTCACACGTCGGCCTTGCCCGCGACGCCCATCGCCGCGGTGAAGGCGGCGTCGGACGCCTTGGTCTCGCCCGAACGCCGGTCGACGAGCGACAGCGTGAGCTCCAGCGGGCCCTCGAAGACCGTGCTGACGACACCGAGTTCGCGCAGCCCGCGGGGTGCCATGGTCCGCGGCCGGCGCGTGATCGCGTAGGCCACGGTGCGCGCGGCCTGCTCCGGTGTGTGGCCGGGCATGCGGGCGACCCAGCCGGTCGCCACCATGCGGCTCTTGATGTGCCCGGCGTACAGGCTCGTCACGGTGACGCCGTAGTTCCGCGACTCCATCGCCACCGAGCGGATCCACTTGTCGAATCCGTCCTTGGTGGCGATGTAGAAGCCCCACCGCGGCGCATTCGGCATCAGGAGACCGGCGGTCGCGATATTGACGATGTGGGCGCCGCCCTGCTTGCGCATGTGCGGCAGCAACGCCAGGGTCAGCCGCATCGGGCCGAGGAAGTTGACGCCGACCATCGACTCCATGTCCTGCGGCCGCAGCGCGCTGCGAAACGCCGACCGGCGCAGCGACTTGCCCGCGTTGTGGACGAGGACGTCGACCCGCCCCAGGTCCTTGACGACGGCGGCGGCGAACTTGTCGACCGCCTTCAGGTCGCCCATGTCGACGGCGTAGGTGTGTGCCCGACCGCCGGCGAGAATGATCTCGCTCGCGACCTCGTCCAGTTTGGGCCGGGTGCGCGCCGCCAGCACGACGATCGCGCCGTGCTTGGCGAGCAACTTGGCCGTCGCCTCCCCCTGCCCGTAGGACGCGCCGGTGATGAGCACGACCTTGCCGTCGACGGCTTTCCGGATCCGCTTGGCGTCGTACTCCATCGGCGGTCCCACAGCGGCCAGCGCCAGCCGCTCGTCCATTCGCATCTCAGCCATGACTTGCAGTATCCACCTATCCGGTGAACGGCGGCACGACCATGCAGGGCACCTTGACCGGGTGCTCGGGATCGAGCGCGTTGAGGGCCATGAAAGCGGCGCGCTTGGAGCCCGCGATCGCCATGTGGTCGCTGTAGTCGGTCGGGCAGGAGTCCTGCACGACGATGTTGCGCACCTTCGCCCCGGAGCGGCCGGCGGGCTGGATGCCACTGGTGTACGGAAGCACCAGCTCGTCGTAGCGGGTAGTGATATTCGTATAAGTGATGCCCTTCACGTACGGCGAGCCGCCGCGCCAGATCTTGTCCACCATCGCCGAACCCGGAAGCATCTGACTCAGGGCCTGGCCGATCGGCATCCAGCGATCACCGGCCCCCAGCCCGCCGAGGAACTTCGACACCGGGACCATCAGGTCACCGGCGGTACCGTGCCACAGCGGTGCGAGCGAGACGTAGTTGGTGACCTTCCCCGCCCCGCCCAGGTACTTCAGGTAGTAGGTCGGCATGAAGGTGCCCTGCGAGTGCCCGATGAGGTCGACGGTCTCGGCCCCGGTGCGCCGCAGGACGCCGTTGATGAACACCTTGAGCTGGCGCGCGGAGTCCTCGATCGGGAGCATCCCGCCGACCGCGGTGAACGGCCACGGCAGCGGCAGCGCGCCGTAGGTGAGGGCGTAGACGCAGTAGCCGCGATTGGCCAGCATCGCGCCGTAGGCGCCCCAGTTGGTCTGCTGGCCGCCACCGGTGCCGTGGACCAGGACGACGGGGCGCGGGTGCGCCGCCGACGGCGTGCAGTGCTTCTTGTTGGTGCCGGGCAGCGAGCCGCCGTGGTTGATCAACTCGTCGGGGATGCCACCGAAGAAGTTGTAGTTCTCCGGATACTTCGGCGCCGCCTCGGCCGGCGCCGCGGCGAACGCCACCGACGCTCCGGTGAGCGCGGCGAGAACCGCTCCGAGTATCCGTCCCCGTGTCTTACCCCTGGCTGCCATGACTCTCCCATTGTCGGTGCCGATTTGCGGGAAATCTATCGGTTGCGCAGCCATTTCGAGGGCGGTTCGGCCAACCATTCCCGACCGATTAGGAACAGTGTTGCCGAAATTGAAAGGAACAGTGTTGCCGCAATTCCGCCGGTCGTCGACGGGGCGCCACGGCGACGACGGGGGTGCGGTAATGGCCCGCGGCACGCCGAATCCGCGGCGACAGGGCGCTGAGCAGGGGATTCGCGGGGAACCGGACCAGAGTCCAAGACAACCCCCGAACAGAGGACGACCCCGGCCAATGGGGGGAGAAGGCCGGGGTCATCACATTTTCAGCCCCGGGGGGTCGGGCTGAAAAGATCCGGTTATGCGCCGGATACAGGCCAGCATACGCTTAGCGATTCTGCGTTTGCAATAACAAATATCGACGATGCGGCCGCGTGTCGGAACTTGCCCGACTCGGACGCCCGCGCGCGGGCCGAGCCGTAGGCTGGGCACCGTGACCCCTGCCGTCCGACCCGCCGGCGCGCCCGGAAGCATCGCCGCGTTCTTCGACCTGGACAAGACGGTGATCGCCCGCTCCAGCGCGCTCGCCTTCACCCGGCCGTTCTACTCCGGCGGGCTCATCAACCGCCGGTCGGTGATCAAGTCCGCGTACGCCCAGCTGCTCTTCACGTTGACCGGCGCCGACGAGGATCAGGTCGAGAAGTTGCGCGCCCACGTCACCGACATGGTCCGGGGGTGGCCGGTCGACCAGATCAACAGCATCGTCGACGAGACACTGCACGACATCGTCGAGCCGCTCGTCTTCGCCGAGGCCACCGAACTCATCGCCAATCACCAGGCCCGCGGCCACGACGTCGTGCTCATCTCCGCGTCGGGCATGGAGATGGTGCAGCCGATCGGCGACATGCTCGGCGTCGACGCGGTGCGCGCCAGCAAGATGTCCGTCGTCGACGGGAAGTACTCCGGCGAGCTCGAGTTCTACTGCTACGGCGAGGCCAAGGCGGAGGCCATCCGCGACCTCGCCGCCGAGAAGGGCTACGACCTCGCCGAGTGCTTTGCCTACTCGGACTCGGTCACCGACCTGCCGATGCTGGCGGAAGTCGGGCATCCGGCGGTGGTCAACCCCGATCGGGCGCTGCGCAAGGAGGCGGCCGCCCGCGGGTGGCCGATCCTCGCCTGGGAGCGGCCCGTCGGACTGTCGGACGGATTCGCGCCGTCGACGCGGACGTTGGCGATTTCGGCGGCCGCAGGGGTGGGCGTCGCGGCCCTCGGCGCCGTCTTATACTACGGCTTGCTGCGCCGCCGGCTCACCGCCGCCTGACCCGAGGCCAACCCCACCAGTCAAGCCCTCGCCGTGCCGATTTCCCACTGTCGACCGACACACATTCACTGCGCGAAATCTGTAGGGCCCAGAGTCTTGATGTGATCTGGGTCACGGTGTAGAACTAGGGGTACGGAACCGACGGAAGGCCAGATCCGACCCGGAAGAGAAGGATCGAATCCCCGACCGGAAGTTCCCAGCACGGGCGGCAAGCACCCACGCGGAGCACGCCGCCAGAGGCAGAAGCGTTGTGCACCTGCGAATGTCGGCCCCAGCCGAGAGGTACGGGCCCGGCAACCGATTCGCCGAGGTGAGTCCCACAACCCACCAAGCACGCTTGGTAACTTGGGCCCGTGCTTTGCGGGCGGTGACCATTGGTCGCCGCCCGCAACGTATGTCCGGACTATTTCTGCGCCCGCGGGCGGGCCGCGTCGGCAATCGCGGCGGCCTCCGCCGCCCCGGCCTCCAGCGCCGAGCAGCACAGCAGGATCCACTCGCCGACGCCCTCGGGCGTCCCCTCGCCGAAGGCCGACGCGGCGCGGTGGTACTCGGCCGGGCGCTTGAGCCAGGCCACCTCGGGGACGCCGAGGTTGTGCGGGTCCAGCCCCGTCGCCACGCAGGACAGCCGCGACGCGCCGCGCGCGACGATCCCATTCGCATGCGGGAACGGGGCCAACGCCGCCAACTCGCCGTGCACGACGGCGGCGACCACCGGCGCCGGAACGGTCGGCGGCGCCGTGATCACCTGCGTCAGCAGGTCCAGCCGCGCGCTCGCCCCCGGCCGCGGGCGGCCGAGCTCCTCGGGGTCGTCGACGAGGTCGGCGGCGGCCAACACGTGCAGTCGGGCCAGCGCCTGCGCCGGCGCACGGCGGTAGACGCCGACGAGTTGCTCGAGCGAATCACCGTCGAGGGCCTGCGCCACCCGCATCGCCCCGGCGAGGAGCGGATCGTCGTAGTCGCCGTCACGGCGCAGTTCGACGCTGCCGCCGTCGATCGCCGCCGACGACCGCCCGCCGCGCCACGACGCCTCCAGCGCCGTCGACGGCCAACCGCGCAGGTTCGCCGGATGCCGGTGGACGGCGGCGAGCGCGTCGCGCGCCCGGTCGGCGGCCGCCGCGACACCGGGCAGCTCGACGAGTGCCGCGAGAGGGTGGGACATACCTCTCAGATTACGGCCTGTCCCGCACCGCCCCCACGGGTTAGGCTGTCCTTAGTCAGTGTGGATCCCGGGAGGACGGCATGGCCGCGACGGTGGACGGCAATTCCCTGCAGGGCGTCTCGGCGACGACGCTGTGGACGCTGCGCAACCGGGCGGTCGAAGCCGCCCGTCCCGACGGCGTGCTGCACGACCCGCTCGCCGTCGAGCTGTACGAGACCATCGACTACGACTACGACAAGTTCGGCAAGCCGAGCCAATCGCACGCGCTGCGCGCCATCGCCGTCGACCGCGCCACCCGCGACCACCTGGACCGATATCCGGGCGCGGCGGTCGTCAACCTCGGCGAAGGCCTGCAGACGAGCTTCTGGCGCATCGCCGACCCCCGGGTGCGGTGGGTGAGCGTCGACCTCGAACCGGTCATGGCGGTGCGCCGCGAACTCCTCCCCCGGGAGAAGCAGATCATCGAGTGCCCCATCTCGGCGCTCGACCGCTCGTGGTTCGACACGGTCCCCGACGACCAGCCGCCGCTGATCATCGCCGAGGGGCTGTTCATGTACTTCACGCCCGACGAGGTGTGGCCGCTGATGACCGCGATGTCGACGCGCTTCCCCGGCGGCAGTCTGTGGTTCGACTCCATCCCATCGTGGTTCTCGAAGAAGACGCTCGAGGGCATGAACCTCACCGAGCGGTACCGGACTCCCCCGATGCCGTTCTCCCTCACGTCGCGGGCGCGCAGCAGATCCCCGCGCGGATCCCGACGATCACCCGCGTCGACGACGTCGAGATGCCGAAGGGCCGCGGACCGTGGGGGAGCTCGCTCCTGATGTCGCTCACCGATGCCCCACTGCTCCGGAACGTGCGCCCGTGCATGAGCCGTGCGCAGTTCGCGGCCTGAATTCGTGCTGCCGAACTTGACCCGCATCGCTGCGCGCCCGCCGCGCCCGTGACTACCCTCACAACTATGTCTGCCACCGCCGTCTATCCCCCGTCACCCGAGTTCGTCGCCCAGGCCAACGTCGGCCCGGAGATCTACGAGCGCGCCGACGCCGACCGCCTGGCGTGGTGGGCCGAGCAGGCGCGCCGACTGGACTGGGACACCGACTTCACCGACGTCCTGGACTGGTCGAACGCCCCCTTCGCCAAGTGGTTCCCCGGCGGCAAGCTGAACGTGTCGGTGAACTGCGTGGACCGCCACGTCGCCGCCGGCAAGGGCGACCGCGTCGCCATCCACTGGGTGGGTGAACCCGGCGACAGCCGCGACATCACCTACGCCCAGCTCAAGGACGAGGTCTGCCGGGCGGCGAACGCGTTCACCAACCTCGGCATCCGCGCCGGCGACCGCGTCGCCATCTACATGCCGATGGTCCCCGAGGCGATCGTCACGATGCTCGCCTGCGCCCGCCTGGGCGCCACCCACTCCGTGGTGTTCGCCGGCTTCACGGCAAAGGCACTGCGCTCGCGGATCGACGACGCCGAGGCCAAGCTCGTGGTGACCACCGACGGCCAGTACCGCCGCGGCCAACCGGCGCCGCTGAAGACGTCGGTCGACGAGGCGCTCGGCACCGGTGACGACGCGGCGAAGTCGGTCGAGCACGTCGTCGTCGTGAAGCGCACGAACCACGACCCGACGATGAACTGGGTCGAGGGCCGCGACGTCTGGTGGGACGACACCGTCGCGGAGGCGTCGACCGAGCACGAGCCGGAGGCCTTCGACTCGAACCACCCGCTGTTCCTGCTGTACACGTCGGGCACCACCGGCAAGCCCAAGGGCATCGTGCACGGCTCGGGCGGCTACCTGACGCAGACCAGCTCGACCTTCCACAACGTCTTCGACCACAAGGAGGGCCGCGACGTCTTCTGGTGCGGCGCCGACATCGGGTGGGTCACCGGCCACACCTACATCGTCTACGGCCCGCTCTCCAACGGCGCGACCGAGATCATCTACGAGGGCACCCCGAACACGCCCAACGAGCACCGCCACTTCGAGGTGATCGAGAAGTACGGGGTGACCATCTACTACATGGCGCCCACGCTGATCCGCACCTTCATGAAGTGGGGCCGGGACATCCCCGACGCGCACGACCTGTCGTCGCTGCGCCTGCTCGGCAGCGTCGGCGAGCCGATCAACCCGGAGGCTTGGCGCTGGTACCGCGAGGTCATCGGCGGCGACCGCTGTCCCATCGTCGACACCTGGTGGCAGACCGAGACCGGCTCCTGCATGATCTCGCCGCTGCCCGGCGTGACCGCCACCAAGCCGGGTGCCGCGATGCGCCCGATGCCCGGCATCAGCGCCCGCATCGTCGACGACGAGGGCAACGACACCCCGCGCGGCGAGCAGGGCTACCTGGTGCTCGACCAGCCGTGGCCGTCGATGCTGCTGGGCATCTGGGGCGACGACGAGCGGTACCGGGAGACCTACTGGTCGCGGTTCGCCGAGCAGGGCTGGTACTTCGCCGGCGACGGCGCGCGGTATGACGAGGATGGCGCGCTGTGGGTGCTCGGCCGCGTCGACGACGTGATGAACGTGTCCGGCCACCGCATCTCGACCTCCGAGGTCGAGTCGGCCCTGGTCAGCTACCCCGATGTCGCCGAGGCCGCGGTCATCGGCGCCGCCGACGAGACCACCGGCCAGGGCATCGTGGCGTTCGTGATCCTGCGCGAGGGCGTCGGCGCGCCGTCGGACTCCTTCGAGACCGACCTGCGCAACCACGTGGCGACCGAGATCTCGCCGATCGCCAAACCGCGCGAGGTGAACGTCGTGCCCGAGCTGCCCAAGACGCGGTCGGGCAAGATCATGCGCCGGCTGCTCAAGGACGTCGCCGAGGGCCGGGATCTGGGCGACACCTCGACGCTCGTCGACCCGTCGGTCTTCGAGAACATCCGCAGCCGCAAGCGGTAGCCGCATCCGCCCCGATCGCGGCATGGCACCATAACCGGGTAACCACCCACGGAGGACGATGTGATCGGTAAGAAGCGCTCGCAGGCGCCGACGGCTGGGCGAGAAGAGCCGATCCCGGCGATTCCGCTGACCGACGCCAACGCCGGGGCCAGCGGCGACCCCACCATCGGCAACCTGGTGAAGGACGCCACCGCGCAGGTGTCGACGCTGTTCCGCGGCGAGATCGCCCTCGCGAAGGCCGAGCTCACCCAGGAGGCCAAGAAGGCCGGCGCCGGAAGCGGCCTGTTGGCCGCGGCCGGGGTCATGCTGCTCTACACGAGCCTGTTCTTCTTCATCTTCCTCGGCGCGCTGCTGATGATCTGGCTGCCCGCGTGGGCCGCCTTCGGCATCGTGTTCCTGCTGTTGCTGCTCATCACTGCTGTCGCCGGGTTCTTCGGCTACAAACTGTTCACCAAGCTCAAGAAGCCCGAGAAGACCATGGACTCGGTCTCGTCGTTGAAGGAAGTCCTGCCGGGCCAGCCGCAGCTCGACGGGCCCGGGGCCCATTCCGCGCTGCCGCCCGCGCGGCAGCGCTGACTCCTCGTGCCCGCCCCCGATCCCTCGGTCGTCCGGTTCGACGGGCCGTGGCACCACCTCGACGTCCGGGCGAACGGGCTGCGCTTCCATGCGGTCGAGGCCGCCGACCGCGCACCCGCCGACGCGCCGCTGGTCCTCATGCTGCACGGCTTCGGCGAGTTCTGGTGGAGTTGGCGCCACCAACTGAGCGCCTTGACCAAGGCCGGGTATCGCGCCGTCGCCGTCGACCTGCGCGGCTACGGCGACTCCGACAAGCCGCCGCGCGGCTACGACGGCTGGACGCTCGCCGGTGACACCTACGGCCTGATCCGATCGCTCGGCCACAGTTCGGCGACGCTCGTCGGCCACGCCGACGGCGGCCTGGTCTGCTGGGGCACCGCCACCCTGCACCCCCGCGTCGTGTCGCGGATCGCCGTGCTCGCCTCACCGCACCCGCGGGCCCTGCGCCGCGAGGTGCTCCGCGACCGGGCGCAGCGCGAGGCCTTCCTCGGCGGCTTCCTCTACAAGCAGCTGCCGCGCTTCGGCGAGCGGCAGATCACCCGGCACGACGCCGCCTACCTGGTCGACTACTTCCGCGACCGCGCCGGCCAGCGCTGGCAGTCGTCGCGGGACTTCGACGAGGTGCTGGCCCGCAACCGCGAGGCCGTGCAGATCCCCGGCGTCGCACACTGCTCGCTGGAATACCAGCGCTGGGCCTACCGCTCCCAGTTCCGCAGCGACGGCGCCAAGTTCATGGACCTGATGAACCAGCCGGTCGGCGTTCCGGTGCTCGCGCTGCGCGGCCGCGACGACAACTACATCACCGAGAAGACCATGACGGCGAGCTCGCCGTGGGCACCGTCCCTCGACTACTGGGCCGTACCCGGTGCCGGGCACTTCGTGCACGAGGAGCAGCCCGAGCGCACGAACCGGCTCCTCCTCGACTGGCTCCCCTAGCACCGCCGAGCGTGCCCAGAATCTCGCCGAACGTGCCCAGATTTTCGCCGACCGTGCCCGGCTAACCGACCGTGCACGGCCCGGTCGAGACCGGCGCGGCACCGGACCGACCGCGCTCGACGTATCCGCGCAGCTCGTCGCCGGTGATCGCGAACCCGGTCTCGTCGCCGGCGTTGTCGCTGGCGCCGAAGATCATGCCGGCGACCGTCCCGTCGGTGGTGATCATCGGTCCGCCGGAGTTGCCCTGTCGGATGTGCCCGCGCAGCGTGTATGTCTCGCGCCGGCTCGGCGCGTTCCCGTAGATGTCGGGCGCGGTGAGCTGTACCCGGCCGCGCACCCGCAACGGCGAGGCGTGGAACGGCCCGTCCTCGGGGTAGCCGAGTGCGATCGCGTCGGCCTTGTTCTTGAGCGCCTTGTCGACGAACCCCAACGGTGCCGCCTTCAGCCCGGGGACGTCGAGGACGGCGACGTCGACGCGCGGGTCGAACAGCACGACGCGGGCCGGCAGCGACGCGTCGCCGACGCGGACGGTCAGCGTCGCCGTCCCGGCGACGACGTGCGCGTTGGTCATCACCCGCCGCGGGGCGAACACGAACCCGCTGCCCTCGAGGCCGCGCTGGCACGACGGCGCGTCGCCGCGGACCTTGACCACCGAGTCGCGCGCCTTGCCGACCCCGGGCGCGGCGGCCAACGCACCGTCGGGGGGATCGACGGGGTTGATCGTCGTGCGGCCGTAGGGGCCGATGGCGTCGGGCAGCCCCGAGTCGTTGAGAAGGGTGCGGAATCCGTCGGGCACGCCGCGCAGCCACGACGGTGCCGCGTCGCCGACTTCGGTCAGCAGCCGCGACTGCTCGACGGCGTCGGCGGCCGGGGCGAGTGACGAATCGCGGATCGGGCTGACCAGCAGCCACGCGGCGACGAGCACGGTCAGCGCTTGCAGCACCAGTCCGACGACGCTGTCCGCGAAGCGGACGGGGGTCGTGCGCAACCGTTGGCGCAACCATCGGCCGATGACGATGCCCGCGATCTCCCCGGCCACGACGAGCACGACCAGCACCGCGATTCCCGCGATCAGTCGGGTGCGCGGCTCCTCGATTCCGCCGATCACCCGGGGGGCGACGAGGATGCCGGCGACCGCGCCGACGACCAGGCCCAGCAGCGACATCGCCGACGCCAGCGCGCCCTGGCGGAACCCGGAGGCGGCGGCCACCAGGATGATGATGACGAGGACGACGTCGATCGCGGTGCCCACGGTCACGCCTCGGAATCGTTCGTGTGGAAGTCATCCGGTCGCGCTTGCGCGGGGAAATCGTCACTATCCGGCGGGAACGGCAGGTCGAGCGGGAGCCCGTGCTCCTGCGACGACTTCGCGGCGGCGATCGCGTCGTCGAGGGGCCGGACGTCGTCGTGGTCCCACGGCACGTCCCACCCGGAGGCGGCGCTGATCGCGGCGAGCAGCCCGCCGGTGAAGCCCCACACGAGCAGGCCGTCGACCATGAACGCCGGGCCCTGGTAGACCTTGCCGCCGAGGAAGTCGCGGCGCACCTGGAATCGGTTGGCCGGGTCCAGCAGGTCCGCCATCCGGATCCGCGCGACCCGTGCCGTCTCACCGGCGTCGACGGCCCGCACCGGGCTCGGCGTCTCCCAGTAGCCGAGCACGGGCACGACTTCGAACGGGCTGGGCAGCGTGGAGAAGGACGGGAGGTTCGCCAGCACCCGCACGCCCGCGGGGTCGAGGCCGGTCTCCTCCTGCGCCTCGCGCAGCGCGGTGTGCACCGGGTACGGCTCGCCGTCGTCGTGCCCGCCGCCGGGGAAGGCCACCTGCCCGCTGTGCTGGCGCAGGGTGGTGGCCCGTTCGAGCAGGAGCACGTCGACGTCGTCGGGCAGTCCGCCCGGCGCGGCGGGGTCCGCGTCGAAGCCGCCCGCGAAGAGGATGAGGACGGCGGCGGCCCGCCGGTTGCGCGCGGCCTTGACCATGCGTGCCAGTTTCGCGCGGTCCCCGCCGCGCCGATTCACGATGTCGGTGAGGGCGTCGACGTCGTCGGTGAGGGCGTGCAGCCACCCCGGGATGAGGTCGCGCTCGACGAGCGGCCCGGTCACGTGACCGTCGGGCAGGTGGCTCACAGTGTGACCCCCAGGTACTTGCCGGCGTCGGCGGCGAGGTCGTCGGGGTTCTCGTAGAGCCGGACCGGGGAACCGGCGATGGTGCCGTCGGCGCGCACGAACACCGTCGCCGGCAGGACCTGGCGGATCCGCAACGCGCGGGCCATGGCTCCGTCGGAGTCGAGGACGGTCGGCAGGTGGACGTCGATCTCGGTCAGCAGGGCGAGCGCCAGGTAGGCGTCGGCGCCCTGCCTGTCGTGCGCGGTCACGACGGTCACGCGGTCGCCGGCACGCTGCGCGAACCGTGCGACGACCGGCAGCTCGCGGCGGCACGGCCCGCACCAGGTGGCCCAGAAGTTGACGATGAGCGGTCGGCCGGCGGTGGCCGCGCCGATGTCGATCGTCGTGCCGTCGACCAGGCAGGTGGCGGTGACCCCGGCGAGCGCGGCTCGCGGCCCGGTCGGGCCGGCGCCGGTCGGGCACGGGGCCAGCGCGGCGCGACCGCGGGCCGCGGCCATCTCGTCGGGGGAGAAATTCGACGACGGCAGCGGGCGCGGCGGCGTGCTCGACGGTCCGGCGTCGTCGACCGGGGTGCTCGCGCGCGGCCAGATCGCGACGACGAGGGCGGCCAGCACCACGCCGAACACGACGGTCCAGCGGAACACCGGGGAGCGCAATCCCGCGCGCGTCGACGCCTTCACGAGTCGCCCATTCCGGCCAACGCCAGCAGGTGGTCGGTCTCCGGGCCCTTCACCAGCTTGGCGGCGGCCTCCTTGTCGACCGGTCCCTCGCCGTAGGAGGGGCAGTCGCGGGCGACGGTGCACACGCCGCACGCCGGTTTGCGGGCGTGGCAGACGCGGCGGCCGTGGAAGATGACGCGGTGCGAGTAGTCGGTCCACTCCTTGCGGGGGATCAGCTCGGCGATCGCCTTCTCGACCTTGACCGGGTCGGTCTCCTCGGTGAGCCCCCAGCGGCGGACCAGTCGCCCGAAGTGGGTGTCGACGGTCAGCCCGGGGACGTCGAACGCGTTGCCCAGGATCACGTTGGCGGTCTTGCGGCCGAAGCCGGGCAGCGTCACCAGCTCGCGCAGGGTGCGCGGCACCTCCCCGTCGAAGCGTTCGACGAGCGCCTGGCCGAGCCCGATGATCGAGTTGGCCTTGTTGCGGTAGAAGCCCGTGGGCCGGATGAGCTCCTCGAGCTCGGCGCGGTTGGCGCCGGCGTAGTCCGCGGCCGTGCGGTAGCGGGCGAACAGCGCCGGGGTCGTCTGGTTGACGCGGACGTCGGTGCACTGCGCCGACAGGATCGTGGCGACGGACAGTTCGAGCGGGTTGGTGAAATCCAGTTCGCAGTAGACGTGCGGGAAGGCGACTTGCAGCGTGCGATTGATCCGCCGCGCCCGGCGCACCAGCGCCAGGTGCGACTCGGGTTCTCCTCGCGCGGCCACCAATCCAGGTTAGCGAGGCCGCACGTCAGGCCGGTGACCGGTCAGTCGCCCGACTCCCAGCTCCCGACCGTCCCCTTGTCGACCGGCCACAGATCGAGCTCGATGGCGTAGTCGGGCAGTTCGGCGTGCAGCCGCGCCAACAACTCGCGCCCGGTCCGCTCGTACGCCGCCGCGTCGCCGGGTTCGGTCCAGCCGTCGTCCCAGTGGAATCGGGACTCGAAGAACTCCTGCCAACCGCGCAGGGCGGCCGCCGTGTCGGCGGACAGTCCCAGGTGGGCGCCGTCGTCGTTGCGCCCGTGCATGCGCATGCCCTCGCCCCACAGCGGCCAGCCGCACGAATAGTCGGACATCAACCGCAGTGATCGCGCGGGCGGCACGGCATCGGGCATGTCCCCGACGATAGCGCGGCCGCGTCGATCACCCGGTCGACACGGCCCTGGCCGGACGGCGCCACGACCACTACATTCGGGGCTCGTGACCTCCTTCAACTGGCTCGACCAACCCAAGTACTCCGCCGACCAGGTGCGCGCCCTGGCGCCGGCCGCCATCTTTCTGGCGATCCGCGCCAACGGGAAAGACGTGAAGGCGTGCTGCGACGACTTCGATCTCGACGGCGCCAAGTGGATCACCAAGCGCATGATGAAGGGCAGCTGGGGCGTGACCGACCGCGCCTCGGCACTGGCCATGGGCAGCGCCCTGCTCGAGGGGATGCACGGACCCGAGTTCGACGGGCTGCTCGAGCTGATCCTCCCCCACGTCGGCGACACCCCCGAGCAGCAGCGCGCGTTCATCGACTCCCTGCTGCCGGACTACGGCATGGAGGTCGCGAGCGACGCCGGCTACTTCCTCGCCGCGCTGCGCCTGCCGCAGATGCCCCACGAGTTCCGGTCGACCTACGCCTGGGACCTGGTCCGCATGGCCTTCGTCGTCCGCACCAGCGTCGGACTGGGCTACCTCACCGCCGACGAGGCGTGGCCACTGCTGACCGCCGGGGTGAACCGCGCCCGACAGTTCTACCCGTCGTGGCAGGACTTCGGCACCGCGTACGCCGTGGGGCGCGCCCTGTGGGCCTCCGACGGCGAGCACTTCTCCGCCGAGCAGTCGCTCGCCGAGTCGCAGCCGGCGCTGCAGAGCCTGCTGAGCGACCCGTCGAGCCCCTGGGTCCGCCTGCCCTGGTGAGCCCGAAACTCACACCTCGGTAACGATGGTGTGACGACTCCCGGTTTGAGTGGCCGGGCCGTATGCGCTGATGTTTACTGATCGGCATGCAAGGACTGGCGGCCATTCTGTTCCCCCTGGTTCTCATGCTCGTCGTCGTCGGCATGGAGAAGCTGGAGGTCTTGGTGATGCGGCATTCCGATGCCGTCAGCCCCGATCAGGTCGATTCGCTGCTGACCGCGCCGGGAGCCGCCGATTCCACCCCGGCGGAGGTGGCGAGCGTGGCGACTCTGCCACCTGTGCCGATCGCCGGCAGCTCGGCCCGTCGGGCCAGCTGAGCCACACGTTATCGCCAAACGTGACCCATCCAACATTTTGGGTCGCATTTCCAGTAGCCTGTGATTTTGATGCAGAAGGCGCTGGTTTCGCCTTCGTTTTGTGAGTGATGAGAGAGGTTCAACAGTGGACGACGTACTTGCCCGGGCCGGCATTTTTCAGGGTGTCGAGCCCAGTGCAGTTGCGGCGCTGTCCCAGCAGCTTCAACCGGTGGAGTTCCCCCGCGGACACGTGATCTTCCACGAGGGCGAGCCCGGCGACCGGCTCTACATCATCCAGTCCGGCAAGGTGAAGCTCGGCCGACGCTCCCCGGACGGCCGCGAGAACCTGCTCACCATCATGGGTCCGTCGGACATGTTCGGCGAACTCTCCATCTTCGACCCGGGCCCGCGCACGTCGTCGGCGACGACCGTCACCGAGGTCAAGGCCGTCTCGATGGACCGCGAGGCCCTCAAGGCGTGGATCAAGGACCGCCCGGAGATCGCCGAGCAGCTGCTGCGCGTGTTGGCCCGTCGCCTGCGCCGAACCAACAACAACCTCGCCGACCTGATCTTCACCGACGTCCCCGGTCGTGTCGCCAAGCAGCTGCTGCAACTGGCCCAGCGGTTCGGCACGCAGGAGAACGGCGCGCTGCGCGTGACGCACGACCTCACCCAGGAAGAGATCGCCCAGCTCGTCGGCGCTTCGCGCGAGACCGTCAACAAGGCGCTCGCCGACTTCGCCCAGCGCGGGTGGCTGCGACTCGAGGGCAAGAGCGTCCTCATCGCCGACTCCGAGCGCCTCGCGCGCCGCGCCCGCTGACCCGATAACGCGGGTCACTCCTCGCGCAGGTACTCCAACTGCGCCTTGACCGACATGCGCGCGGCCGGCCACAGCTTCTTGTCGACGTCGGCGTAGACCTTCCGCACGACCTTCATCGGCTTGGCCTCCTGCGCGGTGACGCCCATCGCGTCCAGCGCCGCCCGAATCTGGTCGATCCGCTCCTCGCGGTGCTTCTTGTAGTACCGCGCGACGGGCACGAGGTCGGGGTGGTCGGGGCCGTGGCCGGGGAGCAGCGCGGTCGCACTCTCCATCGGGCCGCTGCCCTCGACGATGAGCCGGTTCACCGAGTTGAGGTAGTCGCGCAGGCCGCCGTCGCGCGGGTCGAGCACCGTGGTGCCCTCGCCCAGAATCGTGTCGCCGGTGAGGATGGCGCGCTGACCGTCGTGCTCGACGAGGAAGCTCATCGAGTCGCCGGTGTGCCCGGGGGTGGCCAGCGCGGTGATCTTCAGCCCGGCGGCCTTGATCACCTCGCGGTCGACGAGCGGGCGCGCGTCGCGGCACAGACTCGGGCGCTTGGCGCGCACCGGGGCGCCGGTCCGCTTGTAGAGGGCGTTGATGGCGCCGACGTGGTCGTGGTGGCGGTGGGTGATCAGCGTCAGCACGACGTTGCCCGCCTTGACGATCTCCTTGACGTGCGGCTTGTGCTTGCGCGGCCCCGGGTCGACGACGACGCAGTCCGGGTGGCCCGGCGCCCGCAGAATCCAGGTGTTGGTGCCCTCGAGCTCCATCATTCCGGGGTTCTCGCACAGCAGGACCGACGCGAACGGGGTGACCTCGCGCAGCTTCCCGTAGGCCGGGTGCTTCAGTTCCTCGACCTCGGGCTCGGGGGCGGCTTCGGTGCTCACGGCTTCACCTCGACGATCAGCTCGACTTCCACGGGCGCGCCGATCGGCAGTTCGTTGACCCCGACGGCCGAGCGGGCGTGTTTGCCGGCGTCGCCGAAGATCTCCCCGATCAGCTCCGACGCCCCGTTGACGACGCCGGGCTGGCCGGCGAAGCCGTCGGCCGAGGCGACGAAGCCCACCACCTTGACGATCTGGACGATCGCGTCGAGGCCGACGAGGGCGTCGACGGCGGCCAGTGCGTTGAGCGCGGCCTGTCGCGCGGCGGCCTTGGCGTCGTCGGGCGAGACGATGCCCTCGGCGCCCTCGGCGACCTTGCCGCGGAACATGAGCTCGCCGTCGACCATCGGCAGCTGGCCGGCGGTGTAGACCAGGTTCCCGGTCCGCACGGCCGGTTGGTAGGCCGCGAGCGGCGGCACCACCGGGGGCAGCGTCAGACCCAGTTCGGACAACCGCGACGACCAGCTGCTCATCGTTCTAGTCCTTGGCCCGTTTGAGGTAGGCGACGTGCTGCTCGCCGGTCGGCCCGGGCAGGACGCTGACGAGTTCCCACCCGTCGGCACCCCACTGGTCGAGGATCTGTTTGGTCGCGTGGGTCAGCAACGGGACGGTCACGTACTCCCACGCCGGTCGTGAAGATGACTCGCTCATGTGGTCCAGCGTATCGGGCGGTGTCAACGCGACTAGTGTTTACGTCGTGGTCACCACAAAAGGTAACGACGCCGGGCCTGCTGCGAGTGATTCCTGGCCCCCCGCCGCGAAGCGGGCGCGTCTGCATTTCATCTCCGGAAAAGGCGGCACCGGCAAGACCACCATCGCCGGCGCCCTCGCCCTCGCCCTGGCCCAACAGGGCAAGAAGGTGCTCCTCGTCGAGGTGGAGGGCCGCCAGGGCATCGCCCAGCTCTTCGATCGCCCGCCACTCCCCCCGACCGACGAGTTGATCGCGACCGTCGAGGGCGGCGAGGTGTACGGCCTGGCCATCGACATCGAGTACGCGCTCCTGGAATACCTCGACATGTTCTACAACCTCGGCTTCGCCGGTCGGGCGATGAAGCGCATCGGCGCCATCGACTTCGTGACGACGGTGGCCCCCGGCCTGCGCGACGTCATCCTCACCGGCAAGATCAAGGAGCGCATCATCGCCACCGACAAGGGCGGCAAGCTGCTGTACGACGCGGTCGTCGTCGACGCCCCGCCCACGGGTCGGATCGGCAACTTCCTCGACGTCACCCAGGCGATGGCCGACCTCACCAAGACCGGCCCGATCCGCAACCAGAGCGACGGCGTCACCAAGCTGCTGCACTCCCCCGACACCGCGGTCCACCTCGTGACGCTCCTGGAGGCGATGCCCATCCAGGAGACCGTCGAGGCCGTCGACGAGTTGCTCGCCAAGGATCTGCGGGTCGGCACGATCTTCGTCAACCGCGTCGTCCCGGCGCTGCTGCCCGACGACGAGATCGACGACATCGCCGAGGGCACGATCGACGCGGCGCGGATCAAGTCCAACCTGGCGGCCGCCGGCATCGACCTGGACCAGGACGAGTTGGCCGGACTGCTCACCGAGGCCATCGAGCACGCCATCCGCTACCAGGCGCAGCAGGTGGCCTCCGGGCAGCTCGACACCGTCGAGAACAAGGGCGGGGCGACCATCGCGACGCTGGAGCTGCCGAACCTGGACGGGCACGACACCGCGTCGGTGTACGAGTTGGCCCGCGTGCTGCGAGAGGCGGGCGTCTAGATGACCGAGGCGCTGAAGATGGGCGGGATCCTGCTCTCGCCGAAGACGAAGGTCGTGATCTGCTGCGGCGCCGGCGGCGTCGGCAAGACGACGACGGCCGCCGCGATGGCGCTGTACGCGGCCGAGCACGGGCGCAAGGTCGCAGTGCTCACCATTGACCCGGCCAAGCGGCTGGCGCAGTCGCTGGGCGTCGACTCGCTCACCAACGAGCCGCAGCCCGTGCCGCTCACCGGCGCCGACGGCAAGAAGGTCACCGGCGGCGGTTCGCTCGACGCGATGATGCTCGACATGCGCCGGACCTTCGACGAGATGGTCCTGGAGCACTCGACGCCCGAGCGCGCCGAGGCGATCATGGCGAACTCCTTCTACCAAACGGTGGCGTCGTCGTTCTCCGGCACGCAGGAGTACATGGCGATGGAGAAGCTCGGCAAACTCCTCGAGGAGGACCGCTGGGACCTGATCGTCGTCGACACCCCGCCGTCGCGGAACGCGCTCGACTTCCTCGATGCGCCGCAGCGGCTGGGCTCGTTCCTGTCCGGGCGGCTGAGCAAGATGCTGATCGGCGGCGGCCGCGGCGTCGGCCGGGTCGTCACCGGCGCGATGGGGTTGGCGATGCGCGGCGTCTCGACCGTCGTCGGCGGCGACACCCTGCGCGACGTCGCGACCTTCGTGCAGTCGTTGGATTCGATGTTCGGCGGCTTCCAGGAGCGGGCCGCCCGCACCTACGAGCTGCTCAACCAGCCGGGCACCCAGTTCGCGGTCGTGGCGGCGCCGGAGCCCGACGCGCTGCGCGAGGCGGCGTTCTTCGTCGACCGACTCTCCACCGAGCGGATGCCACTGGCCGGGCTGATCGTGAACCGCACGCACCCGAACCTGACCTCGATCTCGGCGGCCACCGCGGCGGCCGCGGCCGAGAAGATGGACGACCCGCTCACCAAGGGGGTCCTGGACGTGCACGAATTGCGCACGGCGACGGGGCGTCGCGAGTTGGATCTGTTGAACCGGTTCACCACGGTGCACCCGAAGGTGCCGATCGTCGGTGTGCCGGCGTTGCCGTTCGAGGTCGCCGATGCCACCGCGCTGCGCGCCGTGGCCGAGCAGATCACCTCACGGGGATGAGCCGGGTGAGTTCCTAGCCGACGTCGGCGCGCTGCCGGCGCCGCTGCGCCTCGAAGAAGTCCGCCCACGAGGTGACCTCGGGGTGCTGGCGCAGCAGGGCGCGGCGCTGGCGTTCGGTCATCCCTCCCCAGACACCGAACTCGACGCGGTTGTCCAACGCGTCGGCACCACACTCGAGCTGTACCGGGCAGTGGCGGCAGATCGTGGCGGCCTTGCGCTGGGCGGCGCCGCGGACGAACAGCTGGTCCGGATCCTCACCTCGACACTTCGCCTGCGACACCCATGCCTGTCGCGCTTCCGATTCCCCGGTCGTCAGTGTCGTCGGCGTCATGCCAGCCCCTCTGCCTCGTTCGCTCGTCTACACAGTTACCCAGGTCATCTTCGACCCGGCGGTGTTGTGTAGGTCACATCCGTCGTCAAATCTATGTAGAGCGCCGCCCAGAAAGCAAGACCTGTACCAAAAAACTGGGACATTCGTGCTAACCGCGAGCAAACGCCCCTGTTCACGGCATTTTCGGCCGATCCGCCGATATCACGAGACAGTCACGGCGCGCGCCTACCGACTTCTTAGGAATCCCCCGTATCCTGTGGGCGTGCCGTCTAAACCCACCTCCCGCATGACGTCGGAGACGAAGAGCAAGCTCGGCCGGCTGGCCGGGGCGATCCTCGTCTC
The DNA here is from genome assembly GCF_047602025.1 of Gordonia sp. (in: high G+C Gram-positive bacteria). Taxonomy (GTDB): domain Bacteria; phylum Actinomycetota; class Actinomycetes; order Mycobacteriales; family Mycobacteriaceae; genus Gordonia. The sequence goes on along the minus strand of NZ_JASGII010000001.1, from coordinate 263,832 downwards.
CGGCATCCTGGTCGCCGGTTTGCTGTTCCCGCTCGCCAGCGGGGTCGGCATCGCGTCCAACAAGGCCGCCGCCGCGATGGAGAACGTCTCGTCCGAGCTGCTGAACGGCACCGTCCCGGAGGTCACCACGATGACCGACGTGACGGGCAAGCCGATCGCGCTCCTCTACGACCAGTACCGCTTCCAGGTCGGATTCAACGACATCAACCCGAACATGATGCGCGCGATCGTCGCCATCGAGGACCGCCGCTTCTTCGACCACGACGGCGTCGACTGGAAGGGCACGATCCGCGCCGCCCTGAAGAACTCGTCGAGCGGCGAGGTCCAGCAGGGGGCGTCGACGCTGGACCAGCAGTTGATCAAGAACTACCAGCTGTTCGTGCTGTCGAGGACCGAGGCCGAGAAGCAGGCCGCCACCGCGACCACCCCGGCCCGCAAGCTCCGCGAGGTCCGCATGGCCCTCACCATGGAGCAGTCCATGACCGAGCAGGCCCGCCGCGAGCGCGGCCTGGACGCCAAGGGCGCCAAGGAGGAGGCCAAGAAGCAGATCCTCACGCGCTACCTGAACACGGTTCCGTTCGGCAACAACGCCTTCGGCATCGAGGCCGCGGCGCAGACCTACTTCGGCATCCCCGCCCGCGAGTTGAACATCCAGCAGGCCGCGATGCTCGCCGGCCTCGTGCAGTCCAGCTCGGCGCTGAACCCGTACACGAACCCCAAGGGTGCGACCGAGCGCCGGAACCTGGTGCTCGACACCATGGTCGACGTCTTCCCGGAGCACAAGGACGAGATCGAGAAGGCCAAGAAGGAGCCGCTGGGCATCCTGCCGCAGCCGAAGGTCGCCCAGCAGGGCTGCATCTCGGCCAAGAACAGCGGCTTCCTGTGCGACTACGCGCTGAAGTTCCTCGCCGAGAACGGGATGTCGCGCAACACCGTGATGCGCGGCGGCTACACGATCCGCACCACGCTCGACCCCGTCGTCCAGCGCAACACCGTCCGCGCGCTGCAGCAGTACGCCAGCCCGTACGCCGACGGCGTCGCCCAGGTCGCCAGCGTCATCAAGCCCGGCGAGCGGTCGCACGACCTGCTCGCGATGGGCTCCTCGCGCAACTACGGCCTGCGCCTGAAGGCCGGCGAGACCGTCCAACCGCAGCCGTTCTCCCTCGTCGGCGACGGCGCCGGTTCGGTGTTCAAGATCTTCACCGTCGCCGCGGCCCTGGAGAAGGGCATCGGCGGCGGCTCCAACATCCCGGTGCCGACGCGGCTGGCCCTCAAGGGCATGGGCAACAGCGGTGCCACCAACGGTTGCCCGCCCGGCATGTTCTGCGTCAAGAACGACGGCAAGTACCCCGCGTCGATGTCGATCACCAACGCGCTCGCGCAGTCGCCGAACACGGCGTTCGTCGAGCTGCTGCGCCGCGTCGGCGTCCCGCCGACCGTGGACATGTCGGTGCGCCTGGGCCTGCGCAGCTACACGACCCCCGGCTCGTCGGGCATCGGCGACAAGTCGATCGCGACCTACGTCAAGCAGGGCAACCTCGGTTCGTTCACGCTCGGCCCGTTCGCGATCAACGCGCTCGAGCTATCGAACGTCGCCGCGACGCTGTCGTCGGGCGGCGTGTGGTGCCCGCCGAACCCGATCGCCGGCATCACCAAGGTCAAGCGCGACCGCTACGGCAACCTCGTCATGGGGCCCGACGGCAAGCCGGCGATGGCCAACGTCCCGTTCGCCCCGCCGCGCTGCGAGCAGGTCGTCGACAAGGGGCTGGCCCGCACCATGGCGAACCTGATGAGCAAGGACGACGTCGGCGCCGGTACGGCCGCCGCCGCGGCCCGCGGATCGGGCTGGAGCATGCCGATGTCGGGCAAGACCGGCACCACCGAGGCGCACCGCTCGTCGGCCTTCGTCGGCTACACCAACAACCTGGCCGCGGCGGTCTACGCCTACAACGACGGCCCCCGCCCCGCCGAGCTGTGCTCGGGCCCGCTGCGCCAGTGCGGCTACGGCAACCTCTACGGCGGCAGCGAGCCCGCCCGCACGTGGTTCAGCGCGATGGGACCGGTCGCCGACAAGTTCGGCCCGACCTTCCTGCCGCCGGTCTCGTGGGAGTACATGCAGGGCACACCGCGCGGACGCATCCCGAACGTCGTCGGCCTGCCGGCCAGCGAGGCGACGGCACGGCTGCAGAAGGCCGGGTTCAAGGTGACCCAGCTGGAGGCGCCGAGCTCGCGCCCGAAGGGATCGGTCGTGTTCACCGCACCGGCGTACACCGCGATGCCGGGCTCCCAGGTGACCATCTACGTCAGCGACGGCAAGAAGACCGGCGGCGGCCCGACCGAGACCACGGTCGAGGTTCCCGGCGTCGGCCCGGTCGAGATCCAGATCCCCGGCTGACCGCCACCCCCTCTTTCGCCGAGCGGGCGGTCCAACCCCGCCGAGTGGGCGGTCCGATGTCGCCGAGTGGGCGGTCCGATGTCGCCGAGTGGGCGGTCGGTGCGCCCGCGCGTATCCTGATACGCATGTCTGATCGCGCTGTTTCCCGTCTGACGTCCGTGCTGTCCTCGCCCGCCGCGCGGGCCGCGGCGGCGACGGCGGGCGCCGGGGCGGCGGGGCTGTTCTACGCGACGGTGATCGAGCGCAACGCGTTCGCCCTGCGCCACGCGACGCTCCCCGTCCTCGAGCCGGGGTCGACACCGTTGCGCGTGCTCCACATCAGCGACCTGCACATGATGCCCGGCCAGTACCTGAAGCAGGCATGGGTCGCCGAGCTCGCGGCCCTCGAGCCGGACCTGGTCATCAACACCGGCGACAACCTCGCGCACCCAAAGGCGCTGCCCGCGGTGATGCAGGCGCTCGACGGCCTGCTCGCCCACCCGGGGCTGTTCGTCTTCGGCTCCAACGACTACTTCGGTCCGACGCCGAAGAACCCGTTGAAGTACTTCGACACCGACCACGAGCGCAAGCACGGCGAGCCGCTCCCCTGGCGCGACATGCGCGCCGCGTTCATCGAGCGCGGCTGGCTCGACGCAACGCACCGCACGCACGAGATCGAGGTGGCCGGCACGCGCATCGCCGCCGCCGGCGTCGACGACCCGCACCTGGACCGCGACCGGTACGACACCATCGCCGGCCGACCGAACCCGCTCGCGCAATTGCGATTGGGGCTGACCCACTCGCCCGAGCCGCGCGTGCTCGACCGCTTCGCCGACGACGGCTACGACCTGGTCATGGCCGGCCACACGCACGGCGGACAGCTCTGCCTGCCGTTCTACGGCGCCATCGTCACCAACTGCGAGCTGGACCGCTCGCGGGTCAAGGGACCGTCGCAGTGGGGCAACCACATGCGCCTGCACGTCAGCGCCGGCCTCGGCACGTCGCCGTACGCGCCCGCGCGCTTCTTCTGCCGCCCCGAGGCGTCGCTGCTGACGCTGACCCCGGTCGCGTCGGGAGGCGACGAATCGGCCGCCGAGCAGCGACCCCAGCTCGCCGCCGACCGCGCCTGAGGAGAGATTCCCCGCGCACAATCGGGCAGTGGTATGTACCCTGTTGTCGATAATGAGAACCATTATCGTTTAACTAGGGGTTTGACATGCTGAAGTCCACTCGTCCGATCCGCGCTTTGCTCGCGTCCACCACCGTCGGCATCGCCGCCCTCACGATGATCGGCTGCTCGGGTGCCGAACCGGCGGACTCCACCGACGGGAAGATCGTTGCCGTCGCTGCGGAGAACACCTACGGCGACGTCCTCGCCCAGATCGGCGGAAGCCACGTCGAGGTGCACTCGATCATGACCAACCCGAACACCGACCCGCATTCGTTCGAGGCCAATACCTCGGTGGCCAAGCAGGTCAGTCAGGCACGCCTGCTCATTCAGAACGGCCTGGGTTACGACGACTTCATGACGAAGATCGAAAAGGCCAACCCGTCGCCCAACCGGAAGATCATCAACGCCCAGCAGGTCCGCGGCCTGCCGGACAACACCCCCAACCCCCACCTCTGGTACGACCCGGAGACGATGCCGGCCGTGGCCGACGCGATCGCGCAGGCGTTGGGCGAGCTGGTCCCCGCCGCCAAAGCCGAGTTCGAGCAGAAGGCCGTGACCTTCAAAGCGTCGCTGCAGCCGTGGCGCGACGCACTGGCCGCCTTCGCCCAGGCCCACCCGGGCACGCCGGTGGCCGTCACCGAACCCGTCGCCGACTACCTGCTGAAGGCCGGCGGGGTCAATATCCGCACCCCCTGGTCGCTGGAGGCCGCGGTGATGAACGACACCGATCCGGCCGCCACCGATCTGGAGTTCCAGAACTCGCTCATCACCGGCAAGCAGGTGAAGGCACTCATCTACAACCAGCAGGTGAACGACAACAGCACGAAGGCGCTGCTGGACAAGGCCACGGCGGCCGCGGTCCCCGTCGTCGCCGTCTACGAGACGATGCCCGAGGGCTTCTCCTACCAGGATTGGATGCTGGCCGAGGTCAAGGCGCTGTCCGCCGCCGTCACCGGCGGCACGTCGACCGAGAGTCTGAGTCGATGAGCAGCGACGAACAGCCGGTCCTGCAGGTCCACGACCTCAGCGTCGCCTTCGGACCCAAGCAGGTCCTCGACAACATCTCGTTCACACTCGGCCCCGGTATGTTCACCGGACTGATCGGGCCGAACGGGGCGGGCAAGACGACCCTGTTCCGCGCGATCCTCGGCATCGGCGAGCCGTTCACCGGCGAAGTCCTGATCGACGGGCGTCCGGCGACCGCCGGCCATGGCTCGCTCGGCTACGTGCCCCAGCGCATCGACCTCGATGTCGACCTGCCGTTGACCGCACTCGACGTCGTGGCCCTCGGACTCGACGATGTGCGCTTCGGCACCGGGCTGCGCAAGGCCGCCAATCGTGAACAGGCGATGGAGACGCTGCGGCTGGTCGGCGCCGACAGCTTCGCCGACCAGCGCGTCGGAACCTTGTCGGGTGGGCAGCAGCAACGCCTGATGATCGGCCATGCGCTCGCCCGACAGCCGCGGTTGCTCCTGCTCGACGAGCCGTTCGCGAACCTGGACATGGCCAACACCGCCGAGATCGCGCACCTGCTGCGCACCCTGGCCGACACCCGGGGGATCACCATCCTGCTGTCGGTGCACGAGGTGAACTCCTTGCTCGGGGTGCTCGACCACGTCGTCTACCTGGCCAACGGCAACGTCGCCGAGGGCCCCGTCGACAAGGTCATCACCACCGAGGTGCTCTCCCGCCTCTACCAGCGGAAGGTGGAGGTGGTCGACGTCGATGACCGACTGTTCGTGCTGATTCCCGACGAATTGGACCTGTCGGCCGCGACCTCCGGCGGCCGCAAGTGACCGTCCTCCTCGCCGACGTCGACGGACCGGCCGGACCGACGTGGTCTTCGCTGGTGCGCAGCGAGGTCGTGCACACCGCCCTCGCCGTCGGCATCATGGCCGCCGTCACGGCGGCGGTCGTCGGCATTTTCATCCTGCTCCGCGGGCAGACGTTCGCCGGCCACGGAATCGGCGACCTGTCGTCCACCGGCGCCTCCGCCGCCTACGTCATCGGGATGCCGCCCCTGGCCGGCTTCCTCGGCATGTCGCTGATTTCCGCCGCGGTGATGAATGCCGTCGGCCTGCGCAACCCGCGCGACCGCGACGTGTCCACCGGCATCGTGGTCGGCGCCGGGATGGGTCTGTCCGCGCTGTTCCTCTACTGGGCGACACAGAAGCCGACCACCAGCGGCGCCGCCGAGGCCGTGCTGTTCGGGTCTCTGTTCGCCCTGCAGTCGTCCCTCGTCCCCATCCTGGTCGGGCTCACCACCGCAACCCTCGTGATCATCGCTCTCACCTACCGACCGCTGCTGCAGTCCAGCCTCGGCCGCGACCTCGCCAAGGCCCACGGGCGCCGAGTCGGCCTGGTCGACGCCGGCTTCATCGCCGCCACCGCGATGGCGGTCGCAATGGCCTCGATGAGCGTGGGGGCGCTATTGGTGACCGCTCTGCTCATCGGTCCCGCCGCAGCCGGGCTGCGGTATGCGCGCACCCCCGGTGGCGCCATCGCCACGGCGAGCGCCATCGGCGCAGGGTCGGTCCTTGTCGGTGTCGTCGTCGCCTACTTCAGCCCGCTGTGGACTCCCGACCACCGCGGCGCACCGGTCAGCTTCTTCATCGTGGCCGCCATCTTTGCGTGCTACCTGCTCTCCGGTTGGGTCACCCCGGCCTGGGCCCGTGCCGAGCGCCGGGCCGCCCGGCACGAGGAGGCGACCGTCTGATGTTTCAACCCTTCATGATCAACACGTGGATCGGCGGCACGATCATCGCGATCGCCGGCGGTGCGGTGGGATTCCTCGTCGTCGCCCGCCGGTCGGCCTTCCTCGCCCACTCCTTGCCCAACAGCGCCTTCTCCGGTGCCGCCGGCGCGGCCCTGGTCGGGGTGAACCCGCTGGCCGGGATGGCCGTATTCTCGGTCGGCGGCGCGGGCCTGGTCACCTGGTTGCAGCGACGCTCGTCCCGGGATGTGGCCACGGCGTTCACCTTCGTGGTGCTACTGGCGCTGGGCATGCTGTTCACCAGCTTGAGCAACGAGTACGCCGCGACCTTCAACTCGCTGCTGTTCGGCCAGCTCCTGGGCATCAGCCGCGCCGAGCTGATCACCATGGCCGTGTTGGCCGTGATCTCGCTGGGCGCCACGGCCGCGCTCTACCGCCCGGTCCTGCTCGACGCCGTTTCGAGCGAGCTCGCCCGCTCTCGGCGTGCGCACGGCGCCGGGATGGACCTGGCGTTCGCACTCCTCGTCGGTTTGGTCACCACGATCGCCGTGCCGATCGTCGGCGCGCTCCTCATCTTCAACCTGCTGGTGGCGCCCGGAGCCGCGGCGCGCTACCTGACGTCGCGGCCGCTGGTCAGCGTCGCGCTATCGGTGGCGATCGCCCTTGTCATCACGTGGTCCGCCATCGCGCTGGGGTACCTCACCGACTGGCCGATCGGCTTCTTCGTCGGAGTGCTCGGCGCACTCTGCTACGCCCTCGGGCGGGTATTCGCCCGGCTGCGGGGACGCTGACACGTCCCGAACCCCGTCGAAAAACGAGGAGGCGCCGACCTTGCGGTCAGCGCCTCTTCTGCTATCTCAACACTGTCACATGCGGATCCGGCAAGCCTTCTCCTGTGCGTCGGGGTAGCGGGATTCGAACCCACGACCTCTTCGTCCCGAACGAAGCGCGCTACCAAGCTGCGCCATACCCCGTGTTAAAACCTGGATCAGCTTACCGCGTCGCCCCGCCGGGATGAAATCGGGTTAACGGCCCGCGATCACTGGTAGGAGACGAACCACGGGGCCGGCTTCACGGCCATCGTGCGCTCCGGCGAGAACGTCGGGTGGTCCTCGGTGTAGAAGTTCTTCCACCCCATGTAGATGTTCGGCGGCAGGCCCGTGATCAGGCGGTTCCAGGTGCCCATCTTGACCGGCGGGGTGCCGTGGCCGTCGGCGTGGATCATCACCGCGAGCTCTGGATGGCCGGTGTTGATCCGGGTGCGGTTGCCGAGCATGTCGCCGTCGAACTGGTGCAGCACGAATAGCTTCTGCGGCAGTTTCTCCTTGCGCACCAGGTTCGCCAGCCAGTCCGAGACGCGGTTGACCTCGTCGGGCGACACCTGGCCGATCTGCGTCAGGTGCACCTGGTTGGGCTTGAGGCGCCATTCCGGGTCGAGGGCGAGTCCGACGTGCGGGTGCTTGAGCAGGTCCTCGTAGATCTTCGCCTGCGTCAGGAAGTCGACGCGCCCGGGCTGCAGGTCCAGCGTGACGTAGACGCCCTGCTTGCCGGCCTCCTCGACCCACGGCTTGATCACCTTCGGGTCGATGACATTCGTGTACTTGTTGCCCGGGCCCGGCTCGGCCGACGCGACGGTCACGATGATCTCGAAAGCCGGGATCACCTTCTCCTTGCTGAACGGCACATACGTCGACGCGAGCTTCTTCACGCGGTCGATCGACTTCGGCAGGTCCTGCCGGCCCAGCGGTCCGAGCGCGGGAGCGCCGGGCGAGCCGTACAGCGCCACCATCCGTCGACCGGGGAACAGCGTGTACCCGCCGCCGGGGAGTTCAGGCGCCGACCGCGCGGCGTCGACGTTCTCCTCGAGGAGCTTCGTCGTGCCGAAGACGCCGCCGATGCCGATGACGCGGGCGTCGCGGTTGCGCTTGATGAAGTCGATCGCCTGGCCGCTGCCGCGCGGGTCCGGCATCTCGACGAGCTCTCCCGTCGCACCGGCGGCCGTGGCGGTCGCGGATGCGGCGGCGTTGTCGACGCTGCCCTCGCCCTGCTCCGGGATGAGCACGAGGGTCTTGTCGGTGATCGGCGCGCTCGACGACGGGACGTCGGATGTGCTGCCGACGGTCACGCCCAGACCCGATGGCAGGCTCGACGCGTCCTCGGCGCCCACCGTCGACGCCCCCAACCGCTCGAGCTCACGGCGCACCGGGGTCTTCGAGCCGTCACCGACGCTCAGCAGCGGGACGTGCTTCTTCTCCGCGGCTTCGACGCTGCGCTTGACGACGTCCTCGTCGGCGTCATCCTTGACGAGGATCGCGCCCGCCGAGCTGGGGAACAGGGTGCGGCTGGTCACCACCGAGTCGGGCTCGTTGGGGTTGCCGAACGCGACGGTGTACCGGTCGGCCGACGTATCGGAACCGGTCAGCGGACTGTCGCCGGCCAGCGCCCAGGCGCCCAGCAACACCGCGACCACGGCGAGGACGCCGGCGCCCAACAGGAGGCGTCGGCGGCTGATGGGCTTCGACCGCTCGGGACGGTCGGCCGATTCCTCGCTAATCGTCGTCCTCGTCCTCGTTCGCATCGTCGGCGTAGGACTCGACGAACGACACGCGCGGCGTGCTCACGACGTGGTACAGCGCCCACGCCCCGAAGGCGATGGCCGCGATACCGAACCCGAGGGCCAGGGCCAGGGCGACGGCCTTGCCGGTCGACGCGGTGAAGCCCGACAGCGGCGAGAGCAGCACGGCCACGCCCAGCGACAGCGCCAGGCCCAGCAGCGAGAACGCCGCGCTGCGCAGCTTGGGCCCGACGACCCCCGCATAGAACAGGCGCTGGTAGATGCCGGTCTCGAACTCGTCGACCGCGGCCAGCCGCACGGCATCGCCGTCGGCGGCGTCCCGCAGGTCGCGGGCCAGTGCGACGTCGCGGGCCAGCGCCGCGGTCTCGCGGCGGCGGTAGACGACGAAGGCGACAACGGCCAGGGTGACCGCGATCAACAACAGCGGCAATGAGCTCAACGATGCGTCTTTCACGCCGCTCACGCTACCGCAGACGGAATCCCCGCCGACGGTTGATCACGCCCATTTCCGCGTCAGACGGTCGCGGTGACGGTGTGCTCGATGTTCCCCGCGGTCGCCTTGGAGTACGGGCAGAAGCCGTGTGCGGCTTGGGCGAGCTCGTCGGCCTGCGCCTGATCGAGGCCCGGCAGTGCGACGGCGATGTCGGCGACGAGGCCGAATCCGTTGTCGGCGAGGTCCTTGCCGATGCCCGCGGTGACGGTGACCGCGGTGTCGTCGGGCAGCGTCACGCCGGCGTTCTTGGCCACCAGGCGCAGGGCGCCGAGGAAGCACGCGGCATAGCCCGCGGAGAACAGCTCCTCCGGATTGGCGCCGTCGCCGCTGCCGCCGAGCTCGACGGGCGGCTGCAGGTCCAGCTTGATGCGCCCGGGTTCGGATTCGACGTGCCCGTCGCGCCCTCCGCCGGTGGCCGTCGACGACACCTTGTAGGCAACCTCAACACTCATTCTTGTCTCCTTCTTCTTGGTGGCTTCGTGGCGTGGGTCAGGCTCAGCCGCCGGGGCGCATCAGCTTGCCCATGCCGACGCGCGGGTTCACCGGCAGCCACTGCCCGACGGATGGGCGCAGGATGCACAGCGCCGAGAGCAGCAGCGCGCCGAATTGGACCCAGCCGACCGCGAACATCGCCGGGGCGTTGTCGGCGAAGCGCAGCAGGTCCATGCCGGTCGGGATGCAGACGAGGTTCAGCAGAACCATCGCCAGGAAGATGTTGCGGGCGTTGCGGCTGTGGTGGGCCGTCACGGCGCGCAGGAGCAGGAACTGCACGGCGAGCAGGACCAGGATCGTCACGACCATCGCGGGCGGCAGGAAGTGCGCGAGCCCGTGGTACTCGTCGGCGGGCATGGTCAGCGGCTTCTGGTTGGTGCGCGCGGCCTCGTCGATGGCCTTCTTGATGTCGTCCATCAAGCGCCGTTGCAGGCTGTCGGAGACCGAGACGACGTTGACCAGCAGATAGACCGCCGACGCGATGCCGGCGGCGGCGGATATCCACCAGAACGCCCAGGTGTCGCGGGCGAGAGCGGGCGGCGGCGGGCCGATCGGCTGATCCCGGATCGGGTAGGCCAGATCGCTCTCGGCCGAGGTGCTGGCCAGTTCTTCGAGGTCCAGCTCGTCGAGTTCGGCCTGGCTGGGGATGGCGTCGGGATCGTCGTCGGGCGCACTCATACCCTCGATAGTGCCACTGCCGGGCGAGGCGTGTGTTCGGCTCAGCCCCGAGAGATGCGCAGCATCCGTCCGACGGTGGCCTGCCACAGGGTGCCGTCGGGACCGATGGTGCCGGTCAGCTCCATCGGTTCGTCGACGGGCGCCTGGCCGATCGGCAGGGTGACGACGCGGCGCCCGGTCCAGAAGTCGGAGCCGATCAGGGATACCGGTCCGAACTGCTGCGGCACACCCGGCACCACCGGCCCGTAGCCGAGGGCGTACACCAGCCCGTCGCCGCGGGCCAGGCGCGGCAGCGTGGCGATGCGGTCGTCGTTCTCCCATACGCGGCGACAACCGGTCTCGGCGACGTCGACGCGGGTCGATCCGCCGGTGAACACCGCCGCCGGCGGGTTGGCCCGGCCGCTCTCGGCCATCGGCGGGTACTGATAGCCGTAGGTGCTCGGGATGACCAGGGTGTTGCCCATCGCCGGAATCGAGTTCTCGGTGCCCTGCCCGCTGCGCCGGAAGGCCTTCATCCGGCACACGACGCTGCCGTCGTCGCTGCGGTAGACGATGAGGTTGGGCGCACGGTCGGCGTTGTCGACGATGGCGACCCAGCGGTCGCCACCGGGGCCGAAGTACGTCGGGGTCGTCCCCGAACCCCAGGTGAGCTGGCCCGGCTTGCGCGCCGATCCGCGGTCGTACGACCGACGCCACCGGGTGCGCGGCGTGCCATCGGCACCGGCCCGCATCTCGTACAGGGCGTGGGTCGTGATCACCGAGACACCCGACGGCCGCACGGACAGGCCGTTGCCCATCTGCTCGCCGCGGCGCAACCGCACCGACCGGATTCGCGGCTTGCGGCCGGCCGGTGTCACCGTCCCGACGACGCCGCCCGTCGTGACGAACCAGACCCGGCCCTGGTAGTCCGGCGCCAGGCCGGTGACCGCGTCCGCGCGGGGGAGGTGTCCGGCCAGCGAGACCCGCTCGTCGACGACGAGGCGCGGCGAGCGCAGTCCGCCGCGGTGGGCGACGCGCACGATCGCGCCGGAGCCGTCGGCGACGACGACCCGGTCCTGCGCGTCGAGGAAGCCGTACACGCCGCCGAGCAGCCCACCTTTGGTGAGCGGCAATCGGGCGAGCACCGCGGCGGTGCGCGGATGGAAGAGCGTGACCGTCGGGACGGCGAATCCGCCGGCGCCGAGGAACTGCGTGCACAGCGCGACGGGGATGCCGTCGCGGCCGAGGAAGGTCGCGGCGCAGGCGCCGCCGGGGATCGACGACGCCGCCAGTCGGGCGCGACGCCCCGGTCCGCGGAAGGGCGTGGAATCGGTCGAGGCGAGGTCGCCGTGCACGAGCGAGGTGCCCGCCGGCCCGACGTCGACGCCGGGCAAGCCCGGATCGGCGGCGGCGGGCGCCGCGCCGAGGACGGTCAATACGACGGCGAGGGCCGAGGCGGCGGCGCGCATCGGCCTACGCCTCGGGTCCCGGCGTCGGGACCGGTGTGTCGGCGCCGGGCCAGGAACCAGCCGCGGGCGGTCCGGTGGGCGGAGTCGCCTTGCGACCGCCGACGACCCGCAACACGATCCCCAGGGCGACCATCACGACGCCGAGCATGCCGCCGAACAGGGCGAGCAAACCGCCGCCGATGCCGCCCATGATGCCCAGCGGGTTGACCGCCGAGGCGATCGTGACGCCCGGCCGATCGCAGACGATGCGGTAGGTGCCCGCCTGGTTGACCCGGTAGGTGGCGAAGGAGATGCGCGACTGCGCGCCGATGGTGATCGAGCTGTAGCTGCCCTCGATGCGCCGCAGCGGCGCGGGACCGGTCACCGGACACTTGGGCGGATCCTCGATATACACGCCGTTGGCGCCACGCGTGTACAGCGTGAACTCCCGGCCCTTGTCGAAGTGCTGCTCGACGCTGTTGCCCGGACCGTCGACGGCGACGGCGTCCTGTTCCATCCTGGCGACGGGACGCAGCCCGACGACGGCCAACACCACACCGGCGACGATGCTGATGATCGCGCCCGCCGCACCGAGGATGATCAGCCATTTCCCGGCGTTCTTCATGCCCCGAATCGTCCCACATCGGCGGGCTGCGGCACAGGGGTCTGCGCCGGGATCAGTTCTTCAGCGCGTCGATCAGGTAGCTGGTCGCCGGGATGACGTTCGGCGACTTGGCGGCCGCGTGCGTGAGCCCGGTGCCCGGGATCAGCGGGATCATCGCGGTATCGGAGAGGTCGACGTGCACGCCCTTGCCGCGCCACTCGTCGACGAGCCGGCGCACCGCCGGATACGGCACGATGTCGTCGGCCGGAGATGCCTCGATCAGCACGGGGGCCGCGGGCTTGCCCGTGCCGACGCGCTGGTCGTCGAGGGCTTTCTGCAACTCCGGGGTGCGGGCGATGACGCGGCCGAGCGACTCGCCGCTGGTCGTCCAGTTCGCCGTGCGGCGGAAGGCGTAGCCGACGCCGGTGTCGGCGATGCACTGATTCGCGACTCCGGCGAGCATGGCCTTGCCCGAGGGGTTGAGCTCGCGGTCGAGGATGGCCTTGAGCTTCGGGTAGCGGACCTGCAGCCCGTTCAGCACGTATCCGACGGTGCCGGCGTCGTGCGTGCCGTCAACCTTGTTGATCAGGCTGATCACATCGGCCATCGGCGCACCGGCGTGCGCGGCGCGGACGTCGAGTTCGGGCGCGTACTTCTCCGCGATCTCGACGGCGCCGGCAGCAGCCGCACCGCCCTGGCCATAGCCGGAGAAGGCGACCGGGGCGTTGCCCGGGGCGTCCTTCAGCTTCAGCGCGGCGCGGGCGGCGTCAATCATGGCGTGGCCCTGCTCGGCGCGGTTGAGGTAGGTCGGGACGCCCGGGGTGCCCATGCCGATGTAGTCGACGACGGCGACGCGAACCCCGTTGTTGAGCAGCATGAGCATTTCGGCGACGGCGAAGTTGACGGCCAGGCTCGGCTTGGTGACGTCGAGGTGCAGCGGGACGCCCATCAACTTCGACGGTGCGCACTGGTCGCCCTGCCCGACGGTGCCCGGACCGATCACGACCGTCGGACGCGGGCCGCGGCCCGCCCAGCGCGGGATCGGCTCGATGACGGTTCCGGTGGCGGCGACGGGCTTGTCGTCCTGGTAGGCGGTCATGTACATGATCCGCGTGGCGCGCCCGGGCAACAGGCCCAGCAGCGGGATCGGCTGGGTGCGCACCAAGACGCCGGGTTCCGACGCGGCGGGGCTCACCTGGGCCGGCGGCGTGTAGAAGTCGCCGGCGTGGGCCGACGGCGCGCCGACGACGAGGCCGGCGGCGAGTGCGGCGGTCGACACCGCGGTGCCGACGCGAAGGCTGTTTGTCTCCATAACCGCGAAGGTAGGAGCGGTTATCAGCGGTGGCGAGGACCGACTGGCCGTGGCGGCCGCCTGTAGTCAGATCGAGACGCGGGGGTGTCCGACGCGAGACCGAACGGTTGAAATCGGCCGGTCAGTCTTCGTCGTCGGCGTCGGCGGACTCGTTGCGCTCTTTGGCGATCTCAAGCGCCCGGCGGGCCGTCGCCTCGTCCGGGTAGGGGCCCATCCGGTCCAGGACGCTGCCCTCTTTGCCCTTGGTGACCTTGCCGGTGGAGATTTCGTAGTACCACTCGTCGCTCATAGTGCTCAGCCTAGCCGCCTTCCGCCGTCCGGTGCGCCGAGCGGCTAGGGTCTAGCGGAACCGTGCCGAGTGAAGGAGCCGCCGTGGGCCACGTGAACCACGAAAACACCGTGAACGCGCCGATCGCCAAGGTGTGGGACTACATGTCGAACGTCGAGAACCTGACGGAGTGGATGTTCGGGCTCAGCGAGATGAAGCCGCTGACCGAGCAGACCCGCGGCGAGGGCGCCCGGTTCGATTCGGTGATGAAGCTCGGCGCCAAGTTGCAGTCGGTCATCGAGATCGTGCGGTGGGTCGACGGCGAGGAGATCGACACCGACTCGGTCTCCGGATTCGACAACCAGACGCGGTGGAAGCTCACCGAGATCGATCCGAATACCACCAAGATCAGCGTCCAGATCGACTACAAGTTCCCCGGCGGCCTCGCCGGCAAGGCGATGTCGAAGCTCGTCGAGCCGGCCGTGCACGCCGCGGTCTCCGCGTCGGACCACAAGCTGAACAGCATTCTCGAGAAGCTGTAGCCACCCTCCACCGAAACGAACACGGAGACACCATGCCGTCGACCACCCCACCCATCGCGCACAGCCCCGAGGCGCTGAGCCAGGCCATGGGTGAGAGCCTGTCTCTCGATCGCTATCGCGAACTGTTCCCCGCGGTGGTCGAGTCGATGACCACTTGCGGTTGCACCACCGTCGACCGGGCGGCGATGTGGCTGGCGCAGATCGGGCACGAGTCGGCCGGCCTGCGCTACATGGAAGAGATCGCCTCGGGCGAGGACTACGAGGGCCGGAAGGACCTCGGCAACACCAAGAAGGGCGACGGGAAGCGCTTCAAGGGCCGCGGGCCCATCCAGGTCACCGGCCGCACCAACTACACCGAGTTGAGCAAGTGGGCGCACGAGAACGGCTACGTCCCGACCGCGAAGTTCTTCGTCGAGCACCCCGACGAACTGTCCTCCAACCACTACGGGTTCCTGGGCGTGACCTGGTACTGGACGGTCGCCCGCCCCCAGATCAACTCGCTCGCCGACGCCGGCGACCTGGAAGGCGTGACCAGGGCCATCAACGGCGGACTCAACGGCCTCGCCGACCGCAAGTCCCGCTACGAGGCCTGTCTGCGCGACGCGGCCGGTGTGCCCCGCTCCACCGCCACGCCCCACCACGGCGGATCCGAGCAGCGGCTGCGCGGACTGCTGCGCCGCATCCGCCGCAAGCTGTTCGGCTAGACCAGCAACTCGGCGATCTGAATGGTGTTGAGGGCGGCACCCTTGCGCAGGTTGTCGCCGGCCACGAACAGGGCCAGGCCCTTGCCGTCGGGGGCTCCCGGGTCCTGGCGGATGCGCCCGACGAGCGACACGTCCTTGCCCGCGGCGTCCAGCGGCGTCGGCACGTCGACGAGCTCGACTCCGGCCGCGTCGGCGAGGATCTTGCGCGCCTGATCAGGGCTGAGCGACTCGTCGAACTCGGCGTTGATCGACAGCGAGTGCCCGGTGAACACCGGCACGCGGACGCAGGTGCCGCTGACGAGCAGCTCGGGCAGACCCAGGATCTTGCGCGACTCGTTGCGCAGCTTCTGGTCCTCGTCGGTCTCCTCCGAGCCGTCGTCGACGAGCGACCCGGCCAGCGGGACGACGTTGAAGGCGATCGGCTTGACGTAGACGTTCGGCTCGCCGAGGTCGACCGAGCTCCCGTCGTAGACCAGTTCGCCGAGGCCGCGCTGCGTCCCCCGGTTGGCCTGGTCGGACAGCTCGCGCACACCGGCCAGGCCGGAGCCGGAGACGGCCTGGTACGAGGAGATGATCAGGCGGCGCAGGCCGGCCGCGTCGTGCAGCGGCTTGAGCACCGGCATCGCGGCCATCGTCGTGCAGTTCGGGTTGGCGATGATGCCCTTGGGTGGGTTCTTGGCGAGCTCGCCGTTGACCTCGGAGACGACGAGCGGGACGTCGGGGTCCTTGCGCCAGGCCGACGAGTTGTCGATGACGGTGACTCCGGCCGCGGCGAAGCGCGGCGCCTGCTCGCGCGACATCGTCGCACCGGCGGAGAACAGGGCGATGTCCAGGCCGCTCGGGTCGGCGGTAGCGGTGTCCTCGACGGTGATCGTGGCTCCGTCGCTGCCCCACGGCAGTTCTCGGCCCGCCGAGCGCGACGACGCGAAGTAGCGCACCTCGTCGGCGGGGAAGCCCCGCTCGGCCAACAGGTTGCGCATGACGCCGCCCACCTGGCCGGTGGCGCCGACGACGCCGATCTTCACACCCATGGCTAGCGGCCCGTGCCGGCGTAGACGACGGCCTCTTCGTCGCTGCCGAGGTCGAAGGCGTCGTGCAGCACGCGCACGGCCTCGTCGAGGTCGGTGTCGCGGCACAGGACCGAGATGCGGATCTCCGAGGTGGAGATCAGCTCGATGTTGATGCCAGCCTTGGCGAGCGCCTCGCAGAACGTCGCCGTGACACCCGGGTGCGAGCGCATGCCGGCGCCGACGAGCGACACTTTGCCGATGTGGTCGTCGTAGAGGACCTCGGCGAAGCCGATCTCGCCCTTGAGCCCGTTGAGCTTCTCGACGGCCTGCGGGCCGCGCTCGCGCGGGAGGGTGAAGGTGATGTCGGTCTTGCCGGTGTCCACCTTCGAGATGTTCTGCAGCACCATGTCGATGTCGATGTCGGCGTCGGCGACGGCGCGGAACACCTTGGCGGCCGAACCGGGCTTGTCGTCGAGGCCGACAACGGTGACCTTGGCCTCGCTGCGGTCGTGTGCAACGCCGGTGAGAATCGCTTCTTCCACGGGAATGTCCTCCATCGATCCGGCCACCATCGTGCCGGGCTTGTTCGAGTACGACGAGCGCACGTGAACGGGAACGTTGTAGCGCCGCGCGTATTCCACACAGCGCAGCATGAGCACCTTGGCCCCGGCGGCCGCCATCTCCAGCATCTCCTCGAAGGAGACGGTCTCCAAGTGGCGGGCGTTGGGCACGATGCGCGGGTCGGCGGTGTAGATGCCGTCGACGTCGGTGTAGATCTCGCAGACGTCGGCGTTCAGTGCCGCGGCGAGCGCAACGGCAGTCGTGTCCGAGCCGCCGCGGCCGAGCGTCGTGACGTCCTTGGTGTCCTGGGCGACGCCCTGGAAACCGGCGACGAGGACGATCTTGCCCTCGTCGAGGGCATCGCGGACGCGGCCCGGCGTGACGTCGATGATCTTGGCCTGGCCGTGGCTGCTGGTCGTGATCACGCCCGCCTGCGAGCCGGTGAACGACTGCGCCTCGGCGCCCAGCGACGCGATCGCCATGGCGACCAGGGCGTTGGAGATGCGCTCGCCCGACGTCAGCAGCATGTCCATCTCGCGCGGCGGCGGCGCCGGGTTGACCTGCTCGGCGAGGTCGAGGAGTTCGTCGGTGGTGTCGCCCATCGCCGAGACGACGACCACCACGTCGTCGCCATTGCGGCGGGTGTCCACGATGCGCTCGGCGACACGGCGGATCCGCTCGGCCGTCGCGACCGACGACCCACCGTATTTCTGGACTACGAGCGCCACCGAATTACCTCTCTGGACCTGCTGGATGATCAGCCGCCCAGTCTACCGGTGCGGTGGTGTCCCGCCCGAATGAGCATCGGCACTACGATCTCCGTCGTGGCCACCAGCACGAGCTCCGTCGACACCGCCGTCGACGACGCGGCTGCCGACGACCGCCCCGTCATGCAGCGCGACGTCGTCGACGACTGGATTCTGCCGCTCATCACGTTCTTCGCCGTGCGGCTGGTCGGCATCGCGGTGCTGGCCCGGTTCGCCGACCTGCGCGGCACGTCGCTGCCGACGACGCTGCAGCTGTGGGACGGCAAGTGGATGCTCGCGATCGCGCGCTACGGCTATGCCGACGTCCCGGCCACGCACACCGACGCCAACGGCATCCACACCCCGGACACGGCGCTCGCGTTCTTCCCCGGCTACCCGTACCTCGTGAGCTGGGTCGCGAAGCTGCCCGGCCTGAACGTCTACGGCGCGGCGATCATCGTGACGATCTTCGCCGGCGGGTTCGCGGCGGTCGCGGTGGCCCGGATCGGGCGGTGGTGCGCCACGGCGATGACCGGCGCCGACGAGAGCCGGGCCAACACGACCGGGCTGGTGTTGCTGGTCCTCTTCGCGGCCGCGCCGATGGGCGTCGTGCTATCGATGGCCTACACCGAGGCGCTGTTCTGCGCGGTGGTCGCGTGGTCGTTGGTCGGGGTGCTCGAGAAGCGCTGGCTGCTGGCCGGGTTCACCGCGATGGCCGCCGGCCTGATCCGCCCGACCGGGATCGTGCTGATCGGCGTCGTGATGCTGGCGGCGCTCATCGCCGCCCTCGGCCTGCCGCGCGGCAAGACCGGCACCGCCGGGGTCAAGCGCGGCGGCTGGCGGGCGTGGACGGCAATCGTCGTCGCACCGCTGGGCTTCCTCGGCTACCTCGCCTATGTGTGGTCGAAGACCGACGAGCCGATGGGCTGGTTCGACATCCAGACCGGCGGGTGGGGCACCAAATTCGACTGGGGCAAGGCGACCTTCCGCTTCGTCAACCACACGCTGATCAACTCCGGCGAGGTCGCACCCGTGGCCACCGCACTCATCATCGTCGCGACACTCGTGCTCGTCGGCATCAACATCGCGGCGCGCACGCCGTGGCCGCTGCTGGTCTACGGCACGCTGGTGACCGCGTCGATCGTGTTGTCGAGCGGCCTGATGATGAGCCGGGCCCGACTGCTGCTGCCCGCCTTCGTCCTGCTGATCCCGATCGCGATCTGGCTCGCCAACCAGGCGCCGCGGGTGCGCATGACGATCCTGGTGGCGGTCATCGCGCTCAGCTCCTGGTTCGGCGCGCACATGCTGACCGTCTACCCGCACGCGATGTGACGACGCGTAGCCTCCGCGATGTGGCGACGAAGCGACGATGGTGGGGCCTGGCGGTCCTGACCCTGCCGGTCCTGCTCGTCTCGATGGACGTGTCGGTGCTGTTCCTGGCGATGCCGAAACTCACCGAAGACCTCGGCCCGTCACCCACCCAGGCGCTGTGGATCCTCGACTCCTACAGCTTCGTGATCGCGGGCCTGCTGATCACCATGGGCGCCCTCGGCGACCGGCTGGGCCGTCGACGACTCCTCATCGGCGGTGCGACGGTCTTCGGCCTCGGCTCCCTGGTCGCGGCGTTCGCGTCGACGCCGCTGATGCTCATCGCGGCCCGCGCGCTGATGGGGTTCGGCGGGGCGACGCTGCTGCCGTCGAGCCTGGCGATCATCTCCACCATGTTCGCCAGCACGGCCGAGCGCGGGCGCGCGATCGGCGTGTGGACGGCCGCCTTCTCCGGCGGCGCCGCGGTCGGTCCGATCGTCGGCGGGCTGCTGCTGCACCAATTCTGGTGGGGCTCGGTGTTCCTGATCAACGTGCCGGTGGTCGTCGCGCTGTGGTTCGCCGCTCCGCTGCTGCCCCGCGACGAACAGTCCGCCGTCGACACCCCCTTCGACCTGTTGGGCGTCGGACTGTCGGTCGGCGGCATCCTCGGCGTCGTGTACGCGGTCAAACACGTCGCACTCGAGGGCGTCGACCCGACCAGCGTCGTCGTCGGCATCCTCGGCCTCGCGCTGCTGGGAGCGTTCGCCCGCCACTGCGCGCGATCGGACCACCCGCTCGTCGACCTGCGCCTGCTGCGCAACCCGCGATTCGCCGTCGCCATCACCACGACGCTCGCCGCCATGATGTCCCTGGCCGCCACCACCTACCTGGTGAACCAATACCTGCAGTCGGTCACCGACCGCGATCCCCTGTCGGCGGCGCTGCTCGGCGTGCCCATGGCCGCGACCGTCTGCGCCTTCTCCCTCGGGTCGGCGGGCATCGTCGCACGCATCGGCGTGCGCCGTGCGTTCATCGGCGCGCTGCTGGTGTGCGCGGCCGGCATGGCCCTGCTGCAGTGGACCGGCGTCCACGACGGGCTGTGGGCGTTCCTCGTCGGCTCCGCCGTCGCCGGCGTCGGCTACGGGACGGCGTTCAGCCTCGTGTCGGTGGTCGCGGTCGGGTCGGTGCCGCCGGAACGCGCCGGCGAGGCCACCGGGATCTCGGAGACCAGCTTCGAACTCGGCCAGGCCTTGGGACTCGCACTGCTCGGCTCGCTCGCCGGGGTCGTGTTCACGCGCCGCTTCGCCGACGTCTCCCCCGGCTTCCGCGGCACGTTGCAGGAGGCCGTCGACGCGGCCGGGTCCAATGGCGGTCTCGTCGAAACCGCCAAGCACGCCTACATGGGCGGCATCCACGTCGCCCTGGGCGCCGCGGCGGTCGTCCTCGTCGCAATGGCCGTGCTCACGGCCGTCGTGTTGCCGCGGGAGAGCGGCTAGATCTCACCGGCCTGCAGGATCATCACGACGCCCAGAACGGCGAACGCGACCTGCGTCGCGATACCGACGAGCGCAACCAGCCAGGTCGGCCGGTCGGCGAGGCTGCGCCGGATCAGCACACCGCCGAAGACGAGCACCCCCAGCGCCGCCGTCACCCACAGCGTGATGACACCGACCCACACCCAGTTCTCCGAGCCACACGTCACATAGCCGCAGTTGTCGGTGACCATCGCGACCAGCGGCAGCGTCGTCGCGGCGAAGAAGGCGATTGCGCACTGCACCAGCCACAGCAGCACCGAGATCACGGTGTCGGCGGTGCGCGCACCGTGCGACCGCACGCGCCGGGGCACCGGCGGTGGCACGGAGGGGCCGAAGGAGTCGAAGGCGTAGCGGTCAGTCATGCACGCCAGCCTGCTGCAGATCCGCGACGAGCGGATCCGCAGAACTACCTAGAAGTCGCTCAGAACTTGCCGCAGGTGCGCTTCACGCGCGCCTTGACGTACGCGCGGCGCTGCGGGTTGTCCGAGGTGCCGGCCAGGGGGTCGATCTCCAGCAGCAGGCCGTTGGCCTTGAAGAAGTTGACGACGCCGGCCTCGTTCGGGTGCTGCCGCGCCCACTTCGCCTCGCGCGCCTTGCGCCCCTGCGGGGTGAGGACGACGGTCTGGCGCCAGTGCTCCATGCGCTGCGGGTGGGACTTCAGCGAGTTCCACGATTCGGGGTCCGCCTTGGCGAGCGCCTTCCCCACCTGACCGACGGTGCAGCTGGTTCCAGGCACCTTCGCGGAATTGGGGACGGGCTTCTCGGCGGTGGCGGCGCCGGCGCCCAGCACCGAGAGCGCGCCGACACCGGCGATGACGGAGGCCAACTTGAATCGCGTGGACGAGCTCATCAGTCGAGGTTCCTTTCGACGTTGGCGCCGGCCTTCGGGGACGGTCGGCACCGCACGGTAAGCATCCTATTCGGCAACCGGGACGACTGCGGGCCGACCCGCGATACCTCTGCTTTGTGCGGTCGCGCTCCGACCGGGTAATCTGGAGCCATGCAGCGCGCACTCCTCCTCGGTTGCCGCGGCGGGGTCTGAATCGACCGGCCCTCCGTCGCGGGCCATTTCGCGCGCCGGTCATCTTCCACCCCATTCCTTACGGAGATTGACCATGACTTCCCCAGACGCTTTCACCCCTCGCAGCGGTTCGCGCATCGTCGAGCCGTCCGGCCCCATTCCCCCGGGCCAGCCCAGCTGGAACCCGCAGCGCGGGTCCGCCATGCCGGTCCACCGCTACCGCTCCTTCGCCGACGAGGTCGAGAAGGTCTCGCTGCCCGACCGCACGTGGCCGGACAAGGTCGCGCAGCGGGCTCCGCTGTGGTGTGCGGTCGACCTGCGCGACGGCAACCAGGCCCTGATCGATCCGATGAGCCCGGCCCGCAAGCGCCGCATGTTCGACCTGCTGGTCCGCATGGGCTACAAGGAGATCGAGGTCGGCTTCCCGTCGGCGAGCCAGGCCGACTACGACTTCGTCCGCGAGATCATCGAGGACGACGTCATCCCCGACGACGTCACCATCCAGGTGCTGACGCAGTGCCGCGACGAGCTGATCGAGCGCACCTTCGAGGCATGCCAGGGCGCGCCCCGCGTCATCGTGCACTTCTACAACTCGACGTCGGTGCTGCAGCGCCGCGTCGTGTTCCGCGCCGACAAGGACGAGATCACCGCGATCGCGACGCACGCGGCCCACAAGGTGCTCGACGAGGAGAAGAAGTACCCGGACACCAAGTGGCGTTACGAGTACTCCCCCGAGTCGTACACCGGCACCGAGCTGACCTACGCCAAGCACGTGTGTGACGCGGTCAGCGAGATCATCGCGCCGACGCCGGAGCGCCCGCTGATCATCAACCTGCCGGCGACCGTCGAGATGGCGACGCCCAACGTCTACGCCGACTCGATCGAATGGATGAGCCGCAACCTGGAGCGTCGCGACTCGATCCTGCTGAGCCTGCACCCGCACAACGACCGCGGCGAGGCCGTCGCCGCCGCCGAACTGGGCTACCTGGCCGGCGCCGACCGCATCGAGGGCTGCCTGTTCGGCAACGGCGAGCGCACCGGCAACGTCTGCCTGGTGACGCTGGGCATGAACCTGTTCTCCCGCGGCATCGACCCGCAGATCTCGTTCTCCGACATCGACGAGATCCGCCGGACCGTCGAGTACTGCAACCAGCTGAACGTCCCCGAGCGCCACCCCTACGGCGGCGACCTGGTCTACACCGCCTTCTCCGGCAGCCACCAGGACGCCATCAACAAGGGCCTGGACCAGATGAAGATCGACGCCGACAAGGCCGACTCCGACGTCGAGGACATCGTGTGGCAGGTCCCGTACCTGCCGATCGACCCGAAGGACGTCGGGCGCACCTACGAGGCGGTCATCCGCGTCAACAGCCAGTCCGGCAAGGGCGGCGTCGCCTACATCATGAAGGCCGACCACGGCCTGAACCTGCCGCGCCGGCTGCAGATCGAGTTCAGCCGCGAGATCCAGAAGCTGACCGACGGCGAGGGCGGCGAGGTGTCGCCCAAGGAGATGTGGGACGTCTTCGCCGAGCAGTACCTGAACCCCATCCGGCCGCTGGAGCGGATGCGCCAGCGCGTCGACGCCGCCGAGACCGACGGCGGCGAGGACGCCATCACTGCGGTCGTGAAGGTCGACGGCACGGAGAAGGAGATCGAGGGCAGCGGCAACGGTCCGCTGGCAGCTTTCGTCGACGCCCTCTCGACGGTCGGTTTCGACGTCCGCGTCCTGGACTACTCCGAGCACGCGCTGACCGCGGGCGACGACGCCAACGCCGTCGCCTACGTGGAGGCCGAGGTCAACGGCGAGAACGTGTGGGGCGTCGGCATCGCGTCGTCGATCACGACGGCGAGCCTGCGGGCCGTCGTCTCGGCGGTCAACCGCGCACACCGCGGCCCCGCTGCCGAGGCCGGCGAGCAGGCCGAGGGCACCTGGGCGCCGTAGCCGCTACCAGGTCGCCGGAGCCTGATTCGCCGCTCGGCGGGCGAGCCGGCGGTGGATCGGCTCGGCGAGGAAGTGCAGCAGCACCGCGACGAGCGCCGCGGCGACGATGCCGGTGATGTGCTGCTTGGCCGACACGAGTGCCGCTTCGCCGCTCAGCGACGCCTTCAGCACGATCGTGGCGATCAGGAACGCGACGAACCAGAACTGGCGCCCCAGCAGCATGAGCGCGATCGCCACGATCGCGGACACGGCCATCAGGGCGACGATCACCGGGTTGGGCAGGAACATCGAGGCCAGCACCGCGAACGTCACGCCAGTGATGCCGCCGCCGACGCGCAACGCCGAATTGCGCAGCACCTGGCCGGAGTCGAACGCGAAGATGATGCAGAAGGCGAGCAGCGGGTAGACCAGGTGCGGCCAGTCGGCGAAGTACCAGACCGCCGCCAGGATCAGCGACCCGAGCGCCAGCCCGCCGCCGTAGAGCAGGCGCTCGTACATCGGCGGGATGTCGACCTTCTTGCGCTGCGCGCCGAAGGCGACGATGCCGAGGATGATCACACCGAGGGCGCCGATCAGCACGCCCACCAACGGCTGCCAGACGTCGGCGAGCGTGCCGTTCTCCCGGGAGAAGTTCGCGAAGCCGAGGAAGCTCGCCGGGGTGCGGTTCAGTCCGGCGACACCGCCGCCGACGAAGAAACCCTGGCTCAGCGACGACACCAGCACGCCGGCCAGGATGAACCACTTGGTGGCGGGCACCAGGATCGCCGCGACGCACACGACGGCCACCCAGCCGGTGGCCCACAGCACGCCGCGCAGGTTCAGCACGGTGACGGTCGGCGCGAGCGTCAAAATGCTGATGATGCCGGCGGACAGCACCTGTGGGCCCCACCAGCGCGACAGCCCGTAGAGGACGGCGACCGTCAGGACCAACACCACCGCCGTCAGCACCAGCATCCGCTTGAGGGAGGGCTGCGTTTGCCCGGTCGGCGCCCCGGCGCGGCTCGTCGTCATCGCGCCGCCTCCTCGTCGGCGATCCCGGCGAGGGCGTCCATCTCCTCCAGGGTCTTGCCCTTGGTCTCCGGCACGAGCCGGTAGACGAAGAGGAAGGAGGCGATGGCGAAGGCGCCGTACAGCGCGTACCCGAAGCCGAGCCCGGGGCCGTCCTTGATGATCGGGAAGGTCTGGGTGACGACCCAGTTGGTGGCCCACTGCCCGGCCGCCGCGAGGGACAGCGCCGCGGCCCGGAAACGGTTGGGGAACATCTCGCCGAGCAGCACCCAGACGACCGGGCCCCAGCTCATCCCGAAGAACACGACGAAGGCGTTGAACGCGATCAGCGCGACGACGGCCCACGATCCGGGCAGGACCTGCACCGTCTGGCTGCCCGAGTCGAGGACCTTGTTGCCGAAGGCGTCGAGTTTGTCGGTGAGGTGGCTGAACGCGACGGCGAGCGTGATCAGCGACGCTGCCATGCCGATGGAGCCGGTGAGCAACAGCGGCTTGCGGCCAACCCGGTCGATGAGCGAGATGGCGACGACGGTCGTGGCGATGTTGACGATCGAGGTGACCAGCGAGGTGAGGAAGGCCGCGTTCTGGTCGAAGCCGGCCGAGGTCCACACGACGTTCGAGTAGTAGAAGACGGCGTTGATGCCGACGGCCTGCTGGAAGACCGACAGCAGCAGGCCGATCCACACGATCGGGTAGACCTTGCCGCCCGGCCGGCGCAGGTCGCGCCACGACGGTTTGGCCTCGCCGTGGACGCTGCCGCGGATCTGCTCGACCGTCGTGTCGACGTCGTCGTCGCCGAGCGATGTCAGGACGGCGCGGGCCTCGGGAATGCGCTGCTTGGCGACCAGGTAGCGCGGCGACTCGGGGATGGTGAACGAGAGCACCCCGTAGACGACCGCCGGGACGGCCATCGCCACGAACATCCACCGCCACGCCTCGAGGCCCAGCCACAGCGTCTGGTCGGCGCCGCCGGCCGCCCGCTGCAGCGCGTAGTTGATGAGGAACGACAGGAAGATGCCCAGCACGATCGCCAACTGCTGCAGCGACCCGAGGCGGCCGCGCAGCCGGGCCGGCGCGGTTTCGGCGATGTAGGCCGGGGCGATGACCGACGCCGTACCGACGGCGAACCCGCCGATGACGCGGAAGGCGATGAAGACCGCCAGCCCGCCGTCGCCCCAGTGCTCGGGGGCCAGGGCGCAGCCGATCGCGCTGATGAAGAACAGCACCGCGGCAATCTTCATCACCGCCAGGCGACCGATGCGGTCGGCGATGCGCCCGGCGGTCAGCGCACCGATCGCGGCGCCGATGAGCGCGGACGCGACGGCGAACCCCAGGGGTGCCGCCTTGATGTGGAAGGCCTCTTGGAGCGCCTCGGTGGCGCCGTTGATGACGGCCGTTTCGTAGCCGAACAGCAGCCCGCCGAGCGCGGCGACGCCGGCGACGCGAATGGCGACGCGGGTCGAACCGCCGTCGGCGGTCATGCCAGCGCCCGGGCGACCGCGTCGGCCGCGCGACGGGTCGATGCCCGCGCCGCCGGCGAGACCGCCGTCATGTTGAAGAAGCCGTGGATCATCGAGCCGGCCCGGTCGACGGTGACCGGCACGCCGGCCGCGCGCAGCTTGTCGGCGTAGGCGAGGCCCTCGTCGCGCAACGGGTCGAATCCGGCGACGACGACGTGGGCCGGCGGCAGTCCGGCGAAGTCGTCGGCGCGGATCGGCGACGCCTTCGGATCGGCGCGCCCGGCGACATCGGGCAGGTAGTTGTCGATGAACCAGTCCATGTGCTTCTTGGTGAGGAAGCGGCCCTCGGCGAACTCGGTGCGCGACGGTGACTCGCCGGCGAGGTCCACCGCGGGGTAGATGAGCAGTTGGAACGCGGGAACGACCTTCTCGCCCTTGGTCTGCTGGGCCACGACTGCCGCCAGGTTGCCACCCGCGCTGTCGCCGGCGACGACGATCTTCGTCGGATCAACGCCCCACTGTGCCGCGTGGTCGACCGCGTACCGCCACGCGGCCAGCGCGTCGTCGACGGCCGCCGGGAACGGGTTCTCCGGGGCGAGGCGGTAGTCGACGCTGAGGACGTCGACGCCCGCGTCGATGGCGAGGTTGCGGGCCACCGCGTCGTGGCTCGCCGGGCTGCCGATGGTCCAGCCGCCGCCGTGGAAGAACACGACCAGGCCGCGCGACGTCGAGCCGGCTCGATAGCGGGTGGCCGGGAGCGGTCCGCCCGGGCCGTCGATGACGACGTCCTCGTCGATGGCGAAGGCGGGGAGTTTCGGTGCCAGCATCGCCGACGACGCGTCGATCTTGCGGCGGGCGCGCGCCGGATCGGGGTCGTACATGTCGAAGGCGGGGACGGTGGCCGCCGCGAGCGCGATGGCGCCGAGCATCGGATCGAGGTGGTCGCCGGCGGCGTTCTTCGGCCCGACCTTGCCCACGGCGGCCAGAAGCGGGGCGGGCAGCTTGCCCGCGCCGAGGAGGAACGCGCGCTGCACGCGAAGCGGCACGGGCAGGGACACCGTGGTGGATTTGCTCACGTCAAGAGACCCTACCCAGGGAGCAGGAAGTCCGAGCGGTGCTCGGTGTGGGAAACTCTTTCCCATGTCGAACGCCCCGGGCCTGCCCGCCCGCACCCGATTGGCGCTCGCCGCCGCCGCCTCGGCCCGCTGGGCCTCGCGCGCGGCCGGGCGCGGCAAAGGCTCGATGATCGGCGGACTGGTCGCCATGAAGGTCGACCCGTCGATCATGGCCCGACTGGGGGCCGGTCGTCGGACCGCGCTGGTCACCGGGACCAACGGCAAGTCGACGACCACCCGCATGCTCGCCGCGGCCCTGGCCGGCGTCGGGCCGGTCGCCACTCAGGCCGACGGCGCCAACATGGACGCCGGCATCATCGCCACCCTGTCGTTGACCCGGGGCAAGCCGGTTGCCGCGCTGGAGGTCGACGAGCTGCACGTGCCGCACGTGTCCGACGCCCTGCACCCCGACGTGCTGGTGCTGCTGAACCTCTCGCGCGACCAGCTCGACCGCGTCGGCGAGATCAACATCATCGAGCGTCGGCTGCGCGAGGGCATCGAGAAGCATCCCGCGATGACGGTCGTCGCCAACTGCGACGACGTGCTGGTCACCTCCGCCGCCTTCGACGCGCCGAATGTCGTGTGGGTCGCCGCGGGGGCGAGCTGGGTCGGCGACTCGGTCAGCTGCCCGCGCACCGGCGAGCCGATCATCCGCTCCGGCGACGGTCAGTGGCGCTCGACCGGCGACGACTCCTTCCGCCGCCCGCAGCCGGACTGGTGGTTCGACGACGACAACGTCTACGGTCCGAACGGCTTCTCCGCCCCGCTCAAGCCCGCGGTGCCGGGCCGGGCCAACCGCGGCAACGCCACCCAGGCGATCGCCGCGGCCGTGGCGATGGGCGCTGATCCGGCCGCTGCGGCCGCCGCCGTCGGCACGGTCGGCGAAGTCGCCGGGCGATACGGCTCCTACCGACTGGGCGAGCACACCATCCGCACGCTGCTGGCCAAGAACCCGGCCGGCTGGCAGGAGGCGTTGTCGATGATCGATCAGGATGCCGACAGCCTCGTCATCGCGGTCAACGGCCAGGTGCCCGACGGCGAGGACCTGTCCTGGTTGTGGGACGTGCGCTTCGAGGCCTTCGAGACGATGAAGGTGATCGCCGCCGGTGAGCGCGCCGCCGACCTCGGCGTCCGACTGCTGTACGCCGGCGCCGAGCACACCACCGTCCCCGATCCGATGGCGGCCATCGCGCAGTGCCCGCCGGGCCGCGTCGAGGTGTTGGCCAACTACACGGCCTTCCGCGATCTGGGCACCGCGCTGGAGCGGGCCGGCGCCGAGCCGCTGACCGGGGCCGACGCGAAGGGAGATGCGTGATGAGTGAGTCGACGCTGCGGATCGGGCTCGTGCTGCCCGACGTGATGGGCACCTACGGCGACGGCGGGAACGCCCTGGTGCTGCGCCAGCGGGCGCGGATGCGCGGGCTCGACGCCGAGATCGTGCCGATCACCCTCGACGACGACGTTCCCGACTCGCTCGACGTCTACACGCTCGGCGGCGCCGAGGACTTCGCCCAACGACTGGCCACCCGCCACCTGACCGAACACCCGGGCATGCAGCGGGCCGCCGAGAAGGGCCGCCCGGTGCTCGCGATCTGTGCTGCGATTCAGGTGCTCGGCAACTGGTACGAGACCGCGGCCGGCGAGAAGGTCGACGGCATCGCGATGTTCGACCTGACCACCTCGCCCGGCCCGGCGCGCTCGATCGGCGAACTCGTCACCGAGCCGCTGGTCGACGGACTGACTCAGCCGCTGTCGGGCTTTGAGAACCACCGCGGGATCACCACGCTGGGCTCCGGCGCGACGCCGCTGGCCAAGGTCCGCCACGGCGTCGGCAACGGCACCGCCGACAAGGTCGAGGGCGTCGTCCAGGGCAGCGTCATCGGCACGTACATGCACGGTCCGTTGCTGGCGCGTAACCCGGAACTGGCCGACTACCTGTTGGAACAGGCCACCGGCACCAAGCTCGCCCCCCTCGACCTCCCCGAGATCGATCAGCTCCGCAAGGAGCGCTTGGCCGCCGCGCGCTGACCACTATCGTCCGGAATGGCCACCGCGGACGGCAATATGCCCTCGGCGACGGCTATTTCAGGCGAAGTTGGACACACCGCTCGCGCGTGCCGTCCACGGCGAACCAGCCGTCCTCGAAGCGCTGCCACGCTTGTAGGTGCTCGCGCGCGTGCTCGCCCTCCCGCGCGACGGCAGCCGCCAGCCGCTG
Organism: Gordonia sp. (in: high G+C Gram-positive bacteria); assembly: GCF_047602025.1. Classification (GTDB taxonomy): domain Bacteria; phylum Actinomycetota; class Actinomycetes; order Mycobacteriales; family Mycobacteriaceae; genus Gordonia. Next base: position 234,558 of record NZ_JASGII010000001.1, on the reverse strand, counting down.
CTCCGGTGAACCGCCGCCGAGCCAGAGCGCGCGCGTCAGGTGCGGCGCCATCGCGCGTCGCGCCGATGACACCCCTTCGACGATGAGGATCGGCCGCCACTCGCGCACGACCTCCGGCCCGGGCCGTGCGGCGTCGCCGGTCCAGACGCGAGGGCGGTAACGCAGGTCGTCCCCGGCGAGGAAGGGCGCGAGCACCCCGTCGACGAACTCCGGCCACCACGCCACCGGGTCGTCCCACGTGGCGAATTCATCGGTGCCGACGAGGAGTGCCTCGCGGTCGAGCCGCGCGAACTCGGCCGCCAACCGGCGCGCGACGGTGGTCTTCCCGGAGCCGGACGGCCCGTCAATGGCGATGATGCCCGCGGTGTGGCCGGCCGCGATCTCGGCCAGGTCCATGGCTCAGGTGAGGACGCGTCGGCCCGACAGGGCGCGGCCCAGCGTCAGCTCGTCGGCGAACTCGAGGTCGCCGCCCATCGGCAGGCCCGAGGCCAACCGCGTGACCGAGAGGCCGGGGAAGTCCTTGAGCATCCGCAGCAGGTAGGTGGCGGTCGCCTCGCCCTCGGTGTTGGGGTCGGTCGCGACGATCACCTCGGTGACGTCGACGCCGTCGTCTTGGTTGCCCAGCCGCTTGAGCAGCTCGCGGATGCGCAACTGGTCGGGCCCGATGCCCGACAACGGATCGAGCGCGCCGCCGAGCACGTGGTACCGCCCGGTGAACTCCTTGGTCCGCTCGATCGCGTGGACGTCCTTCGGTTCTTCCACCACACAGATCTTCGTCGCGTCGCGGCGGGCGTCGGAACAGATCCGGCACAGCGAGTTGGCCGAGACGTTGCCGCACTCGGAGCAGAACGTGACGTCGTCACGCACCCGGCCGAGCGCTGCGATGAGCCGGTCGATATCCGACTTCTCCCCCGCCAGCAGGCTGAACGCGATGCGCTGGGCACCCTTCGGGCCGAGCCCGGGCTGCTTGGCCAGTTCGTCGATCAGATCCTGGATCGGCCCTTCGTACATGGTCAGCCCAAACCCGGCAGCCCGCCGCCCAGACCGGCCGACAGCGGGCCCATCTTCTCGGCGGTCAGCGCCTGGCGCTTGGCATCGAGGTCGGCCAGCGCGCCGACGACGAGGTCCTGCAGCGTCTCGACGTCGGACGGGTCGACGACCTTCGGGTCGATGGTAATGGCGGTGACGCCGCCGCCGGTCCCGGTGACGGTGACCAGGCCGCCCCCGGCGGTGCCGGTCAGCTCGGTCGCCGCGATCTCCTGTTGCGCCTTGAGCAGCTGCTCCTGCATCTGCTGGGCCTGGGCGAGCAGGCCGGACAGCCCGTCGTCGCCACCGCCCAGGAGGTCGCCCAAATCTGGTGTGTCAGTCACGCGGTCCAGGGTAGTCGCCGACGGCGACAACTCAGCGCAAGATGCGGTCGAGGTGGGCGGCGAGTTCCTCGAGGGTGGCGTCGTTGGGCGACACCTCGAAGGAGAGCACGTCGTCGCCGAAGAGCCGACCGGCCCGCGGCGTGAGTTCGAATTCGAAGCGGTTGTCGTCGACGCGGCGCCACTGCTTGACCGCGCCGCCGTAGATCGGGGCGCTGGCCCCGGTGGTCACGCAGTACTCGTCGGCGCGCGGACCGCCCATGAGGTCGCGCTGGATCTGGAAGCAGGCGCCGGTCTCGTCGTCGAGGAAGACGATGGCCTCGCACCCCAGGTCGGGGTGGCGCTCGTAGGAACCGATGATCGTCACGGGGTCACCGGAAGAAGTAGTTCCAGAACTGATCCAGGATGGCCCCGCCGATGAGCAGGTAGATCACGAAGACGATCAGCGGGAGGTAGGTGCCGAACAGCTGCAGCGCCCGGGACGGGTGGGCGCGCGTCGCCATCAGGTTGCGCACCGTGACGACGAGGAAGATCGGAATGGTCACCGACCACACGACCATGCAGTACAGGCACAGGGCGCGGATGTCGTAGAGGCTGGAGTAGATCAGCCAACCCACGAAGCCGACGGCGAGGGTGACGCCGAGTTGCAGGCCGGCCCAGAACCAGTTGGCGTAGCGGGCCCCGGCCAACAGCCCCATCCCGATGGTGATGACGACGGCGAAACCGGCGATGCCCAGCAGCGGGTTGGGGAAGATCTTGAACAGCGAGGCCTGCCACGACGCCATCACGGGGCTGCAGCTGAAGACCGCGTTGATGCTGCAGCTCGGCCGGTAGTCCGGGTTCTTGAGCAGGTTCAGCTTCTCGACGGTGAGGGTGAACGACGCCAGGAACCCGATCAGCCCGCCGATCACCAGCACCCAGGAGGTGATGCGGGTCCAGAACTCCCCGCGGTTCGCGACATCGGTTTCGGCGGTCGTCTCGTGCTCAGTCACGACGGTAAGCCTACTGCTCACGCCCGGCGAGACCGGAACGACCGCGCCTGACCGGTGATCGGGTCGTCGAACTCCAGCGACGTCGCGACCAGTCGCAACGGCCGGGAGAAGTCGCCGTGGTCGGGCAGCTCGGCGAGCTCGGGGCGCACCTCGGGGTACAGCGGGTCGTCGACGATGGGGACGCCCAGTCCGGCGAGGTGCACGCGCAGCTGGTGGGTCCGCCCCGTCTCCGGGACGAGGAGGAACCCGTCGCCGGTGCGGGTGATGCGGCTGATGGCGTTGACCTCCCCGTCGACGACGCGGGCACGCAGATCACCGGCGGTCTTCTCGATGCGGTTGGCCACGCGCACCTCGGCGTCGCCGTGGTGCCACGGCCGATCGCTGGTCGCCCGGTAGGTCTTGCGGACGCGGCGGTCGGCGAAGAGTTCCTGATAGGCCCGACGGACCGCCGGTCGTCGGGTGAACATCAGCACGCCGGCGGTCAGGCGGTCGAGGCGGTGGACGGGCGCGATGTCGTCGTTGCCGTAGTCGCGCCGCAGCCGGACCAGCGCGGTCTGCACGACGTGCCGCCCGCGCGGCATCGTCGCCAGGAAGTGCGGCTTGTCGACGACGATGAGGTCGGCGTCCTCGTGGATGAGTTCGAGGTCGAACGGGATGGGCGGCTCGTCGGCGGGCAGGTCGCGGTAGAAGAACACCGCGGATCCGGCCCGCGACGGGGCGTCGAGCGCGACGCGGCGTCCGTCGAGGTCGACGAGTTCACCCGCATCCGACCGCGCGATCAGGCCGTCCAGGCCGACCTCGGCGCCCGCCTTCGACGCGAGCAGTGCCGCACCGACGCTGTGATCGGCGTCGGCGCGCAGGACCACCCGCGTCGCGTCCACTCCCGCGCGCGGCGGGAGCGGACCGGGTCGGCGTCGGCGGGTCAGCTCTCCAACCGCGACTTGAGGTTGCCCAGCAGCTCGGCCTGGATGCGGCCGAGACCCTTGGGGGCGAAGGTCTTCTCGAAGAAGCCGCCCACGCCGCCGGCGCCCTGCCAGGTGGTCGTCGTGGTGACGGTCGAACCGTCGCCGCTCGGGGCGACGGTGTAGGTGGTGACCATCGTCGAGTTCTCGTCGGTCTCGGTGATGGTGGACCCGGCGACGCTGACGGCGGCTTTGACGTCGCGCTGGCGCTTCTCGGTGGCCTGCAGGATCCAGTGGACGACGGTGCCGTCGCCCGTGCCGCCGGACAGGACCGCGTAGTCGCGGTAGTTCGCCGGGAGGATCTCCGGGCGGGCCTGGTAGTCGGCGAGTGCGGCCAGCACCTTGTCGGGCGCGGCGGCGATCTGGACGGTCTGGGTGGCGGTCACTTGCGCCATGGGGACTCCTCGCGGGGGTATCTGTGCTGCGTATCGCGGTAGCGGTCGCAACCGGTGGATTCTGTACCTACGCTAGTAGGTAATGGCGGTGAGCTTGGAGACAGGTCCGAAGGTTCACGAGCAGGGCGTACACAGACTGCTCGCCAGTTACCGCCTGATCCCAGCCGACGGCACCGTGCGCCTCGCCAAGAAGACGTCGAACCTGTTCCGCCGCCGCGAGCGCAACCCCCACCCCGGCCTCGACGTCTCCGGACTGACCAAGGTGATCTCCGTCGACCCCGACGCACGGGTGGCCGACGTCGCGGGCATGTGCACCTACGAGGACCTCGTCGACGCGACCCTGCCGTACGGCTTGGCGCCGCTGGTCGTCCCGCAGCTCAAGACCATCACCCTCGGCGGCGCGGCCACCGGGCTGGGCATCGAGTCGACGTCCTTCCGCAACGGCCTGCCGCACGAGTCGGTCACCGAGATCGACGTCCTCACCGGCGCCGGCGAGGTCATCACCGCCACCCCCGACGGCGAGCACGCCGACCTCTTCCACGGCTTCCCCAACTCGTACGGCACCCTCGGCTACTCGGTGCGGCTGCGCATCGAACTCGAACCGGTCGCGCCATTCGTCGCGCTCCGGCACGTGCGGTTCACCGACGTCGCGAGCCTCGTCGACGCGATGACGCGGATCGTCGAGGAGAAGTCGTACGACGGGGAGCGGGTCGACTATCTCGACGGGGTGGTGTTCTCCGCCGACGAGTCGTACCTGGTGCTGGGCCGCCAGACCGATGAGCAGACTCAGCGGCCCAGCGACTACACCGGTCAGCAGATCTACTACCGGTCCATCCAGCACGAGCCGTCGGCGACGCCCAAGCGCGACCTGCTGACCATCCGCGACTACCTGTGGCGGTGGGACACCGACTGGTTCTGGTGCTCGCGCGCCTTCGGGACGCAGAACCCGCGGATCCGGCGGCTGTGGCCCAAGCGGTGGTTGCGCAGCAGCTTCTACTGGAAGCTGATCGCCCTCGACCACCGCTACAACGTCGGCGATCGACTGGCCGCCCGCAAGGGCGAGCCCCCGAGCGAGCGCGTCGTGCAGGACATCGAGGTGCCGCTCGACCGCACCGCCGGATTCGTCGACTGGTTCCTGCGCGAGATCCCGATCGAACCGATCTGGTTGTGCCCGCTGCGGCTGCGCGAGCCCGTGCCGCCCGGCGCCGATCCGGCGCGCCCGTGGCCGTTGTACCCGCTGCAGCCGCGGTGCACCTACGTCAACGTCGGGTTCTGGTCGGCGGTGCCACAGACGCCCGGCCGCCCCGGTCACACCAACCGACTGATCGAGCGGAAGGTCGCCGATCTCGACGGCCACAAGTCGCTGTACTCGGAGTCGTTCTACTCCCCCGCGGAGTTCGCGGCGCTCTACGGCGGCGACGACTACCGACGGCTCAAACAGAAATACGACCCGCAGTCCCGACTGCTCGATCTCTACGCCAAGGCGGTGAACCGGCAATGACCACACTCAAAGACGCACTCACGCACACCGAACACATGCCGCTCGCGGACATCTTCGGAACCTTTTTGGGCGAGGACTCCCGCATTCGGGTCAGCGCCTACGACGGCAGCACCGCCGGGCCGGCCGACGCTCCCTTCGAGCTGGCGCTGCGCACCCCGCGCGGCACCAACTACCTGGTCACCGCGCCGGGCGAGCTCGGCCTGGCGCGCGCCTACATCGGCGGTGACGTCGACCTCGTCGGCGTGCACCCGGGCGACCCCTACCGGGCGCTGCAGGCACTGTCGCAGGACCTGACGTTCAGCAAGCCGTCGCCGCGGGAGATGGCGCACATCGCGCGCGGCATCGGGTTGGAACACTTCAAACCGGTCGCGCCGCCGCCGCAGGAGGCCGTCCCCCGCTGGCGCCGCGTCGCCGAGGGCCTGCGCCACTCCAAGCATCGCGACGCCGAGGTGATCCACCACCACTACGACGTGTCCAACACGTTCTACGAGTGGGTCCTCGGACCGTCGATGACCTACACGTGTGCGGTGTATCCCGACGCCGACGCGTCGTTGGAGGCGGCCCAGGAGAACAAGTACCGGTTGATCTTCGAGAAGCTGCGCCTGAAGCCCGGCGACCGGCTCCTCGACATCGGCTGCGGGTGGGGCGGCATGGTCCGCTACGCCGCTCGCCACGGGGTCCACGCCATCGGGGCGACGCTGTCGGCCGAGCAGGCGAAGTGGGCGCAGGAGGCCATCGCCCGCGAGGGACTGGGCGAGTTCGCCGAGGTCCGCTTCTCCGATTACCGCGACGTCGCCGAATCCGAGTTCGACGCCGTGTCCTCGATCGGGTTGACCGAGCACATCGGCGTCGCCAACTACCCCGACTACTTCCGGTTCATGCGCGACAAGCTGCGCCCCGGCGGCCTGCTGCTCAACCACTGCATCACCCGGCCGGACAACACCGGGCCGCACAAGGCCGGCGCGTTCATCGACCGCTACGTCTTCCCCGACGGCGAGCTGGCCGGCGTCGGCACGATCATCTCCCGGCTCCAGGACATCGGCGGCGTCGAGGTGTTGCACGAGGAGAACCTGCGCGAGCACTACGCCATGACGCTGCGCGACTGGAACGCCAACCTCGCCGCGCACTGGGACGAGGCCGTCGCCGAGGTCGGCGAGGGCACCGCCCGCCTGTGGGGGCTCTACATGGCGGGCAGTCGCATCGGCTTCGAGCGCGACACCGTGCAGTTGCACCACGTCCTGGCCGTCAAGCTCGATGACGACCGGGCACCGAATGTCCCGCTGCGACCGTGGTGGCGGCCCTGACCCGCTAGCTACTTCTCGTCGATGACGGTGCCGCCGAGCTCGCCCTGGATGAGTTCGAGGGCGATCTCGTCGGGATCGCGAGGCGCATCCGTCGACGACTGGTCGTGCGCCTGCTCGATCATCTCCTCGCGCTCGCGCTCGGGGATCTCCTCGTCGGGCCTAGGCGGTTCCGGAGAAGGCTCCTCGGGCTCGGGCGGCAGGTCCTCGGAGGCGGCCTCGCCACGGCTGGGCCGGCGGTAGGACTGCTTGGGCGCCTGCTGCGCGGCGGGCGTCGCCGCGGTTGCCGGACCGGACTCGGGCTGGACGTGGATCGTGCGGACGTCGAAGTCGGAGCCGAAGACCGTCGAGAACGCCGAGCGCAGGGCCTGGGCGCGCTGCTCCTCGGAGAGTCGGGCCGCGAGGGCCTCGTTGGCGTGGCCGAGGGTGACCGCGCCGCCGTCGACCTGGTGCACGAAGGCGCCGCTGAGCATCGCCTCGAACACCGGCGACTGGGCGCGCATCGCCGCGCGCACGTCGCCGAAGCGCCGCTGCGCCTCGTCGAGGGTCAGGCTGCCGGTCGGTGCGGCGGCGGCGGGATCGGGTTCCGGTTCGACGACGGGCTCTGGTGCCGGTTCTGGTTCCGGCGCTGCCGCCGGTTCCGGCTCGGGCTCGGGGACCGCTCGGACGGGCTCGGGACGGGTGGGCGGGGCCTCGGTCGGCGTCGCCGGCTCCGGGGCGGCGTCCTCGGATTCCGGAGCGACGTCGGCCTGCGGAGGTGCCGAGTCGCTTCGCTCCTCGGGCACTCGACCAGCGCTGGGGGCCTCCGGCTCGGGTGCGGACTCGGGTTCCGGGGCAGTCGCCGCGACCTCCGGCTCGGTGGGGTCGGCGGCCTTGCGCTGCGAGGGCCGGGTGAACTTCGACGGCGGCTCGTCGGCGGGCGGCGGAGCAGTCGGCGCGGCGGCGGCCGGAGCGGCCCCGGTGCGCGGTGCGGCCGGCACCCCCGACTCAAGCTTCTCGATGCGGGTCAGTAGCGCGGCGTCGTCGGCTTCGGTCTGCGGGAGGAGCAGCCGTGCGCACATGACCTCGAGCAGCAACCGCGGCGACGTCGTGCCGCGCATCTCGCCGAGGGCGGCGTGCACGGTCTCGGCCGAGCGGGCGAGCAGTGCCGGGCCCAGGCCCTCGATCTGCGACTGCATCTTGGCGACCTGGTCGGCGGGTGCTTCCACCAGCCCGCGCTCGGCGGCGTCGGGCACCGCCCGCAGCAGGATCAGGTCGCGCAGGCGCTCGAGCAGGTCGACGGCGAACCGGCGGGGGTCGTGGCCGGCGTTGACCACCGACTCGACCGAGGTGAACAGCGCGGCCCCGTCACCGGCGGCCAACGCGTCGACCGCCTCGTCGATCAGGGCGACGTCCGTGACGCCGAGCAGGGAGAGCGCGCGGTCATAGGTGACGCCGTCGTCGCCGGCACCGGCGAGCAACTGGTCGAGGATCGACAGCGAGTCGCGCGGCGAGCCGCCACCGGCGCGGATGACCAGCGGGTAGACCTCGGGCGCGACGGTCACGCCCTCCTGCTCGACGATGCGCTCGAGCAGGCCGCGCATCACCGGCGGGGCGAGCAACCGGAACGGGTAGTGGTGGGTGCGCGAACGGATCGTCGGCAGCACCTTCTCCGGCTCGGTCGTGGCGAACACGAAGATCAGGTGCTCGGGCGGCTCCTCGACGATCTTGAGCAGCGCGTTGAAGCCCGCGTTGGTCACCATGTGCGCCTCGTCGACGATGAACACGCGGTAGCGCGACTGGGCCGGCGCGTAGAAGGCGCGGTCGCGCAGCTCGCGGGTGTCGTCGACCCCGCCGTGGCTAGCGGCGTCGAGCTCGATGACGTCGAGGTTCCCGGGTCCGCCGGGCGCGAGCGCGACGCACGAGTCGCAGGTGCCGCACGGCGTCGACGTCGGACCCTGCTCGCAGTTGAGGGAGCGGGCGAGGATGCGCGCCGACGAGGTCTTGCCGCAGCCGCGCGGGCCGGAGAAGAGGTAGGCGTGATTGATCCGGCCGCCGTCGAGGGCGCGGCTCAGCGGATCGGTGACATGGTCCTGGCCGACGACTTCGGCGAAGGACGCCGGGCGGTAGGTGCGATACAGGGCCACGCGGACCAGCCTAGCGGTGCGCCCCGACAGCGGGAGCGGGTGCTGGAGGCTTGTTCCCCCAGGCCACGAGAACGGCCACACACGTCGCCGCGAATATCCAGACGTACGGCTCGTAGACCCACAGGTCGAGCCCCGGAACGTTGCCGTGCTTGAAGAACAGGCCGATCAGGTAGGCGTCGTCGCGGGTCTGGTTGAACTGCCACGTCGGATAGCCCAGGAAGGTCCGCCAGGAGAATGCCGCGAGGAAACCTGCCGCGGCCATGACGCCGACGACGACCCGGGAGACGGTCGAGCGCGCGCCGTCGGCGACCCAGTTCAACGCGAACACCAGCAGGGGCACGAACCACACCCAGTGGTGGCCCCACGCCATCGGGGAGACGGCGCACGACGTCAGGCCGACGAGCGACAGCCCGACGAGCTCCTGGCCCGCACGGTGCGCGACGACCGCCGCGCCGAGCCCGAACGCCAGGCCGAGGACGACCAGGCCGAGCCAGGCGAAGGTGTTGGGCGAATTGGTGTCGCCGAGGTTGGCCAGCACGCCGCGCAACGACTGGTTGCCCGGTGTCAGCGGCGCCCCGACGCGGTCGGAGTCGCGCAGCTTCTTGGTCCAGTAGTCCCACGAGGTGCCCGGCAGGAAGAGGAAGCCGAGGACGACCGAGACGACGAAGCCGACCACGACGCCGATCGCGGCCCGGGTGCGGCGGATCAGCAACAGGTAGACCGCGAAGAGTCCGGGCGTCAGCTTGATCCCCGCGGTCAGACCGGTGGCGACGCCGCGCAGCCGCGAGTCCCCGCGCAGCAGATCGGCGAGGACGACGACCATCAGGAAGATGTTGATCTGGCCGTACCAGATCGTGGTGCGCACCGGCTCCAGCAGCAGCACGACCGCCACCAACGACCCCGCGACGACGCGCAGCTGCCACGTCGCCGTGCGCCCCAGGCTGCGGAAGCTGATCATGATGGTCGCGTACAGCGCGAGCAGCAGGCCCACGATCCACACCGCCTTCGCGACGGCTTCGGGCAGCCAGGCGAACGGGATGAACCCGAAGATGGAGAACGGGGTGTACGTGTAGTCCATCTGCCCGAGGAGCTTGGCCTCGTACAGCGGATGCCCGTCGAGGACGGTCTGCGCGCCCGCGCGGTAGACGCCGAGGTCGAGCTGGTTGTCGAACAGGCCCCAGAACGGCGTGCTGAACGGAACGATCGCGTTCTGCAGCCACAGCGCCGCCAGACCGACGACCACGGCGCCGACGACGATCGGGATCGACCCTGCGCGCACCGCGGAGCTACTCGGGCTGCTCATGGCGAACCGTCAGGAGTCCTGCCCGAGCATCGACTCGGTCGCCGCGAGCAGCGCGCACGTCGCGAAGCCGTCCATGGCGGTGCGCAGCTCGTCGAGGCCGGGGAAGCTCGGCGCGAGGCGGATGTTCGCGTCGTTGGGGTCGCGGCGGTACGGGAACGTCGCACCGGCCGCGGTGAGCGCGATACCCGCGTCCTTGGCCAGGGCGACCGTGCGGGTCGCAGTACCGTCCAGGACGTCGACGCTGATGAAATAGCCGCCCTCGGGCCGCGTCCAGGACGCGATCTTCGACGACGACAGCCGCTCGTCGAGGATCTCCAGGACGAGGTCGAACTTGGGCGCGAGGAGTTCGCGGTGGCGGGCCATGTGGGCGCGCACCGAATCGGCGTCGGGGAAGAAGCGCAGGTGCCGCAGCTGGTTGACCTTGTCCGGGCCGATCGTCTTCAGCGACAGGTGCCGGCGGAACCAGTCGAGGTTCGCCCGCGACGCCCCGAGAAACGCGATGCCCGCGCCGGCGAATGTGATCTTCGACGTCGAGCCGAGTGCGTAGACGCGGTCGGGGTGGCCCTCCTGCGCGGCGATGTCGACGATCGGCAGCGGCGCCGGCGGCTCGTCGACGAGGGTGTGCACGGCGTAGGCGTTGTCCCAGAAGATGCGGAAGTCGTCGGCGGCCTTCATCGCCATCAGCCCGCGGGCCACTTCCTCGCTGGTCGTGGCACCGGTCGGGTTGGAGTAGGTGGGGACCAGCCACATGCCCTTGATCGAGTCGTCGCGCGAGACGAGTTCGGCGCAGACGTCGACGTCGGGGCCGTCGGGGTTCATCGGCACCGGGATCATCTCGATGCCGAAGCTCTCGGTGATGGCGAAGTGGCGGTCGTAGCCGGGTGCCGGGCACAGGAACTTGATCGGACCGGCCGACCACGGCTTGGCCGCGCCGACCGGGCCGTGCAGCAAGCCGAACACGGTCAGGTCGTGCATGAGGTCCAGGCTCGAGTTGCCCTCGGCGATGACGTCGGCCGCGGTGAGGCCGAACAGCGGGGCGAACACCTCGCGCAGTGCGGGCAGACCGTCGACGCCGCCGTAGTTGCGGCAGTCGGTGCCCGCCGGATCGCGGTAGTCGTCGCCAGGCAGGTGCAGCAGCTCGTTGGACAGGTCCAGCTGCTCCGGCGACGGCTTGCCGCGGGTGATGTCGAGCTTTAGCCCGGCAGCCTTCAACTCGGCGTACTTGGTACGGAGGTCGTCACGGATGTCGCGAAGCTCGGCGGGACTTCTGGAGTGATAGTTCACGGCCGCAGCCTCTCGCTGGGTCGAGCCGACAGAGTTTGAGGACCCCGCGCACCCGAGAGAGCCCGTTGACCCTTGCTGCCTTCCGGCCCTGGGGGAGTTCACAGGATGCACGCCGCGCGGGATCCGCCACCGAGTGTAGACGGTGCGCCGACGGGGTTCGAGTGCGCCGTCTCCGCTTTTGGGTTTCCCCAGCGCGCACCGCTATCATCTGCTCCTGGAGGATTCGCCTAGTGGCCTATGGCGCTCGCCTGGAACGCGGGTTGGGTTAATAGCCCTCAGGGGTTCGAATCCCCTATCCTCCGCCGTAGCGGATCGGCCGCGACCTGGTGTTTCAGGTCGCGGCCGTTCTGCTTTCCACGTGCCATGCGACGAGAGGTTGCCTGTCGGCGCGCGGGGTGCGGTACGTTCAGACCTCCGGGCATTGAGAGGGAAGACCACATGCGCAGGACCATCGCAGCACTCCTGGCCGCGGCCGCGGCCACGCTGACGTTCAACGCCGCACCGGCGCACGCCGACCCGGCGATCGTGAAGCTCTACGCCGACGGCTACCGCCTGGTCACGTCGGTGACCAACCTGCCCGAGGGCCGCAAGACGTGCGACTTCGACCGCAGCCAGCCCAACCCGTTCGTCATCATCGGATCCTTCGGCAACGACATGATCCGCGTGCGCAACCGCAAGACCTCTGGCGACGCGGTCACCATTAAGTCGCGGTACCTGCCGCGCGGCAAATACCTGACCCGGATGGCCTGCTTCATCAAGAACCGGCGGACCGGCGTCTACACGATCGTCGCCGTCGACGAGCAGTGGGTCCACATCACCGGTCGGCGCGCACCCCGCGAGGCCGCCCAGTCCTAGTTGTCGCCGCGGTGCGCACCCGTGCGCCGCGGTAGTTCCACCCCCGATCACCCCGATCACCAATTGAGGAGTTCCCTATGAAGAAGATCCTGACCACCGCCCTCGTCTCGACCGCGGCAGCCGCGACCGGCGCCGTTCTCCTGGCCGCGCCCGCCGAGGCCGCACCGCAGTCGGAGTGGAACCAGGGCCGCTTCCAGGTCTACGTCGAGAACCAGCGGATCGTCGGCTCCGCGACGCGCATGGCGCCCGGCCCGAAGGACTGCCGCCTCGTCCACGTGCTCGACACGCAGTTCGGCTCGCTGGGTGGCGGTCACCGTGAACTCGCGGGACGGCGCACCACCCGCAGCGAGGTGACGTTGACCTCGCGCCGGATGCAGCCGGGTTTCTACCAGGTCCGGTTGTACTGCACGACCGCCGTCCGCCCCATCGGCGAGCGCACCGTCCGCGTCCGCGTCACCCGCTGGAACAACACGCGCCCCGGCCAGAACCAGCCGGGCCAGAACCAGGCTCCCCGCGGCGAGCAGGGCCCGCGCGGCCAGCAGGGCCCCCGCGGCCAGCAGGGTCAGGAAGGACCCCGCGGCCAGCAGGGTCAGCGCCCCAACCAGCGTTGATTCATCGCAGCGGTCGGCCGGATAGATGAATCTGGCCGACCGCTGCGAATTTTCCGCCTCGCCGGTGCAGAACCGGCGCCTGCGGTAGCTTCAATTCGTTGATCAATCTGGAGGGGTAGACACACATGAAGAAGTTCACCACCGCGCTTGCCGTTGCCGGTGCGGCCGCCGTCACCGTTGCACCGCTGATGGCCGCGGCTCCGACCGCCGATGCCGCGCCGTATGGCCGCGTCCAGTTCTCCGTCGAGAACTCGCGCCTGGTCGGCAAGGCCACCTGGCTCCCCTACGGCGGGAAGACCTGCCACCTCTTCCGCGGGCTGCAGGGCCCGGAGGCCGGCTCGATGGGCGGCATGACCGAGGTTGCGCAGCGCTACAGCACCCGTCGCGAGGTCACGCTGTACTCGCGCCCGATGCGCCCGGGCTACTACCAGGTCCGCATGAAGTGCCTGGGCCGCCCGGATGGCCGCGGCCTGCGCCGCATCATCGCCGAGCGCGACGGTCGGGTCCGCGTGACCCGGTGGGGCAACCAGCCCGGCCAGAACGGCCAGGGCCCGCGCGGCCAGCAGAACCAGCAGGGCCCGCGCGGCCAGGAGAACCAGCAGGGTCCACGCGGCCAGCAGGGCCAGGAGCAGCGCGGCCCGGGCCAGCAGGGCCAGCGCCAGCGCTGACCCGCGTCGCTAACGAAGGAGGACGCCGATGAAGCTCGCAGCCACCGTCGCGCTGTCGACGATCGCCGCATCCGCCGGCCTGATCGGCAGCTCGGCGCTACAGGTCGCCGAGGCCGACGCGGCGCCGCGGCCGATTCCGCCGCGTGCGTTCCCGATCCCGAACTACAAGCCGCACGTGAAGTTCTATCACTCGAACCGCAAGCTCGCGTTCATCGCGACCGGGATGCCGCGGGGCGAGAAGGTCTGCCTGTTCGAGGGGTACTACGGCGATCCCTGGTTCGGCTCGCTGGGCGTCAAGGCCTGGCAACCGCTCTACGAGCGGTATGAGCTGAGCGAGACGGCCAAGGCGCGGTCGACGCCGAAGGCCCCCGGGGTCTACCCGGTGCGACTCACGTGCCGCATGCAGACGCACCTGATCCTGCGTCGCGCGGGGACCATCCGGGTCCCGGTCACGTAGGACGGACACGAGAAACGATTATTGCGCCCGCCGAGCAGCAGCTCGGCGGGCGTAATAGTGTTCGTCGCATGATGAAAACTCGCGCCGTGACCGGCCTCGCTGTCTCCGCCGTCGCCGTCGGCGCCCTGCTGACCACCACGGCGCCCGCCGAGGCCCGCCCGTCGTACCGCTTCGTCGCCCAGGGCGACCGCATCGTGATGATCGCCTCCGGCCTGCCGGCGCAGCGCATCGACTGTGAGATGAAGCGGATCTTCCGCGGACTCGTCGACGAGGCGCTCGGCTCGCTGGCCACCGGGTACAACCACAAGCAGTACTGGGGCCACGGCCGCGGTCCGGTGGTGCGCGTCTACTCCGAACGACTCCCCCGCCGGACGACCTACGAGGTCAGCGGCGGCTGCATCGATCAGCGCTCCAACGACCTCGGCGGCCGCGCCGGCCGGGTGTACCTCCGCTAGGCGCTACTTGTTGTAGACGCGGGCGGTGCGCGACGCCTCGGGGGTCGGATACCCGCTCGGATCGTGCAGGCACGACATCGTGACGTTGTACCAGCCGCGCGGCAGGCGCTTCGACGACAGCGCGATCATCGAGCCCTTGACCCGCCCCTGCGCGAGGTTGATGGTGCCGTGGTCGGTCGATCCGCTCAACGGACCGTCGATCTCCGGCTTCACGTCGCGGCGCAGGACGCACTCGTTCAGGCCCGTTCGCATGTTCCGCGCGGTACCGACGAGCTTTCCGTTCCGCGACGAGACGGTGGCGATGCCCGCGGCGTCGGCGGTCGGCGCGACGACGACGGCGAGGCCGCCCGCCACGGTGACGGCGGCGAGGGCGGCGGCGATTCGGTTGGTGTGCATGATCTGGTCCTAACAGTCGGGTTTGTGGACATCGCCGACGCTAGAGCCGCGCGTCGGGGCGAGCGCGAGTAGTGGACTACTCGATTTCGCATCGCGTGCATCAGACGCGGCGTAGATTCCGATTCGCAAACTCATCATCGCCACTGCTGCATCAGCGGCCGTGGTTCCCGGGAGGAGAACCGAGAATGAGCACAGCCCACCGCGTCACCTTCGCCATCGCGGCCGCGATCGGCGCCGCCGGAGTAGTCCTTGCCGTCGCCGGCCCGGCCGAAGCCGGTCCGCAGATCCGCTGCGTCGGCGCCAAGTGCACCAACAAGGGCGACGCCGTCGGCATCGGCCACGGCATGTACACCTGCCCCGGCGGGCTGCAGATCCCGTCGATCGCGATCGTGCCGCCCAAGAGCACCGCGTTCGTGCTCCCGACGCAGTGCGGCGGCGGACCGAACCTGTATGGCCCCGGCCCGATGGGCGCCATGCCGATGAACCCCTAGTCGCCGCCCGCCCGCTGCGGTTAGATCGGGGGCATGGCCACCGCTGAAGCCATCACCCCGAACGACGTCCTCGCGTTCGTCGTCGAGGTCGTCGCGTTCGTCGCGCTCGGGATCTGGGCGTGGCGGCTGGGCGATTCCACCGTCGTCAGCCTCGGGTGGGTCGTGCTCGTCGTGGGCGCCGCCGCGGTGCTGTGGGGACTGTTC
Source organism: Gordonia sp. (in: high G+C Gram-positive bacteria) (assembly GCF_047602025.1). GTDB lineage: Bacteria > Actinomycetota > Actinomycetes > Mycobacteriales > Mycobacteriaceae > Gordonia. Next base: position 219,190 of record NZ_JASGII010000001.1, on the reverse strand, counting down.
GTCGCACCCAAGGCGCCCATCCACCAACCGCTGCTGGAGGTTGTGCTGCGCGTCGCGATCCTCGGCGCCGGCGTGGCGGCACTGAGCACGCTGGTCGGTCCGGCGGTCTGGGTACCGGTGGCCGCGGTCGACGCCGTCAACACCCTCCTGCTCTACGTCGGACCCCTTCGGAGGTGAGCCATGACCCAACCGCCGCTGCCACCACCACCGATACCGCCGCCGGGAGCGTTCCCGCCGCCGGGCAAACCGAGTTCGGCGAAGGCGGTCCTCGCCACCCTGGCCGTCGTCGCCGGGCTCGCGGTGCTGGGCGTCGGCGGTTTCGTCGGCTACAAGCTGCTGACCCGGGACCACTGCGGCAGCGTGGCGAACGCTGCCACGTCGTTCGTAGAGGACGCGATGTCGACGGAGGCAGACCTGACCCTGGAGGCCTACCTCCAGCGCTTCCGCGAGACCACCACGCCCCGGTATTACCCCCGGCTCGCCGACCAGGCCGGCGCGGTTTTCAGGATCCGTGAAAGCAATCCGACCTATCGGGGCGCCGCGACCAAGAGTCAGGTTGTGAACGAGTCCGTCACCGAGTGCTCGAAGACCACGGCGGTCGTCAAGCTCACCATCTCCAGCACGACGACCGGCCCGAACCTGCCCAGTGGCACCGTCACCCGCTCGGTCAACCGCATGGAGTTGGCCTGGCAGAACGGCAAGTGGTTGGTCGACGGATTCGCCGCGTCCTGACCTAGTCGGTCAGGCGCAGGTCCAGCGGGGCCGCCGGGCCGGTCGAGAGCAATGCGAGTACCTCGGGGCTGATCCCCGGTCGGAAACGCACGGCGGCACCGCGCTTGCCGGCACCGCCGGCGCCCCGCAGGTCGACATCGGCGACGTCGACGCGGCGCAGCCGGTCGGTGCCGTTCATGTTGGTGGTGGAGGTCCGCATACTCAGCACGCCCCGGCCGCCGCGCACCCGCAGGATCGGGTCGGCCAGCGCGACCTCGTACAGGTGGAAGCGCGTGTAGGCCACCACGGTGCCCTTGAAGCGCAGCACGCCGTTGCCGCCGCGCAGCACGCCGTCGCGCAGTTCGTAGGACATGCGGCCGGCCTTGTCGACCGTCGCGCCGTCGCTGCCGGAGACGGTGCCCTCGGTGGTCCCGGTGACGGTCCGGTAGAACGACGGCGTGTACGCCCAGATCAGGTTCCGCTTCGGCTCGGCGGGGGTGTTGGGCCCCGGCGCGGTGCTGTAGCGGACCGGCACGCGCAGTTCCTGCGCCGGGTTGTCCGAACCGGCGCCGCCGTAGGTGTAGACGCCCCATCGGGCGCCGGCCGGGATCGCCTTGGGCGTCGAGAGCTTCAGCGTCGCGGTAAAGGTGCCGTTCGGGCGCAGCGGCACCCACTGTTGGCGGATGGTGCGGCGGAAGTCGAACGGGGCGGTCGGCACGCGGCCCAGCGCGCTGCGCGACATGGCCCACTGCACGCCGCTGCGCGCGGTCGCGCGGGCCGACTCGGGGGCACCGGCCGACGGCTTCCAGTGCGGCGCGAAGGCGCCGAACGCGATGAAGGTGCCGTGCGGGACGCCCGGGGGCACCGGCAGCGGGAAGCCCGACGTGTTGGCGTTGGGGTCGAAGCCGCGGCCCTTGACGACGAGCTTGTCGCCCGGGTGGAGTTCGGTCGACCCGACCGGCGTCGTGCCGTCGGCGAGATAGACGTTGATGGCCGCGCGCGGCGCCGCAGTGGCGGTGGGCGCGACGGCCGGCGCGAGGGCGCAGGCGAGAGCGGTTGTGGCGGCGGTGATTCCGGTCAGGCGCTTCATGAGGTCACCCTAACTCCGACCGCTCGCCGTGCCCAGGGTCAGGGGCGACGATTGCCCCATTGGTCCCAGTGCTCGGGCACCTTGCGACTCGGCTGCACGCGGGGCGGCTCACCCGGCATCTTGGGAAAGCTCGGCGGGTACGGCAGGTCACCGAGGCCCTGCTGGTCGTCGCGCGCGACCATCTCGAGCAACGGTTCGATCCCGACGGCGGCCGTCGTCATGTCCGCCCACGGGTCGCCCCGGTCGGCGAGCAGGCCGGGAACCGTCGCCATCGTGAAGTCCTGCGGATCGACGTCGACGAGCTCGTCCCACGTGACCGGCGTCGAGACGCGCCCGGTCGCGCTCTTGCGCACCGAGTACGCCGACGCCATCGACCGGTCGCGGGCGTTCTGGTTGTAGTCGATGAACACCCGGCCGCCGCGCTCCTCCTTCCACCACGACATCGTGATGCGGTCGGGTGCGCGCCGCTCCATCTCCCGGCCGAGGGCGATGACCGAGCGTCGGGTGGCGATGAAGTCCCACTGCGGACGGATCGGGATGAAGACGTGGAGGCCGCGACTGCCGGAGGTCTTCACATAGCCGGGGAGGTTCAACTCGTCGAGGACTGGTTTGACGACGTCGAGGGCGACCGAGCGCACTTCGGGGAACTCCTTACCGTCCGGCGGGTCGAGGTCGATGCGCAACTGATCGGGGTGGTTGTTGGGGTCGTCCTCGCCACCGTCGACGGTGGGCCAGCTGTGAAAGGTCACCGTGCCCATCTGCGCGGCCCATGCGAGGTCGGCGGGAATCGTCGGGCACAACGCGTTGCCGAGGCGCTTGGACGGGAACTCGATGACGGTCTCGTGCAGGTAGTCGGGGTGCTTCTTGGGCAGATGCTTCTGATAGACCTCGTCGCCGGTGATGCCGTCGGGAAAGCGTTGCAGGAAGGTCGGCCGTCGGAGCAGGGCGCGCAGCAGCGGGCCGGGTTCGGTCGCGGTGCCGGCGAGGTTCACATAGAAGTCGAAGAGCGCCTTCTTACGACCGGCGTCGTCGCCGAGCTCGGGGAAGAAGGGCTTGTCCGGACTCGACAGCCGCACCGGCACGCCGTCGACGTCGATCTCCAGCGCCGGGCTGGATTTGGCCCGCTCGCCGCCACTCCCGCCAGTCATCAGGAGTCCTCCAGCACCGAGTAGAGGTCGTAGTCGAGCGGCACCTCGAGCTGGTCGTATCGGCAGCTCTCCGGGTCGCGGTCCGGGCGCCAGCGCAGGAACTTGACCGTGTGTCGGAAGCGACCGTTCTCCATCTGGTCGTAGGCGAACTCGGCCACGAGTTCCTGGCGCACCGGGTAGAACTCGCCGGTGCCGGCCTGCCGCCAGCGCGTGAGCTCGCCCTGGTGCGGTTTGTCGGGGTCCAGTCGCATCGGCTCCAGCATCGCCTGGAGTTCCTGGCGCTTGGCATCGGTGAACGCGCTCGACCCGCCGACCATGCGGAGCTCCCCGTCGTCGCCGTGCAGGCCCAACAGCAACGAGCCGACGCCAGTGCCGCTCTTGTGCACGCGGTAGCCGATGACGACGCAATCCGCGGTGCGCTTGTGCTTGATCTTGAGCATCTCCCGCTTGCCAGGGACGTATGCGCCACGACGGTCCTTGGCGACGATCCCGTCGAGCCCGGCGCCCTCGAAGGCCGAGAACCACCGTTGGGCGACCGCGGTGTCGTCGGTGACGCGGCTGGCCCGGATGGTCCCGCCCCCGGTGGCCTCGAGGAGTGCTGCGCGACGGTCGGCGAAGGGCTCAGCCATCAGGTCCTTGGCGCCGAGTGCGAGGGCGTCGAAGCCGATGACGATGGCCGGGGTGGACTCGGCGAGCATGTCGATGCGCGACTGCGCCGGGTGGATGCGCTGACTCAGCGCATCCCAGTCGAGCCGGTGCACGCCGGTGGCGAACCGCTTGGGCACCCCGATCTCGCCGTCGAGCACGACCTTGTCGGGCAGCTCCGCCTTCGCCGCCGTGACGACCTCGGGGAAGTACCGCGCGAGGTCCTTGCCGCCGCGCGACACCATCTCGACCTCATCGCCGTCGCGGAAGATGAGCACCCGGAACCCGTCCCACTTCGGCTCGTACAGCCACGTCGCACCGTCGTCGGGCTGCGGCGGGACCGTCGTGACGGCCTTCGCGAGCATCGGGGCGACGGGCGGGTTCACCGGGAGGTCCACGGGGTTCATCGTTCCATCTGTCACCGACGGGCGCACTAGGGTTCAGCTCATGTCCGCCGGTCGCTATGCCCCCTCTCCCTCGGGAGATCTGCATGTCGGCAACCTGCGCACCGCGCTGTTGGCGTGGTTGTTCGCGCGCAGCACCGGGCGCGAGTTCCTGATGCGGATGGAGGATCTCGACGACCGCACGGTGGCAGGCGCCGACCGGCGCCAGCTCGCCGACCTCACCGCGATCGGCATCGACTGGGACGGGCCGGTGCGCTACCAATCCGCGCGGCGGGAGCGCTACGACGAGATCGTCGACGCCCTCACCGCCGCGGGACGAACCTTCGAGTGCTTCTGCTCGCGACGGGAGATCCTCGACGCTCCGCGCGCGCCACACGCACCCGAGGGGGCGTATCCGGGGACGTGCTTGAGGTTGACCGCGACCGAGCTCGCCGAGCGGCGGGCATCGGGCCGCCCGCCGGCGATCCGGCTGCGCGCCGACGTCGACGAGTTCAGCGTCATCGACCGGTTCCACGGCGACGCCGAGGGTCGCTACACCGGCCCGGTCGACGACTTCGTGCTGCGCCGCGGCGACGGGACGCCCGCCTACAACCTGGCCGTCGTCGTCGACGATGCCGAATCGGGCGTCCACCAGGTGGTCCGCGGCGACGACCTGCTGTCGTCGGCGCCCCGGCAGGCGCATCTGACCACCCTCCTCGGCGACGAGCCGCCGGAGTATTGGCACGTGCCGCTGGTGGTCAACGCCGACGGGCGACGCTTGTCCAAGCGCGACGGCGCGGTGACACTGGCCGATCTCGCCGAGCGGGGCATCTCGACGCAGCAGGTGGTGGACGCGATGGCCCGGTCGTTGGGCCTGGCCGACGAGGGTGAGTCGGTCGACGCGGCGGTGCTGCTCAAGCGGTTCGGATTCAACCCCGAGCTCATCCCTAGTGATCCGTGGGTGTTCGACCCTGACATTTTCTGCGCCTGACACGGGTGTCGAGGGGATATGCCCCTCGGGACCGCGCTGAGGCGCAGAAGGTGTCAGCGCTTCGCGTAATAGCGCCCCAGGAAGTCGTCCCGGTAGTCGGCGTACCGCCCCGCTTCGATCGCCCGACGCGCGCCGTCGACCATCTCGGTGACGAACGAGAGGTTGTGCAGCGTCGCGAGCGTCGGGCCGAGCCCCTCCTTCGCCTTGAACAGGTGATGCAGGTAGGCACGCGAATACTGCGAGCTGTAGTTCGTCAGCTCGGCGTCGAGCGGGGCGAAGTCGTCGCGGAAACGACGGTTGGTGATGTTGATGCGGCCGTCGCGGGTGTAGACCGCGCCGTTGCGGGCGACGCGCGTCGGCGAGACGCAGTCGAAGGTGTCGATGCCGTTCTCGATGGCGGTGAAGACGTCGTCGGGCTCGCTGATGCCCAGCAGGTGCCGGGGCTTGTCTTCCGGCAACTCGTCGGTGACCCACCCGACGATGGTGCCGAGGTTGTCCTTCTCCAACGCCCCGCCGATCCCGAAGCCGCCGAAGCCCTTGCCGCCGTGTTCCGCGTCGGCCGCTCCCAGCGCGGCGAGATCGCGCGCGGCCTTGCGGCGCAGGTCTTCGTACTGGGCGCCCTGCACGACTCCCCACAGCGACTGCTGCGGTCGGTGACTGCGCTCGACCGACAGCCGATTGTGCTCGACCAGGCAGCGGATCGCCCACCGTCGCGTGCGCTCCAACGAGTTCTCCTGGTAGCCGCGGGTGTTCATCAGGGTGGTCAGCTCGTCGAAGGCGAAGATAATGTCGGCGCCCAGCTGATGCTGGATCTGCATCGACAGTTCTGGCGTGAACCGGTGCGTCGTCCCGTCGATGTGCGATTTGAAGGTCACCCCGTCGTCGTCGACGGCGGCGAGTCGCTCTTTGCCGGCGGCGACCTTCTCGTCGTCGGGGGCCGATGTCGCCGACATCTCGATGACCTTCTGGAAACCGGCGCCCAGCGACATGACCTGGAAGCCGCCGCTGTCGGTGAAGGTCGGGCCGGGCCAGTTCATGAAGGCGCCGAGCCCACCCGCGGCGTCGACGATGTCCGGTCCCGGCTGCAGGTACAGGTGGTAGGCGTTGGCCAGCACGGCCTGCGCGCCCAGCTCGGCGACGGACTCGGGTACGACCGTCTTGACCGTCGCCTTCGTGCCGACCGGGATGAACGCGGGGGTGGCGATGTCGCCGTGGGGCGTCGTGATCACGCCGGTGCGACCCCGGCCGGATTCGAGGCGGGTGCCCACGGTGAACCCGGTCGCTGCGTTTGCCACCCGCGCATTCTCGCAGGCAGTCCGCACATTCATCAAAACCTGGCGGCGGTTCGCTACCCTGACGAGCATGTTTGCAAACACCAAGACCATCGGCCGCCTGGTCGGCAGCGCCGCCGTCGTCGGCATCGCCGGGCTCGGCCTGATCGGCTGCTCCACCTCTGACACCGTGACGCCGGACCCGACGTCGATCGAGGCGACCACGACCCCGGCCACCTCGTACGTGCCGTCCAAGTCCAAGTCGGCCGAGCCGTCGACCTCCAAGGGCAGGGACGGCATCGCCATCGAGGGCGGCCCGCGCGTGCCGCCGCCCGCCTCGGTCCCGGCCGACCGCGTCGTCCCCGACGTGCCCGGCACCAAGTGCGGTGCGACGCAGGGTCCGGACGGCTCGCTGGAGCTGGTGATCCTCAAGGGCAAGATCAAGTGCGCCGACGCCAAGGCGGTCGCCGAGCAGTACGGCCCCAAGATCGCCACCGGCCAGAAGCAGACCGTCAACGGCTGGACCTGCGGACCGTCGGAGGCCGAGAACATCCTGGCCGCCTGCGCCAAGGGTGACGACGCCTTCGTCTTCCAGATTCCCAACTGAGGGCTTGACCCTGACGCGACGTCAGGGGCGACGCTGGTCGGCGTGAGCGAAGAGAGCAACCACCTGTCGGTCGGCGACGACGCCGGGGGATCCTTGACGGTCGGCGAGACCGCCGAGCTGACCGGCGTCAGCGTCCGCACGCTGCACCACTACGACCACATCGGTCTGGTGGTGCCCAGCGGGCGGAGCTGGTCGGGCTATCGGCTGTATTCCGACGCCGACGTCGAACGGTTGAACCGCGTCCTCGTCTACCGCGAGGTCGGCCTCTCCCTGGAGCAGATTGCGACCCTGCTCGACGATTCGGGCACCGACGAGGTGTCCCAGCTCGAGGACCAGCGCAAGTTGCTGGCCGAGCGGATCGATCGCTTGCACCGGATGGTCGCGGCCCTGGAGGAACTGATGGCTACCAAGAAGAACGGCACCCGACTGACCGCGGCCGAGCAGGCCGAGATCTTCGGCGACGACTGGCTGGGCGAGGAGTATGCGGCGGAAGCGCAGGAGCGCTGGGGCGAGACCGACGCGTGGCGGCAGAGCCGCGCGCGGACGTCGACGATGTCCAAGGCGCAGTGGCAAGAGGTGAAGGACGAGCAGGATGCGCTCAACGCTGCGCTGGTCGCGGCGCTGACCGCCGGCACCGAGCCGGGCACCGACGAGGCGAACGCCTTGGCCGAGCGGCACCGCGCCGCCATCAACCGGTTCTACGACTGCAGCCACACGATGCAGGTGAACCTCGCGCAGATGTACGTCGCCGACGAGCGGTTCACCAAGACCTACGAGGACCTGGCCCCGGGCCTCGCGCAATGGCTGCACGACACCATCGTCGCGAACGCCGCCAACCACGACGATTGACGCTTCCTGCTTGATAGGTTGGCCGGGTCCCTGCCGCTGATCGAAGGACCGCCGATGCCGACGACCACCCGTACTCCCCGCAAGCCGTTGCGGGATTTCCGCGAGCATATGTCGTACTGGTCGTACGGCGGCCTGGTGGGCGCGACGATCCTGTTGCTGGCGTCGATGACGCCGTCGCTGCTGCCGCGCAGCTGGTACTTCCAGGCCGTGATCTCCGGCGGCGCGGCGGCGGTCGGCTACGGGCTGGGCGTCTTCATCACCTGGCTGGCGCGGTACATGATCGGGCGCGACGAACCGTGGCCGCGCCCGCAGAAGTTCTGGTGGTGGGGCCTGGCCTTCGTCGCCGCGATCGACGCCATCGTGATGGCCTACTGGTGCGTGCACTGGCAGAACCAGATCCGCGATCTGATGAGCGTCGAGCGCCTGGGCAACCCGCTGCTGGCCGTCGCCGCGATGTTGGCGCTGACCCTGGTGGTGTTCCTGCTCTTCGTCTACATCGGGAAGCTGTGGGCGCGGGCCGTCGTGTGGCTGGTCCGCCTGCTGCGCTCGTTCATCCCGGCGCGCATCGCCACCGTCGCCGGTGGCGCCATCGCACTGGTGCTGACCGTCATGTTGGTCAACGGCGTGCTGGTCGACAACATCATGAAGGTCCTCAACAGCTCCTTCGCCGCGGCCAACAACGAGACCAAGCCCGACACCGTCGCACCGACGTCGCCGCTACGCTCGGGCGGTCCGGGGTCGACGGTGAGCTGGAGCTCGCTGGGCCGCGAGGGCCGCACGAACATGGGCACCGGCCCCACCGTCGAGCAGTTGACCGAGTTCAACGGCACCCCAGCGATGCAACCGATCCGCGTCTACGCCGGCCTCGACACCGCCCCGACGCTCTCGGACATCGCCGACGCCGCGGTCCGCGAGCTCGAGCGCACCGGCGGCCTGCAGCGCAAGGTCATCGCCGTCGGGTCGTCGACGGGCAGCGGCTGGTTGAACAAGGGTTACATCGACTCGTTGGAGTACATGTACAACGGCGACAGCGCGCTGGTGTCGATGCAGTACTCGTACCTGCCGAGTTGGATCTCCTTCCTCGTCGACAAGGAGCGCGCCCGCCAGGCCGGCATCCAGCTGTTCGAGAAGGTGAGCGCCAAGGTCCGCACCCTCCCGGAGGGACAGCGGCCGAAGCTCGTCGTCTTCGGCGAATCGCTCGGCAGCTTCGCCGGCGAGTCCCCGTTCGGCTCCATCCCGACGATCGCGGCGCGCACCGACGGCGCCCTGTTCTCCGGTCCGACGTTCAACAACCAGCTGTGGCTGGACACCGTCCGGGGCCGCGAGAAGGGCACCCCCGAGGTGCTGCCGATCTACCAGAACGGCGCCCAGGTCCGCTTCATCGCCACCGAGAAGGACCTCGACCGCCCGAACGCCCCGTGGACCCCCGACGAGCGGCTGGCCTATATCCAGCACCCGTCCGACCCGATCACCTGGTTCAACCCGAACCTGCTGTTCAAGCAGCCCGACTGGCTCAAGGAACCCCGCGGCCGCGACGTGCTGCCGGTGGTGCGCTGGATCCCGGTCGTCACCTTCCTGCAGGTGTCGGCGGACATGGCCGTCGCCACGCACGTCCCCGACGGGCACGGCCACAGCTACCTGCGGGCCATCCCGTTCGCTTGGAACAAGATCCTGCAGCCGGCCGGATGGACCGACGAGAAGACCGAGCGGCTGCTGCCGCGCCTGTCGACCGACGACTGACACCGGCGATGACGACGCCGGAAGCCACACCCGTCGCGGAGTGGGGTGCGCGGCAACGCTTCCGCCACCTGTCGTTCGGCGGGATGGTCGGAGCAACCGTCCTGCTGATGGCGTCGGCGACGCCGTCGCTGCTGCCGCGCACCTGGCTCTTCCAGGCGGTGGTGGCGGGTGCGGCCGCCGCCTCCGGCTACGCGTTGGGCACGGCGTTCACGTGGCTGACCCGGTTCATGGTGTCGCGGGCGACACCGTGGCCGCGGCCGCAGCGGTTCTGGTGGTGGGCGCTGGGGTTCGTGGCGGCCTTCGACGCGGTGCTGCTGACGTACTGGTACGTCCGCTGGCAGAACGGGATCCGCGATCTGATGGGCGTCGACCGGATCGGTTTCGGCGCGGTGCCCAAGGTGCTGGTCGTCGCCGCCCTGGTCTTCGCGGTGCTGATGGTGCTCGGCAAGGCGTGGCTGATCGGGATGCGCTGGTTGGTGCGACAACTGCAGAAGGTCATCCCGCCGCGACTGGCGACCGCCCTCGGCGTCTACGTGGCGATCGCGCTGACGGTGATGCTGGTCAACGGCGTCCTCGTCGAGAACGTCATGCGCGCGCTCAACAACAGCTTCGCCGCGGCCAACAACGAGCAGCAGGCCGATCGGCCGCCACCCACCTCCGCCTTGCGCTCGGGCGGCCCGGGTTCGACGGTCAGCTGGGATTCCCTCGGCCGGGAGGGGCGCGTCAACATCGCGTCGGGCCCGACGGTCGCGCAGCTGACGGCGTTCAACGGGGAGCCGGCGAAGGAACCGATCCGGGTCTACGCCGGACTCGGTTCGGGGAAGGAGTTGAACGACATCGCCGCGGCGGCGGTCCGCGAACTCGAGCGCACCGGGGGTTTCCAGCGCAAACTCATCGCGATCGGCAACGCCACCGGCCTGGGCTGGTTGAACAAGTCCGAGATCGACACGCTCGAGTACATGTACAACGGCGACACCGCACTGGTGTCGATGCAGTACTCGTACCTGCCGAGCTGGATCTCCTTCCTCGTCGACAAGGAACGCGCCCGCCAGGCCGGCGCCGCGCTCTTCGAGGCGGTGAGCGAGCGGGTCCGCGACATCCCCGAGGCGCGGCGACCGAAGCTCGTCGTCTTCGGTGAATCACTCGGCAGCTTCGCCGGGGAGGCGCCGTTCGGCTCCATTCCGGCGATCGCCGCCCGCACCGACGGCGCCCTGTTCACCGGCCCGACGTTCAACAACCGCCTGTGGGAGGACACGACGCGCAACCGGGAACCCGGGTCGCCGCAGGTGCGGCCGGTCTTCGGCAACGGGCGGTACGTGCGGTTCCTCGCCGACGAGAACGACCTGGACGAGCTGCCCGGCGAGTGGCGGCGCAGCCGCGTCGTCTACGTGCAGCACCCGTCGGACCCGGTGACCTGGTTCAGCCCCAACCTGCTGTTCGCCGAGCCCGATTGGCTCAAGGAGCCCCGCGGGCGCGACGTGCTGCCGGTGATGCGCTGGATCCCCGTCGTCACCTTCCTACAGGTGTCCGCCGACATGGCCGTCGCGAACGGGGTGCCCGACGGTCACGGCCACCACTACCTGCGGGTGGTGCCGTTCGCGTGGGCGAAGATCCTCGAACCCGACGACTGGACCGACGAGAAGACGCGGCGCCTGTTGCCGCTACTGGTCCGCGGCAAGTAGCTCGGCGACCCGCTCGAGTGCGGCCACCCGACTGCCCTTGACGAGAACGGCGCGCGGCGCACCCAGGGCGGTGACGCGCTCGGCGGCGGCGGCGGCATCGGGCACATGGGTGACACCGTCGCCGTAGGTCGGCTCGTCGACGGCGATCACGTCGATCCCCAGCGACGACGCGAGGTCGGCGACCCCGCGGTGCGCCTGCGCAGAATCGTCGCCGAGCTCGGCCATGGTGCCCAGCACCGCAACGCGGGCAGGTGCATCGAGCTGGGCCAGCGCCTTGAGTGCGGCCGCCATCGACGTCGGGTTGGCGTTGTAGGCGTCGTTGATGACGGTGAAGCCCGAGGCGGTCGTCGCCAGCTCCATGCGCAGCCCGGACAGCGCGGCGCCCAGGAGGCCGGCGGCGACCTGTTCGAGGTCGACGCCGAGTCCGGCGCCGGCGGCCGCGGCGGCCAGGGCGTTGCCGACCTGGTGCTCGCCGCGCGCGCCGAGGCGCACTCCGATGGTGCCCCACGGCGAGTGCAGGGTGAACGAGGCGCGCAGCTGGTCGTCGAGGGTGACGTCGCTGGCGGTGAGGTCGGCGCTGTTGCCGTCGGCGCTGTAGGTGAGGACGCGCGCGCTCGTGCGGTGGGCCATGGCGGCGACGTTCGGGTCGTCGGCGTTGAGGACGGCGATGCCGCTGTCGGGCAACGATTCGACGAGTTCGCCCTTGGTCTGCGCGACGGCCTCGATCGAGCCGAAGTTCTCCAGGTGCACGCCCTCGACGCGGGTCAGCACGCCGACGGTCGGCGCGGCGATCTCGCACAGCGTCGCGATGTGTCCGATGCCGCGGGCGCCCATCTCCAGCACGGCGGCCTCGGTGCCGTCGACCGCGCCGAACAGCGTCAGCGGCAGGCCGAGTTCGTTGTTGAACGACTTCGCACTGGCGGCCGTCTGGTAGGTGGTCTCCAGAACCCCGGCGAGCAGATCCTTCGTCGACGTCTTGCCGACCGAGCCGGTCACGCCGACGACGCGGTCGCCGATGCGCGTGCGCGCGGCGCGGCCGAGGGCCCGCAGGGCGAGGGCGTTGTCGGGGACGCGGATCGCGCCGATGCCGTCGGGCGGCGGGGTGTCGTCGCGGCTGGTGAGGTAAGCGGGCGCACCGGCGGCGAGGGCGGCGGGCAGGAAGTCGTGGCCGTCGCGCTCGGCGACGATCGGGACGAAGAGCTGGCCCGCCGTCAGGGTGCGCGAGTCGATGCTGGCGCCGTCGACGGTGACGTCGGCCCCGAGGGCCGTGCCGCCGGTGGCCGCGGCGATCTCTGCGGTGGTGAAGTGCACGCGTACACGCTATAGGGTTGCACCCATGCCCGACGCCGCCGACGCCAAGCTGCGCCTCGTCGTCCTGTTCGGCGGCGCCTCCGCCGAACACGACATCTCCTGCATCACCGCCGCCCATGTGCTGGCCGCGGCCGATCGCTCCCGCTACGACCTGGTGCCCGTCGCCATCACCCGCGCGGGTGAGTGGGTGACGCCGACCGCCGCCGTCGAGGCGCTGGCCGCGGGCGGCGACCTGGGCAACTCGCTGAAGCCCGAGGGCCCCGCGGTGGAGCCGCTGGTGGCGCTGCGCGGCTCCGATCCCGCCGCGGCAACCGTCGTGCTGCCGCTGCTGCACGGTCCCCACGGCGAGGACGGCACGCTGCAGGGGCTGCTCGAGCTGTTCGGCATGCCGTACGTCGGGTCCGGGGTGCTGGGGTCGGCCGTCTGCATGGACAAGGCGATGGCCAAGGACGTCGCCGCCTACCGCGACATCCCGCAGTGCAAGTGGATCGAGCATCGCCACGGCATCGACGACGAGCAGGCCACCATCGCCAAGGCCGTCGGCGAGCTGGGCCTGCCGGTGTTCGTGAAGCCCGCGAACATGGGGTCGTCGGTGGGCATCACGAAGGCCGGCACCGAGGACGAGCTGGCCGTCGCGCTGAAGACCGCGCTCGCCTACGACGACGTCCTGGTCATCGAGGAGGGCATCACCGCGCGCGAGATCGAGGTCGCCGTGCTGGGCAACGCGCGGCCCGAGGCGTCGCTGCCCGGCGAGGTGCTGCCCGGGTCGGACTTCTACGACTACGAGGACAAGTACGTCACCGGCAACGCCAAGCTGCAGATCCCGGCGAAGCTGTCGGACGAGGCGATCGCGGAGGTCCGCGAGCTGGCCATCCGCTGCTACCGCGGGTTGCGCTGCCAGGGTCTGGCGCGCGTCGACTTCTTCTACGAGGAGTCCTACCGCAGCGGACCCGGGCGCGGTTGGCTGCTGAACGAGATCAACACGATCCCGGGGTTCACCCCCGCGTCGATGTACCCGAAGATGTGGGAGGCGACGGGGCTGTCTTACTCGTCGCTGATCGACCGGCTCGTCGAGCTGGCCCAGGAGGTCCACGAGCGGCGGTCGGGCTTCTCGACCGCCCTCTGACGCCCCTACTTCCGCCGAGTGGGCGGTCAAACAACGCCGAGTGGGCGGTCGAATTGCACCGAGTGGGCGGTCAGGCCCGCCAGCCGGCAATCCGGTCGACGGCCCCCATCATCAGTCGGTCCGGCATCAGCGGCGCCAACCGGTGGGTCGCGCCGAACACCGGGTTAGTCGGCATCATCACCGACGACGCCCGGCGCGCCAACAGCGACACCGCCGCCCACCGTCGACGACGTGCCTTGGCGAACCCCTCGCCGTCGAAGCGGCCCGACGACGAGCAGTGCTGCCCGAGTACGACGGCGTCTTCGATCGATAGGCCGGCACCCTGGCCGAGGTGCGGCCGGAGCGCATGGGCGGCGTCGCCGATGAGCACCGTGCGGCCCTTCACCGGGCGTCGAACCGGGTCGAGGTCGGTGAGGTCGTGCACGATCGGCTCGTCGATTTCGCGCAGCAGCGACGGCACCGGTTCGACCCAATCGTCGAAGTAAGCCAGGCCCGCATCACGCGCCCGCCCGCGCGACGCGCCGAAGACGTAGGTGGTGTCGTCGGGCAGCGGCAAGATCCCACACTCCCCGGCCGGACACCACACGGTGAGTGCTTCGGCCGCAGCCCCGTCGACGACGGCCCGCCACGCACGGATTCCGCAGTCCCGCTCTCCGCCGGCCTCCGGCCACCACCGCGTGCGCGTCTCGCTGTGGACACCGTCGGCCGCGACGACCAGGTCGTACTGCTGCTCCCGCCCGTCCGCCTCCACGACGCCCCGTTTCGCGTCGACGACGGTCGCGGAGGTCTGCGTGTGCACGACGTCGTCGGGCAGCGCGGCGAGGAGCGCTGCGTTGAGATCGCGGCGGTGCAGTGCGACGAGCGTGCCCGCTTCCGACCGCTGCCGCATCAGCTCGCGGCCGCGCCAGTCGACGATCCGTACCAGGGTCATGTCGCCGGCCGCCGCTCGCACGTCGTCGGCGACGCCGAGGACGTCGAGTCCGGACAAGCCGTTGGCCCAGATGGTGATGCCGGCACCCACCACGACGCTCTCGGTCTCCTCGAAGACCACGGCGTCCCAGCCGCGTTGCCGGAGCGCGATCGCCGCGCACAGACCGCTGATCCCACCGCCGAGAACGGCGGCCGTCGGCCGGGCGGAGCGCGTCATGGCAGCGATTGTGTCATCACCGGCGGGCGACCGGCGCTAGCATCGGCCTCGTGAGCGACAGTCCCGACCCGCCCCGGATCGCGCTGCGCATCGGTGTCTACTCGCCGAACGCGCGGACGCGCGAGCAGGTCGTCACCGCCCTCGGCACGACCCTGCGGCCGGACTTGCCCGAGCTCGCCTTCACCGAATTGGCCACCGGCCCGGCGGTGCTGGGCGAACTCGACCAGGGCCGGCTCGATCTGGTGATCCTCGACGGCGAGGCGACGCCCGTCGGGGGCATGGGGCTGGCAAAGCAGATCCGCGACGAATACGAGCCCTGTCCGCCGCTGCTGGTCCTCATCGCGCGGCAGGCCGACCGGTGGCTGGCCGACTGGTCGCGCGCCGACGCCACCGCCGCGCTCCCCGTCGACCCGGTGGAACTCGGCTCGGTCATGACCGCCCTGATCCGCGCGCACGTCTAGCCGCCCACTCGGCGCGATTTTGGTGCCCACTCGGCGTTGTTTGACCGCCCACTCGGCGTTGTTTGACCGCCCACTCGGGGCTTCGAAGCGAAACCGCGACGCGGGAATCGGCGACCGTGAGTAGTGTGAGACTCAAGTCACATCAGCCACTCCCCTGCGGAGGTGATAGTCGAAATGAACGCCTACCTACCGATCCTCGTGCTCGGCGGAATCGCGGTCGCGTTTGCCGTGTTCTCCGTCGGCATCGCGTCCTTCGTGGGGCCCCGCCGGGCCAACCGCGCGAAGCTCGACGCCTACGAGTGCGGGATCGAGCCGTTGCCGCAAGACCGTGCGGTGCAACGGATTCCGGTGAAGTACTACCTCACCGCGATGCTGTTCATCATCTTCGACATCGAGATCGTCTTCCTCTATCCGTGGGCGGTCGCCTTCGACTCGCTCGGCTGGTTCGGCCTGGCCGCCATGGCCCTGTTCATCGTCAACGTGTCCGTCGCCTACGCCTACGAATGGCGGCGCGGCGGACTCGGGTGGGACTGACGCGATGGGCATCGAGGAACAGGTACCGAGCGGCTTCCTGCTGAGCACCGTCGAGGGTCTCGCCGGGTACATGCGCAAGGGCTCGCTGTGGCCCGCGACCTTCGGCCTGGCGTGCTGTGCGATCGAAATGATGGCGACGACGTCGGGCCGCTACGACCTCGCCCGGTTCGGGATGGAGGCGTTCCGCGCCTCCCCGCGCCAGGCCGACCTGATGATCGTCGCCGGCCGGGTCAGCCAGAAGATGGCCCCGGTCCTGCGCCAGATCTACGACCAGATGGCCGAGCCAAAGTGGGTGCTGGCGATGGGCGTCTGCGCGTCGTCGGGCGGCATGTTCAACAACTACGCGATCGTGCAGGGCGTCGACCACGTCGTCCCCGTCGACATCTACCTGCCCGGCTGCCCGCCGCGGCCGGAGATGCTGCTGAACGCGATCCTCAAGCTGCACGAGAAGATCCAGGAGATGCCGCTGGGCGCCAACCGCGCCGAGGCGATCGCCGCCGCCGAACAGGCCGCCCTCGACTCCCGCCCGACCATCGAGCTCAAGGGGCTGCTGCGATGAGCGACGTCGCACGACGCCCCGACACGGCGCCGGACACCATCACCACCCGTACCGGCCTCTTCGGCAACGACGACAGCGGCGACACCTCCGGCTACGGCCGGCTCACCCGTGCCGTCGAACTCGGCGGCACCACGACGCCCCCCTTCGGCGGCTACTTCGACGACCTCCTGCAGGCGCTGCGCACCGCCCTCGCCGCCAAGGACGTGAGCCCCGACGCCGCGATCGAGAAGGCCCACGTCCACGTCGGCGAACTCACCGTCTTCGTCCACCGCGACTACCTGCCGATCGTCGCCGCCGTCCTGCGCGACGAACCCGACCTGCGCTTCGAGCTGTGCCGCGGCGTCTCCGGCGTGCACTACCCCGACGACACCGGCCGCGAACTGCACGCGGTCTACCCGCTGCAGTCGATCACCCACAACCGCGTCGTGCGCCTGGAGGTCTGCGCCCCCGACACCGACCCGCACATCCCCAGCCTGTGCCGCGTCTACCCGACCAACGACTGGCACGAGCGCGAGACCTACGACTTCTTCGGCATCGTCTTCGACGGCCACCACGCGCTGACGCGCATCGAGATGCCCGACGACTGGGAGGGCCACCCGCAGCGCAAGGACTACCCGCTCGGCGGCGTGCCCGTCGAGTACAAGGGCGCGACCGTGCAGCCCCCGGATCGCCGGAGGTCGTACCAGTGAGCAGCACCATCGGGGTCACCGGACGCGACTGGGACGAGGTCGTCGCCGCCGTCCGCGAACGCGCCGCCAATGAGCCCGGCGAGGAGCGGATCGTCGTCAACATGGGCCCGCAACACCCGTCGACGCACGGGGTGCTGCGCCTGATCCTGGAGATCGACGGCGAGACGGTCACCGAGGCGCGCTGCGGCATCGGCTACCTGCACACCGGGATCGAGAAGAACCTCGAATACCGCACCTGGACGCAGGGCGTCACCTTCGTGACCCGGATGGACTACCTCGCGCCCTTCCACAACGAGGTCGCCTACTGCCTCGGCGTCGAGCGGCTCCTCGGCATCACCGACGAGATCCCGGAGCGCGCCACCACCATCCGCGTGTTGCTGATGGAGCTCAACCGCATCTCGTCGCACCTGGTGGCACTGGCCACCGGCGGGCTGGAGCTGGGCGCGATGTCCCCGATGTTCCTCGGCTTCGGCGCCCGCGAGACCATCCTCGACGTCTTCGAGGCGATCACCGGCCTGCGCATGAACCACGCCTACATCCGGCCCGGCGGCGTCGCCCAGGACCTGCCCGACGGGGCGCTGGCAAAGATCCGCGAGACCCTCGACGTGCTGCCCGAGCAGATCGGCGAGGTCGAGAAGCTGCTGACCGACAACTACATCTGGAAGGCCCGCACCCAGGGCGTCGGCTTCCTCGACCTGGCCGGCTGCATGGCGCTCGGCGTCACCGGCCCGTGCCTGCGCTCGACGGGCCTGCCGCACGACCTGCGCCGCGCGGCGCCGTACTGCGGGTACGAGACCTACGACTTCGACGTGCCGGTCGTCGACACCTGCGACTCCTACGGCCGCTACCTGGTGCGCGTCGCCGAGATGCACGAGTCGCTCAAGATCGCGCGGCAGTGCGTCGAGCGACTCTCCGAGCCCGGCCCGGTCATCGTCGAGGACGGGAAGCTCGGCTGGCCCGCCGACCTCGCCATCGGCCCCGACGGCCAGGGCAACTCCCCCGAGCACATCGCCAAGATCATGGGCCAGTCGATGGAGTCGCTGATCCACCACTTCAAGCTCGTCACCGAGGGCTTCCGCGTCCCGCCGGGCCAGTGCTACACGGCGATCGAGTCGCCGCGCGGCGAACTCGGCGTGCACATGGTCTCCGACGGCGGCACCCGCCCGTACCGGGTGCACTTCCGCGACCCGTCGTTCACGAACCTGCAGGCGGTCGCCGCGATGTGCGAGGGCAGCATGGTCGCCGACGTCATCACCGCGGTCGCCAGCATCGACCCGGTGATGGGAGGGGTGGATCGATGACGACCGAGCTCAACCCGGAGACCGCGGCGCAGCCGATCCCGCTCGGCCTGCCCGGTCACGACGCGACGCCGCATCCGCAGATCACCTTCCTCGGCCCGGAGTCGTACTCCGATAAGGCCACCGCGGCCCTGGCCGAGGACGCGGCGAAGATCATCGCCCGATACCCGCAGTCGCGCTCGGCCCTACTGCCGCTGCTGCACCTGGTGCAGGCCCGCGACGGCTACCTCACCAAGGCCGGCATCGGCTTCTGCGCCGACCAACTCAGCCTGACCCGCGCCGCGGTCGCGGCCGTCGCGACGTTCTATTCGATGTACCGCCGCGAGCCGACCGGCGAATACCTGGTCGGCGTCTGCACCAACACCACGTGCGCGGTGATGGGCGGCGACGAGATTCTGGCGACGCTAGCCGAACACCTCGGCATCGAGCCGGGCGAGACGACCGCCGACGGCCGCATCACCCTCGAGCACGTCGAGTGCAACGCGGCCTGCGACTACGCCCCCGTCGTGATGGTCAACTGGGAGTTCTACGACGACCAGACACCCGCGCGCAGCGTCGAACTCGTCGACGATCTGCGCGCCGGCGTCGACCCGGCACCGAGCCGCGGCGTGCCGACGCTCTGCTCCTTCCGCAAGGTGTCCCGACTGCTGGCCGGCGCCGACACCCCCGAGCCCCCGCACCCCGACGACATCGGACGCTTCACCCTCGGCGAGCGGATGGTCGAGCCGCCGAAGCCGCCGGTGCTCAGCAGCAACTGGGGGCAGCCGCAGTCGTGGACGCTGGAGAGCTACCGCTACGCGGGCGGCTACCACGGGCTCAAGGAGGCGCTGGGCCTCGCGCCCGACGAGGTGATCGAGATCGTCAAGGCCTCCGGGCTGCGCGGCCGCGGCGGCGCCGGCTTCCCGGTCGGCCAGAAGTGGTCGTTCATCCCGCAGGGCGACGGCAAGCCGCACTACCTCGTCGTCAACGCCGACGAGTCCGAGCCGGGCACCTGCAAGGACATGCCGCTGCTGCTGGCATCCCCGCACACGTTGATCGAGGGCATGATCATCGCGAGCTACGCGATCCGCTCCGACCACGCCTTCATCTACGTCCGCGGCGAGGTCGCCTCGGTCATCGCCCGCTTGCGCGACGCCGTCGCCGAGGCGTATGACGCCGGGCTGCTGGGCCGGAACATCCTGGGGTCGGGTTTCGACCTGGACATCGTCGTGCACGCCGGCGCGGGCGCCTACATCTGCGGCGAGGAGACGGCGCTGCTCGACTCCCTCGAGGGGCGTCGCGGCCAGCCGCGCCTGCGCCCGCCGTTCCCCGCGGTGGCCGGGCTCTACGCCAGCCCCACCGTCGTCAACAACGTCGAGTCCATCGCCAGCGTCCCGGCCATCCTGCGCAACAGCGCCGATTGGTTCCGGCAGATGGGCACCGAGCGCTCACCCGGTTTCACCCTGTACTCGCTGTCCGGGCACGTGGCGAACCCCGGTCAGTACGAGGCGCCGCTGGGCATCACGCTGCGCGAACTCCTCGACCGCGCCGGCGGCATGCGACCCGGGCACGAACTGAAGTTCTGGACGCCGGGCGGATCGTCAACGCCGTTGTTCACCGCCGACCACCTCGACGTCCCCCTCGACTACGAGGGCGTCGCCGAGGCCGGGTCGATGCTCGGCACCAAGGCGCTGCAACTCTTCGACGAGACGACCTGCGTGGTGCGCGCGGTGCTGCGGTGGAGCGAGTTCTACAAGCACGAGTCGTGCGGCAAGTGCACGCCCTGCCGCGAGGGCACCTACTGGTTGGTGGAGATGATGCAGCGCCTGGAGGACGGACAGGGGCGGCCGGGCGATCTGGAGAAGCTTAAGGACATCACCGACAGCATCGTCGGGAAGTCGTTCTGCGCCCTCGGCGACGCGGCGGGCGCCCCCATCACGTCGTCGCTGGCGCTGTTCCGCCACGAGTACCTCGAGCATGCCCGCCTCGGGCGGTGCCCCTTCGACCCGGAGAAGTCGACGACGTTCGGGAGGTCGCGGCGATGACAACGGTGGAGACCAATCTGGTGACCCTGACGATCGACGGGCAGTCGATCACCGTGCCGAAGGGCACGCTGGTGATCCGCGCCGCCGAGATGCTCGGCATCGAGATCCCGCGCTTCTGCGACCACCCGCTGCTCGACCCGGTCGGCGCGTGCCGCCAATGCCTCGTCGAGGTCGAGGGGCAGCGCAAGCCGATAGCGTCGTGCACGACCGTCGTCGCCGACGACATGATCGTGCGCACCCAGGCCACCTCCGACGGGGCGGCGCGCGCCCAGCACGGCGTGATGGAGCTGCTCCTGATCAACCACCCGCTCGACTGCCCGACGTGCGACAAGGGCGGCGAGTGCCCGCTGCAGAACCAGGCGATGAAGGCGGCCAGCCCGGACACCCGGTTCGACGGGGAGAAGCGGCGCTACACCAAGCCGGTCAAACTGTCGGCCGAGGTGCTGCTCAACCGCGAGCGGTGCGTCCTATGCGCGCGGTGCACCCGGTTCGCCGAGGAGATCGCCGGCGACCCGCTGATCGACCTGGCCGACCGCGGCGCGTTGCAACAGGTCAGCGCCTTCGAAGACGACCCCTTCGACTCGTACTTCTCCGGCAACACCGTGCAGATCTGCCCGGTGGGGGCACTGACCAACACGACCTACCGGTTCCGCGCCCGGCCGTTCGACCTGGCGTCGACGCCGAGTGTCTGCGAGCACTGCGCGGGCGGCTGCGCCCAGCGCACTGACGAGCGCCGCGGCAAGGTCCTGCGGCGGCTGGCCGGCGACGACCCGGCGGTCAACGAGGAGTGGAACTGCGACAAGGGGCGCTGGGCCTTCGCCTACGCCCAGCAGCCCGACCGGTTGACCACGCCGCTGGTCCGCGATGCCGACGGCGATCTGCAACCGTCGTCGTGGCCGAACGCGCTCGCGGTGGCCGCCGCCGGGCTGGCCGGCACTCGCGCCGGTGTCCTGGTCGGCGGACGCGCGACCGTCGAGGACGCCTACGCCTACGGCAAGTTCGCCCGCATGGTGCTCGGCACCAACGACGTCGACTTCCGTTCGCGCGCCTGCAGCGACGAGGAGACGGCCTTCCTCGCGCACGAGGTCGCCGCCGCCGGGATGTCGGTGACCTACGACGACCTCGAGGCCGCGCCCGTGGTCCTGCTCGTCGGCCTCGAGCCCGAGGAGGAGTCGCCGATGATCTTCCTGCGGCTGCGCAAGGCCGTGCGGGCGGGCAGGACGAAGGTCTACTCGATCACCCCGTGGCGCTCGCGCGGCCTGACCAAGCTGGCCGGTTCCCGGCTCCCCTGTCTGCCCGGCGGCGAGGCCGCGGCCCTCGCCGAGCCGGACATCCCCCGACTGCTGGCCACCCCCGGCGCCGTCCTGCTGGTCGGCGAGCGCCTGGCGCTGAGCCCCGGTGCGCTGACGTCTGCGGCGACCCTGGCCGAACGCACCGGCGCGGGCCTCGCGTGGGTGCCGCGACGGGCCGGCGAGCGCGGCGCCGTCGACGTCGGCGTGCTGCCGAACCTGTTGCCCGGCGGACGACCGGTCGCCGACGCGGACGCCCGCGCCGAGATCGCCGCCGTGTGGGGCGTCGACGAGCTCCCCGACCACCTGGGGCGCACCACGCCGGCCATCCTCGACGCACTGGCCGGCAAGCGGCTCGACACCCTGGTGGTCGGCGGCGTCGAGATCGACGACCTGCCCGACATCGAGACCGCGACCGCGGCGCTCGGCGCGGCCGACTTCATCGTCAGCCTGGAACAGCGGCCCGGCGTCGTCACCGAACACGCCGACGTGGTGCTGCCCGTCGCGGCCGTGGCCGAGAAGTCCGGCACCTTCGTCGACTGGGAGGGGCGGCCCCGGCCCTTCACCCCGTCGGTCGACGGCGGCGGCCTGATGTCGGACCACCGGGTGCTCAGCGCGCTGGCCGCCGAGGCGGGCACGCCGATCGGCTGCGCGACCGGCGACGAGGTGCGCGGCGACCTGCAGCGGATGGGCGCGTGGACCGGCAAGCGCGCCGACCTGCCGGCCGCGCCGAGTCCCGATCCGATCGTTCCCAACACCGGCCACGCCCTGCTGGCCGCCTGGCGGCTGCTCCTCGACTGCGGGCGCCTGCAGGACGGCGAGCCGAACCTGGCCGCCACCGCCCACGCGCCCGTCGCGCGGCTGTCCGCGTCGACCGCCGCACAGGTGGGCGTCGCCGACGGCCAGACCCTCGTCGTCACCGGCAAGTCCGGGTCGATCCGCCTGCCGCTGGTCGTCACCGACATGCCCGACGGCACGGTGTGGCTGCCGCTCAACTCGCCCGGCTCGCGGGTCTACCCGCAGCTCGGCACCCCGCCCGGCGACGTCGTGGCGCTGTCCGGCGAGGAGGCGCGCGGATGAACTTCCCCACCCTGGACTCCTTCGGCCACGACCCCTGGTGGCTGGTCGCCGCCAAGGCGCTCGCCGTGTTCGTGTTCCTGGTCCTGACGGTGCTGGTGGCGATCCTCGCCGAACGCAAGATCATGGCCCGCATGCAGCGGCGCCTGGGCCCCAACCGCGTCGGCCCCGGCGGCATCCTGCAGAGCCTGGCCGACGGCGCGAAACTCGCCCTCAAGGAGGGGCTGACCCCGGCGGGCGTCGACAAGCCGATCTACCTGCTCGCGCCGATCATCGCGGTCGTCCCGGCGATCACCGCGTTCGCGGTCATCCCGTTCGGGCCGTCGGTCTCGATCTTCGGCCACCACACGCCGCTGCAACTCACCGATCTGCCGGTGGCGGTGCTCTACATCCTCGCCATCACCTCGATCGGCGTGTACGGGATCGTGCTCGCCGGCTGGTCGTCGGGCAGCACCTACCCCCTGCTGGGCGGGCTGCGCTCGACCGCGCAGGTGATCTCCTACGAGATCGCCATGGGCCTGTGCTTCGCCGCCGTGTTCCTGCTGTCGACGACGATGTCGACGTCGGAGATCATCGGCAGCCAGCACCGGCACTGGTTCATCCTGCTGCTGTTGCCGTCGTTCATCATCTACGCGATCTCCATGGTCGGCGAGACCAACCGCGCGCCGTTCGACCTGCCCGAGGCCGAGGGCGAGCTGGTCGGCGGCTTCCACACCGAGTACTCGTCGCTGAAGTTCGCGATGTTCATGCTCGCCGAGTACATCAACATGACGACGGTGGCCGCACTCGCGACGACGCTGTTCCTCGGCGGCTGGATGGCGCCGTGGCCGCTGAGCCTGATCCCCGGCGCGAACAACGGGTGGCTGTCGGTGGTGTGGTTCGTCGCCAAGATCTGGGTGTTCATGTTCGTGTTCATCTGGCTGCGCACCACCCTGCCGCGACTGCGCTACGACCAGTTCATGAACCTGGGCTGGAAGGTCCTGATCCCGACGTCGCTGGCGTGGGTGATGGTCGTGGCCCTCATCCGGGCGGCCACGCAGGGCGCCGCCGACTCGACGCGCACGTGGGTCCTGGCCGGCACCGGCCTGGTGGCCGCCATCGCCCTGATCGCCGGGATCGTCCGCGCCATGCGCGTGCCCGACGACATCGCCGGACCACCACCGACGACACCGGGTCTCGGCGCCGGATTCCCGACGCCGCCGCTGCCGCCGCACACCCGGGAGGTGACCCATGCCTGATTTCGGCAAACCGATCGCCGGCTTCGGCGAGATGTTCAAGGGGATGTTCCGCGAGCCGGTCACCCAGCAGTACCCAGAGGAGCCGGTGAAGGTCGCGCCGCGGTACCACGGCCGCCACCAGCTCAACCGCTACGACGACGGCCTGGAGAAGTGCATCGGCTGCGAATTGTGCGCGTGGGCGTGCCCGGCGGACGCCATCTTCGTCGAGGGCGCGCCCAACAACGACGAGGAGCGCTACTCCCCCGCCGAGCGCTACGGCCGCGTCTACCAGATCAACTACCTGCGCTGCATCGGCTGCGGGTTGTGCATCGAGGCCTGCCCGACGCGGGCGTTGACGATGACGAACGAGTTCGAGCTCGCCGACGACAACCGCGCCGACCTCATCTACGAGAAGGACCGGTTGCTGGCCCCGCCGCCACCGGGCGCGGAGCCGACGCCGCAGCGCAAACCGGCGCGGGCCGTCGACTACTACCTCGGTCGAGCCGGCGGAGCCGAAGTTGCCGAAGACGCCGAGGAGTCCGCGGAGACGCAGCGATGACGGCGGCGCTCGGTGCGGCGGGTGTCAGCCTCGCCGCGGAGTTGACCCGTACCTCCACCGCCGAATCGGTCCAGTTCTGGGTGCTCGGCGTGATCGTGGTGCTCGGCGCACTGGGCGTCGTGTTCTCCCCGAAGGCGGTGTACTCGGCGCTGTTCCTGGCCATGACGATGCTGATCCTCGCGGTGTTCTACATCGCGCAGGGCGCGCTGTTCCTGGGCGTCGTCCAGATCGTCGTCTACACCGGCGCGGTGATGATGCTGTTCCTGTTCGTCATCATGCTGATCGGCGTGGACTCGGCCGACTCGCTCACCGAGACCATCCGCGGGCAGCGCTGGGTGGCCCTCGGCCTCGGCGTGGGTTTCGGCGCCCTGTTGATCGCCGCGATCGCGCACGCGGCGCTGGCGGTCTTCGTCGGCTTCGATTCGACCACCGGCGGCAACCAGGCCATCGTCGAGTTGGCCGAGTTGATCTTCGGGAAGTACCTGTGGGCCTTCGAGCTCACCGGGGCGCTGCTGATCACCGCCACCCTGGGGGCGATGGTCCTCGCCCATCGCCCGCGCATCGCCCGTCGACCGACCCAGCGCGAGCTGTCGATCGCCCGGTTCCGCGACGACTCCCCGGTGCCGGCGACGCCGCTGCCGCCGTCGGGCGTGTTCGCCCGGCACAACTCGGTCGACACCCCCGCGCGGTTGCCCGACGGTTCACCGGCGCACCTGTCGGTGAACAAGACCCTCGGCGGCGGCGGTGCGGGATCCTCCGACGACATCGGGATCGAGGCGGACGCGATCGTCGAAGCGGCGTCTGACAGCATCGTCGACAACGACGCGACGGAGAGTGAGGACTCGTGAACCCCGCGAACTATCTCTACATCGCCGCCCTGCTGTTCACGATCGGTGCGGCCGGAGTCCTGTTGCGCCGCAACGCGATCGTCGTGTTCATGTGCGTCGAGCTGATGCTGAACGCGGCCAACCTGTCGTTCGTGACGTTCGCCCGCATGCACGGCACCCTCGACGGACAGGTGATCGCCTTCTTCACCATGGTCGTGGCCGCGGCGGAGGTCGTCGTCGGGTTGGCGATCATCATGACCATCTACCGGACTCGGCGCTCGGCGTCGGTCGACGACGCGAACCTGCTGGCCCGGTGATGCGCCGGTGAGCAACACCTCGATCCAGATGCTGCCGCTGGTGCCGGCGCTGCCCGCGGCGGGCGCCGCGGTCACGCTGCTGCTCGGCCGGCGCAGCGACCGGTGGGGCCACCTGCTGTCGACCGCCCTGGTCGGGCTGTCCTTCGTCGTGTCGGCGACGCTGTGGCTGCGGATGCTCCGGCGCGACGAGGAGGATCGCTCGATCAGCAAGGTCCTCTATTCGTGGATCCCGGTCGACAAGCTGCACGTGAACTTCGGGCTGTATCTGGACCAGTTGTCGATCTGCTTAATCCTGCTGATCACCGGCGTCGGCTTCCTGATCCACGTGTATTCGATCGGGTACATGGCCGACGACCCGGATCGGCGCCGCTTCTTCGCCTACCTCAACCTGTTCGTCGCGGCGATGCTCATCCTCGTCCTCGCCGACAACTACGTGCTGATGTACGCCGGCTGGGAGGGCGTCGGCCTGGCGTCGTACCTGCTGATCGGGTTCTGGCAGCACAAACCGTCGGCGGCGACCGCGGCCAAGAAGGCCTTCGTCGTGAACCGGGTCGGTGACATGGGCTTCGTCATCGCGCTGATGATCATCTTCGCCAACGTCGGGTCGTTCCAGATCTCCGCGGTGCTGCCGTGGTCGGAGAGCGCGGCGAAGGCCGGTGCGTCGACGCCCACCGCGCTGGGCCTGATGCTGCTGCTGGCGGCGTGCGCGAAGTCGGCGCAGGTGCCGCTGCAGTCGTGGCTGGGCGACGCCATGGAGGGCCCGACGCCCGTCTCCGCCCTGATCCACGCGGCGACGATGGTGACCGCCGGCGTCTACCTGATCGTGCGCTCCGGGCCGATCTTCGAGAACGCGCCGGCGGCGCAGACCGCGGTGTTGGTGGTCGGGGCGGTCACGGTGTTGTTCGGTGCGATCATCGGCTGTGCCAAGGACGACATCAAGAAGGCGCTCGCCGCGTCGACGATGAGCCAGATCGGCTACATGATCCTGGCGGCGGGGCTGGGACCGGCGGGCTACGTGTTCGCCATCGCCCACCTGCTGGCGCACGGCTTCTTCAAGGCGGGGCTGTTCCTGGGCTCCGGCTCGATCATGCACGCGATGAACGACGAGACGGACATGCGGCGGTACGGCGGGCTGCGCACCGCGCTGCCCATCACCTTCGGCACCTTCGCCCTCGGCTACCTGGCGATCATCGGGATCCCGCCGCTGGCCGGCTTCTTCACCAAGGACCACATCATCGAGGCCGCCTTCGGCGCCGGCGGGGTCCGCGGACCGATCCTCGGCGCCGTCTGCGTCCTCGGTGCGGGCCTCACGGCCTTCTACATGACCCGCGTGATGCTGCTGACGTTTTTCGGCGAGCCCCGCTGGGCCGACGGGGCCCACCCGCATGAGGCACCGCGGTCGATGACCGTTCCGATGATCATCCTGGCCTTCGGGTCGGTCGCCTCGGGTGCGCTGCTCATCGTCGGCGGTCGGTTGTCGAACTGGCTGGAGGGGGTCACCCGGGTCGAGCACCACGAGCTGCCGGTGCCCGCCTGGCTGATCAGCCTCGGCGTGCTGGCCGTCGTCGCGGCGGGTGTCGCGCTGGCCTGGTACCGCTATCGGGCGTCGGTGCCGGTGACCGCACCCGAGGGCTCCGTGCTGACCCGCGCGGCCCGGGCGGATCTGTACGGCGACCGCTTCAACGAGGCGGTGCTGATGGTGCCCGGCCAGTACCTGGCCAAGGCGCTGCGCGTCGTCGAGGACCGCGGGTTCACCGGCGCCGAGCGGGGCGTCGCCGTGGGCGTGGGCGGGGGCTCCCAGGTGCTGCGCCGCGCGCAGAACGGCTACGTCCGGTCGTATGCGCTGACGATTCTGACCGGCGCGGTCATCGTCGCCGCGGTCGTGCTGGGGGTGGCGCTGCTATGACCTCGATCCCCTGGCTGAGTGTGCTGTGGCTGCTGCCCGCCGTCGGCGCCATCGGCATCGCCCTCATCCGTACCGGCGACACCCGGCGCCACTGGCCGCACTGGGCCGGCTTCGCCGTCGCGACGGTGACGTTCGTCTGGTCGATGGCCATGTCGTTGGCCTACGACGGCGAGACGGGCACCCGGTTCGAGCTCACCGAGTCGCATCGGTGGATCCCGGCGATCGGCGCCCGCTACGACCTCGGCCTGGACGGCATCGGATTGATGCTGGTCGGTCTGACCACCGGCCTGGTGCCGCTGCTGTTGCTCGCGTCGTGGTTCACCGGTCGAGCGAAGCGAGGGGAATCCGGCGACGAGACCGACCCGAGCATCTACGTCGCGCTGACGCTGGCCGTCGAGGCGATGGTGCTGCTCAGCTTCGTCGCCACCGACCTGCTGCTGTTCTACCTGGTCTTCGAGGCCATGCTCATCCCGATGTACTTCCTCATCGGCGGCTGGGGGGAGGCCGACAAGGCCCAGCGCGCGAAGGCGGCGCTGAAGTTCCTTCTCTACAACCTGTTCGGCGGTTTGATCATGCTCGCCGGGCTCATCGGGCTGTGGGCGCTGACGGCGCGGGCGAACCTCGGCGACGGGCGCGGCAGCTTCGCCCTGGGCGAGATCACCAAGGCCGTCGCCGACGGCCGGGTGGACGTCGGCGGCACCGCCGGCCTGGCGATCTGCGGCGCGTTCCTGTTCGCGTTCGCGGTCAAGGCGCCGGTGTGGCCGCTGCACGCATGGCTGCCCGACGCCGCCGTCGCCGGCACCCCGTCGACGGGCGTGCTGATGATGGCGGTGATGGACAAGGTCGGGACGTTCGCCATGATGCGGTTCGTCGTCGAGCTGTTCGGCGACCGGGCGGCGACGTTCGCGCCCTGGATGTGCGGGCTCGCCGTCGTCAGCATCGTCTACGGCCTGATCCTGGCCATCGCGCAGACCGACATCATGCGGCTGATCGCGTACACGTCGATCTCGCACTTCGGATTCATCGTGCTCGGCATCTTCGCGTTGAACCAACAGTCGCAGTCCGGTGCCGCGCTCTACATGGTGAACCACGGCGTTTCGACCGCCGCCCTGTTCCTCGTCGCCGGCTTCCTGGTCAGTCGGCGCGGCAGCAGCCTGATCGCCGACTTCGGCGGGGTTCAGAAGGTGGCGCCGGTGCTGTCGGCCTGCTTCCTCGTGGCGGGTCTGGCCACACTCTCGCTGCCCGGGCTGGCGCCGTTCGTCTCCGAGTTCCTGGTGATGGTCGGCAGCTTCACCCGCTACCCCGCGGCGGCCGTCGTCGCGACCGTCGCGCTCGTCGGGTCGGCCGTCTACATCCTGTGGACCTACCAGCGGATGTTCGGCGGACCGACGGCCACCGGATCGGCCAAGATCACTGACCTAGATTGGCGCGAGCGCCTGGTCCTTTTCCCGCTCATCGGCGCGCTGGTGCTGTTGGGCTTCTGGCCGGCCCCCGACCTCGACCCGGTGGTGCCCGCCGTCGACCACACCCTCAACCCGGTGAAGTCGGTGTCGGCGCCGCCGGCGATCCGGCACATGGCGCCGGGGCCGGTCCTCCCACCGCCGCCCGGAGGTGAGCGATGAACACCGCCGCCATGGTCGCGCCCAGCATCGACTACCGCGCACTGTCGCCCATGCTCATCGTCTTCGGCACCGCGGTGCTGGCCGTTCTCGCCGACGCCTTTGTCCACGCGAAGTGGCGGTCGGGCACGCAGCTCGGGCTGTCCCTGCTCGGCCTGCTCGGCGCGCTGGGCGCCATCGTCGCGCTCGGGGTGACGGGCAGCGACACCACGACGATGAGCGGTGCCGTCGTCCTCGACGGCCCGGCGTTGTTCGCCCAGGGGACCATCGTCGCCATCGCGATCCTGACGGTCCTCATCTGCGGCGAGACGCGGCTGGACAACGTGTGGGCGCCGGTGGCGGTGGCCGCCGAAGTCCCGGTCGCGGCGAGCGGCTCCGACGCCGACCTGATCGCCGACCCCTTCACCCCGGCGGCCGCCACGGTCCCCGGATCGGAGGGCGAGCTGGTCGCCGGGCGGTCCGGCGCGCGCACCACCGAGATCTATCCGCTGGCCCTGTTCGCGACCGGCGGCATGATGCTCTTCGGGGCCGCCGGCGACCTGCTGACCATGTTCATCGCCCTCGAGGTGTTCTCGCTGCCGCTCTACATCCTGTGCGGCGTGGCCCGCCGTCGTCGGCTGCTGTCCCAGGAGGCGGCCCTCAAGTACTTCCTGCTGGGCGCGTTTGCGTCGGCGTTCTTCCTCTTCGGGGCGTCGTTCATCTACGGTGCGACCGGCACCCTGGGACTCGGCGACGCCGGGAAGGTGATCGCCGGTGCCGCCGATTCCACGCTCGCGCTGATCGGACTGGCGCTGCTGGCCGTCGGGCTGTTGTTCAAGATCGGCGCCGTGCCGTTCGGTTCGTGGGTGCCCGACGTCTACCAGGGCGCGCCGACGCCGGTGACCGCGTTCATGGCGTCGGCGACGAAGGTCGCGGCGTTCGTGGCGCTGGCCCGCGTCTTCTACACGACCTTCCCGTCGCTGGCCGACCAGTGGCGTCCGGCGCTGTGGGTGGTGGCCATCGCGACAATGGTGATCGCGACGGTCATGGCGGTGAGCCAGGACGACATCAAGCGCATGTTCGCCTACTCGTCGATGGTGCACGCCGGGTTCATCCTGCTGGGGGTGATCGCCCTCAGCGACGCCGGGTTGTCGGCGGTGCTGTTCTACCTCGCGACCTACGCGTTCTCCGCGTTCGGCGGCTTCGCGCTGCTGTCGGTGGTGCGCGACGGGGCCGGGCGCGAGGCCACCGACTTCGCGTCGTGGGCGGGGATCGGCCGCCGCCGCCCCCTCGTCGGGGCACTGTTCGCGCTGTTCCTGTTGGCGTTCGCCGGCATCCCGCTGACCACCGGCTTCATCGCCAAGTTCGTGGTCTTCGGCGCCGCCGGGAAGTCGGGGGCGTGGGCGCTGGTGATCGTCGGCGTCCTGGCCAGCGCGGTGGCGGCCTACTTCTACCTGCGGGTGATCGTCGCGATGTTCTTCACCGAGCCCGACGACGACGCGCCCGAGGTCCACGTCCGCCAGCCCAGTCTGGCGACGACGCTGCCCATCGCCCTGTGTGCGCTGGTCACCCTCGGCTTCGGCATCGCCCCGCAGCCGCTGTTGAACCTGGCCGACATCGCAGCTCCCTTCCGCGCCGCCCCGGTCCTCTCGCCGACCGTGCCCAAGAACCCGCCGAGCGTGCCCACACCTGCGCCGAGCGTGCCCAGAAGCTCGCCGACCGTGCCCGCGCCCCCGCCACCACCACCACCACCGCCGACCGAACCCGAGTACGCACCGGTCGAGCCCGAATACCCGCCGGCCGATCCCGGCTACGTGCCGGAGCAGTACTGACGCGCCTGCACCCGGTATGCGGGGGCGGGCATATCGTGGAGTCATGCGCGGAACGATGATCTACGGCCCCGGCGACGTCCGATCGGAAACGATCCCCGACCCGGTCATCGTCGACCCGACCGACGCCATCATCGAGACGTCGGCGACCTGCGTCTGCGGGTCGGACCTCTGGTACTACCGCGGCGACAACGAGGTCGACAAGCCGTGGGCGATCGGGCACGAGTACGTCGGCATCGTCCGCGAGGTCGGCTCGGCCGTCACGACGGTCAAGCCCGGCCAATTCGTCATCGGGTCCTTCTTCGCGTCGGACAACACCTGCCCGCACTGCCTCTACGGCTACCAGTCCGGCTGCGAGCAGGCCGAGCCGGTGACCGGTTGCCAATCCGAGGCGATCCGGATCCCACTCGCCGACGGCACGCTGGTGGCCGCTCCGGACACCCCAGCCGACGACATGCTCCCCGACCTCCTGACGCTGTCCGACGTGATGGGCACCGGCTGGTACGCGGCCCGCGCGGCCGGCGTCATGCCCGGCCACACGGCGGTCGTCGTCGGCGACGGCGCGGTGGGGCTCTCGGCCGTCCTCGCCGCCAAGGAGCAGGGCGCCGACCGGATCATCGTGCTCTCCCGCCACGCCGACCGGCAGGCCGTCGCCACCGAGTTCGGTGCCACCGACATCGTCGCCGAGCGCGGCGAGGAAGCGGTTGCCCGCGTCCGCGAACTGACCGGCGGGATCGGCGCCGACAGCATCGCCGAGTGTGTCGGCACCGACGAGGCGATGCGCACCGCTCTCGGCGTGGCCCGCCAGGGCGGCGGCGTCGGCTTCGTCGGCCTGCCGCACGGCGTGAAGCTGTCGGCGGGCAAGCTGTTCAACACCCACGTCCGCATCCAGGGCGGTGGCGCACCCGTGCGCGACTACCTGCCCGACCTGATCGCCCGCGTCTACGACGGGGACTTCCACCCGGGCAAGGTCTTCGACCTCAAGCTCCCCCTCGCCGACGTCGCCGAGGGCTATCGGGCGATGGATGAGCGTCGGGCGATCAAGGCGTTCCTGACGCCGTAGTCGGCGGGCCGAAGAGACAGAAGACCCCCGGCATGAGCGGATGCCGGGGGTCGTTCATTCTGCGGTGGCGGGGGGATTCGAACCCCCGGTACGGGGTTACCGCACACAGCATTTCGAGTGCTGCACCTTCGGCCGCTCGGACACGCCACCGCGAAAAACAGTACCGCAGGTGCCCGCCGACGCTAAATCAGCAGGTCACCCGCGGTACCGGGGTGCGACGCCAGAGCGTCGCGAAAAGGCTGGCGACTACTTGTCGCCGCCGGTCAGCTTGTCCTTGAGCTCGCCAAGCTTCTCCTTGGCGCCCTCGACGACGTCGTTGACCTTCTCGTTGCTGGCCAGGTCGCTCAGCTTCTCCTTGGCGCTGTCCACGACCTCGCTGACCTTCTCGTTGTTGGCCAGATCGCTGACCTTCTCCTTGGCCGCGTTGACGGCCTCGGTGACCTTGTCACTTGCATCAGACATGGGGTGCTCCTTCAAGTCGCGGAATGTCTTGACCAGCCCAATCTGCCACGTCTGCGGGTCCGCGTCCACGTTTCGCAGCGAGTTCCAAGGATCACCGCTCACGGTGATCGGAAAAGAAGCCGGTGAGCAGGGCCGCACAGTCGTCGGCGAGCACTCCGCCGCGCACCTGCGGGCGGTGCGTCAGGCGCGGATCGCGGAGCACGTCCCACAGGGATCCGACGGCACCGGTCTTGGGCTCCCACGCCCCGAACACGACCTTCTCGATGCGGGCGAGGCCGATGGCTCCGGCGCACATCGTGCAGGGTTCGACGGTCACCGCGAGCGTGCATCCGCTCAACCGCCAACCGTCGCCGTGGTTCTTCGCGGCCTCCCGCAGCGCCAGGACTTCGGCGTGGGCGCAGGGATCGCCGTCCGCCTCTCGACGGTTGCCCGCCCGTGCGAGTTCGACGCCGTCGGGGTCGACGATGACGGCGCCGATCGGTACGTCGTCGGGGCCCGATTCGCCGGCCGCCGCGATCGCCCGTCGGATCAGCTGCTCGTCTTCGCGGGCGGTCATCGACCTAGTGGCCCAGCGAGTCGAGGACCTTGCTCAGCTCGTCGGCAAAGCCCATCCGCGCGGCGATCATGCCGATCTGCTCGTCGGCGTAGAGATCGGTGTCGCCGACGATCACGCTCATCACGGCGTCCGGCAGGCCGAGATCGGCGAGCAGCCCGGGGTCGCCCTCCTCCCACGGCTCGACGTCATCGAGCTCGTCGGAGTCGTAGTCCGGGATGTCGACGTCGAGGGCTTCGAGGACGTCGGCGGCGACGTCGTAATCGATCGCCGCGGTGGCGTCGGAGACGAGCAGCTGGGCGCCGCCGGGCGCCGGGCGCAC
This sequence comes from Gordonia sp. (in: high G+C Gram-positive bacteria), assembly GCF_047602025.1. GTDB lineage: Bacteria > Actinomycetota > Actinomycetes > Mycobacteriales > Mycobacteriaceae > Gordonia. Next base: position 185,905 of record NZ_JASGII010000001.1, on the reverse strand, counting down.
GACGATGAAGAACTCGTCGTCGACGTCGAGGAGGCCGAAAACCGCTCCCGCGGCGCGCATCTCGCGCAGCTGGCGCTCGGCGTCGTCGAGGTTGGTGAGGGCGGAACGGTCGAGCGCGGTGACCTTCCAGACGGTCTCCTCGCGGACGACGGCGACGGCGAACCCCTCGGGTTCGACGTCGTTGTCAGTCGCGCTCGCAGCCATGCTCGCCACCGTAGTCGCACCGGCCATGCTTCCCCAAGTCATTCCGCGCAATGTGACACGCTGGAGTCGTGACTGCATCCGCGCGTCCCCCGGTCTGCGTCGTGGGGCTCGGCCTCATCGGCGGGTCGGTGCTGCGCGCGGCGGCCCGCGCCGGGCGGTCGGGCTTCGGCTACAACCGGTCCGACGAGGGTGCGGCCGCGGCCCGGACGGACGGCTTCGACGCCGATACCGACCTCGAAGCGGTGCTGCGCCGCGCCGCCGGCGAAGAGGCGCTGATCGTGCTCGGCACGCCGGCCAACACCCTCGACGAGCTGCTCCCGACGATCGCGCGCCTCGCCCCCGACTGCGTGCTGACCGACGTTGTCAGCGTGAAGGAGCCCGTTGCCGACGCCGTCGCACGACTGCATCCGACGGCCCGCTACGTCGGCGGGCACCCGATGGCCGGCACCAGTGAGTCCGGGTGGTCCGCCACCGACGCGGCCCTCTTCGACGGCGCCATGTGGATGCTCACCACCGAGGACGACACCGATTCGCGGGCCTGGCTCACCGTCGCCGACTTGGCCCTCGACTGCGGCGCACAGGTCGTGCCGGCGTCGAACGACGCCCACGACCGGGCCGTCGCCGCGATCTCCCACCTGCCGCACCTGACCGCGGCCGCGACCGCTGCGGTCGGCGCCGGGGAGAGCGGATTGGCCCTGCGCCTGGCGGCCGGGAGCTTCCGCGACGGCACCCGCGTCGCCGGTACCGCGCCCGCGTTGCAGCGGGCCATGCTCGAGGCCAACCGCATCGCCCTGCTGAACACCCTCAGCGAAACGATCGACCGGTTGACCGCGGCGCGCGCCGAGCTGCGCGACAAGGGGTCGGTCGAGGTCGTCGTCGACGACGGGCATCGGGCCCGCCTCGCCTACGAGGAGATGGCGTCGACGCCCGCGCCGTCGATCACCGGCGTCGCACCGGGCGACGACGGCTGGGCCGCCGAGCTGCGTCGCCAGGCGCACCTGGGCCACACCTGGCAGCGTTAGCCCCCAAACAGCAACGAACCCGGCACCGCGATGGTGCCGGGTTCGTGCGTAATTGGCTCGCCTACTTGGTGGTGGTGAGCTTCAGCTTGCCGTTCTCGAACACCAGCGGGTAGAGCACGCCGCCGATGGCCGCACCGAGGAGCGGGGCGAGCCAGAACAGCCACAGCTGTCCGGGTGCGCCGGCGCCGTTGAAGAACGCGACGCCGGTGGAGCGGGCCGGGTTCACCGAGGTGTTGCTGATCGGGATCGAGATGAGGTGGATCAGCGTCAGCGACAGGCCGATGGCCAGCGGCGCGAAGCCCTTGGGCGCGCGCTTGTCGGTGGCACCGAGGATCACCATGATGAAGAAGGCGGTCAGGATGACCTCGACGAGGAGCACCGAGCCGACGCCGTACTTGCCCGGCGAGTGCTCGCCGAAGCCGTTGGCCGCCATGTTGCCCTCGGCGACGAAGCCCGGCTTGCCCTTGGCGATGACGAACAGGGCGAGACCGGCGAGCAGACCGCCGACGACCTGGGCGCCCCAGTAGAGCGGCAGCTCGCGAGCCGGGAGTCGACCGCCGACCACGGCACCGAGGGTGACGGCCGGGTTGAAGTGGCCGCCGGAGATGTGGCCGACGGCGTAGGCCATCGTCACCACGGTCAGACCAAAGGCGAGCGCGACGCCGAGGAAGCCGATACCCAGGTTCCCGTTCGGGCCGGCGAGGAAGGCCGCCGCGAAGATGGCCGAACCACAGCCACCGAACACGAGCCAGAAGGTGCCGAAGAGCTCGGCGAGCCCCTTCGCGACCTGGTTGTCGTCATTGTCAGACACGGAAAGATCCCTTCGTACGGAATTTGACCAGGTCACCCTAACGCGCCGGGGATGGCGACACCGGTTTAACGCGGCAAACCCGAATATTGCTACTTCGCCGCAGCGTTGGCCTGATCGATCATCTGCTGGATCTGTTCGGTGCTGATCGCGCCGTCGGACAGCTTCGAAGCGCGCCCGATCGGGGTCGGGCCCAGCATGTCCGTCAGGTTCGCGCCGATTGACTTGCCGGAGTCGCCGCCGCCCATCTTCGCCGTCAGCTTGTCGATCAGCGGCCCGAAGACCTTGGCGCCCGCCGGATCGGCCAGCGCCTCTTCGACCGACGTGTCCAGGGTGATGGGCAGTCGGGGAGCCTGGTCGGCGGTGACGTCGACGGTGCCGGTGAGGCGCAGATCGCGGCTCGAGGCGCCCACGGCCACCGTGTAGGTGCCGCCCTCCACCAGATACTGGTGGTGGCGGATGTCCCAGTAGGCGAGGTCGTCGCGGTCGATGGTGATGGTGACCGGCACCGTCGCACCCTTGGCGACGGCGACCTTGGCGAAGCCCTTCAGCTCGCGCACGGGCCGGGTCACCGCGGAATCGTTCACCGACACGTACGCCTGGACGACGTCGAGACCGTCACGGTCCCCGGTGTTGGTGACGCTCAGGCTCACCTCGATGCCGCCGGAGCTCTCCGACACCTTCAGATCGGAGTACTCGAAGGTCGTGTACGAGAGGCCGTGGCCGAACGGGAAGGCCACCGCCATGTCACGGGCGTCGTACCAGCGATACCCGACGAACAGGCCCTCGCCGTAGGTGACATGGCTGAGCTCACCCGGGAAGTTCGTGTACGCCGGGGAGTCCTGCAGCCGCAACGGCACCGTCTCGGCGAGACGGCCCGACGCGTCGACGTCGCCGAACAGGACGTCGGCCATCGCGGTGCCCACGGCCTGGCCTAGCAACGCGGCATCAAGCAGTGCGGGCGCCTCGATGACGGTCAGGTCGACGACGCCGCCGTGACAGGTCATCACGACGGTGTTCGGGTTTGCCTCAAGCACGCGCTTGGCCAGGTCCACCTGGTCGGCCGGCAGGTCGATGTTCTTGCGGTCGAAACCCTCCGACTCCTGGCTGTCGCCGAGACCGATGACCAGCAGGACGGTGCCGGCCTTCTTCGCGGCGGCGACGGCGGCGTCGGCGGCCTTCTTGTCCTCCTTCTCGGTCGAGTACCCGACCTCGAAGGTGACCTTGCCACTGACGCGCGCGGTGATGGCGTCGAGCGGGTTGTCGACCTGGGTGGGGAACACGTGCGACGACCCGCCGCCCTGGTAGCGCGGCGTCTTCGCGAGCTCGCCGATCACCAGCAGGTCGGCCGCCGGATCGAGCGGCAGCAGCGGATTGCCGCCGGCGGGAGCGTCGTTGCGCAGGAGGACGAGCGCCTGCGCGGCCGCCTCGCGGGCGATGGCGTGGTGGGCGTCTTTGTCGAAGGTCGCGTTCTTGTCGGGCTCACCGGCCTTCTCGACGAGGTCGAGCACGCGCTGCGCGGACGTGGCCAGCGCCTCGGGATCGACTTTCCCGGTCTTGACGGCCGCGACGAGCTCGGCGTCGTCCTCCTTGCCGGGGAACGGCATCGTGAGGTCGGTGCCGGCGGTGATGGCAGCGAGGCGATCGGCGATAGCGCCCCAGTCGCTGACCACGAGGCCCTGGAAGCCCCAGTCGGCGCGGAGGACATCGGTGAGCAGCCACCGATCGGCGAACGTGTGGACACCGTTGATGCGGTTGTAGGAGCACATCACGGTCCACGGCTGCGCGTTCTTCACGACGTGGCGGAACGCGCGCAGGTAGATCTCCTGCAGGGTGCGCTCATCGACGTCGGAGGAGATCCGCATGCGGTCGGTCTCCTGGTTGTTCGCGGCGAAGTGCTTGAGCGAGGCGCCGACCTTCTTCGCCTGCACACCGTTGACCCACGGGGTGGCCAAGTGTGCGGTCAGCAGCGGGTCTTCGGAGAAGAACTCGAAGTTGCGGCCGCCGAGCAGCGATCGCTTGATGTTGATGCCGGGGCCGAGGACGACGGCAACCTGCGCGGCACGGGCCTCCTCGCCGTAGGCACCGGCGATCTTGCCGGCAAGGTCCGGGTTCCAGGTCTGTGCCAGCCCGACGGCCGGCGGGAAGCAGGTGGCCGGGTCCGACTGGGAGATGCCGAACGCGTCGGCCGCGCCCTCCTGCTTGCGAAGTCCGTTGGGCCCGTCGCTCAGCAGGATCGACGGTGCGCCGCCTTCGGCGGCGGTGACCCAGTAGCCGCCGCCACTGGTGAGCTTGGCTTGCTGCTCAACGGTCAGATCTTTGGTGCTGGTCTTGGCCATGGTGGGAGGGCTCCTCATCGGGTGACGGTCATCTCAGACGGTAGCGACTCGCGACGGACTCTGCCCGACTCCGCAGCCAACTGACAGCGTTCAGGCCCGCGGCGCGTCGGGGAATCCGGTCCAGCGCAGCAGCGGCGTCCGGACGGTGCCGCGAAACGTTGCTACGGTGCCCCCATGTGGCAAACCCTCGGCGCGCTTCTGCCCATTGCAGCGGCGATAGCGATTAGCCCAGCAATGATTATCGCCGTCATCCTGCTGATGCTCGGCGACGGCGGGCGGGTCAAAGCCGGGTTCTTCGTCCTCGGCTGCCTCCTCGGGACCATGGCGGTGACCGGAGTCTTCGTGTTCTTCGCCGCCGGGGCGACGCCCAAGACGGACGACGGCGGGCCGCACATCGTGTCCTCGACGATCAAGGTCGTGCTCGGTGCGGCACTGCTGTGGTTGGCCGTCCACACCTGGCGCACCCGGCCGAGGTCCGAAGCCGATTTCAAGACGCCGGGCTGGGTCGCGAAGATCGAGGGAGCGTCGCTCGCGCTGGCGTTCGGCATCCCCTTTCTCCTCCAGTTCCTGCCGAGCAAGTCGACTCCGCTCGTGATGACCGCAGGTGTGCACATCGGCGACCTGGTTCGCGATAGCTCGATCGCAGAAGGGGTCGTGGCACTGGTCGTCTTCGCCACCCTGGCGCAGATGATCATCCTGTCCGTCTGGCTCGCCGATGTGCTGTTTCCCAAGCGCATGGCCAAGCCGCTCGGCCGCCTGGACAAGGTGTTGGTCCGGCACAATGCCATCATCGTGACCACGATGCTGGTGATCATGGCTGCGGTCATCATCGGCAGTGGAATCGCTGGATTCTGATCTGCATCAGCCGCCCGGCTGTGACATCGAAAGGACCCAAAGCCCATGGACCCCGCCGTCATCGGAGAAGTGCTGCCCCTGGGGGTGGCCGTCGCCATCGCCCCGGTGCCCATCATCGGCGCCATCCTGTTCCTCCTGTCCAAGAATCCGCGCCTCGCCGGCCCCATGTACCTGCTCGGCTGGACGGTCGGCATCCTGGGACTGGTCGTGCCCGCCGCGCTGCTCAGTTCCAGACTCCCGCACGACCAGCAGGCGAACGGACCGGGCCTGGTGTCCAAGCTGATGCCGCTGGCGATGGGCCTGATCTTCGCCTTCTTCGCGTTCCAGTCGTGGCGGTCGGTCAAGATGGCCGGCGCCGAGACGAAGGAGCCCAAGTGGATGACGGCGATCACGCAGATGTCGCCCGGCAAAGCACTTCTCGTCGGCTTCGCCGTGGGCTTCCTCAACATCAAGGGCGGCATCCTCGACATCCGCGCCGGGTTCACCGTCGCCGGTCACCCGGGCTCCGTCCAGGCGTCGGCGATCGCCGTGTTCACCCTGATCGGCATCTCGACGGTCGCGATTCCGGTGATCACCTACCTGATCGTCGGGCACCGGCTCGACGACACGCTCGAATCCATGCACCGCTGGCTGGCCAAGCACGGCACCGCGTGTGTCGCGACGCTGATGACGCTGCTCGCCGCGCAGAGTTTCGCGAAGGTGCTCGAACTGCTCTGAGACGCGGGCCGACCGTTCACCCGAGAGCGGCCGGATCCGGCGCTGGGATGACGCCCATCTGAATCATCGCGCCGACTTCGTCGCGCACCCCCCAATGCTCGGCGAGGCGGGTGCCCTCGGTGCGATAGATGTGGATGGTCGACATGGAGTAGTCGTGTCCGACGGCGTCGGGGCCGTGGATGTCGGCCACTCCCGAGCCGTGGGCGACGGCCCGCAGCACGATCCGGTCGTCGGTGGTGATCGTGTCGGCGATGTCATAGCGCAGCCCGAGGACGCGGGAGACCCACGTGAGGATGCGCGTGTAGCCGGCCGGGCCGGGCGGCAGCGGGAACGGTGATCCGTGGTCGATGAAGTCGTCGGTGACGCAGTCTCCAACGGCGGCGAGGTCGCCCGAGTTGATGGCGTCGAAGACGGCGTGTGCTGCGGGAAGCGCCGAGTTGGGCATGACATGCTCCATTCACGAGAATTTGCATGGAATCTACTTCTACTAGAATTAGATTCTAGTGAACTGGCGGAGGGTGGGCAATGGCCAAACGGGACTACGACAACTCGCGGCGCGCGGAGTCGGCACGCGAGACCCGGGCCCGCATCATCGCCGCCGCTTATGAGCTATTGCTGTCCGACGGATACGCCAAGACGACCGTGGCCGGACTCGCCGCGGCCGCCGGGGTCAGCCCCCAAACGGTCTACAACTCGATCGGCGGCAAGGCCGAGGTCGTCAAGGCCGTCTACGACGTCACGCTCGCCGGCGACGACGACCCGACGCCGATGAGCGAACGGCCGCAGTTCCTTGCGATGCGCGACAGTGTGAACGCCGGCGCCTTCATGCGCGCGTACGCCGGGGTGTGCCGAATGATCTACGAACACGTCGGACCACTCTTGGGTGTTCTGCTCCACGGTGGCGCCGGCGACGACGCCGTGCTGCACGACTTCCTCGCCACCATTGACGCCGAACGTCGCACCGGAAGCGGTCATGCTCTCGACGCCCTGGCGGCCACGCACGGAATTCCCGCGCCGCCGGGACGCGACCGGCTGCACGACATCGTCTGGACACTGACCGCCCCCGAGGTCGCCGACCGCCTGATCCGCCGCTGCGGGTGGTCGCCCGACGACTACGAACGGTGGCTCGGCGACCAGCTGGCCGCTGCGGTCGGGGGTTGAACCGCGGTCGTCAGCTGCAGCCGCAGGAGCCGCCGCAGCAACCGCCACCGGTGGCGCCGCTCGGCATGCCGGCGGACACCAACTTGTAGCCGGCGTCTTCGACGGCAGCCGCGACCTCAGACGGTGCCACCGGCTCCTCCGAGGTCACGATCATGCGCCCGGACTTGGCTTCGGCCTGCACATCTTGCACGCCGCCGATCGAGCCGACCTCTTCCTGCACGGACTTCTCGCAGTGCCCGCAGGTCATTCCGTCGACCTGGTACTCGGTAACCGTCATCTCGATCTGTCTCCTTCGGATCCGCACGTATGCGTGTCACCGGATGAAACCCAGGACACCTGCAGGCTATTCCACCGCGACTCGCTGTTCTGCGACGGTCGCGCAGAGGCGCCGACCGGGACGAGAAGAACCCGCCCCAACGAGTGCGTCAGGACGGGTTCCTTTGGATACGCCAAGACGACCGTGGCCGGACTCGCCGCGGCCGCCGGGGTCAGCCCCCAAACGGTCTACAACTCGATCGCGGCAAGGCCGAGGTCGTCAAGGCCGTCTACGACGTCACGCTCGCCGGCGACGACGACCCGACGCCGATGAGCGAACGGCCGCAGTTCCTTGCGATGCGCGACAGTGTGAACGCCGGCGCCTTCATGCGCGCGTACGCCGGGGTGTGCCGAATGATCTACGAACACGTCGGACCACTCTTGGGTGTTCTGCTCCACGGTGGCGCCGGCGACGACGCCGTGCTGCACGACTTCCTCGCCACCATTGACGCCGAACGTCGCACCGGAAGCGGTCATGCTCTCGACGCCCTGGCGGCCACGCACGGAATTCCCGCGCCGCCGGGCCGCGACCGGCTGCACGACATCGTCTGGACACTGACCGCCCCCGAGGTCGCCGACCGCCTGATCCGCCGCTGCGGGTGGTCGCCCGACGACTACGAACGGTGGCTCGGCGACCAGCTGGCCCCGCGGTCGGGTTGTAAGGGTCACTCGTCTCGCTCGACGACAACGGATCGGATCCAATCGTCGATCCGCAGCGCGTAGTCGGCGGCGGGGAAGGTTCCGTCGACGCTGAGGTCTTCGATGGTGACGGCTCCCCGCTTCCTCCGGTCCGGGGCGGGCGGTGCCCCCGACGGGTCGAAGGCGTTGCGACGGTTCGCCGCCACCCGGCTGCGCTCCAGCGCGTGCACCGCCGGAAGACCACCCTCACGGTACGCCCGAGCTAGTTCCCACTGGCCGGCCGCGGCCCTGGCGGAGCCCGATGACGGGTGTTGCAAGAAGTAGCAGGCGACATGCAGGCCGTGAAAGGACGCCCACGGTTGGCGCTGCTCGTGGTCGAGGGCCATCAGTTGATGGAACAGATCAAGGCACGTCCCGTAGCGACCACTCGCCCCGCAATCGGCACACGGTCGCGTGGTCGTCGGAACGTCCTTCATTCCCGGTTTGCGATCCCATCCAACCGCAGCTCGGCGTCGGGATCGTTGTGAGTGCCACCACTGCCGACGTGCTTGGCGGGTGCGACCGGACCATTCCGCAGCACTCCGACGATCGCCATGGCGTGGCCGCGACCGACGTCGTATTCGTCGGCCAACCACCCGACGATCTCACCGGCTTTGGTGTCGGCGTCGTAGCCGCGGGCCTTGGCCTCGTCGAGGATCTGCTGGGGGGTCCGGCCGGTCTTGCGTTCCACCGCATCCAGGTACGCCTGATAGGACATCTGTTCTCACTTTCGCCGTGTTCTCCGGTTGACGCTACGGATCGGGTCAGTCGGCTGTCTTGTATAGAAGCGACAGCTGGTGATTGCCATTCCGGATGGACGAGGGCGTCAACCCGATGAACCGTTGGAGCGACTTGGTGAGGTGTGCCTGATCGTAGTAGCCGGTTTCGTCGACGACGTCCGCGATGGAAGCCCCGTCGCGCAGAAGAATCGTCGCCGCGCGGGCACGGTCCACCTGCCGGAACTGCCCTCGGCTCAGCCCCGTCACCCGACGGAACGTTCGCTCCACGGTGCGTCGGGACAAATCTGCGTCCCGGCGCGCGGCTCCGGCGGCGCCCGCGATGTCGTCGCCGATCAGGAAACCCTGCCGCGCCAACCGCGAGACCATCGTTTCGGCGTTCTCCATCGTCAGCTCCCGAGTCCAGGTGCCGCCGAAGCAGATCGCACCATCCGCCGCGACCGGAAGTGGCGAGTCGGCAAGGTTCATCAACGCCGCCACCGGAAGGTTCCGAAACCGCACTCCCGGCGCCAACCGAATACCGAACCAGCGGCCGACCGGACACTCCACCCAGGTCGGCGATGTCTCCGGGCCGCGAAGCCCCGCCGTCCGCTGCCCGGCCACCTCGGAGACCACGATCTCGCATCGGCCGTTCGCAATCGACAAGAACGGCGCCTGTTCGGCGGAAGAACTGGTCCACACACGTTCGATGAACGATGAATCCGAAGCCCTACCGGTGAAGTCGATCGCCATAGGCAGACGCTACCCGCCGCGCCCCAGGCGGTCGAGAAGAAGAACCCGCCCCGACGATGCGTCGGGGCGGGTTCCTTATGTGCGCCCGTAGGGATTCGAACCCCAAACCTTCTGATCCGTAGTCAGATGCTCTATCCGTTGAGCTACGGGCGCGAGCCTTGTTCAATTGTGCCGCACGCGTGGTGCGGGTGGCGGAGGCGAGAGGATTTGAACCTCCGGTCCGGTGTTGGCCGGACAACTCATTAGCAGTGAGTCCCATTCGGCCGCTCTGGCACGCCTCCTGGTGCGGGGAGTCCTTTCGAACTGCCGAACACGTAGGTTACACACCACGGGCGACCCGCCGCAAACCACTAGACCGATACCCTGGCACGGTGACCGTGCGCCTGCGCCCCGACCTCGACGACCTGCCCGTCTACGTCCCCGGCAAGACCCATCCGGGGGCGATCAAGCTCGCCAGCAACGAGGTCACCTTCGGCCCGCTGCCCAGCGTTGCGGCCGCCATCGCCGACGCCGCGTCGAGCGTGAACCGCTACCCCGACAACGCGATGGTCGACCTCACCGACGCCCTCGCCAAGAAGCTCGGGGTGACCAGTCAGGAGATCCAGGTCGGCTGCGGGTCGGTGACGCTGTGCCAGAACCTCATCACCATCACCTGTCGACCCGGCGACGAGGTGCTGTTCGGGTGGCGCTCCTTCGAGACCTACCCGCTCGCGACGCGCATCGCGGGCGCTGTTCCCGTGCAGATCCCGCTCGACGACGAGCTCGCCTATGACCTGCCGGCGATGGCCGAGGCGATCACCGACCGCACGCGCCTGGTCTTCGTCTGCAACCCGAACAACCCGACGGGGACGGTCGTGTGCCGCGACGACCTGGTGGCCTTCCTGCGGGCGGTCCCGACCGACGTCGTCGTGGCGCTCGACGAGGCGTACTTCGAGTACATGCGGCTGGGGAAGTCGCAGGCGTATGACGCGCTCGAGCTGCGTCGGGAGTTCCCGAACCTGGTCATCCTGCGGACCTTCTCCAAGGCGTACGGCCTCGCCGGGCTGCGCGTCGGGTATGCGGTCGCCAACCCGCAGATCATCACCGCGCTCGGCAAGGTGCACATCCCGTTCTCGATCAACTCCGTCGCCCAGGCCGCGGCCATCGCGTGCCTGCGGGCCGACGACGAACTGCTCGCCCGCACCGACGCCGTCGTGACCGAGCGCGTGCGCGTCACCGCGGCGCTGCGAACCCTCGGTTACCGGGTTCCCGAGTCGCAGGCGAACTTCGTGTGGATCGACCTCGGCGACGATGCGCTGCCGTTCGCCCGGGCGAGCGCGGATGCCGGTGTCGTGATCCGCCCGTTCGACGGTGACGGGGTGCGGGTGACGGTCACCGAGTCGGCCGAGAACGACAAGTTCCTGGACTTCGCGAGCAGCTGGGCACGCTCGGCGTAGATCTGGGCACGCTCGGCGGAGGGCGCTACAGCCCGCGCGACACCGTCGCCCACGCGGCGGGAAGATCGGCCCGCCAGTAGGGCCAGCTGTGGGTGCCGATCAGGCGGAAGCCGTCGGTGTACGGAATCCCCGCGCCGCGCAGCTGCATCGCGAAGCCGAGCGAGCAGCGGTAGGCGCCCAACTCCAGGGCCGAACCCGACGCGTTCACGGCCTCCTTGGGCATGTCCTCGCCCGTGCGCGGTGCCAGGTCCATCGGACCGATCGCGCCGGATCCCGCCGACAGGTAGAGGTTCTTGCCGCGCAGCGCGCCCAGCTTGTTGGCCGGGTCGTGCGACTGCCACGCCTTCGAGCCGAACGGGCCCCACATGTTGTCGGCGTCGCCGCCCGACTTGGCGACCGTCGTGCGGACGTACCCCTGGTTGACCGGGTTGGACACCGGCGGGCAGCCCGACAGCGACGCGGCGCCGGTGTAGAGGTCCGGGTGCCGCGCGAGGAGCGAGTAGGCCGCCTGACCGCCCATCGACAGCCCGATGAGGGTGTTGCGGCCGTTGCCGTTGAACTGCGAGTTGACCAGTGCCGGCAGCTCCGCGGTCAGGAACGTCTCCCACTGCGGCTTGCCGAGCTTGCGGTCGCGCTTGCGCCAGTTGGTGTAGAACGTGCCGGCACCGCCCATCGGCAGCACGACATTGACGTTCTTGCCGGCGAAGAACTGGCCGGCCTTGCCCTTGGTGATCCAGTCGCTGGTGCCCTTGGACGCGCCGGCGCCGTCGAGCATGTAGACCGTCGGGCGGGGTCCGCCGCTGCGCGGGGTCAACACGGTCACCCGCATCGGCCGCCCCATCGACGGCGACTGCACGACGATGTCGGTCCGCAGCGGGCTCAGTTTGAACGTCTTGGCAATGCGCGCTCGGGGCGAGGCGTCAGCGTTCGCGGGCAGCGTCTGACCCACTGTGGCGGCGACGGCCACAGCCAGGAAAGCGGTGCTCGATCTGCGGTAACGCATGATTCCTCGGTCCGGAGAGAATGGATTGCTTTGTTACTCAAGAGTACGGACGGGCCGAGTAGACCTAAAGGCCGCGAGGCTAATTCTCAGCAAATGTGTGGCTACAGCTGTGTTACGAAGTGGTCGCGCTCACAGTTGTGACCGCCCATTACGATGACCCGGGTGAGCGACGACACAACACACCTCGGCAAGCACGAATTCGCGTTTGTCGCCCAGGTCCCGGTCCGCTGGTCGGACATGGACGCCTTCGGCCACGTCAACCACGCGCGCATGGTCACGCTGATGGAAGAAGCGCGCGTCGAGTGGCTGCTGTCGGCCGGCCCCGAGTACCAGCCGCTGATCAAGAGCGCCATGATCGTCCACGTCGACATCCGCTACCAGGACCAGCTGCGCCACCGGGACAGCCCGCTGCAGGTCGGCATGTGGATCAAGGGCAACCGGTCGGTTGACTTCACCATCGGCTACGAGATCCGGGCGCACGGCGCCGACGTCACCAGCAAGCCGGCCTGTGTGGCGTCGACGCAGATGGCCGTCGTCGACATCGAGGCGCACACGCTGCGGCGCCTCACGGCGGAGGAGAAGGCCTACCTCGCGTCGTGGTCGCGGGGCTGAGTCGGCTCGTACCGCTCCGGCAGTTCCCGGATCGCCGCCGACCCCAGCGATAGCTGGGCGATGTTGCCGGCGAGCACGTCGCGGTAGATGCGCAACTGCTCCTCGCCGGCGCGCACCTGCTCGGTGAGCCGCTGCGAGTTGTCGTAGGACAGTTCGCGATGACCCGAGCGGGACACGAGGTCGACGATGCGGTCGTCGATCGACGTCGCGCGGTTGTACTCGTCGAGCAGGCGCAGCTCGACGCCCGCCGACTCCATGACGTGCGCGACGTCGGCGAGCGCCTTCACCCGGTCGATCAGCTGGGTCCACACCGGGCGCAGCTCCTGCTCCTTGGCGGCGATGTGGTCGACGAATGCCTGGTCGAATCCGCCGTTGCGCATCGCGCGGTCCAGGTCGACGCGCACCGACCGCAGCGCGATGACGTCGGCCGAGATTTCGGCGAGCTCGGCGTGCAGGTTCACCTGGCCGCGCTGCACGACGAAGTGCTCCGAGCGCCAGGCCGGACTCGTCTGGATCTTGTCGTAGTACTGGCCGGCCACGTAGAGCAGCGTCTCGTAGCCGTCGATGAAGCCCATGTGCTGCGGCGTCGCCGGGGCCGACGGCACCGGCCGGTCGGCGATCGCGTCGCGCGCCCACTGCTCGACGCTGCTGCCCATCGCGCGCATCGCCAGGCCCGCGGCCGCACCGGCGAGCTTGCCGAAGGCGACCCCGCCCGCGCGGCGGACGTAGCCGCCGGCGTTCACGTCGGGGGTGGGGGTGTGCAGGAGGCCCTCGAACAGTCGCTCGCGCGATTCGATCTCCAGGTAAATGCCTTCACGTCGCTCGCGCCGCACCGCACGCGTGCCGCCCGGGTACACGCCCTTGCCGACGACGATCTGCTTGCGGGCGTCCTCGCGGCGGCGGTGCAGGCCGTTCAGGCGGTTGCGCAGCCCGGACTGGACCATCGTCGGCAGCACCGGGTTAGCCAGTTGCGCCTCGATCTGGGAGATGGCCCGCTGAAGGCGGCGCAGGTTCCCGAAGCCGTCGCCCAGGGTGGCCAGCGGCAGGCCCGACGTCTGTCGTCGGACGACGACGTCGCGGGGCTCGGGGCCGAGGAATCCGGCGGCGATCAGCAGTGCCGCGGTCTCCGACAGTTCCCTCCGGGGACCGGGCACCTGGGCACTCTCGGTCCACCGCCGGATCTCGGCGGCGGTCGCGGCGGGCGGGACGCGGTGGTTCACGACCTCAATACTACCGGCTCGCGGCGACATGGTTCCGGCGCCAAATCGGCCGGGTGACCCGGTGCAACAGCCAGGCCAGCGGGATCGACAGCGCCGTCGTCACCAGGAAGGCGACGAGCATGGCGTTGTCGCGGAACACCTCGAATCCCAGGAGTCCCATCGCCACCTCCAGCACGACGACGTGGACGCAGAAGAACTCGTACGAGATCTCGCCGAACCACACCGCCGGGCGACTCCCCCACAACCGCGACCACCATCCGCCGGACGTGGCGGCGAGCGGCACGATGAAGCCGAGCGCGACCGTCAGGTACAGCAGGTGTTTGACGATCGTCTGCCCCGGCGTCTGCGGTGCCATCGTCGGCCCGCCCGCCGCGGCAGTGCCGGCGGCGACGAAGGCCAGCGCTCCCGCGACGACCCAGAGGGTCGGCTTGACCGTTGCCAACGACGGCCCGACGACCGCCAGCACCATGCCGGCGACGAACCACCACAGGAAAGTAGGCGGCCAGATGGGGGCGGTCAGGTCCGCATCGCCACCGACGGCGACGAAGATCCAGATCGGCGAGATCAGCGCGACGCCGCCGAGCAGGAGCAGCAGCAGATCGGGACGCCAGGTCCGTCGGCAGAGGGCGACGCCGACCAGCGCGATCACCGGCAGCACCAGGTAGAAGGACACTTCGGCGACCATGCTCCACATCTGGGTGAGCCCGGTGTGCTGGTGGCCGACGCCGAACACCTGGGTGAAGGTCAGGTTCCGCAGGAGACCGCTCCATCCCGTCCCGGTCGTGGGGTTGGGGTTGTCGCGGAACAGGTAGAGCGCGTACACGCCCACGACGGTCAGCCAGTAGGCGGGCAGGATCCGACGGGCGCGGTGGGCGAAGTACGTCGCGATCGACACCGGCCGGGCGTCGGGCCGGCGCATCTGGCGCACCCACGCCGAATACAAGAGGTAGCCGGAGAGGACGAAGAAGATCGTGACGCCGACCTCGAAGCGGGCGGCCAGGCGGCCGGCGTAGGTGTCGGTGTAGTGCCCGGTCCAGTAGGCGGCATGGGTGAGGCACACCGACAGCGCCGCGAGGGTGCGAATCCCGGTCAGCGCGGGGACACGATCGGCCATGGGGAGATCCTAGAGATCATCACGGCCTCGTCTCGGTTTGGTGACCGCCCTAGGCAATTCGTCCCGTGTCCCCACATACTTCTCGTGTTACTGAAGTGACGCGTGTGACTGGGGATGCGACGCGTCGAGGAGAGGCCGGACTGATTTTGACCCCCTATGTACGGACCAGCGTCGCGGTGGCGACGGCGCTGACCGTCGGCCTGACCTTCGGTATCGCCGTCGCCGACGGAGCTCCGCCACCCCCGCGACCGCGCGGCCCGAAAGCCGGACCGCCGCCGCCCCCGAAGTCTCGGGTGGTGTCGGTGACTCCGTTCCAAGGGCGCGAGCGGTTGCGGGTCTTCTCCGCGGCGATGGGTAGAGAAGTGGTCGTCGACCTGCAGCGACCGATGGACGTCCGACGTCCGGCCAACCCCGACGACAAGCCGCGACCGCGTCCTCGCGGCGGCAAGCGGCCGACCATCTACCTGCTCGACGGCGCCGAGGCGCACGACACGCAGTCGGGCTGGTACACCGAGACGAACCTGGCCGAGCTGGCCGCGCGGACCGACGTCAACGTCGTGACCCCGGTCGGCGATCCGCACAGCTACTACACCGACTGGCGCAACCGCGAGCCCGGCATGGGCAACAAGAAGTTCATGTGGGAGACCTTCCTGACCCGCGAGCTGCCGCCGCTGCTCGCCCGACAGTTCGGCGCCAATGACGCGAAGGCGATCGCCGGTGCATCGATGGGCGGGCTCGCCGCGCTGACGCTGGCCACCCGCAACCCGCACCTGTACCGCGCGGTCGGCGGCTTCAGCGACTGCGCCAACGTCTCCAGCCCGGAGAACCAGTTCCTCACGCAGTGGGACATCAGCCGCGGCGGCGGGAACTCGATGAACATGTGGGGCAAGTTCGACGACCCCGAGTGGAAGGCGCACGACCCGTTCCTGAACGCGGGTCGCCTGATCGGCAAGACCGTGTACCTGTCCGCGGGCAGCGGCATGCCCGGGCGCTACAACAAGGTTGCGGCCGATCCGATGGACGGCACCGTCAAGGGCGCCTTCCTCGAGCTCGGCAGCGCGGTCTGCACCGGGCGGATGACCGCGCAGCTGCGCAAGCTGGGCATCCCGTTCCACGGCAAGGTCCAGGTGTCGGGCACGCATCGCTGGGAGTACTGGCGCGACGAGCTGGCCACCGCCTGGCCGATCATGATGAAGGCGGTCGGGGCCCGCATCAACGGCCCGATCCCGCCGCCGCCGGGACCGTCGCTGGGCGACGTGTCCGGGTCGGTCGGCCGCTAGTCGTCGAGCCGCGTGGGCGCGAGCGCCCGGCTCCACCCCTCGCGGATCGCAACACCGGCGAGGGTCAGCACGAACAGCACCCACAGGTCGAAGCGGTAGCCGCCGAAGCCGCCCATCGCGACGACGACGATCAACAAGCCGCCGAGGAGCGGGGCGCCCACGGTGAGGATGCCCGGCTCCCACCGCTTGCCGAGCATCGCCTCGCCGATGGTCGCGATCACGACGACGATCGCCGCGGCGAGCATCAGCATGGCGAAGGTGTTGCCCTGGTCGAAGCCGTCCTCGGGCAGGTAGTCGGCGTAGCGCCGCGGTAGGCCGATCGCAGTGTTCTGGGCGAAGTAGGTGAACAGCGCGCTGACGACGAAGACCCACCAGGCGACGTGGCCGACGGCCCGAACGTTTCTCATGGGTCGAGGCTAGCGCTACTTCCCCGCGGTCGACGTGTACGGCAGCAACGCCATCTCGCGAGCGTTGCGGATCGCGGTCGCGACCTGGCGCTGCTGCTGCGGCGTCAGACCGGTGATGCGCCGACTCCGGATCTTGCCGCGGTCGGTGAGGAACTGGCGCAGCAGCGCGGTGTCCTTGTAGTCGATGACCGCCTCGCTGCCGGTCTTCGCACGGATCGCGTCGAGCTTGTTGGGGGTCTTCTTCGCCGTGAGCTCCTGTCCGCGACGGGTGACTTTTCTAGCCATGGATGTGCTCTCCTACCAGCTGGACTTGTGGATGCCGGGCAGCTCACCGCGGTGGGCGAGCTCGCGGAAGCGGACACGGGACACGCCGGCCTTGCCGATGAAGCCGCGCGGCCGGCCGTCGATGGCGTCGCGGTTGCGCACGCGCGTCGGGCTGGCGTCGCGCGGCATGGCCTGCAGTTGGCGACGGGCCTCGTCGCGCTGCTCGTCGGTGGAGCTCGGCGCCGCGATGATCGCCTTCAGCTCGGCTCGACGCTCGGCGTAGCGGGCGACGATCTCCTTGCGGCGCTCGTTCTTGATGATCTTCGACTTCTTCGCCATCAGCGTTCTTCCTTGAATTCGACGTGGCGCTTGACCACCGGGTCGTACTTGCGCAGCACCATGCGGTCGGGATCGTTGCGACGGTTTTTGCGCGTCACGTAGGTGAAGCCGGTGCCCGCGGTGGACTTGAGCTTCACGATCGGACGCAGGTCGGTACGGCTGGCCATCAGACCTTCTCCCCTCGGGCACGGATTTCCGCGACGACGGCCTCGATGCCGCGGCGGTCGATCGTCTTGATGCCCTTGGCCGAGACGTTCAACGTGACGTAGCGGCCCTCGCTGGGCAGGAAGAAGCGGCGGCGCTGGATGTTCGGGTTCCACCGTCGCGACGACCGCTTGTGCGAGTGCGAGACCTGCTTGCCGAAACCGGGCTCGCGGCCGGTGACCTGACACCGCGCTGACATATGCTTCACTCCTAATGAAAACGATTCGCATTAACTGTGCGGCCACGCTACCGTGAGAATCGTGCAAATGGAAATCGTTCCCAACAATGGTGATGACCGGACGCCGGTCGTCCTGGTCACCGGCCTCGACCCCGACGCCGTCGCCCGCACCGCCGGAGCCTTCGTCGCGCCGGGCACGACGCTGGTCCACCACGACCTGAGCGAGCTCGACGCCGGGCGCGTGCGGCGCACGCTGCGCACTGTCGACGACGACGGCAACGAGCGGGCGCACCAGCACGTGCTGCTGCTCGAACACGGCTGCGTGTCGTGCACCCTGCGCAACGACCTGCTGCCGCTGCTGCGCCACCTGCACCGCCGCGCGGGCGTGGCCCGGATCGTCCTGCAACTCGACTGCGCGCTCGAACCCGAGGCCCTGGCCTTCGCGATTGATCACGCCATCGTCTCCGACATGCCCGGCTTCCCCGACGCCCCCGCCGGCGACGACGTCCGCATCGACGCGACCGTCGCCTGCATCCACGAGGGCGACTGGCTCGAGGCCGCCACCGGCGACACCACCATGGCCGAGGCCGGTCTGTCCGCGACCGTCGACGAGGGGGATGAGCGCACCATCGCCCAGGTGGCCGTCGGCCAGGTCGCCTTCGCCGACGCGCTCGTCCTCGTCGGCTGCGATGCCGCGCTGCGCGACGCGTGGGAGTCGGCGCGGCTGGCCGCCGTCCTCAAGCGGTTGGCGCCGTCGGCGCCGATCATCATGGAGACGCCGCACCGACAGATGAACCCGATCCTGGCCGCGCAGCTGCTCGCCGGGATCCCCGCGGGATCGCGACGGGGCCGGATCGACTCCCCGCACGATCCGCTGCTGCGCGATCAGCCGCCGCTGGACGCCGACTGCGGCGTCGAGATCGTCGCATTCGAGGCCGACCGCCCGTTCCACCCGGCGCGACTGCACGAGGCGATCGACCAGCTTCTCGACGGCGTCGTGTGCTCGCGCGGCCGACTTTGGCTGGCCACCCAGCCCGACGCCGCACTGTGGCTCGAGTCCGCCGGTGGCGGGCTCCGCGTCGGCGAAGGGGCCCCGTGGCTCGCCGCCCTGTCCGACGCCGAACTGGAGGACGTCGACGCCGAACGTCGGGCGCTGGCCGCCCTTCGCTGGGACGAGGTCCACGGCGATCGACACTCGTCGCTGGTGATCCTCACGCACCGCCCGGAGCAACCGCAGGCCATCGTCGACGCGCTCGAGGGCGCCCTGCTCTGCGACGACGAGATGGCCCTCGGTCAAGCGGGTTGGCAAGGTTTCGACGACCCCTTCGGCCTCGCCCACACCGACCCGTGCGACGACCTGCCCCGGGTCGCGGACATCGAACTGACCAACCGAGAGGACAACCGATGAAGCAAGGCATCCACCCCGACTACCACCCCGTCGTGTTCCGCGACGCCAGCACCGGCAGCGAGTTCCTGACCCGGTCGACGGCCAAGTCGGAGAAGACCGTCGAGTGGTCCGACGGCAACACCTATCCGCTGATCGTCGTCGAGGTCAGCAGCGACTCACACCCGTTCTGGACCGGCGAGCAGCGCCTGCTGGACACCGCGGGCCGCGTCGAGAAGTTCAACCGGAAATACGGCAAGCGCTAGCTCGACAACGACTTCTGTCAACAGTCAGGCCGCCGCGGGCAACAGGCCCCCGGCGGCCTGATTGCTTGGCGGTCCCAAGGCGGCGTTGCATAACCCCCTAGGGGGATGCTAGCTTGGCGGTATATCCCCCCAGGGGGTTAATACTCGTCGAAGTTAGGAGTCGGCCATGATGTCCGAACACACCCACGCCTCCGGCGCGGAGACCCTGCGCGCGATCGGGCCGCAGCACCGCCAGCTGCGCCAGGTCATCCCCGACGTCTATAAGGGCTTCGGCGCCCTGTCCGCGGCCGCCTTCGCCGACGGGGCGATCGACCGCAAGACCAAGGAGCTCATCGCCCTGGCCATCGGCGTGGTCGAGGGTTGCGACGGTTGCATCGCGTCGCACGCGCAGGCCGCCGCTCGGGCCGGTGCGACCAACCAGGAGGCCGCCGAGGCCATCGGCGTCACCTTCCTGATGCACGGCGGGCCGGCGACCATCCACGGCGCCCGCGCCTACGAGGTCTTCCGCGAATTCCGCGCGGCCGCCGACGCCGGCCAGGAAGCCAGCTGAGAGGATCGGCGCATGTGCCACGCAGTCAAGTGCCGCACCTGCGGCAAGACGACCTGGTCGGGGTGCGGCAGTCACGTCGCACAGGTGAAGGCTATGGTGCCGCCCGGCCAATGGTGCGACGGTCACCAGGGCGCTGCCCCGCAAAAGCAGGGCGGCTGGTTCCGTCGTTAGGCCGGGCGCCGCGCCGGTAACCTCGCCGGAGTGTCATCACGATCGCTGCGACCCACCGTCGGCGGCGGGCCCTTGTTGGGCGCACCCCGCCCGGGTGCGTTCCTGCGCGCACTGCTGACCAAGTACCGCCCGCGCTATTGGCGACGGTGGCTGCGCCAACTCACCCGACAGGGCGAGGTGCTGTTGCCGCTTCCCGTCGACCCCGTCAAGCCGGACCTGTTCCTGCCGCATGCGCCGATCGCCGTCGGCGACCGGGTATCGCCACTGCCCACGGACCTCGGGCTGCTCGACGACCTGGCCTACGAGTGGCAGGGGCAGCGCAAGACGGTTGCCGACTTCCTCGACAGCACCGAGACCGACGTCGTGCTGTTCGTGCACAACGGCACCGTCGTCGGGCAGTGGTGCGCCAACGGGTGGTCGGTCGACCGTCCCCATCAGGGGTGGTCGACGACGAAGTCGTTCGTCTCGTCGGCGGTCGGGCGGGCCTTCGATCAAGGCCTGATCGACCTCGACGACCCGATCGAGCGCCACATCCCCGCGCTGATCGGCACCGCGTGGGCGGGCACGACCATCCGCAACATCCTGCTCATGCGCTCGGGCGTCTACTGGGACGAGCACACCGAGAAGCTCACCGACAACACGCAGGTCCTCCAGTGGCGCGACCACATCGTCGACAACGCCACCCGGGGCCGGCGCGGCAAGACTCGCAACGACTTCCTCGCCTCGCTGCCGCGCGTCATGCCGCAGGGACAGCAGTTCGTCTACAACAGCGCGGGCACCCAGGTGCTCGCGTGGATGGTGGAGTCCGTCTACGACGAGCCGCTGGCCGACGTCCTCGCGCGGCAGCTCTGGCAACCGATGGGCATGGAGGCGCCCGCGAACATCGTCACCGATCGCACGGGCGCGGCACTGGGCTCGCAGGGCCTCTATGCGGTGCCGCGCGACTTCGCCCGCTTGGGCGAGCTGTTCCGCCGCAGCGGGGTCACCGCCGCCGGCGAACGCGTGCTGTCTGCGGAATGGGTGCGACTGGCGACCACCGGGATGCTGCCCGCGCGTGACGCCGACGACACCGCCGACGTCGGCTACGGCTTCCAGTGGTGGAGCGGCGCGACGCCCGACGGATTCCAGGCCAACGGCTTCCTGGGACAGTTCATCACCGTCAGCCCCGATGCGGAGCTGACCGGGGTGCGCCTGGCGCACACGTTGCAGTTGACTCGCCGCCTACAGTTCGGCGGTCAGGGCAAGGCCGAGTGGCAGACGCTGTTCCGAGCGGTCGTCGACCGCGTCGGCTGAGTGGTCAGCGCACCTGCACCATGCGGTCGACGTTGAACAGAACGCGGACAGCTCGGACGCAGTTGAACCCGATGGGGTGCAGGCTAGAAGCCGACGGTGACCACCCGGTCGACGCGGGCGACGATGTTCAGGCTGCCGTTCATCCGACATTCGAAGTAGACCCGGTACGGCGCCGGGAGCAGGCCGCCGACGCGGAGGGTGATGGTGCTGGCGCCGGACTTCCGCTCGACACTGGTGCCCTTCTGGCTGCCTAGGTAGGTGCCGATGACGTCGTAGGGAGCGGGCGGCACCCGCACCCAGCACCACTTGATACCGGGCGGCAGGTGCGCGGCGCGGGCGAAGACGGTGTTGCCGGCGGCCCATACGCGCGCGGGGGCCGCCGGTGCCTGCGCGGGAACGAGCGTCGCGCCGGCGAGCGCGGCAGCGGTGACGGCGAAGGTGGTGACGGAGGTGCGAGCCAGTCGGGGGTGGTGCATTCCTCTTCCTCCTCGAGAGCTGAGAGCGACGGATCCCCCTCAGCGTCGCACCGCGCGGACGGTGAGAAACGAGTAGTGGACTACTCGCTTTTCGGGTGGAGGCGAGACGTACGTTCGCAGAGTCGGCCACCGCGTTGCCGTGAAGCGTGCGGGGAGAGTGCGATTCGTCGGGGAGTCGCCGCCCCAAACGAAGCACGACGTCCCCGACCCTCTGTAGGGGCCGGGGACGTCGATGCTTGGGGGTTACAGGCCGAGGCCGGGGATGAGGCTGGTGCCGGTCTCGTTGAGGTAGACCAGGTCCGCGACGAGGGCGACGATCAGGAAGAGGCTGGCGACGATCGCCGTCAGCATCGCCGTCACGCGGCGGTGAGCACGGTAGGGCGCGGTCGTCACGATGCTGTGCCGTCCGGTGTGCCGAATACTCATTTGCCGTCCTCCTCGGGTTCTCGGTGTAACCCAAGGTTGGCATTGCGAGCAGGCCTGGGTAAAGGAGCTTAAGCAGGTCCGGACCGACCTCCCAGGCGGTTCCCAGGTTCAGGCCGTTTCTGCAGGTTAATTCGGCATGTCGGGCCCGCATTTGGGCCGTTTTGTGTGATCTGGATCAAGGCCGTTCAGGATCATTCGACGGACCGTCGGGGACTTCGACATGGCGTCGTGTCCGACGCGCATATGCGGGCACGACGACTGCACCAGCACGTTGCGAACATTGCGGGCCGGCCGCATGAAGGAGACCGAGTTGGGGTTGACGACCTGGTCGGTGCTGCTGGCGATGTTGGTGTAGGTGACGTCGGGGTAGTTGCGGAAGCGGTAGGTGGCCGGGTTGGTGAGCTGGTCGCACAGCGGGCACACGTTCCGCGGAACGCTTCGCAGGATCGGCGCCATGCCGTCGACGCTGGGCGGTCCGGAGACGACGCCGGCGAGGTTGACGACGCGGTGTGCGTGGCGGGCGCCGCCGTAGTCGCGCAGGTAGGTCAGTTGGATGGTCGCGCCCTGGGAGTGGCCGACGAAGTCGAGCTTGTCTGATCCGGTGCGGGCCATGACCTTCTTGGTGAACGTCGCGAGCTGGCGGACGGACTGGGTCATCGGGGCGAGTCCGCCGTATCCGGGCAGTCCGGGCAACTCCCCCATCGTCACCGTGTAGACGCAGTAGCCGGCGCGGGTGAGCGCCGGCGAGAGGACATGCCAGTTCTGGTTCTGGTTGGCGGAGGTGCCGTGGACCAGGATGACCGGCGTTGGGTGCGCCGCACTCTTGCAGGACCAGTTGTTGGCGCCCGGCGGCGGGATGTCGGGTTCGGCTGATGCTGTGGTCGGCGTGGCCAGCAGGGCCGTGGCCGCAATGGCTGCTGCTGTCGCGGACAGCTTGCGGGTGGATTCTCGACGCATGGTCTTCCTCCTCGGTGTCGGTCGTGACGGTACTCGGAGGATGATGGGCGCGTGACCGAACCGGCCGCGATCGCGGTACCGTCGGAGGCAGCCCCGCTCTAAGTCAAGGAGTCACCATGGCCTACCAACTCATCTGCCCCTGTGGTGAGAACATCACGTCGCTGAACGACGAGTTCGTCGACGACGTCCAGGCGCACCTGTCAGCCGAGCACCCCGGTCGGAACTACTCCGCCAACGACATCATGTCGATGGCCATGGAGGTCTCCGACAAGCTGGTCAAGCCGAAGTCCTAGCCTCCTACAACCAGGGAAACAGGTCATTGAGGCTCCCGAAAGGGGTACCGCCGCGACTGACGGGGAAGGCCCAGAAGTCGCTGTTGGTGAGCCGCCCGTTCATGACCGAGCTGCCCGATGTCGCGACGCACTTGCTGAAGATCGCGTAGCCGGGCATCCGCCGCTGCGGCTGCCACCGCACGGTCTTGCTGCGCGCGGCCTGCACCAGATACGCCTGCGGTGCGTACCGCTTTACCGGCGCACCCGCCTGCTGGACCAGGTTCACGCCGCGCGCCCGCGTCGCCTTGTACGCCGGGTTGCCGTTGTTCTCCTGCCACGCCGCGGTGTTCATCGCACTCGCCGCCTGCCGCAAACCGGTGAGCTGCCCGCTGGGATACACCGCGTAGTTGCACCACGCCTGCTGGTTGAGGTTGTTGGTGAACGTGATCGTCACCTGGCCGTTCGGACCCATCGACCCCGACCCCGCGTGACCGGGAACCCCGATCCACGCCCCGGCGTCGGCAGCGCCGAACACGGCCGCGACGGCGGCTAGCGAGACGGCGGCGGACACCGCCCTACCGCGAGATTGCTTGGCGGACATGGCGACTCCCTCGATCGTCGAACGTTCTCCGGAGTATGCGCCGACCACGGCGACGGTCGGGCGAGAACAACGAATCAGCTACCAGCGCGTCCAGATGGTGAGCAGGCGCGGCGAGCGACGGTTGAACGAGATCCACGAACGACCGTTCCGGTGGCTGGCGGCCTCGCGGAGCAGCATCCGCACATCGGCACGGATGACACGCCCCTTCCCCGGAATGTAGAGGCGCTCGAATTTTGAGTCCTTGTCCGCCGACACGTAGTAGTAAGGACGGACCGCCGGGTGGTTGAAGATCCCCGGAACGCCACTGTTGGCAAGCTGCACGGTCTCCGCGTGGGTGAACCCGATGAACACCCGCGCGCCGGTGTCGCGCACAAACGCCGCGTCGGCCTCAGCGGGAACCGACATTGCGACGCCGGTGGCGGCCACGAGTGCCATCATCGCGCCGACCACGGTCTTCGACTTGAGCATCGATCTCTCCTCACACAGTGGACTGTTGGGAAATCAAGCTAACAAACCAGGCAGTGCAGGATGCCGGATTTCGCTACGGAGCCTCACCCGCGGTGAGCCCGCCGTCCATGACGAACTCGGTGCCGGTCGCGTACGACGACTCGTCGCTGGCCAGGAACACGATGAACGTCGCGACCTCGGCCGGCGCGGCGGCGCGGCCCATCGGGATCTTGATCATGCCGTCGGGGATGTTCTCGGTCATGGGCGTGCGGATCAGGCCGGGGTGGATCGAGTTGACCCGGATGCCGTGCGGCGCGAGCTCGAGCGCTGCCGACTTCGCGATGCCGCGCACGCCCCACTTCGACGCGACGTAACCGTGCGCCCACGGGCTGCCCTGCAGGCCCTCGACCGACGACACGTTGATGATCGAGCCGCCGCCGGCCTCCTTCATCGGGTCGACGGACTTGACCATGCCGATGAACGTGCCGGTGAGGTTGACGTCGATGATCTGGCGCCATTTGTCGATCTTGAACTTCTCGATCGGCGCACCGTTGACGATGCCGGCGTTGTTCACCAGGACGTTGAGCTTGCCGAATTCGTCGACGGCGGTCTTAATCGCCGCATCCCAGTCGTCCTCGCTGGTGACGTCGAGGTGGACGTACCGGGCCGACGGCCCGATCTCCTTCGCGAGGGCCTGCCCCTCGTCGTCGAGGATGTCGCCGATGACGACCTTCCCGCCCTCGGCGACCAGCGCCCTAGCGTGCTCGGCGCCCATGCCCCGAGCGCCTCCGGTGATCAGTGCGACTTTGCCGTCTACGCGTCCCATGGGCAGCACGCTACCTCGCGAAACCCAAAATGAGAACACGTTCTACCGATCTGTGGTCTACTGAATTGGACAGTAGTCCAGACGCATGTACATCTACCTGCGGAAACGCCTGGACCTGCCCATTCGCCGCCGGAGGAGAAAATTCATGGCCATCCGTGTCGCACACGTCGCAACCGGCAACGTCGGTCGCCTCGCCCTCACCCAACTGATCGAGGATCCGCGCTTCGAACTCGTCGCGCTGTCCACGTCGACGGCGGAGAAGGTCGGCAAGGACGCCGGCGAGCTCGCCGGGCTCGACGTCGCCACCGGCATCACGGCCGTCGGATCCCTCGACGAGCTGATCGCCGCCAAACCCGACTGCGTCTGCTACTGCGCCATGGGCGACACCCGCCCGATCGAGTCGTTCAACGACATCCTCGCGCTGCTGTCTGCGGGCATCAACGTCGTCGGCTCGGCACCCGGCGGCCTGCAGTACCCGTGGAACGTCATGCCGGAGAAGACGATCACCAAGATCAACGCCGCCTGCGACGAGAACGACGTCTCCCTCTTCATCAGCGGCGTCGACCCGGGCTTCGCCAACGACCTCATCCCGTTCGCCTTCGCCGGCACCTGCCAGCGCGTGACGCAGGTCCGCTGCCTCGAGCTCGCCGACTACGCCACCTACGACGGCAGCACCGTCATGTTCGACGTCATGGGCTTCGGCAAACCCCTCGAGGAGACCCCGATGCTCTTCCTGCCGGGCATCCTCGGCATGGCGTGGGGCACGACGATGCAGATCCTCGCCGACGGCTTCGGCGTCACCATCGACGAGGTCCGCGAGCACCACGAGAGCGAACCAGCGCCGGAGACCTTCGACATCGCGGCCGGCACCATCGAGAAGGGCACCCGCGCCGCGGTTCGCTTCGAGATCAGCGGCATGGTCGACGGCAAGCCCGCCATCGTCATCGAGCACATCACCCGCCTGCGCGACGACCTGCGCCCCGACTGGAAGCGACCGTCGAAGGGCGGCGGCTGCTACCGCGTCGAGATCACCGGCGAGCCGTCGTACGAGGTCGAGATCATCCCGTCCAGCGACAAGGGCGACCACAACCACGCGGCGATCGTCGCCGGTGCCGGCCGCATCGTGAACGCCATCCCCGCCGTCGTCGCGGGGCCCAAGGGCATCCGCACCACCCTCGACCTCCCGCTGATCAAGGGTCCTGGGCTGACTCCGTAGCGGACACCCACGGCTCGACTCGTGCGGCCGGGGGGCCAATCTGCCCGTTGCTGCGTCTAAGGGGTATGCACGTAACTGAAACACCCCTTGGTTTTAGGGGGCCTATACACCTAGAGTTTAGGTGGGGTAAACCCCATGGTTAAGCCTATGAAGCGTCGAGAACTCGCCGCCAGGCTCCGTAAGGCGGGATTCGTCGCGAGGCAGGGAAAGGGCGACCACGAGGTATGGACCCGCGGATCACTCCACGTGGTGATCACCCAATCGCGGGAGGTCTCGCCGGGTTTAGTCCGGAAAGCGCTCAAGGCCATCGACGAAGCACAGAAGGAGGCGCAATGAAGGTCACCGCCACCGCGCGCCGCTGGGACCGAGGCTGGGAACTGTGGATCGACGGGGAGGCCGCCACTCAGGTCGCCACCCTTGACCGAGCCGCGGCGCAGGTCCGCGACTACCTCGACACAATCGACCCCAGCGCCGACCACAGCACCTGGGAGATCGAGGTGGTGCCCGAGATCGGCGACCTCGGCAACGCGGTCAAAGAGGCCCGAGCCGCCACCGAGCAAGCGTCCACCGCAACAATCGACGCGGCGGCGAAGTCTCGCGAGGTGGCTCGCCGCCTGCGCGCCGCGGGATACTCCGTGACCGACTCCGCCGCGATCCTCGGAGTCTCGCGCGGACGCGTGTCCCAACTGGTCAAGCCTTAACTGACGAGAGTGCCGAGGTTTTGTGCCGCCATGTGGTCTCAAACCTCGGCGCAAGCGGCGATATCGTGACTGCATGCAGCCCACGACCGCCGAGGAGCTGATGCGCTCCCGGTTCGAAGCGTTCCGTGACGGCGACGCGCAGTGGCTGCTGAAGACCTGGCACCCGTCCACGCGACCAGAAGCCCTCGACCTGTCCGACAACCCGACGTGGCGCGGACTGCAGATCGTCGACACCGAGGCGGGCGGGCCCGACGACAACACCGGGATCGTCGAGTTCCGGGCGACCTACCTCGACCCCGACGGCGGGGTCGGCATCCTGCACGAGCGGGCGACGTTCGTGCGGGAGAATAACAACTGGTTCTACGTCGAAGGGCTCATCGGCGACTGACCGAACCAGTGGCCCAGGTCCAGGCCGGGTCGAATGTCCCACCGGGCGGGCCCTTCCGGCCCCCGCCTATCGTCGAATCCATGACCCACGTCTTCGACGAAGCGATCGCCGTCACCGCGCTCGACGACGGCAGCGGCTTCCGCGCCACCACCCACCCGGCCTACGACAACATGGTCGGCCCCTTCGGCGGGATCACCGCGGCCACCGTCGTCGGTGCCCTGCGGTCGCACCCCGACGCCCTCGGCGAGCCGTTGGCGCTGACGATCAACTACGCGGCTCCCGTCGCGAACGGCACGTGGGATCTGCGGACGACGATCGTCAAGACCAACCGGACCAATCAGCACTGGACCTTCACCATCGAGCAGGAGGGGCAGACGGTTTCCACCGGCAGCGCGGTGTTCGGCGTGAACCGCGACACCTGGTCCGACACCGAGGCCGTGCGGCCGAGCGCCCCGCCGCCGGAGTCGGTGCCCGCCGTCGACTTCCCCGACTTCGTCGCCTGGGCCCGCAACTATGACAAGCGGTTCGTCGTCGGCGGGCTCGACGCCAAGAGCGACGACTCCACGTCGACGCTGTGGCTGCGCGACCTGCCGCAGCGGCCGCTGGACTATCCGGCGCTGACCGCCATGGCCGACGCCTTCTTTCCGCGCGTGTTCCTGCGGCACGGCACCTTCATGCCGGCCGGGACGATCAGTCTGACGACCTACTTCCACGCCACCCCCGACGAGCTCGCCGCGCAGGGCTCGAAGCCCGTGCTCGCGACGGCCCGCGGCGCCCGCTTCGCCGGCGGCCACTTCGACCAGTACGGACAGCTCTGGGGCGACGACGTGCTGCTGGCGACCACCACCCAACTCGTCTACTTCAAGAACCCCCCCCCCCGGCCTGAGCCCCGACTGACACAATGACCCGCATGAGAGATGCGGTCATCGTCGACGCGGTTCGCACCCCGATCGGCAAGCGGAACGGTTCACTCGCGGGCATGCACCCCGGCGACCTCACGGCGAAGGTGCTGGGCTCGCTCGCCGAGCGCAACGGCTTCGACCCGGTGATCGTCGACGACGTCGTGTGGGGCTGCGTCAGCCAGGTCGGCGACCAGGCCGGCAGCATCGGCCGCGTCGGCGTGCTCGCGGCGGGCTGGCCCGAGTCGGTGCCGGCCACCGTCGTCGACCGTCGGTGCGGCTCGGCGCAGCAGGCGATCCACTTCGCGGCGGCGGGCGTCATCAGCGGCCAGTACGACGTGGCGATCGCCGGCGGCGTCGAGTCGATGTCGCGCGTGCCGATGGGGTCGGCGCGCGGCGACGGCGAGCCGTACCCGCCGTCGGTGCTCGACCGCTACGGCATCACCGGGTTCAACCAGGGCATCGGCGCGGAGATGGTCGCGCGCAAATGGGCGATGTCGCGGCAGGCGGTCGACGAGTACTCCGCGCGCTCGCACGAGCGGACCGCGGCGGCCATCGACTCGGGCGCCTTCGACGGCCAGTTGGTCGAGCTCGACGAGCTCGCCGTCGACGAGGGCCTGCGCCGCGGCACCACCGCCGAGAAGCTCGCCGGACTCAAGACCGCGTTCGACGAGGACGGGGTCATCACCGCCGGCAACTCGTCGCAGATCTCCGACGGCGCGGGCGGCCTGCTCATCACCTCCAGCGAGACCGCCAAGGCCAACGGCTGGACGCCGATGGCGCGCATCCACACCGCGGTGCTGGCCGCCGACGACCCGGTCATCATGCTGACCGGGCCCATCCCCGCGACCGAGAAGGCGCTCCAGCGCTCCGGGCTGAAGGTGGGCGACATCGGCGCCTTCGAGGTGAACGAGGCGTTCGCGCCCGTCCCGATGGCGTGGCAGGCGGAGATCGGGGCGTCCGACGACGTCCTCAACCCGCTGGGCGGCGCGATCTCCGTCGGCCACCCGCTCGGCGGTTCGGGCGCGGTCTTGATGACCCGACTGGTCCACCACATGCGCGACCGGGGCATCCGCTACGGCCTGCAGACCATGTGCGAGGCCGGCGGCATGGCCAACGCGACCATCGTCGAACTGATTGGTTAGGTTAAGCTAAGTACTCGTGGCGACGAGTACTACCTACACCCTGGCCCCGGACGTGAAATGCCTGCTCGCAGGCCCGGACACGGCCGTGATCCTGCCGGCGAAGACTCGTCTCGAGGCGCTCGCGCCCGCACCCATGGCCGCGCTCAAAGCACTCAACTCCGGACCGATCCGGTTCACCGCCGACCCGCCGCCGGAGGTCGCCGACGTTCTCGCCCGACTGCTCGGCGCGGCCGCGGTCACCCTCGGCGTCGACGACGGCTACGAGCTGCACCCGTTCCGCGCGGCCCCCGGCCCCCGACCGCCCGCGGGCGAGAGCTCCGGTGCCCGCCTCTCGAAGTTCGCGGTGCTGCGCCGCGGCGACGGCAAGGCCGTGCTGGAGTCGCCGCGCGCCTGGTGCGACGTCGAGATCGGCGACCCGGCGCTGGTCGCCGCGCTCCTCGGGCTCGGCGACGACTCCCCCGGGCTCGACCGTTTCTGGGCCGACCTCGTCTGGACCGGGCACGCCGTCGCCGACGACGAGGCCGAGTCCTTCAGTACCGCCGCGTGGAGCCCGCACGAGCTGTGGTTCCACCGGCGCAGTACCGTCGGCGACCGCACGACGAGTTGGACGCACATCGGTCCCACCCGGTGGGCCGACGGCACATTCGAGCCGCTGCCCGCCCGACCCGAGCCGTATCCGGGCACCCCGATCGAGCTGCCGACCCCCGATCTCGACGCACTGCGCACGTCCGACGCGACGCTCACCGCCGCGCTCGAGGACCGCCGTTCGGTGCGCGAATTCGACGATGCCCGGCCGCCGTCGCTCGCGGCGATCGCCGAGCTGCTCTACCGCGCCGCCCGCACCCGCTCGGTGCGGACGACCAACGGCGACCGTCCGGTCCCCGAAGAACTCCCGTCGAAGCCGTATGCCTCGGGCGGGTCGCTGTACGAGTTGGAGATCTATCCGATCGTCCGCGTCGCCGATGGCATCGCACCCGGGATGTACCACTACGACTCCACCGCCCACACGCTCGAACCCGTCGCCGATCTCGACGACCCGGCCGTCGCCCGCCTGCTGGCGCCGGCCGCGCTCACCCTCGCCGACGGCAAGCAGCCGCCGGTGCTGTTCGTGATCGCCGCCCGCGTCGGCCGCATGATGTGGACCTACGAGCAGATGTCGTACGCGGTGATCCTCAAACACGTCGGGATCCTCACCCACTCGCTGTACCTGATCGCGACCGCGATGGGCCTCGGCGGCGTCGCGCAGGGGTACGGCGATACGGCCGCGTTCGCCGCGGCGACCGGTCGCGACGAGCTCGACGAGTGCTTGGTCGGGAGCTTCGTCGTCGGCACACCGGTCTGAGCGCCCACTCGACGTCGTCGGACCGCCCACTCGACGTCGTCGGACCGCCCACTCGGCGTCGTTAGACCGCCCACTCGGCGTTGTTGGGGTGCCCACTCGGCGTTGTTAGGGTGCCCACTCGGCGGAAAGGGTCTCGACGACCTCGAGCCACAGGTCGGCGAGCTCGCGCGCCTGTGCGGCATCGAGCAGCTCGTTGCCGTAGCGCCAGTTGGTGACCAACTGCGGACCGTCGGCGGTTGCGCGGACCACCGACACGACGTCGAGGGTGTAGCGCAGCGGCAAGTCCGGCTCCGGGTCGATCGGCAGGTTCTCGTTGAGCGCCAGATCGGTCACCGGGGCCCACGAACCGTCACCGCCCAGACCTCCGCCGGGCACGCCCAGATCGAAGCGGCCGAGGTAGTTGAACTCCACCTGCGGCTCGGGGGCGGCGCGCAGCACCTCATCCCCGGCGGTGTACTTCAGCAGGCCGAAGTCGAGGCCGAGGTTGGGGATCTGTGCGACCCCGTCGGCCACCTGACCGATCAGGGTTGCCGCGAGCGACGGGTCGGCGCGCAGCCGGTCGAGATCGACCCAGCCCGCGCCGGCGCCGAGGCGGACCGGGAACACGGTGGTGAACCAGCCGAGGGTGCGCGCGGTGTCGACGACCGCATCGGGCCCGGATACGACGTGGTCCTCGCGGCCGTGCCCCTCCAACGCGATGTACGCGCCGCCGGTCGGGTCGTCGCCGCGCCGGGCGCGCCAGGTAGTCAGCGTGACGGTGAGCGCGGCGAGCAGGAACTCCCGCAACCCGGTGCGACGGTCGATGCGCGCCAGAATGTCCGCGGTCACCGACTGCTCCGTCAGTGCGACCTCCGACGCCAACGACGACCACGTGTCCGACGTCGGATCGGGCTTGCGCTCCCCCAGCGCCGGATCGATGCCGCCGACGACGTCGCGCCAATACGGCAACTGCGCGATCGCCTCGTCAGTGCGGGCGCGCTCGGCGAGCAGCGCGCACCAACGGCGGTAGTCGGTGAGTTCGGGGGTGATCTCCGGAGTGCCGCCGTTGCCGACGGCGAGACCGGCCTCGAAGAAGTCGGCGAAGAGGACCTGCCAGCTGACGGCGTCGGTCGCGAGGTGGTGGATCGCGATGAGGACGAGGTCGGCCGTCTCGCCCGCGCGCAGCCGGGTGGCCGCGATCATCGCGCCCGCGTCCGGATCGATGCGGTCGTTGGCGGCGCGGGCGGCCGGATTGACGAGCGCGGCGAGATTGTCGCCGACTGCCTCGTCCAGCACGTCGGCGGCATCGACGACACCGGGTTCGCGGGTGGTGACCACTCCGTCGACGACGGTGGCGCGCAGCATGTCGTGGGCGTCGATCACTGCCTGCAGCACGGCCCGCAGCGTCTCGTCGGAGACGTCGGCGGGCACCGCAAGCATCGCCGTCTGGGTGAAGCGTCGGTAGTTGCCGTACTCGTACATCCACTCGACGACCGGCAGCGGTGCCACCGGGCCGTACTCCCGGTTCGCCACGGCGACGGCGATGGTGGCGTTGCGGTCGACGGCGGCGGCGAGGTCGCGGATGGTGCTGTGGGTGAGCACGTCGCGGGCGCTGATCCGGTGACCGGCGTCGCGCAGCGAGTTGACCACGGACATGGCGACGATGCTGTCGAGACCGTGGTCGAAGAGGTCGTCGGTGACGCCGGGCGCGGCGCCGACCATGGCGGCGATCGCCGCGGCGACGGCGTGCTCGGTGTCGGTGTCGGGCGCGACGCCGGCGCCCGCATCGGCGAGCGCCGCGTCGGCGGAATCGGCCAGGGCACGCGCATCGGTCTTGCCGTTGGCGTTGGTCGGCAGCGCGGGCAGCACCACGATTCGCGCCGGCACCATGTGCCCCGGGACCTGCAGGCCGAGCCGGCGACGGACCTCGGCGGCGTCGAGTCCCGTCCCGTCGCGCCCCTCCCCGACGACGAAGCCGACCAGCGCGGCACCGGCCGGGCGCGCGGCCGCGACAACCGCTGCCTCGCGGACGCCCGGCACCCGTCGCAGTCCGGCTTCGACCTCGCCCAGTTCGATGCGGTAGCCGCGAATCTTGACCTGGTCGTCGCCGCGGCCGATGAAGTCGAGGTTGCCGTCGCCGCGCAGGCGCACCAGGTCACCGGTGCGGTACATGCGCCGACCCGGGTGGCGCGGGTCGGCGACGAAGCGGGTGGCGGTCTGACCGGGTCGGCCGAGGTAGCCGCGCGTCACCTGGGCGCCGCCCAGATACAGTTCGCCGACCGAGCCGACCGGTACCGGGCGCAGTCGGGAGTCGAGGACGGCGACGTCGGTGCGATCGGTGCCGCGGCCGATGGTGGGAGTCTGGCTGTCGGCGACGCGCGCGACGACGGCTTCGACGGTCGTCTCGGTGGGCCCGTAGCAGTTGTGGACCGTCGTCGATTCCAGCGCGGCGAGCCGCTGCCACAGCTGTGGGCCGATCGCCTCACCGCCCAGGGCCAAGACCCGAAGGCCCTCGCTCCCGGCGCCCACGAGCCCCGCGCCCTCGAGTTGCGCGAACATCGACGGGGTCGTGTCGATCATGTCGACCTGTGCGTTCCGCAGGCCGGCGACGAGCCGGGTGGCATCGCGCATCTGTTCCTCGTCGAACAGGTGGAGCTCGTGACCGTCGAGGAGCGCGGCGAGCGGCTGCCACGACGCGTCGAAGCTGAACGTCCAGGCGTGTGCGACGCGCAGTGGTCGGCCGAGCCGCTCCCGGGCGGGTGCCAGCATGCGGTCGCGGTGGTCGGCGGCGTAGCTCACGACGGCGCCGTGCGTGCCTACGACGCCCTTGGGTTCCCCAGTCGAGCCGGAGGTGAAGATGACGTACGCGGCGCTGTCGGCCGTCGGCGCGCCCAGCGACGCAGTCGAAGTCTCCGCCGACGCTTCGCCGGGGACGAGCACCGCATGACCGTCGAACCGCGCCCGGTGAGCGTCGTCGGCGATAACGAGCGCGGCGTCGGTCTGCTCCAGGAGGTAGTCGATCCGCGCGTCCGGCAGGGCGACGTCGATCGGCACGTAGGCGGCCCCCGCGTAGTGGGCGGCGAGGATGCCGACGATCGAGCGCCCCGACCGCGGCAGCGCGATGGCGACCACCGACTCCGCACCGACTCCCCGAGCGCGCAGCACGCGGGCGAGCGCCAGGGCGTCGCCGCGCAGCCGCTCATAGGTCCAGGTGCCGTCGGCGGCGACCAGGGCGGTGGCCGTCGGGTCGGCGGCGACAGCGGCGTCGAACGCTTCGACGATGGATCCGGCGAGCCGAACGTCCGTGCCGCGGGCGCGGGCCGCCTCGTCGATGACGGCCCGCTCGGCGGGCAGCAGGACGTCGAGCGAGTCCGGATCCGCGTCGGCAGCGTCGGGCAGCGCGCGGCACACCGCGAGGAGGCGGCGGGCGATCTCGTCGGGCACGAGCGCGCCGAGGGCCTCCAGTTGGGACTCAGTGACGATAACCAGCTCGCCGTCGACGAGGAAGGCGACGACGGCCAGCGGATAGTGCGACAGACTCTCCATCGCCAGCGGCAGGAAGCGGGCGCCGTCGGCGGCGCTGACCGGCTGGGTGGCCGAGCCGATGGGCGCGTTCTCGAAGACGAAGAGCGTGTCGAAGAGCGGCGAGTGCCCGGCGGCGCGGGCAATGTCGGCGAGGCCGAGGTAGGCGATGTCGCGCTGGCGGGCCGACGCCCGTTGCAGGGCGCGGCAGTGGTCGAGGACCGTCGCGTTGCCGTCGTCGAAATCGACTCGCGCGGGCACGGTGTTGATGAACAGGCCGATCATCTCGTCGACGCCCTCGACGCCCTGGGGGCGGCCGGCGACGGTGGTCCCGAAGACGACGTCGCGGCGGTCGGTGAGGCGGCCGAGGACCGTCGCCCAGGCGAACTCGACGGCGGTGTTGAGGGTCAGGCCGTTGCCGCGCGCCCAGGCGACCAGCCGTGCGGTGTCGGCGGCCGGCAGGGTGTGGCGGGTCTTGACCGGTTCGGCGTCGACGGTGGCGCCGGTGCCCACCAGCAGCGGCGTGACGCCGGACAGTTCGTCGGCCCAGCGGGCCAGGGTTTCGGCGCGATCGCGGCCGGCGAGCCAGGCGATGTAGTTGCGGTACGGCCGGACCGGCGGCAGGTCCGCGGCGCTGCCGTCGGCGTTGTAGACGGCGAGCAGTTCGCCGAAGAACAGCGCCAGCGCCCAGCCGTCCATCAGCACGTGGTGCACGGTCAGCAGAAGTCGCCAGCGCTCGCCGGGCAGCTCGGCCAGAACCGCTCGCAGCAGCGGGCCGCGGCGCAGGTCGAAGCGCCGCGTGCGCTCTTCGACGGCGAGTCGGTCGAACTCGGCGCCGTCGACCGTCACCGCGCGCCACGGCAGCGTCACCCGCGACGGCACGAGCTGCACCGGGTGCGGGACGCCGGTGTTCCACAGCGAGACGCGCAGGTTCGGGTGCCGTTCGAGCATCGTCTCGAGGCTCGCGCGCAGAACGTCGGGACGCAGCGGCCCGCTGATCTCGGTGACGAACTGCATGCTGTAGAGGTCGAGGCCGTCGTCGCCGGCCACCTCGGCCAACGAGAACAGCCCCTCCTGCAGCGGGGAGAGCGCCAGGACGTCGACGATCTCCGGCGCCGCCGTGTCGGTCGAGGTCACTACTGCTGGGCCTTCCACGCCGCGCTCACCGACGCCAGCAGGTCGTCGTCGAGACCCGACGCGGACATCGGCGCGGGGGCCTCGGGTTGGGCAGCCTCCTCGGCGGCCTGCTGCTCGGCGATGGCGCTCTCCAGCAGCGCCAGACCGTCGCCGTTGTCGACCGACTCGGCGAGCTCGACGATGGTGTAGCAGTCGAAGACCTGCTGCGGGCTCATCACGAGACCGGCCTCGGCGGCCTTGGCGGCCCACTGCAGCGAGATGACGCTGTCGCCGCCGACGGCGAAGAAGTTGTCCTCGCGGCCGATGCCGGTGACGCCGAGCAGGCCCTCGAGGATCTCGATGAGCGCGCACTCGGTGGGCGTCTGACCGGGGCCGCCCAGGGTGTCGAGGGCCAGGCCGACGGCCGTCGGTGCTTCCGGGGTGGCGTGGTTGTCGACGACGAACGACTCCGGCGCAAGCGCGCGCAGGGTCTCCGTGAGGGAGGCCGGCGCCCCCGGGCCGGACACGACCCAGCTGTGCACCGACGGGACGTCGGTGACGCCCGCGTGCGGCAGCGCGGTGAGCGTCGCCGGGGAGGCCAGGACGCGGGCGGGGCGTCGTTCGGCGAGCAGCGCGGCCAGGCGGGTGACGTCCTCGCCGTGGTCGTCGGCGGTCAGCGTGTCCGGCAGGGCCGGCGCACTCGCCAACGGGGCGTCGGGCGACGCGGCGATCTCGGCGAGGGTGGCCACCAGCAGCTGCGCGAGCGCGTCGGTGGTCGCCTGGTCGTAGAGGTCGGCGCAGGCGACGAGGCGTCCGTCGAGGCCGCCGTCGGCGGTGACCGCGAGGATGACGTTGAGGTCGAGGAACGACGTGGTCATCTCCATCGGCAGCATCGCCAGGCGCAGGTCGTCGGCGAGGTCGCGGCCGTCGGCGTTCTCGTCGCGCTCCCGGAAGTGGAGCATCACCTGGAAGATCGGGTTGCGCGCGCGGGTGCGACGCGGGTTGACCGCCTCCACGATGCGTTCCAGCGGGGCCTCCGCATGGGCGAAGGTCTCCAGCGCCGCGTTGCGGGTGCGCTGCAGGGCGTCGCCGACGGTGGTCGAACCGGCGAGGTCGGTGCGGATGGCCACCATGTTGGCGAGTAGGCCGACGAGGCGTTCGGTGCCGGGATCGGTGCGGCCCACCGACGGCGTGCCGACGACGATGTCGTCGCCCGCGCCGAGGCGGTGCAGGGCCACGGTCAGCGCACCGACCAGGGCCATGAACTCGGTGACGCCGAGTCCGGTGGCGACCTCGCGCAGCCGGGTGCGGACGTCGGCGGGAACGGTGAAGTCGCCGAAGACGCCGTCGGTCGACAGCGCCGTGGGGCGCGGGCGGTCCGGCGCCACGAGGATCTCGTCGGGGACGTCGGCGAGCAGGGTGCGCCAGTGCTCGATCTCGGCGCGGCCGAAGTCGGCGTGGGCGCCGCCGTCGGTGAAGACGTCGTGCTGCCAGCGCGCGAAGTCGGCGTAGCGCAGCGTCGGCGTGTCCAGCACGGGTTCGCCGCCCGCGAGTCGCGAGCGATAGGCCGTGGCGAGGTCGCCCAGGACGACGTCGACCGAGGCGTGGTCGATCACCATGTGGTGGACCACCAGCACCAGGCGGTGCTCGGTGTCGGACACCGTGATCAGGGTCGCCGCCACCAGCGGTCCGGCGCCGATGTCGAAGACGTGTGCCGCCGCCTCCCGGGTGGCCGTGTCGGCGGCGGTCGCCGGATCAGCGGCACCGGAGACGTCGACCTGCAGCAGGCCGAGATCGGCCTGGTCGGCGACCACCGCGACCGGCGCGCCGGCCCGTTCGGTGAAGGTGGTGCGCAGGCTGTCGTGGTGGTTGACGACGTCGGTGAGCGCCTCGGTCAGCGCCGACGCGTCGACCCGGCCGGTCAACCGTGCGGGCAGCACGATGTTGCCGTGCGCCCCCGAGCCGCCGAAGCGGTCGGCGAACCACATGGCCAGCTGGGAGAACGACAGCGGTGCGGCATCCGTCGGGTCGCCGGCCACCAGCGGCGGGCGGACGGGCGTCGCCGGGGCACTGCCGACGGCCTGCCCGCCGAAGTCGACGGCCTCCCCGCCGAAGTCCACGTCGGGCGCGGCGGCACCGGCCTCGTCGAGATCGACGCCGACCTCCGAGCGGACCTGCGCGACGATGGCGCCGGCCAACCCCGCCACCGTCGGGTGGTCGAACGGTAGGCGCACGTCGATGGTGATGCCGAACTCGGCGGTGAGGGCGGTGACCAGGCGCGCGGCGAGCAGCGAGTGGCCGCCGAGGTCGAAGAACGAGTCGTCGGCGGCGATGTCGTCGCGGCCGAACAACTGCCCGTAGACGGCGGCGACGCGCTGCTCGGTCGGCGTCTGCGGGGCACGCCCGCCTGCCGACCGATCGGTGCCCGGGCGCGGCAGGGCGTCGCGGTCGAGCTTGCCGTGGACGGTCTGCGGCACCTCGTCGATGGCGATGACGGCGTCGGGAACCATGTACGCCGGCAACATGCCGCCGAGGTGGTCGCGCACGGCCTCGGCGTCGATCGCCGCGCCCTCGCTCGGGATCGCGTAGGCGAGCAGTCGGGTGCCCGCCGGGGTCTCGTCGGCGATCGCGATGGCGTGCGCGACGTCGGGGTGGGTCGCCGCGGCGGCACCGATCTCGCCGAGCTCGATGCGGAAGCCGCGGACCTTCACCTGCTCGTCGGCGCGGCCGACGAACTCGATGGCGCCGTCGGCGCGGCGGCGGGCGAGGTCGCCGGTGCGGTAGAGGCGCTGGCCGTCGGCAAACGGGTCGGCGACGAAGCGCTGAGCCGTGAGTCCGGGCTGGCCGAGGTAGCCGCGGGCCAGCTGCGGTCCACCGAGGTAGATCTCGCCGACGACTCCGGTGGGCACGGGGGACAACGCCGCGTCGAGCAGGTGGGCATGCACGTTGGCGTTGGGCGTGCCGATCGGCACGACTGGAACGTTCTGGGCGGCATCGACGCGCTGGTGCGTGGCGGCGACGACGGCCTCGGTCGGGCCGTAGTTGTTGCTGAGCGCGGCGCTGAAGTTGGTGAGGAAGGCGTTGGCGACGTCGGCGACGAGCGCCTCCCCTCCGACCGGCACCGCGCGCAGCATCGTCCACTGCTTGACCTCGGGGATGCTGAGCAGCGTCGTGAGCATGCTCGGCACCATGTGCATGACGGTCACCCGACGGCTGACCAGCAGGTCGGCCAGGTACGGGATGTCGGCGAGGGCCTTCGGCTTGGGCAGCACGACGGTCCCCCCGACGCACAGCGTGTGGAACAGCTCCATCACCGACGCGTCGAAGCTCACCGACGACGTGAGGACCAGCCGGTCGTCAGCCGTGACAACCCCGCGCTCGGCGAAGGCGGTCAGGTGATCGGCAATCGCACCGTGGGGCACCGCCACGCCCTTGGGCAGGCCGGTCGAGCCCGAGGTGTAGATGACGTAGGCGAGGTTGCCGGGGCGCAGTGGGCTGCGACGGTCGGCGTCGGTCAGATCGCTGTCGGGCAGGCCGGCCGACGCGGCGATGGCGTCGGCGATCCCGGCCGCGTCCAGCGTCAGGCGCGGGGAGGCGTCGGACAGGAGGTGGTCGGTGCGCGAGTCGGGGTAGTCGGGGTCGATCGGCAGATAGGCGCCGCCGGCCTTGAGGACGGCGACCGCGGCGATGACGAAGTCGATCGACGCTCCGCAGCGCAGACCCACCAGGTCGTCGGCGTCGACGCCGGTATCGACGAGGTGGCGGGCCAGTCGGTTGGCGGTGGCGTTGAGTTCGCGGTGGCTCAGCTCCCGGTCGTCGTCGACGAGGGCGGTGCGGTCGCCGCGCCAGTGCGCCGCCGACTCGATCATCGTCGTCAGTGTGGTGTCGACGGTCTCCTGTGCCGGGCCCCTGGCCGCGGCGAGTGCCTGCGCCAGCTGGGCGTCGCCGAGCAGCGGCGCCCGCCGGATCGCCGCGTCGGGGTTCTCGACGACGGCGGCGAGGAAGGCGAGGGCGCTGTCGACGAGGCCGAGTGCGGTCGGCTCGTCGATCATGGCGGTGTCGTATTCGAGCTCCAGGCTCACCGGTCCGGCGACGGTGTCGCCGACGACGGCGAACTCGAGCGGCAGCTGGCCGGCGGCGACGCCCAATTCGTCGACGGCCTCCCACGCGAGGCCGTCGATCTGGGGGCCGCGCACCTCGCTGCGTGCGGTGAGGCTGGCCGAGACGGCTCCGTCGAGACCGCCGCGGCGCTGGCCGGAGCCACGGTTGACGGCGGCAACGACCTGGTCGACGGGTGCGGCCTGATGGGCGATGGCGTCGGCGAGTTCACCCGAGGCGCGTCCGATCAGGTCGCTGAAGGTGTCGGTCGGTGCGACGGTGGCGCGCAGCAGCAGCGAGTTGCCGAAGTAGCCGATCAGGCCGTCGGCGCCGGCGGGACGCGCGGTGACCGGAACGGCGAGCAGGAAGTCGCCCGCGCCGGTGATGCGGTTCAGGTACGCCCACGTGGCCGCGAGGTACACGGCGAACGGGGTGCTCGATCGCGCACCGGCGAGTGCGGCGGCAGCGCGGACGACATCGGCGGGGATCTCGCGCAGGACGCGGTCGCTGCGGCGGCGCTCGGTGCCGACCGGCTCGGCGCCGGGGAGGGTGAGCAGGTCGGGCAACGGCGACAGGTGGTCGCGCCAGTGGTCGAGGTCGGCGGCGATCGCGGCGTCGGCCGGCGAGGCGACGTCGGCGTAGCGCGCGGACAGCGGCGGCAGGTCGGCACCGCGGTAGGCGGCGGCCACCTCGTCGAACAGGACGGGCCACGACGCGTCGTCGACGCTGATGTGGTGCGCCGCCAGCAGCAGGACATGCTCGTCGGCGCCGGTCCGGATGAGGGTGACGCGGACGGGGACGTCGGCGGTGAGGTCGAAGGGCGTGGCGAACTCGCGGCGTGCGAGGACGGCCAGGCGCCGCTGCCGGGCCTGCTCGCCGAGGTCGCCGAGGTCGTGCTGCGTCCACGGCAGCTCGACGGTCGTACGGTGCCGCATGAGGGGTTCGCCGTCGGCGCCCTGCTCATAGACGGCGCGCAGGGTCTCGTGGCGGTCGACGACGGTCTGGAAGGCGCGGCGCAGCGCGGCCGCGTCGAGGTCGCCGGTGACACGCAGCGCGACCGGGACGATCAGCGAGGTGTCGGCCGGGTCGCGGTAGGAGACGAACCACAGTCGCTGTTGGGCGACGGCGACCGCACTGGTCTCGCCGTCGGCGCGGGGTGCCGCTACGGCGGGCTCGGCGGTGACCGCCAGGCCCTTGTCGGCCAGGCGCTGGCGCATCAGTTCGCGCTTGCGCGCGGCTACGTCAGACATGCTCCATCAACTCCACGACTTCTTGCAGGGTGGCGCCGCCGAGGATCGCCTCGACCGGCAGGTCTTGGTTCAGCGACGTCTTCACGCGCTTGCGGAAATCCAGTGCCTGCAGCGAATCCAGGCCGAGGGCGACCAGCGGCAGGTGCGGGTCGAGGTCGGCGGCGTCGGCGCGGCCGAGCCCCATGGCGGCCGCCAGTTCGGCGCTGAGGTCGCCGATCAGTGGAGACTTGGGTGCGCTCGGTGCGGTGTCGGGCTCACTCGATGAGACCTCGGGCACGCTCGACGGAACTTCGGGCACGCTCGACGAGGTTTCGGGCACGCTCGGCGAGATTGTGGGCACGCTCGGCGGATCGTCGTCGACGTCGGGCACGTGCTGCAGCAGACGGTCGGTGCCGACGACGCCGAGCATGGCGCGCAGGCGGTCCCATTCGGCGCCGGCGACGATCGCGTCGCCGCTCAGATCGGACAGCCCGAGGTCGATCGCGACGTCGGCCGGCATCGGCTTCGCCCCGGCGTCGGCGGCCTGCTCGACGGCGCCGTCGTAGACCGCGCCGTAGTCCTGCCAGACGCCCCATCCGATGGCGACGGCGGCGATGCCCTGCTCGCGCAGGCGGGCGGTGGCCAGCTCGAGCGCGCGGTTGGTCGCCGCGTACACCGCCTGGTTGCGACCGCCGATGGTGGCGGCGAGCGAGGAGAAAGCCACCACGCGACCGGGCGCGGTCGGTAGTGCGGCGACGAGGTCGGTCAGGCCGTCGACCTTGGCGGCGCGGGCGCGCGTCAGGTCGCCGGCGGTGATCTCGTCGACGGGCGCGCCGACATACACGTTGGCGGTGTGCAGCAGCAGGCTCACATCGTCCAGCGCAGCGACCGCCGAGGCCAGCGCGGCGGGGTCGGCCAGGTCGACGGCGAGGGCGTCGATCTGCGCGGGATGCCGGGCGCGCAGCGCGGCCAGTTCATCGGCCACGACCGGGTCGGCTGCGCCCGAGCGGCTGAGCAGGGTGATCTTCCGCGATCCGGCGGCGGCGTAGTGGGCGCACAACTGCCGGCCGAGCGCACCGGTGCCGCCGGTGATCAGCACGTGGTCGATGTCGGGGGCCGACTGCTCCGCGGGCGCGGGCAGCAGGCGCTTGGCGAAGTACTGGCCGCCGCGCAGCGCGAGGTCCGACTCGCCGCCGATGTGGACCGCGGCGAGGATCTGGTCGGCGCGGCCCGTCGGTTGCGCCGGGTCCAGGTCGAGGTGACGGATCCGGGTGCCGAGGTGCTCGACCGCCGCGCAGCGCAGCGCAGCCATGGCGGTGCCGTGGACGTCGTCGGGCACGGCGTCGGCGTCGGTCACCCGTTCACCGCCGACGGTGACCACGACGAGCTGCTCGGGCAGCACGTCCAGACCGGCGTGCCAGGCGCCCCCGGCCAGGATGTCGGGCAGCGTGCCGTCGACCAGGACGACGGCGGTGTCGATCTCGGCGGTCTCGACCTCGTCGCTGTGCACGGCCGTGGCGCCGTGACCGGGCGCGAGCGCGCAGATCTCCTCGACGAGCGCGCCTTGCGCGCCGCTCGGATCGAGCACGACGATCCGTCGGGGTGCGAGCAGCTCGCGCCGCTCGAGTGGCTCCCACGCGACCCGGAGGCGGCGCATGCCGCGCCGGGCCAGGCGGGTGCCCCAGCCGGGTGCGTTCACCGGGTCGTCGGTGCCCGCGGCGCGGTCGGCCCACAGGCTGGTGCGGCGCCAGACGGTGTTGGGGAATCCCTCCAGCGGCGGGACCGGGTCCGTGGCGGCACCGGCCAGCCGGTCCCACGCGAAGCCGGTGTCGACGGTCGCCAGGGTCATCAGGTTGGTGGTGAACTCCGCGAGCCCGTCGGACTCGCGGCGCGAGGTCGGCAGCACGGTCGCGGTGTGGTCGGCCAGGGTCTCGGCCATGGCGAGGGCGAGGGTGGGGTGCTCGGCGATCTCGATGAAGTGGGTCGCGCCCGCGTCCGCCGCGGTGGTGATCGCGGTGTCGAAGCGGACGCGGTTGCGGAGGTTCCAGAACCAGTAGTCGAGCATCGGCATCGACGAGTCCATCGGCGTGCCGAGGGCGGCGCCGATGCAGGGGATCTCGCCGCCGGCGAGGAACTCCGCGCCCAACCGCGGCCCGACGGTCCGCTGGAACATCGGGAAGTACTCCGAGACGATGCTCGTGTGCGCCGGGTACTCGACGCGGATCTCCTTGGCGAAGACGCCTTCGGCGGTGAGCTTCTCGATGATGTCGAGGACCGCGCCGCGCTCGCCGGAGATGCACAGGATGTGCGCCGAGTTGACCACCGACAGCTGCGCCCAGCCGGAGTGGCGGGCCAGGATCTGCTCGCAGGTGTCGAGGTCCACGCCGAGGACGGCCATCGTGTAGCCGCGCGGCGACAGCTCTTCGACGAGTTCGGCGCGCCCGGTCACGATGGTCAGGGAGTCGTCGAGGTCCATCACGCCGCTACGGTAGGCGGCCGAGATCTCCCCCTGGCTGTGGCCGACGGTCATCGCCGCCGACGCCCCGGCCGCGTCCCACATGGCGGCGAGGGCGACCATGTGCATGAACAGGCCGGGCTGGATGTAGCGGATGTCGCCCTGGATCGGATCGTCGGCGTCGATTTTGCCCAGCACGTAGTCGCGGGGCGAGCGGTCGTAGAGCCGCAGCGACGCCTCGTGGCAGGCGTCGACGGTCTCGCGGTACACCGGCGACTCGCGGTAGAACATGGCACCCATCCCGGGGCGCTGGCTGCCCTGACCGGGGAACACGTAGGCGACCTTTCCGGCGCGTGCCGGTTCCCGGCCGACGACCAGGCCCGGCGCGCTGCGCCCGTCGGCGAGTGCCGTCAATCCCTCGAGCAGGTCGCCGCGGCCCTGGGCGTCGTCGGCGTCGCACAACACGACCGCGCGGTACCGCCGCGCCGGCCGGGTGCGGAACAGGTGGGTGGCCACCGCGGCGGCGGTGACGTCGGGGTGGGCGGTGAGGTAGGCGGCGATGTTGCCCGCCTCCTGCGCCAGCAGCTCGGGCGTTTCAGCCGAGATCAGGACCGGGACGCGCCCGTCGGGCGTGCGGTAGTCGGCGGGGAACTCAGGCATGGGCCACCTCGGTCGTGTGGTCGGCGGGCATTTCGAGGATCGCGTGGGCGTTGGTGCCGGAGACGCCGAAGCTCGACACCGCGCCGAAGCGCGACCCGCCGCGCGGTGCCCACGGCACGGCCTCGGTCGGCAGGGCCAGGCCGGCGGTGTCCCAATCGATCTTGTCGGTGGGTTCGTCGCCGAAGCGGGTCGGCGCGATGACCCCGTTCCGACCGCACTGCAGCACCTTGATCAGGCCGAGGATGCCGGCGGCGGCCTGCGCGTGACCCA
The DNA here is from genome assembly GCF_047602025.1 of Gordonia sp. (in: high G+C Gram-positive bacteria). Classification (GTDB taxonomy): domain Bacteria; phylum Actinomycetota; class Actinomycetes; order Mycobacteriales; family Mycobacteriaceae; genus Gordonia. The sequence goes on along the minus strand of NZ_JASGII010000001.1, from coordinate 141,591 downwards.
GGTTCGACTTCACCGAGCCCACCCAGGCGGGCCGGTCGCCGCGGGCGGCGCCGTAGGTCTGCGCGAGCGCGGTCAGCTCCATCGGGTCGCCGAGGGTGGCGGTGCCGTGGCCCTCGATGAGGTCGACGTCGGCGGGGTCGACGCCGGCGACCTCGAGGGTGCGCTCGACGAGGCGGCGCTGGGCGTCGGCACTGGGCACGACGATGGGGGCGCCGCCGCCGTTGTGGTTGACCGACGTGCCGCGCAGCTTGGCGTAGACGCGGTGGCCGTGCGCCCGGGCGCGACTCTCCCGCTCGAGGACGACGGCACCCACTCCTTCGCCCCACACCGTGCCGGTGGCGCCGGACGAGTAGGCGCGGCAGCGACCGTCGCGGGCGAGGGCGTTGTTCTTGGCGAACTCGAAGAAGGCGGCCGGCGAACCCATGACGCAGACGCCGCCCGCGATGGCCCACTCACACTCGTCGAGGCGGATCGCGTTGGCTGCGAGGTGCAGTGCGGTCAGCGACGAGGCGCAGGCGGTGTCGACGGTCATCGACGGGCCGACCAGGCCCAGCAGGTGGGACACGCGGCCGGAGACGCCGCCGAGGGCGGTGCCGACGACGCGGTGGCCGCTGAACTCGGTGACCGCCGCCGCGCGCGGGCCGTACTCGTTGATGGAGGCGCCGAAGTAGACGCCGACCTCCGCGTCGGCCCCGTCGGCATCGGGCGACGCAAGGCCGAAGGGGTTGATCCCGGCGTTCTCGATCGCGCGGACCGCGGTGCGCATGGTGACCCGCTGTTGCGGGTCCATTGCCACCGCTTCACGCGGGCTGAGGCCGAAGGACAGCGGGTCGAAGTCGGTCGCGCCCGCGAGGAAGCCGCCGGCGTCGGGAACCGTGCCCCAGCCGTCGAGGGTGTCCAGGGCGAGCAGTTGGTCGATGGGCCAGTCCCGGTTGCGCGGGAAGGGTTCGATCAGGTCCCGGCCCTGCGCGACGGCGGTGAAGTAGTCCTCCGGGGTGTCGATCCCGCCGGGGGCCTCGACGGCCATTCCGACGATCACGATCGGGTCGTCGGCCGCGCTCATCGGGCGCCCGCCACGTCGCAGGTGAGGGCATCGAGCACGGTTTCCGGCTTCTCGTTGAGGTAGAAGTGGCTGCCGTCGACGACGCTCACCTGCACCCGGTCGGAGTGGGTGCCCCAGTGGTGCAGCTGGTGCGGCTTGATCGCCGGGTCGTCGGCGCCGCCGATCACGACGATCGGCGCGGTGATCCGCACGTCGGGCGCGCACGAGTAGGCGTTGAACGCCCGATAGTCGCCGCGCATCACCGGCAACGCCATTTTCAGCACGGCGTCGCTGCCCAGGACGGCGCCGCCGGTTCCCTCGAGCGCCTGCAGGTTGGCGAGGATGCCCTCCTCGTCCTCCGGCTGGCGCGGCAGGTCGGCGATCTGGCTGGGCGCGGCCGACGCGGATGCCACCAGGCGGGCCACCGGGATGCCGACCGCCTCGGCGCGACGGGCGAACTCGAAGGCGACGGTGCCGCCCAGGCTGTGGCCGAACGCGGCCACCGGACCACTCGCGTGGTCGCCGCCGCGGAACTCGTCGAGCGCCTCCTGCGCGAGGTCGCCGAGTGACGTCGGGGCCGCCTCGCGCATGCGGTCCTGACGACCGGGGTATTGCATGATCAGCACGGTGAACCGCTGCGACAGCAGGCCCGACAGCGCCCGGTACGACGACGCGCCGGCCCCGGCGTGCGGGAAGATCACCAGCGTCGGCAGCCCCGGCGTCGCGGGCTGGTGGAACTGGCGCAGGGCTCCCGGGCGGGTGCGGGCGGCGGCGGGCGAGGGTGAAGTCATGGCAGTCATCCAGGGTTGGCGATTTCGGACACGGGGTGCGGCTCGGGCACGTCCAGCGGGGAACGCCCGCGGACACAGAGGGTGATTCGGCGGTCTGGTCGGATCTGAAAGTCGCCGAGTTCGACGAAGCCCTGCTTGACCAGTGCGCGCCGCATGCGGGTGTTCTCGGCGGCCGGCTCGGCGACGACTCGTCGGCAGCGCGGCTCGTCGGCGAACACCGCCTCGACGAGGTCACCCATGAACCCCGACATCACGCCCCGGCCGAGCAGGGAAGTGTCCGCGGTCGCGATGTGCAGACCGGTGTCGTAGGGGTCTGTGCGGTAGAGGCGCGCAATCTCGTCGCGCGCCACCCGGTACAGCTCGAGGTAGGCGACGTCGCGCCCGTCGTGGCTGACCACCAGCGGGCGCGAGTAGTCCCCCGCCAGGCGCGTGCGGGTATCGGCCGCCCAGGTTTCGGCCGACCAGGGTTGGTCCCAGGTCTGCACCAGATGCGGTCGGGCGAACCAGTCCGCCAACATCGTCGGGTCGTCGCCGTCGGGATCGACGAGTCGCAGCCGGAATCGCCCCGCGAGGTTCGGGATCACCGGCGGACCGGCGGCGACGACCGCCGGGTCGACGTCGCGGACCTCTCGCGCGATCACCTCGGTCATCGGTCCGCCGCCTCGACGCGACGGACAGTGCGATCGGCGGGGGTCGCCGCGAGTGAACCGCGCACGACCCGGTTGGACAGCTCGCCGAGGCAGCTGAGGTTGGGGAAGCCCGGGCCCTGCGCGAAGCCGGCCAGGTTGGGCAGGAACAGCGGCGGGGTCAGCGAGTCGACCGCCAGATGCGGGTCGATCGACTCCTCGATGGCGGTCATCGTCGGACCGGCGACCGAGGCCCGCGGCCCGAGGGCCAGTTCGAGCAGGTCGAGGGTGTCCGGCGTCATCAGCTCGGTGAACCACATCGGTTGGCCGCCGGTGGCGTCGATGACCAGGTCGAAGGTGTGCGTCGACGCGCTGCGGCCGTCGTTCTGCAGGGTCAGCTCGACGAGTTCGTCCGCGCGGCGGGCAGCGGTGACGCGGCCCTGCAGGTGGTGGACGCGGTGGTCGGACAGCAGGTTCTCCTGCACGCGGACCGAGAAGACGCCGCGGTCGGTGCGCCGGATCAGGTCGCGCCGCTCGGCGGCCGACATCGCCGGCCAGCCGGTCGGATCGCTGAACATCGCGTTCTCGAAGTAGCTCTCGCCGCGCGTGTAGATCGTGGCGCCGGGGGCGATGACCGACAGCGTCATGATGTCGTGGCGGATCAGTTCGTCGAGGATCGAGCCGGCGGTCTCACCGCCACCGACGACCGCGGCCCGCGACGACACCGGCAGGTCGCGCTTGGGCACGCGGTCCCAGAACTGGGCGACCGACAACACCCGGTCGTCGTCGAGCATCGCGCTCGAACTCGAGCCGGGACCGGTGATCATCAGCTGGTCTCCGGTCACTTCCGTGCCGTCGGCCAGGCGCAGCAGCCAGGTGTCCTCGTCGGCGGCGATCTCGGTGACCCGCCCGACGCGCAGGTCGAGGTCGACGCGGTCGGCGACCCAGGCGAGGTAGCGGGCCCACACGTTGTGCTGCGGGTGCGGGCGGCCGCGGTCGACCCATTCGGTATAGGTCTGGTGCTCGACGAGGAACGACATCCAGCTGTAGGCGAGCATCGCCCGGTTCACGTCGGTCTCCGTGCCGCGGTGCACGGCCCCGCGGTACGGGAAGCCGATGTCCTTCTCCGGACTGGTGCCCAGCCGGTGGCGGCCGTCGGTCCAGCCGCCGATCGGCTGCCAATTGGCGCCGACGGCGTGGGAGTCGACGGCGATGATGTTCGGCGCATCCTGGCCGAGGTCGCGCATGACCTTGGCCTTGGCGGCGACGGCGAGCGCCTTGGGGCCGGCGCCCAGGATCAGCAGGGTCGGCGTGCTCACGCGGTCTTCACCTCCGGGTCGAGGTCGGCGTCGTCGAGCGCGGCCACCTCCAGGTACACCGCGGCGACCTGCTCGAGGCGGCCCGGTCGGGCGTCGGTCTCGTCCAGGCGCGTCGCCAGGTCGGCGACGGTCCGCGCGGCGAAGACATCGGCGATGCCGGCTTGCGGGGCGTCGAGCCAATCGCGGACGCGGGCGACGACGGTGGTCGCCAGGACCGAGTCGCCGCCGATGGCGAAGAAGTCATCAGCGACCGACAACTGGTCCGCGTCTTTCGCCAGCACGCCGGCGACGATGTCGCACAGGGCGCGCTGCAGATCGGTGGTCGGCGCGACGTATTCGGTCGCCGCTGCGCCGTCGGCGAGCGCGGCGGCGATGGCCGCGCGGTCCAACTTGCCGTTGCCGGTGAGCGGCAGCGCGGGCAGCACCTCGACGCGGGCGGGGACCATGTAGGCCGGAACCGCCTCGCGCAGCCGCGCGGTGATTGCGTCGCCGTCGGGGCCGCCGTCGTGGACGGTCACCGCCGCGGCCAGCCCGCGCACCGAGCGCCCGTCGCCGAGCGGGATGACCAGGGCCTGGTGGACGCCGTCGACGCCGCGCAGCGCGCCTTCGACTTCGCCGAGCTCGACGCGGTGCCCGCGCACCTGGACCTGGTGGTCGGCGCGGCCGAGGAACTCGATGGTGCCGTCGGGCCAGTAGCGGGCGAGGTCGCCGGTGCGGTACCAGCGCAGCCCGTCGCGCTCGATGAAGCGCTCGGCCGTGCGCTCGGGATCCTTGCGGTAGCCGTGGGCCACGCCCGCACCGCCCACCCAGAGCTCACCGGTGACCCAGTCGGGGCAGTCGGCGCCGAGGGCGCCCACGACCCGACATTCGACATTGGCGAGCGGGGTGCCGAACGGGACCGCGGCCCACACGGCGGGCGGGTCGACGGTTTCGCAGACGGTGCCGTGGATGGCGATCTCGGTGGCGCCGCCGAGACCGGCGAAGCGGGTGGCGGGGCTCAGGGCGTGCAGGCGCCGGGGCAGGTCGACGCCCACCCAGTCGCCGCCGAGCAGCGCGGCCCGCAGCGAGTCGCCGATGGATCCGGCGGCCTCGCCTTCGGTCAGCAGCATGTCGAGGGCGCTCGGCACGCAGGTGAGGATCGACCCGCGGTGCGCTTGCAGCAGGCGCAGCCAGGCGCTGGGATCCTTGGCCTCGTCGGCGGTGACGGCGATCGCCGCACCACCGGCGCTGTAGAGCCCGAAGATGTCGTAGACGGAGATGTCGAACTCCAGCGCGGCGACCATCAGCGAGCGGTCGGCCCCGCCGACGTCGAAGCGGCGGTTCACCGCGTCGATGGTGTTCATCGCGGCGCGGTGCGGGACTTCGACGCCCTTCGGCGCCCCAGTCGAACCGGAGGTGAACAGGACGTAGGCGATGTCCTCCGGGTCGCCGAGGAAGGGCTCGGCCGTCGGCTCATGGCCTCGAGCAACGGCGAGGTCCACCGCGGCGACACCGGCGGGCAGGGCCGCCGGGGAAGCGTCGTCGGTGAGGAGGACGCCGATGTCGCCGGTGTCGATGATCGCGGCCCGACGCGCGGGCGGCTGGTCGTAGCCGATGGGGATCCACACCGCTCCGGCGGCGAAGGCGCCCAAGGTGGCGACGACCTGGTCGGCGCCCTTTGGCAGTTGCACGCCGACGGAGTCGCCGGGTGCGACGCCGGCCGCGGCCAGTGCGCCTGCGACGGAGCGGGCCTGCGCGGCCAGCTCGCCGTAGGTGACCCGGACGTCGGTGCCCAGCAGCGCGATCCGCTCCGGGTCGGCGGCGGCGATCCGGAAGAACTCTTCGTGCAGCAGTCGGCCCGAGCGCGGCTCGGCGGTGTCGTTGACGCGCTGGCGCACGATGCGCTGCTCGGCGGGCAGTTGCGGCGCGGCCAGGCCCTGCCAGCCGCTCTCGCCGGCGGCGAGGCGGCCGATCGCGTCGGTGTAGGCGGCGAACATGGCGTCGATGACGCCGGGCGGGAAGGCCGAGACGCGCACGTCCCAGTTGAGCAGCAGCCCGCCCCGGTGTTCGGTGACCTGCGCGTCGAGCACGACCTGCGGGCCCTGGGAGACGATCCAGCCGGGCTCGCCGACGCGATCCCGGACCTCGGGGGCGAAGAGCTCGCCGAGGCCCAGCGCGCTGGTGTAGACGACCGGGGCGAGCACGGTCTCGCCGCGCGCCCGCCCGAGGTCGCGCAGCACGTCGAGGGCGCCGTAGGAGCTGTGCGAGCCGTTGACGTGCAGCCGGTCCTGGACCTGTCGGGCGAGGTCGAGCACGGACTCGGCGGCGCTGACGTCGACGTCGAGCAGGATCGACGAGCTGAAGTCGCCGGAGACGAGCTCGATGTCGGGGTGGACGGGCTCGCGGTGGAACAGCGGCACGTTGAGGAGGAAGCGCGGGTCGGCCGACCAGGCGCCGACGGTCGCGGCGAACACGGCCGCCAGCGCGGCGGCCGGGGTGATGCCGCGGGCGTGCGCGGCGCGCAGCACCGCCTCCTTCGCGTCGGCGTCGATCCAGTGGTGCTTGCGCTCGACGCGACGGTCGACCGCGCCGGCCACGGTCGGCAGCTCGGGCCCGCCGGGCAGCTCGTCGAGGCGGTCCTGCCACCACTGCCGGTCCGCCGCGCGGGCGGGATCGGGGTGCTGCTGCCGGTGGGCGAGGTAGTCGCGGTAGGTGACGTCGATGCGGGGCAGTTCACGACCGTCGTAGAGCGCGACCAGATCCGCCAGCAGCGTCCGGTAGCTCATGGCGTCGGCGGCGAGCATGTCGATGTCGAGGTGCAGGCGGTGCGCACCACCCGGGAGCAGGCTCAGCGCGACGTCCACGACCTGACCGTCGGCGATGTCGAGCACCTGGTGGGTCTTCGTCTCGCGGGTCTGCGCGAGGGCGGCGTGCGCCTCGTCGGCCGTCCTGTCGCGCAGGTCGTACACGGTGAGGGGCTCGTGCGTGCGCCGCGCGTCGACGACCTGGGTGCCGTCGGGCAGGAAGCGGGCGCGCAGCATCGGGTGCCGATCGATCAGGGCCGACACCGCGCGGGCCAGGGCTTCGGGGTCGAGCGTTCCGTCGCCGTCGAACTCGGCATAGAGGTGGGCAGCGACCCCGCCGAGGTCGGCGGCATCGGTGCGGCCCACCCAGTACGCGTGCTGCATGGGCGCGAGGCCAAAGGCATCGACGCTGTCGGCGACGTCGGCGCTCGCCTCCTCCGCGACGGGCCCTCGCGGCCCGGACTCGTCTGCCGGGTCGGCGCCCAGCAGCACCGCCCACTCGGCCAGGCGCGGCTGCTGTGCGAGCTGGGCGAAGTTGACCCGGTGGCCGCGCTTGCGCCAGCCGCCGGCGATTTTCATGATCAGAATCGAGTCGAGGCCGAGTTCGATCAGGTCGGCGGAGTCGTCGACCGCGTCCGGCTCGACGCCGAGCGCGGCCGCGACCTCGGCGCGCAGCTCGTCCAACACGCTCATCGGTCGCCGCGCTCCCCCGCCGGCACGACGAACGGCGCCACACTGCCGAGCTTCTCGACGGTTTCGGTGAACTCGCGCTCCGGAGTCGACTGTTCGACGATGCCGGCGCCGGCCCGCAACCACGCACGGCCCTCGGCGCTGAAGATGGTTCGCAGCGCGAGGGTCGCCTCGAGTGCGCCGTCGGACGAGGCCGCCAGCACCGCGCCCGAGTACAGGCCGCGCGCGTGCGGCTCCAGGCGGTAGATCGCGTCGAGCGCCGGGGTCTTGGGGATGCCGGTCGCGGTGATCGACGGGAAGATCACGGCGAGCGCGCGCCACGGGCCCGCATCGGGCGACAGCTCGCCGCGCACGGTGGAGGCGAGGTGCTGCACGCTGCCGCGTTCGCGGATGGCCATGAATTCGTTGACCGACGTCGTGCCGGGCAGCGACACCTGGGCCACCTCGTCGAAGCAGGCGAGCACCGACATGGCGTGCTCGGCGATCTCTTTCGCATCCGAGCGCAGCTCTGCCTTGGCGGCCCGGTCGTGGTCGTCGGAGACGCCGAAGGCGCGGGTGCCCGCGAGCGGTTCGGTGACGACTTCGCCGTCCGCGGTGGTCGCCACGACCAGCTCCGGGCTGAAGCCGGCGGCGGCAAGGCCGCCCAGCGAGACGAGGAAGGACCGCGCGGGGTTGTTACCGGCCCGGCCGCGGGCATAGGTCGCGGGCATGTCGACGGCGAACGGCACCTGCACCTCGCGGGACATGATGACCTTCTGGTAGTCGCCGCGACTGATCTCGGCAATCGCGTCGGCGACGCGCCCGCGGTAGTCGTCGACGTCGACGGTGACGTCGACCGGGCGGGCGGGCGCCGGGTCGACGGCGCTGTCGGCGAGTTCGGTCAGGCGGGCGACCAGGTCGGCCTCGGTCGTGTCGGCGGGCATCGTGACGACGCTGATCGCTTCGGGGAGCAGGCGGCCGTCGGCGGCGAAACCGCGCGGGTCGAGGACGACGTGGACCGACGGCACCATCAGCACCGCGAGGACGGCATCGTCGTCGACGCGGTCGAGCAGGTCGTGGTGCGCCGCGCAGTAGTCGAAGCCGACCCAGCCGAAGGCGTTCCACTCGGGGAACGGGAGCGCGGCCAGCGCCGAGGCAACGGCGGCCGACGGGTCGTCGGTCCAGGGAACGGTGGTGGTGGCGCCATCGGCGAGCTCGGTGGAGACGCTGCCCTTGCGCAGTTCGATGACGGCCCGCGCAGCGGCGGCGAAGGTCCAGCCGTCCGGCCCCTCGTAGACGATGTGCTGGCCGCCGAAGTCGTCGGCGGCGGCCCAGGCGGCGCAGGTCCGGGCGGCCCGGGCGATGTCGTGGTCGCGGTGCGGACGAGCGGAAGTCTCGGTGACGACGGACATGGCAACTCCGGGTATTTGGGCAGTTATTTAGGTAAGCCTCAGTACAGGTGCGTAAGGTTAGCCACACTTGTGTCAAATGCAAACTTTGCTGTCCGCAAGGCCGCCCGCCGCGGATTAGGTTTGCCTAATTCGTGTGTTTCAATGGCTGCCATGACCACTCCGGAGAACGTCGCGACGGCCGTCGGCAGCGCATCCGGCCTCGTCGACGGATTCGTCCCCTACGCTCCGGAAACGGCGGCCCGGTACCGCGCCGCGGGGCTGTTCGACAACCGCCCGCTGGCCGACCTGCTCGTGGCCGCGGCGCACCGTCGGGCGGGCGAGATCGCTGTGATCGATGCCACAAGCGAACCGCACGCCACCCTGACCTACGCCGAGCTCCTCGCCGCCGCCGATCGACGGGCCGCCGGATTCGCCGCCGCCGGCCTGCGCGCCGGCGACCGCGTCGTGCTGCAGCTGCCCAACTCCGCGCAATTCGCCGTGACGCTGCTGGGCCTGCTGCGCCTGGGCGTCGCCCCGGTGATGTCGCTGCCCGCCCACCGAATCGCCGAGATCGCCCACCTGGCCGCCGGCTCGGGGGCGGTCGCCTACATCGGCGCCGACGATGCCGGCGGTTTCGACTACCGCGGGCTGGCGACCGAACTCCAGCGGCGGGTGCCGTCGGTGCGCCACGTCTTCATCGCCGGTGACCCCGGGGTCCACGCCCCGTTGCCCGACGCCGACGACGACTTCGGCCCCGCCTCGCCCGATCCCGACGGGCCGGCGCTATTCCTGGTCTCCGGCGGCACGACCGGCCTGCCGAAGCTGATCGCGCGCACCCACAACGACTACGCCTACAACGCGCGGCAGTCGGCGTCGGTCCTCGAGCTGGGCCCCGATGACACCTACCTCGTGGCGCTGCCCGCCGCGCACAACTTCCCGCTGTGTTGCCCGGGCATCCTCGGCGTCTGGTCGGCCGGGGGCCGGGTCGTCTTCACCGACAACCCGAGCCCGGACAACACCTTCGACCTGATCGAGCGCTACCGCGTGACCGTCTCGGCCCTGGTGCCCGCCCTGGCGCAGTTGTGGTGCGCCGCCACGGAGTGGGAGCCCGCCGACGTCTCGTCGCTGCGCCTCCTGCAGGTCGGCGGGGCCAAGCTCGCCCAACCCGATGCCGAGGCCCTCGACGACGCGTTGGGCCCGGTCGTCCAGCAGGTGTTCGGCATGGCCGAGGGGCTGATCTGCTACACGCGACCCGGGGACGACCGGGAGTTCGTCCACCGCGTCCAGGGCGCGCCGATGTCGCCCCACGACGAGGTGCGGGTCGTCGACGAGAACGGCGACGACGTCCCCGATGGTGACGAGGGCGAGCTGCTGGTGCGCGGTCCGTACACGATCCGCGGCTACTACCGGGCCGCCGAGCACAACGCCCGCTCGTTCACCCCGGACGGCTTCTACCGCTCCGGCGATCGTGTCCGCCGCCTGCCCGGCGGATACCTCGCCGTCACCGGGCGCATCAAGGACACCATCGTGCGGGCCGGCGAGAACGTCGCCGCCGACGACGTCGAGGAGCACCTGCTCGCCCACCCGGCGATCGGCCAGGTCGCGGTTGTCGGGTTGCCCGACGAGGCGCTCGGCGAACGCATCTGCGCGGCCGTCGTCGTCGCACCGGGCCACCGCCGTGACGCCGCGCCCGATCGCGCCGCGCTCCGCACCTTCCTCACCGACCGCGGACTGGCCACGTTCAAGATGCCCGACCAGGTCGCCGTCGTGCCCGCCCTGCCCGTGACGGCCGTCGGCAAGATCGACAAGGCGGCACTTGTCGCCACCCTGCAACCCTGACACCGAGAACCAGGAGACCACTCATGACCAACCCCTTCGACGACGAGAACGGCCGCTTCTTCGTGCTGGTCAACACCGAGAACCAGCACTCGCTGTGGCCGGCGTTCGCCGACATCCCGGCTGGCTGGACTACCGCCTTCGGCGAGGCCGACCGCGCGGCGTGCCTGGCCTACGTCGAGGAGAACTGGCCCGACCTGCGCCCCGCCAGCCTCATCGCCGCCATGGCGACGGACTAGCGCCCGCGGTTGTAGGCCCGCGTCGCCAGCACGCCGAACACCGCCGTCAGCCCGACGGCCCAGGCGAGGCTGATCCACGCGTCGGCGCCGAACACCGGCTCACCGGCCGTCGTCGCGCTGCGCATCGCGCCGGCGATCCGCGAGACCGGGTTGATCTGCGCGATCGGTTGCGCCCAGCCGGGCAGGTCGTGGAGCTTGACGAAGCCGGTGGAGAAGAAGGTCATTAGCAGCATGACCGCGTTGAGGGCGCCGACCGCGCTCTCCGCCGATTCGGCGACCATCGCCACCGCGACCATCGCCCAGGCGACGCCGAAGCCGACGGCCAGCGGAATGGCGAAGTACACGACGGCGCCGAGTACGCCGTTCTCGAACCGGAAGCCCAGCGCCATGGCGACCGCGGTGATGACCGCCAGGGTCAGCGCGTTGCGCACGACGTCGGCGCAGATCCGGCCGGCCAGGGGCGCGACGGGCGACATCGGCAGGGTCCGCAACCGGTCGTCGAAGCCGGAGACGCGGTCCTGGTGAGCCGCCAGGGCCGTCGACAGCGCACCGAAGAGCACGCCCATCGTCGCGAACACCGGGGCGGCGTACTGCACGTACTCCGCCAGCGAGGCGCCGGGCATGATCATCTTCCCGAATGAAACCGACATCAGCAGCAGCAGGATCGTCGGCGTGATGGCCGCCGTCGCCACGGTCATCGGCGACCGGCCCATCAGGACCAGTCCGCGCCGGGTCATCACGGCGATGTCGCTCATGCGGTCCTCCCGAAGGCGCGCGGGGCCAGGAGCCCGAAGACGATCACCGAGCCGACGCACCAGGCGAGGGCGATCAGGACCGCCTGGCCGGTGTTCACCGGATGCCCGGCGTTGGCGGTGACGGTGGCCGCGTCGGTCGACACCGCCCGCAGCGCATCGCAGATCCGCGACAGCGGTTGGTTCTCGACGATCGGCTGCAACCAGCCCGGATAGGCCCGCTTTGGGACGAACAGGGTCGACACCAGGAGCAGGGGGAAGTAGATCGTGCCGCCGATAGCCTGCGCGGCCTCCGGATCTTTCGCCGAGTAGCCGAGCACGAGGTAGGGCAGGACGATGGCCACTCCGGACACGATCACCAGGGCGAAGAAGGCCGCCACGCCCACCACCCCGGTCTCGAAGCGGAAGCCGAAACAGTAGCCGACGGCGATGAGGACCAGCGTCCCGATCACGGCGCGCGCGACCTCGCCGACGATGAGGGAGGCGACCGGCGCGGTGCGCGCGATCGGCATGGCCCGCAGGCGCGACACCATGCCCGACGATGCGTCCTCGGCGGCCCACACCGCCCCGGACAGCGCGGAGAAGTACACGGCCTGCAGGACGATCGCCGGCAGCAGGTACTGCGCGAAGTCCATTCCCTGGCGTTCCATGATGCGGCCGAAGACGGTGAAGAACAGCAGCGCGAACATCACCGGCATGACGATCGCACCGATGATCGACGACGGGCGGCGCGCCATCAGCCGCAGGTGTCGGCCGGCCAGCTGCACGGTGTCGCCGACCACCGACGGCCGCGGCGCGGGAGGCGCGGACTCGAGCACCGCCGTCATGCGGTCACCTCGACCTCGGGCGCGGTCGCCGATCCCGTCAGGGCGAGGAAAACGTCGTCGAGGGTCGGGTGGCGCAGGCCGATGTCGGTCGGGACGATGCCCTCGTCGTCGAGCGCGCGCAACACCGCCATCAGTGTCGACGGGCCGTCGCTGGGGAGGGTGATCTCGTCGTCGCCGACGGTCGGCGATCGGTCGCCCAGGGCGGCGACGGCGCGCTCCCGCAGCGAGTCGTCGACCGACAGGAAGCAGACGGCGCCGCCGATCCGATCCTTGAGCTGCGCCGGGGTTCCTTCGGCGATCACGGCTCCGTGGTCGATGACGACGATGCGGTCGGCGAGTTGGTCGGCCTCCTCGAGGTACTGGGTGGTGAGGAAGATCGTCACGCCGGTATCGCGCAGGCGGCGCACCACGTCCCACAGCATGGTGCGGCTGCGCGGATCGAGACCCGTGGTCGGCTCGTCGAGGAACAGGACCCGCGGGTTGCCGATCATCGAGGCGGCCAGGTCGAGGCGGCGGCGCATGCCGCCGGAGAAGGTGCCGGTGCGGCGGTCGGCGGCGTCGGCGAGGTCGAATGCGTCGAGCAGCTCGACGGCCCGGGCGGCGGCCGCCGCCTTGCCCAACTTGAAGAGGCGCCCGAACAGCACGAGGTTCTCCCGCGCGGTCAGGTTGTCGTCGAGGGCGGCGAACTGGCCGGTGAGGCCGATCAGCGGTCGGACGGCGGCCGGGTCGGCGAGGACGTCGACTCCTGCGACGCGGACGGTCCCCCCGTCGGGCCGGGTGAGCGTGGTCAGGATGTTGATCGCCGTCGTCTTGCCGGCGCCGTTGGGTCCGAGGACGCCGAGGATCTCGCCCTCGTCGACCGACAGGCTCAGGCCGCACAGCGCCTGGACGTCGCCGAATGATTTGGTCAGGCCGTGCGCCTCGACAATCGGCATGGTGACTCCCCCGGGATAGCCGAACAGTTACTTAGGTAAGCCTAACTGCTCTGATCGGCAAGTCAATGGGCGGGTGGTCGACGCCACCGGGGCTACGGCTGCACGGCCTTGGCGACGGCGACGCACTTGGTGATCCAGTCCCGCTCACCGTCGTCGAGCGGGCGGTTCACCCGCTTGGCATCCTGCACCGACCAATGCGCGTTGATGATCATGCGCACGACGACCCAGTCGCGCGCCCGCTCCTCGTCGAAGCCGGCCACCTCGACGACGGTCACAAAGCGACGATTGATGCTGTGGCGCAGGTAGCCGTCCATCTCGTCCCACCGGTTCCACAGCAGCGGGGCGATCTCGTAGTGCGGATCCCCCGACATCGGCTGCGGATCGATCGCGAGCCACGGTTCGCGCTGCGCCGACAGCACGTTCTCGTAGTGCAGATCGCCGTGGATGATCGCGCCGTCGCACGCGGGATCGTCGACGAACTCCCGCCCGCGACGCAGCGCCTCGTCGACGAACCGCCGCGGGACCGGCATGTCGGCGGCGTCTGCGGCCATCGCGTCGAGCCAGCCGGAGAGCACCTCGCTCAACCGCCGGAACCGCGGACCGGCCGGCCGGTGCAGCCGCGGGTACAGCGCGGCGACGGTTTCGCACGCCTGCAGGTCCCACTCGCCGACGAGGTCTCGCGGGCCGATCCGTTCGAGCAGCAGCGCGCGGCGCGCCGGGTCGGCCCGGTACAGCTCGACGGCCCCGTCACCGGCCCACGTCTGCAGCGCGAGGTGTTCCTGGGCGGTGTCCTCGGCGCCGTCGAAGCCCACCTTGAGGACCGCGGACTCCCCGTCGGCGGTGCGAACCGGCAGCACGAGGGAGGCGAACCCGTGCATCGGCCCGCCGTCGACGGTCAGCTCCCATTCGGCGAGCAGGTCGGCGCAGCGACGCGGCAGACGGTCGAGCCACCGCTCCCAATCGGGGCCGAGTCGGCGCTGCGCGTCGAGCCCGTCGGGAATCGGCACGCTCACTTGTCGGCGACGACCTCCGCGTCGCCGCCCAGGGCGTTGATCCGATAGGAGAAGACGAGCAGCGCGATCAGGCCGACGCCGACGTTGATCAGCGCGCCGAACTGCTCGGTGACGAAATTGAACACCTGGGTCAGCAGCATGGTGACCAGCGCCGCGGTGCGCAGCAGGCGCAGCGGCCACAGCCCGCCGACGCGGCGCACCAGGCCGACGAAGGCGAGGATGCAGAGCGCCGATGCCACGGCCGAGCCGCCGAGCTGACCGAGGGCGGTGACACCCGGGTTCGGGTGGTTGATGACGTGGCGCAGCCCGTGCACGAGACCGGAGATGTTGAACACGGTGAGCAGCACCGCGACGGCGATGGTCGCCTTCGGGCCGACGATGATCGAGCCCTCGGCGTGGGTGATGCGGGCGTAGAAGCGGTCGAGGAGGTTCGGCTTGACGACCGGGGCGGCCGACAGTGCGGTGGAAACTCCGTCGACGGCGTCGGGATGGGCGCCGAGCTCCTTGGCCTTGCCCAGCGACGTGAGTGCGCGGTCGCGCTCGGTGCGCGTGATGCCGCCGGCGAGGGCGTCGGTGGTCGTCGAGGCGCCATTGACGAGAGCCGACTTCGCCGTCACCTCGCGCACGTCGTTGACCAGGTGGTTCGCGACCAGCAGCAGCACGAGGACGATGTACATGATCGCCACGGCCGGTTGGTAGAAGTAGTCGTTGTCCTTGGTGACGAACTTGCCGACCTCGTCGAGGAACAGCCCGAAGCCGATGCCGCCGACGAGGACCGCGACGTGCCGGGTCACGCGGCCGGTGAACGACAGCATGAAGAACATGGCGATCCCGAGCAGTGCGCCGCCGAACAGGGCGTGCGCGATGTGCAGGTTGCCCTCGCCGATCTGCGGGTATCCCGTCTTCGCCAGGTAGGCGCGCGTGACCAGGATCGTGACCACCGCGACGATCACGAACCACTCGACCAGGTAACTGCCGTCGGAACGACGAACCATGTGTTGCACTCCTCGGCTGTCGGTTGCGTGCAAGATGAAGGCTAGACGACCGAACTGTGCACTTCCTGGAGCGGGAACGTGCGAGCCGAAGCGGGGAGCCATGACCGACCTCATCGTCGAGCGCACCATCGCCGCACCAGCGGACGCGGTCTTCGCGTGGCTGACCGACCCGCGGCACCTGACCGCGGCTCCGTTGGCGCTGCGCGCGGGGTGGGCCGGCGGCACCGCCGGGCCGGGCGTCGGGGCGGTGCGCGAAGTCTGGGCGCTGGGCCTGTGGGCGCGCGAGGAGATCATCGCCTGGGATCCGCCGCACGGCTACGAGTACCGGATCACCCGCGCCGTGCCGGCGATCGAACACCGCGAAGGGGCGGTCGTGCTGACGCCCGTCAACGGCGGCACCCACGTTCGCTGGATCAGCGACTTCACCATTCCGCTCGCCGGCGGCGGCAAGCCGATGGAACTGCTGATGGGCCGGCTGCTGCCGGGGAGTTTCGCGGCGATCCTCGACGCGTGTTCGCGCGATCTCGAGAGCTCGTAGCTCAGCGTGCCTTCGCGGCGGTCACGGCCGCGACGACGGCGTCGAGGCACTCCTGTGCCGCTGGTTCGGGACCCAGGCCGACGTAGCAGCTGCCCGCCGAACTGTGGTCGCCGGGCAAGCCGGTGATCGTCATGCCCCGCTCCACGCCGCCGGCCACGGTGTCGTCTGCGATCGACGCGTCGCGCAGCGGCAGGGTCAGGTGGTGCATCCCGCGCTCAGCGCCGCTGATCACGACGACGATGTCCGCCGCGCCGAGGACGACGTAGGTGTCACTCTCGATGTCGGGGTCGACGCGATTGCCCAGGTTCACACTGTGGGTCGCCCAGGCGGGCGCGTCCGACGCGACGGTGAGCTGGTTCGCGAACGCTGCCTCGTCGACCCGGGCGCGCACCTCCGACGGCAGCTCGGGCAACGACGTACGCGTCGTGCTGCGGCGGTAGAGCGGTTTCATGGGGAGATCGTAGGCTCAGTAGCCCCGCGCGGGATCGACTCTTGCCACCAGGTCCTCGCCGGCGGCGAACCGGCGCAGGTTCTCCGCCAGCCACGGCGCCATCTCCCGCGTCAGCCCGGGTGCCGGGTTCGCGATGTGCGGGGTGACGATGAGATTGGGCAACGACCACAACGGATCGTCGTCAGCGGGCGGTTCCGGGTCGGTCACGTCGAGCGCGGCGCCGGCGATCGTCCCGGCCCGCAGCGCACGGCCGAGGGCCGCCTGGTCGATCAGCGGGCCACGCGCGACGTTCACGACCCAGCTGTGCGGCTTGAGCAAACCGAGCGTGCGGTCGTTGAGCAGGTGGTGGGTACTCGGTGTCGACGGCGCGGCGAGGACAACATGGTCGGCCTCGCCCAGCGCTCGATCTGTTTCCGTCGAGCGAAGCGTGAGATCGGCACCATCGAGGTTTCGGCCCGAGTGGTTGACCGCGATCACACGGGCGCCGCACGCTGTGAGCCGCGGCGCGAGCTCCCGACCGATGCCTCCGGCCCCGATGATCGTGACGGTCGCGCCGCGCAGCGTCCGGACCGCGGGCGGGATGACCGCGTCGTTCCAGCCGAGAAGGACCGATGCCGGGATCTGGCGCAGCCCGGCGAGCAACAGTGCGAGGGCATGCTCGGCGCACCCCGCCGCGTAGAAGCCGGAGGCGTTGGTCCAGAGCCGACGATCGTCAAGCACCCCGGACGCCAGGTACGCCTCGATACCGGCGTAAGACAGCGCCACCCACTCGACCGCGTCCGGCAGGCTCGGAAAGGTGTCCGGGCCGGCCAGCCACACCAGGACCCGCGCTTCCGCGAGTGGCACCACTCGACCACCGGCGTCCACAACGGCCTCGACCAGGCACGGGTCGCGAACGGGTTCGATGGCGACGGCCAGATTCGGATAGCTCACGACCGACTCCGCTCGGGCAGGTCGGCGACCGGCGTCGGGTGCGGATAGCGCGGAGTGAGCGAGTCGCCCGACGAGACGCCGCGGATCCGGCGGCCCACCCACGGGGCGACGAAGCCGCCGACCCATTTGGCGTCCTCGGCGATCCGTCTGCCGCGCGGCAGACGCTCGCGCGGCGGCAGCGGCAGGGGCTGCAGGTCGTGCGGCACGCCCAGGGCGTCGAGGACGGCGATCGCCATGCGCTGGTGCCCTGCCGGGCCCATGTGCATCCGGTCGTGGGACCACATGCGCGCATCCTGGAAGTCGCGGATCCGCCAATAGTCGACGAGGACCGCGTCGCGCCGGTCGGCGATCTCGCGCATCCCCTCGGCGAGCAACGCGAACCTGCCGCGCAGGGCGCCGAAGACGGGTACGTCGCCGGTGTCGTGCGGGGTGAAGATGGCAACGGTCGCGCCGGTGTCGCGCAGGCGCGCGACCCCCTCGTCGTAGGCGCTCATCAGGTCGGCAAAGTTGATCGACGGGCGCAGCACGTCGTTGCCGCCGGCATGGATGGTCACCAGGTCGGGCGCCATGGCGAGGGCGGGCTCGAGCTGTTCGTCGAGGATGGGTTTGAGCTTGCGGCCGCGGATGGCCAGGTTCGCGTACTCGACGCCGGGGCGGGCCGCCTCCAGCGCGCGGGCGACGCGGTCGGCCCAGCCGCGCACCCCGTTGGGCAACGACGGGTCGTCGTCGCCGACGCCCTCGGTGAACGAATCGCCCAGGGCGACGTATCGGGAGTAGCTCACACGCAGAAGGCTATGTGAGCGGGTAGGTTCGATGGCAATCGAACCTCTAGTCAGGAGCCATCCATGAAGAAGCTCACCGTCGGCATCGCCGTCCTCGCCTGTCTGGGCCTGTCCGCCTGCAGCCAGATCGAGGACGTGGTCGACAAGAACAAGGGCAGCCAGACCACCTGCGGCAAGTACGTCCAACTGACCGGTCCCGAGCAGACCGACGTCGTCATGAAGTTCCTGGAGGACGACAAGGGCTTCGACCAGCCGGGCGAACTCCTCGTCACCGCGAACAAGACCGCGATCCTGGCGTACTGCAACACCACCGCGGGCACCGACGACCCGATCAGCAACACCCCGATCGTCCGCGGCTTCGGCCGATAGTCACCCGACGGCGGTGATCAGCCCGTGGTCCCCGTCGACTTCGACGGGAGCGCCGTCGACGATCTGATCGATCCCGACGACGCCGCTGACCGCCGGTATCCCGTACTCGCGCGCCAGGATCGCACCGTGCGACAGCATGCCGCCGGTCTCGATGACGAGCCCGGCCAGCAGCGGGAACACGCTCGTCCAACCGGGGTCGATGTTGGGCGCGATCAGGACGTCGCCCGCCCGGACTGAGCCGAGGTCGGCGAGTTCCCGGACTCGGCGTGCCGGACCCCGGCCGCGGCCTCGGCAGATGCCCGATCCCCGCAGTGCTCCGGGCGGAAGGTCGCCGAGGTCCTCCGACGGTGGCTCGACCTCGGTCTCGACGTCGTCGAACAGGTACGTGGCCGAGCCGCGGCGCGCGTAGGCGGCGTACTCGTCGCGACGCCGGGCGGCGACCTCCTTGAGCGTCTCGTCGCCGTCGGTGGCGCCGCCGAGGAACTCCGGACCGGTCAGGTAGAAGGCGTCGTCGGGGTCGGCCAGCACCCCGTCTCGCACCAGCTTTCTCGCCCGCGCGAGGACCAGCGACCGCTGGTGGGTGAGCAGGTAGTCGAGGTGGTATCGCTGGTTCTCGCGATAGCGCGTGTAGGCCTGCACCCGCTCGATCAGGCCGCTGAGCGTCCGCCGACGGACGCCGCCGAGGGGTCCGCGGCCGGCCCGATCGAGGGCGGTCGCGACGGCGGCCGAGCTGCGTTGCTTCGCCGACGCGCGGGGCGGTCCCGACGGCGCTGCCGTGCGACCGCGCAGTTGCGCCCGCACGAACTCCAGGATGAGTTCGGGCTCCTCGCGCCAGCGAGGCTTGGCGATGTCGCGGCTCGCCGATCGGTGGCCGTGGCGGGCCAGGAACGCGTCGTACTCCGCCCAGAACGGCGCCGTCGGAGTGGCTGCGCGCACGGCGTCGTAGTCGCTTCCGGACTCGATCGCCGTCGCGACGTCGGGGTCCTTGGCCGCTGACTCGCCCAGCGCGGCGATCTCCCGGTTGATGGTCGCGGTGTGCGTGTCGTCGAGCCCGCCGATGACGTCCTGGTACAGCTCGCCGGACTCGTCGTCGCACCAGGACGCGAGTTGGCGCTCCAGCAGCGAGTGCAGGAACGGGTTGTAGAGGGTCATGCCCCAGCGGATCACCCGGAAGTGCTCCCGCCCGAAGTCGTCGACCTGCTGGAACTGCTGCCGCCATTGCTCGTCGTCGAGGGCGTCGTAGTCCTGGGCGAGCAGCGGCAGGATGTCGCGCTCGATGGCGTCGCAGTGGTCCTGCAGCGCCTGCAGGTTGCGGCGCGGCCCGCTGCGCCCGCGGTCCCGCAACGTCGACAGCATCGCGCTCGGCATGCGGCGCAGGTTCCACGACGGCTCGGCGATCCACTCCTCCACCTGTGGCGGGAACCAGGCGTTGGCGCTGCTGGTGCGCATCGACCGGGGCAGGATCTGCAGCACGCTGGCATAGTAGCGGCCGCTGAAGTAGGCGTAGCCGCGGTGCAGCTGGACCGGCTCGTCGTCGGCGAGGTCGCGACGGCCCTGCAACTGCGACATCTCCTTGAACGCGACGTCGACGATCCACGGCACCATGACGTCGGCCGGCAGCGGCAACGTGCACTCCGCGAGGTACTCGTCGCCGAAGCGGCGGGACCAGATCTCTCCGGGGTCGGGCGAGGGCAGATTGGTGATCGGGCGGTCCTGCAGCAGGTACGGGCCGTCCGCGCAAATGGCCCACTCCAGGTCGCGCCGCGGGCCGATGCGGTCGGTGACCGTCGTGGCCAGCTGCCACAGCGATCGCAGGTCCGACTCGGACAGGCAGGGCTGCTCGCGTCGCTCCGGGTCGACGGGCCGCTCGACGACACGGCCGTCGACGTAGACGCACTCGGTCTCCTTCGCGCCGATCTGCTGCTGCGTGACATCGCCCGTCGCGGCGTCGACGACGTAGTGGTCTGGTTCGGTGCGCCCGGACACGACGGATTCACCCAGCCCCCACCCGGCGTCGATGACGAACTCTGGCGCGAACGGTCGCACCGGGTTCGCGGTGAGCAGCACCCCGGCCGTCTGCGGTGCCAGCATCTGCTGGAGCACGACGGCGATCGCACCGCGGTCGACGGCGTCGTGCTCGCCGCGATAGACCCGAGCGCGGCCGGCCTCTACCGACGCCCAGCACCGCGTCACGGCGTCCCGCAGCGCGGGCAGCGAGTCGACGCCGAGGATCGTCTCGTAGACGCCGGCGAAGGACGCGTCGGCGAGGTCCTCGGCGACCGCCGAGCTACGGACGGCCCAGCGGTGCTCGGGCCCGGCCGTCGAATCCCACCACCGGGCGAGGTCGTCGGCGAGGCAGGCGGCGCGGGCGCCCGGGTCCAGGGAGACGTCGGCGGTGATGCACCAGGCGGGTGGCACGCGCGCACCCGCGGCGAGCAGTCGGACGAGGCCGACGCCCTTGCCCCCGATGTGGTCGGCGTCGGCCGACGTCGTCGGGGTCAGCTCTACGATCACCGCCGGCTCGACTTCAGCACGTCCTTGGCGACGGGCAGCAGTCGCGGCGCCCAGCGCATCATCGTCGACGGCGAGCCGTGGAAGGTGTGCTCGATGATCCCGGCGCCCACGCGGGTGCGTCCGTCGACGGTCGCCTCGAATCGGGCGTGCGTCTCCTGGATGACCATGCCGCTCTTGAACAGCGGAGCGCCGACGATCGGCGTGCCGGTGACGCGGTACTCCCGGCCGACCTGGTCGGTGATGGTCAGCGTGAGCTTGCGGACCAGGTCCGGCGACGCCCAGTCGAAGTGCGCGGTGAAGTGGTCGATGGCGGTGCAGGTGCCGTTGTCGTAGACGAAGCCGGACTGGTCGGCCGGGCCGTTGCCGAGCGACTGCATGGCGGTGAAGGCGAGATCCGGCCCGAACTGGGCGGAGATCCAGTCCCAGCCGGTGATGTTTCCCCAGTCGCGCGGGCCCCACGATTTGTCGCGGGTCCCGAAGCCGTTCACCGTGTGCTCGCGACCATCGATCCGCGTGGTGCCGACCACCCTGCCGGGATGTTCGAAGTGCCTAGCGGCCAGGACGTCGGCGCCGCCGGACTCGTCGAAGTCGAAGGGCGGCGCGAGGGCGGTCCAGGTCAGATCGATCGTGTCGGTGCCGTCGAGCTTGATGCGCCAGCGTTGCAGCGGCTCGTCCATCGTCATCGTCAGGCGGCCGACGGTCAGGCCGGTCTCGGCACGCGGATCGGGTGTCACCTTCTTGCCGAGTCCGCCGTAGACGAGTTCACGGCGTCCGTCGCGGAACATGACGACGACGCCGTCGCCGCGGCCCTCGTTGACCCGGATACCCACGCGGGCGAGGCCGAACGCCGTGCCCTCGAGGTCGGCCCAGTTGAAGTAGTAACTCTCCTGCCAATGCGGGTCCGCGCCGGCGGTGTGCAGCTCTTCGTCGACGGGCAGCAGCGGCTCGGGCGTGGGCATGGCCGAATTATGACAGCGCGCGTGTTCAGAATCCCGCTAACTGTCCATCTCCTGTGGAAAGCGGCGCGGCGGCCGATTTACCGAGCCCCCCATCAGACCTCGGCCTATGGTGTAGCCATGACCACTAAGCGCAAGAAGATCACCGTCATCAATGCGGACGACAACGAGTCGATCCGGGCCCGGATCGAGTACACGATCAAACCGTTGATGTTCGCCGAAGCACCGGAGATCGAGGTGGTCACCCTGCCGGGCGGCCCCAAGTTGATGGAGACGCAGGAGAACATCGACAGCGTCAAGGCGCCGATCACCAAGTACATCGGCACCCGGCCCGACACCGACGTCTTCGTGGTCGCCTGTTTCGCCGACCCGGGTCTCGCCGAGGCGCGCAAGGCCGCCAAGGGCCGCAAGGTCTTCGGCGTCAACCAGTCCGGCATCAACACCGCCCTGGCGCTCGGCGACAAGGTCGGCGTCATCTCGATTTCGGATGCCGCCGTCAAGCGCCACCTCAAGTACTACAAGTCGCTCGGCATCATCGACCGCATCGCCGGCGAGCGCCCGATGAACATCGACCTCGGTGACGCCGCGAACGCGACGGACCCGACGGTCGCCCTCGACCCGAAGGTCGTCGCCGACCGCATGATCGAGGTCGCCAAGGAGCTGATCGCCGACGGCGCCGACGTGATCGTGCTCGGCGAGGCCGGCATGTCCCCGGCCCGCGACCTCCTGCAGGGGGCCATCGGCATCCCGGTCGTCGACCCCACGGCTGCCGCCGTCGGCATGGCGATCGTCGCCGCCATGGAGTTCCCGATGCCGGACTTCCACAAGTCCTAGGTCAACAGCGCTTCACGTCAACCCCTCGGGCTATCGGTCCGAGGGGTTGACTATTTCCGGGAGCCACGCGTCGCCGTCGATGTCGACCAGCGTCGGATGCCGGTCGGCCGCGTAGCGGGCATAGTGCCAATTCGGGTAGAGCGGCAACAGTTTGCTCGCCGCGGCGAGGCGGTCCACCTGCTCCGGCGTCAGCGCCCAGGTGGCCGCGTCGATGTTCTGCAGCAGTTGCTCCTCGGTGCGCGCACCGATGATCACGCTCGACACCGTCGGCCGCTGCAGCAGCCAGTTGATCGCGACCTGTGGGACCGTCTTCCCGGTCTCCTCGGCCACGTCCTCCAACGCATCGCCGATCGCGTAGAGGTCGTCCTCCGCGAACGGCGGGGCATCCTTCAACATCCAGTTCAACCGGCTGTTCTCGGGCCATGGAACGCCGCGCTTGATGCGTCCGGTGAGCAGTCCCCAGGCGAGCGGGCTCCAGACAATCGCGCCCAAGCCCTGGTCGGCGCCCAGCGGCATCAGGTCGAGCTCATAGTCGCGGCAGAGCAGGGAGTAGTGGATCTGCTGGGCGACGTAGCGCGAGTACCCGTACTTCTCGGCCAGCGCCTGCGCCTTCATCACGTGCCACGCGGACTGGTTCGACACCCCGAGATAGCGGATCTTGCCGGCCCGGACGAAGTCGTCGAGCGTCGACAGCGTTTCCTCCACCGGCGTCAGGCCGTCGAAGATGTGGACGTGGAACAGGTCGATGTAGTCGGTGCCGAGCCGGCGCAGCGACTGATCGATGGACTTGGTCAGGTTCAGCCGCGACAGCCCCACCTGATTCGGGCCCGGGCCCGACGGCATGCCCGCCTTGGTCGAGATGAGGACCTCGTCGCGACGGCCCTTGATCGCCTTGCCGAGGATCTCCTCGGAATGGCCGAGGCCGTAGGTGGTGGCGGTGTCGAACATGGTGACGCCGTGGTCGAGGCAGATGCCGACCATCCGCCGGGCCTCGTCCTGATCCAGCGTCGGCGGACCGTCGTCCAAGTGCGGCGCGAAGAAGCCCGTGCCGTAGCTGAGGACCGGGACGAACAGACCCGATGCGCCGAGTTGACGGGTTTCCATGTGCGCGGCTCCCTGCTCAGAGAGCGGTTTCCGGCCTTCGCCGGAAACCGCTCCAACCTGCGGAAGCGGAGGGATTTGAACCCCCGGTCGCTCTCACGACGCTCGCTTTCAAGGCGAGTGCATTCGGCCGCTCTGCCACGCTTCCTTCGAGAATCAGGCTAGCCGACGGTCAACCGATTATTGAGCCGCGAACTTGCCGATGACCTCGGCGACGGAATCGCGGTCCGGTTCGGCGACGTCCCGCGGATCCTTCGGGTCGGTGTAGACGATGCTCGGGCAACGGTCGGCGGTGCCCGTGACGGTGCCGAGATCCTGGATCTTCTTACCCGATTTCGCCTCGAACACGGCCACGTCGTACTCGGCGGAGTACAGCGCGAGGTCGAGCTTCTTGCCCTGCATCTCGATCGGGCACGTCTTCTCCTTCTTCTCCGACCCCTTCTTGAGCGTTAGGCAGGCAACGGCGTTGGCCTGGCTGTAGTCGTTGTAGTTGACGGCACCGGGGGTGCTGCTCGACACGTGGACCGGCGACCACCGATCCTTCGTCGCGCTCTCGGCCTTGCGGAAGGTGATCACCTTGTACGGCTTCTCGCCGGCAGCCGCGTTCGAGATGGCGGCTCCGCTGCAGACGTCGCCGTAATCGTTCGCGCCGGTGGCCTCCTTGGTCTCCTTCTTCGCGCCACAACCGGCCAGCGGCAGGATGACGACGGCAGCCGCAGCCGCGAGGGTGACAAAACGCTTCGTAGGGGAGTTCACGGTTCTCCTAGTGAATTCGGGAATCGGTCGAGCCGACGCTAACAGTCGTCGCCCGCCGCGTCCCCCAACCACCCGACGTCAACCTCCCGCATCCAGCCGGGACTCGAGTGCATCGCTGGTGGGTTCGCTGCCGCGTTGACATCTCAACGGGTCGTGGACTGGATTGGTCCGGTACGGCTCTGTGCTGCCGGCCAGGCGCCATCCGGTGCGGCCGGTGTCGGGTCCGCGGGTCAGGGGCATGGTTTCCCATTGGCCCGGGTGGGTGCCGACGTTGCGGTTGTCGATGCCGCAGGCCAGGGTGAGGTCGCCGATGTTGGTGTTGCCGCCATCAGCCCAGTCTCTGGTGGCGTGGTGGGCCTGGGTGCGGGAGAACGGGGCGGTGCACAGCGGCCGGGTGCAGCCGCGGTCGCGGCCGAGCAGGGCCAGCCGCTGGTTCTTGGAGGCGATGCGCGCCCCGCGGAACAGGTCGAGCACCTGTCGGGTGCCGCGGGCGAATACTTCCAGCCAGGGTGTGGCGTCGGCGGCAATCTTGACCAGGTCGCAGACCGGCACCATCGTTCCGGTCGCGGTCACCGCGACCCCGCCGCGGCGGGCCAGGTCGGCTTCGTCGACGGTGATGACCAATTCGGCCGGCAACCGGGCCGGTGGCCCCAACGCCCCGTGGCCCAGGATCCAATCCAGGCCCCGCTCAAGCGCGTCGTGGTTGCGCTGAGCGGTGGAGCGGCCATCACGGATCGCCGCGTCGGCCAAGGCTTGCCGGTCCTGCACGGTCAGGTCGGCCGCCGAACCCGACAGCGAGTCCTCGTCGTCGGGGTTGTTCATCCCGGGGCGGGCCCAGTTGTCCAGGAGGACTTCGAGCTTGGCGCGCAACTGCGGGCCGATACAGCCGGAGATGTGTGACATCAGGCGCGCATCCTGGCGGCCGATGGTGATGCCGCGGCGTCGGCGCCGGTCCCGATCATCGGTCAACGTGCCGTCCGGGTCCAGGTGCGCCAAGATCCGCTGGCCCAGGCCGCGCAACACTTCCGGCGCCACCCCGGCAGCCGCCTCGGCCAGGACATCGACCGCCTGGGCAGCCTCGGTCGGGGCAACATCGCAGGGCAGCTTGTGCATGATCTGCTCGATCTCCCGCACGTGATGACCGGAGACCTCGCCGGCGGCCACCAATTCGGCCACCGGCTGCCGCTTGGGCGCCAACCGCTCGCCCAGGATCGAGGTCAACCGGCCGATGGCCTCGGCCACCTCGCCGCGCTGCTTGGCCGCGGTATCACCCAACCGCAGGTACTGGGAGTAGAACGTCTTGGCCCGCCGGTGCCCGACCCGCTTGAACACCTCACGGTCACTGACCTCGACATACACCGCCGCGTTGACGCCATCGGCTCGCCGCCACGCCCGCTCCACCGTCTCAACCGTCGCCAAAACCTCGTCATCGGTGCAGCGCGCCAACGGCGCCGCAGCCAACTTGACCACCGCGGCATCGATCAACTCGGCCAACTCCATCGGCGAATCCGGCAAACCATCAGCCAACACGTTGTGCTCAATCGTCGCCGCTGTGGTCATCGGATTCACCCCCTGCGAACTGGCGCTACGTCACTTTCTTCGAACTTATGTTCATACTACCCGGCTACAGTGACATGCGCCACTATTTTCCTGTGAGCCAGCTGTGAACATGTCCTCGCGAGCTTTCCCCGACCACTTGTGCCAGCATCGAGACCATGCGCGCGATTGCCTGCCACGACGGCGAGATGACCATCGCCGACGTCCCCACGCCGACCGTCGCCGACAACGAGGTCCTCATCCGCGTCGCCGCCGCGGGCGTCAACCGAGCCGACCTCCTGCAGCGCCGCGGCCTCTATCCGCCGCCGCCCGGTGCCAGCGACATCATCGGACTCGAGGTCTCCGGCACCGTCGTCGACGTCGGCGGCCACATCACCGAATTCCGGACCGGCGACCAGGTCTGCGCCCTCCTGTCCGGCGGCGGCTATGCCGAGTTCGTGGCCGTCCCCGCGTCGCAGGTCATCCCGCTGCCCACCGGGGTCTCACTGCACGACGCCGCCGCCCTACCCGAGGTCGCCTGCACGGTCGTCTCCAACCTGCTGCTCACCGCGCACCTGCAGCCGGGCGAGACCCTCCTCATCCACGGCGGCAGCAGCGGCATCGGCACGCACGCCATCCAGCTCGCCAAGCACCTCGGCGCCCGCGTCGCCGTCACCGCGCGCACCCCCGAGAAGTTGGCCGCGTGCCGCGACCTCGGCGCCGACATCACCATCAACTACGCCGACGAGGACTTCGTCGAGGTGATCAAGGAGGCCGGCGGCGCCGACGTCATCCTCGACATCATCGGGGCGAAGTACCTGCAGCAGAACGTCGCCGCCCTGAGCACCGGCGGACGCCTCGTCATCATCGGCATGCAGGGCGGCATCACGGGGGAGCTGAACATCGCCCAACTGCTCGCCAAGCGCGCGGCGGTCATCGGCACCACGCTGCGCGCCCGCCCCACCTATGGGCCGGGCAGCAAGGCCGAGGTCGTCGCGGCCACCCTGGAGACCACGCTGCCCCTGCTCTCCAACGGGACGATCAAGCCCGTCGTCGACTCCCGTTTCCCGCTCGCCGACGCCGCCGCCGCCCACGCGCGCCTCGACAGCGGCGACGCCATCGGCAAGGTCTTGTTGATCGTCGATGAGTAAGCGCATCTGGCTGGTCCTCGCCGCCATCGCCGCCCTGGTGATCGGGCTGTCGATCGTCGACGGCCGCACCCGCCACGAATCACCGACGCCGCCGACCGCCTCACCCGCCGGAAAGACCGGAAACACCGGTAAGACCGGGCCGCTCAGCGGCCTCGCCCGCCGCACCCCCGACGATCCGCGCGCGCTCGGCCGTGTCGACGCCCCGGTCGTCATGGTCGTGTTCTCCGACTTCCGCTGCCCGTTCTGCGGCGTCTACGAACGCACCATTCAGCCACGGCTGATCCGCAAGTACGTCACTCCGGGCAAGCTCCGCATCGAATGGCGCGACGACCCCACCTTCGGAAAGCAGTCCGACTTGGCCGCGCGCGCCGGCTGGTCCGCGGCGGCACAGGGTCGGTTCTGGGAATTCGTCAGCGCCGTCTACCGGGACGCGCCCGAAACCGGCCACGCGGACCTGACCATCGACGTCCTCGTCGCCCGCGCCAAAGCGGCCGGGGTCAAAGACCTGAAGAAGTTTCGCGCCGACACCACCGGTGACACCTACGCCCACCAGGTGACCGGCGACGCCGAGCCGGTCCGCCGCTACGGCATCACCGGCACCCCGGCATTCGTCATCAACGGCGAGCCGATAATCGGGGTGCAGCCGATGGACGTCTTCGAGAGTCTGATCAACGACGCCGGCGGGCGCTGAGGATCAGGCGAGCTTGCCGTAGATCTCGCCGAGCGCGCGGAAGTCGTCCTCGCCGAGCACATCGATGACGTGTTGGCGGACCATCGCGTCGCGGCACGCGACGAGCTCACGCAGGTGCTCACGGCCGGCCGCGGTCGGGCGGACCCAGCGGTGGCGGGCGTCGTCGCCCTCGACGTCGTCGACGCGCTCGACCAGACCCTGGTCGATGAGTCGGCTGATCTGGCGCGAGATGGTGCTCATCTGGATGTGCGTGGCGGCGGCGACGTCCGAGATGCGCATCCGCGGCTCACGACCGAGCGTCTCCAGCACCCGCAGATCCGGCGACGACGAGAAGCCGGCGTCGGACAGTCCCTGGTTGACCTGCTCCAGCAGCTTCCAGCCGCCGCTGGTCACCGACTCCCAGACCCGACGTTCCTCCGGCGTGAGCTGCCCCTCGACGCCTCGGTTGTCGTGCTCGGGATTGCCTACCGCAGTCATGTGCCTCATCTCGTCTCCGTTGACTACGCGACAGTCTACCGAGTTCCATCGGTGACACCGCCGCCGCCTAATCGGACAAAACGGACCAACGCCGCTAAGCGAGCGAACCGAGCGTGCGCACCAGGTGGTCGACCTCGTACGGCGTCGAGTACGGCCCGAGTCCGACGGTCACCACGCCGCCCTCGTCGTCGACGCCGAGTTGCTCGAGCGCCGGGCTCGGCACGTTGGCGAGCGCCCGGATGCCGTTCTCGGCCAGCCGCCGCACGACCTGCTCGGCCGGCACGCCGTCGACCATGAAGCTGGTGATCGGGACGCGCTGCTCCGAGATTCCGTACACCTGCACCGACGACAGGCTCTGCAGCGAATTGATCAGATAGACGTCGAGGCGCTGGACGTACTCGAACAACCCGTCCATCGAGATGGACAGTCGCCGATGCCGTTTGCCGAGAGCGTCCTCGTCGAGGTCGGCGAGGTGCTCAATCGACGCAACGAGGCCCGCGAGCAGCCCGCCCGCCGGAACGTCGAGCTCCAGCCGGGCCGGTCCGGCGGCCGCGGGGTCGAGGGCGATCGGCTCGAAGTCGTCGATGCGACCCGGGTCGGCGAACACCATCGCCGCCATGCGCGGACCGCCCCACCGGTGCGCCGACAGCAGCACGACGTCGGCGCCCAAGTCGTCCAAGTCCAACGGGAGGTAGGGCGCGGCCGCGGTGGCGTCGACGACGAGCAGTGCGCCCGCCTGCTTCGCCGCCTCGGCGATCTCGGTGACATCGGTGATGGCCCCCGTCGTCGACGAGGCCAGCGGCACCGCGACCACCTTCGTCGCGTCCCCGATGACGTCGAGATACTGCTGCGTCGGCACCATCGCGGTCTCGATGTCGACCTCGGCCCACCGGATCCGCGCACCCGCGGCCCCGGCGCGACGCTCCCACGGCGCAATGTTCGCCGGATCGCTGTCCCGGGACACGACGACCTCGGTCCCCCACCACGACTGCGCGCCGAACGCGTCCACCAGGTCCGACAGCAGGTGCGCCACCGACGGCCCCAGAACGACACCCTCCGGCTCGCCGGACACCAGGTCGGCGATACCGCGCCGGGCCGAGGCGAGCGAGTCGGCCGCCGCCCGCGCACCCGGGTTGAAGGTGCCCGGGTCGGTGCCGAGCTCCCGGAATCCCGACGACGCGGCGGTCGCGACGGACGCCGGCACGAGCATCCCGGCCTGCGGGTCCAGGCGGATCCAACCGTCGCCCAGAACGGGGAACAACCCGCGCGCGTGGGCAACGTCGAAGGACATGCGGATCAGCGTATCCGGCAGCCCGGCCAGAACGCGTCACCTGGCACAATGGTCGCCATGAGTCACGGCTTCGGAATCCCCCTGCCCAACCCCGAGGACGAGGACGCGCCGCAGCAGATCATCGTCGTGGGCGGTGGCGGCGACGGCACCGGCGACGACGATTCGTCCGTCGCCGACCTCGTCGAACAGCCGGCGAAGGTCATGCGCATCGGCACGATGATCAAGCAGCTCCTCGAAGAGGTGAAGGCCGCGCCGCTCGACGACGCCTCCCGCAACCGGCTGCGCGACATCCACGCCTCGTCGATCCGCGAGCTCGAGGACGGCCTCGCCCCCGAGTTGCGCGAGGAACTGCACCGACTGGCGCTCCCGTTCTCCGACGACGCCACCCCGTCGGACGCCGAACTGCGCATCGCCCAGGCCCAGCTCGTCGGCTGGCTCGAAGGCCTCTTCCACGGCATCCAGACCGCGCTCTTCGCCCAGCAGATGGCCGCCCGCGCCCAGCTGGAACAGATGCGCCAGGGCGCGCTTCCCGGCCCCGGCGCACCCGGCGGGCCGCAGGGCCCGGGGCAGTACCTCTAGCCGCTTGTATGCTGGTGACCCGTGTCGGTAGCAGCGAATGAGCGGGTGATCCCTCCCGCGCCGGAGTCGTCGGATTCCCGAACGTTCCGACGCGCGGTCGCCGACCTCGTCGACGGCCTCTACAACTCCGAACTCTGGCTGCACCTGGGCTGGACCGACATCAAGCAGCGCTACAAGCGCTCGGTGCTCGGACCGCTGTGGATCACCATCGCCACCGGCGTCACGGCAATCGCGATGGGCATCCTCTACGGAACGCTCTTCGGCTTCACCATCAAGGAGTTCCTGCCCTACGTCATCCTCGGGCTGATCTTCTGGAACTTCATCCAGAACACCGTGCTCGACGGCTCGGTGGTCTTCTCCACCAACGAGGGCCTGATCAAACAGCTCCCGGCGCCGATCAGCGTGCACGTGTATCGCATCGTGTGGCGACAGTTGATCATCTTCGCGCACAACATCGTCATCTTCCTCGTCGTCGTCGCGGTGTTCCGGCCGCCGATCACGTGGGAGGCGCTGCTGTTCTTCCCGGCGATGGCCCTGTTCGTCCTCAATGCGATCTGGGTGACGATCGTCTTCGGCATCCTGTCGACCCGGTTCCGCGATATCTCGCAGCTGACGACGACGATCGTCCAGCTGGCCTTCTTCATGACCCCGATCATCTGGAAGCTCGGCCCGGAGATGGGCAACCGCGTGGGCAGCCGGGCCCGCCTCGTCGAGCTGAACCCGCTGTTCCACTACATCGAGATCACGCGCGGCCCGTTGCTCGGCGAGCACGTGGAGTTCTACCACTGGGCGGTGGTGATCGGCTGCACCGTCGTGGGCTGCGCCGCCGCGATGGTGATCATGCGCAACTTCCGCTCCCGCGTGGCGTACTGGGTTTAGGAGCGCACATGTCCGCAGAGAAGCGCGCCCACAGCGCCCGCAGCAAGAACCAGATCGTCTCGGCCGCCGACGTCCGCGTCGACACCTGGGACGCCTGCGTCGACTTCCCCATCTTCGACGCCAAGACCCGGTCGCTGAAGAAGTCGGTCATCGACCGCGCCGGCGGCGTCATCGGCGCCAACGACGCCGGGGTGCCGATGGTCGAGGCGCTGCGCAACATCAACCTGCACCTCGAGCACGGCGACCGCATCGGCCTCGTCGGCCACAACGGCGCGGGCAAGTCGACGCTGCTGCGCCTGCTGTCGGGGATCTACGAGCCCACCCGCGGCGCCTGCCGCGTGAAGGGCCGCGTCGCCCCGGTTTTCGACCTCGGCGTCGGCATGGACCCGGAGATCTCCGGCTTCGAGAACATCATCATCCGCGGCATGTTCCTGGGCATGTCCCGCAAGGAGATGCTCGCCAAGACCGACGACATCGCCGAGTTCACCGAGCTGGGGCCGCACCTGGAGATGCCGCTGCGCACCTACTCGACGGGTATGCGCGTGCGCCTGGCGCTCGGCGTGGTCACCAGCATCGATCCGGAGATCCTGATCCTCGACGAGGGCATCGGCGCGGTCGACGCCGACTTCATGCGCAAGGCGCGCGTCCGCCTGCAGGCGCTCGTCGAGCGCTCGGGCATCCTCGTGTTCGCCAGCCACTCCAACGAGTTCCTCGCCCAGCTCTGCGACCGCGCCCTGTGGATCGACAAGGGCGAGATCAAGATGGAGGGCGGCATCGAAGAGGTCGTCGGCGCCTACGAGGGCCCCGACGCCGCCGCCCAGGTGCGCGACGTGCTGGCCCGCATGGAGGACGAGAAGTGAGCCGGACGCCGGGAGCCACCGTAGTCGCGGTCGTGGTCACCCATCAGCGCGCGGAGCTGCTGAAAGCGTCGACGGCGGTCATCGCCGGCCAATCGCGCCCGGTGGACCACCTCGTCGTCGTCGACAACGCCGATGAGCGGGTCGTCGCCGACCACGTCGCGTCGCTGGCCATCCCCACCACCTACATCGGGTCCAAGCACAACCTCGGCGGGGCCGGCGGTTTCGCGCTCGGCATGCTGCAGGCCCTCGCGCTGGGCGCCGACTGGGTCTGGTGCGCCGACGACGACGGCCGCCCCGAGGGTCCCGATGTGCTGGCGACGCTGCTGGCCTGCGCCCAGCGGCACGGCCTCGGCGAGGTCTCCCCCGTCGTCGCCAACATCGACGACCCCGACGCGCTCGCCTTCCCGCTGCGCCGCGGCCTGGTGTGGCGCCGCAAGCGCTCCGAGCTGTTCGCCGACGGCGACGATCCGTCGGAGGACCTGCTGCCCGGCATCGCGTCGCTGATGAACGGCGCACTGTTCTCCGCCGACACCATCGATCGGGTCGGCGTGCCGGACCTGCGCCTGTTCGTCCGCGGCGACGAGGTCGAGATGCACCGCCGCCTGGTCCGCTCGGGCATCCCGTTCGGCACCTGTCTGACCGCGGCGTACCTGCACCCCGACGGCAGCGACGAGTTCCGCCCGATCCTCGGCGGCCGCATGCACACGCAGTACCCGGACAACGAGGCCAAGCGCTTCTTCACCTACCGCAATCGCGGCTACCTGATGGCCCAGCCGGGGATGCGCAAGCTGTTGCCGCAGGAGTACGCGCGCTTCGCCTGGTTCTTCCTCGTCCAGCAGCGCGACCCGGCGGGTTTCCGCGAGTGGCTCCGCCTGCGCAAGCTCGGCCGCACCGAGCACTTCGACAAGCCGTAGCCCGGGAACCAGCACCGCAAAACTAGAACATGTTCTAGTGTGAGGGAGACACGCTTTCCCCTCCCAAGGAGCACCCCCATGCGGTTCACATACGCCGAGGCGATGACCGACCCCAGCTACTACGCGCCCCTCGCCCAGGCCGCCGAGGCCGCCGGCTACGACGGCATGACGATTCCCGACTCGGTCGCCTACCCGGAGGAGTCCGACGCGAAGTACCCGTACACCCCGGACGGCAACCGCGAGTTCCTTGAAGGCAAGGACTTCATCGAGACCTTCATCCAGGCGGCGCACTGCGGCGCGGTCACGTCGACGATCCGCTTCACGCCGTTCGTGCTGAAGCTCCCGATCCGCCCGCCGGCCCTCGTCGCCAAGCAGGCCATGTCGGTGGCGGCCCTCACCAACAACCGTCTCGCCCTCGGCGTCGGCACCAGCCCGTGGCCGGAGGACTACGAGATCATGGGCGTCGACTTCGCCCGCCGCGGCAAGCGGATGGACGAGTGCATGGACATCATCAACGGGCTGTCGACCGGCGACTACTTCGAGTTCCACGGCGAGTTCTACGACATCCCCAAGATCAAGATGAGCCCCGCGCCCACCGAGCACATCCCGCTGCTCGTCGGCGGTCACGCCGACCTCGCCCTCAAGCGCGCGGTGCGCCGCGGCGACGGCTGGATGCACGGCGGCGGCCCCGCCGAGGAGCTCGACGACCTGCTCGACAAGATCGCCAAGATCCGCAAGGCCGAGGGCAAGGAGAACGACCCCTTCGAGATCCACGTCATCTCGATGGACGCCTACACCGTCGACGGCGTCAAGAAGCTTGAGGACAAGGGCATCACCGACGTCATCGTCGGCTTCCGCATGCCGTACATCATGGGCAAGGACGACGAGCCGCTGCAGAAGAAGATCGACCACCTGAACTGGTACGGCGAGAACGTCATCGCCAAGGTGAAGGGATGACCGGCCGCCTCGACGGCAAGGTCGCGCTGATCAGCGGCGGCTCCCGGGGGATCGGGGCGTCGCACGCACGACGGTTCGTCGCCGAGGGAGCCAAGGTCGTCGTCGGCGACATCCTCGTCGACCAGGGACGGGCGCTGGCCGACGAACTCGGCGACGACGCGCTGTTCGTCGAGCTCGACGTCACCGACCCGGCGTCGTGGCAGGGTGCCGTTGAGGCGACGACGAAGAAGTTCGGCGTGCCGACGGTCCTGGTGAACAACGCGGGCATCCAGAACGGCGGCCTGATCGGCTCCTTCGACCTCGACGAGTGGAACAAGATCGTCGCCATCAACCTGAACGGCACCTTCCTCGGCTGCCGCGCCGTCGCCGACCCGATGATCGCCAACGGCCGGGGCGGCTCGATCATCAACACGTCGTCGATCTCCGGCATCCTCGGCTCGACGGGCACCCACGGCTATTCGGCGACGAAGTTCGCCGTCCGCGGGCTGACCAAGTCGGTGGCCGTCGAGCTCGCCCCGCACAACATCCGCTGCAACTCGATCCACCCGGCGCAGGTGCGCACCGACATGACCGAGGGCATCCCGGAAGACTTCCTGCAGACCCCGCTCGGGCGCGCCGCCGACCCGGCGGAGATCACCAACGTCGTGCTGTTCCTGGCTTCGGACGAGAGTTCCTACTGCACGGCGAGCGAATTCCTCATCGACGGCGGCCTGACCTCGACCGTGCCGTACAACCTGCCGAGCAGTTCGTAACCCGCGTCGGTCACTTCATCTTGAAGATGACCGCGCGCTGCACGACGAAGTTGATGACCGTCGCGGTGCCCTGCGCGATGACGAACGACACCGCCGACGTCAGCCAGGTCTCCGTCGTCCACAGGTGTTCGAGCAGCGCGTAGAGCCCGACCTGCACGGCGAACGTCGTCAGGTAGAGCGCCATCACCGCGATGAACCGCGCGCGGCTGGGCTCGGCGCGGAAGGTCCAGCGCCGGTTGATGAGGTAGGCCGTCGTCGTGCCGAGGATGAAGCCGAGCGCCTTGGCGACCGCGGGATCCCAGCCGAGCCCCTTCTGCAGCAGCATGGTGAGCCCGAAGTCGAGGACCGCCGAACCCGCGCCGGTGATGATGAACCGGATGATCGCGGTCTTGAGGTCGACGTCGTCGGCCATCTCCTCCGGGCCGTCGAAGGGCAGCTCGACCGGCGCCGGGATATGCGGGTCGTGATCGGTCCCCTCGGGGAAGACGTCGTCGGGATTCACGGTGTCAGGCACCAGACCACCTTACGACCGCCACAAGTCGCTTCGGTCACAACCTCGCCGACCACAGATCCCTCTCAGGTCGACGCGGGTACCCTCTTCAGCGATGTCTACCAGTGAACTCCCCATCGAGACCCGACGCCTCGTCGGCTGGTCGCGCACCACGCCGATCACCGGCCACGTGCTGTCCACCCCCGACGTCGAGGTCATCGCCAAGGCCGTCGCGCAGGTCGCCGACGACGATGCCGACAAGCCGTCGTACCTGCGGCGCGGCGTCATCGCCCGCGGGCTCGGCCGCTCCTACAACGAGTCGGCGCAGAACACCGGCGGCCTGACCGTCGACATGACGCCGTTGAACAAGATCCACGACATCGACGGCGACACCGCGATCGTCGACGTCGACGCGGGCGTCAGCCTCGACCAGCTCATGCAGGCCGCACTCCCGGCCGGCCTCTGGGTGCCAGTACTGCCCGGCACGCGCCAGGTCACCGTCGGCGGCGCCATCGCCCACGACATCCACGGCAAGAACCACCACAGCCAGGGCAGCTTCGGCAACCACGTGCTGGAGATGGACCTGCTGACCGCCGACGGCAAGATTCGCAAGCTCACGCCGAAGGGTTCCGCCGGCGACAAGGACGGCTCGCTGTTCTGGGCGACCGTCGCGGGCATCGGCCTGACCGGCATCATCCTGCGCGCCAAGATCCAGATGAAGCGCACCGAGAGCGCCTACTTCATCGCCGACACCGCGCAGACCGCCAACCTGCAGGAGACCATCGACCTGCACCTGCAGGACGGTTTCGAGGACGGCTACGAGTACGCGTCGGGCTGGTTCGACACGATCTCCAAGCCGCCGAAGCTGGGCCGCGGCACCTTCTCGCGCGGCAACCTGGCCAAGGTCGACGAGCTGCCGGAGAAGTACGCGCAGAACCCGCTGCACTTCGACAGCAAGGCGCTGATCACCTTCCCCGACGTCTTCCCGCGCGGGCTGGCCAACAAGCTCAGCTTCTCCGCCGTCGGCGAGGCGTACTACCGGATGGGCCCGCCCAGCGAGGGCAAGGTCAAGAATTTGGCGCAGTTCTACCACATGCTCGACGTCTTCGGTGACTGGAACAACGCCTACGGCCGCGGCGGCGGCTTCGCCCAGTACCAGTTCATCGTGCCCACCGGGAACGAGCCGGAATTCATCCGGCTCATCGAGGACATCCAGGCCTCCGGCCACGTCAGCTTCCTCAACGTCATCAAGCTGTTCGGCGAGGGCAACAAGGCGCCGCTGAGCTTCCCGTTCCAGGGCTGGAACGTCTGTCTCGACTTCCCCGTCAAGCGCGGGCTGGCCGAGTTCCTCAACGAGCTCGACCGTCGCGTCATGGCGATGGGCGGGCGGCTCTACACCGCCAAGGACTCGCGCACGTCGGCGCAGAGCTTCCACGAGATGTACCCCCGGCTCGACGAGTGGCGCAAGACGCGTCGCAAGGTCGACCCCCATGGCGTCTTCATGTCCGACATGGGCCGTCGCCTCGAACTCGTCTAGCCACTCACCGAAGGAATCCCCATGATCAACGCCGTCGGCGCCCCCCAGTCCATCCTGGTCCTCGGAGGCAGCTCGGAGATCGGCCTCGCCATCGCCGGCGAGTACCTCAAGCTCGGCCCGGCCCGCGTCGTGCTGGCCTGCGTCCCCGGCGACGACGCCGCCGACGCGGCCGTCGCGCTGATGAAGGACTCCGGCGCCACCGACGTCAAGGTCATCGACTTCGACGCGCTCGCCACCGACAGCCACCCGGCCGTCATCGACGAGGCCTTCGCCGACGGCGACATCGACGTCGCGATCGTGGCCTTCGGCATCCAGGGCGACGACGAGCAGGCCTGGCAGGACCAGCGCCTGGCCGTCCTCGAGGCACAGATCAACTACACCGCCGCCGTGTCCGTCGGCGTGCTGCTGGGCGACAAGATGCGCGCCCAGGGCCACGGACAGATCATCGCGATGAGCTCGGTCGCCGGTGAGCGCGTTCGCCGCTCCAACTTCGTCTACGGCTCCACCAAGGCCGGTCTCGACGGCTTCTACCTCGGCCTCGGCGAGGCGCTCAAGGAGTTCGGCCCGCGCGTGCTGGTCATCCGCCCCGGCCAGGTCCGCACGCGACTGTCGGCGCACGTGAAGGAAGCACCGCTGACGGTCAACAAGGAAGACGTCGCACAGCTTGCCGTCGCCGCGGCCGGCAGCGGCAAGGAGATCGTCTGGGCGCCGGGTCCGTTCCGCTACATCATGATGGTGCTGCGGCACATCCCGCGCGCCATCTTCCGCAAGCTGCCGATCTGACCCGCCCCGCGGCGGATCGACTAGATTCACTCCCGTGAGCGCAGCGATCGGGAGCACCTCGTCCACCCCCACGACGGCCCTGCGGCTGGCCGCCGCCCTCGTCGGCGGCGCCGCGCTGTCGTGGCTCGGGTTGTTCGCGATCGGCACCGTCGACTGGCCCGCCTACAACGCGTCGAACGTGCTGCGCGCGCTGACGACGGTCGGCCAGGTGGGGGCCGTCGCCGTGCTCCTCGTCGCGGTGCTGCTCTACCGGCGCAATCCCGACGGCAACCGCCTGCTCCCCGACGCCCTTGCCGCGATCGGGATGTCGGGGCTGGTGACCGTCACCCTCGGCATGCCGCTGGCCGCGACCAAGCTGTACCTGTTCGGCCTGTCGGTGGACCAGCAGTTCCGCGTCGAGTACCTGACCCGCCTCACATCGTCGGCGAAGCCCGCCGACATGACCTACGACGGGCTGGCGCCGTTCTACCCGGGCGGCTGGTTCTGGCTCGGTGGGCGCTACGCGAACCTGACCGGCGCGCCCGGCTGGGAGGCGTACAAGCCGTGGGCGATCATCACGATCGCGGCCGCGGCCGCACTTGCCGTCGTGTTGTGGAACCGCATGATCGGCGCCGACCGCGGCATCGCCGTCTCACTCGCGGTGACCCTGGCCGTGCTCGCCTACGCCGCCCCCGAGCCCTATGCCGCGGTCCTGATCCTCCTGGGGGTCGCCCTGCTCCCGACGATCCTGGGTGCGCTGCGCGGACCCAAGGGCGTCCCCGTCGACGGGCTGTCGCTGTCGTCGACGCGCTGGCTCGCGGTCCTCGTGGCGGGCGCGTTCCTCGGCCTGTGCGCGACCTTCTACACGCTCTACGCCGGACTCTTCGCCCTCACGGCGGCACTGCTCGCGCTGTGGCTCGCCGGGACCGCCTGGGTGGCCGCCGCGAACAAGTCGGTCCCGAAGGCCGCCATTCGCAAGGTTCGCCGTCGCGCGCTCACCGTCTACGCGGGGCGACTGGCCGCCATGGCCGTCGTCGCCGGGGCGATCGCCCTGGTGCACTGGGGGCCGTACCTGGCCGCGCGCCTGCGGCACCAGCCCGCCAGCGGCGGCACCTACGAGCACTACCTGCCCGAGTCGGGCGCCGTCCTGCCCTTCCCGATGCTGAAGGTGTCCGCGTTCGCGCTGCTGACCCTCGTCGGCCTCGTCTGGGTGATCTGGCGCTTCCGTGAGCGGACCATCGCGCTGGCGCTCGGCACCGCGGTCGTCGCCGTCTACCTGCTCTGCCTGGCGTCGATGGCGCTGACCGCGACGGGCACGACGCTGCTGGCCTTCCGCCTGGAGCCGGTCCTCGTCGCGATCCTGGCGGCCGCGGGCGTCCTCGGTCTCGCCCAGGCGTCGTCGTGGGCGGTGGAGCGCTACGGCGACGTCCGCTTCCTCATCGGCGCCGTCGCGACCATCGCGGCGATCGCCGTCGCGCAGCACGTGCCGTCGATGCTGTCGGGCGACATCTCCATCGCCTACACCGACACCGACGGAAAGGGTGAGCGCGCCGACCTGCGCCCGGCCGGCGCCGCCGCGTACTACCCGCAGGTGCACAAGCTCATCGGCGAGCAGACCGGCAAGGCCGACGCCGACCTGGTCGTCCTCACCGCCGACTTCGACTTCCTCTCGATCTACCCGTACTGGGGCTTCCAGGGCCTGACGTCGCACTACGCGAACCCGCTCGCCGAGTTCGACAAGCGCGCTGCCGCCATCGAGCGGTGGTCGAAGGCGACGAGCACCGACGAGATGATCAAGAACCTCGACGCCTCGCCGTGGCGCGCACCCGACGCCTTCCTGTTCCGGCACAGCGCCGACGGCTACGCGCTCAAGCTCGCGCGCGACGTCTACCCGAACGATCCGAACGTGAAGCGCTACACGGTCACCTTCGACCAGGCCGCCTTCGCCGGTCCGGAGTTCACGGTCACCGAGATCGGCCCGTTCGTCCTCGTCGTGCGCAACCGGCCCACGCGGTAGCGGTCTCGATACACCGGGGTCTCGATACAACCGCTCCTCCGTCGCGGTCACTCGACCCAGGTCGCTAGCGGCTCGTCGGCACTCGACCACCGGTGGTCGAGTGAATCCCGAGCTCGCGAGGGATTTGTATCGAGACCCCTCAGCCGTCGGCCGAACCAGCGAGCACGTCGGCGAGGAACCGCACCGCGTACTCGTAGCCGCGGACGCCGAAGCCGGCGATGACGCCCTCGGCCAGCGGGGACACGTATGAGTGGTGCCGGAACGGCTCACGCCGGTGGATGTTGCTGATGTGGACCTCGACGATCGGCACCTCGGGGATTACCAGCGCATCGGCCAGCGCCACCGACGTGTGCGTCCACGCACCCGGGTTGATGATGATGCCGCCGACGTGGCCGCGGGCCTCGTGCAGCCAGTCGATCATCTCGCCCTCGTGGTTGGTCTGCGCCGCGCGCAGGCCGAAGCCCAGCTCGGCGGCCAGCTTCTCGCAGTCGCGCACGACCTCGGCGAGGGTCGTGTCGCCGTACACGTCGGGCTGCCGCAGCCCCAACGTGTTGAGGTTGGGGCCGTTGAGCAGGAGGAGGGGGAGCTTTCCGTTCTCGGCCATGGTCACAAGCCTATTCCGTTGGGCAAGCGGATAACGGTTGCCACGACCGCTACGGCTAACATTCCCCTTGTGACAGCCCAGACGGTCCGCCGAGCACGGATAGCCGCGATCATCACCGGCTTGCTCGGATTCCTGTTGGCGTTGGCGACGCCGCTGATGCCGGTCAACCAGACGACCGCCGAACTGTCGTGGCCGCAGCAGGGCGCGCTGCGCAGCGTCAACGCACCGCTGATCTCGTACGTGCCGATCGACCTGCAGATCTCCATCCCCTGCTCGGCGGTCGACCGCCTGCCCGACGACGGATCGGTCCTGCTCTCGACGGTCCCCAAGCAGGCCACCCCCGCCCCCGAGCGCGGACTGTTCATCCAGCGCACCGCCGACAAGACCGCCGTCTCGGTCACCGACCGCAACATCCAGGTCGCGACGGCCCCCCTCGCCGACGTCACCGGCCCGCGCTGCCGCAGCATCGACGTCACCGCCACCGCCGACGAGGTGAAGGCCGAGTTCGTCGGCCTGACCGGACCCGACGGCAAGCCGCTGACCGGCACCACCGCCGACCGCGACACCGAGCACGTCGACGACGACCAGCGCCCGCAGCTCACCGGCTTCTTCACCGACCTCGCCGGCCCCGCGTCGACGATCGCCGGTCTGCGCGCGCACGCCACCATCGACACCCGCTACAACACCCCGGCGACGCTCCTCAAGCGCGGAGTCCTGATCGTCGGCATCCTCGCCACCCTCGGATCGCTGATCGCCCTCGCCGTCCTCGACAACAGCGACGGCCGCGGCCACCGCCGCATCTTCCCGCAACGCTGGTGGCGACTGCAGCCGCGCGACTGGTTCGTCCTCGGCATGCTGGCCGTCTGGCACTTCGTCGGGCCCAACACCTCCGACGACGGCTATCTGCTCACCATGTCTCGCGTCGGGCAGCACAGCGGCTACACCGCCAACTACTTCCGCTGGTTCGGCGCCCCGGAGGCCCCGTTCGGCTGGTACTACTCGGTCTTCGGCTGGCTTTCCGAAGTCAACCTGTCGAGCCCGTGGCTCCGCCTGCCGGCCCTCGCGTGCGGCATCGCGGTCTGGCTCATCCTGAGCCGCGAGGTGCTACCGCGCCTGGGTCGCGCCGCCAGCCGTCCCGTCGTCGGCGCGACCGCCGCCGTCGCCTTCCTGGCCATGTGGTTCCCCTTCGACAACGGCCTGCGCCCCGAGCCGATCATCTGCCTGGGCGCCCTGCTCACCTGGTGCTCGGTCGAACGGGCCATCGCCACCGGTCGACTGCTGCCGGCCGCGATCGCCTGCATGATCGGCGCGTTCAGCCTCGCCGCCGGTCCGACCGGCCTGCTCGCCGTCGCCGCGCTGATCGCCGGTGCCCGCCCGATGATCCTCGCGCTCATCAAGCGCGCCAAGGACATCGACACCCAGCTCTTCGGCACCGCCACCCCCGACCGCAAACGCACCATCGGCACCTACGCCGCGCTGCTCGCCCCGATCGTCGCCGCCGGCACCTTCGTCGTGTTCGTCGTCTTCTCCAACCTGACGCTGCGCTCCTTCATGGACGCCAGCACGATGAAGACCGCACTCGGCCCGTCGCTGCACTGGTACAACGAGATCGACCGCTACTCGTCGCTGTTCGAATACTCGGCCAACGGCTCGATCTCCCGCCGCTTCGCGGTCCTCATCCTGCTGCTGTCGCTGTCGGTCTCGGCCGCGATGCTGCTGCGCAAGGGCCGTATCCCGGGCACGGCCAGCGGACCCACCCGGCGCATCGTCGGCATCGTCTTCGCTTCGCTGCTGTTCCTGATGTTCACGCCCACCAAGTGGACCCACCACTTCGGCGTCTTCGCCGGCCTCGGTGCGGCGCTGGCGGCGATCGCCGCGATCGCCGTCGGACACCAGGCCATGCATTCGCGGCGCAACCGCACGATCTTCGCCGCGCTGACGCTGTTCATCGCGGGCCTGGCGTTCACGGCGCCGAACTCGTACTTCTATTCGTCGGCGTGGGGCATGCCGTGGGGCGTCGAGCAGGTGACGTGGGGCTTCCGCGTCTCCAGCGTGCTCCTGCTCGCCTCGCTGCTGCTGCTGGCGCTGGCCCTGTTCTTCCACCTGCGCGAGCCGTTCACCGGCGCCGACCCCGTCGTCGACGAGCATCCGGCCGAGCGCACCCGACTGCAGCGCCTGCGCGGCGCCCTGACCTCCGAACCACTCGTGTTCGTGGTCGCGGCAGTCGTGCTCTTCCAGGTGATCACGGCCGTCTTCGCCGGGATCAAGCAGTCGTCGTCGTACTCGGTGCCGCGCTCCAACCTCGAGGCGCTGGTCGGCAAGGAGTGCGGCATGGCCGACAAGATCTGGACCGAGGAGAACCCCTCGCAGTTCCAGCTGCCGCCCGCCGACCGGACGCTCACGCCGGCGCAGGCCCTGGGCGGACCGCCGGCCGTCCCCGACGCCAACCCGGCCGACGGTCCGACGAAGGGCTTTCACCCCGACGGCGTGCCCACGGCCATCGTGACCACCGCGGCACAGGAGTCGCTCGGCGTCCTCGCCGGCACCGCCAACGTCGACCCGGGCGTCCTCTCGTCCAACAGCGGCGGCACCTCCGGCGGCCGCAACGAGCGACCGGGCATCAACGGCAGCCACGCACGACTGCCGTTCTTCCTCGACCCCGCCCGCACCCCGGTCCTGGGCAGCTTCGCCGAGGACGCGCAGGCCCCCGCCCGCCTCACCTCCGGCTGGTACGCGCTGCCGCGCGACTTCCAGAGCCATCCGCTGATCACCTTCTCGGCCGCCGGGTGGTTCGAGCGCCAGGACATGGTCCTCGAGTACTCGACGACCCCGGTGGGCCCGGACACCCGCGACGGCCAGCTGCAGGTCGCCGGTTCCACCCCGCTGATCGACCCGGGGCCGCGCCCGTCCTGGCGCAACCTGCGGCTCAACACCGACGCGCTGCCCGCCGACACGACCGCGGTGCGCATCGTCGCCCGGGACGACAACCTGGGGCAGGACATCTACCTCGCCGTCACCCCGCCGCGCCTGCCGACCATGAAAACGCTGCAGGAGGTCGTCGGCAAGCAGGACCCGGTGCACGTCGACTGGACCTCCGGCCTGGTGTTCCCGTGCCAGCGCCCCTTCGGCCACCACTACGGCGTCGCCGAGATCCCCAAGTGGCGCATCCGGCCCGGCTCGGACCTCGCGGCCGCGGTGTCGACGTGGCAGAGCTCGCTGGGCGGCGGCCCGCTCGGCTGGCTCGAGGTGTCCCAGCAGCCGGAAACGGTCGCGACGTATCTGAAGAACGACATCGGCCGCGACTGGGGCGCGCTGGAGGCGTACCGCCCGTACGACCCGACCAGCACCGCGCCGGCCGAGATCGCCACGGGCAGCCGCACCCGCAGCGGGCTGTGGCGACCTGCGCCGATCCGGCACTGAGGCACCCCGTCGGATCGGGTGGCGATGAGTAATTCCTCAGGCACATCGAATACGATCAGAATTCGTGTCTGTGTCTTCCACGCAATCAGCGGCGACCCCGCCCGACGGCTCGGCCGCTGACGAGTCGAGTCGGCTGAAATCCCTGCGCCTGGCCGCGATCGTCGCGGGCCTCGTGGGCATCCTCGCCTGTCTCCTGACACCGCTGCTCCCGGTGAAGGCCGCCGACCCCGTCATCACCTGGCCGCAGGGCCAGGAGCTGGGTGAATCCGCGTCGGTCACCGCCCCGCTGATCGCCCAGACCGCCAAGTCCGTCGACATCGCCATCCCCTGTTCGGTGCTGCGCGACCTGCCCCCGAACTCGACCGTGTTGACCACGCTGCCGTCGGGCGCCCCCGGTGGCCGCGGGCTGTCGGTCAAGGCCGGCGACACCGTCACCGTCATGAGCCGCAACTCGGTGCTGGCGACAGCCCCGCGCGCCGACCTGGCCCGCTGCGCCAAGCTGGCGATCCACTCCGACTCCGCGGGCCCGAGCGCCCAGTTCGTCGGACTCGGCCCGGTGACCAAGGCCGGTCCCGAGGCCCAGCCGCAGATCGACGGCATCTTCACCGGGCTCCCCCGCGACGTCGTCGCGCGCGCCGGCCAGCAGGGCCTGTCCGCGCGGATCGACGTCGA
Source organism: Gordonia sp. (in: high G+C Gram-positive bacteria) (assembly GCF_047602025.1). Taxonomy (GTDB): domain Bacteria; phylum Actinomycetota; class Actinomycetes; order Mycobacteriales; family Mycobacteriaceae; genus Gordonia. Next base: position 97,550 of record NZ_JASGII010000001.1, on the reverse strand, counting down.
CGACCGTTACGAGACGTCTCCGACGCTGCTCAAGCGCCTGGTCATCCTGATCGGCCTGCTCGCGGTCATCGCGTCCCTGGTCGTCCTCGCCCTCCTCGACCGTCGCTCGCCGACCGTCGCCGCGGCCCACGAGGAGGCGCTCGCCGACGAGGACGCCCCGCAGCGCACCGGCTTCCTCGCCTCGCTCCGACCGCGGTTGTCCGACGTCGCCGTCACCGGCGTGCTGCTCGTGTGGGCGCTGCTCGGCGCCGGCGGACCCGACGACGGTTACATCCTGAACATGGGCCGCGTCGCCGGCGAGGCCGGCTACCTGCCGAACTACTACCGCTTCTTCGGCATCGCCGAGGCGCCGTTCAACTGGTACTACGAATTCCTCGCGCACTGGTCGTCGGTCTCGACGTCGATGCTGTGGATGCACCTGCCGAGCCTGGCCGCGGGCCTGTTCTCCTGGTACATCCTGAGCCGCGTGCTGCTGCCCCGCCTCGGCGCCGCCGTGTCCCACGGCTGGCCGGTGTGGGCGGCGGCCGGGGTGTTCACCGCCTTCTGGATGCCGTTCTGCAGCGGCCTGCGCAGCGAGTCGATGATCGTCCTGGGCTCGCTGCTCACCTGGTGGGCGGTCGAATCGGCCATCACCTCCAAGCGCCTGCTGCCGGTCGGCCTGGCCATCGTCGCCGCCGCCTTCACCTTCGCCACCGCCCCGCACGGTGTCATCGGCCTGGCCCTGCTGCTGGTCGGCGGCCGCGCACTGCTGGCAATCGGCGTCGCCCGCGCCAAGGAGATCGGCTGGCTCGCCGTCCTCGCCCCGCTCGGCGCCGCCGGGCTGGCCGTGCTGCTGACCGTGTTCGGCGACCAGACCGCGGCCACCGTCGCCGAGGCGATGAAGATCCGCTACCAGGTCGGGCCGAACCTGCCGTGGTTCCAGGAGTACCTGCGCTACTACTTCCTGACGGTCACCACGCCCGACGCCGCCCTCGCGCGCCGCGTCCCGGTGCTGCTGCTGTTCGCCGGCGCCTTCATCACCATCGCGGTGCTGCTGCGCCGCGGCAGCATCGACGGGGTCCGCAACGGTCCCGCCTGGCGCGCGGTCGGCGCCATCGGCGTGACGATGATCCTGCTGGTCTTCACCCCGACCAAGTGGACGATGCAGTTCGGCATCTACGCCGGGCTGGCCGCGGCCGTCGCCGCCACCGCCACCCTGGCCGTCGCACAATCGGCCGCCCGGTCGACGCGAAACCTCACCGTCTTCGTGTCCGGCCTGATGTTCGCGCTCGCCGCCGCCACCGCCGGCAAGAACGCCTGGCCGTTCTTCTACGACACCGGGATCGCCTGGTTCGACCGCGCCCCGGTGATCGTCGGCATCCCGATGTCCACGATCTTCCTCGTCCTCGCCGTCGCGACCGGCGCGCTCGCCGCCTGGCAGCACCTGCGCCTGGACTACGTCGAGAACAAGGGCCTCGAGCACGAGGACGACCAGCAGCACCACGAGGAGCGCGGGAACCGGGTGCGCCTCGCGCTGGCCGGCATGCCGATCGCGGTCGTCGCCGGCGGCCTGGTGTTGCTCGAACTGGCCCTGTTCGCCAAGGCCGCGGTGTTCCGCTACCCGATGGCGACCGCCTTCTCCACGAACGTGTCGACCCTGCGCGGCCAGCCGTGCGCGCTCGCCGACAAGGTCCTCGTCGAGCCCAACGCCAACGACGGCATGCTGGTGTCCGCCGAGGGCCGCAACGCCTCCGACGCGCTGCGCGGCACGTCGGTCGGCTTCACCCCCGACGGCATCACCACCAACCTGTCCGCCGAGATGGGCAGCTCGCGACCCGGTCAGATGCAGGTCTCCGGATCGTCGTCGAAGCCGTTCGCCGTGATGGGCACGTGGGAGGCCGGCACCACCGGCGGCACCGGCCCGGCCACCGTCAACGGTTCCCGCGCCGCCCTCCCCTACGGCCTAAACCCGGCGACGACCCCGGTGCTCGGCAGCTACGGCTACAACGGCGAGGCCCGGCTGCAGTCGGACTGGTACCGCCTGCCCGACCGCAAGTCGTCGCCGCTCCTGGTCATCACGGCCGCCGGCGCCATCTCGACGGTCGACGCCTTCGGCGCCCGCACGTTCGGCCAGAACCTGCGCTTCCAGTTCGGCAAGCGCGGCCCCGGCGGCGCGTTTGAACCGCTGGGCCCGGGTACCGAGCTCATCGACCCCGGACCGGTCATTCCGAACCGTCCGTGGCGCAACCTGCGCGTGCCGATGTCGGCGGCACCGCCCGCGGCCGAGGTCATGCGCATCGTCGCCCTCGACAACAACCTGGGCACGTCGCAGTTCATCATGCTGACGCCGCCGCGCGCGCCCAAGGTGCAGACGCTGCAGCAGCTCGTCGGCTCGCAGGATCCGTCGCTGATCGACTTCATGGTCGCCGCACACTTCCCCTGCCAGCGCCCGATGGCCGTGCGCCACGGCGTGGTCGAGGTGCCGCGCTGGCGCATCCTGCCGGACTACGCGACCGCCCTGACGCAGTCCAAGACCTGGCAGCGCGCCTCCGACGGCGGACTCCTGGGGATCAGCGAGGCGACCACGTCGGCCGCCGCGGTCCCCAGCTACCTCGACGGCGACTGGCACCGCGGGTGGGGCGCCCTCCAGCGCCTGACCCCGCGCGATCCCGCGGCCGCACCGGCGACCGTGACGGTCGATCCGCGCAGGCAGTGGGGTTGGGCGCGCACCGGATCCATCAGGTTGGAGCACGGCAAGAATGAGTGACGCTGATATGACGACGACGCCTACCCGCCACCCGGGGCCGCGCTTCCTCACCGACAACGGCTACCGGGGGGCCAAGCTCCTCGCGACGATCGCCGGTCTGCTGGGCACGATCCTGGCCATCGCGATGACCGTGCTGCCCGTCGACCGCGACACCGTCACCATCAAGTGGCCGGAGTCGGGTTCCACGGCATCGGTCGTCGCACCGCTGGTCTCCTACGTCGCCACCGATCTCGACGTCGCCGTGCCCTGTTCGGCGGCGACGACCCTGCCCGCCGAGGGCGGCACGGTCCTCTCGACCATCCCCAAGGACGGCATGGCCGCCACCGCGCGCGGCCTGTTCATCAACGCCACGTCCGACGCGCTGCTGGTCATCGATCGCAACGTCGTGATCCTCAGCGCCCCGCGCCAGGCGGCCCAGTCCAACCCGGCCTGCCGCATCGTCTACCGCGGTGACGCCGACGGCGTGCGGGCGGCCATCGAGGGCCTCGACGCCGGACTGCCGCGCGCCCTGCTGAACTACCACACCGGCGACCACGAGATGCGCCCGCAGATCGTCGGCGTCTACTCGGACCTGCGCGGCGCCGCCCCGGCCGGCATGACGCTCACCGCCGACGTCGACACGCGCTACGTCACGAGCCCCACCTCGCTCAAGTTCGCCCTGATGGTGCTCGGCATCATCATGACGATCCTGTCGCTGTTCGCCCTCGCCCTCCTCGACGCGCGCGACGGGCTGAAGCACCGCCGGATCCTGCCCGCCGGCTGGTGGAAGTTCACCTGGCTCGACGGCCTCGTCACGACGATCCTGCTGCTCTGGTGGTTCGGCGGCGCCAACACCTCCGACGACGGCTACAACATGACCGTCGGCCGCATCGCCGGCGACGCCGGCTACGCCGACAACTACTTCCGCTACTTCGGCGTCCCGCAGGACCCGTTCGGCTGGCACTTCCAGGTCATCTCGTGGATGACCCACATCAGCGTCGCCGCGATCTGGATGCGCGTCCCCGCGCTGCTGTTGGGCCTGCTCGGCTGGTGGCTGATCAGCCGCGAGGTCATCCCCCGCCTGGGCCGCGCGGTCCGCAACAGCACCCCGGCGATGTGGGCCGGCGCCTTCGTCTTCCTGGCGATCTGGCTGCCCTACAACAACGGCATCCGCCCCGAGCCGGCCGAGGCCGTCGGCGCCCTGCTGACCTGGTGCTGCGTCGAGCGCGCCATCGCCACCCGACGGCTGCTGCCGTACGCGATCGCCGCGATCACCGCCGCCTTCACCCTCGCGCTCGCGCCCGGCGGCCTGATGGCCGCGGCCGCGCTGCTGGCCGGGCTGCGCCCGATCGTCAAGACGCTGGTCAGCCGGCACAAGCGCGACGGTTGGCTGCCGATGCTGGCGCCGATCCTCGCCGCCGGAACGTCGGTGCTCTACATGATCTTCGCCGACCAGTCGGTCATGCCGCTGGTCACCGGCAACAAGGTCGCCGCCGACGTCGGCCCGACGCTCGAATGGTGGCAGGAGCCGATCCGCTACTACTACCTGATCCTGCAGACCGGTGACGGCACGCTGTCGCGCCGCATCGGCATCCTGCTCATGCTGCTGTCGCTGTTCTACGTGATGTTCCGCCTGTTGCGCGGCCGACACCCGAACGGCGTCGCCCGGGCGCCGATCTGGCGCCTGATCGCGGTCATGCTCGGCACGATGTTCCTCATCTCCTTCACGCCGACCAAGTGGACGCACCACTTCGGCGTCTACGCGGGCATCGCCGGCGGCCTCGCCGCCGCCGCGGGCGCCCTGATGGCACCGCAGCTGCTCGCGTCGCGCCGCAACCGCGCGTTCGCGGCCGCCTCGGTCTTCTTCGTCACCGCCATGGCCTTCGCCGGCATCAACATGTGGTGGTTCGTCGGCAACTACGGCGTGCCGTGGCGCGACCGCCCGGTCTCGATCGCCGGCATCAACGTGAGCTGGATCTGGCTGGCGCTCGCCGTCGGCACCGCCCTGCTCGGCCTGTACTACCACTTCCGCGACGACTACGTCGACGAGGCGACGCGCACCGGACCGGTGGTGAAGTTCCCGATCAAGATCGCCCCGCTGCCCGCCGTGGCCACGCTGTGCGTCCTGTTCATGGTCGCCAGCCTGGCCAAGGGCGCGTGGGTGCAGCGCGACAGCTGGTCGTGGACCAAGTCCAACCTGCGGGCCGTCGCGGGCAACGAGTGCGCGCTGGCGAACGATGTCCTCGTCGCCACCGATCCCACCAGCGGCCTGCTGCCGCCCGCCGCGGTGAACGGGCGACCGGCGCCGGAGGTCCGCGACGGACTGGGCGCCGGCCCGGGCTTCACGCCGCAGGGCCTGCCGGAGAACGTCATGAAGTCGTCGACCACCGACGACGGCGGCGAGCTGCCGTCGCAGGAGAACCCCGGCGCCGCGGCCAACGAGTCCGCAGCCGGCGGCACCTGGGGCGGACCCGGCCCGGCGACGATCAACGGCTCGCGCAACCTGCTGCCGTTCAACCTCGACCCGGCGCGCACCCCGGTCCTGGGCTCCTACGGGGCGCCGGGCGGCACGGCGACGCTGGAGACCGGTTGGTTCCAGCTGCCGTTCAACACGTCGAAGCCCGACACGGACCGTCCGCTGATCACCGTCGCGGTCGCCGGTTCCGTGCAGGCCGTCGACATCGACAACATGGAGAAGACCGGTCAGAAGCTGGTCCTCGAGTTCGGCCGCCGCGGTCCGAACGGCGCCGTCGTGCCGGTCGGCCGCATGGCTCCGCTCGACGCGGGTGAGGCACCGGCCTGGCGCGATCTGCGCTTCCCGATCGCCAGCGCCCCGCGCGACGCCGACGTCGTCCGCATCATCGTCGACGACCACTCCGATGCCACGAAGGAATGGGTGGCCGTCACGCCGCCGCGCGTGGACCGCCTGACGACGCTGAACGATGTCGTGGGACGGACCGATCCGGTGTTCATCGACTGGCTGCCGGGCTTCGTGTTCCCGTGCCAGCGGCCGATCCGGGTCCAGAACGGCGTCCTCGAGGTGCCCAAGTGGCGCATCATGCCCGAGGCCGACGCCACCCGCCGCAACAGCCAGACCTGGATGGCCGGCAAGGCCGGTGGCCCGCTGGGCATCACCGAGGCCCTGCTGACCCCGACCCTGTTGCCGACCTACCTGCGCAACAACTGGGGCCGCGACTGGGGCGGGCTGCAGCGCTTCACCGAGATCGATCCCGCGCCGCCGGCCAAGCTCGAGCTCGGCACCAAGCGCGAGATGGGCCTGTGGAACCTGGCACCCATGCGCTCGACGGGCTACTGAGCCGGCTCGGGGGCGCCGTCGAGCGGGTGCTGCTCCTCGTCGCGCCAGAGCTTGGCCGCGATGTAGAAGAACACCGCCAGCGGCACCGGTAGCAGACCGGCGAGCACGAACGTCGTCGTGAGGCCCAGCCAGGCGCTGACCGGAGCGGCGATCGCCATCGACACCGGCATCAGCGCGATGGAGACGAAGAAGTCCAGGCTCGCGACGCGGCCGAGCAGCGCGGGCGGCACCCGCCGCTGCAGCAGGGTCCCCCACAGGACCATGGGGCCGTCGAAGAGCACGCCCATCACGAAGCCCGCGACGACGATCACCCACACCTTGTCCGCGAGGCCGACCAGGACCAGCGGCACGCTGGAGACGCCCCAGATCACGAACATCAGAGTCAGGTAGCGCCGCGGCATCCGGATCGATGCGAACGCCAGCGAGGTGATCGCCGCGCCGGCGCCGTAGGCCGCCAGCACGTAAGCGTGATCGGCGGCGTCGCCACCCATCCGCTCCTTCAGCAGGAACGGGATCAGCACCTCGACCGGGCCCATGGTGGCGAGGACCAGGACCGTCGAGTAGAGCAGCGTCGCCCACAACCACGGCGTCTTCCAGAGGTAGCCGAAGCCCTCGGCGAGGTCGCGCAGGACACCCTGGACCGGGTTGCCGCGCAGCGTCTCCGGCGTCTGGCGCAGCTGCACCGGGCTCATCATGAGGTAGCAGAGCCCCGACGCGACCGACGCGACCGCGGCGATGAGGACCGCGTTGCCGGGCGCGGTCGCCGCGATGACCCAGCCGGCGATCATCGGCCCGATCGCCTGGTACGCGACGGGTCGGATGAAGCCCTCGATACCGTTGGCCGCCTGCAGCTCATCCGACGGCAGGATCGACGGCAGCATCGCCGAGTAGGCCGGGTAGTACATGCCGGTCGTCACGCCCGCGAGCATCGCGGCGACGATCACGTGCCACAGCTGGAGCACCCCGGCAATCGACGCCGCCGCCACGATGCCGAACACGACGGCCTTGACCGCCTCCAGGCCGATCACGATGCGACGTTGGGAGACCCGGTCGGCCAGCACCCCGCCAAGCAGGGTGGAAACGACCATCCCGACCGCGGCGAGCGCCGTGGCCGCGGAGACCTGGCCCGCTCCGCCGCCGATGCCCATCACCTGCCACACCAGGGTGATGGTCCAGACGCCGTCGGCGAAGATCGAGAGGATCAGGCCGAACGCGAGCCATCGGTATTGGCGACGCGCGAACGGCACCAGTGCGCGCGGCAGCCGAGGTGCCACGAACTGTGGGGTGGGCGGAGTGACGGTCACCGATCGAGCATGCCCGAAAAGCGCCGTCGGCGGCGAGTGATTTTGAGCGCGGTGCGGCTACTCGCCGCCACCGGCCCCAGCGCCGCCGTCGCCACCGGAACCGCCGGCGCCACCATCGCCGCCAGCACCAGCGCCGGCGCCCGATCCACCCGAGCCATCGCCCGAGCCGCCGGTACCGCCATCGCCGGTTCCACCGTTACCGGTGCCACCGGTGCCGCTATCGCCATTGCCGGCACCCGTGCCGTCACCGTTGCCGGTGCCAGTGCCGGTGCCGGTGCCGTTGCCAGTGCCCTCACCGGTGCCGGGGGTGCCATGGCCGTCGCCGCCACCGCCGTCGTTGGTGCCCGGGGCGACCGTGCCGCCGTCACCGCCGTTGCCGCGGTCGTCGCCGCGGCCGCGCGGCGCTTCTTCCTGCTTGTCGCGGTCGCGGATGATGTCGAAGATCGAGCCCAATCCGTCCACGACGCACTGGGGGAAGGGCGAGCAGTCGAGCGGGGACCGTGCCTGCGCCGGAGCCGCGGTGGCCGCGGTTCCGGCGAAAATGGTTGCGGAGGCCGCCAGGGCGGTGAGGGCGCCGGTGGTGCGCTTCATGGGGAATGTCCTTCGGATCAGGTCAGGAGGCAATGACGTCCGACACGGCGTGAGCCGCTGCGCCGGACGAGGAGGGGCCAAGTCTTAGTGGTCGTGGCCCTCGTGGTTGGCGTGCTCGTCGTCGTCGTTGCCGGTCGTGGTCGACTCGACGCCGGGCCAGGTCGAGCCCTCTTCATTCCAGAGGCACTCGGGGTAGAGCTTGCAGTTGGCCGGGGCCGGGGCCGGAGCCGGATCGGCAACGGCCTGCGGGGCGGCAGCGGCGATGGCCGCACCGGCCGCGAGTGCGACGAGAGCTGCGGGGATGCGCTTCATAGTGACCGTCCTTGGCGTCTGATTCGCATGTACTCGATCGAGTGTACCGATGCGACCTTGGAGTTTCCTGGGCAGAATCAGATGGGCATCAGGTAGTTGCGGCGCGGGACGCGCGCGATCTGCTTGTCGCGCAGCTGGGCCAGCGCCTTGCGGATCTGCAGCCGCGTCTCCGACGGCTCGATGACCGCGTCGATGTAGCCCTTCTCCGCGGCCAGGTACGGGTTCGCCATCATCACGTTGTAGAAGTCGATGAAGTCGCGGCGCACCTTGTCCGCGTCGTGGGCCGACAGCCCCTCGGTCTGCCGACGGGTCAACAGCACCGCGGCCGACTCGGCGCCCATCACGGCGATCTTCGCCGACGGCCAGGCGAAGTTCATGTCGGCACCGAGCTGCTTGCAGCCCATCACCGCGTAGGCGCCGCCGTAGGCCTTGCGCAGCACGACGGTGATCTTGGGTACGTCGGCCTCGGTGTACGCGTAGATGAACTTGCCCGAGCGGCGGATCGTTCCCTTGGACTCCTCGGCCAGTCCGGGCAGGATGCCGGGGGTGTCCACCAGGAAGACCAGCGGGATGTCGAAGGCGTTGCAGATGCGGACGAAGCGCGAAGCCTTCTCCGCGGCGTCGGTGTCCAGCGTGCCGGCCATGACGCTCGGCTGGTTGGCGACGATGCCGACGCTGTGCCCGTCCGCGCGGGCGAAGCCGGTGAGGATGTTCGGCGCGAACAGCTCGCCGATCTCGTGGAAGTGCCCGTCGTCGAAGACCTTCATGATGACGTCGCGCATGTCGTAGCCGGCGTTGTCGCTGTCCGGCATGAACTCGTTGAGCGAGAGATCCGATTCGGTGATCTCCGGCTCGATGCCGGGGTTCACCACCGGCGGCTGCTCGTGGTGGGTCGACGGCAGGTACTCGAGGTACTCGCGGACCCACTCGAAGGCCGCCGCCTCGTCGGGGGCGACGTGGTGGATGTTGCCCCAGCGCGCCTGGTTGTGGGCGCTGCCCAGGTCCTCGGCGGACACGTCCTCGCCGTTGACCGCCTTGAGGATGTCCGGACCGGTGACGAACATGTAGCTCTTGTCCTCGACGCCGACGAGGATGTCGGTGTTCGCCGGGGTGTAGACCGCGCCGCCGGCGCACTTGCCGAGGATGATCGACACCTGCGGCGTCAGACCGGAGAGCAGCTCGCCGCGGCTGCCCATCTGCGCGTACCAGGCGAGCGAGGTGACGGCGTCCTGGATGCGCGCGCCGGCCGAGTCGTTGATGCCGACCATCGGGCAGCCGACCTTGCCGGCGAGTTCCATCAGCGCCGCGACCTTGCGGCCGAACATCTCGCCGACGGTGCCGCCCTGGACCGACTGGTCGTGCGAGAACGCGGCGACCGGGCGCCCGTTGACCAGGCCGTGCCCGGTAACGACGCCGTCGCCGTACCCCGTCTCCCCCGAGCCCGGCTCCTTGATGAGGGCACCGATCTCGACGAAGGTGCCCGGGTCGAACAGCATGTCGAGCCGCTCGCGGGGCGAGCAGATGCCCTTCTTCTCCCGCTTGGCGATCGCGCGCTCACCGCCGGGCTCCTTGGCCAGCTCGAGCTTGTGCTCGAGGTCGGCGAGCTTGTCTGCCGTCGTCCGGGCCATGTGCCTACCCCTTCTTCCCGCCGACGTTCTTCAGGCGCTTGGTCAGGTCCTTGCCGATCTTGGCGATGTACGGTTCGTCGACGATCGACAGGTGGTCGCCGCCGATGTGCACGATCTCCAGGTCGTCGACGACCTCGCCCCAACGACCGTCCTCGTCGATCTCGGCCCACTTGGGCTCGAGCTCGATGGCACCGTCGTGCATCCGGTCGGCGCGGTACAGGACCACCTTGCCGTCGTACGGGATGGGCTCGATCTGGTCGAGGATGCGGTTCTCGATGAACGAGGTCCGCTGGTGCTCGATGATGCCGCCGGGGATCTTGGTGTTGCTCATCGCCATCATCTCCATGATGATCGCGAACTGCCCCTCGTCGTCGGCCTCGACGAGCCGGTCCATCGGGATCGGCACATCGGGATCGAGGTCGTAGTTGCGGATGGCGAAGTCCTTCCACCGCTCCAGGCGCTCGCGCTTGGAATCGGGCGTCTCCACCATGTCTTCCTTGGGCCGCACGACGTCGATGAGGCCGATGAAGTCGACGTCCTCGCCCTCCTCGCGCAGCAACTGCGCGACGCCGTAGGCCAGCGCACCGCCGAAGGACCAGCCGACGAGCACGTACGGGCCGTGCGGCTGGATCTCGCGCAGCTTGGGCAGGTACTCGCGGACGCGCTCCTCGATCGGACCTTCGACGCCGCGGTCGAAGCCGATCACCGGCTGATCGTCGGGCAGCCGCTTGAGCAGCGCCTCGTAGGCCGAGGTGTTGCCGCCCGCCGGGTGGAACAGCAGGACCGGCACCGGGTCGCCCTTGGTGGTGTCGTAGGTCTTCTTGCCGTCCGGCACCAGGCGCAGGTAGCGCAGGAAGCCCTCGGTCGCCGCACCCGAGTCCAGGTACTGGCGGACGTACTCGGCCATCTCCTCGATGGTCTCGGCGTCCAGGATGTCCTCGACGTCGACGTCGCCGCCGGTGCGCTCGTTGAGCTTGTCGGTCAGCTTCTGCGCGACGTCCTCTTCGAGCACGGGCAGCTTGTTGAAGATGCCGCCGGCCGACTTGCCGGTGATCGTCGCGTAGACGCCGAAGGTCAGGCGTTCGGCCGCATCGCGCGGCGGCACGTCGGACCCGGCGGCGTCGGCCACCGACGCCTGGTCGGTGATGTCGACGTCCTTGGCGGGTGCGACCGCAGCCGCGGCCTTCGGAGCCTTGGCGGTGTCCTTCTTGGGCTCGGCCTTCTTCGGCTCGGCCTTCTTGGTCGCCTTCTTCGCCGTGGTCTTCTTGGCGGCGTCCTTATCCGGCTCAGCCTTCTTCGGCTCAGCCTTCTTGGTCGCCTTCTTCGCGGTCTTTGCGGGCTCGCTCGGCGCGGCCTTCTCGCCGGCCTTCTCCTTCGCGATCTGCTCGTCGATGTAGGCGTTGAGCGCCGCGGTGTCGAGTTCGCCGCCGTCGGCCGCGTTCTGCTCGAGCATCTCGAGCTCGTCGCGGTGGGTGACGGCGTAGTTCACGAACTTCTCGATGTCGGCCAGGTTCGCCTGACGCATCGCCTGCAGGTTCAGCTGCGGGATGTCGAACTCGTACTCGACGCGGTTCTTGATGCGCACGGCCATCAGCGAGTCGAGGCCCAGCTCGATCAGCGCGACCTCGCGCGGCAGGTCCTCCGGGTCGTAACCCATGGACTCGCCGACGATGGTCGCCAGTCGGTCGCCGACCTTCTCGCCCGACGCCGGATCCCACTTGTCGCCGATGTTGTCGATGACCTCGTCTTCTTCGATCACCGTCTCGTCGGCGAAGGCGGCGGCACCCTTGGAGTCGGTTTCCGCGACGGCTGCGGCCGGGGCAGCCTCGGCGGGCTTGTCCGCGGCAGCCCCGGTCTTCGCGGCCGCTCCGGTGACGACGGCCTCGAACAGGAGCTTGAAGCCCTTGCCCTCGGGGGCGTGCACGGTGACCGAGCCGCCACCGGGGTGCGGGCTCAGCGTCGTGGTGACGGTCCCCGACGTCGGGAAGGCGCCGTAGGCCTCGCTCGCGCCGACGGTCGGGTCGGCGAACACCTGTCCCGCCGCCGCGGCGACCAGTGCGCGCGGATCGTCGACGGCGGTGGCGTTGACCTCCCACGCGTGTCGGCCGTCGGGCAGTGCGACGTGGCTGCCGGGGATCTTGCCGGTGCCCGACCCGGTGGCCAGCTCGGCGGTCAACCAGTAGTCGCGACGGTCGTAGGCGGTGCGCGGGATGTTCGCGAAGCCGCCGGTGCCGAACAGCGCGGCGACGTCCATCGGGTGCCCGTGGACGTACAGCTTCATCAGGGCGTTGATGAGGCCGTTGCTCTCGTCCTCCTTGCGGCGCAGCGTCTCGACCAGCTCGGCGTCGTGCAGCCCCGCGTCGAAGGTGACCGCGGCGACCGAGATCAGGACCGCCGGATTCGGCGACAGCTCGACGAAGGTCCTGTGCCCGGCCTCGACGGCCTTGGCGATCGCCTGGCTGAACCAGACGCTGTGGCGCAGGCCCTTGAGGAAGTACTCGACGGTGTGGATCGGTTCGTGGCCGGCGCGGTAGAACTGCTCGCGGTCCACCGAGCTGTAGAGCCCGACCTTGAGCTTCTCCGGGACGATGCCGGTGATCTCGTAGGCGAGCTCGCCGAGGATCGGCTCCATCTGCGACGTGTGGCTCGCGCCCTTGGTCTGCAGCTTGCGGCCGAGTTTGCCCTCGTCCTCGGCACGGGTGACGATCGCATCGACCTGGTCCTCGGGTCCGCCGATGACGGTGTGCGTCGGCGCGGCGTAGACGCAGATCTCCAGGTCCGGGTAGTCGGTGAGGACGCCCTCGATGTCCTCGGCGCTGTACTCGACCAGGGCCATCCGGCGGATGTTGTCGCCCTCGAGCATGTCGTTGCCCTCGCCCATGAGGCGCGAGCGCTGGCAGATGACGCGGGTGGCGTCCGCCAGCGACAGCCCGCCGCTGATGTACGCGGCCGACGCCTCGCCCATCGAGTGCGGGACCAGGACGCCGGGGTCGGCGCCGAAGTGCCGCATGGTGTCGGCGAGCGCGACCTGGATCGTGTAGATGCCGATCTGGGCGGTCTCGATCTCGTAGGTCTGCGAATCGTCGAGGAACAGCTCGGCCATCGAGTAGCCCAGCTCGCGCTGGATGTACTCGTCGACGCGGTCGACGTGCTTCTTGAAGACCGGGTTTTCCAGGTAGAGCTGCTTGGCCATCTTGCGGTGCTGCGAGCCGAAGCCGGACAGCAGCCAGACCGCCGACGCCGCGTCGGGGGCGTCCGCGGTATAGACCAGCGGGTTGTTCTTGCCCTCGGCGATCGCCGTCATGCCCTTGAGCGCGTCCTCGTGGCTGCGGGCCATGACGACGCTGCGGGTACGACCGTGGTTGCGGTGCGCGAGCGCCCGGCCGATGTCGACGAGCGGGGTGTTTTTGCCCTCGTCCGACTCGAGCCACTCGACGAGGGCCTTGGCGGCCTTGCGGCGGCGCGAGGAGACGAAGCCGGAGACGACGAGCGGGATGACCGCGCCCTCCTGGGCGCAGGGCGCGAAGCCCTCGGCCGGATCGACCTCGACCTCCTCGACCTTCTCCTCGGTCTTCTTCGCCTGCGCGGCCAGCACGGCGCGCTCGGCCTCGGTTAGGTATTCCTCATCGTCATCGTCGACGTCGGCCGGGGCGGCCAGCGCCGTGGCCTCGTCGACGGCGGAGTCACCCGCGGCGGCGGGCACCGGGTGCAGGTCTTCGTCGCGGACCTCGCGCACGACGAGGTGCGCGTTGGTGCCGCCGAAGCCGAAACCGGAGACGCCGGCGATGGCGTGCCCGCTGTAGCGCGGCCAGTCCGAGTTCTCGGCGTTGACCTTGAGGTTGGTCGCCTCGAACTGGATGTACGGGTTGGGCCCGGCATAGTTCAGCGAGGCGGGCAGCTTGTCGTTGGTCAGCGACAACACGACCTTGGCCAGCGCACCGGCGCCGGCGGCGGACTCCATGTGCCCGAAGTTCGTCTTGGCCGAGCCGAGCAGCACCGGCTTGTCCGGCTCGCGACCCTTGCCGACGACACGGCCGAGGGCGTCGGCCTCGATCGGGTCGCCCAGGATGGTGCCGGTGCCGTGCGCCTCGACGTAGTCGACGGTGCGCGGGTCGAGCGCGGCATCGGTGTACGCGGCGCGCAGCACCTCGACCTGCGCCTCCGGATTCGGGGCGGGCAGGCCGTTGGAGCGGCCGTCGGAGTTGACCGCGGAACCGGCGATGACCGCCAGCACCTGGTCGCCGTCACGGCGCGCGTCGGCCATCCGCTTGAGGACGAACATGCCGCCGCCCTCGGAGCGGACCATGCCGTCGGCGTCGGAGGAGAAGGCCTTGATGTGGCCGTCCTTGGCGACGGCGCCGAGGGTGTCGAAACCGATGGTCGCGGCCGGCGTCAGGATCATGTTGACGCCGCCGGCGACGGCGGTGTCCGACTCGCCCGCGCGCAGGCTCTGCACGGCCTGGTGGACCGACACCAGCGACGACGAACACGCGGTGTCCACCGCGATCGACGGGCCGTGGAAGTCGAAGAAGTAGGAGACGCGGTTGGCGACGATCGACGTCGCGGTACCGGTCAGCGCGTAGGCGGCGGTCTCGTCGGTGCCCTCGCCGAGGCCGAGCGCGGCCAGCAACTGGTAGTCGTTGGTCGACGTGCCGATGAAGACGCCGACCTTCTGGCCCTTGAGGTCGCTGGGCGGGATGTGGGCGTGCTCGAGGGCCTCCCACGTCAACTCCAGCACCAGGCGCTGCTGCGGGTCGACCATCTCGACCTCGCGCGGGCTCATCTGGAAGAAGTCGCCGTCGAAGGCCTTCACGTCGTCGAGGTAGCCGCCGCGGGTGTTGCGCTCCTCGAGCACCTCGAGCATGCGCGGGTCGGACTTGAACTCGAGCCAACGGTCGTCGGGCAGGTCGGAGATCCCGTCGCGCCCGGTGATGAGCGCCTCCCAGGTGGACTCCGGGGTCTCGCCGGCCTTCGGGAAGCGGGTCGAGAAACCGATGACGGCGATGTCGTCGTCGGGGTTGCGCTCGCGCTCCCAGAAGGTGTCGAGCTCGTGCAGCCCCTCGTCGGGGTCGCCCTCGATGATGCGCTTGGCCAGCGATGCGATCGTCGGGTGGTTGTAGACGACGGTGGCGGTCAGCACGACGCCCGTCTTGTCCTCGATGTCGCCGCCGAGGGCGACGGCATCGCGCGAGGACAGACCGAACTCCTCCATGGGCCGGTCTTCGGGGATCTGGTCGACGGGCATGCCCGTCGCCTCCGAGACCCATTCGCGCAGCCAGTCGCGCAGCTCCTCGACGGTGAGGTCGCCCACGGTCTCGCCGTCGGCGCCGGAAGCGGCCGCCGCGGTCGAATCGTCGTCGGTGGCGTTATTCAATTCAGACATCGCGTCCCAGCCTACTGGTCGGGTGCGTCCGGGAAAGCCGTCTGCTGGTAGCCGCCGCGCAGGGTGCCGTCGACATAGGCGGCCTTGGTCGCCCGGCGGGCGATCTTGCCGCTCGAGGTGCGCGGGATCGAACCGGCCGGGACCAGCAGCACGTCGCGAACCATCACGCCGTGGCGCGCGGCGACCGCGGCGCGCACGGTGTCGGCGACCTCCTGCGGGTCGGTGCGCTTGCCGGGACCGCGCTCGGCGACGATGACCAGCTGCTCGGAGGCGTCGTCGGCGTCGAACTTCAGGCCGCTGGTGGCGTTGTCGAAGACGACCTGCGGCAGCTCGTTGGCCGGGACCGCGAACGCGGCGACATAGCCGGGGCGCAGCGCGGTGCTCGACTCCTGCGCGCTGAACTCGAGGTCCTGCGGGTAGTGGTTGCGGCCGTCGACGATGACCAGGTCCTTGACGCGGCCGGTGATGTAGAGCTCGTTGTCGAGCCACACGCCGTAGTCGCCGGTGGCCATCCAGTTGTCGCCCGACTCGGTGCCCTCGGCGTGGCTGCCGGACTTGAGCGGCTTCTTGAGCTTGTTGTGGAAGGTGGCCTCGGTCTCGTCGACCTTGTTCCAGTAGCCCTTGCCGATGTTGAGGCCGTGCAGCCAGATCTCGCCGACGTGGCCGTCGGGGCGCTCCTCACCCTTCTCCGGGTCGACGATGACGGCCCACTGGCTCATCGCGACCTGGCCACAGGACACCTGTGCGACCGCGTTCGGCGCGTCCTTGTCGACGAGGGTGAACTTGCCGGCGTTGAGGTCGTCGCGGTCGACGTAGATGGTCTTCGCCTCGTTCTCGCGCGCGGTGGCGGAGACGAACAGCGTGGCCTCGGCCATGCCGTAACAGGGCTTGATCGCGGTCTTCGGCAGGCCGTAGGGGCCGAAGGCGTCGTTGAACTTGTTCATCGAGCTGACGGTGACCGGCTCGGAGCCGTTGATCAGGCCGATGACGTTCGACAGGTCCAGTTCTTCGCCATCCTTCGGCAGGCCGCGGGCGGCGGCGTGCTCGAAGGCGAAGTTGGGGGCCGCCGAGAAGGTGCCGGCGCCGTCGCTGTGCGCGGCGAGCTCCTTGATCCAGCGGCTCGGGCGGCGCACGAAGGCCGCCGGGCTCATGATCGTGATGAACCGGCCGCCGAGCGCGGGCAGGATCACCGTGAGCAGGCCCATGTCGTGGAACATCGGCAGCCAGGTGACGCCGCGCGAGTTGAGGTCGATCTCGATCGTGTCGTAGATCTGCAGCACGTTGGCCGCGACCGCGAGGTAGGTGATCTCGACGCCGGCCGGCACGCGGGTGGAGCCCGACGTGTACTGCAGGTAGGCGACGGTGTCCTTGTTGTGGTCCTTGCCGGCGATCGGGGCGACCCAGGTCGAGCCGACCGAGTCGGGCACGGCGTCGACGGCGATGACGCGCGGGCGCTCCTTGGCGGGACGGTCGGCGAAGAAGTCGCGGACGGCCTCGGCGGACTTGGTCGAGGTGAGGATGGCGGTCGGCTTGCAGTCGTCGAGGACGGCGTGCAGACGGTCGGTGTGGCCCGGCTCATCCGGGGAGAACAGGGGCACCGCGATGTTGCTGGCGTACAGGGCGGCGAAGAAGCCGATGACGTACTCGAGCGACTGCGGCGCGAGGATGGCGACGCGGTCGCCGTGCTTGGTCACCTGCTGCAGTCGGGCGGCGACGGCGCGCAGGCGCTTGCCGAACTGGGCCCAGGTCAGGTCCTGGTACTCGCCTTCGCTCTCGCGGGAGTAGTCGACGAACCGGTAGGCGAGCGTGTCCGCCTGGTCGCGAACGTTGCGCTCGACGTAGTCGACGAGGGTGGCCTCCTCGTTGAAGGTGAGGTTGCCCTCCTCGTCGAGAAACTGTTCAAACTCGGTGTTCAGCAATTCATACTCCTGTGCGTGGCCGCGCGGTAGCGCGGGCGGCGGCGGGGTGGTCAGATCGGGGGCGTAGCGATTCCCGGTCCATCGCGCGCATCGTCCGGCACGCCCCGAAGGGTCTGCGGCGTGCCAGTCTGACGCGGATCTGCGGCTATCTTACTCTCCCTTAAGAATCGGAATGATCGGCGCAAAGGCATCCATCTGCGTCGGGAAGACTCCGACGAAGGACATCGACGTCCGCTCGCGCACGTGGCGGATCTGATCGGCGATCTGCTCGAAGGAGCCGATGGCGATGTACGGCGAGTTCAGGACGTCGTCGACGGTGAATTCGCAGTCCTGCTCGATGTTGGGGGGGTAGCCCGCGTCGAGGGCCTTGAGAGCCATTTCCGCGGTCGCGGTGCGGTCGTCGGTGATGATGATCATGGCGATCGTCCAGTTCAGTTCGATGTCGTCGAACCGGGCGTCGGAGACCTCGCGGAGGCGGTCGATCTTGGCGGCCGTCGCGTCGAGCGTCATGTCCGAGAGCAGCATCTTGCCCTCCGGCGAGCTCTTGGGCGCCACCGAGATGATGTCGGCGTGCTTGGCGGCCAGCTTCAGCATGCGGGGACCGCCACCGCCGACGGCGATCGGCGGGCGGGGGCCCTGGCGCGGGCGCGGGCTGCCCTCGAGTCCCTTGATCTGGTAGAACTCGCCGTCGAAGTCGACGGTCTCGCCGCGCAGCAGCAGATCGAGGATGGTGAGCGCCTCGTCGAGGCGGCGGATGCGGGTGCCGGGCGACTCGAATTCGATGCCTGCCTTGTCGAACTCGTCCTTCATCCAGCCGGCGCCGATGCCCAACTCCATGCGGCCCTTGGACAGCACGTCGATTGTGGTGACCTCCTTGGCCAGGATGGCCGGGTGGCGGAAACCGTTCGCCAGCACCGAGGTGCCCAGGCGGATGGTGCTCGTGGCCTGGCTCAGCGCGCCGAGCGCGGCCAGCGGGCCGACCTGGTTGCCCAGGTGGTCGGGGATGGCGAAAGCGTCGAACCCGTACTCCTCGGCGGTCTGGGCGAGTTGGACGAACTTGCGTGCGCCGCCCTCTTCTTTGTTGCCCTCACCACCGGCTCCGAAACGGAACTTCCGGGTCATCGATTACTCCTGCTTTCGCGTACTGAAACTTAACCGACGTTACGGTACGCGGTAGGCCTGTGACCGGCCAAATTGCCGAAAACCCCGATCCGGCGGGCGGCGTCAGAAGTGCTTGGGGTGCGGCGCGGCATCGATCGTGCGCACGGCATACGCGAACATCCACTGGGTGGCCGTGGCGCCGTTGTCCTCCCAATACCGCGGTGTGGCGTACATCGCATGGACCGGGTTGTTGATCGCCCCGGCGAGCTGTCCGATCGCGCGCAGCGGGTTGGTGATCGTCGGCGAGTCGCAGATGAGGTCGCCGGGGGCGCAGATGCCCTGGACGCGGTCGCGCAGCGTGCCGAAACCACCGGCGCGCTTGCCGTTCATCGAGATGCCGGGGAAGCGGTTCGCCAGGATCGGTCCGAGTGCCACCTCGGCGCCCTGCCCCGGCGGGTTGGGCCCGATGTTGTTCTGCTGGCCCTCGACCCGGCGACCGTCGGCGATGAGCCCGACGCCGACGACCAGGTCCTGATCGTCGGGGTCGATGATGCCGCGGCCGTTGCCGATGATGCTGGCGACGTCGCCGGCGATGACCGCGCCCTGCGAGAACCCCATGACGAGGAAGGTCGTGATCGGGCAGCGCTTGTTCAGCGCGGTGATGTGTCCGGCCGTGCGGGCATAGCCCTGGCGGCGGGACACGTCGTAGTCGGCCTGGTGGTCGGCGAGGTTCGTCGGGTTACGGAACTGCGCCATGTACGGGATCGTGTAAACCCGCGCCCGGTTGGCCGGGAAGCGCTGCTGCAGCGCCGACGACACCCGCAGCATCAACGACCTCGGGTTGGCGTGCGGCTGGTACGGATCGTCGTCGGCGCGCGACTCCCAGGTGCCCGGGATCACGACGACCTCGACGTCGGGGCAGTCGGCGGACTGTGCCGTCGGCCGCGTCCGCGGCGGGGGCTGCGGCTCCGGCGGGGTCTCCCGGGTGCAAGCGCGGATCAACAGCATCACCAGGGCGATGATGATGATCAGGCCCAACAGCACCATCAACCAGCGCCGCGTGCTGCGCTTGCGACTCATCGGATCAACAGTAGTACTCGTTGGCGGCCCGGATGACCTTGTCCGCCTTGATGTTCGCCGACTCGACGGTCTTCTCGCCGGGGCCGACGGCAGCGACGACGAAGGCCTTCATCGACGTCGGGTCGCCGCCCTTGCCGCGCTGGTCGCACACGAACTGGGCCATCGTGAAGGCGATCGTGTTGTCGGTGTCGCCCAGGATCACCACGTGCTGGCGCTTGAGGGCGTCGAGGTACCGCTGCTGCTTCGCGCTGACCGGCGCCTTGGGGGCGTCGGGCTTCTTGGGCGGCGTCGACGATGCGCCGGGGAAGTCCTTCGGCTGCGTCGTCGACGGGTTCGGCACGGTGGCCGGCATGCCGGGTTTGGAGGTGTCGGTGCCCGATGGCGGGGTGATCGTCGGCGACTCGAAGTGGGTGGTCGTCACCTCGGCCGCGCTGATCGGCGCCGTCGCCGTCGAATCATCACCGCCGCAGCCCGTGCTCACCGCCGCGACCAGACCCGCCGCCACCGCGACGAGCGTGATCCGCTGGAACCCTGTCACCGTTCTCCCACTTCCTAAGCCTTTGCCCGGGCAGGCGTTGCCCGGGCACTCAACCGCCCAGGCTACCCGCGAATGTGCGCCAACCGGCGCACCCGAAGCGGTGAACCTGCGGGAATGGCGAAGATTCTTGGCTGACTCTCAGTCGGTGGGCGAGAAAGTCTTCTCGCGGGCACCGCGCACCCACAGGTGCTCCTCGTCGTGGGCGGTCGCACCCTGGTGCTTGAGCTCGCGCTTGAGGATCTTGTTGGTGGCCGTCGACGGCAGCTTTCCGCTGATCCGCACATAGCGCGGCCACGCCTTGGGCGAGAGGTCCGGCTGCTCGGACAGGAACGCGGACAGCGCCTCCGGCGTCAGCTTCTCCTCGCCGGTCGGCACGATCGCGGCCATCACCGCGTCGCCGACCGTCTCGTCGGGCACGCCGTACACGGCCACCTGGCCGATCTGCGGCATCCGCTGCAGGATCCGCTCGATGGGACCGGCGGCGAGGTTCTCGCCGTCGACGCGCAGCCAGTCGCCGCTGCGGCCGGCCAGGTAGATCCAGCCGTCGGCGTCGACGTAGCCGAGGTCGCCGGACCAGTACATGCCGTCGCGCATGCGCTCGGCGGTCGTCTTCTCGTCGTTGTAGTAGCCGGTGAACATCCCAGCGCCCTGCGTGTTGACGATCTCGCCGATAGCGTCGTCGGCGTTGGCGAGGGCGCCGTTCTCATCGAACTCGGCCGTCGCGCACTCCTTCGACGTCTCCGCGTTGTAGACGGCGACGCCGGGGAAGCCCTTGCCGATCGAGCCGTGCGGGGTGCCGGGCTCGCGAGTGATGATGATGGCCAGCTCGCTGGAGCCGTAGCCGTCCCACACCATGCAGTTGAAGCGGCGGGCGAAGTCGTCGATGTCGCGGTCGGAGGCCTCGTTGCCGAAGGCCGCGCGCAGCGTGTTCTCGCCGTCGTCGGGCTTCTCCGGGGTCGCCAAGATGTAGGCCAGCGGCTTGCCGACGTAGTTCATGTACGTCACGTTCCACTTGCGGACGTCGTCCAGGAACGTCGACGCGGAGAACTTGGCCGGCACGATCGCGGCGCCGCTGGTGGCGGCCACGCAGTAGCCGCCGAGCAGCGCGGCCGAGTGGAACAGCGGCATCGACAGGTAGCAGATGTCGCCCGAGGTGATCCCGAACTTGTCCACCAGCGGCGGCCCGGCGAACGGGATCAGCATGTGGGCGAGCTGCACCGGCTTCGGGTCGCCGCTGGTGCCGGAGGTGAAGATCAGCATGAACGGGTCGGTCGCTTCGGGCGTCGAGTGCGGGACCAGCTCGGGCGCCTTCGCGACACGCTCGGTCCACTCCTTCGCCGAGGTGTTCACGACCTCGCAGTCGCCGAGGTCGAGGCCGTCGAGCAGCGGCAGGTGCTCGTCGTCGGTGAGCAGAATCTGGCAGTCGGCGCGCTTGATGTCGCGGGCCAGGCCCTCGCCGCGGCGGGTGTTGTTGATGCCCGCGGTGACGTAGCCGCCGAGGGCGCCGGCCGCGATGGCGATGAGCATCGTCGGGGTGTTCCCGAGCAGCACGCCGATGTGCATCGGGCGCTGTTTGTCCGCCGCGGCCAGCACCGTGGCGGCGACCTTGCGGGCGTCGGCGAGGTACTCCCGCCACGTCCACGTGCCGGTGTCGTGGAGGATCGCGGTGTTGTCGTCGTCAGCCCGCTCGGCGAGCAATTCGGTCACAGTGGCAGCCATGACCCAAATCTAGAACGTGTTTCAGAAACGCGCGGCGGATTGTCCGTTTTCCCGCCGAGTGGGCGGTCCCGACCCGCCGAGTGGGCGGCCCCAACCCGCCGAGTGGGCGGCCCCGACCCGCCGAGTGGGCGCCCCCAACCCGCCGAGTAGGCGGTCCCGACCCGCCGAGTGGGCGGCCCCAACGCATCGTGCCCGGCTCCTCGTCGGAGGAACCGGGCACGGCAGCGTCAGCGCCTAGTGGCCGAGCGCGGCGATGATGTCGTCGACGCGGTCCTTGGCGTCGCCGAACAGCATCTGCGTGTTGTCCCGGAAGAACAGCGGGTTCTGCACGCCGGCGTAACCGGCGGCCATCGACCGCTTGAACACGACGACGTCCTTGGCGTTCCACACCTCGAGGACGGGCATGCCGGCGATGGGCGAACCCGGGTCCTCGGACGCGGCCGGGTTGACCGTGTCGTTGGCGCCGATGACCAACACGACGTCGGTGTCGCCGAAGTCGTCGTTGATCTCGTCCATCTCCTCGACGATGTCGTACGGCACCTTCGCCTCCGCGAGCAGCACGTTCATGTGCCCGGGCAGGCGGCCGGCGACGGGGTGGATGCCGAAGCGGACGTCGACGCCCTTGTTGCGCAGCTTCTGCGTCAGGTCGGCGACCGGGTATTGCGCCTGCGCGACGGCCATGCCGTAGCCGGGGGTGATGATGACCGACTTGGCACCGGCCAGCATCTCGGCGACGGTCTCAGCGTTGACCTCGCGGTGCTCGCCGTAGTCGGTGTCGTCCGACGTCGGGGCCTCGATGCCGAAGCCGCCGGCGATGACGGAGAGGAACGAGCGGTTCATCGCCTTGCACATGATGTAGCTCAGGTACGCACCCGACGACCCGACGAGCGCGCCGGTGACGATGAGCAGCACGTTGCCGAGCAGGAAGCCCGCCGCCGCGGCGGCCCAACCGGAGTACGAGTTCAGCATCGACACGACGACCGGCATGTCGCCGCCGCCGATCGACGCCACCAGGTGCCAACCCAGGAACAGCGCCAGTGCGGTGATCGCGGCCAGCAGGATCCACGGGGTCTTGCCGGTGTGTCCGTCGGTGGTGACGTACCAGGCGGTCAAAGCCGCGAACAGCACCAGCGAGCCGACGTTGATAACGTTCTTGCCCGGCAGCATCAGCGGGGCGGACTTCATCCGCGCCGACAGCTTCAGGTTGGCGACGATCGATCCGGTGAAGGTGACCGCACCGATGAAGATGCCGATGGCGATCTCCGCCTCGTGCACGTTGGTCAGCGTGCGGATGTCGCCCGGGTTGACGCCGCTGCTGTGGAAGCCGCCGAGGGCGCCGTTCCAGCCGATGAGCACGGCGGCCAGGCCCACGAAGGAGTGCAGCAGCGCGATGAGCTCGGGCATGCCGGTCATCTCGACGACCTTGGCGCGCCAGAAGCCGATGGCCGCACCGATCGCCATGGCGGCGAACAGGATCGTGATGGGCAGCCACTTGTCCTTGAGCGCGTCCATGTCGTGGACGGCCGAAACGATGGTGGCGATCAGGGCGATCCCCATGCCGACGAGGCCGTAGGTGAGGCCGCTCTTGGCCGTCTCATGCTTGGACAGCCCGGCGAGCGACAGGATGAACATCAGCGCGGCGATGATGTACGCCGCGGTGGTGATGGCGGGAATGACTCCGGTGATCATTGGGTCAGGCCCCCTTGCTGAACATGGCGAGCATGCGACGAGTCACCGCGAAGCCACCGAAGACGTTGATGGATGCGACCAACACTGCGATGCCGGCGAGCACCCGGATGGCGAGGGTCGTCCCGTCGCCGAGGTGCATTTTCACCGGATCGAAGGCGAGCTGCACGATGGCGCCCACGACGACGATGCCGGAGATGGCGTTGGTGACCGACATCAGCGGCGTGTGCAGCGCATGCGCGACGTTGCCGATGACGTAGTAGCCGATCACGATGGCCAGTGCCAGCACGGTGAAGTACTCGGGCAGCGGGTCCGGCGAGACGAAGATCAGGCCGGCGAACGCCAGCAGGCCGACCAGCGCGATGCCTACCTTCTTGGCCGGCGACATCGGCGCCTTGGGCTCGGGTGCCTCGACCTGCGCGACCTCGGCCTTGGGGGCCGCGGACACCTGCACCGGCGGCGGCGGCCACATGCCCTCGCCGTCCTTGGTGACGGTGAGGCCGCGCTGCACGACGTCGTCCATGTCGAGGTCGATCTGGCCGTTCTTCTCCGGCGTGATCAGCTTCATCAGGTTGACGATGTTGGTGCCGTACAGCTGCGAGGTCTGCGCTGCCAGGCGCCCGGCCAGATCGGTGTACCCGAGGATCGTCACACCGTTCTTCGTGACGATCTTCTTGTCCTTCTTTGTGCCCTCGACGTTGCCGCCGTTGGCCGCGGCCATGTCGACGATGACCGAGCCGGGCTTCATCTCGGCGACGGTCTCGGCGGTGATGAGCTTCGGCGCGGGACGGCCGGGGATCAGCGCGGTGGTGATGACGATGTCGGCCTCGCGGGCCTCCTCCGCGTACATCGACGCGGTGGCGGCCTCCTGCTCGGCGGTCATCTCCTTGGCGTAGCCGTCCTCGGACTTCTCCGCCTCGAAGTCGATGTGGACGAACTCGGCGCCCATCGACTCGACCTGCTCGGCGACCTCCGGACGGACGTCGAAGGCACGCACGATGGCACCCATCGAGGACGCGGCGCCGATAGCGGCGAGGCCGGCGACACCGGCTCCGACGACGAAGACGCGGGCGGGCGGGATCTTGCCGGCGGCGGTGACCTGACCGGTGAACATGCGGCCGAACTCGTGGGCGGCCTCGACGACCGCGCGGTAGCCGGCGACGTTGGCCATCGACGACAGCACGTCCATCGACTGCGCGCGCGAGATGCGCGGCACGGCGTCCATCGCGAGGGCGGTGACGCCCGCCTTCTGCAGCTTCTCGACGAGTTCGGGGCTGCGGGCCGGGGCCATCATCGAGATGAGGACGGCGCCGCGCTTGAGCTTGCGGATCTCGGCATCGGTCGGGGCGTTGACCTTCACGACGATGTCGGCGCCCCACGCATCCGACGCGCTGCCGACGCGGGCGCCGGCGTCGACGAAGGCCCGGTCCGACTGCTCGGCGAGAGTGCCGGCACCCTTCTCGATGACGACCTCGTAACCGAGGCCCTCGAGTTGACCCACCGTCTTCGCGGTGGCCGCGACGAGGGTCTCGCCCGACTTCTTCTCCTTGGGGACGCCGATCAGCATGTCACTGCCTCCCCGCGCACGACTCCAACACTCATGTGCCGCTTCCTTTGCTTGACGTCGTTGTCAAAACGCGTGCCGCATATGCACGTGATCACCGACTCGCGCACTACTCCAAGCCGGTGATCGGTACCAGGCGACACGCTGCGCGGCACCTTCGATGCCGCGTGGGTCACAAACTGTCGATGAACATAACACGGTGCACGGTCCCACCTTCAGCCACAGTCGGATACCTCACACTTGGCCCGCGGGTGCGACGCCGGGTTCAGGCTTTGGCGCTCGCGGCGGCGTGCTTGCCGGCCCGACGCCCGAAGTAGGAGCCCTCGCCGAGCTGGGTGCCGCTGGCGTAGCCCTTGCCGTCCTGGGCGAGGTTCGCCGCGCAGGCGCCCGCCGCGTACAGCCCGGGGATGGGCTTGCCGCTCTCGTCGAGCACCTCGGCGTCGACGCTGGTGGCCATGCCGCCGATGGTGAACCCGGCGTACATCGCCTTGCCCAGGCTCATGTCGAACGCCGCCCACGGTCCCTGGTCCTGTGCGGCGAGGAACTCCTCGCCCTTGTGGAACTCGGGGTCCTCGCCCTTGGCGGCGTGCTCGTTGTAGTTGCCCAGCGTCTCGACGAGGTTGCCCGCCGGGATACCCAGGTCCTTCTCCATCTCCTCGACGGTCTCCCAACCGTCGATGAAGGGGCACAGCGGCATCTCGGGACGCTTCATGTGCGCCTCGTCGACGATGAGGAAGGCCGCAGAGTCGGGCTGCTCCATCACGAACTGCGAGGTGCGCGAGTGGTAGCTGTCCTCGGTGACGAACCGCTTGCCGTCCTTGTTGACGACGATGCCGGTCAGCAGGATCGACGGCGGGTAGACCGGCGCGGTCACGAAGGCCGAGTCCATGTGCTTGAGCTTGGCCCCGACGGAGGCGCCCATCCGGATGCCGAGGCCGTCGTCGTAGGTGCTGCCGAGGACGAAGGGCTTCTCGGCCATGTGCGGGACGTGCTCGGCGACCATCTCGGGGTTCATCACGAAACCGCCCGCGGCGATGACGACGGCACCCGCGCGGATGTAGCCCTCGCCCTCGGTCGACTTCCAGCGGACGCCGACGACCTTGCCGTCGTCGACGACGAGGTTGCGCGCGCCGACCTCGTAGCGGACCTCGACGCCGAGTTCCTGCAGGGCCTCCTGCAAGAAGTCGATGACCATCGACGCGCCGCCGGTGTCGCCGGGCTTGGGGACCTTGTGGCCGCGCGGGGCGGGCTTGGCGATGTTCTTGAAGGGGTAGACCTTCTCGTTGCCGGTGAACATCAGGCCCTCGGTGTTGGGCTGGATGACGGCCTTGCCCGGGAAGTACGAGCGCTCGAACTTCACGCCGAGGTCTTCGAGCCAGTTGAAGTGCTCGACGCTGTCGACGCAGTAGGCGTGGATCTTCTCCGGCTCCGGGTCGGGCGAGACCGCGGTGATGTACTTCTCCATCTCCTCGGCGGTGTCCTCGTGGCCGGTCGCCTGCTGCACCGCCGTGCCGCCGCCGAGGTAGAAGTGGCCGCCGGCCATGCGGGTGGTGCCGCCGGCGTCGGCGCCGCGCTCGAGCACCAGCACCTTGGCCCCGGCGCGCGCGGCCTCGACGGCGGCACTCCCGCCGCCGATGCCGAAGCCGATGATCAGCACGTCGACGGTGTCGGAGTAGTCGGTGACGGTGGAGGCGTCGATGGCCTCGGGAATGGTCGTGCCCTTGGCGTCCAGCGCGGTAGTCATGCCGGTCAGACTACTGCACGAACTAGAACGTGTTTCAGTTTCCCGACAGTGCGAGTTCCACCATCGGCAATGCGGTCACCGGAGCCCCGACGGCGGCCTCGATCGCGCCGCGCAGCCGCTCCCACGCCTGCGGATGCTTCTCCTGATAGGCCGCGAGCGCCGCCGACGCCTCATCGTCGGACATCATCCGCGCCCGAGTCGGGATGGACCGCCGACGACCGATAGAAACGCGGCACACCGGGTTGGCCGCGAGGTTCTGGTACCACTGCGATGCTGCCCCAAAACCGCTCACGACGACGACGCGGTCGGGCGCCGGGCGTTCGACGACTTCGAGGCAGACGTAGCGCGGCTCGCCCGACTTCCGCCCGATGTGCTCGAGCATCAGGATGCGCGAGCCGAACAGCCAGCCGAAGCCATGCCGGTACGCGCCGATGGGCGCGCGCACGAACCAACGATCCCGCAGGAGTCGGGCGAGCAAGCGATCGGTCACCGGCATCGTCGGGGCTATTTCACGAACCGGGAGATCGCGGCCATCGCCTCGTCGATCTTCTCCTGCGCCTCGTCGCCGCCCTTGGCCGCCGCGTCGACGACGCAGTGGTTCATGTGGTCGGTCAGCAGGCCCAGGCTGACGGACTGGAGCGCCTTGGTCATCGCCGACACCTGGGTGAGGATGTCGATGCAGTACGCATCCTCCTCGACCATGCGCTGCAGTCCGCGGGCCTGACCCTCGATCCGGCGCAGGCGCTTGAGGTAGTCGTCCTTGGCCGCGATGTAGCCGTGGTGGTGGCCGGCGTCGCCGTCGCACTGACAGTCGGCGGCCGTGGTCTGCTCGGTCATCGAAGGGCTCCTCTCGCCGTTGGCGATATACCCCCCAATGGTATCCGGAACCGGGCTATGACGGCCGGTTCCGCAGGACCTCGGCCAGCTTCTCGACGGCGGCGGCCAGCTCGTCGATGGCCTCGCGGACGTCGTCGCCCTCCGGCTCGGCCGGTGCGGGTGAAGTGGGATCGGGCGCTGCGGCGGGCCATGGCGACGGCTCGGCAACCGCCTCGACGACGTCTTTCTCCACCGTGGTGACCTCGACGTCGAGCGGTTCGCCCGGGTCGGGGGCGCTCGCCGCTGCCTCGTTCTCCTCGGGGAGGGGCACCGAGATGTCCAGCGGGTCGGCGGGGGGCGCCGGCTCGTCGGGGTTGCCGTAGAAGTGCATCCCGCCGTGCGCGATGAACAGCAGGCACTGCGTACCGGCGAGGTTGTGCATCCGGCAGGGCTCGTTGTCAACGATGCGGTGGGACTGGCCGGGGATGTCGTTCCAGAGCAGCCACGGGCGGCGGTCGCTGCGCGGTGCCGTGCTCGCGTCGGTGCCGTGGTCGCCGGAGTGGCCGTCGGACAGTCGGCAGGTCAGCAGCCAATTGGCGTCGGCGGCCAGGCCGAGCGCTGTCCGCTCGGGCTCGGTGGCGACTGCTGTAGCCCAGCACGCACCCGTCACAACTGCACCGCCTTCCCCCTCGGGGCCGCGCCCCGGGAACGTCCCCGAGGGTAACCGGGATCGGCCCTACGGCGCGACACCCCGATCCGCGAGTCCCGACCCGCCGACGAAGCCGTCGTCGGTCAGCCGGAAGTCGTTCGAGCGGGCCTGGCCGTCGTCGGCATCCGGGAAGTCGACGCGGCTGTGGCACCCGCGCGACTCGGTGCGCGCCAGCGCGGCGGCGCACACCCCGCCGGCGATCAGCGTCAGCGCCGCGTCTTCGTGATCTGCCCGGCTGCGCAGTTCGACGACCGGTGCCGCGGCAAGCTCGGCGGCCACCGCGCGCAGGCCGTCGGCGTCGCGGCGCAGCGCCACGCGGCGGCTCATCAGGTTCTGCAGCTCGTCGCGCGGCATCACCCGCGCCGTGCGAACCCCACTGTTCGGGACCTCCCCACCACCGGAAGCCCGCTGGGTTTGTCCCGCGGGCTTCGAAGCCCGGCCGATGGCCGCGGCGGCGGCACGGCCACCCATGACCAGACCTTCCAGGAGGCTGTTGGACGCGAGGCGGTTGGCGCCGTGCAACCCGGTGCGCGCGCACTCCCCCGCGGCGAGCAGCCCGGGCAAATCCGTACGACCATCCTCGTCGGTGACGATGCCGCCGCACAGGTAGTGGGCGCCGGGGACGATCGGGATCAGACCCGTCGAGATGTCGACGCCGGCGGCCTCGATACCCGCGCGGACCGTCGGGAAGCGCTTCGCGAAGTCGTCCATGTCGGAGATGTCGAGATAGGCGCAGTCGGCGCCGGTGCGCTCGATGGCGGCCTCCACGGCCCGGGCGACGACGTCGCGCGGGGCGAGGTCGCCCATCGGGTGCACGCCCTCGGTGACCGAATTGCCCTCGGCGTCGACGAGCTTGGCGCCCTCGCCGCGCAGCGCCTCGCTGACCAGTGAGCGCCGACCGCGCGCGCCCGCGACGTAGAGCATCGTGGGGTGGAATTGGATGAACTCGAGGTCGGCGACGCGGGCTCCGGCGCGCAGCGCCAGGGCGATGCCGTCGCCGGTCGCGCCGCCGGGGTTGGTCGTCGCGGCGTAGAGGTGTCCCGCGCCGCCGGTGGCGAGCAGGACCGTCGGCGCGTCCAGCGTGCCAGTGGACGTCGATGTCCCGTCGTCGACCAGGTACGCCACACCGGCGACCTCGCCGTCGGGTCCGGTGACGATCTCGGTGGCCGACGCATGGTTGAGGAGCTCGAGGTCGAGGCCGGACGCGATGGCCTCGTTGGTGGCGCGCTCGAGGGCGCGCTGCACCTGGGCGCCGGTCGCGTCGCCGCCCGCGTGGATGATGCGGCGCACGCTGTGCCCGCCCTCGCGGGTGCGCCGCAGGCGGCCGTCGGCGTCGCGGTCGAACTCGGCGCCGTCGTCGATGAGTGCGGAGACCGACGCCCAGCCCTCGCCGACGATCGTCTCGGTCGGGTCTGGTGCGACGAGGCCGGCGCCTGCGGCGAGGGTGTCGGAGACGTGGAGCGGGACCGAGTCCTCCGGGTTGTCGGGCAGGACGACGGCGATGCCGCCCTGTGCGTAGAAGGTCGCGGTTGGGCGCTCCGGCTGCCCCGAGTCGGCGCCGGAACCCTTGTTGAGCACGACGACGCGCAGCCCGGCGCGCGCCGCTTTGAGCGCAGCGGTCAGCCCGGCGACACCGGCACCCACGACGATCAGGTCGGCACTGCGCATCTCGCGGCCCTCCGTAGTTTTCGACTTGTAATCGAAAACCCTACCCCCTCGCGACGAACCGCACACTCGGCGAGGTCCGACCGCCCACTCGGCGTTGATTGACCGCCCACTCGGCGGATTTAGCGGAGGAAGTCGGCGGCGAGCTTTCCCCAGGTGGCGTGGTCGGCGGGGTTGTCGGCGACGTGGAGCTCGGCGTTCGGGAGGGCCTCGGCAAGGAGCTCCCCCGACGACACCGGGTGCGTCGGATCGCCGGTCCAGCTCAGGATCAGCGTCGGCTGGATGATCGTCGCGAGCTGCTCGCGCGGCGGCAAGTCGGTTTGCGCCGCCCCGCGGAACACCGCCGGCAAGACCTCGCGGGTGCACATGATCGGGGTGATGTTGCGCTTGCCGTCGGCCAGTGCGGGCGAGGCCGGAACGTCGACGCTGAGCTTCGCCAGCGCGGCGATCCCCTGGTCCTGCACCAGCTGCGCCGACCCCATGCGCACGCCATTGGTCGGCCGGCGGGTCTCCCAGAACGTCGGCGGGTTGCACAGCACCAGGCGACGGAAGCGATCCCGCCGGGTCAGCACCGCGCTGAGAATCGTCGCCGATCCCATCGACGACCCCATCGCATCGACGCGCGCCCCCACCGGCGGCTGCACGGCCTCGATCAGGCCCAGCAGGTCCTGGCCGAGTTCGTACCAGGTGTACTCGCGCGGGTCGGTGCCGCCGCTGGAGCGACCGTGCCCGCGGGCGTCGTAGCGGATCAACCGGTGCTCGGCCGACACCGGCCGCCAATCGAACTGCCCGGCGCTCTCCTGGGTGTAGGCCGCCGAGTTCATCCCATGTGCCCAGATGACCGGCGAGCCGGTGCCGGTCGAGTTGTAGGCGAGTCGCGCACCGCGAACGTCTGCGTACTGGAATGGCGGGGTCATGGCCGCAGCATACGGCCGGTCGAGCACGGCGAGGGCGATTCGACTCCGCAGGACCTAGGCCCCACCGCGCAGATTCGAGTTCGCATGCCGGTCCTCGGTAGAATTGCCCGCCATGAGTGCAGGACGCAGCAACCCGCGGCGCGCAGCCCCGACGAAGGTGCGGTCCACCTTGCCGAAGGTGAACCCACTGCACGAACTGGGTCGCGCCGGAGTCACCGGACTGGCCGCCGCGGCGGGCGTGACCCGCTTCGTCGGCAAGAGCGCCATCGGCGCGGTCCAGGGCCGCAAACCGTCGCGGCGCGACGTCGCCCGCGAGGTCCGCAACACCTTTGAGAGCCTGGGCCCGACCTACGTGAAGCTCGGTCAGCTGATCGCCTCGAGTCCCGGCGTCTTCACCGAGGAGATGTCGTCCGAGTTCGAATCCCTCCTCGACGACGTCGCGCCGGCCGACCCCAAGGCGATCGCCGCGCTGTTCAAGGAGGAGTTCGGCAAGCGGCCCGACGAGGTCTTCGCCGAGTTCGATCCCGAGCCGATCGCATCGGCCTCGATCGCGCAGGTCCACACCGCCAAGCTGCACGACGGCACCGACGTCGTCGTCAAGATTCAGCGCCCCGGCATCGGCGACCGCCTCGCCCCCGACGTCGCGATCTTGGAACGCGCGGCCGGCCTGATCGAGATCAGCGAATACGGCCGCATGCTGTCTGCCCGGCACGTCGTGGAGGACTTCGCCAATGGCCTCGACGAGGAGCTCGACTTCCGCAACGAGGCCGCCGCGATGCGCGAGTGGTTCGAGTGCCTGCAGTCCAGCGACTTCGGCGACCAGGTCCGCGTGCCGACCGTCTACGACGACTACACGACCCCGCGTGTCATGACGATGGAGCGCATCTACGCGACCCGCATCGACGACGCGGCCGCGGTCAAGACCGCCGGGCACGACGGCGTCGCGCTGTGCCGCACGCTGTTCCTGTCGCTGATGGAGTCCGCCTTCCACGGCGGGCTGTTCCACGGCGACCTGCACGCCGGCAACGTGCTCGTCGACGACGACGGCAAGCTCGTCCTGCTCGACTTCGGCATCGTCGGCCGGTTCACCCCGCGCACGCGGCGCATCCTGCGCCAGCTCGTCTACGACTTGATCGTCCGCAAGGACTACGAGTCGGCCGGGCGCGGCATCTTCCTGCTGGGCGCGGTCCACAACCCGGGGTCGAGCGCCAAGGGCGGCGCCGACATCAAGCAGGTCGCCATGCCGATGACCAGCACCGAGCTGGGCGAGATGTCCTACACCGACCTCGGCCGGCAGATGGCCGCCGTTGCCAAGGCCCACGACGCCCGCCTGCCGCGCGAGCTGGTCCTCGTCGGCAAGCAGCTGCTGTACGTCGAGAAGTACATGAAGCTGCTCGCGCCGCGCTGGAAGGCCATGGCCGACCCGCAGATCTTCGGCTACATGTCGTCGATCATGAAGGAGGCCGAGCGCGATCGTCGCGCCGATCAGGCCGCCAAGAAGTCGGCCGACGGCTAAGCCGGATCACAGGTCACGCCCGTTAAGCTGGTCGGCATGAAACGTTTCGTCCTGGGTGCGCTGGCCTTCCTCAGCTTTGCGTGCCTGACCGCGGCCGTCGGGACGAAGCTCTTCCTCGTGCCGCAGTTGCGCGTCGTGCCCCTCGACCTGGACATCACCAGCGTCGCGACGACCGTGCCCGCCGACGGCCAGGCCGGCAACCGCTTCCCGGCGACCGTCTTCGACCGCTGCTCGATCCGCGGCAAGAAGGCCGAGACCTTCGAGGCGCACCTGACCCAGCAGCGCCGCTCGCGGATCGTCGAGCCCTCCGACCGCCGCCAGGCGACGATCCAGTCGGCGCAGACGGTGCGGATCGACCGCATCCGCGAGGGCGACGGCAAGGAGTCGGACCCGACGATGGCCAAGGCCGGCGAGGAGCGCACCTGCAAGGACGGGCTGCTCAACGCCACCGTCGACCGCGTCTCGGTCAGCCGGCGCTCCTCGGTGCCCAACGGCGCGGTGAACAGCATCCAGGTCGAGGCCACCCCGGAGGACGGCAAGGTGAGCGACGTGTCCGTCGACGCCAAGCGCAAGGGCTTCCAGTACAAGTTCGGCTTCAACGTCAAGAAGCGCGACTACCTCTACTACGACCTCACCACCCGCCAGGACACGCGCGTGAAGTTCGTCGACGAGAAAGTCATCGACGGGGTGAAGACCTACCACTTCCAGACCGAGGTCCCCGAGACGGATCTGTCGACGCTGGAGACTCCGCAGGGCGAGGCCGCGCTGGGCACGATGCTGACGATGCCGGCGCGCTGGTGGGGCATCAGCGGCAAGGGCGTCAAGCCGGGCGACAAGATCTCGATGCACCGCTACGCGTCGTCGACGCGGCACGTGTGGGTGGAGCCGCAGACGGGCACCATCGTCGACGGCCGCGAGGATCAGAAGCAGTACTTCAAGTCGCCGGACCAGACCGACGACCAGCCGCGGGCGATTCGCGAATTCACCCTCCCGGCGCTCACGGCCACCTTCCAGTGGAACAAGGAGACCTCCACCGAGCAGGCGGCGCGCGCGACCAAGTACATGGGCCAGCTGAAGCTGGGCCAGGAGAAGCTGCCGTACATCCTCGGCGGCATCGGCGGCCTGTTGCTCCTGCTGTGGCTGGCCGGGCTGTACTTCACGCGCGGCTCGCAGGACGCCGCGGCGAAGAAGCCCGCCAAGTCCGACGACGATGCGACGCCCGCCGAGGGCACCCCCGCCGTCGACGACGGGCCGGCGCCGTGGGAGGACGAGCCCGCTACGACCGTGATGAGCACCGGGGTGACCACCACCGGCAGCGTGCCGATCATCGTCGCGCCGGATCCTTCGGCGCCGACCACCGCCTTCGGTGTCCCCGCCGTCGACGACGAGCACTGGCACTACAACCAGCACGGCCAATACGTCGCCGATCACGAGGAGCCCCCGGCTCCGCCGGAGACTCGTTAGCGGCGGGACTCCTCCAGCTCTCGCGCCACCGCTGCGGCGTCGGCGACCCGTTCGCCCGAGGCGGCCCGCTTCCCGCGCACCCGGCGGATCTCGACGACACCCGCGCCGATGATCGCCGCGGTCAACAGCAGGGTGCCGACCACGACGCCCGCGGCCGCCCCGGACAGGCCCTCGTAGAGCAGCCAGGCGCCGAAGGCGAAGAACAGGGCCGCCGCGCCGCGGCTGATGACCTTGGGCGGGAGGTGGCGGACCAGCGCGGCCCCGAGGAGGATCGCGAGGGCGTCGGCGGCGACCATGCCCAGCGTCGAGCCGATCCACACGCCGACCCAGTTGTTGTTGGTCGCCAGCGCGACGGTGGTGAACATCGTCTTGTCGCCGAGCTCGGCCAGGAAAAACGCCCCGGTGATCGCCAGGAAGGCCGACGCCCCGATGCGCGCCGGACGCATCGGGCCCGGGTCGATGGTGTCGCCGCGCAGGGTCCACAGGCCGAACACGATCATGGCCAGGCCCGCGACGACGGCGGTGAGGTGCGTCGGGATGGAGGCGCCGACGAAGTGGCCGACGCCGACCGACAGCAGGTGGATGACGGCGGTGGCCGTCGTGATGGCGGCGATGACGGTCCACGAGCGGTAGCGCATCGCGAACATCATCGCCATCAGCTGCGATCGGTCGCCCAGTTCGGCGACGAAGACCACGCCGAAGCTGAGCACCAGAGCAGCAATCATGCGTCCGACGGTAAACGGCCCCGCACGGGGTCGCAACAGATGGATTTCCCGTATTTATGCAGGTGGGGGGCACAAAATCAGGGTTTTGGGTTGCCTAACTTCTACTCCCGGGAACCCTGGGCGAAAAAGAACTCGGGGCCACCGCGTTGCGGTGACCCCGAGTCCATGGTTCTGCTGGGCTAGCTGCTGCCCATGCTGCCGGTGCCGAAGTTGTTGACACCGGTGCCGCCGCCGAAGAACGACGGGCGGAAGGTCTTGTAGTAAGACTCCTTGAAGCGACGCTGCCAGTAGTCCCACCAGTGACCGCCGTCGGGCGAGATGTGGGTGGTGACGCGAGCGCCGACCGTCTGGACGCGGGCGATGTACATCTGGCTGCTGATCGACGCGGCGGTCTCCAGCGGCACCATCTGCACGAAGCGCATCGGGTCGAAGTTCGGGCTGCCCGGGTTGATCGCGGTGTCGTACTTGCTGGTGATACCGGTGCCCGAGGAGATGTACACGTACTTGCCGGCCAGGTTGCCCGCCGACAGGAACGGGTCGTTGGCGGCCCACTGGCCACCCGGGTAGAAGCCCCACATGTTGTTGGGGTCGCCACCGATCTCGGCGACGGACGCCTGGATGCCCTGGGTGAAGCCCGGCATGGTGACCGTCGGGTAGCCGCTGTAGGAGGCGACCGAGCGGTAGAAGCGCGGGTGGCGCGACGCCAGGTTCAGCGCCGAGGTGCCCGACATCGACAGGCCGCCGATGCCGTTGCGGCGGTTGTCCGAGGAGTACTTCCGCTTCATGTAGCGCGGGAGCTCACGGGTCAGGAAGGTCTCCCAGCGGTTCAGGCCCAGACGCGGGTCGCGGCGCTCCCAGTTGGTGTAGAAGCTGCCGGCACCGCCGAAGGGCATGACCAGGTTGACACCCTTGCCACGCATGAAGCGGGCGACGTTGGTGTTGATCAGCCAGCCGGTGTCGTTGGCCGGGGCGCGCAGACCGTCCAGCAGGTAGATGGTCGGGGCGTTGGGCCGGTTGGCCGAGACGACGTACACGGGGATGCGCTTGTGCATCGAACGCGAGTAGACGTAGTCGGTGGCCCGGCGGGCGTCGGCGTCCGACGTCGTAACGGCCGTAGCCAGGCCGGCGCCGACCATCACGGTCAGGGCACCGGCGGTCAGCCGAGTGGCTCGAGTCAACATTCGTTGTAGTCCTTTGATTGGACAGCCCGCACTGATTTCGTACCGGGCTGCTTCGTCTTCTGGAATTGCTCGGATACCGCGTCAGGGACGACGTGGCTCCGGTCGCAGACAAGTGTAACGGCTAGATAACAGAGGGGCAAAAGGTTCCGGGGAGTCCGCCGGCCTTCCCTCCGGTGGATTGGGCATGTGACAACCCTATGACGTGCGGGTATGCAGACCACATCGGATTCGTCACAGAATAAACACGGTGCCACTCCAGATTACTCAGACCACAGCGGTCACAGCGCGGCGGCCCCTGCCATTGGCGACGGCCCCGCGGTGCGGTTGGATCGATGCCGGACCACCCGCGCGGTCGGCGCGGACACCTGGAGCGTAGGAGCGACACAGATGAAGAATGTCGGAGTGATCGGCGGCGGCACGATGGGAGCGGGGATCGCCGAGGTCGTCGCCAAGGCCGGTTCGACGGTGCGCGTGCTCGAGCGCGCCGAGGCCGTCGACGCCGCGCAGGAGCGGATCGCCAAGAGCCTGGCGCGCGGCGTCAAGGCCGGCAAGCTCAGTGAGGCGGACGCCGACGCCGCCCTCAAGCGCGTCACGGTCACCACCGACATCGACTCCTTCGCCGACTGCGAGCTGGTCGTCGAGGCTATGCCGGAGATCGAGTCGCTGAAGCTGGAGTACTTCCACAAGCTCGACGAGATCGTCAAGCCGACCGCGATCCTCGCGACCAACACGTCGTCGATCCCGGTGATCCGCCTGGCGAACGCCACCAAGCACCCCGAGCGCGTGCTGGGCATGCACTTCTTCAACCCGGTGCCGGTAATGAACCTCGTCGAGCTGGTCACCACCCTCAAGGTCGATCCGGACGTCGTGCGGAAGGCGAAGGACTTCGCGTCCAAGACGCTCGGCAAGAAGACCATCGAGTCCAAGGACCAGGCCGGCTTCATCGTCAACGCCCTGCTGGTGCCGTACCTGCTCAGCGCGATCCGCATGTACGAGACCGGTTTCGCCAGCGCCGAGGACATCGACGAGGGCATGGTGAACGGCTGCGGCCACCCGATGGGCCCGCTGCGCCTGGCCGACACCGTCGGCCTCGACGTCTGCCTGCCGATCGCGGAGAGCCTGTACGCGGAGTTCAGCGAGCCGCAGTACGCACCGCCGGTGCTGCTGCGCCGCATGGTCGACGCCGGCTACTACGGCCGCAAGTCCGGCCGCGGGTTCTACGAATACTGAGCGGCCCTAGCCGGTCACCCGGCGCACGAAGTCGATCGACTCGGCCAGCGCTCGCTGCGCCTGCGGCGTCGCCAGTTCGAACTGGAACTCGTGCTGCAGCTGGGCCGGCTCCGACTTGTCGTAGATCAACGTCGAGACGTCGACGCCCTTCTCCTTGAGGGCTGCGACGAACGGGATGCTCTGCGTCGGCGTCAGGGCGTCGGCGTTGCCGGCGCTGACCCACGTCGGCGGGTACTGCCCGGTGATGTGCTTGATCGTCGACATCTGATCGGCGGCGGCCGACGGCAGCTCACGACTGCCGGTGTAGGCCCAGAGGGTGTTGTTCACGCCCCAGCTGAAGATCCGGGCGATCGCGCTGTGCGGGTGATCCTTGGGGCCGAGCGTAAAGGCGTCGTAGACACCGCAGTTGAGCAGCGCCCCGCGCAGACTCGACGCACCGATGCCCGGTGTCACGCCGACCCGCTGGGCGAACTCCGGATTCGTGATGAGGGCGGCCAGCTGCGACGCGAGGTTGGCCCCGGCCGAATCGCCGGCCAGCACGATCTTGCCGGGATCGACGCCGTAGTCGGCGGCATGGTCGACGGCGAACCGCAACCCCTCGCTCAACTGCTTGACCGCCAGCGGGTACCGGCGGTCGGGCGCCAGCGAGTAGTTCAGCGACAGGACCGTGAAGCCCGCTCCGGCGAGCCGGGTCAGGTAGTGCGCCATATCCGTCTTGTCGCCGGACACCCAGCCGCCGCCGTGGATCCACACGATCGTCGGCGCCGGGCCCGTCGCCCCCGGTGCGCGGTAGACGTCGAGCATCGTGTCGGCCGGATACTTGCCGGCCACGGGTGAATCCGCCGGGGCGTACGAGATGTTGCTCGTGACCTGAACGTTCTTGTCGGCGTACTCCGCGTTGCGCTCGTGCATGGCGGCGCCGCCTTTGTCGAACACCTGGCGGGTCAGCACGGCCCCCGGCGTCGGCGTCACCTGGAGCACGAAGACGAGAGTGGCGAGGACGAACACGAGTGCGCTGAGGGCCCACCAGAGCCAGCCGCTGGTCAGAATCCGCTTCATGGCGTCCAGCATGCCCGACGACCTGTCGGGTTGCCGGTATTCCCACTACGCTCGGCACCCATGGGATCGCAGACCGACTTCGCCCCCGACGCCATCGTGGTCGGCTCCGGCCTGGCCGGACTCGTCGCCACCTACGAATTGTCGAAGGCGGGCAAGAAGGTGCTCGTCGTCGACCAGGAGAACCGCAACAACCTGGGCGGCCAGGCGTTCTGGTCGCTCGGCGGGCTGTTCCTCGTCGACACCCCGGAGCAGCGTCGCCTGGGCATCCACGACTCCGAAGAGCTCGCGCTGACCGACTGGCTGGGCTCCGCCGGTTTCGACCGCGACGACGAGGACTACTGGGGCCGCCAGTGGGCGCGGGCCTACGTGCACTTCGCCGCGACGGAGAAGCGCGACTACCTCCACGACCTCGGCCTGCGCATCACCCCGATCGTCGGCTGGGCCGAGCGCGGCGGCGGCTTCGCCGACGGGCACGGCAACTCGGTCCCCCGCTTCCACCTCACCTGGGGCACCGGCCCGGAGGTGGTGCGCGTCTTCGCCGAACCGGTCCTCGACGCCGAGCAGCGCGGCCTGGTCCGCTTCGCCTTCCGCCACCGCGTCGACGACCTCATCGTCGAGAACGACGCCGTCGTCGGCATCCGCGGGGCACGACTGGCCCCCACC
Organism: Gordonia sp. (in: high G+C Gram-positive bacteria); assembly: GCF_047602025.1. Lineage (GTDB taxonomy): Bacteria > Actinomycetota > Actinomycetes > Mycobacteriales > Mycobacteriaceae > Gordonia. Next base: position 58,995 of record NZ_JASGII010000001.1, on the reverse strand, counting down.
GACGCCGACCGCGGCATCGCCACCTCGCGCGACGTCGTCGACGAGTTCGAGTACCGGGCGCCGCAGACGATCGTCACCACCGGCGGTATCGGCCACAACCACGAGCTCGTTCGCGACAACTGGCCCGTCGACCGCCTCGGTCCGGTCCCGAAGCACATGATCGCCGGTGTGCCCGCCTACGTCGACGGCCGCATGCTGGGCATCGCCGAGGCCGCCGGCGCCAACCTGGTCAACCGCGACCGGATGTGGCACTACACCGAGGGCATCCACAACTGGGATCCCATCTGGCCCGACCACGCCATCCGGATCATCCCCGGGCCGTCGTCGCTGTGGCTCGACGCGAACGGCAACCGCCTGGCCCCGCCGAACTTCCCCGGCTTCGACACCAACTCGACGATGAAGGCGATCCTCGCCACCGGCCACGACTACTCGTGGTTCATCCTCACGCAGTCGATCGTCGAGAAGGAGTTCGCGCTCTCCGGCTCCGAGCAGAACCCCGACATCACCGAGAAGAGCATCAAGGTCACCGCCAAGAGCCGCCTCGCCAAGGGGGCGCCCGGGCCCATCCAGAACTTCCTCGACCACGGCGAGGACTTCGTCACCGCGCCGACGCTGGCCGAACTCGTCACCAAGATGAACGCCATCAGCCGTGGTCCGAAGCTCGACCTGAACGACGTCGAGCGCATGGTGTCCGCGCGCGACGCCCAGCTCGACAACAAGTACTCCAAGGACGCGCAGCTGATGGCCATGACCAACGCGCGGCAGTACCTGGGCGACAAGGTCGTGCGCGTGGCCAAGCCGCACAAGCTCACCGACCCCAAACACGGCCCGATGATCGCGGTCCGGCTCAACATCCTCACCCGCAAGACCCTCGGCGGCATCCAGACCAACCTGGACTCACAGGTGATGGGCGCCGACGGCAACCCGGTCCCCGGGCTGTACGCCGCGGGCGAGGTCGCCGGATTCGGCGGCGGCGGGGTGCACGGGTACAACGCCCTCGAGGGCACCTTCCTCGGCGGCTGCATCTTCTCCGGCCGCGCCGCGGGTCGGGCGGCTGCGCGCAACGCCTGAGTGTCAGTCCTCGGCGATACCGTCCGCGCATGGAGAATCTGATCGGTGAACTCGGCGCGGCCCTCGGTGCAGACCAGGCCGAGCGAAAAGGCAAGCTCGAGGCCCTGTGGGACAGCATCGACCCAGGCGACCACGCGGCGCGGTGCATCGCGGCGCACTACATCGCCGACGCCCAGGACGACCTCGACGAGGAGCTCGCCTGGGACGAGCGTTCTTTAACCGAATCAGCCTTCGTGTCCGATGCCCAGTTGCAGGCCATCCACCCGACCCTGTCCGTCGTCGGGTTCCTCCCCTCCCTGCACCTGAACCTGGCCGACGGCTACCGGCGCCTGGGGAGGTTCGACAGCGCTCGGGCCCACTTGGAGAAGAGTCGCGAGTTTGACTTCGCCCTCGACGACGCCGATCCCGCGTACGCGGCCGGCATCCGCGACGCGCAAGCCGGCGTAGCCGACAAGATCAGCGTCGAAGACCTGTCATGACACCGGTGATCCAAGCCTGACCTGCACAAACCAAAGCCCGCCTAACGACGTAACGTCCGTCACCGTTTCGCCATGACACCGGCGCCGGCGGCACTGCTCTACTAGCCTGGAGAACCGTGGCCACGCCGCAGATGATCATCACCCGCAAGCATCAGCACGCGATCTTTCTCGTGCTGACGCTCAACGCCGCCGCGAGCATCGACGAGGTCCGCGACGTCATCGAGGGCTTCTCCGGGACGGTCCGCTCGGTGTCCTCGCGCGACCCCGACGCCAACCTCGTCGGCATCCTCGGCATCGGCTCCGACGCCTGGGACCGCCTCATCGCCGGGCCGCGGCCCAAGCTGCTGCACCCGTTCCGGGAGTTGCGCGGACCGCACACCGCGCCGTCGACCCCGGGCGATCTGCTCGTCCACCTCAAGTCCGACCACACCGGCCTCTGCTACGAGGTGGCCACCAAGGTCATCGATGCCCTCGGCGACAACGTCACCGTCGTCGACGAGGTGCACGGCTTCCGCTACTTCGACCTGCGCGACCTGATCGGCTTCGTCGACGGCACCGAGAACCCGGTGGGCCAGGACGCCATCGACGCGATCACCGTCGTCGACGATGACGAATCGCTGCAGGGCGGCAGCTACGTCGCCGTGCAGCGCTACGTGCACGACATGGCGCGCTGGCAGGGCCTCTCGACCGCCGAGCAGGAGAACGCGATCGGCCGCACCAAGGCCGACAACATCGAGATGGACGACGACGTGAAGCCGTCGAACTCGCACATCGCGCTCAACGTCATCACCGACGACGAGGGGAACGAGCTGGAGGTCCTGCGCGACAACATGCCCTACGGCTCGGCCGAGGGCGACCGCGGGACGTTCTTCATCGCCTACTCCGCGTCGCCGGAGATCACCGAGCGCATGCTAGAGAACATGTTCCTCGGCGACCCGCCCGGCAACACCGACCGCCTGCTCGACTTCACCACCGCCGTCACCGGCAGCCAATACTTCGCACCGCCCGCCGACTTCCTCGACGAGCTGCCGCCGGCGCCGGCCGAGGAGGCGCGGGCGACGGAGTCCGCCGCTCCCGAAACCACCGTCGACGACGAGCCGGAGCCGGTCACCCCGGACGGCTCGCTCGGCATCGGCTCGTTGCGCTGACCCCACCACCCCACCCGAGGAGAACCATGAACAACCTGCACCGCGAACTCGCTCCGATCTCTGCTGCCGCGTGGGAGGAGATCGAGGAGGAGGCGTCGCGGTCCTTCAAGCGCAACGTCGCCGGCCGACGCCTCGTCGACGTCGTCGGGCCGCTGGGCCTGGAGGCGTCGTCGGTCGGCACCGGCCGGGTGCACAAGATCGATTCGCCCAGCGACGGCATCCACGCGTCGCTGCGCGACACCCAGTCGCTCGTCGAACTGAAGGTGCCGTTCACGCTGAGCCGCGAGGCCATCGACAACGTCGACCGCGGTGCCAAGGACTCCGACTGGGACCCGGTCCGCGACGCCGCCCGCGACCTCGCGCTCGCCGAGGACCGCGCGATCTTCGAGGGCTACGCCGCCGCCGGCATCGACGGCATCGGGTCCAAGGCGCTCGGCCCGATCAAGCTGCCCGCTTCCGTCGCCGACTACCCCGAGGCGCTCGCCGAGGCCCTCTCGGCGCTGAAGCTCGAGTCGGTGGACCGTCCGTACTCGATGGTCGCGTCGACCAAGATCTACAACTCGATCAGCGAGGAGACCGACCACGGCTACCCGGTGCGCCAGCACCTGCAGCGCCAGCTGGTCGACGGCGACATCCTGTGGGCGCCCGCCCTCGACGACGCCTACGTCATCTCCACCCGCGGCGGCGACTTCGAGATGACGATCGGCCAGGACGTTTCGATCGGCTACGACTCGCACGACGCGGACGTCGTGAACCTGTACTTCATCGAGTCCTTCACCTTCCTCGTCTACACCGGCGAGGCCGCGGTCGCGCTGAAGACCACCAAGGGTAAGTAGGCCTCGCGCGTTGGCCGACTTCGCGACACCGAACCTGCCGGCTCGGGACTTCGACGCGTCGGAGGAGTTCTACCGGCGACTCGGGTTCGCGACGGTCTACAAGGCGGGCGGCTGGATGATCCTGCGGCGCGGTGGACTCACCCTCGAGTTCTTCGGCTTCCCGGATCTCGACCCGTCGACCAGCTCGTTCAGCTGCTGCCTGCGACTCGACGACCTGGACGACTTCTATCGGGTCGCCGCGGCCGCCGGTATTCCGGAAGCCCGTCGCGGATTCCCGCGCCTGCACCCGCCGACGGTGGAGGCCAGCGGCATGCGGATCGGCTACCTCGTCGACCACGACGGGACACTCGTCCGGCTGGTTCAGAACTGACGTTGCCGGGTATGCCCGGTTTCAGCAGGTAGCGATCTGAAACCTTGTGGCGCACACCCTGATCGACCAGTACCGTCGGCGGGGTGCTGATCAGCCTGCTGCGCCGCTACCTCGCCGGGTACAAGCGCAACCTGCTGCTCGTCGTGGTCCTGCAGCTGATCTCGACGGCGGCAATGCTGTACCTCCCAACGCTCAACGCCGACATCATCGACTTCGGCATCGCGCGCGGCGACACCGGCTACATCATGCGCACCGGCGGCATCATGCTGGCGATCACGCTGGCCCAGATCCTGGCGAGCGTGACCGCCGTCTACTTCGGTGCTCGCGCGGCAATGGGCGTCGGCCGCGACATCCGCCACGACCTCGCGCACCGGGTAAATTCGTTCTCCCAGCGCGAGTACAACCGCTTCGGCGCACCGTCGCTCATCACCCGCACGACCAACGACGTTCAGCAGGTGCAGATGCTCGCGTCGATGAGCGTCACCCTCGTCGTGATGGCCCCAATCATGTCGATCGGCGGCATCATCATGGGCATCCGCGTCGCCCCCGGCATGTGGTACATCCTGGCGATCGCGGTGCCGCTGCTCGGCCTGTTCATGGCACTGATGATCGGCCGCATGGTGCCCGCGTTCCGGTCGATGCAGGAACGCATCGACGCGGTCAACCGGGTGCTGCGCGAGCAGATCACCGGCATCCGCGTGGTGCGCGCCTTCGTCCGCGAGCCAGAGGAGATCGCCCGCTTCGGCGTCGCCAACACCGATCTCGCCGACACGTCGCTGCGCGTCGGCCGCGTGTTCGCGCTGATGTTCCCGATCGTGCAGGTGATCACCAACGTCACGATGGTCGCGATCATCTGGGTCGGCGGCCACCAGATCGTCGCGAAGGGCATGGAGATCGGCGCGCTGACCGCGATGATGACCTACGTCATGCAGATCATGATGGCCGTGATGATGGCGTCGTTCCTGGCGATGATGGCCCCGCGCGCGGCCGTCTGCGCCGAGCGCATCACCGAGGTCCTCGACACCCGCACCAGCGTCGAGCCGCCCGCCGATCCCACCGGGTTCCGCGGCGACCCGGCGACCGTCGCCTTCGACGGCGCGGCGTTCGCCTACCCGGGCGCCGACCAACCGGTCATCAGCGACCTCACCTTCGACTGCCGCCCCGGGACGACGACGGCGATCGTCGGCTCGACCGGGTCGGGCAAGTCGACGCTGCTCTCGCTCATCCCGCGCCTCATCGACACGACCGCCGGCACCGTCAGCGTCGGCGGGACCCCCGTGCACCAGCTCGACCCCGACGTCCTGCGCGAGGAGATCGGCTTCGTGCCGCAGCGGCCCTACCTGTTCTCCGGCACCGTCGCGTCGAACCTGCGCTTCGCCAAGGAGGACGCCTCCGACGAGGAGCTGTGGGAGGCACTGCGGATCGCGCAGGCCGAGGACTTCGTCTCCGCGATGCCCGAGGGCCTGGACACCCCGGTCGCCCAGGGCGGCACCACCGTCTCCGGCGGTCAGCGCCAACGACTGGCCATCGCCCGCGCCCTGGTCCGCAAACCGTCGGTCTACCTCTTCGACGACGCCTTCTCCGCGCTCGACGTCGCCACCGATGCGCGCCTGCGCGCCGCACTCGCGCCGGCGACCCGCGACGCGACGGTCATCGTCGTGGCCCAGCGCATCTCGACGATCGCGGGAGCCGACCAGATCATCGTCCTGGACCGCGGGCAGATTGTCGGCCGCGGCAAGCACGACGAGCTGCTCGCCACCTGCCCGACCTACGCCGAGATCGCCGAATCGCAGTTGGCGGTCACGGGAGGCGCGTCATGACCGGGCCGCGCGGACGCGGCGCCGGCGGCCCCATGATGGGCGGGCCGCCGGTGGAGAAGGCGAAGTCCTTCGGCCCGTCGATCAAGCGCCTGCTGCGACTGCTGCTGCGCTACCGCTTGGCGATGGTCGTGGTCGTGGCCGCGATCGTCGGCTCGGTGATCGCGACGTCGGTGGCACCGCGCATCCTCGGCCACGCGACCGACCTCATCTTCAACGGCGTCATCGGCGCGCGGTTGCCGGCCGGGATCAGCAAGGCGCAGGCCGTCGAGGGACTGCGCGCCCGCGGGCAGGGCACCTTCGCCGACATGGTCGCGTCGATGAACCTCACCCCCGGCGTCGGCGTCGACTTCTCCGCCGTCGCCCGCGTCCTCGGGATCGTCCTCGCGCTGTACCTGGCGGCCAGCCTGCTGGCCTGGTTGGCGTCGTACCTGCTGAACATCGTGGTCGTCGGGACGATCACGCGGCTGCGCGCCGACGTCGAGAACAAGATCCACCGGCTGCCGCTGCGCTACTACGACGAGCAGCAGCGCGGCGACCTGCTCAGCCGCGTCACCAACGACCTGGACAACCTGTCGCAGACGCTGCAGCAGACCATCAGCCAGTTCCTCAACTCGGTGCTGACGGTCATCGGCATCCTGGTGATGATGGTGTGGATCTCGCCGCTGCTGTCGCTCATCGCGCTGTTGACGATCCCCGCCGCCGGTATCGCGACCGCGCTCATCGCCAAGCGCTCCAAGCCGCACTTCCTGGCGCAGTGGTCGTCGACGGGCAAGCTCAACGGGCAGATCGAGGAGGCGTTCACCGGGCACGAGCTGGTGACCGTGTTCGGCCGGCAGCGCCAGACCGTCGAGGCCTTCGACGAGCGCAACGAGAAGCTCTACGACGCCAGCTGGCGCGCCCAGTTCATCTCCGGGATGGTCATGCCGGCGATCACCTTCCTCGGCAACGTGAACTACGTCGTGGTCGCCGTCGTCGGCGGGCTGCGGGTGGCGTCGGGGTCGCTGAGCCTGGGCGAGGTGCAGGCCTTCATCCAGTACTCGCGCCAGTTCACCCAGCCGCTCACGCAGATCGGCGCGATGTTCAACCTGATGCAGTCGGGTGTGGCCTCGGCCGAGCGGATCTTCGACATCCTCGACGCCGAGGAAGAGGTCACCGACCCGTCGGCGCCGGACACCCCCGACGTCGACGACGGCCGCATCGAATTCTCAAACGTGTCGTTCCGCTACACCGACGACGTGCCGTTGATCGAGGAACTGTCGCTGCTCGCCCAGCCCGGCCACCTCGTCGCGATCGTCGGCCCGACCGGCGCCGGGAAGACGACGCTGGTCAACCTGATCATGCGGTTCTACGACGTCGACGAGGGGTCGATCACCCTCGACGGCGTCGACACCCGGGCGATGACCCGCCGCGATCTGCGGTCGCGCACCGGCATGGTGCTGCAGGACTCGTGGCTGTTCGGCGGCACGATCTTCGACAACATCGCCTACGGAAACCCGACGGCCACCCGCGACGAGGTGATGGCGGCGGCGCGCGCCAGCCACGTCGACCACTTCGTCCGGACCCTGCCCGACGGCTACGACACCGTCATCGACGAGGAGGGCGGCGGCGTCAGCGCCGGTGAGCGCCAGCTCATCACGATCGCCCGCGCCTTCCTGGCCAAGCCGACGATCCTCATCCTCGACGAGGCGACCAGCTCGGTCGACACCCGCACCGAGTTGCTGATCCAGCAGGCGATGGCCACCCTGCGCACCGACCGGACGTCCTTCGTGATCGCCCACCGGCTGTCGACGATCCGCGACGCCGACACCATCGTCGTCATGGAGCACGGCCGGATCGTCGAGCAGGGCACGCACGACGAGCTGTTGGCCGCCAAGGGCGCGTACTACCGGCTGTACCAGAGCCAGTTCGCCGGCGCCCTCGACGCCTGACTCACGCGAGGGGATTGTCGTCGCGCGTTGACGATTGGGCCCGCGTGATGACAATCCACACGCGGGACTAGGCCGCCATCAGGTCGAGTCGCACCAACCAGGGGCGCAAGAGCCCGGGAAGCGCGCCCTTCGCGAGGTCATCCCACGTCCACCGCACCACCATGAACCCCAGTGCACGCAACTCGTCCTCGCGACGCTTCTCCCGCAGTACGGCGTCGCTGACGCTCTCGCCCGGCCGGAGCAGTCGACCGTACTTGACCGCACCGTCGAATTCGCCGATCAGCCTGTCGCCCCAACAGAAGTCGCAGCGGTACTTGCCGCTCGGGCAACGGAACTCGCGTTGCAAGACGGGTCCCGGCAGGCCCGCATCGATCATCTGAGCCCGACTCCAGGATTCACCGACGCTCTCAGCGTCCTTGTGCGCGTACTGCAGACCCCGGCGAGCGGCCCGCACTCCATAACGTCGACCGGTCAGCGCGGCGGCCAGCAGCTCGCGGTCCACATCGGCCCGCAGCGCGCTGTCGAAAGCCGTCAGCGCCTGGGCGAACCGACCCGACGTCGCCACGTCCACCGCGGTCCGGGCAAGCGTGGTCACCGACACCCCGTCGACGACAGTCACGTCCGCCGCACCCAATAACGACGAGTGGAGGTGCCGGTCTGCGGTGATGTTGCCCCCGCTGCCGTGGCCACTCGTGAGGTGCACCCGCTTCCTATCGGGACGAAGCAGCGGGAGGTCGTGAATCGCCGCGGCTGAAGCGTGGCTCAGCGGGTAGCCACCACTCGGTTCCGACGTCGCAACCGCGATCGAGCGCAAGCGGTACAGCCGGTCGGCGCCACGAGCGCCGTCGAAGCTGTCGCTGCGCGGCACGAACACTCCCGGGGTAAGTCGGATGAGATCCCCGGACCTCACCGCCGCCCGCAGTTCGTGGTCTGAGAAGTCGTCCGCCAGCGCCGCTTGGCGTCGGACGAGGCCGTACTGATCCAGTGGGTACATGCTCCTTAGACGCAATTGGAACGCCGGTTGGTTCCATCGCTCCGAGGTGCTCGAACGCTCCCGAGTGTGGATTGTCGTCGCGCGGTCACGATTGGCGGCGCGCGACGACAATCCCATCGCGCGAGACCCACTGGACGGAGAACCTTACCGCCGAGTAAGGTATCGGCCATGGCTATCAACACCGAGCTCCCGGAGAAGCTGACCTCCGCCGCTGAGCAGGCACACCTTGCCGCCGAGCACATCTTCCGCCCGATCTCGCGCAAGTACGACAAGGCCGAGCACGAGTACCCCGTCGAACTCGACGAGTTCGCCAAGCTGGCCAAGCAGGCCGCCGAGCGCGACAAGGCCGAGAGCGGCGACAAGCCGGCGTCGGGCGACACCGTCAACGGCGCCAACATGCGCGGCGTCATCACCGGCGCCGAGATGAGCTGGGGCGACGTCGCGCTGATGCTGTCGATCCCGGGCCGCGGCCTGGGCAACGCCGCCATCGCCGCGGTCGCCACCCCCGAGCAGCTGGAGCGCTTCGGCGACGTGTGGGCCGCCATGGCGATCACCGAACCGTCCTTCGGCTCGGACTCGGCCGCGGTCACCACGACGGCCACCCTCGACGGCGACGACTACGTCATCAACGGCGAGAAGATCTTCGTCACCGCCGGCTCCCGCGCTGACCACGTCGTCGTGTGGGCGACCCTGGACCGCTCGGTCGGCCGTGCCGCGATCAAGTCGTTCGTCGTGCCGCTCGACGCCCCCGGCGTCAGCGTGCCCCGCCTCGAGCACAAGCTCGGCATCAAGGCCTCCGACACCGCGGTCGTCGTGTTCGACAACGTGCGCGTCCCCAAGGAGAACCTCCTCGGCTCGCCGGAGATCGACACCAAGAAGGGCTTCGGCGGGGTCATGCAGACCTTCGACAACACCCGCCCGGTTGTCGCCGCGATGGCCGTCGGCGTCGGTCGTGCCGCCCTCGAGGAGATGCGCCGCCTGATCGAAGAGGCCGGCCACGAGATCGACTACGACAAGCCGGCCGCCGTGCAGCACGCCGCCGTCGCCGAGTTCCTCCGCCTGGAGTCGGACTGGGAGGCCAGCTGGCTGCTGACCCTGCGCGCCGCGTGGATGATGGACAACCGCGAGCCGAACTCGGTCGAGGCGTCGATGTCGAAGGCCAAGGCCGGCCGCACCGTCAACGACATCACCAACAAGGCCGTCGAGGTCGGTGCGACGGTCGGCTTCGGCGAGACGACGCTCCTCGAGAAGTGGGCGCGCGACGCGAAGATCCTCGACATCTTCGAGGGCACCCAGCAGATCCAGCAGCTGATCATCGCCCGCCGCATCCTGGGCAAGTCCAGCGCCGACCTGCGCTGACCGACTACCCGAAGAGCGCCGCGCGCAGCTTCTGATCGCGGCCGATCCGGGCCGAGTCGCGGCTGTACCGCTCGGCGGCGATCGCCGCGAGCACCCGTTCCGGCGGAGCCGGCGGCGGTGGCGGCGAGACGAACCGCAGCGCGTGGTTGACCAGATTCTGCCCGGTCACCGCCTGCACCTGCGGCGTGTACGTCGAGAACCGCAGCAGGTACCCGCGGATGCTGTTGGCGAGGGTCGGCGGTAACGGCGCGAGGTCCACGGTCGACGCCCATTCGGCCAGTTCCGGCGGCATGACCGCATGGTTCGCCGTCGGAATCGACGCGCGGTCCCGGATCACATACGTGCCGGCGACGAGGTCGCCGAGCCGCTTGTGCTTCGGGTTGATCGCCGCGGTGATCACGGCGGGTATGCCGTAGGACAGGTACATCTCGGGGATGCCGACCAGCGCCCGCGCGAAGGCCTGCCGCACCGTGATCGGCGCGGCGTCGTCGTTCACGGTCCGCAACCCGCACACCCAGTGCCCGAGGGTCTTGCCGCGCGTCAGCGTCTCGACCGCCGTCGGCAACAGCATGAAGACGATGACGCTCCACAGGATCACCAGGCCGCCGGCCAGCGCGCCGTCGATCCGCACGCTGCTGAGCAGCCGGACGAACGCGAGGATGCCGAAGAAGAACAGCGCCCATCCGAGCACGCAGTCGATCAGCCCGGACAGGATCCGCAGCCCGATGTTGCCCGGCGGCAGGTCGAGGGCGACGGCCTCGCCGGAGACGAAGTCGTCGCGGCCGACCCCGCGCGTGCCGCTGTGCGCCGGATTGACCGGCGGCGGCAGCGGCCGCAGCACCGGGCGGGGCGCCGGATACGGGCCGGGCACGACGGGGCGGGACATGCCCACGACTCTAGGGGAGATTCGACCGGCCGACACCGGCGTCGCCCCATGGCTAAGGTGACGGGGTGGACCTGGACGCCTATCTCGACGCACACCGGGCCGAGTGGAACCGCCTCGACGACCTGGTCAAGACGCGACAGCTGACCGGCGCCGAGTCCGACGAGCTGCTCGACCTGTACCAACGCGCGGCCACGCACCTGTCGGTCATTCGCTCGACCAGTCCCGACGCGCAGACGGTCGAGTACCTGTCGACGCTCGTCGCGCGCGCCCGGTTCCGCGCCACCGGCGCCCGCCCGTTCACCTGGTCCACCGTCGCGACGTACCTGACGCGCACCCTCCCGGCGGGGTTCTACCGACTGCGCTGGTGGTGGATGCCGATCATGATCGGCTCCTTCCTGCTGATGACGATCGTCGTCGCGTGGTCGCTGCAGCACCCCAACACGATGGCGTGGTTGTTCCAGCGGGTCGGCGGCCAGCAGTACGTCGACCAGGAATTCGCCAACTACTACTCCAGCCACCAGGCGCAGTACTTCGCCTTCCAGGTGTGGACCAACAACTTCCGCCTGGCACTGTTGGCGCTGGCGTTCGGCATCTTCTTCTTCCCGGTGGTGTGGGTGCTCTACGAGAACGTGCTGTCGATCGCGCAGGTGGCCGCCGTGATGATCGACAAGGGCCGCGCCGACGTCTTCTTCGGCCTGATCCTCCCGCACGGCCTGCTGGAGCTGACGTGCCTGTTCGTCGCCAGCGGGATCGGTTTGAAGCTGTTCTGGACGTGGGTGGCTCCCGGCCATCGCACCAGGTCGCAGGCCCTGGCCACCGAGGGGCGCACCGCGATGTCGCTCGGTCTCGGCCTGGTCGTGCTGCTGCTGATCTCGGGAATCATCGAGGCGTTCGTGACGCCGTCGCCACTGCCGACGTTCATCCGCGTCGGCATCGGCCTGGCCGCCTGGCTCGGCTTCCTCGCCTATGTCTTCATCCTCGGGCGCAAGGCCTACCGCGACGGTGCGACCGGCGACCTGGAGGACGAGGTCGACCGCGGCTCGCAGGCGCCGGTCGCGGCCTGAGTCTTCTGAGATTTCTCCCCTGCCGACCAACGGATGGCAATCTTCCCTTGAGGTGTCACCAGGGGAGGAATCTCAGCAGGACTACAACAACCCGCGCGACTTCAACGACAGATAGTGGTCGGCCAGGGCCGGCGGGAGGTCCTCCGGCGAGCGATCGATGACGGCGACACCGAGGCGCGCCAAAACGGCGGCGGTCTCCTCGCGCTGGGTGAGCGTGCGGGCCGACGCCGCGGCGCGGTAGGCCGACGCCGAGTCGCCGCGGTCGGCCAGCATGTCGTCGAGCGACGGGTCGGAGACCGACGCGATGACGATCTGGTAGCGCTGAGACAACACGGCCAGCGTCGGCAGCAACGACTCGGCGATCGCCGCCGGCTCCAACGGGGTCAGCAAGACGACCAGCGCCCGCTGCCCGACGGTCCGCGCGATCTCCGCGCCGAGTAGACCCCAGTCGGCTTCCAGCAGCGCCGGTTCGAGCGGCACCATCGCGGTGACCATCTCGTTGAGCAGGTTCACCCGTCGGGTGGCGCGCACCTTCTGGTGGATCACCCGGTCACCCGCGATGAAATCGACGCGGTCGCCCGCGTGCGAGGCGAGCGCGGCGAGCAGCAGCGCCGCATCCATCGCGGCATCCAGTCGCGGCACGTCGCCGATGCGCCCGGCCGAGGTGCGCGAGGTGTCGAGCAGGATCACGACGTGACGGTCGCGCTCGGGCTGCCACGTCCGCACGACCGTCGACCGTCGCCGAGCCGTCGCGCGCCAGTCGATCGACCGCACGTCGTCGCCCTCGACGTAGTCGCGCAGCGAGTCGAACTCGGTGCCCTGACCGCGGGTGCGGACCGCGGACCGACCGTCGAGCTGGCGCAGCGAGGCCAGCCGCGACGGGAGGTGCTTGCGGGAGTCGAAGGCGGGCAGCGCCCGGACGGACCCCGGCAGGAAGGACGAACGCTGGCGGCCGGCCAACCCGAGCGGCCCGTTGCGGCGCAGGGTGACGCGGATGGCGAGCCGGTCACCGCGGCGCGACGGCCGCAGCCCGACGTCGAGGTATTGCCGCTCCCCCGGCGCGACCGAGAGGTCCTTGCGGTTGCTGTAGCGGCCGGGCGGCGCGGGGTCGCCGGACCAGTCCAGCCGCAGCTGCTCCCACCAGTCGGCGAGGTCGGCGAAGAAGCCGGGATCGCGGGCCTCGTGGCGCAGCGGCTGATCGGTGGCACCGGCGCCGGCGGACGGCTGCCACGCGTCGCGCAGGCGACCCCGATAGCGGCGCCCGGACGTGTTGATCACCGACAGCCGCGTCGCCGTGTGCTCGCCGAGTCGGATCGGGTCGGTCTTGCCGCGCGTCACCTGCAGCGCCGACGTCGGGCCAGCGAGCGCGACGTCGAGTAGCCCCACGGCGGCGGCGAACAGCGCCCAGGCCGCCACCGTCCACCCCGTCGGCCAGATCAGCACCGGGATGGCGCCGAGCACGACGAGGAAGACGAAGCGGCCGGTGACGAACATCAGCGCGGGACGGGTACGGAGTTGATGGCGGCGTCGAGGACGGCCGAGACGGAGACCCCTTCGAGCTCGGCCTCCGGCCGCATCCCGAGACGGTGCGCCAGGGTCGACTGGGCGAGCGCCTTTACGTCGTCGGGGGTCACGAAGTCACGGCCGGACAGCCAGGCCCACGCCCGGCTGGTGGCGAGCAGGGCGGTGGCGCCGCGGGGGCTGACGCCCAGCGACAGCGACGGCGACATCCGCGTCGCGCGGGCGATGTCGACGATGTAGGCGAGCACGGCCGGGGCGACGGACACCTGGCGGACCGCGGCGACACCGGCGGCGATGTCGGCAGGCGAGGCCACCGGCCGCATGCCGGCGCCCGCGAGGTTGCGCGGGTCGAAGCCCGCGGCGTGCCGCGAGAGGATCGAGATCTCGTCGTCGCGCGGCGGCAGGGGCAGCGTCACCTTGAGGAGGAAGCGGTCCAGCTGGGCCTCGGGCAGCGGATAGGTGCCCTCGTACTCGACCGGGTTCTGCGTCGCGGCGACGACGAACGGCTCGGGCAACGCGCGCGGGACGCCGTCAATGGAGACCTGGTGCTCCTCCATCGCCTCCAGCAGCGACGCCTGGGTCTTGGGAGGCGTGCGGTTGATCTCGTCGGCGAGCAGCAGGTTGGTGAAGACCGGGCCCTCGCGGAAGGTGAACTCCGACGTCGCGTTGTCGAAGACGAGCGAACCGGTGACGTCGCCCGGCATGAGGTCGGGGGTGAATTGGACGCGCTTGGTGTCGACGTCGAGCGCCGCCGCGACCGAGCGGACGAGCAGCGTCTTGGCGACGCCGGGCACGCCCTCGAGGAGGATGTGGCCGCGGCAGAGCAGTGCGATCAGGATGCCGGCGACGGCGGAGTCCTGCCCGACGACGGTCTTGGCGACCTCGCCGCGCACGGCGGCGAGGGCGGCGCGGGCCTTATCGGAGTCGTTGTTCTGTTTCGTCATAGTGCGGGTCGGACTTCCTCTTCAAGGGTGGACAGGTTGGTGGCGAACTGGACGAGGCCGGCGTCGTCGACGGGCAGCGGCCCGACGAGGAGTGCGTGCACGTCGGCGATGGGACGGCCGGTGGCCCGGCTGACGGCGGCGACGATCTCGTCGACGGGCGCGTGGCGGGAGACGCCGAGGCGGCGCGGAATGGTGCGCAGCGCGCGCTCACGCAGCTGGGCGGCGGCACGCTGGGCGTCGCCGGAGGCCTGGTACAGCCGACCGCGGGCCTCGGTGGTCTCGGCGGCCTTGACGACGGCGGGCAGCGGTTCGGCGACGAGTTGGCCGAAGCGGCGGCCGCGCCAGAACATCAGGGCGAGCAGGACGATCAGGCCGAGCGCGATCATCGGCCGGATCCACCGGGGTACGTCGGGCTTGAGCTTGTTGTCCTGCTTCTTCTTGGTCGGCTCGTCGTTGTTCAGGTCGGTGGGGTCGGCGGCGAACCAGGTGATCTGCTCGCCCGCGCCGAGCACGCGCAGACCGATGCCGGCGTGGTCGGCGACGGTGATCTTGTCGTTGGTGAACCACGTCTGCGGCAGGACGACGATCTCGGGTCGATACGTCGTCGCGGGGAAGACGGCCACGGGCGCGGTGAGGGCGGTGCCGAAGCAGTTCTTCGAGTCGTCGTAGGTGCGCAGCAGGTAGTCGGTGTCACCGGCGCGGTCGGTGCGCGCGATACCGGCCACCGAGCAGTTCGCCGGCCCGACGCCGCTGGCGAGGGTGAACTGCACGAGGGCGTCGACCCCCCAGGCCGTCAGCACATCGGTGCTCGGGCTCAGCAGGACGACGCGCTTGGCGTGCTCCGACTTGTCCCGCAGGAGGCGCGACGTGCTCTTCGACGCCTGCGAGGCCGCGGACACGACGACCACCGTCGACGACGAGGCGTCGGGCAGGTCGCGCACCTCGCGCTGGCTGCGGCCGACCGAGACCTTGACCCCGTGCGTCTTGAGCGTCTCGGCGAGAGCACCGTTGCCGTCGGAGGTGTAGTTGGCGGGGTCGCCGGGTCGGGTGTTGCCCTTGGACGTCGACCCACCGCCGCCGTTGCTGATGATCGACACGACGGCCACGGCCGCAATCAACCCGACGACGAGCAGCAGCACACCGACGATCAGCCCGACGGACCGGTTGGTGCCGCTGCCCGGTGGCGGCACGGGCGGAGTGGCCGGCGGTGCCGCGGTCGGGGTGCTCATCGGTGCACCGGGGGCAGCAGGGGCAGGGACATCTCGGCCAGTTCGTCGTCGACGAAGCCGGCGGGCTTGGCGTCGCGCAGGTCGGTGTCGAGGCGCACGAGTGCGGCGGCCGCTTCCGGACTGGCCTGGCGGCCCCCGTACGCGACGGCGTCGAAGGCGTCGGCGGCCGAGTGCAGCGCCATCGTGTAGTCGCCGAAGACGTGGCGGAGTCGTCGGGCGATGTCGTGCGCGGTGGCCGACTGCGCGCCGAGCAGGAGGGTGCGGTCGGAGGCGGTCTGGGCGATGGCGCGCATGGCGTTGAGAACGGCGCCGTTGTAATCGCCGGCGGCGAGTGCGGTCGCGGCCGCCTCGCGGAACTGTTCCTGGGTGCCGACGATGCCGCCGAGGACGGCGCCGGGGCCGCCCGCCTCGTCGTCGCTCAGGTGGTTCGGCCGGGTCTCGCGGTACACCCGGTAGGCGATGTACGCCGCCCCCGCGACGAGCAGGACCAGCAGGATGATGCCGACGGTCTTCGCGAATCCGCCGTCGAGCAGTCGTGTGAGCCAGTCGAACGAGTGGCTGCGCTCCCTGGTCGGCTCGTTGTGTTGCGTCGGCGGCTTGTACCGGTCCTTGGACAGCTCGTCGAGGATCCAGGTGCGCGCGGTGGGGTTGTCGGGGTCGATCACGGCGCGACCTCTGCGGCGAGCAGTTCGACGTCGAGGGCCTCGGTCCGGATACGGGCGGCGAGGTAGGCCAGGACGGCGAACCCGGGAACCAGGAGCGAGACGATCGCGGCACCGAGCAGTCCGCTGAAGTGGGGGAGCCAGATGCCCAGCAGGGCCCACACCGCCCAGCCGAGGGTGGCCAGCAGTAGAGAAGCGACGAACACCGGCCAGACGAGGTGCGCGGCGGATCGTCCGGCGAGGCCGAAGGCGCGCGGCAGCGACCGGCCGAGTGGTTGGCCCTCGACCACGACGACGACTTGCGCCAGGAGCAGGGGTAGCGCGAGTGCGAGGACCGGCACCAGCAAGACGGCGAACAACAGCGGCTGGAGCAGGGGCAGGGGCCCGAACCGCGTCGCGTCGGCGAGCTTCTCGGCGAGCAGGGCCGCCAGGATCGCGGGACCGGCGAGGACGACCGCGCTGAGGACGTCGAGGACGAGCAGCGGGCCGAGTCGCTGACCGGCGACGCGGAGTGCGTCGCGCGGGGACAGGGCGTGACCGAGGGCCCGCGCGTGCAGCGGCGCGGCCAGCAGGCCGGTCAGCGCCACCGCCCCGATCACCGCCGCGACGCTTGAGACGAGGACGACGCTGCTCTTGTTGATCAGGTAGCAGCCGAGGTCCAGCAGAAGGAGCGGCAGCCACACCGCCACCCAGGCGAGCGCGACGATGCGGACGTTGCCGATCAGCACCGAGAACGTGCCGCTGATGACGTCGGAGGTCTTGAGCGGGCGCAGCGGGATCACGCCGGGCTTGTGCGCGCGCAGCCCGTAGTCGACGACGGGCTGCGGTTCGGGCAGGGCCGTGGGCGGTGGTCGAGTGCCGGCGACGGAGGAGCCGGTGTATCGAGACCCTTTGCCGGGCGGACCGGCCGCTTCGATATTCGGTGGGGTCCAGCCGGACGGCGGGGAAGGCTCAGCGACCGACATCGGACCCTCCCTCCTGCTGCTGATAACCACGAACGTACCTAGCAAACACCATTGCACTGCTACGGTGACTAGAACCTGTTCTAGTTTTGTCATTCGAGGAGAACACCTGCCATGGCCGATGCCGACCTGACCGCGAAGATCAACAGCGTCGTTGATTCCTACATCGACCTGCTGACCGACGGCACCCCCGAACAGATCGCCGACCTCTACGCCGAGGGCGCGACCGTCGAGGACCCGATCGGCGCCGAGCTGAAGAACACCCGCGAGCAGCTGGTCGAGTTCTACGGCCTCATCACCAACCTCGACGAGCACAAGGCCACGCTCAAGTGGAAGAAGGTCGTCGGCGACACCGCGGTCTTCGAGTTCCACCTCTTCACCAAGGCGGGCGACTCGGGCTTCGAGATCCAGCCGGTCGACATCATGGTCTTCAACGACGAGGGCAAGATCAAGTCGATGCGCGCCGTCTGGGATCCCGCCACCGACCTCAAGCAGGTCTAAGCCCGACGGCCCGTCGGCCGCAGCACCACCTCGGCCGGATGTGCGTCGGCCGGGGTGTTCACCGCGGTCGCGACGGCGGCGGCCACCGTCGCCGGATCCAGGAATTTCGACGGGTCGTACTCGTCGCCCTCGATGGCGACGATCTCGCGCTGCATGTCGGTGTCGATGCGCCCGGGGAAGATCGACGTCACCCGCAGCCCGGGTTCTTCCAGGCGCAGGGCGTCGGCCAGCGCGCGCAGCCCGAACTTGCTCGCCGCGTACGACGCCCAGCCCGGGTTGGCCCGCATCCCGGCGCCCGAGTTGATGAACACGACGTGCCCACCCGTCGCGCGGAGCGAGGGCAGCAGCAGTCGGGTCAGTTCGGCCGCGGCGACGAGGTTGACCTCGAGCACGTGCTGCCATTCGGACACCGGCGTCGAGGCCACCGGCCGCAGGCCCGATGCGACGCCGGCGTTGTGTACGAGGACGTCGAGTTCGGTGATCTCGGCGGCGGCCGCTGCGACGGCGTCGTAGTCGGTCAGCTCCACCGGGAAGGTCGACGCCCCGAGTTCGGCGGCGAGCCGGTCGAGCTCGGCCGACGGTCGGCCGCCGAGGATCAGGGCGTGCGTCGGTGCGAGCGCGCGGGCGATGGCGGCGCCGAGGCCGCGGCTGGCGCCGGTGATCAATGCGGTGGGCACGGATTCGACCCTACCGATCGGCACGTTCGCCTGTCCCCGACCCGTCCCGAGGGGATGATGGCCGGATGACCCCGGATCGTCGCATCACCGTGTCCTTGATCATCAGTCTCATCGTCGGCCTGGCCGTCGCCGCGGTGTACGGCCCGCGCGCCTACCACCGGGACATCCTGTCCTACGAGTTCTCCGGCGACCCCGGCTCCGATGCCGAGGCGCTCGACAGGGCGGTGCGCGCCGACTTCGGTTTCATCGTCGGCTACACGCTGGTGCTGGGCTCGTTGGCGCTGCTGTTGCGAGCGCATGCCCACACCGAGCGGGTCCACCGGATCGCCAGCGCCTTCGTGGTGCTGACCGTCGCGGCCGCCCTGTTCGACTACGTCGAGGACGCCGCGCTGCTGCAGCACAACGGCACCTGGTCGGCGCCCTTCGCGACGCTCAAGTTCCTGTGCCTGATCCCGGTGGTCGTCGGACTCCCGGTCCTGTACCTGGTGAACCGTCGGGCGGCGCGCCACCGCTGATGCGGTAGACAGGAGTCATGCCCGATCAGACCGCAGCGGTGCTGCGCCGCCTCGCCGCCTTTGGCGCGATCACGCGGATGACCGGCGACGTCGACGTGGTGACCGTCGACGGTGATGCGCTCGTCGTGAACGACGAGGGTGGCGATCTGCGGTTGCGCTACCCCGGTGGCGGCGACGAGGCGCCCGAGCAGGAGCTCCTCTGGATCACCGATGAGTCCGCCCAGCGGGAGGTCGTCGGCTGGGTCGAGGACTACCTCGACGACACCGCCATGGAGATCACCATCCGCCGTGACGATCTCGACGACCTGGTGGCCGACCCCTTTTCCCCGCGCACGGTCCAGCGGCTCATCTGGCACTTCCCGGGAGCCGACGCCGACGGGATCGCGGATTTCCTGGCCACCGTGCGGACACTCGGCTAGACCGTCCCCCGACCAACCGAACCCGCGAGAATCCCGCGCTAGGTTGGCGCAATGTCCGCACAGCTCCAGCTCAACGGCCTCGTCATGCTCTACGCCTACCTGCAGCGGATCTACGTCTACGACAAGGTCCTCGCGACTATTCCGGACCGGGCGCCCGAGCACCACGACCCCGCCAGCCCGCCCGAGCTGACGACGTTGATCGAGAAGACCGGCAAGACCATTGCCGCGTTCCCCACCGAGTCCGGACTCTCCGACGAGCAGGTCGACAGCTTCACCCCGGTCGTCGACTTCGCGCAGGCCGCCATGAGCAACCGGGCCGCCCATCCGGGAACGCCTCTGCGCGAGCAGCTCGCGGCCGTCGCCGGCGCTCGGTTCCACAACCAGCACCTCGTCGAAGGCCTGATCATGTGGGGCGACAACTACCGCCCGGAGACCGCCGACCAGTACCGGCAGCGCGTCCTGCCCGCCCGCAACGACACCCGACTCCTGACCGCCTTCGTCGCGAAGGCCTCCCTCGGCCAGCTCCCCGAGGAGGAGCAACTCCGCGTCGGCGAGTGGTACGACGCCGTCATCCGCACGACGCCCGGCGTCGACGGCGACATGGGGCTGATCACCAGTCTGCTGCGGGGGATTGATCCCTAGTTCCGACGTCGGGTTGCGGGGTCTCGATACACCCGAGTCGCTCCGCTCCTCGGGCACTCGACCACCGAGGAGTGCCGGTGGTGAGGATCACGCCCTCTCGACTTTTATTTCGTATGCCTAAGTAATAACCTGGGCTCATGCGCTCAGACGACGACCTGGCCCGGGAACTGCGCCCGGCGATCACCCGTCTCTACCTCGCGCTGCGCCGACGCGCACCCGTGGCAGAACTGAGCGCGGCCCAGGCGTCGGCCCTCTCCTCCCTGCTCTTCCACGGCCCGCAGCGGATGGGCGCGCTCGCCGAGCACGAGGGCATCCGCATGCCGACGGCGACCGCCCTCGTCGACGGGATGATCAAGCTCGGCCTTGTGCAGCGACAGCCCGACCCCGACGACCGTCGTGCCGTCATCGTCACCCTCACCGCCAAGGGCCGAGCCGAGGTCGAGTCGGTGCGCCGACGGCGCGACGACGCCTTGGCCGACGCCCTCGCCCAGCTCACCGACGAGCAGCGCCAGGCCCTCGCCGCCGCCGGCGACGCCCTCGTCGACCTGCAGCGCCTGCTCGAGAGCACCCCGACCACCACCAGCCGCACCACCAAGGAGACCGTGCACCCGTGACCACGACGAAACAGCAGAACCACGACCACCCGCCGCTGATGGAGGTCTTCCGCCAGCAACCCCGCGCCGTGTGGGTGACCGCCTTCGCCGCGGTCATCGCCTTCATGGGCATCGGCCTGGTGGACCCGATCCTCAACACGATCGCCGAGGCGCTCGGGGCACCCGAGTCGAAGCTGACCCTGCTGTTCGGCGTGTACCTCGGCATCCAGGTCTTCGCGATGCTGATCACCGGGTGGTCAGCCTTCAAGTTCGGTCCCAAACGCACCCTGACCGTCGGCCTCGCGCTCATCGTCGTCGCCGCCGGGGCCAGCGCCTTCGGCTCCAACATCGACCAGCTGATCGCGCTGCGCGTCCTGTGGGGCCTGGGCAACGCCCTGTTCATGGCGACGGCGCTCGCCTTCATCGTCGGCCAGGCCAAGGGCGGCCAGCGCGGCGCCATCCTGCTGTACGAGGCGGCGCTCGGCGTCGGCCTCGCCGTCGGCCCGCTGCTGGGCGCGCTCCTGGGCACCGTCAGCTGGAAGGCCCCGTTCGCCGGCACCGCGCTCCTCATGCTCATCGGCGCGATCCTCTGCGCCTGGATGCTGCCCGCCGACGGCCCGCGCACCGGGCGTCCGGCAGTCCGCATCGTCGACCCGCTCAAGGCCCTGCGCAACCGCACCCTCGCCCTGACCGGCATCGGCTCGGCGTTCTACACCGGCGCCCTGTTCACCGTCGTCGCGTGGTCCCCGCTCGCCCTCTCGACCGCCGACAAGGCCAGCGGCGGCCCGGGTGTCGGCCCGATCGCCGTCGGCGGCGTGTTCTTCGGCTGGGGCCTGCTCACCGCGGTCAGCGGCGTCTTCCTCGCGCCCCGCGTCGCCGACGCCCTCGGGCAGAAGGAGGGCGTCCTCGCCAGTGTCGGGGTGTACGCCGCCGTCATGCTGCTGGGCGCGTACGGCGCCGTCGAGCACTCGGTCGTCCTGATCGGCCTCGCGATCATCGCCTCCGGCGTTCCCGGCGGCGTGCTCAACACCCTCTTCACCAGCGTCGCCATGGCCAGCGGTTCGGCGGACACCCCGCGGTCGGTCTCCAGCGCCGGCTACAGCTTCCTGCGCTGGATGGGCGGCGCCGCGTCGGCGATGATCGTCGCGCACCTGGCGCACTGGTTCGGCAGCCCGGCGCCCTACCTGTTCGCCGCCGCGTACTGCCTCATCTCGATCGCCGTCGTGTCCCAGGTCCGGGTCAGCACGAAGGCCGACCACGCACCGGTCGACGAGGAGTCCGTCCTGATCGGCGCCGAGGAGCAGTAGGTAGGTTCCGACGTCGGCTTGCGGGGTCTCGATACAAATCTCTCGCTGCGCTCGCGATTCACTCGACCACCGGGTTGAGCGTGACCTTGACCGACGTGCCGCGCGGGTCCTGCCGGGCGACGGCGAAGCCGGTGCGTTCCTGACCGTCGAGGTGAATGGTGATGGGCCCGCCGTCGGGGTAGAAGTTGCGCCACCACGACTTGTGCTTGGCGCCGGCGACCCCGATGATCACCTCGTCGCCGCGCCGACGATATGCGACGACCAGGCTGATCGGCCGACCGCTCTTGCGCCCGGTGTAGGAGATCTCCGCCATTGACCGGCCCAGCGCCGACCCGACGACGGGAGCGCTGAGCAGCGGCGTGACGACCTTGTTCGCCGCGGCTGCGACGCGTTGGAAGGCGCTCATCACTCCTCCGGAAGGTCGGCCGAGCAGTGCAGCGCTCCGCCCGAGCTCTGCCCCTCGGCGAGCACCTTGCCGCCGGCGAGGATCTGGCAGGTGACCGAGCCGCGGATGACGATGCCGTTGAAATCGGCGAAGCCGTCGACGTAGTCGGTCTGCGACCACGGGGACCGCACCGTCGCCAGGATCCGCTGGATCCCGTTCGCACTGAAGCGCACGCCGATCAGGTCGCCGTCGCCGATCAACCGGTAGGTGACCTGGCCCGGCTGGTACTGCGGGGTCGTCTCGGTCGGCGTCGGCGACGGGGTGCTCGTCTCCGAGGTCGTCGTCTCCTCGGTGGTCGTCGTCGAACTCGTCGCGGGCGCCGGATCGTCACCGCCGCGGCCGCCCACCACCGACACGAGGAAGGCGATCAGCAACAGCACCAGCAGACCGCCGATGACCGTGCCGATGAGCGCCTTCGTGCGCCCGTCGAGGCCGCCGCCACCATTGCCTCCGTTGCCGCCGCCGGTCGCGTACTGACCGGTCTGCCCGGCATACGGATCGCCGTACTGACCGGTCGGCGGGTACTGGTCGGGCGGGTAGTAGCCGGTGGTCGGGTTGTCCGGATCGAACCTGCGCGTCGACGACCCGAACGGGTCCTGCGGATTCTGGGGTTGCGTCATGCCACCATTCTGGCATTGACCGGCGCCGCAGCACCCATCGTTACTCCCCGGCGATGGCGTCGAGCGGCTTCGTGCGCGCCGCCCGGATGGCCGGCCACACCGCCGCGACGACACCGACGATCGCCGCGCCGACCAGCGTGATGACGATCAACGACCACGGCAGGACCGGGTTCCCGATCCCCCACTCGCGCAGCGTGCGGACCACCGCGATGGCCAGGCCGACGCCCAACAGCACACCCAGCGTCGCGCCGAACAGGGCGATGAGGACCGACTCCAGGTAGATCATCCGGCGCACTTGCGGCCGGACCATACCGATGGCCCGCTGCATGCCGATCTCCTGCCGCCGCTCGACCACCGACAGCGCGAGCGTGTTCACGATGCCGAGCACCGCGATGAGCAGCGCCAGGCCGAGCATCGCGTAGAGGACGCCGAGCATCTGGTCGATCAACGACGACACCGAGCTCTTGTACTGGTCGGCCGTCTGCACCTGCACGGTCAGATACTTCGACGTCGCGTCGGCCAGCCGGCGCTGTAGCGCGGCCTTGTCGGTCCCGTCGGCCGCCTTCACGAAGACGCCGAGCATCATCTGCGACGCCTGCGGCACGACCTGGTTGTAGGCGTCGCTGCCGAGCAGCCACGAGCCGAGGCCGTCGCTGCGCTCGAAGACGCCGACGACGGGGATGTCGACGGTGGTGCCGTCGCCGCGGGTGAAGGTGACTGTCGTGCCCGGGTCCCACCCCTGGCCGCGGGCGGTCGGTGCGTCGACGATCATGCCGTCGTCGGTCACATCCTCGCCGTCGACGATCTTGTAGTTGATCAGGTCGCGCAGCTTGCCGCCCATGACGCCCCGGCCCATGACCTGCTTGTCGTCGACGGTCGAGACGGCCAGTCCGGTGCCGACCGCCTCGTCGACGCCGTCGGTGTTCTTGACCGCCTGCAGCACCGGCGGCGGCACGGGGAGGTTGTTGACGCCGGTGACGAAGAAGTCGGCCTTCACGTTCTTGTCCAGCGACTCGTCGACGGTCGCCTTGAACGTCGAGCCGAGGGTGCCGATCACCGCGACGAGCATCAGGCCGATGGTGAGGGCGAACGCCGTCGCCGCGGTGCGCCGCGGGTTGCGGGCGGCATTGGTGCGGGCCAGGTGGCCGAGCTTGCCGAACGGGAGGGTGATCACCCCGATGACCGCCAGGAACGGCCGCGACAGCGCGGGTGCGGTCAGCACGACCGCGACGATCAGCAGGACCGCGCCCAACCCGACGGCGAGCGCCGGTCCGACGCCCTGGTGCAGCGCGGCGGCCACCGTGATGGCGATGCCCGCCGCGGCGAACAGGACGCCGACAACCGTCCGGGAGTGCAACGACTTCGGCTCGGCCATCGTCGAACGCATCGCCTCGACCGGCGCCACCCGCGCGGCACGACGGGCCGGCAGCCATGCGCTGAGCATCGTGACCACGACGCCGACGACCAGGGCGGCGATGATGGCGGTCGGCGTGATCCGCAGGCCACCGTCGGGCAGGCCGGTCGTCGCGATCGCGATGGCCCGCAGCCCGGCCGCGAGCCCGATGCCGACGACCAATCCGATGGCCGACCCGACCAGGCCGACGAGGAATGCCTCGGTGAGCACGGATCTGGAGACCTGGCCCTCGCTCGCGCCGATCGCCCGCAGCAGCGCGAGTTCGCGGTTCCGCTGGGCGACGATCATCGCGAACGTGTTGTAGATGATGAACGTCCCGACGATGATCCCGATCCCGGCGAACGCCAACAGGATGTAGGTGAAGATCTGCAGGAACTTGTTGATCGCGTCCTTGCTCTCCTGCCGCACCTCGTCGCCGGTCTGGATCTTCAGCGCCGTCGGGCCGAGCAAGTTGCGCACCCGCCGGGCCAGCTCGTCGTCGGAAACGCCGTCTTGCGCCGAAAGTTGCACGGTGCCCGAGTGGCTGCCGTCGGAGTAGAGCTGGCGGGCGGTGTCCTCGTCGAACGCGACGTTGACGAACCCGCCGACCTCCACCGGCCAATCGAGCAGGCCCACGACTTTGACGTCGAGCGGCTCGGACGTGCCCTGCCCGGCCACGACGCGGGTGCGCGACCCGACCTTCAACCCGGCCTTGTCGGCGGCGGTCTTGTTGATCGCGACCTCACCGGGGCGCCGGGGCCCACGGCCGCCGGGCAGGATCGTGTTCTCGGCCTTGGCGACGGCCTCGCTCGGCGACAGGTAGGTGGTGCCGATGCTCGGCGCATTGCCGGTCTGCAGCGGTTTGCCGTCGGCCTGCGCGACGGCGACCAGTCCGTTGTAGTTGATCGAGAGGCGGTCGTAGCCCAGCTGCTCGCGGTTGGCGACGATGGTGCTGACGATCGAGTTGGGCACGCCCGGGCTGACCTGCGCCCCCGACGCCTGGATCGCCGACGGGTTCTTCGGTGCGACCTGCACCGCGACGCCCTGCGCCGTCTTGTCGAAGATGCTGGTGAACGCGTTGGAGATACTCGAGGTGAAGATGATCGAGCCGGCCACGAACGAGGTGCCCAGCACCACGGAGAAGATGGTGAGGAAGAGGCGGACCTTGTGCGCGGCGAGGTTCCGGACCGACACCCGGCGCATGACTGACGCCACGACTACTTCTTGCCCTTGTTGATCCGGATCGGCTTGGTCTCCGCAGCGTGGAGCGGGCCCCGGCCGATGGCGATGACCTCGGTGTCGGGGGCGTCGTCGGCGATCTTCTCGTCGAGGTTGCGCATCACCGCGAAGACGCTGTCGGCGTCGGGGTTGCGCAGCTCGTGCACGATCTGGCCGTCGGCGAGGAAGACGACGCGGTCGGCGTAGGAGGCCGCGCGCGGGTCGTGGGTGACGATGACGACGGTCTGGTCGAAGTCGTCGGTGGCGGCGCGCAGGATCGAGAGCACCTCGCCCGACGAGCGGGAGTCGAGGTTGCCGGTCGGCTCATCGCCGAAGATGATGGCCGGCCGCCCGACGAGGGCGCGGGCACAGGCGACGCGCTGCTGCTGCCCGCCGGAGAGTTCGCTGGGCCGGTGGTCGAGGCGGTCGGCCAGGCCGAGGCGGGTCACGACGGTGTCCATCCACTGCTCGTCGACCTTGCGGCCGGCGATGTCGCACGGGAGGGTGATGTTCTCCCGCGCGGTGAGCGTCGGCACCAGGTTGAACGACTGGAAGACGAACCCGATGCGGTCGCGGCGCAGGATCGTCATGGCCTTGTCGTCTAGGCCGTCGAGCGAGGTGTCGCCCAGCCGGACCTCCCCCGACGTCGGGTTGTCGAGGCCGGCGAGGCAGTGCATCAGCGTCGACTTGCCCGAGCCCGACGGGCCCATGATGGCGGTGAACTCCCCGACGGGGAACTCGACGTCGACCCCGCGCAGCGCGTGCACGGCGGTGTCTCCCGATCCGTAGACCTTGGCCAGGTCTGTCGCGCGCGCAGCGAAGTCTTCGATCACGGCATGGCGTGGCGTCATGGTTCTACCGTGCCACATCGGGCCGCGTTCCGACATCGGCCCACGAGGAGCCCGGAAGGGGAAGCCATACGCCCACCGTGGGTCCCCGGTTGGCGGCGAGGCCGCCCCTCTGCATAGGATTCGACCGCACATAGTGGTCAGACACACGTCGGACCCGCCACGGTCTATCCAGGAGTTAACACACATGGCCGAAATCAAGAAGAACGCCAAGAAGGCGGCCGACGAAGCCGTCGACGCCACCAAGAAGGCAGCCAAGACGACGAAGAAGGCCGCCGGCAAGACCGCCGACGCCGTCGAGAAGGCCGCCGACAAGACTGCCGCCGCCACCAAGAAGGCAGCGGGCAAGACCGCTGACGCCGTCGAGAAGGCTGCCGACAAGACTGTCGACGCCACCAAGGACCTCACCGCTGAGGCCCGCGACGACGTGAAGAAGGCCAACGTCTTCGGCCTCGGTGCCCTCGGCGCCGGTGTGCTGGCGCTGATCTTCTCGGTGTTCAACCACTACGTCTACGCGAAGGGTGTCGTCCCGGCGCTCGGCGTGCAGGTTCGCGAAGGCGGCGTCAACGCGTGGCACGGCTGGGCGCTGGTCGGCAGCCTGCTGGTCCTCGCTGCCGTCATCGTTCTCGTCGCGGCCGTGTTCTTCGACGAGGTCATCCCGGCCGGTCCGTGGAACCTCGTCGCCGCCACCCTGGCCGGCGTCGGCACGCTGATCCTGATCATCCGCGGCCTCACCCTCAAGGAGAGCGTCGACTTCGGGGGCATCCTCGAGGAGAACATCGGCATCGGCTGGTCGGGCTGGGCCCTGATCGTCGCCGGTCTGGCCACCACCGTCCTGGCTGCTCTCGCCGCCCAGGGCAAGGGCGCCAAGGCCAAGCGCAAGAAGGCCAAGCGCTAGATCTTCGGCAATCCGCGAACGCCGTCTGCCCCCTCGGGGCGGGCGGCGTTCGTCGTTGGGGCCACCGCTGGTCCGCAAACCCGACCCAACGGAACAAAACCCCGCACCTTTTCGGTGCGGGGATTGTCCTGAACTGTCGGGTTTGCGGGGCGGCTAGTCGGCGAGGCGCTTGGTGAGCGCGTCGAGCTCGGCGCCCAGCTCGGCGGGGAGCTTGTCGCCGATGAAGTCGAACCACTCGTTGATCGAGGGCAGTTCCTTCTGCCACTCGGCGGAGTTCACGGTGAGCGCCTCGGCCACGTCGGCGGCGTCGACGTCGAGACCGTCGAGGTTCAGCGACTCGGGGGTCGCGACGATCCCGATCGGGGTCTCCTTGCCGTCGGCCTTGCCCTCGATGCGGTTGATGATCCACTCGAGCACGCGGCTGTTCTCACCGAAGCCCGGCCACAGGAAGCGGCCGTCGTCGCCGCGGCGGAACCAGTTGACGTAGTAGACCTTCGGCAGCTTGGCGCCGGCCTTCTGGCCGATGGTCAGCCAGTGCTGCAGGTAGTCGCCGACGTTGTAGCCGATGAACGGCAGCATGGCCATCGGGTCGCGGCGGACCTGGCCGACGGTGCCCTCGGCGGCGGCGGTCTGCTCGGAGCCGACCGTCGCACCCATGAAGACGCCGTGCGCCCAGTCGCGGGCCTCGGTCACCAGCGGCACGGTGGTCTTGCGACGACCGCCGAAGAGGATCGCCGAGATCGGCACACCGGCCGGGTCGTCCCACTCGGGGGCGACCGACGGGCACTGCGACAGCGGGGTGCAGTAGCGCGAGTTCGGGTGGGCGGCCGGCGTCTCGGTCTTGCCGCGGTACCAGTCCTGGCCCTTCCAGTCGACGAGGTGCTCGGGGTCGCCCTCGAGGCCCTCCCACCAGATGTCGCCATCGTCGGTGCGCGCCACGTTCGTGTAGATCGTGTTGCCGGCCTCGATGGTCTTCATCGCGTTCGGGTTCGACGAGTGGTTGGTGCCCGGGGCGACGCCGAAGAAGCCGAACTCCGGGTTCACCGCGTACAGCTGGCCGTCCTTGCCGAACCGCATCCAGGCGATGTCGTCGCCGACGGTCTCGGCGCGCCAGCCGGGGATGGTCGGCTGGATCATGGCGAGGTTCGTCTTGCCGCAGGCGCTCGGGAAGGCGGCGGCGACGTAGTACGACTTGTTCTCTGGGCTGATCAGCTTGAGGATCAGCATGTGCTCGGCGAGCCAGCCCTCGTCGTGGGCCATGGCCGACGCGATGCGCAGCGAGTAGCACTTCTTGCCCAGCAGCGCGTTGCCGCCGTAGCCCGAACCGTAGGACCAGATCTCGCGGTCCTCCGGGAAGTGGGTGATGTACTTGTCCGGGTTGCACGGCCACGGCACGTCGGCCTGGCCCGGCTCGAGCGGGGCGCCGACCGAGTGCAGGCCCTTCACGAAGAAGCCGTCGTCGCCGAGGGCCTCGAGGACCTTGGGGCCGACGCGGGTCATCACGCGCATCGAGAGCACGACGTACTCCGAATCGGTGATCTCGACGCCGAGCTTCGGGTCGTCGCTGCCGAGCGGGCCCATGCAGAACGGGATGACGAACATCGTGCGCCCGCGCATGCAGCCGCGGTACAGCTCGGTCATGGTGGCCCGCATCTCGTCGGGGTCCACCCAGTTGTTGGTCGGGCCGGCCTGCTCTTCGGTCTTGCTGCAGATGAAGGTGCGGGACTCGACGCGGGCAACATCGGCGGGGTCGGAGAGGGCGAGGAAGGAGTTGGGCTTCTTCTCGTCGTTGAGCTTGACCATGGTGCCGGCCTCGACCAGCTGCTTGGTCAGGCGGTCCCACTCCTCGTCGCTGCCGTCGGACCAGACGACGCGGTCCGGCTGGGTCAGCTCGGCGACCTCGGCGACCCAAGCGAGCAGGTCAGCGTGTTTCGTGGGTGCGCTGGCGGCGTCCAGCCCGGGAATCGTGGCAGAGGTCATGGGTGGGTCTCCTGAAGTCTCGACCGCCTGCAGCGCGGTCAGTCTGCCCCTCAGGATAGTCGATTGACCTGCTTGATCACGAGTTGGGTTCGCCACTCCAGGCCCTTCGTCCCACCCGTCACACGGGCCCCCGGGAGAGACGGTCGGGGCCAGTCAACCCCCCGATTACGACTGGCCCCGACCGCAAGTCTTGGACGCTCTGCCGCTCACCGCAGCCGTCCCGGCTTCGTCGCGCTCCACCGCCCGGTCTCCCGGTCGTACACCGACGACGACACCGACCCGTCGGTGGCGATCCGCGTGATCCGGTCGACGCCGCCGTCCCGGTCCGAATCGGTGAACACCGTCAAGCCGTCGGCGTCGGTCCGCGACAGGCTGTCGCGCACCCCGTCGGCATCGGTGTCGACCGTCGCCGGACCCAGGTCCCACACCCGGTGGTCGTCGGCCAGCCACAGGTGCTCGCCGACGCCCCCGGCGCCCGGCGCATCACCGGTGAAGTCGTCCTCGAAACCGTCCATCAGTTACTTAGACGCAGCGCGCCCGCGAACGGTTCCCTCGGATTTTCCAGCGCCCGCCTCAAGCGGCTCGGCGGACCCGGGCGACGACAGCCGGTTCGACGCCGGACAGCAGCGCCGCGACCCGCCACTCGGTGCGCGCCCGGGCGTCGGCGACGACCTCGGCGACCCACGCGCGGGCCTGACCGCGCAGCGCCACCCGACGTCGCAGCGCCACGACGCCCCCGGCGACAGCGACGCCGAGCAGCGTCGCCAGCAGCAGCGCCCACCACCCGGGCAGCCAGCCGGACATCGACCCGGCGACCAACCGTCCGATCCCGAGTCCGCTGGAGGCGCCCAGCACGACGATCACCGCGTCCTCGGCGCCCCACCCGCGGCCCGGCCACGGCACCGGTGTGCGCGCCGGACCGGGCGGCGGACCCTGGCGCTCGTGCGCGTCGAGCCCGACCGTCGCGGTCGCCCGCAGGTGCTGCGCGTGCCCGGCGGCGGCATCGACGACGCGTGTCTCGAAGTCGTCGACGGCGGTGCGCAGCCACCGCGTGAACGCGTCGACGTCGCCGGCCCGCAGTACCGCCGCCTCCCGACCGCCCACGGCCGCGAGTTCGCGGAACCCGGTGTGGATCGCGCCGCCGGCCCAGGTGCGCACGGCCGCCGAACCGACGCGCAGGCCGGTGAGGCGCTCAGCGGAATCGCGGCGGGACAGTTTGGCCGCGGCACATGCCGTCGACTGCTCGTCGGCCCACGCCAACAGCTCGTCGACCCCGGACGGACCGTCGCCCGGCAGGCCCAGGGCGACGGCGAATACCGGCAGCGCGCCGTGCGGGTCGAGGTCGTCGCACCAGCGCTCGACGCGCGCCGGCCACGTCGGGCAGTCCTCGATGCCGCACCCGACGAGGGCGACGGCATCGCAGCGCTGGGCCAGCCGGCGGACGTCGACGACCGAGGGCGGGTCGGCGGCGACGTCGAAGCACCACAGGCCGACCGCGGCGGGTCCGCCGTCGCTCACGGCGAATCCCTCGGCGACCAGCACGCGCTCGAGTACAGCTGAATCGTTGGCTCCCGGACCGGCCAGGACCACCCGGCCGAATCGCGCCCCCCGACGCTCCGACATGTCGAACCTCCCCGTAGTCGACAGTCCCCATGTAAGCAGGTGAGACCATGGTCGGGTGAGCGAAACCGTCGATCAGTCCCGCCTGTACCCGCGCGTGACCAGCTTCCGGTTCCGGCGCGGCACCCTGACGCCGGGGCAGCGCCGCAACTGGGAGACCCTCTGGCCCACGCTGGGCCGCGACCTGCGCGTCGGCCGCGACCCCGACGGCAAGGTCACCGAGCCGCCGCTGAACGCCGACGGGTGGTTCGGCCGCTCGGCGCCGCTGATCCTCGAAATCGGTTCGGGCACCGGTGTTTCCACCGCCGCCATGGCCGCCGACGAGCCGGAGTTCAACGTCATCGCCGTCGAGGTCTACCAGCCCGGCCTGGCCCAGCTGCTCGGCCTCGTCGACCGCGGCGGGCTCACCAACGTGCGCATGATCCGCGGCGACGCGGTGATCGTGTTGGACGAGCTGATCGAGGACAAGAGCCTGCAGGGGATCCGCGTCTTCTTCCCCGACCCGTGGCCGAAGGCCCGCCACCACAAGCGCCGACTGCTGCAGTCGGGGACGATCGCGACGATGGCCGAAAAGCTCGTCGACGGCGGAGTGCTGCACATCGCCACCGACCACGCCGACTACACCGAGTGGATCCGCGAACTCCTGGAGAACCAGGACACCACGCGCACCCACGTCGTCCCGCTCGACGGCGACTCCCCCATCTCGCTGGCCCGGCCGACCACCAAGTTCGAGGCGCGCGCCGCCGACGAGGGCCGCGTCGTCACCGAGTTCGTCTACACCCGCGCCGAGGGGGAGCAATGAGCACCGACACCGCCGCACCCGGCACCGCCGAGGTGATCTCCGGGCAGTCGCAGGCCCGTCGGGTCCTGCTCGTCTGGGACGCCCCGAACATGGACATGGGCCTGGGCGCCATCATCGGCGGTCGACCCACCGCCGCGCACCGGCCGCGCTTCGACGCCGTCGGCCGGTGGCTGCTCGGCCAGACCGATCAGTTGCGCGCCAAGGACGACGCGGGATCGTTGCCCGCCGGCGTCTCCGCGCAGATCGAGCCCGAGGCCACCGTCTTCACCAACGTCAGCCCCGGCAGTGCGGACGTCGTCCGGCCGTGGGTCGACGCGCTGCGCAACGTCGGCTACGCCGTCTTCGCCAAGCCCAAGATCACCGACGACTCCGACGTCGACGAGGACATGCTCGACCACATCGAGCTGCGCCACGCGACGACCGGGCTCGCCGGGCTCATCGTCGCCTCCGCCGACGGCCAGGCCTTCCGCGAACCGCTCCTCGACCTCGCCAAAGACGGCGTGCCGGTCACCGTCATCGGCTTCCGCGAGCACGCCAGCTGGGCGCAGGAACTCGACGGGATCACCTTCGTCGACCTCGAGGACATCCCCGGCGTCTTCCGCGAACCGCTGCCGCGCATCAGCCTCGACGCCCTGCCCGACGACGGCGCCTGGCTGCCCCCGTTCCGGCCGCTGTCGTCGTTGCTGCGCTGACCACGCAAACGCGAAAACGGCCCTGCTCAGCCTTATTTCAGGCCGGACCTGGAAGAATGGCGCGACGTGGGTCTCGCGCCGGGCACGGGCGGGACCGGGTGAGGAAAGGACCTCGAGGTGTTCGGATGGATCGGTGACTTCGTCTACCGACTGCGCTATGCCGTCATCGCCGTCATGGTGGTTCTCATGGCCGGCCTCGGCATCTACGGCCTGGGCCTGCCCGGCAAGCTCTCGCAGAGCGGCTGGTTCGATCCGACGTCGGAGTCGGTGAAGGGCTCGGAGTACGCCGACAGCGCGCTCGGCCGCGACCACAAGTCCGACATCGTCCTCATGGTCACCCCGCCCGACGGGCAGAAGATCACCGACGCCGAGTTCCAGACCAAGGTCGAGAACTTCGTCAACGACCTCGTCGACAAGTACGGCGAGAAGACCCTCAAGGACAAGGCCATCGTCGGCCGCGACCACCCCGGCATCTACGACCCCTTCAACAACGGCGACGGCAGCCCGTTGGCGAAGGAAGCGCAAAAGCAGATGCAGGCGCGCATGTTCAACGTGGAGAAGAACAAGGCCTTCATCAGCATCGGCGTCGCGGCGTGTCCGCGGAAGAAGGACAAGATCACCGAAAAGGTCGATCCCGGCTGCGTCGACGACACCCTGAGCCTCGCCAACTTCAAAGACCTCAAGCCCGCCTTCGACAACATCGACCAGAAGTTCGACCTGCAGGGCACGCGCTTCGACCTCGCCGGTCTGCAGCCCATCGCCAACGCCATGAGCCTGGGCATGGAGAAGGACATCAAGCGCGCCGAGCTGCTGGCCCTGCCGGTCGTGGCGCTGATGCTGCTGTTCGTCTTCGGCGGTGTGGTGGCCGCCGCACTGCCGGTGTTCATCGGCGGCCTGACCATCGCCGGCTCGTTGGGCATCATGACGTTCCTGGCGTCGGTGACCGAGCTGAACATCTTCGCCCAGTCGGTGGTGACGCTGATCGGCCTGGGCATCGCCATCGATTACGGCCTGTTCATCGTCAGCCGTTTCCGCGAGGAATTGGCGGAGGGCTATACGACGAGAGCCGCGGTCCGAAGATCGGTCATGACGGCGGGGCAGACCGTCTGGTTCTCGGCGACGATCATCATTGCCGCCATCGCCTGTCTGCTGCTCTTCCCGCAGGGCTTCCTCAAGTCGGTTGCCTATGGCGCGATCGCGTCGGTCGCCCTGGCCGCGTTCCTGTCGATCACGGTGCTGCCGGCGATCCTGGCGATCCTCGGGCCGAAGATCGACGCCTTCGGCCTGTCCTTCCTGCGTCGCACCAAGACCAAGCAAGAGGTCGAGGACGGATTCTGGGGCAAGCTGTCGGGCTGGGTGATGAAGCACCCGGTCAAGACCGCGGTCCCGACGGTCCTGCTGCTGTTGGCCCTGATCTACCCGTTCTTCAACATCAACTTCGGCGGCATCAGCGAGAAGTACCTGCCGCCCAACAACTCGACGCGCCAGGCGCAAGAGTCGTTCGACAAGGCCTTCCCGGAGGCCCGCACCGAAGAGGTCAAGGTCATCGCGATCTACGACCCGGACGCCCCCGGTGTCGACGACAAGCTGCCCAAGCTGGAGGCGGCGGTCAACACCCACGACGGCGGCCTGCCGACCGACCAGCACTACTTCACCAAGAAGTTCACGCTGGCCTCCGACCCGTCCGGCGGCGGCGGCGACGCCGACACCCTCTCCGTGGGCGGCAAGGACTACATGCTGGTCCAGATGTCGGCCGGGCTGGTCAACCCGTCCGACACCAAGAAGACGGCCGAGGCGGTCAAGTTCCTCCGCTCGGTCGACAAGGACGGCCTGCGCGTCTACATCGCCGGCACGCCGACGCTGACCCAGGACTCGATGGACGCCATGATGAAGCGGTTGCCGCTCATGACGGTGATCCTGGTGCTGGTCACCGGCTTCCTGATGTTCCTGGCCTTCGGCTCGGTGGTGCTGCCCATCAAGGCGGCGCTGGTCTCAGCGCTCGGCCTGGGCTCCACGCTGGGCATCTTGACGTGGATCTTCGTCGAGGGCCACGGCGCCAGCATCGCGAACTTCACCCCCGGCCCGCTCTTCGCGCCGGTGCTGGTGTTGATCATCGCCATCGTGTTCGGGCTGTCGACCGACTACGAGATATTCCTGTTGTCCCGCATGGTCGAGGCCCGGCAGAAGGGGGCGTCGACGACCGAGGCGATCCGCGTCGGCACCGCCCACACCGGACGACTGATCACGGCCGCCGCCGCGATCCTCGTCGTGGTCACCGGTGCGTTCGCGCTGTCGGAGATCGTGATGATGAAGTACATCGCCTTCGGCATGATCGCGGCGCTGATCCTCGACGCCACCATCATCCGCATGCTGTTGGTGCCGTCGACGATGAAGCTCCTCGGCGACGACTGCTGGTGGGCGCCCAAGTGGATGCAGGCGCTGCAGCGCAAGCTCGGCCTGGGCGAGACGATCCTGGAGGTCGAGCCCGACCAGATGGTCGACGCCGCGGCCGCCCCGGGCAACAAGTCGTTGTCGGCCGGCGCGGTCATCTCCAGCGCGCCGACGTCGGCGATCACCGGCATCAACCGGGTGTCGCGGCGCACGCGACGCGCGGCCGAGCGCGCCGCACAGGAGGCGGAGGAGGCGGGTCTGCCCGTCGCCGACATCCCCGACGACGCGCCGCCGGCCACCACCCGGTTCGCGCGGCCCGACGCCCCGGCCGAGCCCGAGCCCACGCTGCGCCGCCCGCCGGCGGTGACCCCCAGCGTGACCCGGTCCAAGCCGCAGCCCGAGCCCGTCGACGACGCCGCGCCCGATACCGGCGCCTGGCGCCTCGGCGAGGGCGGCATCCGGTTCGACAACCCCGCTCCGACCACCCCGCCGCCGACCCCGTCGCGGCAGGCCGGTCCGCCGCCCCAGCAGCGCCGACCGCAGCAGCCCCCGGCCCCGCCGGGTCCGCCGCCGCAGCAGGCCCCGCTTGCTCCCGAGCACGGCGCCCACGAAGTCGATCCGGAGGGCAAGCGCGCCGCGGGCAACCGCGATCAGGAGATCAGCGTCCAGGACCTCCTGCGCCGCGCCCGCGAGCAGGGCGGCTCCTAACGGTGGTCGAGTGAATCCCGAGCTTGCGAGGGATTTGTATCGAGACCCCCGGCGCCCGGCTACTCGTCGTCCAAGCCGTGCTCGATGGCGTAGCGGGTGAGTTCGACGCGGTTGGCCAGTTGCAGCTTCCGCAGCGACGACTGCACGTGGTTCTCGACGGTGCGATGGCTGAGGAACAGCTTCTCGGCGATCTGCTTGGCGGTCATGCCCTTGGCGACGTAGCGCAGGACTTCGGTCTCGCGCGGTGACAGGACCGGCTTCTCCGGGTCGGCGGGTCCCTCGGTCGACATCCGGCGGAATTCGCCGAGGACCAGTCCGGCCAGCCCCGGCGTGAACACCGCCTGTCCGTCGGCGGTGGCCCGCACCCCGGCGACCATCTCCTCCCGCGACGCGCTCTTCACCAGGTAGCCGGTGGCCCCGGCCTTCACGGCCTCGAGGACGTCGTCGCGCTCGTCAGAGGCGGACAGGACCAGCACCCGCGTCGACGGCGACGCCGCGATCACCTGCGCGGTGGCCTCGGCGCCGGTGCCGTCGGGCAGCTGCATGTCCATCAGCACGACGTCCGGCCGCACGGCCGCGGCCCGGCGCACGGCGGCACCGACCCCGTCGGCGGTCGCGACGACCTCGAAGCCCTCGCCGACGAGGTCGCGCTCGATCCCGTCGCGCCACATCGGATGATCGTCGACGACCATCACGCGAATCGTCATCAGCCCTCCTCCCAGGTCCGGGGCACGGTCAGCTCCCAGTCTGTCCCGACGCCCGGCGTCGAATCCAGTTCCACCGATCCGCCGAGCGATTCGATCCGCCCGATGATCGCCTGCGCGACGCCGAGCCGCCCCTCGGCCGCCGCCGCTTCCAGCCGTCCCGGTTCGATGCCAGCGCCGTCGTCGCGGATGCTGACCACCAGGGTCTCGCCCAGGTCTTCCAGGAGGACGAACGCCTTCGCCGACGGGCCCGCGTGCCGCGCGACGTTGTCGAGCGCGTTGGCGACGGCGCCGTCGATCTCGGTGCCGACTGCGGCCGGTACGCGCACCGACCCGCTCGGCGTGCTGACCGACACCCGCGGTCCGGCGTGGTGGCGCAGCCGGGCGACGAGATCGACGTCGTCACCGCCGGCCCCGTCGTAGCCACGGTCCTCGTCGGCGTTGTCGGTGAGGAAGTGGCGCAGGGCGCGCTCCTGCTCGCCCGCGAGATCGGCGAGCCCGGCGGTGTCGCCGCCGATCTCCCGGCCCCGTCGCGAGATCAGCGCCAGTGCCTGCAGCACACCGTCGTGGACGTGGCGGGCGAGGCGGTCGCGCTCCTCGCCGGCGGCGGCAAATCGCGCGGCCTGGGTCAGCAGCTCATGGCTGCGGCGGGCGCTGGTGGCCGCCCAGCCGACGACCAGTCCGAGGAACAGCAGTTGGATGAGTTGGGCGTTGCGGCCGAAGTTCAGGTCGACGTGCCCCTTCACGAACACCGACGACGCCCACACCACCAGCCCGGTCAGCGCACCGCCGGTCGCCCCGCCGAGGATCGCCGCGGAGATCACCGCGTTGCACGCCCAGAGCGTCGTCGGCCACGACTGGTTGCCCGCGATCCACGCGGCGGAGGCGACGGCCGACGTCGACAGGATCAGCCCGGCGGTGACGGCGATGTCCGCGCCCACCCAGCGCCAGTTGCGGCCGAAGCCGTTGAGGTAGGCGACGGCGCACGCGATCGACCACGCGACCAGGACGCCCCCGAGGACGACTGCCGTTCGCGGCCGGTCGAGGTCGTCGTTGATCGTGAACTGGAATCCGACCGAGTACAGCAGCGACAGCGCCCGGAACACCTGCGCGGCGCGCCAGAGCGGGGCGGCGGCATCCTCGTCGACGCTCTCGCGCACCCGCGCCAACCACGCGCGCCGGGCCGCCGCCCGCGACTCCTGCCCGACCGGCGTCGACATCACTTGTCCCAGGTGGGCGGGTCGGGGTCGGCGGTGAGCACCAGCCCGTCGGTGGTCTCCGGCGCGTCGGCGGCGCTGCCGTTGAGTTCGCGGATCGCGGTGTTCAGGAAGGCGATCAGCGGAACCGCCAGCAATCCGCCGATGATGCTGCCGAGCACGATGCCCGCGGCGATCGCGAGCACGACGGCGACCGGGTGGAGTCGCACCGTGCGGCCCATCAGGAACGGCTGCAGCACGTGGCTCTCGAGCTGCATGACGGCCACGACGATGGCCAGCGCGATCAGGGCGGCCACCCAACCGTTGGTGACCAGGGTGACCAGCACCGCGACGCCGCCGGTGACCAGCGCACCGACGATCGGGATGAACGCGCCGAAGAACACCAGTGACGCCAGCGGCAGGGCCAGGTTCACGCCGAGGAGCTTGAGGCCGATGCCGATGCCGAGTGCGTCGACCAGCGCGACGATGACCGTCGCGCGCACGTAGCCGACCAGGGTGCCGAAACCGGCGTGGCCCGCCTCGTATGCGCGCTGGCGGTAGTTGGCCGGGACCAGCTTGGTCAGAAACGCCCAGATCTGGCCGCCGCCGTAGAGGAAGAAGATCATCAGGAACAGCGTCAGGAAGGCGCCGGTGACGATCTCGGTGGCCGTCGACGCCGTCGACAGCGCACCGCCGGCGACCTTCTGCTGGTTCTTCTCCAGGAAGTCGATGACGTCCTTGCCGACGTGGTCGACCTGCTTCTGCTGCAACCCGATCGGGCCGTTGATCAGCCAGTCCTTGAGCGAGTTGACGGTCGCCTTGACCTGGTCGGTCAGCTGGGGGAAACCGTTGACGAACTCCTTGCCGACGTAGGCGAGGATCACCCCGACGGTGCCCAGGACGGTGATCATCGACGCCACGACCGCCAGGGAGCGGGGGACGCCGTGACGGTTCAGGAAGTCGACGAGCGGTACCAGGCCGGCGGCGCCGAGGACGGCGATCGCGACGGGGACCATCACCTCGCGGAAATGCCAGAAGCCGATGAACAGCACGGCGATGAAGGCGCCGATGACGAGTAGGCGCCACGACCAGGCGGCAGCGGCGCGAACGCCGCGCGGGACGGGGTGTTTGTCGGCAAACGATTCGGTCACGGACCAAGACTAGGCAGAATACGGCGGCTTGGGGGTTAGGTACCCTGACCCGCATGGCAAAATCGCCGCGCGACTTCCTGCGGCGGAACCGTACGTGGCTCCGTTGGATCGTGATCATCGCGGTCGCGGCGATCCTCGTCGTCGAGGCTTATCTCATCCGCGATCAGTTCGGCGCCGCGTGGCGCCGCGTCGGCGACATCCACTGGGGTTGGCTCACCGCCTGTTTCGTCGCCTCGATGCTGAACCTGGATTCCTTCGCCCGGGTGCAGCGCGCCCTGTTCCACTCGGCCGGCGTCATCGTGTCGCAGTGGCGCTCGCTGTCGGTGATCCTCGCGGCCAACTCGCTGAGCCAGACGATGCCCGGCGGCCAGGTGCTGGCGCCCGCCTTCACCTACCGCGAGACCCGGCGCTGGGGCGCCAACCCCGTCGTCGCGTCGTGGCAGGTCGTCATGGCCGGCCTCATCTCCGGCGTCGGCCTGATGATCCTGGGCCTCGTCGGCGCACTGATGGCCGGCGGCAGCAAGAACCCGTATTCGGTGGTGTTCTCCATCCTCGGCGTCCTCGCGTTCCTCGCGGTGCTGCAGTACCTGGTCAGCCACCCGGCGACCGTGCACGCCTGGGGTTCGCGGATCCTGCGCTGGCACAACGACCTGCGCAACTGGCCCGAGTCGACCGGGCAGGAGCGGCTGGCCCGGATGATCGACCAGCTCGGCGCGGTGCAGCTCACCCGGACCGACGGCATGAAGGCCTTCGGTTGGAGCCTGTTCAACTGGATCACCGACATCTTCTGCCTGCTCTTCGCCTGCTGGGCGCTGGGCACGCGGCCGTCGATCGCGGGCGTGGCGCTCGCCTACGCCGTCTCGAAGGGGACCGCGGCCGCCGTCGCGGTGCTGCCCGGCGGCATCGGTCCCGCCGACGTGGCGATGATGCTCACCCTGGGTCCGGCCGGCGTCGACCAGGGCACCGCGGCCGTCGTCGTCATCCTCTACCGCCTGGTCAGCTGGCTGCTAGTGTCCCTGATCGGCTGGGTGGTCATCGCGGTCATGTTCCGCAGTCGCATCAAGGGCGACGTCGACGACGTCCACGAGGGCGACGACCTGGAGGAGGGCCTGCGAGCCGGGCCGCCCGCCGATCCCGACCGCCCGCTCGTCGACTTCACCGACGATCAGCGCCGCCTGATCCTGGGTCACGATCTGCCCGAGGGCGCCGAGGAGGACGACTACGACGACGAGCCGCCCGGACCGCCGGATGACGAGGCGTGGAAGCTACCGTAGGTCCATGACCTCCCGGATCCGCTCCCGCCGCCCGCAGCTGCACCTTCCCCTGCTCGTGTCGGCGGTGCTCGACGTCCTGATGATCGTGTTGTTCGCGGTCGCCGGTCGGCGCAGCCACGACGAGGGCGTGAACATCGCCGGGATCGCCGCCACCGCGTCGCCGTTCCTCGTCGGCGCCGCCATCGGGTGGGCGCTGATGTACGTCTACGCGCAGGTGGGCGCGCCCGAGGCGGGTGCGCGGGTGTTCCGCCCGGAGCGCGTCGTGCCGTTCGGCATCGCCGTCTGGATCTCGACCGTCGTCGTCGGCATGATCCTGCGCGCCGCGCTCGGCGCCGGTACCGCGCCGTCGTTCATCGGCGTCGCGACGTTGACGCTGCTGGTGTTCCTGGTCGGGTGGCGGACCACCGCCGACCGGCTCTACCGCCTGGTCAAGGGCTAGCGGACCGACAGGTACTTCTGCACCGCCTGCAGGGCGGCGGAACCCGATCGCGGGCCCTCGGTATAGACCACGATCACCTTGCCGCCGACCAGGCCGAGGAACCAGCCGGGGCCGTTCGGACCGTTGGTGCCGACGAGGGCGCGCATGCCCTTGGCGCCCTTGAGGTCGCTGGCGTCGCCGGTGCGGACGGTGCGCGACATCGCGGCCAAAATCGGGCGGGTCAGCGCGCCGTCGAGGTTGCCGAGCTCGCCGTCGTGGATCTTGGTGGTCTGCCCCTTGATGATGAACGGGGCGACCGACTTCTTCTCGCCGGACATCGAGCGCGACAGCGCGACGCCGAGGGCGCCGACATTCAGCAGGGAGGCGCGGACCTCGCCGGGCCGGTAGTCGATGCGCTGGATCGAGACGCCCGGTCGCTGCGGCGACGAAGCGCCGGGGACGGTGAACACGAGGCCGAGGCCGAGGTGGTCGAGCAGCTCGTCCGACGGCGTGCCGGTGGCCTTGGCCTGCTTGGTGATCGCGTCGAAGACCGGGGCCAGCGCGGAGCCGGTCAGGTATTCGCCGTCGATGCTGATACCGCGGTCAGCGGCGGCCTTGTTGCGGCCCATGCCGAGGATGCCGCCGGTCTTGGCGTCGAGCGCCAGGATCGTCGTCGGCTGTGCGACGTCGAGTGCGGCGTCGCCGACGGCGCTCTGGACCCGCGGGCTGACGGTGGTCGAGATGTCGCCGCCGGAGCGGCCGTCGTCACCGGCTTGGCGCTCGGGTGCGCGCCCGGGCTGCTCGACGACGACCTGCCAGCCGGCGGTCGCGTCGCGGATGGCCTGCCAGTAGTTGCCGAGCCCGTCCTCGAGCGGCGAGCTGAGCTGGCGGTTGGTCATCACGAGCTTCTCGCCCTTGCGGACCGTGACACCGGGGATCCGCGCGGGGTTGCCGTCGAGGACCTTCATGTCAGGGTCGCGCAGGGTGACCGCGACGACGGGCTCGTTGGGGTGCGCCGCGATCTTCTGCAGGATGACGTCAGAGGTGATCTGCGGGGCCATCGGCGCGATGACGCGGGCCGTCGCGCGGACCGTCGCGCCGAGGTCCTTGGTCAGACCCGGGTTGATGACGATGTCGTTGACGGCGCTGCGCACCATGAACGGCTTGCCATTAGCGGCGAGGACGCGCGGGGCGCGCTTGGCGTCGGCGCGCACGTTGCGCAGGACGCCGCCCGGGCGCAGGCCCGGGTAGAGGAGCGAGGGCTCCCACTGCACGCGCCAGCCCGACGACAGCTTGCGGGCGGTGCCCTGCGTCTCGGTGGCGAAGGAGCGCTTGTCGTCCCAGCGGTAGGTGGTCTGCAGGGTGAAGCCGGCGGTGCCGTCGTTGAAGTCCTCGGCGCGCTTGACCTTGGTGTCGACGGCCATGGCGTGCATGCCGTCCATCGTCTCGGTGAGGGTGTCGGCGGCCTGACCGGGCGCGGTCGTCAGTTCCGACGCGCGCTTGATGTTCTGCTGCGAGATCGCCGACGCGTAGTCGTGGACGACGGCGGCGGCACCGGTAGGCGTCGACGAGCACGACGTCACCGTCACGCAGGACGCCGCGGCGGCCACGACGGCCATGGATGTGTAGAACCTCATAAGTCACAATTTTCACATCTGTCACAGGGTGGTGGCTACTTCAGGCAGCACCGGGTCCATGACAATCGCGTCACGCCGCCATAACGCCGAGTGGGCGGTCCAGTTACGCCGAGTGGGCGGTCCAACGCCGCCGAGTGGGCAGTGCGATCACGCCGAGTGGGCAGTCATTCGCCCAGCGTCTTGCCCATCACCCAGATGAGCGCCTCGGCCTGCTCGTCGGAAGCGCCGACGAGGGCCCCGCCGCCGAGCCCGGAGCCGCGCACCGCATCCCCGACGGCCAGCGGCACGTCGTCGAACCTGACCGCGCCCTCCGTGACGAAGACGTGGGCGAAGCGGTTCGACGGCAGTTCGACCCGCTGTCCCTTGGTCAGCCGCGCGGCCCACAACGTCGCCGACCGGTTTCTGATCCGAATGGCCGAGTCGACCGCGGGGTCCCCCGACGCAATCGGGATCAGGCCGCCCGCGGCGAGGTCGGCCCCGATGTCGGCCTGGTCATAACCGGGGTCGAGACCGAACTCGTCGGGCATGACCCACATCTGGACATAGCTGACGTCGACGGTCCCGGCGCCGTCGACGCGCAGCCCGTCGGTCGCGGTCCACGTGTCGTTGCGCTCGGAGTGTTCGATGCCGGTTCCCGCGCTCATCCGCTGCGCGAGCCCGGGGTAGACGATGCCGCTGTGGCCGTGGGAGTCCTGGTGCACAAGGCTGCCCGAGCGCACCCAGGTGATGATCTCCGTCTCGCGGTGCGGGTGGGTGTCGAAGCCCTCGCCGGGGCGCAGCGTCTCGTCGTTGTTGACGAGGAGGACGCCGTGGTGGGTGTTCTCCGGGTCG
Organism: Gordonia sp. (in: high G+C Gram-positive bacteria); assembly: GCF_047602025.1. Taxonomy (GTDB): domain Bacteria; phylum Actinomycetota; class Actinomycetes; order Mycobacteriales; family Mycobacteriaceae; genus Gordonia. The sequence goes on along the minus strand of NZ_JASGII010000001.1, from coordinate 16,242 downwards.
TAGTGGTCGCCGAAGGAGAAGCTGTGCGACGACGACAGCCAGTCCGTCGTCGTCACGGACCGGTCGCCGGCGCGGTGCACCGTATAGGTCATGCGTCCAGTCTGGCACCGCACACTCGACGGATTCCAGGTGCCCACTCGGCGACGTTGGGGTGCCCACTCGGCGTTGATCGACCGCCCACTCGACGAATGGGGGATTTCAGGCAGGATGGAGATCGTGACTGCGACTGCCCCCATCTCCGGCCTCGACCTCTCCTTCACCGACGACTCTGTGCGCGCCCAGGACGACCTGTACGCCCACTTCAACGGCAAGTGGTTGGCGACCCACGAGATCCCCGCCGACCGGAGCATCGACGGCTCCTTCCTCGTGCTGCGCGACCGCGCCGAGGAGGACGTCCGCGACATCATCACCGCCGCGGCTGACTCCGACGCCGCGCCGGGCAGCGACGAGCGCAAGATCGGCGACCTCTACGCCTCGTTCATGGACGCCGACCGTATCGAGGAACTCGGCCTCGCGCCCATCACCGGCGGACTGTCGGCCATCGGCGCGATCACCGACCAGGCCGGCCTCGCCCAGGCGCTCGGCGCCTTCCAGCGCGGCGGCATCGGCGGACTGTTCGGCGTCTACGTCGACACCGACTCCAAGAACTCCGACCGCTACCTGGTGCACATCGTCCAGTCCGGCCTCGGCCTGCCCGACGAGTCCTACTACCGCGAGGACGCCCATGCCGATACCCGCGCGGCGTACGTCGCCCACATCGAGAAGATGTTCGCCCTCGCCGACGTCGACGATCCGGCGGGCGCCGCCGCGACGGTCGTGGATCTCGAGACCGCGATCGCCTCCCACCACTGGGACGTCGTCAAGCGTCGCGACGCCGACGCCACCTACAACCTCACCTCCGCCGCCGACTTCGCGAAGGAGGCCGCCGCCTTCCCGGTGGACGTCTGGATCAAGACCCTGGCCGGCGGCGACACCGACGCCTTCGCCGAGGTCAACGTCGGACAGCCGTCGTTCATCACCGGAGTCGCCGGATTGCTCGCCGACCGCCCGATCGACGACTGGAAGACCTGGTTGCGCTGGAAGCTGCTCCACTCGGCCGCGCCGTACCTTCCCGCGGCCTTCGTCGACGAGAACTTCGACTTCTACGGCCGCACGATGTCCGGCGCACCGGAGATCCGCGAGCGCTGGAAGCGCGGCGTCGGGTTCGTCGAGGGCGCCATGGGCTTCGCCGTCGGCCGCCTCTACGTCGACAAGCACTTCCCCGCCGCGGCAAAGGCGCGGATGGACGAGCTGATCGCCAACCTCGTCGAGGCGTATCGCCGCAACATCACCTATCTCGACTGGATGACCCCGGCCACGCGCAAGAAGGCCCTCGCCAAGCTCGACGCGTTCAACCCGAAGATCGGCTATCCGGCCCACTGGCGCGACTACTCCGCGCTGACCGTCGACCGCGACGACCTCATCGGCAACGTCGCGCGCGCGTCGGCCTTCGAGTACGACCGCGAGCTCGGCAAGATCGGGCAGCCCGTCGACCGCGACGAGTGGTTCATGACGCCGCAGACGGTGAACGCGTACTACAACCCGGGCATGAACGAGATCGTCTTCCCGGCGGCCATCCTGCAGCCGCCGTTCTTCGACGCCGACGCCGACGACGCGGTCAACTACGGCGGCATCGGGGCGGTCATCGGGCACGAGATCGGCCACGGCTTCGACGACCAGGGCGCCAAGTACGACGGCCAGGGCAACCTCGTCGACTGGTGGACCGATGCGGACCGCACCGAATTCGCCAAGCGGACCCGCGCGCTGATCGACCAGTACGACCAGTTCACCCCGACCGGCCTGAGCCCCGACCACAAGGTCAACGGCGAGTTCACCATCGGCGAGAACATCGGCGACCTCGGCGGGCTGTCCATCGCGCTCGTCGCCTACCGGATCGCCAACCCAGATCCGCCGGTCATCGACGGGCTCACCGGCGAGCAGCGCCTCTTCTACAGCTGGGCGCAGATCTGGCGGACCAAGACCCGCGAGGCCGAGGCAGTCAAGCGCCTCGCCATCGATCCGCACTCGCCGCCGGAGTTCCGCTGCAACGGCGTCGTCCGCAACGTCGACAGCTTCTACGACGCGTTCGACGTCAAACCCGGCGACAAGCTCTATTTGGAGCCGGACCAGCGCGTCCGCATCTGGTAGCCGTCGCCCACAGAACTAGAACGTGTTCTAGTATGGCCTTCGTGGATGTCTCTTACGACGCAACGAAACGCGAACTGGCCACCGACAAGGGGGTCATCCGGTACCACGAGGCCGGCGACCCCGACGCCCCGCCGCTGATCCTGCTGCACGGATCCGGCCCCGGCGTGAACGGGTGGCGCAACTATCGCGGCAACCTGGGCTTCTTCGCGCAGACCCATCACACCTTCATCCTGGAGTTCCCCGGCTTCGGCGTGAGCGACCCGGTCGAGGGCCACCCGGTCCTCACCGCCGGCAGCTCGGTCACCCGCTTCATGGACGGCCTCGGCATCGAGTCGGCGCCGATGATCGGCAACTCGATGGGCGGCGTCGTCGGCATCAACCTGGCGATCAAGAAGCCCGAGCGCGTTGCCAAGCTGGTCACCATCGGCGGCGTGGGCCCGAACATTTTCAGCCCCTCCCCCAGCGAGGGACTCAAACTCCTGCAGGAGTTCACCGACGCCCCCGACCGCGACAAGCTCATCCGGTGGCTCAACTCAATGGTCTACGACCGCTCCATCGTCACCGACGAGCTCATCGAGGAGCGGTGGGAGGCGGCGACGAATCCGGACGCCCAGAAGACCGCCGCGATGATGTACGGCTCCAAGGCATTCGAGATGCAGCAGCAGTTCATGGCCGCCGCCGACACCCCGCCGTACTGGGCGATGATGCACAAGGTCGCCTGCCCGACGCTGCTCACCTGGGGCCGCGACGACCGCGTCAGCCCGCCGGACATGGCGATGGTGCCGATGCGCCTCATCCCCGACGCCGAGCTGCACATCTTCCCCAAGTGCGGGCACTGGGTGATGATCGAGGCCAAGGAAGCCTTCGAGTCGACGGTTTCGGCGTTCTTGAACCGCTGACGCCTCGCTAGGCTCGAGAGCGTGTCCGACGACGTCCACCGCTTTCCCGGCGACCCCGACGAGTGGCGGTCCGTCGACGAGAACGTGGGCACGGTCGACGGAAAAATGGGCACAGTCGACGAGAATGTGGGCACGCTCGACGACCATCGGCGCGGCCATCCTCGTTGGCTGATCACGGGCACCGTCGTCGCCACCTTCCTGGCGATCGCCCTGCTCGCGGGCACCCTCGTCGTCGGGAAGCTCCGCGGGGGGACCACCACCACGCCCGGCGCGACGGTCACCTCCTACCTCCAGGCCCTTGCCGCCGGCGACGCCCAACGTGCACTCTCCCTCGGCGCCCATCCGCCCGAGTCGACGCGGTTCCTCACCGACGACATCCTCAAGAAGCAGATCGCCAAGACCCCGATCAGCGACATCGAGGTGCTCCGCGAGTCCACCGCGCAGGCTTCCCGAGCGACCGTGCGGATGTCGGCCCGCTTCGGCGACACCACCTCGGAGTTCAGCGTGCTGACGGTGAAGTCGGGCAAGGGCTGGAAGATGATGCGCACGGCGATCCGGATCCGCGGCTTCGATGGCGCCAAGACCGGCCGACTGCTCACGCTGTTCGGTCAGCCGATCAGCGGGGACATCTCCGTGTTCCCCGGTTACGCCCAGTTCGCCGGCACGGGTCCGAACCTCACGGTGTCGTCGTCGAACGCTTTCGTGAAGCCGGACTGGTTGATGCTCGGCATGGCGTTCCCGTCGCAGCTGCGCCTCAAGGTCGTCCCGACCGCAGCCGGGGCCGACGCCGCCGAGAAGGCGATCAAAGCGGCCTTCGCCCAGTGCCTGTCGTCGACCGACCTGCGTCCGCCGCGCTGCCCCAACCGCGTCTACTCCCTCGGCGCGGTGCCCGGGTCGGCGAAATGGGGCGAGCCCTCGGAGTTGAAGTTCGGGCGCACCCTGTTCCTCTGGCGGACCACGACGCTGGTGTACTCCCTCGGCTCAATGACCTTCCCGGTCACCTACACCGCGGCCGACGGCCCGACGAGCGAGACCGTGCGCCGCTACGTGACGGCCCGCGTCGATCTGTTGTCGAACCCGCCGACGGTGACGTTCTAGCCGCGGTAAGAAGTGCGCTGACCTGGTCGATCAAGGACGTCATGTGGCGGCGTAGCCAAGGGCCTTACGGAGGCCAAGCACTTGATCGAGGTCCGGTGACGACGGCGAGCCACTCAACGTCACGATGCGCCCAGCTCCGCCGCACGGCGAGACCTGGATTGAATTGCCCAACTCTCGCAAGTTGGCCTCGACTCGGTCTGACAGGTACGTCTTCCAGCCGACTTGGATGTCGCCTGACTTTCCACCGTGCTCACGAACCTTGAGGATTAAGTCGAAGTCCCACGTGCTCAGCCAGTCGGGGTCCCAAATCTCCGCGACAGCTCGCAGGCATTTGTCGATCCCGCTGACCGAGGTCAGCTCGGGTGATCGCAGGACCAACTCGATGCTGTTCTTTCCCCTGGAGTCCGACGCTGCCACCTGCATACCCAGCGGAAAGCGCTCTCCCTCAGCGAGATACAGATCGCATGCCCAGTGCGGCGGATTCGGCCCTCCCCACCGCTCGTCGGTGCGACGTCGAATGGCTTGAACGACGGCTGCCGGATTGGTCACGTCGACGGGCACCCGGGTGAGGAGGTCACTCCCGGCCGGCGCGCTCTGCATCTCAACCCAAACGCCTGCGACGGCAGGCAGGCCGTCGACCGTCTGCCGGACTAACGCAGCGACCTCGTCGACCGATTGCTCTCTGTATCCCCATCGTCCCAGCAGCGTCACCGGCGTCATGCTCATCGCCGTACTCTCAGCGGCGCCGCAGGATCGACACCGCGAAGTCGGCGCCGTCGTGCCACGGGCGCAGGTCCCAGGTCGCCAGGCGCAGGTCCAGCGACAGCCCGGCGGCCGTCGCCGCCGCGTCGAAGTCCGCCACCGACAGCTCCCGGTTCGTGTGGAACCCGACGACGAGCCGCCCGTCGTCGGCCAGGTGCGCCGCGAGTCGCTCCAGCACCAGCTGTTCGGTGCCCGGTGCGAGGAAGACCATGACGTTGCCGGCGCACACGATGACGTCGAATGGCTCGGCGAGCCCGCGGGCCGACAGGTCCAGTTCGGACAGATCGCCGACGAGCCACGTCGGCCCCGGGTGGTCCTCCTCGGCCGCCGCTATGAGCTTCGGGTCGACGTCGACGCCGACCACCGCGTGCCCGACGTCGTGCAGGTGGCCGCCCAGTCGCCCGGGTCCGCAGCCGGCGTCGAGGATGCGCGCGCCGCGCGGCACCATCGCATCGATCATCCGGGCCTCACCGGCGAGGTCGGCGCCGTCGGCAGCCATCGTGCGGAACCGCTCGATGTACCACTCGCTGTGGCCCGGTTTGGTCTCGGTGATCCAGCGCGGCTGGGGAGTGCTCATGCCCCCAGCCTAGGCAACCGATCAACCCGCGGCGGGCAGCAGGATCGTGAAGATCGCACCCGTGCCCGGCCCGCTGCTCGACGCCGTTAGCGTGCCGCCGTGGGCGTCGACGAGGGCCCGCGCGATCGTCAGCCCGATGCCGGTGCCACCCGCTTCACGGTTGCGCGAGGTGTCCGTCCGATAGAAGCGGTCGAAGACGTGCGCCAGGTGTTCAGCGGAAATCCCGTCGCCGGTGTCGGTGACCTCGATGGCGACCCGGTCGCCGACCGACTGCGCGTCGACGGTGACGCGCCCGCCGGCGGGGGTGTGCCGCTGCGCGTTGTTGAGCAGATTCGCCAGCACCTGCGCCATCCGCTCGGGGTCGACGCGGATCGGCGCCGACGACGACCGTCCGGTCACCAGTTCCACCCCACCGTCGGCGAAGCGCGCCCGCGCCTCGCGCACCGCGGCGCCGACAATGGCGTCGGCGGTGGTGTCGGTCAACCGGAGGGACGGCGAGCCCTCGGTCACCGACGACACCTCGGCGATGTCGTCGGCCAGCCGCTGCAGTCGCCCGGTGGCCGACCGAACGACGCCGAGGGTGCGCTCGTCGGGTTCGCGGATCCCGTCCTCGATCGCCTCGAGCGTCGCCGTGATCGTGGCCAAGGGGGTGCGCAACTCGTGCGCCAGGTCCGACAGCATGCGGCGGCGCGTGTCCTCGACGTGCTCGAGTTTGTCGGCCAGGGAGTTCACCGTCCCGGACAGCTCGTCGAACTCGTCGGCGACCCCCGACGGCGCGACGCGGGCCCGGTAGTCCCCGGCGCCGATCCGCGCGGTCGAGGCCGCCACCTGCGACACCGAGCGCTGGACGCGTCGGGAGATCGCCCAGCTCATCGCCGCGGCGACCAGGATGGAGACCCCGACACCGACCGTGATGGCCAGGACCGTCGAGATGGCGAACGCGTGCTCGACGTGCGCCGCCTGCTCCGATCCGCGCGGCAGGTGCGCGTGATCGAGGTGGCTGTGGAACACCGTCGGCGCAATCGCGTAGGCGACCAGGCCGGCGGTGCCCGCGCACAGCGCGATCAGCAACCCCTGCAGCAACAGCAACCGCCCGGCGACGCCGCGGGGCAGTCGACGCCACAGCGCTCCTCCGCGCTCAGCCATCCTCGACCCCCGGCCCCATTCGGTAGCCGACCCCGCGCACGGTGCGGATGAACCGTCCGGCGGCGGCCGAGTCGCCAAGCTTGCGGCGCAGGCTGGCGATGTGAACATCGACGAGATGATCGTCGCCAACCCAGTCCGCTCCCCACACCCGGTCGACCAACTCGGTGCGCCGGAACACCACGCGCGGATTGCTGGACAAGACGTCGAGGATGTCGAACTCGGTCCGCGTCAAGGCGACGCTCTCGCCGTCGACGCTCGCCTCCCGCGCCCGTGGGTCGATGACGAGGCCGCCGATGACGCGCCGATCGTTCTGGTCGACCGCCGCACCCGACCGAGGCCGCCGCAGCAGTGCGTCGATGCGGGCCATCAACTCGCGCGGGCTGAACGGCTTGGTCACGTAGTCGTCGGCGCCGACCGACAGCCCGATCAACGTGTCGACCTCGTCGGTGCGCGCGGTGACCATGATGATGTATGCATCGGTGAAGGTGCGGAGCCGACGGCACACCTCGACACCGTCCAGCGACGGCAGTCCGAGGTCGAGAACCACCAGGTCGGGCGGATCTGACCGTGCCACGGCGACCGCCTCATGGCCGTCCGTGCATAGGCTGGCGTCGAAACCGCCGCGGCTGAGATACTCGCGCAGGAGCTCGCCCAGGTCGGGTTCGTCCTCGACGACCAGCGCGCGCAATCCCAGCGCACCGCGTCGGGTTTCGGGAACGGTCACCACCCCATCGTGGCCGGTCCGCCGCCCGATTGCCTCCCCAGGGTGCGATCTTGACCAGATCTTGAGGTTGCGCCGCGGTGTGCCTTGAGGCCCGGGGGCCACCGTTGACGACGTACCCGATCGAGAGGAGCCGACGCCCCATGCGTGAAACACCACCGCAGATCCGCGGCACCGGTCTCGCCGGACTGGTCGGCAACACCCCCGTCGTCCAGATCGGCGAACCCTTCGCCCCCGACAGCGCACCGTTCTGGGCCAAGCTGGAGAGCTACAACCCCGGCGGCGGCATGAAGGACCGTCCGGCGCTGCACATGGTCGCCCGGGCCCGCGAGCGCGGCGACCTCGCCCCCGGCGCACGCATCATCGAATCGACCAGCGGCACCCTCGGCCTCGGCCTGGCGGTGGCAGGCACCGTGTACGGCCACCCGGTCACCGTGGTCACCGACCCCGGTCTCGAGCCGATCGTCGTCCAGACGCTCGCCGCCGCCGGAGTGCGCGTCGACATCGTGCCCGAGCCCGCGGCCGTCGGCGGCTGGCAGCAGGCCCGCCGCGACCGCGTCGACGAATTGCTGGCGCAGGATCCGACCGCGTGGTCGCCGGACCAATACAACAACCCCGACAACGTCGCCGGCTACGACTCCCTCGCCCGCGAGATGCTCGACCAGCTCGGCCGGATCGACGTCCTCGTGTGCTCGGTCGGCACCGGCGGTCACTCGGCGGGCGTGGGCCGGGTGCTGCGCGAGGCCAATCCCGATCTGGAGATCATCGGAGTGGACACCGTCGGTTCGACGGTGTTCGGCCAGCCGGCGGCCCCTCGACTGATGCGCGGCCTCGGCTCCAGCATCTTCCCGGCCAACGTCGACTACCCGATGTTCTCCGAGGTCCACTGGGTCGGCCCGGCCGAGGCGGTGTGGGCCTGCCGACAACTGGCCGCCAACCACTACGTCTCCGGCGGCTGGAGCGTGGGCGCGGTGGCGCTCGTCGCCGGGTGGGCCGCCCGCACCCGCCCCGGCGCCCGCGTCGCGACGATCTTCCCCGACGGCATGACGCGATACGTCGGGACGATCTACGACGACGACTACTGCCGCGACAACGGGCTGCTCGGCGGGGAACCGCCACAGCAACCGCTGACCATCGACGACCCGTTCGGCACCCGCGTGACACAGTGGACGCGATGCCCCAAGCCACAGGATCCGACGACGGCGGTGACCGCCGACGCACTGCGCCTCGCCCCGCCCCGGGAACTGGGCGCGACGCGACGGTGAGCGCGTCCGCCGCCGGGCGACAGTCGTGGTGGTCCACCTTCTCCTCGTTCGACCGCGCGAGCAAGGTGTTGATGGTTAACCAGTTCGCGATCAACCTGGGCTTCTTCATGCTGGTGCCCTATCTGGCGGCCTACCTGGGCGGCACATTGGGACTGGCGGCCTGGCTCGTGGGCCTGGTCCTGGGCGTGCGCAACTTCTCCCAACAGGGCATGTTCCTGGTCGGCGGGACGTTGGCCGACCGGCTCGGTTACAAGAAGCTCATCGTCGCCGGGTGTCTGCTGCGCAGCGGCGGCTTCGCCCTCCTGGCGACGGTGCAGTCGGTCCCCGGGATCCTGATCGGGGCCGCCGCCACCGGATTCGCCGGCGCCCTGTTCAACCCGGCGGTGCGCGCCTATCTGGCCGAGGACTCGGGGGAGCGCCGCGTCGAGGCCTTCGCCGTCTTCAACACCTTCTACCAGGCCGGAATCCTGCTCGGCCCGCTCGTCGGCGCGGCACTGGTCGGCTTCGACTTCCGGATCGCCGCGTGGGTGGCCGCCGCGATCTTCAGCGCGCTGACCGTTGCCCAGCTCTTCGCCCTCCCCGACGATCCGGGCCGCACGTCGGCCGCGCGCGATTCAGTGCTGCAGAACTGGGGTGAGATCGTCGCGAATCGGCGGTTCATCCTGTTCTCCGCGGCGATGATCGGCAGCTACGTCCTGAGCTTCCAGGTCTATCTAGTGCTGCCGATGATGGCCCAGGAGTGGAGTTCGACGCCGCGCTGGGCATCGATCATCACGTCCGGGGTGTTCGTTGTGACCGGCGTCGTCGCCATCGCCGGACAGATGGGCGTCACCGCCTGGGCGGGCCGGACGTTCGGCGCGACCCAGGCCCTCGTGGTCGGCATGATCGTCATGGGACTGGCCTTCCTGCCCCTCATCGCACCCGCGCTGATCGGCGGCACGCGTGTCGTTGCGGCGGCCCTGTTCGTGACCGCGATCGGTCTGGCCGTTGCGACGATCCTGATCTTCCCGTTCGAGATGGACACCATCGTGCGCCTCGCCGACGACCGCCTGGTCGCGACGCACTACGGCATGTACAACACGATCGTGGGCGTCGGCATCCTGATCGGCAACGTCGCGACCGGCGCCCTGTTCGGCTGGGCCGTACGGCACGGGATGCCCGTCGCCGTCCCGATCGTGTTGGCGGCCATCGGGCTGACGACGGCCGTCGTACTCGCCCGGTGGCGGCGGGCCGACGACCTCAGCGCCGGCCGGACACGTCCGGCTCCCGCCTGACATAGGCGGCGGGCTCCTCGCCGCGGATGACCGCCACCATGTTGCGGAAGGCGCCGCTGTCCGGGTCGTCGAAGTAAGCGCCGTGGCCGTGGGCGCCGCGCACCCGCTGCCCGTCGTGATAGTCGCCGCTGTCGATCCGGGTGACGCCCGGCGTCGTGTCCGGGTCTCCCCCGTGGGCGCCCGTCGCCTGAAACGGGTGGATCGGATCGCCCGGCGGCGTCACCGAGAACCGATGCGGCTCAGCCGGATTCGACCAGGCATCCGACCCGCCCGGCAGCACCCCGGTGCCCGACGCGGACGCGTAGATAACGCGGTCGGCGCGCAGACCCAGCTGCTCGGCCGTCCCGACGACCGCTCCCCCGTACGAGTGGCCCAGGTAGACCGTCGCGGCGCCGGGCGCGCGGGCCGCCACCTCGACGTCGAGCGACCGTCCGAACTCGACCAGTCGCGGCGCCAGCGTCTCGGCGAACCTCGGCGACAGCGCCGACGGCAGATCCGGCGGCAGCACCCCGTCCATGTAGAGGAAGACCGGCGAACCGCTGCGATTCGCGAAGTTCCAAGCGGCCGTCCGGTTGGCCGCGGCCGTGTCCATCCGGGTGCCGGTCCCCGGCACGTACACCGCCGCCGAGCGCGTGCCCGGCCCCAGCGACCCGTACATCTCCACCGAGCGGCCGGCCGGGGTGTTCGCGAAGGAGATGAACTGCCGCGACACCTGGCGTCGGGGATTGCCCGGGTCGGCGACCGACCCCAACATCTCCCGCAGCTGTCGAGCGCGCGGCCGATCGCCGGCGCCGCGCCGGATCTCGCCGTCGAGCGCCTCCTCGATGCCCCGCCGATTCGCCGCGATACGGACCGGGAACGGAACGCCGTCGAGGTTGCCCATGGCCTGCGGGTTGGCGATGACCAGTCGGTCGATGTCGCGCGGGCTCATCCGCGCCAGAAACTCTCGTCGCCCGACGGGCGTCATCGCGACGAGTCGGGTGACCACCTGGTCGGGGTCGCGCGGTCCCTCCGGCGTCGTGACGTCGACGTGTCCGTCGACCATCGCGTCCAACTCGGCCACGAGGACCTTCAGCTCCGCGGCACGACGACGGTCCGCGGCGTCCAGGTCCGCCAGCGCCTTCCGCAGCCGCTCGTCGGCCTCGACGACCGCCCGGTCCTGGTCGGCCGTCGGGATCTGCGCGAAGACCTCGTCGCGGCTGAACTCGGGCACCTTGTCCGCGGCCATGGCCGCCTCGTCCGACAACCGCAGCACCGCGGCACGACCGTCGGCCAACTCCGCCCCGGCCGCTTCGACGGCGTCGGCGAAGGCGGAGATGGCCCGCGCCACCTCGGTGACGTGGTCGACCTCCTCGTCGAACCGCCGGGTCGCCCAGTCGCGCGCGCTCCCCCGCCAGGTGCTCGCCCGACGCAGGCTCTCCCGAGAGTCGACGATCCCGTTGCGCAGCGCGTTGCTCGAACTGCGGGCCTCGCGGGCCGCATCGGTCATCGGCCGGTCCGGCCAGGCGGCGACCTGCTCGGCGGTGAGCATCTAACGGCCCGCCAGGGCGGCTAGCACGCGGGCGGCCCCCGCGTCGTCGACAACCGACGCCGACCGCAGCCGCTCCGCTGCAGCACTGAGTGCGTCGAGGCGATCGGCGATGTTGCGCCCGAGTCGCACGACCGGATCGGCGGCGGTGGACACCACGCGCATGCACTCGGCGTTGCCGGGCGGGCGGGCCAGGTCGTCGACGGTCAGCCGGGCGAGCGCCTGCCCCGCGCGACGCCAGTCACGGACGAGGGCGGACATCTCCACGGGGTCGACGGCGAAACGGGCTGATTCCGGTGGTGGGCTCATGCACCTTAGACGCAGGGGCCCCGGCGAACGGTTCCCCCGGCCCGACCGACCGGTTCCGCGCGGCTATCGGAAGGAGGACAGGTCCGTCCGGATGAGCATCACGTTGTAGTCGTCCCAGCGGGAGGCGACGTAGTACAGCGAGCTGCCGGTCTCGCGCGGCCAGATGTAGGGCGCGTACAGCTTGCTGATCTGCGACGCGGGCACGATCACCCGCGGTCCGCTCCACGGGCCCTCCGGCTTGGTCGCGGTGCGCATCGTGATGCTGCCCTTGCGGGAGCCGAGCATGACGAAGCGGTTCAGATACTTGTTGAAGCGCACCGAGATCTCGGCGATCGGCTCCTGGGCGATCTTCACCGCGTCGCCGCTGTAGCCCGACCACTGCCCGCCGCCCCGGTAGTACTGATAGGCGTTCATGTCGAGGATGCGGCTCGCGGGCACGCGCGAGAGGAACAGCGCCCCGTAGCGGCCGTTGGGCGTGCCGTACTGGTAGACCCAGGGGCCGCGACGCAGGAAGGCGCCGACCTGGAAGCGCCCCTGCCCGGTGTTGGTCTGCGGGACGCCGGGGATGTTCAACTCGTAGCGCGAGCGGATCGTGTTGTTGTCGACGGTCCACGTCTGGCCGTTGTCGCGCGAGACGGCGATGGCCGAGAAGTTCGTTTCCCAGCGGCCCGCGGCACCCCAGCGGATGATCGACATGAAGGACAGGTACTGCACGCCGCCGATCGAGATGCCGGCGGTCGGGATGCGGCCGATCTCGATGTTCTTCACGCCGACGCCGTTGGTGATCGGCTGGGCGAACGTCGGGTGGGCGGCGGTCACCGACGCACCGGAGCGGTTGTTCCCCGGACGCGCGTTCGGGAAGGTGATGCCCTTCGACAGGTCGCTGTTGCCGTTGGCGCGCAGCATCGTGTTGTGCCGCCACACCAGCGCGCCGTTGCACTTGCCCCAGGTGTCGCCGAAGGCCATCAGGACCTGGCCGCGGCCGTTGTCCCACGGGACGCCGACGTCGGTGGCGGTGATCGAGAAGCGCTTGTCGGTGCGGTTGGGGCTGAGCGGGCCGGTCACCCATTCCACCGTCTGCGATGGTCCGCCGCGCAGCTTCTTGAGCGGCAGCTGCGGCTTCTTGCCGGGCGCCGAGTAGCTGCCGAAGTCCAGACTGCCCATGCCGATGCGCGACGATGCCGCGCTGCCGGTGCTGCCGACGTCGTGGCCGACCGGGCCCAGGGCGTTGCAGGGCGACGCCTGGGCGGCCGGCGCGGCGGTCGCGCTCACCACGGAGGCGGCGACGGCGGCCGAGATCCCGACGGCGACGGTGCGTTTGACGGACATGGTTAGGAATCCTAGCTCTTGTTACAGGTGTGACTATTGTTGCTTGCTCTCTGGGTGTTCTCGCTGGTCGCGACCGAATCGCAATGCACCCGTTACGGGCCCGGCCGCACCCCGTCGTTCGGGTGGGGGGTTCGAATCACGGTGGTTCTATGGGGGCGGCGGGCCGTCGTCGACACATAGCGTCGCAGCGAATCAACGTTCCCCGCCGCGGCAGGTCCCACGGCGAGAACACCCACCGAAGAAAGCGATCTCGCCATGTCCGCCACCCGCCTCCTCGCCGCCGCATCGTCGCTCGCCGCCGCGGCCTGCATGGGCGCCGGCATCGCGACCGCCTCGCCCACCGCCGACAAGCCCGTCCACTACGCGGTGAGCCAGACGGCCGACGGTGCCGCCATCACCGTCGCGGGCGGATCCTTCACCCGGGAAGACGGCAACCTCACGATCCGCAACGGCCACGGCCGGCCCGTCGCCCAACTGCCGTTGACCTACCGCGTCGACAACCTCGCCCGGCCGATCGCCGCGACGGTCTCCGGCGACACCGCGACGCTCACCCCGGTTCGCGCCGGCGCGCCCCGCCGCGTGACCCCGATCGCCCACGACCGCATATTCGGACTCGACCAGGTGAAACACAAGGCGTCGGAGTCCTTCACCCAGCGCGACCGCGAGGCGCTCACCGCCTTCTCCAACCGCTCGACGGTCGGCAGCTTCGTCAGCGCGGCGATCGGCGCCGCCCTGGGCGCGGGCTCCGGCTGCATCATCGGCGCGCTCGTCGGCGCGGCGGTCACGCTGCCCGTGGCCGAGCTCCTGGGTGCCGGTCCGTTGGCCGGCTGCATCGCCGGTGCGATTGTGCTGGCTCCCGCCGGGGCGGCCGCGGGTCTGCTGTTCGTCGGCCTGCCGATCATCGCGTTCTCGGCCTTCCAGTACTTCTCGACGGTGTTCTCCCCGTGCACCGCGGAGGGCCAGTACTGCCAGGATCCGGCGACGGCGAAGCCCAAGGCCAAGAGCGCCGCGCGGGTCCAGCGCGCCGCCGCCTGAGCGTCGGGCGCGGCCGGTAACGTCGTTGCGCGTGAGTGACGACGACATCGTGGAGATCTCCACCGACGGGGCCTGCCTGGGCAATCCGGGCCCCGGCGGTTGGGGAGCGGTGTTGCGCTACAAGGGCCACGAGAAGCGGATCTCCGGTGCCGCCCCGGACACCACCAACAACCGCATGGAGCTGACCGGCGCGATCGAGGGACTGGCCGCGCTGACCAAGCCGTCGACGGTAGTCCTCTACACCGATTCCAGCTACGTCCGGAACGGCATCACCAAGTGGGTGGCCGGCTGGGAGCGCAACGGGTGGCGCACCGCCGACAAGAAGCCGGTGAAGAACGTCGAACTCTGGCAGCGCCTCATCGAGGAGGAGTCGCGGCACCGGGTCACCTGGAAATGGGTGAAGGGCCACAACGGCGACTACTACAACGAAATCGCCGACGAGCTGGCCACGACCGCCGCCAAGGAGCTGCGCGACGGAGCCTGACTGCGCGCCCTAACCACGGGACGCGACGGCAAACGTCCGCCTGAACGGGAAGACTGCGCCGAAGTCGCGAGCCGGGTAAGCGGCGCGCAACATGGTCCGATACTCCTCGGCGAATCGTGGGCGCAACTGGTCGTCGAGCCCCTGGAGGAAGGGCCGCGCGCCGGTCCCGGAGATCCACTCGAATACCGGGTCGTCGCCGGTGAGAACGTGCAGGTAGGTGGTGGACCAGGCGTCGACCCGCAGTCCGTTGTCGGTGAAGTAGTCGAGGTAGGCGTCGGGTCCGACGCGCTTGAGCCGTCGCGCACCAGAAAGCGCAGCCCGGTACGGCTCGCGATCGGCGAGCTCGTATAACAGTCGGTGCGCGGGCTCGTCGGCGTTGTCCGGCACTCCGACGGCAATCACGCCGCGCGGGGCGAGAGCTTCAAGCTGGCGATCAAGGACGGCCCACTGATCGTCGACCCATTGCAGCATCGCGTTGGATACGATCAGGTCGACGGTGTCGGCCGGTCGCCACGTCTGCGCGCTCGCAACTTCGTAGCGCACTCGCGGGTCGTCGTTCCCCGCCTCTGCTCTTGCCATCATCTCGGGCGACGAATCCACACCGAGGATCTCCGCGTCGGGCCACCGGCTGCGCAGGAAATGCGTCAGGTGGCCGGGCCCGCAACCGAGGTCGACGATTCGGCGGGCGTCGCCCGGTCCCAGATCGACGGCGCTGAGCAGCTCGACGAACGGTCGGGTGCGGTGGTCGGCGTACGCCAGGTACGTCGTCGGGTCCCAAGTGGCCACGCGGCAGAGCGTACGCCGAGTGGGCGGTACAACCCCCGCCGAGTGGGCGGTCACCGTGCCCCGAGTGGGCGGCACCGAGCACGGCTACGATCGAGTCGTGGGCCCAATCCTCACGTTCGTCGCGTCGTACTGGTGGCTGATCTTCCCGATCAGCGCCATCGTCGGGCCCTGGATCCACCGCTACAACAAGGCCGTGGAGAAACGCCGCCAGTACAAACTCGAGATGGCGAAGGCGAAGTCGGCCGCGCAGATCGAGGAGAACCGGCTGACCCGGGTGAACGCCGAGCAACTGCGCACCGCCCTGCGCACCCACGACGACGTCGATCAGCGCTGGTGGGACTACGAGATCGACCTCGCCACGATCATCAGCTACCCCATGCTCGTCGACGTCCGCGAACCCCTCACCCGCGACTTCCACAAGGCGAAGAGCCGGGCCGACCTGCTGCGACCCCCGCCGGGCGCCACCATCGACGACCCGGCCGAGTTCGTCGAATACCGCGAGGCCGTCGTCGACTATGCCGCCGCCTTCGACGCCGCCGAGCGCGAGGCCCGTCGTCGCAAGCAGGCCGACTTCTCGCCGGTGGAGCGCGATTCGTTGGAGCGGGCGCGGCGCCTGGTCATGATCGCCGCCGACGAGGCCGCGACGCCCGCCGAGCGGCAGGCCGCCTATCGGAAGGCCCGCACGGAACTCGACGGGTTGATCGAGGTCCCGACGGTCGGGGCCGAGCAGCTCGAGCGGTCGATCGCCAAAGAGCTGGAGGCTTAACCGCCCGATCAGGGGACGACGTTGACCATCCGGCCGGGCACGACGATGACCTTGCGCGGCTCGCCGTCGAGGAGCG